>NZ_JAIEZV010000002.1 GCF_019599545.1 Halobacillus sp. Nhm2S1 | reverse complement strand
TCCACTCGCTTCCCGCGCTCGACTTGCATGTATTAGGCACGCCGCCAGCGTTCGTCCTGAGCCAGGATCAAACTCTCCATAAAAGTTAAGTTTGACTTGCTCATTTGCACACCGAATGTGCTTTGTTTCAAATCTCTTCTATAAAGAAGAAATGTTTTGACGTACTGGTTGGTTCGTTCAGTTTTCAAAGATCAAATGTTTTGTTTGCCGCTTCAAAACAGCGACTTAATTAATATATCATGTGTAGTTGTTTTCGTCAACAACTTTTTATGATTTATTTTGTTAAGCCGTTTGCGGCTTGCCGCTCTCTTAACGCGACAAGTAATAATATATCATGGCATTTCGGATGACGCAATAGTTTTTCAAAAAAAAGATACATATTTTCAAAGAATGTTTCCCTCTCAGTGGATCTTTCCATATGAGGGGAGTTTTTAATGTACCCAGAAGATAAATCATATAATGAGGAAAGTTTTAATAAAAGGGATATCCGAAAAATAAAAAGGACGAAGTATGAAACTTCGCCCTTTTATATAATCCAAAAATGAATAGCTGTTAAAGATAAAACCCCAGGAACCCCTAAGATAACTGATACGGTTGCTGTAAAACCATTGATTGGAACATGTAGACCAAATTGAGCTCCGAAAAGGTTCACAAAAAACAAGAGAATAACGGCCACAATCAGTCTTGTCATCACTTGTCCCACAACCTTCAACGGTTTAGCCGGCATGCCTATAATGAGTAGTAATGGGATGGCTAGTCCTAATAAGAGAATGACGAGCACCGGATCCATAAAAAACCCCCTTGTCCAAGAAACTGTTCTATCAACAGTCTATGCTCGTAGACAAGAGGGTAGTACATCAATTAAGACAAAGCGTTGATCCCTCTGAATCTCGCTTCTCTTAATAGGTAGAAATACTTCGCTTTGGCGACGGCTAAATCATTCAATCCGTCGTCGCTCGGTTCGATGCTCTGTTCAATGATCGTGTTTAAAGTTTCCCACTCCCGCTTCAATTCTTTAATATGAAGGAGGAGTTCTCGATCCATTTCTTTTTTTACTGTTTTTTTTCTGCTGAACAAGTCTTCTCCCCCCTAAAGTTCTCTTCGTCCTTCAAGAGCTTTGGACAGGGTCACTTCGTCTGCATATTCAAGGTCGCCCCCAACCGGAAGACCATGAGCAATCCTCGTCATGCGAATACCAGAAGGTTTCACGAGACGGGAAATATACATCGCTGTCGCTTCTCCTTCGATGTTCGGGTTCGTTGCGAGAATCAATTCTTCAATTCCCTCATCTTTCAAACGGTTGATTAGACTTGCTACGTTGATATCTTCTGGGCCGATGCCATCCATAGGCGAGATCGCGCCGTGAAGTACGTGATACTTCCCACTGAATTCTTTCATTTTTTCCATAGCAATGACATCTTTAGGATCTTGTACAACACAAATCAACGTTTGGTCTCTTGATTCATCCTGGCAGATGGAGCAAGGATCCTGATCGGTAATGTGCCCGCAAATGGAACAGTGCGTAAGTTCTCTCTTAGCATTGACCAGTGATTTGGCGAAGTCGAGGACATCATCCTCTTCCATTTCTAAAACGAAAAAAGCCAGGCGAACAGCGGTCTTCGGTCCGATTCCTGGCAGTTTCGTAAAACTGTCGATCAGTTTTGATATCGGTTCAGGGTAATACATGAAAATTCCTCCTAGAACATTCCTCCAGGCATACCTTTCGTGAATTGTCCCATAGTATCATTCGTTTTGTCATCTACTTGCTTCAATACGTCATTTGTAGCTGTAATGATCAAATCTTGAAGCATTTCTACGTCATCTGGATCAACGACTTCTTCATCAATAGCCACGTCGGTGATTTCTTTCTTTCCGTTCGCTGTCACTTTTACCATACCGCCGCCTGCAGAAGATTCGAATGTCATTTCATAAAGCTCTTCTTGAGCCTTCATCATTTTCTTCTGCATTTTTTGCATTTGTTTCATCATGTTATTCATGTTTCCTCCACCACGCATGGAGCATTCCTCCTTTAAATAGCTGTTAATCTTGTACTTCTATTAAATCATCTCCGACCAATTTCCGGGCTTCTGAAACTAAAGGATCCTCTTCACCCGTTTGGGATGGGGACGTTTCACTTTCTTCTCCTTCTACTCCAGTCCCACCGTCAGATGATTGTTTCTGTTTACGGACGAATTCTTCCCTAATCTCCTGCCAGTTCGGTTCAGGAATCGGTATAATCGTCATCGGTTTGCCGATGAATTCAGTAAGCAATGGTTCAATTGTCTTCTGATGTTCCAATGCCAATGAACAATGGATATCATACCGGAAGGCTAGCACCAGTGCCTTAGAAGAGGCAGCCCTTGGCTTACTATTCAAGAGCGTTGCATGGGCAGGGGCATTCGTCCGCTTTAAAGCTTCCATGAAGTCCGCCCAGCGTCCCTGAACGTTCTTAATGTCTTCCTTAGAAGCTTCGTTCAACACTTGGCGAATACGTTCATAGGGAACATTATACCCTTTTTTCCCTGATTTTGCAGGAGCTCGCTTTTTCGGCGCGGATTGTGGCTGCGCCGTTGCACTGACTCCTTTTTCTTTCAAGCTTGCCAGCTCTTTTTCAAGGCCTTCAATCTTTCTAGCCAGCTGATCCACCGCTTCTGACTGCACAGGCTGTCCTTGAGAAGGTTGCTCCTGAACTTCCACCAAATTAAGCATGGCAATTTCAATGAAAACTTTCGGGCTCGTCGTCCATTTCATTTCCTGCTGACAACGATTCAACTCGCGGATGGCTTGCTGAATCCAACCTGGAGACAATTCACCCGATAAACGTTTGAAACCTTCATCAGGAATCGCCCTTTCCAAATTGTGCTCAAGGTCCGGAGCACTTTGGAATAAAAGCAGGTCTCTCAAATAATAAATCAGATCGAAAACAAAACGGCCAGGATCTTTCCCTTGTTGAATCAAGTCATCCACCGCTTCGAGGGCTGCTCTTGCATCCTGGTTGTGAAGCGACTCCAAAACCGCTGTTAATTTACTTTGAGAAACCGAACCCGTAACGGCCAGAACGTCTTCAATCGTCACTTCATCTTCACTGTAGGAGATCGCCTGATCAAGAAGACTTAACGCATCACGCATTCCACCTTCTGCTGTGAGCGCCACAATCTCCAGCGCTTCTCTAGCAATAGCGATTTCTTCAACCGATGTGATTTTTTCCATCCGCTCAACCATCGCTTTTTGCGAAATCCGCTTAAAGTCGAATCGTTGACATCTGGATATAATCGTTAACGGAATTTTATGAGGCTCTGTTGTTGCAAGTATAAATATGACATGTTTTGGTGGTTCTTCCAACGTTTTCAGTAAAGCGTTGAAAGCCCCCATGGAAAGCATATGAACCTCATCAATGATGTACACTTTGTAAGGCACTGCACTGGGAGCATATTTAACCTTGTCCCGGATTTCCCTGATTTGCTCGACGCCATTGTTTGAAGCCGCGTCAATTTCAATAACATCTGAAATGGATCCATCCTGAATTCCAAGACAAGCATCACACTCGTTACACGGTTCCTTTACAGGGGAACGCTCGCAGTTGACGGCTTTGGCGAAAATTTTGGCAGCACTCGTTTTCCCTGTCCCCCTCGGGCCAGAGAATAAATACGCATGCGAAAATTTATTCTGCTCAATCGCATTCTGCAGTGTCCGTGTAATATGCGTTTGTCCGACGACTCCTTCAAAATTTCGCGGGCGCCATACGCGATATAAAGCCTGATAGCTCATAAAACCGTTCTCCCTTTATAGTCTCTTCCTCATTATACCTGATTCAAGGTTCGGATGTGAACCTTCGAAAATAGGTATAAAAAAAGAGCTGTTATGAATAAATCATAACAGCTCTTTATGGTTGCTTATGTAATGCCGTGCACCCATCTTCGATGATGTGGCCCTAAGCGTTACTTATGGTTGTGGCTCGACCCAGGCACTCCCACGGCACACGGGAGAGACAGCTTACTGCTGCTTCCTTCCGGACCTGACAGGATTCACTGGTTCCCGTTGCGCAGGACCTGGGTGTCAACACCACTCACATAAGGCAGACCTTAAGGCCGCACCACCTCGGATGGGGATTCGGCCTCGCTATAGCGGATTGCGAGTACAGGGCACCGCTACCTCCCCGCTTAGCACGGCATTAACAAGTATAGCGAGTTTTCAGGAAAAATGCAATGATAAAACACTGTTAATTATTAGTCGATGGCTTATTTTTCTTGCGCTCACGCAGATGACGGAAGAAATCTGTTAACATTTTTCCGCATGTTTCTTCCATAACTCCCGGTAGAACTTCTGATTTATGATTGAAGCGATCGTCATCTAATAGATTAAGAAGCGTACCTGCACAACCTGCTTTTGGATCCTTGGCACCATAAACGACCCTTGGAATTCTCGATTGTAAGATAGCACCTGCACACATTGGACAAGGCTCTAAAGTGACATACAATGTACATTCTTCAAGCCTCCAGCTTCCTATTTGCTGGTTTGCCCTTTCAATTGCTATAAATTCGGCATGAGACGAAGCCAGTTGGGATGTTTCTCTCTGGTTGTATCCTCTGGCGACGACTTCCCCATCTTTTACAATAACAGCACCAATTGGAACTTCCCCTTCCAACTCTGCTTTTTCTGCTTCCTCTAAAGCAAGTTTCATATAATGTTCATCGTCAAGCATGATGTTCCTCCTGTGATTTTCAAGAATAATTCTGTTTTCCTCTTTCATACATTATTAAAGATGAGAAAGGAGCGAATCCATATGCAAATTCACGTCGTTCAAGAAGGAGATTCAGTATTCTCCATTGCTGGTCTCTATGATAGTACGCCAAATGCCATTATTGAGGCAAATGAGCTCGAGACCCCAGGTGACCTTGTCATCGGTCAGGCTCTTGTTATACCGATTGTCGGCCAATTTTATTTTGTCCAGCAAGGGGACAGCTTATATTCCATTGCTCAGAAGTTCAATACCACGGCTGAAAAGCTGGCCCAGGTAAACGGACTTCAAGTCGGGGCTCCTCTTTCTGTTGGGTTACGTCTCTACATCCCCGATGAACCACCGCGTCCGATTACGGCGAATGCCTACATCGAGCCCTACGGGGGGGAAGTATCCGACACACTTCGCGCCTCTGCTGAAAATAGGGCGGGTTCGCTGACTTACCTGGCGCCGTTCAGTTATGAAATCCAGGAAGACGCTTCGTTAAAAGCTCCGCCGCTTGATAATTTTAAGGAAATTGCTCAACAAAACGATACCGCTCTTATGATGGTTGTCACAAACCTTGCCGAAGATGGATTCAGTGCTGAATTAGGAAGGAAAATCCTATCTGATGAAGCTCTTCAGGATAAACTGCTCGACAACATCATTCAAACGACTAAACAAGTAGGTTTTCAAGATGTCCACTTTGATATGGAGTTTCTCCCTCCTGAAATGAAAGAGAACTATAACCAGTTTTTGAGGAAAGCGAAACAGCGATTGGCAGCAGAGGGGTTACTCATATCAACCGCTCTTGCTCCTAAAACAAGTGCCGATCAAAAAGGAGCCTGGTACGAAGCCCATGACTATAAAGCCCACGGAGAGATTGTAGATTTCGTTGTATTAATGACTTATGAATGGGGATATAGCGGCGGCCCTCCACGTGCCGTAGCTCCTATCGGTCCCGTGACAGAAGTGGTCGATTATGCGTTGACAGAAATGCCGGCAGAAAAGATTCTTCTCGGTCAAAACTTATATGGGTATGATTGGACCCTTCCTTATGAACCAGGTGGAGAATTTGCAAAGGCAATCAGTCCACAGCAAGCGATTCAAATTGCGAGAGAAAACAATGTGCCGATTTCTTATGATCAAAAAGAGCAGGCCCCTTACTTCACTTATACGGATGATGCTGTGAAAAAACACGAAGTATGGTTTGAAGATGCGCGATCCATTCAACGAAAGTTCGACTTAATAAAAGATCGTGGCCTTCTTGGCATCAGTTACTGGAAACTTGGTCTTTCCTTCCCTCAAAACTGGGTGTTGCTTGATGGACAATTCAGTATTGATAAGAAATAAGGAGATGCTCCTTGCCTGCAACGATCAGGCAAAACATCAAACAGTCGCTTACACTCTTGAACATGTAAGTGACTATTCTTTTTTCACAAAAGTAACGGCGTGGGTTTGAACCTCTGTATTGTGAAACGCCTGGGATAGACCTTTTTCTTCAATTTCCCTTTTTAAAACTGGACGGTAGGGAACCTCTATGCTGAATGGCTTTTCAAATGGAAAAGGATAGACGGAAACTTTCTCTTTATCCACCCAGTGGGCATTCATGCCACCTGGAGCGAAATCAAAGGACTGTCTGAAGCCGTTTTTAAACCATGGAACTTCTTCTTCCTTGGGTGTTCCAGGTTCCTGCATGCATACATAAAGAGACAAATCATCACAAAATTGCAGCCGGCGGAAATGAAGGTCATAGATATCATAGGGAATGTCCATTTCCATTGATTCGAACAGATCCTGCTGACGTGTTTTTTCTTCAGCTAAAAACGTCTGTACAGCAGGATTCTTGTCATCTTTAGAAAAGAACGACGCATAGTGCATACTGCAAAGCATACCAGCATACAATGAGCGGTCAGCTACCTCTTCAATTCCACGTTGGTAGGCCTGCAGTTTTTTCTCTAACGGATAATCGACGAACGTATATGGCCGCTGCTTTTCTTCATTCCATTCTGGATGATCATCCAGTGGAATCCAGGCTCTATCGTGCTGCTCAATCGCCCAATCTGCTTCTTCTCTCAATTTAGAGCGCAATAAAAAATTATTCTTCCAATGAGCGACGATTTGGGCTGAAATTTTGGCATGCTCATGCTGCGTAATCATGTGAAAATATTGTTCTTTCTCAATGACAATCATCGTTTGGTCCTCCTTCTTCAATGCGGTGCATGTATGTAATACAGAACGATCTATGATCTTCCTTTCATTATATAGGAACTTTCTTCTCCTCTCTACAATAGGAGGTTACAAAATTGGTACTGTATTGGTAAACGTTTTTTAACAATATGGCAGGATTGTGTAAGACTCAATTTTGAGATGTTCTCGGGGTTCGTTACCCGGGTTGAGCCTCAGGGGTGGCTGGGGAGAAGCTTTCCGCATGCATAATAGCTGCCTTGGTAGTAGATTCCCCTCCAATTACCATATGGATAAAAACAGCTTATTCCAGAAAGTGTTTCAAGATACTTATATGGCAAAGGGGCGGAGGTGAATGGCGAGACTCCTGTGGAAAAAGTGCATGTTGAGACCCCACAGGACGCAGTACGAGGAGGATCACCGCGCTCCCTTAGAAAGCAAGCTGTTCACCGCATCCCCCTCCCATCCACAAAAGTTTCGCAACTGAGTCTGTCATAATAGGAAGCTTTTGTGTAAAGAGACGGTTGATTTATTGAGACGAAGAAAAAGGCCATGGGGGAGTTCCCTCATGGCCTTTCTTCTTTTATTTCAAGAGTTTTAATGCTTCGCGGTTGAAGGCTGGAATGTCATCGGGCTGGCGGCTTGTGACCAGCTGATTCTGACAAACGACAACTTCTTTATCCTCATAGTTGACGCCTGCATATTCCATATCAACGGAAATAGATTTGAACCCTGTCGCTGTGCGCCCTTCGAGGGTTTTAGCCGTAATCAATAGTTGTGGGCCATGGCAGATTGCGAATACAGGTTTCTTTTCATCCATAAAATGTTTCGCAAAGGAAACGAATTTCTCATCCCCACGCAGAATATCAGGTGAAAAACCACCAGGGATAAACAAAGCATCAAAGTCTTCCGGTTTCACATCATCAATGGATGTATCGATCTTAACGGAAGCTTCTCCTTGTTTTCCTTCTACTTCTTTGCCTGCTTCCCATTCAATGGTCGTTACTTCATGGCCTTCGTTTGAGAAAGCTTCTGCCGGTTGTGTATATTCTACATCTTCAAACATGGACGTCATGACACAAGCAATCTTACTCATATCTAATCATCTCCTTGAATGTATGGGTTGGATTTGAACACATAGGATATCTTCCCCCATGAGATGATTTTAAACCACTTTTCCACTTTATGGTTATTTAAACTCTTTCATGGAAAACTGCTGGAACGTTGTATCCGATTGATTCCTGTACAATTCTCTCCCTGCAATCGTGTTGATGATATGAACGTTCCGGTGTACGGATAACCCTAAGTTCGTAGCTCCTGCTCCATGGGAGTGGACGAGGTTGGTCAGCGTAAAGAAATGATGGTTGCGATCATCGTTGAAAAGGAGCTGATAATCACGCGATACTTTATACATCCCTTCCTCTTCCCATTCAATTTGATCTTTGAAGCGGGTCATGAACCAGTCAGGAAAATGAGGTTTATACCCTGTGGCCAGCACAACTTTATCTGTAGGGTACGTGTACTCGACTTCTTCCTGCCACTGTTTACATTGCAGGTGATAACTTCCGTCCTCTTTCGCCTCAATCCCTGTAATTTCAGTCATCGGTTGGATAAGAACACGACTATCCTTCATACCGGCTGTGCGATGGTAAAGTTTTGTATAAAGTCTTGTGAGTGTATCAGGATCAATCCCTTTCCTTAGAGGGCCAAGCGTATCGAGGGCATCTTTCCGTTGATGAAGACTAAGGGCGTGAAAGTAATCCACGAATTCTGGTGTGAACATTTCCTGAGCGAACTTAGCCGTGTCCAATTGAAAAAGACCTCCCGATCTCGTAAAGAGGCTTAACTTCATATCTGACTGTCTGTCTTGCTCTTCTAATAAATCAAGGAATACCTCTAAAGCACTCTGCCCCGAACCGACAATGGTCACGTGTTTTGATTTCAGTAAATGATCTTTTTCAAAAAGGTAGCGGCTCGTATGCATCACATCTTCGTTCGGTAACCGGTCCATTCCGTCCAAGATCAACGGTTCACTCCCAGTCCCCATGACAACGTGCTTAGCTTGATAGTATTTTTTCTCATCGGTCGCTCTTTCTTTTACCACCACTTCATAATGGGGATCTTCTGCATCTTTATGGTCCCTCACGTCAACCACGGTATGTCCGAAAAATAGACCATCCAACTGCTTAGCCACCCACTGCATGTAGTGATTGTATTCTTGACGTGGAATTTCAAAATGACGGTGGAAGAAAAAAGGAAACATCCGGTCATGCTCATGCAAATAATTCATAAAGGTATAAGGGCTTTTCGGGTCCGCAAACGAAACAAGATCCGCTAAAAAAGGAACCTGCAGATCCATCGTTTCAATAAGCATACCTGGATGCCAGATAAATTCAGGGGTCTTGTCAAAAAAGACAGCATCCAACTCTTCCGTCTGATCAAGCAATGCGGCCATTCCTAAATTATAAGGACCGATTCCGATCCCGATGACATCATATATTTTATTTTCCATTCCATCACTTCCTTGTACCATCACTTTTCCCTATGATGACGTGTTTGATTCTTTCCAAAGCCGGTCCAGAACGATGACGAGGACAGTCCCGACCAGCAGTCCATTGCTCAGTAAGTTTTGTAATATTGCGGGCACACCATTGAAAGCCTCCGGCGGGAGAAACATGAGCCCAATTCCCAATAAGAAAGAAAGTCCTAAAATCGTAAGTCTCCGCTCATCCAGCGTTTCACTCGTCATGTTGGACAATCCAAGCCCCATCAATTGGACAAAAGTTGCGAGCAAAGCTGCGTTTGCTACCGGTGCGGGAATGCCAGAAATAAATGCTACCACCGGAGGGAAGAACGAAAATACGACTAATAATAGAGACGCATATAAAAAGGGGCGTTTCCTTTTTTGCCCGGTCAATTGCATGAAACCCGAAGAGGATGCCAAAGAAACGTTAGCTACTGCTGAAAACGCAGCTGTAATTCCATGATTAATCCCTAGAAAGCTGCTTCCTTTGTTGACCTGATCATAGGTGTACTTCGGCTTTCCATAAACGGTATGACTCACCGCAATGATCGACGCCACCAGATTTGACAATAAAATTACAGCGGTAATAAACCCCAAAGGAAGCGTTCCCCAGGTCAGATGAGGCGGCCCCCATGCAAAAAACTCAGGCAGAGAAAAAACTGAGCTCCCTCCGGTTTCATCATGGGCAGTTCCATTGAAAGTCATGGCATACAATACCCAACCGAAAGCAATTCCAATCAAAACAGCGAAACTTTTCAACCATCCTTTTCCCATAATCGATAGACCGATCACAAGCGCAAGCGTAACAAAAGCAACCAGCGCCTGCTTTCCATCCACCGCTTCTGTCGACTGCTGAATCCCTAACATCCCTTTAAGAAACGTTCCACTCAATTGGACGGTCAGTAAAAATAAAAAAGCACCCGTAACGAGTGGTGTGAAAACAAAGAGCACACGGTGCGACAAACGGAAGATACCAAAGAGGAATAAAAAAATCCCCGTCCATATCATCGTCCCCTGGAGAACTTGTAAGGTTTCCATATAGCTGTCGCCCGACTGCGCCCCACTATAGGCCATGACGGCAAAAATGCTGATCCATAGGCCGGCGGGCCCTTCCATAATTGGGAGACGGTGTCCAAAAACACCTTGTAGGAAGGAAGCGACGCCCACGACAAAAAATGTCCGTTGCATCAATCCTGAGACTTCATTGAAATTCAATTCAAAAATAGAACCAATAACAATGGGCAGAGCAACTGCACTCGCCAACAAAAATACGAACCATTGAACAGTCTCTAATGAGCCGTCCAAAAACCGTGTAGATCCTTCTTTCTTCATTGTGCCACCTGCAATCTATGTAATATCTATCCACATCTTACCATAGGGTTTATGAAATTTTGGTTCTCGGCTTGCTCGTTCCACGTGAAACAACTTTCCAGACGAGCACCCAAAAAATGAAAAGCACAGCCCTGAAGCGGGCTGTGCTTTCTTCTGTTACTCTTCAAGAGTAGAGGTATCGCCTGTCGGTAAACCAAGCTCCCAAGATTTCAGGAGACGTCTCATGATTTTACCACTACGTGTTTTAGGAATCGTATCTTTGATTTCAATTTCCCTTGGAGCGGCGTGGGCGCTCAAACCTTTTTTGACGAACTGACGAATGTCTTCGAGCAGTTCATCGGATTGTTCATGCCCTTCTCTAAGAGTGATGAACGCTTTGATGATTTCCCCGCGTTCAGGATCAGGTTTCCCGATGACTCCTGCTTCTGCTACCGCTTCGTGTTCAATCAACTTACTTTCCACTTCAAATGGACCGACACGTTCTCCGGAAGTGTTGATGACATCATCAAGACGTCCCTGGAACCAGAAATAACCATCTTCGTCCTGGTAGGCGCTGTCCCCAGAAACGTACCAACCATTTAAGAAATAACTTTCATATTTCCCTGGGTTCTTCCAAACGGCCCGCATCATGGACGGCCATCCCTGCTTGATTGCCAGGTTCCCCATTTGATTGGCAGGTAGCTCGTTCCCTTCATTATCAACAATGGCAGCTTCAATGCCAGGGAACGGTTTACCCATGGATCCTGGACGCATATCCATCGCAGGATAGTTACAAATCAACATGCCTCCCGTTTCCGTCATCCACCACGTGTCATGGATGCGTAAGTCGAAGGCCGAAAGTCCCCATGTCACAACTTCAGGGTTCAAAGGCTCACCTACACTTAAAACATGGCGAAGGGAAGATAGGTCATGCTTTTTCGCCACGTCTTCTCCAGCACTCAATAGTTTACGGAAAGCTGTCGGAGCGGAATACCAGACAGAAACATTTTTCTCTGCAATCGTTCCATACCAGTCATCAGGACTGAAACGCCCACCACGAATGACGTTCGTCACACCATTCAACCATGGAGCAAAGATTCCGTAGCTTGTCCCTGTTACCCAGCCTGGGTCTGCTGTACACCAGTACACATCGTCTTCTTTAAGATCCAGCACCCACTTACCTGTTTGGTAATGTTGGAGCATGGCATTGTGAACGTGGTAAACTCCTTTCGGCTTGCCTGTTGAACCAGAGGTGTAGTGGAGGAGCATCCCGTCTTCAAGGTCTACCCACTCGATATCAAATTCCTCCGATGCGTTCTCCATTTCTTCATCATAAGAAATGTAGTTACCCGGGGCATCGCCGCCGACAAGCACGACTTGCTTCAAATTCGGAAGCTCATCCGCCGGCACGCGCTCAAGCAATTCAGGAGTCGTAATGAGCATCGTCGCTTCACTGTCTTCCAAGCGGTCTCGTACGGCTTGTTCCATAAATGCTTCAAACAGCGGTCCAGCAATTGCTCCTACTTTAAGAATACCAAGGAATGCTGCATAAAACTCCGGGCTTCTCGGCATAAAAAGAAAGACACGATCGCCCTTTTCTATATTGTGTTTTTTCAGTACATTTGCGAATTGATTACTTTTCAGCTTCAAATCTTCAAAAGTAAGGGTCTCTTCTCTATCCGGTGCAGAGTAGATCAGAGCTGCCTGATCCTTCTTATCAGGGTTTTCTGCATGGCGATCGACAGCTTCATAGGCAATGTTCACTTTGCCTGTCTCGTTCCATGAGAACTGTTCTTTCACTTCTTCCCACTGGAAATTCTCATACGCTTCTTTGTAGTTTTCCATGTTGTGATTGCCTGATCGAGCTGGAATTGGTTTCATGTCCATATTCATCATCACCTCATAAGAATGTTTTGTAAACGTTTTCCCTTTGTGGCTGAAGAAAGCTCTGATCCTTTCAGAGCCACGAACTGCATACTTTTCTGAAAATTTTATGAATTACTTCTATTGTAGGGGATTTCTACTCATATTTAAAGAGTTATCTCCAAAGATTTACAGAATTAGGACAAGGGAACGAGGTAAATTGACAGCATTCTTCTCTGTTTATATAATGAAACGAGCATAATAGCTTCATAATAGAGGTTTCTTAGCTAACCCCTCTATAAAAAACTAAGGACCACGTCTTTTGATAAGCCGCAGCCCTTAGCCGCTGCGGCTTTTTTATTGAAAAAACATTAAAAAAAGGAGCATGACTCATGCCAGGACGCAACGATCAAGACCTTGATTTATCACTCCTTGGTAACCAAGGAAATTCTTATTCTTTCGAGTATGACCCGGATGTCCTCGAAACATTTGATAACCAGCACCCGAACCGTGACTATTTCGTCAAATTCAACTGTCCGGAATTCACAACCCTTTGCCCGAAGACCCGCCAGCCTGATTTTGCAACCATCTACATCAGCTACATTCCAAACGTGAAAATGGTGGAAAGTAAGTCACTCAAACTCTACCTTTTCAGCTTCCGAAATCACGGGGATTTCCATGAAGATAGTGTGAATACAATCATGAACGACCTGATAGATTTAATGGATCCACGTTATATTGAAGTGTGGGGCAAGTTCACACCTCGTGGTGGGATTTCCATTGATCCATTCTGCAATTACGGAAAACCTGGCACGAAGTTTGAACAATTGGCGGATCATCGCTTGATGAATCACGACCTTTATCCTGAAAAAATCGATAACCGATAAAAAAGAGCTGCGACAAGGATCGCAGCTCTTTTTCTTCTTATTTTTTATCATCTTTATACTGCATATAAACGACTTGAGTGACAAGGAAATCTTCCATTCCGTGTTTTCCGTCCGCTCCACCAAGTCCTGACTTCCTCATTCCCGCATGGTAGCCTTGGACAGCTTCGAAGTTTTCACGATTGACGAATGTTTCACCGAACTTCAGTTCATTCACGACACGCATGGCTTCATTCATGTCTTCGGTATAAACAGAAGAAGATAATCCGTATTCTGTATCATTTCCCTTTTCAATCGCCTCATCCAATGTCTTGAATGTCGCCACAGGGATGACAGGACCGAAGATCTCTTCCTGTATAATCTGCATTTCATGGTTTACATTGGTAAGAATTGTCGGCTTATAAAAATAGCCTTTGTCTATGTCTCCACGCTCTCCTCCAATTTCAACCTTCGCCCCTGCATTGACCGCTTCTTTTACCATGTTTTCCACTTCTTCAAGACGATCTTTACTTACAAGAGGACCGACATCCGCTTCCTTATTTTCACGAGGATCGCCCATGGTCACTGATTCAAATTTATGACGTAACTTAGCGATAAGCTCCTCCGCGACACTTTCATGGACGTAGACACGCTCAGCGTTTGTGCACGCCTGTCCATTATTAGCGAGACGGGATGTCGTAATGCTCTCAGCTGCAACATCCAGGTCCGCATTAGCCGTGACAATGGCAGGTGCTTTCCCTCCAAGCTCCAGATTCACTTTCGTAATATTTTGTGCCGCTGCTTCCATTACTTTCGTTCCTGCTGTCACACTCCCGGTCATGGATATCATGTGTACATTCGGATGAGAGGCAAGGGTGTTCCCGATTTCTGAACCAGTACCTGTCACCACGTTATAAACCCCTTCTGGAATTTCGTCCATCGAGTCAACGATTTTTGTGAATTCCATCGCGGTGTTTGGTGTCTGCTGACTTGGTTTTAATACTATTGTGTTTCCTGTTACAAGTGACGTTGCTACTTTACGAGCCAAAATGAACATAGGGAAATTCCAAGGGACGATTCCAGCTACTACTCCGATCGGCTTTTTATAAATGAAGATGTTCTCATTCTTACGATCACTTGGTACGATTTCTCCTTCAATTCTACGTGCCCACTCGGACATGTAACGGAAATAATCAATGGCAAGGTCTACTTCTCCACTGGCAAGCTCATAATCTTTCCCTTGCTCTTCTTGTAGTAAATCAATAAAAGTCGCACGGTTTTCTTCAATACGATCTCCGAGTTTCCTGACGATTTTTCCGCGTTCAATATTCGGTGTTAGTTCCCACCCTTTTTGGGCTTCAAACGCTGCTTTCACCGCTCGATTGACATCGCCTTCGGTTCCTTTAGGTATTTGAGAGATGACCTCTTCAGTCGCCGGATTTAGGATATCAATCCATTCTGATCCGTTTGATTCTGTATATTCTCCGTTAATGTATAGTTTATGTTGCTGCATGAAAATGACCTCCTGTTGGGATTTACCATCTTCATTCCCCTTGTGGTTCAGAATAAACAAACCAGTGTTCAACAATATGGCAGGATTGTGTAAGACTCTGTTTCAAAATGTTTCGGGGTTTGTTTGTCATGTTGAGTGTCAGGGGTGGCTGGGAAATGAGAAACGAACTCCCGTACCAATTTGGAAAGCCTTCCACTTTCCAAGCGTTAGAGGTTTAAAGCACTCTGGATCAAGCGTTTACGTACTGAATCCTATATTCTATTTCCCTAATCATCCGATCTGACCTTTTAGTAGTGGTTTCGTGAATCTTCCATGACAAAGGGGCGGGGGAAAACGGTGATACTCCTATGGGAAGTGTGGGACAGGTCAGATCCCGGAAGGCGTAGTATGAGGACTCACTGCCCGCCCCATGGAAAGCGAACCTTTTCCCGCAGCCCTTAAACTCACAAAAACGTCTCGAAACTGAGTCTTCCACAATCGGGAGCATATCTGCAAATGCTGAGTGTTATGTTAGGCATAAAAAAAAGCCCTGTAGGAACAGGACTTACCATTCGAGGATGAAACCTTTAATTTTCTTACCATCATCGGACTCTGATTGCTGCTCAGCCTCGAAATAAGGATTCTCTTCCTTAAAATGGTAAGAGATCGTTTCCGGCTTGAGATAAAGCTTGTACTCTAAATCCGTGACCTTTGGCAGGGAAATGTCGGCAACTGTCGTTTGGTCACCCTCCTCATCAATAAGAAGAATATCAATGTGGTCATATCCATGTGCAACTAAGTGTTCTTTTAAATCCATAAACGACGCCTCCGTCCAATTATTCTAGTCCCCTGATACCCTTTTCCAAACTTCGAGAAACGTTTGATTTTATGTAACAGCGGGAAAAGTTTCCCGCTTTGTTTATTTATTAGTATCCATAACCGTATCCACGGCCACCCATATAAGATGCACCGATGATGATCAAAAGGATGAACAAAACAACCAATAGCGCGAAACCGCCACCGTATCCTCCGCTCATTCCATTCCCCCCTCTCTTCTTACTTTACTACCTTATTCAGAAGGGAATAAGAAGGCAGGGCATGAGCGGAATTTAATCTTTTTTCTTCTTTTCATTCACAACGTCAGAAAGGGAAGACACGCTTTATAGAAAGCAGGGCAAAGTATAAGGCCTGGACAAAAAAAGCCACTCCCCAAAAAGGGGCGGGGATAAATTTTGTCGCTCTTGCCAAGTTTGCGGCATCACCGGCTTGGTTTGGTGACACAAAGCTGATCCACATCACCTCAAAGGCACTGGTCACTGACTCGACAAGGACGAGTGAAGATAGAAACAATAAGACATACTGGACCACCTGTTCATGACCGGTTCTCAACAGCCATATAAACCCAGCTCCAAATGTAAGGATCCAGAAGAGGCCATATACATTCCTCACCCAGAAAAGGAGATTGATAGCTAGGAACGCTATTAATAGATAAACCATCCACCTATACTGCCCACGACTAATGAGGAAAAAGAAGACGAAAGCGAAGAAAGAGGCAAATACATAGCCGGCTAAGCTTGTTAATACTTGCCCGACCCATGATGTATGTCCGGTCAGAGCAAATCCGGACGTATTGGGAAGCAGAGAAATTCTCCTCACTTCTCCACCTGTAATCAACGCCATAAGGGAATGCCCACTCTCGTGGATCATTGTATTCAAGATAGCGAAATATTTCCCTATGACTGGGAGTTGTGTGAGCAATAAAGCGAGGATAAGAGTTGAAAGCACTTGTAATTTCATAAACCGCACTCCTTTCTTTATGACCTTTTAATCGCTTTCTACTTACATATAACGTATCTTAAGAATAGAACCAATGGTAACAAAGGGGAATAGACATGCGAACGTTAATATGGATATGGAGTATGATGATTTTACTAATCTTATGCAGTTGCGCTTCTCCATCAGATTCTAATGAAACGAACATAAGAATAGCAGCTGCTGCAAGTCTAAAAGACGTAATGGAAGAGCTAACTCCTCGTTTTGAGGAACAATATCATATAGAAATAGAAACCATATATGGAGGATCAGGTAAACTGGCTAGACAGATTGAACAAGGAGCTCCTGTAGACGTGTTCTTGTCTGCCGATCTTCGTTGGATTGAACTGCTAAAGGAGCAGGATCTTGTCGACAAGGATACATACATAGAATTTGCCACAAACCAGATTGTGCTTATTGGTGATGAATCTAAGAATCGTTTAGACACGATTCAGGAACTGGAACTTACAGAAAGTGAACAGCTGGCCGTCGGTAATCCGGAGAGTGTGCCTGCTGGTACTTATACGAAACAGACGCTCGAAAGGATTCAACTTTGGGGAAAGCTAGAGGATCAGATGGTATTCGGAAGTGATGTAAGACAAGTTCTTGCCTATGTCGAATCCGGTCAGGTGGACTATGGTTTTGTTTATGCCAGTGATGCCATGATTTCCGATCAGGTGGCCACTCTTACACAAGTAGATCCTACCCTCCACGATTCGATCATATATCCGGGAATCGTTCTTTCAAAAAGCCGGACTAAGGATCAAGGGAAGAAATTTCTTACCTTTTTAACCAGTGACCATGCAACAGAAATTTACAAAGCTTATGGATTCAATCCTATGAGAGGTGGAAAGATAGAAAAATGAATGTCGAGCCTCTTCTATTGTCCCTGAAAGTGGCAGGAATTGCTACTTTCATGGTATTTATAATTGGAGTGATCAGCGCACGAATCATTTCCAGAAAATTATTTCCCGGGAAAAGTATATTAGAATCCATACTTTTGCTGCCTCTTGTTCTTCCCCCAACAGTAATTGGATTTGGTTTGCTTTACTTGTTTGGCAAAAACGGGTGGATTGGACAATGGCTCATGGACTGGTTTGGTTTTCAGGTGATTTTTTCGTGGACCGGGGCAGTTATTGCGTCTGCTGTCGTTTCATTTCCTCTTATGTATCAGAGTGCATCAGCAGCTTTTCAAAATTATGATCAAAACCTGGAGAATGCAGCTTTGACGATGGGGGCTTCGAAATTAAAGGTATTCTTCACCATATCGCTTCCGTTAGCTTGGCCTGGATTACTTGCCGGGTTAGTCATGGCTTTCGCTCGATCCCTTGGTGAGTTCGGGGCTACATTAATGATCGCCGGCTACATCCCTGGTGAAACAGACACCATTCCACTCGCCATCTATTTCGCTGTCGAATCAGGTCGAATGGAAGAAGCCCTCCTGTGGGTGGTTGTCATTCTTTGTCTTGGGTTTAGTGCAGTATTATGGCTCAACACGTGGAGTCGGAGGAAGATTAATTTTGTAAGGAATCATAAAAAAAGCTGAAGCTTCGATAAGCTTCAGCCAGCGCCCCCGGCAGGATTCGAACCTGCGGCACACGGTTTAGGAAACCGATGCTCTATCCCCTGAGCTACGGGGGCGTATGAACGTACGAGTAATATTATACAAAACAAACCAAAGATTGAAAAGCAAATACACCTTAAAATTATCGCTCAAATGTTACTTCCAACGTATGTATGTGATAAAATGTTATTTGTCTGTCTAAAAGTATCGTATTTTGTATGTGAGTGAGGAACACTCACGTTTTTTTGAAATGAGTTTGAAGGAGGAAAAGAGATGGGAGATTTACCTTTCATATCCGTTGAAGGGCCCATTGGGGTTGGGAAAACGTCTCTGTCTAAAAAGCTCGCCTCCCAGTTTGATTTTCATTTGCTGAAGGAAATCGTTGAGGAGAACCCGTTTTTAGGCAAGTTTTACGACAATATTGAAGAATGGAGCTTCCAAACGGAGATGTTCTTCTTGTGCAATCGTTTCAAGCAGCTCGAAGACATCGATCGCAAATATTTGCAGTCGGGGAAGCCGGTGGTTGCCGACTACCATATATCCAAGAATATGATTTTCGCACGGCGCACGTTGAGAGAAGATCAATTTGACAAGTATGCGCAGATTTTTGATATATTAACACACGATATGCCTAAACCGAATATGGTCGTCTATTTACATGCGAGTTTAGATACACTGCTCGAACGCATCCGCATGCGTAACCGTGATGTAGAGGCAAATATTCAACCTTCTTATCTTGAACAACTCTCTCAAGACTACGAAGACTTCATGAGACATTTCGAAGCCACTCACCCAGAGATTCCTGTAATCCGTTTGAACGGGGATCATTTAGACTTCGTAAAACATCAAGACGATTTAAATTATATTGTTGATCAAGTAGAGCAGCATTTAAATAAAGGAGAAGTTATCAAATGAATGCACGTGAACGCTATGGAATTCCACATGACAGCGTCATAACGATTGCAGGTACGGTCGGGGTCGGCAAGTCAACGATGACCAATGCTCTCGCTGATGCCCTCAACTTTCGTACCTCTTTTGAAAAAGTCGACACCAATCCTTATCTCGACAAATTCTATCAGGATTTTGAACGCTGGAGCTTCCATTTACAGATTTACTTCTTAGCGGAACGCTTCAAAGAACAAAAGAAAATCTTTGAATATGGCGGCGGGTTCATCCAGGACCGTTCCATTTATGAAGATACCGGAATTTTTGCACGGATGCACTATGAAAAAGGGACAATGTCCGCAACCGATTATGAAACCTATCGGAACCTTTTTGATGCGATGGTGATGACACCATATTTCCCTCACCCCGATCTTCTGATTTATTTGGAAGGTTCGTTTGATGATATTCTTTCCCGCATCAAAGAACGTGGACGTCCGATGGAACAAGAAACGCCGATTGAATATTGGGAAGAAATGTTCACGCGTTATGACAATTGGATTGATAATTTCAATTCCTGCCCTGTCCTGCGTCTCAATATTGCCGACTACGACGTATTGAATGACAAAACAAGCATTGAACCCGTCCTTGAAAAAATCGGTCACTTCATCCAACAATCACGTAAATGGCGCTCCAGTCATTTATTGACGTAACTATAAAGAAGAAACTCCTGATCGTTCATCCAAGATCAGGAGTTTTTTTGTTTATAATCTTCAATCATCATCCGGTGGCTGCCAATCATCTTCTCAGGTAAATCATGAGTCTCAAAGAACCTCACCTGTACGGTTTCTTCCGGATCGAAAGCATAGTCTCCACTAAAATGGTGAGTGAAATAAGCCGTTGTCACAACATAAAACTCATCTCCATTAGGTGCCCGACTGAACTGATCCTCCCCAGAGTACACATTCAATAATTGCAGGCCATCGACTTTTAACCCCGTCTCTTCGAAAGCTTCACGTTTCGCGACTTGTTCGGTGCTTTCTCCAAGCTCCATCAAACCCCCCGGCAGACCCCATACACCCTGTGGGGACGTTCGTTCCTGCAACAATATCCGCCCCTTTTCATCGATGATGATCACAACAGATCCAACTAATATTATGGGCCGGTGACCAATAATGGCACGTAAATCCTCAACATAACCCATACCATCCCTCCTCTCTCCACTATTAGTATAACAAGAGAAAAGGACCCCTTTGAATAAAGGGGTCCTTTTCATAGATTATCGTTCCATCGTATTCAGAATCTTTGTCAAGATGACAGCGCCAGCCACCATCACTGCACCAATCCATGGTGTATGAACAAGACCAATCGTATCAACGATGACACCACCAACCGAGGAGCCAATAGCGATTCCTACATTGAACGCGGCAATATTTAAAGCGGAAGCTACATTGACCGCAGATGGAACATATTTCTCCGCTAATTGAACGACCAAGATCTGCAAAGCAGGCACGTTCATGAAAGCAAACAATCCCATGAAAAACAATACGACCAAACTGAACACTTTAAATGGAATGACGAAGGCCATAAGGAGCAATACGATCGCCTGCAACACAAACATCCAAAACAATGCTTTGATTGGTCTCTTATTCGAAACTTTACCACCAATCGTATTACCGATCGCCACCGCAACTCCATAAATGAGCAGGATCACACTGACAAATTTCGGATCAAAACCTGTCACTTCTTCTAGTAAAGGAGCAAGATAGGTGAACGCCACAAACGTGCCGCCATACCCTAATCCTGTAATAGCGAAGGATAGCAAGATTCTTTTTTCTGTTAATATTTTTAATTGGTCACGAAAACTTGCTGGAGGTGCTTCTTCCAGGTTTTTCGGGACAAGCAAAGCACTTGCGATAATGCCGATCACGCCGAGCAAGGCTACACCGGCAAATGTTGCCCTCCAACCAAAGGTTTGTCCAATAAATGTTCCTAGAGGCACACCGGTCACTGTCGCGACAGTTAATCCAGTAAACATAAAGGCGATGGCACTTGCCCTTTTATGCTCAGGAACTAAACTTGCAGCAATGGTCGAACCGATAGAAAAGAATATTCCGTGAGAAAAAGCAGTGATGATCCTCGCCATTAACAGCAAGGTAAAACTTGTCGAAATCGAAGCTACTAAATTACCAAAAATGAAAACAACCATGAGAGCAAGCAATAAACTTTTCCGGCTCATTTTATTTGTAAGAGCTGTTAAAACAGGAGCTCCTACAGCAACACCGACAGCATATCCAGATATCAATAGACCTGCAAGTGTGATCGATATAGAAAGATCATCAGCCATCGTTGATAACAAACCTACGGGTACGAATTCTGTTGTTCCTATCCCAAACGCACTAATGGCTAGAGCTAATAAAGCAAATGGAAAACGTTTCGATTTATGATCGAGAGAATTTTCTTGAATACTCTCTGCGTGTGAACTCATCATGTTCCTCCTTGCAAATATATATAAGAATTAAAACAGAATGGAATGCATCCAGGGCGCCTCTGGATGACAAATCTTATTATGAGGGCTGATCGAACACTTGAGAAGTACGTACTTCTATGTGCTATAGGCACCTGGAAGTAACAATTGTACAAAATAAGGGATCGTGAGATGGTTCATGCAAAATCTTTTTAACTTGTGTTCCTATCGTGTATAGTGAATCAACGGATATACATGCTAAAAAGAAACATAGGGTCTCTAAAGGAGGTAAATCTTATGCCTAAATATAATATACCGGTCGAAGCTGCTCTTGAAGTGATCGGAGGAAAGTGGAAAGTTGTCATTCTGTGTCACTTGATCGAAAATAAACGGCGGACAAGTGAACTGAAACGCTTAATGCCTGGGATTACACAGAAAATGTTGACCCAGCAGCTAAGAGAATTAGAAAGAGATGGGGTCATTAAGCGCATCGTTTATAACCAGGTACCGCCAAAAGTGGAGTATGAACTGACGGAATACGGATGGACATTAAAAGGGGCATTAGACATGCTCTGTGCCTGGGGAGAGCAGCATATTGAAAAGACCTATCCCAATAAAGAAGAGGTTTTATTAGATTCCTGAAAAATATAAAAAAAGCCCTCACCGATCCGTCCCCGGTGAGGGCTTTTCTCTTTTTCCATTCACATTTTTAATCAAATGAAACAAAATAAAAAATCGTTACTCGAAGTAACGATTTCTGTTCTATAAATCTCCAATATTTATGCGCTATTGTTGATAATAATATGGCGGAGGAGGAGGGATTCGAACCCCCGCGGGGCGTAAACCCCCTGGCGGTTTTCAAGACCGCTCCCTTCAGCCGGACTTGGGTACTCCTCCGTGTGACCGACAATAATTATAATATCATGGTTGTCCGAATCCGTCAACAAAATCCTTTAATTTTTTTAAACAAGTTGTTGTCGAACAATCACGAAAAAAATGTCACCTCGTTATTATACAAATTCCCTTCCACAGAATCAAGGACGATTAGCAATGACTGTATCCAAAAACAAAACCAAAAAAAGCGCCTGAAACCATTCATAGGATTCAGGCGCTTTTCCTTTTTTATGTGTTACTTGATGATATCTTTTCCACCCATGTATGGACGTAGGACTTCTGGTACGATGACCGTTCCATCTTCCTGCTGGTAGTTTTCAAGGATGGCTGCAACGGTACGTCCGATAGCTAGACCAGACCCATTCAACGTGTGAACGAATTCAGGCTTACCTTTTTCTTCTCTTCGGAAGCGAATGCCTGCGCGCCGTGCCTGAAAATCTTCGAAGTTAGAGCAAGAGCTGATCTCACGATAAGTCTCCTGGCTCGGGATCCATACTTCAATGTCGTATTTCTTGGCTGCTGTGAACCCTAGATCTCCCGTGCACATGCTCATCACCCGGTAAGGGAGTTTTAACAACTGAAGGACTTTTTCTGCATGACCTGTGAGTTCCTCTAAAACATCATAGGACTCTTCAGGCTTTGCCAGTTGCACAAGCTCCACTTTATTGAATTGATGCTGACGGATCAACCCTCTTGTATCTCGGCCGGCAGATCCTGCTTCAGAACGGAAATTCGTGCTGAAGGCTACGAACTTCTGCGGAAGGTCTTCCACAGATAGTATTTCTTCTCTATGGAAGTTCGTTACCGGTACCTCAGCTGTTGGGACAAGGAAGTAATCCCAGTCTTCAATTTTAAAGGCATCTTCTTCAAATTTCGGCAACTGACCTGTACCTGTCATCGCTGTACGGTTGACCATTTGTGGTGGAAGCATTTCCTGATAGCCGTGTTCATCCGCATGCAGGTCCATCATGAAGTTGAGCAACGCACGCTCTAACCGGGCTCCCATGCCTTTGTAGAATACAAAACGGCTTCCTGTGACTTTTGATGCTCTTTCAAAGTCAAGAATACCTAAATCTGTAGCCACATCCCAGTGCGGTTTTGCTTCGTAACCGAAAGCTGGAATCTCCCCTACTTTTCTCGCTTCAATATTGTCTTCCTCATCTCCTCCAACAGGTACACTTTCGTGAGGAATATTCGGGATAGATAAGAGAAGCGTCTCAAGTTTCTCTTCCACTTCTTTCAGCTCTGTATCAAGGGTCTTGATGCGGTCACCGACTTCGCGCATTTCTTTGATCTTATCGTCGGCGTCTTCCTTCGCTTTTTTCAACTGGGAAATTTCCTTGGATACTTCATTGCGCTTTGCTTTCAATTCTTCGGTTTCCTGGATCAACTCACGGCGCTTGCTATCCAAATCACCGAAGGCATCCAAGTCAGAGAGGTCTTCTCCACGGTTTTGCAGTTTTCCTTTAACTTCTTCAAAGTTCTGGCGTAAGTATTTCATGTCCAACATGTTTACTTCCTCCTTTATATGATCAGTTCAAATGGATTGGAAGCTAAACAAAAAGCTCCCGTCCCTAATAAGGGACGAGAGCTTTGGTTTATGCTTCCCGCGATACCACCCAAGTTGAAGGTCTATGTGACCTTCCGGCTTCACTCATAACGGTGAGTACCGGTCTGACCTACTTCTTTCAGTCAGACACTCAAGGATGGATTCACATGGCTTCTCCGTCAGTTCACACCAGCCACTGACTCTCTTTGAGAAGAAGGGACATGTTACTATTTCCTGTCATCGCGTTCATTTATGGTTTGTGTTACATAAGATTAGCGGATTCAGAATTATAATGCAAGTGTTTTTTTAGCTTCTTCTACCATTTCAACAAAATGTTCCGTTAAACGATGGTCGTCCGTCAATTCCGGATGGAAAGAACAAGCTAAATAGTGACCTTCCTGTGCGGCAACAATATGACCGTCGTAACGGGCTAACACTTTCGTATTTTCTCCAACCCCTTCAATGTAAGGAGCACGGATGAATACGGCATTGAATCCTTCTGCTACACCTTCAATATCGAGATCTGCTTCAAAACTTTCACGCTGTCGTCCGAAAGCGTTACGACGGACTTTGATATCCATGACTCCTAGATGCACGTCATAAGAACCATCAATTTCTGAAGCGAGTAGGATGAGTCCTGCGCATGTACCGAAAATCGGGTTACCGCTTTTTCCGAAGTCACGGATCGGCTCCAGGAACTCGTACTTGTCGATCAGTCTACGGATGGTCGTACTTTCACCACCAGGGATAATCAAGCCATCGATCTCTTTCAGCTGTTCTATTCTTTTGACAACAAGAGCCTTGGCTCCTGTCGCTTCAACAGAACGTACATGCTCACGAAAAGCGCCTTGAAGGCCTAATACACCGATTGTAGTCATGCTGCATTCTCCTTTACTTACTGGCTGCGATCTTGCATACGCTGTTCAGGAGTAAGGGTGGACATTTCCATCCCTTTCATGGCTGTTCCAAGACCTTTGGACAATTCACCAATCAACTTGTAATCGTCATAATGAGTCGTTGCTTCAACGATTGCACGGGCAAATTTTTCAGGATTGTTGGATTTGAAGATTCCGGAACCAACGAATACGCCGTCTGCTCCAAGCTGCATCATCAAGGATGCATCCGCAGGAGTTGCAATACCACCAGCAGCGAAGTTGACGACAGGTAGACGTCCTTCTTCACGGATTTCCATCAGTAGATCGAATGGAGCACCGTTTTCTTTTGCATAGACCATCACTTCATCTTCAGAAAGGCCACGCAAATGACGGATCTGAGACTGAACCTGACGCATATGGCTGACAGCTTCTACAATGTTTCCTGTTCCTGGCTCACCCTTCGTGCGAAGCATGGATGCACCCTCACGGATTCGGCGGGTCGCTTCGCCAAGGTTACGGCAGCCACATACGAATGGGACCGTGTAATCATCCTTTTTGATGTGATAAATTTCATCAGCCGGAGTAAGAACTTCACTCTCATCGATGTAATCTACGCCCATGGCTTCAAGGACGCGTGCTTCTGTAATATGTCCAATACGAGCTTTTGCCATAACTGGAATGGATACAGCATTCATCACTTCTTCAACGATCGTAGGGTCGGCCATACGAGCGACTCCACCTGCTGCGCGGATGTCTGCTGGAACTCGTTCAAGAGCCATTACGGCTACTGCGCCTGCTTCTTCTGCGATTTTTGCTTGTTCTGCGTTTACGACGTCCATGATGACGCCACCTTTTTGCATTTCTGCCATGCCGCGTTTTACGCGATCCGTACCTGTTTGTGCCATGTTGATTCCTCCCTAACAGCTCTATAGTTTAAGCATTTTATTTTGAATCATAGATTCTTATCCTCTATTGTAACGCAATCCTATATTAAATCCTACTGGTTATATAGGGATTTTTTCACCTAAAACCAGCCTTTGACCATATCGACGGCACCTGTGAAGACATCACTGAAAAATTCACCGATTGCACCTAGGGTAAGCATGAACCAGTTGGCTTTTTCCACACTGGACGAAGCGACGATTTCGACGGTTTGTCCACCTTCAGAAAGAATATTTCCGTAGTCCTCTTCTCCATTGTAAACAAGCTTCGCTGTACCTACTTTTTGTCCTTTTTCTACAGGAGCAACAAGATTGCCTTCGTCATCCAACTGATCTTCAGAAATGTTGAATTGAATTTCATATTGTTCTTCTTCTCCACTTTTAACAAGTGTGCTCAAGGCTGCACTCGTTTCAATCGCTACTCCATCTTCTTTTCCTTTGGCGACAGGAAACGTAGAATTTTCTTCAGGAGTTGCTCCTGCTGCAAAGAGTTCCTGACGGGAAAATTGGTTGAACCCATAGTCCAACAGCTGTTTCGTTTGATTGAAACGGGAGGCTCTGGATTCAGATTTCATAACGACGGAGATATAACGTTGGCCGTCTCGCTCTGCCGTTCCTGTAAACGTGTTCTGAGCTAGTTCTGTGTAACCTGTTTTTAATCCGTCCATACCTTCGTACTCGAACTGCTTCAAGTTCTGTCCAGGCATACCTGGAAGCATCCAGTTCCAGTTCGTCACGGTTTGTCCGGCAAAATCAAGCGTCGGTTTGCTTGAGATTTCAAGCGCTTCCGGATAATCATTCGTTAAGTGGTAAGCAAGCAGCGCTGCAGACTTGGCTGACAGCATGTTCGTCGCTTCAGGGTCTGTCCCTTCAGGATAATTGTCTCCCAAGTGAGAGTTATTCAGTCCTGTTGCGTTAACGAAATCATAATCAGGCAGTCCCATTTCTGCTGCTTTCTCATTCATCATCTGAACAAATTCACCTTCACTGCCAGCAATCAATTCAGTAAGAGCGATGGTTGTCGCATTATCAGAGTTGATCGCCATGGCTTCGTAAAGTTCACGTACGGTGTATTGTTCGTCCAGCTTCAGACCAACACCTGAAAATTCAGGGTTCGCCGATATATCAAAAGCGTATTGACTAATTTGTGTTGTCGTATCCCAGCTGATCTGACCTTCCTCGATCGCTTCCATGACAAGATATTCGGTCATCATCTTCGTCATGCTGGCAGGAGGTAATGTCAAATCTGCCTCTTTTTCAAATAAAATCTTCCCTGTTTCCGCGTCCACGAGTATTGCCGATTCTGCGCCAACATCTACGCTTGCGTATGTATGTCCAGGATTTATGGACACAGCAAAGAACCCCATAAGCAATGCCAACATCAAGGCCATAGATGTTTTTATTCTTTGTGTCAACTTTCTCAACCTCCACCCTTAAAATATGCATCTTTGTTATTTTATCACATGAGTATATAAAAGAATAGACAGGGAAAAGTCCCTGTCTATCACTTTTTATACGGGTCAAACGGAGTAGTTTGGCGCTTCTTTTGTAATTTGTACATCATGAGGGTGACTTTCTCTTAAACCAGCCCCTGTAATTCTTGTGAATTGCGCGTCTGTCCGCAAAGCACTGATGGTTGGTGTTCCACAATACCCCATACCTGAGCGGATCCCGCCGAGGAGTTGGTGAATAGAGTCTGCCAATGGTCCTTTATACGGCATGCGCCCTTCGATCCCTTCCGGCACAAGTTTCTTCGCTTCCTGATCATTTTGGAAGTAACGATCTTTAGACCCGGATTCCATGGCACCGACAGATCCCATCCCCCGGTACACTTTAAAACGGCGGCCCTGGAAGATTTCCGTTTCGCCAGGGCTTTCAGAAACACCGGCAAGCAAGCTTCCGAGCATGACAGCATGTCCACCTGCGGCAATGGCCTTCACGATATCGCCTGAGTATTTGATTCCTCCATCGGCAATGACCGGCTTGTTGTATTTTTCTGCTTCTTTCGCACAGTCATAGACGGCAGTGATTTGAGGAACACCGACACCAGCAACGACACGGGTCGTACAAATCGAACCAGGTCCGATTCCGACTTTAACAACGTCTGCTCCTGCTTCAATCAATTCACGCGTTGCTTCTGCTGTCCCTACATTACCTGCGATGATATTCACTCTTGGATGACGCTCACGGATCCGCTTCACCTGATTGATTACACCTTCAGAATGACCGTGGGCTGTATCAACGACAAGTGCATCCACACCTGCTTCTACTAATTTATCAATACGCGTCATCGCATCGGCTGTCACACCGACAGCTGCAGCACAGAGCAGACGGCCTTGGTCATCTTTCGCTGATAAAGGAAATTCGATCACTTTCTCTATATCTTTAATGGTAATTAATCCTTTTAGAATCCCATTGTTGTCTACCATCGGAAGCTTTTCAATCTTATATTGCTGCAAGATTTTTTCTGCTTCATCCAGTGTCGTTCCTACAGGCGCTGTGACAAGGTTCTCACGCGTCATAACGTCACTGATTTGTATCGAATAGTCTTCAATGAAACGGAGGTCGCGGTTGGTGATGATTCCGACAAGTTTCTGTTCTTCTACACTATTGACAATCGGCACACCGGAAATACGGAATTTCCCCATTAAATGTTCAGCATCAAAAACCTGGTGCTCCGGAGTCAAAAAGAACGGGTTCGTAATGACGCCGCTTTCGGACCGTTTCACTCGATCGACGTGCTCCGCTTGCTCTTCAATCGACATATTCTTATGAATGACACCAAGTCCTCCCTGACGCGCCATACCGATCGCCATTTTGGCTTCCGTCACCGTATCCATTCCGGCACTGATAATCGGCATATTCAAACGTAACGTCGGGGACAATTCTGTTGCCAGCGAAACATCACGTGGCAAAACATCGGACTTAGCAGGCAAAAGTAGTACATCGTCGAACGTTAAACCTTCTTTTGTAAACTTGTCTTCACGCATGCTTGACCTCTCCTTTTCTTCTTAAAATATTTTGGGTGGAAGTGGGTAAAATAAGTGGTATATTCTCATGACACCAATTCTTATTGTTATTTACAATACGACAATGGTCGGGCTTTTTCAACCATAAAAAAATGGGGGAGAATTCCTTTTATGTTAGAAAGGAGGAACTTTCTTTGCACTTCACGGATCCTATTCTTACTTACCTTCAGGTGACCGCACATACAAGACCCTTCTTGTTTTCCTGTTATGAAAAGATCAACCACTCAAGAGCCGAGCATCATGCGTACAACAATGCCGAACGGTTTATTCACGGTCTGAGCCTCGGACAAGATTATTGGACGACCGCTTTACATACACCCCTGAGTGTAAAGCCGCTTCTTTTTTATTATGGAATGAATCATTTCATCAAAAGCTGCCTGCTGACGGTTGATCCTGGCTACCCAGCAACAGCAAAAGTACTGGCTCATGGACTATCGACACGCAAAAGAAAAAAGCAGCATTACCGATTTTTAGAGGACGATATCCGGATCCAGCCGCATGGGTTATTTCCACATGCCGCTGCTCATTTGTTTCAATTTTCCTCAGAAAAAACAAAGATCTCCATGGATGAACTGCTTCGGCCACTTCCGGGGATGGAAGAGATCTTTCGACTGAAGAATCCAGGTCCGATCACCATTGAAGAAGAGTGGCCTGAACTGTTGGCCTATTTTGCTGTCCTATATAACTTAAGTATGCTCGTCCGTTATGAGGGGGAATGGTGGGGAGAGATGGAACAGATGAAAGATCGGGAGGATTATGTATTCATCGTCCATTTTTTACATTCAGCCTCAGATCGCATTCCGCAGATATTCGCTTCTTGGTTAAAAGACCAGTTTGCATCCATCTCATGACGCAAACTGGTCTTTTGTTATTTATAGACTTCTTCAATATGAAGGTCCAGTTGTTCTTTTAAAGGGAGGAACTGTCCGTCTTCAATGATTTGCACAAGTGGTCTTGTCGGGTTGGTCTTTTCAACGAAAATGACTTCTGCTTCCCGATGATCAGACAACCGGATCCTGGTCCCCGTAGAATAACTGGTCATTTCTTTAACTAAAGCGCTGATCACTTTATGATCATAGCGGCCGAATTGCTCCTGCAGGATTTCTTCGAGCACTTTATAAGGAGACTGTTTCCTTCGGTACATCCTCTCAGAAGTCATGGCGTGGTACATATCACAAACAGCGATAATCTGGCTGAACGGATGAATTTTATCCTGACTGACTCCTAAAGGGTATCCAGTCCCATCCAATCGTTCATGGTGCTGCAAAATAGCCACCTTGGCGTGGTTGCTCAAGGAAGAGATCTTTTCTACGTTACGATAACTGTAAGTCGGATGGCTTTTCACCATTTCATACTCTGTTTCTGTTAAAGGGGCCTCTTTCCACGTAATTCGTTCACTGATTTTAGCCATTCCACTATCTGCAAGGAGCCCGGCTAAGCCGACTTGAATCCATTCACCGTAATTGTATCCCATTTTTGATGCCACATAACTAGATAATAGCCCCATCGCTACACTGTGATGATAGATGTAATCTTTACTGGAGGTATAATGATGGAGCGAGAAAACTTCGTGTCCTGCAGAATCGACGGCTCTCTCAAGGAGGGGGACCATCATTTTTCGAATCGTGCTGATATTTAAAGGTGATCCCCCCTGCCAGGAAGTGAACCACTTTTTGTACTCCTGCACAGCAGCTAAGTAGGATTCGAAAAAAGGAAGAGCCTGTTCCTCTGAACGCAGATCCTGATCCGGTTCTTCTCTGTCTGTTTTTTCGGAAACAATGAAAAGCGAACCGTCCGAACGACGATTGGAGACTTCCACGGTATCAATGCAAAACTTTTTCAGTACATCAATATGGAGGGGTTGAAGGGTCGTATTTTTAGAAACGATCGGTCGGTTTGTCTGGCCCATGACATCTTTCGTCAAGAGACAACCTGGTTCCAATTGTGATGTAGCTACCCTCATGGCAACTTACCACCTTTCACTAGTTTCTTTATGTAAAAGCATGTTGAACCTCAACGATAAATCTAGTTCTATATTACCACGTAAAATTCATTAAAATAGCAAATATTTAAAAAATAGTGGGTAGTTATGAATCTGGTCCTCCCCCATATATAAAAAATCGCCTGTCGAAATAGATCGACAGGCGACGGTCAAGGAAGTTTGTTTTACTTATGATTCATCTGATTCTTCTTCTGTTGGTTCGTCTGATGTTTCAGCATTTTCTTCAGAAACCTCACCTTGAGATTCCGCTTCTTTTTCTAATGCTTCTTCCACCAGTTCATCCTCTTCTTTTTCTGACTCGACACGAGCGACGGTCGCAACTTCTTCCCCTTCTCCAAGACGAATCAAGCGAACTCCCTGTGTGTTCCGTCCGGTTTCAGATATGCTTTCCATCGGCATACGGATCAAGACACCACTCGCGGTGATGATCATAATATCCTCTTCGCCATTGACGGCTTTCGTAGCGACGACCTGACCATTTTTATCTGTCAGATTACACGTAATGATTCCTTTACCACCACGGTTGGTAATCCGGTACTCGTCAGCTGGCGTGCGCTTTCCATAGCCTTTGCTTGTGACGGTGAGCACTTGCAGGGAATCATCAAGGATTTCCATGGATACGACTTTGTCGTCTTCACGGAGGGAGATCCCTTTGACACCTGCCGCTGTACGGCCCATCGCACGGATTTGATCTTCATTGAAACGAATCAAGTATCCGTTCTGCGTGCCAATCATGATGTCTTTCGTGCCATCCGTCAGTCGGACAGAAATCAGCTCATCATCTTCACGCAGTCCAAGGGCGATCAGCCCACCTTTTCGGATATTCGCAAATTGGGAGAGCGTCGTCCGCTTCGTGATTCCGTTCTTCGTTGTAAAGACGAGGTACCAGTCATCAACAAAGTCTTCAACGGATATGACAGCATTGATCCACTCATCACGTTCCACGTTCAACATGTTGATGATCGGAATCCCTTTAGCCGTTCGGCTGAATTCCGGTACTTCATAACCTTTCGCTTTATATACTTTCCCTTTGTTTGAGAAGAAAAGCAGGGTATTGTGTGTCGAAGTAGACAATAGGTGTTCGACAAAGTCTTCTTCATGCGTACCCATGCCCTGGACGCCTCGTCCGCCTCTTCGCTGTGAACGGTACGTGGATGCAGGAAGACGTTTGACATAGCCCTGGTGAGTGACCGTGACGATGACCGTCTCTTCAGGGATCAAATCCTCATCCTCGATGAAGTCTGTTCCGCCAAGGACGATTTCTGTACGGCGCTCATCATTGTAGCGCTCCTTCACGTCAAGCAGTTCTTCACGAATGATTTCAAGAACCTTCTCATCGTCAGCAAGGATCGCTTTCAATTCTTGAATCAATTTCATGACTTCTTGATATTCATCTTCGATTTTTTCACGCTCTAAACCTGTGAGGCGTTGCAGACGCATATCAAGAATCGCCTGGGCCTGCTTTTCAGAAAGACCAAAACGCTCCATCAAGCCGGTCCGTGCGATTTCAGTGGTTTGCGATTCGCGAATCAGTGAAATCACTTCATCCAAGTGGTCAAGGGCAATACGCAGACCAGCGAGGATGTGAGCGCGCGCTTCTGCTTTTCTAAGTTCGTATTCCGTACGGCGACGAATGACGACTTTCTGGTGTTCCAAATAATGCTCCAGGCACTGTTTCAAGTTAAGCACTTTCGGGTGCCCGTTAACAAGTGCAAGCATATTGATGCCGAACGTTGATTGTAAGGCCGTCATTTTGTAAAGGTTATTGAGAAGGACGTTCGGGTTCACATCCCGGCGCAATTCAATAACAATACGCATACCGTTACGGTCCGACTCATCGCGAAGATCTGTAATGCCGTCGATTTTCTTATCACGGGCAAGGTCGGCAATTTTTTCAACGAGACGGGCTTTGTTCACCTGATAAGGAAGCTCTGTCACAATTAAACGCGCTTTCCCGTTGGCTTGTTCTTCAATTTCCACATCCGCACGGACCGTGATGGATCCTTTCCCTGTTTCATAGGCTTTGCGAATGCCACTTAAGCCGAGAATTTTACCAGCCGTCGGGAAATCCGGACCATAGATATGGTTTTCCATCAGTTCCTGGATGGTAATCTCCGGGTCCTTACTAAGAGCGAGCACTGCATCAATCACCTCACCAAGCTGATGCGGAGGGATGTTTGTCGCCATTCCTACCGCAATTCCTGAACCGCCATTGACGAGCAAGTTCGGAAATTTGGCTGGAAGCACTGCAGGCTCCCGTTCTGTTCCATCGTAGTTATCGTTATAATCGATGGTATCTTTGTTGATGTCGCGCAGAATCTCCATGGAAATTTTGGACATGCGTGCTTCCGTATAACGCATGGCAGCTGCGGCATCTCCGTCCACCGACCCAAAGTTTCCGTGTCCATCAACCAGCATGTATCGATAGTTGAAATCCTGGGCCATACGCACCATCGTGTCATAGACAGCTGAGTCACCGTGAGGGTGGTACTTACCGATCACTTCCCCTACGATACGTGCAGATTTTTTGTAAGCTTTATCTGCATGCATACCGAGGTCATGCATCGCATATAATATCCTTCTGTGTACAGGTTTCAGACCGTCTCTGACATCAGGAAGGGCACGAGCCACGATGACACTCATCGCATAATCCAGGAATGAGGTGCGCATTTCGTGACTGATGTTTACTTCCTGTACGCGCGGCCGTTCGGGTTGATCCACCATTCTTTTACCTCCTAGTTACCTAAAAGGGGAAAGGATATGTTTGCCTCCCTTTCCCACTCTTTCAAGACATTCGTTTTATATTAAACATCAAGGTTTTGTACATATTGGGCGTTCTCTTGAATGAAGTTACGACGCGGTTCGACTTTATCTCCCATAAGAATATCGAAGGTTTCATCCGCCCCCATCGCATCCTCTAAGCTGACCTGAAGCATCGTTCTCGTTTCAGGGTCCATTGTCGTTTCCCAAAGCTGTTCCGGGTTCATCTCTCCAAGACCCTTGTAGCGCTGAACACCTGGCTTCGGTGAGTTGGACAGCTCGGCAAGCTTTGCATCCAGCTGCTTATCACTGTACGTGTAGTAGATCGCTTTTCCTTGCTGGATCTTATAAAGCGGCGGCTGAGCGATATAGATATAGCCATGTTCGATCAATGGACGCATATAACGATAGAAGAACGTCAATAGTAAAGTACGGATGTGTGCACCATCGACGTCGGCATCGGTCATGATGACAATCTTATGATATCGTGCCTTTGAAATATCGAATTCTTCACCGATTCCTGTACCAAGAGCGGTAATAATGGCACGTACTTCATTGTTGGAAAGGATTTTATCCAGGCGTGCTTTTTCAACATTGATGATTTTACCGCGCAATGGCAGAATCGCTTGAAAATGACGATCTCGTCCCTGCTTGGCAGATCCACCGGCAGAATCACCCTCAACGATGTAAAGTTCAGAGATATTCGCATCTTTGGACGAACAGTCCGCCAATTTACCTGGCAGGTTGGATACCTCAAGCGCATTTTTACGGCGCGTCAATTCACGAGCTTTCTTCGCGGCCATTCTTGCTCTTGAAGCCATCAATCCTTTTTCAACAATCGTTTTCGCCATATTTGGATTTTCGAAAAGGAACTTTGTGAAGCTTTCTGAGAACAGAGAGTCCGTAACGGTACGGGCTTCACTATTGCCGAGCTTCGTCTTTGTTTGACCTTCGAACTGCGGGTCCGGATGTTTGATCGAGATGATCGCTGTCAAACCTTCCCTGACATCGTCGCCGGTCAAATTCGGATCCGTCTCCTTGAACATATTGTTTTTACGTGCATAGTCGTTGATCACACGTGTCAAACCGGTCTTGAACCCGGATTCGTGTGTCCCGCCTTCATACGTATGAATGTTGTTGGCATAGGAATAAATGTTGCTTGCGAATCCATCGTTGTACTGCATGGCGATTTCTATGGAAATCTCGTCCTGCTCATCCTCGATGAAGAAGGCTTCATGCAGGGTTTCACGCGTACGGTTCATGTGTTCGACATAGGAAAGGATTCCGCCTTCGAAATAGTAATTGACAGGGTCTTCATCCGTACGTTTATCTTCAATCGAAATGGTAAGACCTTTATTAAGAAAAGCTAGCTCCCGCAAACGATTGGCAAGAATCTCAAACTTGTACTCTTGGGTCTCTGAGAAAATTTCAGGGTCCGGTTTGAATTGGATGCGTGTTCCTGTCTGATCAGTCTCTCCGATCACCTTCAAGTCTTCTTCTGGGACACCACGGTGATAAGCCTGGTAATGGATGTTTCCATCACGGTGGACGAACACTTCCAGTTTCGTAGATAAGGCGTTTACGACGGACGCCCCTACCCCATGGAGTCCTCCGGATACTTTATAACCGCCCCCGCCGAACTTACCTCCGGCGTGAAGCACGGTCAAAATGACTTCAACAGCTGGACGTCCCGTTTTCTCCTGAATCCCGACAGGAATACCACGGCCGTTATCGGTAACGGTAATGCTGTTGTCTTTTTCAATCGCGACTTGAATATGATCGCAAAAACCGGCCATCGCTTCATCAATACTGTTATCGACAATTTCCCATACGAGGTGGTGCAAGCCTTTTTCGTTCGTAGAACCAATATACATTCCCGGACGCTTTCTTACCGCTTCTAACCCTTCCAGTACCTGTATTTGACTCTCATCATATGCCTGCTGCTCTTCGATAATATCTTCCTTCATGGTACTCACCTACATTTCTCAAGTGGTTTATCTCTAATCCCTTACGTCTCGTCTATCGGTATATTAAAAATCGGACTCTTCCGAGAAGTCTTCCAGTTTGTTCAGTGTGGTCATCATGTTCGCCCGCTTCTTCAAGGTATAGACAGATAGTGGGCTGAAATAGATGACATCATTCGTGATTACAATCGATTTCGCCTGGTAATCTTCCGTTTCGATGACCTGCTTTTCCTTACGTTGGTTATGAATCATTTCTTCAATGATGGAAGAAGATGAAATCAAGCTATTATCAATAATTGCCACGACATCCTTCGACTGGATGACGTGATCATCCCCAATATGAATGAACAATTCGCCACCTCATTTCTCTACGTCTATCGTTCCTTCTTTGACCCGGAAAATCTCCGCTTGTTTCAGTGCTTCATGTTCAATTCCATCAATACTCGTTGTAGAAACGAACGTCTGCACTTTCCCTTGAATCGTATGAAGCAGATGCGATTGTCTGAAGTCATCCAGTTCACTAAGTACGTCATCAAGAAGCAAAATCGGATATTCCCCTACTTCACTATGAATCAGTTCAATTTCAGCGAGTTTCAAAGACAAAGCCGTCGTCCGCTGCTGACCCTGCGATCCATACGTTTGGACATCTTTTCCGTTCACATAAAAAACCAGATCATCCCTGTGTGGTCCTGCCAACGTGGTCCCGCGTTCCACTTCTTTTGATTCAATTTCTGCAAACTTTTCAGAGAATGTATCTTTTATTGTTTCCAAATTCATATCCTCTGATACTCGTACACTTGCATCATAAGCAATTTCCAGCTTCTCCAGCTGGCGACTGATTCCTTCGTGGATCGGTGTCGCCCATGACCTTAGAAGCTGCAGGAATTTGAACCGTCGTTCGACAATCGTCGTAGCATGCTCGATCAGCTGCTCTGTCAAAACACCAAGCATTGTCCGGTCCGCTCCCGGCTTCCGCTGCAAATCTTTCAACAGATGGTTTCGTTGCCTGAGAATCTTCTGATATTGACCTAAGTGATAAATATATGTGGGTTGTATTTGGCCGATTTCCATGTCAATAAACCGACGACGCACCTGAGGACTCCCTTTTACAAGATTGAGATCCTCAGGTGCAAACATCACCACGTTCAAAGCGCCGATGTAGTCGCTCAGACGCTTTTGCTCAATATGATTCAACTTCGCTTTTTTCCCCTTTTTAGAGACAATGATCTCCAGGGGAAAGCGACGATTCCGTTTAAAGATACTCCCTTTTATTTTACCATACTCTTCATCCCACTGTATGAGTTCTTTATCTCTAGGTGTACGATGGGATCTTGTAAAAGCGAGGACATAGATCGCTTCCATCAAATTGGTTTTTCCCTGGGCATTTTCACCAATGATGACATTGATCTTATGGTCGAACGTCAATGAGAGCTCATCATAGTTCCTGAACGAACGTAATGATAACTCATGGATATACATTAAAAGCCGCCTGACCTAAACTTCTTTGACGACAGTGAAGCTGCCGAATTCTTCAACTTCTACTGTATCGCCCACATACAGTTTGCGGCCACGACGATTGTCAGGTTCTCCATTTACGAGAACTTCAAATTCCGACAAGAAAATTTTCACCATTCCACCAGATTCGACAATATTGGCTAATTTTAAAAACTTGCCTAATGGAATGTATTCTGTGTTGATACCGATCTCTTCGTTCATATCATTTCACCCTATTTCATGAATTCACCTATCTTTCATTTTACTAAAGATAGATGTGTAAAGAAAGTGTGAGGCAACGAAACAGGTCTGTGTGCCTTATCCAACTTTTGTTCGTTGACATCTTAACCTTTCCCTTCCCTCATTCTCCCATCATGCGCTCCCTTTCGAGTTTCCCCTTTTCACATTAAAAACTTAGGTACCTAAATATGCAATGCTGCGAAAACGAACAGTTATTAACATACTCAAACGTTCCTTCGAGTCTCTACCAGCTAGGAAATACACCTCTGACCAATAAGAAAAGGTGCTCTATGAAGAACATAAAGCACCTTTTTACCTTTGCCTGTTTCTGAAATTTAATAAGTTCTGACTGGAAGAATCAACTGTAAAATTTGGTCGTCATCGACAGGGCGAATTAAGAATGGACGCATCGCTCCCGTAAACTCGACTTTCACTTGATCATAATCGACCGCTTTTAGTGCATCCATCATGTATTTTGCACTGAAAGAAATCTTTAAATCTTCTCCATCGACATCATTCGCCATCACTTCTTCGACAACATTCCCTACTTCCGGGGAATTCCCTGTAATTTCAAGATGATTGTCTTCTTTTGTAATTAAACGCACGACATTGTTGCGATTCTCTTTCGCTAGAAGAGACGCGCGGTCCACCGACTGCAGAAGTTCCTTCGTATCAATCTTCACAATGGTTTTGCTTTGTTCAGGAATTAAACGGGAAGTTTCCGGATAATTTCCATCAAGTAAGCGGGAAAGGAAGTACAGGTGTTTCGTGCGGAATAAGACCTGATTTTCTGTCACACTCACTTCAATCGTGTCTTCAGAATCATCAAGAATTTTGTTTAATTCCGTCAAACTCTTACCAGGAATGACCACGGCAGGTAAAGACTTTCCTTCCGGTTGTTCCAAAGGGATTTTACGTGAAGCCAATCGATGGCTGTCGGTCGCGATAAATTCAAGGTTTCCGTCCTCAAGTTTCACATGAACACCTGTAAGAATTGGTCTTGTTTCAGAAGTTGATACTGCAAAAACGGTCTGGCGAATTAAATTTTTCAAAAGATCGATAGGCAGTTCAAAGCTGTCTTCTGTGTGAAGCTGCGGAAGTTGAGGGTACTCTTCTGGATCTTGTCCGTTTAAGTGGAATTCTGCATTCCCAGAACGGATGGTGACATTCCGAGTATGGTCACTTTCTATTTCAACTGTATTTTGAGGAAGTTTACGCACAATATCAGGGAAATATTTAGCTTGAAGAACAATGCTCCCAGGTTCGATATTTTCTACATAAACAATTCCATCTTCTTCACTAGGAATAAAAGATTCAATTGAGATATCTGAATCACTACCTGTTAATTTAATTCCTTCTTCACTTGCTTCGAGTTTCATTCCTGTAAGAATTGGAATTGTCGTTCTGGAAGAGATGGCTTTCATTACGTTTTGAACACTATTGATCAGTTGATCCCTTTGGATAACGAATTTCATTTTGAATACACTCCTCCTACTTGAGCATATATTAATTATTTTTATATAAAATGTAGTAATAGTACTAGTATGGGCTGTGGAAATGTGGATAACAAGGGTAAACGTTTATCTCGCAAGGTTATCCACATGTGGATAGGGTGTTGATGAACATGCATCCCTATTCACACTATCCACTAGTGAGATTTTAACTGTTCTCGGATTTCATCCAATTCTTTTTGCAGCTGTTGATCATCGGCAACCATTTTTGAGATCTTTTCGTGAGCATGAATGACGGTTGTATGATCGCGCCCTCCAAACTCTTCTCCGATTTTCGGTAATGAGAAATCTGTAAGCTCTCTCGATAGATACATGGCAATTTGCCTCGGAAAGGCTACCGATTTTGTCCGTTTCTTCGCTGGGAAATCTTCCAGTCTCACATTATATTTTTCACCGACCATTTCCTGAATGGCTTCAATCGTAATGACCTTAGGTTTCGAGCTAGGAATGATGTCTTTCAAAGCTTCTGCCGCAAGTGATGCGTTAATATCACTATTGATTAATGAAGAATAGGCAACGACACGGATCAGTGCACCTTCAAGTTCGCGGATGTTTGTATCGATTTGATTGGCGATGTAAAGCATCACTTCGTTCGGGATATCCAAACCTTCCGCTTTTGCTTTTTTACGAAGAATCGCAATCCTCGTTTCTAAATCAGGCGGAGTGATGTCTGTGATCAGTCCCCATTCAAAGCGTGATCGCAAGCGGTCTTCCAGTGTAGGGATTTCTTTTGGCGGACGGTCACTGGAAATGACAATCTGCTTGCTCTCTTCATGAAGTGTATTGAACGTATGGAAGAACTCTTCCTGTGTTTGTTCTTTTCCTGCAAGGAACTGTATATCATCTATTAAAAGCACGTCGACACTTCGATATTTATTTCGGAAGTTGACGGCCTTGTTATCTCTGATCGAATTAATGAATTCGTTCGTGAACTTTTCAGATGATAGATAAACCACTTTGGCATTTGGATTATGATCGAGCACATAGTGTCCGATCGCATGCATCAAGTGCGTTTTACCAAGACCTACACCACCATAAATAAATAATGGGTTATAAGCTTTTGCTGGTGCCTCTGCAACAGCCAGGGACGCAGCATGAGCGAATCGGTTGCCTGAACCGATGACAAACGTGTCGAATGTATATTTGGAATTCAGCATGCTTTGTGGTGATTCTTCGTTTCCGTTGTTTTTTACATTTGGTACTTTTTTGGATGATAGTTTTACATCTTCCAGTGAGTCGTCCTTAGATTCCGGAATAATGAACTTTGTATCAAGTTCCGCCCCTGTCACTTCATATAAAGTTTCCGTAATCAAACGTTCATATTGATTTTCAAGCCAATCTCTGGCGAATTCATTCGGAGCAACAATCGTCAGCGTATTTTCATTTAAAGAATCAGCTTTGGTTGCTTTCAACCATGTTTCGAAGCTCGGTTTGCTGATTTTTTCTTTAATCTGCTCGAGCGTATTGTTCCATAATTCGTTGATGTTCTCCAAATTGTTTCACCCCTCTCTGTTTCAGTGGAAAACAAAAAAACCTTTCGTTCTCTTTTTCGAACGTAGCAAAAGGATCGAAAGGTATTCGTATAAGGTTTGTATAATAGATTTCGTTAAAAAACCTCTGATCGGATGTGGATGTCCGAAAGTTGATTTTACTAGAGTTCTAGAAAGTTATTTTCAATATCCACATTCTTGTGCATAACTACATAAACAGGCGTGTTAATAACTGTCCACACGTTATCCACAATCTGTGGAAAAGATTTTAAGTCTTCAGAAGTCATTCACGGTTAAACACAAATATAATACCAGATAAAAACGGCAGTTGCAATGGTTCACGGTAACTTATCCACAATTTCAATGCCTTGTAGACAAAACTCATCCACAACACTATATTTTGTGATTTTCTTGTCGATATTTGTTGTGGACAGTAGAAAACGCAGGTTTAAATTATACACAGATCCTGTGAATGTTCGCCAGGGGGAGATTTTGTTCGCTTATTTTAGAAGGGTGACCCGCTTGTTATAGTACAGGCCTGTTATATAACGGAGAAGATCTTTAAGAGGACACTCTTAAAATAAAAGTTGACAAAAAGCAAGGGGATTTATTATACTAATCGGGACTGCCTTTTAGATGTATTATTGGAATTTTCCTCAGGAGGTGTATATATAATGAGTAAACGCACGTTTCAACCAAATAATCGTAAGCGTAAAAAAGTACACGGCTTCCGTGCACGTATGAGCACTAAGAACGGTCGTCACGTTCTAGCACGTCGTCGTCGTAAAGGAAGAAAAGTTCTATCAGCATAGGCCACTGAAAACAATCAGTGGTCTTTTTTTCAGTATAATGGTCAAAAGAGGGGGCGGATCTTCGTCCCTCTTTTGTTTTTTTAGAGAAAAGTAAAACGTAGAATTTTAAATCAAACTTTGATCGCCAAGAAAGACGAGAGAAGGATAAAAAGAGATGTTTTCCTACATAATGGTAAAAGATCTCGCTGGGAGAATAGTGGAAGGCAAAACGGTCTGCCCAAGCCATCTTGTTTGTGATTTTGGAGGGTGTTCGATGAAAAAAGCTTATCGTATTAAAAAAAATGAAGACTTTCAAAAGGTTTTTCGTCGCGGGCAATCGTTCGCCAATCGCCAGTTGGTCCTTTATTATATGAAAAAGGAAGAACAATCCCATTTTAGAATCGGTTTATCCGTCAGCAAGAAAATTGGTCACGCGGTCATGCGGAACCAGATCAAGCGATACCTAAGGCAAGCCTTTCATGAACTGGAGGCAGAGATCCACCCGGATTATGACCTTGTCATCATTGCCCGGAAACCGACGAACCAAATGGAATTTCATGAGATAAAGAAAAGCCTGACCCATGTGTTATCACGGTCAAAGCTATTAAATAAAAAAATTCGCACGTAATCATATAGAATTATGGTATCAACTAATGCTAAACTTATGATTGTCGTATAGTCATTCATCGGTTTGTATTTAAAAAAAGATAGAAGAGCGATTTCAGTAAGGAGGAAGGAACGTTGCGGAATAAATTACTCATCCTGGTCGCGATGACAGGTATGCTTACGTTCCTATCCGGGTGTATGGACGTCAACCAAGAGATCACCTCGGATAGTACAGGATTTTGGAATGAATATATTGTATATCCATTATCACAAACATTGTTGTTTTTCGCTGATGCTACGAATGGAAGTTACGGGTTGGCGATTATCATCGTTACCATCATCATTCGTGTCCTGCTTTTGCCATTGAACATCAAACAATTGAAAAGTTCAAAAGCGATGCAGGATATCCAGCCGGAATTGAAAGAACTGAGAGAAAAGTATTCTTCCAAAGATGCTCAGACTCAGCAGAAGCTTCAACAAGAAACGATGCAGCTTTTCCAGAAAAACGGTGTCAATCCACTCGCGGGTTGTTTACCAATCATCGTTCAAATGCCGATTTTAATTGGTTTTTATCATGCAATTATGAGAACAGAAGCTGTTCAAACCCATAACTTCTTATGGCTGGAGCTTGGACAAGCCGATCCGTTCTTAGCGATTCTGACAGCAGCAACAACTTTCCTGCAACAAAAGTTAATGATGGCAGGAGGAGCGGCTGCACAGAACCCGCAAATGCAAATGATGCTATATATCATGCCGTTGATGATCGGTACATTCGCATTCTTCTTCCCATCTGCCCTTGCGTTGTACTGGATTGTCGGTAACATTGTCATGATTCTTCAAACCATTTTCATTCGTAAACCAATGATGAAAGATGAGACAGGAGGAGCAAACTAGTGAAGCAATGGACTGCTACGGGAACTACAGTTGATGAGGCGATCCAAACAGCACTAGAGCAATTACACACATCAAGAGATCAAGTCGATGTCGAGATCATTGATGAAGGTAAAAAAGGATTTCTCGGTTTTGGTACGAAACCAGCGATTGTAAAAGCAACGATCAAGAAAAATCCAGTGCAGGACGTCGAAACATTCATCTATGAAGTAGCAGAACAAATGGGCGCTCCTGTCCAGGTGAAAACAGAGCTCCGTCAACGAGACATTTATATGGATCTCGAAGGTGAAAAGATTGCGATGCTGATCGGCAAGCGCGGCCAAACGTTGAATTCCCTTCAATATTTGGCTCAACTCGTCGTGAATCGTGAGTCTGATGTCTTTTATACCGTCATGTTAGACGCAGAAGGCTATCGTGGTCGAAGAAAAGAAACTTTAGAAAATCTCGCACATCGATTGGCGGAAAAAGCGGTACGGACCAATCAGGAAGTGAAGCTTGAGCCAATGCCGTCTTATGAAAGAAAAATCATTCACAGTGCGCTGCAAAACCATAAAAAAGTCGAGACGGATTCTGACGGGAATGACCCCCGCAGACACGTCGTCATTCGACCTCAATAAAGTTTTTTATCATGCTTCTGTTCATCCCTCATGAACAGAAGCATTTTTTATGGATCCCTTAAATCAACAAACGCTGTCTTGTTGAGGACTCAGTTTCGAGACTTTTGTTGAGCGGGCGGGCGGGGGCTGCGGGTAATAGCTCGCTTTCCGCGGGGCCCCGCACGAGGTGGGGTCTCACCATGCACTTTGTTCCCCCAGGAGTCTCGCCATTCCCCTTCGCCCCTTTGCCATATAAGTATCTCGAAACTCAATTTGGAATAAGCTGCTTGGCATAGTAATTGGAGGGGAGCCAACACCAAAGGACGCTGTTATCGTGGAAGGCACCCTCCCACAGGAAAGCAAGAGGATTCCCAACCATACCTGACGCTCAACACAGCAACGAACCCCGAAAAACCTTGAATGCGAATCACCCACAATCCTGCCAAATTGTTCATTAAATAACTGGTGGTCGTATTGTTCCCTGATATGGTGGGGAAAATGGTAGGGAGAGTTATGCACATGTGGATAACTAAAAGGGACGGAAACAGGGAATATACGTGTTGATATCTTTTCAAAACACGTGGCGGTGTGGTAAGGTAATATGTTAGTGACATTAAAATTATTCGTATTGTGGATAAATATAAATCAAACAATTTTCAGGAGGTGAGTGCGTGTGGAAACAGATACAATAACCGCAATTTCGACCCCGATGGGAGAAGGGGCAATTGCTATTGTCCGTTTAAGTGGACCTGAGGCCGTGGCCATTGCTGCGAACCTTTTCAAAGGGAAAGATTTGAATGAGGTCGATTCCCACACGATGCATTACGGTAAGATTATTGACCCTGAAACGGGCGAAATGGCGGAGGAAGTAATGGTATCTGTCATGCGTGCCCCAAAAACTTTTACAAGAGAAGATATCGTTGAAATTAACTGCCATGGTGGCCTCGTTTCTGTAAATCGCTTGTTGGAGATTGTGTTAGCGAGCGGTGCCAGATTAGCAGAACCCGGTGAATTCACGAAACGTGCCTTCCTCAATGGTCGGATCGATCTTTCTCAAGCGGAAGCGGTCATGGACTTGATCCGCGCCAAAACGGACCGGGCAATGGATGTCGCTTTGAAGCAGATGGATGGCCGGCTATCGAACCTGATTCAGGATTTAAGACAAAAACTTCTTGAGACGCTTGCTCATGTCGAAGTGAACATTGACTATCCGGAATATGATGACGTCGAAGAGATGTCCCATGAAATGATGGAAGAGAAGACGAAAGAAGTGCACGAAGAAGTCACTCGTATTCTCGAAACCGCGAAACAAGGGAAGATTTTAAGAGAGGGACTGGGAACGGCAATCATCGGCCGCCCGAATGTTGGTAAATCCTCCTTAATGAATGCCCTTGTTCACGAAAATAAAGCGATTGTGACAGAGGTTCCAGGTACGACTCGTGATGTGATTGAAGAATACGTCAACGTCCGTGGCGTTCCACTACGTCTTGTTGATACGGCAGGAATCAGGGAAACGGAAGACATCGTAGAAAAGATTGGTGTCGAACGTTCAAGGCAAGTACTGAAAGAAGCTGACCTGATTCTGTTTGTGTTAAACTATGGGGATGAGCTGAGCGAAGAGGATCAGAAACTTTTTGAAGCCATCCGTGATATGAATATCATCGTCATCGTTAACAAAATGGACTTAGATCAACGTTTAGACCTTGATCAAGTGAAGGAGTTGGCTGGAGACCATCCTGTAATTACAACATCCTTGATCCGCGAAGAGGGCATCGACCAGTTAGAACAAGCGATTGGCGATACATTCTTTGAAGGGGATCTAGATGCTGGTGATATGACATATGTTTCAAATGTCCGTCACGTTCAGTTATTAAAACAAGCGAAGCAGGCCCTTGAAGATGCCCAAAACGGGATGGAGATGGGGGTCCCGCTTGATGTCGTCCAGATCGATGTTACGAGAACGTGGGAAATCCTCGGGGAAATCGTCGGGGATACGGTTCACGAAAGTTTGATCGATCAGTTATTCTCACAATTCTGCTTAGGAAAATAAACGTTCGATTTGAACGATATTCAATATGATAAAAAAGGAGAGTCATCCGAATGACATATGATGCAGGGCATTATGATGTAATTGTTATTGGTGCGGGTCATGCCGGAGTAGAAGCAGGTCTTGCAGCCGCTCGCCGTGGGGCGAAAACGTTGATGCTGACCTTGAACCTCGACCTCGTTGCCTTCATGCCATGTAACCCGTCCATTGGTGGTCCCGCAAAAGGAATTGTCGTCCGTGAAGTGGATGCTTTAGGTGGGGCTATGGGGCGCGTCATTGATAAAACGCACATCCAAATGCGTCTTCTAAATACAAGAAAAGGACCTGCGGTACGGGCATTGCGCGCACAAGCTGACAAACCGCTTTATATCAAAGAAATGAAGCGGGTGCTAGAAAACCAGGAGAACTTGACACTTCGTCAGGCGATGGTTGAAAAAGTATTGGTGGAAGATAACCAGGTCAAAGGTGTCGTCACCGAAACGAAAGCGGCCTACTACGCCCCGACGGTTATTGTTACGACCGGCACATTTATGCGCGGACGTGTGATCATCGGCGATTTGTCGTATGAAAGTGGCCCGAATAACCAGCGTTCAACCGTTTCTCTTTCTGAGCAGCTGGAGGAAATGGGCATTGAGATGGTCCGATTCAAGACAGGAACTCCGATGCGTGTCAACAGTCACACCATCGACTATTCCAAGACTGAAATTCAGCCAGGAGAAGAGGAGCCGCGTTCCTTTTCTTATGAAACCACAGAGTTCATCACCGATCAGATCCCGTGCTGGCTGACGTACACGAACGAAGATACGCACAAAATCATTAACGATAATTTAGGACTATCTGCGATGTATTCAGGAGCGATTAAAGGTACAGGACCGCGTTACTGTCCGTCCATTGAAGATAAAATCGTCCGTTTCAATGACAAACCGCGTCACCAGATATTCCTTGAGCCGGAAGGAAGAGATACGGAAGAGGTCTATGTTCAAGGTCTCTCCACTTCCCTTCCAGAGTACGTGCAGAATGAAATGATGCGCACAGTCCCAGGTCTTGAAAAAGCGGAAATTATGCGTGCCGGCTATGCTATTGAGTATGATTCTGTTGTGCCGACCCAGTTGTGGCCGACACTTGAAACGAAGCAGATCGAAGGACTATTTACAGCTGGGCAGCTGAACGGAACCTCCGGATACGAAGAAGCTGCTGGACAAGGTTTAATGGCAGGGATCAACGCAGCTGCAAAAGCGCTTGATCTCGAACCGTTAATTCTTGACCGTTCTCAAGGTTACATTGGTGTCATGATTGATGACCTTGTGACCAAAGGGACAGGCGAACCGTACCGCCTGCTTACGTCACGTGCAGAATTCCGTTTGATGCTTCGTCATGATAATGCGGATCTTCGACTGACAGAAATCGGTTATCAGCTCGGTTTGATTCCTGAAGACCGTTATGAGCGCTTCCAAGAGAAGAAACGGTTAATTGAAGAAGAGAAAAAACGTCTCGATAAAGTCATTTTGAAAGAGACCGACGAGGTTCAATCTGTCATCGAAGAAGCGGGTGGATCGAAGTTGAAAGATGCCATCCGTGCGACTGACCTACTGAAGCGTCCAGAAATGAATTACAGTCACTTGGAACGTTTGACTCCAAGCGAGGTATCCCTGCCTGATGATGTCAAAGAACAGGTAGAGATCCAGGTGAAGTACAGTGGCTATATTAAAAAAGCGCTGGAACAAATCGATCGCATGAAGAAGATGGAGACGAAGAAAATTCCTGAGGACATTGATTATGATGCCATTCACGGACTTGCGACAGAAGCTCGTGATCGTCTGAAATCCGTCCGACCTCTATCTGTCGGCCAAGCTTCCCGTGTATCAGGGGTGAACCCGGCGGACGTCTCCATTCTGCTTGTATATATCGAACAAGGGAAAATCGCCCGCGTATCTGGGGAATAATTTGAAAGGATGGACTTATGGATATCAACACCTTTCTTAAAGCATTACAGGAACATGGCATAGAACTCGACGATTACCAGCAGCGTCAGTTCGAGAAGTATTTTGACATTCTTGTCGAGTGGAATGAAAAAATGAATCTCACGGCAATTACTGATCAAGAAGGCGTCTATTTGAAACACTTCTACGATTCATTAACGGCCGCCTTCTACTATGATTTCAATCAACCGCTCCGTATTTGTGATGTTGGAGCGGGGGCCGGTTTTCCGAGCTTACCTTTGAAAATCGTCTTTCCACAGTTGAAAGTCACGATTGTCGATTCTTTGAAAAAACGAATCACATTTTTGAATCACTTAGCCCATGAATTGGAGCTGGATGATGTCGCTTTTTATCATGATCGTGCGGAAAACTTCGGGAAAAATGCGAACTTCCGTGAGAGTTACGACCTTGTGATGGCCCGCGCTGTTGCGCGAATGTCCGTCCTTAGTGAGCTGTGCTTACCGCTGGCTGCGAAAGGCGGCAGATTCATGGCAATGAAAGGTCCGAATTTGAAGGATGAAATGGAAGACGCAAAAATCGCGATCCAAACCGTCGGTGGTGAAGTGCTTGATGTTCACACGTTTGAATTGCCGGAAGAGGGCAGCGAGCGAAACATTGCCCTCATTGAGAAAAGAAGAAAAACACCGAAAAAATACCCAAGAAAAGCGGGAACACCGAATAAAACACCGATTCAATAACATCGTTTGCCTCTCTGCCTTTGGTAGAGAGGTTATTTTTTTTAGAATAGGAGAACGTGGATATTGAATTAGAATAATAGAACATTGAAGGAGGAACAGGAGTGGAAATCATTGTGCTGTCAGATACGCATATGCCAAAAAAAGCGAAACAGCTTCCGGAGCGTTTTTTAAAAGAATTGAAGAACGTGGATGCCATTATTCATGCTGGAGATTGGCAGACTTTAGAGCTTTATGAAACGTTGAAAGCTTATGCTCCTGTGTACGGGGTGTATGGCAATGTGGACGGAAAAGAGATCCGAGACAAATTTCCACCCAAACAATTGCTGGAATGGGAAGGGTATCGTGTTGGAATTGTCCATGGGCACGGAGAGAAAAAAACGACAGAAAAACGTTCGATGGAAGCTTTTGAGGATGAAGAAGTGGATGTGTTGATTTACGGGCACTCTCATATCCCAGTCCTTCGTTATTTTAAGAAAACCCTTTTGTTCAACCCGGGATCTCTTACTGATAAAAGGCGTGTGCCTATGTATTCATTTGGAAAACTTTCTTTATCGGAAGGAGGAATTCATGCGGAACATATCCTTTTTGAAGTCCTGTGAAAAAAATTTCATTAATTATATTTAAACTATGAAAGGAATTTCCCTTCCTGCTATCGAAAGGTGTATAGGAGAATGAAAACGCTATCGTAGTGTGAAAGGGGATTGAAATGTCAGTGGAATTATTTAGGTTAAACGGAAAAGTAGCAGCTGTCACTGGTGGAACAAGAGGAATCGGACGTGCGGTGGCTGTCGGTCTTGCTGAAGCGGGAGCCGATATTGCATTGTTACAGAGAAATACTTCACAAGTCGATATAAAAAAAGAAATTGAAGGTCATGGTCGTACCTGCCACATCATTCCGTGTGATTTGAATGACAAAGAGCAAGTGAAAGCAGCGATTCCATCCGTTGTGGAAGCGTTCGGTCGTGTGGATATTCTAGTGAATGCAGCAGGAATCCAAAGGCGTTCTGACGCTGTTGAATTTTCAGAAGAGGACTGGGATGATGTTCTTAATATTAATCTGAAAACGACGTGGATTCTCTGTCAGCAGGCGGGGCGCTATATGGTGCCGAACAAAAGCGGAAAAATCATAAATTTCGCTTCCTTGCTGTCCTACCAGGGAGGAATTCGTGTACCTGCTTATGCGGCTTCCAAGGGGGGTGTTTCCCAGTTGACAAAGGCCTTATCCAATGAATGGGCGAAAGAAGGGGTGAATGTCAATAGTATAGTGCCTGGCTATATCGCAACTGATATGAATACAGCGCTTATCCAGGATGAAGAGAGGAATAAACAAATCCTGGATCGAATTCCAGCTGGAGACTGGGGGAAACCGGAAGATTTCATTGGTGCCGCCGTCTATCTGGCGTCGGATGCCTCACGTTATGTCCACGGACATCAATTGGCCATTGATGGTGGCTGGTTAGGTAGATAAAAAAAACCCGCTCCTTTTATAAGGGAGCGGGTTTTTTTTGACAGGTCGGACAGTAGTAACAGCGGCGGGAAGCGGCACGAAACTTGATAATTTCTGTCCCATCGATCCGGCACGGTCGACCTTCCCGGTTGAACACCCAATGTCTGTATTCATAGCGCTTTTTGCCTTGCTTTTTCAATTCTTCGGCAAGCGCTGGATCGTTTGTTATGCCTTTGTTTTCATAGGAACGCCACATCAGGTCGATGCAAGCTTTTGCTGCACGGTGAAGCTGTTTTTCTGTACAATCCATCGGTCTTGAAAAGGGAGAGATTCCAGCAACAAATAGAATTTCACTGCGCAAATAATTTCCGATTCCAGCGATGAAGGCTTGATCCAGCAATAGAGAGGTCCATTTTCTCCTTTTGAATCTCTTATCCTGGAAACGAATAAACAAATCCTCAGCCGACACTTCTTCACTTAAAAGATCAGGACCTACTTTTGAAAGAAAAGGGTGGTCTTCCTCTTCTCCCTGTTTCAGCACATCAATATCTGAAGCACTGTAAAGAAGAGCCGACTTCTTTTCATTATGAATGGCGAGCCGCAGTTGCCGGTTCGTTTTCGGATAGTTGTAGGCATTTCTAATGTACCATTTTCCGTATAGTTGGTTATGGGAATAGATAACATAATTATTGTCAAAACGGATGAGCATCGCTTTCCCTTTTGTATCAACTTTGGTGACCTTTGAACCGCTCAGGATTTCTTCATACGCTTGTAAATGTTCAAAGGCGAAACTTATATCAATGACGGTTTTATCCCTTACTGCTTTTTCTACAGAATCTGCTGCACGTCTAATTTCTGGTCCTTCTGGCATCTGTTTCGTTCCTTTCGATCAGCTGGATGTAAACATACCACCGTTAATATGGATGAACTGGCCTGTCATGTAGGTGGAATCAGCGGAGGCGAGCAACACGTAACTTCCCACGTGCTCCACCGGCTGTCCTGGTCGTCCCATTGGTGTGTTTGTCCCGAACTCTTCGACTTTATCTTCTGGAAACGTAGCTGGAATAAGAGGGGTCCAAATCGGCCCTGGGGCAATGCCGTTGACACGTATCCCTTTGTTTACCAACTGCTTGGCCATGGAGCGGGTAAAGGCAACGACGGCTCCTTTTGTCGCTGTGTAATCAACAAGTTCAGGGTTTCCTACATACGGATTGACCGACGCTGTATTGATAATAGCGCTTCCCCTTTTTAAGTGAGGGATCGCTGCTTTCGTTAAATGGAACATGGAAAAAATATTTGTCCGGAACGTGCTTTCCAATTGCTCTGTGGAAATGTTCAACAAATCATCCGTCGGGTGTTGTTCAGCCGCGTTATTGACGAGAATGTCCAATTGACCAAGCTCGGTCACTGTACGCTCCACAGCAGTTTTGCATATCTCCTCATCTCCGACGTCTCCAGGAATTAAGATGGCGCGGCGTCCTTCCTCTTCCACTTTTTTCTTCGTGTATTCGGCATCTTCATGTTCTTCTAAGTAAGAAATAGCAACATCGGCGCCTTCTTTTGCATAGCCGATGGCCACAGATCTTCCGATGCCACTGTCACCGCCTGTAATGAGGGCTACTTTTCCAACTAATTTATTACCACTCGTGTAATCTTCATCTGCCTGCAGGGGAAGGGGGTTCATTTTTTCCTCTATTCCTGGCTGTATGGATTGTTCTTGGCCAGGTTGACCTTTTTTCTGTCGCTGTTCTCGATTCATATGTGAAGTCCTCCTCTAATTATGCTTGTTTGATGTCATTCCACCATTTGGGAAAAATCAAACAAACATAACAAAAACCCCTTCATGGCGGGATCTATGAGGGGGTTTCGGAAGAGCGTAATAATAATGACCTTACGAAAAGTCCAATGATGATACCGGGCAGCAAGAATAGGATGGGAAGCCAGACCGGCCCAATCAAAATCCCGCCTACCTTAAATAGAGGAGAATAGATCAGCCCGATGGTCACGGAGTAGGCGCAAAAAGCAAAAGGCACGAAAGAATAGGGGGCACATTCCCCATCTGCCTCACGGTACGCATCCCAGACAGCGAACATATACACACAAGGGTAAAACATCAGCCATTGATAGTCCGTCACTTCAATGGCTTTTTCAATATTCCCATGAAAGCTATGGACAATGGCCATGTTAAAGGAGCTGTTCACATTGAGAATCACTTCTAAAAGGATGAAGGCGAGTCCTTTGATGAGATGTCCATTCAATAGCTGGCCGAATCCCGGAAAAGCAATGCTCCATAATAAAATTTCCAGTCGTTTTTCTTTCATATCGATTCCTCTTCCGCTAAAAATTATTGGATGAGTTTCTCTCTGTCTGGAGCTTGAGGGGGTTCTTCAAACCATCCATTGTGGATCATGATATCCAGACCATCTTTGGCATAGATTGCTGTCTCTAAAATCAATTTCTGATAAGAGAACACGATATCGTACCGCAGGCTGACAGCTGAACTGGTCGCATAATTTCCCTGCCCGGATGACGCAAGAACACTGATCAAATACATCATAATTCGATCAGAAAAGACAGGGTCCGTACGGGTGGTCAAAAAATTCGCAGACACCATAGGGGTCATGATTCCGGATTGATCCAAGAGACTTGAGAAGATTTTCCGGTGTTTGATTGACATCTTTTTCCCATGCTTCATATACTCTTTGACCGTTTTGTTTTTACTTGTCTGAGCAAAACCCTGACATAACACTTCTCCGATGGTGTTATTTTTAATATTTTCATACAAGTGAGTGATTTCCATCGCATTCAAGGATCGCTTGCTGAAAGGGTGGTAATAATTTTTTGATTCAATGTATTCCGTTTCTTTATCAATGGCGATTTGAGGAGGTCTTGTATAAATCCCTTTCTCAAGTCCGGTGTTTACACACTCGTGGAAAAGTTGGTCTTGCTTGCGAATGCGTTCACTGAAAAAGTTCCGGACATCCTCTCTGGAAGAGGCACCTAAAGAGAATCCGTCCGAAGTAAGCCCCGCCTGTCCCATATGCTCGAGAAAGGTCAACATGAATGGATCTGTAAACAGCTTGGGCGCATTCGGGTTCAGGTCATCCATGGAATAGCCGTTGGGAACGGGAAGATTTGCATCCTCAAAGAAACGACCGCAGTCATTCACTCCTTGTTCCGCAATCTCTTTTGCCAGCTTAATCAACGGTTGGATCTCTTCATCCCTGTGAGTCAATTCAAAATGTTCCAAAACAGGGATGGCCATACTGTTCTGAATATATTGTGTCCACAATAGCCCGATTTCATTGGCTGTCAGTGTTTTTTGGGACATATTGGTTTCCCTCCTGTGATGATGGTGGCGGCGCTAATTTACTCTCTTTCACTTCTTCTTTGTACAACAGATAACCGGGCAGACAAATAAAGTTCACCAGGAAAATGTAGATCAATAATTTTGCTAACCAGTCGATGACGAACACGGTTGATATAAATATGAACGCAACGATGCATAAGGGAGATAGATAAGCGTAAAGCATGGTCCGCCCTCCTTGTCTCTTTTATACTTTCCGTTCGGGTATAAATTATTACGAAAAGAAGATGATAGGAAAAAGAAGTCAGATCGACAAATAAGGAGTTCGTTATGTGGAAATGGAAGCGGAAAGAAAAACAGCAGCAGCCACAACAACAGGAAAAAAAGAAGCAGAACGGCACTCTTTCTGAATTTATTCAAGCTATGCAAGAATCCGAGGATTTCGTCCACTACAATTTAAGTGGAAGTACAAGGTGCACCATATCGTATTTGAAAACCATGTGTGATTCACAAGTTTTAAATCGAAGTGTATTAAGTACGTTAAATCAAAAGTCCTTGCCTACCTTGCGCGACATGCAGGAAAGTATTCCAGTGGAAAACGTTCGGGTTACATCTAAGCTCGATCTCATAGAAGAAAAAGTCATGTATGGGTACATTATGATTCAATTGCACGAAAAGGATGAAGAAGTGGTGCTCGTCCCTGCCATTTCCTTGGAATCGAGAAACGTCAGCATACCTGAAGTGGAATTTAGTGTGGTAGGGCCGAAAGAGGCGTTCGTTGAGACAATGAATACGAACATCAACCTTATACGGAAACGCCTCCCTTTACCTCAGTTAACGATAAAAGAAATGAACGTTGGTAAGGTGACAAAAACACGAGTCGCCGTCATCTATATTGATGGAATTGTCAATCAGGACAATGTGGATACGGTTCAACAGAGATTGAAAGGAATAGAAGTTGATCAGTTGACGGACAGTTCATTTATCACTCAAATCATAGCTGATAATTCCAATTCGCCTTTCCCTCAATTGTTGGATACAGAGAGGCCCGATCGTGTCGTTTCCAACCTGGTTGAGGGGAAAGTAGCCATTCTCATTGATGGATCTCCTCATGCTCTTACATGTCCGACAACGGTCGTTGAATTTTTTGGTGCCTCGGATGATTATTTTCTTCCCTGGCACTTAGCGACTGCGTTTCGTTTGATTCGTTTATTTGCTGTCATCTTTTCTGTTTTAAGTACACCTTTATATGTAGCTGTCCTAACGTATCATCACGAAATGATTCCGGCAGCTCTAATGGCGACCATCGTGTCTTCCCGTTCGGATATTCCGTTTCCACCGATATTGGAAGTGATTGTTCTGGAATTGACGATTGAATTGTTACGAGAAGCTGGAGCCAGACTTCCGACGAAGATCGGTCAAACGATTGGTATCGTAGGAGGTATCGTTATTGGAACAGCAGCAGTAGACGCAGGACTTACGAGTAATGTGTTGTTGATTATCGTAGCTCTAAGTGCCCTTGCTTCCTTTACGACGCCTATTTATCAAATCGGTAATACGATCCGCTTAATTCGTTTTCCTTTCCTCATTGGCGCACAGCTCTGGGGTTTAATCGGAGTTTCCATGTGCATGGTTTATTTCATCGGCCATCTCATTAAATTGCAATCCATCGGTCGTCCTTTCTTCGAACCACTATATCCGCTTAGAATCAAAGATTTGAAAGATGCCTTTATTCGTCTGCCTTTCAATAAGCAGACGGAACGACCTGTTCTCATGAGGACGGAAGATCCTCAACGAATGAATCAATCACGTGTGAACGCAAAGAGGGATATTGATGAATAAGTTGAACAATACTCAGGGCTTGAATATACCTGAAAATTACTTGGTGACACCGGCCTATGTATTCTTTTTGATCCATAGTATGCAGGTAGGGGTCGGGATCCTAGGATTTGAAAAATATTTAGTCGAAAAAGCTGGTTTTGATGCATGGATTTCCGTGTTGATTGCTGGTGGGATTCTGCACATCATTCTCTGGATGATGTATCGTCTTCTCCAAAACGGTGGAGGAGATATTGTCCAGATTCATAATAGTATTTTCGGGAAGTACATAGGGGGGTTATTAAGCCTCCTATTTTGTGCTTATTATACTCTGCTTGCGTTTACAGTTATTATCACGTTCATAGAGGTCATCAAGGTTTGGGTGTTTCCAGGTCTTCAAGTCTGGGTGTTTGCTTTTGTACTTATATGGCTGGTGTACTACTTGGTGAGTGGCGGGTTCCGTGTGATCACAGGAATTTGTTTAATCAGTGTCATCATTGGATTGCCTATTTTACTGCTGAAATTCTTCCCTGTAGAGGCGGGGCATACCATGAATATTTATCCTATGATCAGTCACGATTTAACGGATATCCTAGGAGCTACAAAACAAAGCATTCTAAGCTTTATAGGTTTAGAATTTCTGCTGATCTATTACCCCTTTATCAAACAACCGGAAAAGTCTAAGAAATGGGCGCATTTCGGAATATTTTATACGACCATGCTTTATTTGATTAGTGTTCTTGTTACTTTTGTCTATTATAGTGAAGAACAATTGAAACAAGTGGTATGGGGAACGATTTCAGCATGGAAAATCGTTGAGTTTCCTTTTATTGAACGGTTTGAATTTGTAGGGATCGCTATGTGGCTTTATGTTATTCTCCCGAATATCTGCCTTGGGTTATGGGGAGCGACAAGAATCCCTAAACGTGTATTCAAGATTAAGCAGAAGTATGTGGTCATCACTTTCTGCATCGCCCTTTATTTCCCGGCGGTCCTTTTAGATGGGCGACCTGTGATTGATATGGTCAATAACTTATCCGGACAACTCGGGACGTATGTTTTAATGTATATTCCTGTTTTACTGGTGTTGAAGATGATTTCAGATAAAGTGAGGAAAAGGTCATGAAAATAAAAAAAACTTTTCTTATATTATTGTCTGTGCTGCTTTTAACGGGGTGTTTGCCAAGTAAAAGTGTGGAAGAAAACGCGATCGTCCAAATTGTCGGTTACGATGTAGGAGAGGACGAACGCATCCAAGGAACGGTATCCATTCCGCAATACGGGAAAAGTGAAGATAAGCAGGCCGCCTCTGAACTTTACTTAACGGTCGATGCCGATTCGACCAAAGATGTAGAAGTAGAGATACAAAAACAATCTTCAAAACCAATTTCCATCGGGAAGCTTGCCGTAACGTTATACAGCAAAGAACTGGCTGAAACCGACTTAGGGGATATTGTTGATGTACTCAGCCGGGACCCTCGCCTAAGTAGAAATATGTTTTTAGGGATTGTCGAAGGTTCTTCCAGAGAATTAATTGAGAGTGGATTCACCCAGGATGAAACGACCTCTAAACATTTGCAGGGACTTATAGAAAATAATACAAGACATAACTTTCCCTCTACAAGCCTGCATGATTTTTTGTATGCATACTATGCAGAAGGAATGGACCCATTCTTACCCATGCTTAAAAAGCGGGAATCATTTGTCGAACTTTCTGGTGTCGCATTTTTTAAAAAAGGGATGCTAGTCGCTGAGGTACCGGATACAAAGATCTTCACATTTAAAATGCTGAAGGAGAATTTCACAAGAGGGATGCAGGACCTCCCATTTGAGGGAGGGACAATCATGATGGATAATATCGGTTCAAAAGTCGATTACAATATATCAGGGCCAATGGACAATCCAACATTTGATATTAAAATTAGTTTAAAAGCCGAAGTGAATGAAATGGCAGGCGTTGATCGTAATGCTTCCCCTCAATTAGCAAAGGAAATGGAAGATAAATTCGTCGAATACTTCAACAAAGAAACGGCCGAACTCATTTCGTTATTCAAAGAGAAAGGGATTGACCCGTTGGGGATTGGTAATTTCACAAAGACGAGAAGAAAAGATTTTGATCTTACCAAGTGGCAGGGTCATTATGCTGATTTAGAAGTGAATGTAATAGTGGATGTGCAGATTACCGAGTACGGAATTTTCTCCTAGCACGAAAAGAGCAAATCAAAGAAGAAAGGTCATCCTATTCAAGGATGACCTTTTGCATTAAAGAAAGGGATGGATTCAGCTTTTTTTTAGGACACGATAGCGTGATTGAATGAGTTCAAAATAGAGAGCGGTAAACGTCTGGGTCGTTAAGAAGACAGCAAAGGAAAATGGGATTTTATAGCCGTTTTGGAACTCCACAATTCCCAGTTTTGTAAACGCCCACTGCATACTGACGCCGACGATGACCCATAGGAGGATATAGAAAATAAACGTCTTCTTATGGATGTTGAACATGTCATAAAAGTAAATGAAAAAATAACTGAATGGTGCGAAAATCAAGTAATAGCAGAAGTCGAATAACTCATAGTTATTCGTATCATTCAGCGTGAAAAAATCAATCAGACCTCCACCAATTGTAAAGTCAAAGAAAACGCCAATCGTAAATCCGAGCATCATTAAAAGCCATGTGATCTCCCGTTTGAATTTAAAGGGGAGCACAAAAAAGAAGGCATAGGCAATAGTCATGAGAATCAAGATGGAGATTTCATTTTTATCGAAGGTTTCCCAAAGGAAGTTCACGAGTGTTTCACCTCATTGTGCGTTGATTTCCGAATTAGTCTCCACACACCGATGCTTATAAAGTGGAGGAACACATAGTAAACGACATCAAAAACCAGGCTCCAATCTTTGTACGTGGAAACTTCGAGGACCCTGGACAAGATGGTGAGCAAAAGTAAGCAAAGGACAGAAGCGGCGATGACCAACCCTTTTTTCATAGTCGACGATGAAGCACTGTATATATTCAACTGAACCATTAGCAGGGTGGGGATGATTACACTTCGAAAAAATAAAAAACCAGCATAATTCGTAGGATCTTCTGTTATTTTTACATATTTTAACTCTTCATTAATGATCCATGTCCAGTTAATACTGATGACACTTGTGGTTAAGAAAATGAATGAATTCTCTATGATGGTTAGTCGCTTAGGTATGATGGTGAAAATGCTGACAATCAACCAGGCGCATACGAAAAACACGGTAAATGCCATACGAATCCTCCTTCTCATCTCCCTCTATTGTTTGTGGTCTGCTCTGAAAATATTCCAATGGAAAAACACACTCCCAAATTAAACAATGTTATGTGTATGGCATAGATCTTGAAACAGAGTTGAGCTATTCTCGGAAATGGAAAACTCAGAGCGGGGCTCTGAGTTGTAGTTTCACGTGAAATATTCAAGGCTTGCTTCAGGGAAGTATTGATTGATGTATCCACCAAGGACACTCTTCATTTCTTCTTGTTCATCCTTTTGATAGACGTACTTACCAATCCCGTATTTCCCCCACTTGTATTTACGTTTTTCTTCATCCATTTCGAGCTTTGTCATTGGATAGTTCTTTTGTATGACACGCTTGGCGGGTTTTGTGAAGCGGTGCTGAATCAATTCAAAGGTTAAATCCTTTGTCGCATAGTCCGGCAATTTGTCCTGAAGTTTCTCAAAAAGAATACGGTACCCTTCTTTCCAATCCTCATACAAATAGATCGGTGCAATGATGAATCCAAGCGGATATCCAGCTTTTGCTACTTTAGCGGCCGCCTCAATGCGTTCGTCTAAACGTGATGTGCCTGGTTCTAAGTATTTAATCACATAATCAGCATTCATGCTGAAGCGAAACCTTGTCCGTCCATTGTGTTTAGCATCAAGCAGATGGTCGACATGGGCGAACTTTGTTACAAAACGAAGTCTACCATGCTCAGATTCTCCAAAGTATTCAATGGCCCGCTTCAACGAGTGTGTCAAGTGATCGACACCAACGATATCCGAAGTACAGGACGCTTCAAAGCGGGTCTCCTCCGGGGCACGCTCCTTCATGTATTGTTCAGCCGCATCAAAGACTTCATCGACATTCACATACGTACGGATGTATGGTTTGCTCCCCATTGTCGTTTGCAAGTAACAGTAGTGGCAATGCCCCATGCATCCTGTAGCGAGGGGAATGGCATATTCAGCCGAAGGTTTCGATGTATCAAATTTGAGCGTTTTTCTGACACCTACGACAAGTGTAGATTTTGCCATCCGGTATTTTTGAAAATCATTTTCGCCTGGTAAATTACGGACTTGGTTGTGTGAGGTGGTTTCTCGGATTTCAATTCCCAAACCTTCAAATTTTTCCTTTAATTCACGGCCCAACGGGTATTCAAGAGCTCTTGGCTCGATATAGACAAGTTCTGGCATGAAAGGTTTTACCACAGTTCACCCTCCGATTCTACTCCTCCACCAAAGGCATCATAATACGCTCGTTCCGCTTCTCCTTCGGATGCATATATGGCGATGTTTTCATCCAGCGGAAAATAAGTTTCATACAAAAATAAGGCCAATTCTCCTGGTTGTTCAGGATTGTTAACAACAGCAGCTTCTTGCACATTGGCAACATCATACGTGTGAGGATTCCTATAAATCACGTACACGATATCTCCTGCTTTGTAGTTTTGTTGTAGATCCATCCAATCACCTGCTTCTCATATTTTGGTTTCCACCTGGCAGTCCTACCTTTTATCTAATCGTGCTCATTTTTCCACAAATGTCGACTTTTATTACGATTTTGCCTGTAAAAAAGGATTATTCCGTATGGAACTAGAAATAAATTCAATATCATAGGAGGAGGGTGGATCATGGAACTACATACAGAAAGACTTTGTTTGAAACCGTACACACTTGATTTAGCCGGTCGAGTAGTCGAATTAGCAGGAGATGAAGCAGTGGCAGCGACTACTTTCGTTCCACACCCTTATACGCTTGAAATGGCCCAAAATTGGATTGCTCTTCATAAGGAATGGATAGATAAAGGGACGGCTTACCCTTTGGCGATGATCCTAAAGGAGTCCAAAGAGCTTGTCGGTACCATGACGTTAAGGGTGGATGAAAAACACTATAAAGGAGAGCTCGCTTACTGGGTTGGTAAACCCTATTGGAACCAGGGGTATGCAACGGAAGCTGCTATTCGGATCGTGGAGTACGGATTCAATGAATTGCAATTGAACCGTATATGGTCGGCGGCCATCACTTCCAATCCAGGATCGACGAAAGTTATGCAAAAAGCCGGTCTGAGCTATGAGGGCACGTTAAAACAGGACATCTATCATCGGGGAGAATATAAAGATCTTGATGTTTATGGAAGGATTAAAAATGAGGATTAGGTTTCACGTGAAACAAAGCCCGCCCGATACCATCGGACGGGCTTCTTCATTTTTGGAAAGTTATGTCGCAGCTTGTCGAATAGGAATCAATGTTCCTATCAATGCGATTCCAGCACAAACAAGGAACATAGGCATAAATCCTAGAGGCGCAATGCCACTGACCGTCGTAAAAATCACCAGGTCAAACAAAGAATCCAAGATGGAAAGCAAAGAAATGGTCGTTGCTCTCACATGCGAAGGAATAATATCATTGGCTAGCTGGGAATAAACCGGATAGCGAATCGCACTCACAAGCTTCAAAAGGATGATCGCTAAGAGTACCATCCAAAGATGCGTGTGCAAAAGCGCAGCCGCTGCAAGGGAAAGCACAGCAAGGAGACCAGTGATGAACAGAAGCTGGACTCGTTTCACACGCTTCGTCATCCAACCAATCGATCGTGCCGCTACAAAACCGATCAGAGCAGTCACTGCATAGACAATTCCGATACCGTAAACCGGCATTCCCGCATCCACCATCAATACTTGATCAAATTTTTCAAAAATAGCGACGGCTGGAATGAAAACAAGGGAAATGTTCATAAACATCCATAGCACTTCGGGTGCTTTGCGGATGGCTTGATATCCTTCCACCACTTGTTTCACCACGGGCGTCCGTACCCCACCTTGATTTTCAGGGTTCTTAATGAACAAAAGAAAGATCAATTGTATGAACATGAAGAAAACACCCAGCATGAGTAGAAGTCGGAATTGGTTTTCATTCAGATCTTTTGCTAAGAGAGCCCCTATGATCACTACGAAAATGGAGATGATAAAACGAGCCGAACCAATCTGCCCCATCGCCCTGTCCATGAGATTCTCTTCATTACTTTCTTTTAATGATTCATAAATAAGCGCTTCATCGGCACCACTGAAAAAAGTAGCGGCGAACCCCGTAAGAAAGCTGCTAGCGAAAAACACCCATGGATCGAAGGCGAAAATTAAAAGGGCGTGGGCAAGGATGCTTAGTATAGAGCCGGTTAGAAAAGCTTGCTTGGCACCAAACCGGTCCGCAATGACACCTGTAGGAATTTCACCAAAAAGTACGCCAATACTGAAAAAGGTCATGACGAGAAGAATCATCGTTTCATCAAGTCCTCTCGCAAAATAAAACAGCGTCAGGACAGGCTGGATAAAACGGAAATTCCCAAAGATTTCTGCCCAAAATAATAGTCGAATGTTATAAAAAGCTAACGTATCTCTTCTCAAAGTGTTTCCTCCTGCATTATAAAATCCGATGCAAGCAGGAGATCAAGCATAGGTGAAAATTAAGAAGCTCTCCCCCCTACTGATTGAGTGAAACGTTCTGTGGAATTTTTTTGCATATTGATATCCTCCTAAAATTTAGTCCAATCTATATATTATTCATTCCTCCCCTATATTCCTTCTTAACTTCATACGTAATAGCTCTCGATTTTAGAAGACTCAGTTCCGAGATTTTTGTGTGAGGTGGTAGGTGTGAAAGCAGGTTATTCCCCCGACCCGAATGCACTTACCAAAAAGTTTCGAAATCGAGTCTCGACAATTCTTCCATTTAGTGAAGAAGTTTTGGCATGGAGAAAATCTATCGACTTGATTTGTCAGGAAAAGTCATAAATCATAGTCGGCCAAATGGCGGAAGAACACGTTTCTTATGAGGGGAATGTGAGTTTTCGACAAAGCTGACGATCAATTCTTCAATCTTGAAGATACTTTTCATAGATTAAATGTGATAAAATGAATAAAGAAATGAAAAACGGCATACGTACGCGCAGCAGCTGAGTAGCCTGCGGCGCTTTTTATGTTTCAAAATATAGGGTATATACAATAAAACAGCGTATGCTCGATCGTATAAAGGTGGTGTCTGATCGTGTTACATCCTTTTGGTCGTTTGTTCGGGCTAGGGGACAAACCGGATTCGGATAATGAGAGCAATGAAGAAGAAGGCTACAACCCCGATGAGGTTGTACAAGTTCCAGTCGAACGCGTGCAGCCCAACCGTTACCAACCTCGAGCGATTTTCAACAACGAGAAGATTAGCGAACTCGCCCAGACGATACATACGCATGGGATGATTCAGCCGATCGTTCTCCGTCGGTTAAATGAAGAAGAGTATGAGTTGATTGCCGGTGAACGTAGATGGCGTGCCGTCCAGTCTCTGGGCTGGGAAACGGTCCCTGCGATTATCCGCGAGATGAATGATTCACAAACGGCATCTGTCGCTCTTATTGAAAACTTGCAGCGGGAAGAGTTGACCGTTATTGAAGAAGCTGTCGCCTATGCGAAGCTCTTAGAACTGCATCAGATTACGCAGGAAGCCTTGGCGCAACGGCTGGGTAAAAGTCAATCGACCATTGCGAATAAACTGCGTCTTTTGAAATTACCTGAGTCTGTCCAGCAAGCTGTGATGGACAAGAAAATTACCGAACGGCATGCACGGGCTCTTATTGCTTTGAAAGATGAGGAACAACAGGAAAAGATTTTGGCAGAAATCATTGAAAAACAGTTGAACGTGAAGCAGACGGAAGAGCGAATTGCTAAGATCAATGACCCGGCACCTAAGAAAAAGAAACCGAAGATGAAAGGCGTTAACAAGGATATGCGTATTGCGATGAATACGATTCGCCAATCCTTGACAATGGTGACGGATACAGGAATCGACTTAGAAACGGACGAAGAAGATCATGATGATTATTATCAGATCACAATTAAGATTCCAAAAGGGAAGAAGAAATAATAGCCTGAACGACCCATCTTGACGTATGTGGAGATGGGGCTTTTTTTAAGTCATTTTACCTAATGCTTTCAATAAAATGGTAGAATGATAAAAAAGACAGTGAGGCAGGTGACATCATGGGGAAAGTGATTTCAATCGCCAATCAAAAAGGCGGGGTCGGGAAAACTACGACCGCCGTCAATTTAAGTGCATGTCTTGCGCATTTGAATTATAAAGTTCTTTTGGTGGATATTGATCCTCAGGGGAATGCAACCAGTGGCATTGGTGTAGAAAAAGGAGATATGGATCGGTGTGTCTATGATGTACTCGTGGATGATGTAAAAGCGGAGGATGTTAAGACGAGTACAATTGTAAGTAACCTTGACGCCATCCCGGCAACCATTCAATTGGCTGGTGCGGAAATAGAGTTGGTTCCAATTATTTCCCGGGAAGTAAAGTTGAAAAAAGCACTGGATGAAATCAAAAGTGATTATGATTATATAATTATCGACTGCCCCCCTTCTCTCGGACTTTTAACCTTGAATGCTTTGACTGCCTCTGATTCCGTTTTAATTCCTGTCCAATGTGAATACTATGCCCTGGAAGGCTTGAGCCAGCTTCTTAATACGGTACGGCTCGTCCAGAAGCATATGAACCATGATCTAATGATCGAAGGTGTACTTATGACAATGCTTGATGCACGTACAAACCTGGGCATCCAAGTGATCGAGGAAGTGAAGAAATACTTTCGGGATCGTGTTTATCGATCAATTATCCCCCGGAATGTCCGTCTAAGCGAAGCGCCAAGTCATGGTAGACCAGCGATTCTTTATGATGCCAAATCACGTGGAGCCGAAGTATATTTAGATTTAGCAAAGGAAGTGATTGTGAATGGCGAAAGGGTTAGGTAGCAAAGGCCATGAGGCTTTAGGCGCTTTTTTCAACAACCAGACTTCGACAGAAGAAATTCAACACGTAGCGATTAAAGACTGTCGTCCAAACCCTTATCAACCCCGCAAACAGTTTGAGCAAGAAGCTTTGGAAGAGTTAAGTCAATCCATTGCAGAACATGGCATCTTGCAACCTTTGATTGTAAGGAAGAGCATTAAAGGTTATGAGATTGTTGTTGGGGAGCGTCGTTTTCGTGCAGCCCAGAAAGCCGGACTCACTCATGTACCTGCTATTGCCAGGGAAATGACGGATGAACAAATGATGGAGATTGCTTTACTGGAGAATTTACAGAGAGAAGACCTTTCCCCGATTGAAGAGGCAAAGTCCTATGAGAAACTGATTGAAGACCTCGGTGTCACCCAGGACGACCTTTCCAAACGCTTAGGAAAAAGCCGCTCTCACATTGCCAACCTTATCCGTCTCTTAGCTCTGCCCAAAGCTGTGACAGATAAAATCAATGAAGGAACACTGTCTATGGGACATGGACGTGCCTTATTAGGTGTGAAAGATCAAGATCTACAGTTGGAATTGGTGAGAAAAATTGAAGCAGAATCCCTGAATGTTCGTCAGGTGGAACGGTTGATTCACGAGATGACGAACCGTCCTTCAAAAAAGAAAGATAAAAAACCTCGGGATATTTTCCTGCAGGAACGTGAGAAGAATTTGAAAGAACGCCTGGGTACAAGCGTGAAAATCCATAAAGGAAAACGTAAAGGGAAAATTGAAATTGAGTTTTCGAATAATGAAGATTTAGAACGGATCATTGATTTATTTGCCGATAAAGATTGAAAGCTGGAGATTTATAAAATCTCTGGTTCTTTCTTTTTTTTTGAAGCAATTCCTCTTTGCTCCACGTGGAGAAATCAAGAAAAAGAAAAGGTAATGGAGAGAATGCGATGGTTTTGTTTGGAGCGTTAGTTAACGGTTTGTGTATATTCGTTGGTACATTGTTAGGGCTTTTTTTTACTAAAATTCCGGAGCGGTTCAAAGAAACGGTCATGAGCGGTGTTGGGCTTGTCGTCCTTTTGATTGGTTTGCAGATGGCGTTGGAAACGGAAAACATCGTCATTGTCCTGCTCAGTCTGCTTTCCGGTGCGATCATCGGTGAGGCGATCCACTTGGAAGACAAGCTTGAATACATCGGTCGCTGGATTGAAAGGAAATTCACAAAACCCAACCAGACTTCCAGTGTTGCTCAAGGCTTTATTACCGCTTCGCTTATTTTTGTTATCGGTGCTCTCGCTGTCATCGGAGCGTTAGACAGTGGGCTTCGTAATGACCATGAAGTCCTGATCACAAAAGCGATCATTGATGGTTTTGTTTCACTGGTGCTGACCTCCACCTTGGGCATAGGTGTCATTTTTTCCATTATTCCCGTTGTTCTGTATGAAGGATCCATTGCCCTTTTAGCGACACAAATCAATAACTGGGTCCCTCAACATATGCTCGACCTATTTATTATTGAGATGACCGCAACAGGTGGCTTGATGATTGTAGCTATCGGACTGAATTTATTGAAATTAACCAAAATCCGTGTTGCAAATTTACTCCCAGCTTTACTTACGGTAGGTGTCATTTTAACAATCGCCGAGTGGTTTTAAGCCTTACTGAATGCTTTTTTTAAAGTTTGTAGAAGTGGTCGTAAAGGAGCGGAACGGCTTCGTTTCCATATGAACCTGCTTCCTTTTCGCCTCGGTTAATTGAATGGCTGCCGCTACTTTTGCTGCCATCTGCATCACGACATGCAGTCTGGTATTCTGCAACACCACATGCTCCATAAATCCACTGACATTGACCATTCCGCTAATGTGTAGTTGACCTACAGGCGGAAGGTCTTTTTTTAATGCGGAGCCCGGGCTTAAAGAACCTTTCCCAAGCACGACAGATCCGACTGAGGACGATTTTCCAAGGCAGGCATCTATCGCAAGAATATAAGGATTTGGGTGGTTTTTTCTGATTTCAGCTAGTCGTTCCTTCAGGTTCAATGCATGCAAAGGTTTCTCAAGTGTTCCATATATATGGAACGTTTCTAGCGCATGGTCATGAAGCATCGAACCAACCAAAGGCCCGAAGGAATCTCCCGTTGATCTGTCCGTCCCGATACAGGCGATTACAATATCTTTGGAAGGTGGAAGCCATTCTTGCAAGTAAGTGCTCAGTAGATCGCTCATGGTTGGATCATCGGTGTTTACACGTTTCTCTTCTTTTGAAAACTTGTCCTTGAAATTCATAGCTTCTCCTCCAGACACATAGTAGTAACAGTATATAAGGTTGTCCGCGGTTCTATACGTGACAAATACATAGATGTGGAGGAACGGTCATGTTAAAAGCAGGGTTCAAGTGGATGTTCTTAATCATAGGTACGATGATCGGGGCCGGATATGCTTCTGGAAGAGAACTTTGGCAGTTTTTTGGACATGATAGCAGCTTGGCGATTCTTTTGTTCTCTCTCATGTTCATTATTTCTTGTAAAGTCATACTTGATATCAGCTACAAAAAACAGACCGGGCACTATTTACCTGTTCTCCGGGCAGTTGTGGGGAAACATCTGACCGGTGTCTATGATTGGATGATCATCATTTACCTTTTTACAACGACCGTAATCATGCTGGCAGGGAGCGGCGCAACATGGCAGGCATTCAACTTTTCCTATCGAATTGGTGTCCTGGCCATTGTCATTCCTCTCATTCTTTTGTTCGTTTGGGATGTGAAAGGGATTGTCATCGTGAACAGCTTTGTTCTTCCACTGCTCATATCGGGACTTCTATTCGTTTTGATTCTGTTTATCCGGGATCAGGAGCTTTCTCTCTTTGGACACGTCCATGAAATGAGCAACTGGATGTCTGCTTTTCCATTTACCGCATTGAACATCCTTCCACTGATTGCTGTTCTCGGGGCTATCGGTAACCAGGTTAGAAACAGAGGGGAAATCTGGATTGCGAGTATCGGCAGTGGGGTTATTCTTGGGGCGGTTTCTTACCTTTACAACAACAGTCTGATCCAAATTTCGGAAGACATCATTTTGTATGAAATCCCCCTTTTCGCGATTTTAAAACATTATCCGTATGAAATGATGCTCTTCATGTCCCTCATGCTTTGGATCGCGATCTTTACGACAGCTGCGTCGGGAACGCTCGGGCTTGTCACGAGATTCAGAGAATATGTGAGGCAGCCTCTTTGGATTCTGGCAATGGCTGTGATCGCTGTGATGCTTCCATTTACCTCATTCGGATTCTCGACGCTCATTGAATATTTGTATCCGTTATACGGAATTCTGAACTTGTATGTTTTAGTTTCTCTTCTTTTATACCCGATTCTTTCCCGATTCAAAATTCGCTAGAAACCTGTTAAAATAGATGTCATATTCATAGACGGAAACAGGAGGGAAAGTAGTGGCCGATGCTACAAAAGTGGTAGATGAAGCAAAAACGGTCGTTGATGAAGCAAAAACAAAATGGGACGAGGTTGTTGATTATATAACCGGTCCGGAGTTATGGTTCCAAGTAGCTCTTGGTGGAATAAGGATCTTTCTCATTTTGCTGGTCTCCTTCTTAGTCATTCGTATTGGAAGAAGACTCATCACCCAGTTTTTTGCTAACAAAAGGCGTGGGCCTTTTCGAATTACTGAACGAAGAGAAGCGACGCTCAACAAGCTTGTTTTGAACACGATGTCTTATGTTGTGTACTTTATGGCCTTCATCATGATTCTTGAAACGTTCAACTTTGAAGTCGGCGCTTTATTAGCCGGGGCTGGTGTGGCTGGTCTTGCCATTGGTTTCGGGGCGCAGAACCTAGTCCGTGACATCATTTCCGGCTTCTTCATCATTTTTGAAGATCAGTTTTCTGTCGGAGATTATATTCAAACCTCGGGTGTGGAAGGCTTTGTAGAGGAAGTCGGTCTCCGAACGACGAAAGTAAAAGCATGGACGGGTGAGGTCCATATTCTTCCTAACGGGAATGTCACGCAGGTGACCAACTTTTCCATGCATAACAGCATAGCGGTTGTCGATGTAAGTATTGCGTATGAGGAAGACATTGAAGCCGCTGAAAAAGTGATTCAGGAGTTGTTGAAAGAACTGCCGGAACGTTATGAATCAATGCTGAACGTTCCTGAACTGCTTGGCGTTCAAACACTTGGAGCATCTGATGTCGTCATGCGGATTATTTGCGAAGTAAATCCGATGGAGCACTGGGCTATGGCCAGGGTCCTCCGTAAAGAAGTGAAGAATAGACTTGATGCTGAAGGAATTGAGATTCCATTCCCTCGTATGGTGATGTATTCACGTGATGAAGAACCGAATGAACCGATGGATCACGAAGAAAAAGGAGGAGTTTCCTGATGGCTGATAAATCCTATGACTTGAACGATATCGTTCAGATGAAAAAACCTCATCCCTGCGGGGAGAACCGATGGAAAATCATCCGTATGGGTGCAGACATCCGAATAAAATGTGAGGGGTGCGGCCACAGTGTGCTCGTCCCTCGCAAGAAATTCGAAACGAAGATGAAAAAGGTTTTGGAAACAAGTGAATAATTTCATCCCCTTCTGTAACTCAGAGGGGGATTTTCTTATGCGAATTTTATGTGAATTTATGAACAGAAAGCCTGGTACATGTAACCGGCTTGCCGGTGCCAGGCACCTGATTTTCATTATTAGTACCTGGCACCCAGCCTGGATGAAAAAATATTCGCAAACACAAAGGAAAAGATCGTTCTCCTTCTCTTTCTCACTAGATATTGAATTTGTTACTGTAGAAAAAGGAGTTTTTTAGGAGAATCAACCGAAGCTTTCCCGTTTTTGCATAGGTTGTTATTTTCAAGTACAGAATCTATAATTAAATGGACTAACATGCATGTATGTAAATCCTTAAGGAGTGAAAGTCTCATATGGCACTAACAGCAGGAATCGTAGGTTTACCGAACGTAGGGAAATCTACGTTATTTAACGCAATTACACAAGCAGGTGCTTTGTCTGCCAACTATCCGTTCGCCACAATTGATCCGAACGTCGGGATCGTGGAAGTTCCGGATAGTCGTCTGGAGAAGTTGACTGAGCTTGTGAACCCTAAGAAAACTGTACCCACAGCTTTTGAATTCACGGATATTGCAGGAATCGTCAAGGGCGCGAGTAAAGGAGAAGGACTAGGAAACCAATTCTTGTCTCATATTCGCCAGGTCGATGCGATTTGTCACGTGGTACGAGCATTTGAAGATGAAAATATCACCCACGTATCCGGTCAGGTTGATCCGATTACGGATATTGAAACCATCAACTTGGAGTTGATCTTGGCGGACCTTGAAACTGTTTCGAAGCGCATGGATCGTGTCGCTAAAATGGCGCGACAAAAGGATAAAGAAGCAGTGGCCGAGTATGCCGTGCTGGAAAAACTGAAAGACGCATTGGAGGAGGAAACCCCTGCCCGTGCCGTTGAATTCAGCAGCGATCAAGAGAAGATCGTCAAAGGCCTTCATTTATTGACTTCAAAGCCCATCCTCTATGTGGCGAACGTAAGTGAAGATGAAATCGGTGAAGCAGATAACGATCGAGTAAAACAAATTCGCGAATTTGCAGCAAAGGAAAACGCAGAGGTTATTGTGGTTTGTGCTAAAATCGAATCTGAAATCGCTGAACTTGATAACGAAGAAAAAGAAGAGTTCCTTGATGATCTCGGGATTGAAGAATCCGGTCTTGACCAATTGATCAAAGCCACTTACAACTTGCTTGGGCTTGCCACGTACTTTACAGCTGGTGAGCAGGAAGTCCGTGCGTGGACATTTAAAGAAGGTATGACCGCTCCACAGGCAGCCGGTATCATTCACACAGACTTCGAACGTGGATTCATCCGTGCGGAGACGGTCTCTTACGAGGATCTTGTTGATGCAGGATCCATGGCGGTTGCCCGCGATCGTGGTCGTGTGCGTTTAGAAGGTAAAGAGTATTTAGTGAAAGATGGCGACGTTATCCATTTCCGTTTCAACGTATAAGCGAGGATCCTTCCGTTAAAAGGTTGTAAATCTTGGACAACTTTGATACAATACTAAATTGTGAGTAATTCAATGAAGATTACTCCTTGCTCCTTTGATAGAAAAGGAGCCGTCAAGTCCATAAGGAGGTGAAAACGGATGAGTAGAAAATACGAAATCATGTATATCATCCGCCCAGATATCGAGGAGGAAGCGAAAACATCTGTCAAAGATCGTTTCAGCAAAATCCTAACAGATAACGGAGCGGAGATCGAAGAAGTTAAAGAAGTTGGCAAGCGTCGTCTTGCTTACGAAATTAACGACTACCGTGATGGGATCTATGTAACAGTTGATTTCACAGGTACACGTGATGCAATCAACGAATTCGACCGTCAAGCGAAGTTCACGGATGATATTATCCGCCACATCGCTGTACGCGAAGATGACAAATAAGGAGTGCTTCTGATGTTAAATCGTGTCGTATTAGCCGGCAGATTGACGAAGGATCCTGATTTACGCTATACGCCAAACGGAGTAGCTGTCGCCAACTTTACAATTGCCGTGAACCGTCCTTTTTCCAACAACTCAGGAGATCGCGATGCCGATTTCATCAACTGTGTCGTTTGGAGAAGAGCGGCTGAGAACTTAGCTAACTTTATGAGTAAAGGTAGCCTAGTTGGAGTCGACGGACGCTTGCAGACCCGCAGCTTCGATAACCAAGAAGGTAAACGTGTATTTGTAACAGAAGTTGTTGCAGATAGTGTGCAGTTCCTAGAGTCCAAAGGTGCTTCCCAAGGAGGAGGAAACCGTGGAGGTTCAGGATACCAACCAAATCAGAATCAACAACCATCAGGAAACAACTTCGGTTCTAATAACAACAATAATAATCAACGAAATGACGACCCATTCGCAGATAATGGGGAGCCAATCGATATATCAGATGATGATCTACCATTCTAAATAGAAAGGAGTGAATGCTACATGGCACGTCGTGGACGCGGAAAACGTAAAAAGGTGTGTTTCTTCACAGCTAACGGAATTACACACATCGACTTTAAAGATGTGGATTTGCTAAAACGTTTCGTCTCTGACCGTGGAAAAATTCTTCCTCGTCGAGTAACTGGAACGTCTGCAAAATATCAGCGTAAATTGACGAAAGCGATCAAACGCGCTCGTACAATGGCCCTACTTCCTTACACTACGGAGTAAGAGTAGCGTCGCAAACCCCTTGATAGCTCTAATGAGCCATCAAGGGGTTTTTATTATTAAAGAATAGGGAGCTCATACGCAATAATAAAAAACACGGCTGTTACTTCCAACAAGGAAATACAGCCGTGTTTTTTATTTCAAGCCCATTAATTCTCTCAGCTCTTGTTTGTTCGTCAGCAGGTCTTCGAGCGTGTATTTATCTAATACGTTCAGAAAGGCGCGCAGGGCTTCGTGAAGGACGCCTTTCAGCTGACATGCCGGGGTGATGACACAATAGTTAGTCGCGCAGTCAAAGCATTCGAGCAAGTGGAAGTCGTCTTCCATGGCACGGACCACACTACCTATGTTAATGTCTGCTGGTTCTTTCGCTAGACGAATGCCTCCAGAACGTCCCCGGAGGGTTACAATCAGCTCCAGTTTGTTTAACTCGTGAATGATCTTCCCTAAATGATTTTCGGAGATGTGAAAAACTTCGGAGATCTCCTTCTTATTCGCAAGCTCACCTTCTCGTTTCGATGCGGTGAAAATCAGGACCCTCAAAGCGTAATCAGTGTATTTCTTGAGACGCATCTAGTTTAACCCTCATTCTTGTTTTTTTCTTATCTTATCATAAACCGTTATCACTGTCTTAATAGGGAAATGTTTTGATTTTTGCCACAAAAAGATGTATTTTGAATATTGCTTTTACGAGGCTGGGCTCCCTATAATAAAGATGTATATAAAATACATCAATTGGTGAAAGGGGTTTTACGTATGTCTACAAAGGCGACTGAAATTCTCGATCAACAGACTTTAAAGACGATTAAAGCAACCGTTCCTGTCTTAGCAGAATATGGAGAAGCGATTACGACTCACTTTTATAAGCGGATGTTTGAAGATCACCCCGAATTGAAAAATATCTTCAATCAGACACACCAGAGGGCGGGAGATCAGCCAAAAGCACTTGCGAATACCGTTTACGCTGCAGCACAATACATTGATCAACTGGAAGTTATTTTGCCACGTGTTAAGCAAATTGCAGAAAAGCACCGAAGTTTAAATGTGAAACCTGAACATTACCCAATTGTAGGAGAATACTTATTAAAAGCCATTAAAGAGGTACTTGGGAGCGCGGCTACCGAAGACATTATTGAAGCATGGGGAAAAGCCTATGGAGTCATTGCGGATGCCTTTATTGGGGTGGAGAAAGCGTTGTACCAGGAAGCAGAACAGCAAAAAGGTGGCTGGACCGGGTATCGGTTATTTGATGTCGTCGATAAGGTGAAAGAGAGTGAAGAAATCACTTCTTTCTACCTTGAACCGAAGGACGGGAAAGCTCTACCTGTTTTCAAACCTGGGCAGTATTTAACTATAAAGGCAGAAATCCCAGGAGAAACCTACACGCATCTTAGACAGTACAGTCTTTCTGACGCCCCAGGGAATTCCTACTACAGAATTAGTGTAAAAAAAGAAAGAGGAAGTTTGAGTCATCCTGATGGCGTGGTTTCTTCCTGGCTGCATGATCACGTGAATCCTGGTGATTCTATTCCTGTCAGTGCCCCGGCAGGCGACTTTTATTTGGATGATCATAAAGAGCGCCCACTGGTTCTAATTAGTGGAGGAGTAGGACTCACTCCTCTGATGAGCATGTGGAAGTATGCAGAGAGGGCGCAGAAGGATCGGCTGGTTCATTTCATCCATGCAGCTAGGAACGGACGTGTGCATGCGTTCAAAGAGGAAATGAAAGAAGCGGAGCTGGGAACAGTCCATCTCATTTACGAAAAGCCTGATGAAGAAGATAAATCGAAAGGGCTGCACAAGTCAGAAGGCTATATGACGATTGATTGGCTGAAGTCTATTGCTTCCGAAGACGCAGAATTTTATTTTTGCGGACCAGAAGGGTTCATGAAAGCTGTTTATGGCATGCTGAATCGTTGGGGAATACCTGAAGATCGTATTCATTATGAATTTTTTGGCCCCCAAGGAGAGTTATAAAAAAGAGGCGGAATCAAATGGTGATTCCGCCTCTTTCTTTGTCTAGATAAATCCCAAGTTCTTGAACCTTTGTTTTTATGAACAAGAAGGAGCAACGGGCTGCAGGCGTTGATCGAATTTGTTAATTTGACCCATGAAGACTTGAATGACTGGTCCACTGAACAGAGTGATCAGTACAGTGCCTATGCCAATCGCCCCGCTGAAGAGGAAGGCGAGAATGACAAGGAGAATGCTGATGAGCGCCCTCGAAATGGAAACGTTCCAGCCTGTTAACTTACTGACAACAAGCATCATCCGGTCGAATGGGTTCGGGGCGAAATCGGCTTGAAGGTTAAGCGCAATACCGAAGCCTGCAATAACCATACCAGCAACAAGACAGATCATCTGCGACCAGAATACATTCGGGTGGATGGTGTCCCGAATGGTGAAGACCCAAAAATCGATGCCTATTCCCGTTAAAAGAGATGTCGCTAAAGCAAGGATCTCTGGCCGCCTTTTTTCAGCAATGGCATTAAATACGATCATACTGAAACCGACGACAATCTCCCAGCTTCCGATTGTCAATCCGAAAGTCCGGTGCAGCCCGACGAGAAGAGCATCAAATGGGGAGGTTCCTAGCGCAGACTGAATCGTCAAGGCGATGCCAAGCGTCATAATGAAAATGCCTACCGTATAATACATCGCCCTCATATACATGCGCTTCACGTCTATCCACCCCTTCCTTTTTTTTCATACCTTAAGAGACTATATCGTGAATAGATGGGAAATTTCAAGACTAAGAATGTAAAAAAACGGCAGGGAAAATTCCCTGCCGTTTGTTAAGATCTTTTTACTCTTCTACGTAAGCCCACTTGAATTCAAATTCTGGACCTGTTGCTGTTGTGAAGACACCTTTGATTGAAGGGCGGAAAAGTTGAGCTTTTGCATCCTGATAAATTGGTGCTACCGCTTGATCTTCTTCTAGAAGCAGTTTTTCAGCTTCCAAGAATGTTTCAAAACGTTTTTCAGGCTCTTGAGCATACTCGCCGTTTGCCTTTTCGATCAACGCGTCATATTCTTCACTGGAATAGCCCATGTTGTTGTTCTGACCATCTGTAAGATACATGTTCAAGTAAGTGTTCGGATCCACATAGTCTGGTCCCCATGTAGCAGCTTCCATCTCGAATTCGCCTTCGTTGTCACGACGAACACGTTCTTTGAATGGTACTTCCATCAATTTGATCGTTACACCTTCAAGGTTTTCTTCCAGTTGGTTCTTGTAGTAAGCAAGGACGTCTTTGGAAGTTCCTGTATCGTCACCAAGCAGTTCGATTTCAACAGAATCGGTACCTAGAGCTTCCAGGCCTTTCTGCCAATGTTCTTTTGCTTTTTCCACGTTATATTCTACCAACGGACCTTGAGCTTCACGGAAGTCTTGGTCACTGTTCGGCATAGAAACAAAGTTGGATGGTACATAGCCTTCTGCCGGCACAGAACCATCGTTCAAAATAACGTCAACGAGTGACTGACGGTCAATCGCATAAGAGATCGCTTTACGAATGTCTACATTCGCTAGAGCTTCATTATTTTCCTGGTTGAACTTAAAGAAATATAAGTATGGTTTTTCAGCAACATTGAAAGCGTCGCTCGTGCGGTACTGGTCGACGAATTCAGCGTTCAATTCAGTCTGATCAATTTCACCAGTGTCATAAAGGTTGACTCCTGTAGAAACTTCTTTAATTACTTTCGCGTTGATTGTCTCTAGTTGAACGGTTTCTGCATCCCAATAAGTATCGTTCTTTTCAACGGTCCAGCCTTCGCCGTGATTCCACTCTGTCATTTGGAATGGTCCGTTAGAAATTGTGTATTCAGCTTCTGTAGCGAACTTGTCCCCCTGCTCTTCAACATATGCCTGGTTCAAAGGCATGAACGTAATGAACACGGTCATGGACTTGAAGTATGGAACAGGCTTTTCAAGTTCTACGACAAGGGTCTTATCATCTTCTGCAGTAGCCCCAAGATCTTCAAGTTCTGCTTCGCCATCACTGATTGCTTGGGCATTTTTAATGATGCCTCCAAGGAAGTAAGGGCCGTACTCAGAGCCAACCTCCGGGTCTACAGCTCTTCTCCATGCATATACGAAGTCGTGTGCTGTGACAGGGTCACCGTTGGACCATTCCGCATCACGTAATTTAAATGTCCATGTCAGGCCATCTTCACTCACTTCGGAGCTTTCTGCCATTCCATCTACAAGCTGGCTATTCTCATCCAGGCGGTAGAGCCCTTCATAAGTTTCCCCAGCCCACTGGAAACCGACCGAATCGGTGATTAAAGATGGATCCATGCTAGGGATCTCACTTTTCGCTGTTACTGTAATTTCTTGATTTCCGGAAGCTTCTCCCTCGTCTGACTGTTCAGTTGTTTCTTCAGATGTTTCATCCGTGTTTTCTTCACCTGTGTCTGTTGATGTTTCGCTGTCTCCCCCGCTACAAGCGGCAAGGAACAGTGCAAACATCAGTGCCATTAACACCAATAGATGTTTTCTCAAAGTGAATTCCCCCTATTTTTAATTTTCTAAAAATAATTACTTTTTGAATTATACAGATAAAAAAGAAAAAAATCAAAGTCCTTTATTCGATAAAAATAAGAAAAAAATGTCGTCAAACAGAATATTCTAATTTAATTGACAATGGTTCTTTCTTTGATAGGATTAGAGAATATCATTGCTTTTCTAAAGCATAAAAGGATCTATGGAGAAAAGTGATTCACTGAATATAGAGGAGGTTGAAAGCAGTATGAAACGTGAATGGGACTTGTTGCACACCCCTGGCCCAACTCCGATTCCACCGAGTGTAGAACGGAGCATGAATCAGCCGATGATCGGCCACCGTGGTGGAAAAGCCAAAGAATTGATTCATGCTATTGCTCCTAAACTGAAGACGGTGTTCGGTACATCGGGGGAGGTGCTTGTCGTTACAGGGAGTGGTACGTCTTCTTTGGAGGCATCTGTTGTAAACACAACCAAGCCTGGAGATAAAGTGATCGTCGTGGTCGCCGGGGCATTCGGAGATCGTTTTGCCCAGATTTGTGAGACGTATGAATTAGATGTGGTACGCATTGAGATTCCATGGGGAAAGGCAGTCGAGGTATCCCAAGTGGAAGAAACGCTTCATGAACATCCAGACACGAAAGCTGTATTCCTAACACACTGTGAAACATCGACAGGGGTCATGCACCCCGTGGAAAAGGTCGCCGAAAGTGTAAAGAACAAGAGTTCAGCACTCGTCATCGTTGATGGGGTTTCTTCTATTGGAGGAGCCGAAGTGAAGATGGATCAGTCTGGAATCGATATCCTAATTTCAGGTTCGCAAAAAGCGATGATGCTTCCTGCGGGGCTTGCTTTTTTGGCGGTCAGTGAACGTGCCTGGTCTGTTATTGATGAAAACCTTCGACCTCGGTTTTACTTAGATTTACGGAAATACCGTCAACAACTCGAAGGAGGACAGACCCCTTTCACTCCTGCTCTTTCCCTTCTCTTCGGTCTCCAACAGGTCCTTGAATTATTGGAAGAGGAAGGCTTGGATCGGGTTTTTGAACGTCACCAAACAATGAAAGAAATGACGAGGGGCGCTTGCCGCGCTTTGAATCTTCCTCTTTTGGTCTCAGATGAGGATGCTTCATCGACTGTAACGTCGATTCGCCCGGAAACTTTTGAGGCAGAACAACTTAGAAAAGTGGCGAATGAAGAGTTCGGACTCATTTTAGCCGGTGGACAGAAGCATATGAAAGGTGAAATTTTCAGGATCGGACACATGGGGTACTCCCGTCCTGCCAATGTTCTTCAATATATAGGAATTCTTGAGATCGTCCTGAAACGTTTAGGCCATGAATTCGAACCGGGAGCAGGTGTCGCAGCTGCACAAACCGCTTATTTGGAACGTACAAGGGAGGAATAGAAATGCATCGTGTATTGATTAGTGATCCACTGAGTGAAGATGGAATCAGGCCTCTATTGGAGGCGGAAGATATCGAAACTGTCATGAGTCCGAACCTATCTCATGCACAGTTATTGGAAGAAATCGGATCGGCAGAAGCGCTCATCGTAAGAAGCCAGACGCAAGTGACAAGAGAAGTCATTGAACACGCTCCTCACTTGAAGATCATCGGCCGTGCAGGAGTAGGAGTCGATAACATTGATCTCGATGCAGCAACGGAACACGGCGTCATCGTCGTGAATGCTCCAGATGGGAATACGATCTCGACAGCTGAACACACGATGGCGATGCTGATGTCGTTAGCTCGAAATATTCCACAAGCTTATCATCAGCTCCAACAGAAGCGCTGGGAACGTAAAAAGTTCGTTGGCGTGGAATTGAAGGATAAGGTGCTCGGCATTGTCGGGTTTGGGCGGATTGGTCGTGAAGTTGCCCAGCGTGCCAAAGGTCATCGTATGAAAGTGATCGCCTTTGATCCTTTTTTGAATGAAGAAAAGGCAGAAAAAGCCGGCGTCACTCATGGGACTTTAGAGGAAGTTCTTAAGCAAGCGGACTTTCTGACTGTTCACACCCCACTAATTGAAAAGACGAAGCATCTGATTAACGAAGAGGCCATTGCCATGATGAAGACGGGGGCACGTATATTGAATTGTGCCCGTGGAGGAATTGTCGAAGAAAATGCTTTATATGAAGCCATTCAATCAGGGAAGATCGCTGGGGCTGCGCTTGATGTTTTTGAAGAAGAGCCTGCCACGGAGCATCCGTTGTTATCCTTACCGGAAGTGATTGCCACCCCTCACCTTGGTGCAAGTACAATTGAAGCCCAGGAAAATGTTGCGACAGACGTCAGCTTTGATGTGCTGGAATTATTGCGCGGAGGAACAGTGAAAAACCCGGTCAACCTGCCTTCTGTGTCCTCAGAAATGATGGAGAAGCTCTCTCCATACTTTAAGCTCTCTGAACGTTTGGGCGCTTTTCTATCAAAAGTGGTAGACGGTACGCTTGAACGTGTGAATGTTTACTATAGTGGCGATTTACTTGAAGTTGATACCATGCCACTTACGCGGATCGCCGTCAAAGGGATCTTGAAACGTCATATCGGCGAACGTGTGAATGATGTCAATGCCTTCAAGACAGCTTCTGATAAAGGGATTACAGTAAATGAGCAGAAGTCGACCCAAACGAAAGGATTTACAAACTTGATTACCGTAGAAATCGAGACCGATCAAGAAAAGCGCAGCGTCGCCGGTACGTTGCTGAATGGTTTGGGTGCACGTATAGTGCAGTTTGATCAATATTCCATCGACGTTGTTCCAGAAGGTCATCTTGTTGTCATCCGCCATACTGACCAGCCAGGAGCGATCGGCCGCGTGGGAAGCCTACTAGCCGAACATGAAATCAATATCGCAACCATGCAGGTTGGACGTACGAACGAAGGTGGAGAAGCTGTCATGGTGCTGACGGTAGATAAACCAGTGGATGGGGGCTGCGACGATAAGCTTGCACAAATTGCAGACATCAAACAAGTGCAGTGTTTAACGATTTGATGGTATCCAAATTCAGTAGCTAAAGAGACAAGAAATATTGTTGCAGAAAAAGACAAACCTTGCTGGGTTTGTCTTTTTCTTATGGTAAAACGATTTCATTTTATAGTTTTGTAAAACATGGTACAAAAGCTTTGACTTTGAGAATTTCTCTTGGTAAATTTAATTCCGACTAAATTCATAGACTTTATGAGGAGGGTATAAAATGAAGGAAAACAGAGCGGAGATTTCATCTGGTCGTAGGTTTTTATTCCGTATCTTAGATGGCATCGAATGGCTGGGGAACAAGCTTCCATCACCATTGTTGCTGTTTGCTATATTAGCATTCATTGTAGTTATTATTTCTGGAATCTTTGCTGGTGTATCTGTCACGAATCCGACGACAGGGGAAGCCGTAGGAGTGAAGAACCTTTTTAGTTTGAGTGGACTGGATTATATATTTAACAGCGCGGTCGATAACTTTATCGGCTTTCCGCCGCTTGGAGCTGTCCTTGTGACCATGCTTGGTATTGGCCTTGCTGAACAGACAGGTTTAATTAATGCTTCATTGAAGGGGATTGTGTTTTCCTTTCCTCAGAAATTATTGACGGCCGCTTTAGTTTTTGCCGGAGTCATGTCCAGTGTGGCGGTCAATGCAGGCTACGTGGTACTTCCACCACTTGGAGCTGTCCTTTTCTTAGGGCTTGGGCGACACCCACTTGCCGGACTTGCTGCGGCCTTTGCGGGTGTATCTGGTGGATTTGGGGCCAATTTAGCTCTCACAAGTACTGATGCTATTCTTCAGGAGTTGACGGCTGAAGCGACTCGTACGATCGACCCTGCTTATGCAGAAACGATTACAGTCACGATGAACTACTTTTTTGCTGCCGTATCTGTCGTTCTAATCACGTTGATTGGTACACTCGTTACTGAAAAAATCGTAGAACCCAGACTGGGTAAGTATGAAGGCGAAGAGGAAGGAGAAATCGATGAACTGACTTCTCTTGAGAAAAAAGGGATGCGTTATGCTGGCATCGGCTTTCTTATCACGTTCGCTGTCATGGCTTACTTGTCTTTTGGACCATTGCGTGGAGACGGTGCCTATATTGAATCACCATTCTTCAGTGCATTGGTATTTGTTATTTTCCTATTATTCCTAGTCCCAGGATTGATTTATGGAATTGTTACAAATAAGATTTCCAATGATAAAGACCTTACGAAACTGCTTGGAAAAACGATGGCAAGCATGAGTGGCTATATCGCTCTCGCCTTTACGGCAGGTCAGTTTATCGCGTACTTCCGTGAAACGAATTTAGGGACGGTCATCGCTTTTCGCGGGGCAGACTTTTTGAACTCTACAGGGTTTGATGGAATCGGGCTCATCTTAACGTTTATTGGACTAACGATGGTCGTCAATTTCTTTATTGGAAGTTCTTCAGCCAAATGGACGATATTGGCCCCTGTATTTGTCCCTATCATGATGAACCTCGGTTATTCTCCGGAGTTTACAACATTACTATATCGAATCGCAGACTCAGTGACGAACATGGTTACACCGCTGCTTTTATACTTCCCAGTGATCATCGCGTTCGCTCAGCGCTATGATAAGAAACTTGGAATTGGAACACTCATTTCTATGATGATTCCTTATTCCGTTGCCTTCTTGCTAGGCTGGTTGCTTCTGTTGCTTGTTTGGGTCCTTCTGGGAATCCCTGTAGGACCAGGGGCGCCTATTCAATACTAATCAAAAAGCTCAACGTCGGTGTGACGTTGAGCTTTTTTAATCATCCTTCAATGGTCAGGAAGTTTGTATCAAATTCAATAGATGTTTCAAGACATACATCTCTTGGAGGATCCAAGGATTTTTATTCGTTCGATCCAAAATCTCTTCGTTTTGAGCAATGGCCTCCTCAACGCTTATCCAGACAGGTGTGAAGTCCTGATCTTTTTCATAGGGATCCAGCCTTTGTGCGCCCTTCTCTCCCGACCACTCACAAAAATAATAACGGGAGGTCATTTCAAAAAGAGCTTGCGGGTCATACACGTCAAGGTGGCTTTCCACAACCTCGCCGGCATATTCTCTCACCCGGCAGTTCTTGTAGCCTGTTTCTTCCTGAATTTCTCTGATAAGAGCATCATCGTCTCTCTCTCCATCATCAACGCCGCCCCCAGGAAGTTTGTAATCCCCCAGATTGGAATTCACCATCAGGATTTTTCCATCATGAAAAACTATCCCTCTGACTGCAAGACGCTTGTTTGTTTTGTATCCATCATATTTTTCAGTTCCGAACCGCTTTTTGAAAGGGGGTTCAGCCAATGGGATGGACCTGCTTTTTTCGGTTGGAGAATGTATGGACTTCGGTATATCCGACGGATTTTGCAAGATCGATCGCTTCTTCATAGCGGTACCCGATATGGTCCGGCCTATGGGCATCCGAGCAGAGAACGATTCCAACACCCTCATCTTTACACATTTGCAGAAGCGTCGGATCTGGATAGAGTTCTCCAACAGGCTTTCGTAAGCCTGCCGTACTTATTTCAATGCACGTATCTGTTTTCGCAAGGGCTTTCGCTGCCCGTTTGTATTGTTCTCTTAAGAATTCTTCATCGTCCGGCCGGTAGCCAAACACTTTGATGACATCAATGTGACCGACAAAGTCAAAGAGTCCTGACTCTGCAAGGGTGACGACACGGTCAAAATATTGCTGGTACACGTCTTTTAGATTCCGTTTTTCATATTCATCCCGGTATATCGCAAGGTCGATGCCCCATTCATCGATCCAGTGGACCGATCCGATCACGTAATCGAAAGGATGGGAAGAAATGAAAGCTTCCATCTCTTTTTCTTTTCCTGGCATGTAATCCATTTCAATGCCCATTTTTATCGGAAGTTCAGCTTTGGCTGCATCATCAAACATCTTTTGGTAGGTTTCAAAGTCAAGCGTACGACGGTTCTCCACCCATGGATTAGAGAGGATCTCACGCGTTTCCTGAAAGAAATACGCGTGTTCAGATATGCCTAATTCTTCAATTCCTTCTTCTTTCGCTTTCGTTATGTAGGTTCGTAGATAGTCGACATCAAGGTTTCCGGTTTCCGCCATATGGACGTGGTAATCAGTGCGCATGTGCGGCCCTCCTCTATCGAATTTTATTCATCATAACAAACATTAGAAAAAATCACCAAGAAGAAGTGGATGGAAGCATTTGATACGAGAAGTATAAGGGGATGATATGTTAAAATAGGGAGGTTAAGACAAGCGCGATAGAAATAGAGGTGCTTTATCAATCATGAATGACACAAAGAGGTTAACGGAAGGGGCTTTAATGACCGGCCTATATCTGCTATTGTTATTGGTAATCATTTTTGTGCCGGTTATAGGACCACTACTACTAATGATCCTGCCTGTTCCATTTATTTATTATAGTTATCGATATGGTGGAAAAGCAGGAGGCCTGATGTTTGTGGCCGCCACCATTTTCACACTTATTTTTGCGACCGTATTTACAGTATTCACCTTACTTGCCGGCATTGGCGGGCTTTTCATAGGAATCGCTTTGCATCACAAACGTTCTTCCTATGAAGCTCTGGCCATAGGCTCTGTTGGGTTTGTCATCGGTCTCCTCGGAATTCTCTTAATCACTCAACTCTTTCTGGGCGTCAACTTGATGGATGAGCTGCAGAGTGGGATGAACCAGGGGTACGGAACTTTTGAGAGGGTGTTCTCAGGACTTCTTGAAGGGGAAGAGGTAGAAACGGACCTGGCTGAGATCGGTCAGTTGATTGAGTTCATTCCAGATATTGTTCCAAGTATATTGGCGATGAGTGGTGTAATGCTTGCGTTTGTCAGTCAGTGGACGACCTATAAACTGATCAATCGCATTGAAAATCAGTCCCTTGGATTCGCGGATTTTAAGAACATCAAGCTGCCGACATCGATATTATGGTATTACTTTGTGGCGATGATTTTGAATTATGTCACGATGGATGGAAATGATCTGGTCTACTTAGCTGCCCTGAATGTCTTCATTCTTACGGGAGCCTTGATCGTCCTGCAGGGATTCTCTTTCGTCTTTTTTTATGCATGGAAGAAAAAGTGGTCCAAAGCGATACCGATTCTTGTGGTTGTATTTTCCATACTTCTTCCACAAATCGTGATGTACCTTGTGAGAATAATCGGTATAATTGATATAGGATTTCCAATGAGGGAACGTGTGGAAGAAAAGAAAGAATGATCGCTCTCAAGAAGATGGTAGGAGCTGAATGCAATGCCGAATTTTTTTAAAAAACCAACGATGAGCGGACACTTGTGGATCATTTATTTGATCTCTCTCATTCTGCTTGGCTTTATCTGGTACTATCAATGGATGTTGGGATTGATGATGACGCTGTTTTTAGCTGCGTCCATCTTTTACAGTGTCCGTACTGAACAGAACATGATCAATGAGACAGAAGAATATATATCGACCTTGTCCTACAGGGTGAAAAAAGTCGGCGAAGAAGCTTTATTGGAAATGCCCATAGGAATCGTTCTTTATAGTGAAAACTATACGATCGAGTGGGCAAACCCTTATATGAACAAGTTCACACAAGAAGATACGATTGTTGGAGAATCGTTAAAACGGCTATCCGATCACCTCATTCCATGTGTGAAAGATGAGGAAGATGAAGTTTGGATTACGATTGGCGGTTATAAGTTCCAGACAATCATTAAAAGGGAGGAACGTCTGCTTTATTTGTTCGATCGAACGAAGCAGACAGAGATCCACAACCGTTATGAAAATGAACAGACGGTCCTTTCTATTATTTTCCTTGATAACTATGAAGAAATTACCCAGGGGATGGATGATACAGCCAAAAGCCATATCAACTCCCAAGTGACCTCCATATTGAACAAGTGGGCGGGAGATTATGGCATTTACTTGAAGCGGACCTCTCAAGAGCGTTTCATAGCTGTCATGAATCAGGAAATTCTTTATACTTTGGAAAAAGCGAAGTTTGAAATCCTTGATGATGTGCGTGAATTGATTACAGATCAGAACGTCCCGTTGACTCTAAGTTTCGGAATAGGTGTGGGTCCGGTAAGTCTTCCTGAACTTGGAGAATTGGCTCAGTCCAGTCTCGATCTCGCTCTTGGCCGGGGCGGAGATCAAGTCGCCATTAAAGATGATTCTGGAAAAGTCCGTTTCTATGGTGGAAAGACGAACCCTATGGAAAAACGGACACGGGTACGCGCCCGGGTGATCTCCCATGCCATGAAAGAACTTGTACAGGCAAGTGAAAAGGTCTTGATCATGGGACACAAATCACCGGATATGGACTCTGTCGGCGCTTCAATCGGGATCTTGAAAATTGCCCAGGCGAACGATAAGAAAGCTGCCATCGTTCTCGATCCGGACGATATTGATACCGGCGTGCAGCGGATGGTCGAGGAAATCGAGAAAGACGAGGACCTCTGGCATTATTTCATCCCGCCGGAGGATGCTTTAGAGATGGTCACAAATGAAACCTTGCTCGTCGTTGTAGATACGCACAAGCCTTCCATGGTCATCGAGGAGAAGCTCCTTTCCAAAACGGAGCATGTCGTCGTCATCGATCACCACAGACGTGCCGAAGAATTCATCGCTGATCCGACCCTTGTTTATATGGAACCTTACGCCTCATCAACGGCGGAGCTTGTTACTGAATTACTCGAATATCAGCCGAAGAAACTGAAACTATCGATGCTGGAATCAACGGCCCTGCTTGCAGGAATTATCGTCGATACGAAAAGTTTCACGCTCCGTACAGGATCACGGACGTTTGATGCTGCTTCTTACTTGAGGTCCAAGGGAGCAGATACTGTACAAGTCCAGAAATTCATGAAAGAAGATTTAGATGTCTATGTTCGTAGAAGTAAACTGATTGAACGAGCTTCTGTTTACCGTGACGGTATTGCCATTTCCACCGGGGACCGTGGAGAAACATACGGACCAGTCATTATAGCACAGGCTGCGGATACCTTACTGACGATGAGCGGAATCGTTTCTTCGTTCGTTATTTCTGAGCGGAGTGATGGAAGGATTGGCATAAGCGCCCGTTCTCTAGGGGATATCAACGTTCAGGTCATTATGGAGAAAATGAACGGTGGCGGGCATTTGACGAACGCAGCCACCCAGCTTGAAGATACAACGATTGAAGATGCGAAAGCATTGTTGCAAGATATTATTGATGAATATTTTGAAGGGGGAGACATAGAATGAAAGTCATTTTCAAAGCAGATGTCAAAGGGAAAGGCAAAAAAGGCGAAATCAAAGAAGTGAACGATGGATACGCGCGCAACTACCTCCTTAAAAACAATTTGGCGGTAGAAGCGACGAAGGGGAACGTTCAAGCCCAAAAAGCCAAAGATGCCAAAGTTGAGCAGCAAGCACAGGAAGAAGTCGAAGAAGCGAAGCGACTGAAAGAACAACTGGCCAACCTGGAAGTGAAGCTTGTGGCGAAATCCGGAGATAACGGGCGCCTGTTCGGGTCCATCACAAGTAAGCAAATTGCCGAGCAACTGAAGAAATCCCACGATATTAAAATCGATAAACGTAAAATCGAGCTTGATGATCCGATCCGGACATTGGGCTACACCAATGTTCCTGTGAAACTTCACCCGGAAGTAACAGGGACAATCAAAGTCCACGTCGAGGAAAAGTAAGTTTTGAACGATTAAGCGCCCAATCCATTTTCTGGAGCTATTGGGCGCTTCTGTTTTGTATTTCTGGCCTACATTCCTCTTTTTCATAACGAAAAGGAATAATGTATAAAATAACCATACAACGTGTGGTTATTTGAGACGGACGGGCCATCCGTGCTTTAGATTCAGAGGAGGAACAACAGTGAGTGAAATGTGGAACGACCGTACCCCGCCCCATAATATAGAAGCAGAACAGGCGGTACTCGGTGCGGTGTTTTTAGAACCTGATGCAATGTCGACAGCTGCTGAATATCTTCTTCCTGAAGATTTCTATCGGGCGAGCCACCAGCGCATTTTTGAAGTGATGCTCTCCCTCTCAGATAAAGGGGAGCCGATCGATCTCGTGACCGTAACAGCAGCTCTTTCCAACAACCAGGTGCTGGAAGAAGTCGGCGGGGTTTCTTACTTGACGGATATTGCAAACTCCGTACCGACAGCTGCGAATATCCAGTACTACACAAGCATTGTGAGTGAAAAATCGACCCTTAGAAGTTTGATCCGTACAGCGACGAATATTGTGACGACGGGTTACTCGGAAGAAGAAGACCTGGAAGATGTATTGAACGCTGCGGAAAAAGACATTCTCGAGGTATCACAAAGGAAAAATTCCAGTGCATTCAAAAGCATCAAAGACGTACTGATTGATGTTTATGACAATATTGAGCAGCTTCACCACAATGACGGAAGTACGACTGGAATTCCGACAGGATACCGCGATCTTGATCATATCACCTCTGGTTTCCAACGGAATGATTTGATTATTATCGCCGCCCGTCCGTCTATGGGGAAGACCGCGTTTGCTTTGAATATTGCGCAGAACGTTGCGGTCCATACCGATGAAAATGTCGCGATTTTCAGTTTGGAGATGGGGGCCGACCAGCTCGTCTCCCGTATGATTTGTGCGGAAGGAAACATCGATGCTCAGCGTCTTCGTACAGGACAGATGGAAACAGAAGATTGGAACAAACTGACGATGGCGATGGGGAGCTTATCGAACGCCGGAATCTATATTGACGATACCCCAGGTATCCGGGTCAGTGAAATCCGTTCTAAGTGCCGTCGTCTCAAACAAGAACATGGACTTGGAATGATTCTGATTGACTATTTGCAGTTGATCCAGGGAAGCGCCAACTCCAAAGAAAACCGTCAACAGGAAGTATCAGAAATTTCCCGTTCCTTAAAAGGGTTAGCTCGTGAGCTCAACGTTCCATTGATTGCTTTGTCACAGCTCTCTCGTGGAGTTGAATCAAGACAGGATAAGCGACCAATGATGTCTGACTTGCGTGAATCCGGTTCGATTGAGCAGGATGCTGATATCGTAGGGTTCCTTTATCGTGATGATTACTACGATCAAGAATCAGAGAATCAGAACATTATTGAAATTATCCTTGCCAAGCAGCGTAACGGTCCAGTGGGAACTGTTTCCCTTGCGTTTGTGAAAGAATACAACAAGTTCGTGGATTTGGATCACCGCTATTCTGATGCCGATGTTCCACCAGCATAGAAAAGAAAGACGCCCGAGGATCTAAGTCCCGGGCGTCTTTTTATAAGCAGCTTCAAAGAAGCCATCTATATCATCATTCCCATCACGCCTCCCGAAAAGTCACGCTGGGAAATGGATGATCCTAAAGGTTCATGAAGTGGGCGATTGCATGGGCGACACCATCTTCGTCATTCGTTTTTGTATGGAAGTGGCAGATTTCTTTTACTTCCTCTTTAGCATTTTCCATGGCTGCGCTGTATCCTGCCACACTCATCATAGATAAATCATTAAGACTGTCTCCAATGACTGCTGTTCTCTCAATGGATCGATTCAGTTGTTGAGCCAGTTTCACGACGGCATTCCCTTTAGAGGCAAGTCTGTGCTCCAGTTCGAAGTTATGATTGGCAGAGCTTACAAGGGTCAAGTCAGTGTAATCTTTGAACTTCTCCCATCCTTTTCGGAGTTTTTCTTCTTCAAAGGAGAAGGCAAGAATGTTGTACACATTCCTATGTTTATCTATGATTTCCTTGTAAGAGTCTACAGGTGAAAATCCGGACTGACTAAACTGCTTTTGGGCTGCCTTTTCAAGCTTGGTAAGATCAGTTTTCGGATTGGCACTACGAATCCGGTCGAGTTCTATGTTCAAAAGCTCCCTGGCATTTTGCGGGGTCAAAATCGCTTCATCATCAATGGCTTCATAGTAAAACCCTTTTTCTTCAAGCCACTCTAAAACATCAGTGACATCCGCTTTCTCCATCGGTGTGGATGAAAAAAGCGTACCGTCAGGATGATGGATGGTCGCTCCATTGGCAGCAATCACCCATGTATGAAGGTCAAGTGCGGAGAATAGGTTTCGGACATCGAAGGATGCTCTTCCTGTTGCGATGACCACCTCCACGCCTTTCGATTGGGCACGCTTTATAGCTTCTATATTATTCTGGCTAATCTCATTCGCTGAATTTAACAACGTTCCGTCCAAATCAATGGCGATCATGTCCATAATTCTGATTCCTCCTCTTCTGTAACAATCAATTCCACATGATGCTCCTGTAATTTTTGTTGGAATTCTTCATCAGGAAGTTGGTCTGTAATGATGATATCCACGTCTTCGAGATCTGCAAAAGTAAAAAACTCGGTCACACCAAACTTCGTATGGTCTGCAAGAACAATGACCTGTTCTGCCTGTTTGATCATGTTCCGTTTGACCATCCCATCTTCCTCGTGGGCGATCGAAAGTCCCGATTCAGAGATACCCACTACACCGATAAACGCCTGATCCACATGATAGCTTTTCACGCGTTCGATGACGGAAGCTCCATAAAGGAATTGATGTTCCTTTTGTAGGAAACCACCCAGCAATTGAATGGACACGCTTTCAACATTTGATAAAATTTCAGCCTGGTGAATAGAGTTCGTAATGACCGTAACGTCCATGGGACGGATTTGATTCGCACATGCTTGCACCGTCGTGGAAGTATCCAAAATGATTTTGTCCCCGGGCCGGATAAAGGAGGCCGCTTTTTTTCCGATCTGTTGTTTTTCAAAGGAAACGGTTTTTAAACGGTGGGAATAATCTTGTATGTCCGTGTGCGTGCGTGGCAAAATCGCGCCCCCTCGTGTACGCACGATCGCCTTACGTTCCTCCAACTTTACTAAATCCCGCCTTGCTGTGTCTCTTGATATATCAAACATCTCACACATTTGATCAATGGAGATCCGGCGATTTTCTTTTAAAAATTGCAAGATTCCAATCAGACGTTCTTCCTGATACATCGAATTCCCCTTCCGTTATTGCTCTTATAAGTGATTATAAGTAATTCACTAATTGAAATCAATTAAAAATAAGTTATTTTAAGTTTTGTTGTAAATATTAGTTAATTTTTCGCTTATGTGATAAAAATAAAGTATTCAATAGGATTGAACATTTGAGAGGGCTTTTTTGTGTTACGTTTTGTCAGAGGCTGGTATTGCAACAGAAATATAAGAAATTCAAAGGTTATAATCGAACAATAATAATGTAAATATAATTTAATGTTCGGTTTTAGCGTTGACTTACAAGGTATGTATTGGTAAACTGACGATGGATAACATATTTAACAAATTATTGGCGGAGGTGCCTTATGTCTTCTGTAGTTGTAGTCGGAACCCAGTGGGGGGACGAAGGAAAAGGCAAGATTACTGATTTTCTATCACAAAATGCTGAAGTTGTCGCTCGTTATCAGGGCGGAAATAATGCTGGCCATACAATAAAATTTGATGGAGTCACCTATAAGCTTCACTTGATTCCTTCAGGGATCTTTTTTGAAGATAAAACATGTGTGCTTGGGAACGGAATGGTGATTGATCCCAAAGCACTACTTGAAGAGTTGAAATACCTACATGATAAAGGGGTATCCACAGACAATTTGCGGATTAGCAACCGGGCTCATGTCATCCTTCCATATCATTTGAAATTAGACGCTCTGCAAGAGGAAGACAAGGGTGCGAATAAGATTGGAACGACCAAAAAAGGAATTGGTCCTGCCTACATGGATAAAGCAGCTCGTACCGGAATCCGTATCGCTGATCTACTCGATAAAGAAAGCTTCCGTGAAAAGCTCGAGCAGAACCTTGCTGAGAAAAACCGCCTTCTTGAAAAAGTATATGAAACAGAACCGTTTGCAGTGGAAGATATTCTTGATGAATACTATGAATATGGTCAACAGATTGCATCCTACGTATGCGATACATCTGTTGTATTGAACGATGGGCTGGATGAAGGGCGTCGTGTTCTTTTTGAAGGTGCCCAGGGTGTTATGCTCGACATCGATCAGGGAACGTATCCTTTCGTTACCTCATCTAATCCAATTGCGGGTGGAGTAACCATCGGTTCTGGTGTGGGGCCATCGAAGATTAAACACGTGGTCGGTGTTTCGAAAGCTTATACGACTCGCGTTGGAGATGGACCTTTCCCGACAGAGCTTGAGAATGAAGTCGGAGATCAAATTCGTGAAGTGGGCCGTGAATATGGGACAACAACAGGGCGTCCGCGCCGTGTCGGTTGGTTTGATAGTGTCGTCGTCCGTCATGCACGTCGTGTGAGTGGAATTACCGACCTTTCCTTAAACTCCATTGATGTACTGACAGGTATTGAAAAGTTGAAAATATGTACGGCTTACAAGTACAAAGGGGAAATCATGGATGAGTTCCCGGCAAGCTTGAAAGTTCTGGCCGAATGTGAGCCTGTTTACGAAGAAATGCCGGGCTGGACAGAAGACATTACAGGTGCTAAAACGCTGAGTGATCTTCCGGAAAATGCACGCCATTATATTGAGCGTGTTTCTCAGCTGACTGGAATTCCTTTGTCTATTTTCTCCGTTGGTCCCGACCGTGCACAAACGAACGTTGTACGCAGCGTATATAGTGAATAATATCGAAGCCTGGCTTACTCAGCCGGGCTTTTTTTCACAAGTCATAGTGAGAAAAGAATCGAATACGTGCAATTTAGGGTAAACTCTACTTAGGTTATTAAGAGGAGGAGTGTTTCACGTGAAACGGATCTGTGTATTCGCTGGGTCTAGTAGAGGGAACGACCCGGTATTCATAGAGAAGACGAAAGCTCTAGGGATGGGGTTGGCTGCAAAGAACATAGAGTTGGTCTATGGTGGTGCTAAAAGCGGTTTGATGGGAGTTCTAGCCGATCAGGTGCTGGACAGCGGTGGAAAAGTGACCGGGGTTATGCCGAGTCACCTTTTTGAAAAAGAAATCGTTCATCCGAACATAACCAAAATGATTGAGGTAGGAACCATGCATGAAAGGAAAGCGAAGATGAGCGAACTGGCTGATGGATTCATCGCCCTTCCAGGAGGTTTTGGTACATTTGAAGAGCTTTTTGAAACGGTCAGCTGGGCTCAAATCGGCCTTCATACAAAACCACTTGCCCTATACAACATTGCGGAATACTACACTCCACTTGTTCAGCTCATTGAACATGCGATAAGAACGGGATTTGTACCCGAAGATAATCGTAACCTTTTTATAGATGCCAAAGATCCATTTTCTTTATTGAATGAAATGGAGAAGAAAGTATAAAAGACGCGCCTATTCAGGCACGTCTTTTATACTTGGATCGTTTTAAAGAAGATGAGTCCAAAAAAACGATACGTCAATTTAATACTTTCTATCGAGGACTCTTCGGTGATGCTTAATCCGTAGATCGTCGTTGGCGAGGTATCAGGTGACGCAGCCATTGCTTTGGAGGCCAGCGGTGAAGTATCCGGGGCGAGTGGGATTGTTTCATATTCATTGATGGCATACGCATCTTCCACAAGCGCGTATGTATCTGTAATTATAAATCCTTTTTCAGAATCACTAACCTGCATCTTAATATTTTTAGGTTGTTGGTCGTTATTGATCGACACATCAGTGATCTGGATGCTCCCAAGCAAGCTTTTGTTTCCGAGAGCGACAATGACCGTTTGCTTATCTTCTGTGGTACCGATCGACCCATGGGTGAGTGGCGGGTTCAGTTTTAAAAATCCAATAATTGAAACGAATAAAAGGATAAGGACGAAAACAACGTAGCGAAAAATCTTCTTCAAAAAAACCCTCCTTTCTTTTTAATCGACAGAATTCTGCGGGGAAAACTATATTTCTAGTAAAATTACTATTGCTTACGTTTATCCTGTATGGTACGATAGTTATCGTTGCAGTGAACAAGCCATGTGGTCCGGTAGTTCAGTTGGTTAGAATGCCTGCCTGTCACGCAGGAGGTCGCGGGTTCGAGTCCCGTCCGGACCGCCACTTTTATTATATCATTTGATGTAGTCGAATACACACGTAATGTGATGCACTCGTTAGGTTATAACGTCGAATGGTAAGACTTGAACTTAGTATGAATATGGCTCGGTAGCTCAGTCGGTAGAGAAGCCGTAAACCTCAGCAAATTACTTCCGTGTAGGCTTTGCGAGGAGCGTATGCTTCAACGAAATCACATGCAGCGTGACGAGCACAAACATCATCGAATAACCTTCGAAACAAGATGTGAAGCGAAAGCATGATCTTAACTTTATACTAATTATGGCTCGGTAGCTCAGTCGGTAGAGCAACGGACTGAAAATCCGTGTGTCGGCGGTTCGATTCCGTCCCGAGCCACTTCTTAAAAAGCTTACGGAAATTATTCCGTAAGTTTTTTTGTATGAAAAACGATCTGAATTTGTTATAAACCTTATTTAACTACCCTGCAGGAGTTTGAAAATTGATTTAGAAATGATCACTGAGAAAGTAATGCTAAAGAGAGTGGTTAGATATCGGGGAGCGTGCTATAGAATACTCTTTGGGCTGCCTCCTAAGGCGTCCCTTGCACTCCTCCATGGGAGTTTCAAAGCTATCCTTAAGTATCGAAACGGAGTATCTACAATAGGAAGTCCAGGCAGATGTGAATGAGGTAAAATAATGAAAAATTTCATATGAAAAAATGACTATCATTTCGTAATTTTGGTAAGAATATTATAACTTTTTTACATATTTAAATATCTATTTCTTATAAAACTTCCGTGTGATAGATTAAACTAGGAATAGTTTAGACAGGTGCATCAGGAGGATCAATATCATGTGGAAGAAACTAGCTGTCACAGCGATTTCCGTCGTTAGTATTGGTGTAGGGACGGCTTATGCCGAAAGTTCACTGCCGACGGTTTATCACGTATATATAGATGAACAACATGTGGGTATGGTAGAAAATCAAGCAGAGGTCAAATCAGAATTACGCGAGCGCATGGAAGAGGCGGAAAAAGATCATAGAGGATTGAATCTTTCTTATATGGAAGAAGTCTCCTTTAAGGAGCAGAAAGTGCTGTCTGTGAAAGACGAATCATCAAAGGTCATGGATTCTCTTGAAAGTGAATTAACCTTAGTCGCGGACGTTATGCGCCTTCACATCAACGGAGAGCCTGTCGCTTACCTTCCAAATGAAGAGAAGGCAGAACAAGTCATCGAATCCGTGAAGGAGAAATACGTGGCAGAAGATGAACTTGAGATATTAGAAAAAGGGGCGCCTGAGCTTCCTGCTGTCGGTGAATCGAAGGTGATGGATGTCGGTTTATCGGCTCCTGTCACAATGGAAGAAGACCAGGTCACGCTGCCGCAGGTCCATACGGTTGAGGAAGCAGTAGCAAGGGTGGAAGAAGGTCGTCCTTTTCCAAGTAATCATTCTGAAACAACTACTTTCATGGGGATGATGGCTAAGTCTAAAAAGCCACTTGCCGATGTGGTGATAACTGAGAAAGAACGTAAAGAAGAGAAGATTCCCTATAAAGTAGAAACGAAAAAGACGGATGAACTTTATAAAGGTGAATCCAAAGTGAAGCAAGAAGGGGAAAATGGAAAAAGAGAGCTGTTGATTGAGCGCACGTATCGAAATGATCAAGAAATAGAAGAAGAGACGATTGAAAAAGAAGTTGTCAAAGAACCCGTTAAGAAGGTTATCCTGCAAGGGACGAAGAAAATCCCTTCTAGAGGTACTGGAGACTTTGCTTGGCCCGCTGTGGGCGGTGAAATCACCAGTAAGCAGGGAGAACGCTGGGGGCGCTATCATAAAGGGATTGACATCGCCGGTGTTTCTAATAAAACAATTAAAGCGGCTGACAATGGAAAAGTGATCGAAGCAGGATATCGAAACAGCTTTGGAAATAAAGTTGTCATTGATCACGGGAATGGATACGAGACGATTTACGCTCACCTTTCCTCGATCGATGTCAAAAAAGGACAGATCGTTAAAAGAGGAGAAAAAATTGGAGTCATGGGAACAACAGGTCGATCCACAGGAGTGCATCTTCATTTTGAAGTCCACAAGGATGGTTCACTCGAAAACCCTCTTTCCCACGTCTCTCCCTAACCGCTATGATTGAATCATAGCGGTTTTTTCTTTCCACGTAAGCAAAGGGTTGAAACGGGCGATGGTTGGTTGGAGTAAGATTTAGTAAGAGGATTAAGAAATAGGCATGATAAAGGTATAGGTGAAACGGCTGATTTCGAGAGAGGATTATGGTGAAATAAGACATTTAGCAGTAAATAAGTTAAAATAAAGGAAAGAAAAGATGACGAGGAAAGGGATGTGAAGCACTATGGCACAGAAAATTTTAGTGGTCGATGACGAGAAACCCATTGCTGATATATTGAAATTCAACTTAGAAAAAGAGGGTTATCAAGTCGTTTGTGCATATGACGGAGATGAGGCAATTACGAAAGCAGATGAAGAAGAGCCGGAATTGATTCTTCTTGATATTATGCTGCCGAACAAAGATGGTAATGAAGTATGCCGTGAAGTGAGGAAGCGTCATAATATGCCGATTATCATGTTGACGGCAAAAGATGCAGAAATTGATAAAGTACTCGGACTGGAAATGGGCGCAGATGACTATGTGACCAAGCCTTTCAGTAATCGAGAGTTGATTGCCCGAGTGAAGGCGAACCTGCGTCGTCAACAGCAGGAGCCTGAAGACAGCGCGCAGCAGACGAAAGATATTGAAATCGGCCGTCTGGCGATTCACCCGGATGCCTACACAGTGACTCGTGATGGGAATCATATTGAGTTGACTCACCGTGAGTTTGAACTGCTTCACTATCTTGCTCGTCATATCGGACAAGTCATGACTCGTGAACATTTGCTTGAGACGGTTTGGGGCTATGACTATTATGGTGACGTCCGTACCGTCGACGTAACGGTCAGACGCTTGCGTGAAAAAATTGAAGAGAATCCTAGTAACCCAATGTGGATTGTTACCCGTCGCGGGGTTGGGTATTATTTGAGAAACCCAGAGCAGGATTAAGCCTTTATGAAAGAAGTGGGTTTCTTTCAGTCTGTGAGGCTGAAGCTGATTCTTGTATACATTTTGTTATTGTTATTGGGCATCCAAGTCATTGGTGTCTATTTTGTCGATCGATTGGAAGAGCAGCTTGAGACAAACTTCACGAATTCAATCGAAGGACAGCTGAATTCATTGACCTACAGTTTGCAAAATGCGTTCAATACAGAGCGGGGGGAAGATACACTGCCCTTGGACGCAGATCTACAAAGTCTTATTAATGATTTTAGCGATGACAACACAGATATTGGGAAACTATGGGTTGTAGATAATAACCAGAAAGTGCTTGCAGCTACGACAACGAGTGACCAGTCTCCCATCGGGAAAAAAGTAACGGACTCCGCCATTACGAAGGTGTTCTTGTTTGGGGAGGCCACAGAACCTAAGCCATGGCGTGAAGAAGGGACCAACAACCGGCTGTTCCGAGGTACAAATCCGATTACGGATGAGTCCGGGGAAGAGATTGTAGGCGCTCTTTATTATGAAGTTTATATGAACGACATCTATGAACAACTTGGGGAAATCATCAGTATTTTCGCCAAAGGGACGGTCTTAGCCATTACGGTTACGGCTTTGCTCGGAATTTTGGTGGCAAGGACCATCACAAAACCTCTGACAGAAATGAAGCGGCAGGCACAAGTCATGGCCACAGGGGACTTCTCCCAGAAGGTTGATGTAAAAGGAAATGACGAAATTGGACAGTTGGGTCATACATTTAATGATCTAAACGATAAATTGAAGCTGGCGACAGCGACGACAGAAGGTGAACGGCGGAAGTTGAGCTCTGTGCTTTCCAATATGTCGGATGGTGTCATTGCGACAGACCGCCTCGGTGCCATCACACTAATGAATGCGCCGGCCTCAAGATTAATTGGCCAGACATTTGAAGAAGTCCAGGGACAATCTCTTGTGGATGTTCTAGACTTGAATGATCAAGTTGAAAATATCTCAGAGGTGGAAGAAGCAGGTTCTATGATCATTGATTTAAGCAGTGACGATAACCATCTTCTTCTAAAAGCAAACTTTTCTGTGGTCGAAGATGAAAACCATGACATGAATGGTTTTATTACTGTGATCAGTGATGTGACCGAACAACAGCGTGTAGAGAAAGAAAGACGGGAGTTTGTTTCTAATGTATCTCATGAACTACGTACGCCGCTGACGACCATGCGTAGTTATATAGAGGCATTGAACGATGGGGCATGGCAGGATCCTGACATTGCACCAAGATTCCTTGATGTGACCCAAAATGAGACAGACCGTATGATTCGTTTAGTGAACGATCTTTTGCAGTTAACAAAAATGGATCATAAAGAAACGAGTCTGATGAAAGAACGGGTGGAGTTTGTCAGCTTTTTTGACCGTGTCATTGATCGTTTTGAAATGAACAAAAATGAAAAAGTAGAGTTCATTCGCAACTTGTCGAACAAGAACATGTATGTGTGGATGGATAAAGATAAAATCACCCAAGTGCTGGATAATGTCATATCCAATGCTATCAAATACTCTCCAGAAGGCGGGAGCATCCGGTTTAATGCTCATTCTACGAAGAAACAGCTGCGCGTAAGCATCACCGATGAAGGAATTGGAATGCCGCCTGACACCGTTGATAAGATCTTTGATCGCTTTTATCGTGTCGATAAATCCCGTGCCAGAGAAATGGGAGGAACCGGACTGGGCCTTGCTATTGCCCGGGAAATGATTGAAGCTCACCATGGAAAAATATGGGCGGAAAGCCGCGAAGGTAAGGGCACGACTGTCCACTTTACGTTACCGCTCATGAGTCAGAAGCGGAGGGGACAGTCATGAAAAAAGAAACCATGAAGTCCGTTATTTTGGTGATCCTCATCGCCTTTAGCTTAGTTTTGACCGTAGCCCTTTGGACGTATCAGCCTATGAATGAACCGTTGGAAGAGGATGTGTTCATTGAAGATACTAGATTAGAAGAAATAGGATCAGAGCGGACGATTCCAAATCTCGTTCCTCCTGATGAGGTCGTTTTTCATGAGCAGAATTCCTATTTTACATTTAAAGATAATATCGACCTTACAGCCTTTTACCAACAGCAGATGCAGCAGTGGAACTTATCAAATTTTGATACGAGTCCAAGAACAATTAATGTCGATAACCACAGTGAGATTGTAGAAATCATTTTCCCTGCCCATCTGCCGGTCCAAGTGATTAGTGATATCTTCAAAGTGAACGAAGGTATTCCAATGGAGGGACAGCAGGCCAATTTTAATCGAATCTTTTTATTGCGTCATTCGACAGAGGGAAGTGCCGCTTCTTCCTCTTCATATGATTTGTGGTTTGTAAATAGCGATGGGGAAGGCAGTGAAGTTACGCTACAAGCAGATATCAGTGCAGCTGCTGGAGAACGCGCGATACAGGAAGTTGACAATAAAGATGAAATGGTGGAAATGTCCCGTGTGGCTGACTTCCTGCAGATCAACCCTGAGGACCGCACGAATGCTTCCCACATCTACGTACCTAAAAATCCTGTGAGTATATCCGAATATGTGCTGCAAACAGGAGCTGTAAACGTAAAACCGATTCAGAATGATATTTTCCCTTCAAATACGCGCGTGTTCAAGTCGCGGACGAATAGCGGTGAGAATATCACCAAAACCATTCAGCGAAGGTTGACGCAGTATGATAAGAGAATGGAATATGATTTGACAATTCCGAACTCAGCAAACCAGAAGAACTTGACGGAATATGAGTTGTTTGTCCAAAGTATGGAGGACATAAATAGTCACTTGGGGTGGACGGATGACTATCGTTTAAATTCAATCTTAAGTGGTCGGGATGAAGTTCGCTATCGCCTTTACTTTAATGACCGGCCTGTTCTTGAGAACGTGGAGACTTATAAATTGGCAAGTATCCAATTAAGTTATCAGCAAGGGCAGATCCAGGAATATGATCGTCCGCTTGTCCAGTACAGCAGTATCAACGAAAGCGAAACGAACCTCTTGTCAGGTGAGGAAGTTCTTTTGGATCTTCAACGAGATGGGGAATTAGAAACCTCAAGAATCAGGGATTTGAAGATTATGTACACAATTGAAGAACAAAGGAGCGAATTGGTGTACAGCTTGATTCCTGAATGGTACATGTTGACAAACAGCGGCTGGACGAAGGTATATCCAGAAGAAAAGTCTCAAAATGCAGAGGTATCGTAACGAGGAGGTAAAACATGCAGTGGGGTCAAATCAAATCATTATTCATCATCAGCTTCTTAATCCTCGACCTCTTCCTGCTGCAGCAATTGTTAGGCAAGCAAGCGGAGGATGAAGTGGGGCAGATCTCCACCGTTGCTGAAAGTATTGAAGCTGAACTGGAAGCGAACGACATTTCCATTGCGGATGATGCAATCCCGGAGGAATTACCAGAAGCTACTCCCATTGAGTCGGAGAGTACGCATTCGTTTCCTGATGATGTGATGAGTCAAATTGAAGATATGGATGAAAGTGACAAAGAGGTCGAACTCAAAGAAGACAACCAAGTATTGCACGTCACCTTTGATGATCCTATAGAAGTGACAGAAGATACGATTCAAAGTGTGGTCACTGATGTTGTACCTTTCGCTTCCCGATATTCTTATTGGGGATGGAATGAAGAGTCGGGTGCGGCTCTCTTTTTCCAGGCAAAAAATAATAAAACCGTTTACTTTAACAATAACGGATACTTATTATTGAATATTGTCGACGGTGAAATGACGGGATATGTAGCAACTTTGCTATCCTTTGAAGATGGAGAATACTCTGGGGCCTCCAGTGAAACAGAAGTCAACATTGAACCTCTCAGCGCCATTCGCATCCTGTTGAATCATAGTCTCATTGAACCCGGAGATGAAATCACATCAATGGATATCGGTTATCATACAAGCTACAGTCTTCCGGCCGGGGAGGAAAACGAAACGCAAGTGTTTGCCTCCACTTGGAAAGTGACGGTCAACGGAGACCGCAACCATTTTCTCTACACTTTTGACGGGACGATTATTGAATATATCAATGAAGAATCCTTTATCTCGGATGTTAAAAGTGAGTATGGTTTAAAAAGTGCGGAAGAAGAGCAAACGGCAGCAAATGAAAATAGAGAAACCAATTAAATGGAGTGTATGGAATGAGCATGAGATTTAGTGTACTTGCTTCAGGCAGTACGGGGAACGCATTCTATATTGAATCGGGAGATGAGAGAATCTTAGTAGATGCAGGCCTGAGTGGTAAGAAAATGGAAGGTCTGCTTAATCAAGTCAACATTGATCCGCAATCCTTATCACGAATCCTTGTCACTCATGAGCATAGTGATCACATCAAAGGTCTAGGCATCATGGCAAGGCGCTACAACCTTCCTATTTACGCCAACGAAAAAACTTGGAATGCGATGGAAGGACAGATTGGTAAACTTTCCATCGACCAGAAGTTCCACTTTTCCATGGAAGAGACGAAGACATTCGGGGGGCTGGATGTAGAATCCTTTGCCGTTTCCCATGACGCGGCAGACCCGATGTTTTATACGTTCCATAAGGATGGGAAGAAAATTGCCCTTGTCACCGATCTCGGTTATGTATCGGAACGGATTAAAAAAACAGTGGAAGGTGCCGATGCCTACATCTTCGAATCGAATCATGATGTGAGCATGCTTCGAATGGGACGTTACCCATGGAATGTAAAACGGCGTATATTAGGGGATTCCGGACACGTCTCCAATGAGGATTGTGCCCTGGCGCTCACGGATATTATTACGGATCAGACGAAAAGAATTTATCTTGCACACTTGAGTCTCGACAACAATATGAAAGACCTAGCCCATATGTCTGTTAAAAATGTTTTAGAAGAGCGTGGATTTGAAGTGGGCAGCCACATTGAACTGCATGATACGGACCCACAGGAAGCTACACCAATCTTTGAGGTTTAAAAGGTTTTAAATAGTAAAGAATAAGGAAACAGTACCTTAGAAATCTACGGAGAGCGTAAGAAAGGTAAGGTGAAAGAGGCGTGGGTTATTATGATGATCATTCTCCTACCCGTCAGCAGAAACAACAGCGCAGGCGGTGGGTGATGCCGACAATTGTGGGAGGTATTTTAGGAGCCGTTCTTGTCTTACTGGCTTTACCGGCTTTGGTTCAGACAGAGTTACTTCCTTATGATATGACGATTCCAGAGGATGAGAGTGGACTTGTTGAAGATGATCAGGAGCTGACGGGAGGCACGACTAAAAACGTCCAGCTAGATGTAAATACCCAAATCACCGAAGTGGTTGAAAAAGTGACTCCCTCCGTTGTAGGAGTCGTCAATTTGCAGACCCGTCAAGATTTTTGGCAGCAGGAAGGCGACTCCGCCCAACAGGCAGGGGTAGGATCCGGCGTGATTTATAAAAAACAAGACGGTACCGCTTATGTCGTGACGAACAACCACGTCATTGAAGGGGCAAGTGAAATTGAAGTCGTCCTGGCCGATGAAACAAGGGTCAAAGCCCAGTTGATCGGAGGAGATTTGTTTACCGATTTGGCTGTTTTGAAGATGCCAGCCGATCAAGTTGAACAAGTTGCTGAGTTAGGGACTTCAGAAAACTTGAAAGTCGGTGAGCCGGCCATTGCTATCGGAAACCCTCTTGGTCTAAGTTTCGCAGGATCGGTCACTCAAGGAATCATCAGTGGTAAGGAACGGGCAATTCCTCAGGACTTTAACGGAGATGGGATGGAAGACTGGCAGGCGGAAGTCATTCAAACGGATGCAGCCATAAACCCTGGAAACAGTGGTGGAGCACTTATTAACATTGACGGTCAATTAATTGGCATTAATTCGATGAAAATTGCTCAGTCTTCAGTGGAAGGGATCGGTTTTGCTATTCCCATTGATTCAGCCAAGCCTATCATTGATGAATTGGAACAATATGGACAGGTGAATCGTCCGTACATTGGTATTGAAGCTTATGGTCTGAATGAGGTACCGAGCTCTGAATGGAACAATACACTGAACCTTCCTCAAGATGTAGACGGTGGTTTGTATATCCGCAGCATTCGACAAATGTCTCCAGCTGCTAAAGCAGGTCTTGAGCCATTGGATGTCATCACCGCTCTGGATGGAGAACCTGTGCAGGATATCATAGACTTGCGTAAATATCTGTACAATGAAAAAGATCCGGGGGATGAGATGGAAATCACGTATTACCGAGATGGTGAGAAAGCGACCACTACTCTGACGCTTGGATCCCAAGAGTAATTCAAACACAAAGAGTATCCTGCATTGGATACTCTTTTTCACGGTCAAAATTCGCTATAGTTCTACGATATTCGCCCTGATGTTATCCACAGGGTGTGAATAGTATTCTGGATAAGTGTCATATATGGTAGCAGAAAATATGTTCGCCACCATATAGATTCAATGATTGTGTATATGTGGATAATTTCCGTGGATAACCTGTTTATATTCAGGGGAAAGCTGTGAATATCAGAAAATTTACAAGGTTTGTGCATAAGTCTGTGGACAATTGTGGGTAACTATTTTCGTTAGTCTTAATTTTCCACATGTGTATAAATGCAAGCGGGTTTTTCACACGGTTTCTTCTTGTTTTCCATTGTTCCATACCATCAAAAATTGTCTAATGGTAACGATAAGCGATAATTATTAAGCGGTCTGTTTTTTCCTTTTCTGGATTTTGAATTTCTTTCTATAATGCCAATTAAATAGATAAATCAATGGTGTTAAAATGGCGGTAGGCACCAACCATAACCAGATGCTGATGCTTGATATATTCAACAAACGTGGAGCACCAAAGACGGTGAAGGCTGTAAGAGTAGCAATGGAACAGCCGATCAAATTTCCGAAATGCTCAAAATACCAGTGCGTTTTATTCTGCGGAGGAGTCAGCCAGTAATGCAGTTGTCCTCCACCAAGAATAATCCCTAAGATGGGGAAGTATTGAAGCAATGGAAAGTCGTAGATCCAGCCAAACACCATCGTGATGGCTGACATTAGGATTAGGAGAGTTGAAATTCCAAGGTCGTATCCATTTCGATGTTTGTCTGTACGTCGTTTAAAGCGCAAGACACGGATCCCCATCCATGCCGTTGCTGCACTTAATGTAGCAATGAAAAGTAGGAAAAAGGAAAAAGCTCGCGCTTCTGGTACCGTATAATCGAAAAAGATGCGATAGATTCCCATATACAAAGCTGTAGCTGCTACGGTGTACATGGCCGTAACGTAAATCCAGCCGACTTTTTTGTGGGTGTTTCCTCCTTTTTTCGTTACAAGGGGAATCCAAAAAACGCCAAGAGCACTGAATCCTGCGATTATATGGATGGTAAGCATGATTGAAAATAATAACATAGACACCGCTCCTTTCCTAACCTCCTCTATATATACGCTCTTAAGAAGCATCTCTCCTCCTTTTTTACTAGACGTTTACAAAAAAAAGACCGGCTTGCGCCGGTCTTTTTAATGGAGTTGATCTTGTTTCCATGTATTCTTGATGATTTTAGTTAATGCGAGGATTGCCATTAAGTTTGGCAGCACCATAAGCGCATTGAACGTGTCGGCCATTTGCCAGACGAAATCAACTTGGACAAGCGAACCTGCCACAATGAAGATCAATACAATACCGCGATACAAAGGAACTCCTTTTTCACCAAATAAGAACTTCACGTTCACTTCTCCGAAATAAGCCCATCCGAGAATCGTTGTGAAGGCAAAGAATAAGAGGCAGATTGCGATAAACGGAATCCCCAACTCTCCCAAGCCGCGTGCAAATCCTTCCTGTGTGATTGCACTTCCTTGCAAGTCTGTCTGGTGAGCATCTGTAATCAATATCACCATGGCTGTAAGAGTACAAATGATGACGGTATCGATGAATACACCGACCATAGCGACGAGTCCCTGATGGGATGGCCGTTTGACGTTTGCAACGGCGTGTGCATGTGGGGTCGAACCCATGCCAGCTTCATTTGAAAAGAGGCCGCGCGCAATTCCGTAGCGTATCGCTTCTTTAATCGTGGCACCGAGGACACCACCGCCGGCTGCTTCAGGACTGATAGCGGCTTGAACAATGAGTTGCAGTGTTGGAAGCACTTGGTCCCAAAAGTTCACCATAATGATGAGACTTCCAATGATATAGAGCAAGGCCATAACCGGTACGACATTTCCAGCAAAGGACGAAATCCGTGTAATGCCCCCAAATAAGATGAGTCCAATGAAAAAGGCAACGGCGACTCCTAGACCAAGGTTAAGCATGATGGAACTTGAACCCATCGCTTCGTTCATCGCGGTCGTAATTGCGTTGGATTGTACCATATTTCCGACAAATCCAAGGGCGATGATGATGGCAATAGCGAAGAATCCCGCGAGCCACTTGCTGCCAAGTCCGTCCCGGATGTAATACGCAGGGCCACCGTGGACCTGGTCTCCTTTTTTCACTTTATAAAGCTGAGCAAGAACGGCTTCTGCGAAAATTGTAGCCATCCCGAAGAAGGAGCTGATCCACATCCAAAAAATTGCCCCGGGACCACCCGCTGCGATGGCGGTCGCGACACCAGCAAGGTTCCCTGTTCCCACTTGCGCAGAAATCGAAGTTGCAAGCGCCTTGAAGGAGTGGATGCCTTCTGTTTTTTCTTTTTTAAAAAGTGGAGCAAACGTCTGCTTGAACCCTTGTCCGAGGGAGCGGACCTGGATGAAGCGCAGTTGGAACGTCAGCCATACACCTGTCCCAAGAAGGAAAATAAGCATAACTGGTCCCCATAAAAAGCTATTAATCTCTATAAATACGTTGGTTAGTTGTTCCATGGGTAAGATCCTTTCTTTCTTTAACATATGACCATGAAAAAGAGTATCTCACTTGCAAGCGTTTTAAGACAAGAGGAAATGTTATTTGGGAATTCGACAGCATTATTTTAGTATTCGACAAAGCTACTTAAGAATTCGAAAACGATATCTAAGTATCCATCCTTACCCCTCATGCTTTCCAAACTCTTATTCATTTACGTACAATAGAAAAAAAGGAGGGTTACTTATGATTGATTTGCGAAGTGATACCGTAACCAAACCGACGATGGCGATGCGTCAGGCAGCGTTTGAAGCAGAGGTCGGGGATGATGTGTACGAAGAAGATCCAACGGTTAAAAAACTGGAAGCCAAGGCGGCGGAAATGCTGGGGAAAGAGTCCGCTTTGTTTGTAACCAGTGGAACACAGGGGAACCAGATTGCTGTATTGACTCACTGCAACCCAGGGGATGAAGTGCTTCTGGAAGCGAACGCCCACCTTTTTCTATATGAAGGGGCGTCGATGTCTGCCCTTGCTGGCGTTCAGCCGCGGACGATCCAAGGGAGACGTGGGGTGATGGACCCTGAAGATGTAAAGGCCGCAATTCGGCCGGACGACATTCATTTTCCGGAAACGAGTTTGATTTGTCTCGAGAACACGCATAACAAAGCGGGTGGCGTTATCGTGCCGCTAGAAAACATGCAGGCGATTTATGAAGTAGCTCGAGAAGCAGGGATTCCCGTCCACCTTGATGGGGCACGCTTATTCAATGCGTCTGTCGCCTCAGGTGTCTCTTTGCACCGGTACGCTGATCAAACTGATACGGTACAGGTGTGTTTATCGAAAGGATTAGGTGCACCGGTTGGATCGATTATTGCGGGTTCCTATGACTTTATTCAGAGGGCGAGAAAGTGGAGAAAACGTCTCGGCGGAGGTTTGCGCCAAGTGGGGATGGTTGCAGGACCTGCCTATGTGGCCTTAACCGAGATGGTTGACCGGTTAGCAGAGGATCACGCACATGCAAGGCAACTGGCCAATGGTCTTCGGCAAGTGGAAGGTCTGAAAATCGAAAAGGTGGAAACGAATATTGTGCTCGTACATGTGGATGGACTGGGGGAAACCGCAGAATCCTTTTTACATAAGCTGAAGGAAGTCGGGATTCTGGCCGTGCCTTTTGGTCCCTCTACGGTCAGGTTCGTTACGAATTATGATGTGAGTGAAAGAGAGGTTGACCAGGTGATCAATATGGTTATTTCTCATTATCAGTATTAGGATTATCTTTTTGTGAATAGGGTATAGTTAGGCAATAAACCCAGGAGGTGGCTTTCATATCGGACATCCGAGCAAATAAGGTCAGACGAGGTTCGTCGGTCAATGATGAAAAATTTGCTGAGATGTTGTACAAGGATTCATTTGTTGATGGCATTCCGCTGGATGAGCTTGGCAAGGATTTGAGAAGAATGAAACGATATAGAAAAGAATTGAATAAAAGAAAATAGTCAAAACCCCATGGATGCATCCATGGGGGCATTTATTATACAAGTTCAGGTATCTGTTTCGGTTCCTGGCCCTGTGCTTCGAGACCAGCTTTGTTCAGGAAGTTCCACGGCTGGTTGAAGTGCGGCTGGAAAAAGAAATCCGTGTACGCCAGTTCATCGATCGTCATCCCCGTTTGGATGCACACGCTCATCGTGTTGATGGATTGTGTCACGTCCGCTTTGGAAATGACTTGCGCACCGAGGATGCGGCGAGTATCTGGGTTGATGGTCACTTTCAGCATGACTTTTTCTGCTGTCGGCATAAAGCCTGGACGATGAGTATCTTCAATTGTGATACTTTTCACATGAGTGTCTAAAAGTTGAGCTGAAGTCTCCGTTAGTCCAGTAGAAGCCATGTTCAGATCGAAAATGTGAAGGCCGGATGTGCCTTGGGTTCCGACATGTTTCATCGTCGGCTCCATCAAATTGCGGGCAGCTAATGTTCCCATACGGACAGCATTCGTTGCAAGTGGAATATACAAGTGTCCGCCCGTAGGGTTGTAAGGAACGGCACAACAGTCACCGGCTGCAAAAATATCTGGGTCACTCGTTTGCATATACTCATTGACTTTGATGGCGCCGTTACTGAGCATTTCAATTTTTCCTTTTAAGAGATCCGTGTTCGGACGGAAACCGACGCAAAGGATGACAAGGTCTGTTTCGTAGGTCCCTCTATTTGTTGTGACGGAAGAAACGGATCCATTGGTTCCCTCGAAACGCTGGACCGTTTCGTTCAATGCAAGCTCAATGCCGCGTGATTTGAAATCATCCTCGACAATAGTAGTGAATTCTTCATCTAAATATTTGTTTAAAATTCGATCTGCACCATCAATGAGTGTGACGTCTTTGCCTGCTTTTTCGAAAGCTTCTACAAGCTCGACACCGATATAGCCAGCGCCTACGACAGCCACTTTTTGCGCATCCTTTGCTCGCTCAATGATTGTGTTTGCCTGGTGGTAGTTTTTCGCAAGCAGGATGTTATCAAGTCCGATGCCTTCTATAGGAGGGGTGACTGGCCAGGAACCTGTCGTCATCACAAGTTTATCATAGGTGTCGTAGACTTTTTCACCTGTGACAAGGTTTGTGGCTTCAATCGTTCTTCTGACTGTATCGATGTGTTCCACGTCATGCTGCATCTTCATCGTTACACCAAGGTTTTTTAATTCTTCGGGGGATGAATAAAACAACCCTTGCGGATCCTCGACGACTCCTCCAACGTATAACGCTAACCCACAAGATAAAAAGGATACATTGTCATTTCGTTCATAAACTGTAATGTCTGCTTCAGGATACATTTTCGCCATATTTGTAACCGCAGCGGTACCTGCGTGTGTGCTTCCAATAACAGCAATTTTCATTGTGAATCCTCCTTGAATGTACATGTGAAGTTTTTCACATGTTGGATATGGCTCTATTATAAAGCGGTCCATTTTGAAAAACAACCCTTTTGCTCAATATTTCACATAATGATTTTTCTTTTTATGTGTGACCTTTATATGTGACCAGGTCATACATATTTTGGAAAGTTTGTAGATGCGGTGTTAAGGGACTGTGAGGTTTGTATTAATTCTGTGTGTAGTTGAAGGATATTAATACCCGGCGTGGAAAAGGTAGGCGAAGGTCTAATTTCTATAAAGGGAGTGCTTCATTTGAAAAGGATGTTCGTTTTTGTTTTTAGTCTTGTCCTTATTTTATCTGCTCATGGTGTTCAGGCTGCTGGAACGATCACTGTAGGCGATGCTTTGTACACTTCTAATGGAACAGATGTATCTGTAGAAGGGTATATTGTGGGGGTTCCTGTAAACATTGATACGGTAGAACAGAGCAATTTTACGAGTAATTATGCTTTAGCGGTGGCGGATGATGCATCCGAAACTCAGGTGGACAACATGATTTTTGTGAAGTTGGATTCGGAATATCGCAGTGAATACGGCCTGCAAAACAATCCTGGATTGGTGGGTACGAAAATCAGGGTGGATGGTACGAGGGATGATTATTTCTCTCATCAGGGCATTGAATACGTAACTTCAATATCCGAAGTCTCTGGTAATGATGGCGGAGGTGACAATGGAGGTACATACACAGGCAGCTACTATCAAGCGGCCGAAGGTTTGAATGGATATGCACTTAAGCAATCGCTGCATGATATCATTGATGACCATACCGAGCTTTCTTATTCCAACGTGTGGGATGCCCTGCGTCATACAGATGAAGATCCTTCAAACTCAAACAATGTACTGCTTTTATATTCCGGTAAGTCCTACAGTAAGTATGACAACGGAGGGTATGTCGATGACTGGAACCGTGAGCACGTCTGGGCGAAGTCACATGGAGGTTTCGGGACATCAATGGGAGCAGGGACAGATATCCATCATCTCCGCCCAACGGATGTAACCGTTAATTCAGCTCGCGGTAATCTGGACTTTGATGAAGGAGGATCTGCTTTTTACGAAGCACCTGGCACGTATTATGATGGTGATTCCTGGGAGCCTCGTGACAAGGTAAAAGGGGACGTTGCACGAATGATTTTTTATATGGCCGTCCGTTATGAGGGAGATCAGGGAGAGTTAGATCTGGAAATTGCAGATTATGTAGGGACGAACGGTCCATATTTAGGAAAGCTCTCCATATTGAAGGAATGGCATGCGCAGGATCCTGTGGACGCCTTTGAACGAAACCGAAATGAAGTCATCTATAAGGATTATCAGGGGAATCGCAATCCTTTCATTGATCATCCGGAATACGTTGAACAGATCTGGTAAACGGATCAAGGAAAGAACCGGACCACCATCCAGGTCCGGTTCTTTTTGTACCTTAATTACCAATATATGTATGAACTGGTACAACAATATTTGGATATGTTATCCCTCCGATGCAGGAGTTTGGTTTTTGGGTGTGGTAGTTTATAGGGTATGAGAATTTTCAGGAGGGGATTGGATGGCGAGGGATGTTCGGTTCAAGGTGGAGGGGCAGCGGTTCAATTACCGAGCGGCTGGTATATTAATAGAAAACGAACATGTGCTTCTACATAAACAGGTGAATGACACGTATTGGGCGCTTCCGGGTGGAGGCATTGAACTCGGGGAAGCGTCGGAAGATACAATCGTTCGTGAAATGGAAGAGGAGCTTGGCTATACCGTTGAGGTAGAACGTACGGTATGGATGGCGGAGACGTTTTTTGAACACCGCGGGGATGATATGCATGAGGTGGCTTTATACTACTTATTGCACACAGAAGAAGCGATATACAGAGAAGGATCTTTCCATGGACTTGAAGGGGAGCGGTTGATCTATCAATGGATTCCGCTAGCAGACTTGAAAGAAATCGATGTACGACCGCCATTTCTCGGAAAAGCATTAAGGAATGTTCCATGTGAAACATCGCATCTCATTGTTAAATGATAAGGGAGTTCTAGTCACTCACATAAGCTCGTACAATGGTACGAGTCCTATTTTCGGAGGTGGGGAAGTGAAGAAGAAGTTCGTCACTTGGACGCTCGTGTTGTATGTCATTTATGGTCTTTTGCTAGGCCTTTATTTTTTCCAGTGGACCGATGTCGGTGTTCCCCCAGCCTATGAAGGAACGGCTGCGGATCCTGCGACATTCATGACAGAAAAGGAGCTTGAACTAAGTCAGGAGTATTCGCGGTATCAAAACTTCTTATCTTTTCTTGGAGAGCCGCTGGAGTGGATGATTTATCTTGGTGTGATGATTTTCGGTGCCTCGGTGGTTTTTAAAAATTTCGGCAAGCAAATTTCCCGTTTTCGCGTCATTCAAATCCCGATCTTTGTATTACTCCTGCAGACGTTGACAACGATTCTATTGTTCCCAATGGATTACGCGAGAAGATGGTTGTCGGTGGAATATGGCATTTCCACACAAAGCTTTTCCAGTTGGATGCGCGATGAGCTGATTGGGTTTTGGATCGGATTCATCATCATGGCCCTGCTCATCACAGTCCTTTACTTCCTTATGAAAAAGTTTGAAAAGCGCTGGTGGTTGATCGCCTGGGTGCTCATGATCCCGTTTTTATTTTTTATGATGTACTTACAGCCGGTCGTCATTGATCCGATTTACAACGATTTTACTGAGCTTCAAAATAAGCAGCTTGAAGAGAAAATCCTCACGCTTGCGGATGAAGCAGATGTTCCAGCTGATCGGGTATATGAAGTGAATATGTCTGAGAAGACGAACAGTATGAATGCTTACGTGAACGGAATTGGTTCGAATTTGCGGATCGTGCTGTGGGACACGACACTGAATCGTCTTCAGGAAAATGAAGTGCTGTTTATTATGGCGCATGAAATCGGCCATTATGTCATGAATCACTTGTATTGGAATCTCGCCGGTGTTATTGTCGCGACGTTCTTTGGGCTTTATTTCACCTATCATTTATTGCGATACGCAACGCGCAGATGGGGAGAAAGGCTTGGGTTTACGAGAGTATCCGATATTTCTAGTTTACCTATGTTCTTCCTTATCCTTACGCTGCTTTCGTTCTTATCCAGTCCAGTGGAGCTTGCCATTTCAAGGAATGCCGAAACCGACGCTGACCAGTACGCGATTGAAATGACCCGGGATCCGGATGCGGCAATCGGTTCGTTCCAGGAGCTTACCGTGAACGGTTTGAGCGATGTCCACCCACCTGCGCTCGTCAAATATTTACGCTACGGACACCCGACCATGATGGAACGCATCCATATGCTTGAGACTTATCAAGGCATTGATGTGAAAGAAGAGTAATAGACTTACAATATATGCCACACCAGGTCATCCAGAATATGGATGACCTGGTGTGGTATTTTTTAGGTTGTATCTAGTATGTGCGAAGGGATTCTGATAGACTCTTAATAAATGAGTTTGTAAACGTTATCATGTTAAATAGGAAGAAAGAGGAGGGTATGGGATGCTTTCTATGCTTGAAGATTACCGGAATCAAGTGCTTGAGACGTTGTTTGGAAATGTGGAACATTGTATTGTCGTTGTTGATCGAGAAGGATGCATTTCTTATATGAATGAAAGCTACTGCCGGTTCATTGATGTTGATCAATCGACGGTGAAAGGGAAGCATGTAACGGACGTCATTGAAAATACGCGTATGCATATTGTCGCGGATACTGGGGAAGAAGAAATGGCCGACCTTCAGCAGATCCGTGGCGATTATATGATTGCCCATCGCATTCCACTCTGGGAAAACGGTGAGGTGATCGGTGCCCTTGGTATGGTTCTTTTCCGTGATACGGATGAGTGGAAAATTATGAACACACATATCAAGGATCTGCTTCTTGAGCTTGAAACCTACCGTAATCAAATGCAGCAGCAAAACGGAGCCAAATACTCCCTGCATGACATCATTACAAGCTCTCCTGACGTTTTACAGTTAAAAGAAAAGATTCGCAAAACGGCACACAGCGATGTTTCTGTTCTGTTGCGAGGGGAGAGTGGAACAGGGAAAGAGCTTTTCGCTCACAGCATCCATCACCTCAGCGAGCGGAGCACAAAGCCTTTTGTGAAAGTGAACTGTGCAGCTATCCCAGAGGATCTCATCGAAGCGGAGCTGTTCGGCTATCAGGACGGCGCGTTTACGGGTGCGAAAAAAGGTGGCAAGCCTGGGAAATTCCAGCTCGCCCATGGCGGGACGCTTTTTCTTGATGAAATCGGGGACATGCCTTTAAGAGCACAGGTGAAAATTTTGCGCGCTCTTCAGGAAGGAGAAATCGAAGCGGTGGGAGCAGTTCAGCCACAGCAAGTGGATGTCCGCATCATCGCTGCAACCAACCAGTCGCTGGAAGAAATGATTCAGGAGCAGCGCTTCCGTGAGGACCTTTTTTACAGAATCAATGTCGTCCAGATTGATATCCCTCCTCTTCGTACGAGACGTGGTGACATCAAAATCCTCTCCAAATATTTACTGCAGAAAATATCCGACCGTACAGGCAAACGTGTGGAAGATTTTTCGAAAGCGGTCGAAGACGTTTTTTACAAATACCACTGGCCGGGTAATGTCCGTGAGCTTGAAAACGTCATCGAGTCAGCGGTGCATATGACCGACGGAGAAGCGATTCAATATGAAGATCTTCCTGCTCATCTTCAAAAGGAATCTGCTCCTGCTCACGAGGCGGAAACGCTGAAACAAATAGTCGAAGAGACCGAAAAACAAGCGATTCAAAAAGTGTTAAAGGAAACAGAGGGGGATAAAAGTTTGGCTGCGAAACGGCTGGGCATTGGAAAATCATCTCTATATGATAAAGTGAAAAAATACAATCTCTAACCATTCCAGAAATCAGGAATCTATTCCGGAATTCTGGAATGGTTCTTTTTATGTGCTTATGTAAGGGTTTTCATTAAATGCGCGCGCCTCTTTCCATGAATCCGTAAAAAAGATTTCACAAAAGATTCAAAATCCTTGATGCATCAATACCGTAAAGTTGGCATGAAACTTGCATGTAAATAGGTGAAGGGAGTGTGAAGACTCATGAAACAAATTTATTCATCATTTCATGAAGCTGTGAAAGATATAAAGGATCATTCAACAATTATGGTAGGAGGATTCGGGCTCGTCGGAATACCGGAGAACTTGATTCTTGCCCTGGTCGAATCGAACGTGAAGCATTTGACGGTCATCTCCAACAACTGCGGTGTCGATGATTGGGGACTCGGACTACTTTTGAAAAATAAACAGATTGATAAAATGATAGGCTCGTACGTCGGAGAAAACAAGGAATTCGAACGTCAGGTACTTGCAGGTGAGCTTGAAGTCGAACTAACGCCTCAAGGAACGTTGGCTGAGAAAATCCGTGCAGGTGGAGCGGGAATCCCGGCCTTTTACACACCAGCGGGAGTTGGTACTCCAATCGCGGAAGGCAAAGAGGTACGCACATTCAACGGTAAGGAATACCTTTTACAAGAAGGGTTGACGGCGGACTTCAGTCTTGTCCGTGCCTTTAGAGGCGACCGTCACGGAAATCTCGTGTACAACAAAACCGCCCGCAACTTCAACCCAATGATGGCGGCAGCCGGTGCCGTGACAATTGCAGAAGTCGAAGAACTCGTCGAACCGGGTGAATTGGAAGCAGATGCGATTCACACGCCGGGCATTTATGTGCAAGGACTGATTGAAGGGCAGCAGGAAAAGCGAATTGAACGTTATACGGTAAAAGCAGAAGCATAAATAGGAGGTAGATGAACAATGGCAGTACAAAAAGATAAAGCGGCAATCCGCGAAATGATTGCCAGACGAGCAGAGCAGGAAATTAAAAGCGGTTACTATGTAAACCTTGGAATCGGCATGCCGACAATGGTCGCGAACTACATCCAGCCGGATAAAGAAGTCGTGCTTCAATCGGAAAACGGCCTCTTGGGTATCGGCCGCTCTCCTTATGAGCATGAAGTCGATCCCGATTTAATCAATGCCGGAAAAGAAACGGTGACGGCGTCTGTCGGTGCCGCTTACTGCGACAGTGCGGAATCGTTTGCCATGATCCGCGGGGAGCACCTTGACTTAGCCATTTTAGGCGGGATGGAAGTTGCAGAAAACGGAGACCTTGCCAACTGGATGATCCCAGGAAAAATGATTAAAGGCATGGGTGGTGCGATGGACATCGTACACGGTTCAAAAAAGGTCGTCATTATCATGGATCATGTTAACAAGCACGGCGATCCGAAGATCTTGAAGGAATGCAAACTGCCGCTGACAGGAAAAGGCGTCGTCGACCGCATTATTACTGATCGTGCTGTCATGGACGTAACGGACGAAGGCCTGAAGCTCGTTGAAATTGCTGAAGGATGGACGGTAGACGAAATCAAAGAACAGACAGAAGCAGAACTCATCATCAGTGACGAACTTTTAAAAATGCCATCCAGCAAATAAGGAGGAACACCCATGGTTGAAAACAAAGTGGTATTCATTACAGGTGCAGCGAGCGGAATCGGGTATGAAATCGGAACCGAATTCGCCCGTAACGGAGCAAAAGTAGCACTCAGTGATATCAATGAGGAAAAAGTGAAAGAAGCAGCGGATCGTTTGAATCAGGAAGGACTGCAGGCGATCGGACTTGTCTGTGACGTAACGAAAGAAGAACAGATTCAGAGTGCGATCGATGAAACGGTAGAAAAACTCGGCCGTCTTGATGTGCTTGTCAACAATGCAGGATTGCAGCACGTTGCGTCGATAGAAGAGTTTCCAACAGAGAAGTTCGAATTGATCACAAAAATCATGTTGGTTGCCCCGTTCATGGCGACGAAACATGCTTTTCCGATTATGAAAAAACAAGGATTCGGCCGCATCATCAACATGGCGTCCATCAACGGTTTAATTGGTTTTGCCGGCAAGTCTGCCTATAACAGTGCGAAACACGGGGTCATCGGCCTTACGAAAGTGACGGCTCTTGAAGGTGCAGAAGACGGCATCACCGTCAATGCAGTCTGTCCGGGTTACGTTGACACGCCACTTGTGCGCAATCAACTTGAGGATCTGGCTAAAAACCGTGGCGTTTCTTTAGAAAAAGCGCTGGAAGAAGTCATTTATCCGCTTGTTCCACAAAAGCGTCTTTTGACCGTTCAGGAAATTGCGGATTACACGCTGTTCCTTGCAAGCAACAAATCCAAAGGAGTCACAGGCCAAGCGGTCGTCATCGATGGCGGTTATACGGCTCAATAAACGAAAGGGGATTTTTACATGAAACCAGTCTATATCGTAGAAGGGGCCCGCACCCCATTTGGTACGTTCGGAGGTTCTCTGAAAGACGTCGACCCGACCGATTTAGGCGTAACAGCAAGTAAAGAAGCATTGAAACGAAGCGGTATTTCCGCAGAACATATCGATCTCACCATCATGGGGAATGTCATCCATTCTTCTCAAAATGCACCTTACTTAGCACGACACATTTCCTTGAAAACAGGCGTGCCGCACACTAGCCCGGCTCTCGCGGTCAACCGTTTGTGTGGATCAGGCATGCAATCCGTCATATCGGCAGCCCAGTCCATTCAGCTTGGGGAAGGGGAAACGGCTTTAGCTGGTGGTGTGGAAAGCATGAGCCTTGCCCCTCACGCGATGCGCGGCAGCCGTTTTGGCACCAAGCTCGGTACACCGAAAGTTGACGACATGCTCTGGGCCGCCTTGACGGATGAGTACATCGGGGCGGGTATGGGTGTAACCGGTGAAAACCTTGCGGAGAAGTATGAAATTTCAAGAGAACAACAGGATGAGTATGCGACACGCAGCCACAAGCTTGCAGCGGAAGCCCGTTCCACTGGAAAATTTGCAGATGAAATCGTCCCTGTTGAAATTAAGACACGTAAAGGCACAAAGGTAGTCGATCAAGATGAGCATATACGTGAAGATACCAACCCTGAATCCTTATCCAAGCTGAAGCCTGCCTTCAAAAAGGACGGCACGGTGACAGGCGGGAACGCGAGTGGAATTAATGACGGAGCGGGTGCTGTTGTTTTAGCAAGCGAAAATTATGTGAGCGATCACAATGTTCAGCCGATCGCTAAGATCCTTTCGTGGTCCGTTGCCGGCGTTGAACCTGAATACATGGGCATCGGTCCTGCACCAGCGATTCGTCAGGCTTTGGAAAAAGCAGAGCTTTCACTTGATGATATGGACCTCATCGAAGTAAACGAAGCGTTTGCATCTCAATACCTTGCCGTTGAAAAAGAACTGGGTCTCAACCGTGACAAAGTGAACGTCAACGGGGGAGCGATTGCCCTCGGTCATCCGATCGGCGTAAGCGGCACGCGTGTATTGTACACGATGATCAAGGAACTTAAACGAAGAGGTGGACGTTACGGCGTCGCATCGTTATGCATCGGCGGCGGTCAAGGCATCGCCATGGTCGTCGAGACTCAATAAACATAAGGAGGAAAAACCATGCTCGGAATTTTTCTCGGACTTGCCGTATTGATGGCCCTCGCCTACTTAGGCTGGTCAATCATCTGGGTGGCGCCCATCGCAGCTGGTGTCGTCGCCCTCACCGGCGGTCTTGATCTACTCGAAGCTTATAAAGATACATACATGGGCGGATTCGTCGCCTTCGCTAAAGACTGGTTCCCGGTCTTTATGCTCGGAGCCATTTTCGGAAAACTGATGGAAGACACAGGGATGGCCCGATCCGTCGCGGTCGCTTTTACAAAATTGATTGGTACACAGCGTGCGATTTTAGGGGTGCTCGTATCTGCCGCAGTTCTGACGTATGGTGGAGTCAGTCTTTTCGTCGTTGTTTTCGCGGTCTATCCATTGGCACTATCCCTGTTCCGTGAAGCGAACATCAGTCGAAAGCTAATTCCTGCTACTGTCGCATTAGGAGCGTTTACGTTTACGATGACAGCTCTTCCGGGTTCACCGCAAATTCAGAACCTGATCCCGATGGAATACTTCCAGACGGATGCCATGGCAGCCCCTGTCATGGGTATAATAGCGGGTATCATCATGGGTGGTGGAGGTTACTTTTACCTGAGGTGGCGTGAGAAGAAACTTGTCGCTCAAGGAGAGGTTTTCACAGAACCGAAAGAAAAGAATGAAATGGATCAACCTGATGAAACACCGAACTTCTTCTTGTCCCTTTTGCCATTATTAACGGTTCTTCTTACATTGAATCTATTAGACTGGGACGTTGTCACGGCATTGATTTCGGGAATCGTACTCATCATGCTCCTGAATGTGACAATGTACAAGAAGTTCATCCCATCCATGAACAGTGGAGCGGGCGGTTCCGTCATTGCCATCATCAACACGAGTGCCGCGGTCGGGTTCGGTACAGTCGTACGTGAAGTCCCTGGATTCGCCAACCTGACACAATTGCTGATGGGCATTAAAGGAAACCCATTGATCTCAGAAGCAATCGCTGTTAACGTGCTCGCAGGTGCAACCGGTTCCGCATCCGGCGGGATGGGAATTGCCCTTGAAGCACTGGGTTCTAAGTATTATGAAATCGCCATGAACACTGGAATCAGTCCGGAAGCTTTTCACCGCGTAGCTTCTCTGTCTTCCGGTGGTCTCGATGCGCTTCCACATAACGGAGCGGTCTTGACACTGTTTGCGATTACGGGAATGACGCATAAAGACAGCTATAAGGATATTTTTGTCGTTGCTGTACTCATTCCGGTGATCTCTGTTGCTTTCGTTATTTTATTGAACACGATTGGAATTCTATAAGAGTCGAACAACCATTATTTAACAGCAGACCAGGTCATCCATATATTGGATGACCTGGTCTGTTTGATATAAAAAAAGAACCCGCCGAAACCCGGGTTCCTTTGTAATACGATCTATTTCTTTCTGTTGAACGTCTTGTCTTTAATCGATTTAAACGCTTTGGAAGAATTGTCCACGGTCTTTCCGATGACATCTGAACCTTTCTCAGAGGCTTTCTTAACGATATCACCGGAAGAATCTACCGTCTTCCCAATCAACCCACCTTCACCCGTAATCGACTTAATAATCTTGCCAGAGGTGTCGACTGTATTATGAATGAAGTCATTGGCTTCTTTGGATACCCCTTTGACAAATCCATCATCTTTCTTCTTGGCCTGCTCATTTTCCCTAGAGTCGTTGTTCTTCTTGAATTCACTCATGCTGTCATCTCCTCTTTAGGAATTAGTGGCTTACAATCCATGTCTATGTTGATCATGGACACTTATGAATAATTCCCATTTTCTGTATGACCTGGTACGTCTAATTATGGAAATCCACTTCGTGGTACACTAGAGACAAATAAGCTTGACGGAGGAATACGGCATGAAGATTACGATTATTAGTGTTGGGAAGTTAAAGGAGAAATATCTGAAGCAGGGAATCGCAGAATATGTGAAACGGCTCGGCCCCTATGCGAAAGTGGATGTCATTGAGGTCCCAGATGAAAAAGCACCAGAAAACTTAAGTGAAGCGCAAATGGTGGAAGTGAAGCAAAAAGAAGGAGAGCGCATCCTTTCAAAGATTTCACAGGATACATATGTCATTACATTAGAAATTGAAGGCAAGCAACTCACATCCGAGAAGCTGGCGAAGAAAATGGACGAGCTTGCTACGTACGGGAAAAGTAAAGTAGCGTTTGTGATTGGAGGTTCGCTTGGGTTGAGTAATGAGGTCCTGGAGCGAAGTGATTATGGGTTGTCGTTTTCGAATATGACGTTTCCGCACCAGTTGATGCGGCTGATGTTGGTGGAACAGGTGTATCGTGCATTCAAAATCATACGAAACGAGCCATATCATAAGTGACAATTTTTTTGATTAACTTTTACCGTGTGAACATGGAGTTTTCCCCTATCTAGATTTCGGCAAATAAAAAAGACTGCATCACTATTCAATAGTGATGCAGTCTTTTGTCTACTATAAAACGAATCATGATATATGTGATGTGTATTTCCCTGTAAATCTCTCCTTTGCATCAAAATTCAAAGAAGGATAGCCCCTATTATTAGATTAACCGGTATAACCGGTATAACCGGTATATGGAGCCACTTGACCATTTATTTTCGCATACTCCCTCTTTATCTAGAGAAAGGGTTCAAGGATTAAGTACTGGTCAAGAGCTTATTTTTTCTTCTTTTCGTTTATTCATTTCACTAGGCCTTAACCAACGAACATTTTCTGTGTTCGATCTATACTGCTGAAGAGTTTGTTTCACTTCTTGAATGTGCTGTGTCATCGTCATAGCCGTCATGTCCAGTTCCATCATAGTAGCTTGCTGTTCCATAATTTTTTCTGAAGATCCTTCGGTGTGTGCAGAAAGTTGAACGGTCAATTCATGAATGGCATTAAATTTATTCTGCGTTGCCTGTTTTTCTTCCAAGACTTCATCGGAAAGGGCTTGAACTTGAGTCGATTGATGATAGAGTGTTGAAATATTACCCAACACCTCGTCAAAGATCTGGGTCATTTCTTCTGCTTTTTCTTTCCCCACATATAATGTTATGGTTTCGGTTTGATACGACTGCTTTTGCTCTGCAATGCTGTGATTGACATGACTGATTACCGTCTCAATATCGCTTGCACTCTCTTTCACCTGGGCGGAAAGCTTTCGTATTTCATCAGCGACCACGCCAAATCCTCTCCCATGCTCACCAGCTCGAGCGGCCTCGATGGATGCATTTAAAGCTAGTAGATTGGTTTGGTTTGAAATGTATTCAATGGATCCGAGAGCCTCTGTGACCTTTTTCATTTGAGAAAGTAGTCTCTCATTAAAGTTTCCAAACTGCTCTGTGGCTTGAAGGATTTCTGAGAAGACAGCATTGAATTGATCGACTTTTTCTTTACCGCTGGTCGAGAGGGTTCGTACGGTTTCAGAGGTCTCCGCAGATGTCTTGATGGTATTTCCTAAAGAATCGATCATTCCCTGAATGGTTTCCATTTGTTTTTGAAAATCGTTGAGATGGTCTTGTTCAGTTTGAATGTTCTCTACCATTGTCATGAGTTGTTGATTGACTTGTTCGGATGTTTCCGAAGACTGTTGGTTCATTGTATTCAAATGTTCACTGTGAGCTTCTATATGTCTCAACTCTTCCAATGAAGCAGTAATCGCCTGATGGTCTACTGTTGACACTGCTTCTTCCTGAATATCTTCGTCATGGCCCTCTTTGTTTCTTTTCTGTCTTAACCAATAGGAGATTGCGAGAAGGATACTGATCACCAAAAATCCTGCGAAACTTAACAGGGGCGACAGGAAAAAAGGTAAAGAGAAGCTTCCAATTCCATACATAAAGATGGCCATTATGTAAAACCATGGGGGTTGAATCGTATTCTTTCTCATGCGGCTAGATTCTTCCTTTCTGGTTGGATCGAGCGTTGTAAACGTAAAGAGAAAGGAAGCCCAATAGAATAGACCATGGCAACTTTTATTAAATTAAAAGGAAGAATAACGAAAAGAACGGCTGTCGTAAAGTCTGTGGCCATTGGGTTGAACTGGGTGAAGCCCTCTACATATTGTGCTTCACTGATTCCCATAAGGTTCATGATTGAAGGCAGGATAAAGTAGTAATTCAAGAGATACATAGATGTTATAAAAAGAAGCACAGATAAGATGTAACTGCTTATATGAATCTTTTTTCTGAAGTGGTAAAATGTCCCGATTAATCCTACCATTAAAGACCCTGATAAAAAGTTGGCGACCTGTCCTACAGGTAAGCCGACGTAGCTTCCATGGGAGATGTAGTCCACGATGTTTTTTAAGAGCTGAATGAGAATCCCCGCTACAGGTCCGAGTGTGATGGCTCCGACTAAGGCTGGAATATCACTAACATCCAAAGTGAGAAAGGGAGGGAAGAATGGGACGGGAAACTTGATGTAATAAAGTAAAATACTGATGGCAGACAAAATACCGATGGTTGTCATACGTTGTAATTTGGACGGTGTGGTCATGTAGGTGTTCATCTCCTTAAATAAAATAAAGAGGGGAGATGCCTTCCCCCCTCAAGAAATCTTTTAAGCAAGTTCTGTGATGGGCTTCGTATGGTTTTCCAATAAGCTGGACGCATGGTTAATGACTTTGGGGCTGGAAGATTTGGCTCCTCTAAAATTACGTCCTTCCTCCACTTCGTGCACTCCGAATCCGTCCAAATCATAAGCAACCATCATGGATTTAAAGTTTGGAGCGTCGATGACAAGAAACCATTCTCTGATTAATTCACTGTTCGGTGGAAGGGCTATGTAATGGATACCGTCATTTGGATCCACAGGTGCATCCTCTTCGCCAAATATGTACACATTGGAGTATTCGGTCATCGCCTGGAAACGTTCAATCACATTTTTTGCACGAGAAAACTTTTGAAATCCGGCGTAAACATTCCCTTTCAACTTTTTCATCAAGACCATATTTTCCATCATCAAGCACATGTACTCCAGCTGGGGGACTTTAGATTCGAATTTAATTGATCCTGCCTGCAACTGGGTAAGGTTTGCATTTCCAAGGTTTTGCGTTTCTCCTTCTACAGCTCCAAAGCATTCTTTAAATAGAGATAAATTTTGTATTCTCATGTGAATATCCTCCTAGTAGAAAAGGTTTGTTTTATTTTTAATTCCAAGTGAATTGAACTTAATTTTAGGTCTTCTGATGGATAACTTATACCCTATAAAATAAGAGGTAAACTTTATATTGGAATAATTATTTTTCTAAGGTGGGGAGCTGGAAAAGAGACCTGTACTGATGCCAATAAGACTGCCTTGAGCGCTCATAAAATGGGGAAGGTGTTTTACATGCCGCATCCATACTCACATATATTGATTAATAAAGGGGTGACACCTTATGGGCAAAAAAGAAGGCGAAGGGAGTATCTTCAAACGTTTCCTGCCCCCGACAGCCACCATGGTTCAGTTAGCAGCACCCAAACCCAAGAAAGCCTTATTAAGTGCAGATCTTGATGGGGATGGAGTTCTAGAGGTCGCAGGCATCTACTACTGGCGTGGTGAAAACTATCTCATGATTCTGAAGCAAGGACCAGTTGGATGGTACGTAGCTGATACGAAAAAAGGTAAAGGGTATGGGGTCATGTCCTTAGGGGCGGCTCCACTAAAAAACAGAAACGAATACAACATCCTTGTCGGTTGGCAAGTAGGATCAATTTGGGCAGACCTCAGCGTTTACCAATGGGAAAATGGAGGGTTTAGAGATTTAGTTAAAGGTAATCAATACTTCAGTATGATTGATGTGGAGGACATGGATCCCGGTCCAGAAGGAGACGGACTTTACGAAATCGCTCTATGGAATCATGATACCGGTTTGGCTTTCATTGTAGAGGTTTTCCGTTTAGGTCGTGAAGGGTTTGAGAGGGCGAGAGACGTGTATCCCTCTTATTTTAAAAAGGTGGAACAGTATTACAGCGCCCTTTTAAGAGAATATGATTCTTCTACGTATTGGTATTATTTAGCTGATGCCCAAATAAAGTTAGGACGTAAATCGGAAGCTCACAAGTCTATTGCTCGTGCTTTAGCATTTGAATACCCCTATCCTTCAAGGGATGAACTCATGAATATAAAAAGGAGTCTTTGTGAGTATGAACCTTTTTCCAATAAAAAGGGAATCGATTTTTCTTCGCTCACCTATGTTTGTTCAGAAACAGAAAGGGATCTAAAATTGGAAGCTGCCATTGAAGGGGAATATAATTTCAAACTATCTGAAGAAAACATCAGATATTATTATAATAGAATCGATTTGAATAACGATGGGGTTCAAGAGGTTTTCGTTTTTTTAGTTGGTCCATTGGTCTGTGGAACGGGTGGATGCAGTGCTGTCATTCTTAAAGAACAAGAGGGTGCCTATCAAATACTTTCTCGATTCTCCCTTGTTAGGAACCCTGTCATTGTGTCCAATACAACGACTAAGGGCTATAGGGATCTGATTATGTATGTGGCTGGAGGGGGAATGGAAGACTTTTTCGCTCAGGTCAAGTTTGATGGTAAAACCTATCCTCTGAACCCATCTGTCCAGCCGAAAGTCACACCGGGAAATAAAGTGGAAGGGGTAGCTATTGTGGCCGACGACTTGGCGAAGAGCAAAGGGATTCAATTGAAGGTAGAGTGAAAAATAAAAAGTGCCTGCTCCCCATTAAGGGAACAGGCACTTTTTATCGGTCATTCAAAACCGCTGGGCTTGGGTCGAGTTTCCCACTTCTTCTGATACAATCACCGGCTCATCATTATTGTAGAAAATTTCAAACCCACCATACGGGCGGAATGTCGCGCACATATCTTGAAAAGATAATTACGAAATAATATAGAAGAATATTACTATATCGTCCATAATCTAAAGTTCATGTCATGAAAAAATGTCCCTACGCTTTCTGCCGTAAGAACAGTAAGCATAAAAAGCAGGATTTTTGTATGCTCTTTAGATTCCTATATAATAAAAGAATAAAACTTCCATATCACCACTAGAAAGAAGGATCACACGTGTCAAAAGCAGTCGCTATCATTGTACAAATTGCAGGGTTATATATCATTTACCTGCTCGGAACACTCATACAAAATACATTCAACTTATTCATCCCGGGCAGTGTCATCGGTCTGGTAATCTTGTTTGCGTTCCTGTCTCTCAAACTTGTTCCCGAAAATTGGTTTAAACAGGGCGTAGGGTTCATGATCAAACACCTCCCGTTCTTTTTCATACCCGCAACTGTCGGGGTTATGAGCTATGCGTATGTTTTTGAAGGAAAAGGGGTTTTGTTAGTTTTCATCGGCCTATTGAGTACGGCCTTGGTGATGGGGATTTCAGGGGTAGTTGCCCAATGGATGGCAAGAAGGAGGGAGGCTGCTCATGAATAGTCTTCTTCTGGCTTCGGCTGTTATCTTCATGACGATTCTTATCTATCAAGGGGCATTGTTCGTTTATCGCAGATTCCGCCGCATCTATACGGCCCCGATCATTCTGTCGACCGTAACCATCATCATTCTTTTACTGGTGTTCGGTCTTTCCTATGATACGTATATGCTTGGCGGCAGGTGGATCGATCACTTGCTTGGGCCTGCAGTCGTTGCGCTTGCTTTCCCGCTTTACCAGTACCGTGATCTTTTGAAAAAGATGCTTCTGCCAATTTTAGTAGGAACTTCAGTGGGCGCGTTTATTGGTGTGACTTCTGGACTTTTGCTCAGCAAGTGGGCGGGATTCAGTGAGTTGATCATCCACTCGATTGTTCCGAAATCGGTGACCACACCTGTCGCGATGTCGATTGCGGAATCAAGCGGTGGCGTCATGCCGCTCGCGGCTGTCTTTGTCATGATTGCTGGAATAGGCGGGGTGCTGATTCACCCTGTGGTCATGCGCTTTTCCCGTTTGACCCATCCGCTTGGAAAAGGGGTCGGCATGGGGAGTGCCTCCCATGCAATCGGAACAGCGACATCAATGGAGCGGGATCCACTTGAAGGTTCTGTCAGTACGATTGCGATGGTGTTGAGTGCCGTTATTGTATCCGTACTGGCTCCTGGATTAACGTTATTGTTTATGTGAAAAAAGTGTCTGCCTCTCTTAAGAGCGCAGACACTTTTTTATTATTTCATCCAGATAAAAGTCTGATCTCAAGGTACTGAGAAAAAACATCACAGTGCTGAACCCTCCTCCCCTTATTTGAATAGGCTGATGGTGCGATGTTTTCTTTCCCTCAGGAAAGTGTCCCTGGCGAAACCGCAAACGGAAGGGCTTCCAAATATTTTAATTTTTCGATAATAGTGATACACTGAACATAGATAAAAATATCTGATAATAGGGAGAATGAAAGGGAAATGAGCAAAAAATACTCGAAGACAGATGTGATTTTAATTGGTGCAGGGATCATGAGTGCGACATTGGGATCTTTGCTTAAAGAATTGGTGCCGGACTGGAACATTCGCGTGTTTGAAAGGCTTGGAAGTGCAGGAGAAGAAAGTTCTAATGTATGGAACAATGCAGGTACAGGCCATGCAGCCCTTTGTGAGCTGAACTACACGAACGAAAATCCTGACGGTACAATCGATATGTCAAAAGCCATTAAAGTGAATGAACAGTTTCAAGTCTCGAAGCAATTTTGGTCTTATCTCGTAAAAAACAACCGGATCAGTAGCCCGAATGACTTTATCATGCCTTTGCCGCATATGAGTTTTGTGCAGGGGGAAAACAATGTTGATTTCTTGAGAAAGCGCTTTAAAACAATGGTTACGAACCCGTTGTTTAAAGACATGGAGTTTTCGGATGATCCAGACAAACTGGAAGATTGGATTCCGCTTATTATGAAGAACCGGACAATCACAGAACCAATCGCCGCAACGAAGATTGATGCGGGGACGGACGTAAACTTCGGGTCATTGACGCGGAAGATGTTCGATCACTTGGAAAAAGAAAACCTTGAGATCAACTATAAACACAGCGTTGAAGATATCAAGCGTGCAGAAGACGGATCGTGGGAAGTGAAAGTGCGCGATCTCCAAAACAACAAGATAGAATTTCATAAGTCCAACTTTGTCTTCATCGGGGGCGGTGGAGGAAGCTTGCACTTGCTTCAGAAAACAGGCATTCCCGAATCCAAACAGATTGGTGGATTCCCTGTCAGTGGTTTGTTTATGGTGTGCAACAATCCGGAGGTCATTTCCGAACACCGTGCGAAAGTGTATGGAAAGGCCAAAGTCGGCGCCCCACCGATGTCGGTGCCCCACCTGGACACTCGTTTCATTGACGGCAAAGAGAGCTTACTTTTTGGACCGTTTGCCGGTTTCTCGCCTAAATTTTTGAAAACCGGATCGCTGCTTGATTTGATTACCTCCGTCCAAAAGGATAACTTAGCTACAATGGTAGCGGCAGGAGTGAAGAACGCTTCCTTGACGAAGTATCTGATCGAGCAGGTCATCCAATCCAAAGAAAAACGACTGGAAGAATTGCGTGAATTCATCCCTACGGCTAAAGCAGAGGACTGGGATCTCGTCACTGCAGGCCAACGGGTGCAGGTCATCAAGGATACGGAAGGCGGTGGGAAAGGAACCCTTCAATTCGGAACGGAAGTCGTCAGTTCCGCAGATGGATCCATCGCCGCCTTACTTGGTGCCTCTCCAGGAGCATCGACAGCTGTTTCCGTCATGCTTGAGCTGATGGGAAGGTGTTTCCCAGAGCAGGTGAAAGAATGGGAACCGAAGATTAAAGAAATGATTCCTTCGTATGGGAAAGATTTAGTTGAAAATCCAGAATTGATCCGTGAAATTCATGCGACAACAGAAGAAACGCTGGGGTTGACGGAGGAGCAGGAAGAGAGTCCTGTGAATATTTAAGCGTAGTGAAAAGTGCCTTTTTCCACACAGGTGGAAGGGCGCTTTTTTTGTCTTATTGGTTAATATGTTCCTTAACTCGAGATCAATGTCCTCTAACGCTGCTTTAACGTCCTCTAACAAGAAGTCAATGTCCTTCTTCTTATTCAGTCCAAAGTTGTACAAGGATTTCATTCTTTCCTCTAATGGGCTATTCTTCTAAATCAATTACAATTGGTTTAAAAGAGGTCTGCGGTTCCTGTAACAAGTGCGTCTATACAAATAGGAGGAGATGAATGAAGTTTCCAAGATTTGAAGCATCACAAATAAGAATAGCGAGACCGACCGATCAATTTGAAAAGGTGATTGATTTTTATGAGTCCGGACTTGGTTTAGAAAGACTGACAGACTTCGCAGGTCACAGGGGGTATGAGGGAGTAGTTTATGGATTGCCCGGTCTTCCCTACCATCTCGAGTTTACTAGGCATGAAGCCGGCAGCCCCTGCCCTGCGCCGACTAAAGATAATTTGCTCGTTTTTTATATAGAAAAGCAGAGCGAGGTGATGGAGGTAACAGAAAGGCTTCGTCAGATGGGATATAAAGAAGTGGAATCTGAGAATCCATATTGGGAAGAAAAGGGTGTGACGATAGAAGATCCTGATGGTTGGAGAGTCGTTTTGATGAATACGAAAGGGATTTGAACCAGACCTGATAAAGCGTGGAGGTAATCATTTTGCCTTCATGCTTTTTTATGGGCAATTTCACTCTTTATAAAAAAACAGTTGCAAAACGACACTAGTGTCGATATAATAAATCTAACAAAACGACACCGGTGTCGTTTAAAATGAGAGGGGTCCAACCAATGGAACGTTTATGGAAGAACAAAGGGTATATGACCTTGATGACCGCACAAGCCATCTCGAGCATCGGCGATTGGCTCAGTATCGTCGCGATTATCACGCTTGTCGGGTTGAAATGGGATGCATCACCGCTTGAAGTGTCGTTTATCTTTTTGTGTTTGGCTGTGCCGATGGCTTTGTTCGGACCGGTTGCCGGCATGGTAGCTGACCGCTTCAGCCGTAAAACGCTCATGATTGTCTCTGATATCATAAGGGCGGTTTTGATCCTTATTTTGACGGTCGCGACATCGCTTTGGATGGTTTATGCAACGCTGCTTACAGTCGGGATCTTCTCCGCTGTCTTCATCCCTGCGAAAAACGGGAAGTTGAAGGAAGTCGTACCGGAGGAAGATATGAAAGGGGCGATGTCGATTACCTCGATGATTGACTCATCGACGAAAATCCTCGGACCGCTCGTTAGTGGGTTGCTTGTCACGGTTTTCGGTGCTCAGCAAGTATTCATCATCGACTCGGCAACGTTCCTCGTCTCTGCGGTCATCCTTTTGTTTGTTCCAAATGCGCTCCCTCTTGAAACGACCGAAGAAGAAAAAGAGGAAGGGTCGTTCAAGGAAGAGTTCATGCTCGGCTTCTCTTTTCTAAAATCGAGCCGTTTTATGATGACGGGTTTAATTCTCGTTGGGATCAGCCTACTGATTCTCCAATCAGCTGATTCCCAGCTTATTGTCTTAATTCGTGAACTGACGTACGCGTCTCCTGATCTGTTCGGTTATCTTGTGACGGGTTCTGGACTTGGGATGTTCTTAGCGGGCTTTTTGTTAGCAAAGAAAACAGATTATAAAGCCTACCCCCTCATGCTTCTTGGGGTCTGTGGAATTGGAGCGAGTTTTGGGATTATGGGGATGCTTACCTTTTATGACCTCCACTATTCGATCCTTTGGGGACCGGGTCTCGGATTCACCGCGGGTTTCTCGGCAAGTCTGATATTTGTTCCATTCCAGGCGACCGTCCAGGTGAACACCCCTGTCCATATGACCGGGCGCGTATTTGGAGTCATCAACAGTGTCATGACGACAGCGACAATCATCGGTCCCCTCGTCGGAGGCTGGATAGCAACAATGATCGGTGTCATTCCGACGTTTACGATTACGGCTAGTCTCCTTGTTTTGGTATCCGTCATCGGATTTATTACAAAGCGAAAAGTGGAAGGAGGAAAGGGGCATGTCACCACGAGTGAGCAAGGAACACCTGAAGCAACGACGAGCTGACATTCTAGAAGCAGCGAGGCAGGTTTTCATCGAGCATGGTTACGAGCATACGACAATGAAGCATGTCATGGAGGCGGCTGGCGTCAGCCGTGGTGGGCTCTATCAATATTTCTCAAATAAGGAAGACCTATTTGAAGCTTTGCTTGAAGAAGGACTTACGGAAGAAGCGGAAGCGACAGAAGATTCTCTGGAAAAAGTAGAATCTTACTGGAGTTTGCTTATGCAGCTTTTGTTCGGAGAAGACGGAAGTCCTGATACAGAGATGGATCCACTCGCACCAAGTAAGCTGGAATTTTTCATTACGGGACGAAATGATGAACGAAGACGTGCGTATGGGGAAAAACGGTATGAGATGGGGCTGCGAATTTATGATGACCTTATTAAAAAGGGGCAAAAATCAGGTGAGTTCAGTGACCGCTACGACAGCGAACTTGTAGCCCGGTCGATCATCACTTTTATCGACGGTCTTGCGCTCGATCATGCAATTTTACCGGAGGAGAAAGTGAAGCTGAAGGAGCAGTCCGCTTTGTTCGTAGATTACTTGAAAATGGCATTGGATGTACCTTCCTCCTGATGAGGGGGGTGTCCTTATGATCATGTTTGGTAGACCTAATAGTTGGATATACAACTATTATGATTCGATCAAAGGAGGAAAAGCACATGAAATCACTGGAGGATGCTTTGAAACATAAAGTTGGACTTGGCACAGCACCTTTAGGAAACATGTTCAGGGATGTTCCTGAAGAAGAAGCCCGTGAAACGATTCAAACTGCGTGGAATCAGGGTGTCCGTTATTTTGACACCGCCCCTTTTTATGGTGCAGGTTTAGCTGAAATGCGTGTCGGTGACGTGTTATCGAAATACAACCGGGATGACTATGTGTTAAGCACAAAAGTAGGTCGTTATATGACGGAGGAGACAGAAGAAAACGAAGGGCTATTTGAACATGGCCGTAACAATAAAGTGATTACCGATTATACAGAAGATGCAACGAAGAGATCGATCGAGCAAAGTCTTGAACGTCTGAAAACGGACCGTTTAGATATGGTCTTCGTACATGACGTTTCTCCTGACTTCCACGGAGATGAATGGGTCGCTAAATTTGAAGAAGCTAGAACCGGAGCTTTCCGTGTGTTGTCCCGTCTTCGTGAAGAAGGAGTCATCCGCTCATGGGGCCTTGGTGTCAACACGACAGAACCGATCGAACTTGCGATGGAGCTTGAGGAGACAAAGCCGGATGTCTGCTTATCCGCAACGCAATATACGCTTCTGCAGCACGACCGCGCGCTGCAGCGTATGATGACAATGGCAGAAGAGAAGGATGTAGACATCGTTGTCGGCAGCCCTTATAACTCCGGCGTTTTGTTGGGCGGCGATCATTACAACTATGAAAAAGCCGGAGCGGAGATCATTGGTAGAGTCAATCAATTGAAAGAGATTGGTGAAAAGTACAATGTTCCGTTAAAAGCAGCTGCACTCCAATTTACAACAGCTCATCCAGCGGTGAAATCGGTCATCCCTGGCTCAACGCGCCCAGATCGGATCAAGGAAGATTTGGAGATGATCCAACGGGAAATTCCGAAAGCTTTTTGGGATGAACTTGTGGAAAGAGGTTTTGTGTCAGCGCATGCGCCTCTGCCAATATAACCAGAAAAAGTAACATCAGAACATGGAAGACGGCTCCCTCAAAAGTTGTGACCGCAAGCCTTTAGGGAGAGAATATAGCCGAGGAAAAACCCTTTTAAAGATAGATGAAGATTCAATAAAAGAGATGCATATTTTTATCCAAGCACCTTTTCCTGCCTTTTAGGGAAAAGGTGCTTTTGTTATTATATTCCCTCTCAATGTAATGGACGAAATCTGGCTCTACACACTTGTTAACAGATACTATTCCCTTGCCTCGGATGATGATTTAAGAGCATTCTAAATTTTAGATTCATAGTAATTTTTTAGGATTGTAATAGTATAAATGTCTGAGTTAACCTTCCATTTTTATGTAGAAATGGTAGTATAATAGATGTGTATATTTGCTCAGGAGGGGTATGATGAAAAAAATAACCGGATTTTTACTGACACTAACACTCGTGTTTAGTTTATTTCCATACCAGGCGTTTGCTGCGGTTGGAGACTCTGTAACACTATCAGCCAATGATAATTATCCATGTGCGGAAAGTGATGCAGAGGTAACATGCAGTGATATTAATGAGATGTTAACTGAGAGCGCTTTAGAACGGGGCATCCCGCCGGAAGTAGCCAAAGCTGTTGCATTTTCGGAATCTACTTGGAAGCAATGGGTAGATGAAGATCAAACGGAACCGAACCTCCAAGACGATGGTGGTATTGGCATCATGCAAGTCACCGATAAGGGGTATGATGAAGAAAAATTGAAGAACGATATTCAGTACAACATTAACGTTGGGCTCGATATCTTGAATGATAAGTGGAACCTTGGTGTCCGTGGTGTGATTCCAACGGTCAATGATAACTCCAAAGATACGATTGAACATTGGTACTTTGCGGTGCTTGCCTATAATGGAGTGAAAGAAGTGAACAGTCCGATTAGGCGTAAGGACGGAGAAGTAAATGAGTCCGCTTATCAGGAGAAAGTGTTTGACTCTATTAAGGAATATAATAATGGTCTGGGATTAGAGTCCCTTCCTTTAGAAAAAAACGACTTTACATATGACCCGAATGACGATGATTCCGATTTAAACTTCAACCAAATGCACTACCAGGTCTCGGCTCCTCTAACAGAGTCAAGGCAGATGTATGAAGTTGAAGATAAAGCTTTGACGATCGAAGGAACGTGGCTGAGAGATACGAAGAATGGGCAAGGTGGAGAAAAGCTTGATCAACGTGAAGTCGTAGAAATTAAAGATGCAACCATTTTTTATGATACTTCTGATCAATCACCGGGACGTCAGTGGGTTCGTTATCACGTGAAACTTGATGACGGACGCGAAGGTTTTGTCGCTTCCGGTGCAATAGAGCCCGTGACTTCACGCTTAAAAGGTGAAACACGAATTGAAACAGCTATCGATATTTCTGAGAAGGGCTGGCAGAATGGTGCTGATACAGTCGTGTTGGCCAAGGCCTTCGATTTTCCAGATGCGCTGGCCGGTGCTCCTTTAGCCTATAAGTATAATGCACCTATCCTTTTGACGCGAACGGGTTCATTGGATGCGTCAACAAAAGAAGAGATTGAGAGACTTCATGCCGATCGTGTGATTATTCTTGGCAGCGAAGCGGCTGTAAGCAAGACTGTAGAAGATGAATTAACAATGATGAATTTGGATACTGTGACGCGGATCGGCGGAAAAGATCGCTATGAAACGGCTCAATTGATTGCAGATAAGCTCGGGTCCGATAAAGGCGAGGTCGTGTTGACGACAGGTCTGAATTATCCGGATGCACTGGCGGTTGCTCCATATGCGGCCCGTCAAGGTATTCCTATTCTATTGACCCGTCCTCAAGCTGCTCCTGCCGCAACGAAAGCTGCCCTTAAGGACCAATCCCACGTATATGTGATTGGTGGGGATGATGTGGTGAGTAATGCTGTCCTTAAAGAATTCAATGGCAAAGTGGACCGAATTTCAGGTCCTACACGGTTTGAAACGGCGGCTGACATCATCGATACCTTTGACCTTGGTGATCAACAGGCGCTTGTTGCAACAGGATACAATTATGCCGATGCTCTAACTGGCTCGGTGCTAGCTGCGAAGAAAAACGCACCGCTTCTGTTAGTGAGAGAAGAAAGTTTACCTGCCGCAATGGAGCAGTCGATTCATGCGAGAAAGATTCACAATTATATTCTTCTTGGAGGATCTGACGTTGTCGATGTGGCTGATCCATTGGCGCAATTAGCTCAGAACATTTTGAAATAATGACAAAGAACCGGGGGTCGACTCCGGTTCTTTTTTGTTGAATAGAAACTGATCACTGGGCAATAAAATGTAAATTCATTCTAAAAAACTAGTCAGAAAAGCACGAATCTAGTAAATCCATGTTAAGATTGTTCAAGGTACATAAAGAACGCAGGGGCAGTTCCCATAGAAGGAGTGTGTACAATTGAACGATTTACGAGCACCTGAAAAAAGATTTCGGCCAGAAATCGAAGGAGTAAGGGCAATTGCAGCACTGTTAGTGGCCATTTACCATATTTGGTTAGGGTCGGTATCAGGCGGAGTGGATGTCTTTTTCATCGTTTCCGGGTACTTAATTACGACTTCTTTGCTGTCGAAGATGGTGAAAGAAGGACGAATCCATATTGGAGAATATTTATTAGGACTTGGCAGAAGACTTTTTCCTGTAGCGTTTACGGTAATTTTATTCATACTGGTTGGGTCCATTTGGATTATGCCTGAAGCCCAGTGGAAACAGATTATTGCGGAAGGTTTTTCGTCAGCTCTCTATTTTCAAAATTGGCAGCTGGCATTCAGCTCAGTGGATTACTTAGCACAAAATAATCAGGCCAGCCCTTTTCAACACTTTTGGGCATTGTCCATTCAAGGTCAGTTTTATATCACATGGCCACTGGTAATTATGCTTGCCTATTACATAGCAAAGAAGCTTTTGAAGACACCTGTTAGAAAAACATTACTCGGGGTACTCGTTGTGATGTTTATGCTGTCATTTGCGTATTCGATTTACAAAACAGCCGTTAATCAGCCGTGGGCATACTTTGATACTTTTGCTAGAGTTTGGGAATTCAGCCTTGGCGGAATGTTGGCGCTTTTGATTCCTTATCTTTCTTTCAAAAAGACTGGATCTATGGTGATGGGCTGGCTGGGACTTGCGATTATCGTGTTCACTGGGATGGTATTACCAGTATCGAGTGTTTTTCCTGGTTATGTAGCCCTCTTGCCAACAACCGGGGTTATTCTGGTAATTATTTCAGCCGAGAACAGTGGCGGTTTTGGGGTGGATCGATTCCTCGGATCGAAGCTGCTGCTTAAATTCGGTGGTATATCCTATGGGTTTTATTTGTGGCACTGGCCTTTGCTTATTTTTTATTATACCTACTTTGACACTGATGAAATTTCGGCGCTTGCGGGAATTAGCATTATTTTGATTACCTGTGTGCTCGCTTACCTTTCTGTTCATTTCATTGAAACCCCTGTTCGAAGCTTGAGTGTAAAAACGTCCAAGAAGCAGATCGGTACGGCTTTGATGGTATGTATGATTCCGGTCCTTGCTGTCAATTTAAGTTGGGATGTCTACAGCAGTCAAGTTCAAAGTAAATCGTATGAGATAGAGGATTATCCGGGAGCTCGTGCGATCTCTGATAACGTACAACCAGCTGCTGGAAAGGAGCCATTCCCATCAACCATACAAGTGCAGGAAGAATTGCCAGCCTTTTACGACACGCGCGACTGCTTCACTTATACAAGCGAACGAGGCATGAAAACTTGCTCACGCGGTGAAACTGAAAATCCAGATTATACGATTGCCCTAGTAGGAGGTTCACATTCTGGTCACTGGTTCCCAGCGTTAAATGAAATATCTGATGACTTGAATTTGCAGATCAATATTTATAACAAGGATGCGTGCCGCTTTTCTGCGGATGATTTTGATGGACTATTAAATGAAACGTGTATGGAGTGGAATGAAGAAGTCTTAAATGACTTATTGGACAACCCTCCTGATGTTGTATTTACCACGTCCACAGTGAATAGTGAACCTAATGTTCCTGAAGGTTACATTAAACAGTGGGAGAAACTCGAGGGCATAACCGAAATCTTCGCCGTCCGTGACAATCCGCGAATGGAGGAAGACACCCCCCTTTGTGTGGATGAAAATGAGGATATTGAAGATTGTGCCGTCCCAAGAAATGAGGCACTGTCAGAAGAAGTGCCATGGGAGAACACGGATGGAATCCCGGATCATGTGACATTTGCTGATTTATCCAAATACTTTTGTGATGATGATCTATGCAAACCAGTTATAGGCAATGTGATCGTCTATCGTGATCAACATCACCTGAGTACGTTATATTCAAAAACTCTCGCTCCAGCTGTCGAAGAGCACTTGCAAAAGGTATTAGAAAAAGTGGATCAAAAGTCATGAATAGTAAACAAGACAGGTGGGTTTCCACCTGTCTTTTTGTATAGAAGAAGAGGAAAGCTCCAGATCCTTTATTATAGTATGGGGAGGAGGGTAGATTTCGACGGCTGCCGCTTTATTTTTTAAGTTTCTTTTTCTTTAAGAAGAAGGAATTTGTTATTTTGCATATAATAATCCCCCTCCTGCATAAGAGGAGGGGGATCAATTATTTCAAACTTTCAAAGTAGGCGTCAGACCACTGTAGAAGTTTTAGAATATCTTTACGTTCATCTGCAAAGTGGGAAGAAGGGTTCTCAAACTCATTCTCAATCCTCTTATTGGAAGTTAAATCAAGAATGCGTTCATCAAAGCGACTGTTCTTAGCGATAAAGAATGTATCCTTATTAAAAAACGAGCTAGTAGGTACATAATATCGCATTCCTAAAAGGTTATCGGAATAATGCCAGAGATTATGACCGAAGTAAATCGTATTTGGCTCAACCCCTAACAGGTTAAGGAGTGTCGGCATCATATCAATCTGTCCGCCGATGTGGTCTACGACTCCTGAGACTTCTTTTTCCCCTGGTACACTCACGATGAATGGAATGTTGAAACGGTTTAACAACGAATATCGTTCGCCAATAAAGTCTTTTAGCAGGTCTTGATCTTCACTTTTCAGTAATTTCCCATGTAAGCCAGAATGGTCGCCATAAAGAGCAATCACAGACGTATCCCATAACCCTGCCTCTTTCAGATCTTGAAAGAAATCACCAAGTACTTGATCTGCATAATGGACCGATTGCAAGTAATTCCCTGTCAATGTTCCTTGATACTCTTTGGGTAGATTGAGCCCTTCCTTTTCTTCTGGCATTTCAAATGGAGTATGGCTCGTTAAGCTCAGAACGTGAGCATAGAAATTTTCATGACTAGAAGAGATTTCTTTTATAGCGTCCATAGACCTTTCGTAAAACAAACCATCCGATGGGCCAAAGCCAATGGTGTCTTTCTCTCCATAGAATTCTTTTGCATAATAGTCATCAAACCCAAGGGCAGGGTACAACTCGTCCCGATTCCAGTAGGTGACATCATCGGCATGCATGGTTACAGAGTGATACCCTTCGTTTCCCAACATACGTGGTAGGGAAGGAAGATCCATGCCGCCAACCTGCTCCGTAGTTGCTTGATTTCCAAGTGGATAAAGAGACGTGTTCATTAAAAATTCCGCATCTGATGTATTCCCTGAACCAATTTGTTGATAGACATCGGAAAAGTATAGACTATCATCAAGCCACTGATTAATTGTCGGGGTGACTTCTTGTCCATTGATGGATTTTCCAATGACAAAATCCTGAAGAGATTCGATTTGAATTACAATAAGGTTGCGATCTTTAGCAATGCCAAAATTCTCATGTTCGTTCATCGGTACATAATCATTGCCTTTAAGCTCCTGAATACGTTTGAGTGTTACATTTTGCTCTTCGCCGGTAAAGGCTAGAGCCGTCTCACTTTTAGAATTTTCATGGTAATATTGCACAAATTGTGTTTGGAAAAACCCATTTTCCTTAGCAAATAAGGCATTGTCCAAAACAGCTTCGTCTTTGTTCATTTGGAAATTGACAATCGTTACAATCAAACTCCCCACAAGTACGCCTGTCATAGTAAGTTTCGAGGTCTTGATCGAAGGATAAGACCACCTTCTGGTGAAGAACCATAGCAAAACAAGGATGAGAAAATCTACAAAGAAAACAAGATCTGTCTTCTCAAAGAGGATCCACATGCTTTCGTTCACACTGCCGACCTGATTCAATTGAGATAGGTCATAATATGTAGGGATTGTGCCAAAATACCTTTCATAAATAAGCATTCCTACAAACAATGCGGATAACAGTAAATCCAAAAAAATATATAGAACAAGTTTTCCACGTTTGAAAATTAATTCAAACATAGAGATAACGATAAGGACAAGGCTCATTTCAAACCAGAAGCTTGCAAATGGGTTGAAATCGTAAAGAAGCCAGTACCTTAGAAGAATGAATTTCAATGTAAGGACAACAGTAAAAAAGAAGAAGTAACTCTTTAATAATCTTTTTAATGATTCTTTCATATTTGACACACCTCAACACTAGTTTATCTAAATGTTAAGTTTATGTAAATATTTTGTAAAGTTTATTGCACAGAAGGATGACATTAAAAGGTTATTATAGTTGTCTAAGTGAAAAGTAATGGAGGGAAGTAGAACTGAATGTGCTTGAGTACAAAAATCGAAATGACGGTGTAGGATGAAGGTGGATACTCTATAGAAGAACATTGACGATTTTAGGGGAGGTAAACGGGATTTCTATAGACCTAAGTGAGCTGTGGTGTTGTTTTAAGCATTGATCAGCAACTTTATGCCATGAATCTCCCAAAAAACTTTCTCAATTAAAAAAGTGAAGTGAAAATTATGCCATATAAAAGAGGTATAGGGAATCCTATACCTCTTCGATTTGTATTAGTTACGAATCAAGTAATCAAACGCACCAAGTGCTGCATTCGCACCATCACCCATAGAGATGATGATCTGGTTGTGCGGGCTGTCGGTGACGTCACCAGCAGCAAACAATCCTGGCACATTTGTTGCCCCCCGTTTGTCTGTGATGATTTCACCGATCCGGTTCATTTCAACAGATTCGTCCATCCATTCAGTGTTTGGTACAAGTCCGATTTGGACGAAGACACCTTCAAGGTCGATGTGTTGCTCTTCGCCAGATTCACGGTCGATATAAGTGATTCCGTTCACATGATCATCACCGGTGATTTCTTTAGTTTGGGCATTGGTTTTCACTTCCGCGTTCGGAAGGCTCTTCAAGCGTTCTTGAAGAACTTCATCTGCTTTCAATGTGTCGGCGAATTCAAGCACGGTTACGTTTTGAACGATCCCGGCAAGGTCGATCGCTGCTTCGACACCAGAGTTTCCGCCACCGATGACAGCTACATCTTTGCCTTCAAACAATGGTCCGTCACAGTGTGGACAGTAGGCAACACCCTTGTTCTTGTACTCGTCCTCACCAGGGACGCCGAGCTGACGCCAGCGTGCGCCTGTAGAGATGATGACGGTTTTACTTTTCAGAACACCGCCGTTTTCGAGTTCAAGTTCAAACAGATCGTCATCGTTTTTCTGCAAGTTTTTCGCACGTTGAAGGTTCATGATATCGATCTCATAATCTTTGACGTGTTCTTCGAGGCTTGCTGCGAACTTCGGTCCTTCTGTGCTCTTCACACTGATGAAGTTTTCAATTGTCATCGTATCAAGGACTTGTCCACCGAATCGTTCTGCAACGATGCCGGTACGGATGCCTTTACGTGCAGAGTAAATCGCTGCACTTGCGCCTGCAGGTCCACCACCGATCACGAGAACGTCATAAGGATCACGGTTTGTGAACTCTTCTGGAGAGGGACCTTCACTGATTTTCGCAACGATTTCTTCAAGTGTCGTGCGTCCACCACTGAAGAATTCTCCATTAAGATGTACAGAAGGAACGGCCATGATGTTTTTCTGTTCCGCTTCCTCTTTAAACGCTGCACCATCAATCATCGTGTGCGTAATGTTCGGGTTCAGCACGCTCATGATATTCAGGGCCTGAACAACATCCGGGCAATTGTGGCAGCTCAAGCTGACAAACGTTTCAAAATGAAACTCACCAGAGATGTTTTTGATTTGGTCGATCATCGTATCATCGATTTTCGGAGCTCTACCGCTCACTTGCAGCAAAGCAAGAACCAAGGACGTGAATTCATGACCAAGCGGAACGCCGGCAAACGTGACACCTGTTTCTTCTTGAGGACGGTTCACACTGAAGCTTGGTGTGCGTTTTAATTCTGTGTTTTGTGCTGTGATTTTCGGTGACATGGATGCAAGCTCATCCGTGAGAGCCAGCATGTCACGGGAGACTTTATCGTCTCCCGCGCTGACTTTCAGTTCGATGTCACCTTCTAAAAGCTTTAGATACTCTTCTAATTGTGCTTTTATTTGTGCATCGAGAACCATTTATATTCCACTCCTTAAATTTTGCCGACTAGGTCAAGGCTTGGTGTTAGTGTTTCTTCGCCTTCTTCCCATTTTGCTGGGCAAACTTCGCCAGGGTTGTTGCGTACGTATTGAGCAGCTTTGATTTTACCGATAAGGCTGCTTGCATCGCGGCCGATTCCGCCAGCGTTGATTTCTACAGTTTGAATAACGCCATCTGGGTCGATGATGAATGTACCACGCTCAGCAAGTCCATCTTCTTCGTTCAGTACGTCGAATTGACGGGAGATCTGCTGAGAAGGGTCACCGATCATGGAATAAGTGATTTTGTTGATTTTTTCAGAAGCATCGTGCCAGCCTTTGTGTACGAAGTGAGTATCTGTGGAAACAGAGTAAACTTCAGCACCTAGTTCTTTTAGTGCGTCATAGTTGTTTTGTAGGTCTTCAAGTTCTGTTGGGCAAACGAAAGAGAAGTCTGCAGGGTAGAAGCAAACAACGCTCCATTGTCCTTTAAAGTTTTGTTCTGAAACGTCAACGAAATCACCGTTTTTGAATGCTTTCGCCTGGAATGGTTGTACTTCTTTACCGATTAGAGCCATAGTAGAATTCCTCCTGTAAAGTATGTTTGGTTAGCTGCTGGATTGTTGCAGCTTTTTATAATAATTCTAATTCAGTAGCTATTATTATATAAAATCGAGTATTTGTCAACAAAGACAAAAATTTGTCGAAAATTGATTCTCAGCTAACTGAACGAGAATGATTATACAAAAATTCTCACGTTTTCTAGTGTAACAAGAAAAAGGGAAAGGGTTTAGTAATTAGCCTTCCCGATTTTCGTTTATTATAGAATCATATGGAGGGAATTATTTCATGAAGGTCGTGTGGGGTTTTGTTGTTCGTAAGGTGTTTTCTCATCTACATCCTCTTTCTTAGGTATTCGCTTATGATGTATAGTGCCCCAAGAGTCAAAGTGACTACGGCTATTAAACTCACCCAATCAGGTACTTCCATCTTTATTAGAGTGATCCACCCGATAAGCACCCCTCCTACTGTTAGTGAAATGGAAACAATGATTAAAGCGATTACCCCGACATTTTTGGACGGTGGAAACATTGATTTTCTGTAACGCCACAACAAAAATCCTAGAATACATGTAATGATCAGTCCTATTCCTTGACTCAACCGGTACGCCCTCTTTCTTCGTTTTTTCTCTAATTTCTGTGTTGTTTCTCATTACCCTCTAAGTAAGAGGGGGAGAGCATCATTTAGAAATTTTTTACTAACAGACATTCCTTCATGCGATTCCGACCGATTCCATTGTCATAGAAGGCTCTCTTCGTGGTAATATTGAAGGAGTAACCATTCGAGCGGAGGAGCTTACTATGCGCATTTTTAGAATCCTGAACAACAACGCGGTCGTTGTTTACGATGGTCCCCAGGAAAAGATCGTGATGGGGAAGGGCATCGCTTTTCAAAAGAAGCGGAACGACATTGTGCCGAAACATAAAATCGAGAAGATATTCCTCTTACGTGATCAATCCTCAGAGAAATTCCAGCAGCTATTATCCACATTGCCGGAAAAGCATATTGAAGTAGCCGAGCGAATCATCAGTCATGCGGAAGGGTATTTGGAAGCACCGTTGAACGACCATATCCATATCGCGCTCACCGATCACTTATCGTTTGCTTTGGAACGACTGGAGCAAGGGTTCCCGATACAAAATAAGTTAACGAATGAAATTAAGTTCCTATATAAGAAGGAGTTCGAAGTCGGGATGTGGGCGAAAGAAGAGATCAAGCGCGAGCTTGGGGTCGATGTCCCGATGGATGAGGTCGCTCACATCGCTCTTCACGTTCATACCGCTAAGATGGACACGCCGTCGATGAGTGAATCATTGCAGACGGCTACCATTTTGCGTGATTTTGTTGAGCAGGTCGAAGCGATTGTTGGGCTTACCATCGAAGAGACGAGCATCAATTATCAACGCTTGATCACCCACCTTCGCTTTGCATTGAATCGTGTGGAAGAGGGAAGCAACTTCGAACCGATCGATGAAGATATGTTGGAGCTGATACAGACGAAATATAAGGAAGCTTATGAGACATCAGAGAAGGTGGCGGGCTATTTAAAGGAAGAGTATGGCATTGATTTTCCAGATTCCGAAATCGCCTACATTGCTTTACATATCCAGCGGCTCTTAAATGTAAATTAATTTTACAAAGGGATTGACGATAGCGTTTTCAGTGGTTAAAATGAAATTGTTCAAAGTTAAATAATGCAGGATTGTTACTGGTAAAGCAGGCAAGACCTAAAATGTGTAGAGTTGGCTAGGTGACTCGTGTATGCGAATGACCTACCCACACTGTGCGCGTTTTAGGTCTTTTTTATTTTTTAAAAAAATAACAAGGAGGAAACATCATGAATCATAAAGAAGTAGCTGAACAATTGGTTCCTTTGCTCGGCGGCAAAGATAATGTTGTCAGTGCCACTCACTGTGCCACTCGTTTACGTCTCGTCATTGATGATGAGAGTCAAATTGATAAAGCAGCCATTGAAGAACTCGATGGTGTCAAAGGAGCGTTCTCAAGCTCTGGTCAATTCCAAATCATTTTCGGAACAGGAACGGTCAACAAAGTGTTCACCCACTTTGGGCCGATGGTAGGAGCTTCGGTTGAAGAAGAGGAAAATGATAAGTCCGTTTCTCACAAGGATGCGGCCAAAAGTAAAATGAACCCACTGGCGCGTTTTGCCCGGACGCTATCGAACATTTTCGTTCCAATTATCCCCGCGATCGTTGCTGCGGGTATGCTGATGGGTCTGCTTGGCCTGATGAACACATACAACTGGGTTGATCCTGAAAGTGGAATGTTCGTCATGCTGGATATGTTCTCCTCTGCCTCGTTCATCATTCTGCCGATCTTAATCGGTTTTAGTGCTGCGAAGGAATTTGGAGGAAACGCGTATTTAGGTGCTGTTATCGGTGGAATTATGACCCACCCGAATCTTTTGAACCCGTGGGGACTTTCCGATGCTCAGCCGGAAACACTCGACTTTCTAGGCTTTGGAGTTGAAATGCTTGGGTATCAGGGAACGGTTATCCCTGTTCTATTGACAGTTTATGTGATGGCGAAAATGGAACAAGCCTTCCGTAAAGTTGTTCCGAATGCCATTGATCTATTGCTTACACCGTTCTTAACGGTTATTTTCACAGGTTTTGTTGCTTTGCTTGTCGTAGGTCCGCTTGGTCGTACGCTTGGTAATGGCCTCACTTCCGTACTTGGCGTTGTGTATGATACAGCTGGACCGATTGCCGGGCTGATTTTCGGTGGATTGTACTCCACAATTGTATTGACAGGTGTCCATCACAGCTTCCACGCTATTGAAGCGGAACTATTGAACGTCGGTGGTAACTACTTGCTTCCTATTTGGGCGATGGCGAACGTTGCTCAAGGTGGAGCGACGATTGCGGTCTTCTTCAAGACGAAAAACAAGAAAACGAAAGAAATCGCTCTTCCAGCAGGAATTTCTGCTTTCCTTGGAATTACGGAACCTGCGATTTTCGGTGTGAACTTGAAATACCGTCGTCCGTTCATCGGAGCGGCGATCGGTGGTGCACTGGGTGGCGCGTACGTCGTGTTCACAAAAGTGATGGCGAACGGAATCGGTCTGACCGGTTTACCGATGTTCGCAATTGCACAGGATCCGATCAACTACGGTATTGGTTGCCTAATCGCGATCGGTGGTTCGATCATTGCGACATTGCTGCTTGGTTGGAACGAAGATACCAAATAATAGTGACGAATCCTTACTAGTCTTCGGGCTGGTAGGGATTTGTTTTGTATAGGTGAATGGAAGATAATAAAGGTAATCATGAATGAATTTTAGAGGAGGATGAACGATGAAAAAAGGTATCATCTCGCTTGGGGAAGCGTTGATTGATTTTATCCCGTTGGATCAAGACAATACGAACTATCAAAAAAGTCCAGGCGGGGCGCCGGCGAACGTTTCCGTTGGAGTAGCCAGACTTGGAGCCACGTCTACATTTTTAGGGAAAGTAGGCGATGACGTGCTCGGCCGCTTTATGAAAAAAACGCTCACCGATTACGGAGTGCAGACACACAGCATGTTCTTGACGCCAAATGTTAGGACGGGCGTAGTTTTTGTAACCAATGCTGAGGACGGAGAACGGAGCTTTGACTTTTACATCAATCCGAGTGCCGACCAGTTTCTTGAAGCAGGGGAGATCGACCCGTCAGATTTCGAAAATCATAAAGTCCTTCACTTCGGTTCCATCTCAATGATTGGTGAGACCGTCAAAGAGGCGACACGCCATGCGGTTTCTTTGGCGAAGGAAAAAGGGATGATCATTTCTTATGACCCGAATTTACGTCTGCCGCTTTGGGACTCCGAGCAACAGGCGCGGGAAACGATTCAGTCGATGCTTTCTGAAGCAGACCTCTTAAAAATATCGGAGGAAGAGTTGGAATTCATCACAGGCGAAACGGACATTGAGCGCGGGCTTGGGAAGCTTGCGGCTTATGACATCCCTTTGACACTAATTACAATGGGCGGAGAAGGTAATTATGTGTGTACGTCTGATGGAATGCAACATGTGCCTGCCATGAAAGTGAAAGCGGTCGATACGACTGGAGCTGGTGATGCTTTTGTTTCGGGCATGTTGTTTTCCTTGAATGAATACGAAGGGGATATCCGTGCCATCACGCTTCCGGAGGCGGTGAAAATGGCAGAATTCGCAAGTGTATCCGGAGCGCTTGCGGCATCGACGAAAGGTGCGATGACCGCCCTTCCGACACGGGACGAAGTGATCAAGCATCTTGAAGGGGCAGGCGAGTAACCGATGAGTAAAGATCAGGAGTTGCGCCGTGCCGCGTTTGAAGAAGTGGAAAAGCATCAGGACCTTGTGGAAGCGGATCCTTATCGTCTGCATTATCACATCATGCCGCCCGTCGGTTTGTTGAATGATCCAAACGGCTGGATTCAGTGGAACGGTACCTATCATTTGTTTTATCAGTGGATGCCGTTTAAAACAGGGCATGGGGCGAAGTTTTGGGGCCATTATTCTTCCGAGGATCTGGTCAATTGGACGCATGAAGACATTGCCCTTACGCCCTCTGAATGGTTTGAGAAGAACGGCTGCTATTCAGGGTCTGCCATTGAGCATAACGGTGAACTGTACGCTTTTTATACAGGGAACGTGAAGGATGAGGAAGGTAATCGCGAGTCATATCAATGTCTAGCTGTGTCCAAGGATGGGATCCATTTTGATAAAAAAGGACCGGTCGTACACTTGCCGGAAGGATACACCGCTCATTTCCGTGATCCGAAAGTATGGAAGCAGAATGGTTCTTACTTTATGGTGGTCGGGGCTCAAACGGAAGACATGAAAGGGGCAGTCGCACTGCTTCAAAGTGAGGATTTACATGAGTGGACTCATGTGGGAGTCCTTGCCGGCGGAGGGGAAGGTCCTCTCGGTGATTTCGGTTATATGTTCGAATGCCCGGATTTGTTCGAGCTGGGAGGCGAAGATGTCCTTGTGTTTTCACCGCAGGGGCTTGAGGCTGATGGAATGAAGTACCAGAATGTCTATCAGGCGGGCTATGTTGTCGGAGCGTTTGATTCTCAAAATGGACGTTACGAACATCGTGCCTTTTATGAGCTGGATCACGGCTTTGACTTTTATGCCCCACAGACGACGGAGGATGAGCACGGCCGTCGGGTTCTGTTCGGTTGGATGAGCGTGCCGGATCAGGCTGAACAGGATCATCCGACCGTTAAGCATCAGTGGCTGCATAACATGACGCTGCCGCGTGAATTGAAGCTCGTAGATGGACGGGTCTATCAAACACCTGTATCGGAGCTGGAGGAAATGCGTGAGGGTAGCGTGGTGGAACACCGCCTGGAGCTTGATCATGAGACACATGAAGTAGAAGGTGTGAAAGGCAAAGCGGTAGAGCTGTATCTGGAGGATATCAACATTTCTGAAGGCTGGTTTGCGCTGGAGATCGGCGGAGCTGCACGACTTGTTTATTCAAGTGAGCAAAGAATTTTTACGATGGAACGCGAAAGCTATGTCGATGGTGTTGTTGAGAAGCGCCAGACCGAAGTGGATTCCTTGAATGATGTACACATTTTTATCGATACATCTTCTGTAGAAGTGTTTGTGAATGGTGGCGCGCACGTTTTTACCGCCCGCTTCTACCCAGCACCGAACAACGAGAGCATCCAATTTACGGCATCAGACAAAACAACCCTCAACCTAAAAAAGTGGGATTTGAGGAAAGTGTTTTAATTTCCATTATCTGTATGACCTGGTGCGCCAAAATTATCCAGATAACTTATGAGAAAGCCGGTCCCTTCAAACAGGGACCGGCTTTTTGTTTATGGGGTGTATAGTTTTCCTTTATCATCAACGTACACGGAGTGGATGATGGTCCGTTCAAGAGGGGTACCTTCATAGGTTCCCTTTACGTCAATGGTCATGTTGTAGACACCTTCGCCGAGGCTTGGAATCTTAAAGTCGTTTCCATTCTTTTTCGCCTTCATTTTCTTCTCTTTCCACTTCCCGTTTTTGTCATAGTACTCGATCGTCATCTCGGTATTGATGTTCAGCTTTTTGTTTCTTTTCACCTTCATTTCATTTCCTTCTACTTCACTGCTGAGCATGGCATCCACGGGGCTTTCAAAGCTCGCGCTCAAAAGATAGCGTTCTTTTTGACCGGCTGTTGTTTCAAGGGTCCATGCCCCTGTTTCAGGCTTTTCAATGGTTAGGGTGTGGTGATAGACCCCGTTGAAAAATTCAGTATTGTCTGCGGTCACGTCGAAGTCAGCATATGTTTTTTTACTAGGGGATGTCAGTGCCAAGGATCCTGTTTTTTGGTCACTAATCCAGTCGAAGGTGACGGTCTCCACTCCTTTTTCAACCGCTACCTTTTCCTTATGTGTGCCCACGTATTCTCCTCCCGTGACGTAATGACTTGCTTTGGCCTCCGATTCTTCTGTAATAGCAGCTGTTTCTAAGCTCGCGGCAGAAAATGAAGAGGCCATCGTTTCATTAAGATATCCTTTAAAGAGATCAAAGGTGGAGGATCCTTCTTTTATAGTCGTGTGATTCCATCTTCCTACACTGATTTCACTTGCATAAGGAAGTCTGGAGCTTTTAACAGTCACCGCGCCGTCATTGCTTCCATAGGAGCTCAGATAAAGGCCTCCCCAATAGAGAGCGCTTCCAAAACTGCCCCATTTCGTTCCTCCCAATGTGTAAAAAGGGGTGTTGTACACATTGGGGTGACTGTCGGTAACGGAGCGGTAATAATCCATGTAGCCGGTTTGAAGGGAGTAGGTACCATCATTTTTAGTTCCTATGATGCCGGCAAGCCACCCAGCCCAGCTGCTGTAAGCGAGGTCTGCCAATTGGGAACCGCTATGAGGTGAGGATAAGGTGATCACTCGTTCAATGTAGGGGTCAGCTCCGTAATGAACGAGGGCGGATTGGGTATCCACACCACCTTTACTATGGGCGACGACAACAACTTTTTCACCGAAGTAGTTGTAGATCTCTTTCACCTTTTCGGATAAAAGGGCTCCATTATCCCACATGCTCTTTCCAGCATTGAGGTCGATGAACGCTGTTTCGTAGCCGCTTTGGTATGCGGTCGTATACATATTATTGTTCTTATACCATGTGTCTGAGGAGCTGTTCAGTCCGTGAACAAAAAGAATGGGGTGAGAGTTAGCGGCAATAGTAGAGGGAGTTTCTCCGACATACCATTCGCCTGGGTTACCTGAGGAACCGTCTTTGATGGACCCTGCCAAAGTGACGGATGGTACGGTGAGAAAAAAGGCAGTAAAAACGACGAACCACTTCTTAAAATTAAGCATTTCCTGTCTCCTTTAAAAAAAATTTTGGAGTCGTGTAGATGAGCTATGTAGGTGTCTCCTTCTATACCATTCGTTGCACAATGCGTATTTCCTCCATTTGGAAAATGAGAAGTTTTGTTGAAATATGTTTCTTAGACCTTCCGCTTCCCAGGTGGCTAACATAGGATAAATTATGAGCAAATGGGGGAGGAATGAGGATGTCCCACAGAATCACTTCAGGTAATCGTCTTCTTTTCGTCACAGAACCAGGCGGGCAAGTCATCGAGGAAGGACAAACGGTCGATTTGACGGAAGAATATCCGGCGGGCATCGATGTCAGCCCTTTTTATACGATTCGCGTGGCCGGAGGAAACCGGGTGGTCTCAGAAGGAGCCGTCACGTTCAAGTTACTTATGAAAGTCAATCAGGTGAGCTTTTTAACCCTCGATCAGATCACGGTTTACCCAGGAGAAAGGTTCAACCGTACCTATAATGTGCCGGGGCTGGGCCTGGGGATCAAAGCGGAAGCAGAGAATGGTTCGGGTGTAGATGCCGTCGATTTAGTTGTGATCGGGTTTAAATTCTAGAAAGCAAATAAGGACATAAAAAAGGACGCCTCCGCTAATAGACGTCCTTTTGCTTTACTCTTTTTCAATGGTGTAGGTGCCTCGTGTGGTTTCCAGTGTGAAGCGGTCATTCAAGTACTGGTATCGCGTCGAATCTTCCAGAGGAATTTCATAGTAGGCGGATGGAAGCGGCTGGGCGCTTTGTGCCTCCGTTTCTGTTTGTCCTTGGCCATGTAAGTAAAGCGCGTGCATCGGTGTGTAATCGTCGAGCCGGCGCGTGTGAGTCTCATATGATATGTGATCAAGGTTCATCGTGATGGTATCCTCATCGCGTAGCTCGTGTTTCTGAATACGAATGTTTTCCCCCTGCCACTGTTGCAGGCGCTGGTTGAATTCTTCAATTGTTAAATCGTTCATGCTGATCCCTCCTGGGTTTATCTTTTCCACAAGGGTCATAAACATGCAGGTGATGCTTCCCATATCATGGTAAAATGATGGTGAAGGAGTTGTTCCCTTTGTGCCATCAATCCAATTGTTTTAATTAAATGAAGAACATATCAATAAAGTGTAGGATAGATCGACTGTATTGAGAATGAATTAATGGAAGGAAGAATTCATACATATCATCCACATAAAGGAGGCGGCCAATCCATGAGAAATACAGGACAAGTTTTCGTGCTGATTTTTTTGCTTACTTTTTTAACGGCATGCGTGGAAGGGGACCTGAAACTGAAGATCAATAAGGATGGAAGCGGTGACCATACGATTACGGCAGGGGTTGAAGAAGAAGCTTTAAGTCGCTTTGGAGACCGGGCTGAAAATATGATGGATAGTGTTTCTGAAGAGCTTGAGTCAAAAGGGTACGACGTGGAATCTTATGAGAAGAATGACTTCATCGGGTTTAGGGCGAAAAAGAGCTTCGAAGATGTACAGGAGATGGAAATTCTGCCGGTCTCCGGCGGGATGACAGAAACAGGTGTTGCGCCTGCAATTGGAAATGTCCCAGTCGAAATGACGACAGAAGGTGGCATTTTTACAACGACTTACAAAGTGGAGGCAGCCCTCGACCTTTCAAATTCAGGGGTCATCGGGGGCATGCAGTCACTTGTCGCGGACCAGTTGGATCTTACGTTCACCCTTGATCTTCCTATAAAACCGAAGTCACATAACGCGGACCGTGTGGACGGGAATGTATTGCAATGGGACATACGGGCAGCCGGTGAAACAAACATGATGGTAGAGATGGTTGTTCCAAACGTGAAAAATATCATAATTGCAGGTGTAGCTGCAGTAGTTGTGTTGGTACTGCTATTCTTCCTCATTCGAAAACGAAACCGTGAATAGAAAAACTCCCGTATTAACGGGAGTTTTTTTGTGCTTGTTCATACTCTTGCTTTCTATTTTTCATGGATTCGTACAAATCCACCATGGGTAGCGGGTAGTCTTCTCCCAGATTAATTCCGTACTGCTGTTGCTCGAGCATCCCCATCTCTCTAGGTTGATGGATCCACGGGGCAGGAAGTTCCTTTAATTCAGGGAGCCAGTAGCGCAAATAGGCACCATCCGGATCATAGTCGTGCGCCTGCTTTTCTACGTTGAATGCCCGAAAAGGCACAGCGTCGTTTCCAACGCCTGCGATATAAAGCCAGTTACCGTAGTTGCTCGAAACATCGTAATCAACCAGTTGTGATTCAAACCAGGCGGCCCCGATACGCCAGTCCAGCCCAAGGTTCTTTGTAAAGAAGCTTGCTACATTCTGGCGGGCACGGTTGGACATAAATCCTGTTTGCTTCAATTCCCTCATGGCAGCGTCAACGAGAGGATAGCCGGTCATCCCATCCATCCAACGACGCAGGTGTTCTTGGTCGTCATGCCAAGGGATGCGGTTTCCTTTGAGTCCTGCAGGATAAAAAATCCGATCTCTATATTTACGATGCACCAGGTGAAAATAATCGCGCCATAACAGTTCAAAGTAAAGCATGTACGTGGACTCATTTTTTCCGTATTTCTTTTCATAAGTGCGAATCTGGTCAAGGACGACCTTTGGGGACAGACATCCGTTCGCAAGGTAGGGAGAGAACTTAGATGAGTCATCTTCCTTCAGCATTCCGTTCCTCGTCTCCTTATACACCTTCAGCCGGTCTGCTTTAAAAATATAATGAAGCAGACGTTCTTTCGCTTTAGACGACCCCCCCGGATAACGCGGAGGCCGCTCCAACTCCTTTAAACCAAGCTCCTGCAAAGTAGGCAGCTTACCCTCAGGGAAATCCCTCGGCAGACTCAACCCTCTGACTGATGAGGGGATGGATATTTCTGTAAGACCTGGTACTCCATTTTTATCCAATACCTTGCGAAACTGTGAAAAGGTGTCCGGGAGTTCACGGGTGGTGAATGGGAGGTCTTCCGGCGGATAAAGGTTATGGCCGTGATCGATGGTGAAGGTAGTGTGCGGAAGGCGGTCACGGACCTTACCCTCAACGGTTAGTTCTTCACTGCCGATTTCTTCATGCAGGAAGACCTCTTGGATATGGAACCTTTCCGATATGGATGTAAATACTTCTTCAGGGGAACCATGTCTCACAAGAAGTGGCGCGCCTAATCGATTGAGGTTCTGTCGTAAATCTTCCACACTCTCCCGTATGAATTGAGCCCGATGCTTGCCGGTTTTAGGAAATCCGTAGGACAGCGTTTTGTAATGTGCTTGATCAAATACATAAAGGCCGAGAACCGGAAGCCCACGCGAAGAAGCGCGTAACAGGGGGAGATGGTCGTGCACCCGCAAATCATTTCGGAACCAGACAATGATGCAAGAATTCATTCAATGGCCTCCTTTTTAGCCTAGTTTACCCTCTCCGTTCGGGAGCAATAAACTTTCAATCGGCTTATTACTTGGTGAAGCGTTTTAGAATAAAAATTGTAAAGGAGAAGACTGCTTGTATAACCGCTGATTAAAAGAGTGATAAAAAGGAGGATACGACTACATGTCCAACACGGAAAAGTCAATGTCCTAATGGACCATCTTTACTTTTCGATGTGAGTCGCTTCCCCCCTAAGGTAATTCAAGAGTTTGTAAAAGTTTAAGTTATCGCTTTCCTTTATTCGACAGGAACGGTTATAGTAAACATAGATATGTGCAACGGTAGACGAAGCCTCCATAGAATTCGCTTTCATCCCCTCGTCTACATGGAGAATCCGCAGCAAAACAGTGATGGAGGGTACACAATGTTCAAATGGTTGAAGAGAAAGAAGAAGGGATCGATGACCATTATGACCGTATTGTCTCTTTTCATCTTAGGGGCTTGTACGGTAGGACCCGGAGAAACTGAGGCGAAGAGTTGGAAGCATGAACTGAAGCAGGCGGAGGATTTAAAGTATTCAGAAGAAGTAACAGAGGGGCTTTATAAGCAGTTTCGTAAAGAGGAAAAAGGCCGGCTTTCTTTTTCGGGTGCCTTAGAGGAGATTCATTCATTGAGCAAAGTGGATGCTATGGATTTATACTTAAGTCGTAACAATAAAAAAGTGAAGCCGGAAGAAATCCGCTCCATCGTTAACGGTGTGTATAGCATTGACCTTGAAGCGGTCTCTGAACTTGGTGTAGGAAAGCAGACAAGCACCTATCCTGACGATGTGCTTCAACGGGTGAGACAAGCCCTCAATGGAGAAGTCAGTGATGAAGCGATCATTAAGATGACTAAAGTAGAAGTAATGGATTTATACTGGCAGACCTTTGAAGGGAAGATGACCGGCGATGATATGCGGAAGATGATTAACGCAATTTTTGGTATTAATCTAGCGGGCATATCCGGCCTTGAAGGTACTGGTGTCTCCCTCTTCTCGAAAAATCAGTGGATCTCCCGTTATGATCGTGATTTGTTCGTGGTTCATACAGGAGCGGATGACGTGGATGTGTGGGTCTATCCGACGGACTATTTTAAAGATCAGACAGGACTGGAGGAAAACCCTCGGGTATTGGAAGTAGCCCTGACGGCTTTCGGCTTTGTATATAGTGAGGAGAAAGATGCCCTGTATTATGCCAATCCTACAGGAGAATCGGTACCTGACAACTTCAAAGGACAGACTCTTGGGAAGATTATTGAAGTAATTAAGGAAGACTATGAAGGTTTGAACTAAAAGGAAACATCCAACTCAAGAATTTTGAAGACGTAAGCGAGTAAATGGAAGGTGCCTGCCTATGCTCTGTAGAGCATAGGCAGGCACCTTTTTATTTTTTCAGGATATCCACAAAATGGGAAACGATCCTTGCTGTCATCCCCCAGATCACTTTATCACCGTATATATAAAAGTATTCCTCTAGTTGACGCGTCCGCCAGTTGTATTCTTCCCCGCCCGGAATCAGATCGAATGGAAAATTCGCTTCCGGCTGGGCTTCGAAGTGGACGTAATGGATGCGCGGTCCATTTTCCATGAAAAAGGAGAGCGGCACCGTGAACACTTCGCGGACCTCATCGGGATTGCGTACGAGTTCTTCTTCGGTCACATCTAAATACCCTGCAAACGTGTAAACGATCATGCCGAAGGGAGAAATCAGGTAGTCGAGCGGATGAACTTCTGTAAACTGCCCTGACTTGACGCCTAATTCTTCTTCAGTCTCCCGTATGGCGGCTTGTTTTGCAGAAGGATCTTCAGGATCAATTTTCCCACCTGGAAAACAAATTTCCCCCGGTTGTCTTCTAAGCTGATGCGAGCGCACTTCAAAAACGACATGAAGCTCATTGTTTTTCTCGATGATCGGTAAAAGGACAGCGAACTTACGGAACTGTTCGTGTCCGAGAACAGAGGGGGCGTGGTTTTTCACTGTCTCAAAAATGGTTTTAGCGTCCATAGTTTTCACCTCGTCCTTTTACTATACCAGAACATTCTCCGGAATAGAAAAAAGGCACTCGTCAGAGGGCCTCTTTAATAATTTTTTTGTAATAAAGAACGGACAGCAGTCCGAAAATCGAATAGAAAGCGGTGTAGAGACCCATGACAATCAGCATCGGAGTCCATAGTTCGGTTCCGAAAAAGAACCAGCCCGACTTGACGGCGAAGTAGCTGTGCAGGAGACCGATCAGTAAGGGAATGCCGAAATTGAACAACTGCTTTCCTTGAATCCCTCGCAGGAGGTCTCCGCGGGTGAAACCTAGTTTTCTAAGAATCGTATAGCTTCCTTTTTCGTCTTCACCTTCGTCCATCTGCTTGAAATAGAGCACGCAGCCGGAGGTGATCAGGAAGGTGAGGCCGAGGAAGCCGACGATGAACATGACCAGTCCCATGTTTTGTTTTTGGGACATCGCGCTGTGCCACTGGGATCCGTTGTCTCTTCCTTCATCCAGTCCCATAGCAGCAAATATGTCATAAGCCTCTTCCTGTTTACCTGAGTCTTCAAGGTTCACGCCTGTATAAAGATTGGATTTTGTTTGAATCTCCGGATTATAGTTTTGGCTCAATTCTTTAAATAATGCTTCATCAATGACACCGATCGGAAGTCCGCCAGCGACGTAATAAGAAGAAAGTACATATTCTTCTTCCAACCCTTGATACTCCAGTTCTCGCCAGTTCCCATCCATTAAAATTTGTGCCGTCCCTTCATCATGGAGGGAAATGAAGGACTGCATCAAATCCGTATAGCCGGTGAGTTTCATTTCCCCCTCATCGAGTTCAATTCCCTCTGTATGAACTTCACTGATGACGGGGAAGGTCGTCTGTTCGGTGTTGAAATTCAACTCTTCCAAATTTGCATCGAGGATGTCTTTGACGTTGAATTCCGCTTCGTACACAGGGATTGGATTTTCTGTATAGGCGATGCCTTCCTCTTCCAAACGATCCATAAAACGGTCCGCCTTTTCTGGTTCAATGATGGCAAAATCATCAGGGACCGTCGTCTCGGCTAATTTTTCTGCCGAGTAGTAGGAGATATACATAAGTGAAAGTAAGCTGATGGCAAGCGCCGACACCGTCGTAATCACGGTCAGCAAAAAGGCGTTTGACTTCATTCGAAACATGACAGAAGACAAGGAAAGGACTTCATTGATGTTCAAATAGCCGTTTTTATTTTTGCGGATCAGATTGGAAACGAAGCGTACGGACCCTTTATACAAAAAGTACGTCCCTATGATGACTGATCCAAGGATATAGAGCATGGCGAGATAAAATCCGCTGATCGTTGTAATGCTCCCTTCAAACAGCTGGGAGGATAAATAGTATCCGGATGCAATGAGTCCGATGCCGAGGATGCCCATGAGATGTTCCCAAACCGATAGCTTCTTCACTTTCCCTTGAGCGCTTGAAGTAACACGGAACAGTGAAAGGATTGATTGTCTATGAATAAACAGATAGTTCGTCGCCATAATGACGATATAGATTCCGGCGAATACAATCAGCGTCTGAAAAAAAGCCTGGAATGAAAAGTTGAGCTCCGCGACTTCATTGACCCCTACGACACGGAAAAAGCTCATCAGGATTAACTTGGAAATCGCAAAGCCAATAAAAATTCCGATGGCCAGGGATCCGAAGTAAATAATCAAGTTTTCGACACCCAGAATACGTGCGATGCGGTTTTTCGTCATGCCGATCAGCTGGAATAAGCCGATTTCCTTGCTTCTTCTCTTGATGAATAAGGCATTGGCATAGAGCAAAAAGATGGCTACGATGCCAATCAGCAAAATGGATGCGACCCTCACTGCTGCTTCGCCCTTGATTGAGCCTTCCTGACTCATCGAGGGATCATACTGCAAGGTGACGAATGAAAAGTACAACGCGACACTGAAAATGAGAGCAAATACATAGAGGTAATAGTTTTTTAAATTCTTCTTCAAGTTGCGGATGATGAGTTGATTAATGTTCATACTGCACCCCGCCAAGCACGCCCTGGGTCTTCATGATATCCTTCAGGAACGTCTGTCTCGTCTGGTCGCCTTTATTTAGCTGCGTATAAATGTGGCCGTCTCTAATAAAAATGACACGGCTGCTGTAGCTGGCGGCGACAGGATCGTGGGTGACCATTGCAATCGTCGCTTGCCGCTTCGCGTTCATTTCACTCAGTTTATCTAAAAGGTCGGAAGCAGATTTCGAATCGAGCGCTCCTGTAGGCTCGTCGGCAAAAATGATGCTTGGTTCGTGGATGAAGGCGCGTGCAGCTGAAGTTCGTTGTTTCTGACCGCCGGAGATCTCATTCGGGTATTTATTCTGAATGTCTTCAATGCCCAGTTCCTTCGCCACCGACTCAAATTTCGCCTGTGCTTCCTTTTTGGATACCTTTGAAATCGATAGGGGGAGGAGGATATTCTCTTTAACGGTTAATGTATCTAACAAATTGTACTCTTGAAAAATAAAGCCGAGATGATGCTTGCGGAATTCTGCAAGCTTCTTATCTTTTTGATTCGTAATCTCCTGGCCGTCAATCGTAATCGTACCGTGACTGACGCGATCAATGGAAGATAGGACGTTGAGGAGTGTAGTTTTCCCAGATCCTGAAGCGCCCATGATCGTGACGAATTCTCCGCGCTGGATGGAAAGGTCGATCCCCTCGAGAACATGCTGTTTCATAAACTTGTTTCCGTAACTTTTATGAATCTTTCGTGCGACTAGTAAACTCATTTCGTTATCCCCCTTCATTCTATGACTTCATTGTAGATGGACTCGAAATCTTTTTCCTTCGATTCATCTAACAAAATGACGGAAGCATGTGACAGTTTCGTCACATGCTCCCAAGCTTCGTAAATTCATTCGGTTCTGGAAACTGGAGGATGAACGTCGATCCACGGCCAAGTTCAGATCGCACTTCGATATCGATCTTCAATGCTTTCCGAATCCGGTCCGTCAAGTAGAGGCCCATCCCGGTAGCCGCCTGATCCTGATGTTCAGTCGTTGAGGTGAACCCTTTTTCAAATATGCGGGGTAGATCTTTCCGATCGATCCCTCGCCCCTCATCCTGAATCATAAGCTTTACGCGACCGGCTTCTTCGGTGCTTGTAATGGTGATTTCAGATTTCTCACTGTACTTTATTGCATTTGTCATTAACTGCCTGCATATGAAGGCGAGCCATTTCGCATCTGTCAGCACCGTTTCAGCTTGCAGATCAATATCAAAGCCGATCCCTTTTTGCATGCACCATGACCGGAGCGACTTGATTTCATTGAATAACAGCGGTTCAAGCTCCACTTCTTCTATATAAAGGTCGTTTTCGATAAATGGAATCCGTTTCTGGTGCAGCTGCTGATCCAGAAGGAGGTGGATACGCATCCACTCGAAGGTCAGCTGGGATTTCAGCTTATAGTCGTCGATCCGATCGATGATCAACCGCATCGCAGTCATCGGTGTTTTCACTTCGTGGATCCATGATAAAAGTTCGTCTTTTTCCTGTTCAAGAAGACTTTGGTTAAAGGAAGCTTCCTGCTTCAACCGTTCCATCTGATCGCGTACATTTGTCTCAATAACCGACTCAAAAGGACTATCCGCTTCAGGGAACGTCGTCAAATCAAGGTCGTTGTCCCGCTCTTCGAGTTCCATATAAAATTGGGTTTCTTTACGGTAGCGGCTGATAAGGAAAAAGATGAAGAGAAGCCCTGATAACAGAATGTAGTAGAGCATGGAAGAAAGCGGCACGGTTTGGTCAACGAACGCAACGAACAAGGCGAGCAGCTGAAAGGTAACGATTAAAAGGATCCAGCTGATTCGTTCGGCAAGGAATTTCCGGATCATGACTCGCCCCTCGCGACATACCCTTGTCCGACCTTCGTCTCAATGGCATCACCAAGACCGAGGTCTGCAAGCTTTTTGCGCAGGCGATTGACGTTGACCGTGAGCGTGTTATCACTGACGAATCGTTCGTCCTCCCATAAACGGTGAATGATTTCTTCGCGGCTGACGATTTTGCTTTTTCTCTCAACCAGCTGCTTCAAAATGAGCATTTCATTCTTGGTGAGCTCAACCGTTCCATCATCATTCGAGACCCGATTCCGTTCGTAGTCGATGGTTGCACCAAGCCACGTCTTCAATTCATTTTGTTCGGTATTGTAATTATAAACCCGGCGTAGAATTGCCTGGATTTTCGCGATCAGCACATCAAAATGGAACGGTTTTTGTACGAAGTCGTCTGCACCGAGGTTCATCGACATGACCATGTCTGTCGGGTGATCCCTCGAGGAAAGAAAAATGATCGGGACATTGGAATGTTCTCGGATCATCCGACACCAGTGAAAGCCATCAAACTTCGGAAGCTGAATGTCGATGATGACGAGATGAGGATCGACATCCGTGAATACATCCATCACCCGGCTGAAGTCATGAATGCCATGGACTTCATACGACCACTGAGACAGACGCTCGACCATCTCATGAAAAAGGGTCTGGTCATCTTCAATTAAGAGCAGTTTGAACAAAAGGGACACCACCTTTCCGTATTTTACCTTTTCTCAGTATAGCAAAAGTGTAGGTGTTCACGCATTTTAATACAAAAAAGCGACAGTGTAGTAAAAATATTTTGACCATTCCGTCAAATCCTCTTTAAAAAAGGTGAGGATGAGCGTACAATGGATACTAATATTTAAAGACCACCATAGAAAAGGAGTCATGAAAATGTCATTGAACATCGTCGAAGCAACCCATAAAAAAGCCAAACCAGAAAGTGAAAAGATTCCTTTTGGACGCACCTTCACGGATCACATGTTTGTGATGGACTATCAAGAGGATAAAGGATGGCACGAACCACGGATCGTTCCATATGAACCGCTGACGCTCGATCCGGCAGCAATGATTTTCCATTATGGACAAACCGTTTTTGAAGGGTTGAAAGCATACCGCACGAATGATGGACGCGTGCTTCTTTTCCGCCCCGAGAAAAACTTCGAGCGACTGAACTTGTCAAGTGACCGTTTGAGCATTCCTCCGGTCGATGAACGAGAAGTGCTCGGTTACTTGAAAGAGTTAGTCCAACTCGAAAAAGACTGGGTGCCTTCTTTTGAAGGAACGTCACTGTACATACGACCTTTTATTATTGCGACAGAACCGAGCCTTGCGGTGGCTCCGTCCAAATCATATAAACTGATGATCATCTTATCACCAGTCGGCCCCTATTTCTCAGGCGGCATCAAACCGGTAACGATAAACGTAGAAGACAAATTCACCCGTGCTGTCAAAGGAGGAACAGGCATGGCGAAAACCGCCGGCAACTATTCTTCCGGCTATCAGGCTCAAGCGAAAGCGATAGAAGAAGGGAACAACGATGTCCTATGGCTCGATGGCGTAGAGAAACGCTACATTGAAGAAGTTGGAAGCATGAATATCTTTTTCAAAATCGATGGAGAGATCGTGACTCCAGCCTTGAGTGGAAGCATCCTGCAGGGGATTACGCGTACATCAATCCTTGAGCTTCTACGTAAATGGGAGATTCCTGTGTCTGAGCGTCGTATTTCAATTGATGAACTGTACCAGGCCTATGAAGACGGCAAGCTCGAAGAAGCCTTCGGAACTGGCACCGCTGCCGTCATTTCGCCCGTTGGTGAATTAAACTGGCTCGGCAAGAAGATGGTCATCAACGACCACGAAATCGGTGCCCTGTCTCAAGAGCTTTATGATACGATTACAGGAATTCAGCGGGGAAGAAAAGAAGACCGCTATGGGTGGACAGTGGAAGTATAAAAGGGAAGCCTCAGGTGTTGGTGCCTGGGGCTTTTTAATGTTCATTCGTTTCCTGAATCAAGCAATTCATCAGGAACATCAGGACAAAGTAAAGGAAAAAAACGATCGCAAGATTCACAAACCAATCAAAACTCTTATTCAGCAAAGGACTAATGGTGATGATGACGAGAAGAAAAATAAACCGGGCGATGTCTTTTTTCTTTTTCCATTGCGTGGACATCGTACCCCTCCTTTTCTTCCTTCTAACCGAATATCTCTATCCTTAACCTTTTAAATCTAAAGGGGTTGAGACAATCAAAAGAGAATAAAAATAGAAACACCCATATGAAATTGTTCATAAGAAAAACCGCCCATGCCGGGCGGTTTTTCTTATGAAGCTTTGACCGCTTCTTTCAGTTGTACTTTTTCAAGTTCGCCGAGTACCTGCTTTTCTTCTTCTTCTGAAAGGGGCAGGAGGGGAAGACGAACTCCACCGACCTCCACACCTTTAGCATTCAGAGCCGCTTTAACTGGGGACGGGCTTGGTGCAGAGAAGATGGCATGCATGACAGGAACAAGTTTTTGATGAAGACGGGCGGCATAAGCAAAATCGCCTTCACGGAAACTTTGGATCATCTGCTGCATCTCATTTCCAATTACATGGGAGGAGACGGAGACGATTCCTGTACCTCCAATAGATACGAATGGAAGCGTGTTGGAGTCCTCACCACTGTAAACAGAAAAATCATCGGACGTTTCACGGATGATTTCCGTCGCCGCATCGAGATCGCCGCTTGCTTCCTTGATGGAAACGATATTATTGATTTGAGACAAACGGATGACGGTTTCAGGATCCAAGTTGATGACGCTTCTGCCCGGAATGTTGTAAAGCATCACGGGAAGCGATGTAGATTTGGCAATCGTAGAGAAGTGCTGGTAAAGGCCTTCTTGAGTTGGTTTATTATAATAAGGAGTCACGAGCATGACAGCGTCCACACCAGCTTCCTCCGCTTTTTTAGTCAAGCTAATGGACGCTCTTGTGTTGTTGGAACCGGTACCCGCAATGACAGGAACTCTTTTGTCAACAACTTCGACAACGAACTTGTAAAGTCTCACTTTCTCTTCTGTCGTCAATGTCGGTGATTCACCTGTTGTTCCTGCAATGACCAGGCCATCCGATCCGTTTTCGATCAAGTGGTTGATTAACGCTCGTGTTGCATCAAAGTCAATGTTCTCTTCGCGGTCAAAAGGGGTCACCATCGCTGTTAATACTTGGCCGAAATTCATAACCTCACACCTTTGCTTAGAATTTAGAATACATCCGAGGTAGTGAGGGCCATACGGCAGTCAAAATAAAAACGGCAACAACGAGGGCGTCGCTGCTGCCGTAGAAACTTTTAACCGTTCCTGCGTAAGATAGCCCTCCATATAGTTTCCTATATGACAGTCCTGTACTTCTTCAGCAGCAGAACCAGCATCAGGGAGATGAGATCCCTTTCGCTTCGGCAAATTCCCCTTTCCACCTGCATCTCAGGAGCTCATTCTCCTCCGACAAGTGTACTCATGTCATTGCACCTCTATCCTTACTTCAAAATCATTTGAAATAAGAAAATATTTAGTTAGTTAAAGATTATCAAAAAAGTCTCCGTCTTACAAGTGGGAAGACAAGGGAACAAGCGATTCGACAATATCTCTCAGATTCTTATCTTAAGCAATCTGGAAGTTTTACACCAAGGGTAGCTTTTAAGGGAAGGTTGTAGAAATCGGTCTCGGGGCGGATGGAGAATCATTCTGTGGCACATCGTTGAGGTCCCCGGCCTTTTATACAATAGAATTAACCAATAACAAACGAAGGTGTGATTCGAATGGCTGTCAATGAAATGGCGTTGCAACACTCAGAAACGGAAACGAAAGAGATTCCCTCCATATTTAAGAATCGAAACTTTTTGCTGCTTTGGGGAGCGGCACTTTTATCAAGTTTTGGTATTTCTTTTTTCCTTTTTTCACAAAGCTGGTATGTCGTTAATGTCTTAGGTTTAGAGGCTTCTCTTGGGATGCTGTATATCGCCGTAAGTATACCGAGGGTGCTATTCATGATTATCAGTGGGACGGTTGCAGATCGCTTTGATAAAGCGAAAATTATGTTTTTGTCTGATTTCATCCGTGGGCTACTCCTTATCGGTCTTGTCGTTTGGTTTATGTTTGGTGGGATTACGTTATGGACATTTGTGACGTTCGCCTTCTTCTTTGGCATTCTGGATGCTTTTTTCTGGGCAGCAGAAAGTGCCGTTATTCCTTCCATCATTCATAAAGATCATTTGACCAGAGGGAATTCCATTATCCAGATGACCAACCAGACCTCGTTCATTCTCGCTCCTATGCTTGCCGGAGTCATCATTGCCTTTGGAAACTATGAGATTGTGTTTGCGACCACAGCGGTTATGCTCATTGTGGCGAGTGCTTTGATTTTCTTAATGCGTGTACCCAAAGTGAAAGAAGAGTCGGAGGAACAGAAAAGATTTTGGGATGATTTTAGGGAAGGGATTCTTTACGTGAAGCACTCCCGTGTCATTTCCCTTGTCGTTTTGACGACGATTTTTATGAACCTCTTTTTAGTTGGACCTTTAACGATGGGCCTTCCGTTATTTGTGAAGACCATTCTGGAAGGGACAGCCATGGATTTTAGCTTTCTTGAAGCTGGTTTGGCTGTGGGGATGCTGTTTGGTTCTATAGTGGTTGGTGTGTTGAATGTGAAAAAGAACCGAGGGAAAATTGGTATTCTGGCATTAGTCATTGCAGGAATGGCTTTTACAGGGCTCAGCTTCACAACAGAACTGTGGATGAGCATTTTATGCCTCGGCATCTTCGGGTTTGCCTTATCGGGTTCCAACATTCCATTCATTGCCGCTATTCAAAGTTTAATTGAAGAGAAGATGCTGGGAAGGGTAATGGGGCTTATATCGCTCGCTTCCATGGGACTGATCCCTGTCAGCTACGCCCTAACCTCAGGGGTTTTAGCCTTCGGAGTATCCATCCATCACATCATGGCGGTTGGTGCCATACTAGTCACATTGTATTCTATGTTTATTTTCTTCAGGTTTAGGGAGCTGAGAGAAATCGAGTAAGTAAAAAAATCAGGAGTATCGAAAGGATAGACTTCAGGGAACGCTCCCTATTTCCGATAAAAGAAGAAAGGAAAAATACGGAAGAGGAGCGTTCTCGTGAAAAGTCTTAAAAAAAGGATTCTAATTTCTTTTTCAGTAGTGATTATGTTGACGGTTATATTAAGCGGCTTCAATTTTTTTGCTACTAAATATACGAATGATCGTACAAAGGATATGGTGGATCACCAACTCCCTTTGCTTATTGCTGATGAAAAACTAGCTTTGAACCTGTCTCAGCGAATCGCATTGACAAGAGCTTATGTACTTTTTGAAGATGAAAGTTACCGGGAGAAGTTTAATGAATATACCCGAGAAAGCGTAGAGATTCAGGATAAGCTTCTGAGTATGTCCAATTCTGAAGAAGCAGCCCGCCTGGTGGAAGAAAGCAATCAATGGGGGCAAATGGTTCAAAATGAAGTCTTTAACCGTTTTGACAGTGGAAACGTGGAAGCAGCCCTTCAAGCGATGAGGGAGGAAGTTACCCCTCTTGGTCAAGGAGTTATGGAAGGGTTTGAAGACATGGCTTTGCAACGCGAACAAATGATGGAGGAAGAAGGACAAAATATCCTGCAAACCGGTCATACAATGATGGTGATCGGCAGCATCATTTCCGTCGTATCCATCGTCATCGGAGTTATTTTTGCGCTTGTTATCGCGAATCGCATTACGAATCCGATAAAAAAAGTAGTGGAGCGGATGAAACAGATTTCAGAAGGAGACGTCAGTCGAGGGCCGGTTTATGTGAAATCGAAAGACGAAATCGGCCAGCTGGCAGATGCGACGAACGACATGCAGCGTTCTCTGAATGAAGTCATCCAGTCCGTTTCTTTTACTTCAAACAGAGTTTCCGGGCAAAGTGAAGCTTTGACTCAGTCAGCGTATGAAGTGAGAGAAGGAAGTGAACAAATTGCCTCAACGATGCAGGAGTTGTCTTCAGGGGCAGAATCACAGGCGAATGGAGCTACCCATCTTTCTGATCAAATGCGAACGTTTGGTGAAAAAATTCAGGAAGCGAATGCCAATGGCGAATCGATTTCAGGAACATCGACTGAGGTCCTTGCTATGACGGACAGAGGCCGGGAATCCATGCAGCTTGCTGTTGCGCAAATGCGTACCATTGATAGGATTGTTAAGGAATCCACTGAAAAAGTAAAAGGATTGGATCTCCAATCAAAAGAAATTTCCAAACTTGTCCGAGTCATTGAAGACATTGCCGATCAGACGAACCTGTTATCTTTAAATGCGGCCATTGAAGCAGCCCGGGCTGGTGAGCACGGCAAAGGGTTCGCTGTTGTTGCAGATGAAGTAAGGAAGCTTGCTGAACAGGTTACGAATTCTGTCGGTGATATTACTGAAATCGTAGAAGGTATTCAAAAAGAAACTGGAAACGTCGTTACTTCTCTGGAAGCAGGCAACAGTGAAGTCGACCAAGGTTCAAGACAGATGGAAGAGACAGGGGCTACTTTTGATGAGATTAAGGACTCCGTTTCAGAAATGGTCGCCAAAATCCAAAATATTTCTGCACACTTGAAAGAGATTGCTGAAAACAGCATACACATGAACCACTCCATCGAGGAAATCGCTTCCATTACAGAAGAGTCGGCCGCAGGTGTCGAACAGGCCGCCGCCTCTGCCCAGCAGTCGAATAGTTCTATGGAAGAAGTCTCTCAAACGGCTGAAGTCTTATCGAACCTTGCTGAGCAATTAAACGAACAGGTCCGCCGCTTCAAGCTATAAATACTGAAACCTCGCTCATGAAAAGGGCGAGGTTTTATCACGTGCGCCTAGGTTTTAGGGGAACGAGAGCCGATGGAAAGCGAGGTGTCCCAAAACGCACCTCTTTCTAGTGAGTATTTCTGATGAGGATTAGCGGGATTTTTTGTACCAACCTTTTTCTTTGAATCTAGATATAGCTTCAATGCGGTTGGTGACTTCTAATTTTTCTAAAATGACAGAAACATAGTTGCGAACCGTACCGGGAGTGATGAATAGCTCTTGAGAGATGTCTTTGGTGTTCTTCCCATCTGCCATCAGTTGGATCACCTCACGCTCTCGTTCAGTTAAAGGGTTTTGCTGTGTGAATGCCAGGTCGACGAGTTCTGGGTCAAAGATGCGCTGTCCGTTTGTAATTTTCCGAATGGCTGTGGCTAGTTCTTCACTCGGGCTGTCTTTCAACAAATATCCACTGACACCAGCACGGCGGGCGCGGTCGAAGTACCCGGGACGGGCGAACGTTGTCAAAATGATCACCTTGCACGGCTCTTCATATAATTCTTCAGCGGCATCCAGTCCATCCTTGACAGGCATTTCTATATCCATGATGCAAACATCTGGTTTCAATTTTTTCACAAGCGCACACGCTTCTTCACCGTTTTGAGCCTGGCCTACAACCTCCATGCCGTCCTCTAAATCGAGAAGAGCTCCAAGCGCGCCCAAAAGCATGCGCTGGTCTTCGGCAATAACGATCCGGATCATACTTATTCCTCCTCTTCTTTGTTTTTGATCACGTTTGGAACGTGAAATTGTAGGAGCGTTCCATTTATTGATTCAATTTCAAGCTTACCATTCACAAATTCGAGGCGCTCACGCATCCCTTGTAATCCGTTGCCACGAAAAGGGTCCAACGAGGCGGGGAGCCCTTTGCCATCATCTTCAATACCGATGAGAATCTCAGTAGGGGATTGATGAATGGTCACACGGCAGGTCTTTGCTTCGCTGTGTTTCACAATGTTCGTCGCTGCTTCTTTTAAGCACATGCTGAGCACATTTTCCACGAGCAGAGGAGTGTTGGTGATATGGGGATCCCCTTCAAATTGAAATTTCATTTCTGCCGCTTCGATAATTTGCTGGACGCGGACAATTTCATCTTCGAGCTTCGTCCCTTTCATATTCGATACCATCTCCCTGACTTCCTTCAAGGCTGTTCGGGCTGTGTTGCGGATATCTTCCACTTCTTTGTTGGCCTTCTCCGGATGGACCGTCATGAGCTTGCGGGCAAGATCACTTTTTAGGCCGATCATCGAAAGCTTTTGTCCAAGTGTATCATGGAGGTCGCGCGCAATCCTTTCGCGTTCTTCAATGACCATCAGTTGCGAAATTCGTTCATTCGCATCTTCCAATTCTCCCTCCAGTTTTTGTTGTTGGTTTCGATAGCGGACCGTAAACGGAAGCAGGATCACTCCAATTACCGTGATGATAATGAAAGGAAGGTTCGGAAAAAGAGAATCAATTTGGTAAATGAATGTCATCGTAATTGCAATCAGTGTTGAGGTCAAATGGACAATGTATAAAGATAAAAAGCCACCTAGATGTTTGATGTTCCCAATGAAATAGGCGATGAAAAGCGCGAAATAAATATATCCGAACAGGGCTGTCATAACAATGCTGATAACCATCTCAACACTTACCCACAAATAGACGAATCGGCTGTTGGATATGAACGAAAGCCGGTAAGCAAGGAAGAAAATCAGTGTCATTAGGATGCCGAAGAGCATTTCGTACATGGATGAAGAGCGGAAGATGAAGAAAAAGGGCAATAAACAAAAGATGATCCAGACGTAAATACTGAGCCCTGTATTTTTCGGTATGATTTGATACCAGTTCTGCACGTGGATGCACCTCCTTTTTTTAAGCATAAAGGAAAAGCCCATTCGAGGGAATGGACTTTCAACTACTTTATTTATCCTGGAAACTCGGCTGCCTTTGATTAAGCATAGCGAGGCGCTTCTTTTTCAGCAGTGGTTTCACTTCCTTGAAGGATACGAATGTTTTATTTTCTGTATCATAGAGACGGAATCGAATGGATTCAAGGCTCGTGGCCAGAGTAATCGTCGTCGCGTGTTTTAAAGGTGGTGTTTTTTCGTGGGCTTCTTCCAACGCATAGTTCGGAACCCTCGGTGCTAGATGGTGAACATGGTGGAAGCCGATATTTCCGGATACCCACTGAAGCACTTTAGGAAGCTTGTAATAGGAGCTGCCATCGACGGCTGCTTTTACAAAATCCCATTCGGACTCGTCTTCGAAGTAAGAATCTTCAAATTGGTGCTGTACATAGAAAAGCCAGATCCCCAGGATGCCTGATACGTACAGAACCGGGATTTGAATAATTAAGAAAGCCTCCCAGCCAATGGCCCAGATAATCAGGCTGTACATCGCCACAACAGCGATATTAGTTACATACGTATTGATGCGCTCTTTCTTTTTAGCGCCTTTACGATTGAAACGGTTGGAGACAAGGAACAAGTAAAGTGGACCTAAGCCAAACATGACGATTGGGTTACGATAAAGGCGATAGGCGAGTCTTTCTTTCCACGAAGCTTTGATATACTCGTCCACGGTCATGACCCAAATGTCGCCCGTGCCGCGTTTATCTAAATTTCCGCTTGTTGCATGGTGGATCGAGTGACTTCGTTTCCACTTATCGAAAGGAAACAACGTCAGAATACCTGTAATCGTGCCTATGATGCGGTTGGCCTTTTGACTTTTCAAGAACGACTGGTGCGTACAATCATGGAAAATGATGAAAAGACGGATAACGAACCCACCAGCAATCATAGCGACTGGAACAGCAAGCCATACAGAGACGGATAGACTTGCATAGGCTAATACCCACAATAAAACGAACGGGATGACCGTATTGATCAACTGGCGGATGCCTGCTTTTGTATCAGGTTTCGCAAAGGCTGAAACGCTTTTCTTCAGCTCTCGTTGTTTATCCTTGTTCATAATAACGACTCCTTCATAATTCTTCATGCTACTTATGATAGGGAAAAGTCCATCATTTTATAAGGCATAAACGTCAGGACATTTATATGACACTTGTCATGGGTGTCTGTCTATTCTTAGGAGATGAACATGGAAATGAAGGGTGTAAAATGTTGAAGAAGTTGCTTCTTCTCTTCCTTTAAAGTGGAGAGGGTTGTTAAGATAGCGCTTACAATGTGATATAATGGAAGTGTAAATGAACACTCTATTAATGGAGGGTTACCCTATGACCAAACGAATACTCGTTGCATACGATGGCAGTGACTTGAGTAGAGAAGCGGTTTGGGAAGCAAGGAATCAGGCTTGTGAAACTGCCAATAGGGAAATTCATATCGTATCTGTCGTGAAACCTACAGGTCCAGCAACAAATGCTGCGGTCTCCCATAGTATAGGGGACGAAATGGCAGAAAACCTGCGTTCAGAAATGGATGTGTTGAAAGAACAGATGGCTTCATCAGATGTAGGTGTCATTACAGAAGTTATCATCAGTGAGGTACAAGAAAACCCTGGGATCGGTATTTGTAAATATGCGGAGGAGCAAGCCGTGGATCTGATTATCGTTGGGAACCGCGGACTTGGGAAAGTGAAGAAAATGTTATTGGGAAGTGTGAGTAATAACGTTGTCCAGCATGCAAACTGCCCCGTATTAGTCATGAAATAGAGGAAAACGAAAAGAAAGCCTGAAAGGACTCCTTCAGGCTTTCTTTTTTATGGTCCTATAGTTATTGTGTCCCGTATTTTAGCTCATCCATCATATGGGAGACCTTTTAAGTGATCTTTTTTATGACCAGGTCTTACATATATTACCACTCAATCCAGCTGTAAATCACACATCAACACCGGGAAGGTTCAAACGCCTAAGCCCACTTACATCGAGAAGGCTGAATCCAATCTTGGATAGGATGGGAAGGATGATGAAGGCTGTAATTTCCGTCGCCTGCTCTGTCCATCCGACTCCAGAAGGGCCTATGATCCAGGCGGTCGGATAACAAACCCAGAAAGCAGTCAAGTAAGCGGCCGTGCGCTGGTAATGTTTCTTCAGCTTCGTACCACCTTTGATCGCAATCTTCCTTAATGGATACCAAATGATATAAAGGATGATTACTAGAGCAACGACCCCGAGAACATACCAAATGTATTTGATGGTTTCAGAGGAAAAGTCGGCAATTAACCCCGTCAGAATCATAAACACATCAGCAGCTATTAAAGCTGCAATCAAGGCTTTGTCTTTCTTCTTCTCATAAAACATGGCGGTCAAAGCGAGTGCGAGCAATAGTAGGGGCGTCGTTACTACCCAGTCTAAGTAACGGGCGAAGTACACGGTTTTGTCAGGTTGTTCGAGCAACCCTTGTCCTAAGGCAATGGATAAGTAAGCGGCCCCTGACCATGACGGAATAATAATAGCAATCACGTACTCATACTTCGGAACACCGCGTGGATTCCGGCTTAAATATAAAAATGTCAAAGCTCCCGCCAACATAACGAACACATAAATCCAATGCAGAGAAACAATATAATTACTCATCATGTCACCTCAATATTCGATCTCATTACCTCTCATTCTAGTCAAAAGAGAGGAGGCCTAGACATTTACAAATTCTGGCGCACCAGGTCTTACATAAATTCCCACTAAAACATAATAAAAAAGCCCGTGTGTTCCCGCGCGAGTCTTATGATAAACAGGGGTTGGCCGCTTTTGTGTTTAAACTATAAAACTACAGCCTTATCTTTGTGTTTGCTACACGTTGTCGAATGTAAGCGCTATTCGTTACAATTTTCTTAACAGTTCAAACATTATAACTTCCATTCCACCTAACGAGCCCACTTGGTGAATCAATAGGAGAATGATGAAAGGGTGTGGTGATCTTGGAAGCCATCAGTAAGAACTTTTTCTTATACCTTTCCAACAATAAGTTGTTAGATCGCTTTGCTAAGCGCTTTGGCAGTAAATTTGGGGCTGACAAGATAGTAGGGGGAGAGACGTTCTCCCAGGCAATTCCATTAATACAACAATTGAACCATGAGGGTTTGGTCGTTACGGTTGATCATTTAGGAGAGTTTGTAGACTGTGAAGAGGAATCCAGAGACCGTGCAGGTGAATGCATCCGTTGTATTCAACAGATTGCAAGTAACCAGCTGCAGTCGGAGGTATCCCTCAAACTGACGTCGCTTGGACTGGATATTAGTGAAGATTTGGTTATGGAAAACATGGAACTTATCTTGAAGGAAGCCCAAAAGCATGACATTACGGTCACCATTGATATGGAAGACTCGTCAAGGTGCGGGGCTACCTTAGATATTTATCAGAAGTTAAAAAAAGACTACCCGAACTTGGGTACGGTCGTTCAGTCATATCTCTATCGATCCGATGAGGATCTTGATCGCCTGAATGACTGCCAACCTTACTTGCGCCTTGTGAAGGGAGCGTATAAGGAATCGGGGAAGGTCGCCTTTCCAGAGAAGCATCTCGTCGACAATAACTTGAAGCATTTGATCAAGAAAAACCTGTTAAATGGCAACTATACGGCTATTGCAAGTCACGATGATGCAATCGTCGATTATACGAAAAAGCTTGTGGAAGAACACAACATTCCGAAAGACCGCTTTGAATTCCAAATGCTTTACGGCATGAGGAATCAAATGCAAAAAGATCTTCTTGAAGAAGGTTACAAAGTGAGAGTGTATCTTCCTTATGGAGAAGATTGGTACGGGTACTTCATGAGAAGGCTCGCCGAAAGACCAGCGAACATCGCCTTTGCATTAAAAGGTGTTTTCAGTAAATAAAACTTCTACACATTAGAAAGGGGAATTTTATCATGGTCCAGCCTTATAAACACGAACCATTCACAGACTTTACAATTGAAGAAAATAAGAAAGCTTTCGAGGAAGCATTGAAGCAAGTGAAAGAAGAATTAGGGCAGCATCATGATCTTCTCATCGATGGCGATCGCATTCGCACAGACAATACGATTACCTCCACAAACCCTGCGGACACAAAGCAGATCGTAGGTACCGTATCAAAAGCGAACGAAGACTTAGCAGAAAAGGCCGTCCAGTCAGCAGCGACTGCTTTCGAAGACTGGAGAAAATGGGATCCACGTGCTCGCGCTGAGCTATTATTCCGTGCGGCGCACATCATCCGTCGTCGTAAGCATGAATTTTCCGCCTATCTCGTGTATGAAGTAGGGAAGCCTTGGAAAGAAGCGGATGCCGATACAGCAGAAGCGATTGATTTCCTTGAGTACTATGGACGTCAAATGATCGAACTGAAAGAAGGCAAGCCCGTTGAAAGCCGTCCTGGTGAGCAAAACCGCTACATCTATACATCTACAGGCGTTGCGGTCGTCATTCCACCTTGGAACCTTGCATTTGCCATCATGGCAGGTACAACGGTCGCTCCACTGGTTACAGGAAGCACAGTCGTCATGAAGCCGGCAAGTAACAGCCCGGTCATTGCCGCGAAATTCGTAGAAGTGCTTGAAGAAGCAGGTCTACCGAAAGGTGTCTTGAACTTCGTGCCAGGAAGCGGTGGCGAAGTCGGAGACTATCTTGTGGATCACCCGAAAACGGCCCTGATTTCCTTTACAGGTTCCCGTGATGTCGGAACACGCATCATCAAGCGTGCGGCAGAAATTCAAGAAGGTCAGAATCACTTGAAGCAGGTGATTGCTGAGATGGGCGGGAAAGACACCGTCGTCGTCGATAAGGAAGCGAATATTGAAACAGCAGTCGATGCCATCATCGTCTCTGCATTCGGATTCTCCGGTCAAAAATGCTCTTCCGGTTCCCGCGCCGTCGTTCACGAAGATGTGTATGACGAAGTGTTGGAAAAAGTAAAAGAACGAGCAGAGCAGCTGACCGTCGGAAATGCATCGGAAGAGAATGTCTACATGGGACCGGTCGTCGATCAAGGCGCATATGATAAGATCATGAGTTATATCGAAGTCGGAAAAGAAGAAGGACGTCTTGTTACAGGTGGTAAAGGGGACGATTCGAAAGGGTACTTCATCGAGCCAACGGTCTTTGCAGATCTCGCTCCAGATTCCCGTATGCAGCAGGAAGAAATCTTCGGACCGGTCGTCTGTTTCACAAAAGCGAAAAACTTCGATGAAGCGATCGACATTGCCAACAATACAGAATACGGTCTGACAGGTGCGGTCATCTCTGATAACCGTGAACATCTGGAAAAAGCAAAATACGATTTCCACGTCGGAAACTTGTACTTCAACCGTAACTGTACAGGAGCCATCGTCGGTTACCAGCCATTTGGCGGCTTCAAGATGAGTGGAACCGACTCAAAAGCTGGCGGACCTGACTACCTTGCTCTACACATGCAAGCGAAGACGATCTCTGAAATGTTTTAAAAAAGCCTAAGGCTCTCCCAAACTTGGGGGAGCTTTTTTCATAGAATCACATGCAGGAAAGCGAATGATCACCTATTACTTAATTGAACGAAAGAACAGCATAAGAGTTATTCAAGATGCCTTAGATATATTTCTTTTTCTTTCCATCCACAACCGATATAATGGAGGGTAACGATACATGACATTCAACCTACTCGGAAAGGTCAGGATTCCTATGGAAGTCAAAGAATTGATCCTTCAGGCAGAAGATATTCATAAATCGACAGAGCTGATCAGTTCGAAGTTGAAAAAGCCTGTCATAATTGAAAATAAGAATTTTGAATTGGTTGCTTATAGTTCAACGTTTGATGATTTCGATCAGACCCAGCAGAAAACGATCCTTTCGAAGAAATGTCCGATCTTCATCATCGATCGTTTAAAGAAAGAAGGCATTGTCACTCGTCTGCAAAAACAATCGGATCCAATCCGTGTCCATCCCATGGAGGACCTTGGATTTCAACAGCGTGTCGTCATTGCCGCCAAGCACCTTGGACATACGCTGGGCTATGTGTGGGTCCAGGATTCGGAGCAATCCTTGAATGCAGAGGAAATGGAATTTTTAGAGGAGATCACCGGCCATCTCGGGAAATTGATTTATGACCAGTTCATGAAAGAGAACGCCAAAGAGGGACGTAAAGAAGAGCTTCTCTGGCAGCTGCTTCATCATGAATATGCCAGCGAAAGCCAGTTTCGTCATGATGCCTCTCTTGCTCAACTTAAGATTCCCGATCGATTTTCCATCGTCGTTTTTTCAGTGACTGCTCCTCAGTACAAGTCGATGTTGGATGACTTGGAAAACACGGTCAACCGTTTCCGAACAAACCGCCACCTGTATTACTTGAAAACAGAATTTCAGCTGATTCTCTTTATTGAAGGAAGAGAATCCGAACGCTTTTCATCAAGGGATGTCGCCCGTGACCTTATTGATGTTGTGAAAGTAGAAACAGGCGAGGAAGATTTTTATCATTTCCTTATAGGTGTCGGAAAAGAATATACGAAAATTTATTATATGCGAAAAAGCTTCCTCGAAGCGTTGGAAGTCATTGAGACGGCTAACTTCATCGGACCGCGTCCTGAAACGATGCCACGCGAATTTTCTAAACTTGGACTTTATCGATATTTAGCTGCGCTATATGAAAAAAACAGTTCGGAAGATTACTACAGTGAAGATCTGCTGACGTTGATTAAAAATGACACAACGAAACAGACAGAACTCCTGTTCACCCTGGAAGCGTACCTTGCGAATAATGGAAAAGGAAAGCAGACAGCTAACGAACTGTTCATCCACCCCAACACGTTGAATTACCGAATCAAGCAAATCCAGGAACTGACGAACATCGATTTCTCTGACTTCAATATGAAAGCCTACTTATATACCGAGTTGTTGTTACTGAATAATGTAGAGAGCTATTATGAACGGTATAAAGCAGCGGTGCAAAAATAAAAGGAGAGGGCATTCATCATGCCTCCTCCTTTTTCTTATGGCTGAACAATCCATTGGTATGTTTTGGAGCCACCAATCAAATCCTTCTATCCGTGTATGAGAGGCCCCTAAAGTTATAAGATAAAGATAGTGGAAAAAGGAGATGGTCATCGATGGTGGATGAAAGAAAGCTCATTCAGCAGCATTTAGCCAATGAACGCACCTATTTAGCCTGGATTCGGACAAGTATCGCCCTTGTCGGGATCGGGTTTTTAGCTACGACGGTCCATATGTCAGCCCTTCCGACGGCTGGTGATTTGGCGAACAGTCTGGCTATGCTCGTCAGCATTTCCTCTTTGTTTCTCGGCGTAATGACGATTATTGGAGCAACCGTGAATTATTATCATACGCGGAAGAACATCAATGAAAATCGCTTTGTCTCTTCCCATCGAATTATTGTCTATATGACGTCTGTGGCCTTCTTATTGTTTATTTTGGTGACTACGTATTTATTTTTTGTGTAGTTCTCTAGATAAAGAAAGCCTAGCTGTCCTTTCAGCGAGGCTTTCCTTGTGTAGAGTTTCTTAAGCGTTCCTTAATTCGCCTTCATTTGGACGAGATTTCTTAATGAAAAAGGCCATGATGAAACCGGCCACGGCAAAGATCCCAGCCACGATAAAGGAGAGATTCACTCCATGAATCAGACCTGTCACTCCTTCAGAAGGAATAGTCTGACTCGTCATTACAGAGACGAGCATGGCCGTACCGACAGCTCCGGAAACTTGGCGCATTGTATTGTTCATGGCTGTTCCGTGGGGCATCAAGTGCTGTGGTAGCTGGTTAAGTCCGGCTGTCGTCACAGGCATCATCACCATAGCAATCCCGAACATACGGACACAATTGACGAGAGCTAAATATAAAAAGGTCGTCGATGGATCAAGGTTTGTAAAAAGGAATGTAGAAACGGTGAGCAGTCCGAGACCGATGATGGCAAGCCAACGCGCACCGAATTTATCAAAAAGACGACCGGTGATGGGGTTCATGATCCCCATTAACAATGCCCCCGGCAATAGCATCAAGCCTGACTCGAAAGCTGTGAATCCAAGCATGTCCTGCATAAGAATTGGCAGAATGACTGCCCCACCGATCATGGAAATAAAAACAATCATCCCGAGTGCGGTCGTGAGGGTGAAGATTTTATATTTGAAAATGCGGAATTCCAAAGTCGGTTTTTCCAATTTCATCTGGCGGGTGATAAAAAGCGTCAACGTGACAGCTCCGACTGCCAGAGAAAGGAGAACCTCGCTACTTAAAAAGCTGGCACTGCCGGCAACACTGAATCCGTATAAAATTCCGCCAAAACCAAACGTAGAAAGGATAATGGATATCGGATCGACCTTCGGGAACGTTTGCTTGGTTACATTTTTCAAAATGAAGTAAGCGACGATCAAGTCTGCAATGGCAATGGGCAAAATAACGAAGAACAGGCTTCTCCAGGGAAACTGCTCGACGAGCCAGCCGGACAATGTCGGGCCGATGGCCGGTGCAAAAGCAATCACAAGTCCGAACATCCCCATCGCTGATCCTCTTTTTTCAATAGGGAAAACGAGGAACATAATCGTCTGCATTAATGGGAGAATAATACCGGCACCAGAGGCCTGTAACACTCTTCCTGTTAAAAGAATCGAAAAGTTAGGGGCGGTTCCGCAGACAAGTGTACCGAAAGCGAATAATCCAACAGCTGTCATGAACAGTCCTCTCGTAGAAAAGCGTTCAATTAAAAAGGCTGTAATAGGAATCATGATTCCGTTCACTAACATAAAGATCGACTGCAACCATTGCGCTGTATTCGCATCCAAATTCAAATCGGCCATAATGTGAGGCAGGGCGGTGGCTAACAGGGTTTGATTTAATATGGCTACAAAGGCTCCTGATATGAGTACGATCATCAAAGGGACACGGTTTATTTCTTGAGATGACATGATTTAACCTTCTTTCTAAAATACTTAGGCAACTAATGAAATATCATACCATAAGAATGGTTTTTTGTTCAGCAAACTGCATATATTTCCTTATAATAAATTAGGTATCTAAGATTATATTGTTGAAAAAAACAACGTCTGCTTATGCGCAGACGTTGTTTTGCTTAGACCGCTTTCTGTTTTCCGAAATAGAAGAGTCCGAAGAAGATACCGATCGCTGTCATGGCGACCGCTACGATCAGCGTCGGCCATGGCCCGAATTGAGCGATGAACGGAACGGATAAGGCGGTCACAAATCCGCCACCTAAAAAGGGTTCATAAAAGAGTTGTTTGTATCCGAATGCTTCAAAAGCGGGAGATTCATTGTCAGGGTCGACGACTCGCATCAAAAGTAGCCCTGTAGCGGTGACGCCCATCGATTGTCCAAAGTCTCCAATCCCGCGTTCAAACCAATACTGCGGAATCATTCTAGGTGCAAGTACAAGGAATCCAAATAAATTCCAAGCAATCCCTGCAGCTGCTAGAATGACAAATGGAACGAGGTATTCGCCAATGACATCTAAAGATACGGTGGATATGGCCGTTAATATAAGGATATCAAGCGCAAGTCCCTGAATTCTGTTCACCATTCTCCGGTCAACAAGGTTATATTTATCCTTTTTGCTGAAAAAGATCTGAAGAGCAATTCCACCGATCATCGCTAGTGGGAACAATGGAATATAGCTCATAAAATCAGATCCGATGGTGATCGACTCGAGACCAATCAGCCCTTGCAACAATAACCAGCCGATCAGAATAGCGATGAAAACGATAGATAAATGGAAGGATAACGGTTCGATTGATTCCGGACGCAAGGTCATTTTTCCCGCTGGTTCACGGTTTTGATATTCCATAACTCCACGCTTTCTTAAATCAGAGAAGTCTTCCACATCTTCAATAACTTTCGTTTTCTTATTACGAACACCCCAGTTGATCAGGATGATTCCAAAAATGACTCCCGATAATACGCCGATTGTTGCTAGGCCGATGGCTAAATCGAAAGCTTCTGCAAAACCAAGCTCTTCGAAAGTGCTCGCCATACCGGCGGCCGTCCCGTGGCCACCTTCAAAAGCGACCTCAATCAAGGCCCCTGACATAGCAGGTAGATCAAAGAAGGGGACTAAGATGAGAACAGCGAGAGTGATCCCGACCACATATTGGCCCCAGCCGACAGACCATCCCAGCGCCAGTTGCGGACCAGCGTAATACCAAATATCTTTTAACTTTGGAATGGCAGCTCCAAGGAAAAGAGCAGCAAATACCACATTAATCATGAGACCGGGAAGGGCGGACCATACTTCCATAATGGATTCTGTCATGATCCCGTTTGAGAAGAAGCTGTCTTCCGGCATGAACTTTCCGAGTACTTGAGGACCAAGGAAAAGCGCAATAAACCCTCCGATAATGGATGAGGGTAAGAATAAATTTTGTAGTAATGTCCATTTGACACGGATAATTTTACCGATCAAAAGGAAGACACCGATATAAAGAAGTGCGAAACCTATTTCATTCGGAGTCATATGTTCACCTCTTTCTTACAGGGGTATGTTTCCCGTTGATGTAGTTTTACCATTTAATCACTTTCCCTGGTTTTTCTTTTGTTGAAACTACATTTTTTATAAAATCTTTAGCGATTTATAAACTTGTTCTCTGCTTCCACATTCCTGCCATATAACGAAAAAATCCTCCGCCTGTTTAAGACGGAGGATTCGTGTTTTAGGATTGGTTCTTTTCGGTTCTATTAATAAGAGTGGTACCCACAAGGTCACCAGTCACGTTTAAGGCTGTAGCACCCATACCGATAAGAACGTCCACAGAGGCAAGAAGGGCGACAGCTTCCATAGGCAGTCCGACTTGAGAGAACACAGTCGCAATCATGATGATTCCGGCCCCTGGAACTCCAGCGGTTCCGACAGAGGCCAGTGTTCCAACAAGGACGATTTGAAGAATGGAGACAAAGCTTAATGGATCACCAATAATGTTCGCAGCGAATACAGCCGATACAGCAATTCGAATAGCTGCACCATCCATATTGATTGTTGCTCCTAAGGGAAGGCTGAAGCCATACAAGCTTTTATTCAACCCCAGGTTTTTCGCAGCATTTAATGTGACAGGCAGCGTTCCAGAACTGCTCTGTGTAACAAAGGCTGTCAACATAGGAGTGCGTGCTTCTTTGAAAAAAGCAGTCGGCTTTCGTTTGCTCATAAATAGGAAAAGAATATAAATAGCTAGTTGTACAAGTAAACCTATATAAAGAACGACGATGAAGTTCCCTAATTCCAACAACGTGTTCGCTCCTTGTGTACCAACGACTTCAGCGATAATCGCAAAAATACCGATGGGTACATATTGAAGAATACCCTTCATCACGATTAAAGTCGCCTCATTCAAAGCATTGATGACTTTGTAGAGGTGACCTCCCAGACTTTGATAAGCATTCGTTGACCGCATGTAAGAGAGTGCTAAACCAAACACGATTGCAGTAAAGATGATTCCAAGCAGGTTCATTTCGGTTAAGGCTGTAAGAATATTTTCAGGCACGATGTTCAAGAGCACGCTGGTGACGCCAGGATTTTCAGGAACATCGACAGTTTCATTCCCAAGACTCATCCCTGTACCCGGATTGAACAAAGTGGCAACGGACACGCCGACTAAAATGGCAAGGGCAGAAGTGCCCAGGTAATAGAGGAAAACCTTTCCGCCCATGCGTCCCAATGAACCGATGTTCGTTTGATTAATCCCTACAATAAGGGTGAACAGAATTAACGGTACAATGATAAATTTCAATAGACGGAGCAATAGGTCACCAAAAGGGGCCAGGGCAGCAGCGCTTTCTCCGAACAGAAGACCGACGGATACACCGAGCACCAAGGCTACGGTAATTTTTTTGATCAATGATGTTTGTGTGTAGATTCTCCACAACTTACTCATGGTGAACCCCTCCTTTTTTAATATTTAAACAGTATAATGCTGATTGGTTTACTAAGGTTTACTAGGGTAAGATAAGGCATGTAAACAAGGATGTCAACGGTATTGCTTACCATTTACACACTCTTACTCAAAGTCTTCCTCAATTTCCATGATATATTTTCCGTTTAAGTTCCTTATTTCAAGGCTCAGTTTCGATCATTTCTGCGAGCTGTACCAAGGCGTCGACTCTTTTTTTCGAAACCGTTAAACTTACATAAATATCTTGAAATCGAGCCTTTTACAATCCTGCCATATAGTTAAGTATTGCTCAAAGGAAAAGTGTTACATGTATAGAGACTGGGGGTACTAGGTTAAAAAAGCGAAAAGGAAGTGATGTGTGTGGTGAAGAAAGCTGTTGTCGCTCTAGCAGGGGCGAGTGGATATATAGGACAAAATTTGATGAAAAAGCTGAAAGACCATTCTGAAATTATCGCCTTATCCCGAAATGGCGATGATAAGGAAGACAGTGACCAGGTGACCTGGCGATCGTGCGATTTATACTCAATGGCTGATGCAGAAAAAGGGTTGGATGGGGCGGAGATCGCGGTATATCTTGTACACTCGATGATGCCTTCTGCTAAGTTGACCCAGGGGTCTTTCGAAGATATGGATGTTATCCTTGCTGATAATTTCGCTCAGGCGGCAAAAAAAGCAGGCGTGAAGCAAATCGTATATTTGAGCGGCATCATTCCTCAAGACGAACAAGAACTTTCCCGTCATTTAAAGAGTCGGCTTGAAGTGGAAGAGATTCTAGGGGCGTACGGAGTCCCCGTGACGACGATCCGGGCAGGACTGATCGTTGGTCCAAGAGGATCTTCCTTTCCGATATTGAAAAAGTTAGTGAAGCGTCTTCCCTTTATGGTTCTCCCGCAATGGACGAAGACAAAAACGCAGCCGATTGCCTTACCGGACGTAATTGGGTCGCTCGACCAAAGTATTGGCGAAGAAAGCTTGAAGGGACGTTCGATTGACGTTGGGGGTCCGGAGGTGATGACTTACGAAGAGATGATGGAAAAAGTGGCGGGCGTAATGGGTAAGAAACCATTTATGGTCAATGTCCCCTTCTTAACCATTGATTTGTCTAAGTTATGGGTAAGGCTCGTCACGAGTGCGCCGAAAGAAATGGTGTATCCACTCATTGAAAGCCTTGTCCACCCCATGGTTGCCTCGTCTGAAAACAAAGTGGATGAAATCAGTGATGGGGAAACCCCCTTTGAAGAAGCAGCTGAATGGGCTCTAAGAGAAGATGAAAAGCAAACCAAAGGAAAATCGAACGGACCTCATTTACCAGCCATGCAGGACGATGTCCGTTCTGTCCAGCGTATCCCTCTCCCTCAGGGCCATTCGGCAGACTGGATTGGGAAGTACTATGTGAAATGGCTGGAAAAGGTGTTGAACCCTTGGGTAAAAACGACCGTAGATGAAACGCATTGTTGTCAAATTGGCGTGATTTTTAATAAGATCCCACTGCTCGAATTCACATATTCAGCTGAAAGAAGCACGAAGGACCGTGCTTTATATTATATTTCCGGGGGCCGATTGAGCAACAAAGAAAAAAACGTGAGGGGAAGACTGGAATTCAGAAAAATTCCAGGGAAAAATGAAGCGATTGTAGCCATTCATGATTATATGCCATCACTGCCATGGTTCTTATACAAATATACCCAGGCGAAGGCACACTTAATGGTGATGGCCTTATTCCGCAGGCACTTGGGGAAGTGGGGGACGCACGAACCTTCGTTTCAAGTTCATGAATAATTTCGGGAGTACGAAACATAATAACCTTGTAAGACATTATGTTTTACACGAGGTGATTAGGATGGGCAACAAGGAAAAAAAGGTGGATCGCCAGTTCAAGGAAAGAAAGAGCCATGGTGAACACCGGAATGGCCGAAAAGCTCAATTCAAAAACCACAGTACACATTTCGGAGAAGTTCCGAATGAGTACATCGACCGTGAGCGTGTAGGATACAACGCTGACGCGTAACCAAAACCCCCAGACGACATACCGTCGTTTGGGGGTTTTTCTTCTTGTTCAAAAAACATGCAGTTCAACTTTCTGGCAGGTTTCTTGAAGACTCAGTTTCGAGATGATTCTGGGGTTCGTTGCCTTGTTGGGCGTTAGGGGTGGCTGGGAAGCTACTCGCTTTCCTGCGGGGATGACGGCAAGCCTCCTCGTGCTTTCGCACTGTGGGGTCTTGCCAGTAAATCATTCCCGCTGGAGTCTCGCAGCTTCCCAACCACCCCTTTCGATGTAAGTGAACCACGATCCCCTGTCCGCAGTTAGAGGCTCCCACTATCTAACTAACGAGAATCTCCCGGAGCCCCTAGAACCACACAATTGTACCGAAACCTCTTCTTCCACAATCGAAAGCGTTTGTGGAAGAAGAGGAATCTTACTTAACTGTTCACTCGTTTAAGACGATATTACAAAAAGATAGAGTCTTAAGGGGGATGGACATGGGTTTATTCATGACAAAGAAAAAAGAGGAAGTTAGACCGCTCGGAGAAGGGTTTACAGGAGTCATTGACATACCAAAAGATTCAAGTCTACATACACAGTTCGGAATGGTTCATCTTAATGAACAGGATTTGGCGGTTTTGCAATCATTAAAGCCATTGATCAGCAATCATATTGATCGAATAGTGACCCAATTTTATAAGAACTTGGGAAAGGAAGCATCCTTGGAGAGCATCATTCATGACCACAGTGCTGTCGATCGTTTAAAAAAGACCTTAAAGGTGCACATTCAGGAAATGTTCAACGGCACTATTGATACAGCTTTTATTGAAAAAAGAAAGACAATTGCCACTGTCCACTTGAAGATTGGATTGGAGCCGAAATGGTATATGTGTGCTTTTCAGGACCTCTTGTTATCATTCATGGATATTTACGAACAGGACCTGCCACGTGAGCATTATGGTCTGGCGACTCGTGCAACGACCAAAATCCTAAATATTGAACAGCAGCTTGTACTTGAAATGTTTCAGAGGGAAGCAGAGGAGCTCCGGCAGGTTGAAGTGGAGAAAACGGAAGAGGCCTACCGGCGTGTGGATCAAATGTCTGAAGAAGTAGCAGCTGTCTCCCAACAAGCGAGTGCGTCTACAGAGCAGTTGACGGAACAGACAGATAAAATCGTCGGTGATTCCAAAAAAGGGTCCATAGTCGCTCAACAAGTGGAGAAGCAGTCGATGGATGGGAAGCAGCGGCTTGAAATTCAGCAAAAACAAATGAACCAGATTCAAGAAAACATTAATGAAATTTCTGGAGACATGGAAAAATTAAAGCATGTCGCTGAAGAAATCAGTAAAATCGTAACCATTGTTTCTTCCATTGCCGAACAAACGAATTTACTCTCTTTAAATGCATCGATTGAAGCTGCGCGAGCTGGTGAACACGGCGCGGGTTTTACCGTTGTTGCAAATGAGGTGCGGAAATTGTCTGAGCAGACGCAGAATTCAGTAGCAGAGGTCTCGGATTTGATCTCCACTACGAGTGGTCAGATCCACAATGTTTCAAGTAATGTCGGCAACATCAACACCATGATCTCTGAAGGTGCAGACAGCATGGAGCAAATCAATCAATTTTTCACTGAAATAGTATCTGCCATGGGGCAGAACAAAACGTATAATGCAGGGATTGAAACAGAGCTTGAGCAATTCGCTCAGGTCATCGAGGAAATCAATGGGGCGGTTTATAAAGTAGCGGCTTCTTCTCAACAGTTAACGGAGCTTACAGACTAGAAGTGAAATTTAACCAGACGGCAGCATCTTCAATATTTTGAACATGATTTCTTGCGTTGCGATTGCGTTCAATACATGGTCAGATGGTAAATGGCGGATTTTCTACTTTATTACGTAATAAAACGATGGGCATGGGAGTTCTTCTCCTTCTTTTGAAGTGAAAAAAAAGAAGCCCGGCACACAAACGGGCCGGGCTTCTTTCATTCATAGCATTAACGTTGCGGATTGACCTCTACGACTTTTTCTTGGGGTACCGTAGCGTTTTCCTCATCCGAATCTTCTTTAAGTTCGTTTTTCGCTTCTTTGGCTTTATCGCCAACTTCCTGTAAGTCTTCACCGGCATCTTTCGCGGTGTTTATGATTTCTTCAGACTCTTCTTTAATATCTTTTGCTTTATCAGCAATTTCTTTTCCTTGGTTGTTAAATACATCTTGAACGGTGGCGGCAGCTTCACTAACAATGTTTACAACATTGCGGACGCGTGTAACCAAGTCATCTTTTTTCGCAGATGGATCTTCTTTCACTTCAGAAGCATAGTCAGAGACTGCGTCTTTTGTTGAACGAGTGCCTTCTTTCAGACGTTTTCTTTCTTTAGGGTCTTTAATAAGAATAAAAGCTCCACCGACTAGTGCACCTGTCAGAATAGCAATCGGCAGCTTCTTGTTGCCTCTTTTTTTAGGTGTTTGCGTTTGTGGTTGCTGGTTTACATTGTGATTTCCATTTTGGTTTTCCATTAGGAAGTTCCCCTTTCGATTGTTAAATTTTTTTGAGCTTCGATACGCATTTTTTCTTTCGTTGCCTGTAGGTCTTCATATTGATTTCTACCCGTATCATAAAATTCCTCTTTTTTGCGATCATACTTCATTTTGGATACAGAAGGTTCCTTTATCCATATCCTCAACGCTAATCCACTAATAAAGCCTGCGCTGATGCCAACGATCCACTCAAGTGCCTTCATGATGAAGTTGTCTCCAACTGAGTCGCTTTCAATGCTTTTCGCTTTTGTGAAAAGTAATACGTCAAAGCAAGAGCTCCGTAGACACCGCGCCAACCTTCTTCATTGATTTTTTGTTCGCCTTCATGTGTCGTTTGCTTTAGTGAGTACGTCATATCAACAAGGGAAGACGTAAGCTTCCTGGACGACTCACCGATATCCCCTACGATATAGAAAAGAGGACTGAGAGCCCTGATCTTTTCATTCACATCTGCTAATGTATCATTGCTGTGATGCAGAACACCCGTCGTTTCTTTCATGACAGAGTCCAGTTGCTCCGGCAGTTGATCGACGGTTTTTTTGACTCCGCCAAGCACACCTGCCAGGTTGTTCAATGCTTTAATGAGGAAAATAGAGACAATCGCAAAGGCAATACCGATAATTAAAACACCGATTCCTAAAAAGTCCATCTGGAAAACCTCTCTTCATTTATTGTACTTTTTTTCTCTTCCATTTCAGATACAGTTCAATCGCTGCATCTCCCCAGCGGAGTGCTTTTGTGACTTTTTCATCTCTTTCATGAGATGCGTGCGCGACACTTTCAGAAACACCTTGGATGGATTGATTCACATGACCGACAGTCGTACCGACATTGCTGAGGGCATCCATCAGACCATCAAGTGTCTTCGTTTTGGTCTCAATATCTGAAGCAATGTGATTCGTTTTCTTAAGTAAGCTTTCCGATTCTGTTGTGATGCCCTGCATCTGCCCTTCGACTTTTTCTAATGTTTGTGAAACACTCGTCATAGTACTCGATGCAGCTTTCAGTGTTTTCACAACGAAAATGGCTATGAATGCAAAGGCAATCGCGATGATGAGTAAACTGATTCCCGCTAATGACATGACTCTTCACCTCTTTTATGTTTTAGGGATTTCTCTAACTTTTGGCTAATAGAGAAAAAAGCCACTGGAGCACCTTCCTCCAGCCGACCCTTTAATTCATGTAAAGCTATACCACTAATCTTTTTCAATGAAACACTCTCTTCGCTAGAAGTTTATGTAATTCCGAAGAATCGTCCATTTTCCTCAAAACTAGGAAGAGAGTTTCCTTATCCTTCCGGAATTTATTGGCTACTCGTGACTCCTTGAGCTTACATGTTAATTCCTGACCACAACGAATCTAACCAGGTGGTCTTCCGAACATACTTTGAATAAAGAATCCTCTCGGCTGAGACTATTTCATTTAAAGGGTAAGAGTCAGTCAACAGAATAAAGAAATCATCCATGAAAAATCCCGGTCTGTTTATCACTATAAAAGTCCTATATTTGGAATCTTTTGTCTAAGTAAGGTTTTTCCATAAAAGGAAGAGGGAAGTACATACTTATGCAAGCGCTTACTTATGAACGCTGTTATAAAAGTAAGCAAGATTAATGAGTATGTATAAGAATTCGTCACGATTCGACAAAACTTTTCAGAAAATTTTTATTAATAGCAATTGTAAAAGAGGTTTTCTGATTTTATGATGAATATAGGCAAAAATAAAACACGTAAATTTTTTGCATGTTCATCAACAGAAACTAAAAATCTACTAGTTTAAAGAGGAGTGATGGTGTGGTCCAAGATACAACATTAGAGCATGATATCTATTTATTCCATGAAGGAAACCTCCGTTACAGTCACAAGCTGCTCGGGGCGCATCCGGAGACGAGAAACGGAGAGAAGGGTGTCCGTTTTGCCGTCTGGGCTCCGAATGCGGTTCAAGTAAGCGTCGTCGGGATGTTCAATGATTGGGACGGCCGGGAGAATCCGATGGAAAAAATCAATGATAACGGAATTTGGATCGCCTTCATTCCGGGTCTTGAAAAAGGCACGATATACAAGTATGAGATATTAACGACTCACGGACATCTCCAGCTGAAAGCGGATCCATATGCAATCTCCAGCGAGCTTCGCCCTGATACGGCTTCTGTTGTCTACCCTTTGGACAATTACTCTTGGGGGGATGACGAATGGATGAAGCAGAGAAAGGCGAAGAACCCCTATGAATCTCCGATGTCCATCTACGAGCTTCATCTAGGATCATGGAAAAACATCGAACCTGAGGTCTTCTATAATTATCGGGACTACGCCGATATGGTGATTCCTTACGTCAAAGATCTAGGATACACCCATATTGAACTCCTTCCATTGACAGAGCACCCCTTCGATCGTTCATGGGGCTACCAGGCGACCGGATACTATTCTGTCACCTCCCGTTATGGAACCCCCGATGATTTCAAATATTTTGTCGACCAGTGTCACAAATATGGAATCGGTGTCATATTAGATTGGGTTCCAGGTCATTTCTGTAAGGATGCCCATGGATTGCGCCGGTTTGATGGCGAAGCTCTCTATGAATATGCGAATCCAAGTAAAGCTGAAAAAACGCAGTGGGGCACGCTTACATTCGACTTTGCTAGAAATGAAGTACAAAGCTTCCTCATTTCCAACGCGATCTACTGGCTGAAGGAATACCATCTCGATGGTTTGCGAGTAGATGCTGTAGCGAGCATGCTTTATTTAGATTTCGGCAAGGAAGATGGCGAATGGGAGTTGAATGAGTACGGCGGGCGTGAAAACCTGGAAGCCGTATCGTTCATTAAGAAAATGAACGAAGCGATCTTTGAGGAAACTCCGGATGTGTTAATGATGGCAGAAGAGTCCACCTCGTGGCCGCTTGTCAGTGCGCCGACGTATATAGGCGGTCTCGGCTTCAATTATAAATGGAACATGGGCTGGATGAACGACATGCTCAAGTACATGGAGATGGATCCGATTCACCGGAAATACCACCATAACTTGATTACCTTCTCCTTGTTCTATGCTTTTTCCGAAAATTTTGTATTACCGATTTCTCATGATGAGGTCGTTCATGGCAAGAAATCGTTACTAAATAAAATGCCGGGTGATTACTGGCAGAAGTTTGCGAACTTGCGAGCTTTTCTAGCCTATATGTATGCGCACCCTGGGAAAAAACTCATGTTCATGGGAGGTGAATTCGGACAGTTCGATGAGTGGAAAGATTTAGAGGATCTCGATTGGGAGCTTTTGGATTATGATTCCCATGCCTCCATATTGGATTATACGAAACAGCTGCACCAATTGTATCAAGATATGCCTGCCTTATGGGAACTCGATCATAAGGAAGAAGGCTTCATGTGGATCGATGCCAACAACTATGAGCAGAGCATCATATCATTCGTCCGCAACAGTCGTACATCGAATGACCAACTGGTGGTCGTCTGCAACTTCACTCCAGAAGTCTACCATGATTACAGAATAGGAGTACCGAAACATGGCTCATATAAAGAGATTTTCTCGAGCGACGCGGAACATTTCGGAGGTTCTGGGCAGACGAACGGTTTGCCTCTAGAAAGCGTACCTTCCCCATGGCAAGGACAGGATCAGCATATTACCATGACGATTCCCCCGCTCGGTGTGAGCTTCTTGAAAAGAACTTCAGTATCCAAGGAGGAAAATCATGAAAAATAAAGAATGTGTAGCAATGCTTCTAGCTGGCGGCCAAGGCACCAGACTGAAGTCATTAACCAAACAAATTGCAAAACCGGCGGTTTACTTTGGTGGAAAATATAGAATCATCGACTTTCCATTGAGCAATTGTACGAATTCAGGCATCGACACGGTCGGTGTCCTTACCCAATATGAACCATTAATTTTGAACGACTATATCGGCATTGGAGACACGTGGGATCTTGACCGCAAGTATGGCGGTGTTTCCGTGCTCCCTCCATTCATGCAGGCCGAAGGCGGTGGGTGGTACACCGGAACAGCCAACGCCATTTACCGTAACTTGAAGTTTTTGAATCAATACGACCCGGAACACGTTCTCGTACTTTCCGGTGACCATATTTATAGAATGGATTATGGTGCAATGCTTGATTATCACAAAGGGTCCGGTGCTGATGCAACGATATCCGTTATTGAAGTGCCGTGGGATGATGCCAGCCGTTTTGGCATTATGAACACGGATGGAGATGGAAGAATTACTGAGTTCGATGAAAAACCAGAGAATCCGAAGAGTAACCTCGCGTCTATGGGTGTTTATATCTTCCGTTGGGATGTTTTGAAACAGTACCTGATTGAAGATGCGGAAAAAGAAAATTCTTCCCATGACTTCGGGAAGGACATCATTCCAGCTCTTCTTTATGATTATAAAAAATTGATGGCTTACACATTCGAAGGTTACTGGAAGGATGTCGGGACGGTCGACAGCCTTTGGGAAGCGAACATGGATCTTCTGAAGAAGGAGCCTGAGTTGGATTTGAGTGACCAAAAGTGGCGCATCTATTCAAAGAACCCGAATCAGCCGCCGCAATATATCGCACCAACAGCTCACGTGAGAAATGCATTGATCAATGAAGGGTGCCGAATAAAAGGGACCATAGATACATCGATCATTTTCTATGGTGTCCACGTGGATGAAACTTCTGTTGTCAAAGACAGTGTCATCATGCCTGATGTGAAAATCGGTAAAAATGTGAAGATCCACCGTGCCATCATTTCAAAAGGCAGCGTCATTGAAGATGGAGCGGTCATCGGCGACCCATCACCAGACAGTGAAATTACACTCGTGGCAGACGAGGGAAGTGTCCTTGCCACAAGTTATGCTACCAATAGTTAAAGGGAGGATCTTATGGATCGTATAGCAGGAATCATAAACTTAGATCACGAACAAGACATGTTGGATGAGTTGACCTATTTCCGTTGTGGCGCAGCCGTACCATTTGCGGGGCGTTACCGGATGATCGACTTTGCCATTTCAAATATGACGAATTCCCGGATCGAATCCGTGGCTGTATTCGCTCGCAGGAAGTACCGCTCCCTGATGGACCATTTGGAGCAAGGGAAAGCATGGGACTTGGACCGCAAACGTGGAGGTTTGTTCATCCTTCCTCCAGACTGGAATGATCCAACAGACATCTCACGAGGGGACTTGCAGCATTTCCACAACAATATCGATTTCATCAATCGAACGTTAGCCAACTATATCGTCGTCTCGGGTTCTCAGCATATCTGCAATATCAATTATCAAGATGTTCTACAAGAACATAAGAGCTCTGGTGCAGATGTTACGGTTGTCTATAAAAAAGTGGATGAACTTTACCCAGAACACCAAAGAGCTCACAAGCTTGACGTAGATCAAGACAACCGGGTGACAGCGATCCACAATGATCATAGCAATAACAATGTGTACATGGATATGTACATTATTGAAAAAGATCTTTTATACAGCTTGATCGAGAAATGCATCGCCCACGGCTGTTCCCATTTCTTCCTTGATGGGATCAAAGCCAAATTGCCTGAAATCAACATCCATGCGTATGAATACCATGGTGGTCATGCCTTAGTGAATTCTGTGGAAAGCTACTATCGCAACAGTGCGAAGCTCTTAAATCCAGAGGATCACGATGAATTGTTCAAAGACGATGCTCCAGTGTTCACGAAAATCAAAAATGAAGCACCTTCCAACTATACGGCTACATCTAACGTTTCCAATACAATGGTTGCCAATGGATGTGTCATTGAAGGTCATGTTGAGGACAGCATTCTCTTCCGCGGTGTAAAAGTTGCTGAAGGAGCGGTCATCAAAAATTCCATCATTATGCAACGATGTGAAATTGATAGCAATGCCGTTTTAGAAAATGTCATCCTGGATAAAGATTGCAGCATTTCAAACGGAAAGACATTAATCGGTGCTCCAGAGAAGCCGTATGTCGTAGCGAAAAGAAGAACAATGTAATACCCCCAATGGAAGGGACTGTCCGGATCTCATCACTCTGACAGTCCTTTTCATGTAATCAGCATATACGTGATGTTTTGAACATGTTTCTAACAAAATATTAAGGAGTGGGTCAAACGTGAATGTATTGATGATTGGGTCTGAGTGTACCCCTTTTATAAAAACAGGTGGTCTTGCCGATGTTCTCGGTTCTCTCCCTCACGCCTTGAAAAAGCAAGGCGCGGATGTCAGAGTCGTCCTACCGAAATATGAAAACATGGATGATCACTGGAAAGAACAGCTGGAACATCTTGGCGAAATGAATGTGCAGCTTGGCTGGCGCAGCCAATATGCGGGAATCGAATACATCAAATACGAAGGCATTCCTGTTTATTTCATAGATAATGAGTATTATTTCAAGCGTTCCAATCTATATGGATACGACGACGAAGCGGAACGGTTCGTATTCTTTAATCGTGCCGTAATGGATTGGGTCTGTGAGATGGACTGGACACCTGATGTTTTGCATTGCCACGACTGGCAGACAGGGTTAATTCCGGTTTACTTACATACCCACTACAAGGATGTCGAGAAACTTCAAGGTATGAAAACCGTTTTTACCATCCATAATTTGAAGTATCAAGGTGTATTTGCCCAATCTGTGCTTCATGATTTGATGGATTTTGATGAGGGCATGATGACGGATGATGCGTTTGAATTCTTCGGAGACATCAATTTCATGAAAGGGGCCTTGAATTACTCGGATTTCATTACAACGGTCAGTGAAACTTACGCAAAGGAGATTCAAACGCCTTATTATGGGGAAAACCTAGATGGAGTGTTACGAAAACGTACTGATGAATTGATTGGGATCGTCAACGGCATCGACGATCAAAACTATAACCCTATGAAAGACGATGCCCTGGCATTTCCTTATCGCAGTTCTTTAATCAAGAAAGGCCAAAACAAAATGTGGTTGCAGGCAGAGCTTGGTTTGCCGGTCAGAAAAGATGTACCAATGATTGGCATCGTTTCCAGGCTTGTGGAGCAAAAAGGATTCGATTTGATCGGACGGGTCATCGATGAGTTGTTATATCACGAAGATGTCCAGATCGTCCTGCTTGGTACCGGTGAATACCAATATGAACAAATGCTCCAGTGGGTTCAGCAGCGACACCCAGAGAAAATGTCAACGAACATCCGATTTTCAGAACCTTTTTCCAGACAGATTTATGCGGCAAGTGATCTATTTCTTATGCCGTCCCGTTTTGAACCATGCGGCATCGGTCAGTTGATCGCTTTACGATACTTGGCTGCTCCGATTGTAAGGGAAACGGGTGGACTTGTGGACACCGTTCAACCATATAATGAAGAGACGGGAGAAGGGAACGGATTTACGTTTACCAACTACAATGCCCATGACATGCTGTACACCATTCGCAGAGCACTCGAATTCTATCAGGAACCTGCTGATTGGCAGAATCTTGTGAAGAACATTTGCAAGAGTAAGTTCACATGGAAAAACTCTGCTGAACAATATATGGATCTTTATCAATCCATGTTTCGTTAGCAGGGGTGATAGGAGGAACCTTCATGGTGATGTTCAGTGACAAAGAAGAATTCAAGTCAGAATTCAAAGCGCAGTTGGAAAGTAAGTTTGGTAAGACCATTGACACAGCATCCGAGTTTGATACGTATCGGGCGCTCGGGGCGTTGATCCGCGAGAAGATCAATACAGATTGGTTGAAGACGAATCGGGAGTACAAAACAACTAAAACAAAGCAGGTGTATTACTTCTCTATGGAGTTTTTGATGGGGCGTCTGCTTGGCAACAATTTATTGAACTTGGACGTACTTTCGCTCGTCGATGAAGGATTAGCGGATCTCGGGCTTTCTTTGTCGGAACTTGAGAAAAAGGAAAGTGATGCTGGCCTTGGTAATGGCGGCTTAGGACGATTGGCTGCTTGTTTTCTCGATTCCCTTGCTTCTTTAGAATTAGCTGGACATGGCTATGGTCTGAGGTATAGATATGGCATGTTCGATCAGCATATCATTGATGGAAAACAGGTAGAATTTCCGGATTATTGGCTCTCAAAAGAATTTGTCTGGGAAGTCCGCCGCCCGGAAGATGCGATTGAAGTCCGCTTTGGCGGAAATGTTTCATCGACAAGAGATAAAGATGGAAAACTCCATTTCAAATACGAAAACTATGAACCAATCCAGGCCGTCCCTTACGATGTACCTGTTGTCGGTTATCATAACGATACAGTGAATACGTTACGGCTCTGGTCTGCTGAACCTACGGTGGAAGACACAATGACAAAAGCAGAAAAGGAAGGGGTGTTCGGTCACTTTCTGGACCATAAACGATCCCTCGAATCCATTTCGGATTTCCTTTATCCTGACGACTCTACGGAAGAAGGCAAAAGTCTTCGCTTGAAGCAGGAATATTTCTTAGTGTCTTCAGGCGTGCAATCGGTTGTGCGCTCGTTTGAAAGGCTGGGACTTCCATGGTCCTCGTTCCCTGAAAAAGTAGCGCTTCATATCAACGACACACACCCGGCCCTCGTCATTCCTGAACTGATGAGAATCCTGATGGATGAAAAAGGGATAGGTTGGGAGGAAGCTTGGGAAATTACACAGTCCTCTGTTTCTTACACGAACCACACGACATTAAGTGAAGCTCTTGAATCGTGGCCGGTGGGTCTCGTACGGACACTGCTTCCTCGAATATTCATGATTATCGACGAAATCAATGAACGGTTTTGCCAGGGTTTATGGAAAACCTATCCTGGAGAATTTGACCGAATCGCGGATTTAGCCATCGTGGCTGATGGTCAGGTGAAGATGGCCCATTTGAGTATTGTCGGCAGTCACAGCATTAATGGGGTGGCTAAGCTCCACACGGATATCCTGAAGGAACGTGAAATGAAACGTTTTTATAACACATTTCCTGAGCGTTTTAACAACAAAACGAACGGCATTACCCATCGTCGCTGGTTAATGCATGCCAACAGTCCGTTGACCTCTGTCATTACCGAGGCCATTGGTGATGAGTGGAAGAAAGAGCCGAAACAGCTGACCCGTTTACTAAACTTCAAAGATGATCTGGCTTTTCTTGACCAACTTCATGAAATCAAGCAGGACAACAAAGTGGACTTCGCCAAATGGGTGAAAAATACGCAAGGAATCACGGTGGACCCGAATTCCATCTTTGATGTCCATATCAAGCGCTTGCACGGGTACAAACGCCAACTGCTTAATGCCCTTCATATTATGCATTTATATAATGAATTGAAATCAGACCCGACGCTCGATATCGTTCCGAGAACCTTCTTTTTCGGAGCAAAAGCAGCGCCAAGCTATCACTTTGCAAAAAAAGTAATTCAACTCATCAACCGTATCGCATCTGTGGTCAATAACGATCCTGATGTGAAGGATTATATAAAAGTAGTCTTCCTGCCGAACTACTCGGTTTCGATTGCAGAGAAGATCATTCCTGCGAGCAACGTGAGTGAACAGATTTCTATGGCCACAAAGGAAGCTTCAGGAACAGGGAACATGAAGTTCATGATGAATGGAGCATTGACCCTTGGAACCATGGATGGAGCGAATGTGGAAATCCATGACCTTGTCGGAGATGATAATATTTACATTTTTGGTTTAACGTCTGATGAAGTGTGGGACTATTACCGAAACGGATCTTATTCTTCCCGCACAGTTTATGATAATGATGAACGTGTCCGTCACATCATGGATGAACTCATTCATTACAGTCCATTCTCCAAAGGGGAGACGGATTTTCAGGAAATTTACGATGCCCTTCTGACCTATAACGATGAATACTTCGTGCTCAAAGATTTCGCAAGCTACGTATTAGCTCAGAAAAAAGTGAGTCAGGATTACCAGCGTAAACGTCAATGGAACTTGAAGAGTCTTGTCAATATCTCTCAATCCGGAGTTTTCTCAAGCGACCGGACCATTCAGGAATATGCCCGCGATATATGGGACATTCAACGTGTGAAGACGTTGAAGTGAGGTACTATTTAGGGGGACGGATGTGTGAGACAAAAGGATATGTATCATAATAGCTTTGAAGAATCTTATCGAGAGCCTTTCGGTGCAGCGCCGAAGGGTTCTCCTGTTACGCTCAAAATTGACCTCAGTGATCGGTACCGGGTTTCCCACGTCATCCTTCACTACATCTTAGACCGCACAGACGATGAAAAAACGAAGGAGATGGACCTTTGCAGTCAGGAACATCAGCAGGTATCTTATGAAGCTACAATCCGAATGCCTGAAAGGCCACAGCTCATCTGGTATTTTTTTGAAATTACTCTGGAAGACCAGACCCTTTTTTACGGACGGGAAAAAAGCTACGAAAGCGGGGAGGGGCGGGTATATGATCACATACCTCCATCGTGGCAGATCACAGTGTACGACCCTTCATATACAACCCCGGATTGGTGGAAGAACGCCACGATGTATCAAATCTTTCCAGACCGTTTTTATGCTGCAGGGGAGCTCGAAATGGAGAAGGCGCCCGAGACGAGTCTGATCCATGCCCATTGGGAAAATGATCCGGTCTATATTCGTAATGAACGTGGAGAAGTCATTCGTTGGGACTTCTTTGGCGGGAATCTCAAAGGGATCACGGAGAAACTCGACTATATTGAAGGTTTAGGTGTATCCGTTATTTATTTGAACCCGATTTTCGAAGCGGAAAGCAACCATCGGTATGATACCGGTGATTACCACAAAATCGACCCTCTCCTTGGAACGAAAGAAGACCTGGAAACATTGATCACGGAAGCAGCCGAGAAAGGGATTGAAATTATGCTGGACGGAGTTTTCAGCCATACCGGAAGTAACAGCATTTATTTCAATCGAGAGGGAAAGTATGATTCTCTCGGTGCGTATCAGTCTAAAAACTCCCCGTATTATAGCTGGTATACCTTCCACCATTATCCGGATGAGTATGATGCATGGTGGGGCGTCGGAACGCTTCCGACATTGAATAAAGAAAACGAAGACTATCAGGACTTCCTTGTCCATGATAAAGAGAGTGTCATCAAAACCTGGCAGCAATCAGGAATGAAAAATTGGCGCCTGGATGTGGCTGATGAACTGACCGACGATTTGATCAGTCAAATCTACCGTCAATTGAAAAAGAAAGATGAATCAAGTGTTCTTCTTGGCGAAGTGTGGGAAGATGCTTCCAACAAAACGGCTTATGGAAAACGGCGGGACTACTTCCTGGGTGGTGTCCTGGATTCCGTCATGAACTACCCCATGCGCCGCTTGATGCTCGATTTCATGAAGGGTGAAATGGATGCCTATACCGTCCATCGCCGACTTATGACTTTAAGTGAACATTATCCGAAAGAGTATTTCTATGCCGTCATGAATATGCTTTCCAGTCACGATGTAGAGAGAATTCAAACGATGTTGGAAGACTATCTTCCAGATGATTTTAGTCAAGAGGAAGCAGAGAAACTAATCATCAAGCAAATCAAATCTCTCAGTCTATGGCTCTATGCCTTTCCGGGTGTGCCTTCCTTGTATTATGGAGATGAGGCCGGCGTCACAGGCGGGGCTGACCCTGATAATCGAAAACCATACCCTTGGGGGCGGGAGAATAAAGAATTGCTGGATTGGTATCAAAAAATCGGACAGTGGAGGAAAGAACACACGGCTCTCCGCACCGGTCATTGGAAGTCTTTCACTCTTGATAAAGATGTCATTGGCTTCGAACGTTGGACCGAAAATGGTGTGGACCATTTCAATAGAGAAACAAGTAATGAACGAATGCTTTATTTGTTTAACCGGAATTCAAGAAAGAAGATCGAGATCAATCTGCCGATCCAAAAAGGAAAGTGGCAGCATTTAGAAAATAAAAAACGAATTTTCAGTTCGAAAAACAATGTGTTAACCATTGAACTCGAACCATGTGAGGCCATGTTATTACGGTTAATGAAATAGGAGGAATACCGATGGGGTTTTTAGATGGTCTGATGGGCAATGCCAGTCAGGTGGATGTCGATAAGCTTGAAAGAGAGCTTGAAGGTATTCTTATTGAAGAGGAAAACATTCAAAGCGGGTACAAAGTTTTGAGAGACTCTTTCATCTTCACTGACCGCCGCTTGCTACTCATCGATAAGCAAGGCATGACAGGGAAAAAGGTTGAATACCATTCGATTCCTTATAAAAGCATCACTCACTTCAGTGTCGAGACAGCAGGAAGCTTTGACCTTGATTCCGAATTGAAAATCTGGCTATCCGGGTCGAATGAACCAATCGGTAAGCTTTTTAAAAAGGATAGTCCGATTGAGGAAGTTCAACAAACGTTGGCCACCTATGTATTGTAGATGTTCCACGTGAAACAATTCTGAAAATAAGCCTGGAAGTTAGCTTTCAGGCTTATTTTTTATGTTTACTATTCAATTATTCAGTAGGTTTTTGAATACTCGGTCTTGAGTTTAAAGGAGGTCCTTGCAAGGGTAATGAGCAGAGTTTGTTGGGAAGGAATTGGAATTTTGTGTGTAGAAGTAGTAAGATAGTCGGGTGTCATTTTTTACATAAGAGATTAGTAAGTTTTACAAAAGGGGGAGTATAGAATGACAAAATTAAAAGAGAAGATTGAAGGGGAAGTCTTAATCCCTAGTGATGACCGGTACGAGGAGACAAGAAAAATCTTTAACGCCGCGATTACAAAAAGACCATCCGTCATCGTCGTATGTAAAAATGCGCAGGATGTATCAGAAGCAGTGAAGTATGCAACGAAAAACGATTTAGAGGTTGCGGTCAGAGGTGGAGGTCACCACGTTTCAGGCACATCATTGACAGAGGGGGGCTTACTCATCGACCTTTCTCAGATGACAACCGTAGAAGTACATAAAGAATCGCAAACCGTATCTGTCCAAGGTGGGGCTACCCTTGCGGATATCGATGAAGAAACACAGAAATATGGGTTGGCCATGCCAACCGGAACCGTTTCAGAAACTGGGATTGCAGGCCTTGCTTTATCAGGAGGTGTCGGGTACCTCCGCGGGGTGTTAGGCTTATCGTGTGACCAAATGGTAGAAGCGAACATCGTAACCGCTTCTGGAGAACAAAAAGTGGTGAGTAAGGACACAAATGATGATTTATTTTGGGCGATTCGCGGAGGTGGTGGCAACTTTGGTGTTGTGACGGAATTCAAATTCAATTTACACTTCGTTGGTCCTGAAGTATTAGCATTTGACGTCATGTATGACTTGGAAGATGGCATGCAAGTATTCCGAGGTTTGAACGAATATTTAATGACAGCTCCTGATGAAGTCAGTGTGAACATGACAGTTATGGATCTACCACCAGCACCCATGCTGCCGGAATTTCTTCACAATAAATCTGTGATGGTCATTGCAGGCATGTATGCGGGTAATACTGATGAGGGACAGGATATCATCAATCCATTGAGGAAATTTGCGGAGCCAATCATTGATCAGACGGGAGTCATCCCCTATACTGATCTACAGAAGAAATTGGACCCAATGGTACCGCAAGGCGCTAGTTTTAAAGGAACGTCTCTGTTTTTCAAGGATCTTAATGAGGATACATTTGCACAACTACTAGAAGAAAAAGATAAGGCCCCTGGTGGACTTTTGTTCCAACTATGGGAAATGCATGGGCAAGTCAACGCCGTCCCTTCAGATTTTAATGCCTTCTCCGTACGTGACAGTAAGTATTTGCTGCTGCTGGACCTCGTCTATGAACCAGGCAACGATGAAGCAGCGAATGAGTGGGCTGATAAATTCTATGAAACATTCGCACCATTCTCATTGAATGGTGCCGCGTATTTGAATGGCATCGATCCATATAAAGGCGTCATTGAAAAGACCTACGGTTCTAATTACCAGCGTTTGCAAGAAATCAAAGCCAAATACGACCCTCATAACGTTTTTGCAAGGAATCACAACATCAAAGCCAATCAAAAAGTATAAAAACAACTTGGAATCCACCTTCTGCTTAACGTAGAGGGTGGATTTTTCATAGAAATTATTTAACAATATGGCTGGGTTGTTGAAGACTCACTTTCGATATATATGCAGGATTCCTTGCCTCGTTGAACGTCAGGGGTGGCTGGAAAGGGAGCCATTCTCTGCAGCTCTCATCCACTCAAAAAAAGTCTCGAAACTGAGTTTCAACAAATTAGTGATAAAACTACACTAGGAATCTAAAAATTCCATATATATTTGAATTTTTGGTCTGATTAGCCCATCATAAGTAATAGATATATACTGTTAAATAACAATGAAAGCGTTATCAAAACGAGGTGTGGAAATGAAGCTTGAATTGACTCATAAGCAAACGACAGGCTTAGTAATGACAACACAAATGCGTCAAGCAATCACGATGCTTCAATGGACCTCTGCTGAATTGTGGGAATATATCCAGCAGGAGATCCATGAGAACCCCATTTTAACGTTAGAAACCCCAAGTGTCATACCTTCCAATCGTAATCATCGAGAGGCCTATCATGATCCCATTGATCAAATGGTACCCGACGAAAAGAACTGGCGTGAGGGATTGGTGGAACAAGCAGGTTGGCTGAAGGTTGACCTGTCTTTAAAAGAAGCGCTCCTATTTTTAATTGGAAATTTAGATGAACGCGGGTTTTGTACAATTTCTGAAGAAGAAGCAGCGCTGCAAACCGGTCACCCATTAAATTTGGTAAAGCGGGCAAGACGACTTTTACTACAGTTTGAACCGATGGGTGTCGGATGTATGAATTTTAAGGAATTTTTACTCTTACAAGTAGATAAAAAGCATCCGGACTCTTCTGTCTTATCCGTATTAATAGAGCATCATTTGGAAGACCTAGCTGCTCAGAATTTCAAAAAAGTAGCCTGTGAGTTGGACATAGACGAAGCTTGTGTGGTCGAAGCCATGGTAGCCATTCAGTCTTTAGAACCACGTCCATTACTTCCGGATAGCGGGCAGCATGATATCCCAGCGATGCCTGATTTAATACTAGAGAAAAAAGATGGAGGTTATGTCCTGCGTGACCCTTTTTCTGTCAATGGTCAAATTCAGTGGGATGAGCAGTTGGTTCAAATGTACAAAGAGGGAAAAGATGCTCAAGATTATTTGGATGACTGCTATAAAAAAGCGCGCTGGCTTCTGCAAAGCATAGAGCAAAGGCAAAACACCATTTTGAAAGTGGCGGAAATGATCATTAAACACCAGAGAGGCTTTTTGAATGGAGGTTCATTAAGGCCGCTCACTTTGAAAAAGGTAGCGGAAAAGCTGGATGTCCATGAATCGACGATCAGCCGGACCGTGGCCAACAAAGTCATGCAGACACCGAAAGGTATATACGAATTGAAAAGCTTTTTTGTCACGGGGTATCAATCTGCGGATGGAGGGGAAGTTTCTTCTCAGCACATTAAAACTTTAATAAGAGAGATGATTCAAAAGGAAAACCCTCTGAAAGCTTTGTCAGACCAAAAGATGGCAACAGAACTAAAGGAAAAGCATAACGTCAAAGTCTCACGCCGGACCGTGGCCAAATATCGAGAGTCTCTCAATCTCCCATCCTCTTCAAAACGAAGAGCATCAGCACAAGAAGGGGGATCTCCTATTCTTCTACATTCCTAGGTTAATTCTCTGAAAAAAAGGGGATAGTCTAGTAGAAGATGGATGAGGAGGATTCCCTGGTGAAAAATTTGATATCCTATGTGAAAGATGTAATCGCCGAATTTCAAAAAGACAACATTCCCCTGCTTGGCGCAGCACAAGCATACTATTACTTATTGGCCATTGTCCCGCTCTTAATTTTGGTGTTATCTATTCTTCCCTATTTGAATATCGATGCTGAAACAGCGATACAGGCGATGAGCAATGTAATTCCGAGTGATACAGCCCAGGTTTTCAGGGAAAACATAGTTGCTGTGGTGGAGCAACCAAGCGGTGGGCTCCTCACTGTAGGGATTTTAGGTACGCTATGGTCTGCTTCAAATGGTATCAATGCGTTCATACAGTCCTCAAACTTGGCTTATAACGTGGAAGAGACAAGGTCATTCATTAAAGTTCGCCTTCTTTCCATCGTACTGACAATCGGAATGATTGTAGCGATTATCGTTGCCCTCGTGCTCCCTGTGTTCGGCCAGGTCTTGATTGATATGATTAACATGCCATCTCAAACAGCCATTCTTTTACAAGTGCTGCGCTGGTCGTTAAGTATTCTCGTCATTGGAGCTGTTCTCATGGCACTTTATCACTTCGCACCCAATAAAAACATCCCCTTTAAACATATCCTTCCAGGTGCGGTTATTACGGCTTTACTCTGGCAGCTGATTTCTCTCGCATTCTCTTTCTATGTCAGTAATTTTGGCAATTACTCCGCCACTTATGGAAGTCTTGGAGGAATCATTATCTTGATGTTATGGTTTTTCCTAACAGGGATTATCTTAATGGTAGGAGCGGAAATTAATGTTATCTACCACCGGCGTCATGGCGGAGGAAAAAAGAAAGCAGCTTAACCATTTTTAACATGATTCCTTTATGAAAAAAGGTTCCATGCCTCGAAAGAGGTGGACGGAACCTTTTTCTATTTGCACTAGAACTTAATTGGGTAGCTTTCGAGCAGTTCTGTTAATGTAGGTCTGTGGTGGTTGTCTCTCCCGATCACCGGTGTCGCTTGAAAGAGTGATTCAAGAATAGATTCTTCGGTAGCTTCTCCTACAGCACGGAAAGCTTCGTCCATATCTTCTTCATGAATCGTTGGATGAGATATCGTCTCTTCCGGTTTCTCATGTGGGATTGTGGAGACAGTGGAGAATCCGAGAACGACATCGCCACTTCCATTTCCAATCATCGACCCGGTCCTCGATAATCCAGTCACTGACCGCTTGCAAATCCTTTTCAATTGCCGGTCAGAGAGGGGGAGGTCTGTTGCGACTACAATCATGATTGACCCTCGATCTTTTTCCTCATCTGCCTGTATGCACGCCTTCAATTTTTGTCCAACTGCGTTACCATCAATCCTAAGGTCACTCAGTTTACCGAAATTCGTAAGGGTCAGAACGCCTACCGTATAGGTGCCGTGTGTAAGTTCTACCTTGCGTGATGAAGAACCCACTCCACCCTTTAATGAATAACAAAGCATTCCCCGGCCTGCTCCGACACAACCTTCTTCGAAGTGGTCTTTGGCATGATCGATGGCTTGTAAAACATGCTCTTTCGTAACCGCCTGTTCCCTAATATCATTCATAAACATATCGTTACATTCTCCAATAACCGGATTAACCGTACCTGTAGTCCGGCCGATCTCGGGGTTTCGCTCAAGAGTGTAAGCGACAAGAGCGTCATAAGCAGCTCCCACACCGAATGTATTGGTCAGTACAATAGGGGTTTCAAGCGTCCCCAGTTCTTCAAGCTGAATGGTTCCTGCAGTCTTGCCAAACCCATTGATAACATGAGCGGACGCCACCGTTTTATTTTGAAAAAGGTTGTCCTGATGAGGAAGAATGGCGGTAACCCCTGTTTGGATTCTATTGTTATTTAATGTGTAATGTCCGACAGTCACTCCAGGAACATCTGTGATTTGATTACGCTCACCCACAGGCATACCTCCTATGGTGATTCCTTGTTGCCGGGTCGTTTTATTCATCGTTCCACCTCCACATGTCCTATTCGAATTAGACGGTGCAAATTCCTTCTTGATGTATGTTCATACAACGCAAGGATTTTATATACACATTCCGATAGAAAAGAAGATTTATTCTTGTATAAAACGAGTATAAGAGAAAAAATTTATTCGTTTTTCTAAGTTTTTTGTTTGCGCTTACATCCTTTTAATATTCGGGTTTCTCATGAATTTGAATTGTCTCATTATCGTGAAAATTCAATGTTTGAACGCGTAAAGAGCATGATTCTTCAGGCTGTTCATGCTATACTAGTAAGAAACTGAAAAGACAGAATTTTTTAATTTTTGCCTGTAACCTACAAGAATATGTCCGCTAGGGGGAAAAAATATGCAAAAACACGGATATCCTGTTCCGCAGGGGCTATATCATCCGGAAAATGAGCATGAAGCTTGTGGTATCGGAGTGATTGCCAACATCGATGGAACAAAGAGTCACAGTATCGTAGAGAATGCCATCACTATTCTATGTAACTTAGAGCACCGTGGTGGACAATCTGCTGACGTCAGTACGGGGGATGGGGCTGGAATACTGACACAGATCCCTCACCATTTTTTCGAAGCACAATGTGAGAAGGAAGATATATATTTGCCTGAAGCCGGTAAATACGGCATCGGCATGATTTTCTTTCCAGAAAATCATGAAACAAGAACTGAATGTATGCAGACATTTGAGCGTATCGTCGCTGAAGAAGGACAAGAGTTCTTAGGCTGGCGTACGGTTCCGGTAAACGATTCGTTCGTTGGGGAAGATGCGAAGAAAACCAAACCATTTATTCGTCAGGCTTTCGTTGCTCCATCTGGAAATATCCAAACTCAAATGGATTTGGAGCGCCGCCTATACATCATTCGTAAGCGAGCGGAAATCGAGATCGCTGGAAAAGACGGGTACGATGACTTTTATATCAGCAGTTTGTCATCAAACACGATCGTTTATAAAGGCATGTTGATCCCTGAACAACTGGATTCCTTTTATATCGATTTGAACCACCCTGATTTCAAAACGGCCCTCGCTTTAGTACACTCCCGCTTTAGTACGAACACCTTCCCGAGCTGGAAACGTTCGCACCCGAACCGATTCACCATTCACAATGGAGAGTTTAATACATTACGAGGCAATGTGAACTGGATGAGAGCACGCCAGGAGCTTTGCAACTCGGAATATTTCAGTGAAGAAGATTTACAGAAACTTCTTCCTGTCATCGATTCCAACGGTAGTGACTCTTCCATGTTCGATAATGCTTTTGAATTTTTATACTTGTCCGGTCGTTCACTCGCTCACACCGCTATGATGATGGTGCCTGAGCCTTGGTCAAATGATGAAACGATCCAGGAAGACAAGAAGAATTTTTATGAATACCATAGTTGCTTAATGGAGCCATGGGACGGGCCGGCTGCCCTTGCTTACACGAATGGAAAGCAAATCGGTGCTTGCCTCGACCGTAACGGCTTGCGTCCGGCGCGCTATTACGTAACAAAAGACGGAATGATTGTCCTTGGGTCAGAAGTGGGTGCTCTTGATATCTTCGCTGACGACATTTTGTATAAAGATCGTCTCGCACCAGGAAAGATGCTTCTCGTCGACCTTGAGGAAGGGAAAATCATTCCTGATGATGAAATTAAATTGCAAATTGCACGCGAGAAGCCTTATAAAGAGTGGATTGAAGAGAACAAGTTTGATTTAGAAGACCTACCTGAACCGATGACTGAACCCCGTCCGGTTGAGAACTTGATCGACCAGCAGCTTGCTTTCGGTTACACGACAGAAGAATTAAACAAAATCCTTCTGCCGATGGTCAACGATAAAAAAGACCCCGTCGGTTCAATGGGTTACGATTCACCGCTTGCGGTGCTTTCTAAAAAGCCACAGCTGCTCTACAGCTACTTCAAGCAGTTGTTCGCCCAGGTCACGAACCCGCCGATTGATGCCATTCGTGAAAAACTGATTACGATGGTGGAAACGACGATTGGAGCAGAAGGGAACCTTGTGGACCCTAAACCAGAAAGCTGCCGTCAAATCAGGTTGCAGACACCGATCTTGACTAATCGTGAACTTGAACAGATCCGTCAGCAGGATTTAGAAGGCTTTGCTGCACGTACGCTTTCCATTCTTTTCGATGCAAAAGAAGGAGGCTTGAAGCCTGCGCTTGATCGTTTATGTGAAGAAGCGGATGCAGCCGTACAGGATGGTACGACGTTGCTTGTCCTTTCTGATCGTGGAATCAGTGAAGAGTATGCAGCCATTCCTTCTCTTCTTGCGGTATCCGGTTTGCACCATCACCTCATTCGTAAAGGAACACGAACGAAAGTGAGTCTGATCATTGAATCGGGTGAGGCGCGAGAGGTTCACCATTTCGCAACACTCCTTGGTTATGGAGCCGAAGGAATCAACCCTTATCTTGCATATGAATCCCTGAGAGATTTGATGGATCGCGAATTGCTTGAAACAGAATCCCATGAACAAGCGGTGCAGACGTATATTCATTCTGCAACGGATGGAATCATCAAAGTCCTTTCTAAAATGGGGATTTCCACGATCCAAAGTTACCGAGGAGCGCAAATCTTTGAAGCCGTTGGCATTCATAAAGATGTCATCGACCAGTATTTCACGCGAACAGCTTCTCGTCTTGGCGGAATCGGTCTCGATATCATCGAGAAAGAGGTGCTGATGCGTCATGAAGTTGCGTACGGAGAAACACGTGGATCAAACCGTACTCTAGAAGCGGGTGACGAATACCAGTACCGCCAGAACGGTGAAGATCACCAGTATAATCCGCAAACGATTGCGACGTTGCAGCACGCTTGCCGTTCAAACGACTATGACCTTTTCAAACAATATTCTAAGATGTTGACCGATGAAAAGAACAACCTACAGTCTTTGCGTGGGTTGCTTTCCTTCAAGGATCGTCCGTCCATTCCGGTGGAGGAAGTAGAGTCTGTTGAAGATATTTGCAGACGATTCAAAACAGGAGCGATGTCTTTCGGTTCCATCAGTGAAGAGGCACACGAAGCCTTAGCGATTGCGATGAACCGGATCGGAGGTAGAAGTAACTCCGGTGAAGGTGGGGAAGATCCAAAACGATTCACCCCTGAAGAAAACGGTGACTTGAAACGTAGTGCTATCAAACAGGTAGCATCTGGACGTTTTGGGGTTAACAGTCATTACCTTGTCAATGCGGATGAAATCCAAATCAAGGTCGCTCAGGGTGCGAAACCAGGTGAAGGTGGTCACCTTCCAGGCAAAAAAGTATATCCATGGGTAGCAGAAGTCCGTGGTTCCACACCAGGTGTTGAATTGATTTCACCACCACCGCACCACGACATCTACTCCATTGAAGACTTGGCTGAGCTTATTTATAACTTGAAAAACGCCAATCCGAAAGCGCGTGTCAGTGTGAAGCTCGTTTCCGCTGTCGGGGTTGGAACCATTGCTGCAGGGGTAGCGAAAGGACGCGCGGATCTTGTATTGATCAGCGGGTACGATGGAGGAACGGGTGCGGCACCGAGAACAAGTATTAAACACACCGGTCTACCTTGGGAAATCGGTCTAGCTGAAACACATCAGACACTGGTACTTGACCGTCTGCGTGATCGAATTGTCGTTGAAACCGACGGAAAAATGATGACCGGCCGTGACGTTGTGGTGGCCTCCTTGTTAGGAGCAGAAGAATATGGATTCTCAACCGCGCCGCTCGTTGTCCTCGGTTGTGTGATGATGCGCGTCTGCCACTTGAACACATGTCCGGTCGGTGTAGCGACCCAGGACCCTGAACTTCGTAAGAAATTTACAGGGGAAGCGGATCACCTTGAGAACTTCATGCGTTTCATCGCACAGGAGGCCCGTGAACTCATGGCGGAGCTCGGATTCCGTACAATCAATGAAATGATCGGCCGTACCGATGTTCTTCAGGCCAACGAAGCCATCGACCACTGGAAAGCCAAAGGTGTCGACTTGTCTGCCTTGCTTTACCAGCCTGATGTTCCTGCAGACTATGGTCGTTTTGCTGTCAGAAAGCAGGATCATGGCCTTGAGAAGACACTGGATATGGAAGAATTGATCCCACTTTGTAAGAAAGCCATTGAAACCGGAGAGCCTGTGGAAGGCACAGGATCGATTCGTAACATTCACCGTGTAACGGGTACGATCCTTGGTAGTGAAATCACACGTCGTTATGGAGCGGAAGGACTTCCGGAAGACACGATCAAGTTGACCTTCAAAGGTTCTGCTGGTCAAAGTTTCGGTGCCTTCATTCCGAAAGGAGTCACGCTGCGCCTTATCGGTGATTCCAACGATTACGTTGGAAAAGGGTTGTCCGGTGGTAAAATCATCGTCCATCCATCACCACGGTCATCCTTCGTACCGGAAGAAAACACGATTATCGGAAACGTATCCTTCTATGGTGCTTCAGCTGGAGAAGCTTACATCAATGGTCTTGCAGGTGAACGTTTCTGCGTCCGGAATAGTGGAGCAGAAGTGGTTGTCGAAGGTGTCGGTGACCATGGGTGCGAATATATGACAGGCGGGAAAGTCGTCGTCCTTGGGGGCACGGGGCGTAACTTCGCGGCAGGAATGTCCGGAGGCGTCGCTTACGTGTTGGATGAGGCTGAACTTCCTTTTGATACAAAATGCAATAAAGAGCTCGTTCATCTGCAGCAGTTGTCAGATGCGAATGAAATCCAAGAACTCTATGACATGATCGACAAACATGTTTCCTATACAAACAGTCCGCGTGGTCAACGGATTCTTGCCAATTGGAACGACTATGTATCCAGATTTGTCAAAGTCATTCCGAGGGATTACTTGGCGATGCAAGAACGGATTAAGAACTTGAGAGACAGTGGTCTTGAGAAGTTTGATGCTGAAATGACAGCATTTGAAGAACGCAACAAACCGGTAGCAACAGTCAAATAACGGAGAAGGGGGAGATCTGATGGGTAAGTCTACTGGATTCATGGAATACACACGCCAATCCACACCTGAGCGTGATCCTGAAACAAGAATAAAAGATTGGGAAGATTATAAACTTCCCCTTTCAGATGAAGAAGCACAAAAGCAAGGGGCACGCTGCATGGACTGCGGCGTTCCTACTTGCCATTCTGGAATGGAAATCAACGGCATCACGAGTGGTTGCCCTGTTTACCACCTGATACCCGAATGGAACGACCTTGTCTATCAGGGGAAATGGAAGGAAGCTCTTGCCAAAGAACATGAAATGAATAACTTCCCGGAGTTCACAGGTTTCGCTTGTCCTGCTCCTTGTGAAGGGGCTTGTGTTCTTGGAATCAACGAACCACCGGTTGCCATTCGCAGTGTAGAGAGATCGATTATTGAAAAGGGATTTGAAGAAGGATGGGTCACGCCAGAACCTCCTGCCTATCGTACAGGTAAAAAAGTTGCAGTCGTCGGCTCAGGCCCTGCTGGTCTGGCAGCCGCCGCACAGCTGAACAAAGCGGGCCATTGGGTGACGGTTTATGAGCGTAACGACCGTGTTGGTGGATTGCTCACCTATGGAATTCCTGAAATGAAGCTGCCTTATTCCGTGGTTGAACGTCGCGTGAACATTCTAAAAGAAGAAGGCATCCAGTTCATGACGAACACAGAAGTTGGTCGTGACTATCCCGTTTCTCGTTTGAATGAAGAATATGACACGGTCATTCTTTGTGGCGGAGCGACAACGCCAAGGAACCTGGAAGTAGATGGACGTAATTTGAAAGGTATCCACTATGCGATGGACTTCCTACACTCCAACACGAAGAGTCTTCTGGATTCCGATCATGAAGACGGAAACTACATTAGTGCGAAAGACAAAAATGTGATCGTCATCGGTGGTGGGGACACAGGAACCGACTGTATGGCGACATCGATGCGTCACGGCTGTAAGAGCCTGACTCAGTTTGATATTTATGATAAAAAAGGTTCTACACGTGACAATGAAGTCAACCCATGGCCACAGTACCCGATCATCCATCGTGTGGAGTATGGCCAAAAGGAAGCAGAAGCGAAGTTCAATAAAGACCCACGTGCCTATGCGGTCATGACGAAGAAATTCGTCGGGGATGAGAACAATCGTATCAAAGAAGTGCACACGATAGACGTCGCTCTTTCTTATGATGAAAATGGCAACAAAGTCCGTACTGAAATCCCAGGAACAGAAAAAGTATGGGAAGCAGACCTAGTCTTGCTTGCGATCGGTTTCAGCGGACCGGAGCAGGACCTAATTGAAAAGCTGGGTATCGAAACGACCGTGCGTTCGAATGTCGCTGCCCAATACGGGAAGTACACGACGAACGTCGAAGGCGTATTCGCTGCCGGAGACATGCGCCGCGGACAAAGTCTGATTGTTTGGGCTATCAATGAAGGCCGAGAAGTCGCACGCGAATGCGATCGTTACATGATGGGCGCATCTCAGCTACCATAAAATCACAAAGGTAACCATTTCAAGCCACCTCTTAAGTAGAGGTGGCTTGTTCTGTTTGATTTATTTATATGAAGGATTTACTAGAACTCCACTAAATGATCTCCATTATTTAATAGATACTTTTAGAGCTTTTTCTCTTATTAAACCCTCCGACAAACTACTTTTCTAGGAAAGTAATTGTGTGTTTATTCTGTCGAATCGAGGGGTACGTAGATTGTAATGTTTATTTATTACTTACCATTCTAACCAATGGTTTCTTAAGGAGGAGCTCAATGAGTAATAAAAGATCAAGAAAAGATGAACAGTTGGATCAGTTCCGGGTGGATGATTCTGGCAAACATATGACGACAAACATGGGAGTTAAAGTGTCAGAAGATGAATTTTCCCTAAAAGCCGGTGAGCGCGGTCCAACTTTAATGGAGGACTTTTATTTTCGTGAAAAAATGACGCATTTCGATCATGAGCGAATCCCTGAGCGTATTGTACACGCGAGAGGTTTTTCTGCCCATGGCGAATTTCAATTATATGAATCTCTTGAGAAATACACAAAAGCAGATTTCCTAAATGATACATCAAAAACAACGCCGACGTTTGTAAGGTTCTCAACGGTTGCAGGTTCCAAAGGCTCCGCAGAAACGGTACGTGATGCACGAGGGTTCGCAACGAAATTTTACACAGAAGAAGGAAACTATGATCTAGTCGGAAATAACATACCTGTCTTCTTTATCCAGGATGCAATCAAATTCCCTGACCTTATCCATGCAGTCAAACCTGAACCACATAATGCCATGCCTCAAGCGGCTTCCGCCCATGATACGTTCTGGGATTTTGTAGGCCAAAACCAGGAATCTGCTCACATGGTGATGTGGACGATGTCTGATCGTGCTATTCCTAGAAGTCTCCGTATGATGGAAGGCTTCGGAGTCCACACGTTCCGTTTAGTCAACAAAGCAGGGAAGGCCCACTTTGTTAAATTCCACTGGAAGCCTGTCCTTGGCACACACTCTCTTGTATGGGATGAAGCGCAAAAGATCAACGGGAAAGATCCGGACTTCCATCGCGGTGACCTTTATAACTCGATTGAAGATGGAGATTACCCGGAATATGAGCTTGGAATCCAGGTCATTCCTGAGGAAGATGAATTTAAGTTTGATTTTGATATCCTTGACCCTACAAAACTATGGCCGGAGGAGGATGTTCCTGTTCAGGTTGTCGGTAAGATGACACTGAACCGAAACGTCGATAATGTGTTTGCTGAAAATGAGCAGGTAGCTTATCACCCTGGTAACGTCGTACCCGGCATTGATTTTACCAATGACCCATTGTTGCAGGGACGTTTGCATTCCTACACAGATACCCAGTTGATCCGTCTTGGAGGACCAAACTTCCATGAGCTTCCGATCAATCGCCCTGTCTGTCCGTTCTTCAACAACCAGCGTGATGGTTACGGACGTCAAACCATCAATAAAGGCCAAGTGAGCTATCATAAGAATTCTCTCGCGAAAAACACTCCAGCACCTGCGAGCGAAGAAGATGGTGGTTATACGCATTATCAAGAGAGGGTAGAAGGGCATAAGATCCGTGCACGCAGCAACAGCTTCAAGGACCATTTCTCTCAAGCGACATTGTTTTGGAACAGCATGAGTGACCATGAAAAAGAGCATCTCATCAGTGCGTTCAGCTTTGAACTCGGAAAAGTGGAAAGTGAGGCAGTCCGTGAAGAAGTGGTAAAAATGTTCTCTAACGTAAGCCTCGAGCTTGCACAAGGATTTGCTGAGAACATTGGAGTTACTCCTCCACAGAGTGGCGGATCAGATGTGAAGAAGTCTTCACCCGCACTCAGTCAGGCGAATACTGTTCACAAGCCATCCACTCGAAAAGTGGGGGTTATTTTAGCCAACGGATTCAACGGGAAGGACGTTACCCAAGCACTAAAGGAGCTTTCCTCGGAAGGAATCATGACAGAGATCATTAGTGACAAGCAGGGAATGGTAGAAGGAGATGACGGTTCAGAATTGAAGGTAGATCACACCTTCCTTACTACGGATTCTGTTCTTTATGATGCTCTGTATGCGATCGGAGGAAGCAATGAGGAAGAGGCGTTCAAAAAGCATGCCTCCCACTTCCTTAACGAAGCATTCTCTCACTATAAACCGCTGGGTGCTACCCACAATGCTGTACAATGGTTGAGCGATAACAAGCTTGCTGATCACAGCGGTGTCGTAGCTGGTGATGATGTTAAAGGCTTCACAGAAGATTTTGTACAGGCAGTGGCTGCCCACCGTCACTGGGATCGTCAATTAATTTAATTAATTTAACAACGAACCCCACCGCCCTGGGATCATCCCGGGGCTGGCGGGTTTTTGTTCTCTTGTTCTCTCATAAATGCGAGTCATAGAAGTTACTCCAATAACTAAATTCAGGAACACATTCGAAGAATAATGATGAAACCATAGACCGAAAGCCTTTGGTTCTTCAAAAATGGTATCCCTTGAAAAGGGAAAAAGGGACGATTTTTCGTATAGTTTGTTTAAATCTCGTGATGATAAGGGAAAGGATGAATAAATACAAAAAGACGAAGAGGTGATTCCATGATTCGTACAATCTTAATGATCATCGGTTTAATTGTTGTGATTAGCTTCATTATTTCCCTGCTATAATAATTATTCTAATAAGACTAAATCAAAGTGACCGGGTACACCATACCTGGTCACTTTTTCATGTACAAAGCTCTAGCACATGGTGATTTGGGTATAAAGTTATTAAAGAATTTGGCAGGATTATGGAAGACTCGAATTTAAGATACTTCGGGGTTCGTTACTGAGCTGTGCGTCAGGGGTGGCTGGGAAGCTACTCGCTTTCCTGTGGGGGAGTGGCGAGCGTCCTCGGACTACGTCCTGCTGGGTCTCGCCTATCTCCTTTCTCCCACGGGAGTCTCGCAGCTTCCCAACCACCCCTTTCTATGTAAGGGGGGAACGAATCCCTGTACCGAGTTGGAGAGTCTTCCACTATCCAACTGTTAGAGGTATAAAAAGCTCTGGATTAAGCTTTTAAGTATTATGGAAGTGTTCTATGATCCACTTCCCATAATCATACAAGTTGACCTTTCAGTAGTGGCTTCAAGAATCTTCCATATCGAAGCGAGCCATTCCCCGCAGCTCCCATCCACTCAACATACTTATCGAAAGTGATTCTTCAAGCAAAGGGAGCTTTTGAGGAAGTGGAGAGTTGTCTGTGTTTCAGCCTTTGAGGAAAATTCGGTATAATGAGAGCACATGAATATAAGGAGGGCAATAAGGTGAAGGAAGCCATTAAGTTACATAAAGATCAGTTCATTGAAGAATTAAAGCAGTATTTAAGCATTCCTAGCATTTCTTCCTTGTCTCAACATAAAGAAGACGTGAAAAAAGCGGCAGATTGGACAGCTGGTGCTTTGAAAGAAGCCGGCATGGAGAATGTGGAGGTCATCCCTACAAAAGGGCATCCGATTGTTTATGCGGATTGGCTTCATGCAGAAGGAAAGCCGACCGTTCTTGTGTACGGCCACTATGATGTGCAGCCGGAAGATCCGCTCGACTTATGGGAAACCCCACCATTTGAACCAGTCATCCGAGACGGTAAAATTTTCGCTCGTGGAGCTACGGATGATAAAGGTCAGCTGTTCATTCATATCAAAGCTGTCGACATTCTTATGAAAGAAAAGGGCGAGCTTCCGGTCAATGTGAAGTTTGTCATAGAGGGTGAAGAGGAAATAGCAAGCCCGAACTTAGGACCTTTCATTCAGGAAAATGAGGAAAAGCTTGCTTGTGATACGGTGGTCATCAGTGATACTTCTTTTAGTGAGGAAGGACAGCCGGCCATTTGTACATCTTTACGCGGGGCTTTGGCCATGGAAATGACTGTCACAACCGCCAATTCTGATCTACATTCGGGTACCTATGGCGGTGGCGTACCAAATTCGATTCACGCCCTCATCCAACTGTTGGATTCACTGCATGAAGAAAATGGGCGCATTGCCGTTGAAGGTTTTTACAAAGGCGTTCCGGAGCCTACAGAAGCCTTAAGAAAAGAGGTTGCGGAAGTTCCCTTCAATGAAGAACGTACGAAGCAGGAACTCGAGATTGATGAACTTTTCGGAGAGGAAGGGTTCACGTTCCAGGAACGTGTCGGCATCCGGCCGACACTTGAAATCAACGGGATTACGGGAGGTTTTCAAGGCGAAGGGTTGAAAACAATCGTCCCTAAAGAAGCGAGTGCAAAAATCAGCTGTCGTTTAGTTGGTGAGCAGGACCCTCAGGCGATTTTTGAGGCGATTCAACTTCATGTAGCCAACAACCGACCAGTGAGTGCGAAGGTTGATCTTCATCAGTACATTAAAGCAGACCCGGTGGCGATCGATTCAAAAAATCTATATATTCAAAAAGCGGCAGATGCGTTTGAGAGTGTGTATGATGTACGTCCACTCTTTCCGAAAGAAGGAGGATCCATTCCGATTGTCGAAGTTTTCGGTCGTGTTTTAGATGCGCCGGTTGTCTTGATGGGATTTGGACTCCCGACAGAAAACCTGCATGCACCTAATGAACATTTTCATCTGGAGAATTTCACTAAAGGGATCGAAACGGTTTGCACGTACCTGCAAGAGTTATAAAGGAAAAAGGCTGAGAATGAAGTTCTCAGCCTTTTTTATAGGCAAGATTAAGAATGGACTGGATGAATGGGCCTTTTTCCTTTGTGTAGACGGATCGTTCTTCTCTATAGGCTTCAGCCAACTGCTTTTTTAGAGATTCATAGGCTTTTGCAGATTGGGGGTTCACTCGTAAGTAGTCTCGAAATGTTATTTTCTCATCCCATTCAGAGCTGTTCCACTCACAGATGTGCAGATGGAAAGTGCCGCTCGTACCGGTGTCTTTTTTGAAAAAGCGCCTTGTCCTTAATTCAGGCTTAGGAACATATGCGTACCCTGCTTGTGAAAGGGGATGAATGTAGTGGGTGAACTCATCAAGGTTCTCCACCCCAAATAAAATATCAATAATTGGCTTAGCCTGGAGGTTTGGAACAGAAGTACTTCCGATGTGCTCTATGGGAATGGTCGGATCGCCAAGATTATGTAGAATGGCGTTTTTTTCCTTAGCGAATGTTTCAGGCCAATTGGATTGATAAGGAGAAAGCTGTACACGATTTTTGAGGTTGCGTTCATCACAGGAGAAGCATATTAGTGTATTGTTTTCCGATAACTCTCCATTCAGGAACCCATTTTCACAATAGATCGTTGTGCCGCAAGCATTGCACGTGCCGACATATTCATGCATAACGGTTACTCCCTTCCTTCTTATATTTTGGATAAGTCTGTCTTTTTTTGTCAAAACGAAACGCTGAAATGTTAGAATAGTAGAAAGATACTAGTTAGGGGGATGAAGATGGAACAACTCCAGAGAAAACCAAAGACGTTTGCCGAAATACTCGATCATACATTCAGTATATCAAAGAAAAACTTCGGTCCTTTATTTCTTACTTTACTCATTATATTTGCGCCGCTCTACATATTTGATTACTTATTCATGGTACTGAGCGGGATCAGCTTCTTCCGCGAACCGTCAGGTGGAGGGTTTACAGAAGGCATTCTAAACAATCTTGATACAGCAGCAGCTACCCAGGAGCTTGTGGCAACAAATCTCGGGATCGGTATGGAAATGGTGTATTTACTTGTTTCCACTGTTCTTGCCATTATCATCTACCCACTTGCCCAGGCATCGGTGATCGTAGCGGCCAGTAAAGCACTGAAGAATGAAACCTGGTCGAAGGGGCAGGCGATTAAAGGGGCGTTCTCAAGGTTTTGGCCGCTCATCGGAAGTACAGCCTTGATGGGGGTCATCTTCGGTGCCGCCGTTTTTATCGGGTTTCTCCTTTTCGGTGTTTTAGGAGGCATTAGCTTTGCGAGGGATGGCTTTGGAGTCGGATTCATCATGTCAATCGTCTTCGGTCTGTTGTTTTTCGCAGCGGTGGCTTTTTTTGTGACGAAACTGAGCATGTTCTTTGGAGCGATTGTTTTTCAGAAGGTTGCCCCGGGCTTTTCAAAAAGCTGGCAGCTGACGAAAGGGCGTTTCTGGTTCGTTTTCGGATTGTTCATCGTCTTTTTCATCATTACCATCCTGCTTACTTCCGTAATGGAGGGTGTCTCCGCTCTTCTTTTAGGTGGCAGTCTTCTCGGTCGTGTGCTGACGGACCTTGCCTCGATCATTACCACGCTTTTTATGATGGTCGGTTATACGGTTCTGTTTTTTGACTTGAAAACAAGGAACGAAGCGGATGACTTGAAAGATATGATTGCTTCTTACAAAGAATCATGAACGTAGGTGAATCGTGTGATTCAATCAAATGAAGGAAAAGAACAACTGAAGGAGATTCTCGAGCGTCCGGAGTATCAAGCGTACGAGCAGGAATCTCAGACGGCTAGTCAACGTCTTTTGGATATCATTGCCCAGTGGGTGAAAGAGTTGCTTGAGACTTGGTTTCCTAATTTCCAAGTCTCTGATTCTGCCATCAACGGCTGGATCTATTTTTTTGGTTTCATCGGAATTGGCATCCTTTTGTTGCTTGTCATCAAGCTTGTGGGGCGGTTCTCAGGGGAGAAGAAGTTGTCTGAAAAACGTACATTCAGCATGACTTCAGAGTTGGCATGGTCATCAGCAAAGCATATGCAGGAAGCGGAAGCGCGTGCGGAAGATGGTCAATTTTCTGAAGCGGCCCGTCATGTGTTCCTGGGCATGCTGTTGGATTTCGATGCGCGAAATCTTGTTGAGGTGAAAACCTGGAAAACGAACGGCGATTATGAAAAGGACCTGCAGGACTCAAATCATACGCTCGTTGCAGATTTTTCTTTTCTTGCCAAGGTTTTTGATCAGATCACCTATGGAAACCGGACCCTTCTGAAAGAGGAGTTTGATGAATTTCGCTCCCGAGCCTTTCAATGGATGGATCAAGAAGGGAGGAGAGAAGCGTGACGAATTCAAAGAAAACGTGGCTTTGGTCCGCTGTCACCTTTATCCTTCTTGCCGGTGTGCTCTATTGGCTCTCCAGTGGACGTCCGGAACCGTATCCTCCCTATTTATCTGAATCCCCTTCCCAGACAGGAATTAAAGCCTTTTACACGTTTCTTGATGAACAAGGGGAGGAACCTGCACGCTGGGATAGCATACCGAGCCGGCTTCCGAATGCAAGTGGCCGACAAACGCTCTTGATGATCGAACCTTTTTCCACCGTCAGCGGAGATGAGATGCGTCAGTATGAAAAGTGGATGGAAGAGGGGAATACCATCTGGCTGATGAAAAACAATCCCGTCGGCTATTTTGATACCCAGGTAGACTACGGCGCCTTACCTGCAGGTGAAACGAAGGTGGAGGGTGAGGATGGTCGTACATATATTGTAGAGGTTCAACAGGAGCACCGGCTGCAAACGAAGGAGTCGGATGATGTCCTATTGAGTGATCGTCATGGTGTGCTTGCCTTCGAGCGCTCCTATGGGGATGGTGCACTGATTGTTGGCATGAACCCGGATTGGTTCACTAATGAATGGATTGCGGACCATGAACATTATGAAGTGATTACATCGATATTAGCCTCAGAAGCCGAAGACAGCAGGGTTTGGTTTGATGAATATATCCACGGAAAAGATGGTTTATTTGCCGGATTGGACGTTTATCCGAAATGGCTGCTCGTCTTTACCCTCCAGCTTGCTTTGTTCATGCTTTTCTTTCTGTGGATGCAGGGGAAAAGGTTCGGCCCGTCCTTCATGCCGAGAGAAGCGGTTGTGCGTTTCGGGGATGAACGCCTGCAGGCTCTCGCTGCCTGGTACCGGAAAGGTGAGTTTTACAGAGAGTCGCTGGCCGTCCAAGAATCCTACCTTCGAAAGCTGTTACAGGACCGGTTCGGCGTCTCCTCCCAGGCGTCCTGGGAGGAGATTCGTCACACGCTATCGTATCGGTTGAATGAAAAGGATTATCAGGATTGGGAGAAATGGACGAAAACCGTGGAGCCGTTGGAAAACGTAACGGATGTAGATAAAAGGGCATTTTTAGATTGGTCGTATACGTTTGATCAGATGAGGAAAGAGGTGCAAGGGTCATGAATGAAAAATTGACAGAGTTGATACAGGCCTATGAACAAAGAGTTTACGGGCAGTCCGAGAATGTCCGATTGATGCTGGCGTCCGTCCTTGTTGGTGGACATGTGTTATTAGAAGGTGTCCCTGGTACGGGGAAGACAAAAATGGTGCGAACGTTAGCGAACCTCCTTGGAGGCGACTTCAAGCGGATTCAGTTCACCCCGGACCTCTTACCGAGCGATATTACTGGAAGCATGATCTACAACATGAAAACCGGTGAATTTGAGACGATGAAAGGACCTGTGTTTACGAATGTCCTGCTGGCTGATGAAATTAACCGTACACCGGCGAAAACACAAGCCGCTTTACTTGAAGCGATGGAAGAAAAGCAGATGACCATTCAGGGTGAGACGTACACACTTCCTGCTCCTTTCTTCGTTGTCGCGACCCAAAACCCGGTGGAGTTTGAAGGGACTTACCCGCTACCGGAAGCGCAGCAAGATCGCTTTTTGTTTAAATTACATATCGACTTTCCCTCTATGGAAGACGAAATTGCCGTGCTTAAACAGATGCTCCTATCTAAACAAGAGGAATCGGTCCAGCCACTGTTGACGGTAGAAGAGTTCAACAGGATCAGTGAAGAAATATCAAGTGTCACGATGACCGACGAAATGTACGGGTACATCATGTCGATCGTTCGCAAGACTCGTGAAACGGAATCCATCCGCCACGGAGCAAGTACGCGTGCAGCTATTGCCATTGCGAAGGCAGCAAAAGCGTGGGCGTACCTTGAATCACGCGACTACGTCACCCCGGACGATGTCAAAAAGGTCTCGATCGCTTCCTTGAGACATCGGGTGATTTTAGCGCCGCATATGGAACTGGAGGGAGTGACCCATGACCAAATCATTCAAGAACTTGTGGGATCAGTTCCTGTTCCGCGATAAAGGGATTGTTCCAACGAAACGTCTGCTCTTGCTTATACTCGCCTTATCATTCGTATTGATTTTACTAACATGGACAGGTCTTTCCTGGCCTCTCATCATCGCCGTAAATGGGGCGATTCTATTATTGAGCTTGGTTGATCTTACTTTTTCCCCTAAACGGAAAGAGCTTCAAATTCGCAGGGTAATGGATGAAGAAATGGAGCGGGGAATCGAAAATAATGGATCTGTGGTGGTCAGGAATGCTTCCGGCAAAGGGATGGCGATGAAAGTCATCGATCATTTTCCGCAATCGTTCACCCAACCGTTCCCTTTGCAAAAAGAGATTCAGGGACACGAGGAAGTACACATCACCTATCCATTTCACGCCGAACAACGCGGAGACTACACGCTTCCTCACCTACATATTCGCTATCATTCTCACTTTGGTTTATGGGAAAAACAGGTGAGGGTGGAGCAAACCGAGAGGGTGCGGATCATTCCTGACCTCACAGAGAGCAGGAACTTCCTGGAGGACGCGCAACGTTTCCTTCTCTACGAAGGAACACGCTTGAAGAGACGGCAGGTGGGAACGGGGGAGTTCAGTAAAATACGTTCCTATGTTGTGGGAGATGATATCCGGAAAATCAATTGGAGACAAACCGCAAAAGTTCAGAACCTGATGACCAACGAATATGAACCGGAGCATGGAAAATTTGTCACCTTAATGATTGACTGTGGACGGATGATGGGCGTGGAGCTTGAGGAGAGCAATCGATTGGAGAAGTCCCTCGAGGCAGCGATGACGGTGGCGACCGCTGCTTTGAAGCGCGGCGATTACGTGGCGGTCCTCGCTTTTTCAAAACACGTTCATGTGTATGTGCCGCCCGCAAAAGGAATGGCGCATATGCAAACCATTCTAAAAGAAATTTATGACTTGAAAGTCGAAGGATACGAATCCAACTATACGGCTGTGTTCCAACACCTGCAGCAGGTACAAAGCAGGAGGAGCCTTCTTTTATTGTTCAGTGATGTGAGCACGTTTTTATACGAAGAAGCAGCTCTGCATTATTTACAACGGTTACGGCGCTCGCACTTGTTCTTAATGATCGGAATCGAAGACAAAGTCATCGATTCCCAGACGAAGCGGGAGCCGGAGGATGTACAGACCACATTAGTAAAAACGTTGGCTCAAAAGCATGTGTTGGATAAAAAGCAGGAGTTGAAAAAATGGGAACGGCAAGGTCTCCAAATGATTGAGGCACCGGAAGAGGAGCTGGCGAGCGCCGCCGTTTCCCACTATATTAACATCATGAACCGTGGACTTCTCTAGTTTTGCTGGCATTGATTTTCCCAATGATTACGTATGCTAAAAGCCCGAGGACAGTAATGAATGCAAAGGCATATTTCGCTTCAAGGGACAAGTTGGAAGGGGTGATGTAACCTTCTACAATCCCTGCGATGATAAAGAGTGGAATGGTTCCAATTAACAGCAGGACAGACCGATAGGCATAGGTTTTTAATTGATAACTACGTGTTCGTTTGCCCGGAACCCAAAGTTTATAACCCATTAAAAGTCCTGCACCGCCCGCAATGAAAATGGCCGTCAGTTCAATAATTCCATGTGGGACGATGTAGGCCCAGAAGTCATAGGCTTTTCCATGAACCATGAACAAAGCGGCTAAGGCACCGACAATAATTCCGTTGTAGATGAGTAGATAAACAGTCAGTAAACCGAAGGTCACCCCTCCGGCAAAAGCAAGAAAAGCTACTTGAATATTATTAGTCATGATTTCTGCTGACATGATAGGAGAATTCATTCCACCGTCCTGGCTGCCGAGGCGGCTCGGATCCACAGCTTGTGCGATGGAATCAGGCAGAATCGTGTAAAGGCTCATCGGATCCTGGTAGACAGCAAGAAAAGCAGCCAGCCCTCCTAAAAAGAACAATAGCATGCTGATGACAACGAACTTCCATTGTTCACCGATGAGTGTGATGAATGAACTTCCAAACATTTGTTTCAATTGTTTCCAATTGGATGTGCTTTCCTGGTAAAGCATGTTATGCGCTTTTGTCACGAGGTCGTTCAAGTAAACGGTCGTTTCTTCTTCTGAAAAGTATGTTTGGCTGTAAGCAAGGTGTTGGGTGATTTTTTGGTACAGGCGCTGAAACTCTTCTAAATGTTTCGGAGCCCAGTGGCGACTGTTCTTATGTAACAACTGAATCAGTTCTTCTAAACGTTTCCACTCTTCACGGTGGCGCTTTACGAAAGATTGATAGTTCATGGTTTCACCTGCAATACGGGAATTTTTTACATTCTTTTTCTATTATAGAAAATCGAAAGACATATGGGAACCCATAAGGAAGGAGGAAGAAGATGGAGGAAAGGTGGAAAGTGAAAACCCCGGAACATGTGACCTTGAATTTTCAATTGGCAGGCTTAGGGAGCAGGGGGGCGGCTCAAATCGTCGATTCCATTCTATTAGGTTTATTATATAGCGGAATGATTGCACTGCTCATTTTTACAGAAAACCATTTGGACTTCATGTTGGAAGTGCGCGGGTGGATGATCGCTTTTGTTATCCTTGTCTTATTCGGCATCCAGTGGGGTTATTTCTTCTTATTCGAATGGTTCAGCGGGGGGAAAACCCTTGGGAAAATGATGCTTGGTCTCCGAGTCGTCAAAGAAGATGGGGGAAAAGCAACCGCCCTATCCATATTGATTCGAAATTTATTACGAATCATTGATATGCTTCCTTTTTATTATCTGATCGGGATGTTGATGGTTTTCTTCCATCCTCAACATAAAAGACTGGGCGATCTTGTCGGTGGAACGATCGTCATCCATGAACGGAAAAAACAACGCTCGAAAAAGAAACAGACGCTCGTGGAGAAAGAGATTGAAAACCGGGGTCTGAAATCGACTCATCAAGTCGTTGGAGACTGGGAAAAACAAAACCTTACGAAAAAAGATTGGACCTTGTTGAAAACCTATGTTCATCGGTACCCGACATTAAAACCTGCTGAAAAAAACACCATGACCAGGGAGGTTGCTGAGATCCTTCTTCCCAAACTCGGGTTAGATGATGGAACAAAGAGTGAAGATGAGTTAGCTACTCGACTTTATACTGCTTATATAGAGATAAAAGAAGAGTGGGAATTCCAGTTATAAAGGAGAAAGTAAAGGCCGGCTTTCCAGGAGGGGAAGCGGCTGTTTTTTTTGCCTGAAAGAAAGTTGATCTTTATGTATACGTTTGAATTTATAAGTATTCAAGCGGATATAAAAGAATTTGCGAAAATATATTTACTTCAGTATAGAATTTGGTATTATATACTAGGATTTATTCGAAAACAGGCGAATAAACGGTCTTATCCATGGCGGGGGTTATGTTTGTTCCTACCTGAAAATATAAAGAAGAAAGGGGATCATTGCTTATGCTTACATCTCTTTATGTGTTGTCTTTAACCGTTTTGCTTACGTTTCTTGTATTATATGCCATCGATAAAGTTGTTCGTCGCTTTAAGAAAGTCCAAAGCCCTACCATTCAACAAGATCAAGTTCCAACTGAAGTCGATTTCAGTAACCATACATTCAAATAAATGCTTTTATATTAAGTGGTCCTGCATAAAAGGTGCCACTTTTTTAATTAGACAGAATTTAACCTTATTGCAGATAAACTCCCGATTGTGCAAGACTCGGCTTCGAGTCGATTGTGTGGTTCTAGGGGCTCCGTGAAAAGGTTCGCTTTCCATGGTGCGGTGAGGCTCCTCAGTCTACGCCTTCCGGGGTCTCACCATTTCCCTCCGCACCTTTATTAAATAAGTGTCTCGAACCCACTTGTGTTTTTCATATTAAGGGAGCCGCAGGAGTATATACTCATCAAGCAAGCATTCTGATCGTGAAATCCTGTATGAGTATTCACCTCTAAAACCATACAAGCTGATTTTTTAGAAGTGATTTCTAGAATCTTACTTGGCAATGGGCGCAGGGAAATGGCGAGACTTCTGCGGGAAAAAAGTTCATGGTGAGATCCCACATGACGCAGTGCGAGGAGGCTCACCGCGCTCCCGCGGAAAGCGAGCTATACCCCGCAGCCCCCATCCACTCAAAAAACATCTCGAAAATGAGTCTTCCACAATTCTGCCATTTACTTTAATAACGAAGAGGGGACTGGGACTATGGTTGTCTTTGGCAGAGGGGTTTACGTTTTGTTAGGTACCTGTTTGTGGTAAAATAGATATGTTTACATAAAGAAAGAAAACAACCAAAATAAATACGAGTTCTTTATATATTTTCAAGTACAATTCAACAGATGGAAAAGGGGATATCTCATGGCGAATAAAGCGGTTGTTCTAGGAGCGAACTATTATATTGGACTGAGTACGATTAGATGTCTGGGTATTCATGATGTTCATGTTGCAGCAGTGGACTATGACTGGGAAGGTGCCTACGGGCTAGAGTCCAAATATTGTTCAGAAGCATTGATCGGGCCTCACTATAAGGAGGATCCAGAAGGTTTGAAGACTTTCTTGATTGACTATGCCCAAAAACAGGACGATGCCCCTGTACTTATTCCGACAGCCGATCCATATGTGGAGTTCGTGGATGAGTATCTGCCGGAATTAAGGGAATATTTCCTTATTCCTCAAACTGAACAAGGGTTATATACTAAGATAATGGACAAAGGCACCCTCCACACGCTGGCCTCCCAGCATGGAGTAGCTGTTCCGGAAACGGTTCAAGCGGATGATGAGAACCTTGTACAAAAAGTGGAAGACGAAATCCATTATCCTTGTCTCGTAAAGCCGGTTGATTCACCAGCTTTTGTTTCTAAATTTAGAAGGAAGCTTTTCAAAGTTCATAATAAAGAAGAATTAATAGAAAAACTGGAACAAGCGAAACAAGCGAATGTAGAAGTCATCGTCCAGCGAATTATTCCAGGTTTTGATGACCATATGTACACATTCGATGCGTATCTGGATCAAAACTCTAAAGTGACGCACTGGGTGACTTGCCAAAAACTGCGTCAATTCCCTGTGAATTACGGCGCATCTGTTTACACTCAGCAAAAATATGTCCCGGAGCTTTACGAACTCGGTGCGAAGTTTTTAGAAGGAATCGGGTATAAGGGTTTCGCTGAAATTGAATTCAAAAAGGACGCGGAAACCGGACAATATTATTTGATTGAAATCAATGTACGTATTACGAACTTGAACCACCTATTACAAAAGACAGGCATAAACATCCCCTATATTACTTATAAAGATTTGATTGGGGAACCTGTGGAGCCGAAAGCGATAGAAGAAGACCAGAATCTTGTCTTTTGGTATGCCTATGAGGATCTTCTGGCCGTCAGAGAATACATTAAGACTGGACAACTCTCTCCTCAGAAAGTGTTGAAATCGTATTTCAGGCCGAAAGCCCACGCCATCTGGGACCCGAAAGATCCAAAACCAGCATTTTCCTTTGGGAAAAAGTTGGCGAATCTGGTGGTAAACAAAGTCACAAAGAAAAGCAAGTAAATAACCAACCGAATTAGTCTGAAGAATAGATCTGACGGACCGTTGGAAAGGCTAACCAATAATCGAACGTTATGTACGGAGCTCATAGGTACTTTAATAGAACAGGCGAAAACAACGCAGGGAAGGTAGATAAGAATGGCTAAGCTAAACGAGTTATTATCATTCATCGATGTACTTGAGTCATGGAATGATAGAGACCTGGACGTCCAAGGACTCGCATACAATTCAAGAAATGTAGAACAGGGTGACGTATTTGTCTGTATTAAAGGTTTCAAAACAGATGGACACCGTTACGTGGCGGAGGCCGTGAAAAATGGAGCGTCTGCTATTGTGGTTGAGGATTATCAACCTGATTGGGAAGACCTTCCTCAGTATAAAGTAAAAGACAGCCGTCGTGCCCTGGCAGCACTCAGTGATGCTTTTTATAACCACCCTTCGAATGAAATGAAAACAATTGGAATTACAGCGACAAACGGGAAAACATCCACTTCATTTATGACGAATGCCATTCTTGAAGAGCATGGACTTAAAACAGGCTTGATTGGAACGGTCGTGGTCAAGTTTGGTGATTACTCTGAGCCTACAAAGCTTACGACACCGGAGTCGCTCGACCTGCATCATTATTTTGCCCAAATGAGGGATCAGGATGTTTCTCATGTGACGATGGAAGTTTCCTCCTCTGCCCTTGATTTAAGCAGAGTGGGGAGTGTGGACTTTGATATCGTTACATTAAATAATATCAGCCGTGAGCATATCGATCTTCATGGTTCTTTTGAAGAATACTTTAATTGTAAAGCAAGCCTGATTCGCAATGCGGGTGAAGATAAATGGGCCATTTTAAACCTTGACGATTCTTATTCCGCGTCCTTGATCGATGAAACGAAAGCCAATGTACTCACATTCAGCGTAGAAACAGGAGATGGAGATCTAGTATGTAAAGACTTAGATCTTTCAACAGGGCGAGCTAAATTTACGGTCGAAATCCGTAAGCCATTTAGCGTAGAAGGGACAACCTATGAGACACAGGAGTTCCCTATAGAGCTTGCCACACCCGGGTATCACTCTGTGTACAATTCCATGGTAGCCATCGCTGCTGGGTTGTTGAATGAGGTACCGATTCCAACGATCCAAGCCGGATTAAAAGGGTTCGGTGGGGTTGAACGACGTTTCGAGATGGTGTTTGAGGATGATATTAAAATTTTGGACGACCACTTCGCCAACTATGGAAATATCAACGTAACCTTGAGCACATTGCAGCAAATGGAGTATTCAAATCTTAAACTTGTTTATGCGATTCGCGGAAGCCGGGGAATCACAGTAAACAGAGAAAATGCAAAAGCTATTGTGGAATGGGCGCCTAAATTGGGACTGACAGAAGTGATTGCAACCGTCAGCCATTCCCATGTGGATGAAAAAGACCGGGTAACAGATGAAGAGCTGCGTGTCTTCCAGGAAATGATGGAGGAAGCAGGCATCCATGTAGACTTGTATAAGGAGTTGGATGATGCCATCCACCATGCACTCTCAGAAGCAGAAAAAGACGATGTGGTCTTGTTAGCAGGTTGCCAGGGAATGGACCCTGGAGCGAAAATCGCCCTGGAACAGTTAAGCAAGACACGTCCGGAAATGGATGAAGAGAAATTGTTCAAGCCATTGAAAAACAGAGTAGCAGGAATCCTCTGACTAAATCGTACAGCAAGGTCCCGGTCTTTCGTTAGGAGGCATAACAGTGAATGATAAAATTATCGGCATACTCGGGGGAATGGGACCTGAGGCAACCGCCGAATGTTATATGAAGATTATACGAGCTACGGATGCAGGCAAGGACCAAGAGCATTATCGAGTGATCATAGACAGCAATGCGAAAATCCCGGACCGCACAGAAGCTATTGCAGGAAAAGGGGAAAACCCTGTTCCTGAAATGATTCATGCCGCAAAGAATTTAGAAAAGCTCGACGTGGATGTGGCGTGTATTCCATGTATGACCGCCCATTACTTCATTGAAGAAGTCCAAAAGGCTGTGTCTTTCCCATTACTGAATGCGTTTTTGGAACTGAAGAAGTTCATCCAGGATCATTATCCAACCGTACAAAAAATCGGGGTGCTCGCCACGACCGGTACTTTGGAAACCGGACTTTTTCAGAAGTATTTCGATCATTTAGAAGTGATTGCTCCCACACCCTATACTCAGAATGAAAAAGTGATGCGAGCCATCTATGGGGATAACGGAATTAAAAGTGGGAACACGGATGGAGAACCCCTCCAACTACTGAAAGATGCTTCACAGGAATTGTTGGACAATGGGGCAGAGTTGATTATTTCAGGCTGTACGGAAATTGGTCTCGTGTTGAAACCTTATCACCTTCCTGTTCCTCTGATCGACCCTATGGAAGTCGTTGCAAACGTCGTTGTAAAAGAAACTGTTTATCAAAAGTCATGAAAAGCTTAGCCCCTTCTTATATTTGTATAACAAGAACCATTCTTTAGAAGGGGTGCATATCATGTCTAAAAGCGAGTTTGAGCAGTTTTTATCAGAGTCCTTTAAAGAGGGTGTTTCCTTCAGGGAATTAAGGCTCTCTGAAAAAGAAGTATCTCACTTGAAGTCCCATTATCCTGCAGCCATCATAAGAAGAACGAGTGAAGTCAACGATGCCTTAAAAAAATCATGGTATGAAGTCCATTTATCGCCAATTCGAAAAAAACCTGAAAGTCTGGACTCCATCCGTGAAGAAAATTCCCGACTCAAACGTGAGTTGGAAGCCTTAAAGAAGATGAAAAATTAAGCAAATGAAGACAATTCTAAAAGGGTTGTCTTCATTTTTTTTGTCTTTTTTTGATATTCATATCCAACTATATCTACTTTTATTAAGTTCAATTCACTTGAAATCGATTAGTTTGGGACGACAATATTGAATCTATCAACCTAAGCCTTTAATACTAGTTAGCTTCCTGTTTATATTCGTATTTTGTCGACAAAAAAGGCAAACATACGTGTGTTTTGTTATGTTTTGAAACACAAATGTAATAATAATTTGTCTTTATTTAGCGAATATCTTTGATATAATGAGGTAGGAAAATGCAACAGACGACTTAAAGTACATACAACAGACAACATAGATTCACAAAATGAGAGTTTAGTAGGAAGTGATATAAATTGTTCGATCTGCATCACCGCAGTCCAGCACCTTATGTTCTGAGGGATACCGTTCTATACAGCGTAAAGATTGAACGGATTACACGGGGTGACCAATATTATGAAATTTAAGACATTTGGTCGTCACGGAAAAGAGGGCGTTAAAAGCTTAGCCAGAAATAGATGGATGTCCATAGCTTCAATTTCAGCTGTGACTGTAACCTTGTTGCTGGTTGGAGTTTTCGCCACATTGCTTTTGAATTTAAATGACTTTGCATCACAGATTGAAGAAGATGTCGAAGTTCGGGTCTTTATAGATGTAACGGCAGAAGATGAGAGCCGTGAAGCCTTAAAGGATAAAATTGAAGAAGTATCAGCAGTCTCTTCAGTAGAGTTTCAGTCCAAAGAAGAAGGTTTGGACAAGCTGATTGATAGTCTTGGCGATGATGGGGAAGTTTTCGAATCCTTAAAGGATGAAAACCCATTGAATGATGTTTTCATCGTCAAAACAGTGGAACCTGAAGATACGATCACTGTCGCGCAGACGATTGAAGATTTTAATAGCGTCGCCAAGGTTGAATATGCCAAAGAAACCGTTCAGCGTCTTTTTAGTTTCATGGATGTGGCCCGTAATGTAGGGCTTGCGATCATTGCTGGTCTGCTTTTCACAGCCATGTTTTTAATTGCAAATACGATTCGAATTACAATCGTTGCTCGTAAGAAAGAAATCGAAATTATGAAAATGGTCGGAGCGACAAATTGGTTTATCCGCTGGCCATTTCTGTTTGAAGGATTAATGATCGGCGTTTTTGGATCACTTATACCGATCGCGGTTGTTGTGTTTGGGTATGATTACCTTTACACAGAAGTGACTACTAGATACCCGACATTGCCCATTGAATTACTGCCTGTGTACCCGTTTGTGATTAAAGTATCCGCACTACTAATACTGATGGGTATTATCATTGGCTTATGGGGAAGTTTCACATCGATTCGTAAGTATTTAAAAGTTTAAATCTATTGAACTACCAAAAATAAAAAGGTAAGGATTCGGGGGAGGAAGAAAGTTTGAAGTTGAGATTTTTAACAGCCGCTCTGACCGTCAGTCTTATTCTATCCGGTTTTCCACTCTACTCTAATACAGTTAACGCAGAAACTAACCAGGAGAAATTAGAGGAGAACCGTGCCAAGCAGTCTGAAATAGAAAAAGAAAAGCAAGAAAAGCAGGAAGAAATTGATAAACTACAACAGCGACAAGAAGAGGTAAACGCAGAAATTGCTCAGTTGGACAAACAAGTGATGGAAGCGATGAACAAGATTGAAACGAAAGAAAATGAAATTGCGAAAACCAGAGAAAATATCGATCAGTTAAAAGCAGAAATTGCGGAACTTGAAAAAAGGATTGCTGAGCGTGATGAGCTTTTAAAGGAACGCGTAAAATCCATGCACCAAAACGGTGGAGCCATTGATTATCTGGACGTTTTAATGGGCGCTGAAAGTTTCGGTAACTTTTTAGAGCGTGTCATGAGTCTGAATACGATTGCTACTCAGGATAAAGAAATTTTAGAGCAGCATAAAGCAGATAAAGAAGAAGTAGAAAAGAAAAAAGCACAAGTTGAAGACGAACTGGCATCCCTTGAGGAAAAGCTTCAGGAATTAGAAGCTTTGAAACAAGAACTCGACCAGAAGAAACAAGAGAAAAACGAACTTATGGAAAGTCTAGAACGTGATGAAGAACTTGCTCATAACCATGTGATGGATATTGAGGAAGAGCAGGATACTCTTGCTGCGCAGGAAGCTGCAATCCAGAAGGAAATCGAGCGCGAAAGACAGCGTAAAGCAGAAGAAGAAGCTAGGAAGAGAGCAGCTGAAAAAGCGGCCGCTGAAAAAGCAGCAGCTGAAAAGAAAGCAAGTACTTCAAATACAAGCAACAATAATTCCAGCTCCAGCTCAAACTCAAGCTCAAGCTCAAGCAGCTCCAATTCATCCTCCTCTTCCAGTAGTGGAGCGCTCTTCAGCTGGCCGGCCAATGCAGCTGTTACATCTGAGTTTGATCGTAACCGAATCCATCCGATTTATGGAACACCAAGATTGCACTCAGGTATCGATTTAGCTGGCGGAGGAACAATTCCAATTCGTGCTGCCGCAGACGGTACTGTCATCCGTGCAAATTACTCATCAAGCTACGGGAATGTAGTTATGATTTCCCACCGTATGAACGGACAAACGTTCACAACGGTATATGCTCACATGAGAAGCACACCTGCTGTATCGGCAGGACAATCCGTATCTAGAGGTCAATTCCTTGGAAATATGGGAAGCACCGGAGATTCAACAGGTCAGCACCTTCACTTTGAGATTCATGAAGGAAGCTGGAACGGAGCGCGTTCTAATTCTGTTAACCCACGCAAATACTTGCCATAAAAGCATAATCTTATATAAAAACCGATGGGAAATCATAAAGATTTTCCATCGGTTTTTCGTTTTGTTTATCCATGTATTAGATGTTCACTCCTTTTAGTAAGTATGGAGATGGGAGCATCTAAAGGCGGCTAACTTATTTTGGTCTTATATGTATGATTGATGCGCTTGATTTGGTCTTGGATAACTATGGGATAGAATCGTACTTCTGTAACACACTCATATTAACAGGACTCACCAGAAAGGTTTAATGGGGGTCCCTTCATAAGGATTACTTAGGGGATGTCAGGACAATGTGAGACCCTTTCCCAATCCAGTAATATCCTCTCTGAAACCCTTTAAGGGGCTAGTGCTTTACTTGCTTTGCCCGCAAGGTCAAATGTTCATGTTCATCACTTCACCCTAGAAGAACATTGCTTTTTTAGTCCCCATTTAAAGACCTGGGAAATCAGATGGATCTCAGGCTCTGTGGAAGTTCTATCAATGAGGAAGTTGGCCGTGCTCTTCCTATAAGTTATTCACATGTGTATAACTATGGAAACTACGGAAGCTATGCATCAACAGTTATTCTTCTGGAAAGAATTAATAAATCGTAAAGACATACAGTGCTTCAATTGAGGGTATCGTAGAATCATTTATAAAGCTGCCTTGTTTTTGGTATAAGCTTGAATCACTCTGTTTTTCGGTGTATGAAGCTCTTTCGCTTTTATGGGAATAGGTGCTGAATGAGTGAGGTTTTCGTTGCAAATAGGACAACTCCAGCCCCCGGTATTACTACTACTGTAGGATGCTCTCTGGCAGCGTGCACAAAATTTCATTATCAAGCAAAGCCCCTCCTCCCATTAAAAAAATGTTCTTTATAAAGAACATTGATGTCTATTATACCTTATATATGTTATATAACAAGCGCATTTAAGAATGTTTAGTCAATATATCATACAGTGTATCGTATATAAGTCCTCTTTTTCCTTATATTGTGAACGTAACATACGTTCGGTGTTATACTTAAGGAAGATCATTCTTCATGACCAGTCTTCCAGTTTGCAGTTTATAAATGAAGGAGGAAGATGATGAATCGAATGAAATTAATCCCTTACCGAATGGATGCAATTTTGGATACGACGAATGAAGTCCCTAAAGGTGTGCATATGGTGGAGGCTCAAAGTTTATGGGATGAGACACGCCAAGGAGAAAGCAGTGTTATAGCTGTTATTGATACAGGTTGTCAGAGTGATCATCCAGACTTACAAGGGCAGATTATAGGAGGACGAAACTTTACCGACGATTATAATGGGGATCCAGAAAATTATCAGGATAATAACGGACACGGGACTCATGTAGCAGGTACCATAGCGGCTAAGGAAGACGGAGAAGGTGTCGTCGGTGTTGCACCTCAAGCGAAACTCCTTATTCTTAAGGTGCTCTCAGAGGAGGGGAGTGGGCAGTATCAGTGGATTACAGACGCTATTGATTATGCGGTTCAATGGAGAGGGGAGAACAATGAGCGTGTTCGAGTGATATCCATGTCTCTTGGAGGACCGGATGACACACCAGCATTAAAACAATCCATCATAAAGGCTATCTCTGAAGGAGTATCTGTAGTATGTGCTGCTGGGAATGAAGGCGATGGACGGGAAGATACGATGGAATATGCTTATCCCGGAGCTTATAATGAAGTCATCCAAGTAGGGGCAGTGGATGAGAGTCGACGGTTGGCCACCTTTACGAACACGAATGACCAAATTGATCTTGTTGCCCCTGGGGTGAATGTCCTCTCCACCTATCTCGAAGGTAAATATGCTCGCTTATCAGGCACTTCTATGGCAACTCCACATGTTTCCGGTGGTCTTGCATTAATCATTCCTTTAGTAGAGTCTCAGTTTCAGAGGAGAATGTCCGAATCTGAAGTGTTTTCACAACTTATTAAGCGGACAACTCCGTTAGGTCATTCTAAAACAGCTGAAGGAAATGGGCTTATGACCTTGGCATTGACAAAGAAATTAGAAGAATTATTCAGTACTTACATCACATAACTATTCTTTTTATCAGAGAGGTATTATACCTCTCTTTTTTTGTTTAAACAAAGTCCGCCATTTAGAAAATACGGTTGAAACTAAGACCGTGATTTTGTGTCGATAATAGTAAAACATTGGAAAAATATCTGATGTGTACATTTTTGAATGCAAGTGTACAAAATTGAATACATGTGTGCAAAAGTGTTTTCATTGTGTTTGCAATTACGTATACATGTATGCAAACAAGTACACATGCTGCTATATAGACTTGTGTACATATTTGTATACATGAACACAATATTGTAAACAAGTACACAATTATGAACACGTAAAAAGGCGCATTGACTATTTTCTGATTGTTTAATAGATTTAAAGGAAGGTGAGGTCAAATCTAGCAAAAGAAAAGGAGAGCTGTGTAATGACGAACTCTAGAATTGCAGCTGTTGATGTTGGTAACGATGCCGTGAAGGCGAACTTTGGAAAATTGGAATCTTCTCTATATATTCCTAACGTGGTCGCTAGAGACCTTGAGGACCGTCCAGTTATTGGGATTGAAGACTTAGATGATAAGGATCCACTCGATAATCTACATATTCGAGTGCATTCCCCTGCTTTACGGGAGAACAATGCTATCTATCGTGTAGGGAATTTAGCTACGAAAACGACAAACTCTGCGGAGTTGGATCCTGGAAGTTATAAATCAGAAGAAGATCAAACATTGATTATGCTGTTTGCATCTCTTGCTATGGATGCTGTTACTGGAAAAGATGCGCAATCAGCAAAAAACAATGTGATTGAAGCAAACTATACACTTGGTACAGGTTTACCTTTACGTGAAGTAAAAGAAGGCAAGGATGTGGGCTACCGCTCCCAACTTCTTGGTTCTGTACACCAGGTTGAATTTTTAGTCACACCGAAATATCAAGGTATGAAAGTGAACATCAAGTTTGATGAGGTTAAAGTTTATCCAGAAGGATTTGCTGCTTATGTAAACCTTGTCATGGATAATGATTTGAACATTATTAATAAAGAGTTAGTCGATAAACAAATCCTGATCCAAGATATCGGTGGTCTTTCTACGGATATCGCCGTGATTAGAAACCGAAACGTGGATGATGACAAAGCTCAGGGCTTCAACTTGGGAGTGTCAGAATCATTGGAGATGATCCGTGACGAGATCCTTACGAAGCATGGGGTTGAACTAGACAGCCGTCGTGACGTCGTCGATATCATCACGCGTAAAAATGATCGTCATCACATTATGGTTCGAGGAAGCCGTACAAATGTGCACGACATTACGGACCGCATTTTACTTGAACTAGCCAAGAAACAATATCGTTATTTGAGAAACGTATGGCAGAAGAATTCCCAGTCTGAAATCTGTTACTTCGTAGGTGGCGGTTCAGCTGTCTTGAAGGACTATATTAAGACATTGAACAACAAACTGGATGGCTTTAACATTGAATTTTTTGAAGATGAGAATGAGAGCATCTGGATGATGGCCAATGCTTATTACAAACTTATTTCTGACTATATCCGCAAGAACTCAAAGTTAGAAGACAAGTCCAATAAAAAAGTAGAACAAAAAGCCGGATCTTCTAAATAAGGTGATTAAATGAGTTCTTCTAGAAAAAGTGTGGAGAGGGGCCAGTCCATTACGTTCCGGGTCCCCTCGGACACACCGGATCATTTGTTGAAACAGCTGTCCCAGTTGAAAGAGCATGAACGTAGAAATTTCTCAAGTAAGATCGCACAGTTCGTTCTTGATGGAGTGAACCAGTCCTTTACGAAAGATAAAGAGACCGTGACGATCCCGCTCCCCAAAGCACTTACAAAAGAGCAAAAAAGTTGGATTAAACACGAACACTCTGAAGCTCTCATCGGCAGCATCCTTTATCAGCTTATGATGGATCCTGTGAGGGCAACCACTTTGCTTGCGTCGTTAAATAGCAATGCCTATCATATTGATGATGCGCTATACCTTCAAGAAGAGGCAGCTACAGAGGAAGCGCAAGTTCCAACAGATGTTGAGCCTGAGAAGGAGAAAGCTGTTTTACCGGAAACCCCGCTTGAGCTAGACGGGGATGATGACTTGGATGATCTGGATCTAGACAATCTCCAAGCTGATTTTCTGGAACAACGAGAAGAAGACGTCCAAGAAGAAGATGACGACGACTTGCTTGGTGACTTTTTATCAAGAATGAATAAGTGATGATAAGCCCCTCGTATAAGCGGAGAGGGCTTATTTTTATTGACTAATTTTTTTAAAACAACATCAGTACAATCACCTGGATGAAAATTGAAACTATTTCCTGCTTATACTCGTAAAGAAATCAAAATAGGTGGAGGTGTAGGCATGGAAGTGGTGTTAGACGTTAACAATTGCAGTGTCGATATCCAAAAAGAAAGAATCTTGCAGGATATTAGTTTTCATGTGAAAAGAAATGAAATTATGGCTTTGGTCGGTCATAATGGCGCAGGAAAATCAACACTGATGAAAACGATGATTGGTTCGCGAGAAAAAAACGGAGGAACATTATCCATTGCCGGGCATGACCAGGACAAGCATTACAAAGCGTATAAAAGGCATTTTACATACATACCGGAAGAACCTCTTTTGTTCAACGAATTAACGGTCTATCACCACTTTAAACTTTATCAAAAGAGTTATGGTGTTCCCGAGGACTTATTTATAAGCCGTGTACAAACCTATACCGAAGGATTTGAATTGAAGGAAAAGTTGGATGAATATCCGGAAGCGCTATCTAAAGGAATGAGGCAAAAAGTTCAAACGATTTGTGCGCTGCTCCCTGATGTGCCCGTATTATTCATAGATGAGCCTTTCATGGGTCTCGATGTGTATGCGGGACGCTTTCTCGAGGAAGAGTTAGTAAGGAAGAAAACTGAAGGGGCGAGTATTGTATTGACTACCCACCAACTGGATAAGGTGTCTGAACTTGCCGACCGCTATGTCATGCTTGTAGAAGGGAAGGTCTCTTCTTCAGGAGACGTGTCGGAATTTCACGAGTTGGAAAGAAGGTCGACATGATGGAACCTAGGACGACATATTCCGTTTATACGTGGCTGAGAAAGAAAAGGTGGAAGAAAAAGTTCGATCTTTATCAACAAACATACAATATGGTTGTTGACCCCGTTATGGTCTTTTATAGTGGACTGTTCGTTATTTTTTGTTTATTCATCGGTTATGACTGGCTGCAACAGTTGATCACAGTCCTGGATGGAAGAGGAGGAATCATAGCTCCTTACGCTTTGCTTCTACCTTTTCTGGCAGTCATTAGTGCAGCGATCACTTCCTTTACAGATCCTGGCATTCGTTTTACTTCCTCAGAACTTCAGCTTAGTTTTTTGCCTCACTCAAGAAAGCGACTCGTCACCTATCTGTTTTTAGAAAAGTACGTCCTTCAAATTCTGATCATCATCGTCATCCCCCTTCCGGTTGCATTTGTTTTAATGTCATGGGAGTCTGCCGTTCTTTGGGTATCGCTTCTTTTTCTTAGTTATCCTTTATCTTTATGGTTGCAATGGAAATTATTTTCGCTGCCTTCCACTCACAAGTTGACTGTTGTCTTATTTAGCGCCATCCTTTCCAGCTTGTTTTTCCTTGACTATCCTGTTCTGCTCCTCTACCTAGGATTATCTATTGTTATTTTAATGTTTCTCATGCGTAAGGGAGATGTTGACTGGGGGAGAATCATCGATATCAATGATGCGCGTGTGTGGAATATGTGGTTGGTCGGTTATTTCACAGAGGTGAATATTAAGCCGCCGAAAAGATTTGGGATTACACAGTCGATTTGGAAAAAGAAGAAAGGCCGTCATTATTCTGTGCAGCATCTCTATGGTCGGATATGGACCGGGTATCTACAAAAATCGGCCGATGTAATCTGGAAAACGATCCCAACGGTTTGTTTAATTATTCTTGTCATTCCGATGAGGGTTGATTGGATGTTAATGTTAACACTGCCCATTGCTATTGTTGTTTATCATGAAGTAGCTGGAGGGCTTTTTTCAGATGTGGAGACTGTATTCCACTCCATGCCGATTGAAGAGGAAAGCTGCAAAACCAGCTATATGATACTAGCCTATATTGGCTTCTCACCTGTTATCATTTCCTTTTTCAGTATTCAACTGATTCTTGGTGAATCGTTTGTTGCTATAGGGATGCAGTTAATCGCAATCATCTTGTTCGTTTATGTAGATCTTGCACAAGTGATAAACGAACGTATGATGATGGTCCAAAAGGAAAATTTCTACCGTGAAGAGTGGAGAAGGGTGGCGAGTTTGATTTTACTCGGAGCTGGAGTGTACCATCCTTTATTTTTGCTCGGGGTACCCCTTGTCGTTTTCAAGCAAGGACGGTCGATTCGGAAAGAGTTGATCTCATAAAAAAGACCCTCTGGTTCATCACAGAGGATCAATCCAAGCGATTATGCTCGGCGAAAGCGATAAAAGACTTTTCATCTTCAATTAAACCACACGCTCCGCATTGGACTTTAATTTGCGGACCCTTGTAGGCCATGTGAAAAGGATCCATATTTTCAGATGAGTAACTTTCATCTGGTTCACCTGTTCTTGGATTCATCTTTACAGCTTTTGCTTCCTGTTCGATTAAATTAAATCGAGAGCGGTTGGTTTTACAGTTAGGACATAGATATGGCTGCATGTTTGTCCACCTCCATTCTTACCTTCTCCATGTTTTGAAAAAATATGAACAGGACTGTGAAAATCAGGGAATGCCCTAATATCCGTTCTGTGTTTTAGAAGGTATCATGAAACTAAGATTACGTGTGATTGAGGTGGAATAAGATGAAGGAGACAATAAAAATTCAAGCGGATGAACTCATCCAGATGTATGAAAAGATGTTACATGATTTATCTTATGATCTTCATGAAAGGTATAGTCACCTTTTGACAGGGCTGCTCCATCAAATGGACCAGGAAAGCCAGGGATCGAAATCTGCTCTTTTGTTGACACATATTATTGATGACATGAGAAGTAAATCAAATGAGACCACCCCCCTATCTCTTGCACAAAGAGGGGTCATTCCTGCCGTGAAGCAATTTAGTAAAGAAATAGAAAATCGGTTTGGAGTAACTGTGCGGCTCTTAACTGAAAACGGCTCATTTTCAATAGATCAAAGAATTCTATTCCGGTTGATTCAACAAACCATTCTCTTGATCGTTGAGCATGCGGATACCGATGCAATCGACATTCACTTGGAAGAGGAGTCGGCAACGTTCCAATTCCTTTCCCCTCATGAACAGATCGATGTGGATGGGGAGGGTTTTCTTCGACTTATACAGAAAAGGACAGGTATGGAATTAAAAATCGAACAGAGGTCAGGCCTGTGGTTTTGGATCTATTTTAAGAAGAGGGGGGAATGATGATGACTTCCATTGTGATTGTGGATGACCACGCCGTTGTCCGATCTGGATTACGGATGCTCCTGGATGCGGTGGATGATTTTTTCGTCGCGGGTGAAGCATCAGAAGGTGACGAAGCTTTTGCTCAAGTAGAGGAAAAGCGGCCGAACGTTGTCTTGATGGATTTGTCCATGCCACACGGGAAAGATGGGTTATCGGCAACATCAGAAATAAAGAAGCATTTCCCTGATACGCACATCCTTATTTTGACGATGCATGACGATGAAGAATATTTGTTTCGAGCAATTGAACTTGGTGCATCCGGATGTATTTTGAAAAATGCTCCTCATGAAGAGCTGTTGAAAGCGATCCGTCAAGTATCAGAAGGAGACGCATACCTTTATCCATCAGCGACGAGACGGTTAATGGACGACTATATGAAGAAACTGAAAGACGGTAAAACGTCAGATACCTACCGTTTGCTGACGGATAGGGAACGAGAAGTGTTGGCTTTGGTTGCAAAAGGATTTGCGAATAAGGACATTGCTGAAAAACTGGTCATAAGTGTGAAAACGGTCGAAGCTCATAAGGCGCACGTGATGGAAAAATTGCAGCTTAAAACCCGGCCTGAATTGGTGGAGTATGCTTGGAAGAAAGGGTTGCTCGGATATTCGCTGTAAAGGGGCTGAAGGAGTGAGACGATCGTTAGAAGAACTTTGTGCAAAAGTCGCTGCTGAGACAGAGGCATCCTTAGTTGCCATTGCAGAGTTTCATCTCCCCTCCGAGGGGATCAGGTGGACGTATGCCGACCGACCGTTGAATGAACGGTATAAACGAATGAGTGTCATCTACGGGAGAGGGGTAGCCGGGAGGGTTTTGCAAACAGGGACGTCTTTCAGGTGTGAAAATGTTGAAGATTTACCGTTGCCGATTCGAGAGTATCCTATTGTATTGTCTGAAAAAATACGATCTTTTATAGGGATTCCAATCGCTAATTCATCACTATTCGGAGCCGTGCTTTTTATCGGTTATCGTACGTCTCACGCTTTGCCAGACAAGGATCTTTGTGACCGGTTGTCATTTTATTTCCAAGCTCATTTTCAAAAAAGGGAGGCGGTGGAATGAAAAAGGAAACACTTTCACCTATTCTTCCCGCCCGTAGGGAAGGATTTCTGATAGTAAGAGAAGACGGTGTTGTAACGTGCTTGAATGATCGGGCTGAAGAATTATTTCAAAGGAGTCGGGAGGAAGCGGTACTGGAAGATTTGTTTCTTCACCTGTCCCTCGACGATCTACATAACTGCGAAAAAGGCGTCCTTCTAGAGCATTACATTACTCCGCAGGGGGAAAACCCCTCTCCGGTTTTCTTAGTTGTTCACGATTCAATTGCCTCAGATAATCACTACTTTTATATTACGATTCAAAATCTTGCAGAAAGAAGCACCCTTGACCGCGAAAGTTATGAACCATTCAAGGAACTTCTTGATATTAAGTATGCGCTAGATGAGTCTTCCATTGTCGCTTTAACGGACAAAAGGGGAAGGATAAGGTATGTTAATAAAAAATTTTCAGAGATATCGAAGTACGACGTGGAAGAATTGATTGGGCAGGATCACCGTATTTTAAACTCCGGATACCACTCGAAAGATTTTTTCAAAGGGTTGTGGCGTACCATAGGCACCGGCCAAGTATGGAAGGGAGAAATTCGGAACAAAGCAAAGGATGGATCCTTTTATTGGGTTGATACAACGATTGTTCCTTTTTTAGATGAAAAAGGAAAGCCCTATCAATATTTGGCTATAAGAAATGAAATCACAGAACGGAAGCGCGTGGAACAAGAGCTCCAACAAATGATGACAAAAATCATTGATGTACAGGAAAATGAGCGGAAGCATGTATCGAGAGAACTGCATGATGGAATCGGCCAGGAATTGTACAGCCTTCTCATAACCGTTCAAAGGCTGGAGAAAGAATATACGCACCCATTGATTGACCAGATGACCACAGACATCAGCCGTCTGATTCAAAGTGTAAGGGATATGTCTTGGTCACTTAGGCCATCCGCTCTTGATGAACTCGGACTAATGCCTGCTGTACGCTCATTTATCAATCGATTGGAAAATTCATATGGATTGAATGTGAAATTTCTATCAGACGTTCGCTGTCGCTTGTCCCCTAATGTTGAAACAAGCATTTACAGAATCATCCAGGAAGCGCTGACTAATGTAAGGAAATATGCGGGGGTGGTTGAGGCCGAGGTCCGGATAAAAGAAGTAGAGAGTGTTATTTTTATTGAGATCTCCGATGAAGGGAACGGGTTCTCGGTTAATCACAACCATAAAGGTGTCGGATTGTTCAGCATGGAAGAAAGGGCCCGTGCCGTCGGTGGCTCACTCTCCATCTCATCAGCCGAAAACAAAGGAACTACCATTAAAGTGAATATACCCTTAGAAGTCTGAAAATAAATCAGGCTTCTTTTTTTATGTGAGATTTTAAGAATACTACTCACTTTAGAAAAGTTATTAAACTAAATGGCAGATTCGTGTAAGACTCAGTTTCAAGACTTTTATTGAGTGTATGGGGGCTGCGGGGAATAGCTCGCTTTCCACGGGAGCGATGAGCCTCCTCAGGCTAAAGCCTTGTGGGGTCTCACCTAGCACTCTTTTCCCGCAGGACGCAGTCCGAGGAAGCTCGAAGCTCCCCCACAGGAAAGCGAGTAGCTTCCCAGCGACCCTAACGCTCAACTTAGGTAACGAACCCCGAAACCATCTCAAAACTGAGTCTTCCACAATCTGGAGCGTTTGCGGAACTGGATGGTTTAGTGAATTTTTAAAGAAAAAAGAATAGGGGATTTCGCTTTTTAAGATGAGGGGATTCCCCAATATTTTATTTTAACTGTGCTCGATACAATAAAAGCAGACCAAAGGAAGCAAATGGGAGGGGCAGGATGGTTATGAAAAAACACGAGGATCAAACAGACCTGAAGGGGACACTTGTGAGTGTTCTGGCTGTAGGAGCCATCATTATATTCATGTGGGGAAGCGTCTATTTTTTATATATCCAGAGGTTATAGGAGGGGAAGGGCATGCATTTACACAAATACGAAAAAATATGGCTGATCTTCGGTATTATGGCACTCATTATCTTTTTATCTGTCGTTGGCGTCAGTGCCTTCCATCAGGGACATACACCATCGGGAGGGCATATGAAAATTGATCCTGATAAGGTTTCTGAAACGGCCCCTTTCGACCAGCCAGGGGTGTATGAAAAAGAGGATGGCACCTATGAAGTAATCATGGTAGGCAAGGCTTTCGGGTACGATCCTGGAAAGGTTCAAGTACCTGCTGGGAAAGAAATCCTATTTACGGTTACAAGTTCAGATGTCGTTCACAGTTTTTCTGTGGTCGGGACAAATGTGAACATGATGGTCGTGCCGGGGGAGATTAACCATAAAAAGCATACGTTCCAGGAACCTGGTACGTATTTGGTCATTTGTAACGAGTATTGTGGATCCGGCCACCATTTTATGAGTACAGAAATCGAGGTGGTTGAACAATGATAGTCGGACAAATAGCAAAAGGAGAACGGAAACTTGCCCTCGCGAACTTAGGTTTTGCCTATGCCGCTTTCTTAATAGGGACTCTTTGTGGTCTGCTTCAGGTCTTCATCAGGAATGACGCCCTTACGTTACCAGGGTGGCTGGATTATTACCAAGTGTTAACAGCTCATGGGTTATTGCTAGCGATCGTCTTTACGACATTTTTCATTTTTGCCTTTTTCCAGGCGGGGATGAGTCGGACGCTTGGATCATTCGGACGTAAAGTACTTTTATGGAATTGGATTGGCTTTATTGTAACTTCCTTAGGGACCCTTTTAGTTGTCATCATGGTGATCGGAGGTCAGGCTTCTGTCCTTTATACCTTTTATGCTCCTTTACAAGCTCACGGTCTGTTCTATGTCGGCCTCGCTTTATTTGTCATTGGTACATGGATTCAAGGCTTTGCTTTGATCGGCCATTATCGGGCTTGGAGGAAACAGCACAAAGGAGAATTCAGTCCTTTATTCGCTTTCATGACAGTCGCTACTCTTATCATGTGGATTATCGCTTGTCTAGGGGTTGTAGCTGCTGTGCTGTTTCAGTTCATCCCTTGGGCATTCGGATGGGTGGACGGAATTAATGTTGAATTGAGTCGTTCACTGTTCTGGTATTTCGGTCATCCACTCGTATATTTCTGGTTACTGCCTGCCTATATGGCATGGTATGTGATTGTTCCAAAAATTCTTGGTACGAAAGTTTTTAGTGATTCGCTGGCACGCCTATCGTTCGTTCTATTTATTCTTTTCTCGATTCCTGTCGGTTTTCACCATCAATTGACAGAGCCGGGGATCGCAAGTTTCTGGAAGTTTCTACAAACAGTTTTGACGTTTATGGTTATTATTCCATCTCTCATGACAGCTTTCTCAATGTTTGCCACGTTTGAGTTGCGAGGCAGGGAACTTGGAGGTAAAGGATTGTTTGGATGGTTTCGGAAGTTACCATGGAAAGATGTTCGATTTACTTCCATCTTTATCGCCATGGCTTTCTTCATCCCTGGCGGAGCAGGTGGAATTATCAACGCAAGTTTTCAAATGAATGAAGTGATCCATAACACACTGTGGGTCGTGGGCCACTTTCATATTACGGTCGGCACACCTGTAGCCATGACATTCTTCGGTCTGACGTTCTGGTTGATCCCTTACTTGACCGGACGACGTTTTACGAAGGCCTTACAAAAGCTCGCTTTTATTCAGATCATTTCATGGTCAGTGGGGATGCTCCTCATGAGTACGGCCCAGCACGTACTGGGGTTGATGGGGGCACCAAGACGTACCGCTTATACAGGATATGCGCATGATGATGCACTGGCGTGGTTTGATGGAGTTTTATCCAATCATGTGACGATGGCTGTCGGAGGATCTATTCTCTTTCTGTCGGCCTCATTACTGATATACATTGTCATTCAATTATGGTGGATAGCGCCTAAAGCTGATGTTCATCAAGCAGAGTCGTTTCCGATTGCCTCCAGTGATGTGTCTGCTACTCCAAGGTTTTTAGAAAATTGGAAGTTGTGGATTGGAATTGCCTTTGTACTCATCGCTGTTGCTTACACGATTCCTTTATCAGATCTGATCCAACATGCGCCACCAGGGTCCGGAAGGTTCCAAACCTGGTAGGAGAGGGGGGAAACCATGTCATTCGCATTTGCATTCACCGTCGCGTGCATTCCGCTTTTCCTTATTGTTAGTACGATTCTTGTAGATCTACAAACAGAAGAATAAAAAAAGAACGTCGTGACTAATCACGGCGTTCTTTTCATTGCCTGGGAAATATGCGGTTACGAAGCTGCTGGTTGGGGGTCTTCTTTAATATATCTTGCCTGAATCATTCGTTTTCTGACGATAATGCCAATCCAGCTGGCAAGGAAAGCTTTAATGAGTCCAACAGCGATAAAAGGATAGACGCCAGCGGCAAAGGCCTGGTTCCAAGTCATATCGAGGACGAACTTCAACTGAATCGTTCCACAAATTAATGTAATGATCATACCTGTTACATTTGCAACAACCGCCATGGGCAAATGAAAAGATGTTTTCTCTAAAATATAGCCAGTAATGAATGCTGTTAAAATGAAGCCGAATATGTAACCTCCGGTTGGTCCTGCCAAAACTTGGGCTCCTCCACTGAATCCAGCGAAAACAGGAATTCCCATAGCCCCTAAAGCCGCGTACCCAACCATCGCAACAGCTCCCTGCCTGCTTCCTAAGATAGTAGCTGTGAGACCGACGGCCAAGGTTTGTCCACTGATCGGTACAATGGGGAGGGGGATTTCGATTTGAGCCATAATGGCTGTCAGTGCGGCAAACAATGCTCCGTTTACAATGAATCTCAATCTCTTACTTTGTGGTGACATGACTTCCGCTCCTTTGTTAACCATTTATAATTATAAGTTAACATATAAGAGTGGAGTTGTGTTAAAGTTCCACTCCATTTTTCCTTATATAGGAAATATGGTGGAAGTATAGGTATTGAGCTTCATTTTTTCTAAACGACCATTGATATAAAAGGTGCAAATGTGTCAGAGTTTTTAAACTATCTATAAGGTGGTACAAAAAAGATTTGATATAAGGTAGAATAGGGTAATGTAAAATTAACGGAGGTTTTACAATGTTTACAAACAATAAATATATCAACAAAAAAACTGGTTTGAAACTACTAGTCTACCTTTTGGTTATCGGACTTTTCTGGTTGAAAATGAATTATATACAGACAAGCATCTTTTCACTGAATGTGGAAAATTCCAATGAAGCAAGCATTCTGGCGTTTAATCCACTGAGCAGTATTTTTCTCATATTCGGATTGGGGATTTTGCTGGCTGGACGTCGGGGAATGTTCGTTTCCTATATCTTAGGCTCCATTCTTTTATACGTAAATGTTCTCTTTTATAGAGAATACAATGATTTTATTACGATCCCGATGTTAAATCAGGTGGCGAACCTCGCAGACTTAGGAGGCAGTATCACAACGATTATGAGTCCTGTTGATGCCCTGTTGTTTGTGGATGTTCTCATTGCTGCTTTTCTATTATTCTACTTGAAGCCTTCACGCTTCCAGGTATTCAAGCCTAAGCGCTGGGAAGGGATTGTTCTTGCTATTGTTGCTATTCCTTTGTTCTTGATTAACTTACAGTGGGCAGAACAGGAGCGTACGGATCTTTTAGAGCGTACATTCGACCGTAATATGCTCGTGAAGTATATCGGCGTCATCAATTATCACGTGTATGATGTAGTGTTGCAGGGGAAAACCGAGATGAAAAAAACGTTGGCGGACAGTAACGAACTTGTACCTGTCATCAACTACTTGAACGAAAATAAAACAGAAGACAGCGACCGTTTAGAAGGTGTCGCCGAAGGTAAAAACGTCATTATGCTTTCTCTTGAAAGTACACAGACATTTGTGGTCGACAATACATTGCATGGCGAAGAATTAACTCCTTATTTCAACGACCTGAAAGAAGAAGGCATCTACTTTGATAATTTCTATCATCAAGTGAAACAGGGGCGGACGTCAGACTCTGAGTTTCTGCTTGCGAACTCCATGTATCCATTGAACCGTGGCGCTGTTTTCTTCACTCATTCATCGAATGAATATGAAGGACTTCCAGGTTTACTTGGAGAGAATGGTTATTTTACCAACTCCATGCACGCGAATGATAAAACATTCTGGAACCGTAATGTGATGTATGATTCTCTTGGCTATGACGAATATTTCTCCAAAGAAGATTACACGGTTACTCCGGAAAAATCTCATGGCTGGGGTTACTTGGATGAATATTTCTTTGAGGATTCATTGAACATGATGAAAGAGATGGAAAAACCTTTCTACTCAAAGATGATTACGTTGACGAACCACTATCCATTCACACTTCCTGAAGAGCAAAAGTTCATTGAAGAAGGGGAGACGGGCAGTGGGACATTGAACCGTTACTTCCAAACGATTCGTTATCAGGATGAAGCATTGAAGAAGTTCGTTGAAGACTTCAAGAATTCAGAGCTTTATGATGATACCATCCTCGTCATCTATGGTGACCACTTCGGTATTTCTGAAAACCACCAAAAAGCGATGGGCGAGTATTTAGATAAAGAAATCAACGAGTATGAGCAGTTCCAGTTGCAGCGTGTTCCAATGTTGATCTACGGAAAAGGAATCGACGCGGAGAAAAACCATACGGTTGGTGGTCAAGTCGACCTTCGTCCAACACTGACGAACTTGTTAGGTATTCAAGATGATAATCCAATTCAATTCGGCCACGATCTGCTTGATGAAAATCGTCGTCAATTGATGGTGACTCGTGATGGTAACTTTGCAAGCGAACAATATGTTGGCATTCAAGGAACCTGCTACGATCGTGAGACTGGGGAAGAGCTGGAAGCTGACCTTTGTAATGAAGGATTTGAGAAGGCTCAAGAGGAATTAGAGATGTCTGATTCAATTATCTATGGTGACTTGCTGCGCTACCTTGATGAAACCGAGATGGTCCAAAGCGAGAGTACTGAACCGAATCAAAATAAACAAGAAAAGTAATACAAAACCTCTCTCCTTTTAAAGGAGAGAGGTTTTTTTTATGTGGCAACACCTAGATGTTTTTGTGGAGGACAGAACCTCAAAGGCAAAGCTGACTTAGTCCAGTTTACTTTTTTTATTCTTAGAGAAAAATGTGTAGAGAATATAAATGACAATGGAGATAACCACGGCTGTTTTTCCCGTTCTGTAGCCAATATCGCCGGATATGAAGTCATAAATGAAAAAACCAATGAAAATCAGTCCGGCGATGATGAAGATTAGTACCTTCCATCTTGAGCTCATCTTTTCCCTCCTATCTTTTTATTCTTTTCCCTGCCCTGCGTTTGTTAATCCATTTTATGGGAAACTCAGCAGGGTCTGATAGAAAGACAAAGTTTGGAGGCCAACTGTGTTCAAGGGATGGATCTGGACTTAAGCATAGAAAAAGAGCAGGAACCTTATAGAGTCCTGCTCTTTTTCTATGCTCAGTATTAGAAGATATCCATCCAGACTTTGATTGTCGTTCCTAAGATTAATAAGGCCAGAACGGTCTGCAGAATCTTTGTATTCACTTTCTTTCCTGCCATCGCCCCCAGTGGTGCAGCGATCAAACTTGCAACAACCATGATGGCTGCCGGGAAGTATTCGACCTGCCCTGTGGTCACTTTTCCGATTGTCGCTCCGATGGAGGAAATCAACGTGATGGCAAGAGAAGATGCAATTGTCATCCGTGTTGGAATTTTAAGCACAACGAGCATGATTGGTACTAATAAGAAAGCTCCGGCAGCACCGACAATCCCTGCTCCTACTCCTACGATCAATGCTAAAATAGCAGCCAGAGGTTTGTTGAAGGTGACCTCATCCAAGGGCTTGTCGTCAATACCTTTTTTCGGTACAAACATCATGACTGTCGCAATTAATGCAAGAACACCGTACACAATGTTAATACCGTCTTCTGCCATGAACCTCGATCCATATCCCCCTATGAAGCTCCCAATCAAAATACTGACACCCATATATATAATAAGCGTTTTGTTCAGGAAACCGCCTTTACGGTAGGCCCATACACCACCGATGGTTGCGAAAAAGACCTGCACGGCACTGATGCCGGAAACTTCATGGGCGGTGAAAGCGGTAAAGCCTACAAGTGGTGGAATATAGAGCAGCATCGGGTATTTGATGATGGATCCACCAATTCCGAGCATACCAGATATATAAGAACCTATGAAGCCGATAAGAAAGATCGTGATGATTAATCCGAATTCCATAGTCTGTCTACCTCCTATAAAAAAGGGAACCGTTGCAGGCTCCCTTTATTCCATAATGGGGCAATCAGGTGATCCCTGATTATTCTCCCTTTTTAATCCAGAACTTGAATACACCATTGTCTTCTTCTGTTTGTAGAAGTTCGTGACCACCGGACTTCGCCCATGCAGTCAAGTCTGCTTTTGCGCCCTGGTCTGTTGCGTGGATTTCAAGGACTTCTCCAGCTTCGATGTCTTTCATCGCTTTCTTTGTTTTCACGATAGGCATTGGGCAAGCTAGTCCTGTTGCATCAAGTGTTTTTGTTACGTTCATAATTAATTACCTCCAAATAGTTGAATAATTGATTAAGGGTGAGCCCGGATAACCAGGCTCAACAGTTTTTTATCTTACGGCACAACGGTTCGGGCCGATTTCCATTTCACGTTGTTCTTCATTGTCCGGGCTGATTTTACCCATGTTTGTTTCACGGATTTCTTGATAAGCATTCGGTTGAGGCGGCAGATTCTCTGTCACCATTTTTCTGAACTCCTCTTGATCATCGATGTTCAAGCCGTGGTTCTTTTCAAAAAGGGTACCTAGTTTTTCAGCGACGGTACCGTCTTCGTTCAACTCATCCATAATCATGAAGTGAGCAGGTAGGACGATCAGATCGTCAGAAAGCTCTTTATACCGTGTATAAAGGGTTTCTCTCAAATCCATCACCCAGTCATCGGCCTTACCGGCAAGGTCTGGACGTCCGATAGAGTCGATGAACAGGATGTCGCCTGTCATCAAGTATTGATCATCCACAACGAAAGAAGTAGAGCCCTTCGTGTGGCCAGGAGAATACAATGCATGAATATCGATGTTTGTATTTCCTACCGTGACATGGTCTCCATCACGAAGTGGTTGGTAATCGAATGTCACTTCACCAGCATCTTCGGGAGGCAGCCAGTATGTGGCACCTGTTTGTTCAGCAATTTTTCGTCCACCCGAAATGTGGTCGGCGTGCAAGTGCGTATCAAAGACGTTCGTGATTTTCACACCAAGTTCTTTAGCGAAATCAACATACACATCTGTCATTCTTGTAGAGTCGATGATCGCTGCTTCTCCGTTAGATACAACCATGTAGGAAAGGCAGCCTTTACCGATACGTACGAACTGATAAAGCTCGCCACCATCTTTCAGGTCATTGACTTTGACAGGCTCCAGATGCTCACTCCAGGCTTTCATTCCACCTTCTACGGAGTAAACATTTTCGAATCCTTCTTCAACAAGCATTTCAGCAACCATTTGAGAAGATCCGCCTTTAGCACAAACGACTGCAATCTCTTTATCTCTTGGCAGCTGACCTACAATCTCTTCGACACCATCAAGGAGATCGAAATAAGGAACGTTCAAGTAAGAAAAGTTTTCGCCTTCGATTTTCCAGTCTTGGTACGCATCTTCTGTTCGAACATCAAAAAGAAATAGCTCTTCATTATTCAACACTTTATTAGTAATTTCTTTTACCGTCATGTTTTTAACAGTCATCTTATTACCTCCCGGGGTATTAATTTTAATAAAAAAATATAGAATTAAAGCTTTGTCGTTTCTCCATTCCATTCACTCATGCCTGGAACAACATTGTAAACATTCTCGAAACCTTTTTCTGTCAGTTTCTGTGCAGCAAGGTCACTTCGGCTTCCTGTACGGCAGACGATATAAACGTTCTTCGTATGATCCAGTTCATCTGTACGTTCCTCAAGTTCACCAAGTGGAATAGATGTTGCTTCCGGGATGTGCTCAAAGGCATACTCAGCAGCTTCACGTACATCTAAGACAAGGACGTCATCGTTTTTCCGAAGTGCATCTAAATCTTCATTGTTTACAACATTCGGGTGTTTTTTCTCTTGTTCTTCTTCGCCACTGGATTTGCGGACATAGTGCTTGAGTACGTCTCCCTCTTCAATCGTACCCAAGTACTGATGGCCTGCACTTTTCGCCCATGCTTCAAGGTCTGCTTTAGACCCTTTATCTGTCGCTTGGATTTCAAGGACTTGACCAGCTTCGATGTCCTTCATTGTTTTTTTTGTCTTCACAATCGGCATAGGACATGCTAATCCTTTGGCATCTAACGTAAGATCTGTTTTCAGTTCCATTCTTACATTCCTCCTCTACCCTTATAGGGGGATTTATTTCGTTGGACCTTCCCAGCTCATCATGCCGCCTTCCATGTTCGTCACATCGAATCCTTTATCTTCAAGAATTTGTGATGCACGGCCACTGCGGCCACCGGAACGACAAACCATGATATAAGATTTATCCTTATCCAATTCATCTGCCCGCTCTTCGACAGTCCCTAGAGCGATGTGTTTCGCACCAGGAATCATTCCTTCAGCGACTTCCTCGTCTTCACGGACATCGATAATGTTTAGTTCTTTACCTTCAGATAGTTTTTGTTCTACTTCTTTAGCAGTCATTGTTTTCAAAAATGATCCCTCCTAATTAGATAAACAGGTTAACATTGCCGTCTTCTGCATCTGCAAGGTAAGCAGCAACGCCTGCGTATTGAATGTCATCAAGCAATTCTTCTTTTTGCAATCCTAGTAGGTCCATCGTCATTGTACATGCGACCAAATTGATTTCCTGCTCTTGAGCCATATCAATAAGATCCGGCAATGGCATCGCATTGTGTTTTTTCATGACGTCTTTGATCATCTTAGGACCAAATCCTGCGAAGTTCATTTTTGATATGCCCATCTTATCTGCTCCACGCGGCATCATTTTGCCGAACATTTTCTCCATGAAGCCTTTCTTCACTTGGATGTTCTCATCCTTGCGAAGGGCATTCAGTCCCCAAAATGTGTGGAAAATCGTTACTTCGTGATCGTAAGCGGCTGCTCCGTTCGCAATGATATAAGCAGCCATTGCTTTATCATAATCCCCGCTGAATAAAATAATATTCGTCTTTTTTGTTTCAGACATTTTTCATCCTCCTAATATTTATAGATATACGTGTATGGGTATATTTTGTTGTAAAAAAATTTATCTGCTTTTGACAAGCAATTGAACAGCTTCGTTTATGGAAGCTTCTTTGTTTTCTTGATCTTCAGCATCCTGGATGCACTCCACAAGGTTGGAGCTTACCACGAGCCCGATCGCACGGTCAATCGCACTTCTGGAAGCGGAAAGCTGTGTAATGACATCTTTGCAGTCTTTATTATCTTCCATCATTTTCAAAACGCCTCGCAACTGACCTTCTAGACGTTTCACTCTGTTCTTCATTGCGTCGTTGTAATCCATCGAATTGACCTCCCTTGTGAAGTTTTTCTGTCGCTGTTGAACAGTACATGACTAATAATATACCCCATAAGGTATAATGTCAACACCCCTGTGCGTATTTTCGGATAAGAGCTTATTCCTGGTGTAAAACTAAGTGTGAGGTGAAGAATATGGATTTATGGATGGACACACTTAAGGTGATCGTAAGGATCATGACGATATTGCCATTACTCCTCGGGGTAGGGTTATTTATGGGAAAGAGGTCAATTGGAGAATTGCCTGTATTCGATTTTCTAGTGGTGCTTGTTTTAGGGTCTGTTGTCGGCGCAGATATTGCTGATCCGAAAATCGACCATATTCATACCGTTACGGCTATCATTTTCATTGCACTTTTACAGAAATTAATCGTATGGTTGAAGTTACGGAATAGAAAGGTTGGTAAGTTCCTTACGTTTGAGCCGACCATTGTTATATATGAAGGAGAAATGATTGAAGAGAACCTGTCACGTATTCAATATTCCCTTGATAATATCACGCACATGCTTCGAGAAAAGGATGTATATGAGCTTGATGGGGTCGAACTAGGGATCATCGAACCGAATGGTCAACTCTCAGTCAAATTAAAAAACGCTAAAGAAGCTGTAACCCGGGAAGATATGGGATTCCCATATAGGGGTGGGGGTTATGATATCCCCCTCATATTGGATGGTCAATTACAAAAAGATCTTTTAATGCGTTCAGGCCGGGACATGGAATGGCTGAATACCAAGTTGGGTACCAATGATGTGGCTGATGTTTTTTATGGTGCACTTACCAGCCAAGGTGAATTCCACTTTTCATTAAAAGGAAAAAAGGTAGATTCTTTACCTCCTATTGAACATTGATGTTTTTTATTCCCGTCACTGAAGTCATGTAATCTTTATAAGTAAATGTAAAGAGCTGCTAAAAGTTAGCAGCTCTTTTTTTAGGTTAAACGCTCTGTTCCATGCATTGCTTCAGCCGTTCTTCGACATCTCTGGCCATCTCTTGGATATTATCATCCTCAACCATCTGAGTAAGAGCTGTCGGCTTAGGCATGCCGATTTTCGTCTTACTTCCATCTTGATAAACAACCATTTTACAAGGGAGGAAATAACCAGCCATTACGTTTTCATTCAGAATACGCTGGGCCTCTTTAGGATTACAGACTTCCAGGACTTTAAATTCTTTTTCAAATTCCAGTCCTTTTTCATGAAGCTTATCCTTGATGTCAAAGTTCCATAATACCCCAAACTTTGCTTCCTTCAAATTTGCCTCAAGACTTTCAATCGCTTCATCCATACCTTTGTCCGTTTCTACCGTATAGTGAAACATGAAATACCTCCTTGAAAATAAGTTCTCCTTATCCATACCCATTAAGGTATAAAAATAATCATCTTAAACGAAAGCTTCCGTTTGTGTATGACTCAGCTTCGATCCTTTTGTTGAAGGACTGGGGGCCGTGGGGGGATGGATCGCTTTCCACGGGAGCGTGGTGAGCCTCCTCAGACTGCTCCCTAGGGATTCACCATGCCTACGGAGTCTTCAAGAATCCTGCCATACTGTTGAAACTGTACTGTAGTCAAACAAGAAAAACTTTTCTAAAAGTTTAGTGAATTAAATTGACAAAGAATTTGTACTGTATTATGATTGGCAACATCAATAAAAAAGCAAATAACTTTTCTTCTTATCTAGAGAGGTGGAGGGACTGGCCCTACGAAACCTCGGCAGCGGGACTGATTCGTCGAAACGATCAGAAACTGTGCCAACTCCAGCATGTGTGTATGCACGTGAAAGATGAGAAGAGACGGCATCTCATATATTTTGAGAGAGCCCCTCTTCTTATTTTTTAGAAGAGGGGCTCTTTTTGCGTCTAGGAGGGACAGAATGATTCAATTTGAACAAGTATCAAAGGTTTACCAGCACAATGGCAGTGACTTGCGAGCCGTCGACCAGGTGGACTTGACTGTACATAAGGGAGAAATATTTGGTGTGATCGGCTTCAGTGGAGCTGGTAAGAGTACACTGATCCGACTGGTCAATTTACTCGAACGCCCGACGGAAGGAAGGGTCCTGGTCAATGGTGAGGATCTGACTCAGCTTTCCAAACCAGATTTGAGACAAGTGAGAAAACGGATCGGGATGATTTTTCAACACTTCAACTTGCTTGAGTCTAAGACGGTCCACCATAACGTGGCTTTCCCGCTCTCTTTATCCGGGACACCGAAAAAAGAAATCGATCAGAGAGTAGCAGAAATCCTCGAATTTGTTGGTTTGTCTGATAAAGCAAAGCAGTATCCAGAAGAGTTATCCGGTGGACAAAAGCAAAGGGTGGGCATCGCTAGAGCATTAGCTACATCTCCAGAAATTTTGTTATGTGATGAAGCAACGTCAGCATTGGATCCTGAAACGACAAAATCAATTTTGAAACTTTTGAGGAAGGTTCGAGATGAATACGGCATTACGATATTGATGATTACTCACGAAATGAATGTGGTCCGTGAAGTATGTGACCGGATTGCTGTGATGGAAAGTGGAAGGGTTATTGAAAAAGGATCCATCTTTGACTTGTTTTCCAATCCTCAACACCCGACAACCCAAAATTTTGTGCGGACCGTGATGGAGAATGATATCCCTGCTTCCATCCTGGATGGAATTGAAAAAAGAGGTTCTGCAAGGAATATTTATCGTGTGACTTTTGTTGATGAGAGTGCAGGAGAACCTGTTTTATCTCAAGTGGCGAAAAAATTTGATGTGGAAGTCAATGTGTTGTTCGGACAGATTACAGAGCTTCAAGGCGTTCCATTCGGCCACCTCGTTGTAGAACTCCAAGGGCCGGACCAAGAAATTCTAAGAGTGATCAATCATATTCAACAAAGAGTATCTGTCCAGGAGGTGACTTCTCATGCAGGTTAATTTAATGGATTTTTGGCCGAGAATTTGGGAGGCGACGTATCAAACCCTTTTGATGGTAGGGATTTCATTGGCGGCGGCCACTTTGATCGGTTTACCTTTAGGAATCATTCTGGTCGTAACAAGACAGGGAGGGTTGTTAGAAAATAAAACGCTCTTCCGTGCCTTCAGCTCAGTCGTTAACTTTTTCCGTTCCATTCCGTTCATCATCTTACTGGTGGCTATCCTGCCGTTTACGAGACTGATCGTCGGTTCATCTATAGGTACAGCAGCGGCGGTTGTTCCTCTGGTAATCTTTTCAGCACCTTATATTGCCAGGTTAGTAGAAAGTAGTTTACTTGAAGTGAAACCAGGAGTTATTGAGGCGGCTGAAGCGATGGGGGCAACGCCGTGGCAGATCATCCGTCGGGTGTACATACCAGAAGCGTTAAGCTCCATCGTTCTTAATTTGACGATTGCGACCATTGGTTTAGTCGGTGCATCCGCAATGGCTGGATTCGTCGGCGGGGGAGGACTTGGTGATCTCGCTATTTCTTACGGGTACCAACGTTTCGAAACAGACATTATGATTGCGACTGTATTATTGCTTGTACTCATTGTTCAGATCACCCAAACCATTGGTAATTTCACATCTAAAAAGATTCGGAGACAATAGGAGGATTTTTACATGAAAAAATGGATGATTACACTAAGTATTTTATTGACCGTAGGGTTAGTCCTTAGCGGCTGCTCAAATGAAAGCGGAGCGGCTTCTGAAGAAACCAAGAAAGTTAAAGTCGGATTGAATGGTTCCGGTGTCCCCATTTGGGAGAAGATCAAAGAAAAAGCCGAAAAAGAGAATATTGAGATTGAGCTTGTTGAATTTGCGGATTATGTAAGGCCGAATATGGCCCTTGCGGATGGAGACATCGATCTGAACGCTTTCCAAACCGTTTCTTATTTTGATTCTTTCATTAAGGAACACAACCTGGACCTCGCACCTATTGGGACGACCTTAATTGCCCCAATGGGGATCTACTCTGATAAGTACGAAGATGTCAGTGAAATCCCTGAAGGAAGCTCCATCGCACTACCAAAAGAAGCGACTAACATGGGCCGTGCATTGCTGCTCCTTGAAGAATCTGGGTTAATTGGATTGCCTGATGATTTTGATGGCAATGGAGATTTGAGCAAAATTGAGGAAAATCCTAAAAATCTAGAATTCGAGCCGATTGTGGCAGCACAGACACCTCGTGTCCTTCCGGATGTAGCTGCATCAATTATCAACAATGGAGTCGCTGTTGAAGCAGGCTTTGTTCCTGTCGAAGATGCAATTGCGATTGAAGATGAGACGGCGCAGCCTTATATCAACATCATTGCGGCTCGTGCAGACGAAACGGACAATGAAACCTATCAAAAGATTGTGGAGATCTATCAGCAGGAAGATGTAGCCCAACATATTGAAGAGGTTTATAACCAGTCCCTAATTCCGACATTTGTTCCGTTAGAAGACATTGGTTGGTAAAGGAGCGTTCGTATGAGCATTGAGCTGGACCAGTCCTTAGAGGATATTCTTTTGGAAAATTTGAAGAAACAGCAGCAGAAGTATATAGAAACGAGTCACCTTATCCACGCAAACCCAGAAGTAGGGAATGAGGAATATTACGCGTCCCAGCAACTTATTTCCCTTTTAGAAACGGCAGGATTTGATGTGGATAGGGAAATCCCTGAACATTCGACGGCTTTTAAAGCACGAAAATCCTCTGGAAAACCTGGAGCGAAAATTGGATACCTTGCCGAGTATGATGCTCTTCCAGTGATCGGCCATGCTTGCGGACATAACATCATTGGTACGGCCTCTGTAGCTGCAGCCATTGCCCTAAGCGAGGTCCTCCCTCAAACAGGAGGAGAAGTCATCGTACTCGGCACACCAGCGGAAGAAGGGGGACCAAACGGTAGTGCGAAAGGTACGTTTGTCAGACACGGTCTTGTGCAGGAGTTGGATGCATGCATGATGGTCCATCCTTTAGGTCGAACGACAGGTTCTGCTCCAACACTTGCTGTCGATCCTGTGGATTTCGAATTCTTTGGAAAAACTGCTCATGCGGCCAGTAATCCCGAGGATGGAATAAACGCCCTCGATGCTGTCATTCAGCTTTATAACGGATTGAACGCGCTAAGACAACATGTGACGGACGATGTCCGCATCCATGGCGTGATTTTAGATGGAGGCGATGCACCGAATATTGTTCCTGACTACGCGAGGGCGAGGTTTTACTTACGAGCTGCTACAAGAGAGACCTGTGATGAGGTTACGAAAAAAGCGGAGAATATAGCGAAGGGTGCAGCAGAAATGACAGGAGCTGCTTATAAGATGACCCGCATCCAGAATGGGGTCGACAACTTCAAAGTGACTCCGCTTTTCGACCAAGTCTTCCAACAAAAAATTACAGCACTGGGACACCATTTTTATGAGGATAGGAAGGGTCTCGGATCAACGGATGCGGGCAACATCAGTCAAGTCATCCCGACCATCCACCCTTATATTAAAATTGGTCCGGAGAGTCTGGTCGCCCACACGGATGAATTCCGGGAAGCGGCCAAATCCGAACAAGGGGATGATGCTCTCATCAAAGGAGCGACCGCCCTTGCCCAAACCGGGCTGGAGTTATTGACAGATGCACACTTATTAAAAAATATCCGAGAAGAATATGAAAGACTTTAACCATAAGCCAGGCCTACAAAGGTCTGGCTTATGAATTGTGTATGGAAGTTGCTTATATTAAAATGGTTACATTAGAGAGAGGACGTGAATCACATGACAAAAGACATCAAATTGATTGCGCTAGACTTAGATGGTACCACCGTCAATCATGAAGGAGAAGTATCCGAGGCCAATAAAGCAGCTATAAAAAAAGCCAAGGAAAAAGGCATCCACGTTGTATTAAGTACAGGAAGATCTTTATCGCGATGCCGAAATATTAGTGAAGCTCTCGGCCGCTCTTCCTATATTGTGACGATCAATGGCGGAGAGATTTATGATCATGAATATAATCTCGTCGAACAAAATCGGCTGGAACATAAACATGTGGAGCGTCTATGGGAATTGAAAAAAGAGCATGGTCTCTATTTTTGGTCCTCAACCGTGCAAGGATTGTACAACAGCCAAAACCCATTCGACCAAGAGATTGTAGACTACGATTGGTTGAAATTCGGTTTCGATATACAAGATGACGAAGTAAGACAAGTTATTCTCGAAGAAGTCAATGCGAATGAAGACCTTGAAGTTACTAACTCCAGTCCTACAAACATTGAAATCAATCCTGCAGGTGTAAATAAAGCAGCAGCACTTATGAAAGTTTGCCAGTGGCTGGATTTAGAAATGGATCAAGTGATGGCCGTTGGTGACAGCATGAATGATATTGCGATGATTCGTGAAGCAGGCTTCGGCGTGGCGATGGGCAATGCCCAGGAGCCGGTGAAGAAAGAAGCAGACTTTGTAACGGCGTCTAACAAAGAAGACGGCGTCGCTTTTGCCATTGAAAAAGTAATAGACTAACCCCAAAAAAACCAGCCTTACGGAGGCTGGTTTTTTGTATTGACTCGCTTTCCCGTAAACACGGATAGGACCATTAAAGGCCCTGATGAAAGTGTGAAAGATTACCGCTAAAAGCCCGTAAGTCGCTCGTGAAACATAAGCCCACCGATAGGAGTTTTGTTAACTTACTCTCCACTTTTCTAGCTGGAAAGATTGAAGCCAAAGGGGGAGGGTGTCGAAATCCTTCTAAATACATAAAAATGTAAGCGTTTTCTGTTGGAGGCAGGAATGATAGGAATGAAAAGAGAATTACATCCCATAGCGAAGAATGCTCAGGGAGGAAGATTATGAAGGCATCATACATAACAGAAGAACATGAAATACTCCGTCAATCACTACGAAAGTTCTTGGAAAAAGAAGCTTATCCCAATTATGACGCATGGGAAAAGGCAGGGGAAGTTCCCCGTGAGTTTTGGAGAAAGCTTGGTGAACAGGGTTACCTTTGCCCTTGGGTGGACGAGAAATATGGAGGTTTTGGAGCAGACTTCGGCTATTCAGTTGTCATCAATGAGGAAATGGAAAAAGTGGGGACAGGCTTAATTGGAGTCGGTTTGCACAATGACATTGTCGTTCCGTATTTGAATGCTTATGGAACAGAAGAACAGAAACAGAAATGGCTTCCGAAATGTACAACAGGAGAATGCATTACAGCGATCGCAATGACAGAACCGGGAGCAGGCTCGGACCTAGCATCTATAAGGACGACTGCAATAGAAGGTGACCAGGGATTTATTATGAATGGGGAGAAAACGTTCATTACAAATGGAATTCACGCGGATTTGGTAGTGGTGGTATGTAAAACGGATCCCCATGCATCTCCAGCGTATAAGGGAATCAGTCTGATGGTCGTTGAGAGAGACACTTCTGGTTTTTCCCGGGGGAGGAAGCTCGACAAGATCGGTCTAAACAGCCAGGATACATCAGAGCTGATCTTTGAAGAGGCAGCCGTCTCCAAGGATAACCTTCTGGGTAAAAAAGGCGAAGGATTCTATTATTTAATGAACCAGCTTCAACAGGAGCGCTTGATTGTAGGCATCGGTGCCATTGCGGCATGTGAACGGATGCTTGAGTTGACGGTTGCTTATGTAAAAGAGCGTAAAGCTTTTGGGAAGTCGATTGCTTCTTTTCAAAATACTCAGTTCAAACTAGCTGAACTACAAACGGAAGTTGAGATTGGAAGGACATTTCTGGACCGTACGATTGAAGCTCATATGGGCGGGGAGGATGTTGTCAAAGAGGTGTCGATGTCCAAGTGGTGGACAACCGACCTTGTGAAAAAAGTAGCGATGGAATGTATGCACCTTCACGGTGGTTATGGATATATGGAAGAGTACGAAATTGCAAGAAGGTTCCGTGATGCTCCAGTTACGGCTATTTATGCGGGATCCAATGAAATTATGAAAACAATTATTGCCAAAAAGATGGGCTTAGTATAGGAGGAAAAAGATATGAATGAAGTTGTCATCGTAGAAGCGGTAAGAACCCCTGTAGGTAAGAGGAATGGGGGGCTCAGCGATATCAGGCCGGATATTCTCTTCGCAGATGTACTCAAGGAACTGGTTGAACGAGCTTCCCTCGACCCTATAGAGGTAGAAGATGTTATCGCAGGGTGTGTGAGTCAGGTGGGAGAACAAGCCGGGGATATCGCCAGGATTGCTGCCCTGACAGCTGGTTTCCCGCTGGAAGTCCCTGGTGTGACACTGGATCGGCAGTGCGGGTCGAGCCAACAAGCGATCCATTTCGCTTCTCAAGCGATTGCCTGTGGGGACATGGAGGTCGTCATTGCTGGTGGTGTGGAAAGTATGTCACGAGTTCCGATGTTCTCAAACATGCAGGGGACATCTTTCAACGAACGATTGACGTCAAAATACGAAATGATTAATCAAGGCCATTCAGCAGAAAGGATTGCAGACCAGTGGCAATTGAGTAAAGAAGAGCTGGATGCTTATGCAGCGGAAAGTCATCGAAGAGCGCTAATGGCGATCGATGAAGGCCGGTTTGAAAAAGAAATCATGCCTGTGACCGCAGGTGATTCCAATGTAATAAAAACAGATGAAGGTCCAAGAGCAGGCACGTCTGTTGAAACCCTTGCCACTCTGAAAACCGTTTTTCAGGAAAACGGCAAAATCACCGCAGGAAATGCGAGTCAAATTAGTGATGGAGCTGCAGCTGTGCTTTTAATGTCACGGAAGAAAGCAGAAGAACTGGGGTTGAAGCCTCGCTTTCGTATTGTCTCGAGAGCTGTCGTCGGTTCCGACCCCACACTGATGCTGACAGGTCCGGTGCCTGCCACGTATAAAGCTCTACAAAAAGCTGGACTGAGTCTTGAAGATATCGATTTGTTTGAAGTGAATGAAGCCTTTGCCCCTGTACCTATGTTTTGGATGAAAGAGACAGGTGTGCCACATGAAAAGCTAAATGTGAATGGTGGAGCCATTGCGCTTGGACACCCGTTGGGCGCCACCGGAGCAAAGCTTATGACCACCCTCGTTCATGAATTAGAAAGAACAGAAGGAAAGTACGGGCTGCTTGCCATCTGTGAAGGACACGGGATGGCGAATGGCACGGTCATTGAAAGGCTGGAGGGATAACGATGGATGTTAAAGATGTGGTAGCAATTGTGACAGGCGGTGCATCAGGCCTCGGAGAAGCGACGGTAAGGAAAATTGCAAGAAATGGTGGAAAAGTGGTGATTGCAGACCAAAACGCAGACAAAGGAGAGGCACTTGCAGAAGAATTGGGCTCTTCTGTGCTGTTTGCCAAAGTGGATGTTACCTCCGCTGATGAAATTGAGCGCATGCTCCAAACGGCTGTCGAAACGTTTGGTCAGGTAAACACCGTTATCAACTGCGCTGGCATCGTAACAGGGGAAAAAGTGGTTGGAAGAAATGGCCCGCACCGCCTGGAGTCTTTTTCTAAAATCATTGAAGTGAACCTGATTGGTACGTTCAATGTCATCCGTCTGGCTGCTGAAAAAATGCAGGAAAATGAACCAAATGATTTTGGAGAGCGAGGCGTCATCATCAACACAGCTTCGATTGCGGCTTATGAAGGGCAGATCGGGCAAGCGGCATACAGTGCTTCCAAAGGAGGCGTAGCCGCGATGACGATGCCGATCTCGAGGGAGCTCGCCCGCCATGGTATCCGGGTGATGGCTATTGCACCAGGGCTGTTTGAAACGCCGATGTTTGAACAGCTCCCTGAAGAAGCACGGGATGCCCTGGGTAAAGCTACACCATTTCCGTCACGGTTAGGAAAGCCTTATGAGTATGCGAAGTTAGCTTTAAGCATTTTAGATAATCCAATGCTTAACGGGGAGGTGATCCGCCTAGACGGAGCGATACGATTACAACCCAAGTGAATGTACCCGTGCTGGTATGAGCCCTTTACTTAGAAGGTAAGGAAAGTACGCCTTATTTTACAAAGAAAAACCTGTCTGAAGTACTCCAGTATTTGATTGTTCAGTAAGCTCTCGGTGGATCGAGCACGTTGGCTAATGGGGATTTTAATAAAAAACCAAAGGAGTCGATGAGAAATGGGACCAACACTTAGGAGTATGTTTGAGCAAACGGTAGCGAAGTATGCGGATAAAGAAGGATTGGTGGACCTGCGGCTTGGAACACGCTGGACATACGGAGAGTGGGACCAGGAAGTGAATCGCACAGCGAATGCGCTGAAGGCTTCAGGGGTGGAAAAAGGGGATAAAGTATCAACGGTGCTTTTTAACACGGCTGAATATGCAACGGTGCTGTTCGCCTGCATGAAGATTGGAGCGGTATTCAATCCGGTGAACTTCCGTCTCATGGAAAAAGAAATCGAGTTCATTTTGAAAGATGCCGATCCGAAGGTGGTCGTGTTTGAAAAAGCGACGGCAGCTCAAATTGCTCCGGTAGCGAAAGAGATGACAAGTATTGAGTTTTGGTCCATCGACGAAGAAAACCTGCCTTATGCCATGAACTATTATGAACGAACGGATGGAGTAACGACCGAACGACCTGTGTGTGAACTGGACGAGAACGATCCTTATGCCATCATGTACACATCAGGAACAACCGGACTTCCGAAAGGAGTCATCCATACGCATCGAGATATGGTCGATCAAGCGCTCATCATGACCGCATGTTTGAGACTGACGGAAAATGACCGTGGACTGACTGTCGCCCCGATTTTCCATTGTGCAGAGCTTCATTGTGCGTTCTTCCCGAGAGTGATGATTGGAGCGACGAATGTTCTGCTGCACCATTTCGATGCCCCGGAAGTCATTGGCACAGTCAGGGAGGAGCAGATTACGTCCTTCTTCGCAGCTCCGACGATGTGGAACATGATGCTGCAAGAGGAATTCGCCAAAGAGGATTTCCAGACATTGAGACAAGGTCTTTACGGAGGAGCACCAATGGCCCCTGCTTTGACGATGAAGCTGCATGATGCCTTAGGTGTTCAGCTCTTACAGGCCTATGGTATGACGGAAATGGGACCTGCAATCACCGCACTGACCGAGGAAGAACAAGTCACGAAAGCAGGGTCGGCAGGAAGGGCGTTGCTAAACCATGAAGTCCGAGTGGTGAGGACGAATGAGCACGGACCCGCAGAGCCTGAAGAGATTTGTAAACCGCACGAACTCGGGGAAATTATCGTACGAGGGCCGAGCATGATGAAGGGGTATTACAACAGGCCGGAAGCGACAGAAGAAGCTATGTACAAAGGTTGGTACCATACGGGTGACATCGGGTCCTTTGACGAAGATGGATACCTCTGGGTTAGTGATCGTGTGAAGGACATGATCATTTCAGGCGGTGAAAACATCTATTCAAGAGAAGTCGAAGATGCCTTGTACGAGCACCCTGCAGTCATGGACGCAGCCGTCGTGGGAGAGCCGGATGATCTGTGGGGAGAAAGGGTGGTCGCCTATATCGTCAAAAAGGAAAGCGGCGTTACTGAACAAGAACTGGATGAGTTTTGTACTTCAGGAAATCGACTGGCCCGGTACAAACGGCCGAGACGTTATGAATTTGTAGATGAACTTCCACGAAACGCGAGCGGGAAACTGCAAAAGTTCAAACTGCGGGAACGAAGTAAAACCTTATCAGAATAAGAACAGATAAAAAGGCTGCCGGTGACGACCGGCAGCCTTTTTATGAACATTTTTTCAGAGAAGTGGCGCTATATTTCCCGGGCAATATTCGACAAGTTATTGAAGCAATTGTTTCAACTTTTGGATGGGCTGCTTGTCTCTAGCCTTTTCATACATAGAAAAAGGGCACCCCAGTTCAGCGATACGGCCGGGTACAGTATGAATCGTATATGATTCCGGCCGCAAATCTTCTGTCACTTCTTCCCAATGAAGCGGCGTCGCGACGGTTGCGTTTTCGGTCGCTCTGGTCGAATACGGGGCAATAATCGTTTTGCCCTCTGCATGTTGGACGTAGTCAATATACAATCGATCCCCACGCTTTTTCTTCAGTCGTTCAATCGTAAAGAGGTCAGGTTCTTCATTAACAAGGAGTGTAGCCAACGTTTCTGTGATTTTCCTTGTCTCCTCATAGCTTAAATCCCCCTCGCGGATAGGGATGTGAATCTGCATGCCTTTATTTCCGGATGTTTTGACAAAGCTTTTGACTTCAAGTTCATCAAGGAGGTGCTTCAATAATCGAGCAGCCGTAATGGCCTTATTGAAATGGCTTCGATCTTTAGGATCTAAATCCAAGACAATTTCATCAGGTTTTTGACCACCGGCTTTCTCAAAGGGGACATGGTATTCCAATGCCCCCTGGTTTGCTAGCCAAAGTAGAGAGAGCAGCTGATCACAAATGATGAACGGCTCCCCATCCTCCATCCACATTTTCAGAAAGTCGGGGGCATGGTCAGGGATGTGTTTTTGATAGAAAGACTCTTCGTAGATGCCATCAGGATAACGGATCAACGTTAACTTCTTTTCCTGTAGAAACGGGAGCATGTGAGGAGCTAACTGACGGATGTAAACGAGAAAATCCTGTTTAGAAATACCTTTCCATAATGGTTTATCGATATTGGTTGGTTCGAAGGTGTCAGGAAACAGGGAAAGATCCCATTGTTTCTTAGATTCTGTGCAATCTTCAGGAACAAGATCAAATCGGAACTGATGAAAGAGAGGTTCACGAAGCTCTCCTTCCTCAGCACTCAGGCAATGTACATCTACACACGTTCCAGGCGTTAAATGCCATGCCTCTTTTTTCTTTTTTCCGTGTTCTTTGAAAAATGTCTCGAGCGTCTCACGCTCGTCATCTTCCAGGCCATGTTTAAACTTCCCGAGGGGGACAGGGGTGTCGTCCTTATAGTACCCTATATCATAATATCCGTTCTCGGCATCGTACTTTTGTAAAAAGCCCGAGACTGTCCTCCATTGTTTCCATTTCAGCCACTGTCTTCCGCGTTCACCGGGCTGATATTTGCTCTTTTTCATTTTTGCAATGATTCCCTCAACAGCGTGCAGCTCAGCGATGGATATGATCTCCTCTAATTTCTCATATACATCAATATTTCGGACTTGGGGGTGATTAAGACTTCCGAGAAGCTTTTTCATATTTTCTTTTCTTTTTAGCAAGGGGGTACCTTTTTCTATTTTGTCAAAAGCCATGAAGGTAGCAGGTCTTCGTTTGGAAGAAACTCGTATTTTTTCTTTATTTCTCATTCTTCCTCTTGTCTGTAAAGCTTCAAAGTTCGCTTGGTAGGGAGTGTTCAAAATGACCAGCTCCCCGTCCAGAGTGAATGGCAGAAGATCCTTAGGAATTTCCACCTGAACGATCTCAGGAAAGCGGTCACTCAAGTCTTTCCCATTCCGGCTCAGGATCCTGACTCCTTCCCCGTGGGCTTCGAGAATAGCTCTAAACCCGTCATACTTCACTTCATACACCCACTCATCCCCTTCAGGGAGTTCCATCGTCCCTGTCAATAGCATCGGCTTCATTCCTGCATCTCCTTCCCATCCCGTGATTTTCAACAATCCTTATTTTGTTGAATAGGTTTGGCTTTTTTAAGGAGTTTATCCATGCATGCGGAACATATTTTTTAAGATTCTCGTGAAACCTATAGGAAAAAGGAGTGGTCGGGATGCACACGATGTGGAAAGGGACCATCAGCTTCGGACTTGTGAATATTCCTGTGAAACTGCACGCGGCAACTGAGAACAAGGACATCAAGCTGCGTCAGCTTCATGAAGAATGTAAATCACCGGTCGAATATGAGAAGCGTTGTCCGGTATGTGAACGGGAAATAGAGAGTGAAGAGATTGTAAAAGCTTATGAATATGCGAAGAACAAGTTTGTCGTTTTAGACAAAGAAGACCTGGAACAGTTGAAAAAGGAACAGGAAGACAAAGCGGTCGAAATCATCGATTTTGTGAAGTTAGAAGAAATCGATCCGATTTATTTTGAGCGGAGTTATTTTATCTCTCCAAGTGAAGGAGGGTCAAAAGCATACAGTCTCCTTCGTCAGGCGCTTGGAGATACGGAGAAGATCGGAATTGCAAAAATCATCATCCGTTCCAAGGAACAACTGGCCATTGTCCGCGTGTATGAGAACACGCTAGTCATGGAAACCATCCATTATCCTGATGAGGTCAGGTCGGTCCAGGACGTGCCGAATGTTCCGGAAGAAACAGAATTAAGTAAGAAAGAATTGAGTACAGCCGTTACGTTGATTGATCAGTTGACAGCGGAATTCGATCCGGAAAAGTACAAGGATGACTACAGGACAGCCCTGATGGAATTGATTGAAGCGAAGAAAAACAATGAAGAAGTCACAACGGCTAAAGATAAACCGAAGCCGGATAATGTGACGAATTTAATGGACGCATTAGAAAAATCGTTGGAAAAAACGAAAGGGTCTAAGAAGAAGAGAACCACAAAGAAAAAGACAACGACATCTGGTAAGAAGAAGACTTCCTGATAAGACTTCACCGTCTATAAAACTCTCTTCTGTAGTATAATGTAGAGGATATGATTATAGTTCGGAGGGATTGGATGACCGTACGTTCCGAGGAAGAAGTGGAATTACTTATGCGCCCTGCCTTAGCGTCTCTCGCTGTCGAGGGGGACCGCTTGAACAAAAAGCAGAAATTGCTTGTGAAAAAGTGCCTGACAGGGGAGATTTCTCATGAGGAGTTCGTCAAACAGGCGTTGGAACTGGCTCGTCATGCCTGACACAAGGTACGGGAATGAAAAATCGAAGTATTGTTATCCGGGGTCAAACGTTCTGATCAACCATTATGATATCAAAGATGAGAAACAATTGACGGCCTTGGAAACGATGTTTACGGCTCAAAGGCTTGCCGAGCTTCAATCCAACCCGATTGAAGGGGATTTCGACTTGCGGCATTTACAGAGAATTCATGCGCGCCTATTTTCAGATCTTTACCCGTTTGCTGGAGAAATTCGAACAGAAAACATTACGAAGGATGGATTTTCTTTTGCTCAGGCCAGGTTTATTCACGATGCGGCTGAGCCTATATTTCAACAGTTGATGAGAGAAGATTGGAAAAGTATGAACAGGGTACAGGTTGTAGAGAAATTGGTTTACTACATGTCAGAAATTAATGTACTCCATCCTTTCAGAGAAGGAAATGGGAGGAGCTTACGAGAGTTTATCCGCTGCATAGCTTTGGAAGCAGGGTATGGTTTGGATTGGTCCGCGGTTCCCCCCGAGGTGATCTTTCAGGCGAGTGTCCAATCTGTCAAAGATATGAGTGCACTGGCACAGGTCATCAGTCAATCTTTAACCACCTACCAAAAACCTTCAGCTTGATTCAAGGCTGGGGGTTTTTACATGAAGACCAAGGATTTCATTTGAATCATGGGCCATTCCACGAATGTCTACTCTATCTTCCTCCATTTTGTTATTTTCAATTGTTTTGCTTACAAATGGGCTACGTCTTAAAGGAAAAAGGCCAGATGCTAAGTGCATCGGGCCTTTTTTATATTCGATTGAAACGCGCCAAAGGGGAGCTGAAACGCGCCAAAGGAGAGCCGAGACGCGCCAAAGGGGAGCTGAAACGCGCCAAAGGAGAGCCGAGACGCGCCAAAGGGGAGCTGAGACGCGCCAAAGGGGAGCTGAGACGCGCCAAAGGGGAGCTGAGACGCGCCAAAGGGGAGCTGAGACGCGCCAAAGGGGAGCTGAAACGCGCCAAAGGAGAGCCGAGACGCGCCAAAGGAGAGCCGAGACGCGCCAAAGGGGAGCCGAGTCGCACCAAAGAGCACCGCCTTAACCGTAATTAAAAATATAGATGGTATTTTAACTCTTTAAACATAGGAGGATGTTCCACTATAATAAAAATAACTGAAAATTCAAAACTTGGAATCGTGAAAATCCAAGAAGGAGGACGTTATGAATGACCTACCTTTCCTTCAGAGAGGTTTGGGAAGCAAAGAAGCGCATATCTTCTTTTGTTCATCCCACTCCTATCCTGTATTCAGAACCTCTCTCTGACCACACAGGTGCCCATGTTCACTTGAAGCTGGAGCATACCCATCCTACGGGTTCATTTAAACTGCGAGGGGCAGCCAACAAAATCTTATCTTTGGACGATAAGGTATTGAAAAAGGGTGTGACCACTTTTTCAACAGGAAATCACGGGATTTCTGTTGCGTATGTAGCAGCAGAGTTAGGAATTCCCTGTACGGTATGTATATCGAATCGTGTTCCAAAAGCGAAGGTGAACCGTCTAAAAAAATTGCACGCTTCGGTCGAAGTCGTCGGGAGCAGTCAAGATGAAGCAGAAGCAAGGTGTGCTGAATTGGAAAGAGAGGATGGGATGACGGTTATCAAGCCTTTTGATGATCGGGAAATCATTGCCGGCCAGGGTACCATCGCGCTTGAAATTATGGAACAGTGTCCTGAGGTGGATGAAGTGATTATTCCTTTGTCTGGAGGTGGGTTGTTGTCCGGTATTGCGTTTGTAATGAAATCAATGGAGCCTTCTATACACATAACAGGAGTGACGATGAAGAAGGGGGCTGTCATGCATGAAAGCCTTGCGAAAGGTAAACCTGTGATTCTTGAGGAGTCTTATACATTGGCAGACAGCCTCCTTGGAGGAATCGGGACAGAGAATCGTTACACATTTCCGATGACGCAGGCTTACATGGACAAGGGTGTTCTTGTAGAAGAGTCGCAGATTGAAGAAGGCCTGATCTTTACCCTTGAGCACCACAAGATGGTTGTGGAAGGAGCGGCTGCAACGGGGATCGGCCACGTGCTTCATTCTAATGATCTAAAAGGAAAAAATGTAGTTGTCGTTTTGAGCGGAAACAATATCGATCATGATGTGGTCTTAAATCTTCTGGCTAAATCGTAAATGGGGGAGGAGTGGAAATGGGGGTTGCGGTGGAGGAAGTCTTGAAACTTCCTGTTCTCGAAAAAGCTAAAGTGCAGACGGATCTTTATGATCGTCAAGTGGACTGGATATCAGTAATTGAAACACCTGTGGAGAACTTTGTCAGGAACAATGAATTTGTGCTCAGTACAGGGGTTGGCTGTGGGGGTGATGTACTGGCACTAGAAGGATATGTAGAGGATGTCATCCGATCAGAAGCATCTGTTCTCGCTTTTGCCACAGGGCGTCATCTTTACAAAATTCCTGATCGCGTGTTAAAACTTGCGGAGAAACATGAGTTGATCGTGATGGAAATTCCTTGGGAGATAAGGTTCGGAGATATTTTACAGGACGTTTTACGATTGATTAGTGAGGAAAAACGCCAAGAGCAGCAACGGACGGAAGAGATCAGACAGGAGTTGATCAATTGTGTCTTGAACGGAAAAGGGCTGCAGGAGATTACATCAATTGTCTACCAGAACACAGGTATTCCAACGGCCATCAGCGATCATAACAAGCAAATTCGGGCGAATCAGTATTTTGATCGTTATTATATCGATGTTTTAAATGGGCATGAGCTTCCACAGGAAGGCACCTTGGTAGAAACGGATATAGACAGTGATCACCCACTCCGCCATTACATTGAAACCTATGAAATCGGTGATCAAAAATGCTATCAGCTTACAATTTTATCAAACTATAAGAAACAGGGTTATATCCTGTTTAAACCAAAGAACGAAAAGGATTTAACGTGGGTGAACCTTCATATCCTGGATCATGCACTCACAGCTTGTGCGCTATATTTTGTAAAAGAGAACGCTATTGAAATGACTGAAATCAGACTTAAGGACAACTTTTTGCTGGATTTAGCCAAGCAGGAAAGGGAGATGGATAGAGCTCTCTTATCCAAAGCGCAGCTCCTTGGCTATGACCTGGAGAAGCCTTACATTTGTCTCGTCGGACACATCCAATTCGTACAGCCGGAGGAGGATCGCATATCTTCAACGATGCCTCAAGTGAAATCGTCGTCGATCAACAGTCGAAATTATTACATTCAGAAGGAAGTCACCCATGCAGGAGATGCGCTGCACAGGAGGACGATGACAACGTTTGATGAAGGGGAGGTCATCGTATACTTGGAAACGGATCGTCCGGATTACGGAGAAACAGCGAATCAGTTTCTCGACCTGATAGAGCGGCGGCTTCATGAGTTACTGAAAGGGATTACGATCAGTTGGGGGATTTCTTGTCATAAAGGTGGGTATCAGGCTTTTCATAAAAGCTATGAAGAGGCGGCAACAGCACTGAAAATCGGTCAACAGCATGAAGAAGGGGAGCGTACATTTTTCAGTGACACAAGGATGAATCGCTTGCTCATGGCCCTGTCCCACGAAGAAGAAATTGGAGCGATTGTTTCAGATACATTGGAAAAGCTGATTGATTATGATCAGAAACGGCAGACAGAACTGATTCATACATTTATGATCTACAATAAATACAACAGCAATGTTAGTCAGACAGCTCGCGCTCTGAATCTGCACCGCCAATCGTTACTGCACAGATTGAGAAACATTGAGCATTTGACCGGACTCTCTCTCCTCAATGCAGATGATCTTTTTTTGCTGGAGTTGAGTGTGAGGTTGTGGCTTTTGAAAAAAGTGAATGCATAGAGCGCTCCATCGGGAAGGCGCTCTATTTTTCATCTTTGACGGTTGTTTTCCATTCCCCCTGATTGGTCCCGCGTCGGTCAAGCTTGACGGTCCACTGATCGGATTCTTCATCAAAGGAAAGCAGGGATACGATGAGCACATCTGCCTGTTCTTGTTCAGTTTCGGACAACGCTGCAGAAAGAGCTTCGGATGCTTTTAAATCCGCTCCCTGGACTTCGCTCATTTCAAGTTCCTGGACTTTTTCAGCGGTGGCTTGTTCAGGGTAGGACTCAGCAATATCCCCGTCTACCCAGACCTCGACCTGTTTGCCAACCCATAGGCCTTCAGGAGCTCCGGAGACCCACATGGCCCGTCCTTCATCCCCTGACCCATCATCATCCATCGGTGTGACCACAAGGATACTGTCCTCGTCCTGATCCATGACAAATCCACTCATGTCTGGATCGGATGCTTCTGCTTCCACTTCATTCTGGTCTACTTCTTTTGTCTCTGAAAGCCCACATGCACTAAGGGATAAAGAAAGGACCATGAACATACCTAGCATCCATCTCATTTTCATCATTCACACACTCCTTATCTTCTATTGTTGACGTTTGGATGGGAGGAAAAGTTTCACATGACAGAAACATCCAACTTTGTTATGATGAAAATCACCAAGCGAATAAGTTTATGAAACTACTAGGGGAGCCTGAATGGGCTGAGAGGAAAGCGAGCAAGCTTTCTGACTCTTACGAACCTGATCTGGTTAATACCAGCGGAGGGAAGTAGTCTGACGATACGTGTATCGACTTACTGCATACCAGGCCAGGTCCTCTAAGGATCTGGCTTTTTTATATGGATCCCTTCAGCTCCTGTACGGAAAGGTGGTGAAAAATGAGAAACACAAAATTACTTACAACGATGGCCGTATTTGTTGCCATTGGTACGCTTGGAGCTCAATTTCTCTGGTTTCCCGCTGGAATTGCAAAAGCTTATCCTGTCCAGCATGCAGTTAATGTGGTCGCGGCGGTGGTGCTTGGACCCGTCCCGGCGGTCATGATTGCTTTCGTCATCGGGATCTTACGTTTCTTATTAGGGCTCGGCACCTTTCTTGCTTTTCCGGGTGGAATGTTTGGTGCATTATTGGCAGGGCTCTGTTATCGGATGTATGAAAGAAAAAGGTCTGCGGTGATTGGTGAAGTGCTGGGCACTGGAGTCATCGGGGCTTTGGCATCTGTTCCGATTGCACACGTCTTAATGGGAAGTACAGCTGGTGTTTTTGCGTTTGTGCCTTCTTTTGTCGTAAGCAGTGTCTCGGGAGCTTTGATTGCTGCCTTTATTTTATCACGAGTGAAAGTTGAAAACATGATCTTACAACCATAATACACGGAAACTGCTAGGGGCGCGAGTATTCGCTGAGATAAGGAGACATTCCTTGGTCCCTCAATACCTGATCCGGGTCATGCCGGCGGAGGGAAGTAGTAAGAATCCCCTTCTGTCCTCTAGTAGCTTCCGAGAATAATAGGAGGCTCCATCATGTCTTTTTCCAATCAATTAAGAAAAGAAAATCAGGATATCTATCAAATAATTTTCTCCCATCCCTTTATCCAAGGAATCGGAAAAGGAGAGGTTCCAAAAGAAGCATTGATTCACTATATCAAGGCTGATTACGAGTATTTGAACGCTTTTATGCACGTCTATGGAATCGCCATTTCCAAGTCTCCAGGAAGGGAAGATATACAGCTGTTCAATGAACAGATCGATTTTGTGCTGAACAGCGAAATCCATCCTCACAATAATTTTTGTGAACAGATTGGCGTTTCCTATGAAGAACTGCAAGGGTACCCATTGCCGCCAACCGCTGATCACTACATTAAACATATGCTATTTTATGCCCATCAAGGAGGCATTGGAGAAATATTAGCAGCCTTGCTTCCGTGTCCGTGGACGTATTATGAAATCGGAGTCGAGCTGCTGAACAGCTATCACCCAGGGCTCGATCACCCCTTCCTCCCGTGGATTGAGTTTTATGCCGATGCGGAAGTGAAGAGTCTGACGGCAGTGTTATGTGAACGGCTTGATCAGTATGCGGAACGTGCGTCGGAATCGGAAAAGCAGCGGATGAGAGAAGCCTTCCGTAAAAGTTGTCAACTGGAATATGCCTTCTGGGATATGGCATACACACAAGAGCAATGGCCTTGTGAAAAGGAGGGGGTGAAATGAGACAAGTATCATGTGCGTTGACGATCGCAGGTACTGATCCCAGCGGGGGTGCAGGTATTCAAGCAGACTTGAAAACGTTCCAGGAGCTGAAGAGTTATGGCATGAGTGTTGTGACCTCAGTTGTTTCTCAAAATACGACAGGTGTGAAGGATGTCCACCACCTCCCGGAAAATTTCATCAGGAGTCAACTGAAAGCAATTTCTGAAGACATGCCTGTTCATGCATTGAAAACAGGAATGATTGCCAACAAGAAAATGATGAGGGTCATTAGTAAATGGTTGGATGAGGTGGATGCTCCTTACGTCATGGACCCTGTCATGGTTGCCCAGAGTGGCGACCCGTTGATTGAAAAAGAGGACCAGCGCTATTTAAAAGAATATCTTGTACCAAAGACATCACTTATCACTCCCAACATTCCGGAAACGGAAGTGCTTGTTGGAGGGGGAATTGAAACAGAAGCAGATATGAAAGAAGCGGCCGAAGTAATAGTGAAAGACTTAGGTGCGGATGCGGCCCTTGTCAAAGGGGGCCATCTCAATGGAAGAGCGGTTGATTTTTTATATGATGGGGGGCGTGTCTATGAATTTGAATCCGAACGTATTGATTCTTCGAATACGCACGGCACAGGGTGTACGTATTCAGCAGCCATTACGGCTTACCTGAGTCAGGGACACGCTTTGCCACAAGCTGTCAAGGAAGCGAAATATTTTGTAACAGAAGCAATCCGCCACTCCTTCGACTTAGGAAATGGAAGCGGACCGACCAATCATTTTGCATTACGTGAGGAGGTTTTCAACCAATGGCTGTAAGTGTTATCGGTAGAGTAAGAGAACAACGCCCACTGATCCACCACATCACGAATGCGGTCGTTATGAATTTTACAGCGAACGGACTTCTTGCTTTCGGCGGAACACCGATTATGGCTAATGCTAAACAGGAGGTTGCAGATGTCACCCGATTGTCTCAAGGACTTTTATTGAATATCGGGACGCTTCATGAAAATCAGGTGGAAGCGATGATTATTGCAGGGAAAGCAGCGAATGAGATCGGTATTCCGGTCGTCTTCGATCCTGTCGGTGCCCCTGCAACCCGCTATCGTTCAGAGGCATGCCAGCGAATCTTGCAGGAGGTGAAGCCAACCGTCATTAAAGGTAATGCCGGGGAACTCGCCCATCTCGTCGGTCAGGATGTGGAAACGAAAGGGGTAGACTCAACAGGGAAAGCTGACCCTGAATCCATCGTTCGTCTGGTATCAGAAAAATACTATACTGGAGCCGTCTGTACAGGTGAAAGGGATGTCGGATGCATGAGAGGAGAGGTTTTTGTCAACGAAACGGGTCACCCGCTTCTTGCCCGAATTACAGGAGCCGGCTGTTTGTTAGGTTCCTTGCTTGCAGCAGGCTTATCTGTAGGTGGTGACCCTAAAGAGAAGGTTTTAGAAACATTAAGCCATTATGGCCGGGCGGCCGAACATGCCGCGGCTCTTCCTGGTGTCAAAGGACCAGGGACATTCATTCCGAAGTTTGTCGATGCTTTAGCCATGGGGGATGAAACATGAAAGCTTATATTCTTAGAAAATACTTCGTTATGGGCAGTCAAAACTGTAACAAAGATCCATTGAGCATTTTGGATGAAGCGATCGAAGCGGGAATTACCTGCTTTCAGTATAGAGAAAAAGGGGAAGGCGCCCTAACTGGAGAAGCAAAGTACAGCCTCGGCCATAAGCTACGCCAACGTTGTGCTGAAGCGGACATTCCATTTATCGTCAACGATGATGTCGAACTTTTTGATGTGCTTAAAGCTGATGGAATCCACGTGGGACAGAGTGATCGAACTGTGAATGAGATTCGTTCAAAATACCCTGCTACAATCATTGGATTATCGGTATCCGATCGGAAAGAATTAGAACAGAGTCCTGTCCATCTTGTCGACTATTTAGGTGTGGGGCCGATGTACAGGACAATGACGAAGAAAGACGCCAATCCTGTAGCAGGGCCTGAATGGGTGAAGGTTGTCAAAAGAGCGTTCCCTGACATGCCCGTAGTCGGAATTGGAGGCATTCACCCTGGAAATGCTGCTGAAGTGATGGAAAGGGGAGCGGACGGTGTCGCGGTCATTTCAGCCATTACACAAGCAGCGGACATATCTGCCGTTGTACAAGCGATATGAAACAAAAGGAACTCATGCAGAGGCATGAGTTCCTTTTGTGTGGGGACTTTAGACGATTCTACCTTTTCCTGAAATCTTATCTTTATCAGGGTATTGGTGTAACGAGTGATCTCAACCCCTCTAACAATCGAATTCGTAATAACGGCTAAATGTTGGAAGATGTTGGACCTAGTATCTGAAACGGCTGACTTGTTCCTGAAGATTGCTAGCTTCTTCAGCTAATGTTTCACTTGCTGATGTAATCTCCTGAATCGATGCATTTTGCTGCTCTGTCGTAGCCGCGACGTGCTGGGATTGTTCTGAAGCCTGGACAGAGAAGTTCTTAACCGCTTCAAAGGATTCGACGAGACTTTGTATATGATGAGTCATCGATTGGATGGAGCCTGTGATATCGTTCATCCCACCAGACAAATCATGAACATCTGTCGTAATCGTTTTAAACGTCTGTTCGGCTTCCCCGACAACATTCACACCTGATTTGACAGCGTCATCACTTTTATTCATAAACTGCACCGCTTCTTGGGTTTTTTGCTGGATGTCATGTACCAGGTCCATAATGTGATTCGCGGATTGACTGGACTGCTCAGCCAGTTTCCTTACTTCTTCGGCTACTACAGCAAAACCTTTTCCATGTTCGCCGGCCCGTGCTGCTTCAATGGCCGCATTCAACGCGAGCAAGTTCGTCTGTTCTGAGATATCTGTAATTAGAGATACGATTTTGCCAATTTCATTGGATTTTTTCTCGAGAACCTGAATTGTACCACTCGTGGTATTGGTATGATCATTGATTTCATGCATTTGCTGTAGGGCAGTATGAATGAGTTTCTCTCCTGATCCGGATGTTTCAGCTGTCTGATTCGACTTTTCTGAAAGGTTGATCATTTGTGTGGAAATGGTTTGAATATTTGATGATATATCATGAATCCATTCGGAAGATTCATTGGCATTGTCCATCTGTTGGTCAGATCCTGCGGCAACTTCTTGAATAGCTGTTGTGACTTGTTCTGCCGCAAGTGAGTTTTCTTCCGCATTGGCATTCAATTGTTGGGAAGCGGCTGCCACTTGTTCCGAAGAAGCAGAAACAGACTCGATCAGCGCCTTCAGGTTGTTTTTCATTGTATTGAAATTTTCCACGAGCACGCCTATTTCGTCCTTATTCGACACTTGAAGGTCGGCTACGGTGAAATCTCCTTCAGCAATCCTTGTAGAGTGGTCAGATAGCTGTTTGATCGGTTTTGTTAAGCGGTTGGAGAAGAACCAAATAATGATTGCTCCTAGAATCAACGCCGCGCTAAGCGTGATTAATAACGTGTTTAAAATCTGACTTGCACCACTGTTGAAATCCATCATGTAAGTGCCGGAGACGATAACCCACCCCCAAGCAGGCTCGTAAAGAGAATAGGAAACTTTAGGTGCAACGGTATCAGAATCATTAGGTAAAGGCCATTCAAAATAGGTGAAACCGCCTCCGTTAGTCCCGTTTTTGATAAGCTCCTGAGCGACCATCACTCCATTTGAGTCCTGGGATTCCCATATATTTTCCCCTTCAAGGGAAGGGTGGGCTAATTCGGTTCCCTTTTCATCTAAAACAAAAAAGTAACCGTTTTCACCGAGGTCAATGGTTGAGTTAATCGGACGAGTTCCATCTTCCTGCATGGGTCCGAGAAGTTGTTCTTTTACTGTTTCTTTTGCTTCTTCTAGGGAAAGGTTTCCTGACTGGGCCGATTGATTTGCAATTTCAATCATGTCCACCGCTTGTTCTACGCTGTTTTTCAGGTTTGTCTTTCCAAGCTCATCAAGACTTCCTTTACTGGACTGGTAACCGATTAATCCAATAATTAATGATGGGATAGCTAAAAGTAATAACCCCATAATGAATACCTTTGCCCGGATTGTCCGGTTGATTTTTAAAAAGTTTCTCATACTCCAAACCCCTTCTTCGTCTGTCTTTTATCTTTTATCTAATATCGGAAGAAGGGGATGGATTTACATATGTCGGGCTAAATTTGTAAAGATTTCGTGGAGAAAAATTAAATCTTGTATTGCAGACTGTCACCTGGTTGAAGGACCGGAATTTCAATCTGAACGGTATCCGGATACTTAATTCCCGCCCCCGTATTGAGTACCACTACTTCATCTGATGCGGAAATCCAGTTTTCTGCTCTTAACTTTCTCGCAGCAGCAAATGCTGCTGCGCCTTCTGGACAGACGAAGGCCCCTTCTTTTTGGGCCATTCTTTTTTGTTCTTTCAACAGGTCATCATCGCTGACGGCTACTGCACATCCGTTTGTATCATATAAGGCGTCAAGGACGAGGAAGTCCCCAATGGCCTTGGGTACATTGATGCCAAATGCGATGGTTTCAGAATCTTCCCAGAACGATGATTCCCTCAGCCCTTGCTGCCATGCTTCCACGATCGGAGCACAACCTTCAGATTGAACAGCTACGAGCTTTGGCATCCGGTCTTTAGCAATCCAGCCAAGCTCCTGTAATTCTCTCAAAGCTTTATGAATACCGATTAATCCAACGCCGCCACCTGTCGGGTAAAGGATGACATCTGGAACGCTCCAGCCTAACTGCTCTGCGATTTCAAGACCCATCGTTTTCTTACCTTCAATCCTATATGGTTCTTTCAATGTAGATACATCATAGAGTCCGGAAGTTTCTACAGCTTCCGCGATAATTTTTCCTGCATCGCTGATCAGCCCGTTCACAAGAAAAAGGTTGGCCCCGGATAAGGCACATTCGTTCCGGGTGATTTTCGGTGCATCCATAGGCATGACAATGGTCGATTCCATCGATGCTCTTGAAGCGTATAGTGACCAGGCTGCCCCTGCGTTGCCGTTCGTCGGCATGGCAAGTTCTTTCACACCGAGTTCTTTTGCTTTGGATACACCAACCGCAGCGCCTCTTGCTTTGAAGGATCCAGTAGGGATGATTCCTTCATCTTTCATATACAGTTTTCGGATATTCATATCTTTCTGCAGGGTAGGGAGGGGAATCAATGGACTCATGCCTTCTCCCAAAGAAGTTTTGTATGTAGGATCCTGGAGTGGTAAAAGTTCATGATAACGCCAAAGGTCGGGGGATCTTTCTTTCAGTTGCTCGGGGGACCATGATTTTTTCAGGTTCTCTAAGTCATAGCTTGCGAGTAAAGGAGATCCGCATGTACATAGATGCTGGGGTTCTGTAGCTTTATAGCTTTCCTTACATTTCGGACAGTACAAATGAGATAAGTAACTGTATGTCATCTTCATATCCTCCTTTGATCCGGTTATACGTATCGTAACATAAGAAATGGAAGGAGAGCGTTTTGACGACATTGTACTATGGACATCCTCTAAACTTCATACACTTTTTACATTACAAGAAAAAATTTCTTTGAATACAATGGATGTATAGTCGTTTAAAAATTCAGACAAATAGCGCGGAGGGGATGAAATGGTTCTTCCTTTTGACATTTTAGAGTATCACCAGCGTTTACAGAAAACAAAGAAACGTATGGCTGAACAAGGAATTGACGTGCTTTTGATTACAGACCCGGCAAACATGAATTACCTTTCTGGTTATGATGCCTGGTCTTTTTATGTTCATCAGATGCTTGTGATTATCGTTGATGAACCGCAGCCGTTATGGATTGGTCGCTATCAGGATGCGAATGGGGCAAGGGTGACGACGTGGATCTATGATGAGAATGTCATTGCCTACCCAGACTACTACGTGCATTCAGATGTTTATCACCCGATGGATTTCATGGCGGATATTCTCCTTCAGATCGGTCAAGGGAAAAGGAAGATCGGAGTGGAGATGGATCATTACTACTTTACGGCCAAGGCACTGGAAAGGTTAAAGAGAGGATTGCCGAATGCCACCTTCGAGGAAGCGACACTCCTTGTGAACGGCGTCCGTATCGTCAAGTCGGATCAGGAAATCGAATACATGAGACGGGCTGCCCAAATTGCAGATCTTGCAATGACCAAAGGAGTGGAAAGTATTTATCCTGGTGTACGGGAATGCGATACGGCAGCTGAAATTTACTATCACATAGTCAGGGGTACTCCGGAATTTGGTGGTGAATACCCTGCCATTGTTCCTCTGCTTCCGACCGGGGACCATACTTCGATCCCCCACCTGACATGGTCAGACCGGCCTTTTGTAAAAGGGAATGCTGTCATCATAGAACTTGCCGGGTGTTATAAACGCTACCATGTGCCGCTTGCCCGTACGGTCTCCATAGGGGAACCGAATGAAAAAATGAAACAAGTCGCCCCGGTGGTATTGGAAGGTATTCATAATGTCCTCGAATTCGCAAAGCCTGGGGTGACCTGTGGAGAACTTGAAGAAGTGTGGAGAAAGAGTATTAAAAAACACGGATTTGAAAAAGAAGCCCGCTTGGGTTATTCCGTCGGGCTCAATTATCCACCGGACTGGGGAGAGCATACAGCGAGCATCCGAAGAGGGGATTCAACTGTACTGGAACCCAATATGACGTTCCATTTGATACCGGCGTTATGGTTCGATACAGATGGAATTGAAATAAGTGAAACGTTTAAGGTCACGGAATCTGGCAGTGAGCGGTTCACTACTTATCCGCAGGAATTGATTATACGTGATCATATGGATTTAAGCGGTCAAATCAGCTGAGGGGGGACTGAAAATCAGACTCTTTGGTCGGAAAGACATTGAAAAAGTCGTTCATCTCGATACAGACCTTGTTGCAAAAATGGAAGAAGCCTTTACCTCATTAGTGGAAAAAGAGACAACAATGCCCCCGATCATGCGCATTGATGTGCCTGAACATAATGGTGAAGTGGATATCAAGTCCGCTTATATCAAGGGAGAGGACAGCTTTGCTGTAAAGCTGTCTTCTGGATTCTTTCATAATCCCGCCATGGGAATTCCGAGCGCTAATGGCCTTATGATCCTAATCAATAGTCACACAGGTGAACCGCTCGCGGTCTTGGCAGATGAAGGATGGCTGACCGATTTAAGGACGGCAGCTGCCGGAGCGGTGGCTGCGAAATATGGAAGCAGGGAAACCAGCCGGATAGCAGGCATCCTTGGTACCGGGGCTCAAGCGCGACTTCAGTTACAAGCGCTTATGCTGGTCCGCCCGATTGAGCATGTGTTCGTGTATGGAAGGAATGGTGACAAAGCCGTTCAATTTAAACATGAGATGGAGCAGAAAACAGGTCTTCATATGACTGTATGTGAGACAGCTGAGCAAGTCGTACGAAAAAGTGATGTTGTGGTAACGACGACACCGTCTAAAGAACCATTGGTTTATGGAGATTGGGTGAGTCCGGGGGTTCACCTCACTGCTATGGGGTCGGATGCAGAACACAAGAAGGAATTAGATACATCAGTCATAGAGAAAGCGGACGTCGTCGTCTGTGATGTGAAAGCTCAGTCCGTCCGTTTGGGGGAGTTACGTTCGTCTCCGGAGGAGGTGGAACGTGCCATCGAGCTTGGTGAAGTGACGAGCGGAAAGCGTTCGTTCCGACGCTCAGATGATGAGATTACAGTTTGTGATTTAACAGGAACGGGTGTGCAGGATACGGCCATTGCAAGACATGTGTACCATCAACTAATAGCTTGGGAGGGCGTTACGAATGAAAGACGCGAAGTTTAGTACCAAATCGATTTGGGCCGGTGAAAAAGAACAACTTGCTTTCGGAGCGACACAAGTGCCTGTCGTTCACAGTGTTTCCTTTGGTTATGACGACATGGATGAATGGTATGAGGTAGCGGTAGGCAATAAGCCCGGACACATATATGGAAGGAATACAAACCCGACCGTTCAGGCTTTCGAAGAAAAAATCCGCATCTTAGAAAATGCCGATGCGGCTACAAGCTTTTCCACAGGGATGGCAGCGATTAGTAATACGCTTGGCACCCTGCTTTTCCCTGGAGACCGTGTAGTATCCATCAAGGATACGTACGGAGGGACGAATAAAATTTTCACAGAATTCCTCCCAAAACAGCAAGTGGAAGTCGTGCTGTGTGAAACGGGAGATCATGAGGCACTCGAAGCTGAAGTGGCTAAAGGTTGCAAAGTTCTCTATTTGGAAAGCCCGACGAATCCGACGGTGAAAATTACCGACATTAAGCGAATGGCTGCAGCTGGCAAGGCAGTGGGGGCAACCGTAGTGGTTGATAATACTTTTGCTACACCTGTAAATCAAAACCCTCTAGATCTTGGAGCAGACCTTGTTATCCATAGTGCGACGAAGTTTCTAGGCGGGCATGCGGATGCATTAGGCGGGGCCGTATGTGGCAGGAAGAGCTTGGTCGAAGCCATTTACCATTACAGGGAAATTAACGGAGCGACACTCGATCCAATGGCGGCCTATTTGCTTTTGAGAGGGATGAAGACACTGAAGCTTCGTGTGGAGCAGCAAAACAAAAATGCAGAAGCTATCGCGGAACATTTAAAAACCTTCGATCTCGTGGAAGAAGTTTTTTATCCTGGCCTTCTTTCCCACCCTCACCATCAGATTGCAAAACAACAAATGAAAGGGTATGGCGGGATGCTGAGCTTTGCTGTGAAAGGTGGAGTAGCCACTGTACGCGACCTTTTACCAAAGCTCCAATATGCTAACCGTGCCGCTAATCTAGGCTCAGTGGAAACGGTAGTCGGCCCCTCCAGAACAACGAGTCATGTGGAATGCACACCTGAAGAACGTGCAGCCATGGGGATTCCAGAAGGTTTGATCCGTTACTCGGCCGGAATTGAAGATATCGAGGACCTGAAAAATGACCTGTCACAAGCTTTCCAGTCGTTACACACTTATGTGAAAAAGTGAGGAGGAAAGGATGTGGAGACCGAAAAGACGGACCTCGTCTTGCGTTCGGATCAGCTTTTGGACCGTTTAGTTGGATGGCGACGAGACTTCCACCGCTTCCCCGAACTCAGCTTTCAGGAAAAGCGAACAAGTGAAAAGGTAGCAGAAATATTAGAAAGCTTCCGAACGTTTGAAATTGAAAAGAATGTCGGAGGTTACGGGATTATCGCTACCTTGAGTCACGGGGAAGGGCCTGTTATCGGGATTCGTGCAGATATGGATGCCCTTCCCATTACAGAAACGACAGACGTTCCCTGGACTTCCCAACATCCAGGTGTGATGCATGCGTGTGGGCATGATGCGCATATGGCCATCTTACTCGGCATCGCCCAGTTGGTGGCGGAAGATGCAAAAGCTGGACGTTTTCAAGGAACAATCAAATTGATTTTTCAGCCAGCAGAAGAAAGTTGTGATGCAGCAGGGAAAACGGGAGCAATAAAGATGTTGGAGTCCGGAAGACTTCAAGATCTGGAGGCTGTGTTATCCCTGCACATGTGTCCTTGGAGGAAGTCCGGGGAAATCCAATGGAATGATGGGCCAAGCATGGCAAACAACGACGAATTCCATATGAGGATTCAAGGGAGCGGCGGTCATGCGGGGTATCCGCAGCAAGTAAAAGACCCGATATGGATGGCAACTTATGTCCTGCAGGCGTTATACAGTCTGAATGGTCGAAAAGTAAACCCGCTGGATGTGGGCACCATTAGTGTCGGCCAGGTGCATGCCGGGGAGGCCAACAATGTAATACCAAGCACTATAGATATAAAGGGGACCATTAGATCCTATAAGGATGATGTAAGAGATGTATTATGCCAGGGGATCCATCAGGCGGCCAATGTTGTAACAGCGCTGGGGGGAGAATATTCACTTCGTATTCATCACGGTGAACCCTCTTTAATCAACGCGCCTGAAATCAACCGCATCATAAAAGAAGCCGCTTCCGGACTGAATATGTTTGAAGAGCCCTTTGGGATGGGGAGCGAAGACTTCAGTTACTTCACTAGAAGAATCCCGGGAGCGATGTTTTTTCTAGGTTGCGGTCTGGAAAAGGAACGGAGTCTCCATCAATCAGATTTTGATATGGATGAACGTTCATTGCCGATTGGTGTGAGAGTGCTTTTAAAAAGTGTTTACTTACTACTTGAGCGAGGAGGAGCCCACTCAAAATGAAAATAGCCATGATCGGATTTGGAGGCGTAGGCCAGGCGTTTGCGGAAATTGTGGAGGGAAAACACCAGGAACTTCAGCAGAATTACGGACTTGATGTTGAAATCGTGGCCGTATCGGATGTCATGAAAGGTGCTATTTATCAACCGGATGGTTTAAATATCACGAAGTTATTGGAGTGTGTAAAACGAACGGGCTCTGTAGAATCCTATCCGTCATCCAGTCAGACAATCAAAGGGTGGAACAGTATAGAAACGATAGAGAAAGCAAAGGCGGATGTCATTATAGAAGTGACCTACACGGATGTGAAAACCGGTGAGCCTGCACTCACTCACTGCCATCGTGCTTTTGAAACAGGGAAAAGTGTCATAACAACAAACAAGGGTCCTGTTGCCCTCGCTTATCAAGAATTAACCGAAAAAGCGGATCAACATGACGTTTTTTTCGGATTTGAAGGAACGGTCATGAGTGGGACGCCGGCTCTAAGGCTACCACTAGAAACCTTAGCTGGTAATGAAATTAAAGAAATCAAAGGGATATTGAATGGAACGACCAATTACATTCTTACCGCTATGGAAAGTGGAATGACATTGAATCAAGCGTTAGAAAAAGCCCAAGCCCTCGGTTATGCAGAAGCCGATCCGACGAGTGATCTTGAAGCCTACGATGTTAGGTATAAAGCAGCTATATTATCGAACCATGTGTATGGAGTTCATCTCGACCCGGATGAAATTTTCTGTGCCGGAATTACTGGTTTATCAGTAGAAGATATTCAAGAAGCGAAACGGGACGGCGAGAAATGGAAACTGCTTGCTCGTATCTCTCAAAACAAAGGCAAGGTGAAGGCGACTGTCCAGCCGGAGCGTCTGAAGCAGGATGATCTCTTAGCACGTGTTAGTGGGGCAACGAATGCGATCGTTTATGAATGTGATCTGTCCGGGACGATCATGCTCACAGGTGCAGGGGCGGGGTTAAAGGAAACGGGATTTTCTCTACTGATCGACCTGATTCATTGTCATAAACAAAAGCAGGGAACCAAAATCGGAGGAGGGAGTCACTCATGACGACGAAGGTTAAGAGCTATAAAATGCTGGTTGGAGGAGAATGGCGCGAAGGCTTGCGCAGCTTTGAGGTCAGCAACCCTCAGGACAATGAAGTATTGGCCACTGTCCCCTCAGCTACAAAGGAAGAAATGATGGAAGCCATAGAAATAGCCGATCGTACTTTCCAAATGAGAGACCCCATTCCCACCCATGAAAGGATCCGAATACTAAGCCAAGTTGCTGATTTCATGGAGAGGGATCACGAGACGTTCGCTGCCACCATTGCAAGTGAAGGCAGTAAAACGATTACTGAAGCTCGTTCAGAGGTCTCACGGGCTATTCAAACCATCCGGATCAGCGCAGAGGAAGCGAGAAGGGTGAAAGGAGAGACCATTAACTTCGATCAAAATCCAGGCAGCGAACAAAGAGTCGGGTATTTTCAACGTTTTCCTATGGGAGTCGTAGGAGCCATCACTCCTTTTAATGACCCGCTCAATTTAGTCGCACATAAAGTAGGTCCAGCCATTGCAGCAGGGAATGCCATTATAGTCAAACCAGCTTCCGCCACGCCTCTTAGTGCATTGAAGCTGGCGGAAGCCTTCGTTGAAGCAGGGTTGCCAGCCGGTTACTTATCCGTTCTTACAGGGGCAGGAAGAGAAGTCGGGGATGCATTGGTTACACATCCGGCCATAAAAATGGTGTCCTTTACAGGAGGATCTAATGCTGGAGAAGCCATTATCAAAAAAGTAGGAACGAAAAAAATAAGCATGGAACTGGGATCCAACTCACCAGTTATTGTCCTTGATGACGCAGATCTTTCCAAGGCTGTCCATGCTTGCTGTTCGGGGGCTTTTTCAGCGGCAGGCCAAAATTGTATCGGCGTTCAAAGGGTTTTTGTAAGTAGGGAACTTTATCCGGATTTTATCGATCGCTTTGTGGAAGCGACTGTAGCACTTAGAATCGGGGATAAAATGGATGAAAGAACGGATATAGGACCGATGATCAATGAAAAAGAAGCGGTCCGAGTTTCTGAATGGGTCGAGGAAGCGTTGACTATGGGAGCGCAATTGGAAGTAGGTGGGCGCCGTGAAGGTGCTTATTATAGTCCCACCATTCTCACCCAGGTACCTTCAGGTGCGAAAGTGATGATGGAGGAAATCTTTGGGCCTGTGGTCATTGTAAACCCTGTAAAAGATTTGGACGAAGCCATTGAGAAATCCAATGCCGTCAATTATGGACTGCATGCAGGGATCTTCACAAATGATATTAACCAAGCTTTTAAAGCGATAAGGAAAATGGACGTAGGTGGAATCATGATCAACGACAGCAGCGATTATCGAATTGATGAAATGCCTTTCGGAGGAACGAAAGGATCCGGCATCGGTCGTGAGGGTGTACGTTTCAGTATAGAAGCCATGACGGAACAAAAGGTCGTATGTTTCCATCTTGACGGCTAGATATGCCACATCAGCCCGTCCTTTTGTTTATCCTTCATCTGGTAGGGGAATGCCTCCACAAAAGGAGGTTATGGAATGGCGCAATATTATGTGAATCAGAACCAGCAGACAGGTGGCGAACACGAAGTGCACATCGAAGGTTGTGATTTTATGCCTTTTGAACAGAATTTATTGGAATTAGGCGGTCACACCGACTGTGCAGAAGCGCTCGAAGTTGCCAGAAATACTTATGATGATGTCAACGGCTGCAAACACTGCTGCCCCGATTGCCACACCAAATAACTTTCTCAAAACCTGAACATCCATAAAGGGATCTGTTCAGGTTTTTTAATGGTTTGACTATAGGGATTGTGGAAGACTTAATTTTGAGATGTCTATACCGCGCTCCCGCGGAAAAGCGAGTTATTCCCCTTAGCCCCTATCCACTCAACAAAAGTTTCGAAACTCAGTATTCCACAATTAGGAGCGCATGTGAAATAAAGAGGAATCGGTGTGCTGAAATGGTACTTCTTCTCAGGGATATTGTTTGCTTTCATGCAAATAGTAAACGTGAAGATTAATCCTGAGGAGGATACATGATGAAGAAAAAATGGTTTATTCTATTCGCAGCACTCATGATGATTGCCATGTTAGCTGCTTGTAATACATCGGAAGAACGTGCACGTGAAAGTCAACGGAACAATTTGAATCAAGTCAGTTTTGGTCCTGAAAATCAAGGCATGCAAGGGGGCGGAAATCTAAGGGAAATGGATCCTCGAGCATACGGTCAAAACCGTTTTGATGCCAACATTCCTTTCGAAGGAATGAACCCAACTGGACCAAATGGATCCATACAAGGTCCATACTTTTTTGATCAAGATGGACGTTACACACAAGATTCACAAGGTAGAGAACAGGCTCAAAGACAACAGCCTGATCAAACCGAGCAAAATCGTGACAATACTGCACGAGAAAGCGATGAGGCAACAGGTGATTTTCAACAGCAGGTCATTGATTTGACGAACAAAGCTCGTGAAAAAAATGGACTGAAACCGCTTAAGAATAGCAATGAGGTAGAAGAAGTCGCTCAAACGAAATCTGAAGATATGGCGAAGAACGATTATTTCTCCCATACGTCTCCAACTTACGGAAGTCCCTTTGATATGCTGAGAGAATTCGGAGTGGATTATTCAACAGCAGCTGAGAACATTGCTGCAGGGCAGCAGTCACCGCAATCGGTTGTTGATGGCTGGTTAAACAGTTCAGGTCACCGTAAAAACATTATGAATAAGAATGTCACGCACATCGGTGTCGGATATTCGAAAGACGGCAATTACTGGGTGCAAATGTTCATTGCAAAATAAGTGGATATGACGCTTGATTTACATCAGGCGTCATGTTTTACATACAAATCAAGGCAGGGGTAGAGAATGAAGAAGATATGGATCCTGGTCATGGTGTTCGCTGTCTTTCTGGCACCTTCTGACCTAGAAGCTTTTAAAAAAGAAAGATTAGTCGCCATCGGGGATTCCATTCCATTTGGTTATAATTTAAATAAAGAAAATAAAAACCCTCCAAAAGAATCGTTCCCATCTTTGATTGGAGTGAAAAAAGATATAGAAGTGACCAACTTAAGTATTCCAGGTCTCACATCTGCCGAATTGCTAACAGCTGTTCAATCTAATGATACCTTCAGAGAAAGTCTTAAGAACGCTGATTATGTCATTGTGTATATTGGGGGCAATGATTTGTTGAATGTCGTTAAAAAGAATGGGGGACTGGATGGTTTAAAAATGGAGGATGCCGCTCCAGTTATTCGAGATCTCATTTATAATGTCTATTCAACCATTCTTGAGATTGATGAATTAACGAACGGGAAAGTACTCGTCTACAATATTTACAATCCTTATCCTGCTGCCGGTGACCAATTGAACACGCCGCTCGCATATATTAACCAGCAATATGCTTCCTTGATCAAGCTGCTGAAACACTTTGCTTCCGTGACTCTTGTCGATGCCTATAAGGCTTATCATGGTCATCCTGAGTACATCATTAAAGGGGATGTTCATCCAACAGCGAAAGGTCAACAGGTATTAGCTAAAATCACATTGAAACACATGGATTAAGCCAAGCTTCTGCTGTGGGGGTTTCTTCCATATTGATGTATAATGGGAATACGGTTATTTTGGAGGTGACTTACATGGTTAGATTTGGAATTATAGGAACCAATACCATTACAGAAAAATTTATAGAGGCAGCGAAACAGCATCCTGAATTTACACTGCAGGCGGTGTATTCTCGTACAGAAGAGAAAGCTGCTACATTTGCATCCAAACACGGTGCACCTGAAACATACACGGACATAGAAGAGATGGCCGCAAATCCAGATGTCGATGCGGTTTATATTGCAAGTCCTAACGCTTTCCATGCGGAGCAGGCGAAAACCATTATGAGAAAAAGGACGCATGTCTTATGTGAAAAACCGATGGCTTCCAATCAACAGGAGATTGCTTCTATGATTGAGGTAGCCAAAGAAGAGAATGTGCTTTTAATGGAAGCTGTAAAGTCTACACTGATGCCAGGTTTTCTGAGCATTCAGGAAAATTTACATAAAATTGGGGAAGTAAGACGCTTTGTGGGGAACTTCAGCAAGTATTCTTCTCGTTATGACGCATACAAAAGAGGGGAGCTCCTAAATGCTTTCAAACCTGAACTGTCGAACGGTTCTTTGATGGACCTTGGTATTTATGGAATTTATCCAATGGTCGCCCTATTTGGTGCACCCAACCATATCCAGGCTGATGCCGTGTTTTTGGATTCTGGTGTGGACGGGCAAGGCAGCGTGATCGCAGCGTATGATGGAATGGAAGCAGTCATTATGCACTCCAAGATTGTTGATTCCCACGCCCCTTCTGAAATACAGGGAGAAGAAGGGACGATGCTCATACCGAATATTTCTGAACCTAAAGGTATAAAAATTATTTATAGAGATGGATCCGTAGAAGAGCTTTCTTTCGAAGATCAGTATTCACCTATGTATTATGAAGCGGCTGAATTTATCAATCTGGTGAAGAAGGAAAAAGATCGGTCAAAGAATAATTCGTTGGAGCATACGTTGATGACAGCGAAAGTCATGGAGGAAGCACGCCGGCAAATCGGCTTGGTTTATCCTAACGACCGCTATTAGGGTCCTGCAAAAAGAGGCACTCACTTGCGGATGTGCCTCTTTTTTCTATTGCTCTTTTAGTTGATTCGATACGTCCGTGAGGCTTTCTTGCTGGTCTGCCCTTTGCTTATGGTGAATGCCCCATTCGTTCATTTTCTCCAAGAAGGAGGCCGTGGTTCGTCCATAAGGTGTCACGCGATACTCTACTCTGGGAGGTACAGTTTCATAATCGATACGTTCGACTAAACCGTCCTGGATGAGTTTTTTCAGCTCTCGGGCAAGAATCCTGGAAGAGATGTTTCCATCGAGGGACCGACGCAGTGCATTAAACCGCAGATGATTTTCGTGGATGAGCTTCCAAAGAATTAACCCTTTCCACTTCCCACACACGACTTCAAGAGTGACATCAATGCCGATCCCATCTTCCTTCATCTGCTTTCACCTCACGTTATTTTTTTGTGGTCTGTCCCTGTTTTTGCATGGCTTTTTCGTAGCCTTCCAATACTCCCTGGGCATAAACTTTGTTTAAGACAGTCATTGTCTGAGGGATGACTTTTTCTTCTTCTGACTCTGAGACTTGGTTTAATAAGTCCACAAGTTCTAACAATTCTTCAGAAACGGGAAAAATCGGTTTTATATTGTCCAAAAAGGATCACCTTCCTGTTTGTTCGGAAAATACTATTAATATAATTCTATTTGCTTTTTATATGTCTCACAAGTACTTACATATTTGTGCGTGTTACATTGCCTATTATGACTTAAACTAGTGTGATTAATCAACAAATAAGTCCGTGGTTTTGGCTCAGTGGCGCACATTTGCAAAAGGTTCAGTGTTATACAAAAGTTATACTGAAATAGCTGGTCTTGGTGTTTTTGTACAACAAAAAGGTTCTTGATTCTCAAACCATGCATGAACATCATCTTTTTAACAATGAATATTTTTCCTATTTGTATAACGGGTCATATATTGACACACGTTTGGAGGATTTTGTATGCGTGCCATTTTTTCTTATACCCTTCCCTATAAAAGGTCTGCATCGATTGCCCTTTTTCTTATGTTCATAGAATTATTGGTTGAACTTTCCCAGCCGATCCTGATGGCCAAAATCATCGATGATGGAATCATTGCTGAAGACTTTAACGCTGTTTTGTTATGGGGTGGTGTGCTTTTAGGGCTATCGTTGCTCGCCTTTACCGCAGGTGTGACCAACTCTTTCTTTGCTGCCGATTTGAGTCAGGGGGTCGGTTATGACCTGAGGGAAGATCTATTTTCAAAAGTCCAGAAGTTTTCGGATCGTCATTTCCAGGCCGTCACCACACCAAGCTTGGTCACGAGGATCACCAATGATGTGATTCAAATTCAGAACTTATTATTTATGTTTGTAAGAATCGGACTCAGGGCTCCACTTTTCATCATTTTTGCTTTAGTGATGGCTTTTACAATTGATGTGGAACTTGCCCTCTTTTTACTGGGTAGTGTACCTGTGTTTTTATTATTCTTATTCTTCCTTCTTACAAAAGGGATCAAGTGGTTTAAGGAGGTTCAGCATAAACTTGATAGACTTAATACGATTATTAGGGAAAATATAGCCGGAATCCGCTTAATTAAAGGATTTAATAGAAAAGAGCATGAAGAGGAGAGATTTCAAAAGGCGAATGAATCATTGGTTCTTCAAAGTAAAAAAGCATTGTGGCTCATGGAAGTGGCTATGCCTGTCGTCATGCTGGGGATGAATATCGTCATTTTGGTCCTCCTCTTGGTTGGTGCAAAAATACTCAGCAGTGCAGGTGTAGAAGCTGGAGAACTGGTCGCCATGATCAACTACGCGACAAGGATTTTATTTACCTTTTCTGTTTTTACATTTCTAATCATGGTCATTTCGCGAGGACAAGCCTCGGCGGATAGAATTGCAGACGTACTCAACCAATCCACGGAAATGAGCGCTTCAGGTAAAGGGAAAGAACTGGACGGTGCGGTCCGCTTTCACAATGTTTCTCTTGAAAGAGAGGGGTACAAAGTGCTGGAGAACCTGAACTTCCATGCAAGGCCTGGATCCACTGTCGGTATTATTGGGGAAACAGGTTCCGGGAAAACCTCTTTGCTCCATTTAATACCCCGATTATATGAAAAAAATGCGGGTCAACTCTTTCTGGATGGAGTGGAAATCGAAAGTCTCGAAGTGAAAAACATAAGAAAACAAATCAGCCTGGTCCCCCAAGATGTTCATTTGTTTTCAGGTACGGTAAGGGAAAACATCGCCTGGGGCAAGAAAGATGCGACGCTGGAAGAGATTGAGGCAGCGGCCAAACAGGCGCAAATTCACGACTTTATTACGAACTTGCCAAAGGGTTATGATACGCAAATCGGACAGAAAGGAATGGTCTTCTCCGGTGGTCAGAAACAGCGTCTTTCCATCGCTCGTGCACTTGTGAGGAAGCCGAGGATTTTGATTCTGGATGATAGTACGAGTGCACTGGATGCCCATACGGAGAGGAGACTTCTACGGACTCTTGAGGAACAACCATCTACCGTGTTTCTTGTTGCTCAAAAAGTGAGTTCAATCCAAAAGGCAGATCTCATCCTGATTCTTCACCGGGGAGAAATCATCGCTCAGGGCACTCATGATCAACTGCTTCAGCGAAGTGAATATTACGCGGAAATCCATCAATCTCAACAAGAGGGGGTGACGTAATGAGTAGGAGTACTAAACCGAGAATGGGTCACCCTCATGGGATTGGTTCAAAACCACCGAAAGTTGAAAATATCGGAGGCACACTTTATAGGATATGGAGTTACATGGCGGAGGAAAGAGTGAGGTTCATCATCGTACTAGCTGCGATTCTAATCAGTTCCTCTTTATCCCTGCTGGGCCCTTACCTTCTAGGGATGACCGTCGATCTAATCATAGAGAATCCTGAATCGGATACCCTTCTGGCCATGCTGGGCAGCTTACTTCTTGTCTACTTGTTTCATTCACTTTTTCTCTGGCTGCAAAATTATTGGATGATCGGAATTGCTCAAAATGCGGTTCGGTCGATGAGGTCCCATCTATTTACACATGTACAGTTGCTGCCTGTTCTCTTCTTTCAAAAAATGCAGCAGGGGGAGTTAATGAGCAGGCTTACCAACGATATTGAAAACGTAAGTCGAACCTTAAATACCGCTGTCGTACAATTTGTTACAAGTTTTTTGACCATTACCGGTACCTTAATCATTATGTTCTGGTTAAGTCCGATGCTTACACTCCTGACATTGACCATCATTCCAGTCATGTACTTTGGGATGAAATGGATTACAAACCGAACCGGCCCCTATTTTAAAAAGCAGCAAAAGGACCTTGGTGAAGTAAACGGCTATGTAGAGGAGATGTTCTCTGGGCAGCCGATCATCAAAATGTTTTCCAAAGAGGAAGATGTGATTGATGAGTTCAGAGAAAAAAATAAAGCATTAAGGCAATCCGGATACTATGCGCAAGTGTACACAGGCTTTATTCCGAAGTTGATGAACATGCTGAATAATGTAAGCTTCGCTATCATCGTTGGAGCAGGGGGGCTGCTTGCGCTTAATGGCGCTGTATCCATTGGAATGATCGTTACGTTTACAACCTATTCCCGTCAGTTTACTCGCCCGTTAAACGATCTGGCCAACCAATTCAACATGATCCTCTCAGCAGTAGCAGGCGCAGACAGGGTGTTTCAAGTCATTGATGAAAAAGAAGAACGCCTGGACGAAAAAAATGCACAAAATGTGTCAAAAATTAAGGGGGATGTTCGTTTTGAGCATGTCGATTTCTCTTATGAAGAAGACCAGCAGACCCTTTCGGACATCACATTTGAAGCGAGAGCTGGACAAACGGTGGCGCTTGTAGGTCCTACAGGCGCAGGAAAAACGACAATTATATCTTTACTGTCACGATTCTACGACCCGGACTCAGGTCGGGTTCTGGTTGATGGTGTGGACTTGAAAAGCGTGAAGAGAGACAGTCTGAGGAGCCGGATGGGGGTCGTCCTCCAAGATGCCACTATGTTTCACACCACTATACGGGAAAACATCCGTTATGGAAGACTGGACGCCACAGATCTTGAGGTTGAAAGTGCCGCCAAGTCAGCAAGAGCCCACGATTTCATCATTCAGTTGCCTAATGGTTACGATACTATTCTTGATTCAGATGGAAAAGGGGCGAGTCATGGGCAAAGACAGTTGTTGTCCATTGCTCGAGCTATGATTGCGGACCCATCATTGCTTATTTTAGATGAAGCGACAAGCAGCATTGATACGGTCACAGAAATGAAAATCAATGCCGGTCTCACCAACTTGATGGAAAGGCGGACAAGTTTCGTGATTGCCCACCGGCTTCACACGATTCGAGCAGCCGATCTCATCCTTGTCTTGAAGGGTGGGAAGATCGTTGAAAAAGGAAACCACCGCACGCTCATGGATGAAGGGGGAGAATATGCTGCTCTTATTCAAGCTCAAAAATCCAATGCGACTGTAAAAGGGTACGGATAAGTCTTACACCTCCGCCCACTTTCCGGCATAAGATGAGGGAAAGGGAGGGGTGACCATGTCACAAAATCAACCATATCCTTACTGGACCGACTTGCCTTACGCCGGCGAGAGCCGCCCGCCATTAACGAACGAAGGGGTAGAGTTTGAAGCAGGGAAATGGAAAACCTATTTTATCGAACATAGCCGCCGGTACGGGTTCAAGACGTTGGATGGAAGCCCGATTCGATTAGCGATCAAAGATCCAAAGACCATTGACTGGCTTAGGGAATTGAAGGTAGTCAAAGAAACATTAGCCCATTTAACACCTGATCAAAGGAGGATTGCTGTGTACTGGGGGGAGGGGCCGGCGTCAAAACAATGGACCCCTATTGTTGACCGCTTGATAGATACTTATGGAGTGGAAGCCCCAAGAGCCGCCCGGATCATAGGAGCGGTTTTTAGCGGCATGAATGATGCCTTTGTCGTTTGCTGGTCGTTAAAATACCTCTGGCTCGTCCCGCGGCCCAATCAGTTGGACCCGGATATGCGCACCGTCATCTGTACACCGAAACACCCATCCTATCCGTCCGGACACGCAACCATCTCCGGGGCTGCGGAAGTGATTCTTAGTTATTTTTTCCCGGCCGAAAGAAGAAAGCTTAGGGAAATGGCTGAAGAAAACGCACAGTCAAGACTGTTCGCCGGTGTCCACTACCCAGTGGATAATAACGAAGGGTTACGACTGGGGCGACAAATCGGCCGGATCGTTGTAGAAGAGTTGAAAAAAGATCAGATAGAAGGCCAGCCACTCGACCGTCCATTTACAGAATATCGAAATGCAGATATCTTTCCATCTGACTACAGGCAGGTTATTCCGTTTCGATACGAACAAAAATGCGGATCCTTGCTTCTTGGCTCAGATGAAAGTGAAGAATCTTCATCCTTCCATGAATGGATTGATCCTAAAATATTTTACTAACGAAAAGAACCACGCCCCAGGCGTGGTTCTTTTCGTTCAGGATTATCGTGTACCTCCTCGAACCTTGTCCTGTTGGGTCTCAACATGCCCGACCCCATCTCTCCCCCACCAAAATCTCTTGACTCAGTCTTTCACAATCATAACCTTTCCTTTAAAAAGTAGACAAGTTTTCAGTGGTTCTATGCATATAGATGTACTAACGAAACAATAGGAGGGGTATGGCGTGGATGCATGGATACTGTCTGCAAGGAAAATCGGCCTGCTTTTAGGGGCTATTGTTATTGCTTTTGCCGCTTACTACATCGGGAGCTTTTTCTGGAAAGGAGCCATCTCGACCTCAACAGAACCTGTGAATGGAGAACCACGGGTCATCAACCTGGTGACAGGGGAATTCAAAGCAGAAACAGCAGATGGAAAAGAAATTGAAGCTTACCGTTGGGATCCGGGAACAATCTTTGTGGAGAAAGATGAACCATTTAAATTAAGCATTTATGGAGTGAATGGAAAAGAACATCCTTTTTACATTGAAGGTACGGATGTGAAAGGCGTAGTGGAGCAGGGGAAAGAGACGGTCTTAGACCTTCAATTCAAGAAGGAAGGTATTTACCGGCTCATCTGCTCAACCCATTCTGAAATTGCTTCTGATGGTCCGATGATTGCATACATCGTTGTGGATTAAACGGTAAAGAGGGACCGGCTTACTCGCCCCTCTTTTTCAGTCCTTTTGTACAAAAGGGGGGGAGCATTTGATTGTCTTAGTTGTCAGTTCTATTGTACTCGGATTATCCATCGCTGCACCTGTCGGACCTATTAATATAGAAATAATGAGGAGAGGGCTCGCTTTTGGGTTTTGGCCTGCTTTTTGTGTGGGGCTAGGAGGGATGTCTTCTGATTTGTTGTTGATGGCGGCTATGTTTTTTGGGATCGGTGTTTTTCTGACATGGACGTGGGTGCAGGTTGCATTGATGCTCATCGGTTGTCTCGTATTAGTACACGCGGGTTGGACGAGTCTCCGTTCCAAAGAGGAGTGGAGGTTGGAGGAAGGTCGTGAAAGACGGGGACATAAAGGTGAAGCTCTCCTCTCCTACATAAGAGGTATGATCATTGCTGGGACAAATCCTATGAATTTGTTGTTCTGGATCAGTATTTATGGTTCCGTTTTGAGCGGGGCTTTACAAGAAGAGAATATGTTCCGGTCGTTTATCATCAGTTCTATGGTTTTTCTGGGGATTGGTTTGTGGAATGCGAACTTAGCTTTTTTCGTGCATTTCGGGAGGTACGTTGTCCATTCTAGGCTATTGAAGTGGATTCAAGGAGTTGCCAGTCTCGTTCTGATTTACTATGGACTTAAATTTGGGTGGATCGGAATAAGTACCCTCTTCAAGAACTTTCCCACCTAATGAAGACAGATTCCATTGTGATGATTCAAGTATAGGGAGCTGGTCTGAAGTTATAAAGCTATAATATAACGTGCAAAAGGAGTCCCTGATGGATAGGGACTCCTTTTTAGGTGTTTAATCAGACGATTATTTTAAGAAGCATTGGATTCTTTGATGATGCGGTTGATTTCATTTTTATAAAGATCAGAGCGGCCGCCGAAGATGGCCTGGATGTTGTGATCCACTTTAACGACACCTGCAGCTCCGAGTTCTTTCAACCGATCTTCATTGATCTGACCTACTTCAGAAACTTCGACGCGTAATCTTGTGAAGCAAGCGTCGACGTGCTTTAAGTTTGATTCTCCACCAAGAGCTTCCATGATGGCAGCGGCTGTTTCTTTCGTTTGACTACCTTTGCCGCCTTTTTTCTGCTCGTTGAAGTCTTTACGTGTGTAGAGCTTGTTCTCCTGTCCTCCTCGACCTGGTGTAGCGAGGTCCCATTTTTTGATGGCAAAGGAGAAAGAGAAATAATAGATGACGAAGAATACAGCACCTGCGACAAGGTTCATCCACCAGTTCCCTGTTCCAGGCAAAGCGTTTACCAGGATGAAGTCGATCAACCCGGAACCGCCTGCCCATCCCAGATGAACATCAAGCATGTACATGACGGCAAATGAAATACCGGCAAGAAATGCGTGGAAAACGAACAACAGTGGAGCAACAAATAAGAATGTGAATTCAATTGGCTCTGTGATTCCTGTCAAGAAGGCTGTACCTGCAGCAGCAATGAGCATTCCTTTCACGACAGGCTGATTCTTTTTATCTGCGCGTCGGTACATGGCAAGCGCAGCTCCCAGAAGTCCGAACATGATGACAGGGAATTTACCTGCCATAAAGCGTCCCGCTGTAACTTCGACACCTTCTGCAATCTGTGCGAGGAAGATGTATTGGTCACCAGATACGGCGCTTCCAGCTACTTCAGCCGTCCCGCCTAGAGAGGTCCATAGGAACGGAGCATACCAGATGTGGTGCAGGCCTGTTGGGATCAACGCACGTTCTAAGAATCCGTAAAGACCGATGTATAACGGGTTTGTCGCACCGTTCGCAATGACGTTTGCAACTGCATTGATGCCCCCTTGAATCGGTGGCCAAACGACCATCATAGCGAGTGCAAGGAAAATGGACGAGAAGACCATGGCAATCCCAACTGAGCGGTCACCGGCAAAGAAGCCGAGAACTTCGGGAGGGTCGAACTCATGGAACTTGTTATAAATCCAAACGGCTAATAGTCCGACAACAATTCCGCCAAGGACACCCGTTTCCAAAGTCGGAATTCCGAGGGCCATGCCATATTCCCCGCTTTCGCTGACCATTTCAGGGGTGATTCCTAAAGCGAAGGAGATGGTTTTGTTCATAATGATGTAACCGAGTAGTGCTGCTAACGCGGCAATCCCCGATCCACCTGTTAAGCCGATGGCAACACCGATGGCGAAGATAACAGCCAGGTTGTTAAAGATGCTTATTCCAATATCTGACATTCCGTTACCAATGAGTTGAATGATGTCATTTTGTAGAAAAGTGAGTGTATCAGCGAGTGGTCCTGTCAACGCAGCTCCAAGCCCGAGCAAAATTCCGGCAGCAGGGAGCAAGGCGACGGGAACCATCAGTGACTTTCCGAACTTCTGTAAGCTTCCAAAGTATTTCTTCACTTCTGATCCTCCTTTATAGGGAAACGCTTTCTTGTTTGAGATAGAGGAGACCCCGGAATGGGCCGGGGTTCCATTGAGTTACTTCGATGTCACAAGCTGTTTGCTGGCATGTAATTCAGGCCAGTACTGCTGGTTCGCTTCAATCATGTCATCTAGGATTTTGCGGGCACGAGGGGCGTCTACGACTGTACGGTTCAACGTCAAGGCCTGGAGTGCTTTTTCGTAGCTGTTCTCATAATACGCATCAACGACAAGCTTCTCATACGCAAGCTGTCCTTCAATCAATCCTTTATAGAAAGTTGAAATGTTTCCGACTGCGAATGGCTTCGGTCCACGGTTTGTAATCATCGCAGGAACTTCAACCATTGCATCGTCTGGAAGGTTGGCAATCGTGCCATTGTTTTCAACCATGACGATGAAGATGTCGCCATTATTGTAAGCCATGGATGCGGCGACGCGAATCATGTAACGACCGTGGATATCTACTTCAAGTTCAACATTTTCCGTTGTATCATCTGCAATGATTTGATCGGCCAATGTGTGGACACGTTTTTCACGACCATTGATGACTTGACGGGCCCGTGTATTCGTCACATCTTCTTTTTCCACCATTTGAGAAGGATAGAGGTAGTATTGCAAGTACGTGTTTGGCAGATATTCAGGGAAGTCTGTCACCATTTGCTCCACCTGTTTGAACGTTTTGATCCAGGAAGGGTCGTTGGCGATCTCTGCATCTTCAGGAATAAAGCCGTCCTCTGTGATGGCACGTTTGATCGTGTCCGTGTGATCGTTTCCGTCCTTATCTAGAATTTTCGTGAACCAGCCGAAGTGGTTCAGGCCGAAGTATTCAGGGACAAGGTCGAAGACATCTTTTCCAAGGATCCCTGCGTAGCTGACCATAATTGCTGCCGGCATATCGCAAATATTCAAAAGCTTTTTATCTTCCGGGAACTCACGGCGCAGAGCTTCTGCAACAATCGCTGCCGGGTTCGTGTAGTTTAAGATCCAGGCATCTGGAGAATAATGACGGATATCGTTGACGAGATCGATCATATCTCCAATGGAGCGCAGTCCGTATGCCATTCCACCCGGTCCGCACGTTTCCTGACCGACGGCTCCATGGTTTAGAGGGATTTGCTCGTCCTGCTCGCGCATCGCGAGACCCCCTGTGCGAATCTGAACGAAAACAAAATCTGCATTTGTAAGAGCTTCTTCTTTATCCGTTGTGTAGTGGAAGCTTTCAAGTTCAGGGTACTTTTCTCGAAGGATAATTTCTGATGCCTTCGCAATTTTTTCCTGTCGCTCTGCGTTCGTATCATAAAAGGTAATCGTTTTCAAAGGAAACTGCTCTTTTTCTGCTACAAGACTCATAATCATACCGATTGTGTACGTGCTGCCGCCACCGACGACGACAAGGTTTTGTTTTTTCATATTGTAGACCTCCAGTAAAGGTATTAGATTTGTTTTATTTTTAACTTAATATGAATATAATACATATTATTGAAAGCGTCAACATTTGTATCGTATTTTTTGCAACATTTCGTTATAATGATGGGTAGAGGTAGGTATTGACTTGGTTGGAAGTGTGGGGATGGGACGCCATATCCCTACATCACACAGGTCATTAGTAATAGGAGGAATAAAGAATGGCTGCACCTTTGTATCGTAGAATCGCTCAACAAATCAAAGAGGAAATCCAGTCGGGTATATGGAAAGAAGGAGAAGCGATCCCAACAGAAATGCATTTGTCAGAAAGGTATGAGGCATCTAGAGTGACGGTTAGACAGGCCATTAAAGGTCTGGTCGAAGAGGGACTTCTCGAGAAGGTACAAGGGAGTGGTACTTATGTAAAAGAGCAGAAGATTGAACACAACATCTTCGAACTTTTGAGTTTCACCGAAGAAATGAGAAGTTTAAATAAAGAACCCGTAAACAAAATCCTGCATTTTGAATTGAAAGAAGCAGATGATCATGTAAAACGAATGCTTAAACTTTCCGAGGGGGAAAAGGTTTTTTACGTACGCCGTCAAAGGCTTGTAGATGATGTTCCCTATGTAGTGGAGGATACGTATCTGCCTGTTTCCATGTTTCCTAATCTCTCCTATGGAATCATGACCGGTTCGAAATACGATTATATAGAAAAAGAAGTGGGGATGAAGATTAAAGACAGTTTCCAGGAAGTTATTCCAGTCCTGCCCTCACCAGATATTGCAGAAGCACTTACTGTGGAGACATCTATGCCGATCCTTAAAATCCAGTCATACAGTGTTTTTAGTGATGGAACGATCTTTGAATATAGTGAAAATCATTTCAAGAGTGATGAATACAAGTTCACACTCAGGGCTTCAAGACCATGAAGATTTTATGGAAAGCACAGGGGATTTAACTCCTGTGCTTTTTTTGTTTCTTCCAAATTAAATCGTGTACAAACCACTGGTAAGGAGTCTTTCCTTAATTTTGAAGTCACTCTTCCAAAATGTTTAACCCCTGGAGGACCGGGGGAGCCCGTTGTTAAAGAGGAGGAGAGGTAATATGGAGCATCGAATTACGCATGACAACATGGATCAAGCACTGAAAAAACTAGAAGATGATGATGACTTCTAACTGTTTTGCATTTAGTTCCATATTAGGGGGTTAGAGGTCTGCGGAAATAAACCATGTCCATTCCTCTTATACCATTTTCATAAAAAGGTTCCGAGTATTGCAGAAAGAAATCATGGTGGATTTCATGGAACCGGAAACCAGCTTTCTGGTAAAAGGCTAAGTTTTCAATACTGGAATTAGAAGTTCCGACGAACATTTCTTTGTACCCGTTCCTATGAAAAAGTGAACAGGATATGTCGATGACTTGTTTCCCAAATCCTTTTCCTTGATAGGCTTTTTGTAGCGCAAAGTTCTTGATCTCAACCGTGTGCTCTCCAGGGAACACGAACAAACACACACCAATATGGATATCATCCATGTGAATGGTATAAAACGAACCATCATTGATATAGCTCTCAATAATGGTTTCCGATTCATCAGCTAGCAGAAGATCTGCCATGAAACGGCGACGGTCTTTCGTTTCCACCAGATGAATAGGACTCATAGGTTCCTCCTCCTTCCTGTTCGGCTATTATCGTAAGGATGTGGATATGATAACATAAGGGTAGTACATCCTTTTCAGAAATCGGACATTTTTCTGAAAAGACATCATCTTTGGAGTGGAAAAGCTCAGGGTGATTTATGGGGATAGAAGATTCCCACAAACATTTGAGGAACGTAACATAAAGGAGTCGTCGATGATGGAACAACGAGAAAAGATCTATGATTTGATCGGTGTAGGTGTAGGACCTTTTAATTTGAGTCTGGCTGCTCTGCTGGATGAAATAGAGGATGTCGAACCCCTTTTCTTTGAACAGCATAGTGCTTTTGACTGGCATCCAGGAATGTTGATTGAAGGGACAAAAATGCAAGTTCCTTTTATCGCTGATTTGGTGACGATGGCGGATCCGACGAACAAATACAGCTTTTTGAACTACATCAGCAAAAATGAGCGGATGTATCAGTTTTACTTCTTGCAGCGGCTCGACATCCCGAGAAGAGAGTATAATGACTACTGCCAATGGGTAGCTCGACAGCTCGACAGCTGCCGATTTGGAAAAAGAGTCACGAATATAAAACATTACAAAGATAACGAAGAGCTTTTCGAAGTAGAAGTGATGAATGTAGAAAATGGAGAAACAGAAGTTTACCGTACGAAGAACTTAGTGATGGGAACCGGAAGTGTGCCGGTCATGCCAGGCACATTCCAAGATGCTCCTTCTGAAGACGTTTTCCACACAGCAGATTTCCTGCCGAACCAGGACCGCTGCCGGAAAGCGGAATCGATTACGGTGGTCGGCTCCGGCCAAAGTGCTGCCGAAACTTTCCGCGAACTTCTGAAAGAACAACGTGATTGTGGTTATCGACTTGATTGGATTACACGCTCGGCGAGTTTTGAGTCGATGGAAGAATCGAAACTAAGCCTCGAGCACTTTTCACCGGACTATGTGAATTATTTTTACCAGCTTCCACAAAAGCAAAAAGATGAAATCTTCGCCAATCAGGGCCTCTATTATAAAGGAATCAGCAACCATACAATCAATGATATTTACAACCTCCTTTACGAGTATTCGGTCGGGCGAGAAGATCTGAATGTCGGACTGCAGGTGCTTAGTGAAGTGAAGGATGTCCGTCCAAAAGCGGATGGTGGCTATGAACTCGAATGTTACCACTATCAGAAAAAGGAAACGTTCACGCATCAAACGGATCTTGTGATTGCAGCAACGGGCTATAAGCCTTATGTTCCGGACTTTGTCCATCACTTGGAAGACTTTCTTGTATGGGATGAAGAAGGAAGATATAAGGTGACCGCAGATTATCGGCTTGTCACGACGGAAGAGACAGCCAATGAAATTTATGTACACAGTGGGATTTCCCATACCCACGGCGTAGGTTCCACTAACCTTGGATTGTCGATCCACCGGAATAAAGTGATCATCAACCACCTTGTGGGACGCGAAGTTTTCCCAATGAACGAAAAAAACATTTTCCAGTCCTTCAACGTCTGAAAATCATTTCCCCCAGCCATTCACGGCTGGGGGTTTTTTGTATGCTTTCGGGGTGTTTGAAAGCTGAACAGTAAAGGGAGTGAGCTTTTTCCTCATGCGAAACTTGATACTTCGTATGTAAGGGAAGGGAGCTTCTATAGGAGTCAATAGCGGAGGGGGTACTGTTGATAATGTGTATAAAATTGTGCATATGTTAATAAAAGCAGATAGGGGGAATGAGGAAGGCCATTTATTCACATGTGGATAAGTCGCCATTCTTTATATCTTTTCACAATCTGATCTCCATAGGGGTTGTTGAGACTATGCAGTGTATACATTAAGAATCTGTAAAACTAACAAATTGTGATGGTAATCTATTGACATCTGCTTCCTAAGGGTTAATAATATTGTAAATATACAGATGAAATAATAAATATACATAGAGGTGGATTCAGAGTGAAAGCAGGGATCGTAGGTGCGACCGGGTACGGCGGAATTGAATTGCTCCGCTTATTAACAAATCATCCACAAGTTAAAGCGATAACCTTATATTCATCTTCCCAGGCAGGGGAGAAATTTGAAGACATTTACCCTCAATTTCAAGGGGAAGAATCTTATGTGTTACATGATTTAATTCCGGAGCAGATGAGGAATGATTTGGACGTCATTTTCCTTGCGACTCCATCCGGGGTTTCTAGTAAATTGACACCCCAACTGCAGGGTGGTCCTGCAAAGGTCATTGACCTTTCTGGCGATTTAAGAATTAAAGAGTCTGGATCGTATGAACAATGGTACAAAAAAGAAGCAGCACCTGATGAGACGCTTGATGCTGCCGTCTACGGGCTCCCGGAGTGGAATCAGGAGCGAATAGAAAAGGCAGACCTTATTGCCAATCCAGGGTGCTATCCAACAGCGACATTACTTGGTTTGGGACCACTAGTCAAAGAAGGCTTGGTGAAGCCTGACTCAATCGTAATTGACGCGAAGTCAGGGGTGTCAGGGGCTGGGAAAAATCCAAACCCGATTACCCATTTTGCTCATACCCAGGAGAATTTTCAAATCTATAAAGTGAATCAACACCAGCACATTCCGGAAATTGAACAACAACTATCCATCTGGGACGATCAAATAGAGCCCGTTACTTTTTCCACACACCTCGTTCCGATGACAAGAGGGATTATGGCGACTATCTATCTTCAGTTAAAAGAAGAGATGAGTGAAGAAGACTTGAGGCAGAAGTTTAAGAGCTACTATGAATCACAACCTTTCGTCAGGGTCCGGGAAGCAGACGGGTTTCCATGTACGAAAGATGTGTATGGTTCTAATTTCTGTGACATCGGCCTTACGATTGATGCCCGCACGAAGCGGGTCACCATTGTAAGTGTCATTGATAACTTAATGAAAGGGGCGGCCAGTCAGGCAGTCCAAAATATGAATCTTGTATTCCAATATGATGAAAGAACAGGGCTTGCACCATTGCCTGTTTATCCTTAATGAAGAGAGGGAGAGATGGTTTGATACAAGCGAAGAACACCCAAACAATTGAAAAAGTAGCGGATGGATCCATTCTTACGCCGAAAGGGTACAAGGCAGGAGGGGTTCATAGCGGATTAAGATACAGAAAAAAGGACTTCGCTCTTCTTATGAGTGATCGACCGGCTTCTGCAGCGGCTGTGTACACTCAAAGCCATTTCCAGGCCCCGCCTCTCAAAGTGACGCAGGAAAGCATTGCGGAACAAGGGAAAATTCAAAGTGTTGTAATCAATAGTGCAGTTGCTAATGCATGTACAGGGGAACAAGGCCTGGCCAATGCTTATGAGATGCGCCGCATGATTGCAAAAAGGTTTGAGATTCCAGATGAATATGTAGCCGTAGCCTCAACGGGTGTGATCGGACAGCAGCTACCGATGGAAAAGATCGCCCATGGGTGTGAGAATGTGGATCCTTCTGAAACAGGGTATAAAGATTTTCAGCAAGCGATTCTTACGACAGACACTTGTCAAAAACATGCGTGTTATCAGGTGCAGGTGGGAGGAAAGACCGTATCCATCGGTGGAGCAGCCAAAGGCTCGGGGATGATTCACCCAAATATGGCGACAATGCTTGGTTTTATCACGACAGATGCAACCATTGAATCCAGTGATTTAAAACGCGCCCTAAGTTCTTCTATCGATAAATCCTTCAACCAGATAACGGTTGATGGAGAGACTTCAACGAATGATATGGTGCTGACGCTTGCCAATGGGGAAATAGATCATGAACCATTGACAGAAGAACACCCGGATTGGGGAGCTTTTCAGACCGCTCTTCAGCTCGTTTGTGAAGATCTTGCCAAACAAATCGCCAAAGATGGAGAAGGGGCCACAAAGCTGATTGAAGTAGTGGTTACCGGTGCTCGTACAAACGAAGAAGCGAGAGTTATAGGTAAGAAAGTGGTTGGTTCAAGCTTGGTGAAGACAGCTGTCTACGGGTTGGATGCCAACTGGGGAAGGATTGTCGGCGCGATCGGCCATAGTGACGCTGAAGTGGATCCGAATCAGTGTGATATTTACATTGAAGATCAACTGGTATTCAGTAACGGAACCCCTTGCCCATTTTCTGAAGAACAAGCAACCGAAGACTTGGACAATGAAGAAGTGAAAATTACCATCCGTCTTAGTGAAGGAGACGGGGAAGGCACGGCGTGGGGGTGTGACTTGACTTATGACTACGTCAAAATCAATGCCAGTTACAGAACCTAAGCCTGTTATTGTCATAAAGCTCGGAGGAAGTATGCTCGATCAACTCACCGATGATTTTTATAACAGCTTTCAGGACCTGCAGAAACATTATCAAGTGATCATTGTTCATGGCGGAGGTCCTGCGATCACAAGATTGCTGGATCAACTGAATATCGAAGGTGAATTTTTTGACGGGTTACGAAAAACGACTCCGGAGACGCTAGAGGTTGTAGAAATGGTTCTTGGGGGTTCTGTGAATGGAAAGATCACAGGCCATCTGATGAAAAAGGGAATGAAAGCTGTCGGAGTCAAAGGATCTGAAGCCTCATTGCTGCAAGCCGATTACTTGGATAAGGAAAATCTGGGACTTGTAGGAGAGGTTAGAGAGGTGGACCCAGTGCTACTCCAAAAGCTTCTTGATGAAGGCTACCTTCCAGTGGTTGCCCCTTTTGGGAGAACGGATGATCATCAGACGGTAAATATTAACGCCGATGTGGCTGCAGGAGCTATTGCTACAGCTGTCGGTGCTGAAAAACTCCTTTATGTGACGGATGTCCCAGGCATACTCGTCGAAGATGAAATACTTGCGCTCACAACCCCCGAAGAAATTGAAGGAATGATCGATCAAGGAACCATCTATGGTGGAATGATTCCGAAAGTTCATTCAGCAACGGAAGCCTTATCCGACCATTTAGAAGAAGTTAAGATAGTGAGTGGTAAAAAGCCTTTGATGGAAGGCGACATGTTGAATGGCACATCCATCCGAGCGAAAAGAAAGGAGCCCGTTGAGTGAGTTTATTTCCTACGTATAATCGTTTTCCATTAACCATTGTATCTGGTCAGGGAACAACGGTGACCGATGATCAAGGTAAAGACTATTTAGATTTCGTATCCGGAATAGCTGTCTGTAATCTCGGGCATCGACCTCCAGAAGTTCAGGAAGCGTTACAAGAACAGTTGAACAAGGTTTGGCACGTATCAAACCTGTACCAAATCCCCGTCCAGGAAGAAGCGGCGAATTTATTGAGTGAAGCGTCTGGACTCGATTACGTCTTTTTCTGTAATAGTGGGGCAGAAGCGAATGAAGCGGCCATCAAGCTCGCCCGTAAACATACAGGGAGAGAGAAAATTATTACATTCAAGCAATCGTTCCACGGACGGACCTTTGCTACAATGAGTGCAACCGGGCAGGAAAAGATTCATGAAGGCTTCGGTTCTCTACTTCCGACTTTTGAATACTTCCCTTATAACGATGTACAAAGAATAGAGGAAGTGCATGACGGCCATGTGGCTGCGATCATGGTCGAAGTCATCCAGGGAGAGGGTGGAGTCGTACCGGGGACCAGGGAGTTCCTGAAAACGGTCGAAGATAAATGCCGGGAATTAGGCGCCCTTTTAATCATTGATGAAGTACAAACTGGAATCGGCCGTACAGGAAAAGCCTTTGCTTATCAACACCATGGACTGGATCCTGACATCGTGACAGCTGCCAAAGGATTGGGGAGTGGGTTCCCTGTCGGGGCTATGATAGGGAAAGCTGAATTAAAAGATTCCTTCACCGCAGGATCTCATGGTTCTACGTTCGGTGGAAATCCGTTAGCGTCAGCGGCGGTGAAAGCGACGCTTGAGAAAATCTTTGTTAATGATTTCCTGGACTCTGTTAAAGAGAAAGGGACGGTGTTCAAAGGTAAGCTTGAAGATTCATTGGCGCGCTTTAATAGTGTGAAAGAAGTACGCGGTGAAGGATTGATGTTGGGTATTTCCATATCCGGTGAAGCGATCCAAATCGTTCACTCATTAAGAGAAAAAGGACTCTTGGCTGTAGTAGCCGGCCCGAACGTTTTGAGGCTGCTTCCTCCATTGACTGTGGAATATGAGGAGATGGACCAAGCTGTTGCTTTAATTACCGAAGCGATTCAACAGTATGAAGACAGTCTTCAAAAAGCATAAAAAATGTATAGACGGTGATGTTCACATTCGTGTTCAACACCGTCTTTCTCAAAAGTTAAATGTATAAAAATACGTAATATATAATAAATATTCATTTTATGGGGTGATGGAATGAAAGGATACTTATGTTTACAAGACGGAACATCATTTGAAGGGGAGGTTTCACAGCACTTTGATCGAAGCGTCCAAGGGGAGGTCGTCTTCTTCACCGGCATGACGGGTTACCAGGAAGTTCTCACCGATCCTTCTTATAAGGGGCAGATTGTCGTATTTACGTATCCATTGATAGGAAATTATGGGATCAACGATGAGGATGGAGAAAGCAAAGAGATTCAAGTAAGTGGTGTGGTCATGTACCAATGTGCGGAAACTCCTTCACATTTTCAGGCAAGGAAGTCCTTAGGATCTTATCTGGACGAACAAAACATTCCATACATGACAGAAGTAGATACGAGAGAAGTGACCAAGGCCATTCGCGCAGAAGGAACCCAGCAAGCCGCCCTTTCTTTCGAGACAGATTATCTATTCAAGCCGACAAAGACTCATCAGATTCAGCAGGTATGTGGTGAAACGATTGATACTTATGGAGAAGCAGGGGTGCATGTGGCACTCATCGACTTCGGTTGGAAGAAATCGATTTTGAATGCTCTTCTTGAAAGAGGTGTCCGTGTCTCGGTCCTTCCTTTCTCCAAAATCGAAATGCTGGATACGCTCCAACCAGACGCTATTGTATTATCGAATGGACCAGGGGATCCAAAGGATACTGTCGACTTTTTACCGTTTTTGAAAAAGGCTTTGGAGAAGTTTCCGGCTTTTGGAATCTGTATGGGGCATCAGGTCATCGCTCTTGCTTTTGGAGGGGATACGACGAAGCTGACATTCGGTCACCGCGGCGCGAACCATCCAGTCAAAGACGTGGTATCAGGAAAAGTGTTTCTATCTTCGCAGAATCATAACTATGTGGTCAAAGAAGGAAGCCTGAATGGGACGCCGCTCGTAACAAGGTTTTATAACGTTAATGACGGTTCCATTGAAGGACTGATGCATGAGAAGAAGCTGATTATGTCCGCACAATTCCATCCTGAAGCCCATCCCGGGCCGAAAGATGCGGAATGGTTGTTTGATCACTTTCTTACACTTGTAAAGAACAAAGGAGTGAAGGCACATGTCTCGTAAAATATTAGTCATTGGGTCAGGTCCAATCATGATCGGGCAGGCAGCAGAATTTGATTACTCAGGGACGCAAGGGTGTCTCGCGTTGAAAGAAGAAGGGTGTGAGGTTATCCTCGTCAACAACAATCCGGCAACCATCATGACAGACCATGACGTGGCAGATGTCGTGTATTGTGAACCCTTGACGGTTGAAAGCTTAACGAAAATCATTGATCTGGAAAAACCGGATGCGCTCCTTGCTGGACTCGGGGGACAGACAGCGCTCAACCTAGCCGTTGAATTGGAAAGAGAAGGCGTTTTGCAGGCCTATGATCTCGAGTTGTTAGGGACCAGTGTCCATTCGATTCAAAAAGGGGAGGACAGAGAGTTGTTCCGCGGATTGATGCATGAATTGTCCCAACCGGTTCCCGAGAGTGAAGTCATTACGACAATTGAGCAGGCGGAAGCTTTTGCTGGAAAAGTCGGTTATCCGATCATCAGTCGACCTGCATATACGCTTGGAGGACGTGGGGGTGGAATCGTTCACAGACCGGAAGAACTGGAAGAGTTGATTGCGACGGGGCTCAAAGCGAGTCCAATCCACCAGGTCATTGTTGAGAAGAGTATCGCAGGTTTCAAGGAAGTTGAGTATGAGATCATGCGGGACCACAATGGGACGTGTATTTCCGTTTGTAATATGGAAAACTTCGACCCGGTGGGTGTTCATACGGGAGACTCTATTGTTGTCGCTCCCTCCCAGACATTGTCGGATAACGATTACCAAATGCTCCGTACAGCAGCGTTCAAGATTGTTTCTGAACTCGATGTAATTGGAGGATGTAATGTTCAATTCGCGCTTGATACAGAAAGTCGTCAATACTATGTCATTGAGATTAATCCGCGCGTTAGTCGTTCATCAGCACTGGCTTCGAAAGCCACAGGTTATCCGATTGCTAAAATGGCGACAAAAGTGGCTCTTGGCTATACGCTTGACCAGCTTGAAAATCCGCTTACGGGCTATACGTACGCAAGTTTTGAGCCAGCGCTTGATTATGTCGTCGTTAAATTCCCACGCTGGCCGTTCGATAAGTTTTCAGAAGCAGACCGAAAACTCGGAACGAAGATGCGTGCGACAGGGGAAGTCATGGCCATCGACCGGACATTGGAAGGGGCTTTTCAAAAAGCTGTCCAATCCCTGGATACGAACATCCCCAACATTCAGAACCCATGGGATCACCTGGAGAAACCAACAGACTTGCGCTACTTCGCTATTCTCCACCTTTTAAGAGAAGGAGAAAGTCTGGAGATGATTCACGAGAAAACGAAGATTGATCGCTTCTTTTTACAGGTGCTGCAAAACCTTGTCGGTTTAGAAAAGAGCCTGCAGCAGGAGACATTGGATGAAGGACTTCTTAGAAAAGTGAAAGTTTGTGGGTTTTCAGATAAGGAGATTTCTCGCCTTGTTGGTATATCTGAAAAAGAAGTGCAAAAAAAGAGAGAAGCTTTCGGGATTATTCGTCAATTCAAGCTCGTCGATACATGTGCAGCGGAATTTGAAGCAGCTACCAACTATGTGTACAGCACATTTGCAGGTGTGAATGAAATTTCACCACTTCCTGGGAAGAAAAAAGCGTTGATTCTCGGATCCGGACCGATTCGAATCGGCCAGGGAGTTGAATTTGATTATAGTGCGGTGAAAGCCATTCAAAGTCTGCAAAAACAAGGGTGGACGACCGTTATGGTGAACAACAATCCGGAAACCGTTAGTACGGATTATGAAACAGCGGATCGCCTTTACTTTGAACCGATTCAAAAAGAAATCATAACATCCATCGTTGATCACGAAGACATTGACCTTGTATTCACATCGTTTGGCGGACAGACAGCCATCAATTTAGCAGCCGATCTAGAAGCGGAAGGGGTGCCGCTTGCTGGAGTTGAGACAGACGTTTTAGATGCGCTCGAGGACAGAGATAAATTCTATGCGGCATTAAATGTTTTGAACATCCCATATGTTTCAGGAACCACTTGTCATACAAAAAATGAAGCGCTAAAAGCGGCAGAACATTACTCTTTTCCGATTCTTTGCCGCCCGTCTTATGTCATCGGCGGTCAGGGAATGGTCATAGTCAAGGATATGAGCGAATTGAAACAGTCGCTTCAAGAAGCGGATGAACGACACTACCCCGTTGTGCTGGACACCTTTATGCAAGGAAAAGAAGTAGAGGTGGACCTCGTGGCGGACGGTGAAAATATCTATCTTCCTGAGATCATTGAACATTTAGAACCGGGAGGAGTGCATTCGGGAGACAGTATGGCCCTTTTTCCATCAACGCTTGGTGATGATGTCAAAAAGACCATCGAATCCTACAGCCATAAAATCGTATGCCATTTTAATTACAAAGGAATCATGAACATCCAATTTTTACTGAGTGGAGAAAACGTGTATGTGCTGGAAGTGAACCCGAGAGCGAGTCGGACGGTACCGATTGTGAGCAAGGTGGCAGACGTTCCCCTTGTTGATTTAGCCGTCCGTGTATTGGCATCCGGTAAGGTCGATTTGATGTCCATTCCAACACCTGTCTTTGAGCAAACAGCCGTGAAATATCCTGTGTTCTCTTCCTATGCTTTGACGGAAGTGGATCATAAGCTTGGTCCGAATATGAAATCAACAGGTGAGGGGATGTGCCTTGGAAAGACCACAGATGAAGCTCTGCGAAAAGTGTTCTCCCACTTACCGAATGCGCTAGAAGTAAGAGATTCCTGCTTTGTCGAAGGGGATTCTACTTTGTCACTCAAGGACTTTGACGAGTGGCTAAAGCTAGAGGAAGCTGCTATTTATGTTAATGATGGATCAAGTTCGCAGGATAGCGAACGAAGAATACAGGCTGTGAAAAATGGAATAACCGTTTTTAGTGAGAAAGCAACGTTCGATGCTTATATCCAATCGTTGACTTGTAAGGATTTCTTCCCCGCCCCTCTGCCGGGTAATAAACGAGAAGGAGTGCGATCGTAATGAATTTAATGGAACAAATGTACACAACGGATGGCTCAATGCATGGGAAAGACGTTCTGACTTGGCTTGATTACAATCAAGCCGAGGTATCCCAATTGTTAGCGCAGGCCCAACATTTAAAGGAAAACCCGTATTCCCAATCATTGAAAGGGAAAAACCTGGCGATGATTTTTGAAAAATCTTCGACAAGAACGCGTGTTTCGTTTGAAGTCGGCATGGTTCAGATGGGCGGTCATGCCCTTTATTTAAACACAAGGGACATTCAGGTCGGCCGCGGTGAAACCATTGCGGATACGGCACGTGTGCTCTCTGGATACGTTGATGCCATCATGTTCAGAACGACCTCCCACGGAAGGTTGAAAGAGCTAGCTGAACACGCCTCTGTACCTGTCATTAACGGCTTATGTGATATCTATCACCCGTGTCAGGCTTTAGCTGATATCTTCACCATTTTAGAACTGAAAGGTCGCTTGTGTGGAGTGAAGGTTGTTTACATCGGTGACGGGAACAATGTCGCTCATTCACTGATGATTTTAGCGGCTATGATGGGGATGGAAATGGTCGTCTCAGCCCCTGATGGATATCAGCCTGATCCTTTGATTACCGAGAAATCACAAGCATTGGCGAAGCGGTATGGCGGATCCGTTGTACTAGAGAAGAATCCAGAAAAGGCTGTGAAACAAGCGGACGTCATTTACACGGATGTGTGGACAAGTATGGGGCAGGAAGAGGAGAGTGAAAAACGCTTGTTGGATTTCAAAGACTACCAAGTGAATGAAGCATTGGTGAACAAAGCTAAATCGAATGTCTCCTTTTTGCATTGTCTTCCTGCCCATCGAGGGGAAGAAGTAACAGCAAGCGTCATTGACGGGAGTCATTCGGCGGTCTTTCAGCAGGCTGAAAATCGGATGCATGTCCAAAAGGCCATTTTACAAGCGGTCGTCGGTTGGAAGTGAATTTATGAGCATAATTCAGACGGAACCAACAATAGGATATAGGAATAGGACCTCATAAATAAAATCATGTAAAAAGAAGGTCGAAAGGCTACGAATTTCATCGAACACACAAATTTTACAAGGAAATCTAGGATCGATGTGGAAGTAGTTAGGGAGAATATTCAAAACCAAAAGGAGTGGCCATGCAATGAGTAAGCAATTGACAACCGCTGTGGAACCCCAGGTTGTTCGTAGGTCCAATATCAAGGTCGTGGGTGTCTCTTGTCAAACCATGATGGATGAACGGGAATATAAAATTCCGCGATTGATGGAGCAGTTCCATACGACCAATTTGCCGAAAGTAAGAAACAGGGTCAACGCCCCGCGTTCCATCGGAATGTTCGTCGATCCGCCAAATTGGAATGAGATGACCGATGCCTTTTATTGGATTGCTGCTGTAGAGGTCGATAGCTTCGAGAAAATTCCGCCAAACATGATTACAAAGACCATCCCTGCTCATACGTATGCCATGCTTGAATATGACCCTTCGGTTCATGACTTTAATCCTTACGCTTATCTGCATAAGTGGATCGAGGATGAAGGCTATCAACAGGTGGAAGGATTCGGATTCGAGGAATACAAACCTTATACTGGTGCTGAAACAAGTTACCGCTTATTCCTTCCAATTAAATAGTAAAAAGGAAAGCAAGGGTGCACTTCAGAGTGTATCCTTGCTTTTAAGTGACTTCAAATATGAGTTGGTGCCAGGCACCGGCGAATCGGCTGCATGTACTGGACGTTCTGTTCATAACTTTACAATCATCCATTACTCTTGATTACGCTGATTTCCCAATCGATTCAGTTGGTTGGAAATAAGAATTAAAAGAGCGATTACAGGTATGGCAAAAGCCCCTGTTCCTACTAAAGGGAATAGACCCCAACCTAACATTGAACTGAGAAACACTGTAGACCAAAGGTAAATAGGATAGTCTTTCATTGTGGAACCCTCCCCAAACGTTTCATAATTTTTCGCATGGAAGAAGGTGCGGATTAAATAAAAAGCACTCCCTGACAATAAAGGGAGTGCTTCCTTCTATTTATGCGACATCTGCATTACTGTTTTCTTCGGTTGTTTTTGATTTGCGGCCGAATAAAAAAGGGATGGCCAGAAGAAGAATGATCACTGCAAAAATGGCCATGTTGGAATCAATGAGATTAATCATATTTCCTAAAATGACTCCGATTACACTAAAGTCAGCATCTCCGAAAGTTGTTCCTTGGAAGCCTAAAGATCCCAGTACCGGTAATAATAGAGCCGGAAGGAAGCTGATCATGACACCGTTGGCCATTGAGCCGATCACCGCTCCTCTTCGACCGCCAGTAGCATTACCGAATACTCCGGCAGCGGCACCAGTGAAGAAGTGTGGAACCAACCCTGGAACGATAACTTTCAAACCTAGTAAAGGTAAGAATAACATGCTTACAAGGCCCGCAATGAAGCTGGATAGAAATCCGATGATGACAGCATTCCCTGCGAAAGGGAAGATGGCTGGAGCATCAAGCGCGGGTTTAGCGTTAGGGACGACTTTATCCGCAATACCTTTGAACGCAGGAACGATTTCACCAAGAAGCATACGCACTCCGGCTAAAATAATATAGACCCCGGCTGCGAATGTCAGTCCTTGCATGAATGCGAAGACTAGAAAGTTCTGTCCGGCGCTCAGTTCACCTTCAACAAAAGCGGGACCTGCTGCACCTGCAACAACGAAAAACAGAATGATCATTGTTAAAGATACAGAAACTGATGTGTCTCTTAGAAAACCTAGTGACTTTGGCACTTTGATTTCTTCTGTTGATTTTGATCCTTTTCCGACGCGCTTTCCTACAAAAGAAGCAACAAGATAGCCGATCGACCCGAAGTGCCCGATGGCAAAATCATCAGAACCCGTAACTTTTCGTGTGAAAGGCTGAAGCATGGCAGGGAAAAGAACCATCAATGCTCCAAGGATCATAGACCCAAGGATAATCAGGGTGATGCCTGAAAAACCACCAGTGGATAAAATGACAGAAATCAGGCAGGCCATGAACATCGTATGGTGGCCGGTCAGAAAGATATATTTAAAAGGGCTGACTCTTGCAAGAATAATATTGACGACCATTCCGAATAACATGATCATCGCAGTTTCTGTCCCGAAGCTTTCCTGGGCAAGGGCAACAATCGCTTCATTGTTCGGGATGACTCCATCTACAGCAAAGGCTTCATTGAACATACTGCTGAATTGTCCCAGGGACTGTACGAGAACATTCGCACCAGCCCCCAGGATGACGAAGCCCATGACCGTCTTAAGCGTTCCGGAGACAACATCCCCTGTATTTTTGCGCTGCACCAGGAGTCCAATCAGGGCAAATAAACCGACAAGGATCGCAGGTGTACCTAAGATGTCTTTCATTATTAAATCAATCATGGGAGACGCTCCTTTGTAGTTTAATAGGGTTATGGGACTTTATAAATTCTGCGCTTCCAATGCTTCACGAAGCTCGTTCTTATCCATAAGGTTCCTTAGTTTCACGACATTTTTTTGTCCGTCTTCCAGACTTTCTACGATATCTTCAGAACCTAAATAGACATCTGCTTGTTCCGTTTTGGCTGTTGTTAAATCGGTGTGAGATACTTCTGCTTCTTTCCCCATTTCGTTCAGTGCTGCTTTAATATTCATCTCCACAATCATGCTGCTTCCTAAACCGTTTCCACATACAACTAATACTTTTTTCATTACAAATTCCTCCTCTATGAGTTTAAACTTCTACTGTTTGGTTGATAAGATCTATGACCTGATCTGAGTGATCAGCCTCTATTAAACGCTCTACCTGGCTGTCATCAGACAGCAGTTCTGTAAGCTGCGCTAATGCTTTTAAATGGGTTTGATTATCAATGGCTGCCAGTACGATGACAAGCTGTGCCCTGTGCTTATCTTTGTCAGAAAAATAAACCGGGTCTTTTAGTCTTAACAAACTCATCCCCAGTTGTTCAACGCCCGCTTCCGGACGTGCGTGGGGAATAGCAATTCCTGGCGCAATGACAATATAAGGACCTAGTTCATTCACGTTATCGATCATCGCCTGGACGTATTCCGGACGGATGTGCTGTTGATCGAGCAATGGCTTGGAGGCCACTTGAATCGCTTCTTCCCAATTGGAGATCTGGTCTCTGAACTGTATCGTTTGTGCTGTCAATAATTCATTGAGCATGGGCTTTTTCCGCTCCTTTGTCTGCGGGGTATTTTTTTCTATAAGGTAAGACAATTCTTTTTTTAGTTCGTCCTTTCGATGAACCGTCGCATGGCGTTCAATGACATCCATCAAGTCGTCCGCCGGATCGTTCTCTGTCGAACTCGAACCGAAAAGTTCATTCATTCGCTGAATGACTCGTTCTTTCTCAACATTGGTTAAAATCGCGGGAACATGGACCACAGGAATGTCTTTCGTTTTTATGAACTTTGTTGAAAAAATAACATCCGCCTGATGAGTGTTTCTTTGGTACTCTCTCATGGATAAGGTATCCGTGATGTTCAAGCCGGCAATTAAATTTTCAAGTTGAGTTCGTAACATATTGGATGTGCCGATACCGTTTTCGCAAACGATGATGGCTGTATGCTTTGTCTCCACCTGTTTCTTTTCTTTTGTGAGCCACCCTCCGAAGTGTAAAGTGATATAGGCAGCTTCCTCATCTGGAATCACCTTCCCGACATAAATCTCTAAGTGCTTCACCACCCGTTTTGTCAGGTGGAAGATATCAGGATAGGTCTCTTGGATGGTGTCTGCTAAATCGTTGGCGATTTTCACGCCGTATTTCAATCGGTAATAGGTGGGCTTGATGTGAGAAATCAGGTTTTCTGCCAGTCCTTCCTTATCATCGAACACCACGCAGGAATACAGTTGGAAATCGTGGATCATCTGATAAATGACTTCTTTCAACCCTGATAATTCCTGTTCGGAATATCGGCTGAAGTCATCATGTTGAACTTTAGAACCTAATAGATTCATAGTAATGAAACAAACTTCATCCTCAGGAAAATCGATTTCCCACCATCCTTCAAGGGCGTTTGTAATGAGTAAAGCCCCCTGGTGAGCTTTGGTCTGTTTAAGAACTTGCTTTTCTGCTGTTTGGACGGTGATATACTTCTCATCATCGATTCGTTTTTTTATCATCAATAATTGGAAGCAAAGGATTTCTACCATTTCATCTGTAAGTGTCAATCCTAATTCCTTTTCGGCTTCGAAAAGGATTCTTTTTACTTTGCGCCTATGTTCTGTTTCTTTAGACCAGGTGTCGGATTCCGGCTGAATCATCTGATGAACTTTATTTCTCACGTTTTGCCAGTCGGGTTGTGAGAATATGGTAGCGAGAATATTGGAAAGCACCGTTCTCTTTATATCCTCGGGGCCATTCAGCCGATAACCGATATTTCTTTGGTAATAAAGCTCGAGGCCTACATCTTTAAAGTCCTGTCTGATGGTTTTAATCATTTTGGCGATGGTCCCCCGGCTCATGCTGGTCAGATCCATAAAATGCTGCATCGTTGCTTCGTGTTCTTCCAGTAAGATTTTTGCTTTGATGAGAATCTCACGTTCCTGCCTGGATAGTTGGTACTGCCAGTCATCAAAGCTCTCCTCCTGATTTTCCTTCAGATGGGCTTTTGATGAATGAGGTAGAAACAATCCCTTTCCATGCTTGCTTTGAATCGGATCCAGGTTTTGGGCAAGCAGCCAACTATTGATTTGATCGATATCATAGTAAATGGTCCGCTGGGACACTTTCATTTTATCGACTAGATCCTTTGTGGGAATGGGATTGGTTGTTTGCTGAATCATAGATAATAAGTGCGCGCGTCTTTTATCCAATACCATGGGGATCCCCCTTGTTCGAACTTATTGGTGCATTTTTGCAAAAATATAAATTATGGTTTGTTTTGATGATCATCTTGTGAGTTTAGTATAACCGCTATCCTTGGGTTATGTAAGGGGTTTCAGTGTGTGGTTTTTGTAGTTGTTAATTTTGCAAAATTGAACAGAAAGAAAATGAGGGTATAGATGGGGGCTTTTCAAGATTGTGCGAGTGACGGAAGGGAAGGGTCCTTGAATTGAAAAAAGCCCTTTGGCGGAAGGACTTTTTTTTCGAATTCTATTATAAAAAGAAAGATAAACCAAAATAGAGGACAGAAGCGAACCCGGCCGCAATGAGAGCCGGTTTCAGCTTGAATTTTGCATACTTAATCGGATTCAAATTCAAAATTCCAGCTGTCGTATTCGTATCATCACTTAAAGGAGATGCGAAAGCCCCGAATGTTCCACTGGCAAAAACAGCTCCGATGACAATGGGCAGTGAACTTCCGGCTACAGTGGCGATCGATATTCCAACCGGCATGAGAATCCCCCATGTGCCCCAGGAAGAGCCGATGAAATAAGAAAGCCCGCAACCGACTACAAATAGGATAACGGCTACAAAACCTGCGGGAATCCAATCGAAAGACTTAGAAATGGTATCTGCAAATTTTAATGCTTCGGATCCGCTGCTCAATCCCCATACCATGGCAAGGAGAACGATGACGCTCATCATTTCGTTTCCTCCATCAACAAGGGTATTCATCATTTTCCTAAGCTTCTCGTTACGAAATTTCAAATACACGACAAATCCAATTAAGGTAAGGACAACAGCTAGCACCATAGCATCAAGAACATTGGCATTGATCAGAGCATCAAACCCTGATTTTCCATCTCTGATCCCCACCATATACATAAGAAAGAACGTCAGGGCGATGACACTGATCAACGGAACAATTAAATGCCATGGTTGAGCAGGGAGGTTTTTCGTAACCGCCGGATGGCAGTCTTCCCACTGATCATCATCTTCCTTTTTTTCCTGATCCATGTTTTCTGCATCGGTTGCAGGCTTCTTGTTTTTATGGAAAAAACTCATGTAGAAACCTACAGCCAGCATGGAAAAGGCGAAGAAATTAAACGGAATGCTGCTGATATATAAGGAATAAGCGTCTCCTTCCGTGTTCGCCTGCTGCAAAGACAGCTCAATAACCGAAGTCATGTATCCAACAAATGCCGTGGCAATTGGAATTAAAACAACGAGGGGAGAGGCTGTCGTTTCAATGACAAAACCAAGCTCCTGTTTTGTCATTGGGATGTTCCTTCTCAAAGCTTTCATCACAGGTCCGATGGTAACGATCCGAAAGCTTGGGGCACTGAAAGTCCCTAATGAAGATAACCAGGTGAGGATGAATGCGCCCTTTTTATGATCAATCCGTTCGGTTGCTTCTTTGACGAATCCTTTGATGCCTCCGGACATTTTCACAAGTCCAATGAGAGCGGAGAAGGCATATAGAAAAAGGATGATCTTCAAGTTGGCTTCATCTCTCAATCCTTCAATGATAAACCCTAAGGCGGTCATCATTCCGCCCAGCCAGTGCGGGTCGATAATGTAACCAGCCACGACAACAGCGAATAATAGACTGGGGATAACTTGTTTGGTCCATATAGCTGCAATAATGACCACGATGAAAGGAACGACGGAGATCCAACCCATATACATATACCTCGCTTTTCTTGAGTGCTTCCTTTAGCTTGTGTGTGTTTTGCCAGGATATTCTTGTCACGTAAAAAAGGAGTCGGAGTGTGGAAAGCGAATATAGGGGATAGAGCTTTTTACAGAGGAGGATGTTTATGGCTTTTATGAATCAGTCCATCATCATCAAAAAGCCGGTAGAAGAAGTTTTTGAGATGGCTACGGATTTCAGTAACAGTCCTGAAATTATGGATACAGTCATTGATGTACAACTCTTGAGTGAAGGTCCTGTCAAAGAAGGATACAGGTTCCAGGAAACTCGTGAAATCAGAGGCAGAAAAGCACGATCAATCATTGAGGTCACCGACTTTGATCCCAATCGTAAATACTCTGTCCGCAGTCATCAGCATGGATTGGATTTACGGTATCATTATGATTTCGTTCAAACTTCAGAAGGAACAAGGGTAGACTTCCAAGGGGAGCTTTACACGGAGGGCTTACGAAACAAATTGATGAAACCGCTCATCAAGCAGATTATCAAAAAAGAAGATCAAGACCATCTTCAGCATTTGAAGAAGTTTATCGAATCTTCTTCTTAATGGTGGTATAATAAGAATAAGCTATGGATCATGTATGAAAGGCCTCTCCATTATCCAATATGGAAAGAGGTCTATTTTTTATATACAAAACTCCCTCTTCAACTAAATGGCAGGATTGTAGAAGACTCGATCACAAGAAGTTTCGGGGTTCGTTGCTTTGTTGAGCGTCAGGGGTGGCTGGAAAGCGAGCTATTCCCCGCAGCCCCCACCCACTCAACCAAAGTCTCGAAACTGAGTCTTCCACAATCGGGAGCTTTAATTGAAGGGCGGGGTGGGTAATAGAAGGGTATAGTAGGAATTTAAAGATATATGGAAAGGAAAGATTATAGATGACAGAGATCAATCAATCGTGGTTTGAGGAATTATCCCCATCTACGAAAGAGGCTTGGCAGGTTTCAGGATATGAGAGCTTGACGAAAGTTCAGGAACAGGCCATTCCTTTCATTTTACAAGGAACAGATGTGGTAGCTGAAGCTCCGACCGGCAGTGGGAAAACTCTGGCTTATTTACTCCCGCTCATTGAAAAAGTAGATCCTGAGCAGAAGCATACACAAGTATTAATCATGGCTTCTTCTCATGAATTAGTTATGCAGATTCATCAGGAAGTCCAGACTTGGACAAAGGGAAGCGGCATCACCAGCATGACGATGATTGGTGGAGCGAATATCAAGAGACAGATGGACAAGCTGAAGAAAAAGCCGCACATCGTGGTTGGCACACCAGGTCGAGTGTATGAATTGATACAAAAGAAAAAATTGAAGGCACATGAAATCAAAGCCGTCATTATGGACGAAGCAGATCAACTACTTGTTCCGGAACACATCCATACCGTTGAAGATGTGTTGAAAAGTACGATGCGTGATACGCAGACGTTGTTGTTTTCCGCGACATTGCCTGATGAGGTCATTGAAATAGCTCAAACTTTCATGGATGAAGAAGCAGAAGTGATTCGGGTTACAGAAGAACTAAAAAAACCGGATGTGACTCATACCTATATTGTTTGTGAAGACAGAGAAAAAATCGAGACATTAAGAAAACTGGCGCGTATGGAAGCATTCAAGGGTCTTGCGTTCATGCAGGATATTGCTAAGTTGAACGTCATGGCCGAGAAACTTACGTACAAACACCTGGATATTGGCTTGTTGCACAGTGATGCCAAAAAAGAACAACGTGCGAAGGCGATTAAGGAATTCCGAAAAGGGGAATATCCATTACTACTTGCAACAGATGTGGCTGCCAGAGGACTGGATATTATAGAGATCAACCATATCATTAACCTTGATGTTCCTAAAGATATAACATCCTATATCCACCGTGCAGGCCGGACCGGGAGAATTGGTTCTCAAGAAGGAACGGTGGTTTCCCTGGTGAACCCTGTAGAAGAGAAACGTTTGAAGAAGTTTGCGCGTGATTTGGAGCTGCCCCTCCACAAAGCAGAGATTTATAAAGGGAAATTAAGGTTCTCCCAACGTTAAATATTGCCGTTTGCCTTCAGAGCGATGCCATGGAATACTGGAAGAGAGTACTTCTAGCGTGAAGTAAGGAGAGAATCCATATGATTAAAAAGTTTTTTCTCTTTCTTGTGGCCTTGTTTGTGATCATCGTCATTGCGACACCAGTATCTGCCCAGGACTTTTGGAAAGAAGGCCCGCGGGCTTCCTATGAAAGGGTATCGCAACATGTGCAGGGCTTAGTAGAGAATACAGATATAAAAAATGAGTTTCAAAATTTTGCAGTAGATGTCCAGTCGTTCTTTAAGTTCCTTGAAGATGTGGAATGGAAATACCCCGACGTACCTCCTGAAGAGCAAGCCGCTTCAGATTCCCCGACTGAACGGGTATCAGAGGATTCACTCTCTGGATATGAATTGAAAGAATTCGAACAAGAGGTTGTTGCGCTGGTCAATAAAGAGCGGGAAGAGCGGGGACTCGAGCCATTACAAACGCATAATCGTTTGAGCGCATTAGCCAATGTGAAGTCACAGGATATGGCGGACAAACGTTATTTCAGCCATACCTCACCGACCTATGGCTCGCCATTTGATATGATGGACGAGTTCGATTTCCGTTACCAGGCAGCGGGGGAAAACATTGCCGCCGGTCAACGGACCCCTGAGGAAGTTGTAGAAGGATGGATGAACAGTGACGGCCATAGGGCTAACATCTTACATGAAGACTTCACACATATTGGTGTAGGATACATGGAAGGTGCAGGGCCTTATAAGAGATACTGGACACAATTATTTATGACCCCTCGTTAATGAATGAAAAAAGCCGGATTCCTAATTAAAGGAATCCGGCTTTTTCTATCCTTTTCCTGCATGTCAGAGAAGGCTGTGCAACCCTGTGCTTCCTCAGGTGAAAGCACAGGGGGCAGACTATTCACCAGGATGGCTCTCCGTTTCCCTCGTATCTAACATTGAACAAACGGAAACAGCCTAAACATCTCGCGTTTTTATGTAAAAAGGAAAGCGTTGGGAGATTAGTTTTTGGAGACGGATTTGAAATATCCTTTTACGTTTACAGGATCAGTATTTTTCTCTGCATCGGCCCACTCCATGATTAAGGCGAACAGCTGGATAATCATGATTATCACACCTGTGTAAAAAAAGGCCTCAGATTCATACACGCCATTGAAGTAGGAAGAAGCTTCATGATAGAGCACAAATAATAGGGATGTCAGCATGATATAAAGAAAGCGTCTCATGTAGTTTGGGAGTTTGATGAAAGAGCACTGCAGCAATAAAGGTGCCCAGTAAAAGAAAGACCCGAACCATAAAAGGAAGAGGTGAACATACGGACTAAACGGAAGATGAAAAGCCAAATCGAAGCTTGCGAGTGCCCCCACTACGAAGAGGAATGAACTTAAAATCGGGCGGCGGCTTACTTTTATGACCCAGCGGAGACTGAAACGGAACCAAAGTTGTTTGTCATTCGCATAAAGGATTAAAGCAGGGGCTAATCCGAAGCAAATGATACTCCTGACATATTGAATAGGGGGTGGCGATAAAAGGTGATGAATCGCCGAAGCAGTGAGAATGAATAGGGAGTATAGAAGGAGTGTAAGAACAAAATTTTTAGAGATCTTCATTTGGCTCATCTCCTGAAAGCTTTCGGTTTATTTACCCTCCCCGAATTCAGATAAACCTATGTAGGAAATGATTGTCATTATTGAAATGAAATAAAACACAGGATGTTGGATTTGATGGTCTATTAGAGTATGTAAGGCGGATGATTAAGAAAAATGTAAAAAGTCTGTTTATAAATGGAAGGAAATAATGAACTAGTGTTATAATTTTTTAAGTTAATACATTATTTTCTAGTTCTTTTCACCTTATTTTTTAACAGGAAAGAAGTGCTTATATATGAATGCCATCCATTCCTTAATCAACCAACCATCACTATTAAAAAACATATCTCATCATTTGAGTGATGCGCTAGCCATCATTCAAAAAGTAAAAGGGAAGATGATTTTCACCTATATCAATGCCACGATGCAACGGGTGTATGGAGACTTGGAAGGATATGCTTTAGGTGACCTTTATTGTGAGGCGAAACGGCAACATATTGAGGAGACGATGAAAAGATCGGAGAACTTTAGCGGCCATTTAGCGGAGAGCTCTGACCTTTCCCCTAATCCGTTTCAAATTTCTTATTCTATTCAATCAGTAGAAGTGGGAGAGACTTATCTGCTATACATAAAAATGGAATCTGCCCGGATGATGAAGCTGATTGAAGAGAAAGAACGTCAACGTATAGAAAGCGAAAGTCGTTATGAATCGGTCGTCGAAACTTCTCCGGACTCGATTTTTCTTCATGACGAAGAAGATCGCATCATTTATGTGAATCAGGCAGGAATGGATTTACTGGGAGCGGAGAAAGCTGTAGAGTTACTTGGTCAGGATATAAAAAAATTCCTTTATAATGAGCCGTGTGAAGATGTACGCAAACGTCTGAATACGTTATTGTCAGGTGGATATGTGAAAGGTCCCATCGAACGCCAGATTCAAAGAATGGATGGGTCGATCATTGATGTTGAGTTGAATGGAGGTCTTGTTGAATATCACCAAATTAAGGCCGTGCAGACGATTTGCCGCAATATTTCGGAAAGAAGAAAACAGCAGCATCAACTAAAAGAGATGGCTTACCATGACCAGTTAACAAATATTCCGAACAGGCGGTACTTTTTTGAAAAGCTGGAGGATGAGCTGAAGAGGGTAAAGCATCAAGACTCGATTTTTGCCTTATTGTTCTTTGATCTGGATAATTTCAAACAAATCAACGATCGTTATGGACATCAAATCGGTGATGAATTACTTGTCATTTTCACAAAACGTCTTAGTCAGGGATTAAGGAAAACGGATACGCTCTCTCGTCTGGGTGGCGATGAATTTGTTATTCTTTTATCAGACTTAGCGGACACCGTCCACCCTCGTAAAGTGGCGGATCGAATGCTGGATCGTGTGCTCCAACCCATTCACCTGCAAGGGTGTGAGATTGAAATCAGTGTGTCGATTGGAGTTTCCATATATCCCGAACATGGGATGGATCAGGGAGAACTTCTTACCAAAGCAGATCGAGCACTATACAAGGCGAAAGAAAATGGGAGAAGTTGTGTGTCGGTTTATACTTATGGTTCATGAAAGGAGAGTCAGCCTTGGAAATCCAAGAGCTTCATCAGTTTGATGCCATTGCATTAAAAGCGAAACTAGAAAGCAGAGAATTGAACATATCGGAAGTCATTCATCACTATAAATCAGTCATGGAACGTAAGAATCCTGAATTAAATGCTGTTGTCCACTACATAAATGAACCTGTCAATGCAGACGGGTATTTTCGGGGCCTTCCTTTTCTGGTCAAAGATTTGAATGCTGTCGAAGGACATCCATTGTCTTACGGCTCTAAGATGATGGAAGGTTTTGAGGCGAGTGGGGATGATGAAATCGTCAAACGCTTCAGAAGGGGAGGACTTACCTTTATTGGGAAAAGCAATACACCTGAATTCGGCTTTACGCCTGCTACGGAATCTGTTCATTTAGGGTTTACGAAAAACCCATGGAACAAGAAATATTCACCTGGAGGTTCAAGCGGAGGAGCAGCTGCTGCTGTTGCGTCCGGTATGGTTCCTTTTGCACATGCCAGCGACGGAGGAGGATCGATTCGAATCCCCGCTTCCAACTGTGGTTTGTTCGGATTGAAACCGACGAGGGGGAGGACTCCGTTTTCCATGCATTTGAACAGTCTTGCCGTCAGCCATGGGGTAACGAAATCAGTAAGAGACAGCGCTGCACTCCTAGATCTACTAGAAGGACCTCAAAAAGGTGATCTATTTGCAACCCCGGCCAAAGAGGACCCTTATGCCGGAATTTCTCATGAGGATCTGGGCTCATTGAAAATTGCTTATATGGCAGACTTCGGAGAACGGATGCCCATCCAGGAAGATGTGCAAAATGCCATTCGTAATACGGCGGATCTTTGTGAATCGCTCGGCCATGAAGTAGAAGTTGCGTATCCAGATTTTGACCTCCATCGCTTTATGGATGCATTTGTTACTGTATGGGTCGTAGGTGGCGCATTGGCTGTCAAAGGGGCAGCGAAAATGAACGGGCTTAAGCCTAATGAGCAGAATTTGGAGAAAATGCTTTCGACATTGATTAAAAAAGCGGAAGGCTACACCGCAATGGAATACGAGCAAGCGCGTATGTTCCTAGCCACTGAAAGTGTGAAATTCCACTCGTTCTTTGATCAGTATGATGTGCTCTTACATCCCGTCAATTCCAAGTCCGCTTTACCTTTAGGTTGTTACAATGGGGAAGAAAAAACAATCGATGAGATCTTGGCTGTGTCGGCCGACTATGCCCATCTTTCACCTGTAGCAAACGTAACTGGGCAACCGGCGATGAGTGTTCCTCTCTATTGGAATGAAGAGAATGTTCCGATTGGTTCTCACTTCACTGGGAGGTTTGGGGATGAGCGAACGTTGTTGAAGTTAGCTGCCCAGCTTGAAGAAGCAAGGCCCTGGTGGCACAAATATAACGAAATCATCTAAAAAAACCAGAAGTCCCTGCAACGGGATTTCTGGTTCTTTACTTTTGTCCCTTATTTAACAATTTGGCAGGTTTCTTGAAGACTCAGTTTCGAGACTTTTATTGAGTGGATGGGGGCTCCGGGGAAGAGCTCGCTTTCCGCGGGAGCGCGATGAGCCTTCTCAGGCTGACGCCTTGCGGGGTCTCACCTAGCACTCTTTTCCCGCAGGAGTCTCGCCATTCCCCTCCGCCCCTTTGCTATATAAGTGTCTCGAAACTGTTTCTGGAAAAAAACAGCTTGTATGGTTGATGGAAGTGGATGGTATCACCTCTTCCTAATGGGCATTTAGAACGTAAATGCTTGATGCAGAGCGCTTTATGCCTGCTTAGGCGGGACGAGCGGGAGCCCTACTTCTCGGTACGTCGGTTCGTTTCTCACCTACATTGAATGGGGTGGTTGGGAAGCTGCGAGACTCCCGTGGGAGAAGGAGACAGGCGAGATCCCGCAGGACGCAGTCCGAGGAAGCTCGGCGCTCCCCCGCCACCCCTGACGCGCAACTCGTTCAACGAACTCCCAGGTATGTCGAAACTGAATCTTCTACTATAGGGAGCGTTAGTTAAAAGTGTTTGTGGAGCCAGTTGATTGCTGCTTTTTCAACGTGGTCAAGGTAACCCTCGAAGCTGTGGGGGGCTCCTTCAATAATAGTCAACTGTGAGGAAGGCGGGAGCCATTTCATTCCCTTTTGGGTCAATGGCATTAAAATTTCTTCTTCTCCCTGATCCCCATGCACAATCAGGACAGGGCATTGGATGGAAGACAACATACCCTCCTGATCTACTTGTTCAAAGTCTATTAACATCTGCTTTGATATGACAATCTCTTCACGATAAGGGTCTTGCACGGGTTGTTTCAGATAACCGGTTTCCTTTAGTTCCTCTAGTTGAGAGGAAGTGAATTCTTCTGTCCAATCGTATGTAACAGGACCGGTCCCTGCTCCTGTAAGAATCATGGTTTTAATATAAGTAGGTTGGTAGCTTTCCAGACAGACGCGTGCTCCCAAGCTGTGGCCGTAAAGAGCGATTTCAGCAAATCCCCTGGAAACGGCACCATCAATGGCAGCTGTGAGATCACTGATTTCAGCTTCGAGGGTTAACGGGCGGTCTTCACTTTCTCCACATCCACCAAAATCAAACCGCATCACGTTGTATCCGAGGTGTTGGAAACGTTCTGCAAAACGATCGAATCGACCTCGCGATGAGCGGTTGGAACGAAAGCCGTGGCACATTATGATCAACTTGTCATTTGTCCCCTTTTGAAAAACCCCTCTTAGTTTCAATCCTTGGTTATTTCGAAAAGTAATCTTCTCCATTTCCGTACCTCCAAAGCTTTCTTAACAGTTTACCATAAAATAGTAAATTTGGTTTTTGATTTTAAGGTAATTTAAATTACTTTTTAAAGTAAAAAATGTTGCTTTTAAAGGTAATTTACATTACTGTATAAAGTAACAAAGGAGGTAAATGATGGAATCTATTCACTTGAATGTTGCGCTTTTAAGAAGACGGGTGCCGAACTTAACGAAAGCGGCAAGGTCTGTGGGGTTAAGACCTGCAACGGTTTCGAATCTTTGTACAGGTAAAATTGCGTTGGGTAGAACCGAAGTACGGACGTTAGTCGCTTTGGCAAGCTTAGCGGAGTGTAGTGTGGATGAACTGATTATCAGAGGGGAGAAATTCGAAATGATTGAAACGGGAATCAAGACAGTCGATTTGTTCGCGCCATTGGCTAAAGGTGGAACGGCTGGTTTAGTAGCCAGGCCGGGTATGGGGCAGTTGGTAGTTTTAGCAGAAATCTTTCATCGCTTGAAAAAAGAAGGATACTTCATTGTCATGCTTCAGCCCAAAGGAGATCATCCGGAGGTTTCGGACATTACAGCTGATGTAGATTCCATCCACCTCTCTATAGACGAAGCGGAGAAGGCAGTTGTTCAAGCGGGCAAAACCCATGAAGTCATCTTTGTATCTGATCGTTCTCATGTGCAGAATGGAAGTATCTATCAACTTCAAGAAAAATGGGCAGGGGAGGCGTCCGTTACTACATTCCTCGTGGATTTGAAAGGGGAAGCTGTGGATGAAGATTTGCCATATGGACCTCTTGAGACCTTATGGCAATTTGATATGGACTTGTCTGCGCGTCATATGTATCCCGCGATCCATCCGATCTACTCCACGTCTTCCGTTTTAGAAGGTGCCAACTTGGATCAGGAGCATTTTTCAACTCAACAAAAAGCTCAAAAAATGTTGCGTCGGTACCGTGAATTGAAATCTATCGTCCGTGCGAGTGGGATGGATCCTTTGTCAGATGCAGATAAGCAGCTGTTTAAGCGTGGAGAAAGGTTAGAGTCTTACCTAACGCAGCCATTTTTTGTAGCCGAGGCATTTACAGGTGTGAAAGGGACACATGTTCCAATTAAAAAGATGCTTGCAGACGTAAGGAAAATTACGGATGGGGGCTACGATCACAAAGGAGTCGACGAATTCACTATGATCGGCAGTATGGATTAAATTGAAATATGTGGAGGATAAAACAGTAGCATACGGTAAAATAGAGGGAAGAAAAAAATTTTCATGAAAAAACGTTTACATGAAAAAAGACAGTTTCAGCTATAAATCAGCGGGGAATCTCCTGAAAACGTTCGAAATATAAATCACGTTTCAGGAGGTACCCAAATGACAAAGGGAAAAAGTATACATGCATTAATTATTCTTATGTTCACCCAATTTATTTCGGGTGGTGTAACCAATACAAAAGGAATAGTACTGGATCAAGTAGAAAAGGATCTGGGACTCGATATGAGCCAATTCGGGCTGGTCGTTCTTATTTTCCAACTCGGATTCACTCTTGCCAGTGTTCTCATTGGCTACTACACCGATAAAAAAGGCTTGCGAACGATGACGATCATCGGGTCTATCATCATGGGGCTTGGTTTCCTCGGAACAGGTCTTGCACCTAATATTATGTTCTTCTTAGGATTCTATATGATTGTCGGGTTCGGTTTAGGGGCACTCGGTGTCGCTTCCAATGCAATCGTTCCTGCGGCATACCCGAAAAAGCAAAATCAGATGTTCAACCTTGCCATGGGTGTTTACGGATTAGGAATGGTGCTATTTCCACAGTTTTTAAACTACATGTTCCAATTTGCGTCGTGGCGTTATTTTTATATAGGAATTGCCGTCAGTTTAGTTGCTGTGATCATTTATATTACAAGCGTAGCTTTTCCATCAGGGAAAGCAGAAAAAATCGATCTGAAAGCATTCATCCCTATGTTGAAAGACGCTCAGTTTGTTTTTCTCATGATCTTTCTTGTCTTCCAAGTGTCTGCGGAAGTATCATTCATGAATTTCTTCCCGACGTATTTGAAGTCGCTTGATCTGGGCGGCATTTCAACGGCGGATAAAGAGGACATGGTAGCCACCATTCTGTCTGTCTTCTCCATCTTCTTCATGGCAGGACGACTTGGTGTCGCCTATTTAACCAATTGGATCAATGAGCGGATCATTTTAATTACGTTTTCTGCCGGCGCTTTGTTGATGGTAGGAGCCAGTTTCCTAGTCGCTGAGAATTTCCCTTACTTGTTCGCTGGGGCAGGATTATTTTTCTCAACATTGTTCCCGACCGCGACAGCGTTTGGTACTCAGTTATCTAAAACAGGTGGTTCAGCGCTTGGACTCATTTATATCGCTGCAGGAATCGGCGGTGGTATTGCGGGTTACATTGTCGGATTAGCTTCTGAAGCTTTCGGAATGGCCGGTGGTTTCAGTATCGTCATTGTATTCCTTGCTCTTATGTTCATAACAACGTTCTTCCTGAATAGTAAGAAGTCAAGTCAGACTCAAGCCTAGATGTAAGCACTCCGTCACTATTGGCGGAGTGTTTTTGTGAAGGGCGATCACCCAAAACAAATGAAATGGTTTGCTGTCATTTTGTTATAAATTTCCTTCATCTCTTGTAAAATGGTAGATGTGAGGGAGGATGACGATGAAGAAGCTATTTTTAATAGGTCTTGTATTTTTTATAATTACCGGCTGCAACGAGAAAAATGAGGAAGCTGAAGGACAGGCAAATAAACAATTGGAAGGTCACTGGGAGGGGGGAATTCAAATCCCCAATCAACCATTGAGCATTTTGGTGGACTTTAAGTCAGGAGAAGATTGGCAAGGGACAATCACGATCCCTGCACAGAACGTTACAGATTTTTCATTAACTGAAATAGCTGCCAAGGAAGGAAATGTCTCTTTTCAGATGCCGCTTCCTGGTCAGTCTGTTCAGTTTGATGGGAAACTAGATGGAGAGCAATTGAGCGGAACTTTTACACAGAACGGCCAAACGTTTCCATTTTCACTGACAAAAGGTGAAAAAGAAGGGAAGGAAGAAGAGGGGGAGTTCTTGTCCATCGAAACTTCTACAGGACAATTATATGGCGAATTATTGCTGCCTGATTATGAGGGTCCCCAACCTGTTGCATTAATTATCCCAGGTTCAGGACCGACGGATCGGAATGGAAACTCTCAAGGTGCAGGAAGCAATAATAGTCTCAAACTTTTGGCGGAATCCTTAGCAGACAAAGGGATTGCTTCCTTGAGATACGATAAAAGAGGCGCAGGCAAAAATATGAATGCTGTAACCGGCAACAGTGAAATGAGATTTGAAGTTTTTATTGATGATGCTAAGCAGTGGCTGGAAACGTTAGAAGATGATAAACGCTTTACTAACATAGCTGTGATTGGCCACAGTCAAGGCTCCCTTGTCGGAATGATAGCGGCAGGTGCTGAAACGACAGAAGCGTTCATTTCCTTGGCAGGTGCCGGTCAGACTATTGATCATGTATTAGAAAAGCAACTGGGTGACAGTTTACCGGAGGACTTGTTCAAAGAAAGTCAAACGATCCTTGGGGAAATGCGGGAAGGAAAGACGGTGCCTGAGGTCAGCCAGTCTCTGCAAGGGGTGTTTGCTCCAGATGTCCAACCTTTTCTCCTTTCATGGATGGCATACGATCCTGCTGAGCAATTGGCTGAATTGGATGTTCCGACTTTAATTGTGAATGGTACGAATGATATTCAAGTACCGGAATCAGAAGCACAGCTTTTGAAAAAAGCAGAGCCAGAGGCGGAACTCATGCTTGTGGAAGGGATGAATCATGTGCTGAAGGAAGCTCCTGAGAATAGAGATGAAAACTTAGCCACCTACACAAACCCTGACCTGCCTCTTGCGGATGGACTAGTAGACGGCATCATCGACTTCCTGAACCAACACGGCTTTGAGCAGTAAAGGACTTAAAGCTGAACCTTCGAGACACAGGAGTTTGGATAAAGCAAGAAAAGAGAGGGACCGCCTATTTAGGCGGTCCCTCTCTTTTTGATCGTTCAGCGTCGTAGTTTTTGAAGAAGACGGAGAATTTCGATGTATAACCAGACAAGGGTTACGATTAAGCCGAAAGCTCCGTACCATTCCATGTGCTTGGGCGCGCCACGGTTGACGCCTTTTTCAATGAAATCAAAATCAAGAACGAGATTCAAAGCAGCGATGGCCACGATAAAGAGGCTGATGCCAATTCCGATAGGACCGCTGGAATGCAGATAGGGGACGGTCATACCGAAAAAGTTCAGGATGAAGTTGACTAGATAAACGAGAAAAATACCTAACGTAGCGGAAACGACCATCAGCCGGAAGTTTCTGGTGACCTTTATGACTCTTGTTGCATAAAGAATCAATAAAGCTCCCATCACGGCGAGTGTTAAGCTGACTGCTTGAATGACAATCCCCGAATAAGCTCCCTCGACAAAGGCGGAAATGCCGCCGATGAAGAAACCTTCGAGCGCTGCGTATATTGGAGCAGTGACGGGCGCTGCTTTAGGGAAGAAGGCAGTAATCAAAGCGAAAATAAGCCCTCCAATGGCGCCGATAATCATCATAAGTGTCACATCTACACCCAGTGAGTACTGGTACCATGTGTACGCCGCTGTACCTACCAAAAATATAAACAGGAGGGCTATTTTTGCTGTCGTACCGCCCAGGGTCATCGTCTTTCCTGATGACGCAGAACGCTGAAATGTATCATCTTTTAAAACGGGATTTCCCGATCTCATCTTACCACTCCTTCTCTATGCATCTTCTATGGGTATACCCTTCCTGAACACGAGGGACACTTAATGGGCATACCACTTGTATAGCTTTTTCGGTCGCCCGATCTTCTGATGGCTGACCACTTGCTTGACTTTGCCTTCTTCTAGCAAATGCATGAGGTACCGGTATACGGTAGGATAGGCAAGGCCGATGTCCTTTGAAATGACGTCCACAGGGTAGGCCTCGCGATTTTCCTGTAAGTAATTTGAAATGGAACTTAATGTTCCTTTACTGATTCCTTTGGCAGTGAATACATCATCATCATCTTCCTGCTTGTTTTTCATATTAGCAATTTGGGCATGAAGCTTGATTCTGGAAATGAGATCAGGAGCTTTTACTGGTTTTAAGGCAAAGTCGGTGGCGCCTTCCTCCAAGAAGCGGTCAGCCACTTCCTGCCGTTCATCTACCGTCAGCACGAGAATAGGGACCACGGTGTTGTGTTTTCGAATTTCCCTGACGGTTTGAAGGCCATCCATTTCAGGCATATGATAATCGACAAGGATGACGTCATACGTTCCTTTTAAAAACATATCAACACCTTCGCGTCCGTTCACTGCTGTGTCTGATTCCCACCCGGCATGCTTACAAAACTCTGTCAGCATGTAACGTAAGGATTCATCATTATCCATAATCAGTATTTTCATCTCGTACTCTCTCCTTCGGTAAATGGATCCAGAATGTCGTTCCTACCCCTTGTTCGCTTTCAATCGATAGCTCCGCTCCATGTTCTTGGACGACATTTTTAACGAATGTCAGCCCTACACCAGGATGGGATTTCGTACTGTATCCTGCGTTCCAAATTTTATTGATATTGGATTGGCTGATGCCATGTCCATTGTCTTTTACACCAATCCGTATGCCGGCTTGTTCTACTTTAGTAGCGATCGTCACTTTGGCGTCTTTTTTTCCTTCGACGGCATCACTGGCATTATCAATTAAATTGACAAGCGCTCGTGTCATTCTAATTTTATTAATATAGATTTCAATATTTTCATCGGCGGTCAAATCGAACGCATAGATGGTGGCTGAATCTGAAAGTTTATTTGCGCGTACATATTCGATGAATGTTTTCAATGTGCACCAATTCTTCTTCTCGTGATACAAGATTTCAGAAACCATATCGCTGGTTGCTTGAATAGAAGAAGAAATTTTGTTGGTGTACTGAAGGATTTCATCGTCCTTTGTTTTCATTTGAATGAGGCTGTTCAGTCCCTCCATAAGGGATAAGGGAGTTTTTAAGTCATGAACAAGGTGGAGGGCTTCTCTACCAGAACGTGACTCTACCATGTCAAGCCGGGCGATATCCAAGTCCTGTCTCATTTTTGCTTTTTGTTCTGCAACAGTTAAGTACACGGCAAGGAAGGTTGCATTTACAATGAATACCGCAAAAAAGACGAGGCTGTAGAAACTTAACGTACTTCCGAACCCTAACTCCGCGGCCATTCTTTTCACTTCCATGGAAATTTCCCCACCGCCAAATCCGAAAGCGCTTAGGAAAAGTACCGTATCCAGCCATTGGAAACCGAAAAGTAACTGGGCGAGAATGAAAGCTTTGAATACTGGGCGTAATTGACCATTTCCTAAAAAATGAAGAACGGCGATCGATAATAAAAGAAAAATGGCCGGCCCGCCGAAATGATAGTTGATTGAATTGTACCCGTTAATCATGGCATAAACCAATGGGATGATCACTACCGGGACGGCAACCTTCAGCCATGGCCGATTCAACTTCACTCCGAGCTCATCTCCGAGAAGAAGGGCCCCGATGTAATGGGGGAGGGCTCGTACCGTGTTTAACATGACGAGGCCGAATGCAGCCATCATTAGTGTAGCCCCTGCTGGAGCGGCCTGAAGTCTCTCGATGACAGCGGCTAGACCCGACCTCTCAACGCTCAGCCAGAGCGGCATCGTCATCCCGATTAATATGAGAACGATTTTTATCCATATACTCTTCGACTTTAGCAATTCCGATATCATGGCAGTCACCCTAACGACGAGATCTTTCTATATATTCTAATATATGAGACTGATATTTTCGATTCTTTTTTCCTTTGAAGCACTACAAAGTGATGATTTTCCATTCTTATCATCTATGGAAAACCTGGTGCGCGGTAGTATAATAGACATATATTTAAGGATGAAAGGTGTCCGCAACTATGATTATAATCATTGATAACTATGATTCATTCACCTATAATTTAGCGCAATATTTTAAACAGATGGATTCAGAAGTGGTGGTGAAACGGAACGACGAATGGCAGATTGAAGAGATTCGTTCGCTCGAACCCAGCCTTATTGTCTTATCTCCAGGACCAGGGAGGCCGGAGGAATCAGGGATCTGTAAGGATGTCCTGCACCATTTTGGTGGAGAAATCCCCTTATTAGGCATTTGTCTCGGCCACCAGCTGATGGTCGAACATTTTGGGGGTTTCGTCGTCAAATGCAACCAACCTATGCACGGGAAAGTGACAACCATTACGAATGATGGTCGGATCATGTTTTGTAACCTCCCCGGATCATTTCAAGTCACCCGTTACCATTCTCTTCAGGCAGATTTCCGTTCATTACCGGAAAAGCTCGAAGTTACTGCCCTTTCTGAAGATGGTGTCATTATGGGGGTGCGCCACCGGGACAAAATGATGGAAGGCATACAATTTCATCCTGAGTCGATAATGACGGAGTACGGGTATGATCTGCTTCAAAACTTTTATGACCGGGCTGTTCGATACAAGGCAAGCAGAAGAGAGGGAGTGGGCGTATGACATCCTCACCTTTTTTGCAATTTGAATTCTCAAATGCTCAGGGGAATCGGGATCCAAAAGTGTTTCAACACCCGGTTGAGGTCCTTACCACTGATGAATTGACCGAGGTAAAGTCAGTTTTCAACCGAGTGGAAGAATGGCTCGACGAGGGTTACTATGTAGCTGGTTATGTATCCTATGAAGCTGCCTCTGCTTTTGATCACGCCCTTCGTGTTCATTCTCATCCAGAATGGCCACTTGTGTGGTTCGGGGTGTTCGATAGATTCCAATCAGATTGGGAAAATGAAGGTTCTGAGACATTTCAAGTATCAGACTGGGAGTTGCGTGGGGATTATGCTTCCTATCAAAAAGGGATAGAAGAAGTGAAAGTGGGAATTGAACGGGGCGATACGTATCAGGTGAACTTTACAACCAGAATGGAAGCCTCTTTCTCGGGGGATGATTACTCTTTTTATAGAAAGCTTGTGAGAAATCAGCAGTCCTCCTATAGTGCCTACTTAAACATGGGAGAAAGGCGGATTCTGTCTGCTTCTCCAGAATTGTTTTTCCGAGTCGATGGAAACCAATTGAAAACAAAGCCGATGAAAGGTACAGCAGCAAGAGGACGTCATGGCGAAGAGGATGTATCCATGCGCCGGCATCTTCAGTCATCAGAAAAGGAACGGTCCGAGAACCTCATGATTGTCGATTTGTTGAGGAATGATCTAGGCAGAATCGCTGTGCCTGGGAGTGTCCAAGTCCCCAATCTGTTCGAAGTGGAAACTTATCCGACAGTCCACCAGATGACTTCGACGGTGGTAGGCCGTTTACCGGAGAATTACACGATGTACGAATTATTTCAAGCATTGTTTCCGTGTGGCTCGATTACAGGAGCTCCAAAAGTGAGGACCATGGAATACATTCAAAGATTAGAAGACTCGCCACGCGAGGTGTATTGCGGCGCCATCGGTTATATGACGCCGGATAAAGAAGCCGTTTTCAATGTCCCTATTCGAACAGTGATGATTGATCAAAAACAAGAAAAAGCTGTTTATGGTACAGGTGGAGGCATTACATGGGACTCCACTTCAGAGGGAGAGTTTGAGGAATTGAAGACGAAGGCGCGCCTTCTCACAGAAGATCGGCCTAAATTTCAACTTTTGGAGACAATGAAGCTTGAAAATGGCACGATTGATTTACTCGATGATCACCTGGACCGAATCATGGCATCGGCTTCGTATTTCGCTTATCCCATTAAAAGAAATGATTTAGAAGATAAATGCTCTCAAGTAACGGCCGCTTATCCAAGTGGACTCTATAAAACACGCATGCTTGTTGACGAAGAAGGGAAAGCTGAACTAGAAGTCCATGGTTTAACACCATGCGCTTCTTGTGTTACAGGCACATTATCTGAAAATCCAGTAAACGAAGAGGATCCTTTTCTGTTTCATAAAACCACTCATCGGGAAGTCTATCAACGTCATCAATCCGAAGAAGCGGAAGCGACGTTGCTATGGAATCGAAGAGGTGAGTTGACGGAATTCACCATAGCTAATCTCGTCGTACATTTTAACGGTCAATACTATACGCCTCCTGTTGATTGTGGATTACTCTCGGGAACGTACAGGAAAGATTTATTAAGGTGTGGAAAACTGAAAGAAAAGGTTCTTTATAAAGAGGATATCCACAAGTTCGATGAAATATGGATGATTAACGCTGTTAGAGGCTGGGTGAAGGTTGAACTCCAGGAGAACGCTCAATAAATCAAAGGAGTGTTTGGTCTTATGAAAAAACATATTGTTTTTTATGACGCACAATGTCCATTTTGTTTTTATGTGAAGAAAACGTTCCGAACGTTCGATTGGCTTCACCAAATTAAATGGGTAGCTGTCCAGGAGACAGAAGGAACGGGGAAGTACCCTTACTTGGAAGGCCGGAATACGCTGGATGAGATTCATATGCTTACAAAAGAAGGAGAAGTGAAACAAGGTTTTGAAACCATTCGGAAACTACTTCTTTCTCTGCCTTTATTCACTGTGATCGGCATTCTTCTCTCAATCCCGGGAGTCGACCGGATTGGGTCCCCGTTGTATCGCTGGTTTTCTGATCACAGACACCAATGGTTCGGCCGCTACGACCTTCCCAGATACGCATAAAAACCCTCATCAACGAGGGTTTTTATTATGGTAAATGGCAGGATTGTGGAAGACTTGATTTAGAGATGTTTCCGGGGTTCGTTGCCTTGTTGCGAGTAAGGGGTGGTCGGGAATCTACTCGCTTTCCTGCGGGGATGACGGCAAGCCTCCTCGTGCTTTCGCACTGTGGGGTCTTGCCAGTCAATCCATTCCCGCGGGAGTCTCGCAGCTTCCCAACCACCCCTTTCGATGTAAGAAAGAAACGAATCCCTGTACGAAGTTAGGCTCCCACTATTCAACTGTTAGAGGTGCAAAGCGCTCTGGATCAAGCTTTTACTTCCTGTGGGAGGGTTCTAATGATCCACTTTCCTCAATCATACGAGCCGATTATTCAGAAGTGGTTTGAGAATCTCTCATGGCAAAGTGAACTATTCTGGGGAAGGGTTATTTGCGGTTTTTTCTTAGCATGCTGTATGACCCAAGAGCAACGACGATGATGGCAAAGGTTAGGGATGTCCACTGGCCGTTCGAGATGCCTTGATAAAGACCGTGAGAAAGAAACAATAAACATAAAATAAGGAACAATACCAAAGATACTTTATTCATAATGTCCTCCTATGCGTAAACTTCCTTTATCATACCGGACGACGTTCGTTTTATCTAGTGTTCTGTGTTACATTATTATTGGATAATAATTTGAGCTGAGGGGTATCCAAGATGAGAGAAGAAATTACATATATCGGTGAAAAAATCGAGAAACACTCGGACCAATTAGCTGAACGAGTGCGAGAGTTGAAAGCAGAGGAGTTCGGGGCAGCTACCATTCGAACAGCAAATTGGGAAGAACTATTCTCCTATATCGGTGGCGTAATCATCGGTGATGGCGCTTCTTCCATGCAGCACATTGAAATGTGGGCAGATCGGGAAGGAGAGCAAAAGGTAGAGGCGGAAGTTGAGTTGGATCAATCCATTCGAACGATGAACTTTGTTCGTCGAGCTATTTGGGGGATATTTTCTGATGAGTTATCCAACGATAAGTTTTCTTCTTCCACGGTGGTCCACGTCTGCAAAACCGTTAATGAAGTATTAGATGAAATTACGAAACATTTTAGTCAAACCTACTCCCGGAATATCCGTATGGAGTGGGAAAGAAAAGAAATGCGGATGGCTGAACTGTCTGTGCCCGTTGTCCCAATTACAAAGGGGGTAGCTGTGCTTCCATTGATCGGTGAAGTGGATACCAATCGTGCACAGTTAATCATGGAAACTTCCTTAAATAAGAGTTCGGAATTTGAATTGGATTACCTTTTTATTGATGTATCCGGTGTTCCGGTGATTGACACGGTCATTGCTAACTACATTTACCAGGTCGTTCATGCTCTTGAACTTGTTGGTGTTCATGCGACTCTAACAGGATTAAGACCGGAAACAGCAAAATCCCTTGTAGATATGGGTGTAGATTTCGCTCAAGTCCATACGAAGGCAGGTTTGCATCAAGCTCTAGAAGAGATTGGCATTTACATTCATCATGGTGATTCCTAATGTGATAAAGAAAAGGACTGAGAAATAACATTTCTCAGTCCTTTTTAAGTCTATTTTTCAAAGACCATTACTTTTGAGAGGGTTCTGCAACTTTGACAAGTTGTTTACCAAGGTTCGCACCTTCAAATAACCCAAAGAATGCATCAGGGATATTTTCAAACCCTTCTGTGATTGTTTCTTCATATTTTAAACGACCTTCCTGAAGCCATTGAGCCAAGTGAGAGAACCCTTCTTTGAATCGATCTTGATAATCACCGACTGTGAACCCTTTAATGAGCGCACTGGATTTAATCAAGTGCATCTGCATCCGTGGTCCTTGGTCGTTCGGGACATTGTAGGATGCGATGGCGCCACACTGGGCGATGCGTGCGAATTTGTTTAATAATGGATAGACTGCATCTGAAATATCGCCACCGACATTATCAAAGTAAACATCTACGCCGTTTGGACACGCTTCTTCGAGACGTTCCGGTACACTTTCTGATTTGTAGTTGATGACTTCATCAACGCCAAGTTCATTTTTTAAGTACGCTAATTTTTCATCCGAACCGGCAATACCGACCACATGGCAGCCTGATATTTTACCGATTTGGACAACAGCAGAGCCGACTGCTCCGGCAGCTCCTGATACTACTAATGTTTCGCCTTCTTTTGGCTGCCCGATATCCATCAGTCCGAAATATGCAGTTAATCCAGGCATGCCAAGAATTCCGAGAGATGTAGTGACGGGTCCAAGGCTTGGATCTACTTTTCTGAGTGTGTCTGCTGGAGCTGCTGCATACTCTTTCCACGGAAGCATGCCTGTGACAACATCACCTTCTTGTAGAGCATCCGCTTTCGATTCCACAACTTCCCCGACGACTCCACCTTCCATCGGTTCGTTCAGTTGGAAGGGAGCGATATACGATTTAGCGGCGCTCATACGGCCTCTCATGTAAGGATCCACGGAGACATAAAGCAGTTTGACGAGTACTTCCCCTTGAGATGGAACAGGACGCTCAGCTTCTACCATTTTAATATGTTCATGCGTAGGAGCGGCTTCTGGACGTTTGACTAATTGAATTTCTTTGTTCATTTTTATCACTCTCCTTGCTTGTATCATAACGGGTCTCATCCTTTATTGGGAAATGATATGTTTGAAGATGTAAGGTAGGATAGAAAAAAGGAGGCGGTAGTATGAAGGATGGACTTTACAAAAAAGTGAAATTCGTCGAAGGGGAAAACTTCGTAACCATTGAAGATACACGGGATCTTACAGATGAAGAACTGCAACAATTGGCTCTCAAATTTTTAAAAGACCCAACGTATGATGGAGTGAAAAACCGGACAATCCTTGTTCCCTCCACTTTCAAAGAAGAGACTAGAGTTTACATAAAAGGTCTTGGATTCAATCAACATGATGAGGTTTATTTTTTTCGGTGTGACCTGGGTGAGGTAGGTAAGGTGGTTGGAGAAGCACAATTTTTTGAATTCATTTCGCTTAGAAAGGAAGAGGAGGTCTCTTTTAAAGAGACGTGGCGCAGATCGATGGAAGGGTCCTTGAACGCTCCCCAGTCCTTGAACATGGAGGAACAAATGAAAAGCGTAAAGAAAGAACTGGGGCCAGGTTATGTGGATACCTGTTTGACTGCTTATGAAAATGGCACCCCTATAGGAGTGGTCATGCCGCACATTGAACCAGGTACAAAGGAAGAAGGAAGGATTTTCTACTTTGGCTTGGTTCCGGAAGAACGAGGGAAGAACAAAGCGGCTGCTTTGTATAAAGAGGGATTGAACCTACTTAGAAAGCATTTCAAAGCTTCCTATAGTATTGGTGCGACAAGTGTTCATAATGTCCCGATGCTAAAAGTTTTCGAGAGATGCGGGTGTACTGTAACGGAAAGGGTTGGCGTATATAAATACTCCGAGTGAGTGGACCATCCGGCTTATTTCATGGAGTAATAGATAATTCATCCAAAGAGTAGATAAGGGATCTGTTCGGAATAAGAAAAACGCCCAGGAACCCCCTGGACGTTTTTCTTTACGACTCTATACTTTCTTTCAGTTCTTTGTACTCCTCATCCGTAAAGGCGCGCGAGCGAGTGAGGAACCTTTTTCCTTCGACTCCTTCAAGGGAAAACATCCCACCGCGTCCCTCCACGACATCAATGATTAGTTGGGTGTGCTTCCAGTAATCATACTGCTTTTTATTGATATAAAAAGGAGTGTCTCCAATCCTTCCAAGGAACACATCTTGACTGCCAATCATGAGGTCACCTTCTTCGTAACACATCGGAGAGCTGCCGTCACAGCATCCACCCGATTGGTGGAAAAGTAGAGGACCATGTTTCTCTTTCAGCCTTTCAATTAAATCAAGAGCAGCGTCCGTTGCTTTTACACGTTCAACCATCTTTTCAGCTCCTTTCGTTATGCCGAAAATCAAGGAGTTTTTACGCGCTTATATTAAAAGAATCCAAGCTTCTGCGGGCTGTAGCTGACGAGCATGTTTTTCGTTTGTTGATAATGGCTGAGCATCATCTTATGGTTCTCACGGCCGACCCCGGACATTTTGTATCCGCCGAAAGCTGCATGGGCAGGATAGGCGTGATAACAGTTTGTCCAAACGCGGCCGGCTTCAATGCCGCGGCCGAAACGGTAAGCTGTATTCATATCACGTGTCCACACACCAGCACCCAAACCATAAAGGGTGTCATTGGCGATTTCCATTGCTTCTTCTTTATCTTTGAACGTCGTTACAGACAGGACGGGACCGAAGATTTCTTCCTGGAAGATTCTCATACTGTTATCGCCTTTGAATACTGTCGGCTGTACGTAGTATCCGTCTTTGAAATCACCTTCCATTTGATTCTGTGCTCCTCCAGTGAGGCACTCGGCACCTTCTTCTTTACCGACTTCAAGATAAGATAAGATTTTCTCCAGTTGTTCCGATGAAGCTTGAGCACCCATCATCACTTCAGGATCAAGTGGATTCCCTGTCTTGATCTCTTTCACGCGTTTAATGGCACGTTCCATAAACTCATCGTAAATCGACTCCTGAATGAGAGCCCTGGAAGGACATGTACATACTTCCCCCTGGTTTAGAGCGAACATGACCATTCCTTCAATCGTTTTATCTAAGAAATCGTCATCTTCCCGCATGACATCCTCAAAAATAATGTTCGGTGATTTTCCACCAAGCTCTAAAGTAACAGGAATGATGTTTTGAGAGGCATACTGCATGATCATTCGTCCGGTTGTCGTTTCTCCTGTGAAAGCGATTTTACTGATGCGAGGGCTTTGGGCTAACGGCTTACCAGCTTCTAAACCGAAGCCGTTAACGACATTCAATACCCCTGCAGGAAGCAAGTCTTCAATTAATTCCAGCAGATACATGATCGATGCCGGTGTCTGTTCGGCAGGCTTCAGGACAATCGCATTTCCGGCAGCGAGAGCGGGAGCTATTTTCCACGTAGCCATCAACAGTGGGAAGTTCCATGGAATGATTTGACCAACGACTCCTAATGGCTCGTTGAAATGATAAGCAATCGTATCGTTATCGATTTCGCCGATGGATCCTTCTTGGGAACGAATGACCGAAGCGAAATAACGGAAGTGATCAACGGCAAGCGGAAGGTCAGCATTCAGAGTTTCACGGACAGCTTTTCCGTTCTCCCACGTTTCCGCAATGGCCAAATTCTCGAGGTTTTCCTCCATGCGGTCTGCAATACGGTTAAGGACCAAAGAACGCTCCGCCACGGACGTTTTCCCCCAGGCATCCTTCGCTTTGTGTGCAGCATCAAGGGCAAGCTCAATATCTTCCTCCGTCGAACGTGCGACCTGACAGAACGTTTGTCCTGTTACAGGTGTAACATTATCGAAATATTGTCCTTTGACAGGCGCTGTCCACTCTCCGCCTATGAAGTTGTCATAGCGTTTCTTGAACTGAACTTTAGATCCTTCTGTATTAGGAAAAGCATATACCATAAAAAACATCCTCCTAGTGATTTACTTTGCAACCGCTTACAAAAAATTTTATGTAAGTAGGCGCGCTTACTTTTTAAATTATCACTTGTGCAGAATATTGTCAATTTACAGACAAATATGTGAAAATTTCTAGTACGAACAAAGGGGAAAGATTGTTATAATGGAATTATTCATAGGCAAAAGGAGTTATTTGATAATGACAACGACTAATCGAGTGATGCTTATTGATGGCATGGCGCTGCTTTTCCGTGCGTTCTATGCTACAGCTATGAGCAATTATTATATGATCAACAGTAAAGGTATTCCCACCAATGGAGTCTATGGCATGATGAAACACATGTTTACGGCAATAGAAACCTATCAGCCCACACACGTCATTTGCTGTTGGGATATGGGGAGTAAGACGTTCCGTAATGATCTTTTTCCCGATTACAAAGCGAATCGGGGAGCTCCTCCAGAAGAATTGATTCCACAATTTGATTTAGCTAAAGAAGTCGTAGAGGCTCTCGATATTCCTAACGTTGGTCAAGTTGGGTATGAAGCGGATGATTGCATGGGGACGCTGAGTCGGGCGTACAGTGAACATTCCCAAGTCTTCCTATTAACAGGGGACCAGGACCTTCTTCAACTGTTGCAGCCGAACGTGCATGTCGTCTTATTAAAGAAAGGGTATGGCAATTATGCGGAGTATCAAGAGGGCACCTTTACAGAAGAAAAAGGAATTACGCCGCAGCAAATGATTGATTTGAAAGCTCTCATGGGAGACTCTAGTGATAACTATCCTGGTGTGAAAGGAATTGGAGAGAAAACTGCTCTTAAGCTCCTTCTTCAATATGGATCCATCGAAGGTATCCTTGAGAATATTGAAGAACTGACAAAGGGGCAGCGTACGAAGATTGAAGACAGCCTGGAAATGCTGCACTTGTCCAGAAAACTAGCGGCCATTCATTGTGAAGCAGATGTGGATTGTTCATTAGAAGAGGCCCTTTTCTATATCGATGACGAAAAGATGAGCGCCAAGTTTGATGAACTTGAATTTAAAAACTGGGAAAAAAATATCGTACGGATGTAAAAAGGTCGGAGGCGCGTGCCCTCCGACCTTTTTATAATAAATCCTTTTTTTGTGTTTTCCGGTAGTTATTAACCTCTTTAAAATAGATGGCTGCTTTTTTGTACATTCGCTTTTCATAATAAAGGTTGCCGAGCATTTCACAATAGTTTTTATAATCTCCATACTGGTTATTTTCTCTAGAATATGGGATGATTTCATTTTCAAGTTTTTCTAAGAAATAATCTTCATGCGTTTTTTCCAACATGGTATTTTTAAGGATGAAAAATTTATATATATACGTTTGATTATCATATTCTTCGGCTTTCTTTTCGCCGATTTCGATATACCTCCATGCCTCTTCTTTATTACCGGCATAATAATGAGTTGAAGCAAGGAGGCGAGTGGTGTTCACATAGTAGTATCCATCATTATTTTCTAGTGCAATCTTGTGGGCACGTTCTAGTAATTCAAGTGCTTCAGCATACCTCTCTTGGTTAGCATAGACGTATCCCAAGTTATGATAAACTCTTATCTCATCTATGGATGTCAGATGGTACTTGGAGATCTTTTTCAATTTCAAGAAATATTCTTCAGCGATTGGAAATATTTCCAGTGCTCTATAATTAAGTGCAATAGTCATGTAAGTGTCTACTATACGGCTATAGTCAAAATCTTTTATATATCCCTCCAACGCTGTTTGAGCATAATAATTTGACTCTACAGCTGCTCTGGATTGCGAATAAGTGAGAGCTAAGTGAAAGTAGGTTTCACTGTCGGTGAAAGGAAGCTTTTTTAAAAGCTCTTCTGTTTTGTGGAAATGATGAAGGGCATTTTTTAGTTGGTGGTTTTTCAAAAGATAATGGATCCCGACCGTTTTATGATAAAAGAATTTATATTCATCATTTGTATATGGATATAAATCATCAATCTCCTTTAAATCTTCGTCTGAGAGCGGTCCTTCATTCAACTTCATGGTGTGCCGAGCTTTAACGATCGTATATAAATGATTGAGTTCTGTATTTTGGTTTGATTCTAATGCTTCTGTACATTTTTGGACGTATTCTTCCATTAATTGGAGGTCTCGACGTTGAATAATTTCATGCCATTCCAGCAGCTGCTGATGAATGGATTCATCGAATTCCTGGTTAATATCAGTCAACTTGATATTCAACCGCTCTCCTAACAAACGGTAAATTTCATCACTGGCGTTAATGGTATCATGTTCGATTTTACTCAGATAGGAGACAGAGCAAATACCTGATGCAAGTTCTTCTAAGGTTAAATTCTTAAATTTGCGATGTTGTTTAATTAACGAGCCTTTCATATTCACTACTCCTTTAAAGCGCCAATTACTTACATTATAGCAAAATATCGTTGCATTCAATGGTTATCTTTTACTTTTTAGGGTTTTATAGGTATATGGGGGAGAGAGGAGATATGTAAAAAGCTCAACCACATGAAGTGGTTGAGCTTTTTGATCAAGAAAGTGTCTTCAGGGCTTCTTCGATTTGAGTATCTCCTGAAATCATTTCAAATGTTTTATGATAAGCGTTTGGTTCTTGTAGGGCAGCGATCATTGTTTTGGCTACGTCTGCACGAGGAATGGTGCCTCTTTCAACCGTTTCGCCTACCTGAATTTTGCTTGTTCCTTCATCGTTCGTCAAGCCGCCAGGACGTACGATGGTGTAATCAAGCTCAGTCGATTTCAGGAAATCATCTGCTTCCCCTTTCATTTCAAGGTAATGCTTCAATTCTTCAGGGCCTCTTTCTGGATCGCCCGCACCCATACCGCTCAACATAATGAATTTCTTTATGCCAAGATTTTCTGTGGCTTTTGCAAGGTTGATGGCTCCATCACGATCAACGGCTTCGGTTTGGTCCGCACCTGTACTTGAGCCTGATCCAGCGGCGAACATAACAGCGTCCATCCCTTTAACCGCATAACCGACATCCTTCGTCAGATCTGCGAGTACTGGGGTTCCGCCCAATTTTTCAACCGTCGCTTTTTGTTCTTCTTTACGGATCATGCCGTATGGTTCATGACCATCGGCCTTTAAATGTTGAATAAGTAGTCGTCCTGTATTTCCGTTTGCTCCTGCTACGAGTACTTTCATCTATCATCACGACTCCTTCTGGGAAATAAGATTACAATACTTATTTAGCCCGTTTCCGTGACTGGTAAACATACAGACCTGTCTTCAAGAGGGGAAGCAAAGCTCCTGATAGTTACAACGCGCGCAGAATCTAGGGTCATCCTGCATAGGGAATTGTTCGATAGAAAGGGGTTCGTTTTTCCCTGTATCCTCTAAATAGAGTTTCATCTGCTCCATACTGATCTGGTACAAGTGTTGGACATTGATGAGGTCCTGCTCTGTTAAATGATGTTCGACGTGTGTACCATCCACTAAATATTCGTTTCGTATGATGATATCGTCAAGAGATTCAATTCCATGCTCGTGTCTTAAATAAAGAGCATAGAGAGCAAGTTGGTTCCGGTCCTCATCTGAAGATTTTCCCGTTTTCCAATCCACAATAATCCACTTCTCATTCTCAAGATCCTTATACACAAGGTCCATTACAATATAAACTTTTGCCTCGTCCGTCTTAAGGAAGCGGAAGGTTTCGGATTCCATAAACTTCATCTGTTCCTTGTTACGTACTTCATTGAAAGTTTTACTGGAGTAAAAATTTGCGACCGTTTTTTGGAGGCGGTCCGTTATTTTGCGCACTTTCGCTTCAGGGAGAGTGGCTGTCTGACTGTAATAAATTTCGTGAAGCATCGTATAGTGTTTCGGTCGGTTCATCCATAAATGTTCTTTCTTTGTGGATTCAATGAATCCACGGTTTAAATGATGGCGGACTTCATCTAAGAATTCTTGTTCCGTCATGACCGGTTGGTTCTTTAATACACATTGAATGGTTTGATAGATCAAATCGTGGACCACACTTCCGAAGTGCATTTCCAAGTTGGTCATTTTTTTTAAGCGGTACGCTTGTTTGGCCAATGTATCAGCTGAACGGAGCCACCCATTATGGGATACATAATAATCGTACGCATATTTCCTTAGGCAGGATAACATCGTTTTATGCCTGGAAAGAGACCAGGATAATTCCGGATAGGGTTTCACTTCAAACATGAGTAACATCCTTCGTTAGTTTCATAGATTTAGTGTTCCAATTCTATTCTTCAAAACAGAGAGGATCATCGTGTTGGTATTCTCTCATTGTTATTTTATCATGAATGACAACAACGCCTTCCTTTTCTAAGAGCTGACGTTGTCTAAGAGGGTCTTTCACAGCAATTTTTCCTTTTGCATTGACTACACGATGCCAAGGGAGTTCATGCTTCTCACTCATACTGTGAAGCGCACGGGCGACTTGTCTTGCCGCCCTGGGGTTACCGGCGCATGCCGCAATTTGTCCGTATGACATAACACGCCCTTTTGGAATACTAAGGATGATTTGAATAATCCGTTGTGTGAATGGTTGCATAAATTGGCCTCCTTACTTAAATTTTACAAGATGGCGGGGCTTTGTGAATAGAAGCCTCCCTCTATTACTGATACAATTTCTATAGATGACAGAGAGGAGACGACTAGGATGCGCATACCTAAAGTATTAACAATTGCCGGTTCTGCTGCACAGGGGAGTGCCGGCATTCAAGCAGATCTTAAGACGTTCCAAGAATTCAATGTTTATGGCATGAGTACGGTTACTGCCATTGTAGCGAATAATAAACAAACAGAACGAGGGATTTTCACCCAGCCAATCGATGCCATAGAAGCCCAAATCTATGCTTCATTCGAACATGTGGGAGTGGATGCCCTTAAAACGGGCATGTTGTTCACCGACGAAATTATAAAAAAAGTGGCCGGTCTTATTAAAGCGTCTGAAGTCACGAATGTAGTGGTAGATCCTGTGATGATTGGAAAGATGGGATCTCAGTTATTAAAAGATGAGGCGATTGAATCCCTGACAAAAGAACTTGTCCCTCTAGCAAAAGTCGTAACCCCTAATTTACATGAAGCGGCAAGAATGCTTCAATGTGAAGTCCCTGAAACTCCTGAAGATATGAAGGTTGTGGCAAGGGACCTTTATCATCTTGGGGCAGAGTATGTGCTTGTAAAAGGAGGCAGTTTAAAAGGATACCCAGCGGTCGACATGCTCTATGACGGATCAAGCATTACCGAACTTGAAACCGAAAGAGTGGAAACCATTCATACGAGCGGAGCAGGGTGTACGTATTCCGCTGCAATCACAGCAGAACTTGCCAATGGTTATTCTGTCGAAGATGCGGTCAGACGAGCCAAGTCCTTCGTAACAAGCGCCATTCGCCACGCCTTATCCTTCGACCGCGGTATAGGCTCCACCTACCATGCCGCTCATAGAATGATCAGTGATTAGAGTATATGGCAAAATCGAAGAAGACTTGATTTGGAGATAGTTCGGGTACGTTGCTGAGTTGAGCGATAGGGGTGGTCGGGAACCCGCTCGCTTTCCTTTCTCCCACGGGAGTCTCATAGCTTCCCAACCATCCCATTTATTTTATGTGAGAAACGATCGCTTCCCTGTGCGAGGGGGCTTTACACTATCCTGGTGTTATAAGCATAAAGCGCTCTATAATAAGTTTTAGGCATGCAGAATAGCGTCCGTGGGAGTTGGTTTCCCTCCAATTACCACGGCATAAAAGCAGCTTATTCCGAAGTGGTTTCGAGATACTTATATGACAAAGGGTGCGTAGGGGAATGGCGAGACTCCCGCGGAAAGCGAGCTATTCCCCGCAGTCTCCATCCTCTGAGTAAAATTCTCGAAACTGAGTCTTCAAGAATAGGAAGCGTATGGATGATATAAGAAATCCCCTCTTCACAAATGGTGAGAGAGGGGATGGGAATTAACCGTTGATGCGGTCGTATTTATCAATTTGTTTCTTGCGGACAACGTCCCAGCGGTTTTCTGGGTGTTCTTTACATTCTGCTGTACATGCGGCATGTTGCTCTTCTTCACATTCTTTACAGCATACATATTGACGGTTACATACCGGATTACTGCAGTTGATCATACGATCTTCTGCTTTCCCGCAATGTTCGCACTCAGCAATAACCTTTTCTTCCACTTGGTTGATCGGAACAGAGATACGCTCGTCAAATACATACATTTTTCCATCGAAGAGCTCACCTTTGACTTCTGGGTCTTTGCCGTAAGTGGTGATTCCACCTTCAAGCTGATAGACGTCTTCGACTCCGTTCTTCTTAAGAATACCTGTCAGTTTCTCGCAACGGATTCCGCCTGTGCAGTAGGTAAGGACTTTCTTATCCTTCCACTGGTCAGCATTTTCGGCAATCCATTCAGGGAATTCACGGGAATGGCTGACATCCGGCTGAATCGCATTGCGGAAGTGGCCGATACGGTATTCATATTCATTACGGCCGTCAATGACAATGGTATCTTCATCTTTCAGCATTTCATTGAATTCTTTTGGTTTCAAATGTTTACCACCGAATGTTTTCGGGTCGATATCATCTTCTTCAATACTCCAGTTGACCAGCTCAGGCTTCACGCGGCAATGCATCTTCTTGAAAGCGTGTCCTTCATGCTCATCAATTTTAAAGTGGATATCTGCAAAACGCTCGTCGGAGCGTACATAGTCCATATATTCTTCAACTTGTTCAACGGTACCTGAAACCGTTCCGTTAATCCCTTCGTGAGAAACGATGATTCGTCCTTTCAAACCAAGGTCTTTACAAAATTTCAGGTGATTTTGGCAATATTCTTCATAGTCAGGAAGGTCGACATACTTATAATACAGCAGAACTCGATAATCTTTTGAGCTCATAAGTGATTCCTCCTATATTTATATCTATACAGTAGTAAATAACAGAAATGTCCATACTCCATCTTATTCGATTTGGGACCGGATTTCAAATGTCAGTTTTTTGAACAAATTCCATGCGTCTGATCCTGTATGAATAGAGGCACAAGACGATGATGGAAGCCGTCATTAAGACAATCAATGAACCGAACGGTAAAATGAAATTGCTGGCACTGTAAGGCTGAGAACTAAACTCTAATAGTATACCGGCAAGAACAGAACCGGTCGCACTTCCGATGAATTGCATCTGTTGTTTTAGGCCGATCCCGGCACCGATCTGCTCTTTAGGCAGTATTCGTGAAACTTCATTGGTCGAACTCGAAGATAAACTAGAGAACCCGAAACTTGTAAACATATAAGCAATCATAATCATATACGGACTCTTTCCAGCCAGGAAAAAGAAAATCAGGGCTGAGATCATGAGTAGAATTTGGGATAAAAATAAGATTTTGATGTTTCCGTAGGCATCAATCAGTCGTCCGACATAAATGGCAGCTGCAGCTGAAAGCATAGCGCCGGGGAAAATGATAAATCCAATAGCGGCTGCCCCGCGTCCATATACTTGTTCAAGCATGATCGGCATTAAAAACAGAACAGCGAAGTGTAGAGTAAAACCGATATAACTTGTAAAAACAATTCGGCGGTAATGGCTGTTCTTTACAAGTTCAGGCTGGATAAAAGGCGCATTCGTCCGATTGACTCTCCACCAAAGGAGAGAAGCAGCCAAGAGCCCGCACAGCAAGTAGTATGGAGTTAACGTTGAAATGTATAGTAAAAACATGGTGGCGCTGATACCGGATAGAAAAGCCCCGATTACATCAAAACGCCCTTTTTCAGATTTTTCAACAGGCATAAACTTGTAAAGGACCGGGATTACGAGGAAAACCATGATGGTCACGATGAACAAGTAGTTCCAATCAAGGTAGTCGGTAATTAACCCACCGATCACGGGGCCAAGTCCAAAACCTAAGGATGTTGCAGAGGCAATTAATGCATAGGCGCTTCCTCGTCTTGTCATAGGGATGTACCTTCCGGCGAAGACCATGGATAAACCTGGGATTGCTGCCGCTCCTGCCGCCTGACATAGCCGAGCGATCAACAGCCAAATGTAACTGTCCGCTAGAAATCCGATGATGGAAGAAAGGCTGAAAATACAGATTCCTATCGTTAATAATGTCCGGATAGGCATATAGTCAGACAAGCGCGTAAAGGTAATCGTGAAAATCGCTAACACAATCGAGTAACCTGAAACAATCCAGGCTCCTTCAGAAGGCATAAGCGAGAAATCTTTCAATATATTTGGTAAAGCGATGTTGAACATCGTTGTGTTCATAACAACAATCAAAATTGTGGCTGCTAAAATGAATACCGTACGAAAATGTTCCTGGGAAGGACGAGAGGTCAGTGGCATATCGTCTCTTCTTCCTTTCTATTATTTCATTAGACACTCGAAATACTATACCACAAGTTTCCTAGAGAGAAAAATGACAAACGTAAAAACTCCCGTTGACGGCTGCAACGGGAGTTTATTTATATTCTGAAGTAGGGTTGGGTTCAGAGGTAAATCAATTGTCACATGGAGCAACAACCACTCAGTGCCTTCCGTGTTATAGAATTGTTGCGCCAAGGGTGGTTTCAAAGTGTGATAAAGCCCATGTATGCCCAGTTTCATTAAAGCTTGCGACTCCATCTTTGTGTACGTGGATGTGATAACCAAGGTTATATGCATCGATAGCTGAATGGAGCACACAGATATCTGTACAGACTCCAACAAGATGGAGGTCGGTGATCCCGCGTTCTCTCAGCTTCAAATCCAAGTCTGTTCCGGCGAAGGCACTGTAACGGGTTTTATCCATGTAAAGGGTATTGGGCTTATGCTTATTCTCTTCGTGAAGATTTTTTAGTGATCCGTACAACTCCCGTCCTTTCGTTCCCCGGATGTTGTGAGGGGGGAAAAGGTCTGTTTCAGGATGGTAAGGGTCACCTTTTTCGTGAACGTCGACTCCAAATACGACAAGGTCTTCCTCATTGATAAATGTCTCCGTTACATCATGAATGTACTTTTCCAGCGCTTGAGCGGTTGGTCCGCAGGTCAATGCCCCTTCATTTCCTACAAAGTCGTTCGTGTAATCGATGACAATTAATGCACGTTTCACTATATCCCCTCCCGGTGTCTTTACACTTATCTTAACAGAAGGGAGGGGGAAGCGCGCACTTAAAAGCCGGGAATATGCTTAGCGGAGGTCACTTTTCGATTCATAGCCATGAACAATAGTGCCCCTGAGAAAACAAGGAGAGCACTCGTAACGAAAAACACAGTAGAAAACCCGTAAACTCCAGCAATCATACCGCCCATAGATGGACCAATGATATTCCCGAGGAAACGGATGCTCGTGTTATAACCTAATACTTCCCCCTGCATGGCGACTGGGGCTTCTTGGCGGATGTAAGCGGTGCGTACAGGAATAATGCCGCCAATGGATACTCCTAACAAAAAGCGGAGGACAACCAGTTGCCAAATGTTCGTTACGAAGGCGGCAGGGAGATAAACGATTCCTGCCATGAATAAAAGGAAAACGAGAATTTTCACATAACCGATACGATCGGCGATTTTCCCCCACTGTTTGGCCATCATCAAGTTCCCTAGTCCTGCCGCTGAAAAGGCGATTCCTGAGAACAATGCTAAATTTTCCGGGCCGTGTAAATCACCAACAAATAATGAAAGGATCGGTTGAATACTGAAATGGGCAATTTGCACAAATAAAGAAACAATCATAACCATGAATAGCACGGGGTGCTTGAAGATATGGGCAAGCACCTCTTTGGATTGATAGCTTGTTTTCTCATGGTCGCCTTCTTTTCTAATTCGCTGTTCATGAATCCCAAAGAAAACGATGAGAGCAGACAGAGCGATTGTGATGGATACATATTGAAAAGTAGACGCATATCCAATGGAATCTGCAATCCAACCACCGAGCAACGGTCCCATTAAACTCCCAGTGATACTACCTGTCTGCAATGAACCTAGAACTTGGCCGGCGATATTTTTAGGAGTCTGAGTAGAAATCAGTGCTTGTGACATGGGAATGAATCCTGTGAAGATACCCATGAATAAGCGCAGAAGAAAGAGTTGCCACACGGAAGATACGTTCCCCATAAGAAACACAGAGAGTGCAAGTCCTGCAGCAGAGATGATTAAAATGTTCTTTCTCCCATATTTATCTCCAATTTTCCCCCAGATTGGAGAACATAGAAAAGCGGATACGAACGTGATGCCGAACACCCATCCAGACCAGGTTTGAACATAGGCATCTGAATAATTTCCGAGTTCTTCTATATATAAAGATAAAAACGGCAGGACCATTGTAATACTGCCAGCTATAAAAAAATTGGCAAACCACATGATCCACAGGTTCCGTTTGGTCTGAGATTCGTTAGTAAGGATAATATCCCTTCTTCCATATTATTTCGACACCCTAAATATATAACACAATTCCATATAAAGGGGAACCATGGACATCTAAGTTCCAGCATTTTTTTTGCAGTTATAAGTTTTTTATTGGTAAGGAAGGGAATTCCAATTATATCTCCTCGTTGTTAACGGTTGCAAAACATGTATATACAAATTATAATCATAGATAATTGATGTATATACAAGTTACAAAGGCTTCGATGAAAGCGTTTGAGGAGGAGAAACATATGTTTAAGAAATTGTTTGGAAATAAAGAGACAGAATTGAAAGTGGCTTCACCATTAACAGGAAAGAAGGTAACTCTGGAAGAAGTGCCAGATCCCGTATTCTCACAGAAAATGATGGGGGAAGGAATTGCAGTAGAACCAATAGACGGCGAAGTACTTAGCCCTGTAGAAGGTACGATTGTTCAATTGTTCCCAACGAAGCATGCAGTAGGTTTGGAAACCAAAAGTGGTGCAGAAATTCTAATCCATATTGGTCTTGAAACCGTTGCAATGGATGGGGAAGGCTTTGAAGCTTTTGTTTCTCAAGGGGACAAAGTGAAAGTAGGAGACAAACTGATTTCCTTTGACCTGGACCTCGTGAAAGAAAAGGCGAAGAGCACAGTAACACCGATCATTGTCACGAACAGTGATGACTTTGATGTGCAACTGGCTGAAGAAGTTGAATTGAACGCAGGTTCTACACCATTAATGACGGTGAAGAAAAAGTAAAAAACACTTCAGGAGGTAGAGAAAATGAACCATAAGAAACAGGCCGAGCAGATTTTAGAAGCCATCGGCGGGAAGGAAAACTTGTCTGCTGCAACCCACTGTGTCACACGTCTTCGTTTGGCGTTACATGATGAAGGCATAGTTGATCAGGAAAAGCTGAATAATATTGATGCGGTAAAAGGGTCATTCTCAACAAATGGTCAGTTTCAAATTGTCGTCGGACAGGGGACTGTTGATAAAGTTTATAAAGAGTTCGTAGCTCTTGCTGGAGTCGGTGAATCTTCCAAAGAAGAAGTAAAAGAGGCTTCTAAAGGAAATATGAACCCTCTTCAAAGAGCCATTAAAACGCTTGCTGATATTTTCATTCCTATTTTACCAGCAATCGTAACCGCTGGTTTGCTGCTTGGTATCAATAATATTTTAACAGCAGAGGGTATTTTCTGGGACGAACAGTCCATCATTGATGTGTATCCGCAATGGTCTGGAATAGCGAACATGATCATTATCATAGCTAACACGGCCTTTGTGTTCTTACCAGGACTCATCGGTTGGTCCGCGGTTAAGAAATTCGGAGGTAGTCCGATCTTAGGTATTGTCATAGGTCTCGTGCTTGTACACCCTGATCTATTGAACGCGTGGTCATACGGAGATGCCGTAGCTGAAGGATCAGTACCGACCTGGGATTTATTTGGATTAACCGTTGAGAAAATCGGTTATCAGGGACAAGTTCTGCCCGTTCTTGTTGCGTCTTATTTATTGACTAAAATAGAACTATTTTTACGTAACCGTATCCCTGATAACATACAATTGCTGTTTGTTGGTCCTATTTCTTTGTTAGTAACTGGGTTCTTGACGTTCATCATTATTGGACCGATTACTTTTGCTATCGGTAACTGGATCACAGATGCCCTTGTTGCAACATTCGATACTTTCGCGTGGTTAGGCGGTCTTATTTACGGTGGTTTATACGGGGTGCTCGTCATTACAGGTATGCACCATACATTCCTTGCTGTGGATATTCAGTTGGTTGGGAGCACGGGAACAACATTCTTGTGGCCGATGCTTGCTCTATCCAATATCGCTCAAGGTTCTGCTGCATTCGCCATCTGGTTAGCTTCAAAAGATGATAAGCTCAAAGGTTTGGGTCTATCTTCTGGTATTTCTGCATGGTTGGGGATTACAGAACCAGCATTATTCGGGGTGAACCTGCGCTTTAAGTATCCATTCATCATTGCCATTACTTCCTCTGCCATCGCCGGTCTTTATATCTCTGCACAAGGAGTATTGGCAAGCTCTATCGGAGTCGGTGGTGTCCCTGGGATCTTCTCAATTGTTGCGGAGTACTGGCTGGATTTTGCTATCGGTATGGTCATCGTCATTGTCCTTCCGCTCGTTGGAACGTATCTCTATGCGAAGCGTAAAAAAGACGTATAAAAATTAATAAAACGGTGGTGCTACAATGATTGAACAACCTTGGTGGAAAAAAGCTGTCGTTTATCAAATTTATCCGAAAAGCTTCAACGACACGACAGGAAATGGTGTCGGTGATATCCAGGGTATTATTGAGAAATTGGATTACTTGCATAAACTCGGGGTCGATGTCCTTTGGCTGACCCCGATGTACAAGTCTCCTCAAAACGATAATGGCTATGATATCAGCGACTATTATGACATCCATGATGAATACGGAACGATGCAGGACTTTGAAAGGCTGCTTGAAGAAACACATAACCGTGGCATGAAGCTCATCATGGACATCGTGGTCAACCACACGTCTACGGAACATCAATGGTTCCAAGAAGCTAAAAAGTCGAAAGACAATCCTTATCGTGATTATTACATCTGGCGTGATCCTGTGAACGGGGAAGAGCCGACGAATTGGCAATCTAAATTCGGCGGTAATGCGTGGGAGTATGACGAGCAAACAGGGCAGTACTACTTGCACTTGTTCGACGTTACTCAGGCCGATTTGAACTGGGAAAATGAACAGATGCGTGAAGACATCTATGAAATGATGCGTTTCTGGGGTGAAAAAGGTGTGGATGGATTCCGCCTTGATGTGATCAACCTCATTTCCAAAAACCAGGAGTTTCCGAATGATGATGGAAGTGTTGCACCAGGAGACGGGCGGAAATACTATACGGACGGACCTCGTGTGCATGAATTCATGCAGGAAATGAACCGTGAAGTTTTTAAACCCTACGACTTAATGACCGTTGGAGAAATGTCATCAACGAGTATTGAGCACTGTATCAAATATACGGCTCCTGACCGTGAAGAGCTGAGTATGACATTCAACTTCCATCACTTGAAAGTGGACTATCCAAACGGTGAAAAATGGACGGTCGCTGATTTCGATTTCCATGAGTTAAAACAGATTCTTTCCAAGTGGCAACGGGAAATGAATAAAGGAAATGGATGGAACGCCTTGTTCTGGTGTAACCATGACCAGCCTCGTGTATTGTCAAGATTCGGAGATGATGAAAACTATCCCGAAGAATCCGGCAAAATGCTTGCTACGACCATTCATATGATGCAGGGAACACCTTACATTTATCAGGGAGAAGAATTTGGGATGACCAATCCTAAGTTCGAAAGCATCGACCGTTACCGGGATGTCGAATCTCTGAATATGTATGAAGAGTTCAAAGCAAAAGGGGTAAGTGAAAAGGAGATCATTGAGATCTTAAAACAGAAGTCTCGTGACAACTCTCGTACTCCTGTACAATGGAATAGAGAAGAAAATGCCGGCTTTACTGAAGGAACCCCATGGATTGATGTAGCGGATAATTATAAAGAAATTAATGCAGAAGTGGTCATGAACAAAGAAGATTCCATCTTCAACCACTATCAAAAATTAATTGAATTACGTAAGTCTCACGACATCATCACACACGGAGATTATCGTTTGTTGACACCAGACCATAACCAGGTGTTTGCTTATCTACGTGAGTGGAACGGGGAACAGTTGCTTGTTGTGAATAACTTCTACGGTGAAGAAACGACGTTCACACTGCCAGAAGATGTCCATGTATCCGGTGAGGCTGACATCCTTCTAAGCAACTATGATGATTCTACAAAAGCTTACCGTGAAATCAGCCTTCGCCCGTACGAGTCGGTCGTTTATCATCTTACCGATGAATAGGTGAGGGGGCGCAGTATGAAAAACAAATATGTCGAGATCTATCATAATCTCGTCAAAGATATTCAGAAGGGAGAGTACGCAGCAGGAGGTACTCTCCCTTCTGAGCACGAATTGTGCGCGCGATTTGAGACATCAAGAGAGACCATCCGTAAAGCTTTAAACCTGCTTTCTCAGAATGGTTACATTCAAAAGGTGCGTGGAAAAGGGTCGGTTGTTCTTGACCGGGATAAATTTGAGTTCCCGGTTTCAGGGCTGACGAGCTTTAAAGAGCTCTCGGATCGCTTGGGCCAGAGCTTTCAAACGCATGTTCATGAACTCACCCTCGTGAAAGAGGCAAAAGTTTGTCGTCAACTTAATTGTCAGGAAGGATCTTATCTTTGGAAGGTCGTCCGTTCAAGAGAAATTGGCGGGGAGCGAATCATTTTGGATAAAGATTACCTAAGGCAGGACCTTGTGCCTGACCTTACCAAAGATATTGCTCAAACGTCGCTTTATCATTATATAGAAAATGAACTGGGACTCGATATCAGCTTTGCAAAGAAAGAGATTGTGGTCGAGCCCGTGACGGCTGAAGATGAAGAATTTCTGGATTTGAATGGTCACGACCAAGTCGTTGTCATTCGCAGTTATGTCTATTTAGGAGATACAACCGCCTTTCAGTTTACAGAATCCAGACACAGACCAGATAAATTTCAATTTGTCGACTTTGCACGAAGAACAAAGGTGTAAGGGGAAGGGGGACCATGTTGGGTCCCTCTTTGTTTTTTTAACATTACACGTTAAAATAGGAATATCGAATAGTAAGGACGAGGTGGGCGAAATGTTCGTAATCGGGGCAACAAAAAAGTTACAAAATGAAATCGACCAACCAATTGAAGACGTAGAGGATTATAAGGATGTACCGGAAATATACCAGTGGCATGCAAACGTCGTCACAATCAATCGTCGGAAGTGTCTTCTGTTGATGAATAACGCAACGGGATTGAATCTGACGTTGTTCGGTTTGAGAAAGCAGCAATTTCAACATCTCGACAATGTCATTAAAGGCTCATTAAAGCAATTGTTTCAACTGTTAGGGATAGAGAAAAAGATCACCGATCAAATGTTAGAGGCGGCGGATGAAATCGTTTATACCAAAACCAAAAGCCGGAAAGTACTCGGTATGCTGAACGAAATTAAATTTTTCTCTGAGGATAAGGTAGCAGGCAAGGCATACGAAGATATCGATGCTGCTGAAATAAATGAATTTAATAATAACCAACTTGTATTTTCTAATTTGGATCAGATTACTCCTTATAAAGAATTTACTCGTTACTTTGAAAAGCAGTAGTGTTAAGGCACTGCTGCTTTTTGTTTTCCTTACCATTGTTCAGGAATTTGAATACATATCCTTTATGAAGGATTTTATAGCTTGGGTGGATAATAATAATAAAAGGTCATGTTTCTTTGATACACATGAGGGTATATTACATAATAAGGATTTCTTATAAATGGAGGGTTATCGAATGTTTTTCAAATCTTTTTTTGATGAAGAATTAGCGCAGATGTCTTACATGATTGGCTGTCAAAAGACAGGAGAAGCCATGGTCATTGACCCTGCTCGAAATTTATCTCCCTACTATGAAACAGCTGAAAAAGAAGGATTTCATCTGTCAGCGGCCGCAGAGACACATATCCATGCAGATTTTCTTTCAGGTGCAAGGGAGCTTGCGAACGAAAAGGACCTCAAATTGTACCTTTCTGATGAAGGTGATGAGGACTGGAAGTATCAATACCTGAATGAAATCAATTGTAAGCTTGTAAAAGATGGCGATGAAATTTATGTAGGAAATGTGAGACTTGACGTCATCCATACTCCTGGTCATACACCTGAAAGCTTATCATTTTTGTTAACGGATGAAGGAGGAGGTTCTTCTGTACCCATGGGAGTCTTTACCGGAGACTTTGTCTTCGTTGGCGATGTAGGGCGACCGGATCTACTTGAAAAATCTGCCGGCGCAGAGGGTACAGCAAGTAAGGGAGCAGCGGATATGTACCAATCCCTTCAACGTTTTAAAGAAATTCCCGATTATGTACAGGTATGGCCTGGACACGGGGCAGGAAGTGCTTGCGGCAAATCACTGGGAGCTGTCCCTTCTTCAACGGTAGGCTATGAGAAAGAAAACAACTGGGCATTAAAACACACCGATGAAAAAACTTTCACCGAAGAATTATTAGAGGGGCAACCTGAACCACCAAAGTATTTTTCCATGATGAAAAAGCTGAACAAAGAGGGACCATCTCTGGAAAAGGGTCGAGATGTAGAACATATTTCGGTTTCGGATTTGGAAGGATATATTTCTGATGAGTATATGGTGGTGGATACAAGACCATCATCTGAATTCTCAAACGGACACTTAAAAGGAACAATCAACATCCCTTATAATCGTTCATTTACGAATTGGGCAGGCTGGTTGATTGAATATGACCAAAAGGTTGTAGTCATCGCGTCTAACGAAACTATCCCGGCAATTAAGCGATCCTTAGAGTCGATTGGATTGGATGACCTTGTTGGTTACGTGGATGAATCAGAAGTTAATGACTATGGTGGGTTAGAAACCTATACAAGCATTACAGCAGAAGAGCTCGAAAACAAATTCAGAGGACATGAGGATTATGTCATCATCGATGTCAGAAATGATAGCGAATGGGACGATGACCATATCGACGAAGCTCAGCACATCATGCTCGGGAAGCTGAAAGAGAGCATGGAAGATGTACCTTCCAATAAAACACCGATTGTCCATTGTCAGTCAGGCATGAGGTCGGCGATTGCTGCAAGTTTATTGCAGGCCTATGGATACAAGGATGTATTGAACTTGAAAGGCGGATTTTCAGCCTGGAAAGAGCATAAAGAAAAAATAAACGCTTAGTTACTCAAAAACCTGCCCTGAGATCTCAGGGCAGGTTTTTTCAGCAAAAAAAAGACCTCTACCATAAAGATAGAGGCAAAAGTTTGTATAGGTATAGGATTAGGGGAGGTGTTAATTATATAAAAATTGAATTAACACACAAAATTAAAACTAAAAATCAATGTTGCAGAAAATTAAATCTCATCCACAACTAGTGGTCTAGGATAAGTTTCATCCATAGCACTGTCGGTGTAGGTTACACCTGCTGAAAGAGAAACAGCAAGGCCAACTAGTGCAATTAAGCTTAAAAGCTTTTTCATAAAACAGTCCCTCCTAAATTAGAGTATTTATTTAACAAATCAATTGCTAACCTAAGGTATTTTGTTGATTTTTTATAGCTTCTCTCTCCTTCTAAGAGTTCAGAAACTATAATCGAATATCTGATAACAAATCTAGGCAATTTTTTATTTTGAAAGTGAGGGATCACAACATTTTCCAGGTAATCAATGGTGTGGTTGTCCTTTTCAATAAGCATGGAATATACGTTTAAATGAATTTCATCCGTTGTAGTATCCAACTTTGAGGACCTTAAATGGGTATATCCTCTTTGAATCCATTCTTTACAATCGTCATAATTGCTTAATTTATAGTTTTCTAATATTAAGCAATGAATAGTTTCAAAGATTTCCAAATCGGATGCTGTATCAGTACGGTAGGGTAAGCTTCTCTTGTAGTTTAAAAGAGCCGTTTCATACTGTCCTCTACGAGCTTCTATAACACCGATGTTGTGATAAATCACACCTAATTGATAGTGATTGTTAGTTTGCGTAGCTATTTTGCTAACTAGATGGTAATTTTCAAGTGATTTAGCATAGTTTTTCAATCGACCATAATTAATCCCTAAAAGGATATGACAGTCAGCACTTTTACCAAGGTTATATTGTTTTTGGTAAAGGGATAAAGCTTGATCTGCATAAAATATAGATGCAGAGATATGGTTGGATTGGGATGAACTTAGTGCGAGTAAATAGTATAGATCGCTTTCTTCCCACTCTTTTACCTCGACTGAAACACTGTAGTTTTTAGCTTCCATTAATTGTTGGAAGGAATCTTCAAAATCCCCACGGTAATATTTGAGTAATCCCGTGCTTAAATGGAAATAATACCTCATCTCTTCATCAAATGTATCCTCATGCTGACGGATATTTTTCCATACATCGTAAGCCTCCTCCACCTCATTTTCTAACAATAGATGGCGAATGCGGAACAACTCGAAAAATATATACAAATGATGATTATTCAGCGTATCTTTTTGTTGTTTAAGTTCTTCCTTTAACTCCCTGGCCTCTTCTTTCCGTTTAAAGACGATCATTTCATACCATTCCTTCAATTTTTCTTTGGAAGGGTGATGATAAGAAGAGTCATGGAAATCGAGCCCTAGACGTTCATAGAGGTGCTCAAGTACCTCGAACGCGGGAACGGTTTGATCGTTCTCAATCTTAGACAAATACGCCGGCGAGATTATCCCATCTGCGAGCTGGTTTTGGGTTAAACCTTGCTTCACGCGATGGAATCGAAGCACTTTACCATATTCCATTTTTCTCACACCTAGTTGATCAACTGTTGATTTTTCAGAGTGTTTGCTCTTTCAAATCTATATTTAGAATACATGTTCGTTCTGGGATTTTCAACAAAATTCACTAGTTTCCCAAGTCGGGAAAAATTTGTGGCTTAAAGGGGACTTTGGGAGGGGGACTTTCATAGATTTCCATTTTATGGTTTTATTTCCCCTTCAAAGAGGAACTTTTTGGAACCTATGAGTAATCATACAACATTACGGGTATAAAAGGTATAGGAATTTTATAAAAAGTATCATCAAGACCGTCATTAACTACAAGTGAGAAGGAGGAATAATTGTGGGATATAACGTCACACAAAAATTGATTAAGGATCACTTGGTAGAGGGGGAGATGAATCCTGGGTCGGAAATTGGACTGAAAATTGATCAAACGCTTACACAGGATGCGACCGGGACGATGGTTATGCTTGAACTGGAAGCGATGGGCATTGATCGGGCAAAAACGGAAGCTTCCGCGCAATATGTGGATCACAATTTAATCCAGGAAGATAGCAAAAACCCGGATGATCACCTTTTTCTCGAGAGTGCCGCAAAGCGATTCGGCTTGCATTTCAGTAGACCGGGAAATGGAGTGAGCCACCCTGTTCATATGCAGCGGCTTGCGAAGCCTGGAAAGACGCTGCTTGGTTCGGACAGTCATACATGTGCCAATGGTTGTATGGGGATGCTTGCCATGGGCGCCGGCGGTATTGATGTAGCCATGGCCATCGCTGGTGAGCCTTTCTATGTAAAAATGCCGAAAGTCTGGGGAGTAAAAGTGACTGGAGAGCTTCCAGACTGGGTTAGTGCAAAGGATGCCATTTTAGAGATGCTCAAAAGGCATGGGGTCAAAGGCGGGGTCAACCATGTCTTTGAATACTATGGTCCTGGTTTGAAAAACTTAACGGCCATGGATCGTCACGTGATTGCCAACATGGGGGCTGAGCTTGGAGCCACAGGTACGGTCTTCCCATCAGACGAAGAAACGAAGCGTTTTATGAAGCTACAAGGAAGAGAAGATGATTGGATAGAACTAGTTGCAGATGATGATGCGACGTATGACGTACATGATGAGCTGGATCTTTCTTCATTAGGACCAATGGTGGCCAAACCATCAAGCCCTGGAAATGTCGTTCCGGTAGAAGAAGTGGAAGGAGAGCCCATTTACCAATCGTATATAGGTTCATCAGCGAACCCTGGATACCGGGACTTCGCAATTGCTTCGAAAATTGTAGAAGGAAAGCATATTGCGGATGGTGTATCCTTTGATTTGAACCCTACTTCTCGTCAGATGTTGATTGATTTGTCTCAGGAAGGTCATATCGCTAACTTCCTTCAAGCGGGGGGAAGGTTGCATCAGGCCGGCTGTAACGGATGTATTGGAATGGGACAGGCGCCAGCGACAGGCAGAAACAGTTTGCGTACGACACCAAGGAACTTTCCAGGACGATCAGGTACAAAAGAGGACAGTGTTTTCTTATGCGGTCCTGAAACGGCTGCCGTCTCAGCTTTGACAGGAAAGATTACAGATCCGAGGAAATCAGACTTCGATTTTCCAAAAGTGAAGGATTTGGACAAACCAACGGTGGACACAAGGTTACTTGATAAACCTTTACCTTTTGAGGAAGCGAAGGATGTAGAGCTAGTCAAAGGTCCAAACGTGGCCTCCATTCCTGAGATGGGTGAACTTCCAGATGATATGGAACTGCCTATCTTACTTAAGATGGGTAATGATATTTCCACAGATGAAATACTAGCAGGTGGAGCTCGTGTCCTTCCTTATCGAAGCAACCTACCTGAAATCAGTAAATTCACGTTTGAAATTGTTGACGAAACGTATTACGATCGCGCAATGGAAGCGAGAGAGGACGGCGGTCACGCTGTCGTGGCAGGGGCAAACTATGGGCAAGGATCCAGTCGTGAGCATGCGGCTCTCGCACCGAAATATCTCGGTCTTAAAGTGGCCATTGTGGAAGACTTTGCACGGATTCACTGGCAGAACCTTGCTAACTTTGGAGTATTGCCATTGACCTTTACCGACCCATCCGACCTCAATGACTTGGAGCAAGGAGACGTCCTTGTATTCAAAGGTTTGAGAGATAAAATTAAGCAGTCTCCTCAAGTGGAAGTCGAAGTAAAAGGAAAAGATAAAACCTTGAAACTTGAGCATGCCCTTTCTGATCGGCAGATTGAAATCATGCAAATGGGTGGCTTAATCAACTGGGTGAAAAATAGATTGGAATCATAAAGAAGCTCCGGCTGGGTTTATCCCGCCGGAGTCTTTTTTATAAATCACTTTTATATTCTTGTGGTGTCCAGTGGAGTCAAGCTTTCTTCAATCTCCTTACGTTTGTGCTCTAAAAACGGGGGAAGAGCAAGACTCTCTCCAAGATGACCCACGTCCTCATCTGTAGCGAAACCGGGTCCATCTGTAGCCAGTTCAAAAAGGATGTGGTTGGCCTCCCGGAAATACAGAGACTTGAAGTAGTAGCGATCGACAAGGCCAGAGTTAGGATAACCTGCGGCTTGGATAACTTCCTGCCATTTTTTTAGTTCATCCTCATCATTTACACGGAAGGCTACATGGTGAACGCTCCCGCGTCCTGGTTTTTCGGGCTTGCCATCGGGATCTTCTTCCACATGAACTTCTGCACCGGTTCCTCCCTCGCCGGTTTCAAAAACGATCCATTGCTCATAAGCTCCTTTTTTTTGAAATCCTAAGATCTCGGTAAGGACTTTTTCTGTTTTAGCTGCATCGTTTACGGTGAGGTGAATGGGACCAAGCCCGGTAATCCCATATTCCTCAGATACAGTAGAATGTTCCCATGCTTTTCCGGCTTCTACACCGCTATTATTTTCATCAGATATGAGGATGAGCCGTTGTCCTTCGGGATCACGGAAGAAGAGCGTGTTTCGACCGTATCTTTCTTTAATCTCATCTTGTTCAACAGAATGTTCTTCGAAGCGTTTCTTCCAATACTTCAAAGCTGCATCGCTTTTTACACGAAGCGATGTGGTGGAGATGCTTCGCGTTCCGGGATACGTATGGCCAGCTCGGTGAATTTCAAAAAAGGTTAAGTCTGTTCCAGGTCGACCTTTCTCATCCGCATAAAAAAGGTGGTACATGGAGGGTGCATCCTGATTGACTGTTTTCTTGACTAAGCGCATGCCCATAACTTTTGTATAGAAATCATAATTGCTTTTGGCATTAGCGGTAATAGCTGAAACGTGATGAATGCCCTTGAGTTGCATGGTCATTCCTCCTTGTTTTCAATAATCTTGAATTCGAGATAATTGTATTATTTTTTGTATATCACTGTCAAAGGTTCTGTTTCAGCCTTTTCTTTCAAAAGGAAAGATTCTCGTGTGCAGTGACTTGGAGAAATATGTGATGGGCTTTGTTTTAAATATAGAAGGGGGGAGGAAATCCACAAGTTGGTTCATTTGGATATCGGCCTCCGCCTTTTGCAGTCTCCAGTTCTTATGGAGAATAGGGCCCTTGTAAATCTTAGAACGTTTCACCACCCATAAGGCATACCTTTCTGTTAACCAATAAATGAGGGACCCTGGCTGAGCATGTACAGGGTTAGATACCGTATGGAAGCTTGCGTGAAAATGAGAAGCAGGGTAATTTTTATGGACCCGTCTACTCGTAAACTGATAGCCCGTCTCGGTTTGATCCATTCTCATTTTCGCATGGACATAAGGCAGTCCAAACAGGGTACGGGCTAAAAACACACCAAGGGGGTGATTGGCATCGAGAGTGATGAAATAAACCCCTGGTTCACCTTTGAACGTAACGTATGTGCGAACATTTAATTCAAGCAGTTGATTTCCAAATGGGAGAGAGGGGAGAGCACGGAAGCGGATATTTTGCATGCGGAAGGGGACGATGGCAATCCAGGCTGAATTGTTATACTGGTCGATAGTAAAGGCAGAAGGAATGAAAGGGCGTAATACTTCTGCCGGGACAGGCCAATGCATAAAAATCAAGTCATTCCACTCTTGATGCATAATCCAATGGTTTCGGTCCATGTATATCACCTCTATCATGGTTTACCCTGAGGATCATTGAATCATACATCTCAGTGTTTTCATTATGATGGAGTTACAAATTATAGTTTTTTAATTAATTTCTCTTCCTTTTCTCTTTTAGAGATTTCCTCTTTCAACATATAAATGAATTCGTCTTCAAGCTTCAAGTCTATAGCTCTTAGGAGTGTATCTTTTAATAACCTAGAAGAGAGCTGTTCAATGATCATTTTTATGGCCCCCTACACGTGCGGTTTCATCATTTCCATCGCAACACTTGCCGTTCCAATGATGTTGCCATTGGAATCATAGATCGGCTGGCAGAATATATCATAGACGATCGATCCCTCTGAGAGTGGGAATGATACCACTTGTCTTATTGGTTTCTTTTCTAACACCACTTTTTTCTTGATGTTCAATAACTCCTCTGTGGCATCATGTTGATAAATTTCATCCACCCTTTTCCCAATGACTTTACTCATAGTAAAGTCAGGATGGCTATTGAAAAGCCAAGTATAACGGTGCTCAAGGTCACAATGGGCGATTGTAATGGGGGAACCTGTGAGTGCTGCTTCAAAAGGTTCACTCAAATGTTCGGAAAAAAAGAGTGAAGGGTTGATATGAAGGGAGGAAGAGATGCGAGAAGCGACCGTCATGCTTGGATTTCTTGTGCCATTCTCAATTTGAGCATAATAGGCACGGTCAATGTGGGCTCCTGCTGCAACTTCTTGTTGTGTTAATTGTTGTTCTTTTCTTAATTGAATTAGCCATCTTCTCATATTTTTCCACATCCTGATTTCTATTTTCATATAATTAGTTCGTTTTTCTTAGCTGGATTCCTTGTGGCAGATTGCTACAATATCATGGATTTCCCTTAAATTTATCGTTACACTCTCCATTCAAGGTGATACAAGGGCCATACGGGGGTGTATCCTCATACATTCTCTCTCTAGCATTATTATTCTAGCAGGAATATAAAAAAACGCCTATTTTATTGGTGAGAATTTGTTATAATCAATCAGTCTGAAATAAACGGAAAGAATTACAAGGAAAAAGCTTCTACAGGGAGGGGGATCACAATGACATGGGATATATTGAACATACTAGCCGTGGCGGCGTTTGCTTTTAGTGGGGCTATTGTCGCGTTAAATGAAAGATATGATATATTTGGCACGTTTATTCTTGGTATTGCGACACCATTCGCTGGAGGAATCATCAGGAATATTGCTCTGGATGTACCGGTCGTCCATGTTTGGGAACAAGGCTACCTCTTTTATGTAGCACTTGGTACGATTGCCATTGTCTATTTCTTCCCTAAGACGTGGGTTATGACGTGGGACCGTTGGAATATATACCCGGATGCGATTGGTTTATCTGCATTTGCTCTTCAAGGAGCATCTTTTGCTATAGAAAATGGTTTTCCTCTTGGGGGGATTATATTCGCAGCCATCCTGACAGGCGTCGGGGGAGGGGTGACAAGGGATGTTCTGGCTCAACGCAGACCCATGGTCATGCACCAGGAGATTTACGCCGTGTGGGCATTAATGGCTGGGCTCCTTATTGGATTAGGATGGATCGATATCGAAAGCGCCTGGCAGACCTATATGATTTTCTTGCTCGTCATCATCTGCCGTGTCGCTTCCTTCCACCTAGGCTGGCATTTACGTTTCAGAGACCTATACCGTCTGTAAATTACTGAAGAGGGTTATCTTGTAGGATATGGCAGGATTGTGCAAGACTCCATTTCGAGACTTTTATTAAGTGGATGGGGGCTACGGGGAATAGCTCGCTTTCCGCGGGAGCGCGATGAACCTCCGTTCCTTTGCTATATAAGAGTCTCGAAACTGAGTCTTAAAGTAAAGGGAGCTTTAATGGAAAAAGGATATAAAAAGCACTCAGAGGTTTAGGTCTCTGAGTGCTTCGTTGTTTTTAATAGCGGAATAAGTCACCTGAGAGGTAACGCTCTCCGGTGTCTGGTGCGATACATACGATCACTTCTCCCGGCTTTTTCTTTTTTGCAACCTGAATGGCTGCCCAACAGGCGGCTCCACAGGAAGTCCCAAGGAGTAAGCCTTCTTCACGAGCAAGCCTGCGGGTGATGTCATAGGCATCTTCATCTGTCACTTGGAAAATTTCGTCATATACTTCCTGGTTCAAGATGGATGGAACGAATCCCGGGCTTGTCCCAACAAGCTTATGCTTTCCGGGTTTTCCACCGGAAAGTACAGGGGAGCCCGCGGGTTCTGCTACATGGATGGTCACGTCTTCATACCGTTTTTTCAGCTCTTCACCTGTTCCTGTAATGGTACCGCCTGTTCCAGCAGTAGAAACGAAAGCGGATAGAGGTTTGCCGAGCTCCTCCATAGCTTCTATAATTTCTGCCGCCGTTGTATGGCGGTGGGCGTCTGGATTAGCCATGTTTTCAAATTGCATAGGCATAAAGCTTCCTTCAATTTCATTGACCAATTCTTTCGCTTTGGCGATGGCTCCTGGCATTTTTTCATCTCCAGGTGTCAGAACGATCTCCGCACCGTAGGCCTTCAAAAGGTTGATCCGTTCTTGAGTCATCGTATCCGGCATGACAAGAATGGCTTTGTATCCTCTTGCGGCAGCGTTCATAGCGATTCCGATCCCCGTGTTTCCACTGGTCGGTTCGATGATCGTTGCTCCTTTTTTAAGGTGCCCATCCTTCTCTGCCTGTTCCATCATGTTGAAAGCGGCGCGGTCTTTGACACTTCCGCTCGGGTTGTACTTTTCCAACTTCATATAGATATCGGCTCCGCCTTCTGGCGCAATACGATTCAGCTTAACTAAAGGTGTATCTCCAATTAGATCGGCAATATTGTTAACCACACGCATATCTGTCACTTCCTTATTATTGGGAATGGTAGTCCAATTTTATCATAATTGCATGGACGCCTTCATCTGCTTTGCTTATCACTCCATATGTTCGTTTACAACTCGTTGTGCAAATTGGAAAGTGTTGCTTGGGACAGCAATTTTAAATGCAAGTTGGTTGGAATTTAAATTGAAGCGGTCAACTTTCACATTGAAATTACTTGCCGTGTCCATTTGAGTGACAGCAACATAAATGTTTTCTTCATTAGGGTTTACGATGACCCATTCAGGTAAGTTATAGTTGTCTTTCACGAATTCCAATACTTTTTTATTAGGTAGGGGGAGTTTCCCTAAGGAAATTTTCTCTTGCCTTAAAACAAGATCACCATTTTCCTGCACTTCAGGGTGCAGCTCTACATTTATAGGGATGACCTGATCGAAGGCTTTAATGTTCCCTGATAACGTAACATTTCGGTCTAAGGTGATGGAATAGTCGAAAACGGTCTGGGTTGAAAGTTCTGAGAGGTATTCATTGGCGAGTTGCTCCATGTTTTCTTTCGTAGAAACGATGGTGAACTCTGCATCAGGGCTTTCTTTTTCCTGATCCACATTAACGATGGTATAAGAGCTTGGCAGGAAAACTAAAGCGGCAAGCCAAATGACAACTCCTAGATTGATCAGAGCTAAAAGCCAAAAGGACGTTCTCCATTTATTATTTAACAATAGTCGTTTCATCTTATACATTCCACCTGTTATTGTTCGATGTCTTCTCTAATGTATTGTAACACGCGTTCCGCCATCTTTTTATAACCTCTTTCATTGGGATGGAACAGGTCTTCTTCCCAAAGGAGCTCTTCTTCGTTTCCTTCGAACAAATCTCTAATGGGAATGAACGTGGCCTGTTCGTAGTCATTGGTGACTTGACGACTAATGTCATTCCAATCCCCCATAATTTGTCCGAGTTCGGGGATGTTCGTAAAGTATTGGTTAAAAGGGTTGTAGAGACCCAGCAGATACACAGGGGCATCTGGATTCAATTCTTGAACACGGCTGAAGATCTCACGCATACGGTCTTCATAACCCACTTGTTCCTCAACAAAGTCCTGGTAATTCAAACTTGTAAAATTATTCTTCACTACTTTCATGACATCATTGGCACCTATGGTAATTAAAATCAAATCTGCTTCTTGGAGGGAATCAGCGATTTGTTCATCTTCCATCCGTTCGAGCATATGGTCTGTCCGATTTCCTCGTTTTCCATAGTTTGTTATATCTAAGGTTTCTGTATTCGGGTTGGCATTGAAAGTTTCTTCAAGGATTCCAATATAACCACCATTTTCTGTCGAGTCTCCGACACCTTGGGTCAGAGAGTCACCAATAGCTACAATCTGAAGGTCATCTTTAAGGAACACATTCCGGGCATTTTCAATCACACCAGTAAAGACCTCACGTAATCCTTCACTTAGTTTCCCTTCTTTTGCTTCACTTTCCTGTTCATCCTCTTCCGGTTCAATCTGTTGTTGAGCGGGATTGGTTTCCTTTGTTTGCTCTGAGACGTTATATTCAGGCGACGGTTCTTCTTCGGGGGTATATATAAAAGCGGCTACGATAAAAAAGGCGATCACGAAGGAGAGTGCGACGGCTGCCATCCATCTCCATTTTTTCAATTCTGAATCCCTCCTGAAGGGTAATCTCACTTCTATTATATGTTCTTCCCATCCGATGGGAAATGAAAAGTTTTAACCACAATTATATCATGGTCCTATACAATAGACATACGGAAAAGAGTGTAAGAAGATGAGGGTAAGAAAACAAAACCACTTAGCAGGGAGGGAAATCGATGGACACACAAATGACGATTTCCGTTCGAGACCTTGTTTCTTATGTGTACAGGACGGGAAGTATAGACGAACGTTCCCAAACGAATACATCGCTCGTGGAAGGAACGGCCATACATCAGGAAGTACAAAAGAAATACAAAGAAAAGGACGAATCAGAAGTATTTCTGGAATATGAGTTTCATCAGAAAGGGGTAAACCTAAAGGTCCAGGGCCGATGCGATGGTTTATTGGACACGGAGGAAGGGCCGGTGATTGATGAAATCAAGTCTACTTCAAGGGATCTTGAGGAAATTGATGATACCACTTATCCCCTATACTGGGCTCAGGCAAAAGGGTATGCCTTTATCTATGCAGCCCAGAAAGAGCTTAAGAACATCCGGGTGCAGTTGACGTATGTCCAGAAAAAAACGAAAGAAAAGAAGCGGATTCTACGGACATTTACATACGAGGAATTGCATCAATTCATGGAAGATACAGTCAGTGAATACGCGTCTTATGCGAGGATTCTTCTTCATATTCGAGAGCAAAAAGAAAAAACAGTCCCAGATTTAAACTTTCCATTTCCGAGTTATCGTGAAGGTCAGCGTAAACTAGCGGGTAGTGTTTACCGCACGGTTGAAGAGAAGAGGAACCTGTTTGCGCAAGCGCCGACAGGGATTGGAAAGACGATCTCCACCCTCTTCCCGGCAATTAAAGCGTTGCAGCTGGAAGGCTTGGAGCGAATCTATTATTTAACGGCCAAGACGATTACAAGAGCCACAGCTGAAGAAGCTCTACTGAAGATGGCAGAGAGGGGACTCAGGCTCCGGTCGGTTACTTTGACGGCCAAAGATAAAATCTGTTTCCAGGAAGAGACGATATGTCAGCCGGAATACTGTGAGTTTGCCGACGGTTACTATGATCGAATTAATGGAGCTGTCGTCGATATTCTCCTTCATGAGACACAAATGACACGTTCGGTTATTGAATTCTATGCAAGGAAACATAAGGTTTGCCCTTTCGAATTTTCATTGGACCTTACAGATGTGTGTGATGTGATCATTGGTGATTATAATTACATCTTTGACCCTAGGGTTTCTCTGAAACGTCTGATGCCAGATCGGAAGAAAAAAACAGCACTGCTCGTGGATGAAAGTCATAACCTTGTAGAGCGTGCTCGTGAGATGTATTCAGCTTCCGTTGCCAAGCAATCTTATGAAAGGATTGCGGTAGATTGGGAAGGCGAGGAAGAGAACTTGGTTAAAGTGGCTGACGCCATCGGAAAAGACTTAGAGCGTTTTTATTCTCGCAAGGAGGAAACCATACAACTGGAACAGGTGCCTGGAGAGTTGGAAGAAAACATAGAACGCTTCCTGGCAGAGGCGGAGTCGCTTTTGCAGGAGAGCACGGAAGGGGAAAGATCTGAACAGCTGCTGGATGTATATTTTCAGTCGCAGAGATTCCTGAAAATCCTCGAATATGTAGACGGACACTATCGATTGTTGGGGGAAAGTACGGGTGAGGGAGACTTTATATTAAAGCTGTTTTGTCTCGATCCTTCACACGTCCTGCGGGAAACGACGAAAACCTTCAGGTCAGGGGTGTTTTTTTCAGCAACTCTTTCACCATTTGCTTATTATAAAGAGATGCTCGGGGGGACCAAAGAAGATTATATCTTACATTTACCATCACCTTATGACCCATCGCAAATTGATGTAATGATCACCCCTTTGTCGACCAGGTACAAGAGCAGGGAGAAGACGGTTGGCGAACTGACCAAGCGCCTCCAAGATCAGGTGGAACTCCACGAAGGGAATCATCTTTTCTTCTTCCCTTCCTATCATTACATGGAAATGGTTTATCGCGAATTCAAAAACATCTCTTCTGTGGATGCGGTCATGCAGGAGCGTGGAATGGATGAAGAAAGAAGAGAAGACTTCCTTGCTCAATTTGAGGAAGGAGGACGACTCGTCGGTTTCGCCGTGCTGGGAGGTATATTTTCTGAAGGTGTAGACCTTCGAGGAGATCGGTTAAACGGCGTAGCTGTAGTAGGTATCGGACTTGCTCCCAGGAGCTTTGAAAAGGAATTGATCAAAGATTACTTTAATCAAAAAGGGAGAAATGGCTACGATTATGCTTATGTTTACCCAGGTATGAACAAGGTGTTGCAGGCGGGAGGGCGGTTGATCCGTTCAGAAGAAGATCACGGGTCGATTCAGCTTGTCGATGACCGCTTTCTTTCGCGCAAATATTTGCAGCTTCTACCTGATGATTGGGGAAATTATCGAATTCTTAAATGATTTGATTTCCCAGGAAATATTGTGGCGGAAAAGAAGAGGAGAGGGGGAGAAGAGTCAAATCTTCTCCATAATATCATGGCAGAAATCATGGACTTTTGAACGACTGGAATTCGAGATTTTATAAATTTCATAAACGGTTTGATCCACCAGCGACTGCCATTCATTCGTTTGAAAAGATGGATCCTCTTTCTTCTTATCAACGATACTCCGAGCTGTTTCAATCATTACCTGCTTTTGCAGAGGGTCGGGTTCTATGTACGGAATCTTTTTGATGTAGCCAGACGTGATCATGTTGGTTCGGTTGAGGACTTTTCTCACCATATATTTCATCAACTTGCTGTTTAACAGACTGAGAAAGTAGTACAGATCTTCCTCGTGTTCTGGAAAGAGGTTGGCGTTCACACCGAACAAGGATCCTTCTGGAAGTAAGGCAGCGGAGAAGTCCACCCCCATGGACGAGCAGGTAATGCCTTTCTGGTAGAAATAGGAGCGGTTCCGGACCGTGAAGTTCGTATTTCTCTTGACATATTCCGGCCAATTTTCGTGAATGTAGTATTTTGGTTCATAATACCAGGCATCTTTCCTTCCGCCATTTTTATAAAAAGGAATCCATCCGGGAGGCACCTGTCCGTCCTTGAATGACCGTAAGAAAGAACGGTCGTTTCCGGTGGATATACCTGTCCCTCCTTTAAGGACATTTCCCAGGTTTCTGTAAGAGCCTTCGAAGTGTTTCAGGATATCTTCAGGCACATTGATCGCAAAATTACTAGCAGGCATCTGCTTATACTTTTGCTGGGATAGGTACTGGATGTGGTCCGCTGGTGGATGATTGTAATTTTGCTCGTACAGACGGTCCACCAACCTCATTTGTGTGGGGGTAACTGCTCCTGTTCCTTTTTTCTTAAGAGTAATGATGGCTGTCCGTACATCAGCCTTCCCTTTATGGAAAAGACGTCTTGGAGCGAGAACGATTTCTCTGATTTCGGTCTCTTTTAGTAGAAATTCACGAAAGCTTTTGTAGTAGATATTTGTAAGGAATGAGTCTTGTACAATCATTGTCATTATTCCGCCGGGTTTCAAGCATTGTATGCCTTTATGAATGAAGAGGGAATATAAGTTATGAATACCAACCTTTCCAAAATCACGTTGAATTCTTTCTCGATTTTGGGAAAAGTAAGGACTTTGACGTTTAGATTTGTAGGGAGGATTGCCGATGATGGCGTCATATTGCCCTGGTTGAACAACCTTTAGAAAATCTTCATAGTGGAAATGAATATCAGGATGAGGAGCAGCTGTTTTCCGGTCGATATCAAAAGCATAGAGGTTTTCTGGTGAAAGGCCTTCTTCCAACAATGTATGGATGAAAATGCCGTCCCCGGTTGCGGGGTCAAGGATCTTCATGTTGCTCTTTGTAGGGAGTTCTGATAAAAGCTTCCGAGTCATATAATGCACCGTTTCTTTCGGGGTTGTATATTGCCCCATCGTCCTTTGAGGAGAAAACATATACTCCCCCTCCTACTTTTTGAGTCTATACTACTATAAATTAAGGAATAAGTCACCATTTATTAAGTAATTATTACCTAGTTAAAAAGAATGATGAAGGAGTGTTTCAGCAATGCCATGGATTAAACCTGTAAAACAAAAAGATATGAAGGAACTTAACGTACAAAACACTATTCCAAACCCGGCTCCGTTATTTGATCGGCTGCTGGCGAATCATGAAAAATTATATGAAGCTTTTCTCCCTTTGCAGAAAGCGATGAAAGAAACAGACTTTCCGGACGACTTGCGAGAAGCGGTAATCACGTTCGTTTCCATGAAGAATGGCTGTAAATACTGCACGGATAGTCACTCCAAATTACTTGAAGAGCTGGTAGATCAAGAAGATGTGTTGAATTGGCTCAGCCATTACAAGGAATCTGACATGAGTGAGGAATGGAAAGCTGTACTCACTTATGCGGAAGGCTTAATTGCAAAACCCGTAGAAGTGACGAAAGAAGATGTGGATCGTTTGAAAGAGCAGGGGTATGATGAGGAGGATATAGCAGCGTTGAATCAAATCGTTGCTTATACAAGTTATACGAACCAACTTTCGATGGGGTTGGGTTTATAGAAAAAAGAGCGCCGGTTTTTAATGGCGCTCTTTTTGTTAACTGCAAAAAAACTTAGTTGACATTATGGTGTGAATTCTCGTATCTTAATAATAGTTAAAGAGATTTTATATGTAGGAGGACACCGTAATGAAAACATCTCGTTTATCGGCTTACGACATTACCTTGGGAAGCTTATTCGTTGCTCTCATGGCGATTGGAGCCAACATCACCGCATTCATGCCATTTCTACAAGTCATGGGTGTACCGCTGACGCTTCAAACATTCTTTGCTATTCTCGCAGGACTCGTGCTGGGAAGCAGATTAGGCTCATTCTCTGTATTTGTCTATGTTCTTTTAGGACTGGCAGGAGCGCCGATTTTTGCTGGATTCTCGGGGGGGATCTCGGTTTTGATATCCCCGACTTTCGGATTTATTGTTTCCTATGTAATCTTAGCGTTCTTTGTTGGTAAGATTGCGGAGTCTAAACGAAACCTGCCGACTTATATCACCGCAGCCCTTGTCGGCATTGTGTTGAACTATTCTATCGGTGTCAATCTTTTCTATCTCGCTCTGAATTTCTGGGTTGGAGGAGACGGAATTGGGTTCGTTTTGGCTTGGTCAAGCATGGTGCCATTTTTAATTAAAGATATAGCCTTAGCCATTGTAGCCGCTTATTTTGCTATCCGACTAGAAAAGACACTGTTACAACGTACGCCGTTAAGGCAAGCCGCCTAAGAAAAAAGATCCGCTTCTATGAGCGGATCTTTTTTATGCGTTTTCTGAGATTTGTTTTCCATGTACGAAAGTCATGATCGCAAATAGTACAAAAGCAATTAGAAGGACTGTCCCTCCAACGATGAAGAAAATTGTATTGAACGTGCTCAAGCCTGGAAGTGGCTGGGTATAGTACAGCCACATTCCAAGGGTTAAACCGAACACACCAAAGAAGGATGTCCATACGTGCGCTGTCGCGAGCTTAGAATCCTTGGGTATGGAGAACACTCTATAATAAATACCGAACGCAAAAAGAGAAAGCCATCCAACAACGAGGATGTGAGCGTGAATCGCGCTTAGTTGCAATCCCCCACCGCCGGCCATATGAGAACCCATAAATGCGCCAATTAGTGCATAAATGGCAGCTACCCGCACAAAAAAACGAGTACGGTCCATAACTGTTCACCTCCTATTTTTTATTCACCTTTCGCCATTATATCGGATGCTCTTCGTAATGAGAATGGAAAAGGTGAAAGTGTCGCTAAACGTTCACTCTCATTTTTCGGACTTTTGTGTCATTTGGATTGGTACAAAGATTGAGCTATGATGAAAAAAGAAGCGAAGAGGAGTGATGAATGTGGAACATCGATTAGAACAATTTTCTCAATACCTAAAAGATACGAACGTTGATGCAGCGTTTATTAATTCAACAGAGAACTTTTTCTATTTAACAGGATTCCATACGGATCCTCATGAAAGGTTGCTGGGATTGCTTGTTTTCCCTGAAGCAGATCCGATTGCAGTCCTGCCTGGGATGGAAAAAGGGCAAATCCGTGAGGCTGGATGGACCAAGGAAGTGATTGGATATGCCGATCACGAAAACCCATGGCAGTTGATGGCGGACAAGATGAAAGAAAACGGCATTGCAAATGTGAAAACAGTAGGGATAGAAAAACAAGTTCTTTCCTACGGCCGCAGTGAATCCTTTTTTGAGCTCTTTGAAGATGTGAAGATTGAAGATATTGAAGGGCAATTGAACGACATGCGTGTTGTCAAAGATGATCATGAAATCAGCATTATGAAAGAAGCGGCGGAGCTTGCTGACTTTGGTGTGAGCGTTGGTGTGGAAGCCCTTGAAGAGGGAATCACCGAAATGGAAGTTCTCGCTAAGATTGAATATGAATTGAAGAAAAAAGGCGTCGCGGAAATGTCCTTCTCCACGATGGTCCTGTTCGGTGAAAAGTCAGGTCAACCCCACGGGAATCCTGGTGACCGTCGTCTGAAACCAGGGGACTTTGTTTTATTTGACCTTGGCGTTGTATGGAAAGGATACACATCCGATATTACCCGTACCTTTGCCTATCGTTCGGTGAGTGAGGAGCAAAAGGCGATTTACTATAAAGTAAAGGAAGCCTTGGACGCTTCACTTGCAATCAGTAAGCCTGGAACTCGAATCGGTGATCTTGACCAGGTCGCACGTGACATCATTTCCGATGCAGGTTACGGGGACAAGTTCCCGCACCGCATTGGGCACGGTCTTGGAATCAACGTCCATGAATTTCCATCCATGAGCCACTTGAATGATGGCGTCTTGAAGGAGGGCATGACATACACGATTGAACCCGGGATCTATGATCCGGAAGTCGGCGGGGTTCGTTTGGAAGACGATGTACTCGTTACAGCAGACGGATATGTGACACTGACGAAAACGCCAAAGGAACTGCGTATTATTGAATAAAAGAAAGGCCGCCTTTTTTGGCGGCCTTTTTTTTATGAATGGGGGTGAATGTCCTCTAACTAGCAGTCAATGTCCTCGTTCTCGTCTTCATTGTCCTATAACTCCGTTTTAATGTCCCCTAACTACCGTTCAACGTCCTCTAACAAGTGTTTAATGTCCTCTAACCCAAATCGGGGAGGATATATTTCGAATACTTTCCTCTTGCAATTACTTTTACACAAGCGTCTCTTAATAGTTTATGAGCGACTTTTCTAGATTCAAGTCCTACAAACCAGCGAAACTCTGCATTCGTAATCTCATTTCTACAGAAAATCAGTTGGTAATCTTTTAAAGCTCTCATGTGGGCATTCCTAGACTTCGCTCCGCATTTAGGGCAACACCAGTGATCGCGCCTTCGTTCCACGCCTATGATGTGGCACCCAAGGCACGAGACACCGGGAAGCAGATCATCCTTAGTCAACTTAAATTTGTTCATCACTGATGATGGATAAGAGGAACGTTTTTGCTTGATCGTCTTCATTAAATGTTCCTGTTGGTGGGGCAGAGAGGTGGCACCATGATGAGAAAGTTGTTCAATGATTTTTGGCAGTTGTTTTGGTCTGACGATCTAGCTCTCTTATTCTCTGCGTCCTCGCCGATGGTTGTAACCTTTGTTCCATGATTGGGAATGACAATCAGAGAATGAATGGGGAGCACAGGGAGTTGATTCATATGGAGCCAACGGGAAAGTTGAAAGGTTTGATGATGGACTTGTAAAAATGGATCTTGGAACACGTCTTGTCGGTCTTCCATAATTCTAACGAGCTGATGGTTATCAAAATCAAAATTGAGCTCACCCTTCATGTTTTTTACTTCAAGGATGATTAAAGAAGAAGGGGTGAAGAGAAGGAGGTCCAGTTGGAAGTGTTGGATGCCATCGAACAATTCGACGTTCTTCATCGTGGGAAGGTCGGGGAGGTACTGAAGGTAGAAATCTGTGGTGGTTTCACCGTGATGACCGGCATTCAGTTTCATAAGGTGTTCATGAATGTCTTTATGGAAAGGGTGTGTTCCATCCAGGCGGGGAAGTAAAGCCTCTGCTTGTCTATGCTCCTTCGATTTGGTTCTGCTCTCAATCAATAAAATCACTCTCCTTTTCCTTTATCATACTATACGTCTCTGGTCTTAGTTGAAAATATATCTCTGGCTCATTACGGCAGAAATTTATTCTCGATATGATAAAGACAAGAAATCAGCAAGGAGGGAAAAACGATGAAGAAATTTTTACTATTCCTGACCGGATTAGTCGCCCTTACCGTATTGCTCGCTAATTTAGGACCGATGATCCTCCTGGGTGTCAGTGTCTGGTTGCTCTATGTTGTGTTCAAACAGTTCATGAAAAGTGATTCCACAGCCGGAAAGATCGGCTGGGTCGTTGTCGGACTGATCATTCTCAGCGTAGCCGTCTCTAATATTTATGCTGTGATTGGTGTAGCCGCTGCTTTTGCGCTTTACTGGATCTATAAAAATTGGACAAGCAAAAGCGAAGAGATACGTTCAACCAAATCTGATGATCCTTTTACCAACTTTGAACGTCAATGGGCAGAAATGAACAAATAAACAAAAGGAGAGATACACAGTTATGGCTAATTTATTTACGAGGTTAAAAGACTCCATTACCGCTGACTTGCATGAGGCGTTGGATCAAAAAGAACAAAAGAACCCAATCGCGATGTTAAATCAATACTTGCGTGAAAGTGAAAAAGAAACCGAGAAAGTAAGGAAACTTGTGGAGAGGCAGTATCGGTTGAAAGATGAGTTTTCCCGTGAATTCCAGAAGGCACAGGATATGGCGGACAAGCGCAGACGTCAGGCTGAAGTTGCTGAAAAAGCAGGGGAATCCACGATGTATGAATATGCCGTCAAAGAGCAGCAGGAATATGAATCAAGAGCCGATCGCCTTCAAGCATCAAGAAGAGACAGCATCGAACAGCTGGAAGCTCTTGAGCGCAAATACGAAGAAATGAAGCATAAACTGAAGGACATGCATTTGAAACGGATGGAACTGATGGGGCGCGAAAATATTGCACGTGCTCATCACCGGATGAATCGTGTGATTGAGGACACAGCGGACAAGCCTTATTCCAGATTTTCAGAAATCGACCGTTACATTGAGGACTTGGAGTACAAAGTGAACAGTGCCTACTACCACAATACGTTTGACAGTAAGATGGCACAGTTGGAAAAAGAAATGGAGAAACGGGAGGAAGTACCTGCTAAATAGAAAACATGGTATGATGAAGGCGCAGATTTCTGCGTCTTTATCGATTTAAGAGAGGAGGATGACCTTTATGCTTAAAAAGCTATCGACTGATACGATCAACACAATTTTAATCATAGGGGTGATTCTCCTCGTTGTGGAGATCGTCTTCTTCAACGGTGGACTTGTATTTTCTGTCCTTTTTTCCGGAGTTCTTATGTATATCGGATGGAAGAACTACCGGCCGTTGTGGAGAAAAATCCTTTTTTGGATTGGTTTGATCAGTTTAATCTTCACAGTTTTAAGTATGATTGCTGTAAGATTTCTCGTCATAGCATTGATTCTCATGTTCCTGAGAGATTATTTTAAATCCAAAGAAAATCCGGAACATATCCGACCTGAAATCATTGATCATCACCAGGAAATCCCTGACCAGGAACCCGTGTTAAGGCAGAAGTTCTTTGGAGATGATGCTACACCTAAAACCTCTTATGAATGGACGGACATTAACATTCATGGTGGGTTTGGGGATAGAATTGTTGATTTGAGTCAGACGGTGCTCCCTCACGATGAGGCGGTTATTTCCATACGTCAGTGGATTGGTAACCTGACCGTTTATGTCCCTTATGAAGTCGAGGTCAGCATCCACCATAGTGCGCTCATTGGACGTGCTTCCATCTTTCAATATAAGAAGTCGAAAGTGCTTAACCAGGTTCTCTCTTACCAAACCGATGGGTATCGAAAAGAAAAGCCGCGCGTGAAAATTATCACGTCTGTAGTTTCCGGAGAGCTTGAGGTGAAACGCGTATGAATGTATGGCAAAGACAATTGTTGTCCGGCATCCTGACTTTTTTCGGGTTCACTATTTTGTTGTTGGCCATTACATTCTATGCCTTTCCATTTGGCTCGTGGGGAGAGCTTTTGGAACAGGAGGTATTTGATCTTCCATATATTTTCTTCGTTTTATTCATTTCTTTATCTTTCGGGTTTGTAGTCGGAGTCATCCAGGGATGGTTTTGGCGCAGGCAGCTCTTCAACATTGAACATCGTGTGTCAGAATTAACGAAGGGAAACGAGCTTGTGGATGAAGAGGTTGATCTGAAAGAGATGGAGCAGATCGACCTTGCTCTTAAACAACTGGAAGAAAAAATGACGAAACAAACGGAGCTTGCTCAACGTATGGTTACAGAGAGAGCGGAAGAACGTGAAAAGAGTCTGCAGGAAGTGGTGATTCAGGAAAGGAATCGTCTTGCTCGGGAACTTCATGATTCCGTCAGTCAGCAATTATTTGCAGCGTCTATGATGATGTCTGCCATTAATGAAACCGATTCAGGTGATTGGCAGGCAACGAAAAAACAAATGCAGATGGTTGAACGCATGATCCACCAGTCTCAGCTTGAAATGAGAGCCTTGCTTCTACATTTAAGACCAGTGGCACTCAAGGATAAGTCTCTGTCAGAAGGGGCAGAAGAGCTGCTTTATGAACTCACACAAAAAGTACCAATGAAAATTGATTGGTCCGTAGAACCTTTGCAACTTGAAAAAGGCATTGAAGATCAGCTTTTCAGGATTCTCCAAGAATCGGTATCCAACACCTTAAGGCATGCAAAGGCTCATTCCTTGAGTGTCATGTTAATTGAAAGGGATCATAACATTATCCTGCGCATCGTCGATGATGGCATAGGTTTTGATGTGGAAGAAGCGAAGACGAGTTCATATGGACTGCAGAACATGCAGGAACGAGCGTTTGAAATCGGGGGGACATTAAAAGTTGTAAGCGTGAAGGCACAGGGAACCCGCTTAGAAGTGAAAGTCCCTCATCGGATAAAAGGAGGCGAGGAAGAATGATTACCGTATTATTTGCTGATGATCATGAAATGGTGCGCATCGGTGTATCTGCCTATTTATCTGCACAACCAGATATCGAGGTTATTGCGGAAGCGGACGATGGAAAAGCGGCGGTGCAACTCGCATTGGAACATCGGCCTGATATCATCTTGATGGATTTGGTCATGGACGAGATGGATGGTATTGAAGCGACGAAACGTATTACCGCGCAATGGCCGGAAGCAAAAGTTATCATCGTCACAAGTTTTCTGGATGATGAAAAAGTGTACCCCGCACTCGAAGCAGGAGCGACGAGTTATATGTTGAAAACTTCGAAAGCAGAAGAAATTGCCAAAGCGATCCGTTCTACATATGGAGGCCAGTCCATACTAGAGCCTGAAGTAACAGGCAAAATCATGACAAAAATGCGTACGCCAGCTGAAGTGGAACTTCACGATCAGCTTACAGCAAGAGAGAAAGAAGTTCTCCTTTTAATGGCGGAAGGAAAAACCAACCAGGAAATCTCCGATCAATTATTCATCGCCCTGAAAACCGTAAAAGTACACGTCAGCAACATCCTTGGAAAACTCCAAGTATCCGACCGGACCCAAGCTGTCATCTATGCCTTCAAACACGACTTAATCAAGTAAAACCTCGACCAAGGAGCGGTCGAGGTTTTTTTGGATATATAGATGACCCGACATTAATTAAACGCTTGTTCAATAATGTGGCAGGATTGTTGAAGACTCAGTTTCGATGCTTTTTTTGAGTGGATGGGGTTGCGGGGAATAGCTCGCTTTCGGTAAAGGGGTTTGTTTCTCTATACAACGAATGGGGTGGTTGGGAAGCAGCGAAACTTCCGCGTGAATGGATTGGCTGGCTGGAGAGATCCCACAGAGCTCTAGATCGAGGAGGATCTCCATCATTCCCGCAGGAAAGCGAGTAGCTTTCCTGCCACCCCTGACGCTCAGTTCAGGCAACGAACTCCGGGTATTTAGAAACTGATTCCTCAATAAATGAGCTTATATGGAGAATCATCTTCGGAGTTATTGATTTAATGTAACGAGTACGATGGCTGAGATGAGGATGAGATAGAAGATGAACAACTTCCAGTATACTCGTTTCAATTCCATCCCCTTCTTTCTTTAGAACAATGGATTACCTTATATTTATGTGAAGGCAACGTTAAGAATGACAAAGTTTTGTTATGTGAAAAGGAAGGGGGTACTTCATCTGATACACTTTCTTTACCACCCATGCTTGTTTTCCAAGTCGTTCGGGAATACCAAAGAAAGAGGTGATACCTGTGAAATGGAAAAATAAACTAGCTGATCAGGCGATCTGGTCAGGGGAAATTTCAAATCGTGAACGAAAAGATAGAGTCGCTCAACAAGTGAGCCGCTTTGTAAAAAATGGAGATGTCATTGGTATTGGATCGGGATCGACATCATTTCTTGCTCTTGAAAAGATTGCTAAAAGAGTAGCGGAGGAGAAGCTGGAAATATTGGCCGTCCCTACTTCAAAGGAGGCGGAAATGAACTGCAGTTACTATGGACTGACAACGACTTCTCTTCTTAATCATCAACCGGATTGGGGATTTGATGGTGCGGATGAGGTGGATAGGGAAGGTCGTCTCATAAAAGGAAGAGGGGGAGCGCTATTTGCTGAAAAGCTTGTGATGGCAAGCGCTGCAAAAACGTATATTTTAGTTGACGAAAGCAAGCATGTAGCTAAGCTGGGAGAAAAGTTTGCGATTCCATTAGAAGTGGACCCACGAGCGGTTCATCTTGTAGAAACAGCCTTGCAAAAATTTAATTGTCATGATGTGCAGCTGCGTATGGCGAAAGCAAAAGACGGACCGGTTATAACCGAGGCTGGCAATGTGCTGATGGATGTGGGGTTTGCTCAGATACCCGATACGTTGGAAAAAGAGCTGAGTGCCATCCCAGGTGTCATAGAAACGGGGCTTTTTATTGGGTATTCCGTGGAAATTTTAACAGTATGACGCCCATTTTACTTATATTTATTGGTACATCGTAATACTTTTTCTATAATAGTAGTAAATCCTTATTCAAAGGGGAATCATTATGGGACTGCCAAACAGGATTGCTTACCAGGATCAACGATACCCGTATGTAGTACTTGCACCGATCGGAAAGAAGAACAAACAAATCCGGTCGATTGGACATAAATTTGAACGGGGGTTACTATCCAGGCTTAACGACGCAATCGTGGATCAAATCAACGACAATGCTCTTGATGTTGCGAAAATTCGCCCCTACCTAGGGTTGTCAGGAAGAGCTGTCCTACCGGTTTCTTTTGAAAAAGAAGAAACAATCCACCCACATTTGTTGCGCCCAGAATTGTTTTTATGGAGGTCCTTGTCGGAAGAACATGGACTACCTTTTAAAGAAGAGTTTTTATACAGTACAGATTTCACTCAACTCTCCTCGGAACAACTACACGAACATGTAGGGGAGGTACTTGAGGACTATCTGTTCTTATCCCATATAAGTAAACACGACCGCAAGGATTGGATCGATAAAATAGCTGTCGCTTTTCATAATCACCCCATCGTACGATTGTTCCATGAAAAAAGGGAAGTCATTGATGCGGTTGAAGTCATGAATCAATCCGCCCTCATATCGGTTCTTAATTACCCGGAGGATGTGGCCTATTGGCGGCACAGAGTCAACATCGTCATGCGCCCTTTCCGCACTTTACCGGCAGATTGGTTGGAAGGAAGAGAAGGAAGCTGTGCTCATAAGAAATCACTCACCTTTCTTTCAAAGGAGCGATGTATCTGTTGTTCTTGTGAAAGATGCGACTATACCCTGCTTTATTATATTGATGAAGACAGAGTTGCTCTTGAAGAGGAGTTTGATGTGGAGCGCGCCACAAAGCGAGTGATAACCATTGAGAAGCAGTTCAATGAAATCGCTGAACAAAATCAGCGCCTCCTCGAACAATTGGTTCAGTTAAGGGGTTTGAAAAAACAGTTGACTGTCGCCAGAAAAACGCTTGATGAAAGTTTAGATCTCGTCAAACAAATTCAACGCTACCAGCGGAAAGCAGAAGATATGGAATCGCATCCCCTCCTTTACATGTATGATAAATTAAATCGGAGCCGGATCCCAGAACGGACGTCTGACTCTGAACTGTTGTGGCTTTCTAGAATAGAGCTCGATGACGTAAGAATGTTAAAGGAACTACGGAATTGGCAAAAGATTGTTCCGGAAAGTGTATATCCAATGACAAGCCACGTATTAGAAGAGTTGAAAAATAAGTTGAATGAGGTTCGCTATGAAGAGGATGATGTGATCATTACCGTCAAAGGGAGATCGCTCACCTATGCAGAAACTCAACAAGTGCTTGACTTGATCTACTATTATGGAACAGATTACCCGGCCCATACCTTAGTACAAGTGCTCGCTGGAAAAGCGACTAACAAGCTGAGACAACTCCATTTACACGAAACGCGGTGGTTCGGCATCCTTGCAAGCTGGCCTGAAAAACATATTCAAAAGCTTTTCAATCAGCTCGAAAAACAGGGGTGGCTTATGAAACAACAAAAAGGCTACACCATCAGCGACTACGCAGAAGAAGTCATGTGATGGCTTTTTATGATGGGAGGTAAAAGCAAGGTTCGAGTGGCCGTTTCTCACCATCTTTCGTCAGCTCTTATCACGGGGGTCCTCTCAGGCACTCCGTGAATTTGATATACGGTAAGCGCTTTTGTGAAACTCCCACTATTCTACAAACTCAAGGAATAAGACCTGCTGAAAGGCAGGTCTTATTTCGTTGCATGTATAATAGAAAGCGGTTACTTATGCTATAATGCCATTACATACATCAGAGAAAAGAGGTTTCTAAATAAAACCATATTCTGATTTGATTCATTTCATGCTTTATATTCACCCTATTTAAAAATGGAACGTTACATAAATGCGCAGGGCCATTAATGGATAACCATCCACAATGAAATACCGATGGCACCCTGTTATGGGAGGAGTTTTTCTATGAAGTCGATTTTTCATCGAGCACTAGGTGAGCAATTCCATCATCTTCATCCTGAGCTTCAAAAGAAATACGGTTTGACGAGTAAACAAAACTTAATGATCCTTGGACAAGGGAGAATGACTGAAATCAGAGGGACACATCCATTGCTTCGTCCTTTTCTTCAGGTAGGAACAAAAGATCACCTCGTCTTTGCAGAACGAGGGAAAGATGTCCCGTTCACCCTTGAGAATTATATCTATGAAGATGAAAGAGGACGTGAAACAATCAGTTGGATTCGGAGGTTTTTCTTTCCGTACTCTATTCGAGGGTTTGATGCAGCCATGCGATTTGATGAGGAAAAGGGCTGTATCGTTGATGATCTAGGAAAAACAGGACTCATACAAACCGAGCTGGACCTCCATGTCACAGCAGAAGGCGGTCTTTATATGGAGTCGAAAGCAATGAATGTGGATGGCCTTTTGTCCATGGCCAATCCGACGACCAGTGTGTACGAACATTATGATGAAGAGGAAGGCGCTTTTCGAGTTCATGTACACGCCGAACACCCCGTCTTAGGGACGCTTCTTATGTATGAGGGGACGGTTCATACGGAATTTCTACCGATGACTTTCAACAACATCCCTGAACGTGGGGTATTGGATTAAAGGAGGACCACCAGTGACCACTCGTAAAAATGATGGCAGCGAGAAAGTCCATACTGATTTTTCAAGCCGAATGACCTATGGGGAATACTTGAACTTGGAGGAACTGCTATCTGCTCAAAATCGTCTATCCACTCACCATGATGAAATGCTTTTTATTATCATTCATCAAGTCAGTGAACTATGGATGAAGTTGACTTTGCATGAACTTCAAGCAGCTATAGAAGCGATTAGAAAAGATCACATGCAGGCGGCTTTTAAGATGCTGGCTCGAGTATCCAGCATTCAGAAACAGATTATTCAAGCCTGGGATGTCCTTTCAACATTGACTCCATCAGAATATATGGAGTTCCGCGATCACCTTGGGCAGGCTTCCGGCTTCCAATCTTATCAGTACAGAATGATTGAATTTGCATTGGGGTACAAAACTTCTCATGTTTTAAAGATCTACGAGAAAGATCCTGATTTGCAACGTCATCTCGAAGCGGCCTACCGTGCACCAAGTCTCTATGATGTTGCCATCGAAAAGCTATCTGATTCCGGTTTTCCGATCCCAGGAAAATTATTGGGCCGAGATTACACGCAGCTGTATGAAAAAGATGCCAGCGTAGAAGCTGCCTGGACAAATGTCTATAAAGATGTGGAACAATACTGGGACTTGTACCAATTGGGGGAGAAGCTTGTTGATATTGAAGACAGTCTCCAGCAATGGCGTTTCCGTCACATGAAAACAGTCGAACGAATCATCGGTCACAAAAAAGGGACAGGCGGCTCCTCCGGTGTGGGCTATTTAAAGAAAGTCCTCGATCATCGTTTTTTCCCCGAATTATGGGACGTCCGCACCAACATCTAGAACTCTCCTTATGGGAGAGTTCTTTTTTTATTTCGCTATATGATAGGATTCTGGATGACTCAGAAACCCCACAGGACGCAGTCCCAGAAGACTCAACGCGCTCCCACGGAAAGCATGCCATTCCTCGGTGCTCCAATCTAATCAACCAAAGAAACTGAGTTTTTAAGAATAGGGAGCGATTTAGGAAAAGGGAGTTGCCGAATTAACTTAATTTACTGAATATATCTAAGCGATTACGCCTTTGTTACATTTGTGTTACAATAGATTGTGTGACTATGAGATAAAGAGGGAAAAGCATGAGACAACCGATTATATATACCATCTTGTTTGTTTTGTTGACGGCGTCCGGCTGTTCTTTCATTGCAAATGCTAATGAAGAGTCGGGAGAAAAGACGGATATTCAGGTCATGTATGACGTTAATATAGAAACAGATATTAGTGAGTTTGAAGAGTATCATATGACCGCACATTATCCACAAACACCGAATAACCAAATCGACCAAACCATTATAGATTATGTAAATCAGCAGAAAGCTTTATTTAAACAAGAAAGTTATAAAAGTAAACAAAAGAATGATGGAAGCCAGGCGCATGAATTGCACATTGATTTTGAAGTCATTCATCAAAATCAACGTTTTTTCGTTGTAAGGTTCATAGAAACGATAGACCTTGGTGCAGGCGGAGTTACGACCAACCAAACCATCATGAATTTTGATAAAAAGAACGGAAAAGCTTTATCACTGGAAGAATTATTTAAGGAAGATATCTATTATGTCGATCGTCTCCACGAGTGGACGAAAGAGAAGATGAGCGACTCAGGTGAAGGAAACTCAAAGCTTATGGATAAGGTTGAGGCGAAACCTGAATTTTACGAAGATGTCGCTTTTACGGGGGAAGGGGTGCTTGTTTTTATAGATGCCCCAGCTAGTCAAGAACCATACCGTGTGATGATCGAGAAAGATAAAGTATCCAGGCTTCTTCGTTCAGAGTACACAGATGCCTTTAAAGAGGCACCTGATGTAGCGGATAACACGACTTCAGAGGACCAGGGAACCGACAATCATTACAAGGACTTTTCTCTAGATAACCATTTACATGGGGAAAGGAAAGAAGTGGCTTTAACCTTCGATGATGGTCCTCATCCGGGAGTAACGAGGGAAATCCTTGATGTACTGGACAAGTATGAAGCGAAAGCCTCTTTCTTCATGATCGGGAAACGGGTAGGTTACTATCCTGAAGTGGCTCGTGAAGTGAGTGAACGCGGGCACGAGATTGGAAACCATACGTGGAATCACCCACGTTTGGGACGCTTGTCAGACGATCAGATCAACCAGCAGCTTACTTCTACTCAAACGATTCTGGAGCAAGTGACAGAGCAGAAGGTGGATTTACTACGTTTACCTTTTGGAAACCTTCCTTCTGCGAACGATCAGGAAGAAGGCATTATTGTGCCATGGACGATTTATAGTGAGGATTGGGAAGATCTAAAACCGGAGACAGTCGCTGAGGATATCCTTTCAGAAGTGGAAGAAGATTCCATTGTTCTGCTTCACGATCTTCAACATTCTACAGTAGAAACCGTAGATCTCTTATTAGAAGGGCTGTACGCTGAAGGGTATGAAGTTGTTCCTGTCGGTCATATCATTGATAAACAAGAAAACCGTTCCGTTTTAGATTGAAAACGGAACGGTTTTTTATTTTGCACTTCTTCAGATAGAGTCATCACGGTGAAATTATATTAATTGTTCTGCTACCCATTTGCCCCAACGGTCAAACTCTACAAGAAATCCGTCATGCCCATAGTCGGTGTGTATGTGGTGGTGCTCTCCTTTTTCGCAGGTGGCAGAGAATGGCTGGATTAATGCTTCTGGATAAAGAAGGTCATGTTCAAAACTGAAGGTGTGAACCTCTGCTTTGTATTGCTTCGCTGCTTGTGCCCATCCATTTCTTCCTCGGCCGATATCATGGTTGTTCATCGCCTCAAGAAGGTAAAGATAGCTGTTGGCATCAAAACGTTCTTTAATCTTATCCCCTTGGTAATCCAAATAAGATTGAATTTCATAAGAGGTATCGGCGTGATAGGACCGGTCAAACCTTTTTTCAAATAAGGTACTGCTTCGGTACGTGACCATTCCGGTCATTCGGGCAATCTCGAATCCCCTTAAGTCTTCGTTTGAATGATAGTCTCCATTTCGAAAATGAGGATCACTCTTTATCGCTCTAGCACCAATATGATTAAAAGCGATGCCGTAATCACTTAGATAGGGAGTTGCTGCGAGGATAAATAATTTTCCCATGAAATCAGGGTAAAGGAGCCCCCATTCGTACGTCTGCATACCTCCAAGTGATCCTCCTGCTACCGCATGGACATGATTGATGCCTAAGCAGTTTAATGCTTCATATTGAGCGTGAACCATATCACGAATGGTTACTTTGGGAAATGTCTGACGGTACGGTTTGCCTGTGTCCGGGTTAATGCTCGCAGGCCCAGTAGACCCGTGACACCCGCCAAGAACATTGAAGGTGATTACTTGGTATCGATTGGTATCAATTGGACAATCTTCACCAATCAAACCGGCCCACCAGCCACGTTCATCCCTTGAACCGACAGCGAGCTGGTTGCCCGTTAATGCGTGGCATACGAGGATGACCGGAGCATTTGTCGGCCCGTATCTCTCGTAGGCAAGTTCGACATTCCCGAGCGTTTCACCAGACTCGAATGTGAAAGTGCCAATCGATATCGTTTGATTGGTTCGTGGGTGACTGGCGGGGTTTTTTAATGACATGCTTATCATTCTCCTTTCTTTCACTAGACTGATACGAGGGAAGTGGAAATATCTTTCCCCGATCGGATGTTCACGATAGCTTCATAAAGGCTTACCCCGGAAATGATGGCTGCATCTTCGTAGTTGATTGGTTTTCGTGACCAGAGTAGTGTCGGTTTTACTTCTTTCGCTATGTTCAAGATCTCCTCATCCGCTTCCTCAACATAGACAATATCCCAGTTGACATTCGTTTCCCTTTGGAGTTCCTCAATGTTAGAGAAGGACACAACTTCAAATCCCAACCTTTCCAACTTGTGCTGCTCCACAAGATGAGAACTCGCGCCTACAATCCCGATTACTCTTTTTCTCAACTCCCCGTTCGAACGGTCCAGGGATGAAGATAAAACGGGCACCGCCGCGTGTTTGCTTTTACCGTATGCTTTTCTATATCCGTTGGCATGATAAATGGCATTGTCCAGGTCCTGAATTAAATCTTCTACAGACTCTAACCCGACAGACAAGCGGACAAGCTCTTCTGTTACCCCAGATTTACTCAGGTTTTCATCGCTTAATTGCTGGTGAGTGGTAGAGGCTGGATGGATAATTAAAGATTTGGCATCCCCGACATTGGCTACATGCGACCAGATGGTGCTTTGATCGATAAGTTTCCGACCGGCATCGCGTCCTCCTTTAATCCCGAAAACAACGATTGATCCATGGCCGTAATGAAAGTACTTTTCGGCTAAGGAGTGAGTGGGGTGGTCTTTTAATCCTGGATAATTCACCCATTCGACGCCTTCGTGTTGGCTTAAATATTCGGCAATTTCCAAAGCTTGATTCGCATGTGTCTTCACTCGTAAGTGTAAAGTTTCCAGTCCCTGCAGGAGTAAGAATGCATTTTGAGGGCTCAGGCAGGCGCCGATATCCCGAAGTAGCTGTACACGCAATTTTATAGCAAAAGCAGCAGGGCCAACATCCACCCCGAATCGGATGCCGTTATAGCTTTCATCCGGTTCTGTGAATCCTGGGAACTTTTCATGGTTCCAGTTAAAACGTCCACTATCGACGACAACTCCACCGATGGCCGTTCCGTGTCCGCCAATCCATTTCGTGGCGGAGTGCACGACGATGTCAGCACCCCAGTCGATCGGTCTGCACACATACGGGGTAGCGAATGTGTTATCAATGATAAAGGGGATGTGGTGGTCATGTGCGACATCTGCAATCGCTTCAATGTCCAGTATATTTAAACTCGGATTTCCGATGGTTTCCGCAAAAATTGCTTTTGTGTGAGGAGTAATCGCCTTGGCGAATGATTCGGGATCCTCTCCTTCAACAAAATGGACATTGATTCCATAACGGGGAAGGGTGTGGACAAATAAATTGTATGTCCCTCCATAAAGGTTTGTGGAAGTCACGATATCGTCTCCGGCTTTAGCGACATTCAGGATGGCCATGGTGATGGCAGACATGCCGGATGCTGTCGCTACTGCAGCAGCGCCGTCTTCAAGAAGGGCGATCCGCTGTTCAAAAACATCGACGGTCGGGTTTCCGATGCGTGAATAAATGTTGCCCGGTTCCGCCAGGGAGAAAAGGTTTTGAGCATGTTCCGTGTCATTGAAAACGTATGATGTCGTCTGATAAATCGGTACAGCACGTGAACCCGTAGCGGGATCAGGTTCTTGACCACCGTGAAGCAAATTTGTTTCAGGGCCGAACGTATGGAATGGTAAACTCATGGGAAAATTCCTCCTTTGATTTTTTCCTAGGGTATCCGCTTTCTCGAAGAGGGAAAACAAAAAGCCCTCTTCTGTAAGTAAGAAGAGGGCTTATGTATCTCATACCTCCCCTTATCTTTCAGATCATGTGACCTGTAGGATGTAGCACCTTTTCAAGGTTTTCACTTGAAGGTTGCCGGGCGTCGTAGGGCCTAATCCCTCTGCCGCTCTCGATAAGAGTTGTTTTTATTTAATTTTTCTGACTTGTTTTAAAATTATAAAGCCGTCCTTTCTTATTGTCAAACCATTTCAATACGTTTGAACCCTCCCTGCTGTGGGAATGGATAATTAAGTCTATGAGATAGGAGTGAAGTTCATGAAACAATATAGTGTTGTACCTAATAAAGATGTAACCGGCTGGTTTGTAAAGATCGAGGATGTCGCTCCGACAGACCTTTATGATGAGCGTGATACCGCTGTTACTAAAGCGGAAGAAATCGCAAAAGAAAACAAACCGAGCAAACTTCAAATCTTGGATCAAAACCATGAAGTTGAAGAAGAGCGCACCTACTAACTAAAACTCCCCACCGCGGGAGTTTTTTTATGGGCAATTATCTATAATCATTTATTAAAGTATATGGCGGGATTGTGTAAGACTCGATTTCGAGATGTTTGAGTGCGTTTAGGGGCTCCGGGAAACAGTTCGCTTTCCATGGGGTGGGCGGTGAGCCTCCTCGGACTTCGTCCTGTGGGGTCTCACCTGTCCCACATGTCCCATAGGAGTCTCACCGTTTCCCTCCGCCCCTTGGCCGTATGAGTGTCTCGAAACCACTTCTAGAATATGCAGTTATTCAACTTGATGGGAGTATAAGGATAAAACTCCCATGCCCAGGTTTTTGAATCCCGGGAGCTTGATACAGGGCGCTTTATGCTTATAACAGTAGTATAGTGGAAGACGATCCAAATGGGTAAAGGGGTTCGTTTCTCACATTCATCGAATGGGGTGGTTGGGAAGCTGCGAGACTCCCGCGGGAATGGATGGGCTGGCTAGACCCCACAGAGCGGAGCTCGAGGAGGCTTGCCGCCATCCCCGCAGGAAAGCGAGCGGCTTCCCAACCACCCCTAGCGCTTATTATGGCAAGGAACCACGGAAACATTTCGAACTGAGTCTTCAACTTAAGGGAGCTTATCTACAACTAACCACTCTAGAGTTTTCGTGGTGCTGCAGTTATCATGGAGGTAAACGATACTTGAAGGTGTGTTCAATTATGAATGATCAATATGATGTCATTATCGTCGGTGCACGTGTAGCCGGCGCAAGTTTAGCTATTTTATTAGGAGAGATGGGGAAGAAGGTCCTCCTTGTTGATAAAGCCAGTTTTCCAAGTGATACATTATCCACACATTTTATGTCCCACACAGGATTCTTAGAAAAATTAGGTGTGCTTGAGCAACTCGAAAGGTCAGGTTTGAGAAAAGTAGCGAGAATGAGGACCTATATTGGAAGTAGTTTCGTAGAAGGGCCGAGGACCTCCTATACCATCATCCCTAGAAGAGACAAACTTGACTCTATGCTGATACAACGTGCGCTCACTTTCCCATCCGTCAATTTTAAACCTGAGACGTCGGCAAGAGAACTGATCTGGGAAGAAGGGAAAGTCGTCGGTGTCCGTCTATTAGAAAAAGGGGAAATTAAAGATGTCCATGCTGATCTAGTTGTTGGGGCTGATGGGAAAAACTCGAACATTGCTCATTGGACAGGTGCAGAGAAGTATGAAGAAACGAAGCCTTTGCGCCCGGTGATCTACGGATATTTTGAGGGGATAGAACCTTTACCCGAACCTGCTACAGAGATCTTTCTTCATGAAGGTAGAATCGGCTTTGTTTTTCCAATGGAGTCGAACCGGGACTGCCTGGGCATAGAAATCCATCCAGAAGAATTCAAAGCGATGATGAAAAACCCGGAAAAATCTTTTAAACAAACGTTTGATCAATTGTACGGAATGAAAGCAAGAATGAAAGGTGCTAAGCTTCAAGGGAAAATCATTGGAACACCTGGCATGCCGAACTTTTTCCGAACGGCTTATGGTGAGGGCTGGGCGTTAATTGGAGATGCTGGTCACAGCAAAGACCCGAGTACAGGTTTAGGAATCAATGATGCCTTTATGCAGTCATTTTTATTGGCCGATGCCTGCTTGCAAATAGATGAAGGAATCTTGAAAGAAGAGGCGATGAAGGATTTTGCAAGGAAGAGGGATGAGCAGCTTCTCCCTGGTTTCCAAATGACGCTTCAATACATCCAGTCCCTAAGAAAATGGACAGATAATGAAGTGGCTCTGTTTCAATCGATGGCAGCAAATCCAATGGTATGGAACAAACTTGTCCCGAATTTATCCCGCCATTTAGAAAACGATGCTGCTGATTTTCCTCTTCTTCATACAGCGATGCAAATGGAAGCAGAACAGTTCGGTTTTAAAAAGGAATCCTAGCAATAAAAGTCGAATGTAGTAATGAGGTGATCAAGGTGGAATGGACGAAAGAAACTGCATTTACGAAATTGCAGGAAATCTATAATGATAAAGTCATGCAGGATGAAAAACGGAGAGTCTTCCAACAAGTGCACAACCATTTGCAGCAACATCTCGATGATCTGGCGGTCCAATCCGGGTTGAAAGAAAAAGCGCAGGAACAGCTGAAATTCTTTAAGGAATATACGTTTATGCCAGGAGACAACTTGTTTCAGTCGATGCGCTATGTATTCTTAATTGCTCGTGGTGAAAAAGAAAGAGATCCAGAAGAGACACGACAGCATTTGAATCGCATTTACCGTTCGCTTTACCAACCGGCAGGACTTAAGAATCCTTATATTCCTGATTCCTTTTGGGAAACCCCGCTTGGTGTAGCTTGTTTAGTAGCAGAAGAAGGCGTAGAAGCTGTCTATCCAATTCTCGATGAAGTACTAGAAGCAGAACGTGTATAATAAAAAGCTCAGGCTAGTCCTGAGCTTTTTACTATAACCATGGTCCTGTACAAAGATTTTTTATAACTGGTAGAACTTTTTCATACGGTCAATGGCTTCTGTGAAACGTGAGTATTCCTCAAGGTTGGTAATCATTCCCTTTAAAATGGCAGAGCGAGGCTGATCCCTCTTCATCTCTTCCGTCAGGACATGCACCGTATCTTTAATCTCCTGGTCACCTTCATTGGCTAGTTCTTCTAAAATCAATAGCAGCCGCTCTTTTTCTTCCCCGGTGAAGTTAACAGGTAAGAGCTGGTGCATGGTACCTCCTGTAATGACTGGTTGGTCACCACTCTTTTCAAAACCTTCGACGATATAGTCTGTCCTACGTATCATCGCTTCCGAAAGGGCTTCAAGGTTCAAATCAGCCCCCTCGATAATAATTAGATCCATATATCCTTTGAACATCCCCTGCAGAATTAGACTGACTTCCCATACAATTTCATCCACCCGCTTATGATAGATGTTTTCCAAGTGGCTTTTGTAGAAAAGATAAGAGTTCACCCGCATTTGAGTAAGGAATTGCTCAATATTTTCATTGAACGGTATGGCTTGTTCCCGGATTTGCATAATGATGAATTCACGGTGATCGGCCAGTTCTTCAAATGTGACCTGCAACTGTTTCTTGAACTTAGTACGGTCATCAGCATCGAGTTTTTGAATTTCATCAATGCGCGTCTGAATCCGCTGATAGTAATAATTAAAAATGTCCAGGAGCAAAGCGTCTTTCGATTTGAAATGGAGATAGAATGCTCCCTTCGATATCCCGCATGCACTTGCGATTTCCTGGACGGAAGTAGAGCTGAATCCTTTTTTTGCAAACAGCTTGATGGACTGTTCGATAATATATATTGACTTTTGTTCCATGGTTGTCGCTCCTTCAAACTTGGAGAAGTTGATGTTTTCTCTTGACCTCTGACCGGTTGGTCATTTATATTTTATAGTGTTGTGACTAACTGGTCAATAAAGGGGAGAGTTGAATATGAGACGAATCATCGATTTTTCGATGAATAACAAATTTGCGATTTGGCTTATGACAATCCTCATTACCGCTGCAGGATTATATGCAGGATTGAATATGAAGCTTGAAACGATACCGGATATTGAGCCGCCGATCATTACGGTGACCACGACGTATCCAGGGGCTACACCAGAAGAGGTGGCTGATCAAATATCAGAACCACTTGAACAGCAAGTGAGCAATTTGAGTGGAGTGAAAACGGTCAGTTCTTCCTCTTTTCAAAATGCTTCTTCGCTTCAGTTGGAGTATAGCTTTGATAAAAGTTTAGACGAAGCAGAGGATGAATTGCAAGAAGCTGTCGATCAGGTGACTTTACCGGAAGGAGCAGAAGAGCCTTCCGTATCCCGTCTGAACTTCAACGCTTTTCCTGTCGTGAGCTTGAGTGCCATCAATGGAGATGGATCTCTTGAACAATTGACGACAACTGTAGAAGAAGAGGTTGTCCCTTCTCTTGAGGGACTTGAAGGTGTCGCGGATGTGCAGGTTTCCGGGCAGCAGCTTGAGGAAGTCCGAATCGACTTGAATGAAGAAGTATTGAATGAACGGGGGCTCGACCAAGAAACCATTACACGTTTCATTCAAGGGTCGGATGTTTCTTTCCCGTTAGGTTTGTACACGTTTGATGATACTCAAAAATCTGTCGTCATTGATGGAAATCTTACAAGTGTAGAAGAATTGAGAGAATTGCAGATCCCTGCTATTCCTTCTGCGGGAGGGGCTCAACAAGGTCAACAAATGCCTCCAGAAGCGCAGCAAGGAGGTCAGGGACAGGGAGCGGCGACTGGTGAGATGCCGGCCATGGATGGCATCCCGACCGTTACTCTAGGTGAAATTGCTGATGTGGAGATCGTTGGAGAGGCTGAATCCATCTCCCGTACCAACGGGGAAGATTCCATTTCCCTGCAGATTATCAAATCACAAGAAGCGAATACAGTTGATGTCGTAAACCTTGTAAAAGAAGAAACAGAATCTTTCCAGGAAGAGCTGGATGGGGTCGAGTTTGTTTACTCCTTTGACCAAGGCGAGCCGATTGAAGAGTCTGTCAGTACCATGCTTAATAAAGCGTTGTTTGGTGGGATTTTCGCTGTACTCGTCATTTTGTTGTTCTTGCGCAACATCAAGACGACACTCATTTCAGTCATATCCATTCCACTATCTTTACTGATTGCCATTCTGTTCTTGAACTGGATGGACATCACATTGAATATCATGACTCTCGGTGCCATGACGGTCGCCATTGGACGTGTGGTGGATGACTCGATTGTCGTTGTTGAAAATATATACCGGCGGATGTCGTTATCGGAAGAGAAGTTAAAAGGAAAAGCATTGATTCGTGAGTCGACCAAGGAGATGTTTATGCCGATCCTTTCTTCGACGCTTGTAACGATCGCTGTGTTCCTGCCACTGGGCCTTGTTGAAGGTACAGTCGGTCAAATATTCTTACCGTTTGCACTAACCGTAGTTTTTGCCTTGTTAGCATCTTTACTTGTGGCTGTTACCATTGTACCGATGCTTTCACATTCTCTTTTAAAAGAATCGAAGATAAAGGGACGTTCACATGAAGAAGGGGCAGGAAAACTCGCTCTCTTTTATAAAAAAGTCCTTAACAGCACACTGAACCATAAAATCATCTCAAGCATTATTGCTGTCTTGGTTCTTGTCGGAAGTATCGCACTTCTTCCACTTGTAGGAACAAGTTTCCTTCCTGAGCAAGAACAGAAGATGGTCGTTGCAACATTCAGTCCTGAACCGGGCCAAACGTCAGACGACGTGGAACGGATCGCTGAAGATGCACAGCAGTTCTTCATGAACCGTGATGGAGCAGAGACGGTTCAATACTCTGTCGGTGGCGAAAACCCAATGAACCCTGGGGCTTCCAATCAAGCAATGTTCTACGTGGAATATGCTGATGACACCGAAGAATTTTCGGAAGAAACGCAGCGCGTCATAGATAGCTTGAATGAACAGACCGAAAACGGCGAATGGATGAGTCAGGACTTCTCTGGAGCAGGATCAAGCAGTGGCCTTGAACTGCGTGTGTACGGCGATAATACAGAAGAAATTAAACCGGTCGTAACTGAAGTTGAAGAACTTCTTGCCGATGAAGAGAATTTGAGAAACGTCGATTCCAGCCTTTCAGAATCCTACGAGGAATACACCCTTATTGCTGACCATGAGCGTCTAAGTGAATTAGGGCTTACAGCCGCTCAAATCGGTATGGAGCTCGGACAGAACCGTCAGGAGCCCGTGATTACGACAATTGAACGGGATGGAGACGAACTGAATGTCTATCTTGAAGTAGAAAAAGAAGACATTACTGGAATTGAAGACTTAACTGAGAAAGAAATTACCTCCCCAACGGGTCAGACAATCGCCATTAGTGAACTTGTCGAAGTCGAAGAGGGAACAACTGCTGATACGATTACACGGAGAAATGGACGCGTGTATGCAAGTGTCAGCGCAGAGATTACGGTGGATGATGTAGGTGCCGTTTCTCAACAAGTCAATGAAAAAGTACAGGATATTGATACGCCGTCTGGAGTTGAAATTACCCAAGGAGGAGTAGCGGAAGACATCAATGAATCCTTTTCCCAATTAGGGTTAGCGATGCTCGCTGCTATCGCGATTGTGTACTTGATCCTTGTTGTCTTCTTTGGCGGAGGACTTGCGCCACTAGCAATCCTATTCTCCTTGCCGTTTACCATTATCGGAGCGGTTCTTGGATTATTGATCAGTGGAGAAACGCTTAGTATTTCTGCCATGATCGGTGCATTGATGCTGATCGGAATTGTTGTGACCAATGCGATCGTTCTCATCGACCGTGTCATTTATAAAGAGAAAGAAGGCTTCTCTACACGCGAAGCGCTGCTCGATGCTGGAATGACTAGACTCCGCCCGATCTTGATGACAGCCCTTGCCACAATTGGAGCCCTGCTTCCACTGGCGCTTGGATTTGAAGGTGGTTCAATCATCAGTAAAGGTCTTGGAGTTACGGTTATCGGAGGGTTAGCGAGTTCCACACTGCTAACACTACTCATCGTACCGCTTGCGTACGAAACATTAATGAAGTTCCGTAGACAGAAAAAGACAGAAACTACGAAATAGATTTTGGTAGAATAAGAACATCCTCACATGATGAGGGTGTTCTTTTTTGTATTTAATAGAACGTTGATTGTTTTTATTGATATGGCAGTGGGAATGGACTATAAATCGTTGAATGGAGGGGTTCGGATGGAACATTATGAAATTACGATCGTAGGTGCCGGACTGTCTGGGATAACAGCAGCACGGAGACTAAAGAAACAAGGAAGAAGCAATCTATTGTTAACAGATAAAAGTAAGAGTGTTGGCGGACGATTGGCAACGAGAAGAGTAGCAGATGGACGGGCCGATCATGGTGCGCAATTTTTCACTGTGAGAACAGATGAGCTTGCAGAAGAGGTGCAGGATTGGCTCGAACAAGGGTGGATAAAACAATGGTTTGGAGAGAAATACCCTCGCTATACCGCTGTTCAGGGAATGAACGGCCTTGCTAAGCAGTTAGCCGCAGATCTTCCAACTTCCTTACATACAAAAGTAGTCAAACTGCTTGAAGTAGAGGGAGGATACCGCCTTTATAGTGAAGATGGAAAGGAGTGGCAATCAGATAAAGTACTTCTGACGATGCCCGCCCCACAAATCATCGAACTTTTGAAAAAAAGTGAGGTGGAGGTGGATGAAGAAGAATTAAAACAACTCAAGGACATTTATTTCGAACCGACGTATGTTGGCATCTTCCAATTCAATGAAGAGACGGAACTGCCAGACGGTGGTCATGTAGATGTTGGCTTGCCTGAAGGAATGGAACGGATGGTCGATCATCGGAAAAAGGGGATATCAGATGATACCATTGTAAGCGTCTATATGGAATCGGAATGGTCCCGTAAACATTATGGCGAAGATTATGTGATGTCATTAATTAAAGAAAAAGCCGCTGGGTACTTGAACTGGAAGCAGCTCGAGTCTGAACAGTTGAAGCGTTGGAGATACGCCCAGGCCAAAAAAGTAATGCGGCAGCCTTACGTCGATCTATCCGGGGATGGACGTCTCGTAGTCGCCGGTGATGCGTTCTTAAGATTGAATGATGAAGCCGGACGTACGCGCTTTGAAAGTGCTTATCTCTCAGGAAAAGATGCGGCAGCCTATTTGAGTTGGTGAGTTTATTTCAGGCTTTCTGCCTAACATAGCGAAAGGTCATCCGTTTCGAGGATGACCTTTCGCGCCAAAGGAGCCCCGGTCAATCTGAAAAAAGGTTGGGCGCATGCATGACGCCCAACCTTTTTAGCTTGCTTTCGCTTCATATTTTTTCAATCGTTTCATTCGTGTGACAGTATAAACTGCGAGTCCTGCCCAGATGAGGGTGAAGGACACAGCGTGAACATCCGTAAATGGCTCATCATATAGGAAGATGCCTATAATCAACATAATGGTAGGGGCGAAATACTGAAGGAATCCCACCATTGATAAGGGGATTCTTTTTGCCCCTGCCGAGAATAAAAGGAGAGGAATCGCTGTGACGATGCCGGCTCCGAAAACGATAGCCGTCGTCCATGACCAAAAGTCGATCGATTCCCATTGTCCGGTCTGCTGTTGAAAAAGAAAGACCATAGCTATTGGCGTGACAATCAACGTTTCGATCGTCAAACCGAACATGGCATTCAGAGGTACGAGTTTTTTCAGAAGGCCGTAGGATCCAAAGCTGAAGGCAAGTAGCAAAGCTAGCCACGGGACGGAACCGAAGTTGACCGTCATATAGATCACCCCTAAAGCTGCTAGTAAGAAGGCGAGCCACTGGGCTTTTGAAAATTTTTCTTTTAACACAATCATGCCGAGCAGAATGCTGACGAGTGGATTGATGTAATAACCGAGACTTGCTTCAACGACGTGGTCCGTGTTGACCGCAAGAATGTAGGTGACCCAGTTGATACTGATCGTGATGGAGGCAAGGGTGATGCCGATCACCTGTTTTTTATTTTTCACGATTTGCCGGCATTCCCTCATAAATTCCTTATGTTTCCTAGCAATTAAGATGACAAGTCCCATGAAGAGGAAGGACCAGATGATGCGGTGAGCCAGGATTTCGAAAGCGGGAATCTCCTGAATCATTTTCCAGTATATGGGCAGTACGCCCCACAATATGTAAGCTCCGGCCGTATAAAAAATGCCAAGTTTTTCTTCATTGATCATGGTGAGGACCCTTTCGTGTGTCGGGATATTTGTTTATCCGGTTCATTATATCACCGTTCGAAAGGGGAAGCTTGAAAAATGCATGGCCCATAAGATGGGCCATGCATATTAAGGTTGTTCCCCATGTTCTTCCTCGTTACTTTCTCCTAAAGGAGCGTGGAAATCCTGGGGTTCTTCTAATGCAATTTTCATTAGAGGCTGATCAGCGGGTCCTTCGACAACCGTTCCATCATAGGAAAAGCGCGAACCGTGACATGGACAATCCCACGTATGTTCCCCACTGTTCCATTCCACTTCACACCCCATGTGGGTGCAGGTGGTGTCGAGGACATGCAGCTTTCCTTCGTCATCTCTGTACGCACCGGCTCTTTCTCCGCGCCACTGGACGACCATTCCTTCTCCTTTTTTGAGAGAATTCGGGCGATCCGCTACAAGTTCCAGTTTCCCTTCGACCAGGTGTGTAGCAACATCGAAGTTCTGGGATAAGAATTGTTTCATGCTTGGATCGGACTTGAAGCGTGTAGGTTTGAACAGTTCATGAAAGAGAGATTCCTCACCAAGAACATAATCACAAAGCAGCTTGGCTGCGAGTGTCCCATTCGTCATGCCCCATTTACGGAAACCTGTAGCGATAAATACGCGATCATTGTTCCTTGTGATCGGTCCAATGTAAGGGACTTTATCAAGTGTGGTGAGATCTTGCGCCGACCATTGAAACAGTTTCTTTTTAATGCCGAACGTCTGGGCAGCGAATTCTTCCAGCGCATTGTAATGGAACGATGTATCCACCCCTTGGCCCGTTTTGTGGCTTTCCCCACCGATCAACAATACAGGTTTTCCATTGTACTCTGCCGTACGGATCGAGCGTTTCGGCTCATCGATCGACAAATACATCCCCTCAGGCACTTCTTTCTCGGGTTCAATGGCAAGGAGGTAGGAGCGCTCGGCATACATGCGGCTGAAATAGAGCCCTTTTCCATCATAGAAAGGGAAATGGCTGCATGAAACCAACTTCTCGCAGGCAAGCGTATGGCCATCTCCTGTTTGGATTTCAATACGGTCCTTCTCTTTCACATCTGTTGCTTTTGTATGTTCAAAAATCTCTCCGCCCAGATGAACAAATTCTTCAATGAGTGCAGCTAAGTATTTGATAGGGTGGAAGCGGGCCTGATTCTTCATGCTGAGTGCTTTGGTTGCTTCCATGTCAAAAGGGAGGGCGTCAATCGTGCCACCTGGAATGCCCAGCTTTTGATAGGCCTCGTACTCATTTTCCAGTTTATGTGCGCCTTTTTTCGTAGTAGCGAAGAGGTAAGCCTCTTCTTTCACCCAGTTGCAATCGATTTGATATTTATCAATCCATTCCTCCATGGACTGCAAGGCGCTCATTTGGGCCTGATAATATAGCGAAGCTTCTTCTTCACCAAAGTGTTTTATCAATTCATGGTAGATCAACCCGTGTTGAGCGGTTACTTTTGCATTTGTATGACCGGTCGTACCATTTACCAGTTCATCCGCTTCAATAAGGGTTACTTTTTTGCCTGCTTTTGCTAGAAGGTAAGCGGTCGTAATCCCGGTGATCCCGCCACCGACAACAGCCACCTCTGTCGTTGTATCCTCTTTCATAGCTTCAAAAGACGGTAATGACATATTCTCGCGCCATATAGGTTCTGGTTGAGTCCATTTCTCGTGTTGTTCCATGAGTTTCCCTCCTGAAGTGACTCGTTTCTCTCAGTCTTTCCCTCTCCAAAGGTTTCATGTATTTTTCCATGGAAAAATTAACAACATTTAGGCTTTATAGTATACTTGAACAAGATGGGAAGAAACGCATGAAGGTGGTAAGCAGGATGGAAGTATTCGTGGCGCGGCAGCCGATTTTAACAGTCGAGAATGATGTATATGCCTATGAACTACTGTACCGGAACAGTGAAGAAAATCGGTTTGTACCGATGGATGGGAGCCAGGCAACCTCAGAAGTGTTGATGAACAGTTTTGTTACGATCGGCTTAGAGCGCTTGTCACACAATAAGCCGTGTTTTATCAACTTTACGGAGGACCTTCTGCTCGAACAAGTCCCTGAATACTTCAATTCTGAACAACTGGTGGTGGAAATCCTTGAACACGTTTCTTTCAGCCTCGATCTCATCAGAGTGTGCAGAACTTTGAAAGAAAAAGGGTATTTGATTGCTCTTGATGATGTCATCAATATAGACCAGCCATCCGTCTATGAATTACTGCATTATGTCGATATTTTAAAGGTGGACATCCGTGCAGTGACAGACGAGAACCGGTTGCGTATCATTCAGTTGGGAGAAGAGTATGGGGTGACGTTGTTAGCTGAAAAAGTGGAAACGCACGACGAACATCAACGTTGTATCGAGGAAGGGTTTTCGCTATTCCAGGGATTTTATTTCAGTAAACCAGTCATCGTGAAGGGGATGGATATCCCATTTCTTTCGTCCACCTATTTTCAAATGATTAAAGAGCTCACAGCTACAGATGGCGAAATTAATATTGAAAAAGTAACGGAAATTATGGAACAGGATCTAGCCCTTACCTATAAATTGCTGCGATTGATCAACTCGTCTCAACAACGGACAAGAGTCCCGATTCAATCCATTAGACAAGCGGTGATGCTCTTAGGAACAGAGGGTTTGAAAAAGTGGCTGTATGTATTATCGGTCGAACAAACGACAGCGGCCACTTCAACACAGTCTCAGCTTGTCATCAAAACAAGTCTCGTTCGTGCCAAATTGTGTGAACAGATGGCCGTGAGAATCAGGGCGGAGAAGAAGGCGGATGGATATTTCCTGACAGGGTTCATGTCACTGATCGATGTCATCACTCAACGTCCTGCCCACGAAGTGATTGGGTCGTTACCGCTCGATGAAGAGATCAAAAAAGCGCTAGAGGGGCAGCAAAATACATACCGGGTCGTGTTGGATTTGGCTGTAGCGATGGAAAAAGCAGATTTTGAATGGTTGGAAAACCACTTGGTTGAATGGAATTTATCCTATTCGGAAGTGTTTGAAGTATACGGCCAGGCCATTGCATGGTCCGAACAGCTCTATCAAGATCACTTTACCCACAAGGTGTAAGATGGATGAAACGGACGATTTATGATAAAGTTTTTAGATGCTCTCGTAAAGGGAGCGCTTTTTTTGCTGAGAATGTTACCTAGGTAATGAAAAGGGGGGATCATTTTGAGTTTAATCTTTCACCACATCCAACAATTGTCAAGAAAGGTAAACCAATTCCTGAATGAAGGATTGCAGGATGAGGACATTTATATGTCTCACTGGGCGGTATTGTTTCAATTGCACAGCCATGGAGGATCAATGACACAGGCGGAACTCAAAGAGCGTTTGAATATTGAAGCACCACCATTATCGAGGGTCATAGCTAAACTTGAGTCTCTCGGGTATATCCATAAAAACAAGAGCACCGATCAGCGAACGAATGATATTACGATGACGAAAGCAGGAGAAGACCGTTATCCGGTATGGCAGCAGGCCATACAAAAAGCGGAAACGCGGTTATTGGAGCGTTTTGGAGCGCAGAGGGAAACCGTATTGGAAGAGCATGTGCGCACGCTCTCACGCTTGATTGAAGAAGAAAGGGGAAGAAGCTGATGGAAAGACAACCTCGTTTATGGACGGCTAGTTTTCTTAATGTATGTGCAAGCAATTTCCTCGTATTTTTAGTCTTTTATCTTCTGTTCGTCACCATGCCGATCTATACGATTGAATCCATCGGAGTGGCCGAGGGAGAAGCAGGATTAATTATCACGGTCTTCCTGCTTGCAGCCATCCTCATTCGTCCATTTTCGGGGCAGTGGGTGGAATCCTCTGGACGTAAGCCTGTGGTCGTGATTGCTTTAAGTATATTTTTAGGGAGTTCTTTTTTGTATCTATGGTTTGACTCCTTTTCAGCGCTTCTAGTCATTCGTTTCATCCAAGGCATCGGTTTTGGGATGGGGACGACAGCTTTAGGGGCTATTGCTGCTGATGTGGTTCCAGATCAGAGAAAAGGGGAGGGGCTCGGTTATTTTGCGATGTCGATGAACTTCGCGATGGTCATCGGTCCTTTCCTGGGACTTACTTTAATTCAAAATGCAGGCTTCACAGTGATGTTCTATGTTTGTGTTGCTCTTGCCGTTCTGGCGCTACTCACAGGGATTGTTATCCGCGTGGATCCTCTGGCTGCACCTGCAAAGAAAAGCATAGTACCTAGCATGCACAACCTTTTAGAAAAGCCTGTCATTCCCATCGCGTTAACAGGTGCCGTCATGGCGCTAGCCTATGCGGGAGTGTTATCTTTTGTTTCTGTCTATGCAAACCAGCTGGGCCTTGCGGAAGCGGCTAGCTACTTTTTCGTCGTCTATGCTTTAGTGCTGCTTGTCTCCCGTCCCTTTACAGGAAGATGGTTCGACCAATATGGAGAAAATGTCATCGTCATTCCATCCATTCTTATTTTTGGTGCAGGGATGCTGATTTTAAGTTTTGCTAACACGGCTTTTGTGCTGCTGTTAGCCGGCGGGTTGATTGGACTGGGGTGGGGCACGCTCGTCCCGAGTTTGCAGACTATCGCGTTGAAGAAAGTGCCAGAAAGAGCAGGTTCAGCTACAGCGACCTTCTTTACGATTTTTGATATTGGCATTGGAGTAGGCTCATATGTCGTTGGAGCGATTGCAACAGGGATCGGATTTTCTTCCCTTTATTTCAACAGTTCTTTTGTCGTCTTGGGAGCTGTCGTCCTTTATATGCTCCTGCACGGAAGGAAGGTTCGTTCGAACGCTGACCATAGAATTGAATATAGTAGATAAGAAGGAGGTCTTTTTCTCCTTCTTTTGTTAAAATTAATTGAAAACGCTTACAAAGTGAAGGGGGAAGACCGTTTTGAAAAACAAAGAGAAGCGGATAGAAACAGCGATGATTCATAATCATGAAAAAGCAGAGAAATATGACGGAAGCTTGACGACACCAATCTTTCAAACCTCTACCTTTTCTTTCTCTTCTGCGGCTGAAGGGGAGAGGAGATTTGCTGGAGAAGAGGAAGGCTTTATTTATACAAGACTCGGGAACCCGACGGTACGAACATTGGAAGACCGCATCGCTACTCTCGAGGGAGGAGAGCGGGGCCTTGCTTTTGCTTCAGGCATGGCTGCGGTATCAGCGGTATTAATAGCACTCACAAAAGCTGGTGACCATGTGTTATGCTCGAACGGTCTTTATGGCTGTACTTATGGTTTGCTGCAAATGTTTGAAGAAAAATATTCGATCACGCACGACTTCAGTTATATGGAAACAGAGGAAGACGTCAGGGCGAAAATCACTCCTGATACCCGATGCATTTTTATTGAGACCCCCATCAATCCCACGATGAAAATCATTGATCTAGCCATGGTGGCACGTGTTGCGAAAGAGCATGATATACCTGTGGTTGTCGACAATACTTTCTGTACCCCATATCTACAACGTCCATTGGATCTTGGGTGTGATATTGTTTTGCATAGTGCTACCAAATACATCGGTGGGCACGGAGATGTCATTGCCGGTCTTGTCGTGGGCAAAAAAGCGTTTATGGATGACTTGGCGATGTCGCAACAGAAAGATATCGGAGGTGTCCTTTCTCCATTTGATGCGTGGCTTTTACTTAGAGGCTTAAAGACTCTCCATGTCCGTATGGACCGCCACAGCATAAATGCTCATGATTTGGCCAAAAGGTTGGAAAACCACCCTGAAGTAAAACAAGTGTATTATCCAGGGATGGAAGGGAACGGGCAATTCCCTATTGTTCAAAAACAAATGAAAACAGGGGGAGGCGTGCTCGCTTTTGAAATCGAAGGGGGTAAAAAAGAGGCGCAGGAATTTATGGACCGGCTGAAACTGATTCAGATTGCCGTCAGCCTGGGGGATGCAGAAACTCTGATCCAACACCCCGCCACCATGACCCATGCCGTTGTCCCAGAAGAAAAGAGGCAGGAAATGGGTATTGGGGACACCCTCATACGCTTATCCGCCGGCCTCGAATCTGTTGAAGATCTTTGGGAAGATCTCGAGCAGGCTTTGAAGGACGTATAACTTCATACAAACAATCAAGAGCTCTATGGCTAAATCATAGAGCTCTTTTACTATTCACAAGAGAGTCTTCCATAATAGAAAGCTGATATGTGTTTATCCATCATCACATGGGGAAAAGTAATACCAGTGTGAAGAGAAATAACGCTTAAGCTTGTAGCTTAAAAAAAACATAGAAGGGACGATGGAGTTATGTTAAAAAAACTATTTGGTAACAACAAGAGTGTTGAGGAACAGATTATTGCTCCGGTAAATGGAAAAGTGGTTCCTTTAGATGATGTTGACGACCCTGTATTCAGCCAGCGAATGATGGGGGATGGCGTAGCCATTGAACCAACCGACGGAAAAGTAGTGAGCCCGGTATCCGGAGAAATCGTCCAGCTTTTCCCTACCAACCACGCTGTAGGAATTAAAACAAAGTCAGGTGTGGAAGTCCTTGTACACATCGGTCTTGAAACGGTTTCTATGGAAGGCGAAGGTTTTGAAGGGCATGTGACTACCGGAGACAAAGTAAATGCCGGCGACCATCTGATCACGTTTGACATGGACCTTGTAAAAGAAAAAGCGAAAAGTACGATCACGCCTGTAGTGATCACTAACTATGACGATGTCGTCGAAAACTTCGATCCATCTTATAGTGACGACGCCAATGCTGGCGAATCTACCATCGCGACACTGAAAACGAAATAATCAAATCCGCAAAGCCTGAGGTACCTCTAGTACTTCAGGCTTTTTCTACATATAAAACTTCACAGAATTTATCAGTGGGTGGCAGGTATTTATCAGTGACTTCAGGCCCTTTATCGGTGACTTTGGCACATTTATCAGTCACTTCAACGATTTTATCAGCATCAGCCATCCGTCCCGAGAGTAATTGGAGCTTTCATGGCGGAGGAGGATGGGATGTTTTATAATGGGGCAGGAAGGAAGACGGATAAGTTAGAAAAAGGAGGAGAAGATTTATGTCTAAACAGGACAAAGAGCTGCGTAAGAAAGTGGAGACAGAAATACAAGAACATAATCAAACTGTAGAAGCGGACACATATCGTCAGAATTACCATCATATGCCGCCTGTCGGGTTAATGAACGACCCCAATGGATTGATTCAATGGAAAGGTACCTATCACCTCTTTTATCAATGGATGCCTTTCGATACAGCTCATGGCACAAAATACTGGGGGCATTACACATCTGAAGATCTTGTGAATTGGAAGCATGAAGAGATTGCTCTGACTCCTTCTGATTGGTATGACAAGGACGGTGTTTATTCGGGCAGCGCGATTGTTCATAATGATCAACTGCACCTTTTCTATACCGGAAATATTGAAGGAGAGGATGGACCGGAGGCAGAATATCAATGTCTTGCTATGTCCCGGGATGGCCTGAACTTTGAGAAAAAAGGCGTCATTATCGAAACTCCCAATGGTTATTCGAGCCATTTTAGAGACCCTAAAGTATGGAAAAAGGGCGATCAATGGTACATGGTTGTCGGAGCTCAAACAGTAGACAAGCAGGGAAAGGCCGTCTTGTTCCGCTCCAATGATCTCTATACATGGGAGCACGTAGGTCCCATCGCTGGCGGTCATGAAGGGAAACTGGGAGAGTTCGGTTATATGTGGGAGTGTCCGGATCTATTCGAACTGGATGGTACAGACGTGCTTATGGTCTGTCCGCAGGGCCTTGAGGCTGTTGAAATGGATTATGCTAATACATATCAGAGTGGGTATTTTCTTGGGCAATGGGACGAAACTGCTGAAACATTCCACCATGAAGATTTTCGGGAGCTTGATCGAGGCTTCGAGTTCTATGCTCCTCAAACCACACGAGATGAAAAAGGGAGAAGGATACTATTTGGATGGATGGGGGTTCCGGATCAATATGAACAAGCGCATCCGACGGTTGAGCATGGATGGGTCCATTGCTTGACGATTCCGCGCGAATTGAAATGGAATGGTGAAAGACTTATTCAAACTCCCGTTCCTGAGCTTGCCCATATGCGTGGACCAGTATTGATGCATTCATCAATTACGATTGAAAATGACCAAAAAGCGGTAAGAGGAGTACAGGGGAGATCGATTGAGTTGAATATTGATTTTGAATCACTGGAAGACATGTTCGCTATCGAACTTTTCCAATACGCCTCTTTAAGTTACAAGGACCATGTTGTCACATTATCGAGGCCACATTTAGAAGATCGATCAAAAACAGAGTTCCGTCGGGTGAGATTGGAAAAGGGATTGAAGGATCTTCGTTTGTTTATCGATCAGTCGTCACTGGAAATTTTCATCAATGGTGGGGAAGAAGTATTTACTTCTAGAATTTATCCTCAAGCGGAAGAAGAACACATCCTCTTCACATCATTAGGATCCACCACTTTCTCTGTTGAAAAGTGGGACTTGAAAGGTTACGAGTATTCTTAATGGCACTCGAGGGTTACTTTCTGAATGCCTTATTAATGTGGTAAGATAATTTTATGCAAATTGGACGAAGGGGTCATGTCTATGAGTCAATCTTCAAAGAAAATGAAAGCGAATGAACGAAGAGAGTATATTCTCGCTTTATTAAAACAAAAAGGTGCTCCTGTTACAGGTAGTTCTCTTGCAGAGGAAATGAACGTGACCCGGCAAGTGATTGTCGGTGATGTTTCCCTGCTGAAAGCAAAGAATGAGCCCATCGTCGCTACAAGTCAAGGGTATATGTACATGATGGATGGAAAAGAGGAATTGCCTTATCAGCGTACGATTGTTTGCCAGCATCAAGGGGAAGAAACAGAACAAGAACTCAATATCCTGGTCGACCATGGTGTCCATGTCCAGGATGTCGTTGTCGAGCATCCGATTTATGGTGATTTAACAGCAAGACTGAGAATTTCGAATCGCCGGGATGTAAAGAAATTCATCGAGAAAGTAAACAGCACCAACGCCTCTTACTTACTTGAATTGACAGACGGCATCCATACCCATACCATAGCGGCGGACAGCCAGGAAGCCCTCGACGAGGCAGAAACGGCATTGGAAGAAGTAGGTATATTGATGACGAAATAGAAGTGAAATCTTGAAAAGAGATAGGCGTTCTGAAAGGAGTGCTTATCTCTTTTTACTATTGTTTACAATGAACAAATGCCAGGCATGTCTTAATCAATGAATGAACGGAATATGATATATTTAAATCATGATTTCTTGTTAGAAAAAGGAAGGTGGCCACGTTGAACATCCTGCCTATTTTTGTAAGTATTATTCTGACCTTGAACGTGCTTCTTGCTTTAGCCATCATCTTCCTTGAACGAAGAGATGCTAGTGCAACATGGGCCTGGTTGATGGTATTACTATTTATCCCTGTAGCAGGTTTCTTTCTTTATTTAATTTTCGGGCGCCGACTCAGCAATAAGGAAATATTCACCTGGGACAAAAAAAGTCGTCTTGGACTTCTTACAGCTGTACAGGAACAATTGACAGCCATCAAAAATAATGATTTGAAAGTCCAGCATAAAGATATCATTCCATATGAAGACTTGATCTATATGCACCTGAAAAACAATGATGCGCTATTGTCGCAGAATAACGAAGTTGAAATTTTCACAGATGGTCAAAAGAAGTTTCATGCACTTATTGAGGATCTTGAAAAAGCAGAAAATCATATTCACTTGCTTTATTATATTTTAAGAGACGATAACCTGGGCCATCGCCTTGCGGATGTGCTGAAAAGGAAAGCAAGGGAAGGGGTGGAAGTTAAGCTCTTGTATGATGACATGGGTTCGAGATTGTTGAAGCGTTCATACAAGAAGAGCTTAAAAGAAGCCGGCGTGCAAGTCGAGTCGTTTTTCCCTTCCTTCATCCCTAAAGTGAACATGAAAATCAACTACCGCAATCATAGAAAACTTGCAATTATCGACGGGGAAATAGGCTATATCGGCGGTTTCAACATCGGAGACGAATATTTGGGCTTTAATAAAAGGTTTGGATATTGGCGGGATACCCATTTGCGTGTGGAAGGAGAAGCGGTGAATAACATGCAGACACGCTTCATCCTGGATTGGAACCATGCTTCACGCAGGGATATTGTCTATGAACAGAGATATTACCAGGCCAAACCGAAAGGCGACGTCGGGATGCAGATTGTCTCTAGTGGTCCTGACTCGGAGTGGGAACAAATTAAGCATGGATACTTAAAGATGATTCTTTCAGCCAAAGAGTATGTGTACATTCAAACCCCATACTTTATACCAGATGACAGCTTGCTTGATGCGCTCCGCGTAGCGGTCCTGTCAGGCGTGGACGTGAGAATCATGATCCCCAACAAACCGGACCATCCATTCGTGTACTGGGCAACATTTTCAAACATTGGGGATATGTTAAAAGCAGGTGCCAGCATTTATGTGTATCAAAAAGGTTTCTTACATGCCAAAACCATTGTCGTTGATGGGAAAATTGCTTCCGTAGGTACAGCCAATATTGATGTGCGAAGCTTCCGGCTAAACTTTGAAGTAAACGCCTTTTTGTACCATCCAGAAGTCGCGCAATCATTAGCCGACCGTTTCCATGAGGACATTGTCGAGTCGACAGAGCTTACATTCAAGCTCTATCAATCCAGAACAAAATGGATCCGCTTCAAAGAAGCCATCTCAAGGCTATTATCACCAATCCTATAATTATTTTACTCTTCGAGATTGTAAGAGAACCAGTTTCGAGGCGTTTTCGGGGTTCGTTGCTTAGTTTAGCGCCAGGGGTGGTTGGGAAGCCACTCGCTTTCCTGTGGGGGAGCGCCGAGCTTCCTCGGGCTACGCCCTGCGGGATCTCGCCTATCTCCTTCTCCCACGGGAGTCTCGCAGCTTCCCTTCCACCCCTTTCTATGTAAGGGAGAAACGAACCCCTATAACTCAGAAAGAATGTTATCTACAGCTCCTGTGCTATAGGCAAAAAGCGTTCTATATCAAGTAGCTGAAATCTAATTACCTGTTCCATGTGCTCAAACAAACACCTCCATTTAAGTTGGAAGTAGGTTGTCTTAGAAGTGGTTTCGAGACACTGATATGGGAAAAGGGGCGGAGGGGAATGGCGAGACTCCTGCGGGAACAGAGTGCTTGGTGAGACCCCGCAAGGCGTTAGCCTGAGGAGGCTCACCAAGCTCCCGCGGAAAGCGAGCTATTCCACGGAGCCCCCATCCACTCAACAAAAGTCTCGAAACTGATCCTTACACAATCCTGCCATATTTAAATAAATTAAAAAGCCCTGCGCATCTTGCGCAGGGCTTTTTGAGAGAGGTTGTTTTGGTATTGGTTTTCCTTTGTAACACGAGAAAGGCTGAAGGGGATCCTTTAATCTAATAGCTATTTGGAGGGGGGATCGTTCGTATCTATTGGATGCGGAATCCCCATCAGCGTTTCTACTTTTCAATCTTTCTTCATCACGTATTCTTCATATCTGTTCAATTATTGAGAGGTTAGCGTGATTTGGACGGTGGTTGGTTTGCCGTCACGGTAAACTTCAAGCTCAGCTGTATCTCCGTCTTGTGCTTGGTTGTAGAGATACTGTCGCAAGCTGATGAGAGACTCGATTTCATTGCCGTCGATGGCGGTGATAACATCATACTTTTCGAGTCCTGCTTCATCAGCAGGGGAACCTTTTTCGACGCCTTGGACGAGGACGCCTTCAGTCACTTTTTCTGGCAACCCTAGTTCACGTTGTAACACAGGGTTAGGGATTTGGTTCAAGTCTTGCAGGGAAACTCCCATATAAGGACGCTCAACTTCGCCGTTTGTCTCTAAGTCTTCGATGACAGGTTTAGCAACGTCCATAGGGATTGAGAATCCAATTCCTTCAACTTCTGCTTTTGCGATTTTCATAGAGTTGATTCCGATGACTTCGCCTTGCAGATTGATGAGCGCACCGCCACTGTTACCTGGGTTGATGGCTGCATCGGTTTGAAGGACTTCGGTCTGCCAATCTGGCTGTTGGTCACCGTTAATATCGACTGGAATATTACGGTTCAATCCACTGACAATTCCTTTCGTCACGGATCCTGCGAACTCCATGCCCAACGGGTTACCGATGGCAATGGCTGTTTGCCCGACCTCTACGTCACTGGCTTTACCTAATTCAGCAACCTTTTGCACATGTTCGCTATCTATTTGTAAAACGGCCAGGTCTGTTAAAGGGTCACTACCTTTTAGTTCGGCTTTCACTTTTGTTCCATCACTCAGAATGACTTCAAGTTCGGAAGCATTTTCGATGACGTGATGGTTGGTGGCAACAAAAGCTTTTCCGCCTTCCTTCTTATAAATGACCCCGGAACCTGTACCGGCTTTTTTAGCCCCTTGTCCTGTATTCTGGACATTACTGATTCCGACAACCGCTTCGGAAGCTTCATTGACTGCTTGAGTCACTTCCTCCTGGTTTTTCCCGAGATTCAGTTCATTGGCTTGTGCTGTGGGCTTTTCTGTATTGATATCTATGGAAATGCCCTGCCACTGAAAAACGGTGGTGACTAGAAAAACAGCTGCAATGGCTCCTAAAACACTAAAAGCTAAACCGGAACGTTTGTATTGTTTCTTATCATTTCGCTTCTGCTCATCAAACATTAGAGAAACGACGCCCCTTTCAATAAAATTCGCTGTTGTTCTTTGGTGTTTCCCTCTGACAATTTTTATTCTACGACAGAGATATGGAATGACTTTGGTGTAAATGTGGAAAAAGTGTGGAATGTAGGAGTAATCCATTAAAATATGAGAGAATAAAGCAAAAGCAGACGTGGATAGAGGAGGATACCATCTATGAATCAGATGATTGGACTTGTAGAAGATGATCCGAATATTCGAGATATTGTAGAAGGTTATTTAAATAAAGAAGGGTATCAGGTTATAGCTGTTGATACGGCAGAGAAGGCCTGGGATATTTTTCAGGAACAGACCCCTGATCTTTGGGTGCTGGACATCATGCTTCCTGGGATGGATGGCTATGAGTTTTGTAAAAAAATACGTCAGACTTCAGAAGTTCCGATTATTATTATTTCAGCCAAAGATGAAGAGGTAGATAAAATCCTGGGTCTGGAACTGGGTGGAGACGACTATTTAACCAAACCTTTCAGCCCAAGAGAGTTAGTGGCAAGGGCGAAGCGCCACTTGAAGCGTTGGCAGGCCATGAAGCCCAGCGCAGATGATGATCAGGACACCATCGTAGCTGGTGAACTTGAATTGAAGGATGCGGAGAGACAAGCTTATTTCCAGGGGGAAGAGATCGAAGTGACAACAAAGGAATTTGAAATGCTTAAAATCTTAGCATCTCAAGAGAATCGCGCCTTTGCCCGTGAAGAACTGTTGATCAAAGTATGGGGAGAAGATTATTACGGAAGTGATCGTGCGGTCGACGACCTGATCAAGCGATTACGCAAAAAGATGAAAGACCTGCCGATTGAAACGGTTTGGGGACATGGATATCGATTGAAGGAGAAGCGTACATGAAGCTTTTGTATCAATTGAATGCCGCTTTTGCAACGTTAATCATTGTCATTATGTCTATCACTGCATTTTTTATCTACTCGCTGCTTATGGACATGCTTATTCAAGATGAACAGCGCCAATTGAAGGGGAGAGCAGATCTTCTTGTGGACATCATCAATGATCAAGATCCTGAGAGGAGTCCTGAACTCTCCCAACTATTGCAGGACCGAAATTACCCGATCGTCTTATTCGATCGTGAGAACGACGAGATTTTGTTTCGTACTATGCCTGCAGTGGTTGCATTTGCATGGGTAGAGCGTTATGAAGAGGAACTCATCGATCAGGAAGTTTGGGAAACGATGGGGGAAAAATACGTGGCTTATGATTTTCCTGTAAGTAAAGACGAGAATCAGGTTCTGGTCATGGCGACCCCCCTCAATGATTTACAGGCGGTCCAATCTGTTTTCGCCTCGCGTATGATCGTTGTTTTCCTCATTGGGTTATTGCTCGCGATCGTCCTTAGTTATGTATTGACATGGCGCCTTGTAACCCCTCTTACGAAGCTGAAAGAAGAAGTGAAAAAAATTGAGAAACGCCAGTTTTCCGATGTGAAAAAGGTACACGCTTCTGGTGAAATTGGTGAAGTGGAGCAAAGCCTCAGGCACATGGCTGCAGAACTCTCGAGGTACATACATTCCCAAAAACAGTTCTTTCAAAATGCTTCCCATGAGCTTAAAACCCCATTGATGTCCATTCAGGGGTACGCGGAGGGAATCAGGGATGGAGTATTTGAAGGAGAAGCGGCAGAAAAGGGCTTGAATGTCATGGTGAGCGAAACCGATCGTTTGAAAAAGATCGTCAATGAAATGATCCTGTTAGCAAAGCTCGACAGCAGCGAGGACGTGTATAACCCGGAAGGAACGGAGATATCTGATGTCATTAGTCAAGCGAGGGACCGGTTGTACCCACTTGCTAAGGAAAAAGGGATTGAACTAAGAACGGAAGACATTCATTCCTACTATACATTCGTTGACAGAGAAAGAGTGCTGCAGGCGATGATCAATATATTGAGCAATGCTGTCAGACATGCGGAGAGTACGGTAACGATGACAACGGAGATAGGGAAGGGCTCGTATAGAGTGAAAGTACTTGATGACGGACACGGCATCCCGGAAGAACTTCTGCCTCAACTTTTCGAACGTTTTATCAAAGGAAAAGAAGGGGAAACAGGGCTTGGGCTTGCCATATCCAGAGCGATTATTGAACGGAGTGGCGGGGAAATCCATGCCTACAACCGAAAAGACGCAACGGGTGCAGTTTTTGAAATTGTATTCCGTGAAAAAGAGTGAGAAATACCAAACATGGTATAATAGAAGGCAGAGAACGATTCCATATGGAAGTGAGGGAATACAGAATGGAAGCAAAACCTTGTATCGATTCATTAACAGTAAAAAGTTCACACGTTTTACCTCCGGATACCAATAGTCATGGTACGTTATTCGGGGGAAAGCTAATGGCACATATTGATGATGTAGCAGCGATTGCAGCTGTAAGACACGCCAGAAAGCCGGTCGTGACGGCGTCTACAGATTCCGTCGATTTTCTGCAGCCGGTTTTTGAAGGAGACACCATTTGTCTGGAAGCGTTCGTAACATGGACCCACAATACGTCCATGGAAGTGTTCGTCAAAGCAACAACTGAAAACCTGCTGACTGGTGAAAGAAAGGTTTGTACGACTGCTTTTCTATCCATGGTAGCCGTGGATGAGAAAAATGAACCTTCCCCTGTACCAGGGGTGTATCCTGAATCAGACGAAGAAAAGTGGCTGCATGAGAACGCTCAGAAACGCCATGAACATCGGAAAAACAGAAGAAAAGAATCCAAAGAGCTTGCTGAGAAGTTTGGTACCAGCCTTCCTTGGAAACGCGATTGCTAAAAAAGCTTGGCTGCCGTTATAGGTAGCCAAGCTTTTCTTTATTTGAGCCGAACGAGCTCAGGTTGACGCACTTCATCTTCAGCACGGGTCGTTGTACAAAGGGAATCCCAATCGTGGGCAGCCCCGTCTCTCATGGTAATGATACGGTCAGCAATGGCTCTCGAGTCTTCACGGTCGTGAGTGACGAAGATAGAGGTCGTACCTGTTTGTTTAATGATTTCTTTCAATTCACTTCTAATTTTGATTTGAAGGTCTGCATCCAAGTTACTGAACGGCTCATCCAAAAGAAGAAGGGAAGGTTCAGGTGCAAGAGAGCGAGCCAGAGCGATTCGCTGCTGCTGTCCGCCACTTAATTCATGAGGGTATCTCTTTGCATAGCTGCTCATGTTCACCAACTCAAGCACTTCGTGGACGCGGTTCTTTCTTTCTTTTCTTTTCCAATGCTTTAATCCGAATTGCACATTTTCATAAACCGTCATGTGGGGGAACAGGGCATAATCTTGAAAGACCATGCCAATCCCTCTTTTTTCGGGAAGGACAAAAGTCCGTTCATCAGTCATCGTCTCGCTGCCGATTTTTATGATTCCCTTGGAAGGTGTTTCAAGACCACACAAAAGGCGGAGCACGGTACTTTTTCCACTGCCACTTTCACCAAGAATGGAGATGATCTCTCCTTTTTCAATATCGAGGTTGAAATGGTGGATCGTCAAATTTTTTGCGTTTTTATAACCGAAACAGAGATCTTTGATTTGAACGTACATATCAATTCGACTCCTTTTCTAAAACTTGATGAAAAACAAAAACGGCAATGGCACTGATGACAACGATAATGATAGAGGCAAGAGCGGCCTCATGGATTTGTTCATCACTCGCATATTTAAAGGCATTCGTGGAAAGCGTTCCAAAATTAAAGGGCCTCAGGATCAAGGTGAGCGGCAATTCTTTAATGATTTCGATAAAAGCGAGCAGGAACCCACTGATCAGTGGTGCTTTGATCATTTTCAAATCGACTTTGAAAAAGGTACGTGTCATGTTCATGCCGAGCATTCTTGAAGCTTCCGTGTACTTATTTCCGATCTTATCAAAACCAGATTCGATGGAATTGTACCCAATCGCAAGGAAGCGGATGATGTAGGCAGAGATTAAGATGACCAGACTCGTACTCAGGAATAGACGACTTTCTAAACCAGTAGATTCATAAAAGCGTGAAAGCCCACTGTCTATACCGATAAACACGGTACTGATTCCGACCGCGATGACGGCCCCCGGAATGGAATATCCTAAGATCGTAACTTTTGCTGCGGACTTTGATAAGGCGCTTTGATGCATTCTGGAAAAGTTCGCGATAATCACAGCAAACAGGACAATCAGTAAGGCACCAACGAAAGAGACGAGCAGTGAATTCCATATGAGTGTCGTAAATTCAGGAGATGCGATTTTTTCAAAAGTTAACAACATCCAGTCGATGAGTTGCACGAATGGAATGAGAAATCCTAATAAGAAAATAAACAAACAGTATCCAAAAGCCCCCCATGCCTTCCAACCGATTAAACGGGTAGGGTGGAGGGGACGAGCTTTAGCCGTTGTCGATGCATATTTTTTACGGCCACGGAGAACTTTTTCTAAAGTAAGGATAGCAAATACAATAAACATGAGGGTCGCTGATAGTTTGATGGCTGAATTTAGATCATTCATTCCAAACCATGTTTGAAAAATCGCTGTACTGAACGTCGGTACACCGAAATATTGGACCACTCCATAGTCATTTAAAACTTCCAAGAGCACAAGACTCACGCCACCGACAATCGCTCCACGCGATATAGGGAGTACTACTCTGAAAAAAATATCTACCGGAGAGCGGCCGAGGAGCCTGGCATTTTCAATGAGTGATGCGGACTGGTTAGCTAGAAAAGCTCTTGTGATCGTGTACACATAGGGAAAGAGAAAGAGCGTGAATATAAAGACGGCCCCCGGCAGGTTGAGAATATTGAAATAGACTTGATCCACCTTAATGTCCCAGTTGTTTCTTAATGTCGTTTGAATGACGCCTGTATAATTCAAGATTCCATTGTATGTGTACCCCGCAATATAGGGCGGGATGGCCAGTGGCAGAATCAGCCCCCATTTGAAGAACTTCTTCATAGGAAACTCATAGGCTGACACGATCCATGCTAAACTCGTACCGATGATGATGGTTAGAATACCTGTAAAGACTATAAGCAAACCGGTATTTTTTAATAAATCCGGCAAGATGTATTCCTGGATGTGATTCCAGTTTTCAGCCTTTTGTGTAAAGAAGTTGAAGAGGATCGTCATGTTGGGAATGAGAATCAGAATGACAATCGCCAGGCTGAGGATCGACCAAATATTCATATACCCAGGAAGCTTACGTAACAAATTCAAGCGTGACACGTCCTTTATCCTACCAATCGCTCAGCCTTGAATGAAAAAAGCCGGAAAACTTTCTTCATTCAAGGTTGAGTCCGCTTTAATGATAACAGTTCTCAACTGTTTTGTATAGAAAAAACCGCATCATGGTGGGCATGATGCGGTTACAAAGCTTATTATTTCCAACCGACTTCATTCATGATTTGAATCGCACGGTCGTTGTTCTCCCCAAGTTCATTCAGACGAATGTCTTGTTCTTTGAACTCACCCCAGCTTTGCAGAAGCTCGGAAGGCTCTACATTAGGGTTGACTGGGTATTCATAGTTTGCTTCAGCAAATTGTTTTTGTGCTTCCTCATTGGAAAGGAACTCAATGAACTTCTTCGCGTTTTCTGTGTTTTGGCTGCTCGCTGTCACACCCACACCACTGATGTTTACGTGAGTACCTGTTGTATCCTGGTTAGGGAACATAATTCCTAACTGTTCAGCAACTTTAACTTCTTCTTCATCTTCAGAATTCAACATTTTACCCATGTAGTAGGTATTCATAACGGCAACATCACCTTCACCGGCAGCTACAGCTTTTGCCTGGTCACGATCTCCGCCTTGAGGCTCACGGGCCATGTTATCCACGATACCTTGTGCCCATTCTTTCGCAGCTTCTTCACCTTCAGTAGCAATCATAGAAGCGACAAGGGACTGGTTGTAGATGTTAGAAGATGAACGAATCAAGACTTTATCCTGGAACTCATCTTTTGTAAGATCCATATAAGTCTGAATGTCTTCTTCATTTACACGTTCTTTGTGATAAGCAATGACACGAGCGCGTTTCGTTAATCCGAACCAGTTGTTGTCTTCATCACGGAATTTCTCCGGAATGTTTTCACTTAAAACATCACTTTCAATCGGCTGCAGAAGCTCTTGGGACTTCGCGCGGTGCAGACGGCCAGCATCCGCTGTAATCAGAAGGTCAGCTTCAGAAGCTTCGCCTTCACGGTCAAGACGTGCAATCAACTCATCGTCTTTTCCTTCAATAACGTTAACTTTAATGCCTGTTTCTTCCTCGAACTTGTCGTAAAGCTCTTGGTCTGTGTCATAGTGACGGCCAGTGTAAAGGTTTACTTCTCCACCTGTTTCTTCAGATGCGTTTTCTTCGCTAGTCTCTTCGTTACTTTCTTCCGTCTGTGTTGTCTCTTCTTCATTTGATTCTGTAGCTTCTTCCTGATCGTCTCCGCCGCAAGCAGCGAGTACAAACATAGAAAGGATAAGGATGAAGCTCATTAAAAACCATTTGTTTCTCATGTTCTTTCCACCTCTTATGTAAAATTTTTATCATCCATTGATAATGATTTTCATTCCAGATTCAATTCTAATAGATTTAGCAAAGAAGTCAAGTGAATATTGAGAATTTTTTTCATTTAGATGATCAGGCAGGGTTCTATAAGACTCGAAACCGATGTACAAACGAATGGGAGTATGGGTGGAATATGGGTTGTATGATATAGGAAGTAGAGGAGGGGAGATACATATGGTAAAATAGTTGAGTTCTTGTCATCGTGTGTTTGTTTGTAAGCGATTATGGGAAAAGACTTAAAATGGAAAATATTATTTAAAAGAGGTGAAGGATATGGTGGAAAATATACTTACTTTTCTGAACGATTGGATGTGGGGGACCATTCTCGTTGCCGCCTTGCTCGGCCTAGGGTTATGGTTTTCGATTAAGCTGAATTTTGCCCAGTTCACATACATACCGGAAATGTTCCGCGTTCTTTTTGATAAGCGGTCAATTTCTGCAGAGGGCAAAAAGGGAACCTCTCCCTTCCAGGCTTTTGCCATCAGTACCGCATCCCGTGTCGGTACGGGAAACTTGGCAGGGGTAGCCGCTGCGATTACGGTCGGTGGGCCTGGCGCTGTTTTCTGGATGTGGATTGTAGCTATTCTCGGCGGAGCCTCAAGCTTTATCGAAAGTACGCTTGCACAAATCTACAAAGTTCCCGAAAAGAATCAGTATCGAGGCGGCCCGGCCTATTATATTGAAAAAGGGTTGAAGAACAGAGGACTGGGAATTGTTTTTGCCATAACGATCACATTTACGTATGGGTTGGTTTTCAGCTCTGTACAGTCCAATACGATCCGTCTAGCTTTTGAAAATTCCTTTAATATGGACAAATGGTTACTTGGTGGAATTCTTACTTTTATTGTAGCTCTTATTATTTTTGGTGGGTTAAAACGAATTGCACAAGTAACTCAGTTCATCATTCCGATTATGGCTATTTTCTATATCATCCTTGCAGCCTACGTATTGGTTGTGAATATCGGACAGGTGCCAACGATGTTTGGACAAATCTTCGCTGGTGCTTTCGGTTTTCGTGAAGTTGCTGGAGGTACTTTCGGGGGGATGATTCTAATTGGAATTAAGCGTGGGTTATTCTCCAATGAAGCAGGTATGGGTAGTGCGCCAAACGCAGCCGCTACATCTGAGGTCACGCACCCGGTCAAACAAGGTTTGATTCAGACGTTGGGTGTATTTACAGATACGTTGCTCATTTGTAGTGCTACTGCCGTCATTATTCTCTTTGCTGGAGATTATGTAGGCACAGACCTTGATGGAATTCAACTGACTCAGGAAGCGTTTGAATCCCAGCTTGGCGCATGGGCGGCTATTTTTATTGCTATAGCCATCTTTCTTTTCGCATTCAGTTCGATCATCGGGAATTACTACTATGGAGAGACGAACATTGAATTCATTAAAACAAGCAAACCAGCGATCTTTATTTACCGAGTAGCTGTATTGTTTATGGTCATGTTCGGTGCGATTGCTGAATTTGGTCTTGTGTGGTCACTGGCTGACTTGACGATGGGGATCATGGCGTTGATTAACTTGTATGCAATTTTCCGTTTGTCATCTGTGGCGTATGCGGCATTGCAAGATTATCGTAAGCAGAAGAAAGCAGGAAAAGATCCGGTCTTTTATCAAGATCACCTTCCGGGTGTCGACGGGATGGAATACTGGAGAAGAGATCAATCCTCAGAGAAAGAACAAGGATAACAAACATAAACAGCCTCAGGATTTCGTTCCAGAGGCTGTTTTTATTATTGCGCGAACGGGCATCCATTTATAGGATGCCCGTTCGCGCCAAACGAGGTCCGAATCGCGCCAAACGAGAGTAGGAACGCTCCATCAGTCTTTACACTCACAGATGTGATATGATGGAAAGAGATATTCAGTAAAAGGAATGAGCGGAATGAGTTTATTATCAGTCAATCAATTGAGTAAAAGTTATGGAGATAAAGATCTATTCGACGACCTTACCTTCACGATTTCCAATCAGCAGCGAATCGGCCTAATCGGAGTGAACGGGACAGGGAAATCTACGCTTATGAAGATTCTAGCAGGCATAGAGAGTGCTGATTCAGGGGATATGGATCATGCGAAGGATTTCACTGTGGAATATCTGCCACAGGAACCTGAACTGGATGAGAGCCATACGGTTCTTGAACAGATCTATCACGGTGATGCTGAGATTATGGTCATCATGAGATCCTATGAAAAAGTGCTGTTGGAACTAGCCGCTCATCCTGAGGATCCCAAAGTCCAGGAACGTATGCTTGACCTACAGCAAAAGATGGATGAAAAAGGAGCCTGGGAAGCGAACACGGTGGCTAAAACAGTTCTATCCAAATTGGGGATCGAGTTTTTTGATAAGAAGATCAGCGAACTTTCTGGAGGACAGAAAAAAAGGGTCGCTATTGCGAAAGCTCTGATTCAGCCGGCTGACTTGCTATTGCTGGATGAGCCTACCAACCATCTTGATAATGAAACCATCGAATGGCTGGAAGAGTATCTAGCTTCCTATAGAGGATCACTCGTTGTCGTCACACACGACAGGTACTTCCTGAATCGTGTGACGAATTTGATTTATGAACTTGATAAAAGCCGCTTATATATTTATGAAGGAAACTATGAAACATTCCTTGAAAAGAAAGCGGAAAGAGAAGAGTGGGAGCGTCAGGCTGAGCAAAAACACCAAAACACGCTCAGGAAAGAGCTGGCCTGGTTGAAAGCTGGTGTGAAAGCGAGAACGACAAAACAAAAAGCTCGTAAACAACGAGTAGAAGCCATGAAGGAAGAAACCTTTGATACGAAGAAAGAAAACGTTGATATGGCGATTGGTTCTACAAGATTAGGAAATCAGGTGATTGAGCTGGAGGGAGTCTCTCACAGCTTCGGAGATCAGTCGCTGATCGATGCTCTGGACTACCTTGTGGTGCCGGGTGAAAGACTTGGAATCATCGGTCCGAATGGATCAGGAAAAACGACATTGCTGAACATCATGGCTGAACGCATTCAACCGGATACAGGGAATGTCCACATCGGTTCAACCGTGAAAATAGGCTATTATACACAGGATCATGGAGAGCTTGATGAAAGTCTGAAAGTCATTGAATATATAAAAGAAGTAGCGGAAGTCATTACGACAGCTGATGGTGATGAAATTACAGCGGAACAGATGCTTGAGCGATTTTTATTCCCTCGCCCGCAGCAGTGGACGTATATCAAACGCCTATCTGGCGGAGAGCGTCGCCGTTTGTATTTGCTTAGAGTGCTGATGAGCGAACCGAATGTCCTATTCTTAGATGAACCGACCAACGACCTCGACACAGAGACGCTCAGTGTGCTGGAAGACTACTTGGAACAGTTCCCTGGTGTCGTCATCACCGTTTCACACGACCGTTATTTCCTGGATCGTGTTGTAGATCGCCTGCTAGCTTTTGAAGGTGATGGAAAAGTCCGGAGGTTTTATGGCAATTACACGGAATACCTGGAAAAGAGGAAAGATGAAAAGCAAGAAGAGCAGGTTGACAAGAAGCCTTCCGCCCAAGAAGATACACGCCGTGCCAATCGGAAACGCAAGTTATCTTATCGTGAAAAGCAAGAATGGGAGACGATTGAAGATGATATAGCGGCTCTTGAGGAGAAGGTTGTGAGCCTCGACGAACAGCTTGCGGCAGAAGCGACAAACTATGACCGGGTCCAGGAACTATCCAAGGAAAAAGAAGAAGCCGAATCAGAACTGGAAACAAAAATGGAGCGTTGGGAAGAACTATCCTTAATTGTTGAAGGGGTAGACGAATAGTAAGGGAAAGGAGAGTGGGAAGCAATAGTTTTCCACTCTCTTTTTTCAATGAGGAACAGTGCCATTCACTTGCTTCTTTTTGTAGTTCCGTGCGTTTTATGGAATAATGAATACGGATACAAGCTAACAGGAGGAATGTGAAAATGAAAATGCCAAGCATTGAAAACTTGGAAAAATATGCGGAATTAGCTTTGCGTACAGGCGTCAATTTGCAACAGGATCAATTGCTAATGATCAATTCTACGATTGCCGGTGCGGAATTCACACGCATCGTCGCACGTAAAGCTTTCGAAATGGGAGCAAAAGATGTACATATTAACTGGGGAGACGATGAACTGACGCGCATGAAATACGAACATGCCGACCAGGAGACGTTATCTGACGTTCCAGAATGGCAGAAGCAGCAATACACGTACTTCGCAGAACAGGGAGCGGCCATTCTTTCCATTCGCTCGACAGACCCTGATCTTCTAAAAGGCATTGATGCGAGCAAAGTTGCAGCTGCAACCAAAGCGAGATCAGAAGCGATGTCCAAGTTCCGTGACTATACGATGAATGACCGCATTCAATGGTCGATCGTCAGTATCCCGATCCCTAAATGGGCACAGAAGATCTTCCCTGGACAAGATGAAGATACAGCGGTTGAAAAGCTATGGGAGCAAATCTTCAGCATTGTCCGTGTCGACAGAGAAGATCCGGTATCTGCATGGGAAGAGCATAACCAAACATTGATCAAAGCTCGTGAATACTTGAATAAAAAACAGTACCAGAAGTTGATTTACAAAGCACCAGGTACAGATCTTGAAGTAGCTCTGCCTGAAGGGCACATTTGGAAGGGCGGACCTTCGAAGACGGTGGAAGGTAACGTTCAATTCAACCCGAACATGCCGACGGAAGAAGTGTTTACAGCACCGCATAAGTATGGGGTAGATGGGGAAGTTTCCAGTACGAAACCGTTGAACTATGGTGGAAACGTCATCGACAATTTCACACTGACGTTCAAAGAGGGGAAAGTCGTGGACTTTACAGCGGAAGAAGGCGAAGAAACCCTCAAGCACCTTCTGGAAACAGATGAAGGATCACGCAGACTGGGAGAACTTGCACTTGTCCCACACGAGTCACCGATATCTCAGTCTGGTCTGATTTTCTACAACACACTTTATGATGAGAACGCTTCTTGTCACCTTGCGCTTGGAAAAGCTTATCCGAATAACATGACAGGCGGATCAGATATGAGCGCAGAAGAGCTTGATCAAAATGGTGTAAATGATAGTTTATCTCACGTTGATTTCATGATGGGATCCGGTGAGCTTGATATTGATGGCGTACGAGCAGACGGAACGACAGAACCCGTCATGCGAAAAGGAAGCTGGGCAATTTCATTTGAATAAAACTACAAAAGCCGGCAGCGTGTCAGACGCTGCCGGCTTTTTTTATGCATAAGCGAGTTGAGTTTCTTCTTCTTGAAGGTGAACCTCTCCTCCAAAATAGACATCATACCATTGAAGGAACACATAAACCGTCCAAATATAACGGTGATGATTTCCTTTTCCTTCATAATGGTCGTCCAAGTATTGGACTAATGCTTGGGTGTGGAAAAATTCCTGAGCTGTTTCAGATGTTAAGGATGTTTTCACTAAATCATAGTATTCTTTCTGTCTCAGCCAATCCCGGATAGGGACTGGAAAGCCGACTTTTTTACGGTTCGCCCATTCTTCAGGGAGCACAGCCTTAGCGGCTTCTCTGAGGGCATATTTCGTGTCCTTGCCATTTGCTCTTAAAGAAGGAGCGAGGGAGGAAGCGACTTCCATTACTTTTGCATCCAAAAAGGGAACGCGTAACTCAAGAGAGTGGGCGGAGCTCATTTTATCCGCTTTTTGAAGGATATCCCCAGGAAGCCAATGATGAAGGTCAGCGTATTGCATCTTCGTCGAATCGTTCGCTCCCGAAACTTGGGCATAGGTCTTTGATAAAAGGTCTGCTGGTTTGCGATTTTGCCGGTAAGCAGGTTTAAGGACTTTGTGAGCGTCTTCAGGGCGGAAGACTTTCGCATGGCCGATGAATTTCTCTTCAATCTTCTCTCCACCACTCGTCAAAAATGAGGTGATCCTATTTTTAGGAAGCTTAGAAGAAACACTGGCAATGGATTTACGAATCGTAAACGGCACTTTTTCATAAATCTTCTGTTCAGGACTGATCTTATACCAATCATACCCTCCGAAAAGTTCATCAGCTCCTTCTCCTGAAAGAACAACCGTCACATGTTCTTTAGCCAATTCACTTAAGAAGAAAAGAGGGACGGAGGACAAGTTCGCATGAGGTTCATCCATATGATACTGAATGGTAGGGACCGCCTGGAAAAAATCATCGGCTGATATCAACCGTTTATGGTTTTCAACTTCTATTTTTTGTGATAATTCTTCAGCAAGGGTCGTTTCATTAAACATGCCTTCATAATCTTCAAAGCCGATCGAGAACGTTTTATTCGGTTTCAATAGGCTCGTCACATAGCTAGAATCAATGCCACCTGAAAGGAAGGAACCTACTTCAACATCACTGATTTTGTGATGCCGGATGGAATCATCCATCGCTTCCTGGATATTCTTAATGGCTTCGTTTAAATTTGTTGTTTCCTCAGAATAAGAGGGCTCCCAGTATGGCCGTATTTCATAATTACCACCATCATGAATCATGTAGTGCCCGGGAGGAAGTTTGTAAACTCCTTCAAAAAATGTTTCCTCCATAGCTGAATATTGAAAGGTGAGATAAGGTTGCAAGGCTTCATCATTAAAGGACTTCCGAAATTGAGGGTGAGCAAGAAACGATTTAATTTCAGACCCAAATAAGAAGGAGCCGTCTGTCGTTTCCTGTGTATAATAAAGCGGTTTAATTCCAAACATGTCTCTGGCAATAAAAAGTTGTTTTTCAACTTTGTCCCATATGGAAAAAGCGAACATCCCCCGTAACTTCTGCAAGATATCAGGACCGTATTGCTCAAAGCCGTGAAGGACAACTTCACTATCCGCCTGACTATGAAACGTGTGCCCTTTTAGTAGTAAATCCTCTCTCAAATTCTGAAAATTATAGATTTCCCCATTAAAAACCATCACATACCGTTCATTTTCACTAAACATTGGCTGGTTACCATTTTCAGAAACATCGATGATCGTCAGTCTCTGAAATCCTAAGCTGATTTCTCTGTTTGTATATGAACCTTGATTGTCTGGTCCGCGGTGATGAATTTTTTCCATCATGTCCTGGATAAGCGTGTGGTTTTCCACTCCTTTTTTATTGAATATTCCAACGATTCCACACATGGAAATACCTCCTTTAAAAATCCTATTCCTATTATAAGTAGGGGAGGGGATTGAAGTTCGCCTCCGGTTGGAAGCGGATCCCCATACCCTTTTCTGTTTTTCTGTTCTTACCACCGAACATCCATACCTTCAAATTGTAATTCTTCGTAATTAGGAACAACGGCCGGATCGACCCTGACGATATTCAAAGATTTCAGTTCAAGAATGTCTTCAGCGGTTCCTCTAAAGGAAGAATTAATCAAATTCAAATACGTAATGGTTTGTAGGCCTTCTTTAACACGACTCAAATCGTCGACGGTAGGACCGATGAAAGTCGCCTGATCCAAGTAAGGAACTTCTTTTAATAACTCGCCAGGAATAATGGCTTGATTAAGCTTCAGAACGAAAAGCGACTGCATTGCTTTGAAATATTCAATATCTTCATCCACTTCATAGATGCCACTTAAATGGGAGGCGTTAATCGTCAATTCTTCTAAATATAATAGATCGCGCTTGGTGATGGCATCCGGCTCTTTATCTACGGATCTTGCGATGGAGCGAAGGATTAAGTCATCCATGACAACGAGGTCATCGGGATTTTTAACCTTGATGAAGTTTCGATTGCGCTCGTGTACTTTGTAGTTTTCTTCAATTAGATCTCCTTCTTCTGATAGGTAAAGGATTGTCGCTTCATTTAATAAAACACGCTCTCCCCCCTCTACCCAGTTAAGCTTCATAGATATTTCTATCTCGCCATTTTCAAAGGCCTCTTTTGGGGGAGGTGAAGGGCCTTCATAAGCAGACTGGTTTCCTGATTCGTTCGTGCTGGCGAATGCATAATAACTCTCAAACAATTTATACTCGTTTCCATTTGCATTCTCTGTATCTGCTAGTTTGGATTCAACTTCGGTTCCTGAAAATTGATCAATGACGACTTTCATCTTACTTTTGCTCGGCATAGATGTAATAACTTCCTTGAGCTTTTCAACCTTTACAAGAGTAGGTTCTTCTGGATCCGGACTAGGAGGAGGTGGCGTTTCTTCCATTGGTTCTGACTCCTCTTCTGTAGGTGAAGAAGATTGCTCAAACCAGTCCGTCTTCAGAAAGGTATAATAGGATCCGCTCAAAACAATGAAAGCAAGGAGGACCGTAACCAGTTTCGGAACAGCAGGGAAACGTAACCGCCGATTGGGCTTCTTTTTATAAAAGCGCTGCTTGTCTTTATCTGTGAATAAAGGATCCTCGCCAATTTGACGATTGATTGCTTCTTTTATTCGTTGATGATCCACGGGTCTATCCCTCCTTCATCTGCCTTTTCTCTAAGCAGTTGACGTGCACGCTGCATCCTTGTTTTGATCGTGCTTAAAGGCGTTCCGGTCGCTTCAGCAATCTGTTTCTGCGTCATATCTTGTTGGAAAGTGAGAATCATGACTTCCCGATATTTGATTGGGAGGTGAAGGATGGCTTCCGCTATTTCATCCCACTGTTCTTTTTGCACGACTCTTTGCTCCGTGTAGTTCGGGGCTTTTTGTTCCCGCCATTTATCTGTAGCGATTTTGATGCGGTGAATAGGGGATCGTAAATAATCTTTGCATCGGTTGATGGCGATTCTCATCGCCCAAGTTTTCAATTGGGAATCTCCGTTGAACCTATCCCACTTGCGATAAATCTGTAACAAAACATCCTGAAAGATATCGTCTGTGGTATGGTGATTCTTCACATATGTAAAAATGGTTCTTTTCAACGTTTCTCCGTATTGGTCCATTATGTACTCAACCGCTTGCTCGCGTGTGTAATGAGTTTGTGTATGTCCGGACACCAGGCGTTCCTCTCCTTTCCTCTTCATTAGACGAGAGTCTCATCCAAAAGGTCTGCAAAAATACAAATTTCTTCTAAAATCCATTAATCTTCTCCACTAAAGCTCCAGCCCCATGGAAAGCGAACTGTTTCCTGGAGCTCCTAAATGCACACAACCATATCGAAATCAACTCTTACACAATACTTCCAAATTATACAAGAACATTCGTTACGCCTAAAAAGGGGATGATGGGGGAAAAGAAGAGGAGGGAGGTGAGCGGATGATTTATGATGTTGGAGTTGTAGGTGCAGGCTTCGGTGGGCTGGCAGCTGCCGCTTCACTCGCCAAAAAAGGAATGAAAGTGGCCGTTTTTGAAGCCTCGAATGAACTTGGGGGTAGTGCAGGAAAATTCGAACGCAACGGCTACCGGTTTCAGTCAGGGGCCACCCTTGGTATGGGATTTGAAGAAGGAGGGGTTCTCCGTCGACTCTTTGATCAGTTAAACATCGATCCTCCTGCCATGACGTTATTGGATACGATCATGGATATCCACATGCCGGATCGCACCATTCATTATTTTCGTGAGCGAAGCCGCTGGTACGAAGAGATTCAACGAGTCTTTCCAACACAGTCTTCTGCTATACAAGCGTTCTATGATGAAGTGTACAGGGTGGGGGCAGTGGTCGATCAATTAACGGAAGACCTTCCTGTGTTTCCTCCACGAACCTTCAAAGATTTCATGCATTTCGTACCTTTAGTAAAAAAAGAAGCATTGAAACTGCTCCCATTTATGAACCAGACGGTAGAAGAGCGGCTGAAAAAGTATGACCTTCATAACCATCGTCTCTTCCGCGTGTTTTTGAATGGTGAATTAATGGATAGTGTACAAACAAGCGTTGAATACTGCCCTGCGTTTCTCGGGTATGCCGCGTTACAAACATTCCATAAAGGCGCTTACGCTGTGCATGGGGGTCTTGCAGCGGTTGCCGAACGTTTGGCATCTTTCATTAAGGATTCAGGGAGCGACCTTTATATGCGGCATCCTATTCATAAAGTAGAGAAAAACGGCGGGCACTTTGAGTTTCATACGAAACGGGATCGAGTCTTTCGGGCGCAAAAGGTGCTATTGAACAATTCTGTTCACAATTTCCATGATACGGTATCAAAGGATATGGGTAAACAATCCTATATTAAAGCGTTAAAAGAAGAAAAAAGGGATTCATGGGGAGCGTTTATCATACATGGAGGCGTGGACGGGGAAGTTTTTGAGGGAGAAGACGCCGTGTACCATCAGTTTATTGACCCGCAAAAACCGGACGACCTCCATGATGGGGGGCAGTTTTTAATGTCATTATCTGACCCTCAGGATTCGATGATGGCCCCTCCTGGAAAGCGCTCGTTAACGATTTCTACTCACACATCCATTTCACCCTGGTGGAATTCAGAACAATACGAAGCAGATAAGGAACATATGAAGAACCGACTCCTGGAGACGGTGGATTTTTACTTTCCGAGCTTTAAAGAAAAGTTAGACATCGTTCTGCCGGGAACTCCGATCACTTTTCAAAAGTGGTTGAGAAGAAAATATGGAAAAGTGGGCGGCTACACCCCAACAGGAAAATATAGCTGGCTCAACAGCTATTCCATTCGCACCGGAATTCCGGACGTTTATCAGTGTGGGGATACGGTTTTTCCTGGCGCAGGCACACTTGGGGTGACACTGTCAGGCATGACCGCAGCAAAGGAAATGATGAGATGATTAATGAAAAGCGAATAGGGAATAAGAAAAGAAAAGGTGAAAGAGAAAGGAGATAAACTTGTATGTATAACGATGGAAGTAATGAAATGCCGGGATTCCAAACAAATCCTAATAACTATGATGAATGTCAAAGGTGTGGCAAACCGCTTCAGATTAAAGAAGAAAGAGAGATCAACCTTTGTAAGGAATGTCAGAATAGGCAGGAAGATCATAAGGTGGAGTCAAGAGAAGATTAAAGAGAAGCGATCTCTTGTAAGGGGTCGCCTTTTTCATGCCTTTTTTTCTAAAAATCATTCCCGTAAAGGATAAAGGAAATATCTTTACACCATAATAAAAATAGTGATAGAGTTGTACATTGTGCATTCAAACACATTATGAATTAAAGGAGATAATTATGGATAATAAAAACTCAGGCCGTATTGACTGGCCGGTATTTGTCATAAGTGGAGGATTATTAGTCCTTTTCGTTATTCTTGCACTCATTGATATTGATCTAATCGAAATGATCGTTAGTGATAGCTTTGCATGGTCAGCCAAGTACTTCGGTGCTTTTTGGCAAGTGCTCATGCTTGCTACATTCTTTGTTGGTTTATATTTAGCCTTTTCCCGTTATGGAAAAATCAGAATGGGGGATATGGAGAAACCTGAAATAGGATTGTATAAATGGCTGTCGATCATTATGGCAACCCTATTGGCAGGCGGAGGTGTTTTCTGGGCAGCCGCTGAACCGATGTGGCACTTTTTGACTGTGCCTCCATCTCAGTCAGGAATTGAAGCCGGAACAGAAGCGGCAATCAACCCGGCCCTGGCGCAAAGCTTTATGCACTGGGGATTCCTGGCATGGGCTATTCTAGGTACGATTAGTGCTGTTGTTATGATGTATGGTCACTATCATAAAGGAATGCCGATGAAGCCTAGAACGTTACTCTATCCGATTTTCGGTGAAAAATTACGCCACAGCTGGATCGGGACGGTCATTGATGCCTTCTCCGTGATCGCTGTAGCAGCAGGAACGATTGGTCCAATCGGTTTCCTAGGTTTGCAAGCGAGTTACGGTCTTCAGGAAATTTTTGGAATTCCTAATCAGTTCAGCACGCAATTTTCCATTATTTTTGCCGTTGTGATTATCTCGACGATTTCAGCTGTCACTGGTTTATATAAAGGGATACAAATTCTAAGTAGCTTTAACGTACGCATGGCGATTGGACTAATGGCGTTTATTGTCATCTTTGGACCAGGTGGTTTTATTATTGACCACTTCCTGGCAGGATTCGGGTATTACGTGGATCAATTCATTCCGATGAGTACGTATCGAGGAGATGAAGGTTGGCTATCTCTATGGACAGTCTTCTTCTGGGGATGGTTCATTGGGTATGGACCGATGATGGCCATCCTTGTGAGCCGTATTTCAAGAGGCCGGACAATTAGGGAGATCATCATAGCCGTATCTGTCTTTGCTCCTGTTATTTCTACGTTCTGGTTTACAGTGCTTGGCGGATCAGGGATTTTCTTTGAATTAAACAATCCTGGATCTGTATCCAACGCACTGAATGAAGCAGGGAACCCGGCAGCAATGTTCGCCATTACTGAACAGTTCCCATTAGCGACCGTTATTTCTCCGTTATTCCTGATTTTAACGATTCTGTTCGTTGTAACGACGAGTGACTCCATGTCCTACACGATTGCCATGGCCGTCACAGGAGAAGGAAACCCGCAAAGCTGGCTTCGAGTGTTCTGGGCCGTTTTGATGGGCGCGATCGCTGTCATTTTGTTAATCACAGGAGACAGTGGGATTACTCAGCTCCAAAACTTCATTGTGGTAACAGCTGTTCCAGTATCCATTCTTCTACTGCCAATGATTTGGCTCGCCCCTAAAGTAGCGAAGAAGATGGCCATCGACCAGCGAATTACGAAGAAATAATATAGGATGCAAAAAATGCCCAGGATAACCTCCTGGGCATTTTTTATACAATCATTTCACTTTCCTGAAAACCACGTCATCATAGTAGTTTCACCCATACATTAGGGAACAGATTTGGGTGAGGCTGACTAGGATGCGTCGGTGCTGCGTAAAACGGCACGGACGGGGCTGCCGTCGGCTTGTTCCATTTTTAGTGGGAATGCAAAGAGCTCATAAATTCCTTCCGGTACTTTAGAAAGATCAATTCCTTCAAGGATCAAGATGTCATTCTGATACAAGGTGTGGTGTCCTTTTAACTCTTTACTCGTTTCTGGATCAACAGAAGGGGTATCAATGCCGATGAGGTCGATGCCCTGCTGTTTTAAAAATGGACCTACATCATCCCCAATGACCGTGTACTGATCAGGGAAGCGGGTGCGGTCTTTCCAGCTGCCTGTATGGAACAAAACTTTACTTACCTTGCTGAAGTCTACGTCTTCCAACAACTTTCCAGTAACGACCGGTTCATCTTGTATACACACGACTAGAGCCTGACCGGAAAAACGGTCGACGGGAAGGTCTGCGATTTTTAAGCCATTTGAATCATAGTGGTAGGGGGCATCCACATGTGTGCCAATGTGGTTGCTTCCTTTAAATTGGCCGACATTAACTGATCCTGTATCTTCCATGGACCATGTCAGCTTGTATTCAAATGGCTCGTCTCCCGGCCAGGGAGGCGTATTATTGTTCAGTTTCATCGTAATATCAATGAATTTCATCATCATAGACCTCCTTAGGCGATGGTGTCTCTTTCATTTTTGAACTGCTTTTGCTTTTCACTCTCCATGATTTCTTTCAAGCGTAATACAACGTCATACACATCTTCGTAAGATGTATAAAAAGCGATCGGCGCAAGGCGGATGACGTTCGGTGAGCGAAAGTCAGGAATGATCGCTTCTTGTTTGAGAGCTTTACAAATGCTTGCGGCCTCGTCATGGACAAGACAGACATGGCCTCCGCGGCGTTCATCATTCAAAGGGTTGCCGATTTTGAACCCGTATCCCGATAGTTCCTGATGGATGAGATCCATCAATAAACGAGTGAGCTTCAATGATTTGTTTCTAATCTGCTGGATGCCCGCTTCTTCAAAAAGTTCCAGTGACCCTATGAGCGGTGCTGAACTGAGCACATGAGGGGTTCCGATCTGAAAAGCTCCTGCGGATTCAGCAGGAGTAAGTTCGTGGCTCATGTCGAACTGCTTGTCTTTATCTGAACTGAACCAACCTGCAAGCCCCGGGGTTTTTCCGAGGTGCTTTTCGTTCACATACAGTCCGCCCACCCCGCCGGGTCCACTGTTCAAATACTTATACGTACACCATACAGCAAAGTCAACACCCCATTCGTTCAAGCGGTGAGGAAGGGCTCCGATTGAATGGGCAAGGTCAAAACCGACGATGATGCCGTATTCATGAGCTGCCTTGGTTATTTTCTCAATATCCAGCAGCTGCCCACTACGATACAAGACAGAAGGCAGGAGGAGAACAGCAATGTCTTCGTCCATTTCTTTAATGATGGTATCTTCCGATAATGTATAGCCATCTTCACTTTTGACGCGGATCAAATGTTCTTGAGGGTCTAACCCGTGCCATTCGATTTGGCTCTTCATAGCGTGAATGTCCGAGGGGAAGTTCAGTTCATCCGCCAGAATTTTCGTCCGTCTTCCGGCCGGCTTATAAAATGTCGCCAGCAACTGATGAATATTGGATGTAATGGAACCGGTATTGATGACTTCCTCAGGTTTTGCTCCGATAAGAGGCGCGGTCAGAGCCCCGATTTTCTCTGACATGTAAAACCATGGTTCTTCTCCTTCCGTCCATCCCCCGATGGCATGTTTCTTCCAATCATTTAGTGAGGTGGAGAGGGTTTCCTCAGAACGTTTCGAAAGCAAACCAAGGGAATTCCCATCCATATAATAAAAACCTTCCTGGTAAAATTCACGTTTAAATGGCTTTAGCGGGTCTTGTTGGTCCAATGCTTTTACATCTTCTCTTGAAATTACAGGTTTAGTCATCAATTTTCCTCCTCGACGATCATTCATTAATCAAGTTATGCTTCATAAGGACAGCCTTGATCATAGAGTAGGAATACCCCTCAGGCAGAGACTCTTTCAAGGGCTTCAATTTACGCTCCTCCATTTGATCGTAGGCTTGCAAAATATGACGTTCTTGTTCTTCATCAAACCAGCGGTCCCAATCGATCTCATACCCCTCTTTTCCCGCTCGGAAAATATGGTTCTCAATCGTTTGTTTGCCTATGCCTCTTTCTTTTGCTATTTCTTTCACGTCATTTCCCTGTTCCCAAAGCTCGTAAGAAATGATGTGACTGGGGCGATCATCAAACGGATCTTTCTTTTGAACAGAAGGTTCCGTCGAGCGAGTCGGAGTGGATTTCGTCTCTGTCGCTTCGCCCCACGGGCGCGTTTTTTCTAGGAACTGCTCTCCATACTTCTCGAACTTTTGCTCCCCGATCCCTTTGATGTTCATCATCTCTTCTTTGCTTTCCGGGAGATGAATACTCAAGTCCTTAAGGGTGGCATCAGAGAAGATGACGTAAGGGGGGAGGTTGCTTTCATCTGCGATCGACTTACGTAACTGTCGCAACTCTTCAAAGTATTGCTCATTGTATTCGGTTTTCTGTTTCTTCGTTGTGGATTCAACCAGCATTAAGACAGGTTGATTTCCTTTGATGACAGAAACAGCTTCATTTGTCAGTTTTAATGAGGGATAACGTCCTTCGCCTGTAGATAGGTAACCTTCCGCGGTTAAAAACTGAATGAACCGAGTCAGTTCTTTTTCTGTATAATTCGGCATGATGCCATAGGTCGATAACTGTTGGAAGTGGAACTGCTTTACTTTTTGGTCGGAAGAACCTTTGAGAACCTTTGCTGTAAGACCTGTTCCGAACCTTTCACCCATGCGTTTCACACAGGACAATACCATTTGTGCTTCTTTAGTCATATCCTGTTCTTCACCATCGTGGGTGCAATTCGTACACTTCCCACACGGCTCAGAGTCTGTCGGATCATCAAAGTAATCGAGAATGTATTGCTGTAAGCAGGAATGGGTATGACAATAATTCACCATGGCTTGAAGTTTCGTGTACTCATCCTTTTTCTTTTCTTCATTGGGGGACTGATCGATCAAAAAACGCTGCAGGTTAATATCCTGGCTGGAGAAAAGCAATACACAGTCGCCAGGCTCACCATCACGACCGGCACGGCCGGCTTCCTGGTAATAAGATTCAATATTCATCGGCATGGAATAATGAATGACATAGCGGACGTTTGATTTATCGATGCCCATCCCGAAAGCATTGGTTGCAACCATCGTAGTCACTTCATCCTGAACAAAATCCACCTGTGCTTGTTTCCTTTGATGCTCTGTCATTCCCGCGTGATATTTTCCAGCGGCATACCCTTTTTTCGTTAAAAGGTAATGAAGCTGATCGGCATCCTTACGCGTGGCCGTGTAAATAATACCGGATTCATTGGGAATTTGAGTCAAATATTCACTGATGAATTCTCGTTTGTCACGACCTTTAATAATACGGAACGATAAGTTGTCCCTTGCGAACCCTGTATTGATGACATTCCTATCCTCAACATCAATCAATTCTTTAATGTCTTTAATTACTTCCTGGGTCGCTGTGGCTGTCAGCGCCATGAGGACGGGAAGGTTAGCGACCTTCTTTAAGGTAGGTACAATAGACCGGTAGCTTGGACGAAAGTCATGTCCCCACTGGGAAATACAGTGGGCTTCATCAAAGGCGATTAACGAAAGGGGGATACTGTTAATGGCAGCTAAAAAATTTGGTGAGTCAAACCGCTCAGGAGCGACATACACGAAAGAATAGCGGCCGTTTTCCATATCCCTCAGTCGTTGTTGCTGCTCTTGGTGGGAAAGGGAGCTGTTGATGTAAGTAGCGGCCACTCCATAGGAATGGAGGGCATCCACTTGGTCTTTCATCAAAGAGATCAACGGGGATATGATGATCGCTGTTCCTTGCAAAGTGAGTCCGGGGATTTGATAGCAGAGGGATTTTCCGCCTCCTGTAGGCATAACCGCCAAAGTGTTTTTTCCTTCTAAAACATGAGTGATGGCCTCTTTTTGACCAGGGCGGAACGAGGGATAACCGTAGTATTGTTGGAGAATATTTTCGGCCTGCTGAATCATCGTGATCATCCTTTTATACATAATCTTCTTTCTCCCACATCTTATCATGTTTCACGTGAAAACTGTGGGGAAAACTAAAGAAGTCATACTTCTAAAAAGGAGAGATTATACATGAAGGCTATTGTTATTGAGCAATATGGAGATAGAAATCAATTAATTGAAAAAGACGTGGAACGCCCGGTTCCAAGTGAAAGTCAGGTCATCGTGGAATTGCATGCGACATCCATCAATCCAATCGACTGGAAATTGCGTGAAGGGTACTTGAAAGAAATGTTGGATTTTGATTTTCCTATCATTTTAGGATGGGATGCAGCGGGAATCGTCGCGGAGGTTGGTTCTGCAGTACAAAACTTCAAAGTAGGCGATCGCGTTTTCGCTCGCCCGGATACAACGCGATTCGGGACGTATGCTGAGTACACAGCTGTGGATGAGCATCTTTTAGCCCATCTTCCTGAGAATGTTTCATTTGAGGAAGCGGCAGCGGTACCATTGGCAGGTCTTACTGCATGGCAATGCCTAGTGGATTTTAGTGACATTAAAGAAGGAGATCATGTGCTCATCCATGCAGGTTCAGGTGGTGTCGGCCATTATGCGATTCAGATTGCGAAACAAAAAGGAGCTTATGTAGCAGCGACAGCCAGCGGAAAGAATCAGGAGTGGGTAGAAAAACTGGGTGTCGATCGCTTTATCAATTATAAAGAAGAGGACTTCTCCGAGATATTGAGTGACTATGATATCGTCCTCGATACCCTCGGGGGAGAAATTCAGGAAAAAAGCTTTTCTGTCCTGAAAGAAGGAGGCCGTCTACCGTCCATCGTTCAGCCACCGGATGAAGATCTCGCAGCCAAGCATGGTATCAAAGCAGGATTTGTCTGGCTTGAGCCGAGCGGAGAAAAACTGGAAAAACTGGCTTCCATGATGGAATCAGGAAATTTAGTATCTGTCATCGGACATCGCTTTGATCTTAGTGAGGAAGGGTTGAAAGAAGCTCACAGCGTCAGCGAAACCCACCATGCTAAAGGTAAAATTGTCATCAACATTAAATAGGGTCTACCCCTTCACACCGGACCAGGTCATACCAAAAACGGATGACCTGGTCCGGTTTTTTTATCTAAATATGAACTTCGCATAAGCTCCCTTTACCAAGTTGGATTGTCTTCCGCTATCCCGATTGTTAAAAGTCCACTCACTGAAAGTCTCAAAACGGAGTCTTCCACAATCCTGCCAGTTACTTTAAGAACTCGAAACGACAATTGTTGTGTAAATTTTCTTACAATTTATGAGTGAGTAGAGTAAACTAAGGGTAAAGGATTTGTAGTAAGTAGGAATGGAGGAGAGGTCGTGCTAACTAATTATCAAACGGGAGTTTACTTTGATGAAATGATGAAACAAGATGGTGAGCCGAAAAGGCACTACCAATGGTTTTATCAACTGGTCAATCAATTTACAGAACGCGATTTGATGAAAAAGCATGAAACAGCTCAGCTTAATTTTCTTAGACAGGGCATTACATTCACCGTGTATAACCACACGGGGGGAACAGAGAGGACGATGCCGTTCGACTTTGTTCCAATCATCATTCCGAGGCAGGATTGGGAAGAAATTGAAAAAGGGATGAAGCAGCGGATGACTGCTCTCAACCATTTTTTAGAAGATATTTATCATGATCAGGAAATAGTAGAAGCGGGAATCATACCAAGAGAGTTGATCGAGAACAATCCTTATTACTACAACAAACAAGTCAGTGGGATAGACATTCCTTTAAGGAATCATATATTCCTTGCCGGAGTAGATTTGATTAGAGATGAAAATGGTCAATATCGAGTATTGGAAGATAATTTGCGTAATCCTTCTGGGATGTCTTATGTTTTCCAAAATCGTTACGTTATGAGACAAGTGTATCCTGAATTATTCTTCCAACATTCCATTGAAACGTTGGAGCATCAATTGTCAGAGCTTCACCAGGCGGTGACCAGTCATTTGCCTGCCAACGCAGATCCTCATAAATCGGCGACCGCTGTTTTATTGACGCCGGGAATTTACAACTCTGCTTATTATGATCATGTCTTTCTTGCTCAGCAGATGGGAATCGAACTGGTCGAAGGTAGAGATTTGATTGTCAAAAATGATGTTGTCTACATGAAGACCATTAAAGGGTTGAAGCGTGTGGATATCATTTATAGAAGAATCGACGATGACTTCCTTGATCCTGAAGCGTTCCGGCCTGACTCGGCCCTCGGGGTATCCGGGTTGCTCAGGGCTTATCGAAAAGGGAATGTATCGATACTTAATGGCATTGGCAATGGTGTAGCGGATGATAAAGCGATGTATGTGTATGTTCCGGATATGATTCGCTTCTACCTCGAAGAAGAGCCAATTATCCCGAACGTTGAAACCTACTTCCTTAGTGATCCTGAGCGTCTGGATTATGTGCTGGACAACATCCATGAACTGGTTGTGAAAAATGTAGGGGCTTCAGGTGGTTATGATATGCTGATAGGTCCTCAGTCCGAAGAAAGTGAACGAGAAGAATTCAAGAAGAAGATCATTGAAAATCCTCATCAATATATTGCTCAACCCACCATTAAATTATCAAGGGCTCCTGCTTATCAGGAAGGTAGATTTTATCCATGTCACGTGGATTTACGCGTATTTGTCATGAATGGTGAAAAGACAAATGTACTTCCTGGCGGGTTATCACGAGTAGCGCTCAAAGAAGGCTCTCTTGTGGTGAACTCCTCTCAAGGTGGAGGAGGAAAAGATACGTGGATTTTGACAGAAAGTGGTGATCACCATGCTTAGTCGTGTAGCAGATTCTCTTTACTGGATGTCACGAAATATAGAACGAGCTGAAAACAATGCAAGGGTCCTAAGTGTCCAGCTCATTCACATGTTGGAAGCACAAAATCAGGAGGCAGCGGATCGGGACTGGGAAGAAATTGTGGAAGTCTGTGCTTCCGCCAAAGATTATTACAGCTTATACGATCGCTTAGACAGGGAGACGATGATCCAGTACTTGACTATTAGTCCATTTAACGTTAATTCTCTTATGAATTGTATGAATTTTGCCCGTGAGAATGCCCGTTCGACAAGGGATATACTTCCTGAAGAACTGTGGGAAGTTTTAAATGCCTTCCATTTGGACCAAAAGGATTGGCAGGAGCTCCCGAATACGAGACAGCATACCCAGGACTATCTGGATCGAGTAATTAAAACTTCCATGACGTCACAAGGGGTCATTGAGTCCAGTATGAGCCGTGGAACTCCCTATACTTTTATTAAAGTAGGGAAATGGCTGGAGCGCGCGGAGAAAACGGCAAGAATATTGAATGTGACATGTGAAAAGAACAGAAAAGAGGCGGATGTTCCGACTGATCACTACTATTATTGGCTGACAGCTCTACAGTTTCTAAACGGTTATGACGCATACATTAAGGAACACCCGCCAACGATGGAGTCCAAACATGTCCTCAGCTTTTTGATTAAAGAAGGGACGTTCCCTCGGTCGATTCGTTATTGCATGGATCATGTTATGGAAGCGGTCAACAAACTTGAAGGTGGAAAAATCTCTCACTATTCTGAAGACCTTTTTCAAATGCTTGAGCTCATTCAAGATGAAATTACGAGCACGAACATAGAGGAAATGGATATGAATGAGCTGATGTCATTTCTCGATCATTTCCAAGATCGGTGCATGACACTGAGTCGTATGTTCTCACAAACCTATTATCTAATTGAACCGGTTCACGTCAAGTAAAGGCTATCCAGGAGGAATACACTGTGAAGTTCCAAATTGAGCATACCAACACCTTTTATTATGATAACTTCGTCGATCAAAGCATGAATCATATACGTTTAAAACCAAGAACGGATGAATGCCAGAGGTTACTGGCTTACCGGACTGAAATCACTCCAGGTTCGATGACGAAAGAACATATTGATCTCTGGGGGAATCATGTGGAAACTTTCTTCATTCCCGAGAAACATGAACATTTAACGTTAAAGACAACGTCAACGGTCAGTATCCAAAAAAGCCCATTCATCCGTATGATTGAATGTTCAAGTGAAATGCAGACGATTTTCCATTCAGAACTTTTCCGTCATCACTATTTGGCTTACTTAAATGAAACCCCTTATACTTTCCTGTATAAAGAACAACACGAAGAGATTATCAATGAAGTCGGTGACGCAAAAGATCCAATCCGTTTTTCATTAAGGCTGATGGAATACATCAATCAATCCATAAGATACGATACGACGACCACCCAAGTGAATACCAAGGCGTATGAATCATGGCCGTTAAGGGCCGGCGTGTGCCAGGATTATGCACACGTCATGATTGGGATCTTGAGATCCCAGGGTATACCTGCCCGGTACGTAAGTGGATATCTGTATGTAGGAGAAGATTCAGCACTTGTGGGTGATGCGGCCACACATGCATGGGTAGAAGTGATGGTTCCCGGAATCGGCTGGGTGGGTCTCGACCCTACCAATAATGTCGAAGCATTAGAACAGCATATCAGAATTGGGACAGGAAGAGATTATGCAGACGTCAGCCCGCTTCAGGGAGTATATCGTGGAGGCGGACAAAACCTTGATGTGAAAGTTAGTGTAACGCTTCTAGAACAATAAAAAATCCCTCTCCTTCAAGGAGAGGGATTTTCATACGTCATCCGTTTTGGAAGCTTTCTTTATGACGTGGCTGTCCTTTGAAATAATCGATCAATAAGCCGATAATTCCACCAACAATCGCTGGGAAGACCCAACTTAGGTTCAGTTCAAACAATGGCAGTTGACTGATCAATGGTTCGATGGATGATACATCTGCGCCAAAAGCTACGAGCCCATCATAAACCCCTATGACCGAAGTCAATAGAATCGCGCCTCTGTAAACATAAGGTGAGTGATTGAAGAGGGGGCTCATGAATGTTAGAGCCACCAGAACAATGGTGATCGGATAAACGAACACAAGAACCGGAACAGAATAAGCAATGATTTGGTTTAATCCAATATTAGAGATCGCAAAACTAATCAAAGTTACTACTATGATGACATGGTGATAAGTCATTCCGGGAACACGCTTGGAAAAGAACTGGCCACAAGCAACTGTCAGACCGATGCAGGTTGTCAAACAGGCTAGTCCTACAATAACACCAAGCAATAGCGTCCCTACATCTCCATACATGATTTGTGCAGCACCCGCAAGGATGGCACTTCCATTATCAAAGGAACCTTCTGTTGCCATTCTTGCTCCAATCCAACCAATGGCCACATAAACAGTAGTTAGTCCAATCGCTGTGACTAAACCTGCTTTCAATGTCCGGCGGGTTAATTCTTTTGGATCGGTGACGCCGCGATCGCGGAAGGATGAAACCACAATGATTCCGAAAGCAAGAGAAGCAATCGCATCCATGGTCAGATACCCCTCAATGAATCCTGTGAAGAAAGGTTGAGCCTGATATTTTTCCCCTGCTGGCTGAATCTGTCCATCCAGCATAAAAAAGCTTCCAATAACGAGGCCAAGGATAGCTAAGAATAATGTAGGGGTTAAGATCTGCCCCACACGATCCACTAGTTTAGATGGATTGCGGCTGAGCCAGTAAACAAGTACAAAGAATAAGACCGTAAAAATGAATAGCGTCAACGATTTGCCGTTGGTAAAGGGAACGATGCCTGTTTCAAAAGCAACGTTGGCAGCCCTTGGAATAGCAAAGAAAGGTCCAATGACAAGATAGACCATCGCCGTAAATAATAATCCGAACCTTGGGTGGACACGTCCAGCTAATTGAACAGCCCCGTTGCGGACAAGCGATATCGCCGCGACTGTCACGATAGGTAACCCTACACCAGTAATGACAAAACCGAAAATAGCCGGGAAGTAGGATGTTCCTGACTCAATACCGAGGGATACAGGATAAATCAAGTTCCCAGCACCGAAAAACAAAGCGAACAGTGTGAATCCAATAAAAATTGTGTCTCTTGCTTTCATACTGGCTCCTCCTCATAGATGTCTGTATATTTTACGTAAAAAAAGCGCTCTTATCCAAAAGATGAGCGGCAATAATCAAGGCTTCTGCATGATTTTCGTTATTGAAAAGTGAATGAGATTAACGCACCGCCGTAATACTATCAATGTCATACCTTTCTGTCAATTATTTTTTTAGAAAATTTAAAAGGTTATGATTACCATACCATTTTTTGTGTGATTCCCTTACAAATTAAGGGTTTATTCAACAATCTGGCAGGTTTGTGGAAGGCTCGAATTCAAGATGCTTTGGGGTTCGTTACTGAATTGAACGTCGGGGTTGGCGGGGAAGCTACTCGTATAGCTCCATCGCCTAGACACTCGCGTCATAAGCAGGGCGATTCCGCATTTGAACACTTTCCTGTGGGAGAGTGGCGAGCTTCCTTGGACTTCTTCCTGCGGGACCTCGCCTATCTCCTTTCTCCCACGGGAGTCTCCCAGCTTCCACACACCCCATCCATTCAACAAAAGTCGAAACTAAGTTTTCAAGTAAAGGGAGCGATATTGGAAGAAGGTTTGATGGGAAAGGGAAGTTTTTTACAGACAATTTAGTTTACAGATGCGGGAGAGGCATATAGAATATGTCTATATTACTCGAGGGTCGTACATACACCTTATAGAAGGAGACTGTTCAATGATAGATTCGTTACTATTGCAACTGATGTTAGTGGGGTTTCTCGGCGTAGGATCACAGTGGATAGCCTGGCGCTTTCGATTGCCTGCCATTGTCGTCATGTCCATCGCCGGTCTCTTAGCCGGGCCTGTACTAGGCCTCATGAATCCTGAACAGGACTTCGGAGAACTTTATAAGCCGATCATATCCTTGGCCGTTGCTGTCATTCTTTTTGAAGGAAGCTTGAACCTCGATATGAAGGAAGTGAAAGGTTTAGGCCGTCCCGTATTCAGGATTGTGACATTCGGTGCGTTTCTAAGCTGGATATTGGGTTCATTAGCGGCTCATTATGTGGCAGGTTTGTCCTGGGCTGTCGCTTTTACAATCGGGGGGTTATTCATTGTTACAGGTCCGACTGTAATCCTTCCTTTATTGCGTCAGGCTAAGTTAAAACCTCGGCCAGCTAAAATCTTGAAATGGGAAGGGATCATTGTCGATCCGATTGGTGCACTACTAGCGGTATTTGCGTTCGAAATCATTCTATTCCTGACGAACAATGATCCTTCTGCGTTATTGATGTTCTTTGCCGCTTCCGCTTTTGCTGTCTTTCTTGGCTGGGTTTGCGGAAAAGGGGTTGGCTGGATGTTCGAAACAGGGTACATCCCTGAGTTCCTTAAATCGCCAGCCGTCTTTGCCGTTGTTATTGCTTGCTTTACAATTGCTGATGAAATCATGCATGAAACGGGGCTGTTATCTGTTACTGCGATGGGGATGACTCTTGCGAATATGCACATTTCATCCATTGCAGATATGCGGCACTTTAAAGAAAATATATCTTTATTGTTGATCTCTACCATCTTCGTCATGCTTACCGCTTCCCTCACAGTCGAAACTTTGGTGGAAATCTTCAACATTCAAATCATTGGGTTTGTAGCTCTAATGTTGTTTGTCGTCCGCCCCTTGTCGATTTTCCTATCTACTGTGGGGACGGATTTATCTAAATCAGAGAAGCTTCTGGTCGGTTGGATCGCACCAAGAGGGATTGTGGCCCTGACGGTTGCCAGTTATTTTGCGAGTGTCCTTTTAGAAGAAGGATTTGAAGATGCATCGATTCTTATATCCTTGACCTTTGCTCTTGTATTTACAACCGTTGTGGCACATGGATTCTCTATAGGCTGGCTTGCGAAAAAGTTAGGACTGTCGATGGAGGGGCCACCGGGGGTTCTCATCGCAGGAGGGAGTGCATTTACAACAGGTCTTGCTAAGACATTGGAGGACCTTAAAATTCCCGTTCTTCTTACAGACTCTTCGTGGCAGCGACTGTCCCGTGCCCGTTCCCGTGGGATTGAATCTTATCATGGAGAAATTTTATCTGAACAAACGGAGTATTATTTAGATATGACACCTTATGAGTATCTGGTTGCCGCTACAGAATTAGATTCTTACAATGCCCTCGTTTGTACGACTTTCGTACCGGAATTTGGTCGTAACAACTCATTCCAGCTTAGTTTAAGTAATAAAGAGGGGGACGATTTGGAAGATCTTGTGCATACAATTGGTGGGAGGGTCCTATTTGAAGAAGGGGCTTCCTGGGAAGAATTGAACGCTAGAGTGGAAAATGGCTACGTGTTCCGCAAAACGACGATTACAGAACAATATACTTTCCAAGACTACATGAAGAATATGGATCAACACGCCATGCTCTTATTTTCGAAGAGAGCCTCAGGAAAAGTTGAGTTCTTCACTCCGGAGATGGAGTATAAGGCAGAAAACGGCGATGTCATCGTTTCCTTAATGCCTCCAAGTAAAGAATTTGAAAAAATTCAGGAAAAGCTTGAGGGCCAGCGAAAAGATAAAGAAAACCAAAAGAAATCTTAAATTAAAAAGACGGAGGATAACAGGATCCTCCGTCTTTTTTTATTGCTCTGCCTGAGCCAGTTGCTTATTCAGTTCCTTTAGCTCTTCTTCCATACGAGCCAGCTGTTTTTCTGCATTTTGCACATTACCTCCGGCAGCTTCAAGCTTATCTAAGTCCCCTTGGATGCGGATATAATCAGATTTTAAGAAAGTGATTTGATCTTGGATTTCTTTTTTTGTCATGGTTTATTCTTCCTTTCTTTATGTTGTTCCACTTATCATTGAGACGTATAATGGAAAGAAAAATTCATCTTATTCAGAATTTCACCAAAAAACTGGTTTAAAGCAAAAAGAAAAGGGGTACTTACTGATGACTATAATTTATGAACACGATCCAATCAAGTTTCATGAACAAGTGGAACCATTACTCCTGGATAAGGAAGCAGAAAACAACCTGCCTTTGGGTATTTTAGAACGTCTGAAGAATACTCAAGGAAAAGAAGCTTGTCATTTAATCAGGTTCCAGGACAACGGAAAAACTACATTCATGTCAATGAGAACGCCTCCACATTTATGGATCATTCCCTCGCTCACACATTGGGAACCTGCTCACATCCGTGCATTTGTCCAGTACCTGGTTAAAGAAGAGCATGATGTCCCTGGAGTGCTCGGGGAACGAAAGGCGGTAGAATTTTTCTTGAAAGAATGGATGGATCATACAGGGCAGGAAGCAGAACTACAGATGGAACAAGGAATTTTCAGATTGCATCAATTGAAAACGATACAAAAACAAAAGGGTCATTTAATTGAATCAGATGCTTCTCATCAGCCCCTTGTTGAAGATTGGCTGAGACAGTATGGAAGAGAAACGGGGGAGGATCATGTAGTTGGACGCGCGGAGGAATTGGCTGAAAATCTGATTGCGGATGGGCGTCTTCATTTATGGATCGTCGAAGGGACTGCCGTTTCCATGGCAAGTCGGGCACGAACAACCAAAAATGGAGCGACAATTAATGCTGTGTTTACACCTGATCGGTACAAAAGGAAGGGATATGCCTCTCAAGCGGTTTGGCATCTCACTAATAAACTGTTGAATAGTGGCTACTCTTTTTGTTCTCTCTATACGGACCTTGCCAATCCTACATCAAATTCGATTTATAGAAAAATTGGATATGAAAGAATAGGGGATTCAGTTGTCTATCTTTTTACAAAATAAGGAAAATGTAATAGTGAAATTGGAGTATTCAGCATCTATGATGAGCTATACCGAACATATATACATCCAACAATTACAAGTTCCTTACATGGTAAAATATACATAAAATAGACGAAAAATTCTGTTTAAACTGATTTGAGTGAAGGGAATCAATTTCGGTATTATGTTTAGTAATTGACCTAAAAACTACTACATCAATCATTTAGGAGGATTACATAGTTGAATGTATTAAAAGTAGTAGACAAAATCATTCTAAAGATCGAAGAATTCATATTAAGTTATGCTGTGATCATCATTGCCTTGATGGTCGTAGGAAAGGCGTTAAGCAGGGCGTTGTTCAGCTATTCGCCACCCTTTGCAGACGAAGTGAGTCAAATAGCGATTGTGGTAGCGACATTCATGGGAATTAGTTATGCAGCAAGAAAGGGACGTCATATAAGTATGTCCGCTTTTTACGATCTGGCTCCTTTCAAAGTGAGGAAAGTTCTAGCTGTGCTCATTCCATTAGGAACCGCCGCTGTCTTATTTGTACTCGCTTATTATTCAGGCTTCTACGTCCTCGATGTCTATGAATCTGGCAGGGTAACATCTGCATTGGAGATGCCCGCCTATTACTTGTACATCTTTATCCCGATCGGGTTTTTACTCGGAGGTGTACAGTTTCTAAGAAATGCATGGATCAACATTAAGCATCGTGATGAAGTGTATTTAGGGACAGATGCCAAGGACTATAACGATGAAAAAACAAAAGAACTAGAAGGAACGCACTTGTAAAAAAAATTACGATGAAGAAAGGGTAACGATATGATAGCCACAATGCTCATAATCATGGTGATCCTTCTTTTATTGAACTTTCCAATGATGATTCCGTTGATGGTGGCACCATTGGTCATTATGTTCATTTACTTTCCGAATTTGGATCCTATGATTCTCATGCAACAATTTTCTACAGGGATAGAACCATATGTTCTTCTAGCCGTACCGTTGTTCATTTTTGCAGCGGATATTATGACGACAGGTAAGACATCGAATCGATTGTTAGATTTTATTGGGTCTTTCATTGGCCATATCCGGGGAGGCTATGCGGTTACAACCGCAGCTGCGTGTACCCTGTTCGGTGCGATATCCGGATCCACGCAGGCGACTGTTGTAGCCATCGGTAAACCGATGAGAGAGCGCTTGCTGAAAATCGGCTACAAAGATCCGACAGCGATGGCCTTGATTATCAATTCCAGTGATGTAGCTTTACTTGTCCCACCAAGTATCGGGATGATCATATATGGATTGGTATCTGGAACATCCGTAGGTGATTTGTTTATCGCCGGAATTATCCCAGGCGTGATCGTCTTCTTGTGCTTTTCCATTTACAGTGTCGTTTACGCAAAGATGGCTGACATTCCATTAGCGAATAAAGCTACATGGAGCGAAAGGCTGCAGATGACTAAAAAGGCGTTGCTTCCGTTAGGGTTCCCGGTTTTAATTATTGGTGGTATCTACACGGGGGTGTTTAGTCCCACAGAGGCAGCTGGGATGTCTGTGCTTTATGCCTTTGTCCTTGAAGTGCTTGTTTATCGGTCTGTACATATTAAAGAACTGCCTAAAATTGCCCGGTCTACAGGTTTAGTGACATCTGCCGTCTTCGTTCTTGTCGCCGGTGGTCAAGCTTTTACATGGGTCATTTCATTTGCTCGGATACCGCAGATGATTACTGAAACCGTTCTTGGCTCAGACCCTAGTGCCATTTACGTACTCTTGATGGTGACGATTTTCTTCTTCATTGGATGTATGTTCGTCGATCCAATCGTTGTTATCTTGATATTGACTCCTATCTTCTATCCTGCCGCGATGAGCGCAGGAGTAGATCCTATCCATTTAGGAGTTGTAATCACATTCCAAGCGGCTTTAGGTTCAGCCACACCTCCATTCGGAGTCGATATTTTTACCGCCAGTGCGGTGTTCAATAAGCCTTATTTAGAGGTCATCAAAGGAACACCGCCATATATCCTGATGATGTTTGCTATCTCAATATTACTGATATTCTTTGAGGAACTTTCACTCATTCTTCTTTAATCCAGAGTGGAAGCTGATATACAAAAAAATGGGGAGGTTATTGTTATCTTTAAAAAAAATAGTTTGTTAACATTCATGTCTTTAGTCATGCTCAGCATGGTCCTTGCTGCCTGCGGTGGCAGTGACGGTGGAGACGGCAATGCCAGTGGTGATGGTGGAGAAACCTACAACTGGAAGTTTGTAACGGAAGAAGTGGATGGGCAGGTCCAATATGAATACGCAGAAGAATTCGCTAAGCGTATGAACGAAAAATCAGATGGAGCTGTAAACATTGATGTTTATGAATTTGGTGGTCTTGGAAGTGAGACAGACCAAGTAGAGCAGCTTCAGAATGGAACCGTACAGATGGCGATTATGTCTCCTGGTTTTACAGGTAACATGGTAAAAGAGGGACAAATCTTTGCTTTGCATTTCCTTTTCCCAGATAGCGTAGAAAAGACACAACAAATTTTGAATGATAGTGAAGCATTGAATACAGATCTTCGAGAGCTTTATGAAGAACACAGCATTTCTCCGTTAGCTTACTGGACAGAAGGTGCGATGCAGTGGACATCCAGTAAGTCTATTGAAGAACCTGCCGACTTCGAAAACTTTAAAATGCGTACACAGACGTCTCCATTGATTCTAAAATCCTATGAGGCGTACGGAGCAGACCCTACACCAATGAGTTGGTCAGAGCTTTATACAGCATTGGATAGAGGTACAGTGGAAGGTCAGGAGAATCCAATCTTCTTTATTGGAGACGCTTCTTTCTATGAAGTACAGGATTACATGACACTATCGAACCACAATAACTATGTAGCGATGACGACAGTCAACACAGACTGGTATGCAGGTCTTGATGATGAAATGAAGACAATGGTTGATGAAACGGTTAAAGAAATGCAGGACTGGGTATTCGAAGAGCAGAAGAAGCAGAATGAAGAGTATCTAGAAACGATTAAAAACGATACAGAAAACCCAACAGAAATTATTGAATTGACAGAGGAACAACGCAAAGCTTTCAAAGAAAAAGCGCTTCCTGTGCGTGACTTCTACCGTAGTGATGTTTCTACCGTAGACGGACAAGTTCTTGATAAGCTTCTTGAAGAAATTGAAGCTTCAGGCGAATAAAACACATTGAAAAATGTCCAGAGCCCACCAGCTCTGGACATTTTTCATGATAACTTTACTTCAACTAAAGGTCCCGATTGTGGAAGTGAAGTTTCGAGACTTTTCTTGAGTGGACGGAGTTGAGGGGAATAGCTCGCTTTCCGAGGGAGCGCGGTGAGATCCTCCTCGGACTGCGTCCTGTGGGGTCTCACCATGCCAATAATCGGTGTATAAGAAATCCTATTCCGGAGCTACCCAGGGTTCGGTTTGTTTTCTGTAGTCCAAAATTGTGAGCAGCAGTACGAGAAGGAAGAGAAAGCTGGACAGCTTAAATAGCGTAGCCGTTTCGACAAACTGATAAACAAACCCAAGAATGAATGCACTGGATCCGATTCCGAGATCAATCGATGAATAGTACATCCCGTTAGCAATTCCGCTTCGCTCTGTCGTGGTTTTGGAAATGACCCATGCTTGAAGCGCAGGCATCATGGATCCGAAACCAATTCCAAACAAAGCCCCCGCAATGATTAAGTGGACGTTTGAACTGGCAAGAGCGAGCACCCACATGGCACCGAACGATATGAATGAACAAATCATGATCAATTTCCACGGACCGTTTTTATCAAAGTATCGACCCGTGATCGGTCTCGTTATGGTCGCAAATACAGCATTAAAGAAATAAAAGAGAAAAGTCCCGGTAAGACCTTGTTCGTTGCCGAAAATTACGATATAGGTAACCACAGATCCGTAGCCGAATGTATTCAAAATTGTAACGAGGGCCGGATACCAGCTTCTTTTTTCAATGAGAGAAGCAGTAAAAGAAAAGCGTGGAGGATCTTCTTGGTTCTTATATACTTGCTCTGGTGTTACAAAACGAGTAACAGAAAAGAGCAGGATGGCAATGATTCCCAAGGCAGCAGCAATGCCGACAAGTAGGTCAAAGGAATAATTCTGATAAAGGTAAATGCCCAGGCTTGGAGCCATGATCATCCCCACCGTTACAGAGAGTCCGAAGTACCCCATGCCTTCTCCTACACGTCTTCTCGGAACGAGATCCACGGCAGCGGTCCCGTTTACCGTTGTAGACCATCCCCACGCAATTCCGTGGATGAAACGAATAATCAACAGAATGACAACCACTTGGGTAATCGGGTAAAGGGCGGTCATGACTAGTAGGGAAATCGCTCCGATCAAAACAAGAATTTTACGTGGCCGCGTCATCAGCAGATGGCCGATGAAAGGGCGAATAATGATTGCGGCAAAGGCGAACGTCGTTGTAATCAGTCCTACTTGTAAACTCGAGCCTCCAATGGATTCAATATAGGGGGGCAGGTTTGGAAGAAGCATTTGAAAGCTCATGAATGTGAATAGGTTGGCTAAGATTAAAAAGATGAACGGCCATGTCCAAAGTTTCGGTTGTGGCATTTCTTTTCCTCGCTTTCCGTGTAGTTCGTCTTGTTTGCAAAAAATGAAACCCACTATAAATAGCGGGTTTCAGCAGATATTATTCTGGATTCGTGGTTTCTCTTCTCTCAAGCCATTCTTCGTAAAAATGACTGATGATGGCTTTCAGTACTGCGTAGGTCGGGATCGCGAACAACAATCCCAGAAATCCGGCGAGACTTCCTGCTGCCAGGATCAAGGTAATGATGGTCAGTGGATGGATACTGAGCGCTTTCCCCATGACGTTCGGGGATACAAAGTTTCCCTCCAGCTGTTGGGCGATAATTGTAATAACGGCCACCCAGACAGCAAGGATTGGATCCTGGAACAGTCCTACGAGCAGGGCTGGAATTACAGCTAAAAATGGACCGACAAAAGGAATGACATTCATAACCATGGCAAACAAGGCCAGGGTAAGGGCGTATCTCAAATCTATGATCATGTAGCCGATCAAAAGCAGGAGACCAACGACTATACTTACTGTCATTTGGCCCAAGATGAAAGCGTTCAGCGTGTAGTCCACGGACCGAGCAAGCTTTTCAAAGCTTTTCGCAGCACGAGGACTTAAGAATTTCTTAATGAAGGGCACGAGCTTATCCCCATCTTTCAACATGAAGAAAAGGAAGAAAGGGATAAGTACAAGGGCGAAGACAAATCCAATCAGCTGACTGACGACGTTGATAATGACCGTTGGTGCTCCTTGTAAATAGGTCTCTAAGTTATTGACTACATTATCAATGGTACTGTTGAATTCACTTGGGATAATATCCTGATTTTGCTGCCAGTACGTAACGGTTTCACTTAGCATATCAGCCATATCAGGAATATTGTCCACAAGTTTTGTGAATTGCTCCTGAGCGATGGGAGCAATGAAACGGGTGATCAGGAATCCGATGAATATGTAGAAAAGAAAGATGATCAGAATCCCTAGTATACGTGGGACCCGGTATTTTTCTAATAGCTGCAGCATCGGACGAGAAATATAAAAAAGAATTCCTCCGCCAATGAGAGGAACAGCGATGGCTGCAATATAGGTTAGGATCGGTTCAAAGAAAAAATGGATTTGGTTTAATAATAAAACCAAGAGGGAGAGAAGGATAGCGGTCACAATGACTTGGAACCAACGTTTATGAATCAAAAGCGGACACACCTTTTTATAAGAGTTTAATCACTATGTTAAGAATACCAAAGTTTGCCGGTGAAGCAATACATTTACTTTTAATCTTAGTAAGAATAAACTGAAAAAAGAAGCATGAATTTGGAGGAGGAACTTGAATGAAGAATGAATTACTGGAACGCTTTACTTCTTACGTGAAAATCGACACACAATCGGATGAAAACAGCCCGACCACTCCTTCGACCGAAAAACAATGGGAGCTAGCGAATCAACTGGTGGATGAACTGAAGGAGATGGGAATGGAGGAGGTTACTGTCGATGACCACGCCTATGTGATGGCGACCCTTCCATCGAATACGGATAAAGAAGTTCCTGTTATCGGCTTTCTTGCACACATCGATACAGCAACAGACTTTACTGGGGCAGGAGTGAACCCGAACGTGGTAGAGGATTATGACGGTGGCACAATAGCATTGAGCGAGGATGTTGTGTTGTCACCGGAAGAGTTTCCGGAACTTCCTACATATAAAGGGCAGACTTTGATTACGACAGACGGCACGACGCTTCTCGGAGCGGACAACAAAGCAGGAATTACGGAAATTATGACAGCCCTCCATCATTTGATTAAGAATCCGGATATCAAACATGGAAAAATCCGTGTAGCTTTTACGCCGGATGAGGAGATCGGCAGGGGTCCTCATAAATTTGATGTGGATCGTTTTGGTGCGTCTTATGCTTATACAGTCGATGGTGGTCCATTGGGAGAACTCCAATATGAGAGTTTCAATGCGGCAACAGCTAAAGTGACCTTCCACGGCCACAGCGTTCACCCGGGCACAGCAAAAGGTAAAATGGTGAATGCGGCCAAGTTGGCGGTGGCTTTTCAAGGGTCCTTACCAGAAACAGAAGCGCCTGAGCATACAGAAGGTTATGAAGGATTTTTCCATCTTCACTCCATACAGGGGGATGTAGAGAAAGCTGAATTAACTTATTTAATTCGAGATCATGACAAGACTGCGTTTCAACAGAAAAAAGAGAAGATGAAGCAAATAGCGGAAACCATCCGTGAAAACTACGGCATGAAACGTGTGGAACTGACGATAGAAGATCAATATTACAACATGGGAGACAAAATCGAACCAGTGAAACACATTGTAGATATCGCCCATGAGGCCATGCTGAATAAAAAAGTAGAGCCGCTTGTGAAACCGATTAGGGGAGGAACGGACGGATCTCAACTTTCCTACATGGGACTGCCAACGCCGAACCTATTCACAGGGGGAGAGAACTTTCACGGGAAGTACGAATACATTTCGCTTGAAAGCATGGAAAAATCCACCCAGGTCATTGTCGAGATTGCTCGGTTATTCGAAGATAAGTCAGAAAAGTAACAGAAGCTGCGAATAGCTCAAACGTTCGTTCAATATTGCATAAGGAAACCTTCCTGTCCTCATACTAGAATTATTCTATAATGTGGGCAGGAAGTCGTTGACAAAACACCGTTGCGTGCTATGATGAAGGATAGATGTAGCATTCCTAAAGGGGAGTAGCTGGGACAATAAAGTCGTCATTTCGGGAAACATTCCCCGGCTTTATTGGCAACGGATGTTGTTAGCGAGACCTTTACCCACTGTGGTAAAGGTCTATTCTTTTGGTCCTTACCATAGTGGTCGGGACCATTTTTTATGGAAAAGGAGAGAATCGAATTGGATGCTCAATTATTGATTGAATACGGTTGGGTTTTGATCGTGCTTGTCGGTCTGGAAGGAATTCTTGCCGCAGACAACGCGCTTGTACTAGCCATCATGGTTAAACACCTGCCGGAAGAAAAAAGGAAAAAGGCATTATTTTACGGTTTAGCGGGTGCATTTATACTTAGATTTGGATCTCTGTTTATCATTTCCTTCCTTGTAGACGTATGGCAGGTTCAAGCATTAGGAGCCGCTTACTTACTATTCATTTCAGGAAAACACCTCTTTGATCGGTGGCGGACCAAAGGGGATGATTATGAAGAAGAAATGGAAGAAGATGCAGGGAATCAGAGAGGGAAAAGCTTTTGGGCTACTGTCCTTAAAGTAGAGCTTGCCGACTTGGCTTTCGCGGTGGATTCTATATTAGCTGCCGTTGCTCTTGCTGTCGCCTTGCCTGAAACAGATTTACCGGAAGTTGGAAGCTTGGATGGTGCACAATTCGCTGTCATTCTCGCCGGTGGTATGATTGGAATTATCATTATGCGTTTTGCTGCAGGTTATTTTGTTAAACTATTGAAATCCCGTCCAGGTTTAGAAGTAGCAGCCTTTGTCATTGTAGGTTGGGTCGGTGTGAAATTGGTTGTATCTACACTTGCACATCCAAATATACAAATCCTGGATGAGCACTTCGCTCATTCAGCCCTATGGAAAATCATCTTCTATTCTGTCCTTGTCCTTATCGCAGCACTCGGATGGTTCTTATCAGAGAAAAAAGAAGTGGAAGAAGAATAACAACAAAGCTGTGGCCCTCGCCACAGCTTTTCTTATGGGCAAAATCTTTTACTTTCCTTATGAGCCATGTAAGATGAAAGGAGAGGAAAATAAAGGAGGGCTTACGAATGGGCAAAGCAGCTCAACATCCTTCACAACAGTTTCACTATATAAAGAATAGAATTCAAATGCTTAATCAAGTCGTTTCCAGCATGGATGCAGAAAATGTGGACATCCAAGATTTCAATCGTGTTCTGGATATGATTGAGCAGCTCCAGGTGAAAATGACCCGCTTCAAAAAAGATTGGGAGCAGGAATCTTGAAGGTCCAATGGACACCGATCACCCAACAAGATGCAGAGGAAATTGCAGGCTGGAAATATCCTGACCCCTATAATTTTTATGATATGACGGCTGACGAAGAGGATTTGGAGCTATTCGTAAATCCGGAGAAGCGGAGTCCTCATACGTACAGCGCACATGTAAATGGGGAGTTGATCGGCTTTATGACGTTGGATTTGAGCCATCATCCCACTATTGATATCGGATTAGGTATGCATCCGGATGAAGCAGGAAAAGGGAAAGGGGAGAGCTTTGTTAACTCGTGTCTTTCCTTTGCGGCAGAAAGGTGTCAAGCTGCAGCTTTCACACTTTCCGTTGCTACATTCAATAAGCGGGCCATTGCCGTTTACGAGCGTGTTGGTTTTATAAAGAAGCAGACATTCATGCAGGCAACGAACGGGGGACATTATGAGTTCCTTTCTATGGAAAAATAATTAAGGAGAGTGACATCATGGCTTTGCATCATTTTCACTTAAAAGCTGACTGGCCAGGTGGAAGGAATGAAGTCGGCTACATCGAGTCAGAAAAATTGAAAACAAAAATATCGATCCCGAAAGAGATGGATGGTCCAGATATAGGAACCAATCCAGACGAGATGCTTCTCGGAGCGGCGGCTACCTGTTATATCATCAGCCTCGCTGCTATGATTGAAAGGGCAGAGCTGCCATTAAAAGAAATGGATATGCAGTCAGAAGGAATTGTGGATGTGACTGATGGAGTCTTCACCTATCAAAAAATTATCCACAGACCGAGAGTGGTCCTGCGCGCGGAAGCGGTTGAAAAGGATTTATCCAAACTGAATCGCCTTGTTGATAAGGCTGAAAAGAGCTGCATGATCTCAAAAGCGATTCAGGGAAATGTTGAACTTGAAATGGAAGCAGACACAAGCATTGCTAAATGACAAAAAGGACGGCCTCCTATGGTGGCCGTCCTTTTTAGTGCTCATCAAGCTGATGCAAGAATGAAGTTATTTGTTTAATAAATACACACGCGATTCAAAAGGTTTAAGTGTAAAACTCGTTTCATCCACATGTTTATCTACTATGAGGTTTGACAGAATTAAATCTTTCGAGTTCAGCTTGTAAGAGGACTCGAATGCCGCTGTGTTTTTCGTCAAGTTTGCAATCACTATAGCGGTTTTACCATCAAGTGTTCTTGTATAAGCATAAATCTGTTTGTCGTCCGGGAGAATCAACTCATACGTCCCATAAGTGAACAGGTCATACTGTTTCTTCAGACGAATCATCTCTTTATAATGATTCAGAATGGAATGTGGGTCATCCTGTTGGTCTGCGACATTGATGGTTTTATAGTTTGAATTGATTTTCATCCACGGCGTACCACTAGTGAATCCGGCATTTTCCTCATGACTCCATTGCATAGGCGTCCGGCTGTTATCCCTGGAAGTATTCCAAAGAATCTGCATGATCTCTTCATGGGACATGCCTTGTTCTTTTTTCGTCTTGTACAAGTTCTTCGCTGCCACATCATCATAATCTTCAATAGATGGGAAGGCCACATTTGTCATGCCAATTTCCTGTCCCTGATATATATATGGTGTTCCCTGCATGAAGAAATACATGGTTGCAATGGACGTTGCACTTTCGCGCCAGTAGACTTCGTCGTCGCCCCATGTGGATACTACACGGGCTTTATCGTGGTTTTCTACGAACAGAGCATTCCATCCGTCTCCTTCTAAAGCTTTTTGCCAACGTGTGAGGACTTTTTTCAATCCTGGGATATCCAACTGTTGTTCTGCATCCTGATCCCAAAGGTCCAAGTGTTCAAATTGAAAAATCATGTCCATCTTTCCGTTATCTCCGACCCAGAGGTCTGCCTCATCGGCACTAACACCATTGGCTTCACCGACGGTCATGACGTCATAATTGCTGTACGTTTCGTCTTTGAATTCTTGTAAGAATTCGTGGATGCCTTCCTGGTTCATATGCATATCGAAGGAAGAAACGTATTTCTCTTTCTTTGGGTTTGGCATATCAGGGAAGTCCGGGCGTTTTTTAATGTGACTGATTGCATCAATGCGGAACCCATCAATCCCTTTTTCCAGCCACCAGTTGACCGTATCATACAACGCTTCACGAACCTCAGGGTTTTCCCAGTTCAGATCAGGCTGTTTGGTGGAGAATACGTGCAGATAATATTGATCTGTTTTCTTATCGTACTGCCAGGCGGAACCGTCAAAGATACTTTCCCAGTTGTTTGGCTCTGCACCGTTTTTTCCGTCACGCCAAATATACCAGTCACGCTTCGGGTTATCTTTAGTGCTCCTTGATTCAATAAACCATGGGTGCTCATCACTTGTGTGGTTAAGAACGAGGTCAATGATCAGTTTCATGTCCCGCTTGTGGACTTCCTGAAGCAATCGATCGAAATCTTCCATTGTACCAAATTCTTCCAATATGTCTTGGTAATCGGAGATATCATAGCCATTGTCGTCTTTTGGAGACTTGTACATTGGGCAGATCCAAATAAAATCGATTCCCATTTCTTTAAGGTAATCCAATCTGTCGATCATTCCTTGCAAATCACCGATTCCGTCACCGTTCGAATCTTGAAAGCTACGAGGATAGACTTGATACCCCACGGCTTCCTTCCACCATACACGTTCCATAATATTCCCTCATTTCGTTCTGTTTATAGTTGTCGATTCCAATTATATGCAACCGATTGCGCATCTTGTTAAAAAATAAAACTTGATATTCATTCCAAGTTTTTATAGGTTTGTTATTTTTTAAAGGTTCTATAGAGATTTGTGCAAACGTTTTCCTAATGTTATCTATATTAGACGATTTTATTTGTTTTTACAATAGGGATTGTAATGAAAATTGAAAATAGAAGAGTTCATTTGAATTGCACTTCCAAAACAAATCCGATATGATTTAAAGTGTAACGAATAATTAAATATCGTAAACCTTCGGGGTCGGGTGAAAATCCCAGCCGGCGGTAATGAGCATATGCTCCGAGCCCGCGACGGAGAATCAGTGTTTGGCACGGTTCTCCCTGATTTGGTGAAACTCCAAAGCCGACAGTTAAAGTCTGGATGGGAGAAGGTTGTAGAAACGTAAAGGTACAAATACTACTAAAGCAATCCGTGTACCCTTTTTTAGGTGTACATGATTTACGTTTAACGACCCTGGAGAAGTCTGTCTTCTTCAGGGTTTTTTATTTTTCCTGGACTTAATGAAAAGGAGGTGGAGGTCTTGGATCGGGATGAAAGATACATGAGAATCGCGATAGACATGGCGCGGGAAACGGTTGGTCAAACAAGTCCGAACCCTTCTGTTGCTGCGATTGTCGTTAAGCATAATCAGATCGTGGGTGTAGGTGTGCACGTCAAGGCAGGAGAACCTCATGCCGAAATTCATGCGCTTCGTATGGCAGGCGAGAAGGCGAAAGATGCTGAGATTTATGTCACGCTCGAACCTTGCAGTCACCATGGGCAGACCCCCCCATGTGCAGAAGCAGTCATCGAAGCTGGCATAAAGAGAGTCGTGGTTGCATCCAATGACCCTAATCCTAAAGTGTCCGGCAGAGGGATTCGAATGATGAGAGAACGTGGTCTTGAAGTGAAGACAGGAGTGTTGAAAAGAGAAGCGGATGACATGAATACTTCCTTTTTTCACTTCATTCAAAAGAAAGAACCTTATGTCCGCTTAAAGACAGCAATGAGCCTGGATGGGAAGATTGCCACGTCTACAGGTGAGAGTCAGTGGATTACAGGAGAGGAAGCACGGTTGGATGGCCACCACTATAGGCATCGCTCTGATGCGATACTAGTTGGAATTAACACGGTGCTCATGGATAACCCTAAACTGACGACGCGTATAGAAGGTCAAGGCCGTCACCCGAAAAGGATCGTCCTTGATACCCATCTTAGAATACCGCCTTCTTCTCAGTTGATTCAGGACGACTCGGCACCAACGTGGATTTTCGTAGGGAGTCGTGTAAAAGAAGAAGAGATGAATCTCTATAAAAACCATAAACACGTAACCGTCATCCAGCTTCATAATGAACAGGTTTCCATAGAAGAAGTTCTGCGGTATTTAGGTGAACAAAAAGTCACTTCTCTGCTTGTTGAAGGAGGAGCCACGATTGCTGATGCCTTCGTAAGGGCAGGAAGAGTGGATGAAACGGTAACGTATATGGCCCCTAAGTTAATCGGAGGGAAAGAAGCATTGACGCCTGTAGGCGGTAAAGGAATAGAGCAATTAAAGAATGTAAGCTCCTTTGAAATTGTCTCGACTGAAAAAATGGGAGATGACATTAAAATTGTTTCCGTTAGAAAAGGAGAATCTTAATGTTTACTGGGATTGTTGAAGAAATAGGAACATTAAAATCAGTAAAAAATAAAACAGAAGCTCTCGAAGTGAACATTTCAGCCAAAGAAGTATTATCAGACGTCAAATTAGGCGACAGTATTTCCGTCAATGGCGTGTGTTTGACTGTAACTAACTATACGGGGCAGACGGTCTCTTTTGATGTGATGCCTGAAACTTACAGAGCTACGAACATCCATGAACTGCAGCAAGGAGATCCGGTTAATTTAGAGCGGGCAATGGCTGCGGGTGGACGTTTCGGGGGACACCTGGTATCCGGGCATATTGACGGAACGGGCAGAATTGTATCCAAAAAGCCTGAATCCAATGCCGTTTATTATGAAATTGAACTACCTGAAGAACTTATTCATTATTTCGTTTATAAAGGTTCCATCGCTGTAGACGGCACTTCCCTGACGGTATTCGGTGTTGATGACTCCAAAGTGACGATTTCACTTATTCCTCATACGATGGAGCACACGGTGCTCGGCGCAAAAGGACCTGGAGACAGTGTGAATATAGAGTGCGACATGATCGGAAAGTACGTCGCTCATTTTTTGAGCGGACAAAATAAAGAAGAGCCAAAGTCGAGACTGTCTAAACAGTTTCTTTCCGACAACGGCTTTGCATAAGAGGGTGAAATGATGTTTGATTCCGTTGAAAAAGCGATTGAAGATTTAAAGCAGGGGAAACTCGTCATTGTATGCGATGACGAAGATCGTGAAAATGAAGGAGACTTAATAGGGATTGCGGAGTACGCATCACCTGAAATGATCAATTTCATGATCAAGCATGGTCGTGGACTTGTCTGCGCACCGATTACTAATGAGCTGGCTCAGGACTTAGAGCTGGTGCCTATGGTCGATAATAATTCAGACCCAAATCAAACCGCCTTCACTGTAAGTATCGATCACAAAGATACAACAACGGGAATATCTGCGGATGAACGGGCATTGACAATTAAGGAGATGTTGAATCCCGAGACGACGGCAGCGGACTTCCAAAAGCCGGGGCATATCTTTCCTTTAATAGCTAAAGAAGGCGGCGTCCTGCGTCGAGCGGGGCATACGGAAGCTTCCGTTGACCTTGCCAAGCTTGCTGGAGCACGTCCGGCCGGGGTCATTTGTGAGATCATTAAAGACGATGGAACAATGGCCCGTGTGCCTGATCTTCGAAAGATGGCGGATGAGTTCGATCTACCAATGATCACGATTGCAGACCTTATACAATACCGCCATAAAAAAGAGAACCACGTCAAACGCGAAGTGGAAGTGAAAATGCCGACAGAATACGGAGATTTCCGTGCGATCGGTTTTTCCAATGATATTGACTTTAAAGATCATATCGCACTCGTCAAAGGGGAAATCAATCCGGAAGAGCCAACGCTTGTCCGTGTCCACTCTGAATGTTTGACCGGAGATGTGTTCGGTTCCTACCGTTGTGATTGTGGTCCGCAGCTGCATAACGCACTGAGACAGATTTCTGAGAACGGAAGCGGCGTCCTTTTATATATGAGACAGGAAGGCCGTGGCATTGGACTAATGAATAAACTTCAAGCCTACAAACTTCAGGAAGAAGGTTTAGATACGGTCGAAGCGAATGAAAAGCTAGGGTTCGGTCCAGATTTAAGAGATTACGGTGTCGGCGCACAGATCCTTAAAGATCTCGGAATTACAAAGCTGCGACTACTTACGAACAATCCGAAAAAGATCTCGGGGCTAGGCGGTTTTGGGCTGGAAGTCGTAGATCGCGTTCCAATCCAAATGGAATCGAGAAAAGAAAATGAAAGATATCTAAAAACGAAGCAATCGAAAATGGGACATTTATTTCACTACTAGAAGGGATGAAGAAAACATGGTAAAAACGATAGAAGGTAATCTTGTAGGCACAGGGTTGAAAGTAGGAATCGTCGTAGGTCGTTTCAACGATTTCATTACAGGAAAGTTATATGAAGGCGCGGTGGATGCGTTCAAGCGTCATGGCGTTGAATTGAATGATGTTGAAGTTGCTTATGTACCAGGAGCCTTCGAAATTCCACTCGTGGCTAGCAAAATGGCGAACTCAGGAAAGTACGATGCGGTCGTTACCCTTGGAGCGGTGATCCGCGGTTCCACCCCTCACTTCGATTATGTATGTAATGAAGCGGCTAAAGGAGTTTCGCAGGCTTCGCAACAAAGTGGTATTCCAGTGATCTTCGGAGTCATCACGACAGACACGATCGAACAAGCGATTGAGCGTGCGGGTACGAAGGCAGGAAACAAGGGCTGGGAAGCAGCTACTGCAGCCATTGAAATGGCAACCCTACTGAAAAACTTCGAATAAATGAGGGGAGCTGACCAGGGTGCTGGTCAGCTTTTTTTTGAGCGGAGGGTCTTCCGATGTGAGAATGCCCGTTTACTCATAAACACCAAAGTACGAATAAGGTGATGTCCACATGTGGACAAGTGGTTGGCTGTAGTTTATATCCACAAGTAAAAAGGAAGGGTAAAGAATGAAGGAGGGAGAAGGGTGCCAAGAAGAGCTGTATGGTTTAGGCGGGATTTAAGGTTGACTGACCACACCGCTTTAGCGAAAGCGTTAGAACATACCGAAGAAGACGATGATATTTTACTGTTTTTTCATATCCATCCATCCTTAAATGAATCATTTACACCGAGGCATGATTATTTTTTCCAAACATTAAAGGGTCTTGTAGACAGGGCAGAAGAATTAAAGGCTCCGATTCACTTCATTCATGGAGATACCGAAGAGGCGTTTGAACATCTCCTGAAGGATTTAAAAGTGGATATGGTTTATTTCAATAGAGATGAAGTCGGATTTGGAAAAGACCGCGATGATGCGATTTCTGAATACTTATCGCGGAATGAGGTGAAAGTTCATTCATACATCGATCACCATCTTCATGGGGCCGGTGAAGTGAAGAAAAATGATGGAGGATTTTATAAGGTTTTCTCTCCCTATCTAAAGAAGTGGAAGCAGCTTCAGAAGCCGTCCATTCAGAAGGTGGATCTTGATCTGTTATCTGATTCCGCCCTGGATGAGCGGGAGGCATTTTCTGATGGACGTAAAGCATATGATGATTTGATCAAAAAAATAGACGGCTCGTATGACGGAGTCGGAGAAAAAGACGCGCTCGAAAGATTGGAACATTTTCTGGATGAGGACATTTACGATTATGATGAGCGGCGGGACTTTCCTGCTCTTGATGGGACGAGTCTAATGTCGCGTTTTCTTCGTACAGGGGCGATATCGATCAGAACCATCTATCATAAAATCGAAGAGGATGTAGATTACAGAAAAAATACATCAGGGGTCGACACGTACATTTCTGAGCTTGCCTGGCGGGATTTTTATAACATGATCTACCATTCCTATCCTGATGCCATTTCCACAGAAATGGTGGAAAAATACAGAGGGATTCCGTGGAACAATGATGATGAATTGCTTGAAAAATGGAAAGAAGGTCAGACAGGGTTTCCGCTGATTGATGCCGCAATGCGCCAATTAAATGAAACGGGTTGGATGCATAATCGTTTGCGGATGGCAGTCGCCTCATTTTTAACGAAAGACCTGCTTATGGATTGGCGGGAAGGGGAACGATACTTCTCTGAACGACTGGTGGACTATGATCCAGCTTCAAACATAGGGGGGTGGCAATGGGCCGCCTCTACGGGAACGGATCCTGTCCCTTATTTCCGCGTCTTCAATCCGACTCGGCAGTCCGAGCGGTTCGACCCCCATGGCCGTTTCATAAAAGAGTGGCTCCCTGAACTTGAAAACGTGAATAAAAAACACATCCATGAGCCATCTAAAATGACAGAAGAAGAGCAGGAGGAGGCGGGGTGCATAATCGATGAAGATTATCCAGCACCGATTGTCGATCATAAAACGATGAGAGAACGAGCGATTGAAATGTTTAAAGATAAAGCATGAAGCCGTTCGTTCTAGGAAACATAACCATAGTATGAAATAATAGACAGAGAATGAAGAAGTTGGAGGGTCAGATATTGAGTAATCATCAAAAACAATTAGAAAAGTATGCCGATCTTGCTTTGAAAAAAGGTGTGAATCTACAAAGAGGACAAGGGTTGATTATCAATGCTCCTATTGAAGCAGCAGAGCTCGTCCGCACGATCTCAGCGAAAGCTTATGGCAGAGGAGCGAAGAATGTTCATTTGGAATGGAATGATGAAGTGCTCAGTTTCATGAAAATGAAGAACGCCCCTATGGAAGTGCTCGAGAATTTCCCTAAATGGAAAGCGGAAGGCTTGGAAGAGATGGTTAAGGACGGCTATGCGCTTTTATCCATTTACGGACCTAATCCTGATTTATTCAAGGGCATCGATTCAGAGCGGATTGCTAAGGCGAATAAAGCCAGTGGAGAAGCTCTCACGCAGTATAGAGACTATATTATGAACGATAAAACCACATGGTCGATCATTGCCTACCCACAAGAGGCATGGGCTCAAAAAGTGTTCCCTGATCAATCCCCTGAAGAAGCGCAGGACAAGTTGTGGGAACAAATTTTCCATATTACACGAATTGATCAGGAAGATCCGATCCAAGCATGGGAAGAGCATAACGAAAAGCTTCGTCAGGCTCGCGAGTACCTGAATCAGAAGCAATACAAAAAGCTTCACTATAAGGGACCTGGCACAGAATTGTCCATCGAGCTCGTACAGAACCACATTTGGCATGGCGGTTCGACGACTTCAGAAAAAGGGACGGAATTCAACCCGAACATTCCGACAGAAGAAGTGTTCACCATGCCTCACAAAACAGGGGTCCAAGGAAAAGTGACGAGTACAAAACCTCTCAATTATGGAGGCAACCTGATCGAAAACTTCACGCTGACGTTCGAGAATGGAAAAGTCGTCGACTATCAAGCGGAATCGGGAGAAGAGACGTTAAAACATCTGCTTGAGAGTGATGATGGAGCGAAACGTCTTGGCGAGGTTGCTCTTGTTCCAAATGAATCTCCAATTTCTAAATCAGGGCACATCTTCTATAACACGCTTTATGATGAAAATGCTTCCTGTCATCTGGCTTTAGGAAAAGCTTACCCGACCAATATCCGTGGAGGATCATCCTTCAATAAAGAACAAATGGATTCCCATGGGGTCAATGACAGTTTGATTCATGAAGATTTCATGATGGGTTCCGAGGAGCTGGATATTGACGGTGAAACAAAAGAAGGTGAATTTGAAGCGATTTTCCGTAAAGGTTCATGGGCGATCGACTTCGAATGATTCCAGCGAGGCATCCGTAGAGGGTGCCTCTTTTTTAGACGTAACAATTCATAACAGAAGATAACAATTGGTTTACATATGGTTTAAAAATGAATAAAAGTGCCTTAAAAAGTACAGGAATGTGGTAAACATGAGGTAGAGGATTAATCGATAATGAAGGGTGAGACAACATGAAACGTGATGCCTTTTTTGATAATGCCAAACTCGTTCTTATTTTTCTCGTCGTCTTTGGTCATATCATTCAGCCGTTTACAGACGGATCAAGGCCGATGTACACATTATATACTTGGATTTATACGTTCCACATGCCTGCATTCATCTTTCTCGCCGGGTTCTTTGCAAAAGGGTCAGGAGAGAAAGACTACATCTTACAATTAGCGAAAAAATTGATCTTGCCTTATCTTATTTTCCAACTTGTTTACACGGGATACTATTTCTTCATTGGAAAAGGAGCGACCTTGAGCGGGATTTTCTATCCTCACTGGTCTCTATGGTTCCTGTTCAGTTTGTTCTGCTGGCACATCCTGCTGTATTGGTTCAAAAAGATCCCTCCATTCCTAGGAGTGGCCATTGCTGTGCAAATTGGTGTGCTCGTTGGGTACTTCAGTGACATCGGTCATCATTTCAGCTTGTCCCGGACGTTCGTTTTCTTCCCGTTTTTCCTAGTGGGGTATTGGTTGACAAAGGAACACGTCCACAAATGGAGAACTCGTCGAGTAAGAGAAGTAAGCCTTGTGGTGATGGGCATCGTTGCTTCCGTCATCGCACTATTTCCGGAATTCAGCTCAGGCTGGCTCCTGGGCTCTAAATCGTATGAAGTACTGGGAAGCCCCGAAATGGGAGGCGTGTTCCGCTTAGGTGTTTATGTTCTTGCCGCCGTTATGACCATCAGTGTCCTTGCTTGGATTCCGAACACCCAATACCGTCTCACTTACCTGGGCGGAAGGACGTTATATGTTTACTTGCTGCACGGGTTCTTCATTCAATTTTTCCGTCAGGCCGATTGGTTTAAAGTTGACCATGTGTTTGATGTCTTAGGTCTTGCAATTGTAGCTGCAGCGATTGTGTATGTTTTGTCGAGCGGAATCATCCGCACTCTGACGCAGCCATTTATAGAGGGGCGCATACAGCTCTTGAGGAAATGGTGGCACCGGATCAATCATAAAGATTCCTTTCAGTCCTAAGAAGGGATTCCCTCCTTTTCAGAGAATGTTTAAGTAGAAATAAAAGGAGGGGAATCCTGGTGAAAGTCATGTCAATGAAGGATTGTTCGTTTGAAGATGCCCTTACATCATGGAATGAGGGGTTTCAAGATTATTCGGTCCAAATTCAAATGGATTTGGATGGATTTTTAAAAATGATGAGTTCTAAACGATTGTCTCCTGCTTATTCATTCATCGTGTACGATGGGGATCAACCTGTAGGAATCGTTCTAAATGGGATTCAAGAAATCGTTGGAACAAAAACCGCATACAACGGAGGGACAGCTGTACATCCTTCGTATCGTAAAAGAGGAGTGGGACGCTTGCTGGTTCACTCCTCTTTGTCTATGTATGAAAAAGAAAACGCCTCTCTAGCCACACTAGAAGCGATATCAGATAATCAATCTGCTATCGCTTTATATGAAACTTACGGATATAAGGTCGTGGATCATTTACATATCATGAGATCCCCGGCAGGAAACATTGGAGAAACCCTGAGCCATTTGGAATCCATCGATGAACGTATCTGGAATGAACAAATAACCAAAGGGGAATATCCATGGCAGAATCAACCCTTTTCCATAGAGGGAAAGGAGTTTTACAAAGTCACGGATGGTGTGGCAACCCTTGGTGGTCTGATTTTCACTCGGAATGATAGTGGGAAGATCACATTATTTCAGATGCAGTCTAAAAACAAGGGGGAAGAATGCCTGAAAACGCTTCGTTCAAGCTATCCCGATGCGATCATCACTGCTTTTAATATACCTGAAAGTAACCCAGCCTATGAAGTGTTGAAGCAAGGAGGGTTTGAAACGCAATTGCAGCAGGTTTGGATGAAGAAAGTATTGTGATTGAAATGACTTCAGTTGTAAATAATAGGAGGGATATGTACAAGGAGGTTGCTGATCATGGATCAAAAGATATTAATGATTGTGACGAATGCGGACCAATTGGGCGGAAAACATGAAACAGGACTATGGCTGCAGGAATTTGTGGAGCCTGCAACGGAAATTCAGGAAGCGGGGTATGAAGTCGTAGCAGCCAGCCCCAAAGGAGGGCGTCCTCCCATCGATCCGAACAGCTACAGCAATAGACTGCCAAAGGTTTGGGATGGCGTCATGGAACCAATCAATAAGACAGTTCCTCTAGCGGAAGTAGACCCAACAGAATTTGCTGGAATCTTTCTATGCGGAGGACACGGGACGATGGTCGACTTTCCGGAAAATGATGAGCTTGAAGAATTACTCCGACACTTCTTAACAGAAGGAAAAGTCATTGGTTCCGTATGTCACGGTCCGGCTGGCTTTGTAGGTGTGGAAGACCATAATGGCCAGCCGCTTGTGGAAGGGAAAAAAATCACCGGCTTTACGAATGAGGAAGAAAAAGATACAGGGCTCGATTCGGTTGTCCCCTTTATGCTTGAGGATCGTTTGAAGGAAGCTGGGGCAGAGTTTGATTCTGGTGAAGCCTACTCTGATCACGTCGTCAGTGACGATCCCTTCGTCACCGGACAAAACCCACAGTCTAGCCTCTCAACCGCACAGAAAATGCTGGAACTCCTAAAAAACCGCTAAGCCCCTAAAAGCTTAGCGGTTTTTTTCCATATAGGATCCCAATTGTGGAAGACTCAGTTTTGAGATAACCGGGGTCCGTTTGCCGAGTTAAAAGTCAGGGGTGTTTGGGAAGCCACTCGCTTTCCTGTGGGGGAGTGGCGAGCTATTCCCCGTAGCCCCCGTCCGCTCAATAAAAGTCTCGAAACTGAGTCTTCCACAAACCTGCCGTTTACTTCAAGGAATGGAGATTTTGTGGGGGATATAAAAAAGCACTTCCTCGTTGGAGGAAGTGCTTTTTCTTTAGAATAATAGATGTGCGATTAGAGTGATAATCGGCAGTGTAATGATTGTTCTTAGAAGGAAGATGATGAATAGGTCCTTAATATTAACCGGAACTTTAGAGCCCAGCAATAGACCACCAACTTCAGACATATAGATCAATTGCGTGACAGATAGAGATGCAATGATAAAACGGGTCATTTCACTTTCGATAGAGGAGCCGATGATCGCAGGGAGGAACATATCGGCGAAACCAACAAGGATGGTTTCGGAAGCTTCCTGTGCATAAGGAACCTGCATCAGCTCAAGTAGTGGAATAAACGGCATGCCGATCCATGTGAAAAATGGAGTGAATTCGGCAATCACGAGCGCAATGGTACCCAGCGCCATAACAATTGGGGCTACTCCCATCCACATATCCAGGATGTTCTGGCTTCCTTGCTTCAGAAAGTTCCCAATTCCCCTTGCCTTGCTGCCTCGTTCTACGGCTTTTGTATAACCATAGGTAATCAAGTTGTGATGTTCTGGTACTTCTTCTTTTTGATCGCTTGGTTCTTCCGTTACATACGTATCTGCTTTTCTAGAAAGAGGTGGGATTCTCGGCATAATCAAAGCGGCGATGAAGCCTGCGATCGCTACAGTCAAGTAAAACTGACCGAACATATCGCCAAGACCGACCTCTTGAATGACTACAAGGCTGAAGGTGATGGATACGACGGAGAAGGTTGTCCCGATGACAGCCGCTTCCCGCTTCGTATAATAACCTTCTTCGTATTGTTTACTTGTAAGAAGGACACCAATGGTTCCATCTCCTAACCAGGAGGCTAAGGAATCGATGGAAGAACGTCCCGGCAATCGGAAAAGGGGACGCATGATTTTGGTTAAAATGACCCCGAACAGTTCAAGTAGTCCGTAGTTCAAAAGCAGTGGTAAAAACAGTCCAGCAAATAGAAAAACGGCAAAGAGAACATGCAGTAGGGAATCAAGAAGCAAGCCACCTGTGTTTGGACTTGTGATCGCTTCAGGTCCGATTTGGAAGTAAACCATAATGGCAAAAATCATACCTAATAGGCGAGTAACCACCCATACCCGTGGAACAATAAATAGAGACTGGAAAAATGGTGATCCATTCAGAGCTTCTTTGCCAGCCGCTTTTGCTATGACAGTCCCAATGGCTGTAATGGAAATAATGATCGTCATGATCAAGGATAAATAGTCGGCAAGCCACGTTTCCACCCAACCAGCAAGAATTGCAATTGGAATGGTTACGGCCCCGTCATCCCCGAAGATCGGAAACATGAATAGGAATATTCCGATCAAGGATGGAATTATGAACTTTAAGTGTGATGATGCTTTGAAGTCTTTCGCTCTCATCCAAAATCTCTCCTGACGTTGTCTGATTTTTTTATTTATAAATGCTTGAGAATAATTATGCAACACTATTTATTCTATTACGTTTTCCTTCAAAAACCAATAGGAAATTTGTAGATGATCAGCGAATGGTGTTTATGAAAGTAGAAATTGAGGAACGTTTGCTAGTACTTGTATTTGTCAGAAAGGGGAGAAAGAAATGCGGCATTTCCCTACACCGAAAGTCGTTGTCAGTCGTTGTCTTGAATTTGCAGAAGTCCGCTATAATGGGGCTGTAATTCCAGATAAAGCCGTGCAGCGTATGCAGTCCCATGTGGAATTCATACCCGTATGTCCTGAGGTTGAAATCGGGCTTGGTGTCCCACGTGATGTCATTCGTATTGTGGATGGGGAAGAAGAACAACTCGTCCAACCAAAGACAGGGGAGAACCTTACGGATACAATGAGAGAGTTCTCTAAAGGATTTCTTGACCATTTAGACGATGTGGATGGTTTTTTATTGAAGAACCGCTCACCCACGTGCGGCATGCATGACGTAAAAGTTTATCATAGTGAAGGGAACTCCCAAGTGGTGGGGAAGACTTCAGGTCTTTTTGCCCAAGAAATCCTTCATCGTCATGGGGGGCTGGCCATCGAAGAAGAAGGCAGATTAAAGAACTTCACATTGAGACATCACTTTTTGACGAAGTTGTTTACTTTAGCTGACTTCCGTGAGGTGAAGAAGGAAGCGGGCATGAACGGGCTGCAACAATTCCATGCCCGCAACAAATATCTATTCATGGCTTATCACCCAGGTACGCTAAAAAAACTGGGACAAACAGTCGCGAACCATGATCACCTTGATTATGAACATGTCATAGAAAATTATGAGCCATTGCTCCATCAGCTGTTGGAGAGACCTGCAAAACCGACTGCTCATGTGAATGTTTGTCAGCATATTGCAGGGTACTTTAAAAAAGAATTGTCTAAAGAGGAGAAAGAAAACTTCCAAAGCCTCTTGGAACAATACAAAGAAGAGAAAGTTCCCTTAAGTGCTGTGTTGAGTGTGTTAAATTGTTGGGTTGCCCGTTTCCAAAGTGAGTACCTTAGTCAGCAGACCTATTTTGAACCTTATCCGCTAGAGCTTGTGGAAATTTCCGACTCAGGGAAGGGGAGGGCCTATTCCTGAATCAGCCGACATAGGTTTTTAAGATTCGGTCTACCTGTGATCCATACATCTCTCCAAAGATATTGAGGTGGACGAGTAAGTAGAAAAGCTGATAGATGGGTTTGGTATCTTGATAATCATCAGGAAGCTCGAAATACGCGTTGTACTGATCTAAAAAGTTGGATGGGAACCCACCGAACAGCTCGGTGAAGGCAAGCTCAAACGCATGGTCTCCGTACAGGATAGATGGGTCGATTAAAACAGGATCTCCCTCACGAGAGGTCATCCAATTCCCGCCCCATAAATCACCATGCAGAAGGGAGGCTTTTGGTTTTTCTGGAATCATCTCTTCGACCAGGTCCATCAGCCTGTTCAACCTTTCTTCGCGACGTCCTGAAATTGTCCCTTTGGCCACTCCTGTTTCCAACTGTCCACCTAAACGATAACGGCGGTAGTACTCTGTCCAAGTTGAGCACCACTCATTTTGTTGATTCAGTTCACCTACGAACGTCGGTTTTCCGTACCCGTACTTTTCTAAGGTATGCTGATGCATGTGAGCCAAGCTCTTTCCGAGGGAGGGGGAAGCATCGGGAGAACCTCTTTCGATCCATTCCATGACAAGAGCGGCTTTTTCATCACCATCAGGGCAATCATAATGGAAGACTTCAGGAACTCGGATCGCACCTGTTTCTTTGATCAGACGTAATCCCTCGGCTTCCGCCTGGAAAAAGTGCCTCGCCACTTTTTCGTTGATTTTAATAAAATAAGGACGATGATCTGTTTCTACATAAAAAGACTGATTGATATCTCCTCCGCTCACAGGTTTAATGGAATGTACGGTTGAGGTGTCGTTGACTTTTTCTAGTGTTTTACGAATAAAAAGCTCCATGGAATCCCTCCTTTTAATGGATGGTTGTGGAAAGCGGCGGTTCTGGTTTCATTTCTTTTTGATAGGCAAAAATGGTGTGAATTTCCTTAAAACCGAATTGTTTATATAAGGCTTCTGCCTGTTGATTCTCTGTTCTTACTGAGAGAGTGACAACATCCAATTCAAGGGCATAGAACGCATACTGCAGGGCATGATGGATGAGCTCTGAACCGACACCACTGCTCCGGTGACCGGCGGATACATTCACAAAGCAAATTTCTCCCTCATGGCCGGGGATAATGGTTTCGAAGTAAATGTATCCAATGATCTCTCCGTTCTCTTGGTAACCCCAAAGGTAATTACCCTCCTCTCTGGATAAATGCATCATTTCTTTTGTCGTGTAATAAGCGGCTGAAGGATGGAGGTCATCCAAAACTTCATAATCTTCCTGACTTAGCCCGACAATGGACGTGTTTTTGGTTTCATTGGCTTCATAGGAAGATTTATGAACAGCTAACGTCCGTTCCACATTGTACATTTGAAACTGATGTCTCTCTGAAAAGGAAACGAGTGCTCCATTTGCAGCAAAACAGGCCACCTTCACGACATCAAAGTGCAGCTGCGCCGTTAAAGAAGCTTTGTCCCATAAACGTTCGATGACTTCCTCTTGATCCTTGATAGCGAAAGGTCCGAGTAAGCGGCATAATTTTTGTTCAAAAAAAGGAAGGATCCCGAGGAAACCGATGATCTCTTCTCCTTCCCAGGCGACATAGGCAAGAGGTTCTTTGAACTGAGTTAATGTCCAGATCTGTTCAAAGATCTCATTTTGTTCAGAAGCCATCCAGGCCACGTAATGGTGATCTTGTTCGTTCACTTTAAACAGCCATTCGGCAACGGTATGTAACTCTTTGACTTCCAATTCACGAATATGCATCAGCAACACTCCTTTATATAGTAAATTTTCACACAGTTGGTGTAGAAGGTGCAACTGTTAGGGAGAGGCGTGAGATGAACCAGTCGAGTAAAATAGCGGGTCTCTCAAATGGCTTAAGTTATTTTCAAAGGCTGAAAAGATCCCTCATACTTCACAAATTGATACCATTAAAGAAACCCCCAATCATCCGATTGGGGGGGAGGACTTACTTATTCTTTTCAGGACCTTCTTCCTTGTAATCTACTTCATATTCAAATTCAACAGGGTTCAAGCTATCCTGTGGAGCCGCATAGTAAGTCGTCATGTACGTCTTACCAGGACGGAACACTTGTTGAAGCTCCAATGCCTCTTCTTCCGTCACATTGAATGGGTCGACTTCCACGACTTGATACTTCCCGTTGTTTTTCTCTTTAATAAACGTAACGCCATAGTCTACATAATTTCCGAGAAGTTCTGCTTTAGACATGAATGGCTCTTTTGTCGTGCCATCATAACTTATTCCTACTTCTGGAATTTCGATGTTATCAATGAACCATCCTGTGTCATTGTATCCCCAGTCCGTCAAGTAACGGAATGAGATGTGGACTTCCTGTCCTACATACTCGGAAAGATCGAAGCTTTCAGACTGGTAATCCTCAAAATGTCCTGTGAACCCAGGAACATTTTCTTTGATCTTCGGATACCCTTCTTCCACGACATCTGTACGCGTGTTTTCATTTTCGAGGGACGTCCATGTTTGTCCATTGTCTGTGGAAACTTGAACGACACCATAATCCCAGCTCTCTTCAATGTCTACATAATGGTCGAAGTTCAATGTCGCATCTTCAACATCTGTTAAATCCGCTTTTAAGATCAAATTGTTGTCCAATTCGTCTCCTGTGCCTGCAGAAAGCACTTCATTATCGCTTCCTAAAGGATCCGTTACGCTTTCCCACGTGTTATCTTCAAAATCTACGCCATTAAACTTGAAGGACTCTACGTTCTGTCCAGGTTCGAAGTTGAACTCTTTAAAGTCTGTACCCCAGGCAGGGACACCCTCTTTTTCATAGTCTTTCGCTTTTTCAAAATTGACGGTTTTTCCGCGTGTTTCTCCATCTCCGATAGGAAGGTTGCGCAGGTCGATGTTTTCAAAACCATATTTTCCGCCTTTGAATTTCGGATCATCAACAACTAAGGCTGTAGAGAAGTCTTGGTAAACTTCATTGAATGTTACGTTCAAACCAAAGTCTTTATAGGCGCTTTCGAAACTTTCAATACTGTTCAGCTCATCTTTTGCAACGTGGCGGATGAACTCTTGTCCAAATCTTTCATAGTTGTAAAGGGTAAATAGTTGAACCAGCCCATAATCAGCAATAGTCTCTGGTCCAGTTTCAGCAGTTACGTGCTCGTCCCAGCTTGTCAACGAGTTTTCCGGGTGATCGAGCAGGAAGTTGATCGATCCAGAATCCAGCCCATAGCCGCCCAGGTATTCAGAGAAAGTCGACATTCCTTCATTTAACCAGGAAGTTTCGTCACCGTCGTTATCTGCGTGAATAAGATGCTGTAGCTCATGGATTGTCGTTCCGAAGAATGTGCTTTCCAGGCGTGTATCCCAGTCTCTTGAATCAATGGTGATGATGTTACGGTCCATATAATTTTCTAATGTCTGCCAGAAGAATCCAGCAACAAAGAATGGATAAGTTGGATCTGTATAATTATCATCTTGCACGTTATCGACAAGGATGATGACCTTGTCTCCATCTCCCTGATAGTAACCCTCAGGAACAATTCCCAAATCTTCAAGTTGAGCATTCGTTCCGTCCAATGTATCTGGAGAGCCAAAGAAATCAGTAGCTACAGGATACATGTTTTCATCGAATTCTTTCGCCATTATGTCTGCTTGCTCAGGTGTGACTACATGAGCCGGACGCTCGTCCCCTTCAGGGAAGGATAAGTCATTGGCTACCCAAACTTCCGCATGTTCTCCTACGCTTTGAAGGGTAAACTTTTTAAAAGCTAAATCCCGAGTGAGGAATTTTTTCGTTTCACCGGTGGCAGAAGTACTTGAAGCCTCTTCGTTTGATTCAGATTCGCTTCCTTCTTCCCCATTGAAGTTTACATTAGATGCATTTTCCTTAATCGTTTGCTTTGCTTCTCGCTGGAAGCTTTCGCTCTCGTCCAAGCGCTGCAATTGACCATCAATATCTATCTTTTCACTATACCGTTCGACATTCCAATTTTCCTGTACTTTGCTTGCGCTTACTTCTGTTACCGCAGCTGGGGAGAGCAATGACAGGGTCAAAGCACCCGCTGACAGTAAAGCTGTTAGTTTCTTATTTTTCAAAATAAGATCCCCCTAATGAAAAATTTGTAAAAACATCTAAGTTTTATTATGTAGAATATTCTAAAAAATTAGAATAGTCATTTTGAATGGTTTTTCGGTACTCGAAATAATACTATTGAGAACAAAGTTTTAGGTACATTTTCCTCATGACCTTCAGAATTTTCATGATTGACGAGAATAAGAGAAGGGAAGAATGAAGTACAGAAGTACGAAGGGGGAGGAACATGGGACAACGGTTGAAATACATATCCATATATCGAATTTCCATCATCGTCTGGATGGCGTTGAAATTTCTCATACAAATTTTCTGGTTTGAAAAAAGGCATCGGATTTGGGATCAGGATACAAAGCGGAAATGGGAGGAGATGCTTGCAAAGCAAGCGGAAGAATATCGTAAAAAAGCGGTCTTGTTAGGTGGTCTCCTAATCAAATTCGGTCAGTTCTTAAGCTCCAGGGGAGATCTTTTACCCCAGTCATTTATTAAAGAATTAGAAGGGCTCGTCGACAGAGTCGAACCGGTTCCGTTCAAGTATTCGAAACAGACCATTGAAGAAGATTGGAATGCGCCTCTGGATGAATACCTCTCAAATATCAACGAAGACTCGATTGCGTCAGCTTCGATCGGGGAGGTTTATAAAGCTTATCTGCACGACGGTACTCCTGTTGCGGTCAAAGTTCAGCGATACCGGGTTCGTGATACGTTCCGAATGGATTTCAAAGCATTGAAGATTGTGTTTTGGATGCTGGACAAGCTTACTATATACGGGAAGAAGGCAGACCTGCCCGCTTTATACCGGGAAGTCGTGCGAGTAATCAGCAATGAGTTGGACTTCACCATGGAGCTTGAAAACGGCAATCATTTCAAAAAGAGGTTTGCAGGTTTTGAGGAAGTCTACATCCCTGATTATTTTTCAGATCTATCGACGAAGCGTGTGCTTGTCATGGAGTGGATTGAAGGAACAAAAATTACGGACTTATCTTTTATTAAAAAGCATAAAATCGATCGGGAAAAAATTGCTCGGACGCTGTTTGACTTGTGTGTGGAACAGTTTCTGTATGCGGGCATGTTCCACTCCGATCCTCACCCTGGCAACCTAATGTTAAGAGAAGACGGGACAGTGGTTGTCATCGATTTCGGGATGGTCGGGGAGATCAGAAACGAAGATGCGAATTCAATCCGAAAAATGATTCAAGGTTTCATATTAGATGATTACGACAGAGTCATTGAATCACTGCAGGAAATGGATTTCCTACTCCCTGATGCGGATACTGAAAAAGTTAAGAAGCTCTTAAAACAGACGACAGACATGTACTTGGATGGGAACTTTGACAAGTTGGATGCGCATATGATGAATGATATGCTGGGCGATTTACAAGAGTTTGTGAAAGAACAGCCGATTCAGCTTCCTGCCGATTATGCCTTTTTGGGGCGTGCGACTTCCATTATCGTAGGGGTTCTCACAACCGTGTACCCCCAAATTGATTTAATCAAGTGGGGCAGACCGGTGATTAAGGAATGGATGTCAGGAGAAGCCTCCAGTTTTTCGCTTTATAAAGAAATCGCCAAAGAGACAGCGAGGCCACTTCTTTCCCTGCCGCGAGCTCTGGTGGAGTATCTCGAAGACGGGGATAAAGAAAGGGAATGGAAAAGTTATCATCAAAAAAACCATTTATTCCATCAATACTATTTATTCTATACTTTCTTTTCGCTCGTCATAGCCGGAATCGGTGCTGCTGCTTTATATTACACATTCATTGTTCCAGTCCTCCCGACGGTTTGGATCGGGGGTATCCTATCAGGAGTAGGTGTACTTGGGTTTCTCGTAAGTTCGTTCAATCATTTGAGGATGTTAAAAAGCATCCATCATAATAGGAGGAATGAAGGATGAGTGATTTATTGAAGAAAGGATTCCATCTTGGTTTAGGCGCTGCCATCAGTGGCAAGGAACGTTTTGAAAAAATGGTCAACGAAATGGTGAAGCGTGGAGAAATAAGCCCGTCACAAGCGAAGACAATGGTCAACAATTGGATGAACCATTGGATTTCAAAAGGCCAAAGCAAAGATAAAGAGTGGAATGAACAAGCGAAAGCCAGATTCCAGGACCAAATGAAGGAATTAGGCTTCGTTTCAAAAGAAGAATATGAAAAATTAGAAGCCCGTATCGAAAGGCTTGAGAATCTTCATGGAAGGTAACAAATAAGTCCCCATTTCTGACGCATCAGAAATGGGGACTTTTCTTTATTATATGGATGAAAAACATGATCGACCATATGAGTTTTGCATCACCCGTAGTTGCGAGGTTATCGCGTATAAGATAGTGCGTCGGGAAATCGTTCGTTTCCCAAACGACCAATTTCCTCACACTTGCATCTAAACAACGCCTTATAGATCAGGAGCTTTTGTGGGAGATAAAGAAGGAGTTTTGTTCTGTAAGGATTAGGTAATAGAGCATAACTAGACAGTTCTATAACAACGGATATCTAAACGCATGGGAGGGAAGAGTTGGTGAAGAAACGAGTGTTGTTCCTTTTCGTAATCGCTTTCTTATCTGGGTGCCAAATGAGAGTTCTTAATCCAAAAAGCGATACAGCTGATCAATTGACGGACTTAATATATCTGAGTTTCGGGATTATGATGCTTGTATTAATCGTCGTATTTATTTTATTCGTCCAATTTCTTAGGAAGTTTCGTGAACGAGGGAATAGGAAATTCGATATTCCACCAGACGAAAAGGAGAACAAGTGGCTGGAAATTACATGGACAGTCGTTCCTGTTTTATTGCTTGCAATTTTAGCCGTACCAACGGTGAAAAGTACATATGATATAACCTCAAAAGTCTCAGGTTCAGCAGAAGGATCTCAGGGCGATGCCATGATTGTCAGAGTGGTAGGGCAACAGTTCAATTGGAAGTTCACTTATGAGAACGGAAAAGAATCCTATGATGAGCTCGTTTTACCTGTAGATCAGGAGGTCGAATTCCGCCTGACATCCAATGATGTGATCCATTCCTTCTGGATTCCGAATTTATCAGGGAAAATCGATGTTCTCCCAGGTGAAGAAACGCGATTATCGTTTGAGCCAGGTGAAGAGGGGACGTATCAGGGGAAGTGTGCAGAGTTTTGCGGGGCAGAACATACGCTTATGAGGTTTGAGACAAAAGTGATGAGTCAGGAAGCATTTGAGAGTTGGATGCAAAAAGAATAAACACGAGGGGAAGGGGTGTAAGGGATGAATGTTCCTTTCATAGGGGAAGTACCATCAGACATCGTTGTGTCCTGGATTGTATCTATTTGTTTGGGATTGGCCTTGTTATGGTGGATGACGACGAGAAAGAAATGGCCATTGATTTGGGAGTATATCACCACGACAGACAATAGGAAAATTGGAACGATGTACATTTTGCTGTCCATGGTCTTTTTCATCCGTGGCGGCATTGATGCGATGTTTATCCGGACACAGCTCGCTATACCGGAAAATGATTTTTGGGTCTTCCAATCTCAAAAATATAATGAAGTTTTTACGACACATGGTACAGTCATGATTTTTTTCGTTTCCATGCCATTGTTGATTGGTCTGATGAATATCGCCGTGCCTCTTCAGTTAGGGGCCAATGATCTTGCTTTTCCTTATTTGAACTCGATTAGTTTTTGGTTGTTTGTGTCAGGGGGTGTCATTTTCAATATGGCTTTCTTCTTCAACGCCGCCCCCAATGCCGGGTGGACTTCCTATGCGCCTCTCGCCACAGATACGTTCACGACAGGTCCTAATAACAATTACTACATATTCGGTCTCCAAGTGTCAGGTTTGGGGACGATTTTTACAGCCATCAATATGATTGTCACGATCTTCCGACTGCGAGCACCAGGGATGAAAATGATAAGAATGCCCTTATTCTCCTGGGCTACCCTCGTCACTTCTTTTCTTATCCTGATCGCTTTTCCGGTTTTGACGATCGCTCTGTTGCTATTGATGTTTGACCGAATTTACGGCACGGGCTTCTTTCTCGGGGAATACGGAGATCCTGTGTATTGGCAGCACTTATTTTGGATTTTCGGTCATCCCGAAGTGTATATATTAATTCTGCCTGCCTTCGGGATCTTTTCCGATGTGATTTCCACTTTTTCAAGAAAAAGAGTGTACGGGTACACATCCATGGTGATTGCGATCGCTTTAATCGGACTTCTAGGGTTCATGGTATGGGCGCACCACATGTTTACGGTGGGGCTTGGTGCCTTGGCCAATTCAATTTTTGCCATCACGACGATGTTAATTGCTGTCCCAACGGGGATCAAAGTATTCAACTGGCTGTTTACGATGCGGAAAGGGGTTGTCAGAATAACGACGCCGATGCTGTTTTCATTAGGGTTCATCCCTACATTCGTCATAGGAGGAGTGACAGGGGTCATGCTGGCCGTAGCAGCAGCTGACTATCAATATCACGATTCGTATTTTGTTGTTGCCCATTTTCACTACACGATGATTGGCGGGACGATCCTGGGTGCATTTGCAGGCATTTATTATTGGTATCCGAAAATGACAGGGAAGATGCTTGATGAAAAACTGGGCAAATGGCATTTTTGGCTCTTCATCATCGGTTTTCATTTAACGTTCATGCCCCAGCACTTTGCTGGTTTAAACGGGATGCCGCGACGCGTCTACACCTACACATGGGAAGACGGTGTATTCCTATTGAATTTCGTCAGTACGATCGGAGCCTTCTTGATGGGAGCGAGTATGCTTTTTGTCGCGTGGAATTTGTATAAGACGCACCGCTTTACCGACCCTGTGGGGGCGGATCCGTGGGACGGACGGACGCTGGAATGGACCGTGGGGTCGCCGGCACCTGAGCATCCTTTTCATCCGGTTCCACAAATAAATTCCATCGACGCATACTGGTATAGCAAAGTGGAAAGAAAAAGGCTTCCCGAATCTAATGAGGCCAGACCTTCTCCGATCGCTATTCAAACGGTCGCTCCTGTATTGCTTGCAGGTGTATTGATTGTCATGAGTCTCGGTTTTATATATGGATGGATTTGGATGCAGGTGATGGGAGGAGTCGCCGCACTAGGTTTCTTTATTTACCGTGTATTTAATGATGAAAGGAAAGCTGTGTATCGAAAGGAGGAAGAGTCATGAAGCAAACATCAGAGGTATTATTCAATGACAAAAGACTTGGTTTCTTCCTCTATTTAGTCGTTGAAGCGATTATGTTTGCGACCTTGTTCGCCACCTATATCCTTTACACTCCCTCCCCCCGCGGGGCCAATCCTACTGAAGTGTACGAACTGCGAACCGTTGTATTGACATCCGTTTTCCTTCTTTCGAGCAGCGGTACGTTACTGATAGCGGAAAGTGGGTTGGGAAATTGGAACCGTCTCAAGATCTGGATCGGGCTGGGTACAACCTTCCTGCTCGGGAGTATTTTTATGGGACTGGAAATTCATGAGTTCTACAAATACTGGAGTGAAGGCTACACTCTTACGATGAACAACTTTCTCGCTTCTTTTTATGTCCTCGTTGGACTTCATGCATCACACGTTGCGTTTGGACTGGTGTGGATGATTCTTTTAATGGTGCAGTTCAAGCAAACGATACCGAAGGCTTTGTTCAAAGAGAAACACAAAATCTTCAACTATTACTGGCATTTCGTTGATGTCATCTGGGTGTTGATCATCCTCATCGTTTATACCCCTTACCTATTCTGATATAAGCTATTTACAGAAAAGCTCCCTATAGTGGAAGGCTCAGTTTCGAGGCTTTTGTTGAGTGGATGGGCGATGGAGCTGGACGAGTTGCTTCCTAGCCAACCCTAACTCTTAATACAGCAAACGAACCCCGGGACATCTCGAAATCGAGTCTTGGACAATCCTGCCATTATCTTGCATAGTGGGAGCTATCTAATTTTCTTGATGAGGTTGTAAAGGAGGTACATAAGGGAGAAAACAAAGAATGTCGTAAATACTAGACTGATATAATACATGATTCCCTCTCCCATCCAGTCAAGTGGGGTACCTGCAATGGGAGGCCCATTCAGATACAAATAATTCGTTTGGAAAAATGCATTGAAAAGGAAGATGAATGCACTGTAAATGATTAAATAGAAGAAGGTTTCCAACAAATCTTTTTTTCTAATTGTAACTTTTGTCGATACGATCAAAAAAAGACTGGTCCAGGATATGGCCATGTGATGCACAAAAAACTTCCAGAAGCGAAAGTGTTCATATCCGTGTGGGATATCGGGCGTGATTAACGCAATGGCTGCAGGCAGAATGCCTATGAAAAAAGTGATCTTAATTAATTTCGGATGATAGGTAAGGAGTGCGATCACACCTAACAAAGAAGCAACCCCGCATAGATGGAGGGGGAGGTGGCTTCCTTCCATCCAAAGACCATGGATGATCGTCCAGGTTTGGTAGCTGATTTCAGATAATAGTAACAGGAATAATAGACTGAAACGCACAAGGTTATGTAGTACGCTGGAATTTCTTAAAGGGTGATGCAAAAAAAGGATTCCTAAAGAAACCACCAAGTACATGGAGAGCATCCATGTATGGCTGGTGCCGAATGTGGTAAAGGTTTGATCAATTTGTTCACTGAACCATGCTTCCATAATAGCCTCCTAGAGAGCGGGCTTTAGCTGTGCTATGATTCTACCATATCATTTGGCAGAAGAGAGGGTCGATATGAAAAAGGTTAACTGCTTCCGCTGCAAGCATTTCCGTACCACATGGAATCCTGCTTTTCCGAGAGCGTGCGAGGCTTATGGGTTCAAAACGAAAGAAATGCCTTCTGCATTTGTTTTGAAATCGACGGGCACAGAATGCTTGCAATTTGCTGAAAAGAATCAAAAAAAGAAGAATAAAGAAGTTGGAAACCCTTCCACGATCGATTATCGGCTGTAAATTAAATGAAATTTCAGAATATGTATGTACACTCCCTCATTCTATGGTATGCTGATGAATATTTCACTAAGCCGAAAAATAAAGAGCGGCTGAAAAAGGTGAATGAGTGAGAGGAGTGTAGAGTATGGCGAGAGAACAGTGGGGGACGAAGCTGGGCTTTATGCTTGCTGCAATGGGTTCAGCTGTCGGACTGGGAAATATATGGAGATTCTCTTTCGTAGCAGGTAATAACGGCGGAGGCGCCTTTTTGATTTTGTATTTATTATTTGTACTCTTAATTGGAGTACCCCTGTTATTAACTGAAGTTAGTATTGGAAGAAAAGCGGAGAGCGATGTTGTAGGCTCATTCCAGAAGCTTGCTCCTAAGACTCCCTGGTATTTGACTGGATTCTTTGGTATTGCCAGTGCCTTCTTGATTTTAGGATTTTACGCTGTGGTAGCGGGCTGGGCAATCTTTTATTTCTGGAATTATATCAATGGTTCATTCTTTACTTCGCCCGAAGTCGGGTATGATGGTGCATTTGGTCAATTTATCAGCCACTCTTGGCATCCAATTGCCTGGACAGCCCTATTTATGATTCTGACGATTGTCATCGTATTAAGCGGAGTTAAGAAAGGGATCGAAGCGGCAAACAAAATTTTCATGCCATTACTGGCCATCATTTTGATTGGTCTTGCAGTCTTCAGCCTTTCTCTGGATGGGGCTTCAGAAGGCTTGCAATTCTTGTTCCAACCGGACTGGACGGCTTTTAGCAATCCTTCTATTTATATAGCAGCCCTGGGGCAAGCCTTTTTCTCCTTAAGCCTTGGAATGGGAGCCATGCTGACATACGGCAGTTATTTGAAAAAAGAAAACAAACTTCCGAGTGCAACACTTGGAATTGGGATCATGGACACATTTTTCGCTATCATATCAGGTGTTGTAATTTTCCCGGCCGTGTTTGCATTTGGAATTGATCCAAGTTCAGGCCCTCCTCTTGTATTTATTACACTTCCAAGTATTTTTGAGCAGATGCCGTTTGGTGGAATCATCGGATTGGTCTTCTTCTTCGCTTTGATTTTGGCATCCTTATCATCATCTGTTTCTATACTGGAAGTTCCGACCGCCTACTTTATGAGAGCTTTTGGTTGGACACGTTTTGCTACGAGTGTTTTGGTAGGATCCATCATGTTTGTACTCGGAATTGGCGTTTCCCTTGGCTTCGGCTTATGGTCCGGCGTCACACCGATTGGAGATTTGAATATCCTCGATTCGATGGATTATATCGCCTCCAACATCTTGCTTCCTCTTGGTGGACTATCCATGGCGCTTCTAGTAGGGTGGTACTTCAAGAAGTCCGAAGCATTAGAAGCTACGGATATGAAAAATGGGCTGATTGGCAACGTTTGGTTTACGATCGTCAAGTTCATTGCGCCAGTCATGATCATTGTGATCTTCTTAAACCAAATCGGAGTCATTTCCCTGTAAATCCAAATCTCAAGAACCTCGACCATTCTGTCGAGGTTCTTTTTGCATGAGGGTATATTTGAAGATGCTTTTTAAAGAATAGGCTGGCTTATTGAAGATTCGATTTCGATACTTTCACAGGAGTTTAGGGGCTCCGGGAAAAGGTTCGCTTTCCGTGGGCGAGTGATGAGCCTCCTCGAGCTAACGCTCTGCGGGGTCTCATCTACCACGCACATCCCACAGGAGTCTCACCGTTTCCCTCCACCCCTTTGCCATAAAGAGGTTCTCGAAATTCATCTAACAAACTGACAAGTTCTGTAGGGAAAACCTGCTCAGCCACGCGAACGTGTGTGTTTTTCTATTGACGGATCCAAACCACTGCAAATCGTCGTTTCCCTGACCCCGTATCCATGGCCAGAGAGTGTCATTCATTATTTTAACCAGGCCAGGCTTCCTTTAAGGGAGCTATTCCCCGCAGCGCCACCCGCTCAACAAAAGTCTCGAAACTGAGTATTCAAGTAAAGGGAGCTTATATGGATTATTGGATAAAAAGATAGAGTGGGGTAACTTTTTAACATTTGATGAAACTGCTGGTGATAAAAGGACAGGGGGGAGGGGAACGTGTTAAACTACGACAGAGAACCATCTTTTATGAAAAAGGAGAAAACGATCTATGGCAATTACCAACAAAACCGTCTTGAAAAAGATGTCCAGTGAGATACAGGAAGCGATGCTGCAGCATGGAAATGAGCAAAAAGTGAGGGAACATGTGCGTTCTGTGAAGTTGCTTGCTGACTTACTGCTTGAGGAAGAGGCAGGTACGCAAAGTTCGCCGGCTGCTGTTCAGGAACCAACTGTCGAAGAAATCCGCAAGATGATGGGAGCAGGCAACCCGGAGCCCGTCCAAAAAGAGAATAAAGAAACAAAAATTGACCATGATGAGGCCAATGGGTCTTCCATCTTCGATTTTTAAGGAGGAAAAGAAATGAAGCTTTTATTGATTATAGCCGTCATTAATGGATTTTTAGCTGTCGCTTTAGGTGCGTTCGGAGCTCATGGACTTGAAGGGAAAGTCTCTGAGAAAGGACTGGACCAATGGGGGAAAGCCGTTGATTATCAAATGTTCCACACAATGGCTTTATTTGTCACCGCGTTATTAATGAGCAAAATCCAGACCGGTGCTATGACAGGTGCAGGGTGGTTTTTCTTCATTGGCATCCTGCTTTTCTCAGGAAGTCTTTATATCTATGCTACGTCTGGAATCAAGATGTTTGCTATGATCACTCCGCTTGGGGGTCTGTCATTTTTAATCGGCTGGATTTTGCTGGGTTACGCTGTCGTCAAATATATTTAACTAAAAGTAAAGGATCGTCGTGAAAAATAGTAGGATCACCGCCCTCAAAAGTTGAATGATAGCATTCACTTTTTGCTGACGTTTCATCTCGAGCATACCTTCTAAGGCAAAGCTCCCCGCTAGAACATAGAACATGAGTAAGATGATCCATTGGTGTTCAAGCTGGAATAAACCAACCACGGCAAGAACTACAGCTAACAAAAGGGCACCTAATTGGGCTCTTTGGTAACTCTCATATGGAGGTCGCATCTGTACACCCTTTTCTTTTGGCATTCAGCCAGTAATTTTGAATATGGAAATGAAAAACTCGCTACCGAAATAGCGAGTTTTTTGCTTCATTAACGGGGTTGATAGTTGGCCATTCCTTGGCCGGTGCCAAATGGGTAGTTGTAGTTGATTTCTTCGTCAAATGTAATGTAATCAAGATAGACCATCAAGAGTAAATAACGTTTTCCTGTTTGGGGATCGCTGAGAATGATGTGGTCTCTTCCTGCGGCTTCAACGATTCCTTTGAAAACTTTTGCGTTCCACTGATCGTTGTTTTCAAAAGTCATATACACCGTAGCAGGTTTTCCGGCATTCAGACGTAATATGTTTTCGATGTATGACTCTTCGGAAGGTAACATATTCGGAGGATTTACTCCTTTAGATTGCCCTTGCTGCATTTGTGGAACTTGTAAACCGCCTTGCTGCATTTGTGGCGGTAGAACCCCTTGATGCATCTGTGCACTTGGATAGTATTGCATATACGGGTTTTGGCCGTAATACGGGGAGGATTGGCCGCCATACATCGGCTGTCCTTGACCTTGCCCCTGACCCTGTCCGCCCATTTGCGGTTTCTTCTGTGCCAATTGAATCACTCCTTATTGGAATTAATAAACACTAGGACAGTCAGACCGAGTCGGAGAATAGAAGCAGTGGGATTTGAACCTGCCCGTATTCCATTGGCCGAACCACTGAGCTGGACAATCTCCAGAAGGCTTGAAAAACCAAAGTGAATTCGTGGCAGGGTGGAACCGCTCACCATTGATCGTCCTTCTTGCAAGCCGTTTGTCTTTTTTCCGTGCCCTTTGGTAGAAGTATCCCTTTTGAGTAGCCTCAAAACCGCCGGGACTCTGGTACACCATTTTACGAATCGTATCGATCTCCGTGAAATCGATGCAATCTCCTCGCACACGGTTGACTCCGGTATTTCCGACCATAAGCATGCCTAGTTTACCTTCTCCTTCAGCCTCTGCTCTCATAAGTCTTGCTAATAATTTGACGTCGGCTTGATTGAAGGGGACAACAGCCATGCGGTCACCTCACTTTAATAAAGGCATGATTGCATGTTCTTTAACACTATATGTTGTACGCCCATAGAGATATGATTAAAAATATTATCTGATGGACAACAAAAAAGGACCTCCCAAGAAGGGATGGTCCGTATGATGATCTTCAACAATATGGCAGTTTTGTGGAGGGTATGGGGTAAAAAAAAAGCTGCCAGATGGGCTGGCAGCTTTCTACTTTAGACTTGTAAAAATTGCTCAACAGCGTCTGGCTTGAGGATGTTTCCGATATAGAAAGATCCGAAGTCGCCATAACGCGAAGTTACTTCATCGAAGCGCATTTCATAAACAAGCTTTTTAAATTGAAGGACATCATGAGCAAACAATGTAACGCCCCATTCCCAGTCATCGAAACCGATAGATCCGGTAATGATTTGACGGATCTTGCCTGCGTATTGGCGGCCGGTCATCCCGTGGGCATACATAAGTTTGGCACGTTCATCCTTTTCAAGGACATACCAGTTGTCGTCCCCCTGCCGGCGCTTGTCCATCGGGTAGAAGCAAATATGATTCCACTTCGGAAGGGTAGGGCGCAGGCGTGCCTGAATTTCAGGATCATCCTCGTTTGCACTCCCCATGTAATTGGACAGCTCTACGACAGAAACATACGAATAGGAAGGCTTCGTGAATTCTGCCAGTTTGGATTTGTTAAAAGCTGTTTCGATTTCATTCAGCTCTTCCATAGTCGGACGTAGAATCATCATCATGAAATCTGCTTTTTGTCCAACAATTGTATATAAAGCATGACTACCTTCTTTGTTACTTTCTGTTTCTTCCCATTGTCCGATCAATTCTTTGAATTCATTGATCGCTTCTTCACGGTCTTCGTTTGATGCATACTTCCATGCTGTCCAGTCGACAGCACGAAAATCATGCAGACAATACCAGCCGTCCATGGTAACTACTGCTTCTGGCATAGGATCGATCGCTCCTTTTTACAGTGAAGTATTGTACTAATTAAACATCCTCCATAAATATAACACAATTATATTTGGATAGATAACGATGCGGATATGACAAAAGAGTGAACAGGCAGGGAAGTATCATCTTTGTAGAAATAGGGTAAAGTTATAAAATGAAATCGCTTCAAACGGAAAACTTGATTCGAACCACTTTCATTTGAACACAAAAGGTCTTATCATGTATAACAGAATGAAAAAATGGAGGGTTAATCATGAGTAACCTATTTGATACTTTGAAGTCTAAAATTGATGGAAAAGGCAAGAAAGTCGTATTTCCAGAAGCATTAGACGAAAGAATCCTAACAGCAGTGAGTCAATTGGGTGCTGAAGGAATGTTGACACCTGTATTAGTCGGTAATAAAGAAAAAGTAGAACAGAAAGCCGCTGAGCTGAATGTAGATATTTCCGGTGCGGAAATTCTTGATCCTGCAAACTACGCGGAGTTTGATGAAATGGTCGCAAGCTTTGTTGAGCGCCGTAAAGGAAAAGCGACAGAAGAAAAAGCACGTGAAATTCTTCAAGGCGGGAACTATTTCGGTACTATGCTTGTCTACATGGGTAAAGCGGACGGGCTTGTCAGTGGTGCTGCACACTCTACAGCGGACACCGTACGTCCAGCTCTTCAAATCATCAAAACGAAGCCTGGAATTAAAAAGACATCCGGCGTATTCATCATGGTCCGCGATGAAGAGAAATATGTATTTGCTGACTGTGCCATCAACATCAATCCTGACAGCCAGGATTTAGCTGAGATCGCTTTGGCAAGTGCAGAAACAGCCCAGCTATTTGACATCCATCCAAAAGTTGCCATGTTAAGCTTCTCAACGAAAGGGTCTGCTCAATCTCCTGAAACAGAGAAAGTGACGCAAGCACTTGAAATCGCCAAAGAACAAAACAACGATCTATTAATTGATGGCGAATTCCAATTTGATGCGGCATTCGTTCCATCTGTGGCCGAGAAAAAAGCACCGGATTCTCCTCTAATGGGTGAAGCGAATACGTTTGTATTCCCGAGTCTTGAAGCCGGAAATATTGGTTATAAAATTGCCCAGCGCCTGGGTAACTTTGATGCGGTTGGTCCGATTCTACAAGGTTTGAACCAGCCGGTAAACGACCTATCCCGCGGTTGTAATTCCGATGACGTGTACAAGCTCGCCATCATTACTGCTGCTCAAGCTCTATAAGGGAGGAAAAAGCTCGCGTACGTCCAGCGAGCTTTTTTTGATCAAAACCGTAGGAGAAATAGAAAAGCGCTCGACACCTTTATTTCAGGTTGTCGAGCGCTTTTTCATTTCGTTTAATCATTTGTTCAAACCGTTTGTGGAACCAGTCAATTTCTTCTCCTTCTAAAGCATGGGTAACAAGGTGACCCGAGAGTTCATGTAATTTCATTAAGATACGGTCGCGCACGTCAGCAACGCTTAAATGGGTTCCTAATAGCTCATTCAAAGAAGCCATAACGTTTGGATCGATATTCGGATAGCTGAAACGGGTTTCTTCGTTGCGTTTGCCCAGTTCATAGAACCGCTTCAAAAGAGCCGCACGTTCAGCGCCGCTGCCACTTACGTCAAGATAAATCTGGACAGCGGAACCGTTTTTGACTCGTCGCTGCGAAATACCTGCGAATTTTTTGCCATTAATACTTAGATCATAGGTCCCCGGGCAATAGGATTGAGTAATTTCATAAGCTTCAATGCCGTTCGTCAAATCGGAAAAGAGTAGGCGAATAAACGATACCATCGCCTCATAACCGTCGTGGATATTTACCTGTTTAGAATCAGGGAAGATGAGGGAAAGGTTCAAAACACCGTCATCCAACACGACGGCGAGCCCTCCGGAATTACGGACAATCACATCATAACCGTTCGACTTCAAATGTTGAATGGCTTCTTTTATATAAGGAAGGCGGGCATCCGGAATCCCGAGTACGATCGTATCGTGGTGGACCCAGAGTCTTGCCGTTGTCGGGCTTATACGTTCACCGACACTTATGGATAATGCATCGTCCATAGCAAAAGACTGTAGAGCCGAAAATCCGGGGCCTAAATTGCTTTGGTCGATGAAACGGTACGTATCTGTTTTTAATAGTGGATGTAGTTCACTCATAGCATTCGTTCTCCTTTTCGAGTAGCAACGTCCATTATACCAAAACTCGCCTCTTGCATGAATGGAAGATCGATTGTAAAATTCTCTGTTGGATAAAAAATTCATATCGAATGTTAGAGCGCTTATAGACAGGTTTCCCGTCGAATACCTGTCAATATCTGTCTGTCAAGATGTTTTTTTGTCGGAATTTAAGGTATATAATAGATAAAAATGTCGTGTAGAAAGGACAAGCTGATGGTCTATCGTGATGAGAAGTTAAGTGAAGAAAAGGTTTTTAAAGACCCCGTACATCGATATGTCCACGTTCGAGAACGGGTGATTTGGGATTTGATCGGAACAGCTGAATTTCAGAGACTCCGTAGAATCAAACAGCTCGGCACATCCTATTTGACGTTCCATGGAGCTGAACACAGCCGTTTCAACCACTCCTTAGGTGTTTATGAAATTGTGAGAAGGATCATCGAGAACTTCAAGGACCGTCCGAACTGGAATCAGGAGGAGCGGTTGCTATGTCTTTGTGCGGCTCTTCTGCATGATCTTGGGCATGGACCTTTTTCGCATTCCTTTGAAAAAGTGTACAAGCTTGATCATGAAGATTTTACCCAGGCAATTTTACTTGGAGATACGGAAGTGAACAAAGTTCTAAGTAAAGTGGAAAAAGGTTTTCCAAAAAAAGTGGCCGATGTTATCAATAAAACCTACGAAAACAAGCTCGTCGTGAGCTTGATTTCTAGTCAAATTGATGCGGACCGTATGGATTACTTGCAGCGGGATGCTTACTTTACAGGCGTCAGCTATGGTCATTTTGACATGGAACGGATTCTTCGTGTCATGCGCCCGATGGAAGATCAGGTCGTCGTCAAAGAGAGTGGCATGCATGCAGTGGAAGATTATATTATGAGTCGCTACCAAATGTACTGGCAGGTGTATTTCCACCCTGTAACGAGAAGTGCGGAAGTCATATTAACTAAAATTCTCCACCGTGCGAAGGAACTGCACGAAGAAGGATACAGTTTCAAACTCAAACCGGTGCATTTCCTGTCCTTCTTTTCCGGTGAACCTTCACTTAAAGAATATTTGGCGTTGGATGAAGCGGTCGTCCTCTATTATTTCCAAACATGGATGGAGGAAGAAGATACGGTCCTTAGTGATTTATGCTATCGTTTCGTGAATCGGAAGCTTTTCAAATATATCGAGTTCAATCCAAATTCCCAGATGAATGAATGGATGGAGCTATACAAATTGTTCACTAAAGCGGGTTTAAACCCTGATTATTATTTAGTCGTTGACTCAAGTTCAGATCTTCCGTACGACTTCTATCGTCCTGGGGAAGAAGGAGAGAGGTTACCCATTCACCTTCTGCAGCCGAATGACGAGTTGAAGGAACTGTCCAGGCTTTCGGATATTGTTGAATCGATTTCTGGTAAAAAACGGACGGATCATAAATTGTACATTCCTCTCGATCGCCTTGAGGAAATGTCGAATCGAAGTAAAACGAAGAAGCGGATTATGGAAATTTTGTTTGGATAAGGAGTGAACCTCCATGTTGGAGAATCATGCGAAGTTGATGCAGTTTTTCTCAAGCACCGATGAAATTGTAGGCCGAAAGAAGTTACAGAAGATGATTTACATACTGAAAAAGTGTGAAATCCCTTTTGAAGAACGTTACCAATTCCATTTTTATGGCCCCTACTCAGAGGAGCTGACGTTGAGAATAGAAGAAATGTGTAACCTGGGTTTTATAAGTGAAACGAAAGAAGAAAAGAAGAATTATTATCAATACCGGTACGAGCTGACCGATAGCGGGAGAGATTTTTTGACCCACTATGAAATGGATCTTCCACCATTGAATGTCCATATTGAAGAAATGAATGGACGCAGTTCGCGTTTCCTTGAACTGGTTTCTACCATGCTTTTCTTTGAGCACTTGCCGAAAGAAGAGATCACCGAAAAAGTGTTCACGGTCAAGAGCGCTCAAAATTACACACAAGAAGATATTGATGAGGGATGGAAATTTATTGAATATTTGCGTTCCATTCATTAAGATGAAATGTAGGTGTACAATCATGTACACCTTTTTTATTGAAAATGGATGTCAGATAATTGAAAAAACATAATCCGAAAGTAGAGTGGAGGTCTAGGAACATGAGGGTCATAAAATTTTTCGCATACTATGTGTTCGGTATAGTCGGAATCCTATTGATCAGCACTTCACCGGCGTTGTTCAGGCAGGGGGCATTTTTAGATGTAGGAAACTACATGCAAGAGCTGAACCAACTGCTTGCTTTTGCCGGGAGCCCGGGGGAGTGGACCTATCTGTTCAAGGGACGTCCTGTGCCAATACTTGAGTACTTATGGGATCCCTATCAATATTCTATGACTGTTTTTTTTGGTGGGATTTTATTAGGATTCGTTCTCGCCCTGGGAGGCGCATTCTTGACTGTATTCTTACCGAGGTGGTTGCGAGCCGTGGTTGACCGTATTCTTGGCGTGCTTGAGAGCGTGCCGGATTTATTGTTGGCTTTTTCTTTACAATTGTTCATCGTTTGGTTTTATAAACAAACGGACATCCTGGTTATTTCCATTGCTTCCCTTGGACAGGGGGAGCAAGTCTACCTGCTTCCAATGCTCGCCATTGCCGTCCTGCCCATGGTGACGATGTACAAAATAATTCTTGCATTGATCGAGGAAGAATGGACGAAATCCTATGTGCAAATGGCCAGGGGAAAAGGATTGGAGAAGGCTGTCATACTGTGTGTACATATTTCTCGGAACATCGGCAAAAGTGCGTTCTACCATTCTAAAATCATTGTATGGGGGGCATTGTCGAGTTTGTTGATTATTGAATATATCTTCAATATGAATGGGATTACGACGGCATTTCTCAATGACTTTCGGCCGATTGTTTCAAGCTTTATCCTTCTCATGCTGTTTACCCCTTTTTATATCATTTATCAAGGAACTGAATTGTTCCTGTTTAAGGATGAGAAAAAGTCCGAAGCAGTGGCTACCCGTATGAACAGTTTTGTAGGTTCTGTCTCCTTCAAAGGGGGCGGCGGGTGGTTTACCTATGCGTTGTCAGAAATCGTGGCTCATTTTAAGAATATGAAGTTCCTCTTAGGGTTTACAGTTATTATGGGGGCCATCATCGTAAGTATCACTTATACCATGACCGCGGAGCCGCTGATTGATCAATACAGGCTGATCTACGATGATGAAGGGACGCTTGTCAGTTCGATGCCCCACACACCAGAGTATGTGTTTCTAGGTACCGACCCTCTTGGTTTTAGCGTGTTGGACCAAATTCTTGTTGGTGCAAAATATACCATCATTTTCGGGCTCCTCATTGCTTTCTTACGAATGGCGATTGGATTTATTTTAGCTATTCCTTATGCTTTCTTTCTACCTAAAAAGGTACAGCTTGTTATTGAAAAACTGGTGGACAGCATGCACTTTTTACCGATGACGATCATTGCCTTTTTGCTGTTGAGGCCGGTGTTGTGGATGCCACCTGGAGGGTTTACCACCACCGAAACAGAAAGAATTCTATATCAGGGCATCATTTTGACACTTTTAGCTGTCCCCCTTGTCATGACGTTGTTCGGAAATGAAATGAGATTGATCATGAAAGAGGAGTTCGTCACGAGTACAAAGGTCCTTGGTGGCAGTTCTGTTCATCTATTGTGGAAGCATTTGCTGCCTCACTTGAGTGCCCGTATGGGGATTATTTTTGGCCAGCAGTTCATCCAGACGCTGCTTATTTTCATCCACCTGGGTGTTTTTGATATTTATTTTGGAGGGACAAAAGTCAGCTATGATTTTGTGGCGGACCCACCAACGAGTACCACCTATGAATGGTCCGGGATGATCGGAGCAGCCAAAGATTCGTTGATGACTGGGCGATGGTGGCTCATCATTCCTACGCTTCTTTGTTTCATGGCTATCATTATTGCGATGCAGTTGATCATCCAGGGAATCAAGGAAGTACAACAGCGTCGTGTTGGGGTACCTGTAGAACAGAATACATGGATCAAGAAAATTTTTAGTAGAAAGGAAACGCGCGGAAGAAAAGTTGATTCCCTCAAGGAAGGTGATTTTGTTTTTGTGCCAGAACAGAAGAGGGATGATGAGTCTCGGGATGACCATGGATATAGGAGGAAGTCGATATGAACCATATTCCTGTCTTTGAAATGGAAAAGATAAAGTTGCGAGGACTGAAAGTGTCAGATGCTCCTTCTTTGTTTCCGTTCATGAGCCGTCAAGATACAATGAAGTACATCACTCCCCATCCCGTTCTGTCTTTGAGAGAGGTGGAAGCTTACGTAGAAGAAAGGCTGGCTGGATTCCGCAAACAAAAAAGTTCCATGGGTGATTGAGAACGAGGAAGGCAGATGCATCGGATTTTTTCGCTTTCACAAATGGAGTGTTTGGCATAGGAAAGCGGAATTGGGGGCTGTCATTCATCCAGCGTATCAAAAGACAGGAATCATGACGGCGGTCTTCCGTACTGTTCTCCCATATGGGTTTGACATACTGAAGCTGAACCGGATAGTCGGCGACATTTTTGCTGAAAATGAGGGATCACGCAAGCTCTTGAATAAATTCGGCTTCCGGGAAGAGGGAGTGTTAAGGGAAACAGATTTTGATGGAGGGAGATTTCAGGACACCATCGTTTTTTCCATGCTGAAAAAGGAATATGAGCAGGTTAAACAAACGTTTGACCAATAATGGAGCATCTCTTCTAACAAGAACTGTTTTGTATGTTAAAATGGGACAAAATAAGAGGACGATCGAAGAGGAGGATCGCTTTATGAAAGAGTTCGATCAATTTAAAAACAAAGGTGAAAGCAACGATAAAAAGAAGAACCAATTCACAATTATTAAAGATGATTCGACCGATGGTCATGGGGGATATGGTGTCGGTTCCATCAGTTTGGAAAATATGACCCCGGTCATTGTGGATCCTAATGAAGAGGAAGCCTATGTCGATATGGGTGCGCTTCATGCGCGCAGTAAGGTAGAGAAACGTATTAAATTCATCACGGACCGTGAAGTGGTTAAAAACGGACTGCAATATTGGATTGCATGGGTAACGGTGGATCATCAGGAAGGAAAGCCGTGTTACCATGGTGTGGCTGCCAGTGAGATTGTCGTGGACAGGTCCATCAAGCGCGGATACAAATTGATGCCTGAACATGTGAATCATATGGATAAATCTTTGAAGGGGCGCTTTGTCGTCGATCACCTTGATGAAAAGTCCAAGAAGCTGCTTGGTGAATATCTGCGTGACTTTAAACCAGAATTATGGGAGAACACGGCGCAGGAACTAAAAGACTCTCTGGGTGTACAATAATTCATGGTGGAAAGCTCATAGCATCGATACGGAGAGAGGGGAATCTGAAGGGTTTCCCTCTTTCTAATTAGATTTCTCATAGAAGAAAGGAGAAACTCCTATGAAAAGGGTTTTAGAAGATGATGTAGTGTTCCATTTGGTAATTGCTTTTGTGGGTTTGATTTCAGGAATTCTTCACTTCCTGTTTAAATGGTCGTTTTATGCAGACCATGAGTATTTAACATCAGGGCTATGGTTTGTTGCAGGCGCATTCGTGATCTATGTCAGTTGTATTTTCGTTTTCGGATATCAGAAGAAAGCCAACGCAGGAAACAAAGAAATGGAGTAGTCTGATGTGTACTCCCACTTTTTTTACTTTTCTGGACTAGAGAAGGATATGGGTGGACATCGGATGGTTTTCGTAAGTATGAAAATTCCAGTTTACGATTCCCTCTTTTATGATAGAATAAGAACAAACGTTCGTGGTGGAGGGAGCCAATAATGGATAACCGGAATCGTGATCGCGGGACGATCAAGTGGACATCGCTCATGTTACCGGAGCATGTAGAAATGGTGAAAAAACTTTGGAAAGAAGACCAGCGGGTAGAAAAAGGAATCATGGATGAACAGAAAGCTGTCGAGATTGATTTTCTTTTGCAGAGGGCACTAACGGACAATCTTACTGTCCAGGTTAGAGTCCACAATGGTTTCGATTATGAAGACATAAGGATGAAGGTGACCCATGTGAACCGTAACAATCACATGGTAACGGGGGTGGATGGACAAACAAAAGAGACAATCCGTATCCCCTTGGATGATATCGCTGACCTTGCCATTTTGTAAGGTGTTCACGATTTGTTCACAAAATGTTCATGAAAAAAGTGTAAGAATTCAGACGCCCAATCTTGACGAATTAGCGATAAGGGTAATATATTAAGTAACACATGGGTTATACATGTTTACTAGGACAGAGAAAGCGACCGGTTATCCCCGGTCGTTTTCTCTGTCTTTTTTTATTTTCTGATGAACGCTGCCCCAATGTTTCTTAAAAAAAGCGAAAGGTCATCCGATGTGAGGATGACCTTTCGCGCCAAAGGAGGCATGAGTCGCGCCAAAGGAGGCATGAGTCGCGCCAAAGGAGGCATGAGTCGCGCCAAAGGAGGCATGAGTCGCGCCAAAGGAGGCATGAGTCGCGCCAAAGGAGGCATGAGTCGCGCCAAAGCGACCGGAAAAGCATTAAAAGAACCAATCAACAACATCTTTGAACCATGGATCATCTTTGAATTCATCATCAACATCTTTACTTTCGTCCCCGCCACAAACATCCTTAGGTATATCGGATTCTTCCATGTACACTAATCTTTCCTGAGGACAGTTGGGGCCTGCAACATAGCCGGTTTCAGGATCAATGTAGACTCCTTTTACTCCTGGGGGTGGAATGAAGGCTGCTGTAGGCTCATTCTCATGTATTTTCTCCATCGTATCCGCCCAGATAGCCTTTGCATACCGATGGTCATTGAAGCCTTCAAGCGGCTTGCTGCCTTCGTCATACCCGACCCATACAGCGGAGACGTATTGAGGACTGAATCCGATCATCCAGCTGTCGTTGTCGGTGGTGCCGGACTTTCCTCCATACATGCGTGTCAGCTTCCCTTTAATTGGAGTCCCAGTAACCGATGCATAATCAGCGTCTAAAACCGGATCGAACATTCCTGTCATCATATGGGTGACGGTGAATGCCCGCACTCGATCGACAGCATCATCTTTATTGTAAGTCGGTTTGTACTCATAAAGAACATTCCCATGCCGGTCCGTAATTTTAGCGATGGTATGGCCTTCTATGGATTCCGTTCCTTTCACCATTTTTCCATAGGCACTGACCATATCGAAAAGGGAGATGGAAGAGTATCCCAAGGCAAGGGACGGGTGTGGTTTGAACGTCTCCTCAACACCGAACGTCTTCATTGTTTTTCCTAGCTTTTCCGGTCCGATATCCATGTGGGTCTTCACCGCATAAATATTATCGGAAACGGCCAGGGCTTGGGCCATGGAAATCGGTTCCTCTGCATATTGGTCGTTGAAATTAGAAGGGATATAAGGTTCACTTTTACCTTTCACTTCAATTTCAATAGGCTGCGTCTCTTTCATCGTGACAGGGGAATACCCTTCTGCGAGCGCTGCATAATACAGAAAAGGTTTGATGGTTGAACCGACGGAACGCTTCGCCTGGGTGGCTCTGTTGAATGGACTTTCTCCATAATCTTTACCACCGACAAGGGCGGTAATCGCTCCAGAATGGCTATCCATCACCGCAGATGCGGTTTGGATCTCTGCACTTCCTGGAATGGTCCTTTTCACCTGTTCTTCAAGAATCCGTTGATGCTCTTCAATTAAAGTGGTGTGAATATGATAGCCGCCTGTCTGTACACTTTCTCTGTCTACATCAAGAAGCTGAGCCGCTTCGGTAACAACTTGGTCTTGAAAGTAAGGAGCAATCTCCTGGGTTTCATCTTCTTCACCATCTGCATAGGAAATGCTCGCTTCCACGGCTGCTCTTTTTTCAGAGGAAGTGATATAGCCGTTCCGTTCCATTTCAGCTAAGATTTGCTGCTGTCTTGCTTCTGCTCGTTCCGCGTTTGCGAGTGGCGAATAATAGGTCGGGCCTTTTGGGATGCCGGCTAACATGGAAGCTTCCGTCAAAGTAAGATCTGCCGCATGTTTGTTGAAATACTGCCGGCTAGCGGCTTCAATTCCATAAGCCCCGTGGCCGTAATAGATGGTGTTTAGATAACCTTCCAATATTTCATCTTTGTTATAAAAAATTTCTAATCGTAAGGCATAGAGAGCCTCGTTCAGTTTCCGTTTCCATGTTTTATCATGGGAAAGGTATAAGTTTCTTGCGTACTGCTGGGTGATGGTGCTGGCCCCCTCGGCCATCCTCATTTGCTTAATGTCCGTAAGCGCAGCTGCCGCAATACGCTTCAAGTCGAAACCGAAGTGGTTATAGAAACGCCGGTCTTCAATAGCTAATGTCGCGTCTTTAATAGATTCCGGCATTTCCTCTATGTTAATCCAATAACGTTCTTCGGCCCCTTGCTCTTCTCCTATGATTTCCCCATCAGTCCCGTAGAAGACGGTATTTTGTTCAGTCATCAACGATGGAGGTCCCTGGGTGATAGCGTAGATCAGTACGCCGATGATTCCGACAATCCCTATGATTGTGCCAAAGACGGTGAGTTTCATTCCTCGGACCGCCCATCTATAAGTGGTTCTGAAAAATGATCGCATTCTTTTATACTCCTAACTGTTACGAATGTATAAAGACTGCTATTATTATGTGAGAATACGTAGTAAAATAAACTTCTTGAGTGAAACAAACACAAAAGCGATGAAAGTTATTTCATAGATGAAAAAGGAGAAATGCAACATGGGTACTTGGTTTACAGAGAAACAGACCGATCATTTCGGGATTACAGCGAAGGTCAATCGCTCCCTGCATAGTGAGAAAACCGACTTTCAAGATTTAGAGATGCTGGAAACAGCGGAGTGGGGCAATATGCTCGTTCTTGATGACATGGTCATGACGACAGAGAAGGATGAATTCGTTTATCACGAAATGGTTGCCCATGTTCCATTGTTTACTCACCCGAATCCAAAAAACGTTCTTGTGGTTGGTGGCGGAGATGGTGGCGTCATCCGCGAAGTATTGAAACATGAAAGTGTGGAGAAAGCGACACTTGTTGAAATCGATGGAAAAGTCATCGAGTATTCGAAGAAGTATCTGCCTTCCATTGCAGGGGCGCTCGAAGATGCAAGAGTAGAAGTGAAGGTGGACGACGGCTTCATGCACATCGCCAAAAGTGAAAACGAGTATGATGTCATCATGGTCGATTCCACAGAGCCTGTAGGACCGGCCGTCAATCTTTTCTCCAAAGGGTTCTATGAGGGAATTGCCAAAGCTTTGAAAGAAGACGGTATTTTCGTCGCTCAAACGGATAATCCATGGTTTAAAGCAGATCTGATCCGTCAGGTGTATAGCGATGTGAAAGAAACCTTCCCGATCACAAAAGTGTACACAGCGAACATCCCGACCTATCCTAGTGGGCTGTGGACATTTACCATGGGAAGTAAAGTCCATGACCCTCTACAAGTCAAAGAGGAACGTTTTGCAGAAATCGATACGAAATATTACACTGACGAAATTCACCGCGCATGCTTTGCACTGCCGAAGTTCGTCAAAGATCTGACGAAGGAGTGACCCGCATGCGTTTTGATGAATCCTACTCTGGAAAAGTATTTATCATGAGCCGGGCGACGGAAGAGGAAGCGGATGCTGTCATTTACGGGATGCCGATGGACTGGACTGTCAGCTTCCGCCCAGGGTCACGCTTCGGCCCGAACCGTATTCGTGAAGCTTCGATTGGGCTGGAGGAATACAGCCCGTATCTCGATCGTCACTTGGAAGAAGTGAACTATCATGATGCCGGCGATCTGATGCTGCCTTTCGGAAATGCAGCACGGAGTCTGGATATTATTGAAGGGTATCTCGATGAGTTGATTGAAAAAGGAAAATTCCCTCTTGGTCTTGGAGGGGAGCATCTCGTCACATGGCCTGTCATTCAGGCGATGTACAAAAAACATCCTGACCTCGCGATCATCCATATTGATGCCCACGCGGATCTGCGTGAGGAGTATGAAGGGGAAGTGTTGTCCCACTCGACACCGATTCGTAAATCGTGTGAGTTGCTGGGTGCAGAAAATGTGTATTCATTTGGCATCCGCTCCGGTATGCGTGAAGAGTTTCAATATGCAGAAGAATCCGGGATGTATATGGCAAGGTTCGAGGTGCTGGAACCTTTGAAAAAAGTGCTTCCTGAACTGGCCGGCCGTCCGGTATACGTCACGATTGATATTGATGTGCTCGATCCTGCCTTCGCCCCAGGAACAGGGACCGCAGAAGCGGGCGGCATCTCGTCGAAAGAACTGCTTGCAAGCATCCATGCCTTAGCGGGCAGCGATTTGAACATTGTGGGGGCGGATCTCGTTGAAGTGGCTCCGGCCTATGACCCGACAGAGAAGACGCAGATTGCTGCCAGTAAGTTCATTCGCGAAATGCTTTTAGGGTTCGTCAAATAAATGATAGAATGGAACAAGCCACTGTGAGAGGTCTTCATAGTGGCTTTTCTATATGGATCGACCTAGTTGAAAAGACACGATACAAAGGAGCTTTTGTTTTGGATAAAAAGACGATTGGAGTAGCAGCGATTTATGTATTGATCATGCTCCCGTTGTTGCTTCTCACTTATGGAGCAAACTGGAACCCATCCAACATTTCGTATGAGTTGAATGGAGATACACTAGTGATCAACGAAGGAATAGGGAAAGCAGAGGTGGCTGAAGTGAACGTGGCAGAACGTATGAACGAGCTTCTGCAGTTCACCTTGGCTGTTTCTGTGGAGAATAAACAGTGGAGTACAGATGTATGGGTGGTCGGCCTCCTGCTTCCATTCTTACTATTCGCCATTGTGCCGGACCGCCGTCCGCTCAAAAAAAATCTATCATTCAAGTGGTACTTGACGATTGTTTTGGCTATCCTAGTTCTATATGCGGCTTATTCGATTCCGAATCACGTCGCCCAAGTGAAGGAAGTCCATGAATACGTCAACCTTCTGCTACAATGATGCTTGCGTTTTTCTGTTCGAGTTCTTATAATATATTAGTTATATCATGTACGTAAAAATGGCGATAGAAAAGGTGGAGGGAACATGCCAAGTCACGCAAAAGATGTCCAGGTGCAGCTTGTTACAGAGATACAGGATGGGGATCGTAAAGAAACGATGAAGATCCAGGAATCTGGGCAGTTTTTTAAACGAGGCGATACGCAAGTGCTCACCTTTACTGAGCACCCGGAAGACGGAGAACCGGTCAGTACGATGGTGACGATTAAACCGGAACATGTCAGCATCAAACGAAGCGGTGGCGTGGAAATGCGCCAGGTTTTCCAGACATCCACGGAAACGGAAAATTTATATCACCATACGTATGGTGATTTTCATATGAAAACCTTAACAGATAAAGTGGAATTCCGTTCTTTGGAAGAATCCACACAGGGCCGACTGTATTTAAGTTATACCATGACTTTAAACCATGAAGTGACTCAAGCCCACCGCTTGACGTTGACGTTTGAGGAGGAGAGCGATTCATGAATATCGTTGAACAAATGGAACAGAAACTGAAGGATGAAATTGTGCGCTCAGTCCTTGCTGCTGAGCTTGCATCTGAGGAAGAAATGCCTGAAGTAATCCTGGAGCAGCCGAAAGACAAAGCGCACGGAGATTATGCCACAAACATGGCGATGCAGCTGGCACGCGTAGCCAAAAAGAACCCACGTGCCATCGCGACCGATCTCGTAGAGCAGTTCGACAAGTCCAAAGCGTCTATTGAGAAAATTGAAATTGCCGGACCAGGGTTCATCAACTTTTATATGAACAATCAGTATTTGACTGAATTGGTGCCTACGATTCTGGATGCTGGAGAAGAGTATGGACGCAGCAATAGTGGAGAAGGGCATAAAATCCAGGTGGAGTTTGTCTCTGCCAACCCGACAGGAACCCTTCACTTAGGTCACGCACGTGGTGCGGCTGTCGGTGATTCCCTTTGCAATGTATTGGATGCTGCAGGATACGATGTTTCCCGTGAATATTACATTAATGATGCCGGGAACCAAATGGCCAATCTGGCGAAATCTCTGGAAGCCCGCTATATGCAGAACCTCGGAAAAGAGTGGAGCATGCCGGAAGATGGCTACCACGGCCGGGATATCATCGGTTTAGCTGAAAAGCTCGTCAGTGAAGACGGTGAAAAATGGGTCGATGTTGCGGAAGAAGAGCGCCTTCAGTTCTTCCGTGAGTATGGATTGAAGTTCCTTTTGGATAAAATTAAAACAGACCTGGAAGAATTCCGTGTTCCATTTGATGAGTGGTTCTCTGAAACTTCCCTTTATAACGATGATCAGATCACAGATGCGCTGGCGGTATTAAAAGACCAAGGCTATGTGTTTGAAAAAGATGATGCGACATGGTTTGAAACGACGAAGTTCGGAGATGACAAAAATCGCGTACTCATTAAAAATGATGGAACGTACACGTACTTGACGCCGGATATCGCTTACCATAAAAACAAATTGGATCGTGGGTTTGATACACTGATCAACATTTGGGGAGCCGACCACCATGGCTACATTCCACGAATGAAAGCAGCCATCCAGGCGCTTGGTTACGAAAAAGATACGTTGGAAGTAGAAATCATCCAAATGGTGAATTTGTTCCAGGACGGCGAAAAGGTGAAAATGAGTAAGCGTACAGGAAAAGCGGTTACCCTTCGTGAACTGATGGAAGAGGTAGGAATTGATGCCATGCGTTACTTCTTCTCCATGCGCTCCAGTGATTCCCACCTGGACTTTGACATGGACCTTGCCCGTTCAGAGTCGAACGAAAACCCTGTGTATTACGTACAATATGCACATGCCCGCATTTGCACGATGCTGAAGCAGGCAGAAGAAAAGGGTCTAGTGAAAGATTCATTTGACGGAAGCTATCTCACAGCTGAGAAAGAAGAAGACCTTCTCAAGCGTCTCGGAGAATTCCCGCAAGTGGTGGCAGATGCCGCAGAAAAACGCACGCCACACCGCGTGACTCAATATGCATTCGATCTCGCATCGAACCTGCACAGCTTTTATAATGCTGTCAAAGTACTGGACGATGAGAATCCAGAGCTGACAGCAGCGAGAATTGCCTTGATGAAAGCTGTCCGTACAACTTTGAACAATGCACTTCGATTAATCGGAGTTTCTGCACCAAACCAAATGTAATTCCATATACTAGGAAAAGGGCGTCTTTGCTAATAGAGCAGGGGCGCTCTTTTTCTATATTTACACAAAAAGGTATTATGTTATTGAAGGATATGGCAGGTTTTGGAATACTCAGTTTTGAGACTTTTGGGGTTCGTTTGCTTTATTAGGAGTCAGGGATTGGCTGGGAAGCTACTCGCTTTCCTCCGAGGAGGCTCACCGCGCTCCCGCCGAAAGCGAGCAATTCCCTGTAGCCCTCATCCACTCAACAAAAATCTCGAAACTGAGTCTTCCATTATAGGGAGCTTATGTAGGAATCAGTTGGCTTTTTTGGTGAATCAATAGAGGAGGGGTTTCGTAACATAAAAAGAAGCTTGCATGACAAGGAGCATGCAAGCAAAAACTAGTACTGGATCTTACATATCGAAAGGTTGTGGAAAAGGTGAAAGAAGTCATTCTCGCATTGATTACAGGGTTCATCGTTGGATTGGTTTTTGCAGGGTTCAAATTACCGATTCCAGCTCCGCCTGCGTTTGCCGGAGTTGCAGGAATCATTGGGATCTACCTCGGTTTTAAAGTTATGGCGTGGGCAGGTCCCATGTTCGCTGAATTTTTCAAGTGAAGGATTACAAGAACGGTCTCAACAATACGGCAATTCTCTGGTTCAGGCGGGTGGTGAATGAACGGCGCTTGAGCCAGTGTTCATTGAAAGGAATGGCGTCACCAGCATCTTCAAAGTAGGCCGCTCGCAAGTCATTGATGAAGTCCTCATCATACACATAGGTGTTGATTTCCTTGTTTAAAAAGAAACTCCGACGGTCGAAATTGGCCGTACCAATATCGGCAAATGTTCCGTCTATGATGATGATTTTAGAATGATAAAAGCCTGCATCAAATAAACGAATAGAGGCTCCACTATAGTAAAGCTCTTTTAAATAAGGGATGGCTGCAGGCTTTACAAATGGATGATCGGCCTTCATTGGGATCATAATGTGAAGCTCAACGCCACGGTCAATGGCCTGCTTTAAGTCGTTTTGTAACCTGGGTGTCGGAATGAAATAGGGAGAGCCGATCAGAATTTCTTTTTTTGCAGAGGTAATCATCTTCGAAAATTCTTGTTCCAGCTCGACACCGTCGGTCGCCATAATGTTCATTTTATACTCTCCGTCATCAGAAGGCTCACAAGGAGAGAGTGTTTCTCCTGAAGCCAGGTACCAATCATCCAGCATGACCTTATGGATTTCTGAAACGACGGGGCCTGTCAAACGCAGGTGATAGTCTCTCCAGTCTCCGAATTTTGCTGATTCCCCTATATAATTCTTTCCGATGTTAAATCCACCTACATATCCTACTTTTCCGTCAATAACCGTAATTTTTCTATGATTTCTCCTATTTAATCGATAAAAAAAGAAGGGGAATCCGGGAGTTTCGGCGAAATAGAAATCAACCCCTGCGTCTTTTAGTTTCTTTCTGGCTGACTTATTAATTTTGTATCCTCCGAGCCTGTCGACAAGCAGACGCACAGGAACACCGTTTCTGGCCTTGTTCTTCAATACATCTAAGAAATTCTCACTAATATAATCGTTATCGATCAAGTAGAAATAGACGTCGACTTGTTTCTTAGCTTCAGAAATTTCCTGGAACATCTGCTCAAAAAGGACCGAACCATTCTTATATAATTTGTAATTACCGAGGGTCTCCGGTAAAGGAATGGGTCTATGGTTTTTCTTGTGCTTTGCCCGTCCCATTCTAAAGTCGATGAAAAGAAGGAATAGAAACAAAAGGATAAATAATATGATAGTGACGAGCATCTTTCTTCCCTCCTAAAAAATATCTTCCTGATAGTTTCCCCGTTTTTACAGGTTTCAAAAGGAAAAACACGAAAATATGTTGACTGAATGCTCATTCATAATTTATAGTAAAGCTATAAGATTCAGAAAATTATAAGATTAATTGTCGATTTTCTGATCGGAGAAAAGGGAAGTCGCCATCGCGCGACAACAACAAAGAGGGGGAGAACCAATGAATCCGTTGTTGGTGGCAAACTGGATTTTATTCCTTGGCGTCCTTGTCTACGGCCTGTACTTGTTCGTCCGTGTCGTTCAGACCCGCGTCGCTTACATTAAACTGGGGAAAAAATTCGAGTATGACAGACAGCTGAAGAGGCGTTTGCAGAAGATTTGGATTTATGTTTTTGGACAAAAGAAGTTATTGAAAGATAAGAAGTCGGGCATCATCCACGTCATGATGTTTTATGGATTTATCCTCGTCCAATTCGGGGCAATCGACTTTATCTGGAAGGGACTGGCTCCAGATTCTCATCTGCCTTTAGGGCCTTTCTATCCAGGCTTTACATTCTTTCAGGAAATCGTGACACTGACGATCCTAGTCGCTGTCATTTGGGCGTTCTACCGCCGTTATATTGAGAAGTTGGTTCGCTTGAAGCGTGGCTTCAAGGCAGGACTTGTCCTGATCTTTATTGGGACTTTGATGGTCACCGTTCTTGTAGGAAATGGCATGGGGCTCATCTGGCATGGCCATGAAGGTGCATGGACAGAACCTGTTGCGTCCGGAATTGCAAGCGCTTTCGGCTGGCTGCCTCCTGCAGCTGCTGCAACCGTGTTCTTCATTATGTGGTGGATCCACCTGCTCATCCTGCTTACATTCATGGTTTATGTACCTCAGTCGAAACACGCACACCTGATTGCAGCACCAGTCAACGTGTTTTTGAGCCGTGAAGAACCACCTGGAAAACTAAAACCGATTGATTTTGAAATCGACGAAGATGCAGATGAAGAAGACGTATCTTTCGGAGTTGGAAAAATCGAAGACTTCAATCAGCTGCAAATGATCGATTTTTATGCCTGTGTGGAATGTGGACGCTGTACCAACGTCTGTCCGGCATCAGGCTCCGGTAAAATGCTTTCGCCAATGGACCTGATCGTAAAATTGAGAGATCATCTGACAGAAAAAGGAGCGGCTGTGACCGGCCAATCTCCATGGGTGCCTGCTTATGCGTTTTCCGGAACAGAAGGAAATACGCTCGCACAAATGTCCCGCTCTCAAGGATCAGATGAAGCAGCAGCTACGCTGGATGCAGTCAACAATAAGAGCTTGATCGGAGATGTCATCACAGAAGAAGAGCTTTGGGCTTGTACGACTTGCCGTAACTGTGAAGATGCCTGCCCGGTCATGAACGAACACGTCGATAAAATCATCGACCTTCGCCGTTACTTAGTTTTGACAGAAGGAAAAATGGATGCTGATGGACAGCGTGCGATGATGAACATCGAACGTCAAGGAAATCCGTGGGGACTTTCTAAGAAAGAACGTGAAGACTGGAGACAGTTGGATGAGGATGTTCAAATCCCTACTGTGAAAGAATTGAAAAAATCAGGAGAAGAATTCGAATACTTATTCTGGGTTAGTTCGATGGGCTCTTACGATAACCGCAGCCAGAAAATCGCGATGGCTTTTGCCAAACTGATGAATGCAGCGGATATCAAGTTCGCAATTCTTGGTAATAAAGAGCAAAACTCCGGAGATACAGCCCGCCGTATGGGGAATGAATTCCTTTTCCAGGAGCTTGCTGAAAAGAATATGAAAGAATTCGAAAAACATAACGTGAAGAAAATCATTACGATCGACCCGCACGCCTACAACATTTTCAAAAATGAGTATCCGGACTTTGGACTTGAAGCTGAAGTTTATCACCATACGGAAATGCTTGCCGAATGGTTGAAAGAGGGCCGCTTGAAACCAGAAGGGGTCGTGAAAGAGAAAATCACTTACCACGATAGCTGTTACCTCGGTCGCTACAACGAAGTGTACCAGCCACCGCGTGAGGTGTTAGAAATGATTCCTGGCGTCGAAGTGGTTGAAATGAAGCGTAACCGTTCCAACGGCATGTGCTGTGGAGCTGGGGGCGGGATGATGTGGATGGAAGAGAAATCCGGAAACCGTGTCAACGTCGCCCGTACCGAACAGGCGCTTGAAGTTGAACCGACAATGATCTCCAGTGGCTGTCCATTCTGTCTGACGATGCTTTCCGATGGAACGAAAGCGAAAGAAGTGGAAGAGGAAGTCAGCACGATGGATATTGCCGAGATCCTCGCAAAATCCATGTTTGAGAAAACAGAAGAGAAGACCGCTTAATCAAACGTTTGACCAATTTTTTGACCGTCGAACGATCCCGTTAAAAGAAAAAATAGTATGAAAATTGTGGAAAGTGTACAGTGTTTTATGTACACTTTCCTTATGGGGCGATTTTGAGCGAGCGTTCAATCGTCAATTTTGAAAGCGTTATCAATAAGAGGAGGAATAAACATGCGTAAAACTGTAATTGTTGCTGGAGCCCGTACCCCTTTTGGAAAATTAGGAGGATCGCTTGCACCTTTGACAGCTGCACAGCTTGGAGGTATTGCGATCAAGGCAGCTTTGGAACGTGCCAACGTAAAAGCAGAAGATGTGGATGAGGTCATTATGGGGACTGTCCTTCAGGGCGGTCAGGGACAGCTGCCTTCCCGCCAGGCTTCAAGGGAAGCTGGCATTCCTTGGGATGTAAAGACAGAAACCGTAAACAAAGTATGTGCCTCTGGTATGCGTAGTGTGACGATGGGCGATCAGTTCATCCGTTTAGGGGAAGAAGATATCATCGTTGCTGGAGGTATGGAGAGCATGAGCAATGCGCCTTACTTTATGCCGAAAGCACGCTTTGGATTCCGTATGGGCGACGGCGCCGTCAAAGATATGATGGTGCATGATGGTTTGACATGTTCCTTTGAAAATGTCCATATGGGAAACTACGGAAACCGGACAGCTGAAGAATTTGAATTAACAAGAGAAGCGCAGGATGAATGGGCGTATCGTAGCCACCAGAGAGCTGTGAAAGCTATAGAAGAAGGAACGCTTGGGGAAGAAATTACAGCAGTTGAAGTTCCTCAAAGAAAAGGCGATCCGAAAGTTGTCGATACAGATGAGGCGCCAAGAAAAGATACGACGGTCGAAGCTTTGGCTAAACTTCGTCCTGTTTTTGATAAAACGGGAACGATCACGGCAGGAAATGCCCCTGGGGTCAACGACGGAGCTTGTGCCATGCTGCTCATGTCTGACGAAAAAGCGGAAGAATTGGGTGCGGAGACACTGGCCACGATTCTCGCGCACGATGAAATTGCTGTGGAAGCTCAGGACTTCCCACAGACGCCTGGACTCGTCATTAATAAATTGTTGAAAAAAGCCGGGAAATCCATAGAAGAGATCGATCTGTTTGAAGTGAATGAAGCTTTTGCTGCCGTTTCCTTAGCAAGTGGCAAAATTGCAGGACTTGACCACGATAAAGTGAACGTCAATGGTGGAGCTGTTGCACTGGGTCACCCGATTGGAGCCAGTGGTGCGCGTATTCTTCTCACCCTTGCTCACGAATTAAAACGCCGTGGCGGTGGACTTGGAATCGCAGCGATTTGTTCTGGCGGAGGTCAAGGAGACGCCGTATTGATCGAGGTACCGAAACAATAAGGAGGAATGAGGGATGACAATCAATCAAGTCATGGTCATAGGGGCAGGCCAGATGGGTGCGGGAATTGCTCAGGTTTTTGCTCAGGCCGGATTGAACGTAAAAATGAACGACATGAGCCAGGATGCACTGGATCAAGGGCTGGCGGGTATTGAAAAGCGCCTGAAGCGGGCGGTTGAAAAAGGAAGAATGAGTGAAGAAGATCAAAAAGCGGCGTATGGCCGCTTACAGACAACGACTGACTTGAAGGACGCCTCTGACTGTGACCTTGTCGTGGAAGCGGTCGTTGAGAACATGGATGTGAAGGTAAGCGTCTTCCAACAGCTGGATGAGATTACTCCTGCACATGCCATTCTGGCAACCAATACATCTTCCTTACCGATTACGGAAATTGCTGCCGCGACTAAGCGTCCAGATCAGGTGATCGGCATGCACTTCATGAACCCTGTACCTGTAATGAAGCTGGTGGAAATCATTCGTGCCATCCAGACGAGTGACGAAACGTATCAGGCGATTGAAGATATGACGAAGAAATTGGAAAAAACCCCTGTCGAAGTCGAGGACTTTCCAGGATTCGTGTCCAATCGAATTTTAATGCCGATGATTAACGAAGCGATTTATACGGTTCACGAAGGAGTAGCATCTCCTGAAGATGTGGATGCCGTCATGAAGCTTGGGATGAATCACCCGATGGGACCACTTACGCTTGCTGACTTTATCGGTCTTGATACGTGTCTATATATTATGGAAGTCCTTCATGAAGGATTTGGAGACAGCAAATACCGTCCCTGTCCGCTTCTGCGTAAATACGTGAAAGCAGGCTGGCTCGGGAAGAAGTCTGGACGCGGTTTTTACACCTACGAATAACGTGTGAAGGGGAGAGCGAGAATGAATTTGCAGTTCACGGATGAACAGGAAATGATGAGAAAAATGGTCCGCGATTTTGCGGAAAAAGAGGTGGCACCTGCCGTGGAGCGGATGGAACGGGAGGATCGGTTTCCTTCCGAGCTGCTTCCGAAAATGGGGGAACTCGGGTTGATGGGCGTGCCTATTCCAGAGAAGTACGGCGGCGCTGAGATGGATTACATCTCCTATATCATCGCGATTCACGAAATTTCAAAGGTGAGTGCGACGCTCGGAGTCATTCTATCTGTCCACACCTCAGTTGGAACAAATCCAATTTTGTATTTCGGTACAGAAGAACAGAAGAACAAATACATTCCGAAACTGGCATCAGGTGAATATTTAGGAGCATTCGCCCTGACAGAACCGAGTGCGGGTTCTGATGCGAGCAGTCTGAAAACACGAGCAGTAAAGCAAGGGGACCATTACATTCTCAACGGTTCTAAAGTGTTCATCACCAACGGAGGAAATGCAGATACATTCATCGTTTTCGCCCGTACGAATCCGGATGTGGAAACAAAGAGAGGATTGAGTGCGTTTATCGTAGAGCGGGACACCCCTGGCTTTTCCATCGGAAAGGCAGAGAAAAAGATGGGGCTGCACGGGTCCAGTACCGTTTCGTTGAACTTTGACCAATGCGAGGTTCCCGTTTCCCAACGACTCGGAGAAGAAGGGGAAGGGTATAAAATTGCGCTGGCCAATTTGAACATCGGACGAATCGGCATTGCCGCCCAGTCCCTTGGAATTGCGGAGGCGGCGCTTGAGCATGCGGTCTCCTATGCCAAAGAACGAGAGCAGTTCGGGCGTCCCATCGCCCATTTGCAAGGCGTATCGTTCAAACTTGCCGATATGGCGACAGAAGTAGAAGCGTCGAAGCTTCTCGTCTATAACGCCGCTTCTCTGCAGGCGGCCGGCAAAAAGTGTGGAAAAGAAGTGTCAATGGCCAAACTGATGGCATCCAAAACAGCGGTGAAAGCGTCGATTGAAGCTGTGCAGGTCCATGGAGGATACGGTTATACGGAAGATTATGCGGTCGAGCGCTTCTTCAGGGACGCCAAAGTTTGTGAAATATATGAAGGTACAAGTGAAATACAAAAAATCGTCATAGGCAATCATCTGATCACAGACTAGGAGGATGACAGAATGAATTTTACTTTAACAGAAGAACAAGAAATGCTTAGAAAAATGGTTCGCGATTTTGCAAAGAATGAAGTGGAACCAACAGCTGCTGAAAGGGACGAGGAGGAACGCTTCGATCGTGAAATCTTCAATAAAATGGCAGAGCTTGGTTTAACGGGGATTCCATGGCCGGAGGAATATGGCGGTATCGGATCTGATTTCGTCAGCTATGTGATCGCAGTTGAAGAACTTTCCCGCGTCTGTGCTTCGACAGGGGTCACCCTTTCAGCGCATATTTCTTTAGCAAGCTGGCCGATCTACAAATTTGGAACAGAAGAACAGAAGAAAAAATATTTGACTCAACTCGCATCAGGAGAAGCGCTGGGAGCTTACGCTTTATCTGAGCCGGGAGCAGGAAGTGATGTTTCCTCCATGCGTACGCAGGCGAAACTTGATGGCGACCACTATGTGTTGAACGGAAGTAAGGTATGGATTACCAATGGCGGCGTCGCGGACATCTATGTTGTCTTTGCGAAAACAGATCCGAATGAGGGCAATCGTGGCATCAGCGCCTTTATCGTGGAGAAAGATACACCAGGATTCACCACAGGCAAGAAAGAGAAAAAGCTTGGAATTCGTTCGTCTCCAACGACAGAACTGATCTTCGAAGATTGCAAGATTCCTAAAGAAAACCTGCTCGGCGAAGAAGGAAAAGGATTTAAAGTGGCGATGATGACCCTTGATGGTGGTCGTAACGGCATTGCAGCACAGGCTGTTGGAATTGCGCAGGGGGCACTCGATGAATCCGTCAACTATGCTAAAGAGCGTGAACAGTTCGGCAAGCCGATCGCTCATCTACAGGGAATTTCTTTCAAGCTCGCTGATATGGCGACAGAAATTGAAGCTTCTCGTCTGCTTACTTACCAGGCCGCTTATTTAGAGTCTGAGGGACTGCCATATTCCAAGGCTTCTGCTATGGCCAAATTGTTTGCAGGAGACACAGCGATGAAAGTGACGACAGAAGCGGTCCAGGTCCACGGGGGTTATGGCTACACGAAAGATTACCCTGTCGAGCGTTACATGCGTGATGCGAAAATCACTCAAATCTATGAAGGAACACAAGAAATCCAAAGACTCGTTGTCGGCCGTATGGTCACCCAATAGAAGGTCTGTGTGATGCATCCACTGGCTGAACGAATCCAAAAGCAGGATATGAGGGCGTTGGCCCGAGCGATTACGTTGATCGAAAATGACGATGAAGAAAAACTCACGCTGATGAGCGATGTTTTTTCTATACAAAAACAGGCGCATTACATTGGCATTACAGGTTCACCGGGAGCGGGGAAAAGCTCGCTCATCAATCAACTGCTCACTTATTTAAGGCAGCAGGACCTTACAGTCGCTGTCATAGCGGTCGATCCTACCAGTCCATTCAGTGGAGGAGCACTGCTTGGCGATCGTACGAGGATGAACCAGCATTTTCTCGACCCCGGCATCTTTATACGAAGCATGGCGACAAGAGGAAGCCTCGGTGGTTTAGCACGGGCGACGAAAGACAGTATCCGTGTATGTGATGCTTACGGATTTGATGTGGTTCTCGTTGAAACGGTCGGTGTCGGTCAGTCCGAACTCGATATTATGAAGGTCGTTGACACGACAGGCCTGGTGCTGACCCCGAATAGTGGGGACGTCCTGCAAATTTTCAAAGCAGGGATTATGGAAATTGCCGATTTGTTCATCATCAACAAAGCAGACTTACCGGGAGTAAGAAAACTAAAATCCACACTAGAAGAATACATGATGATCGTGCAACCGGAAGGATGGGAACCGCCGATTGTTCAAACGATCTCGACCGAAGCGAAAGGGATGGCGGAACTCTACGAAAGTATGAAAAGCCACCGTGAGTTTTTGTATGAGACGAACAAAGGGGCGGAGCGTCGAAAACAGCAGCTCCAGCTGGAAGTGTACGATTTGATCCGGGAAGAAATTTGGCGGGAAGTCAAAGGTGAAATTGAAAAAGATACACAGAAGCTTGAAGCTTTTCAAAACCCGGATGCGGATCCATATGAACTGGCCAGGTCCTGGTTTCGTGAATGGGTAAGGAAGGGGGAGTGAGTTTGGCTGAAAAACAAGTACCTTCAACCATTAAAGATGAAGCACTCGTCTCCAAGCGTAGGAATCAGATGATCAAGGGCGCGGTCACTCTATTCATAGAAAAAGGGTTCCATAAGACGACGACCCGTGAAATTGCGAAGGCTTCCGGGTTCAGTATCGGAACCCTCTATGAATACATCCGAAAGAAAGAAGACGTCCTGTTCCTCGTCTGTGATTCCATTTATCAGCGAGTCAAAGAGCGGATGGAAGATGCAATCGATCCTCATCAGACGAGTGTACAAAGTTTGATTCATGCGATTCGCTCCTACTTTCAACTGATGGATGATATGCAGGATGAAGTCCTCGTCATGTATCAGGAAGTCAAGTCCCTGCCGCGCGATGCTCAGGATTACGTGTTGCAAAAGGAGCGCGATATGGTGGCGATGCTCGAACAAGTCATCGTCAACAGTCTTCCTGGAGAGCACCCGGATGAAGAAATCAAGCTGATCGCCAACAATATTTTTGTCCAGGGACAGATGTGGGGATTCCGCCGCTGGATTCTGCAGCGCACGTTCACGATCGAAAGCTACACCGATACGCAAATTCAATTGTTGTTGAAAGGTCTCGATAAAGAAGAAACACTTCAATAGAAAGGATGATCGGATATGGAACAACCGACAGTCTATAAGCCGAAAAACCCTGTCCGTTTCGTGACGGCCTCTAGCCTCTTTGACGGCCATGATGCATCGATCAATATTATGAGGCGGATTCTACAGGCGACAGGGGCAGAGGTCATTCACCTCGGCCATAACCGTTCCGTAGAGGAAGTGGTCAATGCGGCGATCCAGGAAGATGCCCAAGGGATCGCGATTTCATCGTACCAGGGAGGTCATGTGGAATACTTTAAGTACATGGTCGATCTGCTGGAACAGAAGGGCGCAGGCCACATCCGCGTTTACGGTGGAGGGGGAGGCGTCATCATCCCTCGTGAAATTAAAGAGCTTCATGAGTACGGGGTAGCACGCGTGTTTTCGCCAGAAGATGGTCGCACACTAGGCCTTCAGGGCATGATCAACTTGATGATTGAAGAGTGCGATTTCCTGCCACCTCTTGATGTGGAAAAAGGAGTGGAAGGCCTCTCATCCGGAGACCATCAATCCATTGCCCGTTTCATTACTTATGTAGAGAATACACCGAAGAAAGAAAGGGAAGCCGTTGCCGCATTTGAGAGCGCTGTTGAAAAAATACAGGAAAAAACGATTCCCGTTCTCGGCATTACAGGTACAGGGGGAGCGGGAAAGAGCTCACTTACCGATGAATTAATCCGCCGCTTCGTCAATGAAATTCCTGATAAAAAAATCGCGATCTTATCTGTGGATCCTACCAAAAAGAAAACAGGCGGGGCCTTACTTGGCGACCGCATCCGTATGAACGCCATTTTCAACCCACGTGTATACATGCGTTCTCTGGCAACCAGAGATGCCCGTTCCGAACTTTCCACAGCCGTTGAAGAAGCGATCCAAGTCGTTAAGGCGGCTGGTGTCGATTTCATCATCGTTGAAACGAGTGGAATCGGACAGGGGGATGCGGCGATCACCGATGTGACCGATTTATCGATGTATGTCATGACAGCGGAATTCGGTGCACCATCACAGCTTGAGAAGATCGATATGATTGACTTTGCTGATTTTATTGTCATCAATAAATTTGAACAAAAAGGATCAGAAGACGCTTTTAATCAAGTGAAAAAGCAGTACCAGCGCAGCCATATGCTTTTCCATGAAGACGACAGCAAGTTCCCGGTTTATGGGACAATTGCAAGCCAATTCAATGATCCTGGAACCAATACGCTGTTTGCGGCCATCATTGATCAGCTGAACGATAGATTTTCATGGCAGGATGAAACCTCATTTTCCGGTCTTGAAAAAGTAGAAAAGCAGAATGTTATCATTCCGAATGAGCGCAAGCAGTATTTGCGCGATCTTGCGCTAGCCGTCCGCAATTACCATAAAGAAACAGACGACCAGGCAGAAAAAGCGCGTAAACTCTATCAGCTGAAAGGTACGGCTGAGCTCGTGGAAGATGAAGCAACGAAAGAAAGTCTTCAGCGCTTAATCGAAGATTATGAACGTCATCTTTCTCGAGGTGCGAAAGAGAAGTTGGAGGACTGGGACGCCCTTCACGAACGATATAGTGGGGACACGTACACATTCAAAGTCCGTGATAAGGAAATTACGATGGATATCACGACGGAGAGCCTCAGCGGGACGAAGGTTCCAAAAGTCGCCCTTCCAAAATACAACGACTGGGGAGACCGTCTGACGTGGCTGTTACGTGAAAATGTTCCGGGTGCTTTTCCTTTTACCGCCGGTGTATTCCCGTTCAAGCGGAAAGGGGAAGATCCGAAGCGTCAGTTTGCGGGAGAAGGAACGCCTGAACGAACGAATCGTCGCTTCCATTACTTATCAGAAGGCGACGATGCAAAGCGTCTCAGTACCGCTTTCGATTCAGTCACCTTATATGGAGAAGACCCGGATGAAAGGCCGGATATTTACGGAAAGGTCGGGGAAAGTGGAGTCAATATATGTACGCTCGAAGATATGAAAAAGCTGTACGATGGATTTGATCTGGTTGACCCGTCCACATCCGTTTCTATGACCATCAACGGTCCGGCACCGATCATCCTTGCGATGTTCTTCAATACTGCCATCGATCAGCAGCTTGAAAAGTTCAAGGAAGAAAACGGCCGGGAGCCGAATGCCGAAGAAGCGGCTTCCATTAAAGCGAAGACAATTAATGTTGTCCGAGGTACCGTTCAGGCGGATATTTTAAAAGAAGATCAAGGACAGAACACATGTATCTTCTCTACAGAATTCGCGCTTCGCATGATGGGGGATATTCAGCAATACTTTATCGACAACGAAGTGCGTAATTATTATTCTGTGTCCATATCCGGCTATCATATCGCAGAAGCAGGAGCGAACCCGATCACCCAGCTTGCTTTTACACTCGCTAACGGATTCACCTATGTCGAGTACTACTTGAGCAGAGGAATGGACATCAACAAGTTTGCACCAAACCTGTCGTTCTTCTTCTCCAACGGTCTGGATCCGGAATATACCGTGCTTGGCCGTGTAGCCCGCCGCATCTGGGCCATCGTCATGCGTGATAAATACGGAGCGAACGAAAGAAGCCAGAAGTTGAAGTATCACATCCAAACGTCCGGCCGCTCCCTGCACGCTCAAGAAATTGACTTCAACGATATCCGTACAACCTTGCAGGCGCTGATTGCGATCCAGGATAACTGTAACTCTTTGCATACGAACTCCTACGACGAAGCGATTACGACGCCGACAGAGGAGTCTGTCCGAAGAGCGATGGCCATTCAGATGATCATCAGCAAAGAGTTCGGCCTGACGAAAAACGAAAACTCTCTCCAAGGATCCTATATCATCAGAGAGCTGACCGATCTCGTTGAAGAAGCGGTATTGCAGGAGTTTGAGCGCATCAATGACCGCGGAGGAGTTCTTGGTGCGATGGAACGCCAGTATCAACGAGGCAAAATCCAGGAAGAATCTCTGTATTATGAAGGGAAAAAGCATTCCGGGGAACTCCCGATCATTGGGGTGAATACGTACTTGAACCCGAATCCGCCTTCTGAAGAAGAGATCGACTCCATGGAACTGGCTCGTGCCTCTAAAGACGAAAAAGAGCACCAGATTACAGAATTGCGTCGCTTCCAAACTTCGAATGAAGGAGAGGCTGGGAAAGCGTTGGAGCGTCTGAAGCAAGTGGCTTCCAGCGGAGGAAACATCTTTGAAGAATTGATGGAAACTGTCAAAGTCGCAAGCCTCGGTCAAATTACGAACGCGCTTTATGAAGTAGGCGGGCAGTATAGAAGAAATATGTAGGCCGGACTAATAAATAGGTTCGAGTCGCTAATATAAGGATGAAACCTGATAATAAAAAATTAGCCCTCGCTAAAATGCTAGCGAGGGCCATTCTTTTAGTGACCTCCGACCTGATCATCGTCATGGGCCTGATTCACTTCGGTTACATAAGGTTTTTTCATTCCATACCATTCGTAAGTAAGGTTATACGTTTCGCCTTCTTTTAACAGCATCCATGTACTCGTATCTTTGACGTGGATTTTCTTGTCATCCACTTCTACAAAATACCCTTCATCATTATGAGTTTTGGATGTAATTTCTGCTTCTTCTTTATGTTCCTCATGGATCATACCGAAGCTTGTAAACAGCCAGATGCCTATGGCTAGAGCAGCTATAATGGTGGCTACCCAGTTAAAAGGATGATTTTGCACAGTACGTCTCTCCTTCTTTCGATCAATTCTACCTTTATTTTAAAATAAAATAGCTGGAACACCAACATTTATGTCTAACCTCTATTTTATATCGAAAGTTTAAATTCATGTAGGTTTGTCTAGAAAAGGTAAGGAAGACTCTATTTGATTTTTGTAAGGCCAAATCATATAATGGATGGTATGATTAAATGTGATTCGTATGCCCATGAGGTCACTTATTCTATTTTGTTTATATAAAGGAGTGCTGGACCGTGAGCTTAAAAGAAATGAGCCGAGAGCAAATTGAAGAAACTTCCATGATTGTACTGGCTACTAAAATCCTAGAAGAAGAACGAGAAGCGATTGACTTTAATGAAATCTTCAAGCGCATCGCAGACATGAAAGGTTTTACTGATGCACAGAGAGAACAATACATCGCCCAGTTCTATACGGACATGAATATCGACGGTCAATTCATGACAATCGGAACGAACCGTTGGGGATTGAAGAAGTGGTACCCTGTAGAGCAAATGGAAGAGGAGATTGCCAACCTTCCACAAAAACGTAAAAAGAAAAAGAAGAAGAAAAAGCCTTCCAAACTGCTTGAAGATGAGTTGGGTGTATCCGAATTCGATGATGCAGAAGAGGACGAGCTTGAAGATGATCTTGAGCTGACAGATGAAGATTTAGATCTTGATGACGACGATGACTTCGAAGGTGATTATGAAGATGATGACCTGGATGAAGAAGAGGAAGAAATCGTGGAAGATGACATCAGCTTCATTGGAGATGACGACGAAGAAGAAGATAAATAAGGTGGTTGACTTTTAAAAGTCAAATCAGTAGAATCTTATTTGGGCTCTTTAATTTCCTTAAACGAAATTTCCAAACGCTCCCCGAGAGAGGGGAGCGTTTTTTGTTTTTTATATACGAACACAAGAGGCGCCTTGGTTATGGCTAAGGCGCCTGTGCTTTTGTATCATTCAGCGTCCAACCTTCTTTTACAGGCATGAAGTCTCGCCATGGAGGTCTTCCTGGACGCTTATGCATTTATATAATTGCCCCTTATCAAATCGCAAGGATTAGTGAATAACTAAATAAGACAAATAGAGAAAGAGGGATTCAACGTGGCAACAAAATACATTTTCGTAACTGGCGGTGTCGTATCATCTTTAGGTAAAGGAATTACGGCAGCATCTTTAGGTCGTTTGTTAAAAAATCGAGGCATGAAGGTAACGATCCAAAAATTCGATCCTTACATCAACGTAGACCCGGGGACAATGAGTCCTTATCAACACGGGGAAGTTTTCGTAACGGATGATGGTGCGGAGACGGACCTTGACCTTGGTCACTACGAGCGTTTCATTGATATTAACCTGAATAAATTCAGCAACGTCACGACAGGAAAAGTTTATTCCAACGTCATTAAAAAAGAGCGTCGTGGTGATTATTTGGGAGGAACGGTCCAAGTCATCCCTCACATTACGAACGAAATCAAAGAACGTGTCTTCCGTGCTGGTCACGAAACGAACGCGGATGTCGTCATCACGGAAATCGGCGGCACGGTCGGGGACATTGAATCCCTTCCATTCCTTGAAGCCATTCGACAAATCAAGAGTGACATCGGCCGTGAGCATGTGATGTACCTGCATTGTACACTTGTTCCTTATTTGAACGCAGCAGGAGAAATGAAGACAAAGCCGACACAGCACAGTGTCAAGGAGCTTCGCTCACTAGGAATCCAGCCGGATGTCATCGTCCTTCGTACAGAAATGGCGATTTCTGAAGATATGAAAGAGAAAATCGCTCTGTTCTGTGACATTAATAAAGATGCCGTTATTGAAGCGCGAGATGCTGAGACGCTTTATAATGTACCAATCACTTTGCAGGAACAAAAGCTGGATGAGTTGACTTGTCAGCACTTCGGTTTAGATTTGCCACCGGCTGATATGACAGAGTGGAACAAATTGATTGACCAAGTGAAAAACCTTCAGCACAAAACAACCATTGCGCTTGTCGGTAAATATGTAGAGCTTCCGGATGCTTACATTTCCGTAGTAGAAGCATTGAAGCATGCCGGCTACAGCTACGACTCCGATGTAGACGTGAAATGGGTGAACTCTGAAAACCTGAACGCCCAGAATGTTGCAGATGAACTGCAGGGTGTAGACGGAATTCTTGTTCCTGGAGGTTTTGGTGACCGAGGAATTGAAGGTAAAATTGATGCGATTCGTTATGCGCGTGAAAACCATGTGCCTTTCCTTGGGATCTGCCTTGGTATGCAGTTGGCAACGGTCGAATTTGCCCGGAACGTCCTTGGTCTAAAAGGAGCGCACTCAGCAGAAATCGATCCTTCCACAGAGCACCCGATCATCGATCTTCTTCCGGAACAAAAAGAAGTGTCTGATCTTGGGGGTACTCTTCGTCTTGGTATCTATCCATCCCGCCTGCAGCCAGGCACGAAAGCGATGGAAGCTTACGGCGAAGAAGTTGTATATGAGCGTCACCGTCACCGCTTTGAATTTAACAACCATTACCGTGAACAAATGGAAGCGGCTGGATTCAAATTCTCAGGTACAAGCCCGGATGGCCGACTTGTTGAAATCGTCGAGGTGGAAGATCATCCTTGGTTCGTAGCCAGCCAGTTCCACCCAGAATTCAAATCACGCCCGACCCGCCCTCAGGAACTATTCCATGGCTTCGTCGGTGCAGCAATGAAAACCAATCAATAATAAATGAAAGAGAGCCGATGTCCCCTATAGGGATACCGGCTCTCTTTTTTTATTGAGTTCTTCAAGTGTATGGCAGGATTGTGTAAGACTCAGTTTCGAGATGTTTCCTGGGTTCGTTGCCTTCTTGGGCGTCAGGGGTGGCTGGGAAGCTACTCGCTTTCCTGTGGGGGAGTGGCGAGCTTCCTCGGACTTCGTCCTGTGGGATCTCGTCTATCTCCTTTCTCCCACGGGAGTCTCCCCGCAGCCCCATCCACTCAACAAAAGTCTCGAAACTGAGTCTTCAAGTAAAGGGAGCTTTAATGGAAGAAGAATGAATGACAGAAATTTTGACAAACAGAACGTACGTGCGCAGGAATATGGAATAACTGTATAGAAAGTAAAAGATAGAGATAGATAGTGATAGGAATTGGGATTAAAAAAATGAATAGAAGGGAAGGGAATAGGCATGGCAAATCGAATCCTTATCGTGGACGACCAGCCCGGCATACGCCTCCTATTAGAGGAGATTCTGAAAACAGAGGGCTACGAAACCATTGCTGCAAAAACAGGCCGGGAAGCATGTGACCTTGTGGAAGAACAGGAACTGGATCTCATCATTATGGATTATAATCTTCCCGTTATGCATGGCAAGGAAGTTTTGCTCTACTTAGAAGAAATGCATTTTGACTCACCCGTCATCATCATTACGGGGGCATCCAGAGAGTCGATTGAGAAGGAAGTGGAATTTCCTTTTGTAACAGATATCATAACTAAGCCATTTGACATCCATAAATTGAAAGAAATGGTTAATGGAACCCTTGTTCACAGCCGATCATGACTTTTTTCTTGATGTAAGCGCTATATAATTCTCCTGCTGTTGCACCATAGAAAGGGTATTGGTATTCTATTACTGTAACCAAACTTACATGGTGTGTTTTCGTATGGAAACAGACTTGTAAATACAATGCAGTACGCTAACTAAAGGAGGATTCTTTCATGCCACTAGTATCAATGAAAGAAATGCTAGAAAAAGCTAAGGAAGAACGCTACGGCGTAGGTCAGTTCAACCTTAATAACTTAGAATATGCTCAAGCGATTCTTCAGGCTGCTGAAGAAGAGCAGTCTCCAGTAATCCTGGGTGTATCTGAAGGTGCAGCACGTTACATGGGCGGCTTCAACGTTGTTGTCGACATGGTTAAAGCACTTATGAAGTCTTATGGTACAACGGTACCTGTTGCGATTCACTTGGACCATGGTTCAAGCTTTGAAAAATGTGCAGAAGCGATCCACGCTGGATTCACTTCTGTAATGATTGATGCTTCCCACGATCCACTTGAAGAAAATATTGCAGTTACCCGCAAAGTTGTTGAACTTGCACACATCCATGGTGTATCTGTTGAAGCAGAGCTTGGCCGTGTAGGTGGACAAGAAGACGACATCATCGTTGACGATGCGGAAGCAGCATACGCAATCCCTTCTGAGTGTAAGCAATTGGTCGACGAAACAAACGTTGACGTATTCGCACCAGCACTTGGTTCTGTACACGGACCTTACAAAGGTGAGCCGAACCTTGGCTTTGACCGCATGGAAGAAATCATGGGACTTGTTGACAAGCCACTTGTTCTTCACGGTGGTACAGGAATCCCAACAGCTGATATCAAGAAAGCTATTTCTTTCGGTACAGCTAAAATTAACGTAAACACGGAAAACCAAATGGCTCAAGGTAAAGCCGTACGCCAGATTCTTGCTGAACAGCCTGAACAGTACGACCCACGTAAATATCTTGGACCTGGTCGTGACGCGATCAAGGAAACGGTTATTGGTAAGATGCGTGAATTCGGATCTTCTCAAAAAGCGTAAAAAATAGTTTGAAGGAAGCCGCTACACTGTAGCGGTTTCCTTTTCATCATGTATGAAAACGCCATCATTCGACTTTTTTCATCAACTTGGAGCAATAAAATGAAGCGAAGAGGAGTGGGGATATGAAATTTTTCATTGATACGGCAAACATAGAAGATATTCGAGAAGCGAATGCATTGGGGCTCTTAGCGGGTGTAACGACAAACCCGAGCCTAGTAGCGAAAGAAGGAGTATCTTTTCATGATCGGCTGAAAGAAATCACGGATGAGGTCGATGGTTCTGTCAGTGCGGAGGTCATCTCTGAAGATGCGGAAGGGATGATTCAGGAAGGGAAGGACCTTGCTGCTATTGCCCCGAACATTACAGTAAAAGTGCCGATGACACTGGAAGGTCTGAAAGCGGTGAAAGCTTTCAGTGATTTGAATATCAAAACAAACGTAACCTTAATTTTCTCTGCCAATCAAGCGTTGATGGCTGCCCGTGCCGGTGCCTCCTACGTATCACCATTCCTTGGAAGGCTGGATGATATTGGCCATAATGGAATGGAACTGGTTGCACAGATCTCAGAGATCTTTGATCGCCATGCCATTGACACAGAAATCATTGCTGCCTCTGTCCGGCACCCCGTTCACGTAACCGAAGCGGCTATACACGGGGCCCATATTGCTACGATTCCTTTTAAAGTACTGAGTCAGATTGTTAAACACCCATTAACAGATCAGGGGATTGAAAAATTCTTGAATGACTGGAATAATCAAAAATAGTCGTGTGTTTTGGAAAATATTGCACATACTAAAATCATAATCTTCACCTTAAAGCGAGGAGTTTTACATGCATAAACTATTAGTGGAAGGCGGAAGACCATTACGTGGACAGGTACGGGTCAGCGGTGCTAAAAACAGTGCTGTCGCCTTGCTGCCAGCGGCAATTTTGGCAGAAAGCCCTGTGACAATTGAAGGTCTTCCGGACATTTCTGATGTCGGGATCTTGTCGGACTTGTTAGAAGAGATTGGTGGCTCGGTACGTAAAGACGGAAGAACCGTACATATCGATCCATCTGAAATGGTCGACATGCCCTTGCCGAATGGGAAAGTAAAAAAGCTTCGCGCTTCCTATTATTTTATGGGAGCGATGCTTGGCCGCTTTAACAAGGCTGTCATCGGATTACCAGGCGGCTGTCATTTAGGGCCTAGGCCGATTGATCAGCACATTAAAGGATTTGAAGCTCTTGGTGCCAAAGTGACTAATGAACAAGGTGCGATCTACCTTCGTGCCAGAGAACTGAAGGGTGCCCGTATTTATTTAGATGTCGTCAGTGTCGGAGCAACAATCAATATCATGCTTGCGGCCGTCCGTGCAAAAGGGAAGACGGTCATCGAGAATGCGGCGAAAGAACCAGAAATCATTGATGTGGCCACCCTTTTGACAAGTATGGGGGCTAAAATCAAAGGGGCAGGAACAGACGTCATTCGTATTGAAGGTGTGGATACACTGAAAGGGTGCCTTCACACGATTATCCCGGACCGGATTGAAGCAGGTACGTACACGATTATGGCCGCTGCTCAAGGTGAGGAGATGATCATCGACAACGTCATCCCGCAACACCTGGAGTCGCTCCTGGCTAAATTGAGAGAGATGGGAGTCACCATCGAGGAAAATGATGAGCAGCTGTATGTCAAACCAGGCAAAGACTTGAGAAGCGTCGATATCAAGACACTTGTTTATCCAGGTTTTCCGACAGATCTACAGCAGCCGTTTACTTCTTTACTCACACAGACTCAGGGCACAGGTGTCGTCACGGATACCATTTATCAGGCCCGTTTCAAGCATGTCGATGAATTGAGGCGTATGAATGCTTCAATCAAAGTCGAAGGCGGTTCCGCTATTGTGACAGGTCCTTCTAAGTTGCAAGGAGCGAAAGTGAAAGCGACAGACCTTCGTGCAGGGGCAGCTTTGGTCATAGCTGGGTTGATGGCTGAAGGTGTCACCGAGATTACAGGTGTCGACCACATTGAACGAGGATATGAAAACATTACGAACAAGCTGATCGATTTAGGTGCAAAAGTCTGGTATGAGGAGATGTCAGACGAAGAAATCGAGCAATTCCAAAATTCATAGGTTCATGATTTCCATGGGGAGATGAGGAAAAATCATTGAATGATTGGGGAGATCACCATGGAAAGAAGTCTATCGATGGAATTAGTAAGAGTCACCGAAGCAGCAGCATTATCATCTGCGCGTTGGATGGGAAGAGGAAAGAAAGAGGAAGCCGATGATGCGGCGACCTCGGCCATGCGCGATGTGTTCGATACGATCCCGATGAAAGGGACAGTCGTGATCGGAGAAGGGGAAATGGATGAAGCGCCTATGCTTTATATCGGTGAAAAGCTCGGCAACGGTTACGGAGCAAGAGTCGATGTCGCTGTCGATCCACTCGAAGGGACGAACATCGTAGCTCAAGGAACGTGGAATGCCCTTGCTGTCATAGCGATCGCTGATCATAAGCAGCTTTTGCATGCCCCTGACATGTATATGAACAAAATAGCCGTCGGCCCGGAGGCTGTAGGGAAAGTGGATATCAATGCCTCCATTGCAGAAAATCTGCAAGCCGTTGCTGAGGCGAAGAAGAAAGATGTGGAAGATGTCGTTGCCGTCGTTTTGAATCGCGAACGCCACCAGGGGATCATTGAGGAGATCCGCGAGGCGGGCGCAAGAATCAAGCTGATCCCTGACGGTGATGTCGCCGCAGCTATCAATACAGCCTTTGATCATACAGGTGTAGATATTCTGTTTGGCATCGGCGGCGCTCCGGAGGGAGTGCTCGCAGCTGTCGGTCTAAAATGCCTGGGAGGCGAAATCCAAGGCAAGCTTCTTCCCGCCAATGATGAGGAACGTCTCCGTTGTGAACAAATGGGGATTGAAGATGTCGACAAAGTCCTTTACATGGAAGATTTTTGTGGAGGGGATGATGCCATCTTCGCAGCCACCGGTGTCACCGACGGAGAACTTCTCAAAGGCGTCCAGTTTAAAGGTCAAAAAGCAACCACGCAAACGTTAGTCATGAGGGCGAAATCAGGAACCGTCCGTTTTATCGACGGAGACCACAGCCTGAAGAAAAAGCCAAACCTAGTCATGAAACCATAAAGAAAACATCCTTCATCAAAGAGAGAGGAAGCTGTGGTCAAACCAGCTTCCTCTTCATCTACAAAAGCCCACCTTCAAAAAACATTTCATAAAATAGCATTGAAACTGTAGAAAGACAGGAGTACAATAAAGGTTGTTTGATTAGGATAGAAGATAACGACACCCGTCTCCTTATGCTTCTATTTTCCGACTTCACTTAACTTCTTCTCATTCTTCTAACAAAAAGTTCTGCTGTAGGATAAGATCCTTTGTTAGGAAGCAGATCTTCTATTAAAGCAGGACCTTTCAATAAATCCTTTAGAGAAGTTACAAATTTATATGTAAAAAGAATGTCATGCCCCGGATTTTCACCTTCCACCTTTAGGAGTGTGAAATACATGGCGCCCCATAAAAACTTTTGCGGGGTCGTCTGCATGGCTCGAAAATAAAGAAAAACTAATAAAAAGTGGTGATCACGTGGCGGATTTAACAATCTCCAATTTAGAAACAATGACATTGAAAGGGCTTTATGCGAAAGCTAGACAATATAAAGTCTCTTACTATGCAAAACTGACAAAACGGGAATTGATCTTTGCGATTTTAAAAGCACAGGCTGAAAAAGATGGTTTCCTTTTCATGGACGGGATTCTTGAAATTATACCTTCAGAAGGATTCGGATTTTTAAGACCGATTAACTATTCTCCAAGTGCAGAGGATATTTACATTTCGGCCTCGCAAATCCGTCGTTTCGACTTAAGAAATGGGGACAAGGTTTCTGGTAAGGTACGGCCACCGAAAGAAAATGAACGTTATTACGGTCTTCTACACGTCGATGCCGTAAACGGGGAGGACCCAGACTCTGCAAAGGAAAGAGTACACTTCCCTGCATTGACCCCATTGTATCCGGATCGTCAAATGAAGCTTGAAACGGAGACGAAAAAGCTATCGACACGAATCATGGATTTGATGTCGCCCGTTGGTTACGGTCAGCGTGGTCTGATTGTCGCTCCACCAAAAGCAGGAAAGACGATGCTTTTAAAACAAATGGCCAACAGCATCTCTACGAATCACCCCGACGCGAAGCTCATTATTTTGCTTGTTGATGAACGCCCGGAAGAGGTGACAGATATCGAGCGCTCGGTAGCACCGGATGTGGATGTTGTAAGCTCCACGTTCGATGAAGTTCCTGAAAACCACATCAAGGTTTCTGAACTGGTATTGGAAAGAGCGATGCGTCTCGTTGAGCATAAACGCGATGTCATTGTTCTCATGGACAGCATCACCCGTTTAGCCCGTGCGTATAACCTGGTTATCCCACCAAGCGGACGTACATTGTCAGGAGGAATTGACCCAGCTGCCTTCCACCGTCCAAAACGATTCTTTGGTGCTGCTCGTAATATTGAAGAGGGAGGAAGCTTGACAATTCTTGCCACTGCTCTTGTAGATACAGGTTCGCGCATGGATGACGTCATTTATGAGGAATTTAAGGGGACAGGAAACATGGAGCTGCATCTTGATCGCAGTCTTGCGGAGCGTCGGATCTTCCCTGCGATTGATATTCTTCGTTCAGGAACAAGAAAAGAAGAATTGCTTCTGCCTCAGACCCATTTGGATAAAATCTGGGCCATCCGGAAGTCGATGTCTGATTCGCAGGACTTCACGGACAGGTTCCTGCGTCGCTTGAGAGCATCGAAAAATAATGATGAATTTTTCGATCTCATGGATAAAGATATGAAAGGGAAAGCAACAGCTACCCGCCGTTAAAAAGATTTTATGGTAAGATCGATTGTCTGTTTCTTGAAACTGGATGTTGCATCAGGGGGGAGCCCCTGTTATAATCATTCTATGTGAGTTTCAGTACAAGGTGTTATCACGAACCTTCGACGGCTCTTACAATAACTCTGTTTCCAAAGGACTCAGGGCAAAAAGGAGTGGAAGAACATGAAAGCAGGAATTCATCCAGAATACCGTAAAGTTGTATTCCTAGACACAAGTTCTAATTTCAAGTTTCTAACAGGGTCTACTAAGTACTCTGAAGAAACAATCGAGTGGGAAGATGGAAACACATATCCATTGATCCGCGTAGAGATTAGTTCTGCGTCTCACCCGTTCTACACAGGTAAGCAGAAAGCTGACAAAGCTGGCGGCCGTGTGGATCGCTTCAAGAAGAAATATAACCTTTCATAATTATGATACCCTCTCTTTAGGGAGGGGCTTCATCATTTTGAACAAAAACAGGCAAATTGTCTCAGATGTTTGCCTGTTTTTTTGTCAAAAAATAGGGGTATGAAAGCCTTTGTTACAAAGGAACTGAATGATACTCTTTAAAGGACTTATCAATAAGGGGAGCTGTCCTTGGTGATTAAAGCCGCCGTTCGATTGGCGCCATCAAGGAAGCTCTTTTTTGTTGAAATAAAGGGGAGGATACCGGATGATCCCCCCATATGTGAAGCTTGATTGAGTGAGAAGGGAGCGACAGTAGACGTGTATGTAATGAAACAAAGTGGGTGGGTTGAACTCATCTGCGGAAGTATGTTCAGCGGGAAATCAGAGGAGTTGATCCGTCGTGTCAGGCGTGCGACATTCGGTAATTTGACCGTCCGCGTTTATAAACCTGCGATTGATGACCGGTACAAAGAAGATGCGGTTGTATCACATAATGGCACTTCTGTGATGGCTCGTCCTGTAAAAAGCTCGCTGGATATCCTTCAGCATGTGACGGATGAAGTGGATGTCGTAGGAATCGATGAATTGCAGTTTTTTGACGAGCATATTGTAGAGGTCGTGGAGTGTTTGGCAGACAAAGGCATACGCGTCATCGTCGCTGGACTGGATACCGACTTCAGAGGGGAACCTTTTGGTAAAATGCCCGAAATGATGGCACTGAGTGAGAGTGTTACAAAGTTAAACGCCATCTGCCCTGTTTGTGGTTCACCGGCCAGCCGTACTCAACGCTTGATCGATGGGGCGCCCGCTTCCTATGACGATCCAATCATCTTAGTCGGCGCATCGGAATCATACGAACCGCGTTGCCGCCATCATCACGAAGTACCGAATAAGCCCAGGCAACAGGAAGTGAAAAAGGTTTACGCTGAAAAAACAACATAAACCACTACTCAGACAGCTGATCTCAGCTGTCTTTTTCTTTTTCACTATTCTAAATAGAAGCTCCCGTTTGTTGAAGACTCAGTTGCGAGATGCTTTCGGGTTTCGTTTGCCATAATGGGATTTAGGGGTGGCTGGGAAGCTACTCGCTTTCCTGTGGGGGAGCGCCGAGCTTCCTCGGACTGCGTCCTGCGGGATCTCGCCTATCTCCTTCTCCCACGGGAGTCTCGCAGCTTCCCAACCACCCCAATCAATGTATGTGAGAAACGAAGCCCTTTACCAAGTTGGGTTGTCTTCCGTTATCCCGATTGTTAAAGACATAAAACGCTCAGTATCAAGATTTCAGAATTCTAATACCTGAGCATAGGAGTTTTATCCTTATACTCCCATCAAACTAAATAGCTGTTTTTTAGGGAAGTGGTTTCGAGACGGCGCTATAGAAAAAGGGGCGGAGGGGAATGGCGAGACTCCTGCGGGAAAAAAGTGCATGGTGAGACCCCACAGGACGCAGTCCGAGGAGGCTCACCGCGCTCCCGCGGAAAGCGAGCTATTCCCCGCAGCCCCCATCCACTCAACAAAAGTCTCGAAACTGAGTCTTCCCACAATCCTGCCAGTTAGTGGAATGAATGTGCTGTCTTATTTACTCGATGTGCTCGGTTCCGTTTAAAAAACGGTGTTATGTGATACTTTAAGTGTAGATAAATGTTTGGTCTGGGGGGATAAGGGTGGATAAGCGATCCATTCAATCAGAAATGTCGAGCTATATTGGTAAGCTGTTACGTGACCACTTTGGAAAAGGACCCTCTTCTGTGTTCGTTTCCATTGAAGGTAAATTCCTCACCATTTACTTAAAAGATTTTCTTGCCCCAATGGAACGGGTATTAGTAGGTCAGAAAAATGATAAAAAAGTGGAAGAAACGCGTGACCTCATGATGAGAGAATTGATTCCTGATATAAAAGCAACGTTTCGCGCCAGTGCGGGAATATATGTCGACAATCTGTATTACGACTGGTCTCTGTCAAGACAAACCGGTGTAATCATCGGAGTGATTACCGCGGATAACCCTGAAGACGATGACGGATTGAAATCTTATGAACACAAAGACGCTGTACATGAAGAAGTGGAAAAACTGAGCAGGAAAGCAGAAAAAACACCTGCTTCTATTCGGTCATTTCTGCTGAATGAACGGACACTACTGATTGAGCGAAATGGAATATTGGTGGCCATTGAAAAGGAAATGATCAACGCAGGATATGAGCAGCCCTTGAAAATTTCCAAACGGAGGCTGGAAAAACGGCTTTTAAATCATGCCTCTTTCGAAACAATTCTCGGCGCAAGCGTAGAAGATGTCTTTGTAGATTGGGATTTCAATAAGGACCGAAGTTATATGGTTCTGATCTTGAAACCATAAAGAGGGGGATGTAGAATGGTCGGCGAAAAAAATACCAAGCTGCTGGAAAAAACACTTTTGCTTGAAGAATGCATGAATGCTTATAAGTATGCCGTGGAAACTGTCCAAAAAAACAGCCTGCTTATGGATGAAATGGCTGCTTCATGTGCAGAGGTTTGCAGGGAGGCAGCAGAAGAGTGTTTAACTCTAGGGGAAAGGGAAAATGACAGAGTCTATCTTATGTGTTTAGAGTATGTCCGCTTATGTGAAGAGCTTGAAAGCTCCCAAAGGTTTCCGCAGCAAAAGGATATGAAAAAATCAGTGTAAGAGACCTGTTTTCATATGATCAATTCTGTACTATAATAGTACTTGGGATGAAACGGAGATGTTTGATCCTTACACGTGCTTAACCATTGAACGAAGATAACATTTTTATATAGTATTCGGTATCATTGATCTGGACAATAGAGCTAGACAAAAGCCGAAAAGTATCTTTCTTTCCACAAGTGGATACTTTTCGGCTTTTTTGTGTTTTCCGAGCTGATTATGCTCAACGAAAGGAGTATGCGCTCTGTATCGTATAGTTGGATTAGATAGCGACCGCATCGTTATCGAATTTAGGAAAGATAACAAGGACTTGGTCTTTGAAAATTATTCCGAGGCTGAAGAGTACTTGAAAAAAATTAAAGAGGAAGACATCATTCCAAAGAAATATCACTTACTCATCCAAGAGTAACCACCCAAACCAAGCGGCCCCACCCGCTTGGTTTTTTTACGCGTCATTCACTAACGCTCCCTTTACTTGAAGACTCAGTTTCGAGACTTTTGTTGAGTGGATGGGGCTGCAGGGAATAGCTCGCTTTCCGCGGGAGCGCGGTGAGCCTCCTCGGACTGCGTCCTGTGGGGTCTCACCCTGCACTTTTTTCCCGCAGGAGTCTCGCCATTCCCCTCCGCCTCTTTACCTTGGAAGATTCTCGAAACCACTACTAAAAGGTCAGCTCGTATGATTATGGGAAGTGGATCATAGCAGACCTCCATAATACTTAAAAGCTTGATTCAGAACGCTTTAAACCTCTAACAGCTGGATAGTGGAAGACCCTCCAAATTGGTACAAGGGTTCGTTTCTCCCTTAAATCAAAAGGGGTGGCTGGAAAGCGAGTAGCTTCCCAGCCACCTCTGACGCCCAACAAGGCAACGAACCCTGGAAACATCTCGAAACTGAGTCTTCCACAATCCTGCCATTATGTTGAATAACGAATGGAGCATAAGTGGAGTGGTTTCGGAGACAATAACGGTAAAAAGAGAAGAGGTGCAAGAGATGAGACGATTTTTACTAATGGCAGGTATGGCTGTCTTTTTGTTAAGTGCGTGCGGGTTGCAGGGAGATAAATACCAAGGCATGACGAGCCGGGATGACGTAGAGAACATGGGCTACAATAATGAAGTGACTCGCGGACAGGAGAGCCCACGTTCCATGAATAAAGTCGGCCATACGTGGGGGCTCAAACAGGATAGGGAGAATATGAAAGCAGCAGCCCAGCAGCTTTCCGGGGTCGAAGTAAAGAGGGTTACGCTTGAGGCTAATCAGGCATGGGTGACGGTCCACATCGAAGGGGATGAGGATCTTTCCAAAGAAGAGAGAGCTGATTGGAAAAATCAAATCCAAGAAGCTGTTTACCAGGCTGTCCCCCGTTATGACATTCACGTGAAGATCAAATAACTTTTCCGGATGGTCTGTCCAACCGTTAGATGGGGGAATGACTTAGTTCCTGCGGGAGAACCGCGGAAGAAAGTTGTTTCCCTTTTCCTACTCTATGGAAAAGCTGGGGGGACCGAATCAAATTCCGTGAGATCATCTTTGCTGAGGAAGGGGTCGAGCGGTTGTAACCATGACCTCTCTATAATATAATTAGAATGTTATGGAGAAAGAGGTGCATACCATTGATCGAACGTTTACAAACATTAGAAGATCGTTATGAAAAGTTGAACGAATTACTTAGTGATCCTGAAATTATTTCTGATACCAATAAACTACGTGAGTATTCCAAAGAACAATCTGGACTGCAGGAAACAGTTGCGGCTTATCGTGAGTATAAAGAAGTGACAGAGCAGCTGGATGATGCCAAAGCCATGCTTGATGACAAAATGGATGCGGATATGGTGGAAATGGTCAAAGAAGAAATTCATGAACTGTCCACCCGCAAACAAGACCTTGAAGAACGCTTAAAAGTTCTCATGCTGCCGAAAGACCCGAACGATGATAAAAACGTCATCATGGAAGTGCGTGGCGCAGCAGGTGGAGATGAAGCCGCTCTATTTGCGGGTGATTTGTACCGTATGTACGCACGCTATGCAGAGGCCCAAGGGTGGAAAACGGAAGTCATTGAAGCGAATGCAAGTGATGTTGGTGGTTACAAGGAAATCATCTTTATGGTGTCTGGAAACATGGCTTATTCCAAGCTGAAGTTCGAAAACGGCGCTCACCGCGTCCAGCGTGTACCTGAAACGGAATCAGGTGGGCGTATTCATACTTCTACAGCGACTGTCGTTGTCATGCCTGAAGCGGAAGAAGTCGAAGTCGAGCTGCACGATAAGGATATTCGTGTTGATACCTTCGCTTCAAGTGGACCGGGAGGACAGAGTGTTAACACCACCATGTCTGCTGTACGTCTGACTCACGAACCTACGGGAACCGTTGTATCGTGTCAGGACGAAAAATCACAAATCAAGAACAAAGAGAAAGCGATGAAAGTTCTTCGTGCTCGTGTTTATGATAAGTTTCAGCAGGAAGCTCAGGCAGAATACGACGAAAACCGTAAGTCAGCTGTAGGTACGGGAGACCGCTCCGAGCGAATCCGTACGTATAACTTCCCGCAAACACGTGTGACGGATCACCGGATCGGTTTGACGTTACAGAAGCTTGATCAGATTCTCCAGGGAAATATGGATGAGATCATTGATGCTCTGTTGATTGAAGAGCAAACGAAAAAAATGGAGCAGATTGGTGAATAGTATGCAGCCTACTTTTACGTCGATTCGGGAAGCCCGCCGCTGGGCTTCTCTTTTTTTACAACAACATCAACGGGAACCGAGGGTGGCTGATTTATTACTGGAACACTTTTTGAATTGGACGCCCTCCCAACTTCTTGCTTTTGACAATGAACCGATGCCTGAGGAAATGAAAAGGGATTTCGTGCAATCTGTCCGGCAGCATGCGGCCACAGGGGTGCCTGTCCAGCATCTTACAGGAGTCGGTCACTTTTATGGACGGGAGTTTCAAGTCAATGAGAACGTACTGATTCCAAGGCCTGAAACTGAAGAGCTGGTCCTTGGCGTTATGGAATATGTCCGTGGTAAAAACTTGAATGCTCCTAAGATCGTCGACCTTGGAACAGGAAGTGGTGTCATAGCGATTACGCTTGCGGCTGAACTCCCGGGAAGTGATGTAAGAGGGGTGGATCTATCAGAAGAAGCCCTCAGGATAGCACAAAAGAATGCCACACAGCACGGGGCAGATGTTCAATTTTATCAAGGGGACTTTCTTGAACCGCTGGTTGAAGAGTCCTTTGATGTCATTGTTTCTAATCCTCCTTATATCGCTTACTCTGAAAAAGAACAAATGGCTGATACCGTGGTGGATTTTGATCCAGGGTTGGCTTTATTTGCGGAGGAAGAAGGATTGGCTGCCTATAAAACGATCCTCACTCAAGTCACACATATGAAACAAAAGCCGAAATGTATCGCTTTTGAAATCGGTCAGGAGCAGGGGGAATCGGTGACAGCGCTCTTCGATGCCCTCCTTCCCGAACTCTTTACAGAGGTGCGGCAGGATATTAACGGGAAGGATCGCATGGTCTTTGCCTTTTCCAGATGACTAAATGCAAGATTGATAGATTTATGGTTTAAACTCTATGCTTCCTGTCCATACTAGCGACTAGTAGAGGGACAGGGAGGAAATGAAAATGAAAAACAGTTGGCTCTTATTATTATCTTTATCTATTATTATTACGGTCCTCCCATGGGGACAACAATCGAAAGCGCAGCCTGAATTTCAAGTCATCCCGGATGAAGCCATCCGTCTTCGTATATTAGCGGATAGTAATGATCAAGCAGATCAAAAAGTCAAACGTATGGTTAGAGACGAGGTCAATGCTGAAATCACCGAATGGGTAGCTGAATTGACTTCGATTGAAGCAGCGAGGGAATTGATTCAGAGCCGTCTGCCAGAGCTTCAAGAGATTGTAGGAGAGACTTTGGAAAGGGAAGGGATCGAACAGGATTTCACCGTTGATTATGATTCCACTGTCCAATTCCCTACAAAGTTGTATGGTTCTTTTATCTATCCAGCTGGAGAATATGAAGCCATTCTCATCACATTGGGAGAAGGAAAAGGTGATAATTGGTGGTGTGTCTTGTTTCCGCCTCTATGTTTCCTTGATTTCTCAAATGGGACGAGTGTAGCAGAAGCGGAAGAAGTGACGGAAGAGGAAGTAGAGAAAGAAGAGGAAGAAGAAGTACAATTCTTTGTCGTAAAAATATGGGAAAGCATCTTTTCCTAGCATACAATCCACATCCCTTTTCATAGAGTGAAACAAAGGGGTGTGGATTCTATTATGTATATCGAACAAGTAGAAGATGAATTGTATCAATTGAAAAAAGCCGACCAGCCGATTGGATCGTTTCGGCTGACCCAATTATCCAAGGGAGCAGGAAAGCTTGAACAGCTTCAAGTGAAAGATCATATTTCTCCAGGTAGGATTTTAGAAGTGTTCGAAGTGATACAGACTTATGTGGAAAAAGTGGGGTTAAAAGAACTGCATGTGGAAAGTCATTCAGACACGCTTGACTTTCTTTTGCAACATCAACAGTTCAAAAAAAGGGATGTCGAAAAAAGATTGTGGATCTATGAAGTTAATCACAGTTAATTGTGTATAAGTAGCTTATTTATTCACAAAGAGGGTATTATTTGTTAACAACTTGTGAATAAAAATTTTTACCTTTCAAATTTACTAACGGATTCTTTGGATATGTGGGTAATATTGTGGATAACTTGAGGACATCTTGTGAATAATGTCTAAATTTGCGATATTTTGTAGAATTAATCATAATAGACAATAACATAAGATACGGAATAAAGGAGTACGTACGATGAGGATGGAAACGAAATGGTGGAAACAAAATAAAAACTCAAGTGATCTCGATGCTCAAATCCAAGAAGCCGCGGCTCTTTTGAGGGAAAATCAGGTAATCGCTTTTCCGACAGAGACGGTCTACGGTTTAGGTGCAGATGCAACGGAAGAAGCGGCAGTACAGCGAATTTTCGAAGCTAAAGGGCGACCAGCAGATAATCCTTTGATTGTGCATGTGGCAGATCAGGATCAAGTGAGTCAACTCATTTCAGAAATTCCCCCTGTGGCAAAGAAGCTGATGGACGAATTCTGGCCTGGACCGTTGACGCTCGTTCTTAAGAGTAATGGGACAGCCGCAGAAAATGTGACGGCGGGCTTATCCACAATTGGCATTCGAATGCCGGATCATCCACTTGCTTTAACCTTGCTTCGTAAAACTGGAAGACCATTAGCGGCACCGAGTGCCAACCGATCAGGTCGACCAAGCCCGACAACGGCCGATCACGTCTATCAAGATTTGGATGGGAGAATTGCCGGCATCCTGGATGGAGGTCCTACTGGGATCGGAGTAGAGTCGACTGTCGTCGACTGCACGACTGAAATCCCTATCATTTTAAGGCCTGGAGGAGTAACAAAGGAAGATTTAGAAAAGTATCTCCCAAAAGTCATGATGGATCCCGCTCTGGCTGATGAAAAACAGAAGCCAAAATCACCAGGGATGAAGTACACACACTATGCACCTGAATCCCCGCTCTGGCTGGTGGATGGCACGGACGATTTCTTTGTTGAACAGCTTCATCAATTAAAGGAAGATGGAAACAGAGTCGGAGTCATTGCAAGTGATGAATTAGCAGAAAAACTTGACCATCTTCCTCTTATAAGATGTGGTTCAAGGTTTCAGCTTGATCAAGTAGCAGAAAAACTTTATGGAGCTTTAAGAGAATTCAAGAAGTCGGATGTAGACTTGATTCTATGTGAAACTTTTTCTGAAAAAGGTGTTGGAGCGGCGATTATGAACCGATTGAATAAAGCCGCAGTCAAAAGAGTCCAGACCTTCTGACATACGCTCCTCCTCTCATGCATACGATGATATAGCATGTCCGGGGAGGGGAAGTTTCAGTTGGAGCATATGACATCACTAATCTTGTTATCGATTGCTTTAGGTCTGGATGCATTCTCTGTGTCTTTAGGGATGGGGTTACAAGCAGTAAGGTTAAGGCACGCTTTCTTCACTGGGATTGTCATCGGAGTCTTTCATATGGTCATGCCAGGATTGGGAATCTTACTTGGTAAATGGCTGTCTGATAGTGCGGCTGAATGGGCTGAGTTGTCAGGAGGAGTTATGCTGTTCGGCCTGGGTGCTTATGCAGTTTTTGCTTCGTTCACAGAAAAGCACTCGGTTTCCTATCGAATGACGGGGATCGGAATGTGGTTATTCGCATTAAGTGTAAGCATTGACAGCTTTCCGGTTGGATTCAGTTTAGGCTTAAGGGAAGCAGAAATGTTTATATCCGTCTTTTCCTTTGGTGTATTCAGTATGGCGCTGACGTGGACAGGCTTCATTATTGGCCGTAGAGCGGGAGGTTTACTTGGGACTTACAGTGAACTTCTTGGAGGAAGCATTTTATGTGCTTTAGGTTTGAATGCCATTTTCTAACAAGTTTTTCGTCTAATCTATACCTATGGTACTATAGAGAAAATGGACTATCGATGAGGGGAAGATTGGCTATGAATATATTGTTTGTCTGTACTGGAAATACATGCCGAAGCCCGATGGCTGAAGCGTTGCTCAAATCGAAGCTAGAAGAAGGAAATGTTCAATCCGCTGGTATTTTCGCAGGAAAAGGAGAACCTCTGGCAAAGAATTCGGAACTCGTTCTTAGGGAAATCGATTTAGTTCTGAACCATCAAACAAAGCCTATTGACCAAGATTTGCTTGAATGGGCGGACCTTGTACTCACTATGACAGACCGCCATAAACAAACCCTCGCACTCCAATACCCGGACGATCAAGAAAAATATTACACGCTTAAGGAATATGTCCTCGTAGATGAAAGTCAATGGCAGCATCTAAAGAACCTTTATGCAGCCTTTGAAGAGAAACGTTTGTCGATCATTAATGAATATAAAGGCAAAATCGACGATCAAGAAATCGAGCAAAAATTATATGATGAACTTGAGGACGAAATCAAAGAAATCGAACAGACGGAAAAAGAACTGCCGGACTTGAATATCATAGATCCTTTCGGTGGGAACATCACCATCTACCGGAATACCCGTGATGAGCTTAATCACTACATTGAACGTCTCGTAGAGAAGCTTCGCGACGAGGAATAAACCGGTTTCTTAAAGCGGATCATCCTCGTCGCCCACTGTTTTTATGACATCATTCATACATACCTGAAAACCCAGAAGTCTCTCTGGGTTTTTTATCTTTTTAATAATCTTCCCGCGTTTCCGGATATCCTTCAGTAATAACAAAATCTATTCTTTCACGACTCACCTCATACATATAAAATTAGATAGATGGAAGGAGTCGGATGGAGAGCATTGACAGGGGGAAGTGAAACTGTCACGATAAGATTGAAATTAGAAGACGGGAGTGTCTATAGATGAAAGTGATCCTTGCCTCCGACCATGGCGGAGTGAACTTACGGAAAGAAGTAGCAGACGTTTTGAATGAACTTGAAGTAGAATTCGAAGACATCGGGTGTGATTGCGAAGATTCCGTCGATTATCCAGACTACGCAATCCCAGCAGCAGAACGTGTAGCAAACGGAGAATTTGATAAAGCGATCCTCATCTGTGGAACTGGAATTGGGATGTCGATCTCGGCTAATAAAGTGAAAGGAATTCGTGCTGCATTGGTGCATGACCTCTTCACTGCTAAAGTCACACGTGAACATAACGACTCGAACATTCTATGTATGGGCGAACGTGTCATTGGGCCAGGTTTAGCACGCGAAATCGCGAGAATATGGGTTTCTACAGACTTTGAAGCAGGTCGGCACGAAAGACGTGTGAGTAAGATTGCCGAATATGAAAATAAGTAATACAATGGGATATAGAAAAGCTGAAGCTTTTTAATAGCTGATGCTGACAATTGAAGGAGGAGCCTGATGCTTCTCCTTTTTTTGTAAAAACAAGCCGCGTATAGGGTGTATTCCCCTATTTGTGCTCACATATAGAGGAGGTAGAATGGTGACGGATATGGAGAAGATTCAAACGGATGTCCGATCTGTTGTTGATCAACTTATGGATACAGGCAGCCTTCAATCGGGTGTTTTTGTCATTGGTTGTTCCACAAGTGAAATTGCAGGGGAAAGAATCGGTACTTCAGGAAGTGAAGCCATTGCTGAAGTGGTTTATAGTGAACTGCAAAATCTCTCGGAGCGCTCCGGCGTCCATCTCGTATTCCAATGCTGTGAACATTTGAATCGTTCATTAGTTGTCGATCGTTCCGTGATGGAAGAGCAAGGTTTGACAGAAGTCTCTGCTATTCCTGTTCCGACTGCGGGTGGATCGATGGCCTCCTTCGCTTATAAGCATATGAAAGATCCGGTGCTTGTGGAGAGGATAGAAGCCAAAGGTGGACTGGATATCGGGGACACACTCATTGGTATGCATTTAAAGCGTGTAGCTGTTCCGCTCCGTATATCTCAAAAAAACATCGGCCACGCCCACATTACGGCAGCGAAAACCCGACCTCCTCTCATTGGTGGGGCACGTGCGGTTTATGTAAGTCAAGAAGAAGCAGGTTCTTGTGATCATTAGGAATGGAAAGGGGAAGCTAGACCATGAATCATGTAAAATCAGCAGATGCAGAAATTTTTGCAGCCGTCCAAGATGAAAGACAACGCCAACAGGATAATATTGAATTGATTGCTTCAGAAAACTTCGTTTCAGAAGCAGTGATGGAAACGATGGGTTCTGTGCTTACGAATAAATATGCGGAAGGCTATCCGGGCCGTCGTTACTACGGAGGTTGTGAACACGTAGACGTTGTTGAAAACTTAGCCCGTGACCGTGCGAAAGAACTGTTTGGTGCCGATCATGCAAATGTTCAGCCGCACTCAGGTGCACAAGCAAATATGGCCGTTTATTTCACCGTGCTTGAGCATGGAGATACAGTACTCGGTATGAATTTGAATCACGGCGGTCACTTGACCCATGGCAGCCCCGTCAACTTCAGTGGTAAGTTGTACAATTTTGAAGAGTATGGTGTGGACGAGAAAGATGAAACGATCGATTATGAAGCTGTGCTTCAAAAAGCCAAAGAAGTACAACCTAAACTAATCGTTGCAGGGGCCAGCGCTTACCCGAGAGAAATTGATTTTGCTAGATTCCGTGAAATCGCTGATGAGGTCGGAGCTTATCTTATGGTCGACATGGCTCATATCGCAGGGCTGGTTGCTACAGGTCTACACCCGAATCCTGTACCTCACGCTCATTTTGTTACGACAACGACCCATAAAACATTGCGTGGCCCTCGTGGTGGAATGATTCTTTGTGAAGAATCATTCGCTAAGAAGATCGACAAGACGGTTTTCCCGGGAATGCAAGGTGGTCCTTTAATGCACATCATTGCAGCTAAAGCCGTTTCCTTTAAGGAAGCCCTACAACCAGAATTTAAAGCATATTCCCGACAAATCATCGCCAATGCGAAGCAGCTAGGCGAATCCCTTGTTGAAAAAGGGGTAGATCTAGTTTCTGGTGGCACAGACAACCACTTACTCTTACTTGACTTACGCAGCAAAGGCTTGACCGGCAAAGTAGTAGAAAAAGCTTTAGACGAAATCGGTATTACGACAAATAAAAACGCCATCCCGTTTGATCCTGAAAGCCCGTTTGTCACAAGCGGAATCCGTATCGGTACAGCGGCTGTTACGAGCCGTGGCTTTAAGGAAGCGGAAATGGAGGAAATTGCAGATCTGATCGCCTTCACCCTGGACCATCATGAAGATGAAGCGAAAATGAAAGAAGCGGAAAAACGTGTACGTGAATTAACGTCCCGCTTCCCGTTATATCAGACACTCAACTTCTCTTCCATTTAATAAATGGATCCAACAAGAGCCACTAGATCAATCTAGTGGCTCTTACTGAAGGATTTGGCAGTATTGTGAAAGAGTGGTTTTGAGATGTTTTCGGGGTTCGTTGCTTGATTTGTGCCTTAGGGGTGGTTGGGAAGTTACTCGCTTCCCCGCAGTCCCTAAACTCACACGAACATCTCGAAACATAGTCTTCAACAAACTTGAGCGAATCTGTAACAATTCGTAATCGAATCATAGGTTGCGGAGAGGTTTCTTTTTCTGTACAATTTAAAGGATGTAAATTTTCAGAAGGAGTGAATGGCAATGGCAAACGTTTATGTACTGGATCACCCATTGATTCAACATAAGTTGACGTACATACGTAAAAAAGAGACAGGGACGAAAGACTTCCGTGAATTAGTAGATGAAGTAGCAGCACTTATGGCCTTTGAGATCACCCGAGATCTTCCATTGGAAGAAGTGTCTATCGATACACCAGTCGTACAAGATGCGAGGGCAAAAGTACTGACAGGTAAAAAGATCGGACTTGTTCCTATTCTGAGAGCCGGGCTTGGTATGGTAGATGGAATTATCCAATTGATTCCAGCTGCTAAAATTGGGCACGTCGGACTTTATCGCGATCCAGAAACACTGCAGCCCGTCGAATATTATGTGAAGCTTCCTAGTGATATTGAAGAACGTGAACTGATTGTCATCGATCCGATGCTTGCGACAGGCGGATCAGCCAATGAAGCAATCCACTCCTTGAAGAAACGTGGAGCACGACAAATTCGTTTGATGTGTCTAGTAGCTGCCCCTGAAGGTGTAGAAGCTGTACAGAAAGAACACCCTGATGTGGACATTTATCTTGCCGCTCTTGATGAGAAATTGAACGAAAAAGGATATATCGTACCAGGTTTAGGAGATGCAGGAGACCGCTTGTACGGAACCAAATAAAACCACTTCCTCATTAAAGGAGGAGCACTCATGACAGAACGCATTAAAGTAATGACGATATTTGGGACAAGACCGGAAGCTATAAAAATGGCACCGCTCGTTCTTGAATTAAAAAAACGTACGGAACAGTTTGAGCCAATTGTTGCAGTAACCGCCCAACACAGAGAGATGTTAGATCAAGTGTTGAACATCTTTGATATCGAACCTGATTTTGACCTGGATATCATGAAAGCCCGTCAGTCACTTGCTCAAGTGACGACACGTGCTTTGGAAGGTTTAGATGAAGTGATGAAGGAAACGAAACCTGATGTTGTGCTTGTCCATGGGGATACAACAACAACATTTGCCGCTTCCTTGGCTGCTTACTATAACCAAATTCCTGTCGGGCATGTGGAAGCTGGACTACGTACCTGGAATAAGTACTCACCGTTCCCTGAAGAAATGAATCGCCAGTTGACCGGTGTTATGGCGGACCTTCATTTTGCACCGACGAATAAATCAAGAGACAATCTTCTTGCTGAAAATAAGTCGGAAGACAATATCTTTGTTACCGGGAATACAGCTATTGATGCTTTACAGACGACGGTAGCGGAAGACTATGCGTCTGAAGTGCTTGATGAAGTAGGGGATAAACGCCTTGTGCTGATGACGGCCCACCGTCGTGAGAACCTTGGGAACAATATGAAGCAGATGTTCCGTGCCATCAAGCGTCTTGTGCAGGAACATAATGACATACAAGTGGTCTACCCGGTTCATTTAAATCCGGTGGTTAAAGAAACAGCGGACGAAATCTTAGGGAATGACGATCGAATCAAGCTGATCGAACCGCTTGATGTTATCGACTTTCACAATTTCGCTTCAAGAGCACACCTCATTTTGACTGATTCAGGCGGCGTGCAGGAAGAAGCACCTTCACTGGGTGTTCCTGTCCTTGTCCTTCGTGACACGACAGAACGTCCAGAGGGAATTGAGGCCGGTACATTGAAGCTTGCAGGAACAGAAGAGGATCACATCTTCCATCTCGCTCATGAATTGTTATCGGATGACGAAAAACATGAAGCGATGGCTAAAGCCTCCAACCCGTATGGCGATGGGCAAGCTTCTGCCCGCATTGCGGAGGCGATTCGTTATTTCTTTAAACATCGTGAAGACAAACCAGCACCATTTGAAATTGAATAAGAATTTCTCTAAAGGACGAGGTCACCAAGACCCCGTCCTTTTGCTTTATCGCCCATCCACTCACTAAATGTCTAGAAACTGGGTCTTCCACCATCCTGCCATTTTGTTTAAGATCCTTTGAGGCTTTCGCATAAACGTGTAGCTATAACAAATGCTATGGAAAAAGGAGCACAAACTTATGCGATATGGGATTATCTTTTTCACATGCCTATTTTTATTGACCGGATTCAGTGCTCCTGAACCGAACGATGAAGTTACCATCATTGTCGAACTGGACGAATTACCCGAGCGTTTCCTGAAAGAAGTAGAGCGAAGGCTTCCAAGACTTGAAGTGGTGACAAGTTACGACACGATTTTTTATGGAGTAGCGATTAGAGGGACGGCAGAAGAACTGGAAAAAGTGGCAAGGATGGAATTTGTGAAAAACCAGCATCCCGTTCACATCTATGAAGCGCTAGAAGTGGAAAAGGGTCCGCTTTTTTCTACAGAAGTCATTAGAAACCATATGCGCCATCCGCAAACAGGCAAAGGCGTTAAGGTGGGGATTATAGATACAGGGATTGACTACACCCACCCGGATTTAAAAGAGAATTTCAAGGGTGGTTATGACACGGTTGATTTTGACGACGATCCCATGGAAACCGTAGAGGAAGGGGCGACGATTCACGGCACGCATGTCGCAGGTGTTGTAGGGGCAAATGGAGAGATGAAAGGAATAGCACCAGATGTTGATCTTTATGCCTACCGGGCTTTAGGGCCTGGGGGAGTAGGGTCGTCTGTACAAGTGATTGCAGCCATAGAGGAAGCGGTTAAGGACGGAATGGATGTCATCAACCTTTCTTTGGGGAACGACGTAAACGGGCCGGATTGGCCAACCACCCATGCGGTCAATAAAGCTGTGGAGTTAGGTACAGTAGTTGTGGTAGCGGCGGGCAATTCTGGACCGAATGGCTGGACGATTGGCTCACCGGCTACTTCTTCGGATGCCATCACGGTAGGAGCTTCTGCTTTATCTATGAAGGCCCCTGTTCTAAAAGTCCCAGGTGAAAGGGAGAGGGTTTTGATTCAAACAATGTCTGGATCTGTTCCATGGGATTTATCCAAAAAATATCCCGTCATTTATGCAGGAACGGGGGAGGCTGAGTATGGTGATGTACGTGGGAAGATCGTCTTGTTTGAAAGAGGAGGTATCCCTTTTAGTCACAAGGCTTTAAAGGCCTACCAAAAAGGTGCGGTTGCTGTGCTCATATTCAATAATGAAGAAGGGAATTTCCAGGGGGGGTTAGATGGAGTGAAGCTGCCGATCCCTGTAGCCTCTCTTTCGAATGAAGCCGGAAATTGGTTGAAGGAAAAAGTCATACAACATAATCAATGGGTCGAGACAATAAATGTTTCTTTAGGAGACCAGGTTGCTCCCTTCAGTTCGAGAGGGGCAGTCACAACGAATTGGGAAATTAAACCGGATATTCTGGCTCCCGGGGTTAATGTATATAGTACAGTTCCAGGTGGATATCAATCGTTACAAGGCACAAGTATGGCTGCTCCTCATGTGGCCGGAATGGCCGCCTTAATAAAAGAGGCCCATCCGGATTGGACACCTGCAGAAATCAAACAGGCGCTCACAAGTACAGCGGATTTAATACGGACAGAAAAACAGCCTTTTCCACCCACAGAGCAAGGGGCTGGTTATGTAGACCTCAATGAAGCTATGGAACCTGAATTGCTTATTGAGCAAGGCTCCCTCTCATTTGGGAAAATTGAAGATCGGATTTATAGAAAGCAATTGCCTTTAACGCTAAGAAACTTGAAAGATGAACCTGTCACCATTTCAATTGAAAAGCCGGTAATGGAAAGTGGAGTTTCCTGGACTGTGCCAATGTCGACAACGATCGAGCCAGGAAAAGCGAAAGAATTGTCAGTGGAACTCCGTGTATCTGCTGCTTTTTTAGATGAGGGGGTTCATGAGGGCTTCCTTAAAGTTCAAGAGGGAGAAAATGCATACAGCGTCCCGTATGTGTATGTGAAAGAAACTTCAAGTTATGAAGTTGTTTCAGGGTTTGAACTGGAGACTTCCTGGCAAAGCGATCGGCAGGCTTCCTATCGGTTCCACTTGGCGGAAGATGTGGATGAATTGAGAGTCGATTTATATCGGGCAGGTACGATGCTGACTGCAGGTACCCTATTAGAAATAAAAGATTTGCAGTCCGGGCTGATGGAAGGTGAATTGAATATCGATGACCTCAACTTAGAAGGAAGTTATCTCGCCATCGTCACTGTTGAGACGGATAAAAAAGAATCGATCTACCCGTTTCCTATTTATATAGAAGGAAGACGTTAAAAAACGCTGTGCCTGAAAGCGCAGCGTTTTTTTAATGAGAGAAGAAATTCTATGTGAAAAGGGTGATTGAAATAGATAATATCTGTATTGTGTCCCATATATTAGGATGTTGTGTAAATTCGACGTAAATGTGACGAAAATGTGATCGAATTTTGTCTGTCATTTGTACTTTTACTCACAAACTCATTGACATCATACCACCCCTATTGTATTCTTAAATAGTGTGGAATGATAAGGTTTTCATAGGTGACATACAAGGTTTTCAGCCACTAGAAAATTGTGGAGGAAGAACGGATGAAACAGACCGAACCACCTTTCAAAGCAATGGCTTTAACCAGCATGATCACATCCCAACTCGCAGGCGGTCCTTTAGCCGGCGTTTTCCTCGGGAAATGGATCGATGGTCACTATTCCACGGAACCCATTTTCTTAATCATAGGATTACTCCTCGGGTTAGGTGCAGGTACATATGGGACCATTCATTTAGTACGAACGTACACGGGAGACGATTGACATGCAAGGATATCAACAGATGATGACCCGTCAGCGAAAATGGATGTTCTACCTTCTGGCTTTATTTGTACTTGGTTGGGGCATCACCCCTTGGCAACCGATTTTCCTCGGACTTCTGTTAGGAAGTGCATTGAGTTTCTACAACCTCTGGCTCATGCAAAGAAAGATCCGCAAGCTTGGCGAAGCTTCCGCAGATAACCGCTCCGTAAGAGGAATTGGTACGTTTACGCGATTGGCTTCCGGCGCATTAGCCGTAGTCATTGCCCTTCAGTTTGAAGAATATTTCCATTTGATTTCAGTAGTTTTGGGCTTAATGGCAGCCTATATTGTCATTTTAATAGATTATCTGTTCAATAAATCAACAGTTTAGCATGATGGAAGGTAGGTGAACAGTTTGAATCACGAAGCACCGATGTGGGAGGATGCGTTTGGAATTTCTTGGTTGGATTTCAACTTATCAAACGTTCTGATGATGTTTGTCGCGTCATTGATCGTATTCATCCTCGGCGTAGCGGCGACAAGAAACATGCAGCGATATCCGACAGGTTTTCAAAATTTCATGGAATGGCTGATCGATTTCATTAAAGGAATTATCGGTTCCAACATGGATTGGAGAACAGGTAGGCTCTTTTTACCGCTGGGACTGACATTATTCGCCTACATTTTCGTAGCGAACATGCTCGGGGTTGTCACCAACGGTGTGGTTGGACACACACTATGGTGGAAGTCACCGACAGCTGATCCCGGAATCACATTGACACTCGCGACACTGGTTGTTGTGTTGTCTCATTATTATGGTGTGAAATTACGGGGCGGTAGGGAATATGCAAAAGGATTTGTACGTCCATTGCCATTCTTGCTACCATTCAAGATTATTGAAGAGTTCTCAAATACGTTGACTCTTGGTCTGCGTCTATACGGGAACATTTACGCAGGTGAAATCCTATTGAGCTTACTCGTTGGACTTGCAGCGACTGGCGTAGGAGGGTTTATCGGAGCGACCGTTCCGATGATTGCATGGATGGGCTTTAGTACTTTCATAGGTTTTATCCAGGCATTTATTTTTGTTATGTTAACGATGGTTTACTTGTCTCACAAGGTGAGCGAAGACCATTAATATAAAGCATTATAATAATTTTTTTAAAAATATTGAGGAGGATTTTCATTATGGGTCTTTTAGCAGCTGCAATTGCAGTAGGTTTAGCAGCACTAGGTGCTGGTATTGGTAACGGTTTGATTGTTAGTCGTACAGTAGAAGGGATTGCGCGTCAACCAGAATTGCGCAGTGCACTTCAAACAACAATGTTCATCGGTGTTGCCCTAGTAGAGGCGATTCCTATCATCGGCGTTGTTATTGCATTCATCGTAATGGGACAATAATTAGGACGAGCATATACGCTTTTGGCGAAGTTCAACTCCATCGATCTTCGCCTTTCCTTTATACCTTACGAAAACTTTATACCCGAAAGTCACGGTAAGAAAACTTCGACGGAAGCTGTATTTACAGCGGAAGCCGGGTTTTTCGCTTGTCTAGCCCTAGCAACATTGAAGGGCTACGGAATTAATGAAGTGTAAACCTGTTACGAGATGGTGTGGAGAGGAGTGAAAACTGTGCAAGGATTCACAGAGAGTCTGGTCCTCGGAGCTGGAGGACTTAACATAGGTGACATGATCATTCAGCTTGTTTTCTTCCTTGGTCTACTTGCTCTTTTAGGTAAGTTCGCATGGGGACCATTGATGAACATGATGAAAGAACGTGAAGATTACGTAGCAAATGAAATCAACACGGCCGAAAAAAGTCGTGAAGAAGCGCAACGCATGCAGCGTGAAGCTTCTGAAGAGTTGAAAGCGACACGCCAGGATGCACAGAATATCATTGAGGATGCTCGTAAAACAGCAGGCCAGCAAGAAAGAGATATTCTTGAGTCAGCACGTGCTGAAGCTGACCGCATCAAGGAATCTGCTCGTCAGGAAATCGAGCAGGAGAAAGAAAAAGCTGTTCAAGCCCTTAAAGATCAAGTGGCAAGCATGTCTGTCATGATTGCATCGAAAGTAATTGAAAAAGAACTTTCCCAAAAGGATCAAGAGGCGCTGATCAACCAATATATCGATGAGGCAGGCGAAGAGCGATGAGTCAAACTATCATTGCTAAACGCTATGCAGACGCACTTTTTCAACTTGGAAAAGAAAAGTCGAAACTAGAACAATTTGAATCCGAATTGATAACTCTACGTGATGTTTTTCGCGGCAACAAGGAAATCATCTCATTCCTGAATCACCCACGGTTCTCCATGGATCAGAAGAAAAAGTTGGTCGGCGATTCTTTTCAGTCTTTTTCTGCTGAAATCGTCAATACTTTAAAACTGTTAGTGGAAAGGCATCGTGAGGATATCATAATTGATATGATCGGATTTTATGTTGAAATGATGAACGATGCGAAAGGCATTGCAGATGCGGATGTTTACTCTGTAAGGGAACTTTCTGAAGCTGAAAAACAACGTATTTCAGAAACATTTGCACCAAAAGTAGGTAAACAATCCTTGAACCTTACGAATATCGTAGACCCTTCCATCCTTGGCGGCCTTCGCCTGAGAGTCGGTAATCGCATATTTGATGGTTCTGTCAGTGGAAAACTTCGCCGCATAGAGCGCAAGTTAGTTTCTGCGAACAATAGATGATAGGGGTGAAATGGCATGAGCATCAAAGCTGAAGAAATCAGTGCGCTGATTAAGCAGCAAATTGAAAACTATGAATCAGATATAGAAGTCAATGATGTGGGAACCGTAATCGAAGTTGGTGACGGTATTGCCCGTGCTCATGGTCTTGATAATGTCATGGCTGGTGAGCTCGTTGAATTCTCTAATGGTGTCATGGGATTGGCACAAAACTTGGAAGAAAGTAACGTTGGTCTTGTCATTCTAGGACCATATACAGATATTAAAGAAGGCGACGAAGTACGTCGTACAGGCCGAATCATGCAAGTACCTGTCGGGGAAGAAATGCTTGGTCGTGTCGTAAACCCACTCGGACAACCGGTCGATGGACGCGGACCGATTGAAACGACAAAAACACGCCCAATCGAATCTCCGGCACCAGGAGTTATGGATCGTAAATCCGTTGATGAGCCACTTCAAACAGGTATCAAAGCCATCGATGCTCTTGTACCGATCGGACGTGGTCAACGTGAGTTGATCATCGGTGACCGTCAGACAGGTAAAACATCTGTCGCAATCGATGCGATCCTGAACCAGCATGACCAGGATATGGTATGTATCTATGTAGCGATCGGTCAAAAAGAATCAACTGTTCGTGGAACAGTAGAAACTCTACGTCGTCACGGTGCGCTTGATTATACGATCGTAGTAACGGCAAGTGCTTCTCAGCCTGCTCCACTACTATACCTTGCACCATATGCAGGTGTATCCATGGGTGAGGACTTCATGTACAACGGCAAGCACGTATTAGTCGTTTATGATGACCTTTCTAAACAGGCGGCTGCCTACCGTGAACTTTCTCTACTTTTACGTCGTCCTCCAGGCCGTGAAGCTTTCCCAGGTGACGTATTCTACCTACACTCTCGTTTGCTAGAGCGTGCAGCGAAACTTAGTGATGCGAAAGGCGGAGGTTCCCTGACTGCACTTCCTTTCGTAGAAACACAAGCAGGAGATATCTCTGCATATATTCCGACAAACGTAATTTCCATTACCGATGGTCAGATATTCTTGCAGTCTGATTTATTCTTCTCCGGTGTACGTCCAGCGATCAACGCAGGTCTTTCTGTATCCCGTGTTGGTGGTTCCGCACAAATCAAAGCGATGAAGAAGGTCGCCGGTACGCTTAGACTTGACTTGGCTTCCTATCGTGAATTGGAGGCATTCGCTCAGTTCGGTTCTGATCTGGATAAATCCACTCAGGCCAAATTGAACCGTGGTGCTCGTACGGTTGAAATCTTGAAACAAGGTCTTCACCAACCACTAGCCGTTGAGAAACAAGTCATGATCATTTACGCACTGACAAAAGGATTCTTAGATGAAATTCCAGTCGCAGATATCACTCGCTTCGAATCTGAATTCCATAACTGGTTGGATAACAACCGCAAAGAGCTTCTGGCTCAAATCCGTGAGACAGGTAAGCTTGCAGACGATGAAGATATGAGTGGTGCTGTGAAAGAATTCAAGAAAACGTTTGTCGTTTCTGAATAAATGAATCATAGCTAGAAAGGGTGGTGAAACAGCGTGGCATCCCTTAGAGATATTAAAGGTCGGATTACGTCAACAAAAAAGACGAAACAAATCACGAAAGCAATGCAGATGGTATCTGCCTCCAAGCTTAACCGTGCCGAGCAGAATGCAAAGAAATTTGTTCCTTACAGCGAGAAGATCCAGGAGGTTGTGGCAAGTATCGCCCAAGGTGGTGGAGATGCGAGTCACCCGATGCTCGAGGCCCGTGATGTCAAAAAGACAGGGTATCTTGTCATCACTTCTGACCGTGGACTTGCGGGAGCATTTAACAGCAGCGTTCTTCGTAAGGTGTACCAGCAGATCAGAAGCAACCATACGTCAGCGGAAGAATACACCCTGATTACCATCGGACGTATCGGGCGTGACTTTTTCCGTAAACGAAATATGCCTGTCGATATGGATATCACGGGAATATCGGATCAACCAGATTTCTCTGATATCAAAGATATCGCTTCCGATACCGTACAGCTGTACACAGATGAGAGAATAGATCAGCTTTATATCTATTACAACCATTATGTCAGTGCCATCACTCAAGAAGTGACAGAGAAGAAAATTCTTCCACTGACAGACTTGAATAAAGAGGGCAAAGCGAGTCAAAGTTCGTATGAGTATGAGCCGAACCAAGAAGAGATTTTGGAAGTCTTGCTTCCTCAATACGCTGAGAGCTTGATATATGGCGCTTTACTCGATAGTAAGGCCAGTGAGCATGCAGCACGTATGACGGCAATGAAGAGTGCGACAGATAATGCTGATGATTTGATCGGAGATCTTACTCTTTCTTACAACCGTGCCCGTCAGGCTGCTATTACCCAGGAGATTACCGAAATTGTCGGCGGTGCAGCTGCCCTTGAATAGGATCTCTCGGATTTTTGAACAGTAAGTTAGGAGGGAAATCGATGAGTAATGGACGCGTGACCCAAATCATGGGACCCGTTGTTGACGTAACGTTCGATGATGGACATCTCCCTGATCTTAATAACGCATTGCACGTAAGTTACGAAGCGAAAAACGAAAACGAAAAGAGCGTCGACCTTACATTGGAAGTTGCCCTTCACTTGGGTGACAATACCGTTCGTACCGTTGCCATGTCATCTACGGATGGTGTCATGCGTGGTACTGCAGTTACGGACACAGGTAGCCCGATTTCTGTACCTGTAGGAGAAGTAACGCTTGGACGTGTATTTAACGTAGAAGGCGACACAATCGACCTTGATGAGCCAATCGGTGATGTCCGTCGTGACCCAATTCACCGTGAAGCTCCTAAATTTGAAAACCTGGCTACAGAAACTGAAATTCTTGAAACAGGAATTAAAGTTGTAGACCTTCTAGCCCCTTATGTAAAAGGTGGTAAGATCGGTTTGTTCGGTGGTGCCGGAGTAGGTAAAACCGTACTGATCCAGGAATTGATCAACAACATCGCCCAAGAACACGGAGGTATTTCCGTATTCGCAGGTGTTGGTGAACGTACACGTGAAGGAAACGACCTTTACTATGAAATGACTGACTCCGGAGTTATCAAGAAGACAGCCATGGTATTCGGACAGATGAACGAGCCGCCTGGTGCACGTATGCGTGTGGCCCTATCTGGACTAACGATGGCCGAATACTTCCGTGATGAAGAAGGACAGGACGTTCTATTCTTTATCGATAACATCTTCCGATTCACTCAAGGTGGTCTTGAAGTTTCTGCCCTACTTGGACGTATGCCATCAGCCGTTGGTTATCAGCCGACACTTGCTACAGAGATGGGTCAGCTTCAAGAGCGAATCACATCGACAGACAAAGGATCCGTTACTTCCATCCAGGCCATTTATGTACCTGCCGATGACTACACGGACCCGGCGCCAGCGACAACTTTCGCTCACTTGGATGCAACCACAAACCTTGAGCGTAAGCTATCTGAACAAGGGATCTACCCAGCCGTGGACCCGCTTGCTTCCACATCTCGCGCTCTAGACCCTGAAATTGTAGGCGATGAGCACTATGAAATCGCCCGCGAGGTTCAGCGTACGCTTCAACGCTACAAAGAGCTACAGGATATCATCGCGATTCTAGGTATGGATGAGCTTTCTGATGAGGATAAATTGACAGTATCCCGTGCACGTCGCGTACAATTCTTCCTTTCTCAGAACTTCCACGTTGCTGAACAGTTCACTGGCCAGCCTGGTTCTTATGTGCCTGTTTCAGAAACAGTTAAAGGCTTCAAGGAAATCCTTGACGGCAAATATGACGATATTCCGGAAGATGCGTTCCGTCTTGTTGGACGAATCGAAGAAGTCGTCGAAAAATCAAAACAAATGCAATAAACAGGTCTGATGGATAGAGGGACTTGAATAAAGTTCCTCTACCTCTTCATGATCAGCCAAGGAGGAATACGAATGAGCACACTGACGGTGAGTGTAGTCACTCCTGATGGCCCGGTGTTGGAAGATGCATTTGAAATGGTAAGCTGTAAGGCGGAAAGCGGTGAACTTGGAATCCTTCCAGGCCACATCCCGATGGTCGCTCCTTTGACGATCAGTGCTGTTCGTCTTAAAGGGGAAGGCAGATCAGATCGTATCGCTGTAAGCGGTGGTTTCTTGGAAGTTCGTCCAGACAAAGTCACGATTCTTGCTCAATCTGCTGAAAAACCAGCGGATATTGATATCGATCGTGCCCGTATGGCCAAAGAACGTGCCGAACGTCGCCTTCAGGACAAACAAGCCGACATTGATTTCCAACGGGCTGAAATGGCACTCAAGCGTGCCTTGAATCGCTTGAATGTTTATGAGAACAACTTTTAAACTGCTTTCTTTATGAGAGCAGTTTTTTTGTGAAAAATACCAGCTTTTTTCGTCAGCGAATTTTGGATAGTCTCGTCTAAAAGATGTGAAATATCTATTATTGCCCGGGAAATGGAGTGGAATATTCCCTCTTTTGTCAATTTATCTTGAACAATTGATGGATAGATGAGGAATCTCGACATACCTCAGGGAAGGAGCAGCACCTATGGAACAATACTTTGCGGAAGAAGCAATTCTTAGCATGACATCGCATTTGATTTTTATTATTATTACCTGGAGGGTATTACAGTCCATCAACTTTGATGCATTCTTCAGGAAAAACAAAGTTTTTGAAGCAAGAGCATTGCTCATAATAATAACCATCGCTTTAGGTACAACGGTGAGCAATTTCTTTCTTGATTTTATTAAATGGTCTAACAGCCTCATTTATCTATTTTAAAGACAGATGACAAATGTCTAAAGTTGTTAGGAAATGTATCGTATGAATGTCCTCTTCTCAGGTCAAACTTATAGTAAGAAAATGCTTGGGGAGGCATTCAAAATGAAAAGTGTTTTGGCTGGAATAATTGCTCTATTTATTATAGGAACAGGTGCTTATCCACAGGAAATGACAGAGGCTCAAGAAACTCTCATGGAGTTTTCGTCGTTTGCTGCGGATAAGCAGCTTGAAGTGAGTGGCTGGACGATCACGTTGAAAGAGAAGGTGTCTAGAGAAAAGGCAGACCAATTGAAGAAGGATCTCCTGAATGTTTGGTCTAAATCTGTCATTACGGAAGAGAAAACGTTGAATGCCGTAAAATACACCGTCAAAAACAGTCATAAAAACGAACAAATCATCGAAAGATTTAGCATGATTGTTCCAAAAAATGCTTGGAGCGATGTGGAAGTGGTTTATACCACAGAAGGACAGGGAACACCTTCATTAACAAACATTAATCAAACAAACATGAATGAAATATCTCGTCGATTTTTCTCAGAAAATGTCACTAATTTCTCTTGTATTAAGACCAAATTTAGTGGTATTATTGATGATGTTTTAGTGTATAAAAAATTCAAACAAGCTTTCGACATAGCAACGATAGATGAAATCGACGAAAACGGTTGGACGAGCAGGACCGGCTACACCAAAAAGTGGGATCAGGCCATTGATGCTGGGGATCGAATAATGAACGTACAATTCGCGACCCGAACTTTGGGCGGGGAGACAAACATCACGATTGGCACACCCATAATAACTGCTGAATATTAATAATAGTGAATATGGACGCGGAGGAGAATGAACCTTGGAAAAAATCATCGTCCGTGGTGGGAGGCAGCTGAATGGTACCGTGAAAGCAGAAGGTGCCAAGAATGCCGTACTGCCTGTCATCGCAGCAAGTATTATTGCAAGTGAAGGAAAAAGCGTACTGCACGAAGTACCCGCTTTAGCTGATGTATATACGATCAATGAAGTGATCCGACATATGAATGCAGATGTAAATATGGTGGGGAACACAGTCACGGTAGATGCTTCTAATGAATTGGAAACAGAAGCACCAATTGAATATGTAAGGAAAATGCGCGCCTCTGTTCTTGTATTGGGACCACTTTTGGCCCGGTATGGCCATGCTAAGGTTGCTATGCCAGGAGGATGTGCGATCGGTTCACGGCCAATTGATCAGCACTTGAAAGGCTTCGAGGCAATGGGAGCTGAAGTAACCGTTGGAAACGGCTACGTTGAAGCTGAAGTAAACGGCCGCTTAAAAGGTGCGAAAATTTACTTCGATGTTCCTAGTGTTGGTGCAACGGAAAACGTCATGATGGCTGCAGCTCTTGCAGAGGGAAGGACGATTCTTGAAAATTGTGCGAAAGAACCGGAAATTGTCGACCTTGCAAACTATTTGAATAAAATGGGCGCAAACATCGTTGGTGCAGGAACAGAAACCATTCGCATCGAAGGTGTAGAGAAACTTGTTGGTACGACTCATACCATTATCCCCGACCGTATCGAAGCAGGTACATTCATGGTAGCTGCAGCGATTACCGGAGGGAATGTTCTCGTACAAGGTGCGATGCATGAACACCTACGCCCCCTTGTTTCAAAAATGGAAGAGATGGGCGTCATTATCCATGAAGAAGAGAGTGGCCTTCGTGTTATTGGTCCAGATATTCTTCAAGCTACAGACATTAAAACGATGCCACACCCCGGCTTCCCAACAGACATGCAATCTCAAATGATGGCTCTTATGCTGAATGCAGCAGGTACGAGTGTCATTACAGAGACGGTATTTGAAAATCGCTTTATGCATGTCGAAGAATTCCGTCGTATGAACGCGAATTTGAAAATCGAGGGTCGTAGTGTCATTGTAGAAGGACCATCTTCCTTACAAGGTGCAGAAGTTGCCGCAACCGACTTGAGAGCCGGAGCTGCATTAATTCTAGCTGGATTAGTGGCTGACGGATATACAAGGGTGACGGAGCTTAAGCATCTGGATCGTGGATATGTGGATTTTGCTGAGAAATTAGCTGCCCTAGGCGCTGATATTGAGCGTGTCAGAGAAGAAGAAGTATATTCAGAAGATCACGAACCAAGCGAATCAGTATCGACATTATAATATATACATCTTTATGGCTTGCCTGTTTCAATATTTTTGAAATAGGTAAGCTTTTTTAGTTCTATCATCTTCTATTTCTGGATACATTTTTAGTAGAGGGATTTACTATGTAACCAGGAGGATGCGGATGAAAAAAAACAATGGAATTGGAATACTTGCTGTATGTGGTTTATTCACAATAATACTAATCCTACCAACGATGATCGTCGTCCCATTTACGAATTCCGGGGGTACGGAAGAAGTGAAGGAAACCCCGCAAACTGAAGAAGTAGCGAGCGTAGAGGAATCTCCGTTTGCTGTCAAAGTATTACGTAGCACGACAAAAGAGGTCGAAGAAGTTCCTTTAGAAAGTTATGTGGCTCGAGTTGTTGCTTCTGAAATGCCTGTAAATTTCGAAATGGAGGCACTCAAAGCCCAGGCCCTTGCTGCAAGGACGTACATTACCCGTCACCTAGTTCAAGGTGAAAAAGTTTCGGCAGAAGCAGATGTTACAGATACGGTCAGCCATCAAGTGTATAAAGATGAGAATCAACTACGAAGTCAATGGAAAGACAGATATGAAGAAAACATGGGAAAAATCACAGAAGCAGTCAAGGCAACAAAAGGTGAAATCATTACGTATGAACAACAGCCGATCACAGCAGCTTTCTTTTCAACGAGCAACGGCTACACAGAAAACGCAGGAGATTATTGGGAGCATGATATTCCATACCTTCAAAGTGTAGAAAGTCCATGGGACCAGGAATCACCCAAATTCGCCGATCAAAAAATAATCACCGTTGCAGAGCTTGAGCAGACCTTGGGAGTAAGCATAGGGGCAGGAATCCAACAGTCAACAATGACGAAGACAGAAGGAAACCGGGTGGATGAAGTTCATTTCGGTGATCATACATTCTCTGGAAGAGAAATTCGTGAAAAAATCGGGCTGCCATCCAGCGATTTCAGTATTAAGCAAAAAGGGGACCATGTCATCTTCACAACGAAGGGCTACGGTCATGGGGTAGGAATGAGTCAGTACGGGGCCAATGGCATGGCAAAATCAGGGAAGGATTACAAAGAAATTATCCATCACTATTATCAAGATACTGAAATTGCACCATTAAGCACACAAACGGCTTCCTTAACCATTGAAAAAGAAGACACCGTAAACTAAAGAGCTGCCCAGAGCAGCTCTTTTTCGTTGCTCAAATTTATTGTCTTCAACAATATGGCAGGATACTTGAAGACTTAGTTTGTAGACTTTTATTGAGTGGGTGGGGCTGCGGGGAACAGCTCGCTTTCCGCGGGGCCCCACACGAAGTGGGGTCGTTCGATGTTGGCCCAGGAGATGCCGAATTTAATCGAACTTCCTCTATTCTTTTGAGCCTCCTCGGACTGCGTCCTGTGGGGTCTCACCCTGCACTTTTTCCCTCTATGATATCCGGTTCCGGCGCCTAGTGGCTATTGAGACTTCCCTCGCTTCTGTACGATAAGTCAACATCGAATCACTCCGTTCTTCGTGTTTCTTTTATCTCCGCCAGCTCAGTCCAGTCCACACGCCGCTGATCGAGGCGCCTGCACACTTAAATTAGGAGTCTCGCCATTCCCCTCCGCCCCTTTACCATGGAAGATTCTCGAAACTGAGCATTCCACAATAGGGAATGATTCTTGAACAAGCACTCTATGAATTATAAATTTTTTTCTGTAAATGTATATAATCCCAAAGAAGTGTTCAGAATGGTTTTTGAGGTGATGAACATGAAAGAAGAAGGTAAGAAAAGCGTGACTAAATTAAAGTTCAAACGCTTGATGCGCAAGAAGTGGTTGTACCCAGCATTGTATTTGTCAGTGGCTGCATTAGTACTTGTCGGAGTGTTCTGGTATCAGCAGGGAGCCAGTGATTTGGAAGACCAAATCGCAGAGCAACCAGATTCCAAAGTCCAGGATGAGTTTTTGACGGCAGATAATGAGAAAGATACTGTACCAGTCATGGAACATCAGGAAAACTTGGAAATGCCTGTAGCTGATGAAAAGGCAGCATCCATTGTCACTAAATTCTATGATTACAACGCTTCCGAGCAAGATCAAGAAAGTGCACTGGTCCTATACAACAATAAGTACTACCAAAGTGAAGGCGTAGACATTACTAGAGAAGATGGAGAAGCTTTCGAAGTGACAGCAGCTTTGTCAGGAACAGTTACAGAAGTTAAAGAAGATCCGCTATACGGCAATGTTATTGAAATCACACACGATGAAAACATTTCAACTGTGTATGCTAGTTTAGAAGATGTCGATGTATTAGCAGGATCCGATGTAGCCCAAGGTGAAGTTCTTGGTTCTGCAGGTAAGAACTCCTTCGGACAAGCGAGTGGTGTCCACGTACACTTTGAAGTACGCAGTGATGGACAGCCTGTCAACCCTGAAGAATTCTTCGGTCAGCCAATGAGTAAAATCATTGAGAATGCTGGACAAGAAGCTCAGGAAGAAGACGCTCCAGCTGAAGAGCCACAAGAAGATGGCGAAGAGCCTTCTGAAGGTACAGAGCAGTCTTCTGATGATGCCGAACAACCTTCTGACGATGCAGAGCAGTCTACAGAGGAAGAATTGAATACGGATGAAGATCCAGCTGGTTCTGAAGATGAAGAGCAAACACCAGATGAAGATAGTGCCTCTTCCATCTCTACCACACAGACTTAAAAAATGAGGGTTCTGCCCTCATTTTTTTATTTGGTTAAAAGGCAGGTGTTTGTTAGGGTTATGCGTTTAAGCATGTAGGGGGCTGTTTGTGTTACATAAGATGAAGGAATGGTTTTCAGTTACGTGTATCGAGCATAAAATTACAAGAAATCACATCGGCCCTTGCATCATCTGGCATATCTTAGAACTTTTATTAATACAATGAGGATAACCGAGCACTCGGTAACATCCAGGGTGATCCAGCATGATTTAACTTCCAGAGTAAACACCCACACATAATAGAACCGCTTTCCTAAGAATCCCACCCCCTTGGATAGTCAATCACAGGAGGCGAGTGGAGTGCATGATTACATCAAAGAGAGGACCATCAAGATTGGAGAGCACATTGTTGAAACGAAAAAAACGGTAAGAGTCATTGCCAAAGAATTTGGAGTTTCTAAAAGTACGGTCCACAAAGACTTAACGGAAAGACTTCCGGAAGTGAATCCCGAACTTGCCAAGGAAGTGAAGAAGATCCTCGACCACCATAAAGAAATCCGCCACCTCAGAGGTGGAGAAGCAACCAGGAGAAAGTACAAAGCCCAATTGGTGGATGATCAACCTGTTCAACCTCTCGCATGAACACTGTTTTCCTCCCTTTGTCACAATTCCTCGATATTTGGTAACTTTTTTCATATCTCAAGAGACGGATGTCGTAATTTTGTGATAGAATAAAGAACTAGATGTGCATGATTTAAATCGAAAATAGAACTTGAAACAATAGGGAAATATAAGTTGAAGGAGACTGATCTCCATTGCCGTTGTAACGTAACGGATTACGAGGGTCCTGCACGTTACTAGGATTATGTTTTTTACAATAGGGAGGATCTACAGAACATGTTTGCGAGAGATATAGGAATTGACCTGGGTACAGCGAACGTACTCATCCACGTAAAAGGTAAAGGAATTGTATTGAACGAACCGTCTGTGGTTGCCATGGACCGTAATACTGGGAAGGTGCTGGAGGTAGGTGAGGAGGCCCGCCGGATGGTCGGACGTACGCCTGGCAACATTGAAGCCATCCGACCTTTGAAGGACGGTGTCATTGCAGATTTTGACGTTACTGAGGCGATGCTTAGGCACTTTATCCAAAAAACGAACGTGAGAGGATTCTTATCAAAACCGCGCATGTTGATCTGTTGCCCAACGAACATTACGAAAGTGGAGCAAAAAGCGATCAAAGAAGCGGCTGAGAAATCCGGTGGTAAAAAAGTATATTTAGAAGAAGAGCCTAAGGTAGCAGCGATTGGTGCCGGGATGGATATCTTCCAACCAAGCGGGAACATGGTTGTCGATATCGGAGGTGGCACAACGGATGTCGCTGTTTTGTCCATGGGTGATATTGTTACGGCTTCTTCCATCAAAATGGCCGGTGATAAGTTTGATCATGAGATTCTACAATACATTAAAAAAGAATATAAACTGTTGATCGGAGAGCGAACAGCTGAGGATATTAAGATCAGCGTGGCCACGGTTTTCCCTGGTTCAAGAAACGAGGAAATTGAAATTCGCGGCCGAGATATGGTTTCCGGTTTACCACGTACGATCTCCGTCAATTCTGAAGAAATTGAAAGGTCTTTACGCGAGTCTGTACAGGTCATCATTCAAGCAGCGAAACAAGTGCTGGAGCGCACTCCACCTGAACTGTCTGCGGATATCATTGACCGTGGAGTCATCATGACAGGCGGCGGGGCACTTCTACATGGCATTGACCAACTGCTCGCTGAAGAGCTGAAAGTTCCTGTCCTTGTGGCTGAATCCCCGATGGATTGTGTGGCTACAGGTACAGGCATTATGCTCGAAAATATTGATAAGCGTATTTCAACGAAACTCTAGTTTAGATAGGGCGGAAGGAGTGAAGACACCTTGTTAAGGGGATTTTACACAGCAGCAGCAGGTATGATGGCCAACCAGAGGATGCAGGAAACGTTGTCGAATAATATGGCGAACGCCTACACACCAGGCTACAAAGCAGACCAGGGGACAATGCGTGCTTTTCCAGAGCTATTAATAGAGCGGATGGGAAGCAAGACGGTTCCGACGAATAATGGATTCAAAATACCTGATGGCGGACATGTAGGATCCCTTAACACAGGGGTGTATATGCAGGAAGCCGTTCCTTCGTTTGTACAAGGAGATTTGAAAGAAACAGGGGTGGGGACAGACCTTGCCCTTGTACAAAATGAGGTACCTGACGAATCTGGTTCCCTTTTTTTTCGTGTCCAGAATGAGGATGGGGAAGAGCGGTACACACGCAATGGGAACTTCACTGTAGATGGCGAAGGGTTTTTGACGACGAACCTCGGGTACTATGTTTTGGATAGAAACGGAGATCCGATGGACACGGGTGGCATGGAGTTTGATGTTTCGCAAGATGGAGAGCTTACCGTAGATGGACAGGCTTTCGCACTTGGGTTGTCTTACACGCCGGATGCTTCTCAAATGGTGAAAGAAGGGAACGATCTATTTCGTCTTTCTGAAGAAGGGAACCTCATCGTGAACCCTGGAGCGGAAGATGGAGTGGGTTACTCGATTCGTCAACACCATCTGGAGCGTTCCAATGTTGATCCGAACAGAACCATGACTGAAATGATGAATACATACCGTTCGTTTGAAATGAACCAGCGTGTCTTAAAAGCTTATGATCAAAGCATGCAAAAAGCAGTGACGGAAATCGGAAGACTTAGTTAAGGAGTGTGGCAACCTTCATGAATCGTTCAATGATCCAATCGGCTGTAACGATGGGACAGCTGCAGAAGAAGCTAGATCTTGTCGGAAACAACTTGTCCAACAGTGAAACGACAGGATACAAAAGCCGCAGCGCCGATTTTTCTTCATTATTGTATCAACAAATCGATAACCAGTCTCATTCTGATGCAGAGGTCGGACGGCTGACACCTGAAACCATCCGAATTGGTGCGGGAGCAAAGCTTGGCCACACAAACCTTGATCTGACTCAGGGCAGCTTGAAAAACACCGGCCGGGAACTGGATGTGGCTTTATTGGAAGACCGACATATGTTCAACCTTCGAGTCACGACAGAACAAGGAGAGGAAGTTCACTTCACCCGTGCAGGAAACTTCTATTTGAACCCGGTTGACGATGGGCAACTGCTGCTGACAGATGCAAAAGGTCATCCTGTCATCGGAGCGGACGGCGAAAACATTATACTTGAAGACAACTTTCAAGCGATCAACATCGATTCGAATGGAAGGATTCTCGTAACGAGAGATCAAAACCAAGTGATTGAAGGTACATTGGAAGTTAGTGAAGCTGTCCGGCCACGTATGTTAGAATCGGTAGGTGCGAATCGTTTCCGTATTCCTGATGAAGCAGAGGATGGAATTATGGGAGATGTGCTTACTGGAGATGTAAATATGCAGTCCAAGGTGCTTGAAACATCGAACGTGGATGTAGCCAAGCAAATGACAGAAATGCTGATGGCTCAGCGTGCCTATCAATTTAACGCAAAATCCATATCCACAGGTGATCGAATGATGGGGCTTGTGAGTCAACTGAGATCATAAACGTAAGGAGTTTGACGGACCATGGCAATAGATCCTAATTCAAAAGGCAAAAAGCTAAATAAAGATCAGGAAAGAGAAAAAAAGCGTCAAGCTTTAGATGAAGCCACGAAGCAGAAGCCTGCGAAAGCATCGTCCAAAAAACAGAAATCGGAAGCTAAAGAGAAAGCTCCGAAAAAAGGACGGCGGCGTGTCCTGCCGATATGGCTGCGTATCATCCTTGTCCTTCTTTTCAGTGTGGCTGCCTTACTGATTGGATTGATGGTCGGATATGGAGTTATTGGTGATGGAAACCCAACAGACGCGCTTGAAGTTGATACATGGCGCCATATTTGGGATATTGTTACGAAAACAGAATAACCTCAAGCTTGTACTTCATTCTATGATATGAGCCTATTAAATATGCAGAACACGAGCCGCTACGGCTCGTGTTCTTTTTGATTGCATTTTGTGATTTTCTGAACAAAAAGTCTGGTACCTTGCGTACGGCTGAAGGTGCCTGGCACTGAACATTCATATTCACACCTTTTGTGGTGCCAGGCACCGCTCACTATCAACAGCGTGCCAGGTACGGATATTTCACTTCTCGTACCGGTTAAGCAAAGCATCGGATGTTTTCAAGCCGAGGATTAGGGAATTACACCCGTACAGAGGACAAAGCAGCGGGGAGGGATCATAATCATGAGAGCAGATGTATTTATTGCAGGTGGTGGTGTAGGGGGACTTGCTCTTGCAGCGAAGCTCGCGAGCCGCGGTGTGCACGTGGTCATAGCGGAGCAGCTCAAAAGGGAATCTCCTGTATATAAAGGTGAACTTTTGCAACCGAAGACATTAGCTATTCTTGAAAGGTTGGGCGTATTGGACGAGGTGGAAGAGAACGGTCATGTGATCGACCAGCTCCGTTTTCAGGAAGTTCAACGCAACCGTGGCAGCACTCCTGAAGAAATCAACCTGACAGAGCTTAGTTACAGTCGTGTAGCAAGCACCTACGATCACGCCTTGATGGTTCCGCATGAAAAAACGAAAGAGATTCTCAGGAATAAGGGCAAGGAGTATGATGAATTTTTTCATTACCTGCCCGGAGCCCGGTTCACGGGTTTTGAAAATGGGATGGCAAAAGTAAAGCGTAAAAAGGAGACATTCTACGTCCAGGCTCAAGTGTACATAGGGGCAGAGGGACGAAGCTCACCCACGCGTGATGCGATGAATGTCCACGTAAAAAGGAAGGACTACAACCACCATTTTCTGACGGTGACTATTCCCCGGCCAGAATCATTCACAAAAGGGAAGATCATTACAACACCCAGCTGCTTTTTAGGATTATTCCCTCTCCCTGATAATGAAGTACGGACCGTATTTTTAATCAAAGCAGGCGAGTATAAAAGAATTCAGGAAAAAGGCTTGGAGTCTCTCTATCAAGCTTATAGTGAACTAGAACCTGAGCTTTCCGAAGGGGTTCGGACCATTGAAGATTGGAAAACGGTTCAGCTGATGATTCCGTTTACGTACCATGTCGATCGTTATTATTCCGGAAATGTAGCTATTCTTGGAGACGCTGCACACACCGTCCATCCCATGGCAGGAGAAGGGATGAATCTTGCCATACAGGATGCTGATGTTTTAGGTGAGCTTCTGGCCTGGTGTAAGGAAGAGGGAAAAAACTACACAGATTACCTCCATTATTATGAAGATATTCGCAGACCCCGCGTAGAATTTTTACTCAACTTGAGTCACTTATCCGCTCTCGTGTACTCGTTCCAATATGAATGGTGGAGGAAGTTCCGAATGAAAGCTGTTCAAAGGATTTATGATGATGACCAGCTTCACGTCAAACAAATGCTGAACATTTCAGGACTCGGAAAATGGGATTTCTCTTTGGTGGACAGAGCCGTCCAAGGCAGTATGCTTCCACCAAGAAGAAAAAGGGTATCAGATCAGAAACAGCGTCAGTATCTCTTTTCTGAAGCGGAAGATTATCCTTGGAAAAGAAACGAGAAAGGAAGGATATCATGAATGAATGGGTAACGGCGATGCAGGCAAGGAAATGGATGAAAAAGAACGAATCGTTTTTGCCAAGCTGGCACGCTTATGTGGGGTCAGAACTCGGTCTTTTTGATGAATTCAGGACAGCGAGGACGGTTGAAGCGATCAGTGAGAAAACGGGCTACCCATATGACCTTCTCGCCTCCTGGGTAAAGGTGGGGGTGGCCGTCAAGCATATGAAGAAACGTCCGAACAACCGCTATCGAACATCAAAGAGAAAATGTGCAAGTTTGATGGGAGACGACCAGTCCCCTGGCGTCAAAGCTTTATTAAAAGAAATCATGGAACTACACCTGCCAACATTGTTGAAGTATCCAGAAATCATGAAATCCCAAGAACGGGCAGAATTCAATCATGAACGCCATGGGGAAGTGGTAGCAGAGACTTCCGCACTCCTCGAGCATTTTGCTATTAAGAAAATTAAGCGAATGATAAAAGATAAAAAAGTGACTTCTGTCGTAGATTTAGGTTGTGGCCATGGGGGTTACTTAAGGAAGCTGGCCATGGAATATCCGCACCTCGAAATGATTGGGGTAGATATCAATCAGAAGGTTATTGAAAAAGCGCGTACCTTATCAGAGGGTTATCCGAACATCAGCTTTGAAGTCGGAGACATTAGCGAGTGGAAACCTCGGGATGGCGAGAAGGTGGATGTTGTTCTCCTGCATAACATTTTCCACTATATCCATCCAGAAGACCGCAGGGGGCTATTGAACCACCTCCACACCTATGTAAGTAAACAAGGACTCATATCTGTCATTACACCAATCAATGAAACGGAACATGGAGAAGCGTTTTCCTCAGCATTTAACAGCTTCTTTGTCGCTCACTCCAACCTATTTGCCTTGCCGAACAAGGGAGAGTTGAAAGAGATCTCTCAAAACTGCAAATATGAAATGTTCGACCTTGATCCGATTATTAAAGAAGGATCCTGGTACACGTTTTGGTTGAGCCCGACAAGTCCTGTTAGGGAAATGAAACAGACGCAAATGGCAGGAAGTAGTGAACAAACCCTTTCGACCAGCACTTCCTCTACGAATGAACTAACACGGAGTTCATAAATAAAACCGCTATGGAGGACTCCATAGCGGTTTCTTTCATTTGGCTATAAACGCCCGCGCCCTTGTACAAGACGGACGATGAGAACGACGAGAGCTACCACAAGAAGAATATGAATCAAATTCCCGGCAATCCCTCCAAGTAAGCCTAACAGCCATAGAACGAGGATAATAATTAAAATCGTCCAGAGCATCGCAGTGGCCTCCTTTTTGTAATAGGTAAACTTACTTGTATATTTTCCCTAAATCACTAGTTTGAAACGAGACCTCAGAAAAAACTTTGTCCCTGGCTTGTGCTTCTTTTATAATGAAAGCATGGAATAGGAAAGGAGCCTGATCATGCTAGACATACAACAAATCAAAGAAATCATACCACACCGTTATCCATTTCTACTGATTGACCAAGTAGAAGAGATTGTAGAAGGTGAGCGCGCAGTCGGATATAAAAATGTGACAATGAACGAACCCTTCTTCCAGGGACACTTCCCAGATTATCCTGTCATGCCGGGGGTGCTGATCACAGAAGCGATGGCCCAAATGGGAGCTGTAGCCATGCTGAAAAAGGAAGAAAACCAGGGCAAACTTGCCTTTTTTACAGGAATTGACAAATGTCGTTTCAAACGTCAAGTAAAGCCTGGTGACCGCTTGAAATTGGAAGTGGAAATCGTTCGTTTGAAAGGTCCTGTAGGAAAAGGAAAAGCAACAGCCTCCGTCGATGGAGAAATCGCATGTGAAGCGGAAATCATGTTTGCTTTGAAATAATCAAGAAAAAGAACGCAGCAGCCGCTGCGTTCTTTTTTAGTACTTGCAGAATGGTAGAAGGCTCACTCTCGAGAAGCCATCGGATTCGTTGCCCTGGAGGACGCAGTCCGAGGAAGGTCGCCTCCCGCCCGATGGAAAGCGATCCTTCTCCTGGAGCCCCTCGAATCAAAAACATCTCGAAACTATGTCTTCAAGTAAAGGGAGTCTTATTCGAATAATGAGATAGAAAAATTTTCAATATATATGGATGAACTTACAGGATATGGACATAATAGTTTGGGAAATCATTAAAAGGAGGAAATACCGATGAAAGCATTACTTATGAAACTGTTAGTCGCGTTTTTTGCCGTATCCCTACTAGGAGCATGTGCTTCTGAAGAGGAGCCTCAAGAAGAAGAAAACAACATGGAAGAAGAAGAAAATATGGAAGAAGAGAACAACAACGAAGAGGACAACATGGGAGAAGACGGTATGGATGAAGAAGGCGACATGAACGAAGAAGAAAAAGAACAAGATGATATGACAGATGGTGAGAACGGGGAAGACGGCATGACAGATGATGGTGCTACAGAAGACGAAGAAAATAATAATGAATAAAAGAAAGCCGCCTTTTCAGCGGCTTTTTTTCATGGAAAGAAAGGTGGAAATGGCTACCATACATACTCCCCCAATTGTAAAGACTGGGATGAGAAACCTTAAAACATAGAGGGGTTGGAGAAGATAGAAGCCTATTCCAACCATAAATAAAATGAAACCACTCATAGCCAGGCGTTGTCCGATGTAAACCACCCCTTAAAGAGAGACAGTAAGAGGTCTCTACTGTCTCTCCCTTTTTATCCTCTCAAATTAAGCCGGTTACCGAGATCAGGGTGAGGAACGGATTGTTTAAGCATTTCAACCATTTGGTTCCCTTTTTCTTCTGCATCTCCTTTTACTTTATCCATTAAAGCTAGACTGGATTGTTGTTTCAGGCTTGTCGTACTCATAGCCATGGATAGTGCCGCGATGTCCATCTTATCCCTCCTTTTCTTATACCATCGGTTGGTTCTTGATAAACTAAAGCGAGATTGCGCACGAACGATATCTCAGTCCGGAAGTTTGAAAACCTTTGGAAAACGTTAGAATCTTATGTAAAATGGAAATAGAAATATTCATTAAAAATTTACAATCAGGCGTTTTCAGGTTTCTCATGTGTGGAATAAGCGAATAGAGGTGATTATTGATGAAATACAGAACGGCAAACGACCTGAAAGATTTGATCTTGGAAGACTATGAAAAAGTGGTGAACCGGATCCCACTCGAAAAATTGGACGTGTATCTCTATCTTCATACGGTCTTTCAGGATACTTATGTACCTGACGACACGCTCTATCAATTCATCTTTCGGCACTTTTTCCGTCTCGACAATCCAAGTTTGACGAAAGAGTTTGAAACGTATTATTTCAAACTCATGGAAGAGCAACGTGGATATGAACGCCCGAACATCGTCCACATTACGAAAAGTCTTTACGAGGTGAAAAATCACAAAGGAAACCCGACCATGCAATTTCCATTAGCTGCTTCTATGCTGCATACCATTAACCCGAGTTTCCCAACGTACGATAGTGATATTGTCAAAGCCTTCGATTACTCATCCACCTATCACTTATCAGGCTTTGATAAGAAGATGAAGCGTTATATAGGACAGTACCAACATACGTTCCGAACTTATGAGGAACTCCTTGAAGATGAAGCATTAGCCCCTGCTTTTGCTCACTTTGACGAACGTTTCCCCGGCTACGAGCTCCCGAAAGTCAAGAAGCTGGACTTAATTGTTGCCCAGCTTGGTAATAACCTGCAGTAAAAAATAGAAAGCTGAACCTGATTCAACAGGTTCAGCTTTTTTGTGCATTTTTTTATTCGTACCCGGTTCAGTGTAGGAAGAATTACTATAGAGCGGTGCCAGGTATGAAAGTGGTTGACTTCCAAAATTAGTCACAATTTTGTCATTTTCGAAGGAATACTACAAGTTGCATTACAAATCGCGATTTAGTAACATTAATCGTAATTATGACTACATGGTCAGTACGTCTGAATGGGTATCCTCTCACCGGTTGAGGGGAAAAATAAAGAAGGTTATAGATAACAGTTCGGGAGATTTACGAGAGTCTGATATGGAGAGGAAGTCTTAGATGAAACGGTTGATTTTCATGTTCATGGTGCTCTTCTTTGTAACCGCTTGTAACCAGGAAGAAACCAATGAGGAAATAGAGGAACGGATCACGCCGGTCAAGGTGGAGTCCGTGAAAAAAGAGGATTTTGTTGTGGAACGTAAACTGGTGGCCCGTGCGACCGCTGCCGACACTTCACCTGTCCTGCCTGAAACCCCAGGAGAATTAGCGACTTTGAATGTTGCTAAAGGGGACAGAGTAGAAAAAGGAGAAACTATAGCCGTCGTACGTCCAGGAGGCAATGTAGATAATCAGGTAGAATTGCAGCAAATCGCCCTCCGGCAAGCACAAACGCAGCTTGAAAATGCTCAAGTATCCAAAGAGCAGGCGGCGGAAGGTGTTGAAAATGCAAAGGAGCAGGTCGACCTTGCTGAACAGGCCTCGCAGTCGCAGGCTAGTCAAACGGCTCAGGCAGCGGAAGCAGCCAAGCAACAGTACGAACAAGCGAAGCAACTGGCTGATGAAACAAAAAAATTGGCTGATGAAGGCACGATCCCCGATGCGCTCTATCAACAAGCGAAGAACCGCGCAGATCAAGCGTATGCTCAATACCAGCAGTTACAAGGGAAGCAGCCTCAGTCTTCGTCCGCAGTAGCACAAGCAGAGGCGCAAGTCGATCAAGCGGAACAACAATTGGAGCAGGCCCGTGTAGCCGTCGAGCAGGCGGAGCTTCAGGTGGAACAAGCCAATGTTCAATTGAACCAGGCTCAGGAGCAAGCCGAGAATGAAGCGATCACCGCCCCTACGTCAGGCGAAGTGTCGACATTGAATGCAAGTGAAGGGGATATGGTAAGCAATCAACAGCCACTTGCCACCATCGTCAGCCTGGATCCCATGACGATTACAGCTTCTGTCACCGCTGATCAACTCACTCTTTTTGAAAAAGGAGCGGAACTGACCGTCGACCTTCCTTCCCTGGAAGAGCAGGTCACCTCAACCGTCAGTTACGTCTCTTCCGTACCTGATGATACTGGCCTATACCCCGTTGAAGCAACGGTAGGGAATGGGGACGAAAAAATTAAACCAGGGATGATGGCCACTTTTTTACTTCCTGAAAATGTGGTGGAAAATACGCTTATTGTCCCGACAGACAGTCTTGTAGAACAGAATGATGAAACATTCGTTTATCAGGTAGTGGATGAAGAAGCCGTCCAGGTTCTCGTTTCCGTTTTAGAATCTCAGTCGGATTTCACAGCGGTGTCCGGAAACCTTCCTGAAGATGCGACGGTGATTACGACAGGGCAGCTGACCTTGTCAGACGGGGATCAAGTCACCATCATGGAGGAGGATTCCTGATGAAGCTTGTGAACCTTTCCGTCAAAAGACCTGTCGGAGTCATCATGATCGTTGCTGCGATCCTTGGTCTTGGGTTTGTATCACTTCGGAGTTTGACGATTGATTTATATCCTGAAATTGACCTGCCTATTGCCGTTGTGTCGACTTCCTATGAAGGCGCGGCACCTCAAGAGGTTGAGAAACTTGTCAGCAGGCCTGTGGAATCTTCTGTCAGTAGTATTGAAGGGCTCGAGGTGCTCCAGTCTCAATCACAGGCTGGGGCGTCACTCGTTCTTATGCAGTTCAATACAGGTGTGGACCTTGACAGCACACTCTTACAAGTGAGGGAAAACGTGGATCAAGTGACAGGGCTTTTACCAGAAGGAGCATCAGATCCAAGTGTTCTCCGTTTTGATCCGCAACAGCTGCCGATCATGACGGTCGGCCTGTCAGGCGATACGCCGGATGAGCTCCAGAAAATAGCAGAAAACCGGCTGGTTCCTTTTCTTGAAAGGCAGGAAGGAGTCGCCTCAGTCAGCATTGAAGGCGGACAGACAAAAGAAGTCCAAGTCCTCGTCGATCGTGCTCAGATGGCTACATACGGCTTGGATTCTCAAACGTTGATTCAGGCGCTGAATGCGGCCAATCAATCAGCCTCAGCTGGAACCATCGAGAAAGGGCAGAAGGACTTGCAAATCCGGATTGATGGGGAATTCAACTCAGTGGAAGATGTGAGAGAAACAAGGATTCAATCTCCGACAGGGGCGCAAGTGACGCTTGGTCAAATTGCTGAGGTGAACGAAACGCTTACCAATTCCAACACCATCAGCAAGGTGAATGGTTCGTCTTCTGTTGTGCTTTCCATTCTGAAGAAGACGGATGCCAACACCGTTGAAACCGCTGATAACGTCCGGGAAGCGATGGATGAGCTGAAATCAGACCTGCCCGAAGGTGTGGGAACAAGCATCGTTTTAGATACATCCGAGTTCATTAAAATATCGATCAACAGCGTCGTATTGAACATCATCCTCGGCGGTATTTTTTCCGTCTTAGTCTTGCTTCTGTTTTTGAAAAGTGTGCGCGCGACGCTCGTAATTGGGTTGTCGATCCCGATTGCAATCATATCAACGTTTACCTTGATGTATTTCACAGGTGAGACGTTAAACGTGCTTACAATGGGGGGACTTGCCCTCGGAATAGGGATGATGGTCGACAGTTCCATCGTCATCTTGGAGAACATCGTCAGTTATCGCCAGCGGGGTTATTCCATGGTGGAAGCGGCTAAACAAGGAGCCTCCGAGCTTGCACCCGCAGTTGTGGCATCAGCGACAACGACACTCGTCGTCTTTTTACCAATCATATTCGTTGAGGGCATCGCATCTGAATTATTCACCCCGCTTGCGTTGACGATCATGTTTGCACTCATTGCTTCCTTAGCGGTTTCTGTAACTTTGATTCCCATGCTGTCTTCGAAACTTTTAACAAAATCTTTGAAAGAAGAAGGACGACGGTACTGGTTTGACCGCTTTTTAGAAAAAGTGAATGATGGCTACCGCTCGATGTTAAGGTGGGTATTGAAATTCAGGAAAACAACGATTGCGATTACCTTCGCCCTCATTGCAGGAAGTGTAGCTCTCATCCCTTTGATTGGAACAGAGTTCATTCCCCCTTCCGATCAAGGACAGGTCGAAGTTCGAGTAAACATGCCTGAAGGGACATCTCTTGAGGAAACGGAAGCTCTTACAGAAGAAATTGACGCAGAGATAGAGAACTATAGTGAAATCATAGATGTGAGCTACCTTTCTATTGGGGGAGGATCAATGGGAAGTATAGGTAACGGCTCCTCTGACTTTGCTTCCTATACGATTCAGCTTGTCGAACCTTCCCAGCGGGAAAAAACGACCCAAACCGTTATGGAAGAATTGAGTGATTCACTCGCGGGCATCCCAGGTGCTGAAATAGAAGTGAGTGAGTTGGATGCAGGTCTCGGGACGGGAGCACCATTGCAAGTGCAAATTAATGGTGGGGAATATGAAGTATTGGATGAGCTTGCTGGCCAAGTCGCTTATTTGATGAATGAGATCGACGGGGTACAAAATGCTACGTCCTCAACGGATGAAGGCCGTCCTGAAATGCAGATTGAAGTGAACCAGGATAAAGCCTCGCAATATGGTCTGACGGAACAACAAGTCATCAGCCAGGTACAGATCGGCTTCAATGGTCAGGTGGCGACGCGATATCGAAATGGGACGGATGAAATCGATGTCCGCTTTATTCTTCCTGAAGACGAGCGTCAGACCATTGCAGATTTAGAAGGGATGTCGGTCCAGACACCAAATGGGTCACTCATTCCACTTGCGACTATTGCGGAGTTGAACCAGGTTCAAGGACCTGTGTCTTTACTCCGTCAAAATCAACAGCCACAAGTGAATGTGGAAGCGGAAATTTCTAATATTGATCTAGGCACCGCGACGGAAGAAGTAAGGGCAGAACTCGAACGCCTTAATTTTCCTGATGGCTACTCCTACACAATAGGAGGACAGGCGCAGGATATGCAGGAAGCTTTCGGAGACTTGTCTCTTGCCTTGATTTTCTCAATCTTCCTCGTCTATGCCGTCATGGCGATTCAATTTGAGAACTTTTTGTTCCCATTTATTATCATGTTTTCTTTACCGGCCACCATTATCGGAATTTCAGGCGGTTTATTTATAACGGGCTTGCCTTTCAGCTTACCAGCCTTTGTTGGAATCATTATGCTGGCGGGGATTGTCGTAAACAACGCCATTGTATTGGTCGATTACATCAACATCCTTAGACGGAAATCGTACGATCGTTATGAAGCCATTTTAGAGGCAGGACCTAACCGTCTGCGTCCAATCCTGATGACGACTTTGACGACCGTACTCGGCATGGTCCCGTTAGCCATCGGCATTGGGCGTGGAGCAGAAGCTCAACAACCTCTAGCGGTCACCATCATCTTCGGTCTGACCGTATCGAGCTTCTTCACACTGGTGCTCATTCCAGTCGTCTACACATACTTTGACGACCTATCCAACAAAATCACCGGCTTCTTCCGAAAGAGAGCCCAAAAAGAATAACTTACATTTTTTGGTGTACCAGGTCATCCAAATATTGGATGACCTGGTACACCATTTTTTTACAAAATAATGAGGGAGCCAAAGAAAAAGACACCAATCAATTGACTGCAAACTAAAAAAGCCCCCATCACGGAGACTTCGTTTCCATTGGATCATTTTGAACAGCCTCAAGGGATTCTCCCAGCTTTTCAATGATCTGTTTTAATTGATCTGGAAATTCAAACACGTGTACACCACACGTCATCCGTTGCTCTTCCGTTTTCATCCATATGAGTCGTCCTTCAGCAGTGAAAGTTTTATTTTCATAAATGAAGGTGAGAAACAACTCATCTTTCATAGACAGTCCTGGTTGAGAATCACAAGAAAAGCGTAATCCGTTCATACTGATGTCTTTCACTTCCATAGGACCTGACACATGACTGCTTAATTTCTTGTTGTAAAAACCAGGGAGCGGTGTTTGGAATGGATACCGGAAGGGTTCATGTCTGCGTTCGTTCATGCTTTCATCCCTCTTCCTAAACTAAGATGGTTTTATCATATCCTTTCAAGAGTGAAGGTTCAATCATTTAGCTTTTTAACTAAAAAATTTTAATCTTCATCACTCTCACGTCTGTCCACTTTAATCAAATCCCAGGTAGTGACTATTCCCACGGGCAAGTCATCAGGACTTCCTGTTTCAGTTAAAATGACGGCTTTCAGTTTCCGGTTTTCATTCAAACTTCTCTCAAACCGCTCTTCTAAATCAAATACAGTGGCACTTGCTTTTAAAAATTCCACACTGCGATCCTTTTCTACGGGGAGGACGTCTGAGGCGCAAATGTCTTCAAGAGCAATTTTACCGTTTTTATGATTCTGTGATAACCAGCGGACGATGCCGTCATTCGTAAGTAAGCCTGAGAAAGCCCGTTCTTTCGTATAAATAGGAAATTGAGAGATGCCATGCTGATCGAAAGCCTCCATCACATGACTAAGAGCTGTGTCTTCTTTGAAATAAAGGACGGAACGAGTGGCAAATTCCAGGGCTTCGGGCGGTTGGTCAAGCGTTCGTTTAATTCTTTGCAAAGCCTTTACGACATCCTCATGAGGGGTGGCAATATAATAATCTCCACTGATGCGCTCGTGGACGATGGCATTTCTGAGTTTCGCATACTGTTTCAACTGATCGAAGTGGACACGGATGACGCTATGCTTCAGTTTGGAACGCTGAAGAAGCTCCACGAAATTATCATTTTTCGGGAAGCCATTCAGTTCTTTCAAATGTTGATGGATCTGGTTGAATGTGATTTCAAACTGTTCCACAATGTCATTCATCTTGTTCACCTTTTCCTAAGAATTCTCACTCATTTTTACAGTTAGTGTGTGATACCTACACAAAAGTGATTCATCTTAACCTAAATTTGATCTCCCGTCTATTGAACTAAAGCTCCCGTTTGTTGAAGACTCAGTTTCGAGACTTTTGTTGAGTGGATGGGGCTGCGGGGAATAACTCGCTTCCGCGGGGCCCCACACGAAGTGGGGTCGTTCGATGTTGGCACAGGACGTGCCGAATTTAATCGAACTTCCTCTATTCTTTTAAGCCTCCTCGGACTGCGTCCTGTGGGGTCTCACCATGCACTTTTTCCCCGCAGGAGCCTCGCCATTCCCCTCCGCCCCTTTGCCATGGAAGATTCTCGAAACCACTACCAAAAGGTCAACTCGTAAAATTATGGGAAGTGGGTTATAGAACACCTCCATAACACTTAAAAGCTTAATCCAGAGCACAAGGGTTCGTTTCTCCCTTACATTGAAAGGGGTGGTTGGGAAGCTGCGAGACTCCCATTGGAGAAAGGAGATAGGCGAGATCCCACAGGACAAAGTCCGAGGAAGCTCGCCACTCCCCCACAGGAAAGGCGAGTTGCTTCCCAGCCCACCCCTGACGCTCAACATCGCAACGAACCCCGAATGGTCTCGAAACTGAGTCTTCAAGAATTCTGCCATATACTTGAACAAATGCTAAAAAACGTTCGTTAAAGTAAAACTTTCACTAAATAATTGGTAGGATTGGACGATAATAAAAGATAGGGAATAGGAAGTATACATAAAAGGGAAAACCAAAGCATACATAGGACTCCGTATTGATTTTTCGTGCTTTAAATAGAACGGTTGTTCAATCTGTGCTATACTCAAATCAATAGGAAAGAAGGTGAGATCATGATCGGTGAACGCATTCAAAAAATTCGCAAAGACCGACATATGTCGCTATCTGAATTGGCCGAAAGGGCAGGAGTCGCAAAATCTTATTTGAGTTCGATTGAGCGTAATATCCAGACGAACCCTTCCATTCAGTTCTTGACTAAAATATCTCAGGAACTAGACGTTTCCATCAACTTTTTACTCCACGGAGAAAATGAACCTCAGGATGAAACGCTGGACAAGGATTGGATGAATTTGGTTCAAGAAGCGATGAATTCAGGGATCTCTAAAGAACAATTCCGTGAATATCTGGAGTTTAATAAATGGAGAATCCACCAGAATAAATAAAAGCCTGACTCTTTTTTAAGAGGTCAGGCTTTTCTCTTTTTCTAACCGCAAACTCTGCTGGGTGTTGGATAAGTTGTAGAGGGTGGCGAAAAGAAACCCACCCAAACCAGCACCGATCAGCACATCTGAAACATAATGATGACCAAGATATACTCTTGAAATAAGAATAATCACCCCAAGAAGAACACCGATCCATCTAAATCTGCTTCCGATCATCCACACCAAGGCGATAAAGATGCCGACAAATAATGCTTGCTCACTGGGAAAAGAAGCACTTGCTTCTTTTTCGATCAAGGGCGTGATCTCTTCAAGGGCTACGAAAGGTCTTTCCCTCGGCGCTATCCAGCGAATGGCTCTGCTGATGACTAGTCCCATCAAAGATGCAGCTATGGCTGCAATTCCGAGCTTCCGAGTCTTTTTAGCAAAAATCAATAAAAAAAATAAAGCAATCATTGCTTTGTAGCCCCATGATGAAAAGAAAACCATGAGTGCGTCCACCCATTCAGCTTCAGAAAAATCATAAATCCATAATACAAGTTCGTTGTCCATTCGTATCTCCTTACATAAAGAAGGAGCGTGAAGAAATCACGCTCTTCTGTTTATTTATTCAGTTGAGGAAACTTCTCTTTCAAGTAATTCATACTGATCTCCAAGCTTTCTAAAGGAGTGCGTCGGCTTTCATCCTGCTCGACGATCCAATACTTAACCCCGGCTTTCTCACCAAGGACGAACACGGTATCCAAATCAACGCCGCCTGTCCCGAGCTCCGCAAAGTATTGTTCTTCGTCAAGGGTCATGTCCTTCAAATGAATCAATGGTGTACGCCCCTGGTAGCGGTCAATCCATGCAGAAGGTTGGTCCCCTGCCTTTTGAAGCCAGTAGATATCAAACTCCGCCTGGACTTGGTTCTCATCCGTTTCCTCAAGGATCGCGTCCAGTGGTTTTCTTCCGTCCGGCAGCGGATCTAATTCAAAGTCATGATTATGATAGCACAAAGTAAGGCCATGTTGACGGCATTCATCACCGATTTTTTTCAAATCCTCAATTAAATGCACATAATCAGATTCACTTCGATCCTCGATGTACGGACAAACCACATATTCGCTTCCAATCGTTTTTTGATCCTCAATGACCTGGGGGAGATTGTTCTTCAGTTCATCCAAGGGGACGTGGCTGGAAGCGGCTTTTAAGCCAAGTTCATCTAATAAACGTTTGACCTCGGATGCGGTCATGTCACCAAAACCGGCAAACTCCACGGCATCAAAGCCTAAATCGGCGACTTTCCTTAACGTGCCGGCGAAGTCTGTAGCCGTTTCATTTCGTAAGGTGTACAGCTGTACTGCGATAGGTATAGGTGTATTCATATCGATCCCTTTCCTTTCATCCTCATTTTCTACTCCACTTATCAAGATTAGATTTCCATTGTCGAATTCCCTTCCGAAAATGAAAAATAACCAGTAGAAAGTAGAAAAATGACAACCAAAGGTAAAGGGAATTAGCTGATTTACTGACTTTGAAAGTGTTTACGGACCGCGTAAGATAACGCTATAACTAAACAACTAAAGGTGGAATACGAATGGACTGGAAAGAGACGATGCAGGAAATGAATGAAATTCACAGCGTTTGCTGGAAGTGTAAAAAAGAGCTTCGTGACTATGAAGTGTGTACAGTTACAGATGGATCGCCCCTTGAGATTGATTTGTGCTTTGAGTGTTACGGGAAGCGCGGTGGAGAAATAGGTTTGTCCGAAAAAGACACATTCCAAATGTTCTAGAATAGGATATCAGAAGAAAAGGTGAGGTGAATAGGAATGCCCGTATCTGTCGTCTTCAACCAAATCGCTGTCAACTCTATTACTGAAAATGGAATCATATCTACTGGGCAAAACAATCAGCCGGATTGGTCCTGGCAAGGGAAGAACAACAATGCTGCAGGGATTCCCGTCGGCTTTTTCATTGCGACCAACAATGTGAATACCATTATTGATAATGATGTTAATGATACACCAATCGTAAACCCTACCATCAGCAACCCTCAACCGAACGTCCAGGTATAGGGGGGGATTAGAATCGATATTCGGTTTGATTCCATCTATGTCAATCATATGACGAATAACTCCGGAATATTTGTTGGTCCGAATACCCAAACCCATTGGGAAACACAGGAAAAGCAGAATGCGGCCCTTGGTACAGTCGTAGGGGATGGGAATATCATTTCTTATAATGTCAATGTCATTCATGATAATGATGAAGTTGATATGCCGATCACGAAAATGGTGCCTCCTTCAAAAAAGGAGAATGGAGCCAATCATTCTACAGGATGATCCTCCATTTTCTTTTCTATTAGTTTTTGCACCCACTCTGGAATTTCCTGATCGTTTTCCTGTGACATTAGATCAAGGATGGCAGAGTCACTTAAAATAGAACGTAATCCTTCAAGGGTATTGCCGTCTCCAAATACGTTCCCGAACCCTTGGTTATGTTTTTGGTGACTCTCAAATCCTGTCGGGATATTGTTTCCCATGTTCAAACAAGAGGCATTTTCGATTGTTCCAATCCTTATGTTTCCTATAAAAAAATAAGGAGATAAACCGGCCATATTAGGAATCCTCCTTTGATTTGAAGCTGAACTTTAACCCGTTGTCCGTTCGACTAAGTTCCGGGCGGGAAGAATTCTTCGGTTTGACATTGACACCGAAATTGTTCCCCATGTTAAGGGCTCCACTCAATTCATCGATATCTAAATGGTCCAACTGGAACGTCAGCTGCTCAAGGTTGGGATCGTGGATATCCACTTGGTCAAAATGAATATGGTATTCCACATGCTTCCCCTGCATCCCTTGGATGACTTGTTTTAATTCATGTATTTCCTTTACAAGATCATCAATATCCGTTTGCTTGTGACGACGTTTTTTAAAGAACATAACATCTACACTCTTTTAGAAGGCCGTTTGATGACTAAATGTTTATTGTGTTGAAGGGTATTTTTGTGACCGATGATTCTACCGTTTCCTTCCCAACTTTGTTGCACGGCTTTAAATCCAGACTGGAGGTTTGTTCCTGAAAAGATTCCCGATGTGGCACTGATTTGGTCAACGGACAAATTCTTAAATTGAATATGACTCATATCATCACCTCCTATCACTAATGTATGAAAGGAAAAGATAAGCATGAAAGACATTATGAATTGGTTTAATCCTTTAGGGAAAGAGAGTTCTTTTCTTCCTGATGATCTCATGGATATGGGGAAAATGAATGATTTCGTACAAAAGTCAATTCAGGATGCTTTGACACCAAAAGACCAGCAGAAGACGAAGCAACCGAGCAGTGATTATAAAGTGGTGGAACTGATGAGGGAAGTAGTCGTCACCATCCCCGTTCCTTACGAAGTGGATGTAGAAGAGATAAGGTTGAGTGTTGGAAGTGGGAAGCTGTTTGTAAGCGGGATTTGGGCTGAACGAATGGAGATTGCGCTGCCTGTTCAGACGAGTAGAAGAAATGGGTATGCACAATACCAGAACGGCGCCATTGAAGTTCGTCTACAAAAAAAGAGCTCTGATGAAAAAGAGATTTTTCTGCATTATTGATGGTCTTCTAATTCAATCGGAATGTCCCTGTTTTTCTGGCGTTTAAAAATGGTGACGGTCAACAGACCATCTTTGTAGGCGGTCACGATATCTTCCGCCGTATAGTGGAAGGGGACGGGAATGACACGTTTAAAGCTTCCTTTCATCCGTTCGTTATGGATTAAATCTTCTTCCGCTACAGGGTAATTAGGAGTGATCTCCCCTCTGATTATCATAGAAGTGCCCTCCTGGGTCAGGTAGACCGGGTCACTCTTTGTTAGGCCGGGCAGTTCTATAACAAGGACAGCTTGATCTTCTGTTTCAAAAAAGTCGTAAGAAGGACCGCGCTTTGGAATGACATGATGCATGTCGTTCCAGAAATCTTCTCCTAAAACCTTCTCTACATTTTCCGAAAAAGCCTCCCAATTAATCGGACCATTCTTTTTCTTCATTTCTTTCACCTCACTCTTACAAAGTATGTGGAATCGTGTATGTTCATGACACGACACATAAAAGGCAGGAAAAAACGAATATATGAAAACGCTGTCTATTTGGAGAATTATTTGAAAAATGGTGTTGTATTTGTATTATCCCCGTGTTATGATTTACTCAACTTCATTAATCAATGGATTTTGTGCAAACGTATTCACATCTTAATCAATAGCTCTTTTTATACTCATTGTGGACAAGCTGATGAGTTTTTTAACTACCATTTGCGCAAACGTATGCGCGATGTTTTCACAAGTTGAAAAACTCTTTTCTTAGATGTGGTATGTAAGCGGATTCAATGATTGATAAAAAAATAGGGGTGGATGAGATGAAAAGAAACAAGTTTTATTCTGGGATTGCGACAGCACTGTTAGCGTCTACTGTAGCTCTTTCTGGTTGTTCATTTGGATCCGACGACAGCAGTAGTTCAGACGACAATGCTTCGGGCGATGCCGTTACCGTCGATGTTTTTCAGTTTAAAGTAGAGTTCAAGGACCAGTTTGAAGAGCTTGTCTCCATGTACGAAGAAGAAAACCCGGACGTGAACATCAACGTTAAAACCGTTGGTGGAGGAAACGACTACGGTGCTTCACTGAAGACATCTTTCTCTTCTGGAGAAGAGCCTGACATCTTCAACGTCGGTGGACCGACAGACGTCGATGAGTATGAGCAATACTTAGCAGATCTTTCTGATACAGATGCAGCAAACGCAGCTCTAGAAGGTACACTTTCCGGCGTATCTCGTAATGATCAAGTTTTAGGGCTTCCTTTCAACCAGGAAGGATACGGCCTTCTTTATAACAAGAAAGTTTTTGAAGAAGCAGGAATTAATCCTGAAGAAATCACAACATTTGAAGCTCTAGAGGAAGCTGTTCAAACGTTGGAAGATCAAAAAGGCGATCTTGGAATCGATGCACCTTTCGCCTTCCCGGCTAAAGAGAAGTGGGTCATCGGTAACCACTTAGCCAATGCGTATATTGCAGATGAATTCAACAATGACATCATGGAAGCTTATGAAGCGGATACGATTGAGTTCCAGATGGGTGACCAAATGAAGCGTTTCGTAGACCTTCAAAATGAGTACTCTGTTCAACCGACACTGAGCCTTGACTACTCTCAACAGGTTGAAGAAAACTTCTCCCTTGGTAAAGTGGCGATGATTCAGCAAGGAAACTGGGTTTACAACACAATTGAATCCATGGATCCTGAATTTGCTGAGAACAACGTCGGCCTTCTTCCAATTCCTGTAGAAGGTTACGAAGGAAGCATCCCTGTTGGTGTACCAAACTACTGGGTTGTGAACAAAGAGTCTGAAGATGAAGTTGTACAAGCAAGTAAAGACTTCTTAGATTGGATGTACACATCTGAAAAAGGGAAGCAATTCGTAACAGAAGAATTCAAGTTCATTCCTGCTTACGAAGGTTATGAAGATCAGGAAATTGCAGATCCGATTTCTAAGGAAATCTATGAGTATGCGAACGAAGGCAACACACTTGGATGGGTCTTCCTTGGAGCGCCGACGGGCTGGACTGAGGACGCATTCGGAGTGGCTGTACAAGAATACCTTGCTGGAGACATCAGCTGGGAAGAAGTAGAACAAAGAGCGACTCAAGCTTGGGAAGATGCTCGTCAATAATTAGGTGAATTGGAACCAGTAAGGGCTTGCTGCCCTTACTGGTACTATAAAAGATCCCCTCTATTAGGATATTTAAATAGGTAAGTATGTTAATAGATGGGATGTTTTATCCAATCATATGAGATCGATATCATAACGCGCGGTTCGTGCCGCTTAAAGCATTGGAGGAGTAATACATGCAGAATCGAAGTTTATCTTTCTGGCTGTTCCTGACGCCGGTGATCATGGGTCTTGGTATAGTCGTTGTCATTCCTTTCTTATATGGTCTCTTCTATTCCTTCACGGATTGGAACGGGATTACAGCAAATGCATTCATTGGTTTTGAGAATTACATTAACCTTTTCCAGGAAAGCGAATTCATGGATTCGATCTGGTTCACGGTTAAATTCGCCGTAGTAACCGTCATTCTCTTGAACATCATGGGTCTTGGGCTGGCTCTTCTTGTTACTCGTAACATCAAGTCAGGCAACCTTCTGCGTACCGTCTTCTTTATGCCGAACTTGATCGGTGGTCTGATTTTAGGGTTTATCTGGCAGTTCATTTTCATCAGTGTATTCGGAGATATTGCCGGTCTGACTGGGATTGAAGGATTGAATGGTTGGCTGTCTACGACGAACACTGGTTTCTGGGGCCTTGTCATCCTGACCGCATGGCAGATGGCTGGGTATATCATGATCATTTACATTGCTTACCTTGAAAACATTCCAAAAGAGTTGATTGAAGCAGCGAAGATTGACGGAGCAAGCAGTTTCCAACGCTTCAAAAACATCACATTCCCGCTTGTTGCCCCGGCATTTACGGTTAGTATGTTCTTGACGCTTTCCATGGCCTTCAAGATCTATGACCAGAACTTGTCCCTGACAAACGGCGGACCATTCAACTCGACGCAGATGGTAGCAATGGAAATTGTCCGTACCGCGTTCTCTGATAATCAAATGGCTTACGCTCAGGCTAAAGCCGTTATCTTCTTCTTGATCGTTGCTGTCATAGCATTGACGCAAGTGTATTACAACAAGAAACGGGAGGTTGAGATGTAATGAAAAAGAATAAAGAAAAGCGGAATTTAATTTCCATTGAAATTCTCGGCCTTCTGCTTGGTCTCATCTGGATTGCGCCTTTCTATTTGATGATCGTCAATGCATTCAAAACAAAGCGTGATATCTTTTCTGGTGTTCTAGGGTTCCCTGAAGAAGTCGTATTCTCAAACTTTGTAGAAGCTTTCATTGATTTGGCTTTCTTGAAGTCACTGTTCAACTCGGTTTTGATTACAGGTTTGAGTATCGCGATCATCATCCTGTTCTCTTCCATGGCGGGATATGCACTAGCCAGGAACAAAAGTAAACTCAGCGGCGTCATCTTCTTCATCTTCGTTGCTGCGATGTTGATCCCGTTCCAGTCGGTCATGATTCCACTCGTCTCTATTTTCGGACAGGCGGACATGTTGAACGCTGGTGGATTGATCTTCATGTACCTTGGTTTCGGGTGTAGTTTGTCAATCTTCCTTTATCACGGTGCGATGACAGGGATTTCTAAATCCATGGACGAAGCGGCCATCATCGATGGAGCGAACCGTTTCCAAACGTTCTGGTACATCATTTTCCCATTGTTGAAGCCAATTTCCGTAACCGTGGCGATCTTGAACGTTATTTGGATCTGGAACGACTATCTATTGCCTTCCCTTGTGTTGAGTGAATCCAATGCGACGATTCCATTGAAGATGTTCTACTTCTTCGGTCAATACACGAAACAATGGCACCTGGCACTTGCTGGTCTGACGATTGCCATCCTGCCGGTCATCATCGGATACTTTTTCGCTCAAAAACAAATCATCAATGGCGTATCCGAAGGTGCGGTCAAGTAAGCTTTTCATCCCTTCTAAAAGAGGGGTGTGATCGGACATTCCGATCCATGGAATGGATTTGAATTAGAAAATGAAAGATGAATAGAGGAAAGGAGGCGATGGGCGTGTCTGTCACGATTAAAGATGTGGCCAGAGTTGCGAATGTCGCTCCTTCTACGGTATCGAGAGTCATCTCCGATAGTCCGCGGATCAGCGAACGGACGAAACGGAAAGTGAGAAAAGTGATGGAGGAACTGGGGTATCACATCAATTACAATGGCCGCGTCCTCGTCAGCCAATCGACGCAGACGATTGGCATTGTAACCAAAGTTTCTACCGTCCACTCTTTTGATAACCCCTTTTTCTCAGAACTGCTGAGGGGAATCAGTGATGCATGTCATGAAGAGGATTACAGCATTTATTTGACGACAGGCAACACGGAAGAAGCGATCTTTAAAGAAGTTGTCAAAATGGTGCAGGGCAAGCGGGTCGATGGTGTCATCGTTTTGTATTCCCGTGAAGATGATCAAGTCGTCCCATACTTGCGGGAGTGCAATTTCCCTTTTGTGATGGTTGGAAAACCTGTGAATCGAGCAGGTGAAACGATGTTTGTGGATAATGACAACATCCTCGCAAGTAAAGAAGTGACGGATTATTTGATTCAACTGGGTCATGAGAGAATCGGCTTTATCGGAGGAGACTATCATTTTGAAGTGGCCAGGGACCGTTTAGAAGGATTTCGACAAGCTTTGGCGAATGGTCATTTAGAAGAAGACAAAAATTTACAAAAAAATATCCAATCGGGGTTGGCGGATGCCGATCAAGTGGTGGAGGAACTGCTGCAGGTAAAAGACCCACCGACAGGCCTTGTCATCACCGATGATTATAATGCATTGACCGTCATGAGAGCGTTGTCCTCCAAAGGTTTGAAGCTGCCGGAGGATATGAGCATTGTCGGGTTCAACAATACGATGATTGCTCAACTATCCAATCCCGCACTTACGACAGTGGATACGCAGTCGTTTCAATTGGGCCATGAATCAGCCAGAAGCTTGATCGATTTATTGAACCGGCCGGATATGATCAAAAAAAGCGTGATTATCCCTACAGTCATCGTTGAAAGGGATTCCTGCTACCCAAGAAAAACAATCAAACAAGCAGATTAATTTTTTCTCAGAAAGAAAGCGCTTATTTTTAAAGAAAAGGGGAATGAACATGAACGTACTAGTATGGAATGAAAACCGTCACGAAAAAGAAAACCAGGTCGTTGCTGATATTTATCCAGAGGGCATTCATAGTGCAATCGCGGATTTTCTTGGGGAAGATCATGAGAATGTAAAAACAGCGACATTGGATGAGGAAGAGCATGGTTTGACCGATGAGGTGCTTGCCGAAACGGATGTACTCGTTTGGTGGGGACATAAAGCCCATGATGAAGTGCAGGATGAAATCGCGGAAAAAGTAAAACAGCGCGTACTGGAAGGCATGGGACTTGTCGTTCTCCACTCTGCTCACTTTTCCAAGCCGTTCAAAAAGTTGATGGGCACGTCCTGTGATTTGAAGTGGCGTGAAGCGGATGAAAAGGAACGCATCTGGGTCGTTGATCCAAGTCATCCGATCACCGAAGGCATCGGCGAGTTCATCGAAATTGAAAAAGAGGAAATGTATGGCGAACATTTTGATATTCCAACACCTGAAGAATTGATTTTCGTCAGCTGGTTTGAAGGTGGAGAAGTGTTCCGTAGTGGGGCTACTTTCCGTCGTGGAAGAGGGAAGGTCTTTTATTTCCGTCCGGGACATGAAACGTATCCGACGTATTACAACAAAGAAGTACAAACCGTCATCCGTAATGGGGTGAAATGGGCGAAGAACACAGAAACGCCGACACCTGTGTACGGAAATGCGCAACCTTTAGAAGAAATTTCAACTAAATCATAAAGGAGCTTTTTACTATGACACAATTGAAAATTGCTGTAATTGGATGCGGAAGTATTGCTCAAAACCGTCACCTTCCAGAATACGTAGCGAATGAAAATGTCGAGGTCACGGCTGTATGTGACATTGTTGAAGAACGTGCAAGAGAAGTAGCGCAAGTGCACGGTGCGACTCTTTACACTGATTATGAAGAACTGTTAAAGAAAGAAGAAGTGGACGCGGTGAGCGTGTGCCTGCCGAACTATTTGCATGCACCCGTCTCCATTGCTGCGTTGAATGCCGGTGCTCATGTCCTTTGTGAGAAGCCGATGGCAACCTCTAAAGAAGAAGCGGAAGAAATGATTCAAGCAGCTGAAACGAACGGTAAGAAATTGATGATCGCCCACAACCAGCGTTTCGTTCCTTCACACGTGAAAGCGAAAGAGCTGATTGAAGCAGGCGACATTGGAAAAGTGTACAGCTTCCGTACGGCTTTCGGTCACGGTGGGCCGGAAGGATGGAGTGCAGAAGGAGAAGACAGCTGGTTCTTCAAGAAGGATCAGGCGTTCATCGGTGCCATGGGTGACTTAGGAGTACATAAAGCAGACTTGCTCCGTTACATCCTTGGCGAAGAATTCGTCGATGTGGCAGGTTTTGTCGAGAACAATGCGAAGAAAGACATTACTGTTGATGACAATGCTGTCTGCATTCTACGCTCTCAATCTGGCGTTGTCGGAACGATGGCAGCAAGCTGGGCGTACAATCCGAACGAAGACAATTCGACAGTAATCTATGGGGAAAAAGGAACGCTTCGCCTTGAAGACGATCCCGAATACTCTTTGATTGCGCAATATACGAATGGTGATATCGTCAATTATCAGCTAGGAAAGATTCAATCCAACGAAGAAGGCGGACAAAGCAATTCTCACGTCATCGACCACTTCGTTGACAGCATTGTGAATGATACCGAGCCTCTTATCACCGGAGAAGAAGGTATGAAATCACTGGAAGTCATCCTCGGTGCCATCCGCTCAGGCGAAACGAGACAGATCAGCAGCCTGGAGAAAGTCACCAAATGACACGCTTGAAAATGGGAATCATCGGAGTAGGGGGAATTGCCCAGGGACGGCATATTCCCTCTTTCCTTGATTTAAAAGACAAAGTGGAGCTTACGGCTGTCCAGGATGTGAATGAACAACGAGCGGAAGAAGTAGCCGAAGCCCATCAGATTCCCTACGTTTTCAAAGATTATAAGGATATGTTTGCAAAAGTCGATGCGGTCACGATTTGTACGCCGAACAAGTTCCATGCGGAGATCTCCATCGCCGCCCTTGAATCTGGGGTCCACGTGTTATGTGAGAAACCGATGGCGATTACGACAGAAGAATGCGAAGCGATGATGGAAGCAGCGGAGAAAAATGACCGCCTTTTATCAATCGCTTACCATTACCGCTATACACCGGAAGCGCAGCTGGCAAAAAAAGCGATCCTCAATAATGAAATTGGAGATCCTCTCGTAACGAGAGTACAAGCGATGCGACGCCGGAAGGTTCCAGGTTGGGGTGTGTTTACGAACAAAGATCTGCAAGGCGGCGGCAGTTTGATCGACTTCGGCTGTCATTTGCTCGACCTTGCGCTTTGGTTGCTGGATGATCCAAAACCTGTCGAAGTGATGGGACGTACGTATGACCGTTTAAGCAAAACTCCAGGACAGGTGAACGACTGGGGAGCGTTCGATCATGAATCGTTCAACGTTGATGATCATGTGACGAGTTACATTACGTTTGAAAATGGAGCGTCCTTGCAGTTTGAATGCTCGTGGGCGGCCAACATCAAGGAAGACCATACGTCCCTTTCGATCTCTGGTGTCGACGGTGGCCTCAGTGTTTATCCATTTGAACTTTATCAAGCCAAATACGGCGCGCTGGTTGATAGTACAGCGAAAATCCGTGAAGGCGAACCGACACCTGGTCTCGCTCAGGCAGAAAACTTTATCGACAGCTGTTTAGGAAATGACGAATTAGTCGTGAAGCCGGAACAGGCGTTGAAAGTGACGAAATTGATGGAAGCGATCTATCAAAGCAGCGAAACAGGAACGAGTGTGAAACTATAAACCTAGCAGGAGGAGATTGTTCATGAAATTAGGCGTTTTTACTGTATTATTTTCCGATAAATCCTTTGAAGAAATGTTGGACCATGCAAAAGAAGCAGGCTTGAAAGCGGTCGAAATCGGGACAGGCGGCTACCCTGGCAATGCTCACTGTAACGTAGATGAGCTCCTTGAAAGTGAAGAGAAACGAAACGAGTACTTAAAGAAAGTTCATGACCGTGGGCTTACCATCAGTGCTTTCAGCTGTCACGGCAACCCGGTTTCACCGGATAAAGCCTTCGCTGAAGAATCTCATGAAGCGTTTGTAAAATCAGTGAGACTGGCAAGCTTGATGGATGTGCCTGTTGTAAATACATTCTCCGGGACACCTGGCGGGCACGAAAACGATACGGCCCCGAACTGGCCGGTTACTCCATGGCCACCGGAGTATTCAGATGTGTTAGAATGGCAGTGGAACGAAAAACTGATCCCTTATTGGAAAGAACAAGGGAAGTTTGCCGAAGAACATAACGTAAAAGTCGGTCTTGAACTGCACGCAGGATTCCTTGTCCATACGCCATACACGATGTTGAAGCTGCGTGAAGCGACAAGTGACGCCATCGGGGCGAACCTTGATCCAAGTCACCTTTGGTGGCAGGGCATCGATCCAGTAGCGGCGATCAAGATTTTGGGTAAAGAAAATGCGATCCACCACTTCCATGCGAAAGACACGTACATTGATCAGGATAACGTGAACATGTACGGTCTGACAGACATGCAGAATTATGGAAACGTACAGACACGCGCCTGGAGTTTCCGCTCTGTCGGTTACGGTCACGGAATTGAAGAATGGTCCAACATCATCAGTGCTCTTCGTACGTACGGCTACGATCATGTCGTAAGTATCGAGCACGAAGATCCGATCATGTCGATCAATGAAGGATTCAATCAAGCCGTGAAAAATTTGAAGTCCGTGCTGATTGAAGAACCGGCAACGGAGATGTGGTGGGCTTAATTTGGAAACAGTAAAACCCCTCTGACTTTTGAGGGGTTTTTATATTTACTAAAAATCACAGAAGTGAGGGCGAGCTTCAGCGCCCAGACACTCGCGACATAAGCAAAACGACTGAAGAAAGGTAATCTTCCAACAGACGATTTTTGCTTATGCGCTTGCGTTTTTCTAATTAGGAAGGGGAAGATTATGAAACAGTCATCAGGAATCCGAGGCGGCCTTTATGCCGTCAGTGAGTGGATCAGTAAATTTGCATTAACCAACCTTCAATGGGCGTTGTTCAATTTGCCTGTGGCGCTATTATTGTTGAGCATACTGAACATCGGAGACACAAGAGAATTGTGGTATTTGTTGCCACCGCTTGTCCTTTTGCTGCCTTTCATTTTCTTCCCTGCCACAACCGCCATGTTCGCAAAAGCACGCGATTGGGTGAGGAAGGATCATAAAGAGACAGCTGACCGGTCATACCTCAGCTATTACAAGGAAAATTACAAAAACAGCATGAAGGCTGGAATCGTTCTTACCATTCTGTGGAGTGTGCTTGCCGCTGATCTTTATTATTTTTCTACGACGAGTTCCCTGCTCATGAATCTGTTTCTGATTTTGGGAATTTTACTGTTCGTGTACACGATCAACACGTTCAGTACGCTCGTCCATTTTGATTTAAAAGTCGGAGCGGCGCTGAAAAAAGCGTTTATGCTTACGTTTGTCAGTCCGGTATTGTTTTTGACGGTTGCCATCAGTTCGGGATTCATACTGGCTGTCAGTTTGTACATCTTCCCGCTGATCATCCCAATCTTCACCGGATCCATCATCGCCTTTCTCGCCTTCTCCGCCTATTACAGGCTTTATTTGAAATTAAACAATATGGAAAATACTGTATGACCTGGTCCATTTGGATGAGGTCATCTTTTTTGTATTGCGGTCATTTAAGAAAGCGGTTACAATTTAGGTAGTTATTAGTGATGAGTAGGGTGGAGATGGTATGACCCAGACGGTGAAAATAGGAAAGCTTGCGATGCTGCTCGCTTCTTTGAATGAAACCGAAATGGAGCTTTTTGCTTCCGCATTTGAACAGGTGGATTACTGCCAGGGGAAAGCGGGTTCGATGGAAGTCCAAAAGGTGATTGCGGCAGTCGAAACAGCCGCCAAACGGAATGGAATTATCGCAGAAAACATCTACAGGGAGACACATGCGCTTTATCACGCAATCTTAGAATCTTTGCAGGGCGTGACGCGGGGCCAAATTGGTGTGGGCAATATGATGCGGACCGTTGGACTGCGTTTTGCTGTCGTGCGTGGAAAGCCTTATGACAGATCCGAAGAAGGCGAGTGGATCGCTGTCGCTTTTTACGGAACGATCGGGGCGCCGGTAAAAGGTTTGGAACATGAGACATTTGGACTCGGTATCAATCATATATAAAGAATAGGTGGCCTATAGTCATGAGCGATGAGGGGGCGACAATGGTATTTCGTATGCCATTGTCGCCTCTTTTTGTAGAAAATCCACCAGAATCTTTTCGTGTGAAAGGGGGATTGTGGATGATCGAACTGAATGGAAGAGACTTATCCATCGAACAAATGAAGGAAATATGCTTTGAAAATGCCAAAATCGGCTTATCAAAAACGAGCCTGATCGATGTGCGGGCAAGCAGAGAAACCGTCGAAGAAATCGTGACGAGAGGGCACTCGGTGTACGGCATCAACACAGGGTTCGGAAAATTGAGTGATGTCCGAATTGCTGCGGAAGACGTCGACAGCCTGCAGCACCATCTGATTCGTTCGCATGCGTGCGGAGTGGGGGAACCTTTTCCTGAAAAAGTGAGCCGTGCCATGATGGTTCTCCGGTTGAATGCTCTCATGAAAGGCTATTCGGGCGTCCGGGAAGTACTTGTTCAGAGGTTGTGCGATCTTGTTAATTCGAACGTCCACCCGGTCATTCCGTCACAAGGATCACTCGGGGCTTCCGGGGACTTAGCTCCGCTTGCCCATTTGGCGCTCGTCCTGATGGGGGAAGGGGAAGTTTTTTACGAAGGTGATCGACATCCAACGAAGGATATTTTGCAGAGGCTATCATTGAATCCATTATCGTTAAAGGCAAAAGAAGGGCTTGCGCTCATTAATGGGACACAGGCGATGACGGCGGTCGGAGTGATCAGTTACATCGAAGCGGAGCGGCTGGCTTTGCAATGTGACTGGGTGGCTAGCCTGACGTTGCAGGCGCTGGAGGGCATTCGTGATGCTTTTCATCCGAGTATCCATGAAGCGCGTGGCTATCCGGAGCAAATGGCGGTGGCTGAGCGGATGCGGCATCTAATTAACGGCAGCCATCTCGTCACTTTTCAAGGGGAAAAAAGGGTGCAGGACGCTTATTCCTTACGATGTATTCCACAAGTGCACGGTGCCACGTGGCAGACGCTGCATTACGTACGCGAAAAATTGACGATTGAAATGAATGCAGCTACAGACAATCCGCTGCTTTTGGAAGGTGGAAAAGTAGTTGTGTCCGGTGGAAACTTCCACGGCCAGCCGATCGCTTTTGCCATGGACTTTTTAAAAATAGCGATCAGTGAACTGGCTAATATTTCTGAGCGCCGGATCGAACGGCTCGTCAACCCGCAGTTGAACGACTTCCCCCCGTTTCTCAGTGCCAATCCGGGTTTGGAGTCAGGATTGATGATTGTTCAGTACGTCGCTGCTTCGTTAGTTTCTGAAAATAAAACGCTCGCCCATCCGGCAAGTGTCGACTCGATTCCATCGTCTGCGAATCAGGAAGATCATGTGAGTATGGGTACAACGGCAGCCCGGCATGCGGCCATGGTCAACGACAACGCGGCAAAAGTTGTAGCGATTGAATTGATCTGTAGTCTGCAGGCGCTTGAGCTCAGGGGGATCGAGCGGGCATCGCTACTTGCCCAGGATCTTTGGAAATCTGCAAGAAGTGTCGTGCCGAAAGTGACGCAGGACCGGGTGTTTTCTAAGGATATTGAAAATGCAGAGAAATGGTTGAAGGAGAGTGCTTTTGATTGGAGAAAATGGCGATCTGTCCATGAAGGAGGAGAAACATATGTCGACAACTCGTAAGGTGAAAGCCAAAACTGGCGTGCAGTTGGAATGTAAAGGATGGGAGCAGGAGGCGGTCTTAAGGATGCTCTGCAACAACCTTGATCCGGAGGTTGCAGAGATGCCGGAAGAACTCGTCGTCTATGGCGGCATTGGAAAAGCGGCACGGAACTGGGAAGCATTTGATGTGATCGTTGCAACGCTGAAGCGTCTGGAAAAGGATGAAACGATGCTCGTCCAGTCCGGGAAGCCTGTGGGTGTCTTTAAAACGCATGAAAACGCGCCGAGGGTGCTGCTTTCAAATTCCGTACTGGTCCCGAAGTGGGCGAATTGGCAGCATTTCCATGAGCTTGATCAAAAAGGGCTGATGATGTACGGCCAAATGACCGCAGGGAGCTGGATCTATATTGGGTCCCAGGGCATTTTGCAAGGGACGTATGAAACGTTCGCATCCCTTGCTGAAAAACATTTCGGAGGCTCTTTGAAAGGAACAATTACATTGACGGCAGGCCTTGGCGGTATGGGAGGGGCTCAACCGCTTGCGGTCACGATGAACGGTGGAGTCGTCATTGCGGTGGAAGTGGACTCTGAGCGGATTTCAAAGCGCCTTCAGTCCGGCTACTGTGATGTGAGCACAGAGTCAATGGACGAGGCGGTTTTATGGGCAAAAGAAGCCAAGGCGAATGGAGAGGCTCTTTCAATCGCTCTGTTAGGAAACGCGGCAGAAATGCATGAACGACTTTTACAAAATGGGGTGGAGATCGATATTGTTACAGACCAAACGTCTGCTCATGACCCACTGAATGGCTATGTACCTGTTGGTTATTCGCTGCAAGAAGCGGAGTCCTTGAGGAAGAAGAATCCGAATGAATACGTCCGCCTTTCATCAAAATCCATGGCCAAACATGTAGAAATCATGCTTCAGTTCCAGAGGAAAGGCAGCATCGTTTTTGATTACGGCAACAATATCCGCCAGGTCGCATTTGAAGAGGGCGTAAAGGATGCCTTCGATTTTCCTGGCTTCGTGCCCGCCTACATCCGGCCGTTGTTTTGTGAAGGGAAAGGGCCGTTTCGATGGGCGGCTTTGTCAGGAGATCCCAAAGATATTTATCGTACCGACCAGCTGATCAGAGAGCTTTTTCCTGAAAATGAGAAGCTGTTGAGATGGATAGATATGGCGCAGGAAAAAGTCCAATTTCAAGGACTTCCATCAAGGATATGCTGGCTCGGATACGGGGAGCGGAAGAAGATGGGGATGGCAATCAATGAGCTTGTGAGAAAAGGAGAATTGAGTGCGCCCGTGGTGATCGGACGGGATCATTTGGATTGTGGATCGGTCGCCTCACCAAACAGAGAAACGGAATCGATGATGGATGGCAGTGATGCGGTCGGTGACTGGGCTGTACTGAACGCGCTCATTAATACAGCGGCCGGCGGATCATGGATTTCGTTCCATCATGGCGGTGGTGTCGGAATGGGCTACTCCCTACATGCAGGAATGGTCGTTGTAGCTGATGGTACAGACCTCGCCGAAGAAAGGTTGGAACGTGTCCTGACGACTGACCCTGGCATGGGCATTCTTCGTCATGCCGATGCTGGTTACGATAGAGCGATGGAAGAAGCGGATAAACATAAGATTGATATTCCGATGAAGAGGAGGGGACAGTGATGTACGATACGCTGATTGAAAATATTGGGCAGTTGGTTTTACCCGCCGAAGGTCCGTTAAAAGGAGATGCCATGAAACAGTTGGACGTGAAGGGAAACATGGCCATCGCTTTTGAAGGTGGCAATGTCGCCTGGATCGGCACAAACGAAGAAGCGCAGAAACTGAAAGCCAGCGAGCGTATTGATGCGATGGAAAAAACCGTAACACCTGGTCTCGTTGATCCGCACACCCATCTCGTCTTCGGAGGATCGCGGGAAAATGAGCTGGCATTGAAACAGGCGGGGGTCCCTTATTTGGAGATTTTGCAGCAAGGAGGCGGGATTTTATCCACCGTGGAAGCGACGCGGGCAGAGAGTGAGACAAGGCTTTATGAAAAAGCAAAACAGACGTTGGAGCAGATAGCGGCCCACGGGGTGACGACACTTGAAGCCAAAAGCGGCTATGGACTGGAGAGGGAAGCGGAGTTGAAACAGCTGCGTGTCGTCAAACGATTGAACGAAGAAAGCCTGCTTGATTTAGTTTCTACTTTTCTAGGTCCTCATGCGATCCCACCGGAGTACAAAGGGAAGGAAGAAGCATTTCTTGATGAAATGATCCACCTGCTTCCTGAAATCAGTGAGGAAGGGTTGGCGGAGTTCACGGATATTTTCTGTGAAACGGGTGTCTTTACCATTGAGCAGTCCCGTCGTTTCATGAAAGCTTCTCAGGAACTTGGATTTCAAACGAAGATTCATGCCGATGAAATCGATCCGCTCGGAGGAACAGAACTTGCCGTATCTATGGCAGCGGCATCAGCCGATCATCTAGTTGCAGCTTCTGATGAGGGAATCGATAGCCTTGCTGATGGCGACACGGTCGCTGTGCTGCTTCCGGGAACAACCTTTTACTTAGGAAAAGACCATTACGCGAATGCTAGAAAAATGATTGACAGCGGAGCGGCCGTCGCCCTGGCCACTGATTTCAATCCGGGCAGTTGTGTGACCTACAACCTGCAGATGGTTATGTCGCTTGCCGCATTGAAAATGAGAATGACCCCGGAGGAGATATGGAATAGTGTCACGGTCAATGCCGCCCATGCGATTGGTAGAGGAGATGTTGCCGGATGTTTGTGTGTGGGGAGAAAAGCGGATGTTGTTTTGTGGGACGTTCCGAATTATAAATACATCCCGTATCACTATGCGGCGAACCATGCCAAGGCTGTATGGAAGAGTGGAAGAAAGGTGTGGGAGAGGAGGGGCGCCCGTGTCTTTTCAGTACCTCAACCCGGGCAGGGATGCTAGATTCAAAGATCGTCATACGACGAAAGTTGATGAAACGGTTTCGGATTACGAGCCTGGGAAAACCGGGGATATAGGGCTTATCGGCCTGCCTTTATCTAAAACTTCTATTTCATTGTCAGGCGCATCGGAAGCCCCTGGGTCCATTAGAAGGGCGCTCGGGGCTTACAGTACCTATTCAGGGGAGAAAGACAAAAGTTATGAAAATGTACATTTATTGGATTTTGGGGACGTCCCGGTACATCCAACGGATAATGAAGAAACACGGAAGCGGTTGAAGACGAGTGTGAAAGAAATGATCGACACCGAAGCTTGTTCTAAATACATCATGCTTGGCGGGGATCATGGGGTGAGTTTCCCTAGTATTTCAGCCTTTCACGGGAAATACGGGAGAATTGGAGTCATCCAATGGGATGCTCACCATGATCTGCGAAATGTCGAGGATGGCGGACGGACAAACGGAACCCCCTTTCGTAGTTTGATTGAAGAAGGAGTCATCCGCGGCGAAGATCTCGTCCAAATCGGCATCCGTGACTTCTCCAATGCCAAAGCCTACGCCGACTATGCCAGAGAACACCACATCCACACCTACACCATGGCCGACGTGGAAGAGAAGGGTATCCATAATCTAACAGACCAGGTCATACAGATATTGGAAAGTAAGTGCGACATCATTTATTTGTCTGTTGATATGGATGCGGTTGATCAGGCGTATGCCCCTGGGTGTCCGGCCATTGGGCCGGGAGGATTGACGGCGAGAGAGTTGCTGAATAGTGTATCTATTGCTTCCCGCCACCCTTTGGTCAAAGGGATGGACATTGTAGAAGTCGACCCTACCAAAGACTTCAGAGATATGACAAGCAGGCTTGCCGCCCATGTTATGATGCGGTACATGTATGTGTGATATGGAAATAACTGTTAGACCTGGTCATCCATTTCATGGATGACCAGGTCTAACAGTATTTGTAAGAAACCATATACAAGCGATGATCCTTATGGTATTTTTAGTTTATTCTTGGGATTGGTTTTAGTTTTAGAGATGGGAGAATGAGAGACTAGCAATGAGAGAAGTTATTTTATTGTTGGCTGATGTGGTCAATGTTTGGCATGACGTCATTATGAAATTCACGGAGATGATGGGGTGGAATTTATCTGATAAGGATCTCCACTTCTGGGTTATTGGGATTCTTGGAATCATCGGCCTTATTTTCGTAGATATTCTTTTCCATGCCTTAGCAAAATGGAGCATAACGGCCATTTCGTTTTTATTTACTTTTGCAATGGTGCTTGTCTTTGTTTTTGCGGTTGAGATTCAGCAGAAAATCACCGGTAGTGGAAACATGGAGTTTGCTGATGCCGTTGTAAGCATACTGGGGTTCTTTTTGTTTTGCGGCATCTATTTTGTTTTCATTGGAATCATACGAGCCATAAAAAAATATAAAGCAAATAAAAAGGAAGACCAGGATGCCGCTTAAGCCGGACGACCTGTCTTCAAAAGAAAAGCCCCCTTCTCAACCGAGAAGGGGGCTTCGTATTATTCTGAACCAAAATTAACAATCATGTCATGCGTTTTTTGAATTTCTTCTTCCGGCATGTCAATCAAATACATGCCATTTGCCCGGAAGTTTTCTCCCTCCATTTGATAGGTGGCCGAATTTTTACGGGCACTGCTGTAATTGGTAACGAGCCTGCGCATATCTGCGAACTGCATGTTTGTACTCACATTGTCTCCGAGTACCTCCATGACGTCACCAACTTTGTTTACAGCGTCAAGACGCGCGCCTTTATCGATGATTCCCTGGATAACCTGACGTTGTCGTTCATTACGTCCTAAGTCTCCGTTCGGATCATTCTTACGCATGCGTACGAAAGCAAGCGCTTCACGTCCGTCCAGGTTAATTTCGCCTTCTTTGAAACTAAAATTACCTGAAGTAAACGCACGGTCGTTATTTACTGTGATTCCATTCACCGCATCGACAACTTGAGATAAACCTTCCATATTAACCCGGATGTAATAATCCAATTCAATATCAAGGAAGTTCTCAACTGTGTTTACGGCCATGTCGCTACCCCCGTAGGCGTAGGCATGGTTGATTCTTGTCTTACGACCGTCGCCGGCAATTTCTGCGTACGTATCCCTTGGAATACTGACCATCTGCATTTGGTCATTGTTCGGGTCAAGCGTCATGACAATCATCGTATCAGAACGACCGACATCATTCTCCCGTTCATCTACCCCGAGAAGGAGAATGTTCAACGGTTCCTTATTATCTACTTTTTCTTTGGTTTGCTTGGTATCGATGGACGTGACATCTTCGTGTAAATCCTGGTTCACTGTCGTACGAACTTCGTTATAGATGGTATATAAATAAACGCCTCCGATTAAAAATATGAGTGCTACTACAAATAGGAGGACTTTCCAACGTCTGCGTTTACGTCTTTTCTTTCTCTTAAGCTCCCTGCGTTCCATTCACCCACCTCTTTCTATAAACTACTATCCTATTATACGATTTTTGTAGATACATGTAAAAACTCTCCTAAAAAAAGAGGGACACATGGAGTGGAATTGTAAATGATTGGTGTACCAGGTCATCCAGAATATGGATGACCTGGTACGTTATTTTCTGGAAGGTGTGGTACGAGGAAGAGGTTCGGCATATAGTGGTATAAGCTATTCTTTTGGAGGAATGTAAATTGAGAAAGTGGTTGGGGCTGTTGCTCGTTTTGGGTCTTTTAGTGGGATGTGCACAGAATGCGACACAGAGGTCGATCCAACAGTTTACATCCTCTACGGAGAATGAACTGCACTTTGTTTATTTTTATGATGAAGAGCCGCCGGACAAAAAAATCCGTTCGCAATTGAACGGAATGAAGGTGTATCTGGCTCGGAAAAACGTCATCGCCACCATCAGCTATCAAAAAATCGAGGGCGAAAAAAATTATGGGGAACTCCTCAATGTGAAAGATAAGCAGATTCTCGTGTTTGATTACAAAGGGATCCGGTACAATGCAAGGAACATCCACGTGTTAGAGGGAATGGTCCTGCAGATGCAAATGAACCCATAAAAAAAGAGCCAGTCGACAGTTTCACACTGCCGGTTGGCTTTTTCTTATCTCGAGAAAAATTCTTCTAATATTAATACGCAGGCCCCGATCGCTGAGGCGTGCTCTTCTAATTTGGATAAAACGATATGCGTTTCCTTCGCTTTACTTGTCAGCCCCCGGGAATGGATCGTTTCTTTGATTCCATCCATCAGGAAGTCCCCGGCTTTCGAAACGCCCCCACCGATAATAATCCGTTTCGGGTTCAAGGTATGAATTAAATTGGTCAAGCCGATTCCGAGAAACCGGCCCGTCTGATTCAAAAGTTCAATGCTGAACTCGTCCCCTTCGCAGGCCGCTTCATACACAAGCTTCCCGTCCACCTTTTCAAAATCATGATCCACAAGGTCACGAATCATGGATGGCTTCCCTGTTTTCAATTCTTTGCGCGCTCTTTCTGCAATGGCTGGACCGGCAGCAAGCGTCTGTAGACACCCGTAATTCCCACACGTACATTTCGGTCCGGAAAGGTCGATCGTAATGTGACCGATTTCTCCTGCGATATTGTTTTCTCCATGAAAAAGTTGTCCTTTGATCATCATCCCTGCGCCGATTCCATTCCCGACGTTGACACCGACCATGTTATCCGCATCGTTTCCGTTGCCGAACCAATACTCCCCAAGAGTCATTGCCTTCGCGTCGTTCTCCACTTTGACAATCATATCAAACTCGTTTTCTAGCTCTGCTTTGATCGGGATATCGTAGAGCTGGAAGGATGGAGCGAAACGAGAGACTCCTTCAATCGGATCTACAATCCCGTGCATCCCGATGCCGATTCCGAGAAATTTGTTTGGATCGCATTTACCTGATGTGAAGAATTCGCGAATGCCGCTTTTCATTGTTTCTAAAATATCCTCTTTCGAAGGATAAGAAGGGATCTCTTTTTTCGAGGCATCCTTCAGTTCCCCATATAAATTCGTAACGACAAAGTTCATATGGAAGGTTCCAACATCGACGCCGATAATGTAAAAGTGATCCGCGTTAATTTCAAGTAATGTAGGTTTACGCCCGCCCTTAGACTGCCCCTGGGTGGTTTCAATGACAAATTGGGTTTGGATAAGTTCTTTAACAATATTGCTCACGGTTGGCGGAGTCAATCTCGACTGCTTCGCGATATCCGCACGGGAGATCGGGCCATGCTCACGGATCATATTCAAAATAATGGAGCGATTCATCGATTTCATCAACTGAAAACTGCCTCTGGTATAGTGCGTGCTCATACGATTCCTCCAACTATGGTGTACTGCTTCCATTTTACCATAAAATGATACTTATTAAATTTATTTTACTAAGTTCCTGACGTAAACACCGCCCGTACGGCATCTATTATAGAACAGTTCTCTTCCTAAAAGAGTTAATTTTGAAAAAACTCTTTTCTTTTGTATGGTTCTGTGCTACCTTATAACTAGTTAGTTAATTTATTTTATTAAGTTTTGAAAACGCTATCAAATAAGGGGGAGGAAGACAGAATGAAAAATTGGTTGAAGAGTTTTCTTTTGGTAGGCCTTGTGGCTGGTGGGCTGGCTGCTTGTTCCGGTGAAACAGGAGGAGAGTCCTCTGGAGAGAGTGGCGAAAGCGGAGATCCATCCGGTGAAATTACCGTTTGGGGCTGGAACGTAGCTGCGGAATCGATGGAGCTTGCGGTTGACGGGTTCAAAGAACAATACCCGGATGTTGAAGTAAATGTAGAAGATATCGGACGTTTGGATGTTTATGAAAAGTTAACCGTAGGACTAGCTTCCGGTGGGAATGGACTTCCGGACGTAGTCATGGTTGAATCCGATCGTCTAGCCAACTATCAGAATCAATTCCCGGATGCAATTGCTAACCTGTCTGAGCTTGGTTACGATGAGCACGCAGATCAATTTGGGGAGTATAAAAAGTCGGTAACACAAAATGAAGACGGTGAATTTTTCGCAGCTCCTTGGGACGTAGGACCTGCAGGTGTATTCTATCGTACAGATATTTTTGAAGAAGCAGGCGTAAACCCAGAGGATATCAAAACGTGGGACGACTACATTGAAGCAGGTAAAACCATTCAAGAAGCAACAGGAACAAAAATGGTTCCAATTGATGTTGCAGCGGATGATGCGCTTTACCGTATGATGCTGAACCAGCAAGGAGCTTTTTACTTTGACGAGGAAGGCAACATTGATGTGGCTTCCGAAGAATCACAAAAAGCCTTTGATGTGATCCAACGTTTGCATGATGAAGATCTTGTCCTGAACAACAACGGTTGGGATGGTGTCGTATCTGCAACGGTTAACGGCGAAGTAGCAACTGTTCCATTCGGTGTATGGTATTCCGGAACGATCATGGATCAGGCTCCTGATCAAAGTGGAAACTGGGATGTCTTCTACTTGCCGGCATTTGAAGAAGGCGGAAACCGCGCAGCCAACCTTGGTGGGTCAGACTTAGTGATTCCGTCTTCTACAGACAATGAAAGTGCAGCCTATGCATTCGTTGAGTATTTCACAACAGAAGTAGATCCACAAATGAAGGCACTTAAAGAAAAAGGAATCTTCCCATCTTTAGAAACAACGTATGAAGAAGATTACTTCAGCCAAGAATCCGAATTCTTTAACAACCAACCTGTTTTCCAACTGTTCGCGGATGAAGTATCTGATATTCCTGTAGCGAATTACACGGCTGATTATGCACGTGCGTTCGATACGATGTCTGATACGCAAGCATCCATCCTGCTTGACGGCACGCCGATTGAAGAAGCGCTTCAAAACGCAGCGGACAAGCTTGAAAGTGAAACAGGACGCAGTGCAAACTAATTGACTCCCTAAAAAAATAGAACGGAAAAGGTCGATCTCCCGAAGTGGAGATCGACCTTTTTTTACAAGACTTTGGTGTTAAAGGATATCATCCGTCCATTTCAGATCGAAGAGGAACAGCAGCGCTTCAGGAACGGTGGGTTTCCTGGACTTCCCGTTGGTTTGGTCCCTATCGGATACAGCCTTTATGGATCGAGGCTGAACCTGCAACAAAGGAGCTCTTATTAAGGGGAAAAAATGAATGTAATTTTTCTGAAAATGGAGCAGACAAACGGAGGAAGCTATGTTACTATTAAGTAAATTAAATTAATTAACAAAGTATGAAGCCTAAAATGAAAGCGCTTTTAGTACTGACCAATATCTTTGAGGGGGTAGAACATTGTGAGTCAACCGAATGCTGAACAGATGGCAAACGCCAATCACGAACCGAACAAACAGCCATCTAAGAAACCGGGTCCGTCCAATCAAAAAACGAAATCCCGAAAGAAATGGATCACACCGAAAACGGTGCCGTACTTATTTATCCTTCCAGCTGTTACATTCTTCTTGATCTTTACCGTATATCCAGTCATTTCGTCTTTATTATTAAGTTTTCAAACGCGTGCAGGATCAGGGTATGAATTTGTTGGACTGGATAACTACATTCGATTGTTCCAGGACACCTTATTTTACAAAGCCCTCGGAAATACGTTCCTCATTTTGCTTATCCAAGTACCGATTCAGTTGTTCTTAGCTGTTGTCATTGCAGTGGCGCTTAATTCACAACTGGTGAAAATGAAGAGCTTTTTCCGGATTGCTTTCTTCATGCCGGCGATTACGGCACTGGTCGCATCTTCAATCATCTTCATGATCATTCTTGATGAAAACTACGGCCTTGCCAACTATGTACTTTCATTGTTTGGTATTGAGGCAATTGCCTGGTTGTCCGATCCATTCTGGGCAAAAGTCGCTTTGATGGCAGCCATCACTTGGCGCTGGACCGGGTATAACATGGTCATTTTCCTTGCCGGTCTCCAAAACATCCCTGGTTCGCTTTATGAAGCCGCAGAGATGGACGGGGCAGGAAAGGTCCGTCAGTTCTTTTACATTACCGTGCCACAATTGAAGCCGATCTTTTTGTTCACTTTCGTATTATCCACCATCGGTACGCTGCAGTTGTTCGATGAGCCCTACATTCTTACGCAGGGTGGTCCAAACAATGCCACACTGACCATCACGCTTTATTTGTATCAAAATGGCTTCCGTTACTTCGACTTCGGTTACGCATCCGCCATTGCTTATGTTCTTGTATTAATCATCGGGGTCCTTTCCTGGGCACAAATGAAATGGGCAGGTGAAGATAAATGAATCAACAGATCAGTCCACTTAAAAAGACGTTTCTATACGCTTTCTTATTCATAGGAGTCATCATTTCCGTCTTCCCGTTCTATTGGATGTTTGTCGGGGCAACGAACCCGTCAGGAGAGATTTTCAAGGTTCCACCGAACTTCCTCCCTGGTAATTATGGATGGGAGAACTTTAAAAATCTGAATGAAAACATTGGCATCATCCGCGTGATGGGGAACTCCTTGTTCATTACGCTGACGTTTACTGCAATTTCCGCTATCGTTTGTACGGCAGCTGGCTATGCTTTTGCGAAGTTCCAATTCAAAGGACGTAACGCCATTTTCTTCATGCTGCTTGTCGCGATCATGATTCCCTATCACGTGACGTTGATTCCTTTGTTCGAAATCTTCGGAAGTGTCGGCTGGTTGAACACGTTCCAGGCGGTCATCCTTCCGCAGGTCGCTTATCCATTCGCCATTTTCCTAATGAGACAGAACATGCAGTCCATTCCGGATTCTTTGCTTGAAGCTGCGCGTGTCGATGGGGCCGGAGAGTTTCATATTTTCTTCCGCATCGTCCTTCCAGTGATGCGTCCGGCGCTCGCTGCTGTTGCGATTTTCTTGTTCATGTTCCAGTGGAACAACTTCATTTGGCCGCTCGTCGTTCTGCAATCACAGGAAATGTACACCTTGCCGGTCGCCCTCTCAAGTCTTGTCGGGATGTCACGGATCGACTATGGGCAAGTCATGATGGGAACGACGCTCTCTACTTTACCGATCATGATTTTCTTCTTGTTGTTGCAAAAGCAGTTCATTTCCGGAATTCTCGGTGGATCTGTCAAAGAGTAGAAGGAGGAGCAGCCGTTGATCTATATTAATGAAGAAACGCAACAATTTCATCTAACCAACGGACGGATCAGTTATATCTTCCACGTCATGAAAAACGGACAGCTCGGCCACCTCTACTATGGCAAAGCTCTCCGTGACCGGGATTTCCGTCATTTTCAAGACTATGAAAATACCAACCCTTCAACGACACATGTGTTTGAAGGGGACCCCGGTTTTTCATTGGAAACTGTCAGGCAGGAAGCGCCAGTTTACGGAAAAGGAGACTTTCGTACGCCAGCGATCATTTTAGAAGAACCAAAAGGCGCGTCCGTCGCTGATTTTCGCTATAAACATCACCAAACGATAAAAGGGAAGCCGAAGTTAGAAGGTCTTCCGGCAACTTTTGCTGAAGAATCAGAAGCAGAAACCCTTGTAGTAACGCTTGTAGATGTCCAGGCGCAGGTGGAGTGGGAGCTCATGTACACCATCTTCCGTAACCTTCCTGTCCTCACAAGAAGCAATCGCCTCACCAATAACGGCGAAGAGCCGGTAATCTTGAAGCATTCCATGTCTGCTTCCATCGACCTCCCTGACGCGGATTATGAAATGGTTCATCTATCAGGCGCATGGGCCCGGGAACGACATATCGAGACGAGGAAATTAACTCCAGGCGTTTCGTCGATCGGGAGTATGCGCGGAGCGAGCTCGCATCAGCACAATCCTTTTCTCGCTTTGAAGAGGAAGGAGACGACCGAAGACAGCGGGGAAGCGATGGCTATGCAGTTCGTCTACAGTGGGAATTTCCTCGCTCAGGCTGAAGTTGATCAATATGATACCACACGCTTGTCGATGGGCATCCATCCTCAGGCTTTTCAATGGAAACTGGCGCAGGGTGACAGCTTTCAAAACCCGGAAGTGATTTTGACATATACCGAAAATGGTTTGAATGAAATGAGCCAGTCGTTTCATGACTTGCACCGCAGCCATTTGATTGCACCTCGTTGGATGAAAAAGGAACGCCCGGTTCTAATCAACAACTGGGAAGCGACGTATTTTGATTTTAATGAAGAAAAATTGGACCGTTTTACAGATGAAGCGCGGGATCTCGGAGTCGAGCTGTTCGTTCTTGATGACGGCTGGTTTGGAAAACGCAATGATGATACCACTTCGCTTGGCGACTGGTTTGTCGATGAAAAGAAACTCCCAAACGGAATTGGAACGCTTGCGGAAAAAGTAAAAGCGAAAGGACTTCAATTCGGACTCTGGTTTGAGCCGGAAATGATCAGTCCTGAAAGTGAACTGATGAAACAGCGTCCTGAATGGATCGTCGGTCCACCGCACAGACATCAGACGTTGGAAAGAAACCAAAAAGTGCTCGATTTCGCCAACCCTCAGGTCGTCGATTACCTGTTCGAGCGGATGTGTGCACTCATTGACGAAACCGAACTCGACTACATCAAATGGGACATGAACCGCAACATCACCGAACCTTATTCCCAATATCTGTATGACCAGGTCAACTTTTTTCACCAGTACATTCTAGGAGTCTATGAGTTGTATGAGCGTTTGACGACGAAATATCCGGATGTATTGTTCGAGTCTTGTGCGGGCGGAGGCGGACGGTTTGATGCGGGGCTTCTTTATTATGCTCCCCAGGCATGGACGAGTGACGATACGGACGCTGTAGAACGGTTGAAGATTCAATACGGTACTTCTCTCGCCTACCCTTTATGCAGCATGGGGTCGCACGTGTCCGCAGTACCGAATCACCAGACGTACCGAAACACGCCTTTGAAGTTCCGTGCTGATGTCGCTTACTTTGGGACGTTCGGCTATGAATTCGATCCCAGTCAATTGAATGAGGAAGAAAAAGCGATTGTAAAAGAACAAATCACTGAATTTCAATCGCTGCGTCGTTTGATTCACTCGGGGACGTTTTATCGCCTCGCGAGTCCATTTGAAAATCAAGATACAGCCTGGATGGTCGTATCAGAGGGAAAAACAGAGGCCGTCATCGGCTGGTACCGGGCTCATTATTTTCCGAATCCGAAGAATGACCAGGTGTTAAAACTAAGCGGTCTGGATCCTCGGAAACGGTATGAAATCGAAGGAATGACCGCCACGTTCTATGGCGACGAACTGATGCATCGCGGTCTCCCGCTCGGCGTGGAATTCAATGGGGCAAATCATACAAAAGCAGAACGTAGCGGAGATCATCAGTCTCAGCTTTTCGTTATCAAAGAGAAAAAATGAAGAAGGAGGGAATAGAAATGGAAGATTTACTTTCCGTTTTTTATGAGAAATTCAACGGAGAACAGGACGCCCGTAAGTTTTTCGCTCCAGGTCGTGTGAATTTGATCGGCGAACACACGGACTACAACGGAGGTCATGTGTTTCCGTGCGCCCTGAGTGTAGGAACGTATGTCGCAGCAAGAAAAAGAGATGATCAAAAGCTTCGATTTTATTCTATGAACTTTCCAGACAAAGGAATTGTAGAATCTCATCTAGAAGGACTAGTATATGAGGAAGATCATGACTGGGCCAATTATCCGAAAGGCGTCATTGATGTTTTTCGAAAAGCCGGTTACGACATCGATTCAGGACTCGATCTTGCTTTTTACGGCAATATCCCGAACGGCGCCGGCCTTTCCTCCTCTGCATCGATTGAACTTGTTACCGGCGTCGTGCTGGAAGAATTGTTTGATTTATCGATGGACCGCGTGAAAATGGTTCAGCTTGCTCAACGAGCAGAAAACGAATTTGTCGGCGTCAACTGCGGCATCATGGATCAGTTCGCGATAGGAATGGGGAAAAGTGATCATGCTCTTCTTTTGAACTGTGACACTCTGGATTATCAGTACACGCCTGTTCAACTCCAAAATCATACGTTGATCATTGCGAATACGAATAAACGACGCGGTCTTGCGGATTCCAAATATAATGAGCGTAGAGAGGAATGCGAACAGGCCCTGAAGCAATTGAAGCAAGTCGCTTCTATTCGTAGTTTAGGAGACTTGAGCGTTGAAGATTTTGAAACACACAAATCAATCATAAAAGATGCGACCGTTCGGAAGCGCGCAAAGCATGCGGTCTATGAAAATGAACGCACGATTGAAGCGGTTCATCAGTTGAATGCCGGCGATATGGAAGGGTTCGGCAAGTTGATGAACGCTTCTCACGTATCACTGAGAGATGATTATGAGGTAACAGGAAAAGAACTGGATGCCCTCGTTGAAGCGGCCTGGAACGAAGGAGCTGTCGGATCCCGCATGACAGGAGCCGGATTCGGTGGTTGCACGATCAGCATCGTCAAACGAACGCATGTGGATGGTTTCATCGAGGCGGTCGGACGACGATATCAACAGCAAACAGGGTTAGAAGCCGATTTTTATGTCGTAGAAATCGGAGATGGAGCGAAACGATTAGAGGAGGAGAAAATATGACTGTACTTGTATGCGGGGGAGCGGGGTATATCGGAAGTCATGCGGTAGCACAGCTCCTGGACCAGGGCGAAACCGTCATCGTCGTGGATAACCTTCAGACAGGTCATCGCCCTGCGGTGCTCGATGGGGCAAAACTCTATGACGGAGACCTCCGGGATGAGACGTTTTTGAACACCGTATTCCGAGAGAATGACATCGACGCCGTCCTCCATTTTGCTGCCGATTCCCTTGTCGGAGAAAGTGTGGAGAAACCCCTCCAATATTATGATAACAATGTCGGGGGAGCCACCTCGCTTTTGAAGACCATGGCCGCCCATGACGTGAAGCGGATCGTCTTTTCTTCGACGGCCGCTGTATATGGGGAGCCGGAACAGATTCCGATTCAGGAAAACGATCCAACCATGCCGACCAATCCTTACGGGGAGACGAAACTTGCCATCGAAAAAATGCTCAAGTGGGCTGAACAGGCTTACAGCATTCAGTACACAGTCCTGCGTTATTTCAATGTGGCAGGAGCGGACGTGAAAGGACGTATTGGAGAAGATCATCGTCCGGAAACGCACCTTATTCCAATTGTTCTACAAGTGGCGCTTGGTCAAAGGGAGAAAATCATGATCTTCGGTGACGACTATCCGACCGCAGACGGTACATGTATCCGTGATTACATTCACGTTGAAGATTTGGTAGCTGCTCATCTGCAGGCGATCGATCGCTTGAAAAAAGGAGGCGCAAGCGCCATTTACAACCTTGGCAACGGGCAAGGTTTCAGTGTGAAAGAGATCATTGGAGCGGTCCGGAAAGTTACGGGTCATCCGGTCCCGGCGGAAGTTGCGCCGAAACGTCCCGGGGACCCGGCACAGCTTGTCGCATCCTCTGAAAAAGCGAGGAAAGAGCTTGGCTGGGAACCTCATTATCCAGAAGTCGAAAAGATGATAGAATCCGCATGGAAGTGGTTTCAAGAACATCCACATGGGTACGAAGAGTAGAAGGGCGGTGAGGGTATGACGATTTATCAGGATATTGAACATCTCATTCATTACGGTCTGCACAAAAAGATGATCTCCGTATGGGACGTTGTTTATGTACGGAATCGTCTATTCCATTTATTCCAGCTTGAAGGCGCTTCCGTAGAAGTTTCTCCTGAAGACGAAGACTACACGACTCCTGTTGCTATCCTTGATCGCATGCTTTCTTATGCGGTGGAAAAAAGGATCATCGAAGAAGATACCGTCACAGACCGGGATCTCTTTGATGCGAAAATCATGGATATTCTCGTACCGCGTCCCTCAGAGGTAAACCGGAATTTCTACTACAAATTCGAAAAAGAAGGACCGCAGGCAGCAACGGATTATTTTTATCAACTATCCAAGGACTCCCATTACATCCGCACAGACCGCATCGCTAAAAACAAGCATTGGTTCAGCCACACAGAATATGGAGATTTAGAGATCACGATCAATCTATCCAAACCAGAAAAAGATCCAAAAGCGATTGCAGCGGCGAAAGCGAAGAAACAAACATCTTATCCGGATTGTCTGCTATGTAAGGAGAATGTCGGGTACGCCGGCAGGCTCGATCACCCGGCGCGGGACAACCACCGGATCATTCCGGTTGATCTCGAAGGCGAGCACTGGTTTTTGCAGTATTCCCCGTACGTGTACTACAACGAGCATGCGATCGTTTTATCACGGGAACACCGTCCAATGAAGGTTTCCAAGGAAGGCTTTGATCGTCTCCTCGATTTCACAGATCAACTGCCCCACTATTTCGTCGGTTCCAATGCCGATTTACCGATCGTTGGTGGATCGATTCTGAGTCACGACCACTTCCAGGGGGGGCACCATGAATTCCCGATGGCGAAAGCGCCGGTGGAAGAAACCTTCGATATTCCAAGATTCAAAGATGTTGAGGCAGGAATTGTCCGCTGGCCGATGTCTGTCATTCGCCTGCGAGGTGAGGACCGTCACCGGGTATCGGAACTCGGAGATGTCATTTTACAGTCGTGGCGGAATTATTCGGATGAAGAAGTGGAAGTTTTCGCAGAAACGGAGGGGGAACCTCATAACACGGTAACCCCGATTGCCCGTTACAAAGATGGACAATATGAGCTCGATCTCGTCCTCAGAAACAACCGGACGAACGACGCGCATCCGCTTGGCATCTTCCACCCACACGAAGAAGTGCATCATATCAAAAAGGAAAATATCGGCCTCATTGAAGTCATGGGGCTTGCCGTACTGCCTGGACGGTTAGTCGAGGAAATGGAGCAGCTCAGTCGATACATCAAAGAAGAAAAATTAGACGTGGCGGCAAATGATGGAGCAGTCGCAAAACACGTGCCATGGGCGAAACAGATCGAATGGGATACAACGACAGAACAAGCCGTCTGGGAACAATTGCAAGAAGAAATCGGACGACGTTTTTCAACAGTTTTGGAACATGCAGGGGTGTTCAAACGTACAGAAGTAGGGAAGGAAGCGTTCCAGCGTTTTATGAAACAATTAGGTTAAGGAGGCGGTGACCAATGGTCGATGTGTGTACGTACCAGAAGACGAAATTCAAAAGTCTGGATGCCGTTGTACTGGAAAATGAGAGTGTAAGAGCGGTAATCCTGCCGGGGTACGGGGGGAAGATGGTCAGTTTCTTTGATAAAGAAGCCGATTATGAATGGCTGTATCAGACCGATCGTCCGAACCTCGAAATCCCGCCATATGGAGCGGATTTTTCCAAATATGATTCCAGCGGATTTGACGAAATGTTTCCTGGAATCGACAAAGGTCCCCACCCGACCAACTGGAAAGAGGTCCCTGATCACGGTGAAGTATGGACACTGCCGTGGGAATATAAAGCAACCCATGACGGTGTTTCCCTGGAAGTTCACAGTCCGGAATTTCCTTATGCATTGAAAAAGAAAATCTGCCTTCATGGCGATGGTGTGACAATTAAATATGAAGCGATCAACAAGAGTGACGAGCCTTTTCCATTCATTTGGACACCACATGCGCTGCTCAACCTGGATGAATACACAGCCATCGAAGTACCTGAAGACTTGAAGCAGGTGATGAATGTTGAAAAAGGATCCCAGCATCTCGGCGACTGGGGGAAAACACATGATTATCCGGAGACAGAATCAGCGAAAACAGGCAGTAAAATTGACCTGAGCGAGCTTGAGCCGATGGAGGAAGGGACAGCGGAGAAATTTTATTTCACTGAGCCGCTTTCTAAGGGATGGTGTTCACTCGTCCAACCCAACTTGAACAGAAAATTGACCTATCGTTTCCCTGAGAACAAGGTGCCGTATCTCGGCGTTTGGAAAACGCGCGGCGGCTACCGTGGAGAGCACAACATTGCATTGGAACCATGCACCGGCGTGTACGACGATGTGTATCTTGCTGAAAAAATCGGCAAAGTATCCTACATCCCGGCCCACGGGTCTTATACGTGGACATTGAACATCGAAACAGGAGGCTTATAAATGACGTATTTAGGTGTCGATTACTATCCGGAACACTGGCCGGAAGAAATGATGGGTGAAGACCTTCAGGGCATCAAAGACATGGGTGCCAACATCATTCGGATCGGAGAATTTGCATGGCATCTCATGGAAAAAGAGGAAGGCGCCTTCGATTTTTCCTACTTCGATCGTGTGATTGAAAAAGCGAAACAGCACGGCCTTGATGTCATGTTCGGGACACCGACAGCAACATTCCCAGCCTGGCTCGCTCAGAAACATCCATCCATTTTGTCTGAGAATGAAAACGGTAACAAGAGGGTGTTTGGCGGTCGCCGCCAATATTGCTTCAACTCAGACAAATACCGTCAATACGCAGCAGGGATTACGAAAAAACTCGTCCAGCACTATAAAGATGAAGAAGCGATCGTCTCTTGGCAGATTGATAACGAATTCGGTCATGAAGGAAGCGACATGTGCTACTGCGATCAGTGTTATGCCGCTTTTCATCAGTATTTGGAAAACAAATACGACAGTGTAGGACAGCTGAATGACGAGTGGGGAACGATTTTCTGGGGACAGACGTATAACGACTTCTCTGAAATCCCGATTCCAAAGCCGACGGTAACGACTCACAATCCGACATTGAAACTGGAGTGGGCGCGTTTTCGTTCCGCTTCTGTCAACGAATTTACGCACGAGATGACGGCGATTGTCAACGAACATAAAGGAAGCCATCAGACAGTGACCACAAATGTGTCCGGCGGGTTTTTCGATAAGTGGTTCGACCACGAGGAAAATGTGAAGCCGATGGATTTCGTATCCTATGATAACTATCCGGTATGGGGCGGACTCGAAAAACCGATCCCTCCAGAAGCGATTGCCATGACACACGATTTCAACCGTGGTTTATTGGACCAGAATTATTGGATTGTCGAAGAACTGATGGGAGCCCAGGGTCATGATGTCATCGGCTACCTGCCACGTCCGAACCAGGCGAAAATGTGGTCCTATCAAGCGTTCGCACATGGCTGTTCCAATATGCTCTACTTCCGCTGGCGTGGCATGACGAAAGGCGCCGAGCAGTTTTGTTACGGTGTGGTGGATCATGACAATGTATATGGTCGCAAATATAAAGAGGTCCAATCTCTTTTCAACGAAATCAAAGAGCACGAAGAATTGTTGAATGCGGAAATAAACTCTGACGTTGCGGTTCTCTATGATTATGACAACATCTGGTCATGGCGTTCGCAGATCCAGAGCAAAGACTTTGATTTCAACGAAGAATTGCTTCGTTTGTACCGACCGTTTTACCGGAAAAATACGAACATCGACGTCATCCCGGCCAGCCGTGATCTCAGTACATACAAAGTCGTACTGGTCCCAGTCATGCAGTTGATGGATGATGCACTCGCCAGTCGTCTCCGAACCTTTGCAGACGAAGGCGGTACCGTCATCTTTTCCTACCGTGCCGGATTGAAAGGCAGGGACAACAACATCCGGCTTGGCGAAGTTCTGCCAGGCCCAGTCCGTGAGTTGATCGGTGCTCGCGTGGAGGAAATTGAATCTTTAACCGCCGCGCACCAGCTTGAACTGCAGGGAGAAGGATCGTTTGCTGACGTTCCCGCTCACATTTCCGTGTGGCGCGACCTCCTCGTTCCTGAACAAGCAGAAACGCTCTATTCGTATCAGGATCAATTTTACAAAGGGTACGCAGCCGTGACGAAAAACTCGTTTGGAAAAGGGAGTGTCTACTACGTCGGTGGTGGTTTGAGTGAAGGGGCTTTGGAGAAAATTGCTGCTGATGTGACGAGTGACCGCGGCATTCAAACGATCGAGTCTGAACGTGATGTGGAAGTGTATCGCCGTCATATCGGTGGGGATTCATACCTATTTTTGATGAATCACAGTGATAAGGAAAAGTCGTATGGTATGGAGAAGCTGGGTCCATTTGAAAGTAGAATTGTGAAGGGATAAGGAAAGTGCAGGAGAGAGCTCCTGCACTTTTTTTGTTTAATTGATATATTTTGGATTTGGCCGATATATTAGGAGTTTGGTTGGTATATTCAAGATTTGATTGATATTTATAATTTCTGGTTGATAAAAGCCTCCTGTATAAACAGGAGGCTTGATCTTTACTTATCACTATTATTCTTCTGTAGTACTTTCAAACCTTGGTTCATGTCAGAGCCAAGGACGTAGTTGCGATCAACGAACGTCCCCCAGAAATAACCGCCGGCAGGATTATAAACACCCACCTGCTCCGGATTGCTGGGATCTGTGATATCCACCGCACGGATTCCTCCCGCATAGTGGGACAGATACAAAGTGTTGCCATGAACTTTTGGATCGTGGACGGTATTAGCGAAAGTGATGCCATCTTCCACGTCATCGACGAGTTCTGTTTTGAATGTGCTCAACAGCTTCGGATTCTGCTTATCTTTAATATCAAAGATTCTTGTGTAGCCATAGGACTCTTCATAGCCAGCCTTTGTAGGATTATAGACTTCGCGTGTCTCAATCAGGACATTGCCGCCTTTGGCAAGGGCAGCGGAGTGTGCGGATCCCTGGACATCAGGGGCATAGTCCGTCCGGCCTTCGAACTTCACATTGTAAGGGTCCGAGATATCGAGAATGATTGTTCCAAGATCCCAGAAGGATAGAAGAGCAGTATCTCCATTGTTGTCCGTCATCGTACTGTGGTTAAAGACAGGGCGTGTTTTTCCATCAGGAGAATTCCAGTGATATCCGTTGAAATCTTCATCGACTTCAGGTAAAGTGCGCGGGTCAAATTCGTAAATCGTTTCCGGAGCAGAAGGATCGCTGACATCAACTAAAGCGAAATCCTTTTCTTCCCCGTGGGTATAATAATCCGCATACGGATTTGCCGCTAATACGAAAGGCTTTCCTTCTTTTACCGTAAGATAAAGTTCATGGGTACCTGGCACACGCTTGTCCATTTCCCAGAAACCGAGTTTTTCAGGTGACTCAGGATTGGATACATCATACAAAAGAAAGCCGCCTTTGGATTCAGGATTGTCGCGGTCCAGCTGTTGGACACTAACCACAGCAAGATCGCCTTTGAACTCTTCTGTGTTCACTTTTTTCACAATGACTTTTTCCTGCCATGTGCCAGGAATATCGTCAGCAAACTTGGCGATTTCAACTGGATTCGATGGATCTTTCAAGTCAAAGATGCGGACGCCGCCTTCGCCACTATTCTGTGTATGTGTACCCACATAAGCATAGCCATCATAGGCATAAACGTCAGCCGTATTATTCTGGACACCATCATATTGTTTCAACTGCGCGGAACCGACTTCCTTCCAGTTCCCCACATTTTTAGATCCTTCCAGAACAGGCACCTGATTCAGTGCTTGAGACCCTTCCTGCCCTTTCTCTACTAGTGCATCATCAAGCATGTCATGAGCAAATGTAGTTGGTGTGGCAGAAAATACTAGAAGTCCAGCCATAGCCGAACTGAGAACGATGTGTTTTTTATTCATCAAATTTCCCCCTCTATTGAAAATACTTACCAAAATATAACATGTAAGGAAATCGGTTTCACTAATATTCAGAAAAATGAATCATATGGACAGGTGTTCGCTAGGAGTTCTATCCTACGCAATATTATTTCGCAAGTCTAAAGAAACACAAACCAATAACCAAAATAAGGAAGAAAGAGAGATTGACAAAAAATGGTGTACCAGGTCATCCATATTATGGATGACCTGGTACACCATAAAAAGGAAGTTAAAACAGCAGCAAGGCAACGAGGGTGGAGACGATTAATCCGAGGGTGACGGGGATGAAGTTTTTCCGGACGAGTTCCATGACGGGTACGCCGCAGAATCCGGCGATCGCGATCAAGGAGGACCAGGCGATGATGGTACCGCCTCCTGTCCAGATGGACCCCATCTGTCCGATGGCAGCAAGGGTGGAAGCGTCGATTGTTCCGTTAGCGAGCGAGGCAGACAAAGCACCGGTAAGCGGAAGTCCTGAGAAACCGGAGCCATCCAACCCTGTAATAATTCCGATAATCAAAATACTAAATGCGGTCAGAAAAGCACTTTGCGGCAAATAATCCTGACTTGATTGGACGAGATCAAAGAGGAAGGAAGGGGTCGCTTCTGCTGGCAGGACAAGGATATCTTTGGCGAAATCCCCACTGCCAAGAAAAAAGAAACCAGCAATCGGAATCACGGGCCCCATCGCTTTAAAGGCGAATACGAAACCTTCCGTAATGTGTGTGCTCACATCATCTAGCGCTTTCTGCTTTCCGAAAGCTAAGCTTGAAAGCAACAATAAAACCACAGCGACGCCTCCGATGAAAGCCGCTCCGTCTCCTCCTTCGAATCCGCCCATCCGTCCTGAACTGAGCTTGGTCGAAACCATATAGACCATTACAGCAAGCATGGATAGCGGGACGAGGACGGCGAATATTTTGCTCCAGATGTGAACGCGTGAACTTGGCGCTTCCCCTGTTTCTTTCAGTCCCTGCATTTGAACGATTTCCTGGTGGTTCTGAGGGTCATCTTTGGAACGGAAACTTTTCCTGTTAAAAAGATAAGCGAGCCCAATAGCAACGACACCTGTCACGACTGATAAAAGCAGTGCCTGATCCATGACGCTTGCTGTATCGATCCCTGCCGATTTTGCAGATAGCTCAGGCGCTACCTGAATGATGTAATCTGAAGATAACGCCATTCCCTGTCCGGCAAGGGCCACAGCCATCGCTGCCACCATCGCAGGCAGTCCCGTACGGATAGCAGCAGGAACAAGGAGGGCACAAATGAGCGGGACGGCAGGAGTCGGCCAGAAGAAAAGGGAGATGACATAGGTGACGGCAACGAGAATAAAAAACGATACATGACTGTTGACCATCACTTTTTGAATCGGCTGAATCATGCGGGTATCCGCCCCGAGATCTTTCAAAGAACGCAACAAGGCGACCATAAAAGTGATAATCAAAAAGATATTGAACAGTTCCTTGGCGGCCACTAGGTTGGCATTGAAAACACCGACAAACCCGCTGATCAAACTGCCATTAAACATCCAGGCGACTAAAAAAGTACCAAGTAAAGTAGGGAGAACCACCCCTTTACGGAAAATCATCGTCAAAATGATGAGAAGTGTGAACAGCCCGTAAATCCAATGAGACATTGTCAATTCCATAAAAATGCCTCCTCTTTTTTACATAGGCTATTCAATCAGTTCCAGAGGGGTGAAACGCGGAGCTCTGTTTTTGTCAAAAATTGACCTTGAAATAAATTTTCTGAACATTATAATGATTAGTATTATTTATTTTTTAGGGGGGATCACCAATGAAACAACAACTGACGAACATTTGGAAAGATTGGAGGCTGCATGCGGTCGTGCTTGCGATCGTTCTCGTTACGGAGATCATCGGCACACACTCCTTCAATGTCGGTCCTGGTGTCGTACTTTTATTACCCATGCTTTATGCCATCATTATTGGTCTTGCTTTATTCTTCACACCAGTGATCAAAGAGAAACAGTCGAAAAATGCTGAACCGCTCATCGTGCTTGGCGTCACGGTTCTCATTGCGAAAATCGGTGTCATCATCGGTCCGTCACTTCCGCAGATCATTGAAGCAGGACCAGCTTTACTTTTACAGGAATTCGGGAATCTCGGAACGATTCTAATCGCCTTGCCCGTAGCCGTCTGGCTTGGGTTGAAACGTGAAAGCATCGGGATGGCCCACTCCGTCGCACGCGAACCGAACGTAGGATTAATCATGGATAAGTATGGTTTCAACTCCCCTGAAGGGCGCGGAGTCATGGCAATTTACATATTCGGTACCGTGTTCGGAGCTGTATTTATGGGGTTGATCTCAGGTTTTCTTGCCACTTGGACACCGCTCCATCCGTTGTCTTTCGCCATGGCTTCTGGAATCGGAAGTGGAAGTATGATGGCAGCCGCCAGTGGCTCGCTCGTTGCGGCCTTTCCAGCGATGGAAAATGATATCCTCGCCTTTGCAGGGGCCAGTAACCTTTTATCCTTATCGACAGGGCTGTATATGAGCATCTTCATCGGACTGCCGCTTACAGAACGCTTATATCAACTCATGACAAAAAAGAAACACAGCACAAGTGTAAGGAAAGGGGCATAAACGATGTTGAAAAATGTACAAGAATGGGTACTGCTGCTGGGGATTTTCGGGGTTGTTGCACTGATTGGAAACTGGGTTGGCTACGAGATTCTTCCGACAGCTGCGGTTCCGGGGATGCTGATTCTCATCGGCATCTGCCTCGCCGGGTTAATTTTAGGTGACGTCCTTCCAGGTTCGCTGCCAAGTATCGCTTATGTTGCGCTCGTAGGCGTTCTCCTTTCGATGCCGTGGATGCCGGGGTCCGACTACATCGTATCCGCAACAAGTGAGGTGGAGCTGCTTGCATTGACGACACCGATCCTTGCTTATGCAGGAATCGCCATCGGCCGCTCCTGGACAGACTTTGTCAAACTCGGCTGGCGAAGCATTGTGGTTGCCGTTTGTGTCATGCTTGGGACGTTCTTAGGCTCTGCGCTCATTGCAGAAGCGATATTGAAATTTCAGGGAATCATATAAAAAAATAACGCCCTATGGTTCGCACATAACGCCTTAACGAGCACCAGTAACACCCAATCGCTCTCATATAACGTCCTAACTCAAACAAGTAACGTCCTAACGCCATATAACATCACAAAAAAAGCCGCGGGAGACAACGATCCCGCGGCTTTTCTTCTATTTATTTTCTTCCCCAGGCACTTCACAGCCATCTTCTGTACAAGCTGCTCCGCTTTCACTCGATAAATCCTCGAATGCAGGCGTCTCTTCTTCTTCAGCAAAAGCTTTTTCAAGCCCTTGAACGAAGACTTCTGTCGGCTGGGCGCCGGAAACGGCATATTTCCGGTTGATGACGAAAAACGGTACGCCCTGTACACCGATCTGCTGTGCTTCCGCTTCTTCACGGCGAACCGCTTCCGTATAATCAGATCCTTCAAGAACAGAAACCACCGCATCACGATCAAGTCCGACCTCGACGGCTAGCGCTGTGATCGTTTCATGATCCCCGACATCTTTACCATCGGTCAGAACCGCTTTGAAAAAGCGCTCGGCGAATGCTTTACCTAACCCTTTTTCATTGGCGAGTTGAGATACGCGATGGGCATCGAACGTGTTTGTCGGCACGACTGAATCAAAGCGGAAATCGAGACCGACCATCTTCGCCTGCTCGGTCATGTTCTGTGTCATCTCACGCGCTTCATCCAGAGAACGGCCGTATTTAGCGGCAAGCTTCTCATGCATGTTTCTCCCCGTGTTCCGCTCTGCATTCGGATCCAGTTCAAAACTCTTGTACACGACATCTACCTGTTTGCCAGGGAAATGTTCCAGGGCCTCTTCTAGTCTGCGTTTTCCAATATAACAAAAAGGACAGACGAAATCTGACCAAATTTCTATTTTCATTGCGTTCACCTCTTCATTAGATTCTTCTCCATTTTACGATGCTTACCGATGGAATTCCATGATTCTGTTTGAGAGACAGCCAGCGTATATATGGGAAAAAAGGAGGTTGGACTTTATGGGCATTACGTTGATCAAAATTTCAGCCGTCTATTTTGCTATTGGAATCGCTGTCGGTTACTACATGTCGAGTGCGCATGACTATGCGCTGACACCGGTGCACGTCCATATCAATTTACTCGGATGGACCGCCCTCACCCTAGCTGGTATTTTATATCACCTTTTTCCTGCACTTGCGGAATCGTTATCTGGAAAAATTCATTTCTGGCTTCATAACGTCGGTCTTCCGATCATGATGCTCGGCCTGTTTTTTGTCATCGCTTTTAAAAATGAAGCCCTGCTGCCACTAGTGGCCACCGGTGCCACGGTGACATCCCTCGGCATTTTTTTCTTTGTATTCAATGTGTTGAAAAACTTGAAAGCTTCCTGACACCAAATCCCTCTCCGCTTCGATTATAGAAGCAGGGAGGGATGTTTAATGATCGCTGTAGAAACGTTAAAACAACGAAGTCTGAATAAAATGGGAAGCGTCCAGCCGATTGTGAAAGAAAAGGTCGAGGAAATGATCGACCAAGCCTATACGGAAGGGATATTTGTCCAAATTTCCTCCGGCTACCGAACGTATGAGGAGCAGGCCCACTTGTATGGACAAGGCCGCCCGGATTATTACTGGAATGGTAAAAGGTACGGACACAGCGGGAACATCGTCACCTACGCCAAACCAGGGAAAAGCAATCATCACAGCGGGAGAGCGGTCGACTTTTTCCTTCTCAGCTCAGATGGAAAAAAAGCGCTCTGGACCGTGAATAAGGATTGGCGCCACGTAGCGGGTATCGCTAAGTCACTCGGTTTTCAGTGGGGCGGAGACTGGTCCAGCTTCAAAGATTATGCCCATCTCGAATGGACGGAAAAATCCCAGGATGTCCGTGACCTTCAAAGAAAGCTGCAGAAATTAGGCTACAATCCAGGACCGATTGATGGCATTTATGGGCCGCGAACAAAACAAGCGGTCATCGCTTTTCAACATCAGGAAGGACTGGAAGTGGACGGCAGCGCAGGCCCGATAACGACAAACAGGCTCCACGCGCGCACCTATCCCGGATCACCCGTTCACTTCGGCGCGAAAGGATCAGTGGTCAAACGAATCCAAGGGGCGGTAGGAACAACGGATGACGGTCATTTTGGTCCATTAACAGAAGCGGCCGTTTGCGCATTCCAGCAACAGCATCGTCTTGAAATTGACGGTGTCGTCGGGCCCCGCACATGGCGGAAGTTGTTTGGAAATCAGCATCCTTCTTAGGGTGCTGGTTTTTTAATAACATCGCTGAGAAGTGGATGGAAATCGACCGAACGCAAGGAAACACCATACAAATCCTCGAAGATTGTCTAATCATATCTTACCTGTTGACAATTTATGAGAATTTTAGAATAATACAAGTTGTAATATTCAGTTTAATCTAAATATTCTCAAAAATTTTTACGCACTTATGTTAACGCTTACAAAAAGGAGGGTAGAGTCGTTGCTGATTCCTATTATTCTTTCCGTCATCACCGTACTTTCTGTCGTTTTCGCACTGAAAAAAAAGAAGCCGTTTTTACTGGCGGTTCCGTTCATTGCGCTCTTAGGTGTCGCTCTTGTCAAAATCATGATGGTACCGATGCCTTTCTGGGAAACCGTGCAGTTCATTTTTAACTTAAGAGGATAATGCGAAGGGAGGTGAACGTTTATGAAGAAGATGGATCCACAGAAGGCGAAAGCCTATTTCCGTCTACGGACGACTTTGATTATCATCTACCTTGCCATTGGGGCAATCGTTTCTTTCGGTGTGGTTCTTTTCGCCGAAAGTCTTCAGTCCTTTACAGTGATGGGCATCCCCCTTCCTTATTACATGGGAGCACAGGGCGCGATCATTACGTTTATTGCACTTCTTTTCTTCAATGCCCTCATCAGTGATGTCGTCGATAAAAAATTCGGTTTAATACCAAAAGAAGATGCCAATCAAAATCAAGCGGTTAACCAATAAGATAGGGGGAGAAATATGGACGCACAGTTTATAGTCTCCCTTGCTTTAATTGTTGCTACTTTTGCATTGTACATAGGTATCGCTGTCTACAATAAAGCAAGGGCTACATCAGATTTCTACGTTGCCGGCCGCGGGGTGCCGCCCGTTTACAATGGGATGGCCATTGGAGCGGATTGGATGAGTGCAGCTTCATTCATCGGCCTCGCCGGTACGGTCATGATTCTTGGATACGATGGACTCGCATACATTATGGGATGGACAGGCGGGTATTTGCTGCTTACGTTCCTTTTAGCTCCACAGTTAAGAAAATATGGACGGTACACGGTGCCGGAATTCATTGGTGACCGTTACCGCAGCAACACCGCACGATTGATTGCCGCTGTAGCAACAATCATCATCAGTTTCACCTACTCGGTAGGACAACTGTCCGGATCGGGCGTGGTTATCGGACGTCTGTTTGAAGTGGACACCGTGATCGGAACGTTAATCGGCGTTGTGTTGATCGCCTTTTACTCAGCGATGGGAGGAATGAAGGGGATCACCTGGACACAGGTCGCCCAATACTTGGTCTTGATCATCGCGTATTTGATTCCGGTCATCTTCATGTCGCTGCAGCTGACGCAGAATCCTGTTCCTTGGATTTCTTACGGAGACGTCGTTTCAGAGATGCGTACGATCGATCAGGAGTTGGGCATTTCTGAATACATCGTTCCATTTACGGAAGGGTCGAAATGGCAGTTCATCGCTCTGATGTTCACACTGACGGCGGGAACAGCCGGTCTGCCACACGTCATCGTCCGCTTCTATACCGTAGCGACAATGAAAGCGGCCCGCTGGAGTGGAGCATGGGCTCTATTATTCATCGGATTACTCTATTTATCTGCTCCAGCTTACGCCGCTTTCTCCCGTTTCATCTTGATGACAGAAGTAGCAGGTTCCCAATTAAACAACCTGCCCGCATGGACACAAGCGTGGGTGGATACCGGCCGGCTTTCCCTTGCCGACAATAATAGTGACGGCGTACTTCAGTGGTCGGAACTTGTCATTAGTAATGACATCGTCGTTATGGCGACACCTGAGATTGCAAACCTTGGCATCTTCGTCATCGGTTTGATGGCTGCCGGTGCGATGGCCGCTGCCTTATCGACAGCCGGTGGTTTGATGATTGCGATTTCCGCAGCCTTGTCCCACGACATTTATTACCGTTCCATCAATCCGAATGCGAGTGAGAAGAAACGTCTCGCTGTCGGACGCTGGTCGATCGTCCTTGCTACCGTAGCCGCAGGTTTGATTGCATTGAACCCGCCAGGTGCGATTACACAGATCGTCGCATGGGCTTTCGCCTTAGCATCCGGATCGTTCTTCCCGGCGCTCCTTCTTGGGGTATGGTGGAAGCGAGCCAATGGACCGGGGGTTATTGCCGGTTTGGTTGTCGGACTTTCCGTGACACTTGGATACATTTTCGCAGCAAAATACGGCGGATTCACTATCCTTGGAATCATCGATACCGGTGCTGGAGTCTTCGGAGCAACAGCCGCTATCATAGCGAACGTCGTTGTCTCTCTGATGACCGCACCACCATCCAAACAAACCCAGGACGAAGTCACAGACCTTCGCTACCCGGAACAAATCGAATACAAAGACGGAGAATACTGGCTCAAAGAAAACGCCAAATAAAAATGGAAAAAATAGGTGTACCAGGTCATCTAATATTTGGATGACCTGGTACACCATTAATTTACCTATTACATACGATGAAGTCTTTCAAAGTCGGTTTGCAGTTTGCCTGAAACGGACTCGTACACGTCAAAAAGGGCTTTGTATTTCTCATGGTTCTCAGCGTTTGGTTCATAATGTTCCTTCATTGGAATGGAAGACTTAATGGAGGCCAAACTGTCGACATGACCGAGGCTGTACAAGGCAACCCAGGCCGCACCCCAGGCGGAACTCTGATGGCTTACCGGAATATCGATACGCTTGTTGAAAATGTCTGCAAGCATCTGAACCCATGTCTCTGAACGTGCAAATCCGCCGCTTGCGTAAATTTTGTCATGCTTATTGCCTAGACGCTCCAAGGCACTTCCAATATGTAAAATGGAAAACAGCACCCCTTCCATTGCAGCTCTCGTCATATGTCCCTTGCCGTGAGCGGGAGTCAGTCCGATGAAGGATCCCTTCGCTTCCGCGTTCCAGAACGGCGCACGCTCACCGTTCAAATAGGGAAGGAAAATTAAATTCCCTGCACCAGCTTCCACCTCGCTCGCAAGCTTCGTCAGTTCTTCAACGGGAATCTCATCCTCATTCGAAAATAGCTGCTGGATCCATTTCAGCACAAGACCACCGTTATTAGACGGTCCGCCGGTAATCCACAAATCATCAGTAAAGCTGTAAGAGAACACTTCCTGTTGGTCATCGAGGAGCGGTTCACTTGAAAATTGACGGATCGCTCCACTCGTTCCAATGGTAATCGCTGTCTCCCCAGGTTGAATGGCACCAATGCCAAGGTTCGCAAGCGGTCCATCACTACCTCCGATGACAAAGGCCGTATCCGCATCGAGACCGGACTTATAAGAGGCCTCTGCACTCATGCCTTTCATGGCGTACGTAGGCTCAACCGGTTGGAAAAGCTGTTCACGACCAATGCCCGCAATAGCGAGCGTTTCTTCATCCCAGGTATGTTCGTGAATGTTGAAAAGACCGGTGGCGGCAGCAATCGAATAGTCGACCACTTTTTCCCCGAACCATCGATACAGCAAAAACTCTTTCACTGATACAAAGTAATCAGCCTTCTGCCAAGGTTCGTAGTCGTTGTTTTTCATCCATAACAATTTCGATAACGGAGACATCGGGTGAAGGGGAGTCCCTGTCCGCATATACACATCCGGATGGCTTTCCTTCAACGTGGATGCTTCGCTTGCGCTGCGCGCATCCGCCCAGATCATCGACGGAGATAATGGCACTCCTTTTTCATCCATACAAATGAGGGAATGCATGGCGGCAGAGATCCCGACGCCGACAATGTCCTTCCGCTCGATGGATCGAGTACTTAAATTCATCGCTTCAAGTGCAGCTTGTTCCATTTGAAGCGGATCCTGTTCGGCATGGCCGACGACAGGGTGGGAGAGAGGGTAGGCCACTTCGTACTCCGCAGCAACCTCTCCATTTTTATGAAAGACCACGGATTTGGCACTCGTCGTTCCAAGATCTAATCCAATCACATAACTCATGTAAAACTTCCTTTCTACACACGCTTCCTTGAAATGGCATCACGCATGCGCTGCGTAGCGGTCTGCGCTTGTTCCTTGTTTTTCACACTATAATTGACAAAAAGGGAGTCGATCAGCGAGAGGCCGGCGATCCTTGAAGCGAGGGCTTCTGAACGGAATTCCGTTTCCTCTGCGACGGTGTATAAAGACAGATCGACCACTTTAGTAAGTGGAGATTTAGCGAAGTTCGTAATGGCGATAATCTTCGCATTGTTTTCTTTTGCGACATCCACAATATCTAGAATATCCTGATTTGATCCGGTATGGGAAATGACGACCGCCACATCCGTTTCTCTCATTTGAGAGGCAGACATCAGCTGCACGTGCGTGTCGGGATATGCATACGCTTCCATTCCTGTTCGCATAAACTTGTGCTGAGCATCCATAGCGAGAATGTTCGACCCACCACTTCCGAAAAAGAACACCCGGTCGGCTTCAATCAAATATTCCATCGCTTTTTTTAAGGAAAGTGGGTTTTGCACATCCCGGGACGTCTCTAAAGCCCGGATATTTGCCTGAAATACTTTTTCAGTAATCTCGAAATCGGTGTCTTCTTCCGATATTTTTTCATGAATATCCTGAATCGGATTGACGATTTCTGAGGCTAAAGCAATTTTCATCGCCTGGTAACCTTTAAAACCTAAGCGCTTACAAAATCTGAAAACGGTTGCATCAGCGACCATAAGATTATCCGCGACCTGGTTAATGGTAGAGTGAACGATTTCTTCTGTATTTTCCAAAATGTAATCAGCGATCAGCTTTTCTTTTTCACTGAATTGTGAATAAGAAGAACGAATTCTGCTGATGACGTGTTTCGTGGGAGCTTCAATCATAGGGATTCCTCCTTCGAATCTCAACTTTCTCTTATTGTATATGAAATTTATTTCAAAAGAAAGTTTGGGTGGGTGAAATTTTTTTCTAAAAAACTATTGAACTAAAAAAGATTTATTGTATAATCGAAATTACAGAAAATAATTTTCAGAGTTTTCCTGAACGCTTCTTTTTTTAGAGGTCCTTTGAAAGCGCTTCTAATATAGAGATGGGTAGAGGGTGAACAAAGAAAAACTATTTTCTATGGAATCGATTCCTGCATAGTGGGCTGTGGATTGAAAGCGGTTACTGATTCAGGGATAGTACGTAAGCTTTGTGAAAAAAATTTTACATACAAGGAGAGAGGTTGAACATGAAGAAATTATTTGGTTTATTGTCTATGGTTCTTTTGATTACAGTCCTTGCCGCATGTGGTAACGGCGGAGCAGAGTCAAGCAGTGGCGAAGGTGAAAGCGCTTCAGGTGATAGCGGCGAAACAAAAACGATTAAAGCCGGAATCGGTCTGAACAGTGATCACCCTCAGTACAAAGGTCTATTGAAGTTTAAAGAAATCGTTGAAGAGAAAACAGACGGCGCGATCAAAGTGGATACCTATCACAGTGGTCAGCTTGGTGACGACCGTTCCATGACGGAAGCCCTTCAGCTTGGTACACAGGAAGTGGTTGTTCCATCTACAGCTCCACTAGCGAACTTCGTACCAGAATTCAGCGTATTCGACATTCCGTTCCTTTTCCCTAACGAACAAGTAGCCGACAAAGTATTAGATGGGGAAGTTGGACAAGAATTGCTTGGAAAACTGGAAGAACAGAACCTTGTAGGTCTGGCTTATTGGGAAAATGGTTTCCGTGACCTTACAAACAGTGAGCGTGCGGTAGCATCTGTTGACGACTTCGATGGTCTTAAAATCCGTACAATGGAAAACGACCTTCACCTGGATGCCTTCAAAGCACTAGGAGCTAACCCAACACCAATGGCATTCACAGAATTGTTCACAGCGATGCAGCAAGGTACAGTTGACGGTCAGGAAAACCCTTATGCAACCATCTATCTTCAAAAATTCTATGAAGTTCAGGATCACGTTTCTAACACGCACCACATCTACAGCCCATTCGTATTCTTGATGAGCAAATCTTTCTATGATGGTCTGACAGAAGATCAGCAGAAGATCGTTAAAGATGCAGCGGTAGAAGCAGGAAAGCACGAGCGTAAGTTGAACCGTGAAGCGAACGAAAAGTATTTGAAACAGCTTCAAGAAGAAGGCATGGAGTACACAGAAATCTCTGATGAAGCACGCCAGGAAATGGTCGATGCGGTAGCTCCTGTCATTGAAGATTATAAGAGCAAGATCGGTGAAGAAACGGTAGACAAAGTTTATCAAGCGATTGAAGACGCGCAAAAATAATAGAATGACTGAGAGTACGCTGTAGCGAGACTGCAGCGTATTCTTCGCCATTCAGGGTCAGTTGAGGTGAAGAAAATGAACATCATTCGAGCGATCGACCGGAGATTAGAAGAAGTATTGCTCGTCATTTTCTCGACCATCATGGTCAGTGTCATTTTCCTGCAAGTCGCGATGCGTGTGTCGGGAAATTCATTGTCCTGGTCAGAGGAACTCGGACGGTACTGCTTTATTTGGTTAGTGTATATCGGAATCAGTTACGGAGTGAAAAAGCAGCGTCACATCAAAGTGGACGTCATGTTGCTTCTACTTAAAGGAAAAGCAAAACTATTGCTCGCGATTATTGCGAATCTATTATTCTTAGTTTTCAGTTTGTATGTAGTTGTCAATGGATACAGCATCGCTTCCCAGCTACTATCGTTCGGCCAGCAGTCACCGGCCTTACATATACCGATGGGTCTTGTTTACATGGCGACACCAGTCGGATTTGCATTGACAGCAATCCGTCTCGTACAAAACTTGATTGTTCAGTTCAAAATGTTAATGGGTAAGAAAGAACTCGATGTGGACGATGAACGCGATCGTATGCAGCAGCAGGAAGGAGAGGATGAATCATGACAACAATCGTATTATTCGGGACATTCGCCCTCTTCCTATTGCTTAGTGTACCGATTGGAATCGCTCTCGGATTATCGACACTTGCGACCATCTTCTATACGGGTGCCATTCCCGTCCAATTTTTAATGAAGGAACTCGTCACATCTGTCGACTCATTCCCATTAATGGCCGTTCCCTTTTTCATCCTAGCCGGTGAAATCATGGGGAAAGGCGGCATATCCGAAAGACTGTTCAACTTCGCGAACGCTCTCGTTGGTAACAAAACGGGTGGATTTGCGATGGCGACCATCGTTACATGTATGTTCTTTGCTGCGATTTCCGGTTCTGGACCAGCAACGGTTGCAGCCATCGGTGGAATTATGATTCCAGCCATGGTGAGACAAGGGTATGACAAAAAGTTCGCGACAGCTACTGTAGCTGCAGCGGGTTCCATTGGTGTCATCATCCCACCAAGTATTCCGATGGTCATTTACGGAGTCGTGGGTGGAGCTTCCATTGGTGACATGTTCATCGCAGGGATCATCCCAGGATTCATCGTCGGTGGAGCACTTCTTGCTTGGGCGTACATTTATTCAAGACAACAAGGGTATAAAGGTCTGGCAGAAAAAACGTCCCTCGCAAACATCGGAAAAACATTCTGGGAAGCCAAATGGGCGCTTGTCATTCCAGTCATTATCCTGGGTGGAATTTACGGCGGAATTTTCACACCGACAGAAGCGGCCGTCATCGCCGTTGTTTACGGAATGATCGCCGGCTTGTTCCTATACGGTGAACTCAGCATCAAAGACATGCCGAAAATTTTCGCAGATTCAGCTTTGACGACTGCGACTGTCCTGATCATCGTTGGATCCGCAACAGCCTTCGGTCGTTTGCTTACGATTGAGCAGATTCCAACACAAGTGGCCAACTTCATGTTGTCCATCTCAGAAAATGAGATCATTCTGATTCTGTTGATCACATTGCTTCTACTTATTGTCGGATGTTTCATGGATACACTGGCAGCGATCATCATTTTGACGCCGATCCTGCTTCCGATTGCCGTAAACCTTGGTTACGATCCGATCCATTTCGGAATCATCATGGTCGTGAACCTGGCCATTGGTTTCATTACACCACCACTTGGCGTAAACTTGTTCGTCGGCTCCGGAATATCCGGGCTCTCAATCGAGCAGCTGTCACGAGCGATCATCCCATACTTTTTCGCGATGATCTTCTCGTTACTGATGATAACGTTTATACCAGAATTATCACTATGGTTGATCAGCTTCGCTGAATGATGAAAAAAGGACTGACCCTCCTTGCACGTCACCCGAGATCCCTTGCTTTTAGGCAAGGGGTTTTTCGGTTTTAGAGTAGTTGTTTGAAAGGATCGATTTCGGTGAGTTGGGTAAGGAAGAAAATGGAATAACCTTCTCAACCGCCATTATTTTTCACGGGGAAGGCTCACACCTGAGATGTAAAGGATAAATTGAAACCCCTTAGTTTAAAAGGAAAGGCGGTGCGGGCGCTGTCTCTTTGATGGCGCCACGCAGCCGAACGGTAATTTTGTTATGAGTGTATTCATCCAAGTTGTATTGCCAGTCATTCTCATTTTCGGAGCTGGCTTTACGATCCAAAAAATCGCTAAATTAGATGTGAAATCTGTATCGACGATCGCTCTGTATGTGATGCTGCCATGCTTGGTATTCCAAACCTTTTACGAAGCGGATTTGAATGGAGAATATTTGATGATGCTCGTCTTCTCGGGATTGCTGCTTTTCAGCATTCTTGGAATCAACAAGATTGTCAGTAAGGTGAAGAACTACGACCAGAGCATGGAGAGTGGATTGATTTTATCGACGGCGTTCATGAATTCCGGGAACTACGGCGTGCCGATCATTCTGTTTGCTTTCGGTGAAGAGGGATTTGTTTACTCTGTTTCCTTTATGGTACTTCAAGCGATCATCATGAACTTTTTCGGGGTGTATTATGCAGCTAAAGGTACCTCCGGCCTGAAAATGGCGCTGCTTTCTGTTTTGAAAATGCCACCGACGTACGCAGTACTTGTGGCACTTCCGATGAACCTTGGAGGAGTGCCCGTGCCTGAAAATCTGATGAACAGCATCGATCTGCTTGCAGCTGCAACGGTTCCGATGGTGATGGTCGTACTCGGTATGCAGCTTGCAGGGATTCCTTTGAGAAATCTGGAATGGCCGAAAGTTTCCTACGCCACGACCCTTCGTTTGATCGGCTCACCGCTGATCGCTTTCGTACTTACATTAGTATTGCCGATGAGTGACATGATGGCTGCCGTGCTGATTGTTTCCGCTGCCATGCCATCAGCGGCAACGACGACGATTTATGCCGTCCAGTTCAATTCGAAGCCCGACCTTGTTTCAAGCATCACCTTAGTGACGACGTTATTCAGTATCGTCACCATTCCTATACTATTGAACCTATTCATATAAGGGAGGAATAAAGTAATGAGCGAAAAAGTATCTAAAGATGTGAAAGTCCACATGAAAGAAACCCAAACAATCATGGAGCTGTCCCAAATCATCCAGAGTTATGATTCAGAAATCATATTGAAGAAGGTTGTTCAGGGTAGCGTGCACGAAGCTAACTTGAAAAGCTTCCTGGGACTGATCAACTTGAGACTACAAGAAGGCGACGAAATCGAAGTCACCTGCATCGGCCCAGACGCCGTCCAAGCCCTCAAAGAAGTAGAAACCTTCCTGCAGCCTTAATTGGGATTTTATGTAAGACCTGGTCACCCATGATTTGGGTGACCAGGTCTTACTTTATTTGCCAGTTGAACGAAAAACTCATACTGCTTTACGTCTTTGAAGTAAGAGAGAATAGTTGAGGTGGTAACGAACTCGGAGTAATAAGGGGTGGGGGATAAGTAATGAGCGTAACTGCTCCACTTGTAATCTTCAGGCTGAAAGGTGATGAGGGCCCGGCAAGGGTTCAAGTGAATGTAGCGACTGACTTGAAGTACAGCATTCACATCATCCTCAAGCTTCGCTTTATAGGGTCCTTCAAAAAGATGACCAACATATCCATATTTCCTGTTGAAGTACATCGCGTATTGGGAGTGAAGATCTTTCATGAAGGTACCTGGTGGAAGTTCGATCGTTTCAATAAGGAGGTGAACGTGGTTGGACATGAGGCAGAAAGAGTGGAGGTGAAACGGGTGGGAAAGCTTGGCTTCTTGCAACAGGGTTAAATACTTATACCTGTCTTTGTCATCATAAAAAATATCTGTTTTTCGATTTCCTCTAGCCGTTATATGATACCAGGCCTTCGGAAACCATCGACGTTTCCGCATAACATCAATCCTTCCATACTTAAATATGACACCTATCCTTTATTCGACAAAACCACCCAAACTCCTGCACTATTTCCAAATATTGTCGTACCAGGTCTTGCAATTTATGGTGTACCAGGTCATACAAATATTTCCACATACAACCAACTCCACAGCATCTCAACAAAAAAAGATCCGTCATTTAAGACGGATCTTTTTTAGGTGGAGCTTTGTTTTTTCTTATCTTTCCAGAACATATAAAGATTCAGACATAGAAACGCAACACTGAAGATGGCGCTGAACGTTGACATTTCAACGACGTCCGTGAACCATCCCAGAATTAAATAAATGAGAAAAAATCCGGCAAAACCGAGATAAAGCATCGTCTCTTCCTTTCCATAAAACGTCACATCCATTATAACATTCTATGGAACGTGGAGGAAAATCACGGTCACTCCGGTGGGTACATGTGAAACCGATAAACGGTGAATTCATTGCCGGCTTCGATGCTGTAGGACTGAATGGGGAGGTGGGCAAATAGTGTGCCATCGGTTTGTTCAATGGAGATATCGAGTACAAGTTCTCGATCTTCTAAGAGTGGCAGAGGGAAAGGATTGACGATTTCAACCATCCATTCGTATGCCAGACGCTCGAGGAATGCATGGGTAAACGTTGTTGGTGCATCATCGAGCCAGATATTCGCAAGAGGGAACAAGGATCGGGACGTTTGTTCCAAAGAGGATTCCTCCGTTTTTATTAGGATAATAGTATTTTCCCTATTTATTCCACCGATAAACAGCTGGACACTTTCCTTTTCATCTTTTTACGAGCTCTTTTAATGGTAGAAGGACTGACTCCGATTAGTAGAGCGATTTGGTTCACTGTGCAACCGGCATAGCTTTGTTCGAAAATGACCTGTTCCATAAGAGTGAGTGAAGAGTAATGGAGGAAATCTAAAAGAAGAAGAGGTTCTTGCAGAGGATCATTTTCAAGAGGGTGTAATTGGTGGATGGAGAAAAAACGAACAGCTTCTCTGCCCCGGTGATTTTTCCGGTTCATTGTTTGAAAATGTCTGTACAAAGATTGAATAAAATACGTGGAAAACTTACTTCGTTCGGGGTCATACCTTTCTACACAGCGGGAGTAAATGAGGTAGCTCTCCTGCAGGCAGTCTTCATAAGGCTCAGGGAGATTCCAACGACGGAGGTGGGAATGGATGAGACGTTGATAAGCGTGAAAATCGAGAATAGGATCTTTCATGACACACTCCTTTCTATATAGCTATTATCCTGTATTTCCCAACAGATGGGAAGCAAAAATCAACTTTTCCCTAGATAAAATTGAAAAATTTGCAAAATCATGACACCAAAATCCCGTTTTCTATCGATTATAGTATGAACGATCATTTAGGGAGGGTGTCTTATGATCACTGATGAGATATTTGAAAGAGTTGTAGCAGAAAGTGAAGACTTGATCCACTATCACATTCATAAGCTGAATATCAGAGATAGAAACGGAGATTTCTATGCGGAAGGTCTTTTCGCCTTATGGAACGCCTACCGTACATATGACCCTGAAGCGGGAACATTGAAGTCTTACATGCACTGGAAAGTCCGCAACGCCTTGATTGATAAAATACGCAAAGATTCAAGAACGTATGAGCGGGAGGAAGGGATTGCCGAGCGGATGGTGCAGGAAGGTTGGGGCAAGTGGGAAGATGAGATTACTGATGAACTCCTCTGGAACCAAGTGAAGGCAAGTCTCACTACTAACCAGTGGAAGTGGGTCTATCATTCTATTGTTATGGACCGGTCCATTACACAGATTGCTCGTCTGGAAAAAGTAACGCAGGATGCCGTGAAGAACTGGGGCAGACACGCAAGGAAAAAACTGAAGGAATTAGGTACGAACATGTAAAAAGCCTCGGAGAGACCCCCGAGACTGTTCGCTTATTTGTTAATGGTTATGTTTATTTTACTCAATCCAAGTGCACGTGCAGCTTTTATCATTTTAGCAGCTTCTTGCTCGGCATCCTGAATTTGAACGTCATTTCTGGAAATGCTCAACGTCGTCCCGCCAGACAACATCGTTGCTTCCTCTGATGTAGGTTGTTCCTCTTTAACTGATAAAAACGATTGTGGTTGTTCTTCTATCATATCTTCCTGACGCATACGATTGACACGTCCACGAATCTTGCGACCGTGATAGACAACGCTCGCGTACGGACATCCCGTCTCAGCAGCGATTTCTCGGTAGTTTTTATCTGTCTCTCCGATCAGCCGCTTGACTTCGCTGAGGTCATAGTCGTATTGTTTGCTCTTCTTCGCCATTTCGAATCCCCCTTTTTTCATTTTCTAGTAACATTGTATACAAGTTTCACCCATAATAATAGTCGTAGTTAGTAATTCTTTAAATCTTTTAAATTTAATTACAGTTGTTGTAAACTATTTGGTATAGATAATAGGAAAGTGTGACTTGTTTTGTATAAAAGAATTATTTATGGTTTATTACCCCTGGGTGTAATGGGATTAATCTTTTATTTTTCTTCACAACCTTATCAACAACAGGACCTTCGTCCAACAATGAACCTTTATTTGAATTTGGATCTGCTGAAACCGGTGTTATCTCCAATCGAATTTACGTACCATGGGGAGACGATCAATGTAGCGAACCGTGGCGTTGACGGCATGCTTGAGTTTCTCATTCGGAAAGCGGCACACCTTACTGTGTTCTTCCTCCTTATGGTCACGACATTTCTCGCTCTCCATCACAATACGGGCTGGGGGTTAAAAGGGAAGCTGATCACGTCGTACGTCATTACTGTTCTGTATGCTTGTTTTGACGAGTTTCACCAGTCGCTCACTCCAAACCGCACGCCCTATGCAGGAGATGTCGTCTTAGACAGTGCAGGAGGTTTGGTAGGGGGCGTGTTGATTTTTCTCTTCTTTACTAGGAGGAGGAGAAAATGATAAAACGCACCTTCACCCAATAAAATATCAAAAGATGAATCCCTCGTTGATGAAAAAAGAGAACCAGCACTTTATGTACTGGTTCTCTTCGTCATTTTTCAGGAGCTAATACGAATGTTTCTGCACCACTCAAATTTACTTGAAGCGGTTCGACTTGGTAATCTTCCAAAGCAGCGTCAAGTCGCTGCCGTTTACTGTCATCCCATTGATTAAAAAGGGCGACAGTGGTCGGTCCGGCTCCACTGATGTAGTGGCCGAGCGATTGTTCTTTTTCCAGGATCTCCTTAAAAGAAGAAAAGCCGGGGATGAGAATCTGCCGGTAAGGCTGATGCCAGCGGTCGCTCTGCATCATTTTTCCGGCAAGCGGCCAATTTTTCGTAGCTAATGCGGCAACGAGGACATTGGCGCTGCCACTATTATTGACTGCCTGTTTATAGTCTATTTCCAAAGGCAGCAATCCACGTGCTTTTTCCGTTTCCAAATGATAGTCCGGAATAATGGCAAGCCAGGTCAAATCATCCATTCCTTCTGTGAAATGGACATAGTCCAAATGCTCGCCATCGTAATTCGATACCATGATACCGCCGAAAATTGCGGGACCGACATTGTCAGGATGTCCCTCGATTTCGCAGGCGATTTTGAATTTCTCATAACGGCTCAAGCCAAGACCAAGAAGGTGATCAGCGAGTTCGATGCCACCCACGACGGCGGTGGATGAGCTGCCGAGCCCACGGGCAATCGGCACATCATTGGTAAGCTCTACATGGGTCGCTGGAAGCTCTTCATACCCCATGGCTTCTGCTGTAAACAATGCCGTTTTATAAATCAGATTGCTTTTGCCCGAAGGAATATAGGGCTGGTCTTCTTCAGGTACTGAAAAAAACCACTCATCGGCAGGCTGACAGTCAAGCGTCACGTACTTCGACAACGCAATGCCGATGGAATCAAATCCCGGGCCGAGGTTCGCGGATGTCGCAGGCACTCGGATTTGAAAGCGGCTCATGTTTGGACACCTGTAACAGCAGAAGCGAACATGTTGTAATCATTCTCAATCCGTGTCGGCTTGACCGGACTCTTATCAATGGCTGTATTCGGATCTTTCAAACCATTTCCTGTCAACACATGAACGATTTTCGAACCTTGTGGAATCGTGCCGTCCTTCACTTTTTTGATCATGCCTGCGATGGAAGCACAGGACGCCGGTTCAGCGAACACACCTTCTTTTTCCGCTAAATATTGATACGCTTCAACGATTTCTTCATCTGTTACTTCGTCGATCAGACCATTCGATTCATCACGTGCGCTCAACGCTTTATCCCAGCTTGCCGGGTTACCGATCCGGATCGCTGTCGCCAGCGTTTCCGGATCCTCGATGATTTGATTGCGGACGATGGCGGCAGAACCACTCGCCTCAAAGCCCATCATCTGAGGCAGACCGGAACCATGGCGCTCGTTGTATTCCTTGAATCCTTTCCAGTAGGCCGTAATGTTTCCGGCATTACCGACGGGGATACTCAAGATATCCGGTGCAGAGCCAAGAGCATCACAGACTTCGAATGCAGCCGTTTTCTGACCTTCAATGCGGTAAGGGTTCACGGAGTTCACAAGTGTGACCGGCTCATGCTCCGCCATTTTCCGGACCATACGAAGAGCGTCATCAAAATTTCCTTTGATAGCAAAAATCTCCGCCCCGTACATGACGGCCTGCGCTAACTTTCCTTCTGCAATCTTCCCATCAGGAATGACGACGATGCAGCGAAGGCCTGCCCGGGCAGCGAATGCAGCCGCTGAAGCGGAAGTGTTCCCGGTAGAGGCACAAATGACAGCCTCTGAACCTTCCTCAATCGCTTTGGCCATCGCCATCACCATGCCGCGGTCTTTGAAGGAGCCCGTCGGGTTCGCTCCTTCAATTTTTACATAACCCTCGATTCCGAGGTCCTGAGAGATGGACGGAATCGGAAGAAGCGGGGTATTCCCTTCATGCAACGTCAGCTTTGGTGTCTTTTCGGATACAGGTAAAAACTCGCCATACTCATGAATCAATCCACGCCACATGTCAGTTTCCTCCTTCTACACGGAATATGCTGTCAACGCTTCTTACAGAATCAAGCGTCTCAATATCCTGAATGGCTTTTTCAAAATCTTCCTCGCTCACCTGATGAGTCACCATCATCAATTCACGCTCTCCATCCTGATCGGTTGAACGTTGAGTGAACTGATCAAAGGAGAGATCATATTGAGCGAAAATGTTCGTCAAATCGTTCAACATGCCTGCTTTATCGTCAACGTGAAGACGAATATATTTCTTCGTCAGCTGTTCCTTCTTCGTTTTCACCTGCTTAGGAAACTGTGGCTGCACATAGGCTGTACCTGTTGTCCCGAGGCGGATGTTTTTCAATACAGCAATCAAGTCGGCAACAACAGCTGTGGCTGTCGGAAGTTTACCGGCACCTGGTCCGTAGAACATCGTTTCGCCGACGGCATCCCCGTATACATAAATCGCATTGAATTCATCATTAACAGAAGAGAGCGGATGTTGAATAGGAAGCAATGTCGGCTCGACACTAACAGAAACTCCATTGTGGTCATTCTCAGCAATCCCGATCAGTTTGATGCGATACCCAAGCTCTTCCGCGTAGGTAATATCATCCGAAGAAATGCCGCGGATTCCTTTGATATCTACATCTTCTAAACTGTAAGGCATAGAGAAACCTAAGATTGATAGAATCGTCATCTTCCTCGCCGCATCCAGACCGTCCACGTCAGCCGTCGGGTCCGCCTCCGCAAACCCTAGATCCTGAGCTTCCTTTAAGACGCTGTCAAAATCAACGCCGTCCTGCGCCATCTTCGTCATGATATAGTTTGTCGTTCCGTTCACGATCCCCATCATCTTTGTAATGCGATCGGAGGACAGGCCATCCATAATGGAACGGATGATCGGAATTCCACCGGCTACACTCGCTTCATAATACAAGTCACAGTTATGCTTCTGGCAGGCTTCGAAAAGCTGCTCTCCGTGCTGGGCGACAAGATCCTTGTTCGCAGTCACGATGTGTTTTCCATGTTCAATGGCTTCTAATAATATAGTAAGCGTGTGATCGATCCCACCCATCACCTCTACGATGACATCAATCTCCGGATCTCTCGTAATATCCTGGTACTGATCCGTCAACTGGGTCTCAGCCGGAACCTCGCGGGGTTTAGACATGTCACTGACAAGCACAGACTTAATCGTGACATCACACCCTGTCTTATGTTCAATGCGTTCTTTATGATCGCGGAGGATCTCAATCACTCCACTTCCGACCGTTCCAAGTCCTAGTAGTCCTACGGTAATGGCTTTATTCATCGTTCACACTCCTTGTCTACTTGAAATAAACATTATTCTTTGTATAAAGGACATTGTAACGGAAAGGAAATTGAAGCACAAGACCGAATTATCCGACGATTTAATTATCCATAATATGTAAGACCTGGTACACCACTAAATGGTAGTTTCAACTTTCTACTATAGTGATTTTTCATGGTGACCTGTTCATACATATTTTGGAAGTTTAGATATGTAAAAGGAATTTACATAACATTTACAATTAGTTAATAAACAACTGAAAACAGATTTTTACCGCAATATCGTCTCTGAAGAAACTAAATTTCGAAATGATAGTGAGGGAAAAACACAATTTCTTAGGATAATTTATTGTAAATTTTGTAAGGTCGAATAAAGGTGAAGATTAGGAGATATTGACTATTTCTACAAGGTACTTTATAACTAATATGAAAATATATTCCAGGAGGTGATAAAGATGAACTACGGGGGTCCCCCAATGCTGCCATTTTCATTAATGCTGTACGATCGTTACATTAATGATCTCGTGCAGAAATGGGGCGTATATACGAGAAAAGATGAATTTATTAGAGAAGGCATGAAGACGGCCTATCGAGTACACAGAGAAAAAGAAAATAGCTGTAATCAGGATACGATGCATATGGAAGTTTGTGGTGAAATCCACAAATCCCTACTTAATTTTTTCCCCGCAGATTAACATCATCCATGGAGCAACAAAGGAAAGAAGGCCGCTAGCCAACCACAGCGGCCTTCTTTTTTTATGTAAATGATAGGTGACCAGGTCATACAAATATTACCACCTACCGTTTCCTTATTAGGAACGCCTAACCAGGGTGAATTCTATTGATGGGAACAAATGGTGTACCAAGTCATACAGATATTTCCATGAGAGAACCCTCTTATTTAAATGTTACAATAATATAAGCGGATACATAGTTTGCTAGCCCTAAGTGTAAAAGGTAAAGAAATTGAAAAGATTTCTATCTAAATGCGCCGAAAAAACAGGAATTCAACCAAATAATGGCGAATGAAAGGACTAGAGAAGAACGAGTAGGAATCTATGTCGGGCTCATTCCCTGTCACTAGAAGAATTTCCACTCATAGAATAAAGACTTCCCTAAACTAAATAGTTAATGAAAAATAATCACGAAGGAGTGTTGTGCATGTGGAAAAATGATTACAACCGTTGGAAAGAATTTACCGAACTTGATGCCGATCTTGCATCAAAGCTAGAAGAACTTACATCAGATGAACAATCTTTGGAAGATGCTTTCTACAAGAACCTGGAATTCGGAACTGGTGGAATGCGCGGAAAGCTCGGACCAGGTACGAACCGCATGAACATCTACACGGTGAGAAAAGCAGCCGAAGGCCTGGCTACGTATGTCAACGACCGGGGCTTGTCCAACCGGGGCGTAGCCATTGCTTATGACTCCCGTTATATGTCCAAGGAGTTTGCGGTAGAAACCGCTCGTGTCCTCGGTCACCACGGCATTCCTTCTTACGTGTTCACATCTTTAAGACCGACACCGGAACTTTCGTTCGCTGTCCGTCACTTGAACGCAGCGGCAGGTGTGGTCGTGACAGCAAGCCACAACCCTCCGGAATACAATGGTTTCAAAGCCTATAACGAAGATGGCGGCCAACTTCCACCGGAGCAGGCGGAAATCATGATCGATTTTGTCAACAAAGTGGAAAATGAATTGAAAGTTGAAGCGGCTGATCAGCAAGAGCTTGAAGAAAAAGGCCTGCTTCGCTGGATTGATGATGAGGTAGATGCAGCATATCTGGAAGCATTGAAAGGCGTAACCGTCCAGCCGGATATCAAAAAGGATCTATCTCTTGTATTTACACCACTGCACGGTACGGCCCGTCATCTTGTAGAAAAAGGGCTAGAGCAAAGTGGGTTCACTTCCATCCACATCGTAGAGGAACAAGCAAAGCCGGATCCTGAATTTACTACTGTCGCATCCCCGAATCCTGAAGAACATCAGGCTTTCGAAATGGCGATTGAACAAGGAAAAGCGATCGATGCTGACTTGTTGATGGCCACAGATCCGGATGCCGACCGCCTTGGAATTGCTGTCCCGAATGAAAATGGAGAGTATGTCGTTCTCACAGGGAACCAGACCGGCGCGCTTTTATTGGATTACATTCTCGGTCAATCTGAACAATTGCCGAAAAACGGTCTACTGATTAAAACGATCGTAACGTCTGAGTTCGGACGCGTCATCGCAAACGCTTACGGTATCCGTTCCCTCGACACGCTGACAGGCTTTAAGTTTATCGGCGAAAAGATCCGTGAATATGAACAGACCGGTGAGCACACATTCATGTTCGGCTACGAGGAAAGCTACGGCTATCTTGTAAAAGACTTTGCACGTGATAAAGATGCTGTGCAAGCAGCTGTTCTTGCAGCAGAAGTCGGGGCGTACTGGAAGAACCAGGGCAAGACGTTGCTCCATGCTCTAGATGAGTTGTATGAAAAACATGGCTACTTCCTTGAAGACCTTCAGTCGATGAAGCTTGAAGGAAAATCAGGAACGGAACAAATTAAAGCCATTATGGACGACTTCCGTAACGCAGATATTAAAGAAGCGGGTGGTAAGAAAGTCGTTGCCATCGAAGATTACGCAACGACCATTCGTAAACATGTCCAGGATGGAACGGAAGAAGAAATTGATCTTCCGACGTCCAATGTCGTCAAGTTCATCCTTGAAGACGATTGCTGGTTCTGCCTGCGCCCATCGGGTACAGAACCGAAGATCAAGTTTTATTATGGGGTGAAATCCGGCTCAAGAAAAGAAAGTGAAGAGCTACTGGCTGCAGTAAAAGCAACCGTAAGCGAACGCTTGCATGCGCTTATCTAAAACACAGAACCTCGATCCGTTTCTCACGGATCGAGGTTTTTTCATGAACCTATGTTAAGTGGCTATTCCGCTTAGTCAGGAAGTATCTATCCTCCCTATCCTTTACGCCCCTTCCTTCGAAAAAGCCACCCCAAGCCCATTCCAGATAAATCGCTTTCATTTTGTTGACAAATACGTAATAATGGAATAAAATACTGAAAATTCAGATTTAATGAAAAAAGGGGTGGGCCCATGTTGAACATAAAAATGCTTAAGCCATACTATGTTAAAGAAGACAAACGCTTCATTCGAGTCGTTCTAGCCTACCAGTACTTTTCGCTATTCATTGATAACGAGTTGTATCAGTTCATCCCGGTGGAATCAAGAGAAATTATAATCGACCGCAATCGTCAACGGGTGCATAACGTTTTCGATATATTCGTCTTTCAACGGGGCAAGAAAATGGTGTATGTTTCTGTCTCCGATTTACTGCAACTGCCTGAGTTTCTCAAGCACCTTCATACGATTGTGTCGCCGTATTATGAAGAGGGGATCGAAATCAGTCAGCAATCATCTAAAGAAGTGAAGGAAATCATCCGTGAATTAGAAAAAAACAACCTTCGACGCCTCATCGACAAGGCGATCGATCAAAATGATGAAGACGCCTTTCGTCTTCTCACTGAAAAATGGAATAACATGTACACGTGATTACAACCAGGTGGGATTTATCCCACCTGGTTGTTTATTTCCTATACTTTATTCGCCAAAAAAATACAACATATTTGATGGGAAAATCAAAATTTATATGAAATAAATGAAAAATATATGAGTATTGTACAAATTCCATTTCTATCCATCCATTATAATGGTACTAAGAATAAGGACAAGGAGAGCTCAGTGATCCAGATGTCACCGTTCACATGTTCAACTCATCGAATTGATCATTAGGGGAGGGTAAGTGGATGGAAAAGGTACCTAGAGAGAAGTTGGATAAAGAGTGGGTTTCTTTATTAAAAGAAGCCAAAGCCTTGGGGTTAAGTACGGAAGAGGTAAGAGATTTTTTGAAAAATCATACGAAATCAGCGAAAACGGTCTGACACCCTTTAACTTGAAAGGGTGTCCTTTTTTTGACATGATAGAAGTAATGAGTAAAAAGCAGGGGCAGAAAGAGGGGTCCTTATGACCAAATATGAGCTGATAAACTTACTAAAAGATTGTTCAATTGCTATGAACATCCCCGTTTTATTGTTCAATGAACGCAATAAAATGGTCTATTGTTTCCCGGATAGTTTTCAGAAGCCGCCTAAAGTGCTGAGAGATATACATAAAAGTTACATTGATGAAAGTAGAAAACAGCCGTTCACCATGCAGTTGTACACCGATCACTATCACCAACATCTGCTCTTATACCCGTGCATGGATGACGATGGGAAGGACTACGTGGTAGGGATAGGACCGTTCGTCCAGCAAGAAGTGCTTAGAAAACATGTGAGGATGAACCTTGTCATGAACGATTTGGACTCCGATTTGGAAGAACAATTCGTTGAATATTTTGATCAACTTTCGATGATCAATCAGGTGCAGGTCAGCGCCCTCAAACGGGTACTTAACCAACTATTACCGAAGCGGAAGAAAATGACCAGCCAAGGTTTTTCACAAGAAAGAATGCGAAAGGAATACCAATCCTACACCCAAACACTTCCTTCTTACCACAAAACAGTGGCATCTAAACAAAGATTTACCGAACTATTTAAAAATGGTGATGAAGAAGCGGTTGAAGAGTATCAAGGACTAAGAGAGAAAATCATGGCCGCCAAGGATGTTCGTCAGCATAAAAATCAACTGATTCGTTGGATTTCTGAATTAAGCTATTTATGCATGGAAAAAGGAGCACCGCAGGATGAAATTGATTCGCTGTGCGATTTCTACATTAATTTCTTAGAAGCTAGAGAAACCACAGAGGATCTGAAATTCTTGGAAATGAATATCCTTCAATCTTTTTTGGAACGGATGAGGAACAGTAAGAACCGTCGTTTGCACTCCCCTTTAGTTGAAAGAACACAGCGGTATATCTTTCAAAACTTAACTAAAGATTTGAACTTAAAGGGGATTGCTGAAACCCTCAATGTAAACCCGAACTATTTATCAGGCGTTTTCACGAAGGAAAAAGGGGTTTCCATCACGCAATTCATCAATCAGCAGCGAATAAAAGAAGCGAAAGAATTGTTATGTATCACCCACCATTCTCTCATGGATATCAGTATCCTGCTTGGATATAACAGCCAAAGTTATTTTACGAGAGTGTTTAAAAGTATAGTCGGTGTGGGGCCGAAAGAGTTCCGCCAAAAATACAGAGTGCACGAAGAGTAAAGATGGACGAACGATCACCGTTCGTCTTTTTTTGTTGTCTAGGAATGAAAATTGACAGATCCCCCTTCGAAAAACCTTCACCCTTATCCCTACACTGTTTTCCAGATAGCCATCTAGTTGTTTTTCTTAACGTGTCTTTAAGAGTTCCTGTGGCCATGTCGTCCAACATGGACCTAAATATTCTAATGAGAGCTTCTTCTAGAGGATGAGAACACCTTTAATGCCAGAAGCGTTTCTATCCTTATCATCGCCTTTGTTCTCAAAAAAGAAATAATAAAAGAGGATGGGAGAGCTAAAAGAAGGGAATCAACTGGAATTTGTTCGAAATACTGAGAATTCACTGTTTCTTTTAGCGAAAAATAGTATTATAATATTCTTAATAAAGAACAATGGTCTGTCGAAATGAAAAGTCAAACCTATGACGAAGAAAGTGAGGAACGGTTATGACCCCTATCGGTGAAAAAATACGAGTATTGAGAGTGGGGAAAAATCTATCAGTTAATGAATTTGCAAAACAGTCAGGAGTGTCAAAGTCCTATATCAGCAATATTGAACGCGGGGTCCAGGCGAACCCTTCTCTTATTGTGATGGGGAAGTTGGCCAAAACGCTTGGTGTTCCGTTGGAAGAGTTGTTGACACACAAGTATGCACATGTTGAAGAAGATAAAGATGCAAAGTGAATCTCTATGGAAGAGACAAAAACCAGCGATCAACGGCTGAAATATTCTTTTTTATGAAAGGAGGGGGAGCTTGAGAAACAAGACCATATTCACTAGAGAAGCGGCAAGGAGAAATATTTGCTCAAATCCTCTTCCATTTTTGTTGGATCCATCCGAAGAATCACTAAAACTGAATTCAATCGTTTCCCATTATTCCCAGTTACGTTTAAAAGCAGGTTGGAACTTGTTTAGACGGAGCGGACAGATTTATGCTGAAAATGAGGGTGTGGAAGTAGAGGAACCGGATTGGATGGATGGAATTATCGGGGATGAATCGCCTCTTTCTTATTTACAGGCGGCGGTTTGTTACCATCATGTAAAAGAATACAGTGACCAAAAGACGGATGTTATTCAGCAGGCAATCATTGATGACGCATACGTGAGGGAACTGGATTTGTTCAACCAATGGATGTTTGGGAAAGTGAAAAGAAGCTTTAACCCTATCTTCTTTTATGATTCCCTCCACCATCCGGCGGTCATCTTTTTCACTTTTCATCAAGAAGGCGTGGAAGTGATCCAGAAACATGTTCACAGGTTCAGTACAAAAAGTTACAAGCTGAAGACCCTGAGAAGGGCGTGGACGGATGTTTGATAAGCATCGTAAGCAAAGAACCTGACGACCGCCATATTTGGTATGTCAGGTTTTTTGCGTTTTCATTTAGGCTTATCAGCAAGAACCCACACGATTGAATTCGGGAGTTCATATTATATTCTGACATTTTCATTTAAATATGTAGAGAAATAGTATAAGATAAGAGAATGATTTAACATATTTCCCCGGAAATAATCATTTTTTGAAACTTTTTGTGTGCTGTTACGTCTAATAGAATAAGAGATACATAGAACAACAGACAGAAAAAGTCGTTTAGTGACGAACGTTTAAGTAAATAGAAGACATAAAGGAGATTAGAGAAAAGGTGGGGAGCATGGATAATTTAAAAGACGTACTGCAAAACATTATTCAAAAGACGGAAGACGCCGAGTTGTTAACTTCTAAAGAAGTCATCGATCATTTAATCGAACAACTTCAACAATAATGAAGGAACAAGCATCGCCACAGTGGACAAGGTGTGCGATGTTTTTTGTGCGTTGATGTACATAACGGACCTCTATACCTCCATCTATCTATGTTATAATTTTAACCGCTCAGAGGAAACTTAAGATGTAAGTGAGGATTATTATGAATATCTATGTAGACATTATGATTGCTATAGTTTTGTCAATGGCTGTCAGTTTCATTCTTGTTTTTCCGGTTATGAAACTTGCAGTGAAGTGGAAAATGATGGATTACCCAGAAATGAGGAAAATTCATAAGGAAATCACTCCGAGAATGGGTGGACTTGCCATCTTTGGAGGGGCTGTGGCTGGTATGCTTTACATTCGCCCGGATCTTCCTTATCTCATTCCTATTTGTATAGGGGCATTTATTATCGTTCTTACTGGTCTCCTGGATGATCGCTACCAGATTCGACCTTTATTCAAACTATTAGGCCAAGTGGCTGCGGCAGGCGTTCTCATTTTTTCTGGTTTGAAGATTGATGTCTTGAGTATTCCATTCATTGGGATGGTGTCGTTAAGTGACCCCATCAGCATTATCTTTACGTTCGTTTGGATCATTGGAATTACCAATGCGATTAACTTGATTGATGGATTGGACGGGCTGGCCGCTGGTGTTTCAACCATTTCATTGATCAGCATTGCCGTAATGGCACTCGCAATCGAGCCTCAGGTGGCGATCGTGTACTTGTGTGTCGTCTTGATCGGAAGCAATATTGGTTTCTTATTCCATAATTTTCACCCTGCCTCCATTTACATGGGAGATACGGGTTCCTTGTTTCTCGGTTATTCCATGGCCGTCATTTCTATGGTCGGCTTGTTTAAGAATGTCACACTGTTTAGCTTTGTCATCCCAATCATCGTGTTAGCCATTCCCGTTTTTGATACGTTGTTCTCAATTGTACGGAGACTGATCAATAAACAGAAGATTATGATGCCGGATAATAAACATATTCACTATCAAATCCTGGAAGCGGGATTCAGCCATAGAACGACAGTCTTGATTATCTATGCGTTCAGTGCCGTTTTCGGCTTACTTGCGTTGTTGTTCTCTCTCACTTCTTTCGGGATCTCATTAATTATTACTTTTATCATTCTATTCTTACTCCATCTGTTTGCAGAGATGACAGGTGTGGTGTATCGAGGAAAACGTCCAGTGATCGGGTTGTTTTCTAAGACACAAAGAGAAAAAGATCGGGATAAATCATAAAAGAAGCTCGTTGACGTGCGGCGTCAACGAGCTTCTTTTTAATAGGAGTCGACATCTCCAGGAGTGATAAACCATTGGTCGGCATTGTCCATCGTACTTAGTGAGGGATCAATGGCTTTTCCGACGAGTGGCATGGGACTGTCTTTATGAATGAAGCCGTCTTGTTTTAACGTGTTGGCGGCAAGAGTGTGGGGCAATGCCCAGGATTGAATCACATCTGAATCTTTTAATTCAGCGCGGGCAGCCGCTAACAGCACCGGCCATAACTGCTCATCTTCGGCAAGCCAATCCACGACCATACCGTTCGTAAAGGAACTGGATTTTTGATGGGTGACCACATACCCGATTAAGCGGCTGTCTTTGTAGATCCCAATCACTTTATATTGGTTTTCAGGGTGGTCAAAGTAACGGTAGTTTAAATAAGCGGCGTCTCGCACGACCAAACCCTGGGCCACTTGTTTTGATTTTTCGGCCAATTGGTCAAATTCTTCCTCACAACGCTTCACTTTTTTTACTTCATATCCATCGGTATGAAAGTTCGATTTTCTAAACAATTGAAGGATTCGATCCAATGGTTTGAAAAGGGCAAGGGGTGAGAATTTGGAAGCCAGCAGGTGGATCGGTTTCTGGATCAACATCCAGCGTGGCATGTCGGTCAGATGACTGGCTCCTGTGTAACGTAAAAACAACTCCTTCGCTTTTGGGGCAGGGAATCCATAAAGATAGTCAATGCCATCCTTTTCGGCTTCCGTAATCAGCGCATCATTCAGCTTTTTATAAATCCCTTTCCCACGCGCATCCGGGTCGACCATTGTATCGACACGAAGGCCTACTTTTTTCCTTTCTCCGTTCAAGTAGGCATCCGTCACCCACAGGCTGATATGGCCGAGAATTTGATTCTCTTCCTCAAACACAAGAATAAAGGGGCGTTCCTGTTTAGGGTTATCTATGAATTTCCACTGCCATGTAGCAAGTGGACGTGTATGGTTGAATGTTTTCTTGAAAAGGGATTGAATTTGGTCTTCGTCTCCCTTATGGTACCGTCGAACTGTCATCATTCGTCGTCCTTTCTTTGTAAAGCATACTTCATAAGAGTATATCAAAAAAATTCTCCTCCGCGCATGACCACTTCATTACAAGTTTTTGACTTTTCATTTAAGATTGGAAGGAAGAATAGCGCACTTGAAATGAATCAGATATAATGAAGAGTGGAAAGTATCGACTTTTTTTATTGGCCATACATTTATAAAATTCCGTTCTATGAATCCATGGTCGACAACCGTTCCGTTCCTACGTGAAGGTCTAATGACTTTCTACAAGGTTTGCCTTTTCTCAGTAAATGACGTTTAAAGAAACAACCAGGACGGGAAGAGGGAAGTGGATAAAAAATGTCGAGTTCAATCCATAAATGTGTCATTAATGACAGAAAACGTCATAAAGTTCCAAGTTTAACGAATGCTATAAAGAACAGAAAGAACGGAAAGATGAATAAATAAATCTTTTATGAAAATATATGTCTACGGAGTGTAGGTGCAAGAGAAAGGGAGTATTTGTTGTATGAAAAAGTCACTGTGTGTGGTTGGTTTAGGCTATATCGGTCTTCCGACTTCCGTCATGTTTGCGATTCACGGCCATAAAGTCCATGGGGTGGATGTCAATCAGAAAGCTGTTGAAATGATCAACGCCAAACAGCTTCATATAGAAGAGAACGGACTGCAGGAACGGTTAGAAGAAGCGGTTGATGCCGGGAACTTTAAAGCATCTATGGAACCGACGGAAGCAGATGTTTTCGTTATTGCTGTTCCATCGCCGATCAGGGAAGACAAAACAGCCAACCTGGATTATGTCCGTAAAGCGACCGAAGCCATTGTTCCTTTCGTTAAAGAAGGAAACCTGGTGATCCTTGAATCGACCGTGCCTCCACGGACAGTGGAAGACGTGATGCTGCCTGTACTTGAGAAAACCGGTCTTGAAATCGGGGAAGAGCTCTTCGTCTCTCATTCACCGGAACGCGTAATTCCAGGGAAGGTTTTTCAGGAGCTCGTAGATAACGACCGAATCGTCGGCGGGATCAATGGGGCGTCTTCTCAAATGACGAAAGAGTTGTACGAGTCCTTTGTTAAGGGTGAGATTCACCTGACGGACGCTACGACGGCTGAAATGGCTAAGGTCATCGAAAACACATACCGTGATGTGAACATTGCTTTCGCCAATGAACTCGCTATGATCAGCGACCGTATCGGCGTGAACTCCTGGGAAGCGATCAAGCTTGCCAATTATCACCCACGCGTTAACATTCACACGCCTGGTCCAGGTGTAGGGGGACACTGTATTGCTGTAGATCCTTGGTTCCTTGCAGAGCTTCAACCAGATCTTGCACAGATCATCCAATTGTCCCGCAACACGAACGACAACATGCCTGTGTACACAGCTAACCAAGTGGAGAAGTTGATGAAAGAGCAGTTCATCCAGGACCCGAAGGTGGCCCTTTTCGGACTATCTTTCAAAGCGAACATTGATGACCATCGTGAGAGTCCTTCCTTGAAGGTCATTTTAGAGCTCGTGGAGCGGGGGATCAGCTTTACGACCTATGATCCTCACATTAAGGAGAACATCGCTTCCAACCAGACGCAGGATATGGAAGAAGCTTTGGAAGGAGCCGACATTCTTGTGGTATTGACAGATCATGATGAATTCAAAGCTTTAGCCCCATCTTCTATTAAAGAAAAAATGAGCAACCGTGTTGTTCTTGATACGAAAAACTGCCTGAATCTCGATGACTGGAAAGAAGCCGGGTTCGTAACGAAGCGCCTCGGCGATTCCAAGAATGTATAAAAAGGTGACGATATGAAAGAACGGTTTTTAGGTGTGGATGTCAGTAGTCATTCATACGAACAGTTAAAGAAAAATGTCATAGACGACATCAATCATAAGAAACAGTCATTCATCGTAGCGATCAATCCGGAGAAGATTTTGAAAGCCCAGCAGGATGAGAACTTGAGGAATCTCTTAAACAAAGCCACCTATCAAATTCCTGATGGCGTTGGTGTCCTGGTCGCTTCCCGCTTGAAGAAAGGAAACATCAAGGAACGCGTAACCGGAATCGATATGCTGTTGACCCTTTGTGAACAAGCGGAAGAGCATGGCAAATCGGTCTTTCTTTACGGAGCGAAGCCAGGGATAGCAGAAGAGGCGAAAGAGGAACTGGTTCGAAAATACCCCGGGTTGAAGATTGCCGGTGTTTTAGACGGCTATGAAAAAGATGAACAAAAAGTCATCCAGACCATCAACGAATCTCAAGCCGACATTCTTTTCGTGGCCCTCGGCAGTCCGAAGCAGGAATATTGGATTGTTGATCATATGGATGAATTGAATGTGAGCATCTTTCAAGGAGTAGGTGGATCGTTTGATGTCATATCAGGAAGAATCAAGAGAGCGCCCGACTTCTTCCTTCGTTTCGGTTTAGAGTGGTTGTACAGGCTCATTGCTGAACCCTGGCGGATCAAAAGACAGATCAAACTCCCTGCCTTCCTGTTGAAAGTATGGAGAGATAAATAAAGAGAGCAGCTGCATCAAGCAGCTGCTCTTTTTTTTGTGTGTATGTATGTGCTTTATTCCAACCATCTACTTTATTCCCAACCAACGAGAATCTAGTACAATCTTTCCAGAAATGGCATGATACTTTTGTACGGATTCATGAAAATGAATAAAAGTTCGCAAAGGAACGGTTGTTAGTTACATTTTCGTTATATATAATTACATATTGTAATTCGTTTGACTAAATTCGACATATTCATACCACATAATTAATAAAATGATAAAAATTTCCGGGTGTGTTCAACAATCGACTTGAATCGTCCGATATTACATATAGGAAGAGATTCTTCTAATCTTTGAAAAAAACAGACAGAATCTGTGATGTTTCCATTGGGTGCCTGTTCAATTTTACCTTTTAAAATACCTGTCCAAACCTACCCTACAATTACACTACCCGATCTAAAGTAAACTGAAACTTACATAAACAACCCGAGTAAAACATCGTCGCATTTAATATGAACAGATGAGGTGGTAAGCGAGAGAGAAATTTTTTTTAGCTTGATTATTTTTACATGAAAACTATGAAATTATAACCCTATTAGGAGGCTATTATGAGAAAACTGTATATGTTGCTGTTCTTTGCACTCTTTACTCTTTTTGTGCTTTTCCCTACGGCGGAAGCGAGTGCAGAGAAGACTGTTGTTATTGACCCGGGTCACGGCGGAAGGTTTTCAGGTACGACTGGTTACTCTGGAGGATCTACAGGTTATTATGAAAAGCATTTTAACTTGGAAGTCGGAAAAAAACTTTACGATGCTTTGAAAGCAAAAGGTTACAACGTACATATGACACGCACCACAGACAAGCACTTTGCTTATGATCTTCATGATGATTTGCAGGCAAGGGTCGACTTTTCGGACCAATCAGCGAATAACGATCATGATAATGCGATCTTCCTTTCCCTTCATTCGAATGCACTCCCTTCGAACCCATACATGAGAGGTTATGAGACGTATTATTTTGACATGAGCAATATCAGCACGACTTATCCACCCTCACCAGAACAAATTGAATATGCTCCTGAAAGTAAGCGTCTCGCCCAAACGATGCACCGTCATATTCTGGATGGAACACCGCTTGGAGAAGGACGAGGAATGGTTCCGAGTAATTTATACGTAACAAGAAATGCCGTCATGCCGGCAGCTTTGCTGGAGTTCGGTTACATGTCGAACCCGACAGAAGAAAAGCTCATCAAAACGGATAGTTTCCAGGAAAAAGCGGTACAATCCGTGACCGAAGCGGTCGACAGCTATTTCAGCGTCTATGAAGTATTCGACCATGAAGGCGAAAAAGTCAAACTGACTTCTGAAAAAGAAGAAGCGATCAACCATGCCGAGAGTATGGGGAATGCGTATGTTTTTGATAAGTATGAGCAGAAAATCATTTATGAAAATATGAGTAAACGCTACGGCGTCTATCATAAGACCGATCAATCGAAAGACCGTCTGTTTATGTCTCGAGATGAAGCGATCGCCTTTGCGAAGAATTCAAGTGATGTAAGAGTCGTAGATAACGATCAGGGAGAAGTGATCTGGTCTGATTACTTAGCCAAAGCTTATGAAGTGAAGCACTCCTCTCAAGGTGTCTTGAAAGAGACACACAGCTTAGAAGAAGCCCTGGATTACGCTGGGGATTGGAGAAATACAGCTGTCATTGATAAAGAAAAAGATGAAGTGATCTGGAGCAATTATTTAAGTGAAGACTTCGAAGTCGTTCATTCAGCAAAAGGAATATTGAACACGTTCTACCGTGAGGAAAAAGCGATTGCCTATGCGGAAGAATGGAAGAATACAAAGGTCAGAAACCGTACAACAGAAGAAGTCCTGTGGGATAATACCTCTTCTGACTATCAGTATCTGTTCAACACATCTGAACTAGCCGGGAAAGATCGAATCAAGACGGCTATTGAAGTCTCCAAGAGTCTTTACCCGAACGGTTTTGATGGAGATGACGAACGTACCGTTGTTCTAGCGACAGCGTTTGAATTTGCGGATGCCCTTTCTGCAGGACCATTGGCAGCTGAGCTCGGCAATGCACCGATTCTACTAAATCGTGATGACCGTCTTGATCCTGCTGTAGTGGAAGAACTGAAAAGGTTGAAGGCAAATAAAGTGGTCATCCTTGGTGGTACCAATGCCATCTCAGAAAAAGTTCAAAATGAATTAAGCAGTCACGTTTCTGTTGAACGTATTTCCGGTAAAGATCGCATTCAATCTAATCTAGAAATCAACCAACGTTTGTCTGATGTGGAAGGCGTATTTGTTGCTTCAAGTACAAGTTTCCCTGATGCACTAGAAGCATCTTCTGTAGCAGCAGCTAACGGATGGGCGATTGTTTTGACAAACCAGGAGAAAATGACGGAAGAAAGTCTGCAGTTTCTTCATGGCAAGGAAGTAGCCATTCTTGGAGGAACAGCGGTTGTTTCTGAAGAAGTGGAAGAGACATTGATTGAACGTAACGGTGGGGATCGTGTGGTCCGTTTGTCTGGCATAAATCGTTACGAAACTGTAGCAGCGACCATCGACTATTTCAAAGACGACATGCGTTCGAACACGATGCTTGTAGCGACCGGCCGTAATTATCCGGATGCATTGACGGCATCTGCCATTTCAGCCCGCACGAAAGCGCCACTCGTTTTAGTAGGAGACGACTTGAATCCAGAACTTCAAAAAACGTTGAACTGGTATGGAGCTGAAAATGTTGTTCAAAACCTCCAAGTGATCGGCGGAGTCGTGGACAACGCTCAACGTGATGAAATCGCTGGTTACCTCAAATAAGAAAGCATCTTGGATACAGCAAAGGAGAGGTGTCGATGAAGAAACTGTTAACCATCATGCTGTCCGTCGCTTTTATTTTAAGCGCCTGTGCAGCAGATGTGGATCCGGAAAACCTGGAAAGCGACCAGGCCGATCAGGGAACATCTGAAGAACCTGCAGAAGCTGAGGAAGCAGAACAGCCTGAAAATGTAGAAGATGAAAACGAAAGCAAGGAACAGGAAGAAAGCACGGATTCTGCAGAGCCAGAGGCGGAGGAAGATCCCACAGATTCCGGCGAAGAAGCAGCGAGCGAAGATTCAGCTGAAGACACAGAAGAAGAAACGGTCGAAGCTTCAGGGAATGAAAGTGATTCTGAAGAAGAAACAAAAGAAGAACAGACGTCAAACGTTGGCTTGAAAGCTTACATGCCAAAAGAGCCAATGACGAAGACGTTTATGCAGAATGATGAATTTGAAGCGGTTTATGAAGTTGTAGATATCCAGGGGGATTATGTTCAACAGGTCATCACTTTCGGAGATATGATCACACTTCAAGTCTTGGAGTGGACAGAAGGTACGGTTTCCGTTGTCTATGAAGAGTTCAACCCAGAAGAGACAGCAAGCATGCTGGATGGATTCGAGCCGGTGGAGACGGTAAATGTGCTGATGGATGTGACGCAATCAAGCCAATCCGATAGTTCATTTAAGCTCATAGATGAAAATCAGACAACGTCTACACCCGTACGTGATTTTGAAAACGTGTTGGTTGTACAGAAGATAGAAAAAGCGGATTCATCCGGAGCCGAAGTCCGGTCTACGTTCCACTATGCCCCTGACTATGGATTGATTAAAGAAAAAGTCGAGGACAAAGGCGAGAATGGGTACACCATGAACTCCGAATTGATAGATATTAAGTAACTATGCAAAGGACGGTATGAATGTTAAGAAAATTGATTACTTCAACTTCCGTGTTATTAGCCACAAGTCTTTTGCTTCCTGCAGCGATCAGTGCCGAACAATCGGAATCATGGGTCGTAGAGGAGAGCAATGAATCGATTCAGTTGAATGAAACGATGGATGTAAATGTCGTTAGAAATGAACTGGAGACGACGATTCAAATTGAACAAAATGGACAAACAGTTATAGAAGAAACGGAACAACTGGCTGAAGTCACGGATGTGCATTATGTCGGTGAAGAATCTCTCGTTGTCGTTTATAGGGCCGGAGGATCGGCCAGCAGCTTGTATTTTGATGTGTACGACATCACCCAGGCTGGAATAGAAAAAGTCTATGAATCTCAAAGTTATGATCGAGCTACGATTGATTTAAACGACAATCAACTAGAGATCTCCTATCCTGAATATGATCAGGATGACGTCAGTACAGAGCCATCGGCAATGTTGAATGATGTTTACACCATTGGAGCAGGAGAAGTGGCGAAAAAAGAAGAGCAGGAGAAGTTGTCTGCTCAAAGTACGGTTACGACCCAAAGCACCACAGAAGTGGATGAGAAGTATGAAAATCCAAGCTATGCAGAGATCAACCGCATGCTCACAGAAGAAGCCAAGAACTTCGACATCCCTCCTGAAATTGTCAAAGCAATCGCTTTCCAGGAAAGCGGATGGCAGCAATACTGGGGGCCGGATCGAACGCCTGTCGAACATTATGAAAACCAATGTACAGAAGAGAAAACCCGTGGAATGGCATGGGATGGAACCAACCTGAAACTCGGCTATGATTGTATCGGGATCGGCATCATGCAGGTCTCTGACTATCGATTCATCACGGATGATCAAAAACGTCAGGAAGAAATTACGAAACTGGCGACAGACATCCGTTACAATATCCGTGAAGGTTTGAAAATCCTTGAAACGAAGTGGAACTACGCTGACCACGATTTGATTCCAACCGTTAACAGTGGGGATAGAGATGCGATTGAGAACTGGTACTTTGCCATCCTCGCTTATAATGGTCTATCCCAAAGGAACGACCCGATTGCCAACGGATATATCGCGTATCAAGAGAAAATTTTCAGCCGGATCAAGAGCTATGGATTACTGAACCTGACTCCATTTCCGACACACAAACTGAACCCGGATTCAGATGGGCTGCTTTCTTTCGGTGTCGATAATGTAGACACAGAGGGACCTGTGCACGCGTCCAAGCATTATTTCCGTCCAGGAGAGAAGGTTTATGTAACAGCAGGTAGTTTGAATCTGCGTCAATCTCCGAATGGCCTGGTCCTTACCGGACTTTCCCAAGGGGACGCCGTGACGATCACAGATGTTCCAGTAGGCTCAGACAGCAATACCCAGCACTGGATGTGGTACCCGGTTGAAACAGCGGGTGGCGTAAAAGGGTATGTGGCATCAAGCTATTTATCCAACAAGCAGGAACCGAACGCTTACCGCCTTTCAGGGATTAACCGTTATGAAACAAGTGCAGCCCTTTCAAACTTTGGTTGGCACTGGAACAACCCTGACGTAGCCGTAATCGGCCGCGGGGACCTGCCGATCGATTCATTGACAGGAAGCGTCCTTGCTTCTTATTACGATGCTCCGCTCCTTCTTACTCAGACAGATCAACTGCCTGAGACGGTGAACAAAGAATTGAAGCGGATGGGTCCTTCGAAGATTTACCTGCTTGGAAGCGAAGCTGCGGTTTCTTCTACTGTCGAAACCCAATTGAAGAATGAATATGGCGACGGCAATGTCGTGCGTCTGTCTGGTAAAACTCGATTCGAAACGGCATATGAAGTCGCTGATGAGTTGAGCAGCAATATTAATGTGGATGAAATTTTCATCACGACATCTGATGAGACATCTCCAGATGCTTTGTCCATCGCATCGTATGCAGGACAGGAAAACACACCGATTCTTTTGACACTTCCTTATCGACTGGAAGACCAGATCGTGAAGTTCATCGAAGAACATGGAGTCGAAAAAGCAACGATTATCGGTGGAACAGGAGCCGTTCACAACAAAGTTGAAGAACAGCTGAAATCCGTAGTGAGTCAAGTCGAGCGTGTATCCGGCGACGATCGCTACAGCACAAGTGTTGAAATTGCCGATCGCTACTTCAACGATCGCAGGATTGAAGATGTATTTTTCGCAAGAGGTCAAGTGATTGTAGACGCCCTGGCAGCATCTCCAATGGCAGCTTCCTATGAATCTCCAATCATCCTGACAAGAACGGACAATGTACCATCAAGTGTAAGAAAGTATATCCAAGGACTGCCAATCAGTCCAAAACAATATTACTTAGGCGGAGACGCAGCCATTTCTGATGACACAGCTTATGAGCTCCTAAAAATCCGCTAACCACCCAAGAACGGCCTTCCTCACGAAGGTCGTTTTTTCTATCTACTATTAATCTTCAGCTTCATAAACTGGCTTTGGTAAGAATAGACGTGATTGTAAAGCTCTCACAACCGATACTCCTGGTTTGGTTGTTTGAATTCCAGCACCTATCTCAAGCTGGAAAACGGCTTATCAGTCAGTGGTTTCGAGGGGCTTACATGGCAAAAGCGAGTCATTCCCCGCAGCCCTATCCACTTATGCAAAATCTCGAAACAAGGTCTTCTAAAATAGAGAAACTCTCAAAAACTACAGGGGAGATAGTGAATAGAAGGTTTAGACTAGAGCGGCGTGGGAATACGGAGTGGGTGCATGGTTGTGGTGGTTTTGTATGATAATGGAAAAGATATGACCGAACGATTACGATTCCATTAAGGTTATGGTAAAATCGAAAAGTATGGACTATAGTTATACATAGCATTCTACTCCAGTGGTTTTGCAATAAGAGAGGGTTAGAAATTGAAATCTAAATTAGGCTTAGCAAGCATACTATTTATCGGCGCGACCTTGATTCTGAAAGTGTCCGGACTGCTCCGTGACATGGTCATCGCCTACTACTTCGGTGACAGTTACATCGCCGATGCGTACCTGGCTGCCTTCATCATTCCGAACATGCTGATTCTGTTCATGCAGAACGGGATGAAGAATGCACTCGTGCCCAGTTATATCGATGCCAAAGAAGAAAAGCGCGGCAAATCCCATTTGGGACAAGTGTTTAAAGGAACAGCAGGATTAGCATTAGTCTTTTCCATTCTCGGAATGCTCCTTGCTCCGCTGATGATCCGGCTATTCTACCCGGACTTTAGTGAACCAGCGACAGAAATCGCTACATGGGTGACGGTGATTTTCTTCTCCTGTATCGCTTTTGTCGGAATGAATTCCGTTTTAGAAGCTTTTTTCGATGCGGAGAACAAATTTGCCTTATCGATTGTCTCCCAGATTATCGTTATTTTAAGTTCCATTCTCGGAGCTTTCCTGTTTGCCAATCAAATCGGAGCCTATTCGCTGGCCTTCGGGTACCTGGCAGGAACGATTTTTTCTTTGATCTTCAAGTCCTTCATTGTCATCCCGCAAAGGGCGCTGTCACTTAAGCAGAAAGTCGATTGGCCTGAGGTCAAAAAGTTTTACTGGGTGTTCCTGCCCGTCGGATTGACGGTAGCGGTTGGTCAGGTGAACCTGATGGTCGGTTCTATCTTCGCGAGTTACCAGGGCGAAGGGGCCGTCACGTATATCAACTATGCGAAGAACCTTGTGCATATGCCCCAGGGCATCTTTGGCGTGACCATTGCCACAATTATCTTCCCGATGTTGTCTAAAGCGATTACGAAAAACGATACAGGGCAGTTTAAAAAAGGGATCGAGAAAGGCCTCACGACGATGTACCTCGTTCTCCTACCTGCAATCATCGGCATGATGCTTTTGATGCCGAATCTGATTGAGCTATTTTATGAACGAGGAGCCTTTAATAATTCAGCGACAGCTGCTACATCTCAGGTCGCCTACTTTTACTTTGGTTCGGTGTTGTTCTTCAGCTTGAATAACATCATCAACAAAGGTTTTTATACGATGAAAAAAGGTCACCTGATCTTGATGATCAGTCTTGGTTCGATTCTTTTGAACATCGTGTTCAACTTTATTTTCGCAGAATGGCTCGGGTACTTAGGGATCCCGCTTGCTGCATCTCTCATGGCTCTCTTCTATACAGGAGCCTGCCTGATTGTATTTGTGAAACTTGTGGGTGGACTCGACTTTAAGTACATCACGATCGATTATGCCAAAATTACAGCGGCAGCACTCGTCATGAGTGGAGCGGTTCTTGGGCTGCAGCAGGGAATCGGCAACCTGCCGAACCTTGTGCAGATCATCCTGGTAGCCATCGTAGGTGCAGCCGCCTTTGCAGCGACGGCTTTCGGACTAAAAGCGGATGCCTTTCTGTTCTTATTGAATCAAGTGCGAAGACGCAAAAAGAAAGGAGCAGCCTCATGAATAAAAAAGAACTTCTCATGAACGCTGTAAGACCCGTCAATGCGCCGGTCACGAACGTAATCCTGGGCCGGCATTACAGCGGGGACATGGAAGCAGTCAAAAATGAAAAAGTAAATAATGTGCTTGTCCTCGCTCCTCATATGGATGATGAAACCATCGGGCCAGGAGGGACGCTGAGACAGCATGCGGAACAAGGCGCGAACATCCATTGCCTCTTCATCACAGACGGGGGCAGCAGTGTTTCCGACCGTAGTGCGGAAGAGCTGATGGCTCTCCGTCGCAATGAGATTGACAAGGTTCAGGAGATCCTTGGTTTGGCGAGTGTTACGTACATGAACCAGCCGGATGGACAAGTAAAGAGTACAAGAGAAAGCATGGAACTGTTGAAAGAGAAAATCAACACGATCCAGCCTGAACTTATCTACTGTACACCGTATATCGATGCGCATGTAGATCATACGGCTACAGCGAAACTTCTGAGCGATACGCTTAAGGAGATGGAAGACTTCAAAGGGAACATTCGCATGTACGAAATCAACTGTGCGTTCCCACCGAGTGCCATTAATGTTCTTGTCGATACATCGGCCCAACATGCGAAAAAAGTCGAAGCGACAGAGGTGTTTGACTCTCAGGCGATCGCTTTCGACGGTTTTCTCAGACTGAATCAATACAAAGGGAAGCTGGCTGAACCGAATGTTCAAACAGCAGAAGGTTTTGTCCAATGGGACCGCCGTGGTTTCATTAACCACTGCGAAACGTTGGAGAAGATGGAATACAATTTCCCACGAAGCTTCAAACAGGTCAACAGGACCGATACATTATTATGGGCGATTTTTAAGAATTACGCCATGAAGAAAGATTTGTACCGAAAAACGTCAAACCCTTCAACATAGAAAAGAGGTGCACCGCATGCCAATTGATATCAAAAAACTTTACTTCGTTCCATTGACGCTCCTGCTCCTTATCGGAGGCGCCTACGTGGATGTGACGATTCTCGATCTAGCGATTATGCTGGCTTTTGCCGCTTATGCGATATACAAGCCGAAGAATTCATTGATCATTTTATTTATGTATTTCCCGATCCGTCCGTTCTTATTGGAATTTAACCCGACATTGAAAGGGATCGGCGACATCATTATTTTCGCTCTATTATTCCGGATATTAATCATGTACCGGAAAGACTGGAAGAAGCTGTTCGACTTTTACTGGTTTGAATATGCCTTTTTCGCGTTTTGTGGTGTTGGAGCCGTCTCTGCATTGATTACAGGCGTATCTCCTGTCGCAATCATCTTCCAAATACGTGGAATTCTTCTATTCTATCTCGTTTTCTATATTGTCAGAAGGCTGCACATCACAAGAGAAGATATTCGTAAGTTCATCTTCACGACGCTGATTGTCGCTCTTATGATCAGTATTCACGGAATTATCGAGAAGCTATCATTACGAAGCTGGCTGCTTCCAGAGAGCTGGGAGAACATGCCGCTGTCTTCGAAAAATAGAATCCGCATCTACGGCATGATCGGAAACCCTAATGTTCTTTCATATTACTTGAGCTTTGCCGTTGTTCTCGTGCTTTACTTCCGTAAGATTTTCACAGGGAATTGGCGCACATTCCTTTATGTAAGCATTGCGCTCATGTTTGGCGTATGGTCTCTCACGTACTCACGAGGCACATGGATTGCCTTCGGTGTCGCTTTGCTCATCTATTTGTTGGTGACAAGGACATGGAATTTCCTGAAACCGATGCTTCTCGCTCTTGTAGCTGGTGTCGTGCTGGTTGCCGTTCCAGTCAGTGTCGGTACATCCATTGTCGAAAATACGAATTTCGGACAGGAAAGCAAAGAACGCCAGTCGCAGTATGACGACAGTGAAGGAAGTTTCCGTGATCGTATGGGATCGACGTTCGATAAAGAAACCCGTGAACAGAGCAGTCAGTCCGGACGATTATGGATTGTTAATAAAGGATTTGAAATCTTCCTTGATCACCCGATTATCGGAACCGGATTTGCGACCTTCGGTGATGGGGCGACGTTAAGTTTTGGATCCCCGATCTACGATGACTACAACATCGACAGGGAATTTTATTCAGATAATCAATATATCCAGGTGATCACCCAGACAGGAATCGTGGGTGTCGTTCTGTTCGCCATCTTCCTATTGAATATGTTGTATTTGATTTGGAAACGCAGAAACGTAACCCTGCTTGCTCCCTTCCTACTTGCCGTCCTGATCGGAGCGTATGCAGCCGGAATGGTGTATAACATTTGGGAAGGCGATTCCTTTACGATCTTCTACTTCGCGATGCTTGGGTATCTCTTGAATATGAGGTCCGAGCATGAACACGACATGTAAGGGGGAGGAAGATGAGTAAACGCGTGCTGGTCATCAGCAATATGTATCCAAGCCGGAAAACACCGACCTACGGCATCTTCGTGAAGAACCAAGTCGAAGCTCTAAAACAGAAAGGCCTTCACATCGATACCGCAGTAAATAAGGACAACCGTTCCGGCAAGCTGAACCTTTTAAGAAAATATGCCTTGTGGTTTGTGAAAATCCTGTTCACCCTTCTAACGAAAGGTAGAAAATATGACGTCGTTCATGCGCACTATATTTTCCCGAGCGGTCTTCCCGCTCTCTTTTTCAAAAAGTTGTTCGGAACCAGGCTGATCGTCACATCCCATGGCGGTGATTTGGACCAAATGGCGAAAAAGGGCGGGTTGATCCGCAAAGCGACAGAAAAGATCCTACATGAAGCGGACGCTGTCATTGTGGTCGGAGAAGCTTTAAAGTCGGAAGTGACGGGTGAATTCGGAGTCCCTGCAGAGAAAGTATCGGTCATCAATATGGGAGTCGACCGTGATGTCTTCCAACCGCGCAATGCGGATGAAGCGAAAAAAGAGTTGCAGCTCTCCACAGACAAGAAGCACATCCTTTTCGTCGGCAACCATATTAAAGCCAAAGGACTTCAGGAACTCTTACAAGCGTTTCAAAACTTGAATGTAGATAAAGCCGAGCTTCATTTCATTGGCAGTGTGAAAGATGAAAGCTTTCTCCAAGAACTGAAGCAATCGATACGTCCTGAGTACAAGGAAGTTGTTCATTTCCATGGTACGAAAGATCAAGCGCAGCTGGCTAAATGGATGGCCGCGACTGACGTATTCGTCCTTCCCTCTCATATTGAGGGATTTGGACTTGTCGCTCTTGAGGCGATGTCCTGTCATACACCAGTCGTTGGGTCGGATGTCGGAGGCCTTTCCTACCTGCTTCGTGACGGGACCGGTGTTCTTATTGAACCGAAAGATGCAGATTCATTAAGGGACGGAATCCGGCGTGTTCTCACAGAGCCGGATTTACGAGAAGCAATGATTGAAAAAGGGGAAGCGGCGGCGAAAGAGAATGATAGCAACGTTCTCCTTGAGCGCATTGTTACCCTTTATGCAACGTAAATGTAAGATAACTCGCTCATGTAATGACATGGGACAATAATATTCAAGGAAACACCTTTACAGTTGTACTGAAAAGTGTGAAGGTGTTTTCTTATGAAAAAAGACCATCTTAATTTAGCACCCTTCCATTTATAACAATGATGATGATCTTTATATATGGATGGGTAAGGGTTAGAGCGAAAGGTCCAAGAAATAAAATAAGAGTCCGAAGCGAGGCGTCTTCGGACTCTTATTTTATTTTTGATGCGTATAGCAATATACTTTTCCATCGAATTCTCTATTAGATAAGCAAAACGTTTTTACTCTTTCTGACACTTCCTGATTACAGACAACGCATGAGGCTCGGGGTTTTGTTTGTGCTTTTAAAACATCGACATGGTGATTAAGAGCATCAGAATCAGCAATATGCTGTTTCTTTATGTCTGTATAGATACGGCTGACTTCCTCGGCAGACAGGAGAGGCTGATGATGTAAAAGCTTTTGTACGTGGATTTTACGATTAATGAATTCACTTAATTCGATATCGTAAACGATGAGCTGGTTACTTTTTATATCACGCAAATCAGTTCCAATCATAAAAGTGCACCTTTTAGTGAAGGATACGATTGATATCATACAATGCTCATATTTTTCTCCAATGATTCTAGTAAGTGCTTGTAGGTGTCCATAGTTCTGGATGAAGGGGTTCAACATTGTGAATTTTCCATTCACAGACCATGTCTTTTTATCTCTATCTCCATAAACGGTACCTTGATAGTTTTTTGTTTCAATGACGAAAATCCCATACTCTGTAATAAGTACATGATCAATTTGAGTGTATCCAGATTTTGATTTTGGATTTTTAATAAGTAAATCACTTAAATGTTTGTACTCTTTAGGCATTTGATCCAATTGGATATTGATTTTGTATTCTCCAATCTCACCTTTTCTCATACTCTTAGCATCTCTATCTTTAGAAGATCCGGCACTAGAATGGTGAGGTTTAGAAGAGGTCTTTTTCTTATCGACTTTTTTTCTCGAAAATAGTTTAGAGAACATGGACTCATCCTTTTTTTTGGATTTACCTCATATATCGTCATTAGTAGGTTCTTTTTAAATAGAAAAATTGAAGGGATATAACATTGGGAGAGGATTCTTCACTAAAATTAATAACATACCTAGGCACCTCAATTTTTTTTAAATCCTCAAATTTATTTCATGCAATTTATATAAAATTCAGACTTCGGTCATCCGAAATATATTCTCCTATGTTACGATAAAAAAAGGTAACGTTTTCATAGGTGGAGATGTCAATGAAGTTTTCCCTGCGGACGAAAATCATGGTCCTCATTTCATCCTTACTCATTTTGGTCATCGGTTTGTTGGCGAGTGTTTTTGCCTATATGGAGAAACGCGATGTAGAAAATCAGATGGGGCAACTGGCTCTTCAAGTAGCCAGTACCGTCTCGTTTATGCCTTCCATTAAAGAAGCGTTTGACACAGAAGATCCTTCTGAAGTCATTCAGCCGATCGCTTTGAGTGTGCAGGAGGAGTCCGGGGCGGAGTTTGTCGTAATCGGAAATAAAGACAGCATCCGTTATGCCCATCCCGATGAATGGAAAATCGGCAGGCGGATGGTCGGTGGTGACAATGAACGGGCGCTGAAGAATGGCGAATATTACATATCGAAAGCAGAGGGGACGCTTGGTCCTTCCTTAAGAGGAAAAGCGCCGATCATTGGTGAAAATGGGGACATTATCGGCATCGTTTCGGTCGGTTTTTTGCTGGAGGACGTTCGTTCCATCGTATGGAACAAGCTTGAGAACGTCTTTGGTGTCGCGGTCCTTGTATTAGTGGTCGGGGCTGTCGGAAGCCTTTTACTGGCGCGGAGTATACGAAAAGACTCGCTTGGCCTTGAGCCCTACGAAATTACGTCCTTCTACCAAACGCGCGAAGCCATTCTTTCTTCAATCAAAGAAGGGATCATATCCGTTGATGCAGAGGGGCGGGTGACGATGATCAACCAGTCGGCTATTGAATTGTTGAACTTGCCAGGAGGAGCTGAGGGACAGCTCATTACGGATGTCTTTCCTAACACAGAGATGCTGAAGGTGTTGGAGACAGGAAAAGGAACCAGGGACGAAGAAATGCTTTTGATGGATAAGGTCGTGATCGTCAATCGAACTCCGATTATGCATGAAGGACAGGTCGTCGGCGTTGTTTCCAGTTTTCGTGATAAAACAGAAGTCAGAAACATGGTCCAGGCGTTGTCGGAAGTGAAACGTCACTCGGAAAGTCTGCGCTCTCAGACGCATGAGCACGCCAACAAAATGTATGTGCTGCTCGGGCTTTTGCAGTTGGGGAAACAGGAAGAGGCGATGGGAATGATTCAAGAAGATTTCCATATATCGCAAAAGCATCAAGTCTTAATTTTTGACCGGATCCAGGAAGAAACAGTTCAAGCGATCCTGACAGGGAAAATGAGTACGGCTTCTGAGCAGAAAGTGGACTTCGTGATTCAGGAAGATTCGGGGTTAGGGCGTGTGCCTCCACATATCACAAAGACAGAGCTAGTCACGATGTTAGGGAACATGATCGATAATGCTTTTGAAGCGGTGAGTGGTCAAAAAGAGAAATATGTCGAGTTTTTTGTAACGGATGTAGGGAACGACATCGTTTTTGAAGTATCTGATAACGGGCCAGGCATTCCTGAAGACATCTATACTTCTCTGTTTGTCCGAGGTTTCTCTACGAAAGAGGGAGATGACAGAGGGTATGGTCTTCATAATGTGAGGGAGATTGTCGAGCAGCTGTCAGGGACGATGGAAGTGGACCATAGTGACGACGGCGGTGCGGTGTTCTCGATTTTTTTACCAAAACATACAGGAGGTGGACCGGATGAAGGTGATGATCAGTGAAGATGATTTTAGAGTCGCTGAACTGCATGCGCAATTTTTGCGAGTGGTTGACGGTGTAGAAGTTGTGGGCAAGGCTTTGAATGCGGAAGAGACGTTAGAGATGCTCGAGGAACAACATCCGGATCTCCTTCTGTTGGATGTGTATATGCCTGATCAGCTTGGCGTCGACCTCCTGCATGACATTCGTTCCATTGCACCACAAACAGATGTGATCATGATTACAGCCGCGAAGGAAAAAGAGATTGTGGAAAAGGCGCTGAAGTATGGGGTGTTTGATTATATTATTAAGCCTATTACGATGGAGCGATTTCAGGAGACGATTGAAAACTATCAGGAACGGAAAAAGCAGATGGACCAGATTGAGACCTTTGACCAAACCGCTGTCGATCAGTTGTTGAAGTCTTCGAATGAAGCGGTGGCGACCACTTCTATATCGGTGCCTAAAGGCATCGACCCCTTGACGCTTGAGAAGGTGGAAAGAATGCTTTCTGATGCTAGGGAAAATGGCTTGACGGCTGAGCAGGCCAGCAGTCAGATGGGAGCATCAAAAACGACCGCGCGAAGGTATCTGGAGTACTTGATCAGCATAGGGAAAGGCAAGGCGGAGATGAACTACGGAAAAGTCGGCCGCCCTCAGCGAAAATATTATAAAGGTTAAAGCATTGGGAGGACTCGTCGAAATGACGAGTCTTTTTTTGGTTTGATCAGAGAAAGGAATAAAGGAATGGAAATGTGAATAAATGTTAAAAACTGTAAGAACTCCCGTGAATTTTATTTGGTTAATTGATTTTATGCTTTTAATTTTAGTTATTTTGAAAACGGTTACATTTTAATTTCTATCTTATAAACTATCATCAAATAGCAAGAAGAGAGGGGACTCATTATATGAAGAAGCATGTATGGATGATCGGTAGTTTATTGATTGTTTTACTCTTAGCTGCTTGTGGCGGCGACTCTTCGGAAACGAGCGGAGACGGCGGCGATGGGGAATGGACGCCAAACAAGAATATTGAAATTGTCGCTCCTGCTGGTGCTGGCGGTGGCTGGGATACGACGGCTCGCTCTGTTGGAAAGATCCTTGAGGAAGAAGGCATCACCGAACAGAACGTCGGTGTCGTTAACAAAGAAGGCGGCGGGGGAGCTGTCGGTTGGTCTTACATCAACAGTACGAACAACCCGCACAACATTTTCGTTTCTTCTCCTCCACTGATTTTCGTTCCATTGAATGGCCAGTCAGATTTATCTCATGAAGATTTCACACCACTTTCCAACATGATTGCGGACTATGCAGCATTCGCTGTCGCAGATGACGCAAAGTGGCAGGACTTGAACGAGCTATTTGAAGATATGAAAAACGACCCTTCCAGCGTAACGGTCGTAGGAACATCTTCTCCTGGTTCTATGGACCACATGCAATTCGTCACTATCGCTAAAAAAGCAGGTGTCGATATTCAAAAAATCAAATACGTCTCTGCTCAAGATGGCGGAGGGATGACACAGATCCTGAACGGAAGTGCAGACGTTTATTCAACGGGAATTGCTGAAACGGTCGAACAAGTGAAAGCAGGCAAAGTTCGTGTACTGGGAATTACAGCAGAAGAACGTCTGGAAGGAGAAGTGATTGAAGACTTCCCGACAGCAGCAGAACAAGGCATCGACGCGACATTCGTTAACTGGAGAGGATTTTTCGGGCCTGGAGATATGACGGAAGGACAAGTCGCCTATTATGAAGAAAAACTGAAAGAAGTCAGTGAATCAGAAGCATTTGCCGAGATCCGTAACAATTATGGCTGGGATGAAATGTACATGGATAGTGAAGAGTACAGCCAGTTCCTGGATGAACAAAGAGAGGAACTAGGAAGCTTAATGGAAGAGCTTGGGTTGAATCAATAATAGATAGAAAGGGTCTGTACGCAGGCCCTTTTCTATTAGATTGAAGGTGATGTTCTTGCTGAAAACGTTGAACCAGAAAGTGAGTATTTTCTTGATTTTGTTCGCTGCTGGTTATCTTTATTTGACCTATAACTTAAAGGAATACCCTTATGTGCCAGTTGATTCGGATTTTGTCCCAAAGATCCTGGGCTATTTATTGATCATTCTTGCGGTCTTTTTGTTCTTTGATAAATCCTCAGAGACCGAAGAGGAAAAAGAAAAACGCCAGGTACCGAAAAAAGAAATGCTGGTCTTGCTCGCGGTGGGTGGCATGATCTTTCTTTACATTTTCCTACTGGAAATCATCGGTTTTGTCCTGAGTTCTATGCTGTTCATTATAGCCTGTTCCTGGTTCCTGGGGTACAGAAAGCTCGTCACGACGTTCCTCGTTGCGGTTCTATTTCCACTGATTATGTACCTTTCGTTCAATTACTTATTACAAATCCGTCTCCCGCAAGGAGTTCTACCATTTTAGAAGGAGGTGAGTCACCATGGGTGCAATGGAAGGATTAATGCAAGGAATTCAGGTCGCGTTCAGCTGGCAGGGGATCTTGTTCGTTCTGATCGGTGTCGTAGCCGGCACGCTCATTGGAATGATGCCGGGACTTGGTCCGATCAGTGCCATTGCGATCATGATTCCGATCACATATGGAATGGACCCCTCAGTCGCTCTAGTGATGATGGCAGGTGTCTATTACGGAGCTGTATTCGGTGGATCGACGTCCTCGATTCTCTTAAATGCTCCCGGAATATCGGGAACAGTTGCCACATCCTTTGACGGATATCCGATGGCCCAGCGAGGAGAAGCAGGAAAAGCATTGGCGATTGCTGCGATATCTTCTTTCGTCGGAGGGACGGTTTCTGTTGTTCTTCTGATGTTGTTCGCTCCCGCCTTATCTGCCGTTGCGGTTTCATTCGGTCCGCCTCAATATTTTGCCCTCATGTTCTTAGGTCTGACGGCCATCGCAAGTCTGTCAGATGGCTCAACGATTAAAGCTTTGATCACAGCTACCGTCGGTTTTATGGTAGCGACAATTGGAATTGATGGACAGACGGGGACAAGCCGTTTTACATTCGGCAACCCGAACTTACTGGAAGGCATAGATTTCCTAGTCATCGCTCTCGGACTATTTGCTCTCGCTGAAATTTGTTTTCTCGTCAAAAAACGAAAAGATCAGTCGCTCCAAAACCAGGGCGACATCGGAAGCCTGAAGCTTAGCAAAGCGGATTTCAAAGAGATGCGTGGCCCGATGAGCAGGCAGTCGTTCCTCGGTTTCATTCTTGGGGTTCTGCCCGGAGCAGGCGCGACAATCGCTTCCTTCATCGGTTATATTTCAGAAAAGAAAATCGCCAAAAATCCAAAAAAATTCGGGAAAGGATCAATTAAAGGGTTGTCTGCTCCGGAAACGGCCAACAACGCAGCGACTAGTGGTGCCTTCGTACCGTTACTAAGTCTTGGCATACCAGGATCCGGAACGACAGCCGTGATGTTAGGGGCTTTTCTCGTGCTCGGTATTCAGCCAGGGCCCCTTTTGATGGCCGATCGTCCGGAAGTTTTCTGGGGAATCATCGCGAGTATGTACATCGGAAATATCTTTTTACTAATTTTGAACTTACCACTCATTCCATACATCGCAAAAATATTGAAAATCGCTCGTCCAATGCTGATTTCCTTAGTTGCGATTTTCAGCTTGATCGGTGTTTATGCCATCAGCTTCAGTACCTTTGATTTGTATCTATTGTTGATATTCGGTTTCGTCGGCTATTTAATGAGACTATTCAGCTTCCCGGCAGCTCCGTTCATCTTAGCTTTCATCCTAGGAGGCATGATGGAGCAGTCATTAAGACAGTCTCTTACAGCTGCAGGTGGAGACATGATGATTCTCATCTCAGACCCAGTATCCATCGGACTTTACATCGTGAGTATCCTATCATTCGTTGTTCCGATCATTCGTAACCGAAAAAACACACAAGCCGAAGAGGCAGATCAAGAGTCGAATGCTTCCTAAGAAAAGGAGCGTTCGGCTTTTTTATTTTTGGACGACTAGTGCTTAAAATAAAGGAAAATCACCTAATTCGGTGTAAGGATCCCCTCACAAATCAAATATAATATGAAAATTTTTTTCAATCTATTGCAAATAAGAGTGAAAACGCTCACACTAAGAGTATAGCCGACATACAAAGCGTCACGTTTCTCACATCGCTGAAATTAAGCCTGATGCGGACTGTGTGCCTCCTGTTGCCTCTTTAAAAACAGCCGAATTTTCAGTAAAATAATTTTCATGGCAAACTACACATTTTAGACACATTTCATAAATGTCATGAATGAGGTAAACAATAAAACAGTGTTCCTGGCGCAAGCCTGTTCACTTACATATTTGATACTCATGCTTTATACTAATAAAAGCTGAAAAGTACAGGAGGTAACACGAATCATGGACCAACACAACATGAATAGTCATGGAATCGATACCGCAGAAATGATGGACGACATGACGTTTGTTTTATTCGGAGCAAGCGGTGATTTGGCGAAACGTAAGATCTATCCCGCTCTCTATAATTTATATATCGAGGGGAAAATGCCGAATTCCCTATCCGTCGTAGGCCTTGGACGTAGACCTTACACGCAGGAAGATTTCCATAACATCATTAAAGAGTCTCTGGAAACTTTCTCAAGAAGAGATGTAGACGAATCAAACTTGGACGAGTTCCTATCCTCTTTCCGTTATTTCATTTTTGATGCGATGAAGGATGAATCCTATCAGGGATTGAAAGCCTTTATTGAAGAAAGAGAAAGTGAGCTCTCCATTCCAGACAACCGTCTGTTCTATCTTTCGGTTGCACCGAAGTTGATTGAGCCGATCTCGGCCTCTCTTCACGAGAATGGAATTACAGATACAAGCGGTTGGAAGCGTCTGATTGTTGAGAAGCCATTCGGGAGTGACTTGCACTCTGCCCGTCATTTGAATGCAGAGCTTACGAAAGTTTTCCGGGAAGAAGAGATTTTCCGTATTGACCATTACCTTGGAAAACCGATGGTGCAGAACCTTGAATCGTTGATTCGTCCGAATCCGATTTTGAAGGCGCTCTGGAACCATGAACAGATTGCGAACGTTCAGATTACAGCGAGTGAGACGGTCGGTGTTGGAACGAGAGCCGGTTATTATGATAAGGCTGGGGCCATTCGTGATATGGTACAGAATCATTTGCTTCAGCTAGTGATGATGACCGCGCTTCACCACCCGGAAAAACTGACGCCGAAACAAATTGAAGAGAAGAAAAAAGCGATTATGGAATCGCTGCGCCCGGTCGAGGAAGATGAAATTTCTAAACATGTCGTGCGCGGACAGTATGAAGCGGGTGAAATGAACGCAGAGCCGATTCCTGGTTATTTAGAAGAAGACGGTGTAGCGGAAAACTCCAATAACGACACGTATTTCGCTGCTCGTTTGTACATCGATAACGATTATTGGAAAGGCATTCCTTTTTACATCCGTACAGGGAAACGTCTTGAGAAAAAATCGACACGCATTATTATTGAGTTTAAGAACGAAGTTGCCGCGGATGAAGATGCAGCTGGTGCGGTGTCCAACTTGTTGATGATTGAAATTAACCCGAACGAAAGTGTCGGGCTGCGCATCAACTTGAAAGACGATTCGAATGAGAAATTCGAACCTGCGTACATCAACTTCTCTAAAAACCTGGATGCCCAACCAGAGGCTTATGAAAACCTATTGGAAGACGCCATGCAGGGACACTCTACGTATTTTGCTCATTGGAGCGAGGTGGAGCTTTCCTGGAAGTGGGTTCAGCCAATCTTGGAGGCGTTCGAAAACGATGCTCTCCCTCTTCACGGTTATCAAGCCGGATCCGAAGGGCCGGAAGCAGCTGAGAAGCTCTTGAACGAAGACGGCTATACATGGTGGTAAAAACTTTTACAGATAGAATGGAAAGGATTTGATCGGAACATGGATAAGCAGAACATCGGAGTCATCGGTTTAGGAGTTATGGGGGCAAACCTTGCCCTTAATATCCAGGACAACGGCTACACAGTGTCTGTCTACGATTACTGGACAGACCGTGTGGACGAACTGGTCGGAAATGATGAGAATACAGGGAACATTTCTGGTGCCTACAGCGCTGAAGAATTCGTCGCTTCTCTTGAAAAACCACGCAAAATTTTGATGATGGTCAAAGCAGGAGAAACAACAGATAAAGTGATCGAGAGCCTTGTCCCTCACTTAGAAGAAGGCGACATGCTGATTGACGGCGGAAACACGTACTATGAAGATACTGAACGCCGTGCATCCTACTTAGAAGAAAAAGGCATCCACTTCATCGGAACAGGATTCTCCGGTGGGGAAGAAGGAGCTCGTAAAGGACCATCCATCATGCCAGGTGGACCAAGCGAAGCGTATGCAGAGGTTAAGCCGATCTTCGACGCAATCGCAGCAAACGTTGAAAGCACACCTTGTGCAGCTTACATGGGCCGCGGTGGTGCCGGCCACTACGTGAAAATGGTTCACAACGGCATCGAGTATGGTGACATGCAGTTGATCTGCGAAGCGTACTTCATCATGAAAAATGTTCTTGGTCTCTCTGCTCAAGAGCTTCATGAAGTCTTCAAAGAGTGGAACGAAGGAGAACTCGACAGCTACCTGATCGAGATTACAGCAGACATTTTCACAAAAGTAGATGAAGAAACAGGCAAACCTCTTGTCGATGTCATCCTTGATACGGCTGGTCAAAAAGGAACAGGAAAATGGACAAGTAAGAGTGCTCTTGACCTTGGTGTCCCACTTCCGATCATCACAGAGTCCGTATTCGCACGCTTCATTTCAGCGATGAAAGAAGAGCGCCAGAAAGCAAGCCAATACCTGACGGGTCCAGAAGTCACATTTGACGGAAACAAAGAAGAAGTCATCGAGTCTCTTCGCAAAGCGTTGTACATGAGCAAAATCTGCTCCTACGCGCAAGGCTTCGCACAGATGCGTGCACAGTCTGAAGAAAAAGGCTGGGACCTACAGTACGGAGACATCGCCATGAACTTCCGCGGCGGCTGTATCATCCGTGCCCAGTTCCTGCAGAAGATCAAAGACGCGTACGATAAAGACGAGAACCTGACGAACCTGCTTCTCGATCCTTACTTCCAGGATATCGCTGTTTCTTATCAAAAAGAGCTTCGTGAAACACTCGCTCTTGCGATTCAAAACGGTGTACCGATACCTGCATTCTCCAGTGCGCTTGCGTACTACGACAGCTACCGTACAGCCAAGCTCCCAGCGAACTTGCTGCAAGCCCAGCGTGACTACTTCGGTGCGCACACGTATCAGCGTGTGGATAAAGAAGGTACGTTCCATACCGATTGGATTAACGGATAATAGAAATCGAAGAGCGCAAGCCTGTAATATGGCTTGCGCTTTTTTTATTTTAAACGCGCAAACAAGAGGATAAGGAACGTACATAAGAAGTGTCAGTCCTACACAAGAAAGGAAGTCAACAATGATTCCAAGATCTGGCTTGAATCATTGAAGGTAACTTTAAATATCCCGGGTGCGTGATAAAGTGACCATATCGAAATGACTAAAAATTCCAAAAATGTGGTATATAGTCCTTAACTTCGAAAAAGGAGATGGAACTATGGACATCAAACAACCTGCAGGATTTTGGGCACGCTTTGCTGCCCGGGTATTGGATGGGATTATTCTAGGTGTCATCTTCACACTACTTACTTATTTGATCTACGGAGAATTTTTTAGAGATTATAGCCCACTGGATTCTTTGAATGTCGTTTATTTTGTTGTTCTTCCTATTGTGTGGTCTGGATATACAATAGGAAAGAAAGCAGCGGGAATACGCATCCTTCAAAAGGACGGTACAGAGGTAGGAATAGGGAGGATGTTGTTAAGAGAGGTAGTCGGCTTTCTGGTTTATGCCCTCACTCTGGGTATCGGACTTATCGTCAGTGCGTTTATGGTAGGTATTCGTGAGGATAAACGAGCGATTCATGACTTCATTGCAGGGACCTATGTCACTCATCAGGCACCTGATACAACATCAAAGCAGGTGATGGAAGGTAATCACGCGTGAATAAGAATGGTAAAAAAACGCAAACCTGAAGGGTTTGTGTTTTTTTAATTCCGAATATCCTTTGTAAATATACGTGATAGGCACCATGTCCTGAGGCAGCAATAGTAAGTGTTTACTCATACAGGATATTCGTCAAAATCAAACAAAAAATTGTAAAATATTCTCTCCAAGCCTTCATACAAGGACTAAATACTGTTATAATGTCTAGTATTGAAATATATTTGTAATAATTGCTTTTATAGATTTACGCATTTGTACATACATTATGCCCATCTGATTTCTACCCTTAGACAGTTGGGTTTTTTTATGGAATGGGTAATTTGAAGGATATTGTAGAATTTCTAAATCTTTTGTCAATAAACATACATAATCTATGACTCTATGTTCGTATGTTTATGGAAAGAGGGAATATGCCGAAAAAAATATTGCTAATATCACAAAACTTCTATCCAGAAATCGGAAGTGCAGGAAACAGAATGAAAAACATATACCTCATGCTGAAAAAAGAAGGGTATGAGATTGATGTGTTGACAACGGACCCTACATATCCAAATCGTAACTTTTATGAGGATGAATCTTTTTGGGATGATCAACAACTAAACGAGACGGAAGATGTGACCCGGGTAAAAATCCAGAACCGTAAGTATTCACGCAGCTTTATGAATCGCCTCCTTTATTATTTGGAAATGGCCATAAAGATGATTGGAATTGTCTTAGGTAGAAGAGAGAAATACGATTACATTTATACGACCTCACCACCCATTTTTGTGGCTGTTGTCGGGTTAATCGCTAAAATTAGATTCAAAGCCAAGTTGATTCTAGAAATAAGGGATTTATGGCCGGATTCGCTAAAAGGAGTCGGGGTATTCAATTATCCTTTCATCATACGGTACTTCCGTAGAATCGAGAAATTGTTATATAAACGAGCGGATGAGATCGTTGTCAACAGCAAGGGTTTTATCGATCATATAAAGAATGAACAGACGGGAGCAGGAGAAAAAATCACGTATGTTCCCAATGGAGCGAGAAACTATGAATTCATGAAACCTTTATACAACCCTAGTGGTTTTAAAGCCATTTATGCGGGGAACCTTGGGCTTGCACAAGATAATGAAATCCTTCTCCTATTGGCTGAGAAGCTCAAGTCACGAAATGTAGAGCTAACGATTATGGGATATGGGTATCATAGTCAACATTTAAAAGAGGAAATTAAAGCAAGGTCCTTGGATAACGTCACATTCGTCCACCCTGTAACTCGAGCCGAATGTTTTGAATTAATTGCAGAACATCAAGTAGGGATTGTGACGCTAGTTGATAAAGAGGTATTTAAGACTGTTTTGCCTGGTAAGATCATCGATTATATGACTTGTGGTGTCCCTATTGTAGGTTCTGTGGATGGATTTGCTAAGGATATTATTGAAGCTAATGAAGCAGGATTTGTTTCTGAGACGAAACAAGCAGGGGAGCTGGTCGCTTATATTGATCGGTTACTAGAGGACCCTTTACTACAAAAACGTTTGAGCAAGAATGCGCAGCAATACGTGCAACGAAACTTTCTTTGGGAAGAAAATATTTATTCCCTTATTGACATTATGGAAAAACAGGAAGAAAGAGTACCAAATAAACTACGTAAGGTTGAACTATAAATGAACAAAAATGTATGCATGTTTGTCTGGAACCACTTTACAAACGATGCCCGTGTTTTACGGGAATGTACAGCTTTATCTGAACAGGATTATAAAGTCGATCTCATATGTATTCATGACCCTAAAGATGATGACCTTCCTATGTATGAAGAAAGGAACGAAAACTTCAGGGTCTTTCGTGTGCGAAGATATCCTGTATTGTTAGAGGCGATGCAGAAGGCTTACAGGATTCTTCTCAGTAATAAGATTGTAGCGTTTTTAGCCTTAATCTGTTGGTTAGTGCTTATGTATGTAAATCCTTTCCTTGTAGGTATGTTATCGATCTTAGGTTTTACATTATTAAAAACAAAAGTAAGGGTCGCATGGATCCGAGGCAGTATTATTCTTCGTATGATTTTGAGAGGTTACCAAAGAAATTATTCAATTTATCATTCCAATGATCTCAATACGCTTCCCCAGGGTTACATTTGCTCTAAATTTCGTTTGAAGAGGAAGAGGTTAATCTACGATTCGCACGAGGTCCAAACAAGCCGCACAGGATATGAGAGTGCTTATCATGGCAAGTTAGAAAAGTTTTTCATTTCTAGAATCGATTCCATGATTGTGGAAAATCATACACGCGCAAAGTATAACGAAGACTTGTATGGATTTTATCCAAACGTAGTACACAATTACCCCTTTAAGCAAGAAACGAAACTTACGCAGGAGAAAGCTCCATTACATGATATGTTGGATCTGCCGCAAAACGAGAAGATCCTTTTGTATCAAGGCGGCATTCAAACTGGGCGAGGACTTGATAAATTAGTGAGAGCCATGCCTCATATAAAAGAAGGAACTCTTGTCTTTATAGGCGATGGGAAAATTAAACCCCAACTAAAGAAAATGGTCCAAGAAATGGAATTGGAACACAAAGTGAAGTTCCTTCCCAAGGTACCGTTGAGGGATTTGCCTAGATATACAAGAAATGCTTATGTTGGTTTTCAGGTACTGAACAATGTGTGTTTTAATCATTATTCGGCCTCCTCTAATAAATTATTTGAGTATATGATGAGTGGAATACCTGTTGTAGCGTGCAGTTTCCCTGAAGTGGAAAGAGTTGTAAAAGGAGAAGAAGTGGGGGTTTGTGTGGACTCTCATGATTACGAAGACATCGCTAGAGCTGTAAATCACTTACTAACAAATGAACAACTGAGAGATCAATTGTCTGAGAATTGTTATGATGCAAGTTTGAAGTATAACTGGGAAGAAGAGAAATTTTCATTGCTAGAGGTTTATCAAACGAGTACCAAAAGCTTGGTAGCAGAAGGAGTGTAGCAAATGGTTCAAGTTTATGAAAAGCAAGTACAGCAACGAACAAAAGAACATGCTTTAACATCTAACCCTATTGCATGGTTGAAAGGTCATATTACAGGGCCTTTTATGTTGGAGTCTAGCCTAACTCCTCCTGAATTAGAAAACGACGAAAGTGCTACAACATGGTTAACGGATTCATTGAAAGTAGATATGGACTTTAATAAAGAGATTGCTGTTTCAAAGTCCATTAATTTTATAGAACCAGATGTCTTAGATGGGAATTTCAATACCATTATTATCCAAGGGGACTTGTTAACCCTGGCGGAAAATAAGGATTCCATTGAGAAAGTCCTCGATAGAATATGGTCTAATAGTGGGAATTTGATATTACTTACTACTAAGCCAAACAGGGAAGCTATTCACGAGCGAATGTACTTAATAAACCAACTCATTTCAGAGCTCTCTCTGGGTCGACTAGCCGATTGTTTTGTATCCTTCGATTGGGCAGGTATTGTTTTTACGAATGAAAATATCTCATCAGATACTAACTATGTAACTTCTATATTAGAAAATTCATTAAACAAAGAGAATGAACTGATTAACAAAGTACGTCAATTAGAGAATCATATAGATGAGTTGCAGAAAGAAAAAATATCTCATAATGATCTTGCGAAGTTGATAAAAAAACAAGCAGCTGTAGTCGACAAAATAAAAATCAATCAGGAAAAAGAAAAACCTGTTAAAACTAATTCAATAGATGTTCAACGTTTAAGCCAGCAACTAATCGAAGAAAAAGAGCAGAAAGTTAAGTTGAAAGAACAAATGATGCAGATGTACAAAAAAGAAGCTGTGCTTTTGAAATCGCACAAGAAGCTAATGAAGCGCTATGAATCGTTGAGTACCTCTAAATTAGGAAAAATGACTATTGCATATTGGAAATTTATCAACCGTATGAAGCGAGGTAAATAACTATGAATATCGTAAGTATTGACAAGAGATTAAAGTCGATTGAAAGAGAGCAGAAGGCACTACAACTTTCCATAAAGCAAGAATATAAGGAAATTACAAACTTAAAAAATGGAACACTTCCTCAAAAAAATAAAAAGGAAGTATCAAGCTCAGTAGCTTCAGCTGATGATGAAACTAAAGACTACTTAAATTATAGAAAGAAAACAGCAGATGAAGAGTACTTTTCACGTATTAAAAAGCTAATTACAAAAATACCGGAGAGTAATGGAAGTAAGTTCTTTACAAAGAGAAATGTAAACGTCGGTATCGTTGCGGATGAATTCTTATATCATTCGTTTAAAGACGTAGCTAACTTCAATTATTTAACCAGTAAGAATTATAAAAAATTCAAAGGGAAGTTAGATGTTTTTTTCGTTGCAACTACTTGGAAGGGTCTTAATAGGGAATGGCGCGGAGTAGCTAACTCAAAATCCAATAGGCGTAAAGAGCTTTATGAAATGATTGATTTCTTCAAACAAGATGGAGCGAAGATTGTTTTCTATTCTAAAGAAGATCCTGTAAACTATCATCGGTTTATAGACATAGCTAAAAAGTGTGATCATATTTTTACAACAGCAAAGGAAGTAGTTAATGACTACAGAAAAGAATGCAATAACGAGAATGTTCATGTTCTTGAATTTGGAGTAAACCCTTTATACCATAATCCTGTCGGTATGAAGAGTGTGGAAAAATTCAAGGATGTGTTTTTTGCCGGTTCATGGTTGAATAAATATCCAGAGCGTCAAAAGGAAACTATTACAATTTTTGATGGCGTTGTCGACTCAGGTCGGGATCTAAAAATCATTGATCGGAATTATACTATTGATCACCCTGATTACTTTTTCCCAAGGAAATATTTGAAGTATATTTCGCCAGCTATCCCGCATGAGTATCTGCAAAAAATTCACAAACTCTATGACTGGGCAATTAACCTCAATTCAATTAAATATAGTGAAACGATGTTTGCAAACCGTATTTATGAGTTGCAAGCAATTGGTAATGCAATTATGTCTAATTATAGCGTTGGAGTTAACAATAAATTCCCTAACGTATTTATGGTTCACAATAAACGTGAAGCAACTGAAATTCTTACAAAGATGTCTGACGAGGAAGTTTATCAGCATCAAGTCAATGGGATTAGAAATGTAATGTCAAACCACACGACATTCGACCGATTTGATGATCTATTAGCGAAAATAGGGCTGTCTGGAAAGACGCAAGATTTAACGAAGAGAGTCCTAGTCGTTGCTGATAAGATTACAGAAAGTACGAAGAAGATATTCGAGTTACAAACATACCCTCATAAACACTTAGTGGCTGTGGATTCTTTAACAGAAGAACTCAAGGAACAATTCGATATGATTACTTTTATCGATGGTAGCAGATATTACGGGGACCATTATGTAGAAGACATGGTGAACGGCTTTAAGTATACGAATAGCGATTATGTCACCAAAGATGTATTTTATGAGCGTAACCGATTAACTGAAGGTGTAGAGCATGATTTTGTTTCCGTTGTAAAAGACAAATATCAAACACTGTTCTGGAGCGAGTCATTTAAATTAGAAGATCTAATAAAACTTAGTAGAAATGACCAGGTTCCTAATGGTTATTCTATTGATCGCTTTGAGTATAATTCTATCAATCTCATAGCAGAGAAGCCTACTTCACAGCAAGAATATGACGTTACGGTAATTGTACCGGTTTACAACAATGGTAAGCATCTTTTAAATAAATGTTTCCAATCTTTAAAGAGAAGTAGCATTTTTAACCAAATGGAAATCCTCTTAATTGATGACGGTTCTACAGACCCCGAAACAATTAGGACAACAAATCGTTTAAACGATAGTTTCCAAAATGTGAACTTATACAGGTTTGATGATAATGGGAGTGGAAGTGCATCAAGGCCACGGAATAAAGGTGTAAAACTTGCAACTGCTCCTTACGTGACCTATTTGGACCCAGATAACGAAGCAGTTAATGACGGTTATGCAGAATTATTAGCAATGATGAAACAAGATGATGATCTAGATATCGTTATGGGGAATATGATTAAACTTGATAATGAGCGGCGGAGCACTTTTGACTATCATAAGATTGTAACGAATTGCTTGAACAGTGAAGAAATCATTGATCCAAAAGAGTTTTTGAAGGCAGTAAACCTGCGTGCTCATAGTATTCAAACAATGTTGATGAAGAAAGAGCTTATTATCGATCATAACCTTGAAATGATAGAAAAGGCTGCGGGACAGGACACAATGTTCTTCCAAGAATTATTGCTCAACTCTAAGAAAACCAAAGTAATAAATTTAACTATACACATATATTACGCTGCAGTTGAAGGTTCAGTAACAAATACGATCTCCAAGAAATTCTTTGAGAAATATTTGACATTAGAAAAAGAACGATTGCCATTTTTGGAGAGATATGATCTTTTGGATACCTATATGGAAAAAAGATTCACCTTCTACTTTAAGAATTGGTATTTGAAGAGGCTAAACAGAATATCAAAAGGGGATCAAGAAGAGTCTATAGACACCCTGTACAACATTTATGACTTATACCGTAAACATCTGGTTAATAAGGATAAAAGGTTCAAGGAATTTGAGGATTTATACAACAAAGGGGACTATGAAGAAATTATCAAGAAACTATCTAGCTAGAGGTGGGAATATTGTCAGATAATTATCTACAGCTTGAATTGCGTTTTGAAGATATAGGGAGTACGAACTTCTTTACCGACGAACCAACTATTTTTAGAGTGATGAAAGATGGAGTACCTTTTGAATTCCTTGTACGCTTCCGTAAAGGTTCTGATCGCTTACTGATTATGAATAACGGAGCGTACAATGCTGAAAAAAATAACCCTCCTGTATTTCAAAGACATTCTTGGTTAAATAAGATCATGGGATCCGTAATTATAGTAAGCGATCCTACATTATATTTAGGTGAGATCAATCTTGGTTGGGGCCAGGGCACAAAAGAAAGATTTTATTTGGAAGAGATCTCCAATATATTAAACGAAATTATTTCTATAGTGAATTTTGAAACTGAGAAAGTACAATTTTATGGAAGCTCCGCAGGTGGGTTTATGTCAATGTATTTAGCTACATTAGTTAAGGGTTCTACCGCTATAGTAAACAACCCACAAATTGATGTAAGTAAATACTATAAACAACATGTGGAGGCTATGTACAAGTGCTCCTATCCACAAATGGATAAAAACGAAATTATTCAGGAATATAGGAGAAGGTTATCCCTGGTAGAACTCTTCAATGAACATGATTATATTCCTCAGATATACTATCTGCAAAATCTTGCTTGTAAGCATGATGTTAGTAATCACTTAATGACTTTGCTGGAAGGTATTAAAAATAGAAAAGATAAGAAGAATATATTATTTAATTTTTATCACAATGAACAGGAAGGCCATCTTCCAAAAGGAAAAGAAGAAACGTTACATGTATTGAATGAAACGCCTTCTCTAAGTTCTTTTATTAAGTTAAATTCTTTAGAGACTTCACAACTTATTAAGATTACTAATGTAAATAGTAAGTCGACAGAAATAGGAGACCAAATATTAAAAAATAACTTCTTTCTAAAGAATGGTTTGGACTCTATAGATTTTTCTGAAGGAATAGATTGGGATTATCAACATGGGGCTAGTGGGAACACTTATCAATTGTATTTACATGCACTAAACGTCCTTAGTTATTTGCTAAATGCTTTTGAGCAAACATCAAACATCAAGTACTTGCTAAAAGCACATGAGATCACTGAGTCTTGGATCTCATACAACGAAACGGACCCAGATAACTCTATGTTGTGGTATGACCATCCGACAGCATATAGAGCACATAATTTAGTTTACTTTTTGGTTCTCTCTCAAAAACATATTCGTCTAGATACTAGAAAGTATGCTGAACTGGTGGAGAAACACGCGGAATATTTAATGTCTGATGAAAATTACAGAAAAAACAACCATGGTATTATGATGGATAGAGCCTTGATTTTGTTAGGCATAGTAATGAAGCACCCAAATTCAGATAATTGGATTCAAAAAGGGATTTGGCGTCTGAAGGATACCTTCTACTCTAGTTACAGTCATCAGGGTGTACATCTTGAGAATAGTCCGGAGTATCATCGAATTGTTGAAACTCTCTATCGTTCTACCGAACAATTCTTAAAGAAAAACCATTTGACTCTTGGAAAAGATTTAATTGATTTACTAGGTTTATCAAATGATTATTATCAATATATTACAAAGCCAGATGGGTTTATGCCTCTAATTGGTGATTCAGGTAAATTAGCCGTCAAAGGGACTAAAAAGAAATTTGATAGCTTTCACGATCAAACCGCTGGTATAACTATTATGCAGGATAAATTTGGGGAGGAAGACAAACAATCCACCTGGTTATCATTTGTTAGTGGATACGAAACCATTACACATAAACATTTTGATGACCTATCTATCTCCCTGTATTACAATGGCAGCGATATTCTAGTTGATTCCGGTAAATATAGTTATGGAAAATCAAAGATAAGAGGCTATGTAAAATCACCTAATGCTCATTCCATATTGTCTTTAAGAAATAAGAGGTATAAGTTGGATGAGAGGAAAGGTCAAAAAACAATTGCCACGACATCATTTATGACAAATGACCGCTTAGACATAGTAAAGGGGCATAATCATGCGTATCCAGGTGTTAAGCTTGGAAGAACAGTATTGTTCTTCAAACCTAATATTGTTGTCATTGTAGATGAGATCGATAGTGATAAACAAAGAGATTTTTCTCAGTTGTTCAATTTAGCACCGGGTATTGAAATCTTAGAGCAATCCTCAGGGACAGTGAAACTTAAATCAGAGAATGACCTCATTGAAATGGAACAGCACACTTCTTACGATGATATGCTTCTCCATGAGGGAAACTTAGATGAACCACGTGCTTTAGTAGCTGAAAAGTTCGGGAAAGTTTTAGAGACTAAACAGCTGGAATTCCTTAAAAAGTGCAAAAAGGGGCACCTTTTAACAGTCTTCAAATTAGGTGAAGATTCCATAAATGAATTTCAATCAGCAAAATATGAAAATGGTAAACTTACCATTGAACTATCAAACGAAACAGTAAGTACTTTTATATAAAAACGGGGGAATTACAATGAAATTAACTACTATTGGTCTAGGATATATCGGGTTACCTACATCTGTGATGTTTGCAAAATACGGGGTCGACGTACTTGGTGTCGACGTAAGTGAAAGAGTAGTTGAATCGCTAAATAATGGAAAAATTCATATTGAAGAGCCTGGATTGCAAGACGCTTTAACTGAAGTAGTGGAAGCAGGCAAATTCCGTGCATCTTTGCAACCGGAAAAAGCTGATGCATTCATCATCGCCGTCCCTACTCCTAATAATGACGATGAGCACAAATCTTGTGATTTAACTTACGTTAAAGACGCAGTTAAGAATACACTGCCTTATTTGGAAAAAGGAAATGTATTAATTGTTGAATCAACGATTGAACCTCGAACAATGGATGACCATGTTAAACCATTAGTTGAAGAGGCTGGTTATATTGTCGGGAAAGACATTTTTCTTGTGCATTGTCCAGAAAGAGTCCTGCCAGGGCAGATTATGCATGAATTAATTTACAATAACCGTATTGTTGGTGGTATTACTGAGGCATGTACGGAAGCTGGAGCAGAAGTATATGAAACGTTCGTTGAAGGTGAAATTATTAAGACTAAAGCGAAGACAGCTGAGATGTCCAAGTTAATGGAAAATACTTACCGAGATGTAAACATCGCTCTAGCAAATGAATTAACTAAAGTTTGTGATGAGTTGGAAATCAATGCACTTGATGTCATTGAAATGGCAAATAAACACCCACGTGTCAACTTACACACACCAGGCCCTGGTGTTGGTGGACATTGTTTGGCAGTAGATCCATATTTCATCGTTTCAAAAGCTCCGGAAACTGCTAAATTGATTGATCAGGCACGTGCTGTCAATGTTTCTATGCCTGAATTTGTCATAGGAAATGTTCATAAATTGATGAAGAATGTCGAGGGTAAAGTCGTTACAGTATTCGGTCTTGCTTACAAAGGAAATGTAGATGATATTCGTGAAAGTCCTGCTATGGAAATTTATGAAACTTTGAAGGAACAAAGCAATTTCGAAGTGCGTGCTTACGATCCTCACGTGGATAAAGACTTTGTAGAAAGTGACATAAAAGAAGCTGTCAAAGGTTCTGATTTAGTCTTACTATTAACGGATCATAATGAATTTAAAGAACTAGACTGGGATATGTTAGAAGCATTCATGAACAATGCTCAGGTATTTGACACGAAGAACGTAGTGAGCAATGTAAATGAAGAGGTAGACTATATGAATTTTGGAAACCTTCATCAGTATAAGAAGAAAGCACCGGTCATGGCATGACACCTGCGCTTAGAATCATGAAGGAACAACTAATAAATTTTCCACTGATACTTAGACTCGCCCTTTTCGATATTAAAGGGAAGTATCAAATGCACTACTTGGGTATTTTGTGGCAAATTATTAACCCAATGATTCAAGTAGGAGTTTATTGGTTCGTTTTTGGAGTTGGATTAAGACAAGGAGGGGCTGTAGGAGACACGCCCTTCATTGTCTATTTATTACTAGGGATTGTCCCTTGGTTTTTTATATCACCTAGCATTGTACAAGGGTCAAATAGTATATACAGTAAAGTGAATCTTGTGTCTAAAATGAACTTCCCAGTCAGCGTATTACCTTCTATTACAATTTTGGGAAACGCGGTGAACTTTGCGTTCATGATGATGCTATTGTACATAGTGTTATTTGCACATGGGATTTACGGTGGTGTTTCCTTAATTCAACTTCCGTATTATTTATTATGTATGCTTACATTCATGTATGCATTTACCCTATTTTCATCTACAATATCTGCAATCATTCGTGATTATCAATTGTTAGTGCAATCTGTGATGAGGATGCTCTTTTTTGTAACGCCCATTTTCTGGAGTATGGATAGTTTCCCAGAGAAACTACAAACGGTCATCAAATTAAATCCATTTGCTTATATTGTGAATGGCTTCAGGGATACTTTTCTTGGAAGTGGTTGGTTTTATGAAGATTGGCGTTATATGCTATATTTCTGGTCTATTACCATCCTAGTTTTATTAGTGGGTTCAATATTGCATGAAAACTTTAAGAGCAAATTTGTAGATTACTTGTAATTTGGAGGCTTATGAATGACAAAGCCAGTAGTAAAATTTTCGAATGTCACCAAAGAGTATAGTCTATTCAAAAAGAAATCAGATCAATTGCTGGATATCTTGTCCTTTAAGCGTAACAATAAGAGTTTCTTAGCATTACAGGATATTTCTTTTGAAGTGGACCGCGGAGAAACGATTGGTATTATCGGAACCAATGGATCTGGTAAATCTACTTTGTCTAATTTGTTAGCTCAAGTAGTTCCCCCTTCTTCTGGAAACATCAACATTGAAGGGGAAACATCCTTGGTCGCTATCTCAGCAGGATTGAATAATCATTTGACAGGCTATGAGAATATAGAACTCAAATGTCTAATGCACGGTTTAAGTAAGTCAGAAATTGCCAAAATTGCTCCGGATATTATTGATTTTGCGGATATTGGTGAATTCATCTATCAACCGATAAAGAACTATTCGAGTGGTATGAAGTCTCGTCTGGGGTTTGCGATATCTGTTCATATTGAACCTGATATTCTAATTGTAGATGAAGCCTTGTCAGTAGGAGACTCTACCTTCCATCAAAAGTGTGTTGATAAATTCGAGGAATTTAAGGAACAAGGAAAAACAATATTTTTTATCAGTCACTCCCTGTCCCAGGTAAAGAAAATATCGGACAGAATCATTTGGGTAAGTTATGGGAAGATGAAAATGTTTGATACAACTGCTAAAGTAGCTAAGGAGTACACTGCCTATATTAATTGGTTTAATGAATTGACAAAAGCTGAGAAAAAGAACCATAAAAAGGATATGCTTGCTACACAGTTTGGGAAATGGACTGGTTACAACAACGAATCCACTCCACAAAAGGGAAACGTAAATAGGGAAAAACCTCGGGTTAGGTCATTAATTCCAGCGATCTTTATGATGTTATTGACATTGCTGAGTGCGGCTTCCATGTTTTTGGACAATCCTTCTCAGGCACTACTGAGCAAATGGAATAGTTTGAATTTAAATTCCAAAGAAGCTCAATCAGAAAGTAATGTTGAGGAACCGGCACCGCCTTCTGGAGAGATAAGAGAGGAAATCAATCAAGAAGGGGTCTCGCTTGGGCAACTTACTCTATATGAGGATAGGGAACTCTCAAACCAAATAGAAGTTATCTCTTCCTTTACAAATCTCTATGTTCACAATCTTAGTGGTAATTCTTATGAAGTAGAGTATCAGGGTGACCTTTTTTATACTGCTAAGGACGAATTAGGCTTAGTAGATGCAAAAAATCTGGATTCACAGTTAACCCTTGATGAATTATCTAATTCATTCAGCAGTAGTTTTGTGCAATCATATGAATACTTCTTCGCATTTGGATCGTCAACCATTGATGAGGTTAAGTCCACATTACGTGGATTGACAAGTGAACGTGAATTACCCAAGGGTGAAGTGCTCTTAGAATATTCTAATGATCATTTAGCTTATCTTTTTGACGAGGAAGGCTCAGCAAGAGCAATTCATGTGTATTCCATTGATCTCGATAGTCCGGTTATTGAAGATATAAAAACAAATTCCATAGCGGCTACCGATGATAAAGAAATTTATTACATGAAGATCGATCAATATAATGTCATTATTGATACGGAAGAGAATAGAATGTCCTTCTATCCGGTCAGGAATGAAATCAGCTCCTGATAAAAGAATAACAGTAATAATGTAGTCGTCACTATAAGTTCTGAAATGAGGATATAGAAATGAAAAAAGTCATGGTCGTATTCGGCACAAGGCCAGAAGCCATTAAAATGTGTCCTTTAGTAAAAGAATTAGAAACTAGAAAAAATCTAGATACAACCGTATGTGTCACAGGACAGCATAAAGAAATGTTGCAGCAAGTATTAGACGCATTCGAAGTAGAACCGGATTACAACTTATCCATTATGAAAGATAAGCAGACGTTATTTGATGTTACTACAAATATTCTGGACAAGATGAAAGCCGTACTTGATGAAGTGAAACCTGATGTTGTACTAGTACATGGGGACACTTCAACGACGTTTGTTACTTCCCTAGCGTGTTTCTATCTTCAAATTCCAGTGGGGCATGTGGAGGCAGGTTTAAGAACTTATGATATCTACTCCCCATATCCAGAAGAATTCAACCGTCAAGCGGTCGGATTAGTCGCAAAATATAACTTTGCCCCTACAGAAATGTCTAAAGCCAATCTGTTGGAAGAGAAGAAAGATGAATCTTCTGTGTTTGTCACAGGTAATACAGCCATTGATGCTCTTCAAACGACTGTTAGAGACGATTACAGTCATGAACAGATCGAGTGGGCATCTGACAGCCGTTTGATTATGATTACGGCTCACAGACGCGAAAACCTAGGTCAACCAATGAGAAATATGTTCAAGGCAATCAAACGAATTGTGGATGAAAAGGAAGACATTAAAGTGATTTATCCTATCCATATGAATCCTGTGGTTAGGGAAGCGGCTAATGATATTCTTGGGGACCATGACCGCGTAAGAATTATCGAGCCATTGGAAGTTTTGGATTTCCATAACTTCCTATCAAGATCCTATATGATTTTGACCGATAGTGGCGGCATTCAGGAGGAAGCACCGAGTCTTGGTAAACCTGTACTCGTAATGAGGGATACAACGGAGCGCCCGGAAGGTGTGGCTGCAGGTACGTTGAAACTCGTGGGTACGAATGAAGAGAATATTTATAAGAACTTCAAACTCCTTCTAGAAGATGAAGAAGCTTATAAAGCGATGAGTCAGGCCAGTAATCCTTATGGAGATGGCTTGGCGAGTAAGAGGATTGCGGATGTATTAGAAAAAGACTAGATAAAAAGAGCGGGCATAGTAGCCCGCTCTTTTCTGTTATTCAGGGATTTTCTCAAATATAGCTGTGACTTGTTTGTTCCCGTTCATCGTTAGAGAAGTGATCCGGTTATTACTTTGTATGTCGCCACTCCACCCGGCAAATTTCCAGCCTTCTGCAGGAAACGCTTCTATGGTGATGGTTTCACCGTCATTTGCAGTGGTCTTAGAAGGGATGACGCTCCCTTCTCCCTTTACAGATGTGGAAAGGGTGTAGGTTTTAGGTTCTGGCTTTTTCTCAAAATTCGCCTGGATGTTTTTGTTTCCGTTCATGGTCACTGTGATGGATGAACTTGAGGAGGAAGAACTTCCACTCCATCCAGTAAATATCCAACCTTCATGGGCTTGTGCGGTCAACTGCACTTCCGTTCCTTCTTTAAATTGAGAACGAGAAGGATTTTTACTGATCTTCCCATTTCCATTCACACCGACGGATAATTGATAGTACGTTGGTTCCGGTTCTGGTTTAGGTTCAGGATCCGGTGTGGGCTCAGGCTCAGTGGGTGCTGCGTCCTCATCGGACGTGTTTGAATCCGTCTCTTCTTCGGTGGTTTCCTCGAAAACTGCTCGAACAGATTTGTCGGCAATCATTTCAAGATTGATGTCACGCTCTGTGCCGGTTACGTCCCCTTCCCATCGAACAAATTCCCAACCATCTTTTGCTCTTGCTCGTAGGGAGATAGTTTCACCGTCAGTATAAGTGGTCGCTAAGGAGTCTCTAATGATCCGGCCCTCTCCTTCGATTGATAAGGATAGGCGGTGCTCCATTGGTTCAAAGTGAGCGATTACGTTCATTTCATCTTCTACCGTGAGGTTTAAAGGATTGGTGTTTCCTTCAAAATCCCCACCCCAACCAATAAACTCCCATCCTTCATCAGGGAAAGCTTCAATAGTAACCTCATCTCCAGCTTCATAATGTTCCTTGGCTGGAAAAACAGTTACAGATCCATTACCGATGGTCTCTGGTCGGAAGGTGTTTTCTTCCTCATCGGTGTCTTCTCCAATGGTAAGGGGATAGGTTTCTTTGTAATCCAAGTACAGAAGCTTCAAGTTGTCTGTTCCATTTTCTTTACCTGTTAATTCGATGACATTGTCTTCTTTTTCTGTGATGGAAAACAACTGGTTGGAGGAAGACCAAACAGGTTTGAACTTCATTTCTTCCCCGGCCTCATCCAATCCTGTGTAGGAGAGGGTAAGGGTATCTTCCACCTCGATGTTTTCAAATTCTTCTGGTTCGATTTTCACTTGATCCAATACTTGATCGTCAACTTTAAATTCAACGGTTTCCTCATAGGAGGCCCATGAGACATGAATGGTTGTCCGCCCTGTTTGTTCAGCAGAAAACATCCATAGATTTTCTTCATCCTCCACAGGCGTTAGTGTCCCAATAGATGTGTCCTTATTGGTCCATTCAGCTTTTAAGGGATGCTTTTTCTCTTCCGCATCCTCCCATACTAAAGCGATTTGACGCTCAAACCCTTCTTGGACCAATTGACGGCTGGTATCTACATAGATGCTAGCATTCAGCTCATCCATAGCTTTTTTTACATTGTCTTCTTTACTGTATTGCATACCTTTATCCAATATTTCGTATGCTTCTTCTACTCTTTGTAGGGTGAGATAGATTTCAGATAAAATAGTATAGAACTCTCCTACTTTAGGAGTCTCATAGACACCCTCATTAAGGAATTTGATTGCAGGGTCATATTCTTCTAATGCTATGTAAGATTGACCTAATTCTAGCCGTGCTTCCTTGTGGGTTTTATCCATGGAAAGCACGTCTTGGTATAACTGAATACTTTTTTCATAATTTCCGTCCGCGTAGGCTGCTTTTGCTTTATCATAAATATCATCAATATCGTCGGCTTGAGCTGCGTTCCATGTGAAAGCAGTAATTCCTATCACTAGGAATATACCGAGCAATGTGAATAGCAGGTTTTTTCTGTTCATAATGCACACCCTTCTTTACTATACGAATTTACTCCTATTATACATGCTAATTGACACAATAAGATAGAATCCGAGAAAACAATTATCCTATTTATAGGACTTGAGAACTTATTATCAATTTCACCTTTCAAAACATCCTTTTTACCCGATGAATATAGGGAAGAGAAGTAGATCCCTGTAAATGATTTGAAAATATTGTAATCTATCTTCTTTTACAGAATTGATATATGCTATAATATTCCTATCTGTAATTTCGACAAATATTGGAGGTTTATAAATGGAAGAAACGATTTCCTTGAAAGAGATTTTTGAGGTATTAAAGAAACGATTATGGTTGATTGTAAGTCTAGCCATTGTTGCTGCAGGAATTAGTGCTGCCTATACTTATTTTCTCGTGACTCCTATGTATCAATCCTCTTCACAATTCATCGTCAACGAGTCCCAGGATCAACAGCAAAACGTTCCATACGATATTAATGATATAAGAACAAATATTGAACTGATTAATACTTACAACGTGATTATCCAAAGCCCTAGGATTTTAGATGAAGTTTCTGACCAATTAAATCTGGATATGACAGCCAATGAAATTGCGAATAAACTTCAAGTCTCGAATGCGAACGAATCTCAGGTTGTAAATGTTTCCGCTACCGATGCGAATCCTATGCGGGCAGCCGACTTAGCGAATACGACGGTCAAAGTATTTAAAGAGGAAATTCCTGTCCTTATGAACGTGGATAATGTCAACGTGCTTTCAGAAGCGACGGTCGGACTTGATCCTTCTCCTGTAAGCCCGAATGCTACATTGAATATCGCCATCGCCCTAGTTGTCGGTCTTATGGCTGGTGTAGGGATTGCATTCTTGCTTGAATACTTAGATAACACGATTAAAGACGAGACGGATATTGAGGAGAACCTTGGATTACCTGTTCTTGGAGTGGTTTCGACTATTAGTGCAGAAGATCTGCCTAAACCTGGTCGTTCAAGAAAAGGGACAAATGTGACAGAAATGAGAGGTGAGTCTGTTGGGTCGTAAGAAGAAACAAGCGATTAACTCAAGAGCGCGTAACATTATAGCTGGCGACAATCCTAAATCCCCGATTGCCGAGCAGTTCCGGACGATTCGGACGAACTTGCAATTCACTTCTGTTGATCAGGAACTTGATTCCATGCTTGTGACATCAGCCAGTCCATCAGAAGGTAAGTCAATTACTACCGCTAATACCGCTGTTGTGTTTGCTCAACAAGGGAAGAAAACTTTGTTAGTGGATGCGGACTTGCGTAAACCGACCATTCATTACACCTTTCGTGTCGGTAACACGAGTGGTTTGAGTAATTACTTGGTCGGAAATCAGTGGATTCTTGATCTAGCTAAGGAAACGCATATTGAAAACCTTGATGTTATCACTTGCGGACCTATCCCTCCAAATCCTTCTGAACTTCTTGGTTCAAAGAAGATGAAGGAGTTTATAGAAGAAGCGAAAGAAACCTATGATATGATCATTTTTGATACACCTCCAGTATTAGCTGTAACAGATTCTCAAGTATTGGCCAATTTTGTAGAGGGGGTACTCCTTGTTGTTCGCAGCAAACAAACTGAAAAAGAAGCGGCAGTCAAAGCGAAGGAACAATTGGAACAGTCAAAAGCCAACCTTTTAGGTGTCGTCTTAAATGATCAAGACTTAAAATCTAGTAATTATTACTATTATTACGGTCAATGAAAAAAAGAGAGCTTAAGCTCTCTTTTTTTGTATAAGTTCATGTTATTCCGATGAATTTTAAAAAAAATATCTTTTTTTAAAAATATCTTCCAATCTACTTCAAAATTCTGTATTAAATTGGTATAATCATTAACATAATTTACAAAAAGAGAGAAAAATGCTAATTAGAGGTAAAGGAAAATGGAGGGAGTTAGTTCATTTGATTGATATTCATAGTCATATATTGCCAGGTGTTGATGACGGTGCTCAAACTATTGAAGATAGTATTAAGATGGCGGAAGCTGCTCTACAGGACGGAATTACTCATATCGTTGCTACCCCCCATCACAATAATGGAGCGTATAACAACTATAAAAACAACATTCTACTTCAAGTGGATGAATTAAACCGTACATTTCAGGAGAGAGACATTGAACTGGTAGTGCTTCCTGGACAGGAGACGAGAATCTATGGAGAAATGATTGAGGGTCTAAACGGAGATGAGATTCTGCCAATTAATGAAAAAACGAAATACATATTCGTAGAATTTCCTTCTAACTCTGTACCCCGCTTTTCTTCACAATTATTTTTTGATCTGCAGGTAAAGGGGTATCACCCTGTTATCGTTCATCCAGAACGGAACAAAGCAATTATTGAAAATCCTGAACTTCTTTATTCCTTTATAAAAAAAGGAGCGTACAGTCAATTGACGGCAGGGAGTGTATGTGGAAAATTCGGAAGAAAGATAAAAAAGTTTTCTCAACAGTTAATTGAATCCAATTTAGCACACTTCATTGCAAGTGATGCGCATAATACAAAAACACGTAGCTTCTGTATGAGCGAAGCATTCAATGAAGTAAGAAAAAATTTTGGGATGGATATGGTTTATCAGCTGTCAGAAAATGCAGAGGATGTCATTGCAGATCGCGTGTTGCAATCATATCCCCCGCATCATGTAAAGAGGGAAAAAATCTTGGGATTGTTTTGATAGGAAATGGTCGGTAGGTAGTGGTTTTAGTATTTAAACTAAAGCCATTTTTTTGAAGGTTAATTGTTAATTTATGGTTTTTCTAGCCCTTTTATACTTATGCATTGCTCTACTTTAGTAATGATAATTGCCTGGATAAAGGGCTAAGCACGAAAATGTGCTGATACCTTAAAAAATCAGTTATATATTGACAATAAGGAAAACATCGTGCCAAGGAGTGACTCGATTGACGACAGCTTATAAAAAAAGGCTGATGCTGCTAATTTCCATCGATTCGGTCATCGTGTTTTTTTCTGTTTACATGTCCCATTTCTTTTTAAACCCTTACGTCGCTGTCTTTGACAATGTCATGATTGTTCTCTCTGCTACATTACTTATCAGCCATCATTTATTTTCCAGCCTTACAGGCATGTATAAGAAAAAGTGGCGCTATGCCAGTACCGAGGAGTTAATTGGAATTATTGGTGTCGTTACCCTATCAGTCGTTTCAGCTGTAATTATTCAATGGATTGTGTTTGGGAATGCCTATGAACGCGCTTTGACGATTACGTGGATGTTACATATTTTAATGATCGGTGGCGTACGATTCGCGTGGCAGTATTACAGGAATTATGGTCTGACCGTTCAGCCAAAATTGAAAAAAGCAAAGATTGTAACTGATGATCTAAACAGACAACGCACGCTCATTGTAGGAGCAGGAGCTGCCGGCCGGATGCTTGCAAGGCAGATGAAGAACTCTAAGGAATTTAAAGGGGACCTAGTCGGATTTGTCGACGATGATTTTACTTTACACCATTTAACAATATCCGGTCTATCTGTCCTTGGCAGTACAAAAGATATTGAGCGCTTAGCAGCCAAACATCATATTAATCATATCGTCATGGCAATGCCTTCTGTTAAGCAGGAAAAGATAAAAAAATTGATCCAAATGTCGAAAAAAGCCGTCAAAAATGTTCAGACCCTGCCTATGATTGAGGATATTGCGCTTGGTAATGTCTCTGTCAATCAAATCCGCGATGTCCAAATCGAGGATTTACTTGGCCGTGAACCGGTCGAACTGGACATCGATTCCATTGAATCCCAAATCAAAGGGCGCACAGTTATGGTGACAGGAGCAGGTGGAAGTATTGGATCAGAAATCTGTCGTCAGCTCATGAAATTCGGGCCAGAACGCCTTATTTTACTCGGACATGGAGAAAATAGTATTTACACGATTCATATGGAGTTAAAACAATTCGATATCGATACTGAACTTGTGACCGTCATTGCCGATGTTCAGGACAGAGAGCGCATTTTCCAAGTTGTACAAGACTATGCCCCTTCCTACATTTACCACGCTGCCGCTCATAAACATGTGCCATTAATGGAAGCGAACCCGAAAGAAGCGGTGAAGAACAACGTCATCGGTACGAAAAATGTTGCTGAAGCCGCTCACCATACAGGGGTGAAAGCCTTTGTGCTCGTTTCCACAGACAAAGCGGTCAACCCGCCTAACGTGATGGGATCTACGAAACGCATTGCGGAAATGATTGTGCAGAACCTTGGGCGACAAAGCCAGACAAAGTTTGTAGCTGTTCGGTTCGGAAATGTACTTGGAAGCCGTGGTAGTGTCATTCCATTATTTAAGAAGCAGATTGCTGCAGGTGGACCTGTTACGGTTACTCATCCAGATATGACCAGATATTTTATGACGATTCCAGAAGCTTCAAGGTTAGTTTTACAAGCAGGTGCTCTTGCCCGTGGTGGAGAGGTATTTGTGCTTGATATGGGGGAACCGGTTAAGATTGTTGATCTTGCGAAGAACTTGATTCATCTTTCTGGGTTTAAGGAAGAGCAGATTTCTATTCAGTTTAATGGGATTCGTCCGGGAGAGAAGATGTATGAGGAGCTTCTGAGTGACAAGGAAGTGAATAAAAAGCCGGTGTTTCCGAAAATCTTTATTGGGAAGACGGTGGAGTTTGATTACCAGTTAGTTCAGTATTTGGTTGAGCATCATGAGGAGTCTAGTGTGGAAGATTTGAAAACGTATGTGATTGATTTGGCGAATAATAGACTTCCAGCTAGCAAAAAGGTTTTGGAGCAAGTGTTATAGGATTGTAAGGGGGAGCTCGTTATGAAAAAGGTGAAAAAAGCAATTATCCCAGCTGCCGGATTAGGAACTCGCTTTCTTCCAGCGACGAAGGCTATGCCTAAAGAGATGCTGCCGATTGTTGATAAACCTACGATCCAGTACATTGTTGAAGAGGCGATTGAATCTGGGATTGAGGATTTTATTATCGTGACGGGTAAAGGAAAGCGTGCGATAGAGGATCACTTTGATAAGAACTTTGAGCTTGAGGACAATCTGATACAGAAAGAGAAGTATGACCTTCTCGAAAAAGTGAACGCGACTTCTAATGTGGAGATTCATTTTATTCGTCAAAAGGAGCCTAAAGGGCTCGGGCATGCAGTATGGTGTGCGCGTAAGTTTATCGGTGATGAGCCGTTCGCTGTTCTTCTTGGAGATGATATTGTTCGAGCGGATAAACCTTGTCTTCGACAGTTGATGGATCAACAAGAAGAAACATTATCGTCAGTTATTGGAGTCCAAACGGTTGCGGAAGAGGAAACCCATCGTTATGGCATCATCGATCCGCTCGATCAAGCTGAACGTCGTTATCAGGTAAAAACATTTGTTGAGAAACCTGAGCAAGGCACTGCTCCTTCAAATCTTGCGATTATGGGACGTTACATACTGAATCCTGAGATTTTTATGTTTTTGGATAAGCAGGAGAAGGGTGCTGGTGGTGAGGTTCAGTTGACGGATGCAATTCAGAAGCTGAATGAGATCCAGCGTGTGTTTGCTTATGATTTTGAGGGTAAGCGGTATGATGTTGGGGAGAAGCTTGGGTTTGTGAAGACGACTTTGGAGCTTGCGCTGGAGCGTCCAGAACTGAATGATGACATTATAAGTTATATGGAAGAGGTTTTACAGGAAAACAAAGTACCTATGAATTAATGAAATATATAGAAGGTTGCCAAACGGCAGCCTTCTAATAATGAAGAAGCTTAAGTTGGTTTATTAGGAGTTGTTCGTAAGATATATACATGTAAGTCCAAGCAAACCAAGTATAGAAGAAACGAATGGAAGGAAGTTTGAGACAATGGGAGATCGGATTTTTCTTTCATCCCCTCATATGAGTGATGAAGGGTATGAACAACAATATGTACAAGAAGCTTTTGATACCAACTGGATTGCCCCGTTAGGTACAAATGTTAATGAATTTGAAAATGAACTGGCAGCTAAAGTGGGATTGAAATCTGCAGCAGCTCTATCTTCCGGTACAGCCGCTATTCATTTGGCATTAAAAGCAGCTGGTGTTGGTGAGGGAGATATAGTTTTCTGTCCCACATTAACTTTTTCCGCAACAGCAAACCCTATCATTTATCAAAATGCAACACCCGTATTTATAGATAGTAACTATGAAACTTGGAATATGTGTCCAACAGCTCTCGAAGAAGCTTTTCAGAAATTTCCTGAGGTAAAAGCTGTTATTGTTGTTCACTTATACGGACTTTCAGCCGATATGGATCGAATCATGGAGGTCTGTAATAAACATAATGTCACCGTTATTGAAGACGCAGCAGAATCATTGGGTGGCTATTATAAAGGACAACATACTGGAACGTTTGGAGACTATGGAATCTTTTCTTTTAATGGAAACAAAATCATTACAACATCCGGTGGCGGGATGCTTGTATCTAATAATGAAGAAAAGATTAATAAAGCACGCTTTTGGGCTACTCAATCTCGTGATCAGGCGAGGCATTATCAGCATAGTGAATTAGGGTTTAATTACCGTATGAGTAATGTGGTGGCTGGTATAGGTCGTGGGCAACTGAAAGTTTTGGAACGAAGAGTAGAAAAGAAAAAATATATCTTTGAATACTACAAAAGTGAGCTTAGTCACCTTGATGGTGTTGGTTTTATGCCAATTAATGATTGGGATCAACCGAACTATTGGTTAAGCGGAATGACATTGAATGGCGATGTTAGACCAATTGATGTTATGGAAGCTTTGGAGAGGGAAAATATTGAGTCTAGACCGATTTGGAAGCCGATGCATATGCAGCCGTATTTTGAGCAGTATGATTTTGTAGGTAAAGGAGTTTCTCAAGTATTGTTTCAGAATGGAATTTGTTTACCATCGGATACAAAAATCATAGAACATGACCTTGAAAGAATCGTAAAAGTTATAAAAGGGTTGTGGTTTAAGTAATGAAAAAGTCAAAATGTGGTTTTTATCGAAGGTTTATAAAAAGACCGATGGATTTTATACTTTCTTTAATCGCTATTATTCTTCTTAGTCCGGTATTACTAATAGTTGCTTTACTTGTGAGAACTAAGTTAGGTAGTCCTGTGCTATTTAGGCAGAAACGGCCAGGTTTAAATGAAAAGATATTTATGATGTATAAATTTAAGACTATGACGGATGAGAGCGACGAAAATGGAAATCTACTTCCTGATAGTGTAAGGCTAACAACGTTTGGGAAATTTTTGAGATCTGCTTCTCTAGATGAACTACCTGGGCTTATTAATATTCTAAAAGGTGACATGAGTATAGTAGGGCCCAGACCATTATTAGTAAGGTATTTACCTTATTACACGGTTGAAGAAAGGCATAGACATGATGTTAGACCTGGACTAACAGGACTTGCACAGGTGAGTGGAAGAAATCTACTTAGGTGGGAAGAAAAGTTTCAAAAGGACTTAGAATATGTTAATAAATGCAGTTTGAAAATAGATATATTAATAATATTATTAACTCTAAAAAAGGTAATAAGACGCGATGATATTGTTTCATCGGAAATAATAAATTTAGGTAATTATACCTTGCAAGCACTAGATGTTGAAAGAAAGTCTTTTAATAAGGAGACCAAGAATGTTTAATGAAATTGGTAGCAACTATCACCTAAATTCAATAGAAGGAATTACACACACAACACAAGACTATTATATTGATAGTCCTAAGCAAGTTTACTTAGACACAGGAAGAAGTGCAATAAGACTGGCATTGAATAATATTAATGATAAAAGAAAAGTGGCAATTCTTCCAATGTTTACATGTCATACAGTAATTCAACCTTTTATAGAATTTGGCTATGAAGTAAGCTTTTATGATGTTGATACTAAATTTAAGGTTAATAAGAACAAATTTGAAAAATTAATAGGTGAAGTAAATCCAAGTGTGATTCTCGTTCACGCATATTTTGGCTTTGATACATTAATAGACATAAGAGAGTACCTTAAATCTTTACGAGAGAGTGGTACCTATATTATAGAGGATATAACACAGTCATATTTTTCAAATATTGACTATGAAACCGCTGATTTTTATGTTTGTAGTGTTAGAAAGTGGTTAGCAATTCCAGATGGTGGATTCTTAAAATCAAGTAATGTTGAAATTAAAAGGCCATCTCTTGTTGCTAACGATAGATATACCAAAAAACAGGAAAAAGCAATGTTGCTAAAAGGTGAGTATGTCAATAATATATATCCGATTATTAAAGAACAATATAATAAAACCTTTAGTGAAGCAAAAAGAATAATAGATCGCCAAACAAATATATATGCAATGTCAGGCATATCTAGAAAGCTGTTGTATAAATCAAATATTGGAGAAATAAAGAGTAGAAGAAAAAGAAATTATAGATTTTTACTTCAACATCTGATAGACGAAAAAAACATTATAGTACCTCTTAATTCACTTGGTGAAGATGATACACCTTTATTTTTTCCAATTTTTATAGATAATAGATTGGACTTTCAAAAATACATGGCTAAAAGTAATGTTTATTTACCAATAATCTGGCCAAAGTCAGATTTGTGTTTGAGTGAGCCTGAATCCAATAGTAGATATATTTATGAAAAGATTTTATGCATTCCTTGTGATCAACGATATAACGAAAATGATATGGAACGGGTTGTGAATTTAATTAAAAAGTATTTGAAGGGGGAGGGGTAATGGATTATCTTGATATTTATTATAACCCTGAATGGGTGAGATTATATGCAGGTAAGGATAATGGTGATCCCGGTTATTACAAATTAGAAAATGAATATGGAGTAATAATTTACCCTTATGTTAAAAGAGTTGCTCCTTATACAATTAATGGAACAAAGTATTATGATATTATTACTCCTTATGGCTTTAATGGTCCGTGTATAATGAATTGCAAAGACAACAATACAAAAGAGTTACTACTGAGTTCATTTGAAGAGGATTTTACTAAGTATTGTATTGAAAATAATATTGTAACTGAGTATGTGCGTTTTTCTCCATGGTTACAAAATCATTTGGATTTTCAAAACTATTATTTATTAAGAGATAATAAAAAAACAATTGCTATTAATTTATCAGTTGAAAGTATTTTGAAAGATGAAGTTTCCTCGAAAAGAAGAAACTTAATCAGAAAAGCAATAAAATCAAATGTAAATATACAATTTGACTTTACTGGTGAGACAGTCGACGATTTTTATAATTTATATCAAAAGACCATTAAAAAGAATGGGATAAGTAGTTATTATCAGTTTGATATTTGCTTTTTAAAGCAGAACTTTAAGATGTTGTCAGGAAATATTTTCATAGTAAATGCAATTTATGAAGATGAGATTATCTCTGCAAGTATCTTTTTACAGGAAGGGAATAATTTACATTATCATTTTTCAGCGAATAACTATGAAAAGACAAGTTTAAATGGAAATAGCTTAATATTGTTAAGCGCTGCTGAATGGGGAAAAGAAAATAATAAAAAATATTTACATTTAGGAGGAGCATCTAGATCAGAAGATTTAATGAAATTCAAGCTTTCTTTTACCAAAAGTAATGGTTTCCCTTTTTACGTTGGAAGTAGAATCAGACAGGAGCCAATTTATAATAAATTAGTTCAAATTAGTGGAAAAGCCAATTCTAATTATTTTCCAGAATATAGAGAGGGTTAAGCTTATGGAAATAGTCATTAATCAATTAGGTGAAAACGATTTTAATTCAGTAAAAGAACAGTTAGTAGAATTACAATATGAAAATTCACAACTTCACTTTCCTAATAAATCAATAAAAAGTGATTATGCTATTAATAAAATAGAAGGTATGTATACATTTATAACAGAAAATAAAGCAAGTGCGTTTATAGCAATAGACAAGAATAAGGTTATAGGTTTCATATGGTGTTATCCACGAGTATTTTTTGATGAGCAGAGGGTTTACATCAATTCACTAATTGTTTCAAGAGAATATAGAGGCAAGAAAATAGGTGAAAAGTTAGTTGATAGTGTTGAACGCTATGCAAAAAGTTTAGGAGCTGTGGCAGTTGATGTTTCAACAGCGGCTTTTAATACTGGTGGATTAGGTTTTTATAGAAAAAGAGGTTTTGAAGATGAAAGAGTTCAATTAGTTAAGCCAATAGGAGATTTTTAGAAATGGATATTTATTTTGATATTAATTATGGAAAGGTATATGAAAAAGTTGAAAATGGTGTGTGCGATGAATTTGAATATAATTGCTCACTCGGAACTGTAAGAAACATATTCATTAAACGTGAGATACCTGTGAAAATTGACAATAAAAATTATTATGATCTTGTTACACCCTATGGATATGGTGGACCAATTATTACTAAGTGTTTAGAAGAGCATAAGGACGAACTTATTGAAAAATATGAACAATCATTTAAGGAATATTGTAAAAAAAACAATATCATAAGTGAATTTGTACGTTTTCATCCTTTAGTACAAAATGCGAACGATTTTAAAAATTGTTATGACATCTCTCATATAAGAAATACTGTAGGAACTAATTTAAAAGATTATGACGATCCGTTTCAATCTGAATTTTCTAAATCATGCAGGAAGAATGTTAGAAAGACATTAAAAGAGGGAGTTAGTTATAAGGTTACTGAAAATCCAAAAGATGTAAACTCTTTTATGAGAATATATTATTCCACGATGGACCGTAATAATGCATCTGATTATTATTACTTTGATGAAAATTATTTTAGGCAATGCCTCGATTTATTAGGGGAAAATATTATTATTGTGGAAGCTATTTATCAAGAACAAACAATTGCAATGGGTTTTTACTTCGCGTATGGGAAAAACATCCATATTCACTTATCAGGTACCCTAAGTGACTTTCTATTTTTGTCACCCGCCTATATTTTACGATACGCAATTACTTTATGGGGAAAAGAAAAAGGATATGAACTAATTCATCACGGTGGGGGAAGAAGCAATAGTATTGATGATAGTTTATATCTATTTAAAAAGCAATTTGGTAAAAATACAGAATTTAGTTTTTTTGTTGGTAAAAAGATATTGAATGAAAAGATATATAATAAATTAACTAGAACATTAGAGATTGATGAAAATACAGAATACTTCCCTGCATATAGATCTAAGATGTTAGCTGTAAGAAGGTGCACTTAATGAAAGATATATTAATTATTGCACATTTCACACAAGTCCCAGGTGAATTAGGAAATGGTAGGTTTCATTATATTGCTGAAAAAATTGATAAAATAAATTCACGTGTAGAAGTAGTAACTACTAGTTTTTCACATAGGACAAAGAGTCAAAGAAAAGTGACAGATGAACAATTAAAAAGTATTAATTATCAGCTAACAATGTTAAAAGAACCCGGCTATAGAAAAAATGTTTCCGTAAAGCGCTTTTTCAGTCATTATATGTTTGGACGAAGCTTAAAACAATTTTTAAAAACTAGAAAAAAGCCAGATGTAATTTATTGCTCTGTCCCCTCTCTTGATGCCGCGAAGATAGCTGCAGATTATGCAAAAGAAAAAAATATTCATTTTATAATCGATATTCAAGACTTATGGCCAGAAGCATTTAGAATGATTTTTAATATACCATTAATAAGTGATGCCTCTTTTTACCCAATGAAGAACAAGGCTAATTATATTTACTCGATAGCAGATAATATTATTTCAGTTTCTCAAACTTATGCCGATAGAGCTCTAATGGTAAATAAGAAATGTAACACAGCTCAAAGTATTTTTTTAGGAACAGATCTAGCATATTTTGATACATTGTTTGTACAAAATAAATTAATAAGAAAACAAATAGGGGAATTATGGATAGTTTATATAGGCACATTGGGTTATAGCTATGACATTTATAGTGTAATAGATGCTTTACGGATATTAAAAGATAAGGGGTTTAACAATATTAAATTTCTTGTTATGGGAGATGGGCCGCTTAGAGATAAATTTGAAAAATACGCACAAGAAAAAAAAATAAACACAGAGTTTACTGGTAGATTAGACTACAATAAGATGATTGGTTATTTAAAGTCATGTGATATTGCAGTTAATCCAATCAAGGCTGGATCTGCTGGGAGTATAATAAATAAAGTGGGAGATTATGCAGCGGCAGGCTTACCAGTTCTTAATATGCAAGACTCTCCAGAATACAGGGAATTAGTGGATAGTTACCAAATTGGATTAAATTGTGAAAATGGAAACGCTCAGGATTTAGCAAAGAAAATTCTAAAGTTAATAAATAAAAATGAATTAAGATTTGTTATGGGTGAGAATAACAGAAAACTAGCTGAAGAAAAATTTGATAGAAATAAAACATACCAAGAAATAATAGAAATGATTGATATTAATGCTAGTAATTAAAGGGGAAAGTTATGATGATTGGTTTGGTATTTATAGGTAACATTGAATATTGTCCTTACTTAGAAAAATATAAGCAGGTCCTAGACAAAGAAAATATAGAATTTGAAGTACTTTATTGGAATAGAGATGAGTTGAAAACAGAATATCCAGACAATTACCTCTCTTTCAATGAAAGGTCGAGACGATCTAAGAAAAAATTATTAAAGATAATGGACTTTATAAAGTTTAAAAAATGGTTAACTAAAAATATCAAAACAAATGGTTATGAAAAAATAATAATATTAGATACATTATCTGGAATATTAATATCAAAATTATTACAAAGAGAATATAAAAAAAAATATATTTTTGACATCAGAGATTATAGTTATGAAAAGATAGAATCATTTTTTAGAGTTGAGAAAAAAGTTATTGATTCATCATATTTCACTTGTATTTCATCTGAAGGATTCAAAAAATTTTTGCCCAAAGACTACAATTATATAATGGCTCATAACTTTAATTATAATAACTTATCAATTAGTTCGAATTTTGTAAAAAAGAAAAAGGGTGAGAAACTAAATATAGTTTGGATAGGGTCAGTTAGATATTATGAACATCAAAAAAAAATTATAAGTAAATTAAAAAACGACTCTAGGTTTCATTTGATATTTCATGGGGCAGGGCCTTATTTGGACAAATTATTTGAATACACTAACCAAGAGGGTGTAAAGAATATTACTTTTACAGGTTTTTATAACAACGAAGATAAAGCATCACTACTACTAGATGCAGATATAATTAATAATAGTTATGATCCTGAAGTTGGGTATGCAGTAAAATATGCAATATCAAACAAATACTATGATGGCGTTATATTTAAAATACCTCAACTAGTGGAGGTAGGTACTTATAAGGATAATAAGGTTAAAGATAGTGGAGTGGGGTTTAGCATTGATGTAAACAATGATAACTTTGCAAATATATTATACGATCACTACTTTAATATAAATGAAAGAAAATTTAATGAAAATTGTAATTTAGAATTAAAAAAATTCACAAGTGAAGATAGTGATTATATTAAAGGTATCAAGGGGTTTTTGAAAAAAGAGTTATATTGAAATTAACTTCTTATTTTCCACACGTTTATAACATAAAAATGAAATACAAAATTTTGATGATTATAGCAAAGGGTGCTAATAATAGAAAAGTGTAAGGAGAATAATTTTGAAATCAATAATAATAGTGAATAACAACATGAATATCGGAGGCATTCAAAAATCTTTATTAAATTTATTGTATGAAATTAAGAATGATTATGATGTGACTTTGTTACTTCTTAACAAGAGTGGAGAATATATTACTAATATTCCAGAGGAAATAAAAGTTATTGAAGGCTCATCTTATTTGAAGTTATTAGGAATGTCATTCAGAGACTCAAAAAGGTTGGGCTTGAAGTATTATTTTATTAGATCTGTTTTGACAGTATATACTAGGGTTTTTAATCACTATTTACCTATAAAATTATTAATGAAAACTCAAAAAAGATTAAGTGAATTTGATTATGCAATATCTTTTATGCATAGTTCTACACCCGAAAGTTTATATGGAGGAGCAAATGAATTAGTATTAGATAAAATAAATGCAAGAGAGAAAATCGGATTTATACACTGTGATTTTACAGAGTATGGAGGTAATACTGCATATGTTAGAGCACTTTATTCAAAATTTGATAAGGTTGCTACTTGTTCAGAAGGATGTAGAGATAAATTTATACTAACAATGCCGGAATGCGAGAATAAAACATATAGTGTTAGGAACAGTAATAATTATGCTGACATTATGAGGTTGGCCGAAAAAAATGCTATTAACTACGATCCGGATTATGTGAACATTATTAGTGTGGCGAGATTGAGTAAGGAAAAAGGAATTGAACGTGCTTTAACTGCAATATATAAATGCCTATCTTTAGGTTATAAAATAAGGTATCACATAGTCGGGGATGGATCTCAACGGAAGGAATTAGAGAAACTTGTTGAAGATCTAAAAATTTCAAAAAGTGTATACTTTTATGGTAATACAAATAATCCATATCGTTACATGAAAAATTCCGATTTATTCTTACTCCCTTCTTATCATGAGGCTGCACCGATGGTTATTGACGAAGCCAAATGCTTAGGAATACCTGTGCTTTCAACTAAAACCACATCAACAAAAGAGATGATAGAAGATAATGATGCAGGGTGGGTTTGTGAGAATTCTACTTCCGGTATACTTAAATCTCTAAAATCTATTTTGGATAGCAAAAGTAATCTATTAAAAATAAAAGATAGTTTATTAGCGAAAAACTATAATAATAAAAAATCTATAAAGCAATTTCTATGTCTGTTGAAGGGGAAACAGCCATATGGTCAAGAGTGATATTGATAAGATAATTAATGTAAAGTTATTACTTTTACTCATAATAGATGTAACAATTTTATCCTATGGGCACTTCGTTAGTAATAAAATAATAATATTTATTGCACTTTTATTTTTTATATTTATAGTAATTTCAAATCGTAATTCTAAGTTTTTTCCTATAATGCTATTCTACCTGCCCTGGTCTCCGATAATGAAATTTACACCTGGGACACTTACGTTATATAGTATCATAATACCCATATTCTTTTTATTGTTCTTTTATCAAAACAAAAAAATATCAATAAATTATAACGTTTTAATTATTACTAGTATAATGGGTGTTCTCACCTTATTTGTTAAGTTTTTCCATGGTTATACACCTTCATCAGGATACTTTATGTTCATTATCATGTTGTTTTTCTTACCAACCTATTTTAATACCTATAAAGGACAAATTTCATTTGAAAAGTCTGTACTTTATATGTCGATTGGTGTAATAGGTGCATGTATTTCTTCAGAAACCCTGATGAAATACCCCCATATGAGAGGGTTTATAAATGTTAGCACTTGGGACAGTTTAGGACTAACAAGATTAAGTGGATTTAATGGGGACCCTAATTATTATTCTGCGCAAATTTTAGTTGCAATTGCAGGTTTGTTAATAATTTTATTAACAAAAAGAAGTATCCCATTGTTATTATTAACTCTTCCTCAACTGTCAGCTTTAATCTATTTTGGATTACAATCGATATCAAAAATGTTTTTGTTTATTTTAATAATTCTAATTGGTTTGTGGGGAGTTGCATTAATACATTTACTAGGTATTGTGAAAAGTAAAAAATATTTAGTATTACTTTCAGTAGTTTGTATTATAGGATTCTTTATTTTTCTAAATAATTCAAAAGAATTAATTGATATGTACTTGATAAGATTTGAGCTTAGTAATAATGTTAATTCCTTGTCCTCTGGTAGATCCAATATAGCAATAAAATATTTAATATTTTTTGAAAACAATCTATTAGATTTACTATTTGGACAAGGATATACTGAAAAATACCCTGCTTTCGGTAAAAGTTCTCATAATGTAATAATAGAAATAATATATCAATTCGGTGTTGTAGGTTCAATATTATTAATTGTATGGATTTATTATCTAAATAAATCTGTTTTATTAAAGAAAAAGTTTTTCTCTTATTTTACTATTCTTCCAACTTTAATATTAATTATAGCTTGTTTCTTACCATGGCTTTCATTAGATGTAGTATTTGCAGATGAATTCTTTTATGTTACTTGTTTATTCTTACTGGGAAAAAGTTATTTAATACAATGTATGGGAAAGGAAAAAAAATGAAGATAGAATCAAATGGTATTAACAATAAAAAGTTTGCAATATTGATAATTGCGCATAAGAACTTCAAGCAACTAAAGCGTTTAGTTGAAAAAATTAACCACAAAAATATAGATATCTTCATTCATATTGATGAAAAATGGGATTTATCAGAAAGTAAAATCAATGAATTATTATCTGTTATGGAAAATATATATTTTCCAGAAGATAGGATATCAGCGAATTTAAGCGATTGGTCACTTATTGAAGTTACTATGTCGTTAATAAAGAAAACAAAAGAAATTGAAGAGGAAAAAGGAATTCAATACAGCTATACGATGTTGATTAGTGGACAAGATTATCCAATTAAACCCGTTAATGCTCTAGTAGAAGAGTTGAATAATTCATATCCAAAACCTTTTATTGATTGTCAACCATGCGTAAATAAGAATTGGGTTTATAAGTTATATGAAAAATTACCGATTGAAATTAAGTTAAATAAAGATATTAACCAATATATGAAAAAAGGATTAAAAAGGAAAATGTTGAAAACGCCCCTTTATATATTCTTTAAGTTTTTAAGATTTTTTATAGTTCACCCATATAAAGAACTTAAAAATTTAAATTGCAGTGTATATGGCGGATCATCATGGTGGATTTTGCCGGATATTGTAATAGATGATATTTATACTCAATATTATGAATCGAATAACAGGATAATATCAATTTTTAAAAAAAGTCTTACACCTGAAGAAACATTCTTTCAAACATTAACTATGCGAACGAGTGTTTCGGAATATGTAACGATTAATTTCAATAATAAGTTCACGAGAGATTGCAATGATAGCTTGATATACCCTAACTTTTATGATGAAAAGAAACCTTATATGGGTCATCCTCATATTTTAACTGTAGAGGATTTTGATAAAATTTCTAAACTACATCATTATTTTGCTAGAAAATTCGATGATTCAATTGATTATAAAATATTGGATTTAATAGACGAATATCTCCTTTGAATATTAGGTTGTTGGTGTTTATATAATGTATAAAAAGTAGGTGAATATATGAAAAAAATATTAATAGTTAGCTACTTGTTTGCGCCTGAAAATCAGGTAGGATCTATAAGAGCTACAAAATTAGCAAAATATTTAGCTGAAAAAAATGATTATCAAATCGAGGTAATTACGACTTCATTGAAAGTACATTTAGATAAGTCTTATGAAAAAAAAGATTACGAAAATGTAAATGTGACTGAACTAAATCATTCAAAGTTTATAGAAAGATATATAAAACGAATAAATGGTACAGGTAAAAGGAGTACTTCTAGAGAGAAAAGTGTTATTAAAGATAATAATAAGAATAAACATTATTTCAATAAAGTAATAAAGGTTTTAAGAATTTATATGCTTTTTATATTGAATATAATGATAAACTTGGATTTTTACCATTCGTTTAAAAAGCATGTTAACGCTAATAAGGACAAATACGAAGACTATAATGTATTAGTCTCGACTTATGGCCCCTTAACATCAGTACTATGTGGAATAGCCTTTAAAAAGAAACATCCTAAAATCTCTTGGATCTGTGATTTTAGGGACCCAATGGTTACTGATTTACGTTTGCCTATCGATAACAAAATAAATTCCTTTCTACAAAAAAAAGCATGTAAATTAGCAGATAAAATTGTTACGGTTTCAAATGGTTACTTAGAAAGAATATGTAATGGGAAGTATGATTATAAGTCATACGTCATTCCAAATGGATTTGATGAGAATGATTTACTGGATAATAAATCTATTAATAAGTCGGATGCTAAATTTTCTTTTACTTATACTGGCTATTTATATGGAGGAAAACGTGACTTAACTCCCCTATTCAAGTGTCTATCAGCTTTAATAAAAGAAAAGGTGATTCAAAAAAATGACTTAATTTTCAACTATGCAGGAACTGATTATTCAAACCTAGTTAATCAAGCAAATGAATTTAAACTGCAAAGTATTTGTGTGAACCATGGATTTTTGACACATAGGGATGCTATTAACTTACAATCATGCTCTCGGTTTTTAATTTTATCCACATGGAACAGCAAAAGTGAAATAGGAGTGTTTCCAGCTAAGTTCCTAGAATATATGTTAAGTAATAAGCCGATAATTGCAATTGTTAATGGAGATTTACCAAATAGTGAGGTTTCTAATGTTATGAATAAAGCTGCATTAGGTTTTTCATTTGAAATAGCAAGATATGACAGAGATTTTAAAGCCTTAAAGGCATATATAAAAGAAGAATATTTAAGATTTAAAGGCGGAATGGAAACTAATTTCAATCCAAATCAGTATGTGATTAAACGCTATGATTATAAAAATATAGTAGCAGAATTTGAAGAGATAATATAATGCCAAAGGAATCAATTGGTAATGATGCTATTAAGCTCACAACTTCTAAGGTGGTTACTTTAATAGTATCTTTCATTACAGCAATGTTACTCTCAAGAATGTTGACCCTGAAAGAATATGGAACATACTCCCAAATACAAGTGGTAGTTAATTTAACTACAGTTATCTTTATGTTAGGTTTACCAAATAGTATTAATTTTTTCCTTGCGAGAGCTGAAACAAACAAAGAAAGAGAACAGTTTTTATCAGTTTATTATACCTTTACAACTTTACTGAGTATAATAGTGGGTTTATTCTTAGTCTATCTTACACCTAAGATTGTTGATTTTTTTGATAATAAACTCCTTAACAACTTTATATATGTTTTAGCAATTTTCCCATGGGCACGAATTATTATAAGTAGTATTGAAAATATCTTAGTTGTTTATAAAAAGACTAGTTTAATAGTGTGGTTTAGAGTATCTAATAGTATTTCACTTCTAGGTATTATTTTAATAGTTCATTTTTTTAATCTAGCTTTCAGCGTATATATGTTTTTATTTATCATTGTTGAAGCTTTGTTTGCAATAATTGTATATATAATAGTGAAAGATTTATCGAAAAGACTAAAAGTAAATATTGATATCGCCTATATAAAAAAAATATTATTGTTTTCTATTCCAATAGGTCTTTCATCTATTATTGGAACTATTAATATCACACTAGATAAACTTATGATTGGGAACTTTTTAGACACAGAACAATTAGCTATATATACCAATGCCTCTAGAGAAATGCCTGTTACTATTATTGCTTCATCACTTACTGCTGTTTTGTTACCACAATTAGTTCGTTTTTTAAAGCAAAAAGAAAATGATAAAGCAATAAGTATATGGGGGAACGCATCTGTTCTTTCTTATTCAATTATATGTATATTTGCAACGATGCTTATTATATTTTCTCCTGAAGTGATAACACTGTTATATTCTGAAAAATATTTGCCAGGAGTCCCAGTATTTATTATTTATAGTTTAGTTTTATTATTAAGATTTACTTATTTCGGTATGATATTAAATGCATTAGGGAAAACGAAATTTATACTTTATAGTTCAATAATTTCATTAATTTTAAATATTATTTTAAACTACGTCTTGTTTTTAATTTTCGGTACAATTGGTCCAGCAATTGCAACACTATTGAGCCAGCTATTTGTTAATGCTATACAACTTATCTATACTTCAAACTTTATTAAAGTTAGTTTTTTTAGGATATTCCCGTGGAAGGTATTATCTATGATTACAATAATTAACATGATACTTGGGTTTCTTTTCAAGTACATAAAGGGTTATCTAAATATTAATATTGTATATGGTGATATTCTGGAAATAGTATTCCTTGGGATAGTATGGCTAACAGTATATATATTTATCTTTGCAAAAGAACTAAAAAAACAATGGGAAGCATTAAATAGACTGTGAATCATGGTATATACAAAGTAACCATGCATCTAATGAAGAAAAAGGAATGAGTTCAACCAGCTAGCTCAATTATTGTCTTAGTTTTCTAATAATAGAGTTCCCTTCGTTGTGAGTAGTTGATAAAGTGGGTTCCTAAAACCACTTTAATTAATGAAAGGAGTATATCAATGAATATATTAGTAACTGGTGGTACTGGAGATATCGGCTCGCAAACTTGTATTGCTCTGTTAAAAGCTGGGCATAAAGTAGTTGTTGCTAATAACCTCTCCAATAGCAAGGAAGAAACTCTAGATAAAGTAAATTGAAAGAAAACTAGAGGAATTATTTAATGAAGCTCTTTCAAATGATTTTGAATTTACAACGGAGTATAAGAAGACTCATACTTATATTATTGCAGTTCCAACTCCATATCTTAAAGACAGTAAGAAGCTTGATCCGAAATATATTATTTTAGCATTAAATAGTGTGCTCGATGTTTGTGAAAAAGGTGCAGCAATAATTATTGAATCGACAATATCGCCTGGTACTATCGATAAGTATATTCGACCAGTAATAGAAAAAAGAGGCTTTGCTATTGGAGAAGATATACACTTATTACATGCACCAGATAGAATAATACCCGGAAATATGAGCTATGAACTTGAGTATAAGTCAAGAACTATAGGAGCAGATAATCCAGAATTAGGTGTGAAAGTTAAAAGATTGTATTCGAATTTCTGTAAGGCTGAAATTGTTGTAACGGATATCAGATCAGCAGAAATGTCAAAGGTTGTTGAAAACACCTATAGAGATATTAATATTGCATTTGCAAATGAACTAGATAAGATTTGTCATAATGACAATATGGATGTTTATGAGATTATTAGAATTGCCAATATGCACCCAAGAGTTAATATAATGCAACCTGGTCTAGGTGTAGGAGGGCATTGTATTTCAGTTGATCCGTGGTTCTTGGTGGGGGAGAAGCGGCTAATGAAATTCTAGGTAGTTGTGATAGAGTAAGAATCATTGAACCATTGGAAGTATTGGACTTCCATAATTTCCTTTCAAGGTCATATTCAATATTAACCGATAGTGGTGGTATCCAGGAAGAAGCTCCAAGTTTAGGGAAGCCAGTTCTTGTGATGCGTGATACGACAGAGCGTCCTGAAGGTGTAGCAGCTGGCACACTGAAATTAGTCGGAACAGATGAAGAGAAAATTTATAAGGCCTTTAAGCAACTCTTAGGAAATAAAGAAGAGTAAAAAATATGAGTCAAGCAATCCATATGGTGACGGTTATGCAAGTAAACGTATAGCTGATATTATAGAATTTCAAAAGATTTTTAAAAAACGTATATGTCGGAAATATAAATGAATTTTTAAGCAGAAGGGAGGCTTAATTTATGAATATACTAGTTACAGGTGGTGCAGGATATATTGGTTCACACACATGTATAGCCTTGTTGGAGGCTGGGCATTCTTTAATTATTGCTGATAACTTTTGTAATAGCAAACGTGAAACTGTTGAGAAAATCATAGATATTACAGATAAAGAAGTAACTCTGTGTGAGGTTGATGTAACAGATGAACAAGCTGTTGATGTTATTTTTAATAATCATAAAATAGATGGTGTCATTCATTTTGCAGGATTGAAAGCAGTAGGGGAGTCCGTCGAAATGCCACTAACCTACTATTACAATAACATTGGAAGTACAATGGTTCTTGCTAAGGCCTGTCTAAAGTATAGAGTGAAACGTTTTGTCTTTAGTTCATCTGCAACAGTTTACGGGGATAACGCTGTTCCATTCATAGAAACAATGGATCTCTTACCAACTACGAATCCTTACGGTGAGGCAAAAGCTATGAGTGAAAGAATACTAACTGACATAACTAAAGCAAATCCGGATTTTTCAATTGCTCTCCTTCGATATTTTAATCCTGTAGGTGCACATGAGAGTGGATTAATTGGTGAAGCACCTAATGGCATTCCCAATAATCTAATGCCTTATGTCACTCAAGTTGCCAAAGGGAAACTTGAGAAACTCCAAGTTTTTGGGAACGACTATCCAACAGTAGATGGTACGGGAGTAAGAGATTATATACATGTGTTGGATCTAGCAGAAGGACATGTTGCAGCGTTAGATAATCTTAAAGATGGTGCTCATGTTTATAATTTGGGAACCGGTCAGGGTACCAGTGTATTAGAATTAGTGAAAGCTTTTGAAGAAGCTAATGGTATTAAAGTTCCTTATGAAATTGTAGATCGTAGACCCGGGGATATTGCTTCATGCTATGCTGATGCTTCAAAAGCCAAGAGAGAACTTAGCTGGAAGGCAAAACGTGATATTATAGCCATGTGCCGGGATGCGTGGCGATTTGAGAAGAATTACAAAGAATAATGAGACTAAAGTTAGATTTTGGTGCCTGTTACCACCCAAGAAGCGTGGGGACGGTTCTTGAGCGTCCCAAGCATATAAATGATACATATTGAGAAATTTTATTAGATTTTAAGTAAATCAGTTGTTTCAATCATACTCCACTTCTTCTAATAAACTATTTGGAAGGATAGAAAATGCGCTCCATACAAGAGGGCATTATAATTGGGATTTAGAAAAAATCTTTTCTTTTTGTCTATCATTCAACAATCACGTAATTAGTAATGAAACGTTATATAAAATAAAAGTTATAGATAATTTAACGTTATAGAAAATCTTATTATATATAATTAATATACGCCTCTAGGAGGGCTTTTTAATGAAAATTACTATACTAGGTTTAGGCTATATTGGACTACCTACTTCTATCATGTTTGCAAAATATGGAGTAGAGGTAGTAGGAGTCGATGTTAATCCATCTGTTATCGAGTCATTGAATGATGGGCAAATACACATCTAAGAACCAGGTTTACAAGAAGCATTGATAGAGGTAGTAGAAAAAGGGAACTTCCGAGCAGACCTTGAGCCAGCTAAGGCTGATACCTTTATTATTGCTGTCCCTACTCCAAATATGGATGACGAGCATAAATCCTGCGATTTGACATACGTAAAATCTGCCGTCAACAATACCATACCTTATCTTGAAAAGGGGAACGTCGTCATTGTTGAATCAACCATCGCACCAAGAACCATTAATGACCATGTTCAGCCATTAATTGAAGAAGCTGGCTTTGTGGTCGGGGAAGATATCTACCTTGTCCACTGTCCGGAGCGTGTATTGCCAGGTCAGATTATGCATGATTTGATTTATAACAACCGGAATGTAGGTGGAGTAACTTCCGCATGTACAGAAGCTGGTGCCCAAGTGTACGAAACGTTTGTAGAAGGAGAAATCATAAAGACGAATGCGAAGACAGCCGAAATGTCCAAATTGATGGAAAACACTTATAGAGATGTGAATATTGCTCTTGCCAACGAATTGACTCGAGTTTGTAACGAACTGGACATCAATGCTTTGGATGTTGTGGAAATGGCCAATAAACATCCACGTGTGAACTTGCATACTCCAGGACCAGGAGTTGGCGGTCACTTTCTTGCTGTCGATCCGTATTTCATTGTTTCTAATGCCCCTGAAACGGCTCAATTGATCAGTCTTGCCCGTTCTGTCAATGTGGGTATGCCAGAGTATGTTGTCGGCAATGTCCACAAATTGATGAAAAACGTGGACGGCAAACGGTCAGCGTATTCGGTCTGGCTTACAAAGGAAACGTTGACGATATCCGTGAAAGCCCGGCTATGGAAATCTACAAGATGTTAAAAGAACAAAGCAATTTTGAAGTGAGAGCATTCGATCCTCACGTAGAAGCAGAAATGGTAGAAAAGGATATGGAAAAAGCGGTTCAAGGAGCTGATTTAGTGCTTATTTTGACAGATCATAATGAGTTTAAAGAGATGGATTGGGATAAGTTTAAGGGTATGAGCAATTTGCAAGTGTTTGACACGAAGAATGTGGTCTCTAATGTAGATGAAGATGTAGCGTATATTAACTTCGGAAACCTTCATCAATACACGAAGAAAGAACAAATTCTGGTTTAAAATCGGTGCCTGCAGGACTGTTGATTAACCACAATATTTGAAGCGCGGGGACGGTTCTAGCGCTTCCTGAATGCCGGTGCCTCCCCCACCACACAGCTTAGAGAACTAAAGAATGGCTTACCACCAAGGGTTTTAGCTCTTGGTGGTAAGCACTTTTTGGATTTATATATTAAAATATGTTCATATATATGTAGTGGTGTTGTTATGATTGAAAAGATCTATGTATATTTGGTTGGAGAGATTGGGCTATTGAAGCTCCAGGACGGTTTGTGTGCTTTCTAAGCATATGAATGATTGTTCGTCATGATGCCATGTTGAATAATTAAAGGTTGGGTTTCTATAAAAGAGAAACAAGTTCACTCTGCACTTAGCAAAAACAAAGATTTATTTGGCTCCAAGATACACAGAGAATGATGTATTTACATAATAGAACACTTTCATACCATGTGGATTGCAGTGACTAAAGCGCGGGGACGGTTCCTGCGCTTCCTGAAACACATAATTTTTCTATATGTGAAGCTTTGAAAGGTAGGTCTCTATAGGGGGAAGCAAAGTTCATTTTGCACTTAAAAAAAGAACTAAACGATTTAATTTTGCTACATGATACAAAGGGACGTGATTGAAATGAGGAAGCACTAGAACCGTCTCCGAGCTTTAGTGGACGTAACATCTATGATATCGACGAAATGAAAAAAGCGAAGGTAGAATACCACTCTGTTGGTAGTGAAACAGAGCAGCATATGAGCTACAAACCACTAGATTCTAATAAAGTTTATTTAGTAACCGGTGCTGCTGGCTTCATTGGTTATTACCTCTCTAAGAAGTTGCTTGATAAAAGATGTAAAGTTGTCGGTCTTGATAATGTGAATGACTATTATGATGTAGGTCTTAAAGAAACACGTCTTAGTTTACTAGAACCTTATGAGAGTTTCACATTCCTTAAGAAAGATATATCGGATAAAGAATCCATAGATTCCGTCTTCAAAGAATACCGACCAGATATTGTTGTTAACTTGGCAGCACAGGCTGGGGTCCGGTATTCTATCAAGAATCCAGACATGTATATGCAAAGCAATGTCATTGGATTCTATAATATATTAGAAGCTTGTCGTCATAACCCTGTCGATCATTTGGTTTATGCGTCGTCAAGCTCTGTTTATTGTACGAATAAAAAGGTTCCCTTTGAAGAGAAAGATTTTGTTGATCACCCGGTATCTTTATATGCTTTATATGCTTCTACTAAAAAGTCGAATGAATTGATGGCTTATACGTATAGCCATCTTTACAATATCCCCGCAACAGGGTTAAGGTTCTTTACCGTTTATGGTCCTATTGGAAGACCGGATATGGCTTACTTCGGGTTCACTGATAAGTACTTTGCTGGTGAATCGATTAAGATATATAACAATGGGGACTTCGAGAATGATCTTTACCGTGATTTTACATATATCGATGATATTGTAGTCGGTATAGAGCGTCTGTTAAGCAGTGAGCCAGGAGATCAAGGTGCTCCACATAAAGTTTTCAATATCGGTAACAACAGTCCTGAGAAATTAATGACGTTCATAGAATCATTAGAGAAAGCATTAAGCAATGCACTTGATAAAAACATCGAGTTCAAGAAAGAGTATGAACCGATTAAGCCAGGCGACGTTCCTGTTACTTATGCTTCCACTGACCAGTTACAAGAAGCAGTAGGGTTTAAGCCGGAAACGACTATTCAGGATGGTTTGCATAAGTTTGCAGATTGGTATGTAGATTACTATAACAAGATGTAAAGTTTTCGTGCCTGAGCCCGAAGACTTTATATGACTAAAGGATGGCGCGGTAACAATATTTTAATATATGTGTAAATACTCATATATACATGTTAAAGGTCATGAATTTAGAGAGGATAAGAACTTCTTTCAATTAAAGCTAGTAATTTTTTACGGCTTCGATTTTCGTATAGGACTCTATTCGGTGTATTTCCAACTGGTCATAGACATAGTAGGATTTTTACCGAGGAGTTCGATATAAAGAGAAGAATATGAAGTGGGGAGGAGTAGATACTCTTTCTTTAGATAATCAGTCATCGAATTCCTCGCCTTTGGTGTCCAATTTAACCGAAGGGATGGAGTAATTGTGGTAAACTTCCAGGGCATGAGCTAAATAGTAGAAGTAGTTCGTGATGGGTTTCTTCGCTCTCTTCCTATGCCACTAATATACAGAGATTGCATGCCTGCTCGATAAGCAAGTTTTTCTTGGGAAAGCCCTTTTTGCAAAAGGCTAGCCAAATAAATCACGGTAGATTTCAACAGTTGGTTAAGGTTCTAACCATTCAGGTACAAAAAGTGAGTATCTGCTGATCGGCAAGTAACTCCATGACATCCTTTAAGGTTTCTACAAAAACAAATAGGGTTCGAATGGCAAATACAATGTCACAAACCCAAGCTTTTTGGAAACGCCCCAGCGTTTTGGAGGGTACCCTACTTGCTTCCTTGCTCATTAAGATAATGCAACCTATATCCTTTAAGTTCTCCATGTTTATCCCAGACAAAAAAATCATCCCATCCTTAAGATAACCACATAACTTGGCTCATCGTCTATGGTTGTTCATCTCGATCCATACGATGATTTTCTTATGAAACCAATACCTCATAAACTCATTCAAAAAACTGTCACTGGAGCTTGCTTGATGTGGGAAACGGTCTGTTGTCTTCTTAGTGCCCTCTCCAAATTTATCTGAAAAAGAATCCTTGAGTTTTGAGTGAGGGCCAGACGTGTTGAGATAAGGAATTACATGCCTTCCCTGCGCTTTTTCTTTTTAAATAAACACATTATTTTCTATATAAATTACCTGATTTTTATCTGTGATATAATATAGAATATTATTATTTCTAATATTTAGAATAATGGCATTCTAAAACAATAAAAAAGAAAAAGGAGACTCTTAAATGGCTTATGAGTTTATTTATATAGAAGAAAATAATTGTTGGGAACTTTCTCGTCAGCAGAGTAGTAAATATAGAAGCCAATATGACACGGTATTGGACCGCAATATTTTCAAATTACCTATTGAAGCTTTGGATTTAATTAGTATTGGGGATATCCCTAAAAAAACTAGAATTTATTTGGATAACTCAGCAACTGTGCATGGTTTTCAAACTGTTTACCCATTTGACGACTTTTACTTTGAAGTGAATGAAAAAAACTTTAATATAGTATTTCGATGTTTTAGAGGTTACCACCACCATATGGATAGTAGATATAACCTTAATAGGTACTTTGAAGACTTATTATCTTTTAGCGAAGAGTCTCCAGATATAGAAGTTGTTCCTAAGGGTGAAAATGAGGATGGTGGTAGTTATTATGGACTTGCGAATATAAGATTTACTGAAGGTACTTTAGATACAGCAACAGAAAATGCTATATCTAAACTGTGTGGTATTATTGATGATTTCGAAAAAGAAATATCAGGCCTGCGAGGGTTTAGATACCTTTTGAATATATGGGATAAGCATAAAGGAAAAAATGAAAGTGAAGAATTTTGGCAACAAAAGTTTAGTGATAACCCATGGGTGTTAGCACAACTTTTTGCTGTGCCAATTACATATTTTAATGAAAAATTTTATGCGGGTGGTAAAAATATAGATAACGAAGGTGGGGTTTTTCCAGATTTTTTATTCAAAGAACAGTATACTGCTAATGTAGCACTTGTTGAAATAAAAACACCAAATTCCAAATTGGTAGATGATAAGAGATATAGAAACGGTGCACATGGGATGGCAGAAGAACTTAATGGTGGAGTTGTTCAATTATTAAAGCAAAGGGACATACTACTAAAAGATGTGAAAAGTGTAAGAAAGCCTTCGTCAGACCCAAATAAATATTATGACCCTATTAATCCAATGTGTTACTTAATAATTGGATCAAACAAACAATTTGGAACTGATTTATCAGATGAGAAAAGAGAAAGTTTTAATTTATTTAGAAATGAACTGAGATCAATAGAAGTGTTAACATTTGATGAAGTTTTTAAAAGAATAGAAACGGTACTGGAAATTTCAATGAATGTTTCTAAAAGTTAAGTTTATTATTATCAGCGCGGCGACCGTACGGTCGATACCTACCCCCGTCGCGTTAGAGTGTTAAAGGATGACGTAGTGTCAAAGGTTTATAGGTGATACTACGCTCTTTTTTATAGCTTATATTTGTGTATCTGCGCATATATACATATTTACTTTTGAATGGTAGCGGTATCTGTTAGCCTCCTATTCAATTTTTTCATTCGATCCCCGTCTTTTCTTCTAATAGGATCGTCTATTTGTTAGCGGTGGAAGGCTCTTTTATTGATTTTATGGGGAACATTGGAGCAATACACTGCATAGGGTTGAGGAAATAAGCTGTCATTTTGTAATGATTTTATCTCAACAAATAAAAATAAAAAGAAGAAACGCTTGAAGGAAAAGAATGCTTCGTGCAAGTGACTGTAAAGAATTCGTAGTTGAAAAAACTTCATAGAAAAGGAAATGAATAAGTTGGTCGCACCTGCTAGTGAATGAAGAAGGATTATCAGACACGCATAATTATCGAATTTCAATGTGAACAAAGACTTATTGTCGAACGACTTATTTGCGTTTCACACTGGAAATAAACAATTAAAGGAGACGAGGAATTATATGGCGGAAAAAATTCTGAAGTGGTCGTTGTATTCGTTAGGAGCAGTATCTCTTATTGTAATTGTGGCAATTGTTTGGGTTCTGGTTTCAGGATTTCAAGCAGAAGGTAATTCCATGACAAAAGCACAGGAATAAATCATGAAGGAAGTCAACGACTCAACGGAACAAAAAGAAATAAAAGCAATTGAAAAAGATGGTATTCCTTCTGAACGTGCTTTTAGACAGGAACTACATGAAATTACGCACCAAAAGGTTCGAGCTAACGAAAAACGCGGAAGTCAGCAAATGACGGCGGAACAAATTGATCGTATGCTTGGGATATTGAAATCAGTTGAAGGAACCGAAGAATCATTACGAACAATATGATTTTTATAAGGAGTCGTTGGAAGCATGGGACAAGGGTGACTTCTCCAACGCCGTGACTGTTCACAATACCATTTGGGAATGGCAGAACGGAACAATCGGTAGGGCGACAGGGCTTATGAGCGAAGAAGAAGAACGTGAATGTATCAAGCGAAATTTTTAACAAACAACTCTTTAGAAAAATTCTGCCTTCGAGATAAGAAAAACGCTCCAAAGCATCGTAGCTTTGGAGCGTTTTTTGGTGTGTGTTCAATAAAGCACCAAACAGTAATATCTATTCGAATCAAGCTGTCAACAACGGTTTAAAACTCCCTTTTTTCAACGGAAACAAATTCCCTATTATCAGCGGATTTTGGCTGGCTGTATGCCAGCCTTTTTCTTTTCCCTCAGACGATAAGAGTCTCCTTTAATATTAAAGGTCGTGGAATGATGGATTAGACGATCCAGTATGGCCGTTGCTAAAACTTCATCTCCAAAGATCTTACCCCATTCAACGTACGATTTATTTGAAGTGATAATCATCGCTCCATGTTCGTATCTTCTTGATATGATTTGGAAAAGTGTGTGCGCGCTTAGCTCATCGAAACTGAAGTAACCTAATTCATCAATAATTAGTAATTCTGGTCGACTATACCTTTTAATAAACCTTTGGATTAACCCTTGTTGCTCTGCCTTTTGGCACTCAGCTATAAAATCATTGGCTTTGATAAAAAGTGCTTGGTGTCCATGCGTGATAGCTTCAAAAGCCATAGAAAATGGCTAAATGTGTTTTCCCTACTCCTGGTGGCCCGAGAAGTAGAATGTTATCTCCATTAGGTACAGGAAGCGGCGGGACGGTTCTTGCGCTTCCTAAGCATATAAATGCTAAAGGATAGTTTGTCTTGTGAAATGTCGAATAATTAAAGTTAGGGTCTTAGAAAGAGAAATAATTTCACTCTGCACATAGTAAGGACCCAACGATCTATTTTGATTGATTCAAGATAGCAGGTAAAGGTGTATTTTCATAATTGAACACTCCAATTTCATGTGACAGATAGAAACTATACCAGCCGGAAGATCTCTAAAGTTATGTATAGTAGCTGAAGGTAAGGATTACTTTTATTTACGCTTATTGTTCAAAATACCTCGCGAAAAAGTAGATATTACAAACGAGAACAAATCTCTTGTTTTAAAAAAAACTTAATAAAACCATCGTTTTAGCATACAAACCTAAAGGAGTGTTGTTTTATGAAAGTGTTAGTTTGTGGTGGTTGTGGTTACATCGGGAGCCATGCAGTAATAGAATTAATAAAAGCTAGTCACGAAGTTGTAGTTTTCGATAATGTAGAAACAGGGCATACAGATTCCATCCCTCGAGGAATTGATTTTGTAGAAGGTGACCTTCGTCAAATTGAAGAAGTTAGAGACGCTTTTAATAACTATCAAATTCAAGCAGTCATGCACTTTGCAGCTAATTCGTTAGTAGGAGAAAGTGTAGAAGATCCATTAAAGTATTATGAGAATAATGCCTTTGGCACAATGAATCTCTTAAAAGTAATGGCTGAAAATAATGTAGATAACATAGTCTTTTCATCTACAGCAGCTACTTATGGTGAACCAGACCAAGTACCAATCGTTGAAGACTCCCAAACTAAACCAACTAACCCTTATGGTCAAACCAAGTTAGCGGTAGAGAAAATGCTAAATTGGACAGAAAAGGCTCATGGCATTAAGTATGTTGCTTTACGTTACTTTAATGTTGCCGGAGCTCATGAAGAAGTTGATATAGGAGAAGATCATGAGCCAGAGACTCACTTAGTTCCTATCATCCTTCAGGTTGCACTAGGGCTGCGTGACCATATCTCTATATTTGGTAATGATTATGATACTGAAGATGGGACTTGTATCCGTGATTACATACATGTTGTCGATTTAGTCAAAGCGCACATCCTTGCTCTTGAGCATTTAATAGCTGGGAAACCTTCTAATGTATTTAACTTAGGAAATGGAAAAGGCTTCTCGGTAAAAGAAATAATAGATGCAGCTAGAGAAGTCACGGGTCATGAAATACCAGCAATTATTGCACCTAGAAGAGCGGGAGATCCTGCTCAATTAGTGGCATCTTCTAAGAGGGCACAGAGAGATCTTGGCTGGGTGCCAGAATATAATTCTATAGTAGATATTATAAGAACTGCTTGGGCTTGGCATCGGAGGCATCCTAATGGCTATCAAAATTAGAAATTTCACTAGGGAAGCGAGGGTGTCAAAAACGGTTTAAAGTTCCCTGTTTTCGACGGAATCAATTGCCCCATTATCAGCGGATTAGGGCTGGCTATATGCCAGCCCTTTTCTTTTCCCTCAGACGATTCGTACGTTATTTTACCTTTTCTTGTATAATTTATTTTATAATATATATAAGGAGGGGTAACTTTGTACATTAATGGTTTTCTATTCATTTTTATGGTGCTTTGCTTCCCAAATTTAATATTGTTCTTTATTACTGAAAAGAATGTATTTTTTTTTATTGCACTGATTTTATTACTTATAGTACTCACATGGTATTATTCAAATTTACTTAAGTGTAAATTTAAGGGGGTACCGGGGGATTCTAGGCTGTTCAACAATGTTCTTGAAATACATATTGGGAAAAGGGCAAAGAAAAATCCAGTAAGATTTATCATTTTATTTATTGATTCTATTTTGTGGGCAAAACAAAATGGTATAAACAAAGCTGTATTTTTCACTTGGTATGGAAAAGAAGGAACATTTGAAAAGTATTTCAATGATAAGGTTGATGTTTCTAATCCAAATTTATTTGAAAGGGTTAGTAATATCATGATAAATAAATACTATTGGTTTAACAAAACTGGAAATAAGCCAATCAAAGTTCAAGTTAGAGTTAATGAGTTAACACAGGAGGAAATTCAAACGATTCAAAAAAAGAGAGAAAGGTTATCTAAAAGAGCTTAGTTAAGGAGTCATCAGAAAATCTGTTAAAAGGGTTAGGAGTAAGCGAGGGCAGTTCTTTCGTTTTCTATATATGTAAATGATACTATATTGCTCTTCATGGGGCGTTTCTACTGGTAGACAGGAAGGTGTGGTGGTCGTTAACTTGTCACATGCTGAACAGAAGAAGAACGGGCCTCTTTTTAAAAGAAACCTTGAGCCCTCTTGGACCTCAGTCTCTTCCACTCTCCCCAACACCTTCTTATTTGATGAACTCAAGGTGTTGATTTCATGAAGGACAGACCTGATTGAGATGAGGAAGCGCAAAAACCGTCCCTGCGCTTCCCACCTATGGCACAACTCATCATCGAGTTGTGCTTTTTTGCTTACTACTTAAGAGGGAATATAGTGTTACATATAAGGTATATAAATGGATTAGAATCTGGTCATAATGGGCAAGTAATGTGAGATTCTATTAATAAGAATAGAAGAAAACCTATGAATTACGAAGTTTCTCCTTTACTTATCTGAAAACCCTTTCTTTACAGAGGCTCTCCACTCTATAATTAGGTAAATACTTAAATATCTAGGTGGAGATGGTTATGAGGAAATACTTCCTTTTGTTTTTCGGAAGTCTGTTGCTTTTATCCTCTTGCGATGAAACTGAAATCTCTATGAATCAATCAAATGAGGAGCCGGTGGTCCTGGAGTTTTTCACACCGAAAGTGGAAACGGAAGAGGTTTTCAATCAATTAATCGAAAAGTTCGAGGAGCAGCATCCGAACATTGAGGTGAGGCAAGTTGTCGTTCCGGGGGGAATGACGGTTTTGAAAACAAGAATAGCCCAGGGGGATACCCCTGATTTATTCATCACTTATCCGATTGAACAAGATTATCTCACCCGAGTACGAAAAGGGTATGTCATGGATCTTACTGATGAACCTTTCTTATCCCGGATTGAACCGGCGATTCAAGAACGTTACTTGGTAGATGGCCGCATTTATGGGGCGGCGCTGACTCAAAATGCGGTTGGAGTACTGTATAATAAAGACCATTTTAAGGAAGCAGGTCTATCCACACCGGATACTTGGAGGGAGTGGGTGGAAGGAATGAAGGAATTGAAACAGAAAGGATATACGCCTTTACTGATGCCGAACAAAGATGTGGAACAAACGAGTGTGTTTACGTTGAACCTTGTTGCTGATGAATTTTCAGCGTCGTATTGGAACAAGGATAAAGAGGATTTGGCGGCGGATAATCGCTGGAGAGAGAGCTCGAAGAAGGTTTTATCCGTGCTTCCCTATACCCAGCCTGGTTCCTTTGAGGATGGGTATTATGCCACAAATGAACGATTTGCCAAGGGAGAAGGCACCATGCTGGTGATGGGGACATGGGCTTTGCCGTTGATCGAGCGGATCAACCCAGATTTGAATTATGGCATCTTTCCTTTTCCGGCAGATAACTCAGCCAGCCATAATGTTCTTGGAGGAGTAGATATCGGCATTGCGATTTCCTCGGAAACTCCACATCCGAAGGAAGCGAAAACTTTTTTATCTTTTTTAACAGAGAAGGAACAAGCCTCCCGGTTATCGAGCTATGAAGGGTCGATTAGCACGATTAAAGGGGTGGAGGTGAATCGACAGGAGATAGAAATCATCCATAAGAAAATTCTTTCAGGCCAAACGGTCAATTGGCCGAACCATTATTGGGATGGGGGAACGGAAGCAGAAGAAGAGTATCGGAAACTCACGCTTCAATTTCTTATTGATCAGGATATCAACGTTTATTTAAACGATTTAGAAGAGATGTTCCAACGCTATGAAGTGGAATGAAGGTGGGTGTCCATGAGTTTCCGTAGAAAAATGTTATTCGCTTTTTTAGGTTTTGTCCTGGTGCCCCTCCTTATATTGGGAGGGGCCTCCTACCAGATTTCTTCCTCGGCATTGAAGAAAAATATTAGTGAACAAACGGTACAGACATTAAAGGCGGTTGACCGTAACTTGATGAATGAGGTTTCTGAGGTGAATTCATTCTCGGATTATGTTATAGCGTCGGGGACAATCCAAACCTTTCTTGAAGTCAATGACACAGCTTCCATTATTGATTTCTATAATCAACAGCAATCGATCGCCGGTATGATGTATGGAAATGTGCACATTGATGATTTTGTTATTTATAGTAAAAATGGTAGACAGCTACACTTGAAGAACTCCCCCGTCCCCACGTTTCAAGGATTGCTCGACAGCCCATTTTATGTTGAAATGGTCGCCCAAAGAGGCCGCCCGGTATGGCTGCCTCCAACTGAAAATCGAGAATGGACGAGTGGAGAAGAACCGCTCCTCACACAGGGGCGTGTAATCAAAGATCCTCAGACGTTAGAAGACATTGGTTACTTAGTGATGAACATGAAGATTCGGTTGTTTGATGATATTTTTGATCCGGTCAGCATGAATCTTTCTCAAGAATTTATCGTAGATCCAACCGGAAGCATCCTATATTCAGCAGATCATGAAAAAATCGGACAGGAACTGGCTATGGACATATCTTCTTTTTCCTCTCAGGAAAGCAGGTATATGCTGACAGACTGGGAGGGACAAAAAAGCTTAGTGACCGCAATTCCGTCCCAGTTTAAAACGATGGGCTCGGAAGACCTCGTCCTTGTATCCATCAAGCCTTGGGACGTGTTAGCTGATGAAATGATTCATATCCGTAATACAACCCTATTCCTATCTGTCGCTGCAATTCTCATTGCCCTGTTATTCAATATCTTCTATTTACGACGCGTGTCCCAGTTTATACAGGAATCATTGGCGAGCATGAAGCAGGTGGAACAAGGGTCACTCCAGGTGCGGATGAAGTCCTTCAAATTGAAAGAGCTGAAGGATATTTCGACAGGGTTCAATCACATGATTGAACGGATTCACAGGCTGGTAGAGGATGTTAAGAAGGAGCAGATTGATAAAAGGGAGGCACAGTTTCAAGTCCTTCAAGAACAGATTAATCCCCACTTTCTTTATAATACCCTGGAATCGATCAATGCTTTGGCTGCCATGAATGGCCAGAAGGAAATTAGCAAGATCACCATCAACTTAGGGAAGCTGCTACGGATCAGTATCAATGGGGGTTATGAAGTCATGGTAAAAGATGAGCTCAGGCATGTCGTCAGCTACCTTGAAATCCAGAAAATCCGTTATGATCATGCCTTCCAGTTTCATGTTGAGATCGATGAGGACTTAAAGAAAGCTTACGTGCTGAAACTTATTTTGCAACCTATAGTGGAAAACAGCCTTTTGCATGCGTTCGATTCCGAAGAGAATGGAATGATTGCTATCAAAGGATATAGGGAAGGAAACGATGTTGTCATTGTAATCGAGGATAATGGAAAAGGGATGCCTCTGGATATTCTAGAAAGCTTGAATGGAGTTGGCGATGCTGAACTCGGGCACGGGATCATGAATGTTCAGAAGCGTTTACAGCTTTATTATGGAAAAGCTTATGGGTTAATTGTCTGTTCCGATTCTTTGTACGGGACAATCATTAAAATCAAATTTCCTTTAAAGGGTGAAAAGGATGACGTATAAAGTAGTGATTGCGGATGACGAACCTTTGATATTGAAAAATCTGAATGGGATCATTGATTGGGAAAGATTGGATTGTGAAGTGATCGCCTGTGTGAAAAATGGGAAAGAAATTCTGGAAACATTGCAGCAACATCACGTCGATCTTTTACTCACGGATATTTCCATGCCGGAAAAGTCAGGGATAGAAGTATTGAAAGAAATTCACACATGGCCAGCATCACCGCTGTCAATCTTACTAAGCGGGTATGATGAATTCTCCTATGCCCGTGAGGGATTGAAGTATAATGCTTTGGATTATTTCCTGAAGCCGATCGATTATGATGAGCTGGAAATGCGTATAACTCAGGCCATCACGATTATTAAGGAAAAAAGAGAACAATCCTATGATCAAAAAAAGCAGTGGATTTATGATCAAATCACTTCAGGGATCGATGCACCAGTGAAGGAACCTTTATATTCCTATGTCGCGCTCCTGGTATGGCACCCTCACTGGAAGGAAGAGGAAGGATTGCAGGATCTTCGTGCTTTTCTGAATGAGTGGGAAGGGGAGTTTTTCCTTTATCCATGGAGTAGTAAGAAGGCTATGCTCGTTTTGCAGTTGGAAGAGTCCGTGGAGACTGGGAAGAACGTAAGCTTTTTTGCTGAAAAAGGGGCTCAGGCCATAGAAGGCAGTGTCTGGACTGTCGGCCGTGTGGTGGAAGGGTTGAATTCCTGTAAGGCTTCTGCCGATGATGCAAAGGAATTAGCTTCACTAGCCTCTTTTACGAATAAGAAAGTGATTACAAAAGAGCTGGTTGGACATATTTATACCTCAAAAGCGAGTGCAGCAGAAGCGATCAATCAAGCGACAACGTTCATCAAAGGCCATTTCCATGAGGATTTGAGTATCGAGCAAGTGGCAAATCACGTCGGAATCAGTGTTAGCTATTTCAGTCAGCTCTTCAAACAAAAAGAAGGCATGACTTTTCTCGAATATATAAGAAAGGAACGAGTCAAGTATGCCTGTACGTTTTTGAGAAATTCGGATTTAGAAACCTATCGCATTGCTGAAAAAGTCGGCTATACCGATCAGCGTTACTTCAGCCAAGTGTTCAAAAAGACGATGAACATGACCCCGAGCCAATATCGGAAGCAGTACCAATAAGAGTAAACAGCTGTTCTGTAGAGGACAGCTGTTTTTTTGTGGTCTAAGAAATTAAAAGTTCAAAGCAGTGAATGGTTAAAAACAATAAGGACAAGTGATCTGGAACAAATGAAATGCCTAAGCCATCCGATTTTTAGAGGTGGCTTTCCTTTTAAATCGGACGGCTTATGATGTATGGCTGTAAATCTATTCTGTAGAAATTTAAACATTCATCATAGATATACCTCGTTATAAAAGCGCTTTCATTCATTTACGATAAATACATGGAAGCGATTTACTAATAAAGGGAGGGTTTCATGAATGAAGAAATTTTCTATAGGAATCATGTTTCTGTTGTTTATGGGAGTGTTGATCGGGTGCAGTTCAAGTGAAGAAGCATCAGGTGAAGACGGAGGAGAGGTTAAGCTTTCCTTATGGCATCCAGAGGGGGATACGAGTGAGGCTTATAAGGAAATTATCAAAGAGTTCAATAAGGAATACGAAGGTGAAATAGAGGCAGAAATGACCTTTATCCCACGGGGAAACAAATACGCCTATGAAGATAAAGTGTCGGCAGGAGCGACGAGTAACACATTGCCGGATCTTCTAGCCCTCGATGGTCCTAATGTAGCGAACTATGCAGATTCTGGAATTATCCAGCCAATCGATGGACTGGTGGAAAATCAAGACGATTTCGTAGATTCCATCATCCAGCAGGGGACGTTTGAAGATCAGTTGTACACGGTTGGACCGACAGAATCGACGGTCGCTTTATTCTACAATGCAGATATGTTGAGCGAAGCGGGGATTGAACCGCCAAAAGCAGGAGAGGAAGCTTGGACATGGGAAGAGTTTTATGAAGCTGCTAAACAGCTGACAGATAAAGAAAAAGATATCTATGGTGTCAATTGGACACTTGATTATGGAGAATGGATCATTTACTTCACAGGACCTGCGGTATGGAGCAACGGCGGAAGCTTCATCTCGGAAGATGGCTCAGCCGCTGATGGGTATGTCAATGGACCAGAAGCTGTCGAAGCGCTAGAGTATTTGCAAAAGTTCACGGAAGAAGGGCTTGTTAATTTGCAACCGACGCCGACCGAATTTGAAGACGGAAAAGCAGCGATGATGCTGATGGGGTCCTGGGAGTGGTCGAAGTTGCAGAACTATCCTGATACCGAGTGGGGCATCACTTATTACCCGAAAAGTCCAGATGGAGAGCAGGTTTCCCCTTCAGGTGATTGGAACTGGGGAATCTCAACAAGCACTCAGCACAAAGAAGAAGCTGCTACATTGTTGAATTATATGATGAACAAAGAAAATGTCGTGAAGATTTCAGAAGTGGAGAACAAACCGGCAGCCCGCCATTCTTCTTTTGAAATGATGGAGGAATGGGAGCAAGAACCTTTGAATGTATTGAAAGATCAGGTGCTGAATAGCGCCCACCCGCGTCCGACCACTCCATCTTACCCAGTGCTTAGTACGAAGTACGGGCAAGCCGTACAGAATATTTTCCTCGGAGGAGATGTCCAGGAAGAGTTGGACAAATTAGCTGAAGAAGTAGAAAAGGATATGCAGCGGAAAGGCCAATAAAGGGATGGTGGGAATGGGGGGAAGAGGCCCCTTGTTCCTGTCTGCGTTCCTTCCAATACATGTATAGGTGGTGACTCACGTGGAATGGTTATTGAATAGAATTCAAGGAGGAAAAGCTGTTCGTCTCTCATTGACTTATGGTCAGCAGAAAAAGTGGTTGGGTTTCTTGTTCTCTGTGCCCGCTCTTGTGTTACTTTTTACTTTTCTTATTTTACCTGTCGGATTGGCTTTCGTTTACAGCTTTATGGAATACAACATGTTGAATCCACAAGGGAAGACGTTCACAGGGCTAAGCAACTATGCCCGTTTGTTTCAAGATGCTATTTTCTTTACAGCGTTGAAGAATACCTTATATTTTTCTGTGCTCGTCGTGCCCTTACAGTGTGCCGTGGCTCTTGGCTTAGCAATTCTTGTGAATAAAAAAGTGAAAACCGCAGTCATCGGCCGGGTCTTTTTCTTCAGTCCTGTGGTGACATCCATGGTGGTAGTCGCGATTTTGTGGACGTTCCTATATAACGTCGACAGCGGTTTGATCAATAGCGCACTGAATTTCTTCGGTATCCCGAGTCAACCTTTCCTGCTGAGTGAAGGGCAGGCAATGAATTCGATTATCTTTATGTCCGTCTGGCAGGGTGCAGGGTTTCAGATGATGATATTTCTCGCTGGTCTTAAAGATGTGCCAGAGACGTTATATGAAGCGGCTGATATCGACGGAGCTAATGCCTGGCAAAAGTTTTGGAATGTTACGCTGCCTTCTTTAAAGAATGTGACAGGTTTCGTCTTGATGATTACGACGATTCAGGCCTTCCGATTATTCATCCAACCTTACGTTATGACTAATGGAGGACCGAGTGATTCGACGAAAACCCTTGTCTTCATACTTTATGAAAATGGCTTTCAGTTCAGGGATGTCGGCTATTCCTCTGCGATAGCGGTCGTGTTCTTCCTTGTTGTGCTGAGCGTATCGTTGATTTTGAAGAAAGTTTTGAACCAATAGGAGGGAAGATGGATGAATCGAATATGGAAAAAACGTATGAACAAACTGGGAGTCTCCCTTGTTATTGTCCTGCTGGGTCTCTTATTCATATCCCCTCTTCTTTGGATGATTGTTGCCTCATTAAAACCAGAAACGCTGATTTTCAAAGACATGGGACTGGAGTCGTTTTTACCGAAGCAAGCAAACTTTGATAACTATTTAGCAATCTTATTCACCGACAGTGTGAACTTCTTAAAGTATATGTGGAACAGTTTGTTCTCTGTTGGAATGATTGTCATCCTCGGAACAGTCGTCAATTCGTTATGTGCTTATGCCCTGGTCAAGCTCAAGTTTCCGGGAAGCGGGTTCATTTTAGTTGTCATTATCGCTCTTTATGTCGTTCCTTTTGAAAGTGTCTTGATCCCTTTGTATGTTGTAGTAAACAGCTTTGGGTGGATCAATGAATTTCCGTCTTTGATCGTGCCTTTCATTGCAGAAGCGTTTAGCATCTTCTTATTTATTCAATTCTTCAAAGGGATTCCGAATGAACTGGAGGAAGCGGCACAGATTGATGGTGCGAATCCGTTTCAGGTTTTTTGGAAGATTGTCGTTCCAAACTCGAAGCCTGTGTTTGCGACCGCTGCGATTTTATCCTTTGTGACCCATTGGAGTGACTTCATGTGGCCGTTGATTGTCGCGACAGATGAGTCGATTCGCACGGTTCAGGTAGGAATCCAGTACTTGTTTACAGATAACAACATTGAATATGGTCAGATCATGGCTGCCTTGACGTTAACGACTATCCCTGTCGTATTGATATTTATCTTCTTCCAGCGTTACTACGTACAGGGAATCACATCAAGCGGTGTGAAAGGATAACAAAAGGAGGATGTAAAAGATGGAAAAACAACTTTATCGACCGCATTTTCATTTCACCCCAGAATCAAACTGGATCAATGACCCGAATGGATTATGTTATTTAGAAGGAGAATACCACTTATTCTACCAACATCATCCAAAAAGCAAAGTTTGGGGACCCATGCATTGGGGACATGCTGTCAGCCGGGACCTTCTTCATTGGGAACACCTGCCGATCGCCTTATACCCTGATGAGAATGGCCAAATTTTTTCAGGAAGTGCTGTGGTGGATGAGCAAAATACCAGCGGATTGCAGGAAGGCGAAACACCCGTGATGATCGCCCTGTTCACCCATCATCAGGAAGGGTACGAAACCCAGAGCATCGCCTATTCCAAAGATAAAGGGCGCTCGTGGACGAAGTATCCCCACAACCCTATCATTGAAAATCCCGGACTGAAGGACTTTCGCGATCCAAAGGTGTTTCGTTATGAGAACGTATGGATGGTGACGCTCGCATGTGGGGATCACATCCGTTTTTATCAATCTGAAAATCTGCTGGACTGGGCATATGTCTCCTCGTTTGGTCAAGCGTATGGAACCCACGGTGGTGTATGGGAATGTCCAGATCTGATTCGTTTTCAAACGGATGAGGGAGAAAAATGGGTGCTGATCGTCAGCATCAATCCTGGAGGACCTAACGGAGGCTCAGCCATCCAGTACTTCACAGGTGACTTTGATGGGAAAGTCTTTCATTGTGATCAACCGAAAGACCAAGTGAAATGGGCTGATTTTGGAAGAGATTTCTATGCCGCGGTTACGTGGAGCAATCTTTCTTATCCCCTATGGATCGGGTGGATGAGTAATTGGCAGTATGCGAACGAAGTCCCTACACATCCCTACCGTGGGTCGATGTCCATTCCGCGCAAACTTTCTCTCCGAAAAGTGGAAGGCGACTACCAATTCGTTCAAAAACCGGTAGACGTATCTCCATTGGTGGAAAGGACAGAATCCAAGTCTCTTCATTTAATAGCAGCAGAAACTGCTTCTCACAAACTATCAAAGCAAAGCCATATCATCATTGATTACGAGTATCCTTCTGTTCCATTTGAGCTTTCTATAAAAGGAGAAGGAGAAAAAGTAACAATGAAGTTTGATCCATCCACAAGTACTTTTTCTTTAGACCGGACAGGGGTGAAGAATATCCAGTTTTCTGAGCATTTTGCCAGTGTCGATTCGGCTCCTTTAAAGCATATGGAAGATATGGAGTTGATCATAGATGAGTGCTCGGTGGAAATTTTCCTCAATCAAGGAACTTTCGTAATGACAGAGCTTTTTTATATGGATACAGAGGTGTTTACGCTGGAGTGGGAAGCGGGAGATTCGGAAGTTAAGGTTGATTATCAAGTACAGGAATTATCCACCGCTCTTCAGAAGGCGGAGAAATCATAAGAAGGAGCGAGTAACATGTTCGGAATAGACGGAAAAGCTGCAAACTTCATGAAGACAATCTCCAATATGATTGTGCTGAATCTTCTATGGGTAATCGGCTGTTTACCAATCATCACCATCGGTCCTTCTACCGCCGCTATGGTCTATGTCATCCGCAGTTGGAAAGTCGGCCAAAAAGACAGTGTATGCAGAAATTACTTTCGTAGTTTACGAAGCTATATAAAAACCGGGTGGATCGTTTCGGCCTGGTTTCTAGTAGGTTTCGTATTAGTACTGGATACTCTCTTTTTCTTACAGATGGAAGGCATAGTTAAACTCGTCCTCTCATCCATTATAGGAGTTGCAATTATCCTTTTCCTTTTAACCACCACATTTCTCATACCCATATTCGTTCATTTTGAGATACGTGGCTGGGAACTGATCAAACACTCATTTGTTCAGGCATTCATAGATGGTTCGACCTCGTTCGGCGTTATGCTCTTGTGGCTGGCGGCTGGAACCATGGTCTATGTTATGCCAGTCTTAATGTTTTTTCTAGTCGTTCCGGTGTTCATGCTCACTTTCCGTTTTTGTTTGCAGTCCTTTGAGAAATTTGGGAATAAAGTAAACTTGGAAGTAAGATGACGATTAATAAGGGATCTTTCGCTTAGTTGAGCGGAGGATCCTTTTTTATGAGTGCCTGACCACCGCTACGTTAGAGCGCTAATACTAATGGCGGTGCCTGACCTGCAGGACGTACATATAACCATATTTAATTTGAATGGTATCTGTTAGACTCTTCTTCAAAAATTTCTCATTAGATTCCCGTCTTTTCTCTTAATAAAATCGTCTAATTATTAGTGGGGTGAAGGCTCTTTTATTTCATTTAATGCGACCAATGGAGCAATACCGTACATAAGGTTGGGGAAATAAGCACGATATCATAGAAGCTACTTACAATGAGGGAATTATCGTCAACGATATTTTTGGTAGTTTGTAATGATTCTAACGCAACAAATAAAATGGAAGGAAGAAAAGCTTAAAGGAAAGGACTACTTCGTTTCTTTTCATGTGAAGAATTTGTAGTTGAAAATACTTCATATAAAAAGAAACGAAGAAGATGGGAACGTGCTAGTTGAATGATGAACGATCATCAGACACGCATAAGTATCGAATTTTAATGTGAACAAAGACGCAATGTCGAACGACTTATTTGCGTTTTCACACTGAAAATAAACAATTAAAGGGGACGGGGAACTATATGGCGGAAAAAATTCTAAAGTGGTCATTGTATTCGTTAGGAGGAGTATCTCTTATTGTAATTGGGGCCATTGTTTGGGTTGTGGTTTCAGGATTCCAAGGAGAAGGTAATTCCATGACGAAAGAACAAGAACAGATCATGAAGGAAGTCAACGAACCCACGGAACAAAAAGAAATAAAAGCAGTCGAAAAAGATGGTGTTACTTCTGAACGTTCTTTTAGGCAGGAACTACACGAAATGACGCATCAAAAGGTTCGAGCAAACGAAAAGCGCGGAAGTCAACAAATGACGGCAGAGCAAATTGACCATATGCTTGGAATATTGAAATCAGTGGAAGGAACCGAAGACCATTACGAACATTTTGATTTTTATAAGAAGTCGTTGGAAGCATGGGACAAGGGTGACTTCTCCAACGCAGTGACTGTTCACAATACCATTTGGGAATGGCAAAACGGAACGATCGGAAGGGCGACGGGGCTTATGAGCGAAGAAGAGGAACGTGAATATATCAAGCGAAACTTCTAACAAACAACTCCTTAGAAAAATTCTGCTTTCTAGATAAAAAACCGCTCCAAAGCTAGGATGCTTTGGAGCGGTTTTGACGTATTTTCAATAAAGAACCAAACAGTAATATCTATTCGAATGAAGCCAGAGAACTGTGCCGCGCCTCATTATAAAACGTTTAAATTTCGAAATAATAAGAGGGAAGGGAGGGATAATAATGGCGCAAGGAAACAAAAAACTTTCGAATAAAAATGCAAAAATTCATGATCGTAAAGAAGAAAAACAGCCGCGGACAAAACGATAATAGGATAAAGGCTGGCACATGAGCGTAAAATTCATATTTTTAACCCTCAATAATGAGCACAAGAACCATACAACTTGTGCTCATTATTCCAGCATCACCTGTAATGTGATTACCTTTTTATCTTCCAGTCCATATAGGATTTTCCCCATTAAAGTAAAAATCGTTTTAAACCAAATAATGTAATTGTACAAATTAAATTATCGTATGATTATCCTCTCATTTTCATAGGATGCTTTGAAGGGTATGACCCGTCAAAATTCCTATGATCAAGGAGGTCTTTATGAATTATTGTAGAGAGTGTGGAAAAGAACTGGTCGAAGGTAATAAGTTTTGTTTAGAGTGCGGGCATCCTGTCGAGCCTGTATCTGATTCAACTTCTAAAAAATCATTCCCTCAATTTAGCAGTCCTAAGAAGAAACTTACAAAAAAACAGAAACTGTGGTGGGGCGTTGGCATCATTGGTTTTCTCTTTCTAGTCACAACATACATAATAGCATCCGATATGACTTCGAAACCCAAGCTTGTTCAAAAGTACGAAACAGCAGTCGGGCAGGATGATGCCAAGGCTCTGGCTGATCTGTTTATTTTTGAAGACTCTGCTGAGAAAGTAGATGAAGAGGGGACGCAGGCGTTTTTGGATTACCTTAAAGAATATCCTGAGGAAGCAGAAGCATTATTGGAGGAACTGCAAGGGCAGTTAGATAAGACTCAGTCGCGGGAAGATGAATTCTGGGATGAATGGCTGGATGAAGATCATTTCATCACCATCGTACAGGACGGGAAGTTCTTATTTTTTGACCGATATCGACTTGCCGTGGAGCCGGTCTATGTCACCCTACACACGGATTACAAAGGAACAAAAGTGAGCCATGGAGAAAAAGAGGTGTACACTGCTTCCGCAGACGATGAAGGACTGGAGTATGGACCGCTATTTCCCGGGATCTATCAATTTGCTGCTACTTATAAAAATCAAACCGCTGATTTGAATACTACGGAAAAAGTGGAGCTTTGGGGTCGTTACAGTAATGATGTGTACTTTCAAATGGAAGCAGACACGGTCACTTTTCTAACAGAATCCATGCCTGTTGATTCAGCCAAGCTGTATGTAAATGGACAGCTGGTAGACTTCGACCCTTTTTCAGGGGAACCGTATGGACCCGTCATGCTGGATGGTTCGTTAAACGTGGAAGTGGAGGCGGAATTTCCTTGGGGCGTAATGAAGTCAGACACGATTGCATTGGAAGAACAAAATGTTATGGTAACCTTCGAATTCACCGAGGAGATGGAAAGTGAAATCGCGGAAATAATAGGGGAATATTATCAATCCTACTTGAAATCCTTCGAGACCCTGGGAGAGCTCCCATTAAAACATGTAACCGCTGATTTTGGAGAAGATGTAAGGGATAGTTTTTCTGGATGGAATCAAGAAGGACATACGACCCAGCTCTGGGTGAAGAATTTGGAAATGTCGCGGGGAAATAAATATCTGATGGAGCGAGATAGTCAGTATTTCATCCAGGTAGATGTAAGGATGGAAGCTTTTGAAAGTCATTTTTTGACCGAGGACGGACCGGGGGATCCTGGATTTTATAATAACACCATAAGCTATAGCATGGTTTATGACGATGGTTGGAAAATCGATGATGAGGAATATTTCTCTATGGACTTTGAGGAGGACTTTAAGGAAACGGTTCCTATCATGGAAGACTCCGGAGTTTTTCAATTAGAGGTTTCTGTGGAAGAGATACCAGTGGAAGAACCCGTTCAAAATCTACAAGCCACGGATCCTGCCCAGTTTGTGATAGATTTTAGAAATGCTTATGCAGAGGCTTTGAATGCCGTGGATTTTTCGATCGCCGAAGATTATTTACTAGATGATAGTACCGCCTACCATGAATTGAAGGACTATATGGAAACAGAAGTGGAGGACACTTTTGACTTTAACTTCACCCTGAACAAACCATTGGATGTGGAAACTAAGTCTGATGGTGCAACGGTTTTAATGCATGAAAAGTTCATCTTTACTCATAATGGCGATGAGACTTATTATGATCGTGAGAAAGAATACACGCTCATAATAGATGAAGATGGAAACTATAAAATTGAGAAGATTGATATTTTAGAAACTGGACGAGATTAATAGAGGCGCTTAGCGTCTCTTTTTTTGTGTGAAATGTGACGGATAGAGAGTGTATTCTTCCTAATACGATATAAAAGAAGCGTGCGATCAAGATTTCCTAATCTTGATCGCACGCTTTTTCTATTAGCTTGAAGATAAACCTGTTCTTTTTCTATCCATTAAAAGGGCATGAACATATCGGTCATGCTGGCAATGACTTGGTTCACTACCACACGAAGAAGGATGAATAGAATTAAATAAGTAAGCATGGTATGGAGGAAAGGGTCCAGGCCAAGCTTTCTGTCATTATGCAACGAGTAAAGAGTAAATGGAATACTAGCTCCCAGTCCAAACAATATTAGCGCGTTTGTGAATGGAACCAAAGACACAAGACCAAGTAATAAGAGTAAACAAGTAACCGCTAGTAGGATCATTGGTATCGTCAGGAAGGTAACGAACCTGCCGGATACTTCCTTAAAGGATGGGGGTTGAGGATTCCTTATTTTTAGTAAAAAGAACATAGTGACACAGACGCTTGTGATGGCTAGGAGTGCTGTGATTAAGACTGGGAAAAATACGGCCATGAACGGGACATCAAAGCCGAAGCCAAAAAGGCCGAACATATCTGTTACTTTTTGAGTTGCAATATAAACCGCAAGTACAGAGAAAAGAAGGAATAATAAGAACGTATTCCTTGCTCTCGAAAAGTTATCATCAATTCCCTTTTGAAAAGCACTGGTGGGTTCTTTGCAAACCACTTTCAGATACTCGAAGTAACTTTTCACAGATTCAATAAAATTACCTTTCGTCTCCTGGATACTCCCTGTTCTGGTTACAGCCGGTAAAGCTGCGCCTCCTTGTCCAAATGGTTGAGGAGAAATTTGATTTGCTTCCGGCATGGCTGAAGCAGCATCGCTGCTATTGAAAGTTGTGCCCGGGTTAGCTTCGTTTTCCAGGGGTTCAAAAGCCCTGCCACAGTTCCCACAAAATTTTCCTCCTTGATAGGCTGCTTCACAGTTAGCACAGTGTTGCATAGCTACCACTCCTCTTTGAATATAAGTGCTGCTTATGTACCCCTCCTTTCGTTTGAAAACTAATCAAAGGCAATCATGTAATTATACTCATCTAATCTTGTGTTAATGTCCTAAAAATAAAAAATAAGAAGTGCTTAGTGTCCATAGTTTAGGGGCAGAGGTTTGAAATGGAGGTAACGAATCCTCTCCAGTTTACCTAATGCAAAATTACACCCCCTACAAATATATTGTTTGTAGGGGGGTATGGGAACGGTCATTGTTTGATAAGGTCCTGTTACAATTATATTTTTGGGATCAATCTTTTGTTGTTTAGCTCTTCATTGGATTGTAGTGACTTTTAATCCCGAACGTGCTTTTTTCGAAAATATTGGATACACAATCTACAAATGTATAGTATAATATTCCTGGTATATTCTTATTATGGTGAATTTGAATTAATTCAATATTCTAATCCAAGAGGGATATATAATCGCAGATTATATGAGGGGGTTATTAAGTGGATTCATTAATTTGGGTTTTGAGTTGGATTTTCCTTTTTGGATTTGTCTTTTTTTTAATAGCAGGTGTTGTATCTCTTATTAAAAAGAAAAGGAAGAAAGCTTTAAAGTTGTTTGGTATTAGTATTGGAAGCGTAGCTGGGATAATAGGATTGATCTTGATATCTATCCAGTTTTCCTCAGCAGAAAATCAATATGGAGAAGTTGCAGAAGGGACTGAACTTTCAGATCGTGGGGAAGAAGAGTCTGTAGAACTTGATAAGAACAGTTTTAATATATCACTAAAAACATCAGATTATAATGTAGAGGAAAATTCTTTCCACGTTGAATATGAAACAGGACTACCTGAGGGGACAGTAGTTGAAATCGCGCGTTTTTCAACTTCATTTCCTGATAGTTGGGGAGAACAATATGATCCATATTTTTCATATACACTGCGGCTAATTCCAGAGGAAAAGGAAACTACAGTAAAAGATGGTTTGATTACTTATACATATGAGAATGCTGACTTTAATGGTTTGCTATTGCCTAACTCAATTTTGTACACAACAATAAATATTAATTCTACAGGAGAAGTCAATTCATTCATAAAAGAGCAGATTGGCTCAGAAGATGAATTTAATCAAAAGTATTCTGAACTTATTAATACAATGGAAGAAAAAGGTCAAGACTTTTTTGCCTCGGAAAATGATGAGGGTTTAAAAGTTTACTTTTATGATAACTATGAAATTAAAGATGCTCACCCAATTGATGATATTTATGCACATTATAAAACAGAACAAATATCATACAAGGAGTTAGAAAAAAATCCTTCCAAATATGAAGGAACACCTCTGTCCTTTACAGGAGAAGTTCTTCAAATACAAACAGAAGAAGTAGATAATTCCACTTTTAGGTATTTGGATAATTATTCTGTTATTCGATTAGCTATTGATGGAGATTTAGATCAAGTGGTGTATGTAACTGTAGAAGATGCAGATGGAATGGAAGGAATAGTTAGTGAGGATACTATTACCGTGTATGGGGAAATGACTGGTTCAAAAACTTATGAGTCTGTGGCGGGTTATGAAATTACCATTCCTTCCATGGATGCAGTTCTATATGAGGAATAAGATTGGTTTTGTTGAACAAACAATTATACAAAGTAGAGTTTTGTAGAATTCTTTAGAGTTTTTAATTTAGCGTGGTAATAGCGTTTAAGCGACTATTACCACGCTTTTTTAGATTATATTTAGATATGAACATGTACACCACTAATAATCTTGATTTACACGTCAGGGACAGACACTTTCAAGGTTAACTAGATTTCTCCAACACCAACTTCTCTTCCATCGCTTTTGCAGTCAGTACACTCACTATGCCCATGATCACAAAGGCAGCAGCTGCACTAAAGAACATCGCAATAAAGATATTTCCAATTAAGTTAAGAGTCGTAAAGGTGACATACAAGGAAGCCCCGGTAACGACAGCTGCGATGGCTCCATAATGATTCGCCCTGTTCCAGAAATACCCGAGGGTGATTGGTGCGATGATTCCGGATATGATCGCAGAAAAGCTGAATTGGATCAGAAAGGCCAGGGACTCTGGTCGTTCTAAGGAGAAGTAGAGGGACAGGAGTCCGACGACAATCAGGGATCCTTTCGCAACTTTCAACGATTTATTGTCCAGTTCTTGCGCAGACATTTTCCTTGAAGTCAGGAATGGTGCGACAACACGGTACAAGTCGTTGCCGATACTTGTCGTGATTCCTAAGTACAGACTGTCCGTACTGGATAAAATCGCCGAGATGATTCCGACAATCATGATGGCTGCGATTACACTTGGGAAAGCCTCAATGACATAGGTTGGAATGGCCGCATCGGCACTTTGCAAGCTCGGGAAAAGTACGCGGGCAGCGAGTCCACCGAGGACCATCAGTGTAGAAATGATGCAGAGCACCAACCCTGCGGATAACGTGAATGGAGCCAGGTCTTCCTCTTTTTCAATAGACAGCACTTTGTTCAACAGGTGTGGCATCAGTACGAAACTGAATAGAAGGAACTGCACGGCCATGATAGCGAGCGCACTGTTATAAGGACCGCCGTCTGCAATAGCAGCGGTCAGGTTCGGGTCGATGCTATGCAGGCGATCGGTCAGCACACCGAAGACATTCCAACCTCCACCGATGGTCCAGAAAAAGGATACAACGATGAAGATTGAGGTGATCGCCATAAGGATGCCTTGGATGCCGTCCGTGATGATTTGCGCGAAGGCTCCGCCAAGACCGATGTAAAGAATCGTGATCGCCACACCGATGATGATGCCCCAGAAGTAGGGGATCCCGATGACGGTTTCAAAAATGGTCGCAAGTCCGACATTCTGCCCGACGATATAATAAACATTGAATAAGATTAGTAAAGAGACGATGGCTTGCAGGGCTTTTGAGTTATAACGTTTTCCAAGCCACTCCGGAAGTGTCGACACATGACCGAATTTTTTCCCGTAACGCCAGAACGTTTTGGCGAATAGAAGGAGTCCGACCCAGGAAACGCCAAAGCAGCCAAGGGTGTACCAGAGTACGGCGGTCCCGTGTTCGTAGGCGAGGCCTGGGACTCCGATGAAAAGGTTGGCACTGGCGTAAGAGGTGGCAAAACTTGCGCCGACAAGCCAGGGACTCACTTTTCCCCGGGCCGTAGCAAAGCCGGACATCGACTGGCTGTGAGCCCGCCCTTTTTTACCCACCCACGTCACAGCGGCAAAGTATACAGCTAATAAAAGGATGACGGTCCATAGTAATACACTGGAACTTGTAAGCATCGTTTATCGTTCTCCTTTCTTCGTCGTGTAAAAATTCTTCCATATGAATAGTCCGAGCAACCAGAATAAAGCAACAGCTATGAAATAAGTAAGGATCATATCGTTTCCTCCTGTTTTTTGAAGAATGGTAATGGGTGTGGTCCGATTTCACTGATTTCCATTTCCACTTTCATGTTATAAGTTAAGTCTGTTTCGTCTACCAACACATGCGTCAATAGAGAAGGTCCTTCCTCAAGGACGACCACGCCGACCACATAGGGCGTATGTTCCTGCCAGGCTGGATGTCCGGCCCGGTGGATCACACTCCACGTTTTCAACCTGCCTCGTCCGGACGCTTTTTTCCATGTTAACGAATCATGAAAACAATGGGGACAATGTTCGCGAGGGTAGAAGACCCATTGCTCACATCTGTCACATTGTTGAAGGCTGAGGTGTCCTGCTTGGATGCCTTCCCAAAAAGGCTGACTAACGGGTGTAATCGTGGGACTTGGTAAAGAAATGTTTGGGTGTTGGCTCATTGTTCTCCTCCTAACACAAGGGCCGTTGTTTCACTTAAGGTGGCTCCGTTCCCTGTCACGAGTGCTTTTTTAGCATTAGGGATTTGTCGGTTTCCAGCTTCGCCTCTTAATTGATGGACAGCTTCTACGACATGCGACATGCCGCCTGCCAAATCCGCTTGACCAAAGCCTAGCTGGCCGCCATGCGTGTTCAATGGATAATCTCCGTCATGACCGAAGCTATGGTTTTTGACAAACTCTCCGAACTCACCTGGCTTACATAGACCTGCACTTTCAAGGGTTGTTGCAACGACACTTGTATAACAGTCATACAGGGAGAAAAGGTCAATGTCTTCCACGTTTGTCCGCGCTTGTTCAAGCGCTCTCGGGATGGAGTAATTGAATGGAAGAGCGTCTATACTTGGCGCCTGGCTGACCGCCCGGTGGGTGATCTTTTCACCAGCTCCTTTTAAATAGACTGGTTTATGCTTCCCTTCGGCAGCTTTTTCCGCAGATGTGACGACGACAGCTGCTCCACCGGCAACAGGCATGACGATTTCCAGCAGGTGAAGCGGATCGGCAATCATAGGAGAGGCGAGGATACCTTCGACTTCAACGGGTTTATTATAAAAAATCGCGTCCGGGTTCAACTGGGCATTCTTTCTGGCCCAATAAGCGATCCTTGCAAAGTCCTCCTGGGTGGATCCGTGCTCTTCCATGTGCTGTCTCTTTAAGAGGGCATAGGAAGTATTCGCTCCCGATGCCCCGAAAGGCACATCAAATTCGCGGATTGGATTACGGTTTGGAGACCTTAGTGTTTCGCCTTTTTCATTTTTGTTGGCTAAGACACAGACGACGGTTTCGCACATGCCTGCCTGGATGGCTGCGGCTGCTCTCCAGATCATCCCCGGCCCGGTCGCTCCGCCGAGATCCACCGTGTTGGACATGGTGGGATCGATTCCTAGATACTCAGAAACCGTCGCCGGCACATGCTGCGGGGTTTCCCCGACTTGTGGTCCGACGAGCAGACCGTCGATATCTTCCTTTGAGATGCCGGCATCCTGGATGGCGAGACGGACGGATTCGGCAATTAAACTTAAGGTGGTTTTTCCTTCTGAATAACGGACGGGCTTCAGCTCACCAATTCCGGTGATCGCCCCTTGAATTTGGCTGGCCATTACACGAACTCCCTTTCTGAAAGCTGACGAAATGCTTGTAAGCTGGATGGATTACGTAAGGACGCTTCGTTTTTTACTTCTTCTCCTAAAGCGGCTGTTTTCGCTGCTCCTTCGACTCTTTTTCCATTGATGGTATGAGGAATTTCTTCCACTTGATAAATCCGCTTCGGTACATGACGGGGAGAAGCTTTCACCTTGATTTGCGAGCGTATTTCTTTTGCCGAATCTTCTGTAAGGTTTTCCGTCACCACACAAAGGATGATTTCTTCGTCGTTATCTTTCGGTAATCCGAAAACGACGCTGTCTTTGACTTCTTTGATATGATCGACGACACCGTAAATTTCTGCCGTACCAATCCGGACGCCACCTGGATTCAATGTCGTATCGGCACGTCCATAAATGATGAACGATTGGTCAATGGTCTGTTCCGCTAAGTCCCCATGTGTCCAGATCCCTGGTCGTTTGGAAAAATAGCTCTTCCGGTAACGTTCCTCTCCACCTTCACCGAAAAAGGTGAGCGGCATGCTTGGGAATGGCTTCGTACAAACAAGGTCGCCCTTTTCTTCGTAAACAGATGCTCCTCGCTCATCCAATACATCCACCGCCATTCCTAAAGCTTTACATGCGATTTCACCTTGCTTCAGTGGATGAACGGGTGATCCCATCACAAAACAGCCGATGATTTCCGTTCCGCCGGAAATGGAAGCAAGGAAGAGGTCCTGTTTGATTGTTTGATAGATCCAGTTGTATTGCTCTGGTGCTAGGGGAGCCCCGCAGGATAGTAGACTTTTCAAAGAGTCAAGCGAGTGACTGCTTTTCAGATCGACACCTGCTTTCATCAATGTATCTAGGTACTTAGGACTTGTGCCGAAATGGGTGATGCCAACTTCATCGGCAATGTCCCACAAATGGGTGAGGGAATCCTGCCTTACAGGGGAGCCGTCATACAACAGGATGGCCGCTTCACTGGCTAACCCTGAAACGAGCCATGGGTACATCATCCAGGCGGTATTGGTGTACCAGAACAACACATCATTTTGCTGGACATCGCAATGCAACTGGTGCTCTTTCACATGTTGCAGGAGGGTCCCACCGACTGAATGGACAATCGCTTTCGGCAGTCCCGTTGTTCCCGATGTATATAAAATATATAAGGGATGGTTAAAAGGGACGTGTTCGAACGCTGGCTCTTTTGCTTCATTATGGCAAAGCTCGTTCCAGGAAAGAGATTCTATTCCTTCGATATCCGTTTCTCCTCCGAAAGTGACAAGCGCGGATAGTCCTTCCAGATGTTCCGTCGTCTGCTTGATTTTGTCCTCGATTTGGAATGGTTTTTGCTTATATTGATAAGACAGTGTAGCAATCAATACTTTCGGTTTCACCTGACCAATACGGTCGACGATTCCTTTCGTCCCGAAGTCAGGGGAGCAGGATGTCCAGGTCGCCCCGAGTGAGGTCGTAGCAAGCAAGGCGACCAACCCCTGGATATCGTTCGTTGTGACCCCGGCGACACAATCGCCTTTTTGTACACCTAACTGTTTTAAACCTTCCTGTGCTTTGGCAACGGATGTCCTTAGCTCTTCTAAAGTAATGCTTCGGTGAACGCCTTCCTCATTCGCTTCATAGGCAACGGTCCGATCAAGAGAACCGCGCAGCAGGTTTTCGGCGAAATTCAATCGTGCTTCCGGAAACCATGTACTATCCGGCATCGAAGATCCAGGGATAAACACACGGTCTCCCTTTTCTCCGATAATTCCTGCATAATCCCATACGGCTGACCAAAACTCTGAAATGTGGGAAATGGACCAGCGATGGAACCGTTCATATGGAAAAAGCGGCTGACCGGTATTTTCAGCAAAAGCTTTAATATGCGATTGTTCTATTCGTTCGCTCAATGGCTCCCATAGATATGGGGAACGTTGAGCTGTAATCGTTGTATTCATTGGATTTGTCTCCTTTCTGGTTACGAATGTGGAACTTCAATCAACAGGGCCATTCCCTGTCCGCCACCGCCGCAAAGGGAAGCGATGCCTTTCCCACCGCCACGCCTTTTCAGTTCATGGGCAAGGGTCAAAACGAGTCGGAAGCCTGTGCCACCGAGCGGGTGCCCAAGAGCAATCGCGCCTCCGTTCACATTGACCCGGTCATAATCGATGCCAAGGTCGCGGCAGCTCGCAATCACGACACTGGCAAACGCTTCATTGATTTCAAAAAGATTGATATCGTCAGTGGTCAACTGGTGTCTGTCTAATAGTTCTTGGATCGCTTGCGAAGGTTTCGTTTGTAAGCTCGGATCGGGTCCGGCGATCTCTGACCAATCGATGATTTCTGCGAGCGGTTCCTGTCCGAGTGATTCTGCTTTCTCTTTCGTGGTAACGATCCCAACGCTCGCCCCGTCCGTCATTTGAGAAGCATTGCCTGCGGTAATCGTGCCTTCGTTGGAGAAGGCGGGGGAGAGGCTGGATAACTTTTCGACTGTCGTTCCTTTGCGGATACCTTCATCTTCTTCAAGCAAATCTGAAAAGGGAGCGATCTCTGGCTGTAGCCATCCTTTTTCTTGAGCCTTAGCTGCTCTTTGCTGGGAAAGGGCAGCGTACTCATCCTGCTCTTCTCGACTGATTTCGAAGGAGCGGTTTTTCTCATCGGTAAGAGCTCCCATCGATACATCCGTTAAAGCGCACCACAAACCATCGTTCAGTAACGTGTCTTGGAGAATACTATGACCGAGTCCTGAAGAAGCCCGTACAGGAGCGGTATGAGGAGCGTTCGTCATCGAGTCGAATCCACCGACGATGTATAATTCTCCCTCGTTCAATTGCAGCCTTCGGGAAGCATCTGCAATCGTAGCGATTCCACCCAAACAAACATTGTTCAATGTTATGCCGGGTGTGCTGATATCCACCCCCGCCTTATAAGCAACTTGCCGGGCAGGGTTTTGGCCGCCCCCAGCCTGAATCACTTGGGCAAGCAGCACACCATCTGCCTGTTTAGCTATCGGATTTCTCTCAAGTAAAGCGTGTAGCGCGTGCGCTCCAAGTTCTGCTGCGGATTTCTTTTTCAAAGCTCCTTTCCACTTGCCGAACGGTGTACGGATGCCATCTAAAAGTACGGTACTCATCTATGTAGCCACTCCTTTTTGTAAAATAGAAAGAGCCCTCTTCACGAAAATAAGAAGAAGGCTCTTAGCTCTTCTTATCTTCCAGGATCATCTCCTGCAGGAATTAGCACCTTTTCAAGCAATTGCTTGATGGTTGCCGGGCGTCAACGGGCCAGTCCCTCTGCCTCTCTGGATAAGAAATAAGTATTCAATTGGAAAATATAAAACCTCTCTATCAATGATAGAGAGGCTAGAGATTATGTAAATCTCTTATCTTCCTGAGCGTTCACTCAGTAGGATTTGGCACCATGCTATGAATATAGCGGTTGCCGGGTTTCACAGGGCCAGTCCCTCCACCTCTCTGGATAAGATGTTCTTTCGTTATTTGGTTAAGTGCCATGTTAGCAAGGGAAAGGGGAGGTGTCAATGCATTTTAGTGAAAAGTTTGAAAATTAATTTTATTTAGGTGTGGTAGAAATGTTAATGTTCCCCGGCTATTAAAGAATCAATGGTCTTTCCATAATCTTTCACTTCGGGTTGCGTTTTTAGTAAGTGATTAACCAAATTATGAGTCATTTTTGAGTTTTTCAGTATAATCCATAAAAAAACGACACTAAGCCATATTGACTACTTGGTGGTGTTTAATCTGTTCTTACTTAATGATTTCACTTTGCATTCTGTTAAGGCTGACTATAGAACAGTAAAGTTTTAGACACCTATTCCTCCAGAATCTCACCCTCCACATTTTCACTGACAACTGCCGTGCCACCAAGAATAGTGAAGTAAAGGTTTCGTTCTGCTTAACAAAAATCATCCTTCACTACAGGCGAAAGGTAATTGGAAGAAGTCAACAATAATGGTTTACCATTCGTGTAAGCTGCCCCTGCAAGGGCGTCTGAAAAATCCCCTCCAGTCGCAATATTCACAAATGTTTGTTCTAGTCTATATTGCTTGCAGCTACGGGTTAAATAGACGCAACTTACGAAATCAACGATTGATGTATTAGGTGCCAAGCATTTCACGATCCTTGGCGTTACGGGGGCAATTCACAAGAACGTCGAAAACTCCCTTTTGGAATTAGGATTGGACGTCTAAAGAATTTCAGGTCTGACCGGTACCAAACTGCAACGACTAAAGCCGTAGTGCTTACCCCTTAGTGATGTAACTGTGGTCGCGTACGGTAGAAACTCTGGGTGCCCAATGAGTTTTTTCCTGATTAAAAGCAGGCAAGCGGTGCCCCTGCAAGCGCATCAGGAAAATCGACTCCTATTTCCAGTGTGATATGATCACTTGTCCACCCACCAAAGAGGCGAACGGCAATCGCTGCCGCTGTATTGATGCCCGGGGGCGGTCTGTATCAAAGGTTAATTATTAAACTTCATCTTGCATTTTGATTCAACTCGAACATTTCCCAGCTTTTATATGGATTTTCATTCGTCTTAACTTGAACCTGCCCTGCACGGGAACCACTATCTATTCTGATAGCTATGATGAAATCATTATCAACTTTGTTATCGAAAATGACTTTTTAGATAACTCTCAGTATTTATTTGATGGGCATAAGTTGGGATCACGTTATGTCTTAAATGCAGGTGTCGAGGATGGTATGGGATGGGAAGCCCACAAACTTAGTCATTTTTATCATTTCACAAAAGCCATGGATCAAGTTTAAATAATAGAAGGTGCGGGTTATTCCCGCACCTTCTATTATTTCACCGACGTAAATTCCGAACAGAAATATTCTTGACATCATTTTAAACATTCTTTACTAAGCACGAGATCACAATGGACGGCTTGTGTCGAATAATAAAAATAGAAAGTTCGTTCTTTATAACGTAGCATTTAAGGTGAATGCCATTACTCTTGAAGGGAGATAGAAAATGGAAATAAAAACGGATTATTCGGGTGTTGAGATTATACCGTTGTATCAACCAATTATTGATGTGAAAGAAAAAAGGATAGTGGGTTTTGAAGCAACAACAAAAGGGAGAATCGAGAGCACAAACGAAGAGGTGAGCTACGATAAATTAAAAGAATGCAACATTGATAACTTGGATTTTCATGCGAGGGATATAGCGGTTAATGAATTTGAGTTATACGAAGATTACAAGTTGTTCGTTAATATAACGCCGAAAGAGTTAGTTAATCCCCTTTTTTATGAGGACATAGACATTACACGATTAGTTTTAGAAATAACTGAGGACTCCACTTATCCCGAAGAGGAAGAATGGCGAATCCTTCAACGGATTGATAGGTTGAAAGAGGTAGGGCTAGATATTGCTGTTGATGATTTAGGTAAACAGAACTCTAATATAGACACTATAAGTACATTCAAGCCTCGTATCATTAAAATGGATATGGGTGCTAAAAATAAGGAGCCAGCTATAGCGAAAGGATATCTCATGCAAAATGAGTATGAAGTGGTTATAGAAGGAATCGAAGATGAAGAAGAATATAAAGAATGGTTGAATGCTGGATGTCGCTATATGCAGGGATTTTATTTTGCAAAGCCTATGGAGTATAAACAATTGATAAGTGGAATAGCTACTAGGAAATTATTAAATCATATCAAAAGTATTATTGAATAATCATTTTATATGAGTCATACAACTTGGCATAAAAAGACCGGTTACAAAAAATGGTTATAAAATGGATGAAGTTGTGAAATTTTCATCAGAATAAATTTTTTAATCATACCAAAACCCCCTAAGGGTAATTTTTTTAATGACTACTTAGGGGGTATTTTAATGGATTTCTATTCAAATAGCCTGAGAATCTCATCCTCCACATTTTCACTGACAGCTGCCGTGCCACCAAAAATAGTGAAATAGAAGGTTTCATTCTTTACGAAATAATCTTTCGCCTCAGCGGAAAGGTAATCAGAAGGAGTCAACAATAGCGGTTCGCCATACGTATAAGCTGCTCCAGCAAGGGCGTCTGCAAAATCCGCTCCAGTTGCTATATTCACAAACGTTGGTTCCAGTTCAAAATGCTCAGCGATTGCAACCGATGTGCTGTATCTATTTTTTCCTGAAATTCGCTCTGGATTTGGAAGTTGAGAGAAAACCTTTTGCTCGACAACCCCGGAGCCTCCTACAACGTAGGTGAAGTCGTAATCGTTGACGGCCTGTTTTGTCGATTCTGGAAGTTTACTTTTTTCTGTCAAAAGGATCGGCATCATGTTGTTTGCGGCTACGGGGGCGATGGAAAGGGCGTCAGGGAAGTTTCTTCCGTAAGCGACCACGGCTCCATCACTAGGTGGAAGCACATCAGCAATGGCCGTTGCGGTTTCGTAACGGTCAGATCCTGAAATTCTTTCAACATCCAGTCCTGATTTCACCAGGGCGTTTTCTACGTCTTTGGAAATAGCCCCCGTGCCACCAAGGATTGTGACAGACTTGGCATCTAATACATCAATCGTTGATTTTGTAATCTGTGGAAGAGCGTTTTTTCTCGTCAAAAGAATAGGAGCATCATAGTAGAAAGCGAGGGGTGCACCTGCAAGCGCATCCGGAAAATCTGCTCCTGTGGCAAGGATGATATGGTCACTTGGATATCCACCACTTCGACGTACAGCGATGGCTGCTGCTGTATGATAGCGGTCTTCTCCTGCTATACGGTCAATCAAAGGTTCATCATCGAAAACATGTGGGCTCAACATATACGTTTCCCCATTATTCAGGTTAGCTAAATCAGAAGCCTCAAAATAATAGACACCCGGGTCCAGAAAAAATCCGCCCCCGTATCCATATTCATCGCTACCTTCAAAATAGCTATCCATTTCTTTACCAGTGGAGTCATAAACATTTACATTCAGCTGCATATTTGTTTCATCTTCATATATAGAGGATAGAGTCACAGATAAATCCACTTCCTCATTCCCATTGATTTCGATCTTGTAATAATCCTTATCATCCTTCGAGAGTTTCCCAGTGGCGTAATCCTCAGTTGTAATCTGATTGGCCTGAGCCATTGTGTTATTAGGCTCTTCCTCTTCAAATTCTCCCGATTCATTATAACCAAGCAAATTCACTTCCTGAGCGTTAGGAATCTGCTTTTGTTTTTTGAAATCTTCCAAGCTCTTAAAAGGTGTTTCGCTTGTGGCAAGAGCAGGAGTGGTGAATAAAGTAGACGTTAATAGAGCAGCAACTGTAAAACCAACAAATTTTTTCACTCGTTTCATTTTCCCCTTTACTTATAGCTTCCTTAGGACTTAAGCAACAGTGTAACCGCTGATTCTAACGGGTTCATCACCTTCCATTCGAGTTCACTAAAAGGATTATAAACCAGTCCTCGAGGTAAAGCTATCTATTTTTTATGACAAATATCGACTTGTTGGTTTATGCGTTTCATAGATTTAAAGAGTCGCATAATGAGTTAGGATCATCTCTGTTGATGCTCTCCAGAGCCTTTGATTGTCGGGATGAGAAGCAGGATTTTGGGAGAAAGATGTAGTAAATAGTATATACAGGATTGTGTGATTCCTGGTTTCCTCAAGTTTTCACTGTTTTATTGATTGGAAGGCTTTGTTAGATGAGTGTGCAAAAGACTAATACGTTGAGGGGGCATACAAATGGCAGAAGTATCTTCAATGAAGCAGGCCGTAGATGCATTATTACAAAAGGGGTTATCCAAACGGGAGATTTTAACGAATGTAGATAACAGCCATTTCCCGTTTGAGGATCAGGAAATTGTGATGACCTTTATCGATCTACAAATTGAATGTTCCTCTGATGAAGAATTTAATAAGTTAGTCGCGTATTTATATGGGTTTAGTTCAAATCTATCATAGTTAGGTTCATTTTTTATTTAAAATAGGGTGATTTTCACAATGAGATATTTAATGAAAGAGCATGGCAACAACGAAATGTATGTTGCCATGCTTTTTTTAATAGAATCTTAAGTCTCATTAATTAAGAATAGAGTGAGCATGCTTCCTTGTGAATGAAAACTCAAACCTACCACGATAAACCAATATTTGATAATAAATTACATATTTTGGTTTAAGTGATTTTCCAGGGGGTAAAAGGAACCTGAACGAAAGGAGGAGGGAGATATGGACTGGACAATAGTGTTGATCACATTTTTTATTATTTTCTTTGGGACTTTGGCCTTGTTGAGGATTCGTAACAAAAAGAAAAATTAGGAGGAATGAAATGTGAAAGAAAGCTTTTTTAAGCCCGTCTCGTTTGTAGTATTGGTGTTAGCATTGATCGTGTCGAGTATGAGTTTTTCCACCCCAGTTCTTGCCCACGGAGATTATGTTGTGAAGGATGATTTCGAATCTAATGTTGATCGTAAAGAGTTTAACAAGATTAGGAACGATTTAAAACATACGACCGCTTATAAAAAATATAAAAAAGTATCGATGATCAACGCTATATCTCCGGAAAATATCATAATAACCAAAGTGGACAGCGGGGACTATGCTTATATCGAATTCATTTTCGATAAAAAGAAAGCGGAAAAAAGCAGTCACTTGGTGTACGCACAGTTTACTTATGATCTGAATAAGAAAGAAGTGGTCTCAGATCAGGGGATGTATGCAGAATCATTAGATACAGATGGAAGCTTTAATATGAAAGTGATGTTCAGCATAGGTGGTCAAGAAGTCGAACTTTATAATCTGGATGTGGACAAAGAGGGAATGCTGACTGACATAGATGGAATAGAGGTGGCCCAGGAGAAGGTCATCGAGGATGCAGGTGTTAAGATTAAAGAATTGATTGATGGTCAAGGAAGTGCATCATTTTCCAGCCTGGGAGTTTGTGAATACACGCTTGCTGCTCTTTGCGGGGCAGGTGGGAGCGCGGGATGTTACGCCATTGCGGTCGGACTAGGAATAACCTCTGGAGTAGGTGGTTTCGCTCTGGCAACTGTGTGTGGAATGATTGGGAGTATAGGGTGCACGGCAGCTACAGATGTGATCTGTGGTTAAGTATTGAAATGCTGTGCATCTGACAACAAATGTATTTGCAAATTTATGGAGGGCGTAATATTGATTCTGTAGATGTTACGCTTTTTTCCTTTTGCATGAATGATTTCATTTCGTGCAGGTAAGTGGCTTTACACTTGGCACCAGCGATCATACATCATCTTATGTCCTTCTTTTTTTAGTACAATGGCACGCATCCACACGTTTCCTGTAACCATTCGTATTGTAAAAGGGAAGCCAATACGATGGGGGAGATCCATATGGGGGATCTGGTTCCGTTTCGACGGACAGGTAATAAAAAGGTTGACGATGCTATTCTGAAATTCCTAATGCATGTCGAAAAAATGAATAAAGGGAAATCACATGCAGAAATCAACTATCACTACAATGAGGCGTTGTATGCCTTGGAAGAAGCACGAAATAAAAGAGAAGAAGGATAAGTGGGGGAAGCGAAGCTGATGTAACGCTTTTCCTGCCTAGGCCCGTCTATGATTATTGTTGATTGGATACAAAACAAGGCTTCCACATTCAGGGAAGCCTTGTTTTGTATGATTTTTTATTAAAAACATAAGCACCAGTTTGATGAAGTTCCGATTTATAAATCATTTAACCTAGTTGCTGCCGTTCGATTAGCCTTTCTTAACTTGTTTAGTGGACCGAACTTGTTTCATACGCCTGCGCTCTTCTCGGGATATGAGGTTGTGAATCCCTCTGCCTATTAAAAGACCGAGGTAGGCGGAAGCGAACGAAAGGGGGAAATATAAATAATACATATAAAAAATCATAGGGAACATGAAAGAATAAAAAAGCAGAACGCCTGCGTTGATCAGAGATATCCATCTTTTTTGAAGTCTGGGATAGAAAAGTCGAATCAATAATCCCAGGTAGACAGACAGAAAGAATAGGGCAAAGATATGTAGGATGGGAGTGATGTCAACGATAGTGGGCCTCCTTAATAAGAAATGTTGCACGCTCCATTCTTGAACGAAACTCAAGTTTACATGGCAAGTCTTATAGGCCAAGCGTATCATATATGCAAGCATTTAGGATGAATCCCACAGAAACATCAACCATCATCTTCAACACCACCCTGGCTTCTTACCATTTGAACCGTCAGGAATTCCTTTTAATCTGGTACATATGTATGATGCATTGGTATCGGATCAAGAGAATTTTGCAGGAATAAATAAGAAAAGGTCTAATTATATAAAGAAGTGTTCTTTATTGGATTTCGGTCGTGTTTGTTAAAGAACACACAAAGGAGGGGACATGTTGGACCATAAAGTTATTGGGAGGAACAAAGTCCGGTTCGTTGCCATTCTGTCACTCGTTTTCATGATGTTAGCCCCGTCGTTTGCTTTTGCAGAGGAAACGGACGATTCGACTAAGGATTGGAACTATGTCGCGCTTGGAGACTCGTTAGCTTATGGTATTCAATTCGATAATACGGCAGGTTTAGGTTATCCTGATTTCATTGCGGAGGATTTAGAGAATATCTATCGTTTGGGTTCATTTACGAAAGAATACGCTGTGCCGGGTTTAACGTCTGAAGGCTTGTTGACACAACTGCAAAATGATACGGAGACGCAGGCTGCTGTTAGTGACGCAGACCTCATTACTTTAAGTGTCGGTGCCAATGACTTTCTTGAAATTCTAAGAAATAACCCTGAGGATTTGCAGGACCCTGAAGTTGTGAAAGCTAAGCTTGAAGACGTAAGGGACAATTACATTGGAATCATGGGTGCGATTCGTACCTTGAATCCTGATGCGAAGGTTTTTGTGATGGGGTATTACAACCCTTTCTATGCTTACCCTGCCGAGCAGCAGGCAACTTTTATTCAGTTGATGAATTCATTGAACCAGGTCATTGAGACCATTGCTACACAATCTGGGAGTGGTTACGTCCCGACATTCGACGCCATCGCTGAGAATTATCAGAAATACCTCCCGAATCCACAGAACGTCCACCCTGGACAAGAAGGGTATATGAGGATTGCGGAAGAATTCTGGCAAGCGCTTAAGCCGATCATTCCGATATCTTCTGAACGAATCGCAGGCATGGATCGTTATGAAACCGCAGTGAAGATTTCCACCCATGGATGGGATACAGCAGATACGGTCATCATTGCCCGTGGAGACGACTTCCCTGACGCGCTTGCTGGAGCACCGCTTGCCTATAAGTTGGATGCACCGATTTTACTAACAGGTTCTAAGCTTCCTTCCTTGGTGAAAGAAGAGATTGAAAGATTGGGAGCGAAGAAGGCTGTGATTTTAGGAGGAGAAGGGGCAGTAGATACGTATGTGGAAGACGAGTTGAAAGGCATGGGGCTTGAAGCGGAGCGGATTGGCGGAAAAGACCGTTTTGAAACAGCCGCCTACATTGCAGCTGTTCTAGATGGAGAGCCGGAGAAAGCAGTTGTAGCAAACGGCTTAAACTTCCCGGATGCTTTATCAATCGCTTCTCATGCAGCGGAAAAGGGTTATCCCATTCTATTAACCCGTCCAAATGAACTTCCTGAAGTTACTGAGACATCCTTATCCGACTTTCAATCAAGTATAGTCGTTGGTGGAAGCAGTGTTGTGTCCGATGGAGTTCTTAATCAACTACCCGAAGCTGGCCGCTATAGTGGGAAAAACCGTTACGAAACATCTGCAGAGGTTGCAACTATGCTCAATCCGGCTGACAAAGCGTTCATTGCCACTGGTGCTGACTTTGCTGATGCTCTTACAGGTTCCGTCCTTGCAGCGAAAACGAATAGCACGTTCCTGCTTGTCCCTCCTACTAGAGTGGATGAATCCATAGCTGAAGCAGCGGATATGCTCGGTGTGCGTCACTTTACCTTGTTAGGTGGTACGGGAGCCATTGATGAGACGGTTTCTGAGGAGTTGCTTGAACAAGTAAAATAAAGTGGCAGAGAAAACAAGCACATCAGAGTGACCTATTCTTAAAGTGCCGGGTGAAAATTTCACAATAAAACTAAATAGAACAAAAGCAGCGTAACATCAACATCTAATTATTTGTGTTACGCTGCTTTTTTGCTTGATATTATTCTATTAGTTATCGTTTTGAGGAGTAATTGCTGTCATTATGCTGATATTCGGTGTTTTAATTAGCTAGAGAAGGTTTAATAGAATACTTTCCGGGTGAAAAATCCTAAGTAGTAAAGCATTAAGACAATACAAACCATAGAGAGAAAACTTAAGGGAAAGGAGAAAGATTCAATGAAGAAACTCTTACTCACAGGCTTTGAGCCATTCCTCGACTTCCCGATCAACCCAACAACCCACATCGTGGAGGAATTGAAAGGCAAAGAGATGAATGGATATCAGATAGAAGGAAGGATCCTTCCCGTAGATTACAACAAGTCAGGGCAAGAAATTTTAGAACATATCCAAGATGTCGAACCAGATGCTGTCATCTCGCTTGGTCTTGCTGCCGGCCGTTACAAAATTACACCAGAGCGAATTTCCATCAATTGTAATGAAAGTAATGAGAAGGATAACGAAGGGAACACACCTGATGGGGACCGGATCCAGGAAGAGGGACCGGATGGATTGTTTTCTACACTGCCAATTAAGAGGTTTGTTGAAGACCTACAATTAAAAGGGTATCCAGCTGAGGTATCCAATACCGCCGGGACTTATCTGTGTAACCATGTGATGTATCAAGCGCTCTATCATTTCCATGAGAACAATCTAGAAGTTCCATCAGGTTTTGTCCATATTCCAGCTTCCCATGATTTGGCGGTTCAGCATGGGAAACTGCCAAGCTGGTCTCAAAAAGACTTAACGGGTGCCGTCAAACATATCATTCAATTGCTTCCTTAGGTAAAGGGGGAATCCTGACCAAAATCTTTTTCTAAGCCCCATAAATCTATTACGTAGTGAATAGGTGATCAGTGAACGAGGCCATACTAGCATATGAATCCAGATGATTGGATGCATATGCTTTTTTTGTCTTTCATTTTAAAACGATCACGCTTAATAGGATGTGGGCAATTGATGAAAAATGTTTTCTGTTATTACAGGAAGTCTATAAATTTTGGAAACTCATGGACTCCAGTTGAGCGCATTATCTATCAGGATAAAATGTTGTTTGATTACTGTTCATCCAATAATATAAATGTCCTCAAAAGGTTCAGTGATTTAGGGTATTTAGGTGCACCATTTCAACGTCCTGAATTGCTGCAAATTAGAAAAATAATAGAAAAACCTAATAATAGAGCGGACTTACTCTTGTTTTATAGTATTGCCGGATTGAGGACGGAGATGAAATCGAATGCGGAACTGCTTTTAGAAGTGGTGGAGGTCTTAGGAGATGTACACTTTTTTAGAGAAGGGTTGAAGCTTGATTATATGAGATTCGAGATGTATTTGAAAGGTGCTATAAACATTGATTTACCTGGTTATGAGGAGACTACAGCTCCTATGCTGGGTAAGAGGGAAGAAGCTTGATAAAACTTTTCACCTTTAATATTCCTTATAATGGAAGTAATAACTAGACTGAGTAAATGAGGAAACCCCTAACCTGTCCGGAGGCAGAATGTTTTTAGCATTTTTTCAGCTTGCTTTATATTTTGCAAATAAAACTGATAAAGGCAGGAAATAGACAAAAAATGATTGGTGAAATTTAGTTATTTAGTTTTAATACTATATCGTAAACATACCTGATAAAAAGTTCAGTTTATGTGACATGTTTTGTAGAAAGTATTTACTTCCGGGTATGAAAGACCTACGATTATTGAGTAATTACTTAATAGAATAAGGAGTGGTTAGGGAAGATGAAGTACACAAGAACTTGTATTACTTTTATGCTCTGCTCGCTTTTATTGCTTTTTGTAAGTGAAAGTGTATTAGCTAAGGAAGGAAAAGTGGGCTCATCATTTATTAAGGGAAATCAATCCATGGAATTATCGACGCTTGAAGAAGGTGAATTCTTGAACATGTTGTCAGGGAATGTAAATCCTGATCATCCAGTTAGTCGTGAAGAGTATATTAAGGTCTTAGTGAAATCTAGCCATATCCCCCTTTCTTTGGAGAAAGAATCGAGTTTCAAAGATTTAATGTATAGTTACAGTCTCCCCTATATTAATACCGCTGTTAAGAAGAAGTTCCTAATTCCCGAAGAATTTAACTTCAAATTTCAACCCCAGAAACCTATCACGAAGATCGAATCAGCAATCATGATTGCACGCTTGCTTGATATCGATAGTCCAACAGAAGAATTGCCGTTTAAGGATGAAAAAAAATTCAAAGAGCATCGCTCACTGGTTAAAGCGGCTTTTGATGCTGGATATGTGGAAGTACATAGTAACGGAAAGTTCCTACCGAACAAACCACTTACTTACCGCGAACTTAATGCACAGGTAGGAAAGCTTAAGGAAGACTTGAAGAATGAGATGGATGAGGCAATTGCTGACGTCACATATCTTGATACTGTAAAAAAGGTACCCGATATTTTCTTGTACAACCTAATCCAAATAACACCAAAAGGAGATATTCAGTTAAGGAATGATCAAGATCTAGAAAACTATCAGGAGGGAGACATACTAATAATTCCTCCATTAGATAATTTTATGGAAGGTCTCTCCTTAAAAGTTTCTAGTGTGGAAGAAAAAGAGGATTATTTAATTATTAAAACAAAAGATCCTAGCTTCAATGAGATTTTTTCTGAAGTTGGTCTAGATTTTACAAAGGCGGTTACACCAGAGGATATTGTAATTGAAGAGGGGATAGAGATGGAAGCCATCCCTATTTCAGAAGAAGAACAAACACTCTCAGTACAATCCATAAGTTCGGAAGAGCAATTATCAATCACAGGATATAGATATCTTTTCAAATTTGATAAATCACTTATGGAATACGAGGACGATAATGAATTAGCTTCTTTAAGATTAGAGGGAGAATTCTCTATGGAAGGCCCAACGCTAACAGTTAAAAGTGTGTATGAAAATTTCTTATTAAAAGAAGGATCTGTGTCTCTATCAGCAAATCAAAAGTCTAATTTAAACTTGAGAGGAGATATAGCAACAGATTATGAAAATCGAATTAAATTGGCTAAGATTAAATTCCCTGTAAAAAACGCTTTTTCTGCTGAGGTGGTCCTAAGCATGAGAATCACCGCAAGTGGAAAGGGGTATCTAGAGGTTGGAATGGAAGAAAATGCAGAAATTAATACGGGTGTAAAAATTACCGGGCATGTGACTAACGCTGGGCTAATAAAATATGAGAAAAATGTACAAAAACCCAGAGGAACACTAAATGCTGAAATAAAACCTGTTAAATATAGTTTTACAGGTACAGCAACTGCAGGGCCAACGCTCGATTTTAATGTCAAATATAATCAATTGAACATGATTAGCTCTGAGAATGCTGTTGGTGTAATAGGAAAGGTGGATAAAAATGAGAACGAGGCCCTATGCTTAAGTACTGGGAAATATATTACCTCTGATATTGTTTGGAAATTCATTACTTATGAAAAGTTCCCTATTTGGGATCTATCTACGGAATGGAACGAACCTATTTGTTCTAATGCTGACGAGTCGGAACAACCAGAAGATCCTTTAAAACCGGAACTGATTTGGACGAAGCAACATATTGGTGTGCCCTATAAAGTTCAGATTGGACCTGATGGGAATTTATATTACGCTCAGTCAGGCGGTAGGATCTTATCTCTAAATCCAGATGGAGAAGTAAGGTGGGAACGTTCCTACGCCATCCCTCGTGATTATCTTATTACTCGAGAAGGTGAGTTCTTTATAAGTAATATTTCTGGAGTGATGGCTTATGATTTGAATAATAACCCTTTATGGTCTACACCATTAACCTTTGGATCTGGAAAAGTAAAGGGGGGATTAGCCATCATGGAAAATCTCCTAATCGTAGCTGTTTCATCTAGTTATCAGGATAATAAAGGTGCCTCTGTTTACGCTGTAACAAAAGAAGGACGTGTTGTATGGGAAGCAAACCTTTTGTCAGAGGGGGCATATGTGTCTATATCCAATATTGAAGTAAGTAACGGTCACGTATATATAGTTGCAGATGGCAGTTTGTTTAAAATAAACTCTCAAGGTGAAGTGGAAGTTCTTTTGAAGAATCATTATTTAAGAGGGAAGCCAGTCATAGGCGACGATGGAACGGTTTATGTACTATCCTCTGTACGTAGTAGACTTTATGCTGTATCCCCTAATCCTAAGAATTTGGACAAAGAGGGGGTATTGTGGAGTGTATCTACTGACTACCTTTTTTCCAATGGTTCTGAACCTAGAATTTCACCTAATGGAAAGATATATATCAATGGGGCTGACAAAATTACAGTCGTTAATCCAATTTCTCAACAAATAGAAGCTTCTTATGGTGTAGAGTATCGCACGTATCCTGTCACCTTTGATGATGTTGGTAATACTTACGTGGTTTCAAATAATTCAATGACCGGAATTTCTAGTATTGTTGTTTTTGATGAGGAACATAATAGGTTATCTTCTTATATTGGTAATGGAGTAAGTGAAAAACTTGGTGGTCCATTGACTCTAGGAGGTGATGGAGTGGTTTATTCTCCTGGAAGACACCTTTTCGCTCTAAGGTTTCACAATATCAATTAATAATACACCGAAAAAAATAATGCTGCTCTTTTAATTGAGCAGCATTATTTTTAAGTTTTTTGTAAGAATTTATATCTTGTTCTTTAAATGTAAAACCACCTGCCTCCAGACAGGTGGTTTTATAAATAGATTAGCTTGCTTTTGATCGAGTGTAGTGCTGCTGATGAATATAGTCATTAAAGTAATTGTTCGTTTCGTTCACAATGACCTTATAAAGAAGCAATAAAGCGATTAAGTTCGGAATCATCATCAAGGCATTAGCCATGTTCGCAAACGCCCATACGAGGTCAAGCTGCATGACAGCACCCATAAAGGTTGCTGTGATGTAAATGAACCGATAGGGTACGATGTAGCGCAGACCTAATAGATATTCAAAACACTTCTCTCCGTACATGTACCATCCTACAATTGTTGAAAAGCCGAAGAAGATGACGGAAAAGGCTACGATGTATTCGCCTATCGTTCCTAGTGCATGTCCGAATGCTGCACTTGTTAGCGCGCCGCCGTCCAGGCCAGTCGCATGTTGAACGCCTGAGATCGCTCCACCGGATGGATCCCAGAATCCTGTCATGATCAGGACAAGACCTGTCATGGTACAAACGACGATCGTTACGATGAATGTACCTGTCATGGCCACGAGCGCTTGTTTTACTGGGTGATCGGTTTTAGCATTTCCAGCAATCAAGGCGGCCGTACCTAAACCGGCTTCGTTTGAGAAAATTCCTCGTGATACACCGCTTCTGACGGCTTCCATCACGACAACACCTGCAAATCCACCAGCGGCGGATACCGGGCTGAACGCGTATTGGAAGATCATTTCAAAAGCAGGGACGATCGCTTCGTAATTGGCGATGATGATGAATAGAGCTCCGCCAATATACAGAAAAGCCATGATTGGAACAAAAAATCCTGCCACTGTACTGATCCGCTGGATGCCTCCGAAAATAATCAGCCCTGTCAAGATCGCAAGCACGGCTCCAGTAAACCAGCCATTGATATGGAAGCTTTCTGTCATAACATCGGAAATGGTATTAGACTGAACACTGTTTCCGATTCCTAAAGCGGCAAAGGCACCGAACAACGCAAAAGCGACGGCGAGCCATTTCCACTTCTTGCCGATCCCTCGTTCTACATAATACATCGGTCCACCGGAATATTCTCCGTTTTCATTTTTTACACGATACTTCATCGCAAGGAGGGCTTCAGAATACTTGGTCGCCATCCCTAACAGGCCGACGATCCACATCCAGAATATCGCGCCGGGGCCACCGAGCGTCAAAGCTGTAGCGACACCTGCGATATTTCCGTTACCTATGGTCGCTGATAGCGCTGTCATTAAAGTTTTGAAGTTACTGATATCTCCTTGGGAATCTTGAGATGTTTCGGTTTTATCCTCTTTGGTAAATGCAAGTTTAAAGGCATAGAACAGCTTACTGAACTGCAGCCCTTTCAGCATGATGGTCAAGAAAAGCCCTGTCCCGAATAGCAGGACCAAACTGGGTGTTCCCCATAGAACATCATTGATTTGATTCAATACGTCTAACATCATTACCCTCCTAATCCTGTTGTAACCGTCTATGTAGGGCGGTCTTTAATCATGTCCATGTACTACCCTATCATGTTTTCATCTATAAACGTTCGTTGAAACAACAAAATATAAGCGCTTACATTTGTGCATAATCAACAAATGCAAAATTTTATCGTTATAAAACGAGCGGAGAGGGGGAATGAATCTAAATAGGAGGTGAGAGGATGTCGAACCAAAAGTCAGACAAGCAGAGGTACATCGATCTTCATGTAGGGAAACATGATGTCTTTTTTAAAAAAACGTACGACATTCTTTATACCATCAATGACGTCTTGCTTGGACTATGGTTTTTGATCGGTAGTATCTTTTTTTATTTCGAACCTTTAAAAAACTGGGGTGTGACACTCTTTGTCCTCGGGAGTATTCAAATGCTCATCCGTCCGACGATCCGGCTTGTTCATTATTTTCATATGAGGAAGGAATATGGGAAGCAATATGAGAAGACGAATGGTTCATAATCATTCGTGTGAAACCTTCAGTCCTCATCGCTATGATCTGACTCGGAACATAAGAAATCGAAGCATCCACTGGGATCGTGGATGCTTCGATTTTTTTGGCAATAGTTATGAGGGTTAAGTTTATTCATAGGCTATGGTCATCCATAAACTCTATTTAGAAATGTACTCCTTCACAACTTCATAGACATACTCCTGGTTCGCTTCAGCCGTGTCGGGATTATATTCGCCGCCGTTCGTTTTGTTATTGGATAGCGTACGAATGCCGAGGTATGGCACGTCATAGGCTTTGGCGATTTGTGCACCGGCCGCTCCTTCCATCTCCTCGACGGATGTGCCGAAGTTCTCATGGAACCACTGGATGCGGTCGACTTCATTGTTCCAGACGTCTGCAGAACCAATCGTACCCTCTACGACTTTTCCTTCTTCATGAGTATCCTTAACGGCTTTCGCTGCTTCGAGCAGTTCTATGTCTCCTTCAAAATAACGAATATTTTCAGCGTCCGGGTCTTCTCCCGCACTGCCTTCAGACGCCATGAGATCCATCGGAATCCATTCTTTCGGTGCGATGCCTTCTTCATCTTCTCTGTGTCCAGTCTTCAATGAGCCGATGTTGACCGTTCTTTCACCTAAGACGATATCAAACACATGCAAGTCAGGATCGTGACCGCCGGATGTTCCTTGGTTGATGATGGCAGCTGGATCGAATTTTTCGATAGCAATCGCCGTAGCGGCGGCTGTATTTTCCATTCCTTTTCCTGTTTTCATGACAATGACAGGATAATTATCGACTTTCCCTTTATAAAAGACGAAGTTGCCGGAAGTTTCTTCTTCTACATCATCAAGCTTTGCTGCAAAATTTTCTGCTTCAATAGGCATCGGTCCCTGGATGATGATTGGCTGCTGTTCGTTTTCTTCAGCGGATGCTTCCCCTTCTGTGGAATTTTGGCATCCGGCCAGGAAAGAAAAAATGAGTGTGATGAATAGTACGAATGCAATGGTGCGAATGTTCTTCATAAGTAGCTCTCCCTTGATGTAATTCAACCCCAGCGTAGCTCGTTTTTAAGGTAATAAAAAAGTCTGGAAAGTAGAATACACTACCTTCCAGACTAAAAAGTTAAAGCTTGATTTCAGCGGAATGCTGAAAAATCACAGCTGCATGACAGCAGCTGTATAGCTTCAACTCGTAGTCTGGTTCTTTCAATGGGAACCAGGTAGAGACGCTCAGACCTTATTACTGAGAATATACGAGTACGTGATGTGATTGTGTTGCTACTATAACAAACGCTTGTACGATAATCAACCTAAAAGGGAACGTTTTATGAAATTTAAATTTAATTGTTCGGTTTTAGGGTTTGTTTTTGTAGTATCAGGAGTTTTTAAATGGTATTTATTAGTTAATTGCGGATGTTTTTTAATAAGAAAAGTGGAGGTTGATTTTCATTTTTTTCTACCGATCATTTGTGAGAAAATAAAAGATATATAAATAGATAGGAAAAGAGAGTTTTGTCATGCGGAATTTACTAGCGGTTTTATTAAGTGGGAATGTAGCATCATTTATACTTACGATTTGCCTTACATCCGAATATAACCATTTTATAGGGAATTTATATATGAATGCCTGTTTCATTTTTTTAGGGCATGTTGTATATGCTCTCCCAGTCTCGTTCTTCACCGACCGGTTAATAAGACGATTGGTTATGGGAAAGTTTTTTATAGGGTTTGGGATGTACCTGATCGTGGCAGTTATTCTTTTAGTAATTCTGACTCCATTCTTCATCTTCTATACCTTTTACATCATACCGGTGGCCTTTGCTTTTCCGATAACCTTTGAACTGGTAAAGAGAATACCTGGAGAATATGTTGGGAAAAGTCTGATAGGAGCAAGTCTTTTCACCTTCTGTTTGTTTATAGCTATGTACTCTAGCCTATGATGCGGTGTGGTATGAAGAGCGGCTTAAAGAGAGGAAGAATAAATGATGTCAGGAAAACGCAGGGCAAACACTTTTCATTAGCCCTGCGCTTTTTCATGCCATTATTGAAGGGGAACTTTTCCTAGGAATGTTCACGATGGTAGAAATCGTGTGTGATAGGAAAGGCGGGAAGTTGTTTTACCGACAGGACTTCGTTTAAATCTCATCTACATTGTCCTGGCTGCTCGCATAAACCTTGAGCGCTTTCACTAACCCTTGGCTTTCCGCTTCATCCAGATCCATATAGATCCCATAATTGAAGGCAGCAACTTTTTTCTTCCAAACAATCGTCCCGGGTAGGTGGAAATGTTGATCGTTCAAGTGGAAACTGATGGACAGTTTGACCTCATGCCCGTCCTGGTGAGGGAGGTCCAAGTTTGTATTCAACTTCATCCCATGAGGACTGATATTGATGATCCTGGCCTCGCCTTTTGAGGTATTAACCTCTTTTCTGCCCACTCTATGAATACGGAAGAACGCTTGTAGCGGTTTTTTGAACTCATACCGGAAGTAATCTTTTCTTTTATATCTCATGTTCCTACCTCCCTGTCTGTTCTTTTCACCTGTGTCTATTCATCATACGTTCCTGCGATCATGATGACAAGATATGGATGTAGCGTTAAGAGGAGGAAATCCCGGGTATAAATAAAGGGAAATCGAAGTGATTTAGAAGACCAAGCGTTTATGAGATAATGAATGGGAATGCTCGATCTGAAAGGATATATGAATACAGCTGATAAAGGAGTTTTGGTAATGGCAAAGTATGTTGGATATGTTGGAACTTATACAAAACAGGATAGTAAAGGCGTGTACCAGTTCACGCTGGATACAGACAACAAAGAATTGAAAGATGTGAAGTTAGCGGCAGAGTTGGGTAACCCGACATATGTGACCGTGAGTGACGATCAAAAGAATTTATATGCCGTCACGAAAGAAGGAGAAAATGGCGGGGTGACGGCCTTTTCCATTCAAGGTGGAACAGGTGAGCTGACCAAATTAAATACTCAAACCTCTGCCGGATCCCCGCCGTGCCATGTGAGTGTCGATCATGAGAACAACACAGTGGTAACAGCTAATTATCATACAACGAATATCGTCTCTTACTTAACGAAGGAGGATGGATCTTTGAATCCAGCTGCCGCCGTGGTCGAACACGAGGGTACTGGTCCTCATGAACGACAGGAAAAACCGCACATGCACTATGCTGGTTTTACACCTGATGAAAAATACGTGATTGCGATCGACCTTGGAAGTGACCGGGTGATCACTTATGCAGCTGATGAGGGGGATCTTACTCAGGTGCAAGTATTCAACACAGCGCCTGGCAGTGGTCCAAGACACATCACTTTCCATCCGAATAAAAAGTATGCGTACGTGATGACAGAACTGAGTTCAGAAGTCCTTGTTCTTCATTACGATGAGAAAGATGGAAGTTTTACTCAACAACAAGCCATTAAAACAATTCCGGAAGGTTTTAATGAAACGAATGACGGAAGTGCCATCCATATTTCTTCCGATGGACAATTTGTTTACGCTGGAAACCGTGGGCATAACTCCATTGCCTCCTATAAAGTTGATCAAGATACGGGGCAGCTGACGTTTGTCGAATGGACGTCCACAGAAGGGAACTGGCCGCGCGACTTTGTGCTGGATCCTACCGAGAAATTCGTGATTGCTACGAATCAGAAATCGAACACGATGACATTGTTTGAAAGAGACACAGAGACAGGGAAGCTTTCCCTCCTTCAATCGGACGTTCATGTTCCAGAGCCTGTTTGTGTGAAGTTTATTTAGGAACGATTCTCCCTATAAAACAATAAAATCCAATGAATTTTAAAACGAATTAGAATCTTCTTCATTTGGAAAAAGAAGACTTGAAACACCTATCCTAAAATCGCTCTTAAAAACTAGAGAAAAGCGCAGCATTCGCAATCAAGTGGGTGCTGCGCTTTTTATTGTTTAATTATAAAGGGGTCTGAAGCCTGCTTATATAAGGAGATGGATAGAGATTTTTACAGAATGGAGACAAAGAACGAGGTGTTTTACCTTTTAAGCGGGGGTAAAACGTTTTATACTCTTTTCATTAAATCAAAGGATGGGTGAAGACGAATGAGTTTGCGACAAATGATATTTTTGACCGGTTGGATTGCCTTCCTCTTGTACGCTTTTTTTCTAGCCCCTCAAGGAAGCTCTGGATATCTTCAACAACTGATGAAAATGGATGAACCTGATCCCCTTTTATTGATGGTGTTCAGCTTCCTCGGCATCTATCCCCTCGTTTTTGTAGCTCTGCTTATCGGAGAAGATCGTAGTCGTCTTCCGTTATGGCCGTTCCTTTTAGGCATGTTCGTGCTGGGAGCTTTTGCATTGATGCCCTATTTTTTCTTATCAAAAACAAGGGAGATGAAAAGAGGAAGAATCCCAGACTGGTTCGTGAAGGTCTTCCATACTCGTTTTTTTATTTTTGTTCTTATGGCTGTAACTGCCGCTTTATTATGGCATGGACTGGTCAGTGGAGACGGTCAGGCTTATTGGCGGGCTTTCCAAACGTCTAACTTTGTCCACGTAATGACCATGGATTTTGTGGTCTTAACCTTGTTGTCTATTTTCGTCATCTACTGGAAGGAGCGTAGGAATGGAAGAGCAAACCAGCGACACTGGTTCGGGGCCATCCCTATCTTCGGAGCGCTTGTCTATTTGTTGCAGCTGAAAAAGGAAGAGTAGTATGATTATAATTTATCATTGAATGTTTGAGATGTGAGAAGGCGGGGTACTTATATCCTATGAAATCATAAACCGTCATTTTTCTACAATTTACCATAAAATCCTCGCTTTTATGAAAGGAGAACGAAAATGAGAGAAGATATGCTGAGAGTGTTGGACCAAAGAGACTTGCTTGTTAAAGAAAACAAGAGGCTTCAGGAAGAGTTGGAAGCAGAGCGAAACAAGGTACAGCAGTTGAAAAAAGAACAAGAGCAACAAGAAAGCAAACGTGCCCTTTCCTCTATGGGTGCCTAAATGAATGAAGAGTCAAGCGCAGCTGTTAAGTCAGTTGCGCTTGACTTTTTTTCAGAGTTCATCGAAGGGGGATCGTGTTTCCAAGCTTCATAAACATTCTCGCGATTCGCTGGTGTTAAGAAGCTATTCATCTTTCCATTAAGCAATAACCCTTTTAAATAGTTATTGACACCGCTTACATAGTGTCATATAATTAGCAACAACAAGTTAAGTATGTGACGGAGATTTGGAGACTCACACTTTTGCCGGACGTTTATCGTCCAGGCTCTTTGTGTGGGTCTCCTTTTTTGTTCATATACTACCATATTTTACAAAAAGGGAGTGTTGAGTATGTCAGAGTTTGTCGCGGAACTGATTGGTACCATGATTTTAATTATTTTTGGTGGCGGCGTAGTCGGTGGCGTTGTTCTAAAGAATTCGAAAGCAGAAGGAGCCGGATGGGTGGTTATCACTATTGCCTGGGGGCTTGCCGTTACTATGGCGGTCTACGCTGTCGGTGGATTTTCTGGAGCGCACATTAACCCTGCCGTTACATTAGGTTTGGCGTCCATCGGAGATTTTCCTTGGTCGAAGGTACCGCTTTATATTACGGCTCAGATGATTGGAGCTCTTATCGGGGCAGGCATTGTCTTTCTTAACTATCTGCCTCACTGGCGGGCCACGGAAGATCAAGGAGCGAAGCTTGCGGTCTTTTCTACAGATCCAGCGATTCGCAGTCCTTTTTCCAATTTAATCAGTGAAATGATCGGGACATTTGTCCTTCTCATGGGTCTATTATTTATTGGTGCGAATGAATTTACGGAAGGCTTGAATCCACTTATTGTTGGTGCGCTCATTGTAGCGATCGGGATGTCCATCGGGGGAACGACCGGTTATGCGATTAACCCTGCACGTGACTTAGGGCCGAGAATTGCCCATGCCCTGCTTCCGATCCCAGGAAAAGGTGGTTCCGATTGGAGTTACGCCTGGATCCCAGTCGTAGGACCAATTTTAGGTGGAATCTATGGAGCTCTTTTTTACCGAGCCATCTTTATGCAGGAACTGTCCGTTGCTTTTTGGATCTTGTCCGTGATTGTCGCATTCATCCTGATTGGTGCTGCAAGTTCTGAATTGAAAAAAGGACAAACCTACAGCGACAAAATAGAAAATAAAGTGAGCTAATTAAAATTTAAGGAGATGATTGATATGGAAAACCAATACATTCTTTCAATTGACCAGGGCACAACGAGTTCCCGAGCGATTCTTTTTAACAAAGCAGGGAAAATTGTAGAGACAGCTCAAAAAGAATTTGAACAGTTCTTTCCAAAACCAGGCTGGGTAGAGCACGATGCGAATGAAATTTGGACTTCTGTCCTTGCCTGTATTGCAGAGGTATTAAGAAAATCCGATGTAAGTCCACAGCAAATCGCGGGAATCGGAATTACCAACCAGCGGGAGACCGCTGTCGTATGGGATAAGAATACTGGAAAGCCGATTTACAAAGCGATCGTGTGGCAGTCCCGTCAGACCGAAGATATTTGTAAAGAGCTGCGAGCGGCTGGTCACAATGATCTTTTCCGTGGAAAAACCGGTTTGCTTTTAGATCCATACTTCTCTGGAACAAAAGTGAAATGGATGTTAGACAACGTTGAAGGCGCAAGAGAAAAGGCAGAGAACGGGGAGCTATTATTCGGAACGATTGATACATGGCTTGTGTACAAGCTTTCCGGTGGAAAAGCTCATATCACGGATTACTCTAACGCCTCTCGTACGTTGATGTACAACATTTATGACTTGAAGTGGGATGAGGAACTTCTCGACATTTTAGGTGTCCCAGCGTCCATGCTTCCAGAAGTGAAACCATCATCGGAAATTTACGCTCATACGGTTGATTATCATTTCTTCGGTCATGAAGTTCCTATTGCGGGAGTCGCAGGTGACCAACAGGCAGCGCTGTTCGGCCAAGCTTGTTTTGAAAAAGGGATGGCGAAAAATACTTACGGAACGGGCTGCTTCATGTTGATGAACACAGGAGAAGAAGGTGTGGCTTCAGACCACGGTCTATTGACGACGCTTGCCTGGGGTCTTGATGGAAAAGTCGAATATGCCCTTGAAGGAAGCATCTTTGTCGCTGGATCAGCGATTCAATGGTTGAGAGATGGTTTGAAGATGATTGAGGATGCTCCACAAACAGAAGCCCTTGCCACTTCCGTAGATTCTTCCGACGGGGTGTACTTGGTTCCCGCTTTTGTTGGGCTTGGAACACCATACTGGGATAGTGATGCAAGAGGCGCGATGTTCGGCCTGACACGTGGCACAACGAAAGAACATTTCGTCCGCGCAACGCTGGAATCCCTCGCATACCAAACGAAAGATGTGCTGGATGCGATGATCGCCGATTCAGGCATTGATTTGAAAGCGCTTCGTGTGGATGGCGGTGCAGTCAAGAACAACTTCCTGATGCAGTTCCAAAGCGATATTCTCGGCGTACCGGTCGAGCGTCCAGTCGTTCAGGAAACGACCGCCCTCGGCTCCGCCTTTTTGGCAGGGCTAGCGGTTGGTTATTGGAAAGATAAAGAAGAAATTAAACAGCAATCTGAAAATGACCGAACGTTTACGAGTGAGATGAGTGAAGAAGAGCAGCAAAAGCTCTACAAAGGCTGGCAGAAGGCTGTCGAAGCGACAAGACAGTTTAAATAAAGCAATAAGAAAGAGCGTCCTCCTAGGTGGGCGCTCTTTTTTTTGGAGTAATCCGCGAGAATGGATGCGAATACGGTTTTGGTAAAGCGGATGATTCAGAGGCCGATGCTGTTGGATGAAAAACGTTTCTAGCTGGTTCCTACATCTGTTTTTAGCTGCTGCCTGGCAAAATTACGGTAAAGCGTATGCTTCTGAAACAACTCTTCATGAGTGCCGATTCCTGTCACTTTTCCTTTCTCTAAGAAAACGATTTGATCCGCATCGACAATCGTAGAGAGGCGATGGGCGATGACAAGGGTCGTTCGTCCTTTCATCAAATTCTTCAAGGCTTGTTGAACCACGATTTCTGATTGACTGTCGAGACTCGAGGTGGCTTCGTCCAGCATAAGAATTTCAGGATCCCTGAGAAGGGCGCGGGCAATCGCGATGCGCTGTCTTTGCCCACCGGATAATTTGATGCCTCGTTCGCCAACCTCTGTATCATATCCGTGGGACAACGATTGGATAAACGTATCAGCATAGGCCATTTTCGCGGCGGCATGAATTTTTTCTATAGGAATGTCCCCATCAAGGCCATAGGTTAAATTGTCTCTGATGGTACCTGCATAAAGTGGACTTTCCTGAGATACGTAGCCGATCATCGTGCGCCAGGATTTAAGGGTGTAAGTGGAAATGGGTTCTCTGTCATAGAGAATATTTCCGTCAGAGGGGGAGTAAAACTGTTCAATCAAAGAGAATAGCGTCGTTTTCCCGCTCCCACTAGGACCGACAACCGCCGTTACCTCCCCTTTCTTCGCTGTAAAAGAAACGTTCTCTAAAATAGGTTCTTCAGGATGGTAGCTAAATGATAACCGATCCACAATCAGGCTGTGGTCGAAAGACTCGACCTCACGTCCAGCCTGCAAATCTTCCCCGTCCAACGATAAAATCGAAAGCACTTTTTCCGTAGCCCCGACCGTCTTTTGAAATTGGGTGGTGAATACGACAATCTGTGTAATCGGCATGATGATCTGGAACAAGTAAATGAAGAAAGCAGCGAGCTCCCCTGGAGTCATGGCTCCTGAAGTTACCCGTACACCACCGAAGCCGATGATCAAAACAAGCACAACAATGATCAGCGAAGAAACTAGGGGCGACATCAAAGCCTGGATGACACCTTCCCGTAAACCGAGGGCATACAATTTATTGATTCCTGATTTTCCTTTGTTCCATTCCCGCTCTTCGGCATTGGATGCTTTCACAAGGCGTATTTCTGATATGACCCGGGTCAAATGAGCAGAGAAGCCGGCAGTTTCCTTTTGCAAGTTACGCGAGATGTTCGCCATCTTTCTACCAATCGGAATGAGGAACAGGAGAGCTAGAGGAATAATGGAAAACATCACAAGCGTTAACGGCCAGTCCAGGTAGAAAAGAATGACGATTGCCCCGACAACGGAAATGATCCCGGTTATGAAACCTGTGAAATGCTCGGTAATCAGGTTTTTGATGACCCCTGTATCGTTCGTCATCCGGCTGACCGCGTCCCCCGTCTCGTGGGAATCATAATACGACACCGGAAGGACGAGAAGCTTTTCCCATAACTGCTCCCGCAATGAAGCGATGATATGCTGTCCGACTTTGGCCAGGAAATAGACAGAGACCCCACCTGCCAAGGCTTGGACGAAGAAAGCGATGACGATGCCTGCAATGACGGTTTTATTTAAATCGTTCAGATCAAAGTTGTCGATTAACTGGCTGGCGAGTAAAGGAATGGCCAGGCCTGCCATCGTTGTGAGTAAACTTAAGAATAATGCGATCGAGAAAATCAGTTTTGGTGGATGGGTCGCACGAATCAAATGTACGAGCTGTTTCCATTTTGGCTGCATAGGTAGTCATCACCTTTGATTAATTGGATCCTTCTATTATATCGGATGTTGTCCTTCCGCTTACAATTATTAGCCTTTTCCTATTTGGTAAAAGTAACGTGGGAAGGTTATAGCGTCATAAAAATAGATCGTTTGGTTTTTTCTTCCTTCTATTGTGGAATGTAAATAACACCAACTTGTAGAAGGAGACATGTTTACATGGACAGACAAACCCGCCTTGGAAAATCAGAGCTCTATGTCAATCCGATCGGCCTTGGAACCAATGCCGTCGGTGGTCACAATATATATCCGAATCTTGATGAAGAAGCAGGAAAGGAAGTTGTACGCACAGCACTCAACCATGGGATGAACTTTCTGGATACAGCGTTTATCTATGGTCCTGAACGATCGGAAGAGCTGGTTGGAGAAGTGATGAAGGAATACAAGCGCGAGGACATCATTCTTGCTACGAAAGGTGCGCATCAGTTTAAAGGTGAAGATGTCGTTTTCAACAATTCCCCGGACTTTCTGAAAAAATCTGTGGAAGATAGCTTGCAGCGTCTCCGTACAGATTATATCGATTTGTACTATATCCATTTTCCAGATGACAAGACACCTAAAGATGAAGCTGTCGGTGCCTTGAAAGAATTGAAAGACGAAGGGAAAATTCGTTCCATCGGTGTTTCGAACTTCTCGGTCGATCAGTTGAAAGAAGCGGATAAAGATGGGTACGTGGATGTGATCCAAAGCGAATATAACCTGTTCAAACGCGAAGCGGAGAAGGAGATGCTTCCCTACACGGCTGAAAATCAAATCTCTTTCATCCCATACTTCCCATTTGCCTCCGGTCTTCTCGCCGGAAAGTATAATGAAAATACGACGTTTGATGACTTCCGAGCGAAGAATCCTCTCTTCCATGGAGAGAATTTCAAACGGAATTTAGAAAAGGTGGAGCAGCTTCGACCTATAGCGGAAGAGAAAAATGTAGGGATTCCTCATATTGTTTTAGCCTGGTACTTGAATCAGCCTTCGATTGATGCTGTGATTCCTGGAGCTAAGCGCACGGAGCAGGTGGTTGATAATTTGAAGACGCTTAATGTTGAATTATCAGATAAGGAATGGAGTAAGGTCGACAAGGTGTTTTCGTAAATTGTCCATCAATGATTTCATAAGGTAATTCGATCAGGATAGGTAATGGCTTCAAATGAAACCGGCATAGAGCGAGAGGAGAAATCAGTAAACCAGAGCGGGAGTGATCCTGACTCTGGTTTCATTTATGTTTACTTTTTCTTGTTCCAATTCAATAAATCTAACTATAAAGGAGGGAAAGAAAGGAAAAAGGGGAAGTGTTTCATACAATCCATTGTGAAGAGGAGTGTATTTATGAAGAAAAACGTCCGACCGACGGTACATGAAATCTTTGAACACCTTCATGATCATCCAGAAGTCAGCTGGAAGGAAACAGAGACGACCCATTATATTGCATCATTGCTGGAAAAGACGAATGCGCGAATCAGGCAATTCGATGATTGCACAGGTTTAGTTGCGGACTTTGGTCAAGGCGACCCCGTGATCGCTGTGCGTGCTGATATAGATGCCCTATGGCAGGAAGTGGATGGACAGTTTAGAGCGAATCATTCCTGCGGTCACGATGCCCATATGGCGATTGTTCTTGAAGCTCTTTACAAGTTAGAGGAACGAAAAGATTCATGGAACGGGACGATTCGCTTCATCTTCCAACCGGCTGAAGAAAAGATTGAAGGGGCCTTAAAGATGGTGGAGGAGGGTGTCATCGATTCTGTGGAATATCTTTATGGTCTGCACCTTAGACCTATGCAGGAGCTTCGTACTGGTGAATTCGCCCCAGGGATTCAGCATGGAGCGGTGCGATTTTTGAAAGGAGAGATCAAGGGAGAAGATGCCCACGGGGCACGCCCGCATCTCAACAAAAATGCGATCGAGCTGGGGACGGAAGTTGTCCAGATGATGAACTCCATTCATTTAGATCCAAAAATTCCTTATTCAGCAAAAATGACTTCTTTTCAAAGTGGAGGAAGCAGTGCAAATATCATTCCCGGCAATGCCACTTTTTCTATCGATTTACGTGCCCAGACGAATGAAGCCATGTCAGAACTGTTGTCGAAAATTGAGACCATTGCTGATTGTGTTTCCAAATTACATGGTTCTGAGGTAAAGGTGAAGGTCGCTTCGGATGTCCCGGCAGCAGTCATGAGCGAGGAAGCAGTCATGCACGTGGAACGTGCGATTAGTGAAGTGAAAGGCGAAGACCATGTAAAACCTGTGATCGAGACGACAGGGGGAGATGACTTTCATTTCTATTCCATTATGAAGCCAGAGCTCAAAGCGACGATGCTGGCTATCGGATGCGATCTTCAGCCGGGTCTGCATCATCCGGATATGACCTTTGATCGAAGGGTATTAGAAGAAGCTTCCGATGTTATCGTTGAAACCGTCTTGCAACATGGGCGCAGGCCTGAGCGATGAAGGGTGGTGATCCACGATTTCTTTCAAAAATCAAGTGATCATCGATACGCTTATCGCCTCTGCCTTCCTTCTGATCTTCTATTTGATCGATCGATTTATTTATTCTATGGATGGCTATGTTTTCATGGTGCTCATGATGTATGTAGGAAGTCTTACTATAAGAAGATGGGAGCACAACTTTGCTGTTAGAAATAAAACAAAAAACCCCGAACACCATTGATTGGTATCGGGGTTTTTTATTATGGACGTTTATACTTAATAGTTTGGTGAACGCAGGAGAAGGCTCTTCATTTTTGAGATGAAAAAAACAGCTATTTATTAATCTATAATTGTAAGCGATTTCAAACTGTTTAGCAAAGATTTACACAATTAACACAAATTAAACAATATTTCCTATATAATGGAGGTTGTTGAGGAGTTTTGTAGAATTATAAACAATATTGGGAGGTTATCTCTTTTGAGAAAGAAAAACTTTGTACGTGGAGTCAGCTCTGTCGTTGTCAGTTCAATGGTGCTTGGGATGTTCTCGGTCCCTGCTCATCCGGTTAAAGCAGAATCAACGTCGCCGGATTCGCTATTGGTTACAGAGTATGTAGAAGGTAGTTCTTACAATAAAGCTCTGGAACTCTATAACGGTACTGGGGAAGATATAGATCTGAGTCAATATACTCTCGAAGTGTACTCGAACGGAAACACTTCTGGTCCAGCTTCGTTATCTTTAGAAGGTACGCTTGCAGATGGTGATGTTTTCGTGTTGGCCAACCAGCGTGCTACAGCTAGTGAGCTGGATGATGCAGACCTCAGGACAGGAAACGGCGTTGTGAACTTCAATGGAAATGATGTCATCTTACTAAAGAAAGGTGATTCTATTGTCGATTCACTTGGTCAAATCGGGTCAGCGGACAACTTCGGAAGTGATGTAACGCTGACAAGGAAAGCAGATCATCTCGATGGAGATACGAACCCTGATGATGCATTCGACCCGTCTGTGTCTTTTGAACAACATGGAAAAGATGAATTTTCCTATATTGGTCAATTCCCGGACGAAGGCTCTGAAGAAGAACCACCTGCACCAAGCGAACCCGTTGAACTTTCCAGTATTGCTGATGCTAGAAGCTCCGAAAAAGGTACGGATGTCAAAATTAAAGGGATTGCAACAGCAACTTTTGTAGGTGGCGACAAAACGAATGTGTACATACAGGATGAAACAGGCGGCATTGTCGTTCGTACGTCCCAAAAAATCAACATTGGTGATGAGTTTACCGCAGAAGGTGCTTTGTCTGATTATTATGGACTTGAACAAATACAAACAGAAAGCATTGTAATTACAGAAGAAAATAAAGGTGTACCCGCAGCTCTTCAAGTAGAAGGAGCTGATTTCAGTAAGGAATCAGGCGAAGATTTCGAAGGGGAGTATGTTGAACTCACCGATGTGAAAATCGTTGGTGAAGGAGACGGTGGTGATTATTTAGCTGAGGAAAGTGGTACTGAATTTCTTATCTCTCCAAACGAGGGTAGTGTTGATTTCGAAGTAGGGAAGACCTATGAGTTGTTACGCGGAGTGGTCACCTATAGCTTTGATGAATATCGTTTAATCCCTCGCAGCCAGAGTGATGTGATTGAAGAGATTTTCTCAGTTATAGCTTCTAAGGACTCTGGGAACATTCCAGAAGGGTCCGAAGTCACGCTCAGCACGGCTCAACCGGATGCAACCATTCATTACACAATGGATGAATCGGAACCTACAAGTGAAAGTCAAGTTTACGATTCTCCTATCACTATCAATAAAGATACGACAATCAAAGCGGTTGTAGTCAAAGAGGGCGGAGAAACGAGCGAAGTATTTACTTACTCCTATGAAGTGCTGAAGGCTGTTGATTCATTGGAAATTCATGATATCCAAGGATCCTCCCATATATCTCCATACGTAGATATGAATGTAGAAGGTGTCACCGGGGTTGTCACAGCTCTGGATGGTACTTATGGCTATTATATTCAAGGGACAAACCCTGATGATGATATTGCAACATCAGAGGGGATCTATGTTTATGATCGAAACTCTGGTGTGAGTGTCGGGGATGAAGTATCTGTGAATGGTGAAGTTAAAGAGTGGCGTGAAGATGGATACGATGATGCGGATGATCTTTTAACCACACAAATCACTGCTTCTGATTCTACGATTCTATCATCTGAAAACACCTTACCAGATACGGTCGTCATCGGAGAGGATCGCATCCAGCCGAAAGTGAACATTGAGGACGATGGAATGGAAAGTTTTGATCCTGAAACAGACGGTCTTGATTTCTATGAAAGTCTTGAAGGCATGCGGATTGAGCTGAAAGATGCTCACGTCACTTCTCCTCCGAAGTACGATGAAGTTGCTGTCTATGTAGATACCAATGAGGATCAGGCCATGACAGATGCCGGCGGCCTGTTGTTGACAGAAGAAGACGCGAATCCGGAGCGTGTGCTCTTGGATGTTGATGGTTATGACGTCAATGTCAAAGTGGGAGATCAGCTCGAAGGGTCTGTCACGGGTATCGTCAGCTATGACTACAGCAACTTTAAAGTCCGCACCACCGGCGACTTCCCTGCCATTATTGATGGTGGTACGGAAAGGGAAACGACTGACCTTGCCGTTGAAGAAGGAAAGTTGAATGTAGCTACTTATAACATGGAAAACTTTTCAGCAGAAACTTCTATGGACAAAGTGAATCGTATTGCTGACTCTATGGTGAACAACTTGAAGCAGCCGGATATCATCGGATTGGTAGAGGTTCAAGACAATAATGGCCCGACAGACGATGGTACCGTTAAGGCAGATCAGTCTTATCAGAAGCTCATTGATGCGATTGAGGCAAAGGGTGGACCAACTTATGAGTTTGCAGAAATTGCTCCTTTGGATAAAACGGATGGCGGTCAGCCCGGAGGAAACATTCGCGTCGGGTTTATCTACAACCCTGACCGTGTGTCCATGGTCGATAAGCCGAGTGGGGATGCCACCACGGGTGTAGAGGTTTCAGCGGAAGGGCTTAACCTTAACCCAGGTCGTATCGATCCAACGAATGAAGCCTTCGATGATTCTCGTAAATCATTAGCTGCGGAATTCGAATTCAAAGGACAAAAAGTCCTTGTTGTGACCAACCACTTCAATTCCAAAGGTGGAGATGATGCCCTCTTTGGTGCCAGTTATCCAATTGAACTGGGAAGTCAGGTCCAGCGTCTGAAACAAGCCCAGGTCCTTAATGATTTTGTTGATGAATACGAAGAAAAAGTGGATGGGGCGAACGTCGTTGTATTGGGAGATTTGAATGACTTTGAATTCTCTGAACCTCTTGAAACATTAAAAGGGGACGTTCTGACAAACATGACGGAAGAACTTCCGCTGGAAGAGCGTTATTCCTACAACTATCAAGGGAATTCTCAGGTTCTTGATCACATTTTGGTCAATAACTCTCTGGCTGAACAAACGAAGATTGATAGTGTCAACATCAATGCTGACTTCTCGGAAGCGGATGGACGTGCAAGTGACCATGACCCAATGCTTGCTCAAATTGAATTTGGAACAGATGTGGAACGTATTTCAGGAGTCAATCGTTATGAAACAGCCATCGAGGTTTCTAAGAAAGGCTGGGATCAGGCCGACACCGTGGTTATTGCTAGAGGAGACTCCTTCCCGGATGCTTTGGCTGGGGCCCCGCTTGCTTATAAACTCGATGCACCGATTCTATTAACGAAAACCAGCACACTACGATCCGAGGTGAAAGCTGAAATTGATAGATTAGGAGCGAAGCATGCCGTCATCCTGGGTGGAGATGGAGCTATTTCTGATTATGTCAGTTACCAATTAGAAGGAGAAGGCTTGTCTGTTGAACGTATCTCAGGAGAGGACCGTTATGAAACAGCGGCCAACATTGCTGCCCGCTTGGATGGATCACCAGAAAAAGCAATCATTGCGGACGGAAGAAACTATCCAGATGCGCTGTCCGGTGCTTCCTATGCAGCGGAGCATGGCTATCCTGTTTTATTGACGAACACGAAAAAGCTGCCTTCAGAAACGAAACTGGCTTTGTCTGACATTGGTGAAACGATTGTTCTTGGTGGGACGAATGCGGTCAGTGAAAAAGTAATGAAAAACCTACCTAACCCAACCCGTTACAAAGGATCTGATCGTTACGGAACGTCTGCAGAAATTGCAGAGGAATTAGTCGGCGATACGAACACTGCTCTGGTTGCAACGGGCCGGGATTTTGCAGATGCTTTAACAGGATCCGTGCTTGCAGCGAAATTGAAAGCTCCAATGCTTCTCGTTAAGCCGGATGACCTTCCGGATGAGATTGAAGCACTGATCCAGGAGAAGGATTACACACAATACCATGTTCTTGGTGGAACAAATGCCGTAAGTGATGAAGTGAAGAACGAACTGGATGACAAATAAAAAACTGTGAAACTTTGAAAGGATGTATTTTTATGAAAATGGTAAAACCACTTGCAACTGTAGCTGCATCAGGGGCGATTGCTCTTGGTACTTTGGCTTTCCCTTCCGGGGAAGTCAAAGCAGCTGAAGGAGACTTTGATCTGACAATCATGCACAGCAACGATACACACGCTCATTTGGAAAACGTACCAAAGAAGGTTTCTTTAGTGGAACAACTTCGTGCTGAGCGTGGAAATTCAGTATTACTCGATGCTGGTGACGTTTTCTCAGGTACACTTTTCTATAATGAATTTAAGGGTCTTGCTGATCTTCAATTCATGAACATGATGGAATATGACGCTATGGTTCCAGGAAACCACGAATTTGATGATGGTACAGAACCTCTGGCTAAGTTTATTGATGAAGCAGAGTTCCCAATTGTCAGTGCAAACATTGACTATAGCAAAGATGTAAATCTGAAGGATTTGTTCAAGAACGAAATAGGAAAGCCTGGTGAGGGTGGAAATATCTATCCAGCGACCATCCTGGAAGTCGATGGCGAGAAAATCGGTGTATTTGGTTTGACCACAGAGGAAACAGCTTTTCTTTCGAACCCGGGAGACGACCTTGAATTTCAAGATTACTTGAAAAAAGCGGAAGATACAGTGACGATGCTTGAAGGGGAAGGGGTCAATAAGGTTGTAGCTCTTACTCATATCGGTGTCACTTATGATCGTACATTGGCTGAATCAGTAGATGGAATTGATGTTGTTGTAGGAGCTCACAGTCATACCACAGTAGAAGAAACTGAGGTTTTCAATGATGGCGAAGGTGATGAACCTACCCTTGTTGTACAGGCTGGAGAATACAACGAATTCTTAGGGGACCTTCAAGTTACATTCGATGATGAAGGTGTCTTACAAGAATGGGACGGCCAGCTGATTGATATCGAAGAAGCGGACGTAGCACCGAATGCAGAAGCTCAAGCATTACTTGAAAAATACCAGGAGCCTCTGGAAGAACTTAAGAATGAAGTGGTCGGTGAAACTACTGTTGCATTAAATGGAGAACGTAGTGACGTTCGTCAAGGCGAAACAAACCTTGGAAACTTAATTACGGACTCTATGCTTGCTAAAGCTCAAAAAGCAGTTCCTGAAACAACCATTGCGATCCAGAATGGTGGAGGTATTCGTGCATCCATCGATGAAGGTGACATTACAATGGGTGAAGTTTTGACGACCATGCCTTTTGGAAACCAGCTTGTCACTCTTGAGTTGACGGGTGAGCAGCTAATGGCCGCACTCGAAAATGGAGTGAGTGATTTAGAAAACATGGGAGGACGTTTTGCTCAGGTCTCCGGCTTGCAGTACACGTTTGATCGTAACCAGCCTGCAGGGGACCGTGTTGTGGAAGTACAGACAAAAACGGACGATGGTTATGAGGCACTGGATATGAACGGCACTTACACCATTGCAACGAACGCATTCATCGCGGATGGCGGAGATGGTTATGAATCCTTTGCAGAAGCGAAAGCTAATGGAAAGATGAAAGAGCTTTTCTTTGTTGACTATGAGGTCTTCAATGAATACTTAGAGGAGCAGGGAACCGTTTCTCCAGAAGTGGAAGGACGTATTATTGATCAAGTAGCAGAAAATATGAATGATGTAGAACGCATTCAAGGACAAGACCGTTATGAAACAGCTATTGAAATCTCTAAAAAAGGCTGGGAGCAGGCGGATACCGTTGTTATCGCAAGAGGAGATCAGTTTGCGGACGCCCTGGCTGGTGCACCTTTAGCTTATAAAGAAGATGCTCCAATTCTATTGACAAAATCGAACAAGCTTGATGCAAGAGTGAAAGAAGAAATTGAACGTCTTGGTGCGACGAATGCGATCGTATTAGGTGGAACAGGAGCCATTTCCTCTTATGTGAAATATCAATTAGAAGGTTTGAACCTGAATGTGGAACGTATTTCCGGTAAGAACCGATATGCCACAGCTGCAAGTATCGCGGCACGTCTAGGCGGCAATCCGGATAACGTCATTGTTGCAGACGGACGTAATTATCCAGATGCCTTGGCTGTAGCTTCCTATGCGGCTAAAGAGGGGTACCCGATTCTTCTTTCCCAAACCGATAAACTACCTGGAATCACAAAGACCGCTCTTGGTGGATTTGACCAGAGTATCATTGTCGGTGGTACAAATGCCGTTTCTGAAAAAGTAGAATCCATGCTGCCTGATCCAACAAGGTATAAAGGCGAGACGCGTTACGAAACAGCGGCAGTTATCGCTAAAGATCTAATGGCAAGTGAAGAAAATGCTTTTGTTGCTACAGGTACAAACTTTGCTGATGCCCTTGCAGGATCTGTTCTGGCAGCGAAGCACGATGCATCGATGCTTCTTGTAAAAGAAGACCAACTGCCTCAAGCTACACAAAAAGTCATTGAGGACATGGGTCTCAGCAACTTCCATGTACTTGGTGGTACCGGAGCTGTTAGTGAGGAAGTAGAAGAAGAACTTAAACAGAAGTAATGGTCTATGTAAGAAGCCTCCACTTAAGTAAAAGTGGAGGCTTCTTTTTGTTCTAACGTCTTTTTTATGTTCATCCTTCTGGACCACACGGAAAGAAGGAATCTTTGGACTTACTCCAAAGACAATTGTAATAAGTGGGCGCCGACTTCTTCATTGACCGCCCCAAACCCTCCAAGGATGGTGTAGGCTTGTGGCTGATGGCGATCAATAAAGGCTTCCATCTCTCCAGGTATTTGATTAGTACGGACAAGGAGAATAGGTTGCTGGCGACTGGCTGCGAGAACAGATCCCGTTAAGGCATCAGCAAAGGATTGCCCAGTAACGACAAAAACCTCATCCGTATTCATGTCCAACCCCTCCATGATCTCGACAGCCGTTGCATAACGGTTGCTTCCGGAGAAACGGACGCCGTTTGGCAAATCCGTAAGAATTCGATCGCTGACTACACTTTCTCCACCGACAACAAACGCTTGATTTACACCCTTTGCAATCGGGCGGATTTCTTCTGGTAAGGCCTGTGGTCTTGTTAGTAAGATTGGATACCCCTCTTGTGCCGCATAAGGAGCTGAAGCCAGGGCATCGGGGAAGTTGTGCCCGTATGAAACGAGAGCCTTATCAAAAGAAGAACGACCCTGAAGACTGAGGAGCTCTTTAGCTATTTCGGCTGAGGTTTGATAACGATTTTCTCCTGATATCCTTTTCACCTGCAGCCCCATCTGTTTCAATTCCATTTCCACATCTGCATCGATCGCACCGTTTCCTCCAAGAATATAAGCTTTATTTGCTCCAAGTCTTTCAATCTCGTTTTTCGTTTCCTCACTAAGGGTTTTCGAACGTGTCAATAATATTGGTGCATCCAGTTCATAGGCGAGAGGAGCTCCTGAGAGGGCATCAGGGAAGTCTTGACCTTGCGCGAGTACAATGGTATTTGTTCCATTCCTAAAGCCTTCTCTGGATATTTCAACTGCTGTTTCGTAGCGGTTTTTCCCGTATATTCTAGCAGGCTGGTCCAGCTTTTGTTTCACTTCCAGTTCATAGGCTGTTTTCGACCAGTTTGCATAATAATCTCTCACACTAATATAATACTTACCTCTGTCAGCATAAAAAGACAATGTTTCTGGTTCGCCTTCATAACGGCTGTCTATGGAATAAAGTTCATAAATGACACCATCCACTTCTTGATAGACATTCATGACAGGGTCCATATGTTTCTCGCCATGAGAAAGATTGATGGAAAGCTCTCCTGGATATTTCATCGTAAATGCATACAAATCATTGTCATTTGGGAAATTGAACTTCTCGTAATAGGTTCCGGCCGAGATTTTCTTCGCTCCATCCACCGACCATGTAGAAGTATCAGGACCCATATCGGAAAGTGTGGTAGTAAGGGACTGATAGCCATTGACCTGGCCAAAGCCAACATAGGGGTGGGATTCCTGCCCATAGAGCTGTTCCGCACCATTTTGAAGGGCAAATTCAACTTGATCCGGGTTCCAACCTGGGTGTTTCGATTTGAGTAATGCGGCAAGACCACTGACAATCGGCGCAGAGAAGGAGGTCCCGTCCCCACTTCCATAACTCCCGAAACGGTCAGTACTCACGATCCCCACTCCCGGGGCGGCTACATCGATATGGAGCCCATAATTACTGAATCCGGCTGCAGTTGTTGAACTTCTTGTGGTATCGGTTGCTCCTACGGCAATGACCCAAGGGTAACCGGCAGGGAAGGAGAAAGCGGACGTATCATCATTTCCGGATGCTGCAACAAGCACGATTCCCTCTTGATAGGCCTGCCAAAGAACATCCTGTAGAAGAGGATCGGGTGTATAGCCACCAAAGCTCATGTTTATAACATCAACGTTTCTATCGATGGCATACTGCACGCCTCGTATAATTGCGGTGGTAGACAAGCCATCCGATGTACCGACTTTAATCGGCTCCACCTTGACCTTAGGGGAAACGCCGATCACCCCTTTGGTGTTCGCATTGGCAGCAATAATTCCTGTTACGTGAGTCCCATGCCCCACTTCGTCAGACCGTACAGGCCCTGACAAAATGCCGTCAAAACCATCTGTTAAACGAGAGGTCAAATCTTCGTGGGAAGGAGTGACACCTGAATCAATGACAGCTACTTTTACCTGACTGGTTCCTTGAGTAATTTCCCACGCTCTTTCCATATCGATTTCTTTTAAGTAATCCTGCTGACTTCTATAATAAGGATCGCTTGGAAGGTAACTAGGTTGATAGATTTGGTCAGGAGAGGCAGACTCAACTCCAGGAAACTCATCAATTGTAATAAGTTCTTCTTCATAATCGAGCGATTCAGGAATACGAACGGTCATCCACATTCCAGGGGCCAGTTTCTCTAAAACATCGTTGTCTACAACCTCATATTTATGTAATTTAAGAGTAACCCCGGCATCTTTCTTTTTAATGACTATTTGTCTATCATAAATCTGATCCAAAGGAATGGGTTTCTTTGATTGTGACGTAACTTTTTTAGGCTTGAACTGTGACCTGAATTGATCTTCCTCATGTTGAAAGCTTTGAATTTTCTTAGGTTCTTTTTCAGCTAAAACATAGAAAGGATCAAGGAACATAGACAGACTGGAAAGGAAGAACATCGTGACAACTACCTTTAAAAGATTCTTCATCGATACATCCTCTCTTCTATTGGAATGGGTCAGCCTATAAAGTATATTCCCCTAAATACATAAAATTCCAACCTGTTTTTAGTCATTTAATGTGTGAAAAAATGGGTGAAACGGCTGACTTTCCATGAGCGTATGAAAACGAACGTTAATAGGAGAGCGTTTATAGAGAAGTTTGTAACAAAAGTAGCTTCATATATTTAAAAATGATGGAATTGCGTGTAAACTGTAAGAAAATGAGAGGAGGAAAAGACTTGGCAAAATTCTGGAGTGTTCTATCTCTCATTCTATTACTTGGTGGGGCAGTCTGGTGGGTCAACGCCTCCTACAACACCCCCCAACAGCGCACCAGTTCAGAAACATCAGGGAGGGAGACGGCATCCAATGATCATAAGAAAGAAGTTCATGCAACCCTTGAATGGAAGGGGGCGAAAATGCAGTCCAACCATTTTGAATACGCCATCCATAACGATACGGATGAGCCAGTCACTTTACCCTTTCGATCAGGGCAGCGATATGAATACTATGTAAGAGACGGCCAAGGTCAACTGGTTGACACGTATTCAAAAGGGAAAATGTTTACACAGGAAGTGACTGAAAAAGTCATCGAACCTGGAGAAACATACACAGAAAAAATTATGCTCTCCCCGCTGCCGCCAGGATCCTATGTATTAGAAGTGGAGTCTGTATCCCAATATAAGAATAAATTTAAAAAGATCGCTAAATTTGAAGTGGAAGATCAAGAGAAAAATAAAGGGGAAGAAACAACATGAAGCATTATCAGTACACAGCTATCCTGATGATCCTTATAGGATCTATTTTTTTTTCGTATACGGAAGTGGCACAAGCAGAAGGAAATGAAGTCAAAATCATCGTAAAATATAAAGACAAAATTACAGCTGCATCTAAAAAATCTTCTTTTCCTGTAGATATTATTTCAACGCATAAAGAAGATGTTCAAAAAAAAGTGGCTGCTTTAAAAAAAGACCCTGATATTGAATACATAGAAATGGATACGAAGGTTTACTCACAAGGAGAGTATCCTAACGACAACTATTACGATAAACAAGAAGATACGCTTGAAGCCATCCATGCCCAAGAAGGATGGGAGACTTTCCAAGAGGAAAAGTTTGATGAAGATACAGTGGTCGCCGTTATTGATTCCGGGGTTCAGTTGAATCACCCGGACTTGAAGGGACAACTGTTGCAAGGGAGAAACTTCGTAAATCCTGATCAGCCGCCTGAAGATCATTATGGACACGGCACCCATGTGGCTGGTTTGATCAGTGCACTGACAAATAATGAAGAAGGCGTCGCTTCCGTATCACACGGGAAAACGAAAATCCTACCCGTGAAGATTATGGAAGCAAATGAAGGGAATGTGACGGATCTTATTGATGGCATTACCTATGCAGTTGATCAAGGGGCGGATGTTATCAATTTGAGCCTTGGTACATATAACTATAAGTTCGGTTTAGCTGATGCTATTCAATATGCACAGGAGCAGGGGGTTCTCGTTGTGGGTGCTGCAGGGAATGACAATCGCAATGAGACCCTGTATCCGGCCGCTCTCGAAGGGGTGCTGGCTGTTGGAAGTTTTAATACAGAGACACAATCCAAGGCCTCCTTCTCCAATTATGGTTCAGGCGTGGATGTAGTGACACCAGGGGAAGGGATCTGGAGTACATATAAAGAAAGTGGATATGAAGCTATGGATGGGACGAGCATGTCGACAGGCCATGTGAGTTCACTTGCCGCTTTGCTGATGGAAAACTCTCCCTATCTAACAGGAAAACAAGTGGGCAAAATAATACAAGCCTCATCGACAAAGCTTAGTGGCGAGTTTCTGTTAGGGAATGGAATGATTCATGCAGGCGATACCTTGAGTAATGTGAAACAGTACCAACGAATATCAGGTTCGACTTCCGTTGAAACTTCTGTGGAAGTTTCTCAAGAAGGGTGGACAGGTTTGGAGGAGAAGGAGCTTACCATTAATGGAAAAGAAGTCAAAGGGAAGTTTGTTATCCTGGCCACAGCCAAGGATTTCCCTGACAGCTTAGCCGCGTCTCCGCTCGCTTCTTATTTGAACAGTCCAGTTCTGCTTGAACTGAAGCAGGAAATATCACCTTCGATATTAAAAGAACTAGAAAGATTGGATGCGTCTGATGTGCTTCTTATTGGAGGGACCAACGCTTTGTCGAAAGACGTGCAATCTTCTTTGGCATCTAATGGATACAACACTCACCGTATATTCGGGGAAGATCGGTACCAGACAGCTGTGGCTGTCAATCAATTGATTCCATTTGATACCAATAAAGCGTTCATTGTTTCTGGACAAGAATTCCCTGATGCTCTCTCTGCTTCCGGATATAGTGCGATGAATGGATACCCTGTCCTTTATGTGCGCCATGACCGGATCCCAGGTGTTGTGAATGATTATATGAAAGCTGAAAATATAACGAAAAATTACATTGTGGGCGGATCCGTTCCTGTTTCTGAAGAAGTGGAAAAGGAGCTGCCGGACGCGAACCCTCTAAGAATTGCAGGAGAAGATCGTTACGAAACGAACTATCAAATGCACCGCATCTTTGGAAATGAAGAGGCGAGAACCATTTATTTTGTGACTGGTCGTAACTTCCCGGACGCTATGGCAGCCGCTCCTCTTGCCGTTCAATCAGAGAGTCCAGTGATGATCACCCACGAAAATCAAGAGATCATAACTAGAAAAAATATACAGTTGTTCGATCGTAGAGTGGATTATCATATCGTAGGAGGAACGGTCCCTATTCCTGCTCCTTACGCATGGAAGATCGACCAGGCTTTTTACCAGTGAGAGAGAAGCTTGCTCCCTGACTATGATGGACATCTGAATTCTTAAAAAATAACTAGAATAAAGGTAGAAAGCACCTGATGGATATATGTCTTTCTACCTTTATTTTTTGATGAATATTTTAACCAATGACCTTTTCCAATTTATTGAAATGGGTCATTGGTTTTATTTAATGGCAGGCTTTTCAGCCTATGTATTTACAATTATCAAAATTGAGTGAATATTCATTGACGTAGACACATCTTTACATTACAATAAAAATTGTAATTTTTTGAAATTGTTTGTTAATAAAGGAGGGAAAGGGCTAGGTAGATTTACACCGATTTGCAGAAAAATTTGGGAGGTTATACACTTTGGTGTCAAACAAAAAGAATGCTAAGAAAAAAGCCTTAAGTGTTTTCGCCAGTGCAGCTATTGTCGCTTCTTCTTTCGCTGGAGTGAGTACATACAGTCCAGGAGCCGTTCAAGCAGAATCAAGCGTTGTGAAGAAGTTCAACACTCTATTAAACTATAATGAAGTCGTTTCTCTTGCGAATAATGAAGAAGCGGTTCAAGAGCTTGTCATTATTGGTAATGGAAAGACGGATGCAACTAAACAACTAGAAAAGCTTGGAGTTACAGTCAAACAGAATCATAAGAACTACGGGTATCTCGCCGATGTCCCTACAAATAAAATTTTTGACGTCGTGAAATTGGACGCTGTACGAACTGTAGGAGACAATGCGGAATTGCAGCTTGCTCCTCCTCCAGAAGATTCTGAATCAAAAGGAGAAGGGGATGTCGATACGGAGAGTACGGTAAGTCCTGATCAGTTGGAAACCCATCCTGCTACTGGTGTAGATGATTTCCATGGGAAATTTGATGGGGAAGGCACAACAGTTGCCATTATCGATTCCGGACCAGACCCAGGACATGAATCCTTTACAGATCTCCCTGAGGTAGAAGAAGGAGAAGATCCGAAAGAAGAATTTGCAGAGACCAGGAAATTCGGAGAATCCAAGATTGTTAACGTAAGAGATTACACAATCTCTAACTACTGGACTTTTGAGGTGGGAGCCGCTTACCCAGTAGAAGAGCGTTATCAAGAATTTATTGAAGGTTCAGAAGTCAACTACTTCTCAGAAGGAGATGTCCTCTTCTTTGAATTGACTGAAGAAGAAAAATCTGCAATGGGAATTTCTGAAGAAGGTCCTGTTTATTATGGACAGACGCATTTCAATGCATTGGCTGATCTAAATGGAGATAGTGGAGAAAATCAGGATAACTTCGCTGTAGTCCTTATTGGTGACACGGTCTATGTTGACACCGACTATGATGGAGACTTTTCTGATGAAACTGGCTACAACGAAGGAGAAACAGGTACGTTTGATGTAGACGTAACTGATGATGTTGTCGGTGCAAACTTCCGTGTTAATGACTTGGATTTCCTTGTCAATGATGATGCGGGACTTAGAACTGTCAACTTGTTTACAGACTTTAATGGTCACGGTTCCCACGTAGCAGGGATTACTGCCGCCAATGGTCCTCTGAGAGAGAATGGAACAGGAGCAGTAGCCGGTGAAGGTGTCGCGCCTGAAGCAGACCTCGTAGGTATGCGTGTTTTTGAAGAAGAAGGTGGCGCTTATACGTGGAGCATCCAAACAGCTATGATTGATGCTGCTCTGCCTGAAGATAAAGGTGGATTCAATGCCGATGTAGCTAACCTGAGTCTTGGATCATTGCCTGATTTGAATATTGGTGAAGGCAGCTATGGAGAGCTGATGAATGTCCTAAGTGATGATTATGACATCGTCTTCGTTACTTCAGCAGGAAATAGCGGACCTGGGATTGATACAGTAGGTTCCCCAGGGGATGTCGGCAGTGTCATTTCAGTAGGGGCGTACATCAACTCTGAAATGTGGGCCAAAGAATATGGGGACTACCCATATGGCAAGGATGCAGAAGGGAACCCTCTTGATGGAGAAGGACTATGGTATTTCTCCTCTGTAGGACCTAACGAACTAGGGAATCAGAAACCGGATGTTGTCGCACCTGGTTCCGCACTTGCTGCTTATCCAGCCCATTATTTTAATGACAGGGAAGGTGCATACGCAGTCCTTCAAGGAACAAGTATGTCTGCACCGTATGTTGCAGGAGCCGTTGCTTTATTGAAATCCGCTGCTCTGAAAGATCGTATCCCGTTTGATTACGAGCTGGCTAGAGAAGCATTGATTCAAACATCAAGAGAGCTTGAGGGTTATGATCGTGCTCAGCAAGGGGCTGGACTGATCGATGTACCAGCAGCTTACGAATATATGCGCGAAAACTTTGTCAATGAAGTCAAGGATGTAGAAGTCACTGTTTACCACGGAGAGAAAGTCGCTGGTGGTCCTGGACTTTATGTTCGTAACAAAGATATCCCTGAAACTGTCGAAGTTCTTGTTGAAAACCCTTCAGATGAAGAGAAGAACTTGGAGATTTCGGCCACTCATGATTGGTTTACACCTTCCGTTAGTGAATTGACTCTGGGAGCAGGGGAGCATGAATATATCACTGTAAGTTATGATGCTTCTAAGCTTGAAACAGGTGTAAATGCAGGTAATTTGATTTTCAATGACCCATCTACCCCTTATGTAGAAGCGAGAAGTGCTCAGACAATCATGACAGGTTATGAGTTTAATGAAGAAAATAAACACCGATTCCGCGCAACAGATGAAGTACAATCGTCTCAAACAAAAGGGTATACGTTTGATGTGGAACCCGGATTAAGTGAATTGCGTTTCTCTTTGAATGCAATTGTTGAGAATGGGGACTATGAAGGTCGCGTCCGCATGATGGTCTTCAATCCGAATGGGACACAAGTCAATGATTATGTTGGTTATGCTGGATATGGATCCAATGGTTTAGATGTGGAAGACTTTGTCGTTCCATCTCCTGAACCTGGCGTATGGGAAGTCCATGTTTATGGTACAACCGCTCCTGAAGAAGGTAAGGAAGTCCATGAATATACCCTTGAAGCTGTAGCTCAAGATGTAGTTGCTAGTCCAGGGCGTATTGACCTTGGCAAAGTGTCAACTTCCCAGGAGTTCAATGAAGAAATCACTTTCACCAATTACTTGAAAGATTCTGCCGAAGTTAAGTTTGAAACGGTAGGGTTCTCAGGTCCTATTTCAAAAACAATCACTGGTGAGGTAACACAAAATGCCGCTGATATCCCAGATGATGGTGACTTGATTGATATTAAGATTGAAAATAACGTGTCCCTAAGTGTAGATGTATCTCCAGAAACATCTGCGGATTTAGATCTGTTCCTGCTTAACGAAGATGGAGACATTGTTGCATCAAGCGCAACAGCTTCTGATAGTGAAGCCTTCTCTGTCACAGGTCTACCTGATGGAAACTACCAGATCGCTGTAGACTATTTCGGTGATGGTTCAGGTACAGTCAATTACACGCTAAACATGACAGAAGAAAAAGTACAATCCTATGATTCTAATGAAGAGACAAAAGGTTCAGTATCTACAGATACAGGTACAACAACGATTGGTGTAGGTGAGTCTGTCGATGTTCCTGTTTCCATTACAACACCGGATGAACCAATTAAAGGTTATGCGGCATTGTATATGCTTGATGCGAATACAGATGAAGTGCTGGATCTTGTACCAATCACTACGGATGCTGATGTCGTAGACGTGCTTTCTGGTGCGACCCGTACAGAAACAGCCATTGAAATTTCCAAGGATCTTTATCCTGATGGTGGAGCTGATACAGTCATCGTCACAACTGGCTATGACTTCCCGGATGCTTTATCTGCCGGACCGCTAGCTTCCGCTACCAATGCACCAATTATCCCGGTTAACAGCAAAGGAACATTGGATGAAAATGCCCTTGCTGAAATCGAGCGTCTTGGAGCTGAAAATGTATATGTATTAGGTGGAACAGGTGCTGTTGATAAGGAAGTATTCACTCAATTGAATACCATCAGTATCGCTTCCGATAATATCAAGCGTTTGTCCGACGATACACGTTACGGTACAAACCTTGAGATTGTCAAAGAGTTGCAAAGTGAGTATGGCTTTGAAGGAAATGGTGTTTTCTTAGCCACAGGTAAGAACTATGCAGATGCGTTGAGCGCAGCTTCTATCGCTGGTGCAAACGGCATGCCAATTGTTCTTACAAATGGTGAAGAACTTTCTGAAGAAGCTCTTGAAATACTTGAAAATGAAGATGTGTATGTCGCTGGTGGTACGGGAGTTGTATCTGATGAAGTCTTAGCTCAGGCAGATGAAGTAGCCTTGTCTGTAGAAAGACTGTCTGGTCCAAACCGTTACGGCACGCTTGTAGCATTGCTTAAAGAGTTTGGTCACAGCACAGATCAACTTTATGCAGCAAGTGGAGCGAACTATCCAGATGCACTAGCTGCTGCTCCTCTGGTCACAGCAAATGACGGTCTGCTTCTATTGGTTGACGACGAAAGACTTCCAAAAGAAGTAGATGCTTATCTTACGAAGTACGTCTACACGAATGACATTTCTTCTGTAACCGTACTTGGTGGCGACGGAGCTGTCAGCCCAGAAGTAAGAGAAGCTCTTCAGAAGAAAGTAACAGAATAATCGGTTGAGAGGCACTCTTAGATTGTAGAGACCCTCAAAAAAAAGAGCGCAAGCCTATTATAGGCTTGCGCTCTTCTTATGTTAGTCTATCGGTCCTGATCAATCTGTCATCTTCAGTCCATGATGCCCCATCGGCTATTGGCAAGTCTATAGTATTACAGTATCTAAGCTGATCACTTAGGGCTGACCAAGCTTTACAAGTAAAACCCTGGAAGGAGCTACACCCCTCTTGAATTGTTTCATGTACAATGGATGGATTAAAACTGTTATTAAGAATCCAGAGTGAAGTAGGCTGCGCCTTCTTCTTAAAGAATAAAAAGAGTTTATCTTTTGATGATCGTCCCTTCATGATGAGGGAGTTTAATACAAGGTTTATCTAGCAAAGAAAAAAGTCACGGAAGAGGTACCTCTTCCGTGACTTCTTAGTTCGAAGATCATTTACTTAAAGATCAACACTTGACCAACTGTACCATCTTCACTTTGACCAGTGACTCTGAACTTCAGTCCATACTCAGGAACATTTCGGCCCGCATCTACAAGACCTTTGTTCGAGTAATCTGCACTGTCATCAAAAAGTGGTGTGCGTTTTGTGTAATTATCCTTCATCGTTACACCTAAAAGATTTCTATAATCTAAATACATTTTTTTGGACTTATCAAGGCTGAATGCAGCATCATGTACTTGGAAACGAGTGGCACCAATGCTGCCATCACTCCACTTGTTTACATGCTGGTCTGCATCAACCACTCCTACAAAACCATCTCCTGGGTGGATCCCTGTCCAGTTCTCAGAGTATTGATTATCCACGTACCATACGACAAGTCCATCATCGAATGTCATAAGGCTGTCCCCGCGGCGGATGTTTGCTAATCCTTCATCCACGCCATTGTGACTTCTCCACTCAAGGAGGTAGTAGTGATCGGAACGTTTAATTCCATCATTCTTCGTGAAACCTTCAAGGCCGAACTTCGCATCACCTTCTGCATCATCAAACACAACTTCTTCTCCGTCCACAACGATGGAAAGGTCGTCTGCATAAAGACCTGGGTTCGATACAGCCGCATCTGTTACGTATTCAATGGCCACTTCAACTTCCTGACCTGCGTATGCAGAAAGGTCGAAGGAAGCGTCAATCCAACCATCAGAGCTTCCAGTGATTCCATTACCGAGGTTAGAACCATATGGATTTGTGTTTGTCGTAATATCACTTGCGACTGGCTCACCATCAACAGTCACATATGCATAATCCCAGTCTGTTTCAATGTCATACCAAGTTTTGAAATTAAATTCCGCACTGGTTGCATTAGTTAGATCTATTGTTTTTGTTAAGTAGTTGTGTAAACCATCTGCACTGCCAGAGAAGTACTCATATTCACCACTGGCCGGCTCATTAATGACCGTTTCTTTTTGTGGCAAGTTGACTTTGACGACATCATTGTTCGTACCTTTTGTATTGGCTTCGTCTAAAAGGAACTCACTACCATTACCACTGACATCTTCAACATCGATTTCTGATCCTGATAACCAGTTTCCTTCTGTACCCTGATTATCTACTACTGCAGAAGCTTGTAGCATTTCCTTCATATAAGGACTGAATCCTGTCGGCATGGTACCTGGAATGTCCCCAGCCCAGCTTCCACTCGACATGATAGACCAGTAGCTGACCGGCTCACCTGCGCCGGAGTACTGAGTATCATATTCGTCTGGAAGACCAAGGTCATGTCCGAATTCGTGCGCCATAACTCCGACAGCACCGTCTTCAGGCTCGATCGTGTAATCGTAAGCTGCCATCGATCCGCCCCAGTAACCAACAGTGGCTTCTGTCCCTGAGATTGGAGTTACTTCTCCAAGATTCCAACGGTGAGACCAGATCGCATCAGAACCAAGAGATCCACCACCGGCTTCTTCACCAACACCAGAGTGGATGACCATCAAGTGATCAACTAATCCGTCCGGTTCTAAGTAGTCACCATCATCGTCCAGGTCATAGCGATCCCATTGGTCATAGTCCGCAATGTCTACTGTAGGATCAGCTGCAGCAGCTTTAAGAGCTTCTTTAACTAGCCCACGAGCATTGACATCACTACCATCTTCTGTCGGATAGTTCCCGCCATAGGCAGCAGCAGGTTTACTAGCTGTGTACCAGCCAGCGACTTCACCTTCCACAGAATAACTTCCACCCGATTGTTGTTCATAATATTGTTTCATAGATACATAGTTCTTCCCGTCTGGACCTGTCCAGCCGCCTGTACCGAACAACATGTCCTGGTAATGTTCACGGGAGTACGCATCTTCCCCGTCGTAATACATGTCTGTCTCATCAGCAGACATAGAGTTATGAGGTTTATCAGGATAGTCGACCAGAAGAACTAGAACTTTGTCTGTTCGCATTTCCCCGTCATAAACTTCTTCCTCTACACTATCAGGGGTGTCCGCTTGTCCGAGTTTATTTCCTTTTCCTTTCGTTAAGCTATTATTGTCCATAGCCTTTTCTAATTTGGCCTTGGTATCTGCTTTTTCATCATCTAACTGACCTTTCGCTTTTTCAGCAGAAGCCTGTTTAGATTCAAGGAATTTCTTCAAACCTTTCTCAGCCTCGGCAGGTGAAGCATCTTTCGCGATTTTGCCATTTTCTTTCAACATCTCAATCAACCGCTCGTCATTGGCGATTGCTCCGTCAAACGGCATGCCGCCATAAGAATGTGAATGAGTTTTATGTACGTTCTCATGACCGGTTGTCGGCATTTCGAAAGCACTGGCGCTCATTGGCCCTACTGCGAGTGCTAAGGCTAAAGCGGATGTTACAATCTTTGACGTTTTCTTCAATAAAATGACCCCTTCCTTTAGAACCTCTTTTTATCCTACATTTTCTAATTTATCAAAAAGGGGATATTATTCAACATAATCTACTAATTATTCAGAAAAATAAAAAAAGACTACCGTTCGCAATAAAGTTGTAGTCTTAAGTGTTCATCATTTGACACAATTTATATTTAGATATAGGTTTCCCAAGAATGTAAGGACTTCTAATCATACTGGTTTTAAAGGAAGATGCATAACTCCTGCGCTGGTCATGATTCGATAGACAGCATCTGTCGTTGGATTAAGGTCTGTTCTTAGCCATACTTGCCCCAACACGGGATTCAGAGGGTCACTCGTTCTTTTTTCAACTATAGTCGTATCGTGACTAACGACAAGGTTCTTTCTCCCTTTATCATTGACTCGATCCAGGGGCACATTTCTGGATAAGTCTACGAAATTATAAGAAGACCTAGAAGTGAAATCTACGACAGATCCGGAATGTGTAATCTCAAATAAATCCCAAACCATACCTGTAAATCTGTTATCTTGGCCACTGACTGTAATGATTTTCTTCGTGGAATTAGAGGGTTGGATTTGAAGGTTTGAGAATATATTACCTGTTGTTTCAAATGGGACCGTTTCGCTTCCTTCTAGCACAATCATGTGGACACAATCTTCAATGGCAATATTGTCAAAATTATTTGCGTTTACCCAAGCCCTGCCGCTGCTAGGTTTTGTCGCGCGAAGGTGTATGCCCTTTTCAAAACCTACGATTTTAATGTTGCTGAAGTTTACAAATGAGATTTCGTGCTCGTTTCCTCCAGAGTAGAGGTAAATCCCTGTGCCCCCGTTATCCCCCATCCAGTTCAGGATCGTAATATCATCGATCTGTGTATTGTTCCACGTATTATAGAACTTTTGTGATCCATTCAAAGAAATCGCTTTTTTTGTATAACCAGATACGTCAATAGCAACTTTTCCACCCAAAAAAGAAGCATCTTGCTCTATGATAAATCCGTCCACATTCGCTCCCAACGTGTATACGGTGGAGTAGGCAGACAATAGACGTACCCCTTTTTTTATAGTAATTGTGCTTTCTAGATAAAAGCTAAGATCATCAGAAAATACGGTTTTAATAGAATGTTGTTCTGCGTAGTCAATCGCTTTCTGTAACCGATCTGCGTCACTTACTCCTGAAAAGTCAGATACGCGAATATAGACGGGTTGGGAACCCTGAGAATTACTATCCTCAATTTTCGAGGATAAAAGTGACACAATCCCATTTATGGCACTTGTCAAGTTGTTGATTTCATTCTGAATTTCTTCATTAGAATATACCAATTGGTACACCTCTTCTTATCATTTTTCCACTGACTTTCTATCTTATTTCTTCCATACCAGGAAGTTGAAATCTTTCTTACATGAAATAACTACGATTATTTACTCCTGTATTATATGAACATGTAATAAAGTTGGTTCGGGTTCATACTAGAAATATATAGAGCTAATCAAATATATTACCTAATTCTGAGAGTTTATTTACTCTTTTGTTGAGTAAAAGTAAAGTCGTATTCGCTTCTCAAAATTAGTCTGTTCTTTTAAAAGAATAAACAAGGAAATAATTTACTTATTTTAATGTTATAGGGAGTATATAGAAGATTTTTATATGAAATTGTTCTTTAAAGGGAAATTTGAGTGTTTTTGAGGGTTCCCATATATCTCTGCAAGATATATAATCATTTTATACCATTCTTAATAAAGAACACTTAACGATCGTGAAGAGCTAAATGGATAAGAAGTAAATACCAGACCAAATATATGCAGGTTGCGCCTGGATCACATTCTTTCTAGAGCAGTTATCTATATGTATGAATATCCGTGAGGCCATCAAATGATGTTGTTTTGTTTGAAAAACTTGGATTAAGGTTAGTAGCTAATTAATAGATAAATTACATTATTTTCTAGTTAGTGTAGATGTTAGGAAAGGGACTATTGTCCATTTAAGTTCAAAAAAATACAAAGAGGTGGAATGTAAATGATCGATCTTCACTGTCATATATTACCTGGATTGGATGATGGGGCTCAAACGATGGAGGAAAGCGTTGAAATGGCTAAAGCGGCTGTTGACCAAGGGATCGATACAATTGTCGCTACTCCCCATCATCTTCACACACGGTATAGCAACCCTAAATCACTCATTATCCAGAAAACCGCCCAGCTAAATGATGAACTCTTTCAGCAAGGAATTGACTTGACCGTATTACCAGGACAGGAAATTCGACTTAATGGGGATCTTGATGCGTTTAAATCAGAAGAATTATTAACGATTAATCAAAGTAGCGGCTATGTTTTTCTCGAATTGCCGAACCACGAAATTCCCCATTATGCTAAAAAGATGATTTATGAGATTCAATTGCTTGGTTACAAGCCTGTACTCGTTCATCCGGAGCGTAATAAAATGATTCGTCAGCAACCGAATGAACTTTATAATTTAGTAAGGAATGGCGCCATAACTCAAGTAACCGCTGCTAGTATTGCCGGGAAATTAGGGAGAGAAATTCAAAAGTTCTCTTTTCAAATGATTGAATTAAACCTGACCCACCTTGTAGCTTCTAATGCCCATGACTCTAAGAAGCGTGGTTTCTTCATGAAAGAAGCCTATACTAAAATCGAGAAAAAGTTTGGGACTGATCTCGTTTATCAACTCATGGAAAATGCTCACGTAGTTCTTGATGGGGAAATGGTGTATACGGACCCACCTGAGCGCAGCAGAAACAAAAAAAGGCTGGGGATTTTTTAGTAGTTGACCTACATTTAAGACCAAAAGTGAATGTTAGACCTTATGTACATGTCTTAAAAAAACGCAAGCCCTTACTGGAGAGGCTTGCGTTTTTCAGTCTTTATTTGTTCCCAAACAAGACTAGAGGTGATAGAACCATCGGTCTATTTACGTACGGTAGAGCTTTATACTAAAGGCTTCCTTACCAAAATATTCATAAGGAGCGTATGCGGTGAATTACAAGGTTTTAATGCTCTCACTAGCTGTACTCATTCTCGGTACTTTATATGTTTACGAAAAGTTTGATGGGAAATCAAGGAAAGAGAGTGTGTATATTGAGGACTTTGGTGCTGAAGGAAATGATGATGAGGATGACTCAGCAGCTATCCAAGAAGCCATTAATTATAGTGCGGAATCTGGATTAGGAAAAGTAAAGGCGACAGGGAATCAACGTTTCATCCTTCGTAAAGGTATTGTATTAAAACAAGGAATTGAGTTGGAATTAGGAAAGAATACCACTTTAGAAGTTCAAGGGGACTTCAGGGTTTTTGAAATTATGAAAAATGCTTCAATCACCAATGGGATGATAGCAGTGTCTGACCCGAAATTCTCTTCTGAAGTCCTTTACTTTGATGGTGAACAAAAGTTCTGGTCTTGGGAGACCTCTCGCATTGAAGGGGTGAATATTATAAATATGAGTGATGAAAATACGGGAACAGCTATAGCACTTATAGCAGACGATTCCGATGAGTTTATTAGTTTTATTGATTTCTTATCGTTAAAAATTGTAGGTTTTCATACCGGAGTTCTCGTCAAGGCTGAAATTCCAACGGAAAAATACAACTTCGTTAATGGCAATCGTTTTATCAACCTTACGCTGGACGATTGCGTCCAATGTATCGTCTTGGAGAGTTCAAAATCCATTCCTAATGAGGTGTCGGGGAATCAATTTACTGACTTTCAAATTCAATTATCGGATGCTACTGAAGAAGTTTTGCGCGTATCTGGATCAGATAACCGCTTTCAGGGGATGATTTGGGATGCTGAGTCTTATGTCTCGGAAACTAAGATTGTAAATTTCTCAGCACAGTCTATGAGGAACACTCTGATTTCTAATGTGAATGAGACATATATTGTCGACCAGGGGGATGATAACTCTTATTCTCCAGAATAAGTGTACTGTGCTTATGCAGCTGATTATATTTATTATTATAGGTAAAACCGCTCCATATTTCCTCCTATCTATGTAGAAGCAGGAGGGTATGGTGATCTAACACTAAAAAAGAGTGATCCGTTTTGATAATTTGAAACGGATCACTCTTTTAGTTCTTAAAAAAGAACGAAAAAGATAAAAAAAGAGAGGTAATGGAAGTATTATCCCCGAAAAGTGTCTTATTGAGAACAAATATCCTGGATTTGGAGTTTGTAATTGTCAGGATACGCTCTATAATGAACATAACAATACTTTATTGAGAACGAAAATCGTTTTGTTCTTTATAAAGAAGATGAGAAGGGCAGGTGGATAGTTGTGAAAGTATTGGTGACCGGTGGAGCTGGATTTATTGGATCACACATCGTTGATGAATTACTTTTGCAAAATTTCGATGTTGTCGTTTTAGACAATTTATCGACAGGATCGAAAGAGAACATTCCTGATCGTGTGACTCACTATAACATGGATATCAAGGATCATTTGGATTTAGTGTTTGCTCAGGAAAGACCGGATATCGTTATCCATCAAGCGGCTCAAGTATCGGTTTCTTTTTCTATGGAATATCCTGGATTTGATGCGGAAGAAAATATAATAGGGACAGTAAACCTGTTAGAAGCCTGCGTGAAATATGGAGTGAAGAAGTTTGTTTTTGCCTCTTCCGCAGCTGTTTATGGAGCGCCTGAATATTTACCAATAGGTGAGGAGCATTCTATTCATCCATTATCCTATTATGGGTTGTCCAAGAGTCATGCAGAACATTATATTCAAATGTTTTCCAACACATTCGGTCTGAACTATACGATTCTTCGCTATTCCAACGTCTATGGAATGAGGCAGAATACAAAAGGAGAAGCGGGGGTAGTGGCGTTGTTCATCGATCGAGCTTTGAGGGGAGAAGCTTTATCCGTTTTTGGGGATGGGAGGCAGACGAGAGATTTTGTCTTTGTTAAAGATGTAGCTAAAGCAAATGTAGCCGCCTGTCATGATGGCGATCGTAAGACGCTTAATATCAGTCAAGGTTCAAAAACTTCTATCGTAGAACTTATCGAGGAACTGTACTTAAACATAGGCGAGTCCATGATGCCCTCTTTCCAAGATGAACGCCCAGGTGATATCCGCCATAGTCTGCTTTCAAACAGGGAAGCTGAACAATGCCTTCATTGGAATCCTTCCTATACATTATCGGAAGGTCTTCAATTAACCATAGACTATTGTCGAAGTCGTCAAGTCCAGACGTACTAGATATAAACTTTAATGAATAGGTGGAGGTTTTCATGCAAGATCAGATGGATATCAAAGCTTTCTTCTCTGTCCTAAAAACGAGAATCCTTACAATCGTTTTCGTCACCTTTTTCGTGTTTATTTTAGTAGGAGCGGTTTCAATATTTCTTATGAAGCCCACGTATGAATCGATGGAGAGTATCGTTGTCGGCGATTTGAACAAACAAACGACGGAATATTCAGAGTCAAGAGAACTTAATATGCTGCTCGCCTCTACGATCGACTTTATTAAAAGCCCCAGCGTACTTAATTCTGTGAGTAATGAATTTAATATCAGTTATGAAGACATAGAAAAGCAGGTAGTCGTACAGAATACGAGGAATTCACAGATTGTGAATGTTGTCGTAAGAGGAAGCAGTTCGGAGGAAACAGAAGAAATAGCGAACATGATTGTTGCTACTACTGTAGACAAGATGAATCAATTATTTGATGTCCAAGATATATACATCTTAAACGATTCTTCTAATGGCACCACCGCTGAAAAAGTCGGTAGTACTATCCTGAACTTAGCCATTGGTTTAGTCATTGGGTTATTGGCTGGAATTGGAATGGCCTTTCTTAGAGAACATTTGGATGATTCTATCCGAACCGTTGCACAAGTAGAAAAAGAATTAGGGATTCCGGTCCTTGGTGATCTTCATTTGAAAAAGAAAATTTCAAAAAAGAAGTGGCATGAAAATAACCTGACCCAGAGAGGTAGAAGAATGGAAGTTGTAGAAGGGGAGAAAAAAAATGAGGTCAGTGTCTGAGAAAATCAAACAAAGACTATTGCTCAAGGAACAATATGTGAGCACTCAGCAAATACGGATGATTCAAATACAAGTGAATCGGTTCATCCGTAACGAACCTTCGGCCTTGATGCTTACATCAGTAGATGAACATACGGAAAATTCTTTGATAGCTGCTAAATTAGCTATAGCAATGGCTCATCAAGGTAAAAGAGTGTTGTTGGTCGATGCGGATCTATCGTCTCCTACAGTTCATGATCTATTTCAAACAAAGAATGGATTGGGGTGGGCAGATGCTGTTCTGGAAAGGAGAGGTGTGAAAAATATGCTCAGGGAGACACTGGTCCCTAACCTATGCCTCTTAACCAGCGGGTCTCCCCAGAGATTTTCACATGACATGTGGATACCTGAAAAAATTCAAGGGGTCGTTGAGGAATGTAAGAGAGCTTTCGATCTCATATTATTCAAAGCGCCAACGTTTACATCTAGTGCTCATGCTCAATTGTTAGTCGAGTGCTGTGAAGGGGTTGTTTTGGTCGCCCGTACAAATAAGAGTAAGAAAGAAAAGTTAGTGACCACTGTAGATGCCATTGAAAGGTCTGGCAGAAAAGTATTCGGCACTATTCTACAAACGGGATAGATTTAATTTGGAAGGAGGTGGAGGAGAAGGTGGGGAAGGGAAAGAAAAACTCTATTGCATCAAACATCCTTCATCTTTTTTACAGCACGGCCTTATCGAGTATTTTGAATGCTGCTGCTCTCATTGTCCTGGCTTCCTACCTCCAATCCAACCATTATGGAACGTTTAGTGTCGCTTTAGCCTTTGCCATGATTATGGGGTACTTTACTGATGCAGGGTTGAGCGATATCACGCTTCGTGAAGGCTCTAAGCCAGGGGTGAAATTATCGGCACTGATTTCGTCTTATGTAAAGATGAGGTTGGCTCTTCTTGTTGCCACCTTTTTCATAGGTTTCTCCGTCATTCACTTGTTCAACTCAAGTAACGATGAGTTGATTCGAACGGCTTACTATTTAATTATTCCTATGGTTACTGGTGTCGCTTTACAAAGTATAGGAACGACCTTCTATCAACTTATTGAAAAAATGCAGTACTACGGCTTGATTCGTATGGTTTCATCATTTTGCCTTGTTACAGCAATGGTAATCGGGATGGGGTTCCAGTTAAATCCTCTCATTATGTGTACGTTATATGGATTATCTTATTTAACGGCCGGAATTTTTGGTTTGATCTTAGTGATGAGGGAAGTATCCATTCGGTTTTCCTATCCTTTCCATAAAGGTCTATTCAAAAACCTGGGTTCCTTCACATTGGGAGGCCTCCTGTTCGTTTTGCTGCCACATATCGGGCCGATCATTCTTGAGAAAACGATTCCGATTGCTGCAGTGGGATTGTTCGCTGTAGCTTATCGAATCCCACAAGCTTTGCAGCAAATCCCTTTTATTGTAGCAGGAGCATACTATCCGGTTTTATTTCGTTCTTTCCAAAATCAAAACCTAAAAGAACATCTCAATCATCAAATTTCGCAGACGAAAATCATGTCATTGGTCGGTATGATGATGGTTCTTCCTTTTTTTTATCTTTCAGAATATGTCATCAAGGTTTTGTTCGGGACGGAATGGTTGGGGGCCGCTTTTCCACTTAAAGTCCTTTCCCTTATGCTTTTACTTCAATCGATTAATATAGCATTAGCGGACGGTTTGACAACGATGGAAAAACAAAACTCCCGTACATTTATTCAACTTGTCACTGTGATTGTGGGTGCAGGGTTGTACATAACCCTAAGTCTTTCTTATGGAGTAATCGGTGCGGCCTTTACTGGAGTGGCGATCGAAGTCTTGGCTCTTTTAGGATTTTGGTTATGTTCACCAAATCGGTGGCTGCTGTTCAAAAAGTCCTTATTTCCTTATCTGTCCTACTTTTTTGCTGGTTTACTTCTAATGGAATGGCTGGAGTTCTTTCATCCCATGCTTACGCTTAGCCTCCATACAATCCTTGTGCTGCTGCTTCCTATGCTGGACGCTGAACTAAGGGGAAAAATCTATGTTTATACTCAACAATGGCTATCGAAATACAAACAAGGACAGGTACCCAAGCATGCAGGAGGGGTGGAAAATGGACCTTCAAAAGCCAACGGATCATAAAGGGAAATGGACAGTTTTCTTACTGTTCTTGCTGATCACTTTAGCTAATTATGGTGTCCATATTGGGTTTTCCTTGAAACCTTATATGATATTTTCCCTCCTCTATTTTGTCATTTTGATCAGTCAGTTCCGGTTCTATCATTTGCAATTGTATGAAGTGGCCATGCTTGCATTTTATCTGATTTACTCGTTTACGGGTGCATTCTCACTGTATCCTGCCTCAAGTATAAGAATAATGGCTGGTGCCTTCATTTATCTATTTTGTTATATGGTGATGAAATCCATATTAGAAGGCGTCCATCAATCGATTATTGATAAGAGTATTGGGTATGTAGGGGTGATCTTCAATTCAGCCAGCCTTCTATTGTACGTCATTGGACTTAAAAGTGTCGGCTACTTTTTTGATACCGAAGGCATCCGTATATCTCAATTCGGATTAATGATCGATCGCAACTATCCTAGATTGATTGGCTTACTCCAAGATCCTAACTTTTTCGTTTTTTATAATACTGTTTTCTTTGCCTACTATCTATGTAACTCGAAAGGATGGTTGAATAGAGCAGGGCTGATCTTGTGTGTCACAACGAATATTCTCACTTTTTCCAGAGGTGGGTTACTCGTCATGGTGGTTCTTTTTGTTTTATATGGAATGATCAACCACCCTTTCAAACAATTGAAAATGACCATGGGTGTCATCATTTCTGTTTCCTTTGCTTGCTATATAGCAATCGTTTACTTGAGATTTGACTTGCTTTCAATACTAGAATCGAGAGTGAACGACTTTACGAGTGACGGGGGTAGTGGTCGAATTGCGTTATGGGGGCGGGCCTGGGAATATTTCACCACCCACAAAATTGTAGGAATTGGTGCCTTCAACTTTGCAGATTACAATTCTTTTGAGTATGGGGATGACCTCTCTGTACACAACACCTTCTTGGATGTTCTTTCAGAATCCGGACTGCTTGGCATATTCTTCTACCTCTTGTTTTTATTCCTTATCGTTTATCAACTGTATCAAAACAAAATTTACAAATATAAGCCTTATCTTTTTTTAACAGTTATAGGCATGGTCCTTCAAATGGGATTTCTATCTGTAATCATCAATGACATCTTCTTTATGGTTTTGGCGATCTTATCGACCTATTTGAATCAATACAGAATGGGAGGACATGAAAGTACATCCTCTATCACAGCGGTACGAAGAGTGTCATGACTGATATACGTGGAGGTGATTGCAATGAATGTGTTGTTACTAACGGATAAATTGAGCTTCGGAGGAGCAGAAATTTACTTTTGCAAGCTCGAAAATCATTTGGAACATCCAGACATCAATTTTTACTATGCTGCGGGTCCAGGTGACTTGCAAAATAGGATTGCAAATAAGGACCATTATGTTGAATTAAAAAGAGATAAACATTATGGGAATTTATTGAAGTTGAGAAAAGTGGTAAAGCTCAACGGTATATCTATCATTCATGCCAATAGCTTAAGGATGGTTATGTATGGGATCGCTTTAAAGATGATGACACGTAAGCCTATTAAACTTCTCTACACCAAGCACAATATCACTTGGTTGGAATTAAAAAGCAGACGAATTTTTTCAACAATAATGAATAGGTTTGTCGATCGAATCATAACCGTGAGCGATTTTGAAAAGAATTCTCTCTTAGACTCCGGGGTTCGAAAGGATATTCTTAAAACCATATATAACGGCGTAGACCTGGAACAATTTATCTTTAGAGAAAAGAAAGAAGGTCAGGCCTTTAATGTGGGAGCATTAGCTAGATTATCTGAAGAAAAAAACCTTGAATTTTTTATTGAAATTGCCAGGAAGTGCAATGGGATGAAAAATGTCAATTTCGTAATTGGTGGCGACGGACCGGAAAGGAACAAGTTGGAAACATTGATTAACCGATATGGCTTATCTGGAAATGTAAAGATGCTAGGTTCAATCAACCATCCAGAAAAATTTATCGGAGACATGGATGTTATGCTGCTTACTTCAAATCGAGAGGTTTTTCCAATGGTCGTTTTGGAGTCCATGGCTGTAGGAACCCCCATTATTTCCATAGACCGGGGTGGTATAAGTGAAGCACTCCTTGAAGGACAAACGGGTTATCTTGTTTCCGAACATTCAACGGAAGCGTTCCATGAAAAGATTTTGACTTTGTTTTCAGATTCGTCAAAGCAGCGTGAACTATCTATGAAAGCACGGAGTCGGGTGGAAAAGGAGTTTTCGTTAAAAAAAATGGTCGATGAGACCCTGCAAGAATATCTGGAACGAAAAGATATTGTATAGAGAGGGGGAGGGTTCTTGAAGGGGAAGAAAATGAAGTTTGGTATTATCGTCCATTCACTCTCAGGAGAGAAGTGGAAATATGAAATGCTCCAAAAGCTAAATGAGATGGAAGGTCTAGAGTGTTCTTTAGTTATTAAGGTTCATGCTGGAGGAAAGCACCTCCCTTATAAAAATAAGGACTACAATATAAAGGACCTATTTCCTCATTGTAGTTACAAAAGATGCGAAGTTGAGAAAGGCATACTAAGGCAAAGGGACCTCTTACATTTAAGAACATATCCTATTGATTTTTATTTGGATTTGAGTGATGTAAGATTTGAAGGCGAATTTCTTTATCTCCCCACTTACGGTGTGTGGTCCTTCCGCCACTTGAAAGAAAAAGGACCTATTTTAGATGAACTATGGAAAGAATCGTCTTATACGGAAGTATTTTTTGATCGCTTACTTCCCGCTGGTAAAGTTCAAAATTTGATGAAGGGTTCCCTCCCCACGTTTCTTTTTTCAGCTAAAAAACAAAAGTCACAAATAGAACAGGCGATCCTGGAGTGGCCGGCTCAGATTTGTAGAAAAATAAACCAAGGTGTCTCGGAGACACCTGCTCTATATGAATGTGTGTTACAAAAAAACACGCCTGTCTCACCAATAAAACGAATGAGGTATTCACTTCGAATAGGAAAACATCAAGTTAAAAGATGGTATAAGCGCTTGTTTGGGTACGAGTACTGGAATATCGGGATCGTGAGACGACCTTTGTATGATTTCTTGGGTGGAGATCCATTAGAAATTGAATGGTTGTTCCCTGATAAAAAATTATATTATGCAGACCCCTTCGCCTATGAAGCAAATGGCGAGTTACGTCTGATTTTTGAAGAAGTGGACCATAAAGTTGTAAAAGGATTTATCAGTGAATTCCATCTGATGAACGAAGGTGAAGATAAGGGGAAGTATATGTTGAGGAAGGGAACGATGAACTTACCTTCACATATGTCCTACCCTTATATTGTTGAGGATGGGGATCACTACTACTGTATTCCTGAGACATCAGAGTCGAAAAAGGTGACGCTGCACCAATGGAATGAAGTGGATAAGAAATGGAAAGAAGTTAAAACCATCTTGAAAGGAATGGCCGCTGTAGATTCTACTATTATCCATTGGGAAGGAAGATGGTGGCTGTTTTGTACAAGGGCTTCCTCGTACCAAACCGAGAATTATGAGCTTCATATCTTTTACTCGGATCACCTTCTCGGTGAATGGGAAGAGCACACTGCAAACCCGGTCAAGCATGATATTCGTTCAGCAAGACCAGCAGGTACTCCGTTTGTGTGCAATGATGTATTATATCGGCCGGCGCAAAATTGTTCATCCACATACGGTGGGAGTATTGTTCTTAATAGAGTAGAAAAGTTAAGTCCTGATGAATTTCAGGAAGAACCAGTTTCGCAATTGAAACAGCCACCCGGAAGCCTTTATCCAGATGGATTACACACGATGTCTTATGCAAGAGAGAACATTTCTTTAGTTGATGGGAAGCGAATTGATTATCATCCTTTGAATTTGATTAAGAAAATTTATATGTTAAAATCAAAACCTTTTGAAAAAGTGAAAAAAGCTAGTAATAGGGAGAAAATTTCTACACAATCGTTCTCAATTAAGAACTTAAATTCTTAATTGAGTTGTAAAACTTAGCAACTCAAGAGAGGAGAGGGGTAACATGAATCAATCGTTCAAAGGAAACTATGCCCCCTTTATTTTTATTGATCTGGCTCTGCTCTTAAGTGGATTTTGGATAACCTATACCTCTTTTAAGGATAGCTCCATCATTGATTTTCCGTTTCACACAGCATCACTTCCTCTCGCATTAGGAATGGCTTATATGATTTTTACATTCTCTGATTCTTATAAGAACTGGGAAAGGAAATCGGTCAAGGATTTTATGTATTCTGTCGTTTTCTCAATGGCCTTCTTAGGTTTCTTCATTAGCTTGGGAATCGTTTTCACATCATGGTTCACTTTCGGTATTAGCTATTTGATTGTTTCTATAAGCCTACAGACTCTCTTATTACTACTCGTAAGAGTGCTAGCCTGGTCGTTCATTAGGAAAAGATCTGTAAAAAGGATCTGGTTAATTGGGGATGATGATTCAAAAATACATCATTATCTTGAGCAGAATGAAAATTGGTATAGAATTTGTGGTTCCTCTCAAACCTTGGATGAAGATGTTTTAAGGAAATATGGTAAGGATACGGATACGTTGTTGATTAGTTCTGGTTTTAGTGCAAAAGAAAAGGTGGAAATGGTACAGCTTGCTACTAAATATGGGAAGGAAGTTTTGGTGGTACCTGAGCTTTATGAACTGGGGATTCAAGGGGCTGAAACCTATCAGATGGAAGACTTAGTCGTCTTCTCAATTCAACCTTTTCATATTCATCCTATTCAGCAATTACTTAAAAGGGGGATGGATGTCATTGGTTCCATAGGGTTAATCCTCCTTACCAGCCCACTATTGATTTTATTAGCATGGCTGATCCCTTTGACTTCTCCCGGCCCTGCTTTATATAAACAACAGCGTCTAGGCATGAAAGGAAAGCCTTTTTGGATTTATAAGTTCCGCAGTATGGTTGCCGATGCGGAGAATAAAACAGGACCGGTTTTAGCAACTGTCAGGGATCCAAGGATCACTCCAGTAGGCTCATTTATTCGAGCCACAAGAATAGACGAACTTCCGCAATTGTTCAATGTATTGAAAGGTGAGATGAGCCTGATTGGTCCTAGACCTGAAAGAGAATATTTTGTGAAACAGTTCAATAAGCAATTTCCTGACTACCACCACCGGCTTGAAGTTAAACCTGGGATTACGGGTCTAGCTCAAGTCCATGCAAAATACACCACATCAGCTGAAGATAAATTGCGGTTTGATTTAGCCTATGTAAAGAACTACAGCCTTTTGGCAGATTGGAAAATATTGATTTCAACATTGAAAGTCGTTTTCCACCGCGAACAGGCCCAAGGCGTTGATGTGAAAGAGACCGTGAAAAGCGTGGGCAAGAAAAGGGCGATTCATTAAAGAGGAGAGATGTTCAAATGGATTTGAAAGATATGGGGAAAGTCTCCGTCATTACTCCGTCGTACAATTCAGCCAATTTTATTATGGAGGCGATTGAATCCGTTCAATCTCAAACGTACACGAATTGGGAAATGATTATCGTGGATGACTGCTCTAATGATCATTCAGTAAAACTTATTGAAGCCAAACAATCGGAAGATCCACGGATTAAGCTTATTCAACTCGCGGAAAATGGAGGCCCTGCTTTTGCGAGGAATCAAGCGATTCTAGCTGCAGAAGGTAGATACCTTGCTTTTTTAGATAGTGATGATCAATGGCTTCCACAAAAACTGGAGAAACAAATTTCTTTTATGCATGAAAATGATTATTCTTTCTCCTACACGGCTTATAGAATTATGGAGGAAGAAGGCAGACGTACAGAGGTCGTGTTCCATATGCCTAGTCAGATCACATATAAAGACTTACTCAAGAATACAGCAATAGGGACTTTGACGGTGGTGCTCAACCAAGAAAAGTTAGGTAGCGTGCAGATGCCTCTTTATAGAGATTGTTCTGAAGATTATGGGTTGTGGATGTCCATTCTCTCACAAGGGGTTACTGCATTTGGAATAAATGAAGAACTGGCTTTATATAGGAAATGTGATGAATCGCTATCCAGCAACAAGTGGAAGTCAGCACGAAAGACTTGGAATACTTACAGGAAAGTCGGACGCAGCAACCTACCTTCCACGCTGTGGTATTTTTTGAATTATTCCGTCCGTGCGATGAGGAAACATACGCGAACTTCTTGAACTTAAACCTTCAGTAAGTAAGCATAGGAGATGAAAATCATGAAACAACGCAACTCCGGTAAAATGGAAATTATCCAGATCTCCAGAGCTCTTGCTATCGTATTTGTACTTATCGGCCATGCGAACAATAATTTTTATCAGGAAATTGGTTATGATTGGTTTAACGTATCCCAATGGGATCGAACAGGGGGCGTAGATTTCTTTTTTATTGTCACAGGATTCATGATTTATTACCTCTACAATAAGCATGCTGGAAACAAAGAAAAAGCCACTCAGTTTCTGATTAAAAGATTGTTGAGGATTTTCCCTTTATATTGGTTTTTTACGACCTTAGCATTAATCGTTCCTATCGCCTTTCCCATGCTGCAGGAAGGTTATCGTATGGAGGTCATCCTCAAGTCTTTTCTGTTATTGACGAATGAGCCTATCTTAAGCTCAGCATGGTCATTGACTCACATTGTATTCTTTTATCTCTTATTCTTTGCTTATATGTATAAACCAGTAATCATGAAACCTTTCATAGGCTTATGGATAGGCCTTACAATTCTTGGAGAAATGAACATCGTTTCCTTCTTTCCAAGCTCCATTTTCAGTATTAGTGTAGTGGAAATCTTTTGTGGGTCGCTCGTAGCTTACTTCTCTATTCATTACAAAAATAACTACGCTGGACTTTGTATTGTAACCGGGCTGGCCGGCTATTTGCTGGTATGGGTTCATAATGTTTACTCGCTAAACTTTATCCCATTATCTCTAGCGTACGGATTTTGTTCCATGTTAATGATGTATGGGATAGCTGAAAAGGATAAGATCAAAAGAAATGTCCCGCACTTCTTATCTTATCTGGGTGGAGCATCCTACTCCATTTATATTGCCCATGGTCCGTTTGTAAAAGGATATTTGCTGATATTTGTTGAATTGCATTTCTTTGATCACATCCATCCATTCTTCGGGATGATTACAATCATTCTGTTGGTTATTGCTTCGTGCTGTATCGTTTATAACGTGGTAGAGAAACCTTTGGTAGAAACTTTGAGAAGAAAGGTTCTTGGGAAGAAGAGAGTTACACAACCAGTCCCTCATTTAGTGGCGAAATAGAAAATGATCAATCATCCCTGCTCACATTGGGTGATTGATCGTTATAACTTGTGTTTTAATGAAGCCCATCCATTTTCAACGTCTTCCTCCGTAGTACCGTGAAAATGTTTATTCCTTCTTAAATACTTGAGCTTAACAACAAAATAAGTGATCCATACTCCACACCAGTCTTTGATCAGGTCATTGATTGTAAATGAGCGGCCGTCAACGAACAATTGATGAACTTCATCAATGAAACCATAGGAAGAGGCAAGAATGGCAGCCAGCAAATTGGTGGTATTCGAGAAACGGTTATGGACTTGAAGAGCAAGAACAATGAGAACGTATAAGAATGCGAACTCAACCAGGTGCAAACTTTCCAGGAAAAACCCTAGAGTCATAAAATCCACTCCTTAATGGTTTCGATAGACAGACTCGATTGAAGCCAGATAAGAATCATGTAGAGGATTGGCAGTATGGTAAATAGCACTTTTTTCACCCTTCAAATCTCCTTGTCATCTTTTTAATAGTATGGGAGGTCATCTATGTTTTTATAATTGTAGAATTGTAAGTTTTTTCTTCTCGCTATATAATAGAATGAAAAAGAGAGATAAGGTGGAGAGGATTGTAAATGAAACGTTCTAACAAACATAAGAAGAGAAAAGCACGCTGGTGGAAGGTTTCACTTGTTTTATTGGTATTGTTATTGGTACCGGCAGGTGTATATAGTTACTCCCTTTACAGCGGGGCAAAGAACACAGTGGATGCAAAGATGCACAAAGAAGTCGCATCCATTGATCATGAACTAACAGAAAAAAAGCGTAAGGAAAAAGAACCACTCAACATTTTGCTGATGGGCGTCGATGAGAGAGCCGGAGATTCAGGGCGTTCCGATGCTTTAATGGTTTTGTCCGTCGATCCAAACGCTAACCGCAGCCAAATCATCAGCATTCCGCGTGACACACGTACGGAGATGGTCGGCGATTCTTCTCATGCAGGCAATTTAGACAAAATCAATCATGCTTACGCCTTTGGTGGAGCAGATATGGCCATTCAAACAGTAGAGAATTTTCTTGATATAAATCTTGATTATTATGTTCAAGTGAATATGGAAGGTTTGGAAGAAATGGTCGATGTCGTTGGTGGAATTACCATACAAAATGATATCGAGTGGATGGGGAAAAATAATTTCCATTATAAAAAAGGTGAATTGACCATGAACGGGAAAGAAGCCCTTGGCTATGTACGTATGCGGTACGAAGATCCACAAGGTGACCTTGGGCGTAATGAACGCCAACGTAAAGTTATCCAGGGAATCGTTGATAAAGGGATGAATGTTGGCTCCATCAGTAAAATCGGTAACGTCATGGACGTACTTGGAAAGAATGTCTCTACGAATATGGACTTCACTACGATGCAGGATTTAATGAAGAATTACAGTGGGGCGAGAGAAAATCTGTCCACATACCAGATGACAGGTACAGGCACTAAAATCAATGGAATCTATTATCTGGAAGTGCCGAATCAGGAAGTGCAGGATGTTCGAGAAATGATTCTGGATTATAATTCATAAGCTACTCTTTACAGGGTAGCTTTTTTTTGTGCGAAATTTGATGACAAGTGACAAGACTGAATTATTACCTGGGAAATATACGTCGGATTTTGTGAAATAATCTAGGGTAAGTTTATATATGGAATGGCCCATACTGTTTGCTTAAGAGGTGATGGTATGGAGGAATATGAAGGAAACTTTTTTAAAGGTCTTGTATGGGCGAGTTTTCTTTCTCTTCCGATTTGGGGAATAATGGTTATGATTGTTTATTTCATTTGGTAAGGGAATTCTCTTCAGTAAAGCTTCACAGGAGATCGTGTGAAAAAGTCAAAAAAGGGAGGCCTCCAATCTGGAGGTCTCCCTTTTTATGTTACACCAAAACGAACCATAAAATTGAAGTGACAACAATGGCTGTCAGTCCTTGAAGCAGTGTTCCCATCGTTTGCGCTTTGTAGGCTTGTGTGATGGACATCCCGCTGAATTCTTTAACGACCCAGAAATAACTGTCGTTGACGTGAGAGACAACCATGGCACCTGCACCGACGGCCATGACGATGAGCGCTAGTGGTACAGCTCCTTCGATTCCAATCTGCGGAAGGAGAGGTGCAATCAAAGTGGATGTAATGACAATCGCTGCTGTAGACGATCCTTGAGCACTCTTCAAGGCGGCTGCGATGATGAATGGAATGAAGATGAATACAGCTCCAACCGCCACCTCATTCCCAGCTATTCCTTTAATGAGATCAGCGATGCTTGTAGAGCTGATGACAGAACCGAAAGCTCCACCTGCTCCTGTAATCAACAGAATAGGAGCGGCTTCTTTAATTCCTATTCCAACCCATTGGGTAAGCGTTTCTTCATCAAATTTCGGAAGAAGAGTGAAGGCGAATAAGACGCCAACAAGAAGGGCGACAACAGGCGAACCTAGGAATAAGAAAAAGGAAAAGAGCGGGCCTTCCCATCCAGCAAATGTGATGACAGAGCTGAATCCAATCAGAAGAATGGGAACTAAAATAGGAGCGAAAGATTTAGCTGCCGAAGGCATATCACCAAAGCTGCTGACGACCTCGTCATAATCATACAAAGCATCATCTTCACTTTGCTCAATGTGGATCTTAGTACCAGCTTTGACCGCCCAAAGGTATCCAACGAGGATAGCAGGAATGGCAACGATGATCCCGAATAAAATGACCGTTCCTAGATAGTTTTGGGCACCGATATTCCCTGCAGCTGCGATGGGTCCAGGTGTCGGTGGCACTAACGTGTGCGTGGCGAACAGACCAGTAGATAAGGCGATCGCCATGGATGCAACGGTAACCTTCGTTTTATTTGCAAGCGCTTTCTTTAATGAGGATAAAATAACATATCCTGAATCACAGAACACCGGAATACTCACAATACTGCCGATGGCACTCATGGCAAGCTGTGGTCTTTTTTCCCCAACGATCCTTAAGACGACTTCAGCCATACGTAAGGCAGCTCCTGATTTTTCTAAAATGACACCGATGATTGTACCGAATACGATGACGAGTCCGATTCCTCCCATCAATCCTCCGAAACCGCCATTGACGGCTGCTACGACATCCCCAAGTGGCATACCGGATAAAATCCCGATAGCAAAAGCAGAAATCAAGAGGGAAAGGAAAGGGTGAAGGTTGAATTTTGCCGTGGCTACAATAACAAATAAAACACCGAGTAAAATAATAAGTACAAGTCCGAAACCTTCCATATACTTCTCACTCCTTTTATTGTTTGGTGATTAACCTTGCGATTTGTCTTGTTGTCTCATATAAATATTCTTCTGCGTTTTTTAGGCAGTCCTCCAATGACACAGGTCCTGGAGCTATAGAAAAACAGCTGGTGAATCTCTCATTTAAAGCGCCATAATTTGCGCCTAAACTCCCTGATACGAGAATAACGGGCGTATGGTTTTCATTTGCCAGTTCCGCTACATACCCTGGTGCTTTTCCATAAAGAGTCTGTTCATCGCTTTGTCCTTCGCCAGTAATGATATAGTCAGCATCACGGATGGACTCTTTGAGCTGGATGGCTTCACCAATCAACCCAGCTCCCGATTCAAGCTGAGCACCAATTGTAAGAAAAGCAAATCCAAGTCCACCAGCTGCACCGGCACCAGGTGTGTTCATGATGTTTTTAGCAAGTTCTTCTTCCATGAGTTTTCCATAGTGGTCCAGCGCATGATCATAAGCATATACTTGCTGCTCTGTCGCTCCCTTTTGTGGTCCATAGATATGACTTGCTCCTCGAGGACCAGTCAGTGGGTTGTCTACATCAGAAGCCACACGGATCGTGACGTCTTTGAGGCGGGAATCCAGTTCAGAAACGTCAACTCTTTTTACGGCATGAAGGTCCTTTCCGTACATCCCTGTCTCCCGGCCACTTTCATCGTAAGTCTTCATACCAAGTGCCTGTAACATTCCCAAGCCGCCGTCGTTTGTTGAGCTTCCACCAATGGCTACCATGATATTCGTGCACCCTTCATCCAAAGCATGCGTGATGGCCTGCCCGATGCCATAGCTTGTTGTGTGGTCGGGATTGCGCTTTTTTGTTGGGACGAGTGGTAAACCGGCAATTTCTGCTCCTTCGATTACCGCCTGATGGTCTTCTAATTTTACATACCAGCTTTCTCTTTTTTCTCCTAGAGGACCTTTACAAGAAAAGAAGACTTTTTCATGGCTCACAGATGCAGAAAAGACCTCCAGCGTCCCTTCTCCGCCGTCAGCCATTGGCTTCACTATTGTATTCACAGATGGAATGACCGAATGAAAAGCTTTCTCCATGACTTCTGCAACCTGAATGGAAGACAAACTTCCTTTATAGGAATCAGGGGCAAAAACAACCTTCATCATTCACCCTCCTTTTTTAATGTGATTACTTTCTATTCAACAGGAAATGAGAAACGATAACAATTGATGAGAGCTACAAAATATCAGAAAAATGTAAGCGTATTCTTGTGCAAATGCACAAATCAACGGTTGATTAAAATGATTTGCAGGAGAATAGCATCTTTGAAATTCCGTGGATCCAGTCCTACTTTCTTATGGACTTGATCGAGCCGGTAATGAAGCGTATTTCGATGGACATGCAATTCATCAGCTGTCCGACTCATTTTCAAATCGTTGTTGAAAAAAGTATGAAGCGTTTCCAGATAGGGTGTTTCTAATCGATCCAGACGAATGGCATAAGGTTCTGTGATTTCTATGTAGGTCTCCTTTGTAATGCTTGAAAGAAGCCGTTCGACTTTAATTGTCCCACTGGGGATGATTTCTCCGGCTTTTCCTGCAATATCAATCGTCTGCGCTGCTTGTTTGAAGGATGTATAAATACCTTTAGCACTATACCCCGGCTCACCAATAGCTGCAGGTCCATCTGCTTTGATTGGCGGGATCTGCTCTTGAAATGGAAGAGGCATGACCACTAGATTCTCGTGAAAAGGAAGAATGAAGAGCGGTTTTAGTTGCAGATGTTCGGACTGTGTGCGCAGTCGCTCAACGAAATCAAAGGGTGCGTTTGTTTGGAAAACATAAACCTGCCATGCCTTCTTAAGGTCTGCACGTAATGAATAGCGGGCTTCTTTCTCCAGGTCTTCGGTTTCTTCGTCTGAAATGAGCCGATGAAACCAATGGTTCCATTGTCTTTCCTGATAAAAACTCTGCTTCTGGATATAGAGTTGTTCGAGCGCAATTTCAACCGATCCTTGAGTCATACCTGCTGCTTGATACACTTGATCTGGATCTCCTGTTAAACCGACGACACCTGCGAGTTCGCCCTTATGAAAAATGGGAAGGTTGACTCCAGGCTTGGTGTTTGAAAATTGGTTCACCATTTTGCTTGTAATTTGCTGGGCTTTCAATGTTTTTATCACCTGTTGAGCTCCACCGTGTGTTTGGTAAATGCGATCGGGATCGGTGCTGGCGACAATTTTTCCGGTAGGGTCCATGAGGTTGATCGGTACGTCGATATATTGCGAGAGACGGAAAATAATTTCCTTTCCTAACTGAGCGGTGAGTTCCACGGGTATCCATTCCTCCTTTTGTATTATTTTATCAAATTGTGGCTGAGTAGAAATGAAATCATTTTTGATATAAGATCCCTTCATTTCCTTTAAGGACCAACGTGACAGCCGTTTAGGTACGGAGTTAATACGATCTTTTCCAATGAAACGGACGAGTGCCTCCTCCTTATAGAATTCTTATTTCCCTTAAATTATCCAATAATTTATCAAAAAGTGTTGTATTTTTTGAATATTTAAAATAATATAAAATAAAACATACCAACCGGTAGGTATGTTGATTTCATACAGAAATGAGGATGATTGTATGCATTTGCGTTTGACCGATGAACAGGAAATGGTGAGAAAAACCATTCGGAAATTCGTTGAGAAAGAATTGATTCCTCTGGAAAATGAGGTCTTGCGTAATGAAAGGGAGGGAAGGCCGAGTCTCCCTGAAGGAAAGATGGAAGAACTTCAGCAGAAAGCGAAAGACGCAGGCTTTTGGGGCATCAATACACCGGAAGAATACGGCGGAGCGGATCTTGGGCAGATGATGCTTGCCATCGTCCAAATGGAAGTGGCCCGTACTTTTGTCCCCTTCAAATTTGGTGGGTCTGCTGACAATATTTTGTATTACGGAAATGAAGAACAAAAGGAAAAATACCTATTGCCAACCATCAATGGTGAAAAGAAATCGTGTTTTGCCATGACAGAGCCTGGGGCTGGTTCTGATACGAGGAACTTGAAAATGACAGCAGTCAAGGATGGCAATGACTGGGTGCTCAATGGAGAGAAAACTTTCATCACCGGTGGAAACGAGGCTGATTTTGTGATGGTCATTGCCATCACTGACAGAGAGCTTCATCAATCTTCGGATGGCAGAAAAGGAGTGACATGTTTCATCGCTGATCGTTCTATGGGATGGAAGTCTGAATACATCCACACCATGGGAGAATGGGGACCTGCGGCTCTCATTTTTGATAATGTCCGCGTGCCTGAAGAAAACATTCTTGGGGAAATCAACCATGGATATGATTTAGGACTTGAGTGGATTGGTTTTGCTCGTTGGATTGTCGGGGCCCGTGCAGTAGGAGCAGCCGAGAGGTTGTTGAACATGGCGATTGATTATGCGAATGAACGGGAGACTTTTGGTAAACCAATTGCGACACGGCAAGCGATCCAGTGGCAAATCGCTGATTCAGCCGTGGAAATTGAAGCAGCGAAGTGGCTTGTTCTTAATGCTGCTTTCACGCTCGATCATGGGGAAGATAACCGCCACTATGCATCCATGGCAAAGTTGTACGGCGCGAACATGGGCAATAATGTCATCGACCGTGTCCTGCAAATTCACGGCGGCATGGGATATACAAAAGAGTTACCGATCGAGCGCTGGTACCGTGAGGCAAGACTTTGGAGAATCTATGATGGAACCGATGAAATTCAGCGCTTGATTATTTCTCGTAATCTATTAAAAGGGCATGTGAAAATCGGCTAGGACAAGAGGAGGAATGGGAATGAGTGGTAGATTTGAAAACCGATCCGCTTTTGTAACAGGCGGAAGTCGTGGAATAGGAAAAGGAATTGCACTAAGTTTGGCAGAGGAGGGAGCCAAAATCGGCATCATTGATGTCAATGAAGAGGCCCTCAAGGAAGTGGAATCAGAATTCAGGGAAAAAGGGTATGAAGTCTTCTGTCAGGTAGCGGATGTCGTCGATTATGAACAAGTGGATACAGCTATGCAGGAGGCCTTCAACCGATTTGGATCTTTGGATATTCTCGTCAACAACGCAGGAGTCATCCGTGATAATATGCTGTTCAAGATGACGGATGAAGACTGGGATACCGTCATGAATGTTCATCTGAAGGGGTCATTTAATGCCGCCCGTGCTGCACAGAGAATCATGGTTGAGAATAAATACGGGCGTATCATTAACATCTCTTCTACATCTGCTTTAGGCAACCGTGGTCAAGCGAATTACGCCACGGCGAAAGCAGGACTGCAGGGCTTTACCAAGACGCTGGCGATCGAGTTAGGGAAATTTGGAATCACGGCCAATGCGGTCGCACCGGGCTTTATCGAAACGGAAATGACGAAAGAAACGGCAGCACGCATCGGCATATCATTCGAAGACCTTGTCCAGGCAAGCATCAATAAAATCCCTGTCGGCAGGAGTGGGAAGCCGGAAGACATCGCCAATGCCGTCGCATTTTTTGCAGATGAACGTTCTTCTTTTGTAAATGGTCAGGTGATTTATGTCGCAGGTGGTCCTAAAAATTGACGATAAAGGAGCGGCTATATGTTTGAACAATCGATTGGAAAAAGATCAAAAACAGTGAAGAACATGGTCGAGCGGGGAGCCGTGAAAAAGTTTGCAGAAGCGATCGGTGATCCTCATCCCATATTCATGGATGATGTATCGTACTCCCGTAATATGGCTCCACCGACTTTCCCTAGAGTCTTCGATTATGGAGTCATCGAGGGACTGGATCTTCCTAAAAAAGGGTTGATCCATGGGGAGCAAAACTATCATTATGAACGTCCTCTATACGTTGGAGAAGAAATTCTATGCTATGCGGAAGTGGAAGATTATTACGAAAGAAGTGGAAAAAGCGGCGACATGGGGTTTCTGAAAGTGAAGCGTTACGGGGAAGACCTGGAAGGGCAGCGGATTTTCTCTGAAGAACAAGTCGTTATTATTACGGAAGCGGTAAGAAGGGGGATGCGTGTATGAGTCCTTTGTATGGTGTTCAGCCTGGCGATAAATTGAAAGCGGTTACGTTGCCCCCTGTAACCAGACTGGATTTGATCAAGTACGCAGGTGCCTCCGGAGACTACAATCCTATTCATACGATTGACGAAGAGGCGGAAAAAGCAGGTTTGCCTGGAGTTATAGCTCATGGAATGTGGACGATGGGGAACTTGGCCAAATTATTTACCCCGTTTTATGAAGAAGGTTTTATCCAGAATTATTCGATCCGATTCCGAGGCATGGTGTTTCTGGAGGATGTCATCACTCTTCATGCGGAAGTGGAAGGAAAAGATCAAGAAACCATCACTTTCAATGTCCGTGCCAAAAACCAGAATGAAGAAGATGTCATTAAAGGGCAAGTGGTTTTCCGGAAGACAGAAACAAGAATCGCTACATAAACAGGGAGGAACCTTATGCACTTTGAACATTCTCAAAAAGTGAAAGATCTGCAGGATCAATTGACAAGGTTCATGGAAGAGCATATCTACCCGAATGAAGATTTGTATGAAGAACAATTGAATGCACAGAACCGTTTTGCAGACATCCCTCCGATTATGGAGGAGTTGAAAAACAAAGCGAAAGATGCGGGACTATGGAATTTATTCCTTCCTGACAGTGAGTATGGCGCAGGGCTTACGAACATGGAATACGCCCCCTTGTGTGAAATCATGGGGCGATCGTTCATTGCACCAGAAGTTTTCAATTGTGCAGCGCCCGATACAGGGAACATGGAGGTCCTCGTCCGGTATGGGTCTGAAGAACAAAAAAAGCAATGGCTCGAGCCGCTGCTTCAAGGGGAGATCCGTTCCTGCTTTTCGATGACAGAGCCCGATGTCGCGTCTTCCGATGCTACGAATATCCAAACGAGTATTACGAGGATAGGCGATGAGTATGTGATCAATGGGACGAAGTGGTGGTCTTCCGGGGCTGGAGACCCAAGGTGTAAGATCAGCATCGTCATGGGGAAAAATGATCCGGATGCAGCGAGACATGAGCAGCAGTCGATGATTCTCGTACCTTTGGACTCAAAAGGTGTAACCATTAAACGGCTGCTGCCTGTATTCGGCTATGACCATGCCCCTCATGGACATGCGGAAATTGAGTTCAAGGATGTTCGTGTACCTGCTTCCAACTTGATCTGGGATGAAGGGAAAGGATTCGCCATCGCTCAAGGGCGATTAGGACCGGGGCGTATTCATCACTGTATGCGGACGATCGGGGCAGCGGAACGGGCACTTCAAGATATGTGTGCAAGGGTCAACGACAGACAGGCGTTTGGTAAAAAGCTCGCCGATCAGGGAGTGATCCGCGAATGGATTGCTGATTCCCGTATCGAAATTGAGCAGGCCCGCCTCCTCACGTTGAAAGCCGCTTATATGATGGATACCGTGGGCAACAAAGAAGCAAAATCTGAAATTGCTATGATTAAAGTGGTCGCTCCGAATATGGCATTAAAAGTGATTGACCGTGCCATACAAGCTTTTGGAGCATCCGGTGTCAGTGATGATCAACGATTAGCTGCAAAGTGGGCGAATATAAGAACGTTACGTTTAGCGGACGGACCCGATGAGGTACACCGCCGGGCCATTGCGAAATATGAACTGGCCAAAGTCTCGGAGAGGAGCGGAATGTATGCACGCTAAAGATCTCTTTCGTTTAGAAGATCAAGTGGCGGTTGTTACAGGAGGCGGAAGAGGTCTTGGTAAACAGATTGCCGAAGGGCTTGCCGAATGCGGGGCTCATGTGGTGGTGTGTTCAAGGAAGCTTGAGGCCTGTGCGGAAGTGAGTGAACAGCTGAAAAGTCTCGGGGTTGATTCTCTCGCTTTTGAATGTGATGTCACAAATCCGGACTCGATGCAGAAAGTGGTGGATCAGACGGTCGAGCATTTCGGACGAATTGACATTCTCGTCAATAATAGTGGCGCTACATGGGGAGCCCCAGCAGAAGATATGCCTCTTGAGGCCTGGCAGAAAGTTTTCAATGTAAACGTCACTGGAACGTTTCTCATGTCTCAAATGGCAGGAAAAGTCATGCTTGAGCAAGGTTCAGGAAAGATCATCAACATTTCTTCGGTCGCTGGGATGAAGGGGTCGGATCCAAAGTACATGGATACCATTGGCTACAATTCAAGTAAAGGAGCGGTACTCACCTTTACAAAAGACTTAGCTGTAAAGTGGGGTCCGAGAGGCATACGCGTGAATGCAATTGCCCCTGGATTTTTCCCGACGAAGATGTCGAAGGTTTTGATGGATCAAGGGGAAGAGGCTTTCCTTCAAGGTACTCCTTTACGTAAATTCGGGGGAGAAGATGATTTGAAGGGGGCCGTCATTTTCTTAAGTTCAAAGGCTTCCGACCATATTACAGGTGATGTGATCATCGTCGATGGCGGCACACATGCCACGTAATCATAGAAAAGGAGTGAAAGGATGTCACATAGAGATGCGGTTATAGTATCCGCTGTCCGGACAGCGATCGGTAAACAAGGCGGGACGCTTGCGGGGGTTCCAGCGCATGTATTGGGATCTGAAGTCATTAAAGAAGCGGTTCAGCGTGCGGGGATTGAACCTGATGCGATTGAAGATGTGATTTTTGGAAATGTGTTGAGTGGTGGGGGGAATGTCGCGCGATTATCTGCCTTAGAGACAGGGCTTTCCCTCAAGCTTCCTGGTTTGACGGTAGACCGTCAATGCGGTTCAGGGCTGAATGCCATCCACTTAGCTGCTCAGGCGATTCAAGCAGGGAATGGAGAGGTGTATGTAGCAGGGGGAACAGAAAGTATGAGTCGGGCTCCTTATTTAATGGACCGGGCAGAGCGCCCCTACAGTCCAGCACCGCCTAAGTTCAGAAAATCCCAGCTTTCACCAAAAGAAATCGGAGATCCCCCTATGGGAATAACAGCCGAAAACTTAGCGGAAAAATACCAGATCTCAAGAGAAGAACAGGATCGTTTCGCTCAAAACAGTCAGGAGAGAATGGCTCAGGCAATGGAAGAAGGGCGGTTTGATGAACAAATCGTACCTTTGAAAATCCCGGTAAGAAAAGGAGACCCGATCGTTTTCAAAACCGATGAACATCCACGGCCCTCTTCTACGATGGAAGGGATGGCAAAACTATCTCCTGCTTTTCTCGAAAATGGGACGGTGACAGCGGCAAACAGTTCGGGGTTAAATGATGCTGCCTCCGCACTGATACTGATGTCACGCGAAAAAGCGGAAGCCATCGGGGTGGAACCGTTGGCGAAGGTTGTGGCCTGTACGGTCGCAGGTGTTGATCCGAATATCATGGGAATCGGCCCCGTACCAGCTGTACGTAAGGTCCTGGAGCAGTCAGGGCTTTCCCTTGAAGATATGGATCTGATTGAAATTAACGAAGCCTTTGCCGCTCAAGTGCTAGCCTGTCAGGCAGAGTTGGAAATGGACATGGAGAAGGTGAATGTCAATGGAGGCGCCATCGCCCATGGTCATCCGCTGGGGGCGACGGGTGCAATCCTTGCTACCAAAGCCATCTATGAACTGAAGATCCGGGAAGGCCGATTTGCTCTGATTACGGCTTGTATCGGCGGTGGTCAGGGGATTGCCATGATTCTTGAGCGTGGCTGATCTTACGGACTCTTTCAGAGATTTTAGGGATGTTATAATGGGATATCATCCTTAAAAGAGAGGACCATGTATCTATGAAACAAGAAATCATCCAAACGAGTATTCATTTATTTGATAAAAAGGGATTTACAGAAACATCGCTCCAGGAAATCGTAGAGGAACTTGGAGTAACGAAAGGGACCTTCTATTATTATTTTAAAAACAAGCAGGAGCTGCTGACTGATATCCACTTGGAATTCATTGAGTTTCTTCTTCACAATCAGCGGGAGATTTTGAATGACCATTCTAAAGACAGCAAGGAAAAGCTTCGTTCCATGATTTATATGGTCATCCACAGCATCAAAGACCGGAAGAAAAGTGCTAGGATATTCTTTAGGGAAATGCGGAACCTTGGCCCCGATTACTTGGAACAGATTGCTCAAAAGAGAGACCAGTTCCGTGTTCATGTCCAGGCGGTGGTTGAAGAAGGCATTGAGAATGGAGAGTTCCAGACCGATTTGGATCCTAATATGGTGACAAGAGGAATTCTGGGCATGACGAACTGGAGTTACTATTGGTTTGATCCTGAGGGAGATGTCTCAGCAGAAGAACTCACTTCCATTTATATGAACATCATTTTGAATGGAATCAACTCCAAAGATTGAACCTCACCAGCCTTTTCTAATAAAGGCTTTCTATTCATAACATACTGACTGGTTGGAATGGAGGAGATGGCATGAAACATGAAAGCAGTCTAAGAGTCAGGTTTTGCGAGACAGATATGGCAGGGCATGTCAATAATACGAGCTATTTCATTTACCTGGAAGAAGCGAGGGGGAAGTTTTTTCGTGAGGTTCTGCCAGGAGATGTGAATTCTGTCGGACGTTTTATCATTGCATCAACCAAATGTGATTTTGTGAGCCAGGCGTACTTTGGGAACCCTTTGATCATTTCCTCCTGGATTTCACACATAGGTCGCAGCAGTTTTACTTTCACTCACCATATCCTGGTCGAAGGCACAAATGAACGGGTCGCCCAGGCGGAGGCGGTCATTGTCCATTTCAATTATGAGAAACAGCAGAGTGAGCCGCTTAGCGGGGAGCTGCGTGCGTGTTTAGAATCATATTTGGAAACAGAAACGGCAGAAAGGAGTGTATGAAGTGGGGAGATTCGAGAAAAGCATTGCAGTCGTTACAGGATCAGGAAGCGGAATCGGTGAACAAACCGCTGTGAAGCTTGCGGATGAAGGAGCGAAAGTGATTCTTGTCGGAAGGACGAAAAGCAAACTGGAAAGAGTGGCCGCACAGATTAATGAAGGTTTAGAGGAACCGGCCGCAACGGTTTATCAAGCGGACGTCACTCAGGAAGACCAGGTGAACCAGCTCGCCGGTTTCGTAGAAGAAGAGTATGGTGATCTGCATGTTTTGGTGAACAATGCAGGCATATCCGGCAAATCTTCCATCCTTGATATGGAAGCAGAGGAGTGGGACCGCATCCAGGATACGAACCTGAAGAGTGTGTTTCTTGTCTCTAAAACGCTTGGACGCTTAATGAAGGAAGGGGAAACACAGAAGGACCGTGCCATCGTAAATGTGGCTTCCCTGTCTGGTCACAAAGCCGGGGCAAAAATTCCTCATTACAGCTCGTCGAAAGCCGCGGTAATTAATTTCACCAAAGCACTGGCTTTGGAATTCTCAGTTTCCGGGATCCGCGTGAATTCTGTATCGCCGGGATTTGCTGAGACTCCTTTGACGGAAGAGGGCTTAAAGAACAAGCGGTTTGAGGAGGCGATTCAAAAAAATACGGCCTTAGGCCGGGTAGGCCGACCGGGAGAAGTAGCCAACGTCATCTGTTTTGCTGCCTCTCAAGAAGCTTCCTATATGACAGGTTCTGATTTACTGGTGGACGGCGGCTGGCTGATTAAGTAAACCATAAAATGATAACGCTTACAAAAATGTAGAAAATATCAATAAGGAGTGGTCTTCTTGCGAACGAAACATTATGAATTTTGGCCGAAGTTGACGAAGTCCTTAACCGTTCCGGAAACATCTATTTACGACAACCTGAGGGTATCCGCCACACGGTACCCTGAACACGAAGCCATTTATTATTATGGCGCTGGATTGACTTATCGGGAGCTTTTGGAGCAGGTCGATGCACTGGCCGGCTACATGCAGCTTTATATGCAAGTGGAGAAAGGAGATAAAGTTCTGCTCCTCATGCAGAATTCTCCTCAGTTCATCATTGGTTATTATGCCATTTTAAGAGCAGGGGCTGTGGTCGTTCCCATCAATCCGATGTTAAAAACAGAAGAACTTAAATTCTACGTGAAAGATGGAGGCATTGAGCATGCCATCATCGGCCAGGAGCTGATGGATGTTGTACAACCTCTTGTCGAAGCGACGACTTTACGCAACATTGTTGTGGCTGCCTATTCAGATTATACAGGGAAGATGAAGGAAGAACGGCTTCCGGTTGAAGTTTTTGCTCCACGAAATGTTTATGAAGATGATGCCGTACACATATGGTCAGAAGCACTGGCGTTAAAAGCCCGGCCAAAAGAGATTGAAATTCATGCCGATGATCTGGCTGTGCTTCCATACACTTCAGGTACAACAGGGCTGCCTAAAGGCTGCATGCATACGAACCGGACGGTGCAGGCCAACATCCTCGGGGCTTTTTACTGGTCCCGGGCCACGATGGATTCAAGATCTTTGGCAACACTGCCATATTTCCATGTCACCGGCATGGTTCACAGTATGCACATGCCCCTTTTCAGCGGGAACAAGATTGTCATTATGACGCGCTGGGACAGGGAAACCGCACGGCAGTTGATTCGTGATCAACAGTGTACCCATTGGGTGACGATCAGCACCATGCTCGTTGATTTTCTTGCAAACCCTGAAGTGAAAGCGGAAGACTTACGCTCTTTATATGCGATATCAGGTGGGGGCGCGGCATTTCCAAAAGCCTTAGGCGAGAAGCTTTATCAACTGACCGGCCTTGAGTTTGTGGAAGGATACGGTCTTTCCGAAACGATTGCACAGACACACTTCAATCCGCCAGATCGTCCTAAGATGCAGTGTCTTGGTATTCCTTCCTTTGATGTGGATGCGAGGATCATTGATCCGGCCACGCTGGAGGAAGTGGGGACCGATGAAATCGGTGAAATTGTCGTGAACGGTCCGCAAGTGATGATCGGCTACTATAATCGAGCAGACGAAAATGAGAGTGCTTTTGTCGAGATTGACGGGAAATCTTTTTTCCGAACGGGCGATATCGGCCGCTTTGATGAGGAAGGGTATTTCTTCATCGTCGACCGATTGAAACGGATGATCAATGCTTCCGGATACAATGTCTGGCCGACAGAAGTGGAGTCCGCTTTATATGACCACCCGGCTGTTCAGCAGGCGTGTGTCGTCGGTGTACCAGATCCAAGAAAAGGAGAGAACATCAAAGCCTTTGTCATCCTGAACGACCAAGCCAAAGGTGAAGTCTCTGAAGAGGAGATTGTTGCGTGGTCGAAAGAAAAAATGGCTGCGTATAAGTATCCGAGGATCGTTGAGTTCATCGAAGCGTTCCCGATGACCAACAGTGGGAAAATCCTGTGGAGGAAGCTCCAGGAGGAAGAAAGGCAGAAAATGAATGCCGATCAGAAGACCTGAACACCTGTGCCTTGGAGAGGATCCAAGGCACAACCGCATCAAAATTGATGGTAAAGGAGAAGTTGAATGGACATTTTAACTCAGCAGCTTTTCAACGGATTGACGATCGGCAGTGTCTACAGCTTAGTTGCTCTTGGGTTGACCCTGGTCTACGGGATCTTGCACATCCCTAACTTTGCCCATGGCGCATTATATATGCTTGGTGCGTACATTACGCTGACGATGATGCTCCTCTGGGGAGTTCATTATTGGATTGCGATGGCCGTCTCCGTTTTAGTTGTCGGATTGCTTGGTGTGTTGATGGACAGGCTTGTTTTCCACCCGCTCCGGAATGCTCCACCAATTCATGATAAGATCGCAGCCATTGGGATTCTGCTGTTCTTGGAAGCTTTTGCCCAGCTGATCTGGGGGGCGGATTATCGTACGATGGAGACTCCTTACGGGCAGGTCATTGACATCTTCGGCATGACCGCAACAACTCAACGGGTGCTCATAAACATTGGAGCCATAGCCGTCATGATCCTGCTGTATTTGTTCCTGAAGAAAACTTACATCGGATCCACCATTATTGCGATGGCACAGAACCGGGAAGGAGCTCACCTGGTCGGCATTAACACGAACAAAGTAGCCATGTTGACCTTCATGATTTCCGGAGGACTGGCTGCTATAGCCGCGTCACTTTCTGCACCGATCAATCTCGTATTTCCGGGGATGGGACACCTGGTTATATTGAAAGCTTTCGTTATCATTATTCTCGGAGGCATGGGCAGTGTCCCTGGTGCTATTTTAGGCGGATACATTCTTGGGTTTACAGAAAGCCTCGGAGCTACTTATATTTCCAATGATTATAAAGATATCATCGCCTTCCTGCTTCTTGTTGTCATTCTATCCATTAAGCCAAAAGGACTGTTTTCGAGGGAGGATTTTTAATTGGGCTCACTACTGAAAAACAGGGGATGGGTGATTGGTGCTCTGGCCGTTGCCATCCTATTTCCATTTGTTCTTCCGAATGCCTACTTCCTTCACATTCTAACACTTGCTTTTATATGGATGATCGCCGTGTACGGCTTAAACCTGTTAGCTGGTTATACAGGATACCTTTCTCTTGCACACGCTGGCTTTTTTGCAATCGGAGCCTATGCTTTAGGATTATTAACCGTCAAAACTGAAATCAACTACTGGCTCGCACTCGTTCTCGCCTGTTTAATTACCAGTGCGATCGGAGCGGTTGTGGGATTGGTAGCTTTAAGGACGAGGGAGCACTTTTTTGCCATCTACACGTTATGTGTCGGTTACATCATTTATCTTGTTATTGATAAATGGGATGGCTTGACGGGCGGTGTACGGGGATTGATCGGCATTCCGGTTCCTTCAAATATCGGTCCCTTGTCTTTTGAAACCCCTCTGTCCCAGTACTATCTTGTCTTGTTTTTCCTGATCTTCACGGTACTTGTCATGTACCGGATCGTCCATTCTCTCACAGGGCGTACGTTCATCGCTATACGTAATAGTGAAGATTTAGCTCAAACCATCGGCATTTCCACAATGAAAAACAAACTGTTGGTTTTTGTCCTCTCCACTTTCTTTGCAGGCTTAGCGGGTGCCTTATATGCGTCATTCATCCGCTTTATCGGTCCTGACATCGGCTACATCACCATCATTTTCGACCTTCTAACCTATTTGTTAGTCGGCGGTATCGGCACTCTTGCAGGGCCGATTGTTGGTACGTTCCTCATCGTTGCTGTTTCCCAGTCCCTTCAATTTTTGCAGGATTACCGTATGCTCATTTTTGGTCCACTGCTCACATTACTGATCATTTTCTACCCGCGTGGCATTGTTGGTGCTTATTATGATTGGCGGATGAAACATACAGCTAAAAAAGTGAAACGGACCAGGAAAGAACAGCGCTATTTTGAATCCGAAACCGTAGACGCTGAGAAAAAGGTCAAGGAGGGATGAGTGTGCTCATTGAAACCAAAAAACTGACGAAAAGATTTGGAGGGAATGTTGCGGTCAATGAGGTGGATTTCACCATTGAAGAGGGAAAAATCAATGCGATCATCGGTCCGAACGGCGCTGGAAAATCCACTTTCTTCAACCTCCTCAGTGGCTCGTATACACCATCAGCAGGTCAGGTTATCTACAAAGGAAAAGACATTACCAAGTTATCCCCTGACCGCATCGCCAAACTTGGGGTGGCCCGAACGTTTCAGACGACGAACTTGTTTGAACAATCCACGGTTCTAGATAACGTCATTGTCGGCCACCGCCTGCGGACCAAATCGAATCTGTGGGATGCGGTTCTACGGACGAAAAGATTTGCAAAAGAAGAAAAAAAGTGCCGGGAAAAGGCGATGGAAGTGCTTGATTTCGTTGATTTGACGCATGTGATGAACCAGCAGGCAGGTAGCATCACACAGGAAGAGAAGAAGCGTGTGGCTTTTGCTCTGGCTCTGGCCACAGACCCGGAGGTCGTTTTCCTTGATGAACCAACGGCAGGCATCAATCCAGGGGAAACAGAGGGATTGGCGGACTTGATGGAAAAGATGGTCAAAAGAAAAATCACGGTCTGCCTGATTGAACACAAAATGAAGATGATCATGAAGCTTGCTGATAAGATCATGGTTCTCAATTACGGAGAGAAAATCGCCGAAGGTACGTCGGAACAAATCATGAATGATCCAGCTGTCATTGAAGCGTACTTAGGAGGGGATGCGAGTGCTTGAGTTATCCAACGTTTCCGTAAAGTACGGAGGGTTTTCGGCTGTCCAGAATATTGATATTCATGTTGAAAAAGGGGAGCTGGTCGTCCTGTTAGGGTCCAATGGTGCCGGGAAAAGTACAACGTTCAATGCCATCAGTGGTCTTCAAAAACCGAGTACCGGAACCATCACCTTTGAAGGCTCACCCATCCATGGAAAAGCTCCGGATAAGATCGTGCAATCAGGCATTGTGCAGTGCGCCGAGGATCGGAAATTGTTCCCCCAGATGACCGTCAAGGAAAATTTAATCATGGGAGGGTATGTACACAGGAGAAAGCGCAAGCAGGTCAACCGGTCCTTGGAAGAAGCCTTTGAACTGTTTCCCATCCTATATGAAAAGAAAGATGATGCGGCGGGTTCCTTAAGTGGAGGGCAGCAGCAAATGCTTGCCATTGGAAGAGCCCTGATGTCAAAGCCGAAGCTGATGCTCCTTGATGAACCTTCCATAGGGCTTGCCCCCTTGATCGTGGAGCAGATGTTTGAAGTCATTCAAAAGATTAATAAAGATGGAACCACGGTTCTTCTGGCTGAACAAAATGCCTTTGCCGCTTTAAAAATTGCGGACAGAGGCTATGTATATGAGAGTGGGTCCATTGTTGTCAAAGGATCATCGGATGAACTGCTCGCGAATGATACGGTACGGAAAGCTTATATTGGTGCTTAAAGAGTGTGGGGACGTTTTACAAGAAAACACCAAACCATGGGAGGATCCAAAATGAACTATATAAAAATGTCGGCTTTTTTAATGGTACTGTCTGTATTACTGGTGATGAGTGGTTGTATTGATAACCCATCGAATCAAGCTTCCAGTGAAGGTGAAAATCAAACGGAATCAGAAGCTCCCGAAGTGGAAGAAGGCGAAGAAGTGGTAAATATCGGCTATAGTGGGCCTTTAAGCGGTCCGGCAGCTTACTACGGAGAAAGGACGTTAAACGGACTGACGATGGCGGTAGAAGAAATCAACAACAATGGTGGGTTTGAAATTGATGGACAAACCTATAAATACAACCTTGTGTCTTTGGACGACAAGTATCTGCCGAATGAAACGGCTGCCAATGCTAAACGTTTATTACAGGAAAATGATACACCCATCATTTTTTCACCTCACAGTGGAGGCATCAAGGCGATGCAGGTGTTCAATGAACAGGAGAATTTCTTAATCGGCGCTTATACGAGTGAACCAGCGGTAACAGAAGAAGGGAACACATTGACGGTTCGTATCCCACCAAGCTATGCCGGTTATTTGGATCCATTCACAAGCTATGCGATGGAAAACCATGGGACGAAATTAGCTGCGCTACCTACAGCATCTCAGTATGGGAAAGACTGGACGGAAGCTCTCGTACCATACTGGGAAGAACAAGGTGGGGAAGTCGTTTATAACTCTTCCATCGATTTTTCCAAGGATACCGACTTCTTTACCCTCGTCACCAATGCTTTGAAGGAAGAGCCGGACGTGTTGTTTATCGGTGGACCATCAGAACCGACAGCGAAAGTGGCGAAGCAGGCCAGGGAGCTTGGATTTGAAGGTGGGTTCATCATTATGGACCAGGCGAAGCTTGATGAAATGGAAAGTGTTACCGGATCCTATGAACAGCTGGAAGGATCTGTTGGTGTCACACCTCTTATCCATTCTGATTACCCAGGCACCGATCAATTCATCGAAAAGTACAAGGAGAAGTATGGTGAAAACCCTGGATCTGAAGCTGGCTATCACTACGTAGCTATGAATGCCTTTATGGAAGCGATGAAAGCTGCAGGCACAGTTGATGATCCTGAAGCCATCCGTTCTCATATGCAGGACGGCCTCGATGCCCTGCCGGAAGAAAAGCAAGTGTACACGATAGAGGAGATTGGAGAAAATGGAGGTTTTTCCACTGCTCTGCGTATCGCAGCGGTTGAGGATGGAGAAGTCGTTACGATCGATGTCGATGAATAAAAGGTATAAAAGTCTGATTAGACAGAAAATTATAAAAAGTATATAATAGAAAGACATTCACATCTAGAAAGACGGACTCTTTCATGACCCGTGGATGATGCTGATGACAAGATTATGAAATTTAAATAACTGAGAATCTATGCCCCTGAGGGAATGACGTAGATCGGAGCCAGTTATATCAAGATTTCTTTGATATGGCTGGCTTTTGTTTTGGGATGATAGATAAAGAGTTGATTCAAGAGTGAGATTCATTTCGTATACCGTGGGATAACAGACCCGAATGGAAACGGGAAATTTGAAAGAATGATAGAAAATAATTGGAGGGGTGCAAGGTGAACTTTGAATTGTCACAAGAACAGGAAATGGTCAGGCAAGTGGTGCGTAAATTCGTAGATCGGGAGATTCAGCCACACATTCAGGAATGGGATGAACGAGGCCACTTTGAATCTTCTATTATGAAACGGCTGGCGGACCTTGACTTAATGGGGGTCTGCATTCCAGAGGAATACGGTGGGAGCGGGATGGATTATAATACGCTTGCGATTGTTTGCGAGGAGCTTGAGCGCGGGGACACGGCCTTCCGGACAGCTGTTTCTGTTCATACAGGGTTAAACAGCATGACACTTTTACAATGGGGAAATGAAGCCCAAAAACAAAAATACCTCATTCCTCAGGCAAAAGGAGAGAAGGTGGGGGCTTTCGGTCTGACAGAACCTGGGGCGGGATCTGATGTTGCTTCATTAAAGACCACCGCTGTCAAAGAAGGGAATCATTATATTTTAAATGGTCAGAAAACGTGGATCTCTCTTTGTGATCATGCCGATTATTTCCTCGTTTTTGCCTACACGGATAAAAGTGCTGAACATAAAGGTATTTCTGCTTTTATCGTGGAAAGAACCATGCCTGGGTTTACATCGAAAGCCATCAAAGGGAAATTGGGAATCCGTGCTGGGAATACCGGGGAGCTGTTCTTTGATCAGGTGAAGGTTCCTGAAGAAAACCTGCTGGGAGAAGAGGGGGAAGGCTTCAAAATTGCGATGTCGGCTCTGGATAATGGACGCTTTACAGTAGCCGCCGGTGCCTGTGGTCAAATCCTCGCCTGCTTGGAAGAAAGTGTCAAGTACTGCCATGAAAGGGAAACGTTTGGAAGAGAAATAGGCAAACATCAGCTGGTTAAGCAGATGATTGCAAAGATGGAAGCCGGGTACCACATGTCGCGGCTACTTGTATTTAAGGCAGGGGAGTTGAAGAATCAAGGGAAGAGAAACACAAGGGAAACATCCCTTGCCAAGTGGCAGGCGTGTGATTTTGCCAATGAGGCTGCCAATGATGCCGTTCAGATTCACGGCGCTTATGGGTACTCCAATGAGTACCCGGTTGAAAGATTCTTGAGAAATTCGAAGGCGCCTGTCATCTATGAAGGTACAAGGGAAATCCACACGGTTATGCAGGCGGATTATGTTCTTGGATATCGGTCTGATAAGCCTTTATCTAAGGGATTGCCGGCATGGCCCTATTCGCAGATGAAGGAAGAAGTATAACGATTTCCGATGAGGAGCGGCTTTTGGAAACCAAGTTTGATCCTTGCCATGTGCGGCACATACCTGTTTTACTTTTTTATTCCCTTCCCTCCCCTATTTGTTTTATTGTCTGTTTTGTGTTTGCTGGTTTATTTTTATAGTGTTCTGGCAGTCAAGGGAATGGCGAAGGTGGTTACGTTGACCTTGTTCGTCTTAGCTTTAGTGATTAATGGTATGACCAAATCTCAGCCAGTGATCACAAGTCTTGAAGGCATTCAACAGAACCTCCCTCTCTTGGCTTTGATTTTGCTTGTTCCACTGCTTTCCATCCCCCTAAGAGCGGGAGGGTACTTTCATTCTATTAAATTTTTCCTGGAAAAATGGGAAGACCGTCCGAGGCTAGCTTTTTTTGGCCTTTCCAGTTCGCTGGCGTTGATCAGTCCTATTTTGAATATGGGTTCTGTGAAAATTGTTCACGAAATGGTAGAAGAGCTTAAGATCAACCCTGTCATTCTTGGTAAATCCTACTTGATAGGATTTACCTCTTCCATGCTCTGGTCTCCTTACTTCGCGTCTGTAGCCATCGTCCTGTATGAGGTAGGAGGGCAATTCAATCAATATATCGCTCTTGGTTTGACGGCAGCTCTCATACAGTTGGTGATCGGAAACCTGCTGTTCAGGCATTCGTCGAAGAAGATGGGACCTGGGAAGGAGCTGCGGGATAAAGGAGCAAAAGCAGGCGAGAAAGAGGAAAGGGAAGAAAAAGCTCATTTTAAAAATTTGTGGAAGATTTTTTTCATGATTATCAGCATGATTTTCAGTCTCCTCCTATTCGAATATGTGACGCACATCTCTATGCTGACGCTGGTCAGCCTTATTGCTGTGATCGTCCCGATAGCATGGGCTATGCTCTTTCATAAGTGGGGGAGGCTTCAGCAAGAGTTTAAAGGATACATTGAAAAAATCTCAGTCATGAACCACGAAATCACATTGTTTTTAAGTGCCGGTTTATTCGGCTTAGCGATTAGAGATACCGCTTTTTCCGCTTACCTGCAATCCTTTTTATTGTGGAATGCGGAACAATCGTTGTTATTTTTTGTCCTCGTCATATTTATGGTGGTTCTGCTCTTTGCACTGATCGGAGTCCACCAAATTGTGGTGATTCCGATTTTAGCCAGTCAAGTGTCTGGTATTAATATAGGATTCTCTCCAGAGTTTCTGGCGCTTATTTTCATTATGTCCTGGTCATTATCCGCGGTTTTGAGTCCGTTAAATGCGATTAATATTATTGTCAGTCACTGTTTACAAAGAAGTGGTTTAACCATCGGATTCCGCTGGAACGGGACGTATATTATGAGTATCATCAGTGTGTTGATGGCGGTCATAGTCTTTTATGGGTTTTTATAACACTTATAGTTGATAAAGAAGAGGCGGTGAACCAATGATTCTCATAGATTTAGTCGATCAAATCCCCTTTCCTGCTATGATTCTTGACGGGGAAGAACGTGTGCTGTCTTTTAATGAGAAAATTAAAGCTGGAATGTCCACAGGATCTCATGTGAAGGAAATCTTTCCTTCGTGGGACATCAAAGCAGATTCCAAACTAGTGACAGCGGAAAATGGAGACATGCGTTATGTCTTTATGAAGAGTCCACTGGAAGAAGAATGCGATTTATTCATCGGAACCGAAACATCCGAAATCTCTGCCTTGAAAAATGAAAATGAGGACTTAAAGAAGTTGACCCGTGAACTTGATGCGATCATAGAAAATTCCTATGATGGCATCTATATCACGGATCAAAAAGGAATCACCTGGAAAACCAACTCAGCGATTGAACGAATCACCGGCATACCGAAAGAGTATTACATAGGCAAGAATGTAGATGCCCTGATCAAGCGGGGCATTCTGAAAAGTTCTGTCACCCATCGTGTGGTCAAACAGAAGAGAATCGTCTCACTCGTTCAGGAGAATTATGAAGGCAAGGAAACATTGATTACAGGGGCGCCTGTGTTTAATGACAACGGAGAAGTGGAGAAAGTCGTTACGAATATCAGGGACCTTTCTGATTTGAATGAACTGCAGACAAAGCTGAGCAGAATGAATCAGTTGAACGACAAATACAAAAAAGAGTTGGACCTGCTGAAAAATCGGAAGTCAAAGATGGACGGAGTGGTGGTCAACAGTGAATCCATGAGAATGATCTATGATACCGCTGAACGGATTGCTCATGTCAACGCCACTGTCTTGATTCTGGGAGAAACAGGGGTGGGAAAAGATATCCTTGCCAAATATATTTACTCGGAAAGCGCTCGTTCCAAAGAAGGGGATTTCATCAAGATCAACTGTGGAGCTATTCCTGGAGATCTGCTCGAATCCGAGCTCTTCGGTTATGAACAGGGGGCTTTTACGGGTGCCAATCGTCAGGGGAAGGCTGGAATGTTTGAATTGGCAGATAAAGGTGTTCTTTTTCTGGATGAGGTCGGAGAACTGCCGTTAATGCTTCAGGTTAAACTTTTAAGAGCTTTGCAGGAAAATGAAATTCAGCGTATTGGAGGAACAAAGCCAAGGAAAGTCGATGTGAGAATCATTGCTGCCACCAACCGTGATTTGAAAGAGATGGTTAGGGAGGGTGATTTCCGTGAGGATCTGTACTATCGACTGAATGTGCTGCCAATCTCCATTCCACCCCTGAAAGATCGACGTGATGATATTCTCCCGCTGATCGACTTGTTTCTCAAACAAGTGAATTACCGGTACGGGATGAACAAGCGGGTGGATTCCAATCTGCACGATTTCTTTTTCTCTTATGACTGGCCGGGAAATATACGGGAGCTCTCCAATTTAATTGAACGACTGGTGGTGACCACACCAGAGGACTTGCTGAAGGCCGAACATCTGCCCCCGGAATATCAGGAGACAAAGCACACAGCGATCGCACCGAATTCTGTTGTCCCTTTAAAAGAAGCTGTGGAGCTTACAGAATCAAGAGTCTTGGAACTAGCTGCCTTAGAGTATAAAAACACCTATGAAATAGCAAAAGCGTTGGAGACGAGCCAACCTACGATCGTCCGAAAACTGAAGAAATATAACATACAAGTATCCAGAGGAGAGGAATAGTTATGAACATAGCGGTTGCAGGAGCTGGTGCTGTCGGGTGTTATTTTGGAGGACGGCTTGCGAAAGCGGGTTATGATGTCACGTTTTTAGCGAGAGGGGGACATTTGGCTGCTATGCAAGAGAATGGACTCAGGATTAAAGAAGAGGCGGAGGAGTATATCATCGAGAGCAGGTTTACGGACGACATCCGTGATCTTTCGGAAGCGGATCTCGTACTGTTTTGTGTGAAATCCAATGATACAAAGAGGATGGCCGATGCGTTACAACCCATTCTGAAAGAAACAGCGGCTGTCATGACCTTGCAGAATGGTGTGGAAAATGAAGAAATCCTCGAAGAAGTTTTTGGTGCAACGCGTGTTTTATCAGCTGTCACCTATGTGCAGTCATCGGTTGTGTCTCCAGGTGAAATAAAACAACAAGGAAGAGTCAAATTAGTGATTGGTTCTCTCTCCTCACAGACAGAACTTGCTTCGATCATCGACCTTTTACAAGCGGCAGGCATCGACTGTGGAGAATCCAGTCATATTATGAGTAGAAAATGGAATAAGCTGATGTGGAATGCAACGTTCAATCCACTCTCTGCTGTTTCTGGTGCACGTGTGGGAGAAATCCTTGAAGATGAACAGTTGTATAAAACAGCAAAAAAGATATGTGAAGAAGTGGTGGAGGTTGGAATTCACAAAGGACTTCCGATCGATCCTGAAACGACCATATCGAAAATTTTCTCCCGTGCTGAATTTGCAAAGCAGCACCAGACGTCGATGCTGCAAGATCGCCTTCGTGGAAAGCCTATGGAAGTAGAGGCGATGTGTGGTTACATAAGAAGGCAGGGAGAGCTGCTCGGTGTGGAAACGCCTGCGAACCAATCGATCTACAGTGTGTTGAATTATATGAATCAAAAACTGATATGAAGCTTGAGGAGCTCCCTCCATATAGTCCCCAGGGTCTGGGCGGTGATTGATTCAAAAATGAATCGCTCCATACAAATACGAATCAACAGATTCCTACAAAACTCCCGATTGATTCATTAGTGAATCGAAAGCCCTGTGAACAAGGTTTATACATTTTAATCTTTTTTACCCGATATAAAAAAATTTAAACGAATGAACCCTCTGGGAGTCTGCTTATGCAGACTTTTTTTATTGGAATTTTATTGTGATTGATAGAATTGGCATGGAAATTGCATGTATATAAGTGTAGACCAAATCATGAAAGGATGTTTTGAAATGACCGTAACGATTGCAGATGAAATAGAACAAATGAAAGTAATGATCCGAAATTTTGTGGAAAACGAGGTAGAGCCTTACGCTCAACAAATCGAAGACGAGGATGCCATTCCTCCTCACCTGGTAGACAAAGCTAAAGAATTGGGATTGTTTGGGATGAGCATTCCGGAAGAATATGGCGGAATCGGTTTAAATACAGTCGGAAAAGCGGTTGTATTAGAGCAATTAGGCAGAACACACAATGGATTTGTCTCTTTAATCAGCGCACACACAGGGATCGGGAGCACAGGTTTGGTTAAGCTCGCTTCAGAATCTCTGAAACAAAAGTATTTGCCTGAGATGGCCACCGGAGAAAAAATTGCAGCTTTTGCCTTGTCCGAACCAGGGGCAGGATCAGATGCAACGAATTTGGCGACACAGGCAGAGAAGAAGGGGGACCATTGGGTCGTCAACGGGACGAAACACTTCATCACGAACGCACCTGTAGCGGACGTATTTACTGTTTTTGCTCTAACGGACCGTGAAAAAGGAGCGAAAGGGGGCATTACAGCCTTTTTGATCGAGAAGGACTTCCCGGGGCTGATCGTAGGAAAGAAAGATAAAAAAATGGGGCTGAGAGGTTCTTATACGGCTCAAGTCATCTTTGAAAACTGCATTGTTCCTGAAGAGAACGTCATCGGGGAAGTAGGGATGGGATACATTAATGCTTTGAGAATTTTAGGAGAGGGACGGATTGGACTTGCTGCAAGAGCGGTAGGATCCTGTGACAAGCTGATTGAATTATCAGCGGGTTATGCCAAGGAACGCATCCAGTTCGGAAAGCCGATTGCAGACAACCAGGCCATCCAATGGATGTTAGCCGATATGGCTACGGAAACAGAAGCGGCCCGAACGCTAACGATGATGGCTGCAGGAAAAGTGGATGCAGGTAAAAAAGTCATTAAGGAAGCGTCGATGGCCAAGCTGTTCGCTTCTGAAGTCTTCAATAAAGTCGCAGATAAGGCTGTACAGATTCACGGAGGGATCGGCTACATTGGTGAATACCCTGTAGAACGCTTTTACAGAGATGCCAGAATCACTAAGATCTATGAGGGAACAAATGAAATCCAACGACTTCTCGTAGCTAGAAAAGTGTTGGAAGAAAATTAAACCCCTTTTTGTAAGCCTTTTCAATAAAGGGAGTTGGAGGTGAACGTTATGAATCGCCAATCAATAAAGTCTGAAAAACTGGACACAACCATTACAGAAAAGCCCGCTTACGTGCAAACACTGTGGCAGGAGCGGAAGGAACGGTGGAATGCTCCAAGGGTTTTCATTCTGATGATCAGTCTGCTTGCCATCGGCTTGTCCATTTTCCATGTGTACACAGCAGGTTTCGGTACATTGCCATCCTGGCAGCAGAGGAGTGTTCACGTCTTATGGGCATTGCTTCTGATCTTTATGTTGTTCCCTTTTAGAAAGGGGAAGAAGTTCGGGGTGATGGACGTTTTGGTTGTCCTGATCACTTTAGTCACTGCTTATTACATGATTTCAGGAGCGGAGATGATTCAAAGCCGGCAAGGCAATATCAATCAGAGTGACGTCATTTTCGGGACTATTTTTATTGCGCTGGTCCTGGAAGCCACTAGAAGGACAAATGGGATTCTGATGTCTCTGATCGGCTTGTTCTTCATTGCCTACATCTTCTTAGGCAGGTATTTCCCAGGAGCTCTTGCTCATCCTGGCGTGCGCTATGAAAAGATGGTGGATCATATGTTCAATGGGACCTTGGGAATTTTCAGTGCTCCCATCTATGTCAGTTCCACTGTGCTCATTTTGTTTGTCATTTTCGGTTCCTTTCTAATGAAGTCAGGAGGCGGTCAGTTTTTTACAGATTTTGCTTTTGGATTGTTCGGTAATAAAACTGGTGGTCCTGCGCTTTCTGCGGTAGGTTCCAGTGCGCTGGTTGCTACCATTACAGGAAATGGAGCGGCAAACGCAGCGATTACAGGTTCCTTTACGATTCCTTTAATGAAAAAACTCGGTTACAGCAAACGATTCTCCGCAGCAGTTGAAGCCGTGGCGTCCCAAGGAGGGCAGATCATGCCGCCGATCATGGGGGCCTCTGTTTTCATCATGGCCGAGACGATTGGAATTCCTTATATCCAAATTGCCCTCTATGCCCTCATTCCGGCGGTCGTCTACTTTTTTATTGCAGGCATGGTCGTTTACTTTCATGCCAAACGTTTAAAGATGGAAGGTATTCCTAAAGAACAGCTGCCTGACCTTAAAGCTGTTCTATTGAAGCAAAGCTATTTGTTTCTGCCGATTCTATTAATCATCGGTCTGATGATTTATGGATACAGTCCAATGAAGTCCGGGTTCTATGCCATTCTAGCCACTGTGCTGCTGAGTTGGATCCGGAGTGCAACTCGAATGAGTCTGCTTGATATCCTGGCAGCGCTAGAAAATGGAGCGAGAAACGCCCTTGTCGTAATCGCTGCCTGTGCAACTGCCGGAATTATTGTGGGTGCTGTGTCCTTAACAGGGCTTGGCATCACGTTTTCAAGGTTTGTCATTGATGTCGCAGGTGGATCGCTGATTTTGCTGCTCGTTTTAGTAGCAGGGGCCTCCATCATCATGGGTATGGGCATGCCGACCGTCTCTGCCTACGTCATTCTCGCTGTTTTGGGCGCACCGGCGTTAATTGATTTAGGGGTAAACGTCGTCGCTGCTCATATGTTCGTGTTCTACTTTGGCGTCTTATCCGGATTGACTCCACCTGTGGCTATTACGGCTTATACGACAGCGGGCATAGCCGGATCAAACCCTACAAAGACCGCTTTTTACGCGATAAAAATCGGATTGGGTGGATTTTTTATTCCTTTCCTCTTCGTCTATAATCCTGAGCTGCTTCTACAAGGGGGAGACACCACACGGATTGTCATCGCTGTTTCAAGTGCGTTCTTAAGTTGTTTGTTTTTCGCAGGGGCACTGGAAGATTATTTTCTCGGCCCGTTACATTCCTTGAAAAGGTTGTTATTGTTTGCAAGCGCCATTTTGTTGGTGATGCCGGGATTAATGGGTGACTTGGTCGGTCTTGCCCTCGTCATCTTTCTAATCATCTGGCAGAAAAGAACCACATCCTATGTGGCTGAAAACTCAAAGCAAATGAGTGGATAACTCAAGAAGGGTGGATATTGAATGAAGAAATATATGGGCTTTCTATTGATTGTATTGTCTTTCGCCTTAGCCGCGTGTGGGAGCAGTGATGCGACGTCTGGTGATTCCTCTGATCAACCATCTGCACCGGACAAATTTCTGAAGATCGGAAGCGGTCCAATGGGGTCTGGATGGTATCCGATTACGACCGTTATGTTGGATGTTTACATGGATGGGTTTTCTGGACTGAATGTCTCTCAGGTGGAAGGTGGTTCAACAGCGAATCTGAAATCTTTGGAAGTCGGAGATATTCAACTGGGTCTGAACTATACTTCTGATTTCACTGCCGCCTTAGATGGCAGCGGGGGTTTTGATGAACCGTTGAGCCAGCCGGCTGCTGTAGGGTCTTTGTATCCGGTTTATCAAACGATTGCTACGACGACCGATCATGAAGATATCAATAAAATTGAAGATATTGTTGATCAGCACATTTTCCTTGGTCCAAAAGGAGGCGGGGGCCCCGTTGCGTTCTGGAACATGATGGCGGAGTACGGAATCGATGAAGAAACCATCAATGAAGCAGGAGGAGAGATCTCTTACGGAAACTATTCCGATGGATCTTCAATGCTTAAAGACAACAATGTGGATGTTTTTGTTGGAGGCGGTGCTCCATTCATTCCAGCCCTGCAGGAAATAGAAATCACCAAACCTATTAAAGTCCTTCCTATTGATGCAGACAAGCTGAAAAGCATTGAGGAAAAGGGAATCGGGATTTCTTCGGGCGACATTCCAGCCGATACTTACAAAGACTTGAGTGAACCTGTTCCTACTTACACGATGGTTACGATGATGACAGCCCGGAAAGATCTGGATGAAGAGTATGTGTATAACATGACGAAAATGTTCTGGGATAACATCCCGGCCTTTGAGGAGCAGATTCCAGGAAGAGCCGCCCACTTTACGGTGGATACGGCATTGGATGGGATTGATCCGGAATCCCTGCATCCAGGTGCTGAGAAATATTATAAAGAAGTCGGAGAACTAGAGTAATAAGGAGGGAGGAGTCAGATTGAAATCTTTCGAGAATCGGAAATGGTACGAGTTTTATACTCCTGAAATGAAGAGAGAGTTGACCTTTCCCGACGTTCCATTGTATAAGCTATTGGATCAAACCGTGGCCCAATATGGAAAAAGAACGGCCGTTGTATTTGAAGAACATGAAATGACTTATGAGGAATTGAAAGATCAAGTGGACCGGTTAGCTGGGGCGTGGGATGCTCTGGGGTTTGCTAAAGGCGAGCGTATTGGCCTGATGATCTCCAACCATCCTGAATATATTATCGCTTATTATGCTGCTCAAAAGCTTGGGTTGATCGTGGTGCAAATTAATCCCCGATACACGGCAAGAGAACTTTTGCAAATCATGGATGACTCTGAGATGAGTTACTTAATTACGGAGAAAGAACAATTCCCGATGGTTGAAGAACTCAAAGAGATGAAGGAGTTGAAGCATTTATTACTAGCTGGAGGGAGCGGTGATGACCAAAGGTCCTTGTCTTACTTGATCCAGCGTTCCGCCCCTATCACAAGAGATGTGGATATTTCTATGAAAGAGGATGTCGCGGTCATTCAGTACACAGGAGGCACGACAGGAAAGATGAAAGGGGCTATGCTTACTCACCATAATTTAGTCGCTAATGTCGTGCAAAGTTATGCCATGTATGGAGAGAAAATGGTGAAAGGCGAAGAAATGGTGTTAACAGCTACCCCTCTCTATCATGTTTACGCGATGACGAGTGCGATGAATCTGGGAATCTATATCGGCGCAACGAATCTATTAATTCAAAAGTTTCTCGTTGACGATGTATTGGAAAAAATCAAGAAGTACCAGCCGACGTTCTTCCCTGGAGTTCCCGGGATGTATAACGCTTTCGTCAATCATCCGGACGTAGAAAAATACGGCCTGGACTGCTTGAAGTTCTGTTCCAGTGGTTCTGCCCCGCTTCCCATAGAGATTATTAAGCGTTTTGAAAGTTTAACAGGAGCTGTTATTGGAGAGGGATTCGGTTTAACAGAAGCTTCTCCCTCCACGCATCGAAATCCTACCAGCGGGGTGAGGAAAGTGGGCAGCATCGGGATTCCACTGCCCGGGACCGATAGTAAAGTCGTGAACGAAGATAACCAGGAACTCCCGGAGAACAGTGTGGGGGAACTGGTCATTAAAGGACCTCAGATCATGAAAGGGTACTGGAGAAAGGAAGACGAAACGAGCCATGCTCTAAGAAACGGTTGGCTTTACACGGGAGACTTAGCGATGACAGATGAAGACGGCTATTTCTATATTGTCGGTCGGAAAAAAGAAATGATCATCAATGGCGGTTTCAACATTTATCCGCAAGAAATTGAAAGCGTTTTATATGAACATCCGGATGTCAAAGAATCAGCGGTTATAGGGATTCCCCATAAGGAAAAAGGGGAAATCGTTAAAGCTTATGTCGTAGCTAAGGAAGGACATGATCTTGATTTAGAAGAATTAAAAGGTCACTGTTACCGCAACTTAACCCGTTATAAAGTACCGAAGGAATTTGTGGTTACCCATGAGCTTCCAAGAAACACGGTCGGGAAGCTGCTGAAACGTAAGCTTGTGGAGGAAGAAAAAAGAAAACGATTGAAGGAGGAGACCCCGAATGGAATCCAACAATCCTATTCATAAAGTGGCTGTGATCGGCGCCGGAGCGATGGGATCGCAGATTGCTATGGTCTGTGCTTTGCAAGGTCATCCTGTCTATCTGAATGACCTCGATCCTCAGCAATTAAAGCAGGCTGAAATTGAGCTGAAAAAAAGAATGGAGCGAAGCATCGAAAAGAAACGGCTGACAGAGGAGCAAGTAAACGAAGCTTTTCATCTTCTTGAGCTTGGAACAGAACTTTCCCACATTCACGATGCAGATCTGGTCATTGAAGCGGTCGTGGAGAAGCTGGATGTAAAGAGGGACTTATTTAAGAAGATAGATGAAGTGACGGCTCCTCATGCCATTCTAGCAACGAACAGTTCGACGATCGTCAGTTCTAAAATGGCCGATGTGACCACACGCCCAGAGCGGGTATGTAATCTCCATTTTTTCAACCCACCACTGGTCATGGAACTTGTTGAAGTGGTGAAAGGGCCGCATACATCGGAGGAAACAGCCGAGAGAGCATTCCAATTTGTTGAAGGGATCGGAAAAACCCCGGTCATGCTTCAAAAAGAAATTTCCGGATTTATTGCGAACCGCATTCTTGGAAAGCTGATGGATGAAGCCGTCTACTTACTGGAGAATGGCTATGCCACACATGAAGAAATCGATACGGTCTGTACAAAAGCATTGAACCATCCGATCGGACCGTTTTCGTTGATGGATCTGACGGGCATCGATGTGAATTATTTCGTTCGTATGCAGCGTTATGAGGAGACCGGAAACGAGAACGATCGGCCGGCAAAAATTGTGGAAGATAAAGTGAAAAAAGGAGAGCTTGGACGTAAAACTGGACAAGGCTTTTACCAATATACCTGAACAGGAGGATCATCATGAAGCAATTTGTCCTCATCGATTTTGTAGTAGATGCAAAAGACAACCGGACGACAAAAGAGAATAGGCTTATGGGACGCAGAGGGGCGAATAAGCTTCATCCTGACGATGCGTACGCCGTTGAAGAGGCCGTTCGTTTAAAGACCAAACATGGTGGAAAAGTGACGATCCTTTTTTTAGCTGAAGATGCCACAGAATATCCATATCCCCACGTGCGAGATTCGGGGGTGGATGAAACGGTTTGGTTAAAGAAAGAGACATGGCATGAGGATGTATTTACAACCGCCTCGATGCTCTCCGAATATTTAAAAGAAGAAGAGGCGGATTTGATTCTTACAGCATCCGATATTTGGGGGACCATGATCGCTGAATTATTGGAAATTCCATCGGTTACTCGTGTGCTGGATGTGGATATACGGAGAGGAGATGCTTTTCTAAAACGGAAAATGGAGGAGGAAGAGGAATGGATGAAAACTTCCTTTCCTCTCTTCATCACTCCTCCCCCTCAAGTTGGTGAAGCGGAAAGCACTTTTATAAAGAGATTGAAAATAGCCGTACAAACTACAGAAGTTAAAGTGGATCATCGTTTGAAAGGAGAAGATTCTGGTCGTAGGGATGCTGGTGGAATTTCCAGGGCTTCATATGGGAGTGATCAGACGTTACAGAATATTCTTGTTGTTGGAGAAATCCAGAATCAACGGGATCAATGTTCTTATGAAGCCATCGCTGCTGCTGAAAGAATGGTAGGAGACGGCGAGGTCACTGCTGTTTTGATGGGCGAGGACGTTCGTGCTTTTTCAAAAGAGATGATGGCTTATGGTGCTGACGGTGTGTTGGAAATCAATCACCCGTTATTGGAGAACGGTACACCGGACAGTTATGCGCAGGCTCTTTTTAAGGTGTTGGATGATTACTCATTTGATAGGATCGTTTTTCCTGATTCACCGTTCGGAAGAGAGCTTTCCGCCCGGGCAGCTGTAAGGATGAGGTCTGAACTCATGACCGGGGTGACAGAAATCGAGAGACTGGATGGAGGCGTTGAATTTACGGTCCTGCCTTCTCGACGAAACAGTTTGGAAGAGAAAATCAACGGTGAAGCATGGAGGGTTTTCACCATCCAATCGGGTTGTTTTACTCCTGGGATTAAGGAAGAAAAGAAAGGGTGGAAGCGCTTGGTGAACATGGAGATTGAAGATTTGAGAATGGAGCGGTTGGATGTTACAGACCTTTCCCATGGGTATGAGAGGGCTGGTGTATAAAATGATCCAGAATATCAGTGTCATTGGAGCAGGAACGATGGGCAGAGGGATCGCGTTTGCTTGTGCTCTTTCCGGTCTAGCGGTATCTGTTCAAGATAAGTTCGAAGAAAGCATAGAAGGTTGCAAGGATTACATCATTAAACAATTCGATAAAAGTATAGAAAAAGGAAAGCTTTCGAGACAGGAAGCAGAGGAAAGGAAGGAGAAGATCCGGTATTTTCAGGAACTAGAGGGGGCTGTCCGTCAAGCCGATCTCGTCATTGAAGCTGTTCCGGAGGTGATGGAATTAAAAGTGGACACCTTCAAGGAATTGGATCGCTATGCTCCTTCGGGTGCGATTCTTGCTACCAATACATCCACGATGAGTCCTACTGAAATATCGGCCCAGACATCAAGACCCGATCGCTGCATTGCCCTCCATTTTTTCAATCCTGTACCAAAAATGAAATTGATCGAGGTCATCTGTGGGCTGGAAACCTCTGAACGAACTATTGAAGAATCGTTCCACTTTGGAGCATCGATTGGAAAAGAGTGCGTGAAAATCAATGAATTCCCTGGCTTTGCTGTCAGTCGCATGAACTGTCTGATCGGTAATGAAGCGATGAACATGGTTATGGAAGGTGTCGGGTCCGTCGAGGACATTGATAAAGCCATGAACCTTGGGCTGAATCACCCCATGGGTCCGCTCGAATTGGCCGACTTAGTGGGGTTGGATACAAGACTCCGTAATATGGAATATCTCCATAAGACGCTTGGAGAAAAATACCGTCCATGCCCGATTTTGACGAAGTACGTGAAAGCAGGGCACTTGGGCAAGAAGACAGGTAAGGGATTTTATACGTATTCCTAATGAAGGGAGAAGAAGATATGAACTTTCAACTAGATGAAGAAATTGAATTCCTGAAAAAGAATGTGCGTGATTTTGTCCAGACAGAAGTAGAAGCGGCTGCGATGGATATTGAAAAAGAGGATAAAATCCCTGACCGGATCATTGAAATGTCCAAAGAGATGGGACTGTTCGGGCTTAGTATTCCAGAAGAGTATGGGGGCCTCGGAATCGGGATGGTCGGCAAGTGTGCTTTATATGAAGAAATCGGTGCCACACATAATGGGTTTACAACTTTGATTGGTGCTCACACGGGAATAGGCACAGTCGGAATTGTGGAACTCGGAAATGAACAGCAGAAGCAAAAATATCTGCCTGCGCTAGCGCGTGGGGACTACATCGGAGCTTTTGCCCTGACAGAGCCAAGTGCCGGATCTAATGCCACGAACCTCAAAACAACGGCCGAAAAAAAAGGCGACAAATACATCCTGAATGGAACGAAGCACTATATTACCAATGCAACAGTCGCTGATGTCTTTACTGTCATGGCTGTGACAGATGCGAGTAAAGGAGCGAAAGGCATCACCTCTTTTATTATTGAAAAAGATTTTCCAGGTTTCAAAGTGGGGGCGGTCGAACCGAAGATGGGCTTGCATGGCTCTCACTCTGCTGAAATTATTCTGGAAGATTGCGAGGTTCCCGCTGAGAACGTATTGGGAGAAGAAGGGCAGGGGTATGTGAACGCGCTTAAGATTCTCGCCAATGGAAGAGCTGGTTTAGCGGCAAGGAATCTAGGATCCTGCCAAAAACTGCTTGATTTGTCCATGCAGTACACGCAGGAACGTGAACAGTTCGGCGTTCCAATTATTGAACATCAGGCCGTCGCTCATATGGTTTCTGAAATGGCCGTCGAAACAGAAGCCCTGAGGTCGTTTACTTACCGCGTCGCCTGGATGGTTGACCAGGGGAAAAAAGTGATTAAAGAAGCGGCCATGCTCAAACTCTATGGCTCGGAAGTCTATAATCGGGTAGCAGATAAGGCCGTACAGGTTCACGGAGGAATCGGGTATATTTCCGACTATCCAATTGAACGTTTCTTCCGGGATGCCCGCATCACCCGAATTTATGAAGGTACATCTGAAATACAAAAAAATATCATATCGAGCCAATTGAAGAAGGAATACGCTCTTTAAGGAGGATGAGAATGAACGAAGAAATTGTCATTGTAAGCGCTGTACGTACACCGATCGGCCGTTATGGAGGTGCCCTGAAGAATGAATCATCCGGGCACCTGGCTTCCATTGCCATTAAAGAAGCTGTGCATCGTGCTGGAATAGCTTCTGAACAAGTGGATGAAGTCATTATGGGAGAAGTCCGGCAGACCACAGAGTCATCGAATGTAGCCAGAGTGGCTGCTTTGAGAGCAGGGGTTCCTGAATCATCTCCGGCCTATACGATCAATCGTCTATGTGCATCCGGTATGCAGTGCATCGCTTCCGGAGTTCAGCAAATTATTTTTGAACAAGCGGATATTGTCGTTGCTGGTGGGACGGAGAGCATGAGTCGTTCTCCTATCTACCTTAGAAACTCAAGGTTTGGCGGAGACCGCACGCAGTTGGTAGATTCCAATACAGAAGCAGGTCAGCAGCCCAAAGAAATATACGGGAATAACCTTGGAATGGGCATCACAGCTGAAAATGTGGCCGCCCGTTATGAGGTGACAAGAGAAGACCAGGATGCTTTCGCTATCGAAAGTCAAAGGCGGGCTGCCCGCGCCATAGAAGAAGGGAGATTTAAAGATGAAATTGTCCCTGTTGAGGTGAAAGAGAAAAAATCTTCGTGGACATTTGAGGTCGATGAGCACCCTCGTCCGAATACCACGTTAGAGAAGCTTTCCCATTTACGGCCTGCTTTCAGGGATAACGGAACGGTAACAGCTGGGAATGCGTGTGGTAGAAATGATGGGGCAACGGCTCTTGTTCTCATGCGGGCATCAAAAGCAAGGGAACTAGGACTGACTCCGCTCGCAAAAATCGTCGACTGGGCCACGGCGGGTGTCTCTCCAGAATTAATGGGGATCGGCCCCGTACCAGCTGTGAAAAAACTATTGGAAAGAACCAATAAATCCGTAGAACAGATTGGGTTGGTAGAGCTGAATGAAGCCTTCGCTTCTCAATCCTTAGCTGTCATCAGGGAATTAGGATTGGACCAGGATAAGGTCAATGTCAACGGTGGAGCTATTGCACTTGGACACCCCGTCGGTGCAAGCGGGGCAAGGATCGTCACCACCCTTTTACATGAAATGAAGAAAAGAAAAGAACAGCTTGGCGTGGCAACCTTGTGCGCTGGTGGCGGCCAGGGAATGGCCATCATGGTTGAACAAATGTAGCCGGGGGAGGCTTTTCATGAGGGATTTTTCAGCTTTTTTCGCTCATATCGGGTTCCACAAACATTTGGATGAGGAACAACGCGTCATTCTTGAGCTGCCACTTACCGCTGAGGTCTTGAATGAGGATGGGACCGTTCCAGCGGGCTTGTTCTCAACCATGCTGGACATTGTCATTGGATCGACGATTGGAGAAGTATTACAACAACCGACGAGTACCGTCAACTTGAACATGAATTATTTTGACTTGTCGGATAAAGGCCCCTATACCTCTTACGCATGGGTTACCCATCAGAGTGGGAAAATCGTAATCGGTGAAGGGGTTGTGGAAGATTCTGATCAGCGTGTTGTAGCAAAGGGATCAGGGACCTTTAAAGTACTGGCTGCAGAAACAAAGGAGAAAGGAAGATCATGATGGCATTAGAAAATATTGAATATGTAAGAGAAGGGCAACTCGCTTTCATTACCATCAATCGCCCGGATGTGCGCAATGCGCTTAACAAGCAGACTTTGGATGAGATCGAAGAAGCGCTGGACCGCGCCTCGGCCGATACGGAAGTAGGCGTCGTTATTTTTACGGGAAAAGGAGACAAGTCCTTCGCAGCTGGAGCAGATATCAACCAGTTGACAGAAAAGACCGCTTTGGATGCTTTGCAGGGGAATGGAATGCAGGACATCTATAATAAAATCGAAAGCTTTGAAAAGCCTACAATCGCTATGATTAATGGTTATGCGCTGGGTGGCGGCTGTGAATTAGCCATGAGTTGTGACATTCGTGTTGCTTCTACCCATGCAAAGTTAGGACTTCCGGAACTGAATCTTTCCATTATCCCGGGAGCAGGGGGGACCCAGAGACTCGCGCGCCTAGTCGGCAAAGGCAAAGCATTGGAGATGATCTTGACCGGTAAAATCATTGATGCAAAAGAAGCGCTTCAATGCGGTCTCATTACGGAGATGGCCTCTCCCGAAGATTTACTCGATAAGGTGAGAGAGGTAAGTGAAAAGATTCTTTCTAAAGGGCCACTGGCTGTGCAGCTGGCTAAGCTCTCTGTTCATATGGGTACAGAAACGGACCTGAAAACAGGACTTATGCTGGAAAAACTATCGCAAGCCGTCTTGTTTAATTCGAAAGATAAAAACGAAGGGACGAAAGCCTTTCTTGAAAAGAGAACGCCTGTGTTTAAAGGGGAATAAAGGAGGCGGAAGCGTGCAATCATTAGAGGAAGTTCAGAAGAGTTTTGAAGAGAGTCCATTTTTTGATCATGTCGGGTTTGTTATTTCCCGTTTCAACGAAGGAGACGTCCTACTGACCCTCCCCATTCATGAGCGTTTGTATAATGTGAACGGTACATTGCATGGAGGAGTTCATGCCACCATGATTGATTTAGTTTTAGGAATGGCGATACGTTCTAAAACAAGGACCCGGTGCACGACAATGAATTTGAACATGAATTATCTTGCTCCTGCACAGGGAGGAGAAATTTATGCTACAGGGAAAATCATTCAGGAAGGATACAAAATTGTTACGGCTGAGGGGGAATTGCGGGATCAAAGCGGAAAGATGCTGGCCAAGGGAATCGGGACCTTCAAATTGATAAGAGATGAATAGAGGGAGGGCGGACTATAGATGAGGTCCGCACTTCCTTTTTTATTGAAAAAGAACAGGGAATAAACGGGTGCACTAGGTGTGTAAAACGAAACCAATCAAGAGACATTTTTAAAACTCACCCTCCATAAAAATAAGGGAAGCCGGTTAGGGCTTCCCTTATTTTTTACAAGCTTGGACGGTAAGCAGTCTCAGGGATGTCTTCGTAATCTTCAGGGTTTACATCTTCAACCGTGTCTTCTGCTACACCTTCAATAATTCCTCTCAGTCCAGTTTCAACAGCTTTCACAAGCATTCCTTTCTTCTTCTGACCAAGACTTTGGGTTTGACCAGTCACTTCAAAAAGGACGGTCCCACTGCCGTTAAGTGCAAAAGAACCTAATGCTGTACCAGGAAGGTCGAGCCCTTGTCTGTAAAGGGTGATGTTGTCAAACGGGGAGTTCCCCATTTCTTGCAGCGCATCGTAGGCAGCGACATTCAACTGGCGGGAATAATCGAAATCATAGTTGTCTGCATACTCAGAGTACTTCGATCCTTCTTCTGAATTTGGATCAGGGACGAACTGGCCGGATAGAGATAATGTGACTGGATCACTCGTTCCATCCACATAATAGAGTCCCTGGTGGTGGAGGTCTATGAAAACATCGACCGTCCCGAACTCATTTTGCAAGTTTTTGTAAACATCACGGACCGTTTGGGCTTCCGGTGTAATGTACCAGCCTGGTTGTGATGAAGAACCTGGCACATCTTCCGCTTCTGGCACATAATCCAAATCAGGATTGAAGTCGCGGTTCACATCAAATCCTGGATTGGCTGCGTAATCGTCCCCTTGAATGTTGGGGGCAGTATAGTAATTCCATGTCGGTCCACCAGCATCAGCCAGTTGAGGGAAGTCTTCGACGACTTCTGACCAGGACATGTCATTGCCTCGACGGTCGAGCTCCGAAGCATCAGGGTTCATTTTTGGAAGAGTAACAAGGGTTACCTCTTCTCTGATTTTTTGGGCGTGAGGGGAGTTACTTGAACCCAAATAGCTTAATAGATTCAGAATAGCTTCGGTTCCTGTTTTTTCATTGCCGTGAATCTCGCTTTCGATAAGGATGACCTTATCGCCGTGACCGACACGGGCTTGGTAAATATCAAGTCCTTTATTGGATTGACCCACCACATCGACTTGTACGGTTCCTTGACTGGATTTTTCAATCTGCTCCAATTTTTTGGTCAGTTGAGCATAGTCTGTCCAACCCGAGCTGTTGTACGTTTGCTGCTCGGGTGTACCCGGGTGATTTCCAGCTGCAAACGTAGGGATGGCAATACTTGAAGCTAATACGATAGAACTAGCGACAGCAAAAACTTGTTTTTTCATAGACTGTTCCTCCTTATTCTGTAATTCCTACTTGATTGAATCCATCTTCGGTAGCCTGAGCTTCTTCGCTATTTTCGCCATAGAGGTCGACAGCTGACTGGATAACCGATTGTCGTGCATGACTGAAGTCAGATTCCGGCTGCAAATAGACGGTCAAAGCACGGTAATAGATTTGGCCGAGCTTGTCTTTTCCAATCTGTTCACCTGTAATGTAAGCTGCATGGTTGATGATGGAGGAGTTGATGTGGACACCGCCATTATCTAAATTCAGAGGCAAGTCATAGTACTCATCCATGTGGGAAGGATACATGCCGTTGCCATCTCCATATGGAGCGTATTTTGCACCGACAGGATACTTACTTGGATCACTCAGACTTCTTAAGGATGTTCGTCCGGAAGCAACAGCATCTCCCCCCATGATATCTTCACCGATTTCCCAATCTTCCTCATCAACGAGGGCTCCGAAAATATCAGAGAAAGCTTCGTTCAAAGCTCCGGATTGGAAACGGTATTTAAGACCTGCTGAGTAAGTGGTTACACCGTGAGCCATTTCGTGTGCAGCGACATCGAGTCCAGCGGAAAGAGGGATGAAGAATTCACCATCACCGTCGCCGTACGTCATTTGCCGGCCGTTCCAGAAGGCGTTGTTGTAATCTACACCATAGTGGACCGTAGACTTGATAGCCATTCCTTCCCCATCGATGGAATTGCGATCGTGTTCTTCTAAATAGTACTCGTACACTTTCTCAGAATTGTAATGGGCATCGACGGCCGGTTTCTCGTAATCATCATGAAAGGAAGCATTCGGAGAAGTGAACAGCTTGCCCGGTAAAGCAGAGTAGTCCCAGCTGTTTTGTGCATCGTATGTGTAAATGCCGTCTAGATTTTCATGCGATTGATCATACAGGTAAAAGTCCGTTCCGTTTGCTTCCACACCTTTTTCATTGCTGTGGGTAATGTGCAGGTTACGGTGGTCGCCGAGGACACCTGTTCCGGATCCTTTAGAAGATTGGTATCCATCAGCGTGCATAAGCGCGTTATATTTATCAATCACTTTTCCAGTGTTGGCGTCAACATACACGAACCAGTTTCCTGGGTCTTCCCCAAGGAAGTTCACATTCACTTTATAAGCGAGGTAATTCTCATCCTGGAATGGATAGATGACAAGAGTGGATGTTGGAAGCTCTACGAGTTGTTCAGGAGCATCTACGGACTCCCTGGCAATTTCCAACCCACTTGTTTCGCTTAAAGAAGCGTTCGTAGAAAGATCTTCTTGCTCAACCGCCTCGTTGAACTGCCCGTTGACGGCTTGGACTTTGTTTTCCTTATCATAGTGGACAACCACTTGGTGGCCTTCTACTGGAACGCCATTCTTCTCTTGCTGAAGCTTGACGTGAGTCATTCCCAGTTCATCTTTTGTAACGGTTGCGTTTCCTAAACTACGTTCAGGATCAGCCATTTTGAATCGATCCTTGTTCTTGTTCAAGTGTGCTTTCGCAGAGTTCTCATTCGCTTTTGTGTACTGTTCTTTTTGTTTTTCCTGTACAAAGATTGGACGATTGTCATGATCCTTATGTACACTTTTCTGCTGAATTTGCGCGTGAGCATTTGGACTTGCGTTCTCACTGATCGCATGGGTCTGTGTCGGTGCGACCGTTCCCATTAAGAGTGCAGATGATAAGACGGCCATTGGAATCACGTGTTTTTTCTTCATAACCAACCTCCTCGTCATAATGTATCCAATTATAGGTAATGAAGGATAAAGTATACAGAGTAGATTGAACTGTTTGTATATTCTGAAAATAATGTCGAATAGAAGATTAATCTAAGACTTTAATCCCGTTTATTAGACATAATCACCGTCATACGAACATTTCGAGTAACGAAATAGATTCCAACTATTGAACTAAATGGAGGAGGGATTTTAAATGGAATTATTTGTATGACCTGGTACGTAAATATATGGAAGTCTATTCTCTCTCGTAATCAATGAAAAAAGCTCCTCCACGAATGTGGAGGAGCGGGTTGGATTATACGTGAGCTGGAGTTTGAAGGGCTTCTTTTACTGGTTTGTATTCGTAACCGAGATCACGAGCTACGGCTTCATAAGTAAGGTGGCCGTTTGCTGTGTTTACACCTGCTTCAATGGCTTTGTTTTCTTCTACAGCTTTGTTTACACCTTTAGAAGCGATTTGCAAAGCGTAAGGAATCGTTACGTTTGTAAGAGCGATCGTTGATGTGCGTGGTACCGCTCCTGGGATGTTTGCAACGGCATAATGAAGGACGCCGTGCTTTTCATAAATCGGATCATCGTGTGTCGTGATGTGATCGACGGTTTCGAAGTTACCACCCTGATCAATGGCGACGTCAACGATGACAGAGCCATCTTTCATTTCTTTGACCATGTCCTCTGTCACAAGTTTCGGTGCTTTTGCTCCCGGGATCAGGACAGCTCCGATTACGAGGTCGGCTTCTTTGACCGCTTCCGCAATATTGAACGGGTTGGACATCATGGTTTGAATGTCTTTGCCAAACTGATCATCCAACTCACGAAGACGATTCGGGTTCAAGTCCAATACGGTGACGTGAGCACCAAGGCCGATCGCAATTTTCGCTGCGTTCGTACCCACGATTCCTCCGCCAATGATGACGACTTTTCCGCGGGAGACACCAGGAACTCCGCTTAATAGAATTCCTTTTCCACCGAAGGATTTTTCAAGGTATTGAGCTCCAACCTGTGTCGCCATACGTCCAGCTACTTCACTCATTGGAGTGAGGAGAGGGAGTTTGTTATCAACGGCCACCGTCTCATAAGCAATGGCCGTCACTTCGTTTTCTACTAAAGCTTTTGTCAGTTCAGGTTCCGCTGCAAGGTGAAGGTATGTGAATAGAATAAGTCCTTTACGGAAGTATCCGTATTCAGATGGAAGTGGTTCTTTCACTTTCATGACCATTTCTGAATTCGACCAAATATCGGAAGCGGTTTCAACAATCTCAGCGCCAGCATCACGATATTCTTCGTCGGTAAAATTACTGCCTGTTCCGGCCTGGGTTTCGATGCGGATCGTGTGTCCGGCTTTCATGAGATTGATGACACCTGAAGGCGTAATCGCTACGCGGTTTTCATTGTTTTTAATTTCTCTTGGAATTCCGATAATCATGGGGAACGTCCACCTTTCAAATTGAATGTAACCAAAGTATAGCCCGCATGACTCATTTTTTGTTTAGGTAAAAATGAAAAAATAAACAGGAGGATTTGTGAAAAATCACAAATCCTCCTGTTCGTTCTCATAAATCAGTAAATCCAGATAAAGCATTGTCTTTTGGTTCATATCCTTGAAGTCGATATTTCCAATTTCTTTGATCCGTTTCAAACGGTAATTCAACGTATTCGTATGAATATGCATATGGGCGGCTGCCTGGTGTACATTGCTGTTCTTCTCAAGGAAAACTTTCAACGTTTCCAAGAGCATGGAGTTATGACGTTCATCGTATGTTCGAATATTGGTCAAGGCATCGTTTTTATAATTCTCCCGTTTTTGAAGGGAGGACAGTTCATTGAGGAATTGGTAGACACCAAGATCCTGGTAATTGTCGACATGCTGAAGCCCTGCAGAATATTGCTCCTTCAATTCCAGTACTTTCAACGCCTGCTTATAACTGTCACTGATTAGAGTCGGTGAGTCATAGATCAGCCCGAACGCTCCTTTTAGGTCTTCAAAGTTGAGACGTTCTTTCATTTTTTGTGTGAACTCACGAATGAACGCCTGATTCATTTCATTCGCATCTTCCTTATTATCGGTGCGGACAAGGAGAATGAGCTGCTGGTCATCAAAGATCCGGTTCACAATCCGGGTTTGATGGAGCGTTTCGGTTAAGTAATAGGCGTGGCGCTCTACCGCCTGGCTCATATCTTCGGTGAACTCGAACACGGCTACACAAAGTTGTCCTTGCAAATTCATATGAAATTTCTTAGCGAGGCGTTTGATCTCTGCCGGATTTTGGAGCGATCCTGTCAGCAGCTGCCAGAAAAACTCTTTTCGGTTTTCTTCGGTTTTTTTCTTTTTCGCCTGCTGTCTTAGGAGATGGTGGCTGACCCACTGGGCAGCTTCTTTCATTTCTTCCAAATGTTCCGCTGTCACGGAGAGGTCATTGGTCTGTGCCCATATGAATCCAAGAATTTCGTTATTTTTGCGGACAGAGACAGCTAACCTGTGGCCGAGACCAATAGAATCAATGGTTTTCACAATGATCGGCTGGTCACTTTCAAAAAGCTTGGCCATGATGCCTTGTTTCCACAATCCATTGATCACATGTTCCGGAACTTTCCGTCTCATGATGGTTGCGATTCTTGCTTCATCTACATTTTTTTCATGTTTGCTGTAAGAGACGATGCGGTGGTTGGCATCTTCAATGGTCACCGGACATCCTAAGGTTTCCGCAATGCTGTCGGCAAGCCCCTCTGGGGAATCGATGTAATCTTTATATGAATAGTTCAAGTGTGATGAATGTTTCATAGCGGTGCTCCTTATGGTGTGAATACCTTTATATTATCATTGTTTCTCTTATAGAAACATCCATTTTCCGATTGAAGAGTTTGTTGAATTTAACAAATAAAGGGAAGGGATTCATTGATTCCACCCAAAATAAGAAAGCGTATTCATTCTGAGCTGATTTCACTTATTTCACAAAAAGATTTAGCCTTTTGACGATGTTTTTATGTATGAATGTTTATTATTGACAGAATTGTCAAACAAGTTTATGATGATTGGAGAAAGTAATCCCTCAAAAAGGTACCCCCTTTCGAATCCGGATTACTAGAACGTAACTGATCATTTGAACTGTTAAGACTGTTATAACCTCCATTACCAAAGAGGTAAATCCGCAGTAAGAAGCCAGTTCTTCCCTAGTAGGGGAGGACTGGCTTTTTTTCGTAATCAGTTCATAAACTATCAAAAATTTTGGAGGGATTTTTTATGAGTATGGTTGAGACGAAAAAGCATCCGGAGCAAGTATGGACAGGTCATGGGTATCGTATAGAGCCTAATAAGGAACATCCTCGATTGTATAAAGTAGAATTGGAACAATGGGTGGTACAGCAATTTTTGGCAGACGTCAAAGACATCAGCGATGAACAACTGGAGTATATTCCTTATCAGCGCCTTATGGTTGCAAAAGCCCTGCAGGACTTACTGGATGAATCATTCGGTGAAACCATTCGCCATATTCTACATGATCGTTTATCCGGCGGATTCACGGTCGGTCTGGGTGGGGAAAATGCAGACGCCCAGGATTATGTGAAGTTTTCAACTGCTTTTTCTCACCTGGCAGGTATTCCTAACTTTGATGCCATGTCGAAAAAGTATTACGCCCGATTCTCTGTGAAACATACCGATGACAGTGATTCCTACCTTCGTCAAGCTTACCGACGGTTTACGTTGCATACGGATGGAACCTATGTGGACGAACCAACGGACTGGCTGCTTATGATGAAAATGGAAGAGGAGAACGCTGTTGGAGGAAGCTCAAGACTTCTTCACTTGGATGAGTGGGAGGATTTTGAATACTTCTCCAATCATTCGTTAGCTTCTTATCCTTTTACTTATAAAGCCCCTGCAAGTAAGAACGTTTCTGAAGAGGTTACCAGAAAGACATTTTATACATGGAACAACCTGCCTTGTATTTGTTTTATTGATCAATTTGTTTATCCTCAAACGATTCAACAAGCGGAATACCTACAAGAGCTCTCCTATGCAATCGAACAATCCAAAGGAGTGATCGAGTTGGAACTTCCTGTAGGGGATCTTGTTATGTTGAACAATCGTTTCTGGCTTCACGGTCGAGGGGCTTTTGAACAGAATACAGAGCTGCATAGAGAGTTGCTCCGTCAAAGAGGTCGATTTGTTCAATAACGGGAGGTTTTGGGATGTATGATTATGCTGTAATCGGGGGCGGAATTGTCGGATTGTCAACCGCTCATGCTATTAAGAAGAAGGACCCACATGCAAGGGTCGCTGTCATTGATAAAGAAAAAAGGATATCGATCCATCAAACCGGACGAAATAGTGGAGTGATCCATTCTGGTGTCTATTATAAACCTGGGAGTCTGAAAGCAAGGATGGCTGTTCAAGGTCGCCAATCCATGGTGGACTTTTGTGAAAAAAACGATATTCCTCACGATGTGTGTGGAAAAGTGCTCGTAGCAACTGAAAAAGAAGAGCTTCCACGTATGGAGGCCTTGTATGAAAGAGTCCAGGAGAATGGATTGAATGTTACCAGGATCGACCGAGAGGAATTGAAAGAAATCGAACCCTATGTCGATGGAATCGCTGGGCTTAAAGTACCGACCACCGGAATCGTTGATTATAAACAGGTGAGCCAGAAGTTAAAAGAACTGTTGGAAGCGGCAGGGGTTGATATTTTGCTCGGGCAACCGGTTGAGGACCTTCATGAGAACAAGGAAGAGGTAGTCATCGATCTTCCCGGCAAGAATATACGTGCCAGGTATGTGGTGAACTGTGCAGGTTTGTTCAGTGATCGCATTGTTAAGATGGCGGGGATTCACAGTGAATTGAGGATTATTCCGTTCCGCGGGGAGTATTTCAAATTAAAAGAAGAAAAAAGCCACCTCGTAAAAGGATTAATCTATCCAATTCCTAACCCGGATTTTCCTTTCCTTGGTGTCCATTTAACGAAAACGATGGATGGAGGGGTCCATGCAGGTCCTAATGCTGTACTCACATTCAAGCGTGAAGGGTACAGGAAAACGGACTTTGACTGGAGAGATACACGAGATATTCTATCTTTTCCGGGCTTCTGGAAAATGGCTGGTTCCAATATGAAAGAAGGGATGAAGGAAATGGTACGTTCCTTTCATAGAAAAAGTTTTGTTAAGAGCCTGCAGCGTCTCGTCCCTTCCATTGAACCTGAAGATGTCCTTCCATCAGATGCTGGAGTGAGGGCACAGGCCATGTTGAAGGACGGAAAGCTCGTGGATGACTTTTATATCATTTCAGGAAAGAGGACCGTACACATTTGCAATGCCCCTTCTCCAGCAGCAACCGCATCACTGGAGATAGGCAAAGAAATTGCTGAGCGACTTCCTGAACGGTCGTATGCTATAGCAAAATAAGCAGAAAAAGGACCAGCATGTGCTGGTCCTTTTACATATGTTGGTGATACTGTTTGTGTGCATCCTTCAGGGCGGCTTCAAGGGCATTCCCGGCTTTCCCAAGATACCCTTTTCTTAATGTATTCAATGGTTCTTCGATTCCATCCTTTAAGCTGAACCCTTTTAATAATGATTTAATATAGCCTCTTCCGTGGTCAGTAGCAAGCGTACAGGAGGCATCTACGATGACACCATATTTTTGATCGATTTCCAATGTTAAAGTGAGAGATTCAGAGATATGGTTGGCAGCAATACCCGTCGGTAATTTAGAATGACCAGCGACAAACACGGTTCTCATTTCATCTTCCTCCTCAAGTGTGAAGTTATTCTTCTTGTATTCGTTCTAGTTCTTCCATCAATGATTGGCTGATATCAGTATTTTGATAGATACTTTTAAATTTCTCTTTCCAAAGCTCTTTTTGTTCGCTGCTTAAATAGTGAATCTCCATGAAGTCCATTCGTTTCATTTGGCGAAGGTGTGAGTCATTCATTTCAATGGCATGTCTCCATATCCATGCGGTCGTCTCATCCAGTGCGTTCGTAATAATCAGTTGATGTTCTTTTGAAAGCTCTTCCCAAAAATCGTTATTCATTAGGACAACATAGCCTAAGTAACCGTGATTACTAATGGTCATATAGTTCTGTTCTTCATACAATTTCTTAGAAAAAATATTGGAGGCTGTATTTTCTTGTCCATCGATAAAACCGACTTCCAAATTGCTGTAGGTTTTATTGAAAGGAATCTCACTGGTGCTTGCGCCCAGCGATTTGAATTGGGATTGAATCATAGGGCTTGGCATAATTCTAAAATGCGTCCGTTTGAAGTCTTCGGGTAAAAGCAATGGCTTTTTGTCGTTTGTGATTTGTTTGAATCCGTTATACCAATAGGTCATTCCTCTGATGTCACTGTCCAAACGATCGAATAACTGGTTACCTAATTCTCCTTCATAAGCTTTCTTTACATCGTCGAAAGTTGAGAACGCGTAGGGGAGGTCAAGAACCTGCCATCCAGGGTCATGGGCTGTCATTTTTGATGTAGCAGGAGCGATCATTTCGATATGTCCGTCTTTTAAGGCTGCATATTCGTTTTGATCATTATATAGACTGCCATTCGCATAGATTTCCACTTTGATTTCCCCGTTTGATCGTGTTTCGACAAGGGAGGCAAATTTTCTGGCTGCTCTCGCTTTTGGTGTGTTTTCGGCTACGACGTGGCTGAATTTAATAACAACTTCATCATTAATTCCTTCTTGTTCATCGTCATATTCAAGGGTCTCAGAGGCCTCGCTGAAATCAAAGCCCAAATAAAGCGCCGTTAAAATCCCCGTGCAGATAAAGAGACCGATCGCTGTGAAGGTCTTCAGAAGAATCCCTCCTGGAATCGTTTACATCAGTTTACCATAGTTCGACAATTAAGTGATACACTAGAATGAAGAGAGGATAGGAAAGGGGATGGACCATGTCACTGAAACATATGCCGATTCGTTGGAAGATTACGATTCTATCATTCGGGATCGTCCTTTTTTCTATCGTCATCGGTGGCATCGTCATTATAGGGAACACCATTGAATCCAGAGAGAAGTCTCTTGGAGAGCATGCCCTTGTAACGGGACGCACGGTAGCCAATTTGCCAGCGTTAAAAAAACATTTATCCGAACCGGAAGGATGGGACGAAATTAACCCTGTGGTGGATAGGATTCGGACCATTAACAACTCTGATTACATTGTGGTGCTCAATATGAATCGGGTTCGTTTTTCTCATCCTTCAGAAGATAAGCTTGGAACCCTTTCCTCAGGAAAGGATGAAGGACCTGCATTTGCTGAACATAGTTATACAACAAAAGCTCAAGGCGATGCCGGGGTAGCGGTCCGAGGTTTTGTACCCGTGATGAATGATGATCACGAACAAATTGGAGTCGTGATTGTAGGGAATCTTCTACCATCGATCACTGAGATTTTATCGGATATGAAAAGGGAGATTTTTTTCATCCTGTTTCTGACTTCCTTGTTCGGAGTTATTGGTTCCTGGTTACTTGCCAGGCACCTTAAAGAGCAGACGTACCGATTGGAACCCTATGAAATTGTTCAATTGTTAGTAGAGCGAACGGCTACTTTCCAAGCCATGAATGAAGGTATCATTGCTGTAAATAAAGATAGTCAGATCACCATTATGAATGAAAAGGCGAAAGAGATTCTTGGTCTGAATGGAAATTATTTGAGCAAGCCCATTCAACATGTGGTCCCGGAAATGCGGCTGCATCACGTCCTTGTATCAGGAGAGACAGCTTTCAATGAGGAAATAAGGTATGGCAGTGCCATCCTGTTCAATACAAGAGTTCCCATACGGGTGGATAAAGAAGTGATCGGGGCAGTCATGGTGTTTCAGGACCGTACCAATATTACCAAACTCGCAGAAGAACTGACGGGCGTAAAAGCGTTTGTTGATGCGCTGCGTGTTCAAAACCATGAGCATTTAAATAAATTACATACGATTGCAGGATTGATTCAGCTTGATCAAAAGGAACAAGCCTTAAACTTTGTGTTTGAAACGTCAGAGAAACATGAGAATCTTTCCCGGATGCTGGTCCACAAATTCAAAGATTATAGTTTAGCGGGGTTGTTGATTAGTAAAGTGAGTCGGGGCAGAGAGCTTGGAATTGATGTGTCCATTGATGAGAATAGTACGTTGAAAAGTTATCCTCCATTATTGGATCAACACGATTTTGTCCTCATTGTCGGGAATCTCGTTGAAAATGCTTTTGATGCTCTGCATAGCATCCATCGAGAGGAGAAGTTGGTGAGTGTGTCCATCTTGCAGGATCGACATCAGTGTACCGTTATGGTTGAGGACAATGGGGAAGGGATATCGGATGAACAGAAAGAGAAAATCTTTCAAAAGGGTTATTCAACGAAAGGAGATCAAGGGTCCGGCATTGGATTATACCTCGTGAAAAATATCGTACATAAAGGCTGCGGAGAATTAGAAGTTGTCTCACAAATCGGGGAAGGCACAAGTTTTGTTATTGAATTCCCTATGGAAAAAGAGGAGGGACAGGATGAGAAAACAACGATCGGATATTCGGGTGTTATTGATTGAAGATGATCCTATGGTCCAGGAAGTGAACCGGCAATTCATCGAGAGGGTGGAAGGTTATCATGTCGTTGCTATCGCTTCTAATGGAGAAGAAGGGTTGAAGCTTATCCGGGAACATCAACCTGACCTGGTCATTTTGGATATCTACATGCCCGCCCTGGATGGGAGGCAGACATTGCAGGAACTTCGTCGTCTAGCCTTCGATGTAGAGGTTATGGTGATCACTGCGGCCAATGACAAAAGCATGATTCGTTCCATGTTTCAATATGGGGTGGTGGATTATATTATCAAGCCATTCAAATTTGAACGATTGGAACGAGCTCTTCTCGATTATAAGAATTTCCGTACCCGTATGACAGGAGAAGGTGGGGTCGCTCAGGAACAGTTGGATACTTTATTCAACCATGCTCCGTCATCAAAAGGAATGAATCACCTTCCTAAGGGATTGAATCAACAAACCTTAAACCAAATTTTAGATTACTTGAAACAGGATGCCGTTGCCTTATCCGCCGAAGAGGTAGCGGACGGTTTAGGTATGGCTCGGGTGACAGCAAGGAGATATTTAGACTATCTTCAGAAAAATGGACAGCTGAATATCGATATCCAGTACGGCGGTGTCGGCCGTCCGGTCAATCGTTATCAGGTGAAACCATGAGGTTCTCTTATAAAAAAAGAGGCCTCTTTTTTTATGAATAAGAGCAAAGACCAAAAAGACCAAAATGTCCAATATGTCCGTAATGTTTTTTTTAATAATTGAAAGCGTTACCATTATTTTTAGAATATTACGAATTGGGGGAATAAACACGATGAAACGGTTATTATTTGTTTTATCTTTAGCATTTACGTTAGTTTTGGCAGCTTGTGGCAGTGATGGCGGGTCGGAAGAGGCTTCAAGTTCCGGAGGAGGATCTGAGTCCATAGTCTTTGGAACTGGTGGAACGTCCGGGACTTATTATCCTATTGGTGGAGCACTCAAGCCGGTTTTTGAAGAGAGCGACAGTATTGATAATGTGACCGTAGAATCTACGGGGGCATCTGTAGCGAACATCCAAAACATTGAGGACAGCCTTAATCAGATGGCCATTATTATGAGTGACGTTGGTTATGATGCGATTGAAGGACAAGGTCAATTTGATGGGAACGCCGTAGAAGTACAAGCGATGGCGGGGATGTATCAGAATGTCGTCCAAGTCGTAGCTTTGAAGGACAGCGGTATTTCATCCATTGAAGATCTTGAAGGGAAAAAAGTAGGCGTAGGTAAAGTAGGATCTGGTGTTGAACAAAGTGCGAAGAAAGTGCTTGAAGCGGTTGGCATTACTTATGATGATCTTTCAAAAGTAACACATACGGGTTATGCCGATAGCGTACAGGAAATGAAGAATGGAAATTTAGATGCTGCGTTCTTTACTTCAGGCGTACCAAACAGCAACATTACGGATTTGATGCAGCAGACGGATATCAACTTTGTTGAAATCAAAGGCGAAACCGCTGATGCACTTATGGAAAAATATCCATTCTACAAGGCGAATACGATCGAAGCTGGTGACGAAGCCCGTTACAATTTAGACGAAGCGGTTGAGACGGTGGGTATTCAAAATATGATTATCGTCAGCCCTGATCTGAGCGAAGATGTCGTCTATGACATGACGAAACGGTACTATGAATATTTGGGAACAGAAGAAGTTTCTGTCGGTGCGTTGAAGCAATTGGGTCGTGATGAAATTGCTAAAGGTTTAATTGCTCCATTGCATCCAGGTGCTAAGAAGTTTTATGAAGAACAAGGCATTTTAGAGTAAAGGAAACAGGGCATCGTTCCGGTGCCCTTTTTTATTCCATGAAAAAGACCTATTTTGTTGTTGGTGTTTTTATCATTCTTAGTGCAGCACTCTCCTTATTCTTTGTGAAAGTGGAAGTGCTCGGTATTTATACAAATCAGGAATTAAGCAGGATTTTTGAGCTTGAAGAAGGAGAAGGCTTTACCATCAGCTGGACCCATTCTGTTGAAAAAGAGACCTGGGAAGAGATGTTTGTCATCGAGGATAGGTCGATTAAATTGACGGCCACACGCTTCAAGACGTTTGGGGCAGGTGTACCGAACGATACTGGGGAGGAGACCTTTCTGAAAGATGGCTGGGTTTACATGACGGGAATCTCCCAGAGGATAGGTAAGCAGCTGGCGATTCGAACAGGAAAAAGCACCAATCATACGGTTATGTATGGAAAGGATACCATCTTATCGCTTGAAAGTCAGAAAGCTTATCAAATAAAGGTTCAGAAGGTTCCGCTAGGTCAGTATATAGCAATTCATTGGAGGGGTGAAGAAAAGTGAATAAGCAGCAGAGCGAAACAGCGGAAAAATACGATCGTGAGAGTACCACGCGTGTGAATATGGCAAAACCGATCGCCATAACGATTTCTGTATTGGCAATCGCTTTATCATTGTTTCATTTGTACACGTCTTATGCAGGCTCACTTGTTGATGTGAAACAGAGAAGTATCCACCTTTATACATTGATGACCCTTGGTTTTTTTATGTATCCGTTCCTTAGGAAAAGAGGGCAGAGAGGTCTCCCTTTTTATGATTACATAACGGCGGGGCTGTCTCTTTTTGTGGGGATTTACATGTTGGCTACCGCTGAACGGATTATCCAATCCGGCGGCCAGATCAATGACACTGACTTTTATGTCGGGGTACTTATCATTCTATTATTGTTCGATATTACTCGACGTGTAACCGGATGGGGGCTTGCTCTTTTAGGACTTGGTTTTCTCATTTATGGATTCTATGTGAAATTGTCGGTGTATCCGGAACTGAATCCTGCGGTCATCACAAGTGTTTCCAAACAGATTATTTCTCAACTGGTCTTTATTACAGAAGGTGTGCTCGGGACCGCTATCGGAGTTTCAGCCAGTTACATCATTCTGTTCATATTGTTCGGGGCTTTTCTCGCAAAGTCGGGGATGGGCCAGTTATTTAATGATTTAGCCCTTGCTGTGGCCGGTCATACCAAAGGTGGACCAGCGAAAGTTGCGGTGATTGCCAGTGGATTTCTAGGTTCGATAAACGGATCTGCCATTGCGAATGTCGTCACGACCGGTACGTTCACCATCCCTCTCATGAAGAAAATTGGTTATAAGAAAGACTTTGCCGGAGCTGTAGAATCTGCAGCCAGTGTAGGAGGTCAAATCTTACCACCCATCATGGGGGCGGCGGCTTTTATCATGGCAGAAAACTTGAATGTCGCTTACACGAAGATTATTTTAGCTGGAATCATACCTGCTTTACTGTTCTATGTCGGCATATTGCTGCAGGTTCATTTCCGAGCCTCAAAACGAGGACTAAGAGGGCTGCCGAAAGAAGAACTCCCATCATTAAAAGGGGTCCTTGTCGAGCGTGGTCACTTAATCATTCCAATGTTGACTTTGCTTTACCTGCTTTTCTCTGGGAAGACACCTTTTTATGCTGCTTTTTGGTCCATCATTGCAACGGTAGTGATTGCCGGATCGAAACGGATGCTTCCGATTATTGTTGCCCTTTCTTTATACTTGATTTTCCAACCCCAGCTTTCGGCTTTGGTCACAGGTGGGAATATGCCGAATATCCGTAGTGATTGGTGGGAACTTTTATTGATTGTTGCTCTTCCTCTTGGAATCAACCTTTGGAGAAAATGGCTTCAAATCGAAGGGGATGAAGTGGGGGTTAAAGATTGCTTAAATGCCCTTGAAGAAGGGGCTAAAACGACTGTCCCTGTAGCGATAGCATGTGGTGCTGTCGGTATTGTTGTAGGAATCGCTTCCCTTACAGGGGTTGCATTAGAGATTGCTAATAGCATTGTGAGTATTGGTAGTGCCGTCAACAGCCCGCTGATCCAATTGATTATCACGCTGATATTGACGATGATCACTTCTATCATTTTAGGAATGGGCCTTCCAAGTATCCCAACGTACATCATTACAAGTACGATGGCTGCGCCTATTCTCTTACAGCTTCCATTATATCGTGAGCTGGCGGGATCTACGGAAACGGCTACTTTCGTGGCGCATATGTTTGTTTTTTACTTCGGTATCTTTGCCAATATTACGCCACCAGTGGCTTTGGCAGCTTTTGCGGGTGCAGGAGTAGCAGGTGGAAACCCAAACAAGACCGGATTCCAAGCTATGAAACTTGCAATCGCTGGGTTTATCGTTCCGTTTATGTTCGTCTTTTCTCATGAGATGTTGATGATTGACGCAACCGTCCTGAACATTTTGCTGATCACCGTTACTTCCCTCGTTGGCGTCTTTATGCTGTCGATCATGGCCGAAGGGTACCTGAAATCATCCGTACCCGTCTGGATGAGGGCCTTAGCAGGAGCAGGAGCTTTACTATTGATTTATCCAGGGCTCCTCACCGATTTTATCGGTTTAGCCATCTTTGCTTTTGTACTTGTCACCAATTTGAAAAGTAACAATGATCTTCAACAACAACGAACAGCTCTTTAATAGAGGAGGAAGATGTTATGCGCTTATCTACGATTCTGAAAGATGGAAAAGAGATCGCAGCAATAAGAAGGGAGGAAGGGCGAGTCACTCCTTTACCTGATGTGAATGATTTCTTTGAACAATCCTGGCCTACGACAATGTTCGAATTGATTCAATCTAACCAATTGAGTCGTTTTAAGAAATGGTGGAACGAGGTGGCGGATGAGGACAAAGAACGGGTTCCTTCCATTGAAGATCCGGATTACCGTCCCCTCTATCGCCACCCCAGAAAAATTTGGGGGATTGGTTTAAATTACGTCGACCATGCTTCGGATTTGGACGAAGCTGCTCCTGAAGGGGAACCTGCGAGCTTTATGAAGCCAGATACGACAATTATCGGCCATGGGGACAAAATAAAAGTCCCTCTGCAGTCTGAACGAACGACAGGAGAAGCAGAGTTGGGTGTTATTATCGGCCGAGAGTGTAAAGATGTCGAAGCTGCTGAGGCGGGGGATGTAGTTGCCGGTTATACAACCATCATTGATATGACAGCAGAAGATATTTTGCGTAAAAATCCTAGATACTTAACGAGGGCAAAAAGCTTTGATACTTTCTTTAGTTTCGGTCCAGAATTCATCACCCCTGATGAAGTCGGTGATCCTTTAGAATTGAATGTCACAACAAAAATCAATGGCAAGGTTCATCGGACGAACAAAGTAAGGAATATGACTTTTCAACCTTACGAATTGGTTTCTTTCCATTCTAAAGTCATGACACTCCTTCCAGGGGATATCATCTCCACGGGAACTCCAGGAGCAGTCGTTATTAGAGATGGTGACAAGATTGAATGTGAGGTTGATCGCATGATGGTACTGGAAAATTCGGTCGTAGATTTAAAAAATCATGAGGAGTGAATGGAAATGGACTTGCAGTTAGAAAATAAATCCGTCGTTGTACTAGCTTCGAGTAAAGGGCTTGGAAAAGCTGTCAGCCTGGAGTTCGCCAAAGAAGGAGCACGCGTCCTTATTTCTAGCCGGAACGAAACGGAACTTCAATCAGCGAAAGCAGAAATTCAAGAAGCGAGCGGGAACACTCAAGTCGAGTACCAGGTTTGTGATGTTACTAAAAAGGAAGATATTCAAAAACTGATTCAAAAAGCTATTGATCTTTTTGGAACAGTCGATGTGCTGATTAATAATGCCGGTGGCCCTCCAGCGGGAACATTTGAAAACTTTGATGATGAAGACTGGCAGAAAGCATTTGAACTGAATTTACTCAGCTTTACGCGCTCCATACGGGAAGTGTTGCCTGCCATGAAGAAACAACAGGCAGGAAGGATCATCAATATTGCCTCATCTTCTATCAAACAAACGTTGGACAATCTTATCTTATCCAACACCTTTCGGGCAGGAATTGTAGGCTTGTCTAAAAGTCTATCTCAAGAGCTTGCTGGGGATCAGATCCTCATTAACACCGTAGGACCGGGGCGGATCGCTACAGATCGGGTAGCGGAGCTTGATCAAAAGAGAGCCGAAAAACTGGAGGTCTCTGTAGAAGAGCTGAAAAAGAGTACAGAACAATCGATTCCAATCGGTCGTTACGGCGAACCAGAAGAATTCGCCCGAACCGTTGTATTTCTCGCCTCAGGAGCCAACACCTACCTCACAGGCCAATCCCTGGTGGTAGATGGAGGATTAGTAAAAGCACTCTAAAGAAAAAAGCAGTCAGCTAAAAGCTGGCTGCTTTTTCCATTATCTGTATGACCTGGTACAACAAATAATGGAAGTGAACCTCGGATATGCGTTATGGTTGTATGAGAAGGTTTTCATAAGGGAGTGGATGAGATGAATAAGCATGAGTGGTGGAAGAAGAGTGTCGTTTATCAAATTTATCCGAAGAGTTTTAATGATACGAACGGGGATGGAATTGGTGATATTCCCGGAATTATAGAAAAGCTGGACTATTTGAAAGAGCTGGGCGTGGATGTTCTCTGGCTGTCACCAGTCTATGACTCTCCACAAGAAGACAATGGCTATGATATTCGCAACTACCGCCAAGTGGATGATCTATTTGGTCGTATGGAAGACTTGGAAAGATTGCTGGAAGAAGCTCATAAGAGAGACATGAGACTCGTCATGGACCTCGTCGTCAATCACACGTCTGACGAACACCCTTGGTTTGTCGAGTCTTCGAAAAGCAAGGAGAATCCATATCGCGATTATTACATATGGAAAGAAGGCAAGGAGAACGGAGAGCCACCGACAAACTGGACCTCTGTTTTCGGTGGTCCTGCCTGGGAATATGACGAAACAACAGGTGCCTATTATTTGCACATCTTTGCAAAAAAACAGCCGGATTTAAATTGGGAAAACCCCAAGCTCAGAGAAGATATATATGACATGATGAAGTTTTGGCTGGATAAAGGAATGGACGGGTTCCGTATGGACGTCATTAACTTTATCTCTAAAGATCCAGATTATCCGGATGGAGAGAATGGTGATGGAAGTCCCTATTTTATGAATGGGCCACGTGTTCATGAATTTTTGCAGGAAATGAATAAGGAAGTTCTATCAAACTATGACGTGATGACAGTAGGGGAAATGCCTGGGGCTTCTCCAGAAGATGCGACACGCTATACAGATCCTGAGAATGAAGAATTGAATATGATCTTCACTTTTGAGCATATGGATTTAGATTCGAACGGGGACAAGTGGAACTGGACGAACCTGAACCTCGTAGATTTGAAGAAGAATTTTGAAAAATGGCAGACCTCCCTCCATGGTGTCGGTTGGAACAGTTTGTACTGGAACAATCATGACCAGCCCCGTATCGTTTCCCGTTTCGGTGATGATGGTGAGTACCGTGTGAAATCTGCGAAAATGCTTGCCATCTGTCTGCATATGATGCAGGGAACGCCTTATATTTACCAAGGCGAAGAGCTCGGTATGACGAACGTCCACTTTGACACGCTCGAAGAATACAGGGATATTGAGCTTTTCAATATGTATAAAGAGAAGAAGGAACAAGGATGGTCTCATGAAGATCTCATGAAAGCCATCTATGTAAAAGGCCGTGATAATGCCCGAACTCCGATGCAGTGGAATGACTCGGAAAATGGTGGTTTTACAGACGGAACTCCTTGGATACAGGTGAATCCGAATTATGGAGAGATTAATGCAGAGCAAGCCCTGGCAGATGAAAATTCTGTCTTCTATTTCTATCAACAGTTGATTCGCTTGAGAAAAGAAATCGATCTAATCACAGATGGGCGTTTTGAACTGTTAATGAGAGAAGATCCGAATGTTTTTGCTTACAAGCGTGTCGGTGATGAAGGAAGTCTTCTTGTCGTCTGTAACTTTTCTTCAGAAGAAGTGGCAATAGATGAGGAGGTCTTGAAAGAAATCGAAGCAAAGCCCATTGTAATTACAAATGAACCAGAGTCATCGAATCGCACTGCATTGGCTCCTTACGAGGGAACGGTCTATAGAGTTTAATGGAAATAATAACCACACCAGGTCATCCAAATATTGGATGACCTGGTGTGGAATTTTTTTACAACTGCAATGTTTAATTTCTAACTTAAGTGAACGGCACGATTATCTTTTACATTCCTTTTTGAAATAAAATTACAAATATTTAAAACATATGTTGACATAAAAATTCAAAAATTCTATAATAAAGCCAACAAAGATTTGGAGGAAATCCATGAACTATGTGATTGGAATAGACGGAGGCGGGACGAAAACCACGTGCCTGTTCCTTGAAGCAAATCATTGTACATACCCGAAACAACCAAAAGTCATCCAGGGGCCGGGGACCAACCCTCATCAAATTGGTTTTGAGGAAGCCGGTCGTCGGTTAATGGCACTGATTGAAAAAGGATTACAAACATTCAACGTAGATTCTGCACAAATCATAGGCATTGGCTTCGGACTTGCTGGTATTGGAAGACCAGAGGACGAAGATAAAATGAAGAAGATTGTGCAGAATATTTTTTGGAATTTATCATTTTCTGAAAATTTAAACTCGTTTATTGGATCCGATAGTTTAGCCGCGCTGAAAGGAGCTCTTTCCCTTAGAGATAAGTCTGGAATACTTGTCATCTCAGGGACAGGGTCGAATGCTGTTGGCGTCGATCTTGAAGGGGGAATCCATAAATGTGGAGGCTGGGGCCATCTGATCGGGGATGAAGGAAGTGGATACTACCTTTCTTTGAAAGCGTTATCAAAAGTGGCGAAGGCTGCAGATGGACGTGGAGAGGAAACCCTTATGACTCCTCTTATATTAGAGAAGTTACACCTCCATAAGCCTGAAGATCTTGTCCGTCACATTTATGGGAGGCCTCAAGAAAAACACGAGATTGCCAAGCTTGCGACATGTGTAATAGAAGCGTCGGAACAAAAGGATGAAGTTGCGGTGAGGATCTTGGAACAAGCAGCCGATGAGCTCGTTTTACATGTAGAGAGTATCGCTCGCCGCGGTTTTGAAAGAGATACAAACATTACAGCAGCTGGGTCTATTTTCAAGCACTCTAAAGTTCTGAAACAGCATTTCATCCAGAAGATCGAAACAAAAGGGTTAGGTGTATATCGAGAGCCTTATGCTCCACCTGAGTTTGGAGCAGCGATGTTAGCAATTCCTGAAAATTAATCAAAGGTGGTGCCAAAGGTGACAAATTCCTTGACGTTCCTAACAACAGAGCAACGAAATGAACGAACAAAAAACATGGATGAGATGACCACATCGGAAATCTTGAAAGTCATGAATGAAGAAGATCACAAAGTTGCAGAAGCCGTCAAACGAGTTTTGCCGGCGATTACGAAAGCGGTGGATCGTATTTCCGATTCGTTAAACAAAGGAGGGCGACTCTTTTACGTAGGAGCGGGTACGAGCGGTCGTCTTGGCATTTTGGACGCATCTGAATGTCCGCCGACTTTCCTGGTGGATCCTGATATGGTTCAAGCCGTGATGGCAGGTGGTGGTTCTGCGTTTACGAAAGCGAAAGAGAATTCCGAAGATGATGCAGCTCAGGGAGAAAAAGATTTGAAGGCAAAAAAACTCACCTCAGACGATATTGTGGTCGGGATTACGGCAAGCGGCCGGACTCCTTATCCGATCGGAGCTCTCAATCACGCACGTTCGGTCGGGGCTTACACCATCTCTTTATCCTGCAACCATCGTTCCGAAATCAGTGATTCTGCCGATTGTCCCATAGAGGTTGTGGTCGGGCCTGAGGTTTTGACAGGTTCGACACGGTTGAAAGCGGCGACGGCTCACAAAATGGTGCTGAATATGATGAGCACGACAGCTATGGTCAAACTCGGAAAGGTCTACGAAAACTTGATGGTGGATGTTCATGCAAGCAACCATAAATTGAGAGAACGCGCGAAAAGCATTCTGATGGAGTGTACCTCAGCGACTTATGAGGAAGCGGAGGATACGTTGAAAAAAGCGAAGCTTCAAGTGAAGCCGGCGATCGTTATGCTGAAGCGAAGCGTTTCCTATGAGCAAGCCAAACAAATGCTTCAGTCGAATGAGGGCAATTTGAGAAAAGCCATGCAAGAATCTAAATGATTTGAAGACCATTGTTCATGGTTTCAAATAAATTTTTCAATCAAAAAGGGGGAGCTTATGTTGAACATGTGGCGGAAAACATCTGCTTGGTTGATGATGGCGGTTTTGTTCGCTTTCTTGTTGTTGGTCGGTTGTGCACCAGGAGCAGGGACGGAAGAAACGGACAGCGAGGGCACAGAGGAAGAGTCCAGTTCTGAAGGGTCTTCGGAATCTGGTGAATCCGGTGAAGTTTCGGGAGAGCTTGAAATTCAGTACTTTGTCGGTGGTTATGGTGATTCCTGGTGGAAAGAAGTCATTGCTGATTTCCAGGAAGAGTATCCGGATGTCTCGATCACGGAACATGCTGGTCCTAATATTAATGAAGAAATGCGTTCACGCTGGGTATCCGATGATCCACCTGATGTCGTTTATATTGATGGTGCGGGTTCCAGTGAAACACAGATGGTTGAAGATGGTCAGCTCATGAATTTGACGGAATGGTTGAGTGGAGTTGAGCTTGAAGATGGTTCCGCTCTAGGTGAAAGTTTCATTGTTGATCCTGCTAAGTACGATGGGGAAATCTACAGCTTACCACTTGTCTTCGATACATGGGGCACATGGTATGACAATGCCTGGTTTGAAGAAAACAATTGGGATGTACCGAAAGACTTCCCTAGTTTCATGGATACGATGAGTCAAATTAAGGAAGATGAGGGCATTGAGCCTTTCGTTACGACAGGACAATATCCATACTACTTCCTGCGCGGTATGCTTTACCCTGCCTTTGGTGCAGCTGGTGGAGACGAGTTACTTAATGATGTCATTACAGGTGCAGAAGGCGCTTGGACGAGTGAACCTGTCCTTAATGTCATGAAAAAAGTGGAGCAGATGCAGCAAGAAGGCATGATTGATTCTGGATTTGGTGCGTTGAACCATACGCAATCCCAAATGAATTTCCTGCTTCATGACAATGCATTCATTCCCGTTGGTTTCTGGCTGCCGAATGAAATGGCCAATGATACCCCGGAAGATTTCGAATATGGATTCATTCCTTCTCCGATGCAGGATGAAGGTGAACCAGCTGCGATTGTTCCAGACTTGCGTCCACTAGCCATTGCGGAAAAAGCAGAAAATCCAGCAGCAGCGAAAGCTTTCGTCGAGTTTGTTTTCACAAAAGAATATGCCAAGAGTTTCTCTGAACATACGGGAGCGATCATGAACCTGCAAGGGGTGGACCTTGCTTCAAGTGAGGAAGTTCCTTCATTCTTGATTGATGCCAATGAGATGATTAACGATCCTGAGCAAGTCCAGATTTATCAAAAGCCACACCCGATGAGTTCAGAGCTTGAAACGCCGATCAGCAACTCGCTCGTATCTTTGATGCTCGGTAACATTACAGCCGAAGAGTTCGTTGAGGAAGCTGAACAAGCGGCAGCGGAATACCGCAGCAGTTTGGAGTAAAGGACAAGTGGAATGTGGAGGCGGAGGTCTTCACATTCCATTTTTCTTAAAGGCATAAGCCAATCAACCGCGGGATGCCATCCTGCTGTTGCTTGACTTATGCTAGTAAAAACATATTCAAACCAGAAAAAGAGGTGGTTGTAAATGGTCCAGTCCAAACGACAGCGGAACTTGTTTCTTGCCTTCTGTCTTGTTCCGACATTCTTATTGTTTGCCGTGTTCACGTTGTATCCCTTGTTCAATGGTCTTTATTATTCCTTTTTCAAATGGTCAGGGGCTTCTTCACTCGCCGAGTTCGTAGGTTTTGATAATTACCGCCGGTTATTCAGCGATGATATTATCCCAAGCACGATCTGGCACGATTACTTTCTTGTCATTACAAAAGTGTTCGGCATCATGATTCTGTCGACCTTTTTTGCGGTAGCCTTAACACAAATGAAAATCAAAGAAGCTCCGTTTTATCGGATTGTCTTCTTCTTTCCGAACATCATGTCCGTCGTCGTGATCGGGATCTTGTGGATGTTCATCTATAATCCTAGTCTTGGCCTTGTGAACTCAGGTCTCGAATTGATTGGCCTTGAGAGCTGGACACGTCCATGGCTTGGGAGCGAAGACTGGGCTTTGCCAAGTCTTGTCCTTCCTTCTGTGTGGGCAGGGATCGGGTTGTTCATGCTCATGCTGATGGGTGGGATTTCCAACATATCGAAAAGTTACTATGAAGCAGCTGAGATCGACGGGGCGACCGAGTGGCAGCAGTTTTGGAAGGTGACCTTACCGCTGATCTGGCCACAAATCAAAATCTCCATCTTGTACATCATCATTACGACCTTGAACGGATCCTTCATTATCGTTCAGGTCATGACCAAAGGTGGCCCGAACAATTCAACACACGTGATGGGTTCCTATTTATATGAACAGGCTTTCGTTAAATACAACTTCGGATACGGGGCAACAATCGGCGTTATGATTTTAATCTTGTCTCTCGTGACCGTTTTAATTATGCAATTCCTGATGAGAAGAGAGAAAGTGGAGTATTAACAGACAGGAGGGGAATAGAGTGCAAAAAGCGAGTATTTTTTCAAGAACGATTGTACGGATCCCATTGATCATCTGGTCTCTGGCCGTCTTATATCCGATTTTCTGGATGGTGTTGGGCGCATTCAAGTCCAATGCAGAAATCTACGCCAATCCGTGGGGACTTCCGGAATCATTCAGTTTCAGTAATTTCGTCGATGCATGGAGCAATTACAATATTGATGCGAGTGTGTTTAATAGTTTTATCGTGACCGGTCTTGGAGCCACACTGACCCTTGCGATGGCGATTCCGACTTCTTACGCTTTAGAACGCATGCGCTTTCGCGGAAACCGGTTATTGTTCACGCTTTATATTTCAGCGATGATGATTCCGATGGTCCTCGGCTGGATTCCGTTGTTCTTTCTACTCATGCAGCTGAATCTGCTTGATAACATTTTCGGTCTCAGTATCGTTTATGCGGTCAGCCAACTGCCGTTCAGTATTTTCGTTTTGACGAGTTTCATGGCAACGATTCCAAAATCTCTTGAAGAAGCGGCTGCAATCGATGGAATGTCGCCGTATGGGATCTTGTGGAAAATCATTACGCCGCTTTCGACAACGGGGATTATTACCGTTACGATTATGAATATGATCCAGTTTTGGAATGAGTATTTTATGGCGCTCATCTTCCTGCAATCGGAGGAAAACTATACGCTTGCTCTTGCGATTGATTATATTAGTAATGAGACGCAATATACGAATGCCTGGGGGACGCTGTTTGCAAGCCTTGTCATTGCCATCGTACCGGTCATCGTTTTGTATGCGATTTTCCAACGCCGAATCGTTAAAGGAATGACTGAGGGAGCCATTAAAGGATAAGTGTGGTGAAACAAATGAAGAATTCTCTAACCGGTGGACTTGTCATTTTAAATGAAATGAAGGACAAGCTTCCACCTTCTGAAAAAAAGATCGCCGAATTTATTTTGGATCAGCCTCATGAAGCGATCCACTGTACGGCGACACAACTCGGCGAGCTGAGCTCGACGAGCAGTGCAGCCGTCATCCGGTTGTGCAAGTCTCTTGGTCTGAAAGGCTTGCAAGAATTGAAATTAAGGATCTCCGGGGATTTACAAAAGAAGCCGGAGGCCAGGTACCGGGATATTCAACCGGGTGAGCCTTCTGATTCAATCGTAGAAAAAATAACGAGCAACAGTCTTCAGGCGATCCGCGAAACAACGGAAATGGTGGACTACCGGACGTTATCAGAAGCGGTAAAGCTTTTGAACGAAGCGGGTGCCATTCACTTTTTCGGCGTGGGTGCGTCCGGGATCATCGCTCAGGATGCCCAACAGAAATTTTTACGGATGAACAAGCCGACCTCTGCGTTTACAGATATGCATAATGCCGCGATGAACATTGCTAACGTAACGGAGAATGATGTCGTCTTCGGCATCTCGTTTTCCGGTGAAACCTATGAAACAGCGAAGATTATGGAAATTGCAAAGAAAAAGGGAGCTCGCACAATTAGTTTGACACGTTATGGACAATCTCCCGTTGCAGAACATGCCGATGTATCGTTGTACATTTCCGCCTCAAGAGAGATTCCTGCACCATTTCGAAGTGGTGCCACATCATCCCGTCTTGCCCAGTTACATATGATTGACATTCTTTTCGTCAATGTCGTCACAGAACAATGGGACAAGGCCTCCGAGTACTTTCATGAAATTACCGACGTCATGGATTTGTTGAAAGGGAAGAAAACGAAGGGATAAGGAGGAATCATCGTATGGAAAAGTGGTTGGAGGAACTGCAGTCTTTGCTTCCGGAAGGGCGTGTTTTAACGTCCTTGGCCGACCGTCATAGTTACAGTTTTGATGCTTCTTTCGGGGAACACCTGCCGGATGCTGTGGTTCAGGTAAAAGAAAAGCAGGAAGTCGCTGATGTTCTGAAGCTTGCCAATCGTTACAAAGTACCGGTTCACCCACGCGGTTCCGGCACTTGCCTGAGTGGCGGCCCTCTTCCTGTTCACGGCGGGATTGTTTTGGATATGTCGCAGTTCCCGGCGATCATTGACCTTAGTCCCCGCGACTTGACAGTAAAAGTGACGCCGAGTGTATTGACCGGAAACATCAATAAAGCCGCAGAAGAACACGGTCTGATGTATGCTCCGGATCCGAGCAGTGCTCATGTTGCAACGATTGGCGGGAACCTTGCGGAAAACTCCGGCGGCCCCCGCGGCTTGAAATATGGAGTAACGAAGGATCACGTGCTCGGGTTAGAGGTCGTAACTCCTGAAGGTGAAATCATTAAGACAGGTGGTCAAACGATCAAGAATGTCACGGGCATTGATTTGACGAAGCTGATCGTCGGATCAGAAGGAACGCTTGGCGTTATCGTCGGGGCTACGTTGAAGCTGATGCCGAAGCCGCCCGCTGTGCAGACGATCATGGTCGCTTTTGACGAAGTGCGAAAAGCAGGGGAAGCGATCTCTCAGACGCTGACATCAGGAATCTTGCCTGCCAAAATGGAGTTTATGGATCAAGCCTGTATTGTCGCCGTTGAAAACTTCCAGCCGGTCGGCCTGCCTGTCGATGCAGCTGCCGTCATCATCATTGAGCTGGATGGACATCCGGAAACGCTGCGTGTCGAGCGAGGGCTGGTCGAAGAAATTATGGAAGAGATGGGCGCGAAAGAAATCATTATTCCTAAGAGTGATGAGGAAGCGGCTAAGCTCTGGCATGCGCGCAAACAGGTGTCACCTGCTATTGCGAAAATTAAACCGACGAAAGTATCCGAAGACGCGACGGTTCCAAGGAGCAAGATCCCGGACTTTATGGACCGGTTAGAGCTTATTAAGGAGAAGTACGGTCTGGAAGTCGTGGCCTTTGGTCATGCTGGTGACGGCAATCTGCACCCGAATATTTTATGTGACAAGCGAAATGTGGAAGAGATGAAGCTTGTTGAAAAAGCAGTGGAGGACATGTTTCAGGCTGCTCTTGATCTTGGTGGCACACTTTCCGGCGAGCACGGCATCGGTACAATGAAGGCACCGTTTATGGAGCTTGAACTTGGAGCGGTCGGATTGGATATGATGAAGCGGATCAAGGATAGCTGGGACCCGAATGGAATCTTAAATCCGGGCAAAGTTTTTCCTGAAAAGGGGCAGAAGTTGGTGCTGCATCATGACTAGTTCACTGAAGGAACGCCTGAATTATGACAAGACGTTCGACTGTGTCCAGTGCGGCTACTGTCTTCCGGCCTGTCCCACGTATGAAACGATGGAAAAAGAAACCCATTCACCGAGAGGGCGCATCAATCTCGTGAAGATGGTTGCGGAAGGGAAAGCGTCTGTCGAAGATTTGAAGGAGCCGATTGAAAAGTGCCTTGGCTGTATGGCATGTACGACGGTTTGTCCGACCAACGTTCAATATGGAGAGATTTTTGAAGGAGCCAAACGCGTAATTGATGAGGAACGACCACGCGGGCTAGTAGAGGACTTCTTGTTTCAGTCGTTCTTTCCTTCTTCCAAATGGATGAATACATTGGGAAATGCGACTTGGATTTATCAGAAGAGTGGGTTGCAGAAAGTTTCCCAGCGGTTTGGATTGACGAGAAGAGCCCCGCTTCAGATTGATAAGTTTGAAGCAGCTTTACCGACGATGCCTGGACCGAAAAAGCGGCGTGCCCGTGCGGATCGTTATGTGCGTAAGCGGCCGGCTGCGGCAAAGATTGGATTCTTTAAAGGATGCGTCATGGACAGCGTCTTTTTTGAAACGAATCAGAATACGGTGGAGCTTTTACTTCGGAGCGGCGCGGAAGTTGTTTTCCCAGAAGCGCAAACGTGCTGCGGTGCTCTTCACGCACACACGGGAAAGGTCGATCAGTCAGTGGAACTTGCCAAGAGGAATATTGAAGCTTTTGAGGAAGAAGGCTTCGATTATATTGTGAATAATGCTGGTGGCTGCGGCGCGCGTTTGGTCGAGTATGAGCATTTGTTTGAGGAGGGTACGGAGTGGCCCGAGCGTGCGGAGCGGTTTGTTGATCGAGTGCGGGATATTTCTGAAGTGCTTGTCGAGTTGGACGGGCTTGTCTTTGAAAAAGAGCTTGAGAGGACTGTTACCTATCAGCCTTCCTGTCATTTGCGCAATGTACAGAAGGTGACGAGCGAACCGCTAGATTTGATTCGTCGCATACCTGGTGTTGAGCTGCGGGAGTTGGAGCGGCCGGAATTTTGCTGCGGATCGGCAGGCGTTTACAATATCGTAAACTATGAAGATGCCATGGATATTTTGGATGTGAAAATGCAGGATGTATGTGGCACGGGAGCTAGCGGTGTCGTGACTTCCAACCCCGGTTGTCATCTGCAGATGAAGCTTGGGGTGGAGCGTGAAGGTTTGGCGATGGATGCTGTACATTTGGTAGATTTATTGATGGAGGCTGATCCTAGGCCGAAGTGGTGAGGCGATCTCTTAGTGAGGTCGTCTTTTTTTGTGTGTGGAGTGTGCTTACCCTTGCCCATGCCCATGCCCTCTGGTATCGGTGGGTTTGGTGATTTTATCAGTGGCTTCGGTTGTTTTATCGGTATGTTTTAGAGTTTTATCGGTGACTTTGGAGGATTTATCAGTGGGTTTAGCTTATTTATCAGTATCTTAGAAAATAGACTCTAGATTTTTTAGTACCTTCATACCTCAAACTCACTTTTTTGAGTATTCCTTGAGCGACAGTAGGTGATTTAATGAGAAGAAAATCTCTTAAGCTTTTATTTGTAATCTTAGGACCCTTCAACAAACAGAAGTCTCGCAGTGCAGGGTGGTGAGCGGTTTTATCGTTGTGGCTGCAATGACTGCATTTCCATTGTCCATAATCCCAACCCACTGCTAATCGTTGGCAACTTGTACAAAACACCCCTTTTCTAATATCTGAATCGTTGATTGATAGTTCTTTCATATAATCGTAATTGTTGGGTGTATCCCCTTCCAAAATTTCTTTACTGAGCATTTCAGGAAGGGAAGTTGGAAGTCTGTCTCTGTTATGTTTTTGACGTATCTCGTCTACTTTTTCCGGTAAAGCGTCCGTACGGATTACGATATCGAGTGAAGGATCATCTGTGTTTATTGAAGTTCCAGGGTGGCTGTTGGCCACGAGGCAGTAAATGGGGATCACAGGAAAACCTTTTAAATGAAGCCATTGCTGCAATTGTCTTCGGTGACGCCGGACTTGAAGGACAGGGTCAGAAAACGTTTGAGCTCCATCATCCCATGTCCTCGATAGAAAGTTGAATCTTTGATTGTAGAACAATTCCCCGCCAATATTTTTGGCTTCAACAATCAAAATCCATTGGTCCGTCAAAATCAAGCAATCGATTTGGAAAAAGTGGGTGCCGTCATAGAGACGCAGGTGATGAAAGATTCGGTAGTTTTCAGGGAGGTAGGAAAGGGGAAAGTTTAGAGCAAGCTCGCCTTTGTGTCCGGATAAGCGATTTTTGAGTAGTTCTTTGACTTTTGGCAGTTGGGGATGGTTTGCATCGAGGCGTCGTTCTAATGCCTGCAGTTGTTCAATGTCTCTTGGAAATATGCGCTGCTTAATAATCATGGCATCCGTCCTTTCTACTTAATAGTTCGACAAAAAACAATGATTCCTATCTTATATTTCAGACCACCCCCTACCCATATGCTAGAATGAATGCAGCAAAAGTAAAAGAGGGATGAATTCGAAGAAGAGGAATTTTAACTATGAGGTTCCTATTGATGGCCAGTCAGGTGAGGTTAAAGAGTTTGAAAAAACACACGAAAATAACTAGTTTTGTAATAAATGGAGCTCCACCATTCGTAGGTGGAGCTTTTCCTATGAATGAACGTTATAAAACAGAACTCGCCGTCAAGACAGGCTTTATTGAGTTTCTACTAATTTAAAACCAATTGTTGAAAGAGCTGTCTGCAGGTTCGGAACGGTCTTCGGTTTGGTTTTAGTCAGCACATTGCTTTCAATTTCTTTCTGTGCTATTTCCGGGGTAATACCAGTCAACATTGCATCAATCCCCATTACTTGTAGAGCGTGAATCAGTTTCGGTAACATTTCGGAGAAAAATTGGTCCCGAACAACTAATCCGGAAAGATCAAGCACGAAATAATCGATATCCTGTTCTTTTCCATATCGAAGGGCATCCCCCATCAATTTCTCCGCACGTCCTTCATCGACGATGCCCTGAATAGGTAAAACAGACACTCCATCCGTGATAGGGATGATGGGTGCATTCATCAATCCCATATTATAGTGGGTCTGATCAAGTTCAATCATATGAGAAAGGACAGATGCAATGGTTTGTAAAAATTCGATATCTTCTTCGTTGAAGTTTTTCTCTTCTTTATCCATCACACAAAGTGTCCCGAACACATTCCCTTTCAGATCTTTCAGCGTCACACCAAGGTACCCTTTTACCTGTAAAAGGGCAGAAGCTTCCATTTCGTGAGTCAGTTTGTCTTCCATTAAATTGTTTGTTCTAAGTATGTGGTCTTGATCATTAATGATTAACCGGCAGTGACTTTCTTCGTAATCAATCGTAAATCCCTCGGGGACGATTTCCTCCTGCTTATTTAATGAACTCAGCACGGTCATGGAGTTTTCGCCTCGCATTGTGATGTAGGTTGTCTGGATATCGAGCCTCTGTGCGATGACCTCAAATATCTTTTGCGCAGCAGACTTGAGAGAATAATATGGCTCAGATCCAAAGTGATTTTCTTCCGACATGTAAAACCTTCCCTTTTACAAAAGTAGGAACTATCCCCTATTATACCCTATTACCCTTTATGGTTGAGATTAATCCCCTTTTTTCTTATTTTTTTGTCGTAATCATTAGTTAATTGACAAAATTTAAAGAAAATGTGAGCAATCATTCAAAAAGTTTAATAGAATCGCTATTTTCAGTCATAAAAAGCGTTAAAAGTATTATTCAGAAAATTTGCAAGAGTAGTAAAATTTGAGATAATAGAGTTCACATAATAAAAGGGGGAAAAATGAATGAAAGCAAAATGGTACTTATTCATTATGGTTATGGCTTTAAGTATGCTTCTTGCCGCCTGTGGCAGTGACAGCGAAGCCGGCACATCCGGAGATTCCGAAGGGGATTCCGGTGGAGAAACATACACAGTAGCGACGGATAACAACTTCGTTCCTTTCGAATTCATGAACGAGGAAACGGGTGAAATGGAAGGGTTCGATATTGATTTAATCAAAGCGATCGCTGATGAAGCAGGGTTCAACATTGAAATTGAATCCATGAAGTTTGATGGCGTAGTCGCTGGTATGCAATCCGGTCGTTATGACATCGGTATTGCTGGTATGACGATTACTGATGAACGTAAAGAGACCATCGATTTTTCTGATCCTTATTATGATGCTGGTCTGATGCTTGCGGTCAGCGCAGATAATGATGAAATTCAGTCTGAAGATGATCTTGCGGGCAAAAAGGTGGGGACTCGTTCTGGTACGACAAGTGAAACGTACATCAGAGAAAACCACCCGGATGCAGAGTTAATTACATTCCCTGGGATCGTTGAAGCTTATATGGACCTTGAGTCTGGTCGTTTAGATGCGGTTATGTATGACGTTCCTAACGTCCAGTATTACGTAGCCAATGACTCTGAAGGCTTAAAAACAGCGGGGGGCATTTTGCAGGGTGAGCAATATGGAATAGCCTTTCCTAAGGATTCCGAACTTGTGAGCGATGTGAATGAAGCCTTGCAGACATTGATTGATAACGGCACATATGATGACATCTACGAAGAATGGTTCGGTGAGCGTAAATACGGCACAGAATCTTCGGAGTAATAGAGAGAAGCTGATCAGAAAAGCGTAGCAAGTGATTGGCTTGTTACGCTTTTTTCCATGAATTGAATACTGGCATGAACTATAACACCATTCAAAACACAAGGAGAGAATACATATATGGAGTTCATTACGGAATCGCACTATTTTCGTGTCATGCCGTTTTTGCTTGAGGGACTGGTATGGACACTACTCATCACGTTCGTTGGATTAATTTTCGGATTCGTTCTCGGGGCCGTCTTTGGGTTTGCCCGTTTGTCGAAAAATAAGATCATATACGGACTTGCGACGGTTTACGTTGAAGCGGTTCGCGGGACCCCGATTTTAGCACAAATTTTATTCATCTATTTCGGTCTATCGGATCTAACCGGAATCAATATTGATAAAATTACGGCCTCCATCATAGCGATTGCCATTAATGCTGGTGCTTACATAGCGGAAATCGTACGAGGAGCGGTTTACTCGATTGATAAAGGACAGGAAGAGGCTGGACGTTCGATTGGTCTTACAAGAAATCAGACGATGCGTTACATCATCTGGCCCCAAGCTTTTAGAAGAATGATTCCACCGCTTGGTAACCAATTCGTCATCAGCTTGAAGGATACGTCCCTTTTCTCCGTCATCGCTGTAGGAGAATTGCTTTACATGGGACAACAGTATTACGGAATGACGTTCCAGGCCTTCCAGGCATTGACGATGGTTTGTGTGATGTACTTGATTATCACGGTACCGACTGCGGTGTATTTGAGAAGAGTTGAAAGGAGACTGGATGTGTAATGATTACCGTCAAAGATTTGCATAAATCATTCGGTTCCAACGAAGTGTTGAAAGGAATCAATGCAGAAATCAAAGAGAAGGAAGTGGTCTGTGTCATCGGGCCATCAGGTTCTGGGAAGAGTACGTTTTTACGGTGCTTGAACCTACTTGAGGAAGTTACTTCCGGAGAAGTCATCATTCAGGGGGACAACCTGACTGATCCTAAAATCAATATCAATGATGTCCGCTCTCGTGTCGGAATGGTGTTTCAGCACTTTAACCTTTTCCCGCACAAGACCGTACTTGATAACATTACGATTGGTCCGATTAAAGTGAAAAAAATGAAGAAAGCGGAAGCCGAAAAAGTAGCACGCCCGCTTCTTGAAAAAGTCGGCTTGAGTGACAAAGCGGACGCTTACCCCGAGAGTCTTTCCGGCGGGCAGAAACAACGTGTTGCGATCGCCCGTTCACTAGCGATGGAACCAAGCATCATGCTGTTTGACGAACCGACCTCAGCGCTTGACCCGGAACTTGTCGGGGACGTGTTAGCGGTTATGAAAGAATTAGCCCAGGAAGGGATGACGATGGTGGTTGTCACCCACGAGATGGGATTTGCCCGCGAAGTCGGGGATCGGGTCCTGTTTATGGATGAAGGGATCATCATGGAAGAAGATGTACCGGATAACCTTTTCGGAAACCCACAAAACCCTAGAACGCAGGAGTTCTTAAGTAAAGTATTATAGAAAAAATCCGCAGACGCGATGTCTGCGGATTTTTTAATGATCAGAATAGGAAATAAGAAGAAACAAAATACATCACTACGATAAGGAGGGAAGGTGCTGCATAGCCAGAGAAACTCTCAACCTTTTTCCTTACCATCATGAAAATCGTCAGTACCATCATCCCAATGAATAAAAGGGCGATCGGGAGGTTGCTTCCTGATGTCGCATTCAGAATCGGACCGTTTTGATAAAAGAGGTCAGTGATGGCAAGAAGCTGCAGGTTGAACAAGTTGCTCCCTAAAATGGAGCCTACCGCCATATCGTAATTCCCCATTTTGAACGCCACAAGTACGGTGACAAGTTCAGGTAGAGAGGTGGACGCAGCAATTAAAAAGCTCCCGACGAAGCTTGAACTCATCCCTGTTTGTTGAGCTAGTTGGTCCCCTGTGATGGAAAGCGCACTTCCGGCAGCGAAGACAACAATGGCACTGATGGCAAAACCAATACTTGCCGCTTTCAAGGTAACATCCTTCCCCGTGGCTGCTGCTTCATCCATCTCTTCTGTTTCATCATTTTCAAAGAAACGGACGGTCAGGATGTACAATCCGACAAGAACGAACATTTCAATTCCAATGTTAAAAAGGGAAAGGGTGGAACTCATGGATAAGGAGACGACCACCACCAATGTGAAAATGATCCCTGCAATCGCAGAAGGGAGATGCTGCTTAGACTCGATGCTGTTGAACATTTTGTGCTTGCGGTAAATGAGATCCACCGCAGCTAGAATCAATACATTAAACACGTTACTGCCGAGCATATTTCCCACCGCAATGTCGGGATTGTCGATGTACACGGCTGTTAAACTTGTGGTCAGTTCCGGTAAGGATGTAGCTCCCGCTATAAGGAAAGTTCCGACCACGGCTCCACTCAGTTTAGACTTTTGACTGATGACATCCCCGTAACGGTTCAGCTGTACGGCAGCTAGTACGACCACAACGGCTGAGACTGCAAATATGATAGCGTTCATCGTTTTCCTCCTCTGGATTGAGCCAATAAAAAAAGACCTTGGCCCTATTTTCGTGCAGGCCAAGGTCTTGCGTACTATAGTCATAGTTTGGTGAACCGAGTGTTCGCACACACTGAAATGACGATTCACCAACCGCTTTATACGGTCGCTACTCCCCTTGTTACTATTAATATAGCTAATTCCTGTGAAAAGGTCAAAGGAATAGTCTCCCAACTATGTAGAGGTTTCTTATCAGTGGGTTAGAAGCTTTTATCGGTGAGTTTTTGGACTTTTTCGGTGAGTTTAAAACATTTATCGGTGGATTTGATGCTTTTATCAGTGACTTCTATGACTTTATCAGTATCCTAGACCTCTCTCTCTAGTATCTAACATAAAAAAAGCGGCCGGGTGGCCGCTTTTTCAGATTAATAGTTTACTGCATCATAAGAGTTGATGACACCGTGTTCGAAGTAGTAGCCCGTTCCGTAGATCGGATCAGCCGTTTGTTCGATAGCGGCGCGGATGTTGCTGTTGGAGCGCCCTTGAGATGCAAGCAATCCAGCCAGCCCAGCTACGTGAGGGGATGCCATGGATGTACCGGACATGTAGGCATATCCACGGTTAGGAACCGTAGAAGCGATGCTGACACCAGGTGCTGTTACATCTACCCATGTTCCGTAGTTGGAGAAGGACGCCTTATTGTTGTTGCTATCGACGGCACCGACGGCGATGACATTTGCATAGGAAGCCGGCTCAAACGTTGTGGATACTCCATCGTTACCTGCAGCGGCAATGACGACTGAACCTTTATTCCAAGCATAGTTGACGGCATCTTCAAGCGTTTGCGTGTCACAGTTACAACCAAGGGAAAGGTTGATGACTTCTGCTCCTACGTCAGCAGAGTAACGGATCGCATCAGCGATGTCATACAAAGAACCGCTGCCATTTGCATCAAGTGCACGGACGGCTAGGATTTTTGTGTTTGGAGCCATTCCAGCAACACCAGAACCGTTGTTTGTTTCAGCGGCAGCTGTTCCTGCAACGTGGGTACCGTGATTGTTCAAGTCCATTGGATCATAATCGTTGTCTACAAAGTCATAGCCTTTGATGGTTTTCCCATCAAGGTCCGGGTGATTGTAGTCAACGCCAGAGTCGATGATGGCAATCTCCTGGCTGCTGCTTCCGCGGGTAATATCCCAGGCAGCCTCTGTGTCTGTGTTTTGTGGACCGTACTGGTATCCACTATAGTAAGTATCGTTTGGTGTCCATGTTGCCTCGAAAACGTAGTTTGGTTCAGCATATTCGACATTTGGATTTTTACTTAGGGCCTTTGCTACGGCTTCTACGTTTCCGACTTTAAGTACTTTTACTTTGGAATCCACGAAAGAACGTTCTTCCGTAACTTCTTTTGCTCCGAATTTCTTCAGTTGTTGGTCATTCAAGGACTTGCCGTTTTTGAATTTAACGACCACTTCCCCTTTAATGAACTCCCCTTTTTCTTCCTGTACGTTGACTTTGTTCAATGACTCCGGTTGAGAATCAGCGAACGCCTGCCCTGTTGTTGGCAGGATGGCTAATGTTGCAGCCAATGATAGTGTTGCTAGTTTTTTGAACTTCAAATCTATTCCTCCTTAAAAGTTTATACTCTAGTAATTCTAATGTTTTCGCCGTTTTCCTTCAAAATACGGGTTGGGATAGTTGGATAGATCTGAGGCATTTAAAGGATGTTTTGCAGACGGATATTCCCAAGTTTTTGTGAGGTAATAGGTACTTGAGGCTTATTTATATGTAAAAAAATGAAAAAAGAAGCGCGCTCCTCGTTTAGACAACGCTTACAGTAAATCTTTTGTAAAAGATTGTAAACAAGTGAGCGTAGATATTTTTAATCATAATGTCAATTTTGTAAAGGAGTGTCTTCGACTCTTATCTCATAGTCTTATAGATTTAGATGTCTCGTAAAATTGGATGTAATTCTTACCATTTTTTAAGTTTTTTATCAAGCAAAGGGTTTTATAAGGCTATTCGTGGGAAGTAAGTGTAGAAACCAGCCAAAAATTATATACAAAAAGTAATGGGGTGGTGTGGATGTCTCATTTACGAAATGGTCAGGAGGACGACCCCTCTATTCTTGATCAAGTGGAAGGAGGTTTGAAAAAGTCTGCGGCTGCGCTCAAGGAGAAGCTGCCAAATCCGGTTCATAAAATCATTCGGAAAGCAGATGACCCGCAAGAGGCGACTGAACATGCCAGGGATGAAATGAATGATCAAGCAGGAGATTTTTTCCGTGAGCAATTCAAAAAGCAGATGCAGTCCCAAATCGAGGAGATGAAGAAAGAGCTTCAGGAAAAAACTACAGCGAACGCTGATCATGTTCATTCAAAGGCCGAGGAAGTAAAGCGAAAGGTTCAGGAGCATTTACTTGAGTTCAAAGAAAAACTCGGCTCGGTTCAAGAATCTGGAGAGCAGATGCAGCGTTCGATCAGTGAGAACAGTTCTTCAAGCGGAAGGATCAAGGGAGCCAACGATATCAAAGGGGTCTCGTCTATGAAAAGTTCCGCTTCTATTAAAGGTCCTAAAGATATCAAAGGGCTAGCGAGTATAAAAACCTATCATTCGTAAGCACAGAAAGGGAGATTTGAAAATGGCTATTCAAAAATCAACAGATAGTTCAAGTCTTGCAGAAGTGGTTGACCGCATATTGGATAAAGGGATTGTCATCGACGCGTTTGCCCGCGTATCGGTTGTAGGGATTGAATTGATTACAGTGGAAGCAAGAGTTGTCATTGCCAGTGTAGATACATGGCTCAGGTATGCAGAAGCTGTCGGTTTGTTACGGGATGAGGTAGAAGAGGAAGGACTTGGAGGCCGTCTAGGTGAAGAAAACCAATCGTCTTCATCCTCTTCGTCCAATGAACGTGGAGAATTCAGTATTTAATAAGGGAATCGGATGGAATCTTTTTTGATTCCATCTTGTTCCTATATTAAAGAGGAAAGTAGATTCATAGGAAAAGAGAGGGATACACCGCTATGAAGGTCTTAAATGAAGTGACCGATTTTTTCAATGAAAACATTGCACCGCCACATAAAATTATATCTGCACGAAAGAAAGACCAGGAGTGGCGGGTATTAGTCGAAGTAATTGAAGAAAAGGAATATATGAAAAAGTATGCCCGAGATCAAATGGTAGGGTTATATGAAGTTTTCCTTGATGAAAACAGTGAAGTGACAGGTTTTTCCCGCTTGAGCCTCAGGTACCGCAGCGACATTGAAGAACAGGTCGAGCAGTAGGAGGAGGGCTGATGAGTGTACTTAAACAAAGCAGTGAACGCTTATCCACTAAAAAAGATGTTTATGAACTCCCCTTCTTCAAAAGCTTAATCCGCCGTTCTTTGAACTATTTATCTGCAGGTTACCCCGTTCATTATACAGGGCCACCAGGGATCGGGAAAACGACCCTTGCTATCCATGTAGCCAAACGAAGAAAACAGCCGGTGACTTTGATTACAGGGAACAAAGATTTGACGAATAACGACCTGATCGGTGCTTATAAAGGGTACAGCCGGAAGAAACTGAATGATAACTTTGTCAGGACCGTTCAGAAGATAGAGGAAAATGTTACAGAAGATTGGGCGAGCGGTCATCTTTATGAAGCGGTTAAACATGGACATACCGTGGTGTATGACGAGTTCACGAGGTCAAGTCCTGAAACGAACAACCTGTTCTTATCTGTTCTCGAAGAAAAGATCCTGCCCTTATATGGTTCAAAAAGCAAGGATTCACACATCAGGGTTCACCCGGACTTCAGGATCATTTTTACAAGTAACCCCGCTGAGTACATCGGGGTGTATGATACGCAGGATGCACTGATGGACCGAATGATTTCCATTCCGTTGAATGTGCTGAGTGTGGAAGCTGAAGTGGCGATTGTGATGGAGAGGGCGAATATCAAACAGAACAAAGCAGAAGCGATTGTTCGTTTTGTAAGAGGTGTAAAAGAAACGATGGATGAAAAGAAGGGACGTTTGAGTCTGCGTGCTTCCATTATGATTGCGGACATGGCTGAAAAAACAAACGTCTGTGTGGATGGAAAGGATAAAGCGTTCCAAAACCTTTGTCTGGATCTGACTTATTTTTCGGTCTTATCCATGATAGAGGACGAAGAGAAAGCAAGGGAGATTATTCTCAATCAATGCAAAAAGGTATAGGAGGTACTTATGGCTGAAGATATCGGTGTATATGTTTTCTGTTGTATTCAAGCAACGGAGGAGAAAAGTTTTGGAACCATTGAATTTGAAGGAGAAGAAAGAGAAGTATTCACGGTCCATTATAAAGACGCCGCCATGGTAGCGGTGGAGGCCCCGGTGAAAATTTATCATCCTAAGAAAAAGGCAATCATGACTCACCAGCAGGTCATATCAAGAGTAATGAAAAAAGAGAGTTCTGTCGTTCCCATCAGTTTCGGGAATGTTTTCAATACGAAAGAGGATACCCAGGTGCTGATCGAAAACCTTTACCCTCAACTCGAGAAGTTGTTTGGAGAAGTAAGGAATAAAATCGAAATTGGTCTGAAGATCGTAGGAAAAAGAGAATGGTTGGAAAAGCAGATCCATCAGAATGACCGTGTGAAAAAGAAAAAAGAAACCGTAGCAAACAAATCAGAAGCGGCCGGGTATTTTGATCGGATTCAGCTTGGAGAGATGGCTCGTAATTTCTTTACGACCATTCAGAAAGAAATTGAATCTTCTATTCATGCCCCATTGGATCAATTGGCAGAAGCCTCTCAATTGAACGATACAATCGGTGAAAAGATGCTTTTGAATGGCGCTTATTTAATCGATCGGGATAAAGAAGAAGCGTTCGACCGTAAAGTGAATGAGCTGCATGACCGGTGGAAGGAATATGTTGATTTCAAATATACAGGTCCGTGGCCTGCCTACAATTTCATCAACATTAAGTTGAAAGTAGAAGCGTCATGATTCAAAAACTATTCACTTCACCCATCCACTTGATAAAAAAAGTCGGAGAGCATGTGAAAGAAGAAGTGGATAAGGAAATGTACGACCTTGAACATATTCAAAAGAAATTGATTCAGCTGCAAATGATGTATGAATTGGAAGAGATATCGGAAGAGCATTATGAGGAGCAGGAAGAAGAGCTGCTTTTGCGATATGAAATCGCCAAAAAGCTTGAGATGGAGCAATGGGAGAGCATGACGAAAAGGAAGTAAGGAGTTTTTCAAGATGGAAAGACTACTGTATATGTATGGTATTACGCTTAAAGAGGAAGCAGACGGGAAAGCATTTTCTGAATGGATGGGCATCGACGGCAAGGCCGGTCTTGAAGTACTGGATTACGGCTGGTGTTCAGCAATTGTGAGCGCCGTTGAGGAAGAAGAGTTTAGTGAAGAGGCATTGGAAATGAAGACGAAGCAAATGGAGTGGGTACAGGAGAAGGCTTACCTTCATCATGAAATATTAATGAGCTTGAAGGATACCGTCACTTTAATTCCAATGAAATTTTGTACCCTTTTCCAGAATGAAGGCAGTCTGAAGAAAAAAATGGATGCCCATGAAAATGAATGGATGACTCTACTTGAGAAGTTAAAAGGAAAAGAAGAGTGGAACGTGAAAATTTACAACCATCCCGACCGCTTAAGAGACCAAGTGGCCGACCATCACCCCGATATTCAGAAAAAGAAAGAAGAAATATCTCAGATGTCTAAGGGGATGCAGTACTTGCAGAGTAAGAAACTTGATCAGTCAATTCAACAGCAAGTAGCACTGGAACAGCAAAAATACGTGAGGCAATTACATAGTGAATGGGAGGCGCTATGTGAAGATACAGCTGACAAAAAAGTCTGGAATAAGAATGTGACCGGAAAGGAAGCGGATATGTGTTGGAATGGCGCCTACTTGATGGATCTGGAAAAAGTCGAAACTTTTTTAAAGGAAGTAACCACGGCAAATGAACAAGGAGAAAAAGCTGGCTGGGAGGTTGAAGTTACAGGGCCGTGGCCCCCTTATCACTTTTCCTCCCTCTCTAAAAGCGAGGTGAGATGAGTGTCCTACAGAGAAAACTTTGAGAACCAGGAAATCGCTCTTATTGATATCTTGGATACTGTCCTGGACAAAGGGGTTGCCATCAAGGGAGATATCATTATTTCCATTGCCGGCATTGACCTTGTCTATGTAGATTTGAAAGTATTGATTTCTTCTGTAGAAACACTCGTCCAATCCAGCCTGGATGACTCCTTGAACTCAGAAGCGATGGACAGAGAGAAGGAGGCGTTGGCACGTGTCACAGAACAATCTTGAAGAGCAGCCTTTTAAAAGCGGACGAGTCAATTTAGACCCGGACGGAGCAGAGCAAGGCCTTGCACAACTTGTCTTAACGGTCATCGAACTGCTTAGGCAGCTCGTCGAAAGGCAGGCGATCCGCCGCGTCGACGGTGGTACCTTGTCGGAAGAGCAGATTGAACAACTGGGCGTAGCGCTCATGAACCTTGAAGTGAAAATGGACGAGCTGAAAGAGATTTTTGACTTGGATGATGAGGATCTCAATATCGATTTAGGACCTTTAGGGAATTTGTTATAACAAAGGAGGCATCATAGATGTCCATTGAACACCCGACTCAATCGAACAGTATTGTCGATGTGTTAGAGACCGTGTTGGATAAAGGTGTCGTCATCGCTGGAGATATCAGGGTAGGACTTGCGGATGTCGAGCTTTTGACCATCAAAATCCGTCTCATCGTCGCATCTGTTGATAAAGCGAAAGAAATCGGCATGGACTGGTGGGAAACCGACCCGTACTTGAATTCGAAAGCCGCTCAATCGAACACAGAGGCCTTGGAAAAAGAAAATGAAGAACTCCATAAACGCATTGCACAACTAGAGAAAAATATGCAGGAAGTCTATCAAAAATAAAAGGAGAGAGATCATGAGCGAATCTAAAACGCAGTTGACCAATCCTACGGATGAAGGAAACAAGCAACAGGAAGCGGAGAACAAAAGCAGTCACCGGGTGACCAGAGCCATTGTCGGCGGTGTCCTTGGAGCAGCAGCAGGGTTTTTATTAAACCCTAATCGTGCAGGAGAACATAAAGAAACTATGAAGGGGAAAGCAGAAAAAGCTGGTGGACAGCTGAAAGATTTGAAAAACCAAACGAAAGAAAAAACAAACGAAGTGGTCGGACGCGTAAAAGATAAAGTGAGAAATAGCTCGGCCGAAGAAGGGGAGGAAAAAGAGACACCTTCCCTGGATGGAGCAGACCTTTCTCAAAAACAACTCGAGTCCCCTGGTGATGAAGCTGCTGCCACAGAGGAATTCGATCAGGGTGAGGATGAAGAAATGGTTAACGAAGGTCATGAAGAAGGGGACCATGTGGAAACAGAAGAGGAAGAATCAGCGAATGATATAGAACAGGAAAATGACCATTTAAACCATGAAGAAGATGATCATGCAAAAGTAAAAACAGGGAAAACGACTTTGACTGTCAATGACGATACCACGAAGTAGAATTCAGGAAAGAAGGGACGAGGGTATATGGATAATATTCTACGAAACTTTGTGAAAGCGGCAAATCAGGGTGATTTCTCTCTTGATCTTACATTGAATGTCAATGGTGCTTTGGTGACTGGAACTACTGTTTCAGCGAAGAAATATATGCAATCGTTGAGCCGCACTTTTGAAAACGGCAATGAGATTTCTCAGGAATTGAGTGAGAAATTGTCCCGTGCGAGTGAAGTGAATTATGCGCATGAGGAAATCAACTACATCCATTTGCAAGAAGCACAAGTGTATAATGGGGATGCCCAGCCTACCCCTTCTGAAGGTCGTTTTTACTGGCGGGGGAAGCTTGAAGAAGTGGATGGTTTTTTCCTTGGGAAAATTGACGCTACTTAGGAAGTTGAGGGGAGCAGGAGCTTCTCTCTTTTTTTATTTAGTATTTTCAGAAAAATCTGTATATCGCATTGAATTTAGAAAGGGAAGTGATATATAATACATTTAAATGTAAACGCATACATATTTTTGTAGATTGAGGAGGGTTTTTGTGAGTGGGATTTGGTTAGCTGTTGTTGGAGGTCTCATCTTTTTTCTAGGTTATCGGTATTATTCAAAATTCATTGCCGAAAAAATCTATCGTCTTGATCCGAACTATGTCACACCCGCCCATCAGTATAAGGATGGTGTCGATTTTGTCCCGACGAATAAATTCGTATTATGGGGGCATCACTTCACTTCCGTCGCGGGAGCTGCGCCGATTGTCGGGCCTGCGATTGCCGTGTATTGGGGCTGGCTTCCGGCTGTGCTTTGGGTATTGTTAGGTACCGTTTTTGCTGCCGGGGTCCATGATTTCGGTACGCTTGTTTTGTCAGTGAGAAATAAAGGACAGTCAATCGGTACGCTTGCCAGTAAATTAATTGGACAAAAAGCGAAAGTGTTGTTTTTATTTATCATTTTATTGCTTGTCTTAATGGTAAACGCTGTCTTCGCCTGGGTGATTGCGAATCTATTCATTTCATTCCCTGCGAGTGTCCTTTCTGTTTTCATTCAAATACCTCTGGCCGTTTGGATTGGCTACAGTGTGTATAAAAAGCAGGGGAACATGCTGCTTCCATCGATTGTAGCGCTTGCGGTCATGTATTTAGCAGCCATCGTTGCGAGTTATGTACCTGTACTTCAAATCGACCTTGTCCGCTATTTTGGTGGCGAAGGTGCTTCCACTTTATTTGGACTTAATGCGACGTCCATGGCCTTCTTCGTATGGATTGTCGTGCTGATGGTGTACGTCTATATTGCTTCAACCCTGCCGGTTTGGAAGCTGTTACAGCCGAGAGACTATATCAACTCTCACCAATTAATTGTAGGTCTTGGTCTTCTTTACCTCGGTCTGCTTTTCACAAACCCGGAGATTACGGCACCCGTGACAAATGCTTCTGCCGATACATCCTGGTTCCCGCTATTGTTCATTACGATTGCCTGTGGAGCGATTTCCGGTTTCCACGGCCTTGTGTCGTCGGGAACGTCTTCAAAACAGTTGAATAAAGAGACAGATGCTCGCTTTGTTGGTTATTTGGGATCTGTGGGTGAAGGAGCTTTGGCGCTTGTTGCGATTATCGCTGTTGTAACCTTCTTCCCTACAGCTGAGGAATTCACAGCGACTTACAGTGGATTTGCCGCAGCAAGTGGTGCTGGACTTGGCGTCTTTATCCAGGGGGCTGGGCAGCTTGCATCGGGACTTGGTATTCCGGCATCTGTCGCAGCAACTATTGTTTCCGTCATCGTCGTCAGTTTTGCTGCAACGACGTTGGACTCTTCGGTTCGATTAATGCGTTATATTATCGCTGAACTTGGAACGGAATATAAGGTGACGCCACTGACGAAAACGCACGTGGCTACAACAGTCGCCGTCGTTTCCAGTGCGGCTTTGACTCTGATTCCACAAGGCCCTAAAGGGTTCGGTTCTGGTGGATACTTGCTTTGGCCTTTATTCGGGACATCGAATCAGCTTCTGGCAGGAATCAGTTTGCTGCTCGTTTCTATTTGGCTGAAACGTCAAGGCCGAAACTACTTGCCGACGATCATCCCAATGGTCTTCCTCATGTTCATGACGTTATGGGCCATGATTGATCAGGTGGTGACCGAGTGGGCCCCATGGAATGAAGGTAGTGACTGGATGCTGTTTACTTTCGGCGCGATTATTCTTGTGTTTACCTTCTGGATTCTCATTACGGCTGTTTCTGCGATTAGCGGCAATCGTAACGATTCTATTGAGAAAAGTGCGTAATCAAAAAAAGGAAGCCGGCTTTTGTCGGCTTTCTTTTTTCCTTGAAAGGAGCAGCGACACCATGAAAGAAATCATGATCATTCGCCCTGAGAAAGAAATTGGAATGGGGTGTTGTGGAGGAATATGCAGTGATGACGATGGTTTCATTGACATGAAAGAAGAGTTTAAGCACCACGATCAGGACCGTGAAAAACTCGGAGAGTGGTATAGAGACAACCAGGGTGAAGGGATTCATGTGGACTATGTAGATCCAAGGAATCTTCTTGCCATTCTTGTCTATTTTATCAAGCACGTAAAGGCAGGCCATGTCTCCATTTGGAGTGCTTTACGGTCGATCTTTTTTCGAATGCGTTACAACAGCTTGTTCATTAATGGGAAATGGATAGAAAATAAGGAGGGAGAAGCTTGGAAAAAAAGTTTTCGTTAAAACGGTTATTTGAATTTTATGATGAAGTGTTAAGTCTCCCTCACAAACAGGAGATTGCTAGAGAACTAAGGGATGAGGACGATCTTTTCTTACTTCTCGTTTACTCTGACATGTTAGGGATACCGAATCCGGCATTTTATTATACGTTAGAACTTTATCCGCACATCATAGAAAAGTTTCACGATTGGCATCTGCGTATGGGGATGGAAAAGTCTCCGCTGGATGGCATTCGTTGTTGTTAGAGGAGGTAGTAGAATGAAAGGTTTGCATAAGAATAAAGTAATTTTTGTGGGTGGAAAAGGGGGAGTAGGAAAGTCGACATCCTCTGCTGCCCTTGCTGTTGCGTTTGCGAAAGAAGGGCATCGGACTCTTGTCGTATCTACCGACCCGGCTCATAACCTTGGAGATATTTTTCACGAGAAAGTCAATCATGAGAAGACAGCTTTAATGGAAAACCTGTGGGGGATTGAAATCGACCCTGTTCGTGAGTCCAAACGCTATATTAACGGGGTGAAAGATAACTTAGAAGGCCTTGTAAAATCAAAAATGGTCGAGGAAGTTCATAGGCAGATTGATATGGCGAGTGCTTCTCCGGGGGCCGATGAAGCGGCTTTGTTTGACCGTCTCATCTCGATTATTCTTGAAGAGTCCGAGCACTTTGACAAAATAGTATTTGATACAGCTCCGACAGGGCACACGATCCGATTGTTGACTTTACCGGAGCTTATGAGTGTTTGGATTGATGGGATGCTCGAACGCAGGAAAAAGATTAATGATAACTACACACAACTTCTGAATGATGGCGATCCAGTCGATGATCCCATTTATGATGTGTTGCAGCGTAGGAAAGAAAAATTTGCTGCCGTAAGGAAAGTGATACTTGATCCTGCTCAGACAGGTTTTGTATTTGTGCTGATTCCAGAGCGGCTTCCCATACTTGAAACCGAACAGGCGATTCGTAAATTGAAGCAGCATGACTTGATGGTGAAGACTTTGATCATCAATAAAGTGTTGCCAGATTATGCCGACGGTGAATTTCTTGCCAAGAGACGAAAACAGGAAGGAACCTATCTTGAGGAAATTAGAGAGAAATTCAAAGATCAGCAGTTAATTCAAATCCCATTATTTGAAGAAGATGTTTCTGATATGAACAAATTAAAAACCTTCTCAAACAACCTCAGTGAAGGAGTAAAGGCACGGTGATGCCTTTGATTTCCATTTTATGTATGACCTGGTACGACAAATATTACCAATACAACAAAAAAAGCGCACAGTCAGCTTGTATTTGCTTGACTGTGCGCTTTTTTGTTTGGTGTGACAAATGATTTTTTCAGCCATATTCTTGATTTCCACCTGCGCAGCATCAGGATTCCGCGCAGCCATTCGTCAATGATGAATCCGATCCAGATTCCGATCAACCCATAGGCATAATGGAGACCGAAAATCCATGCAATCGTTACCTGAATCCCCCACATCGATAATATCCCTACGATAACAGGAAAACGCACGTCTCCAGCGGCTCTAAGGGAATTGATGACAACGAGGTTGAAGGCTCGTCCAGGCTCCAGCAGAACCGTCATCAGCAGCAAGATGCTACCTGTTGTTAATATAGTAGGATCGTCTGTAAACAGTCCTAGTAGAAAATCGCTGGAAAAATAGAATACGATGGCAACAGATAAAGAGATGACAATGGCTAACTGTAAGCTCCGGATACATTGCCGGTAAGCTTTCTCCGTCTCTTTTGCGCCGATGTGATGGCCAATTAATATTTGCGTCCCCTGCCCGATAGCGATGGAGCACAAGAATATGAACATCATCAAGTTTTGAGCATAGACTTTCGTCGTAATCGCGGTCGCTCCCATTTGGGCCACGAAATAAGTGATGACCATCTGACTGGCATTGTAGGAAAGTTGTTCGCCTGCAGATGGTACTCCAATGTGGAGCAGGTTTTTTAGGTGTGCTTTTTCATAGTGATATAAAGACCGCCATGGCAAATCCCCGGATACACGCTTGATCAGCAATAAAAGGAGAACGAGAAAGCCGGAAGCTCTCGAGATTGCTGTCACATAAGCTACACCTTCTACTCCAAAAACGGGAAGACCGAACGGCCCGAAAATGACAAAGTAGTTGCCGATGACATTCAGGATATTCATACCAATCGTGACATACATCGGGTCTTTCGTGTGACCGTAACTTCTTAAAAGCGCGCCGATCGTCATAAGCATCGCCTGTACAAAAATAAGTCCGCCGACAATGTTCATGTAGTCCGTGGCGTCTCCCATCAAGGATGTAGGCAGGTCCATCACATTCAGGATCTGTTCGCTGAATATAAAAAGGCCGAAGCTAAGAAGGAGCGAAAACCACAAGTTGACACTGAGGGACGTGACGGAAATGCTTCCCGCCTCTTTCTTTTGTTCGGCACCGAGGTTTTGTGCAACTAAGATGGCCGCTCCCGTCGCGACAAACCCAAACATGACGATCACGACGGATAGAATTTGATTCGAGACTCCGACGGCAGCTACGGCATCGTCGGAGTACTGACTGAGCATGAGGGTATCAGCATTGCCCATTAACATGTGCAAAAGGACTTCAATAAAAATCGGCCATGTCAGAGCGAACAGGGTCATTTTTTTAGCTTGAGTCATGGAAAGACTCCTCTACATTACTTTTTCTCCAAAATCAAATATCCAGATGGACTTACGGTTGCTCTTTCAGCATCGACTGTCGTTTGTTGATCATGGTCAATGATTCTTGATGATGAAACATCCTCTAATGAAACGGAGTGGGAGGAAGTGTTGATCAGGAACAACAAGGATTGCCCGTCTGTTTCCTTTTCATAGGCAAGTATATTTTTTCCGTAATCGACAAATGAAAATCGAGCGTCATTACCAAAAGCAGGCTCTGATTTACGGAAGGCAATCATTTTCTGTATAAACGAAAACAACTCCTGATCTTGATCCTTTTCTTCCCAGATCATACATTTACGACAGCCGGGATCCTGTCCACCCGTCATCCCGATTTCATCCCCGTAATAGATGCATGGAGTCCCTTCATAGGAGAGCTGGAAAAGGTACATCAATTGAGCGGCTCGCTTATCCCCATCTGCATAAGTGAGGACCCTCGGCGTATCGTGGCTGTCCAGAAGGTTGAACGCAACTTCATTCACAGATACAGGGTACATATGCTGGACATGGGACAGCTGATTCTTGAACTGTTCCATCCCTATCTTCTTCTTAGCAAAAAAGTCGATAACTGCGTTTGTGAACGGATAATTCATGACCGCATCGAATTGATCGCCTTGCAGCCAAGGCATCGAGTCATGCCAGATTTCACCGAGGATATAGGCGTCTGCCTTTGCTTCCTTGACGGTTTGGCGGAACTCTCTCCAAAAGGCATGATCCACTTCATTCGCCACATCCAGTCGCCATCCGTCGATATCAAACTCTTCAATCCAGTAACGTGCGACTTTCAGTAAGTAATTTTTGACCTCAGGGTTCTCCGTATTGAGCTTCGGCATGCTGGACACATAGGCGAAAGCATCGTAATTCGGCAAAGGCTCTGTAATGATTTTGTCTTCTCTTAAATGGAACCAGTCTGCATAGTCGGAATCGATCCCATTTTTCAATACGTCTTGAAAAGGTTCGAAGTAGTATCCGCTATGATTGAACACAGCGTCCAACATAACCCGGATGCCTCGGTGATGGCACTCTTTTACAAGTTTGCGGAATGTTTCTTTATCACCGAATTGCGGATCGATCTCCATATAGTAAATTGTGTCATATTTATGATTGGAATAAGCCTTGAAAATTGGCGTGAAGTAAATGCCGTTAATGCCGAGTTTTTCTAAATGATCGAGGTGGTTAATCACTCCTTGAAAGTCTCCACCAAAAAAGTTTGTTGGTGTTGGTTCTTTGCTTCCCCATGGTAAGGTACCCTCAGGATCCAGGGAGGCATCTCCGTTAGCAAACCGTTCAGGGAAAATCTGATACCATACTGTATCTTTCACCCATTCAGGCGGCTGGAAAACGTCGATGCTATTCAGGAACGGGAAGCAGAAGTGGTAGGCCGTATCGTCTAATGGAACTTCGTCATAAAACCCTTTTTCAGTAAAGACGGTTTGCTCTTTTCCATCTTGCAGTAAAAAAGAGTACCGGAGTCTGCGGTACGGAGGTTCTAACGTTGCAAACCAATAGTCAAAAAGATCATCCGACCCGGATTTTTGCATCGGCTTTTGTTCAGTCTGCCACTGTCCATCCGCCCAGTTGTAAGGATCTCCGTGAATGAGCTGGACAGCATCGACATCCTCTTTTTTTGTTCGTAAACGAATGTGAAGGGTCTTCTCATCATACGCGTAAGCATAATTATTCTTCGGTCTGTGATGCACGGCTTCTTTAAACATGGATCTTCATCCTTTCTGAACAATCGTTTGCACATAAAAGTGCGTTTCTACTAAATAAAACTATAGAAGAAATAGAGGGAAGTCAATGAAAATGTGAAAGCGTTAACGTACTGTTATAGATAGTAAAACATTCATTCAATATTTTAAGAAAACGCTTGCAAATCTATTATTAGTTTGTATAATAAGAATCAAGATGTGTGCAATCGGTTTCACTATGGTTGCGTGGCATATCCATCTAGGAAACTATTAGGGGGAGTTAAGTATGAAAAAGTGGTTGAGCTTATTGTTTATCGCTTTTCTTACGGTTGCGATGCTGGCTGCATGTGCGCCGGATCGTGAAGAGGAAGCGAGTGGAGGAGAGTCTAGTAGTGATAATGCATCTTCTGAAACGTCAGAAGACGGCATGCCTGAAAAACCTGAAAAGCTGGTCGTTTGGGAAGATAAAGAAAAAGGTGTCGGCCTGGAGCCTGCGATTGCTAGTTTCGAAGAGGAACACGGCATTGAGGTTGAATTCAAAGAGTTAGATATGGCAACGAAAATGGGAGAACAGCTTCGTCTCGACGGACCGGCTGGGACAGGCCCTGACGTTTTGACATTGCCACATGATCAGATCGGTCAAATGGCTATTGAAGGACTGCTTTCTCCGATTGAAGTGGACAGTTCTGTGACAGATCTTTATACAGAAGCGTCCATCCAAGCACAAACATACGATGGAAACCTATACGGACTTCCAAAGTCTACAGAAACTCCGGTTTTCATTTATAACAAAGAACATATGACAGAAGTACCTGAAAACTTTGATGAACTATTTGAGTTCTCCAAAGAATTTAATAATGGCGATCAATATGGTTTCTTAGCTCTATGGGATAACTTCTACTTCGGTAACTCCGTCCTTGCTGGTTACGGTGGGTACGTATTCGGTGAAGAAGGTGGAGCTTTGAATCCTCAAGACCTTGGATTGAGTAACGAAGGCGCTGTCGAAGGTGCTCAGTACATCCAAAAATGGTATGAGGAAGTCTTCCCATCCGGAATCGTTGGTGAGAGTGGTGGTTCTGCGAAAGATGGTCTTTTCCAAGAAGGTAACGTTGCCGCCATGATGGACGGCCCATGGGCTTACCAAGCTTTGAACGAAGCAGGAATCGACTATGGTGTTGCACCACTTCCGAAACTTCCGAATGGGGAATACCCGCAAACATTCGTTGGTGTGAAAGGCTGGCATTTGTCTGCTGCTTCTGAAAATAAAGAGTGGGCGACAGAGTTGGTCAAGTGGATCACGAACGAAGAAAACGCGAAAATTCGTTATGAAGAAACCAATGAAATTCCTCCAGTGAAGTCCTTGATTGAGGATCCAATCATTGCGGATAACGAAAAAGCACGTGCGGTTGCTGTTCAATCTGAGCGCGCGGTTCCAATGCCGAATATTCCTGAAATGGGAGAAGTTTGGGAGCCGATGGCACAAGCATTGCAGGTCGTTGCGACAGGTAAAGCTGAGCCTGAAGAAGCGTTGACGGAAGCACAGGAAACCATCAAAACACAAATTGAGTTGAATCACTCAGGGAACTAAGATCGGGCAGAGCCATACCCGTCTGTCGGGTATGGCTTTTCCTTATCCATGAGAAGTTTTATATGCTGGAAAGTTAGAAAGGAGACTGAACATGGGGGAACGTCAACCGAAGTCCAACTATGAGGGAAAAGACCATCGTCCATCGAAGAAAAATAAAAAACAAGATCCTCATGGGACGACCAATCATCGAAAAATAGCTTTAGCGCTCTCGATCATTCCTGGTTTTGGACAGTTTTATAACAAACAGTGGCTGAAAGGTTCCGCTTTTTTCATTTTAATGGCCTCTTTTTTCATAGCCTTTTCCGACTTGCTGCAGTTCGGATTTTGGGGTCTATTTACGCTTGGAACCGATCCCAATTACGATCATTCCATCGTGTTGCTCGTAGAAGGAATATTGACACTGATCGTCACCATTTTGGGATTAGGCGTCTATGCGTTTAACTTAAGAGATGCTTTTAAAGTGGGAAAACAAAGAGACCTGAATGAAGCACCAAACTCTGTCAGGCAACAGTATCAAAACCTGGTAGGTGGAGGATTCCCTTACCTGATGATGACACCGGGTTTTCTCTTACTTGTTTTCGTCGTTATTTTTCCGATATTATTTGTTGTTCTACTATCATTTACGAACTACGATTTGTATCACTCACCGCCTGCGAACCTCGTAGACTGGGTCGGCTTCCAGAACTTTATCGAGATTTTCAACATACCGATCTGGCGTGATACGTTCTTTAGTGTATTGGCCTGGACGGTTATTTGGACGTTTGGTGCTACGACTTTGCAAATTGCGCTTGGTATTTTCCTTGCCGTATTGATGAACCAGAAGGGGATCATCCTTCAAAAGACCATCCGTACGATTTTCATTTTACCTTGGGCGGTGCCTGCGTTCGTATCTATTTTAGTTTTCGCTGGAATGTTCAACGAAACGTTCGGTACCATCAACCGCGATATCCTGGCTGCCTTCGGGCTTGGGGATATCCCTTGGCTTACCAACCCGACGTACACGAAGATCGCATTGATCATGATCCAGACGTGGCTTGGGTTCCCGTTCATTTTTGCGATGGTTACAGGTGTATTGCAGTCGATTCCTAATGAATTGTACGAAGCGGCGGATGTCGATGGCGCGTCCATTTTCCAGAAATTCAGAAGCATTACGCTGCCGCTCGTGCTATATGCAACAGCACCGATCATGATTACTCAATATACGTTCAACTTCAACAACTTTAATGTCATCTTTCTCTTTAATGGAGGAGGTCCGGCTGTTCCGAACCAGAATGCGGGGGGAACGGATATCTTGATTTCCTGGATCTACAACTTGACGATGACATCTGCCCAATACGGAAAAGCGGCAGCGATTACAATGATCCTGTCCTTGATCGTTATTACCGTAGCTTTGTGGCAGTTCAGAAGAACGAAATCATTCCAAGAAGAGGATATGATGTAATATGAAAAATAACAAACGCATCCTACAGCTGACGTTTTCGTATATTGTGATTCTGGCGATGATCACGATCATCCTATACCCGATTTTATGGATTGTCGGATCATCCTTTAACCCGGGGAACAGTTTGTCAGGCTCCTCGATCATTCCTGAAAATGCAACGTTGAAACACTATAAAGAATTGTTCGACCCGGCACAGAGTGACTATCTGATCTGGTATTGGAACACGATTAAGATCTGTGTTCTGACGATGCTGTTCTCTGTAGCCCTCGTGTGTATGACGGCTTATTCATTCTCAAGGTTCCGTTTCGTTGGTCGTAAAAATGGTTTGATGACCTTTTTGATTCTGCAAATGATCCCGAACTTCGCTGCCTTGATTGCTATTTATGCTTTAGCGAACTTGACAGGCTTGCTTGATACCCACCTTGCGTTGATTCTCGTATACACAGGTGGCGCGATTCCGATGAATACGTACTTGATGAAAGGATATCTGGATACCATTCCGAAAGAGCTGGACGAATCGGCTCGTATGGACGGCGCAGGGAACTTCCGTATTTTCTGGCAGATCGTCATGCCACTTGCGAAGCCGATGATTGCGGTCATCTGTCTGTTCACTTTTATTACACCGTTCACAGACTTTATCCTGGCACGTATCCTACTACGTTCGGAAGATAAATTCACACTAGCGGTAGGACTTTATGAAATGATTGCCGATCAGTTCGGGAATGAATTTACATTGTTCGCTGCCGGTTCTGTATTGATTGCCGTACCGATTTCACTGCTCTTCTTATCCTTGCAGAAATATTTTGTTACTGGATTGACAGCAGGGGGTACGAAGGGATAACCTTGAAGACATATGTATGGAAGGAGAAGCGGAGCAGCCCTCCGGTTCTCCTTTTTTAATAAAAGAGAGATGAAAGCGTCCTCATGATACAATGAACATAGTATGCAAATAGAAGGTGAAAGTTATGGCGGTAACCATTAAAGAAGTGGCCAAAGCGGCAGGGGTAGCTCCTTCAACCGTATCCCGTGTCATTGCAGACCATCCTAGAATCAGCCCAGCCACGAAGAAACGAGTAAAAAAAGCCATGAAAGAGATGGGATATCATCCGAATGCCAATGCAAGGAACCTGGCGAACCGTTCTACACAGTCGCTTGGGGTCGTCATGCCTTCGAGTGCGGATAAAGCGCTCCAAAACCCGTTCTTTCCAGAGGTTCTGCGTGGAATCAGTGCGGTCGCTCATGAGCTTGATTACTCCATGCTCTTATGTACAGGAGAAACAGATGAAGAAATGCTTGAGGCCGTCAAGCGTATGGTGTTCAGTAATCGCACCGATGGCATCATCCTTCTTTACTCACAAGTGGATGATCCGATCATGGAATTTTTGCTGGAACAGAATTTTCCTTTTGTCATCGTCGGAAAACCGGCGGCACGTGTGGATGAAATCACGCACGTGGATAACGATAATATCCGGGCCGGCAAAGAAATTACCAATCACCTGATTGATATTGGACACGAATGTATTGCATTTATCGGTGGTTCCGAGGACCGTATTGTAACCATTGATCGTATGCGTGGGTATGAACTGGCTCTTGAAGAGGCAGGCTTGCCGTACTTGGATGAGTACCGGATCCATACCGAATTCCTGAAATCAGGTGGACGTCAGGCGGTGCATGAATTGTTCGCCCTCCCTAAACCACCGACAGGCATTGTGATTGCCGATGATCTCATGAGTATCGGTGTGGTGAACATGCTGGAGGAATTCGGGAAGCGCGTACCTGACGATATATCAATTGTGAGTTTTAACAATGTGTATTTATCAGAAATTACCCGTCCTCCATTGACGACTGTTGATATTCACATTCATGGCCTAGGCAGCCAGGCGGCCAAATGTCTAATCGAAAAAGTGAAAAACAAAGAGGAACCAGCGAAACGGATTATTGTGCCATTCGATATTAAATATCGCTCCTCCACTAAAGAAATCAAACCACAGCTTGAGGGTTAACCTTCGAACTGTGGTTTTTTGTTGGAAAGAGAAGAGTTTTACGGCGTTGTGATGATGCTGAAAAATGTTAAAAAATGTAAGACCTGGTCACCCATATAATGGGTGACCAGGTCTTACATTTTTTAACATGTGACTGAGAGTCACATCCCGATCAAGGATCGGCCTAAAATGGGAGACTGACTCTTTAATTTTTTATTTACTATAAAAAAGATGAAATGATTAGGGCATTTCTTTCGTCTTGTATGTAGAGGGTTAACAAGAAGGGAGAAATGACCATTGATTAAAGTGGAGAATTTGTCACATTCGTTTTTTGTAGGAAAAAAGAATAATAGACAGGAAGTTTCTGTTTTAAAAGATATTAATCTTGAGGTGGGAGAAGGTGAAATTGTAACCATCGTAGGACGGAGTGGTTCCGGTAAATCAACATTATTGAACTTGATGAGCGGTTATATTAAGCCGACGGAGGGAGATATTTTTATAGCTGATAAGAGAGTAACAGACTATAAGGAATCTGCCTGGGCTGAGTTTCGAGCGGATCGTTTGGGGTTCATTTTCCAAAGCTTTCAGCTGATTCCCAGTATGACCGCCTATCAGAATATTGAACTTCCAATGGTAATGAAGGGGGTTTCTGTAAAGGAACGGAAGCAAAGGGTCGTTGAAATGCTTGATAAAGTCGGATTGAACGATTACCAGAATCACTATCCATCGGAACTATCCGGCGGACAGCAGCAGCGAGTGTCCGTTGCGCGGGCTCTTATCGTTCAGCCACCGATTATTCTAGCGGATGAACCTACAGGGAGCTTGGACCAGGAAACGGAGAAGGAGTTGCTGGATTTCATTCAAAAGTTGAATAGGGAAGAGAACATAACTTTCGTCATCATTACTCACGATGAGGAAGTGGCACGTGTCGCTGACCGGACCATTCGTCTTGAAGATGGGCGTTTAGCCGCTGATCGAGAGGTGGCTGTACGATGAAATGGAAAGACCGATTCCAATTTATCAGACAGAACATGCAGAAAAATAAATCCCGTGTGTTTATGACGATTCTGGCTACATCCATCGGGTGTGCCTTTCTTATTGTCCTTGCATCCGTTGGGTTCGGTGCTCAAAGGTTTATCGTTAACGACATTATGCAGGACCGGGCGGTCACGGAAATAACGGTTTATGGAAAACAGACGCAGGAAGAAGGGGAAAGCCCTGAAATCACCAAGGACGACATTGAAAGCTTCAAATCACTGGAAACCGTCAAGGCTGTCTCTCATAAAATCCAGCTGCGAACGGAAACGGAAATCCTTTATGATGCCTATTCCGGAGGTTCAACAGTTAGTGTTGTAGATTTTCAGTCAGAAAAAGAAACGGGCATGAAATTATCATCTGGACGCATGCCTCAAAGTGAAAATGAAGTTCTTATCGGGTACCACCTGGATCAACTTTTATATAAAAAGAGTGATGAACAAACCGGAGATCAGATTTTTAATCAAAATGGTCTTGTAAAAGAAGAGTACCGGATGGATGAAGGATTATTAAATAAAACGGTCGAGATTGAAGTTGAACAGTACAAGGGGGATGAATGGATAACGGAAACTTTCCCGGTTGAAGTGGTTGGGATTATGGAAGAACCCGCAAGAGATTGGCAGGTAAGTAGTGATATTTACATCTCCGAAGCTGTATTAACCGATATTGAAGCTTTTACAGAAACGGCTTATGGGGCTACCATCCACCCAGATATGAAAACAGACGAAGTTGAAACATTACAGGCCGAGGGGAAAGACAGAGTGTATAACGATGTCCAGGTCATAGCAGGTAACATGGAGCAGGTGGAGAATCTATCCCAGAACCTGAAAGATGAAGGGTACCATATCTATTCGGTGACGGAAGAACTCGATCAGATCAATATTGTATTTGCTGTAGTTAAAGTAGGATTGATTATAGTAGGTACAATTGCTTTATTGATTGCTTCAATTGGCATTTACAATACCATGTCCATGGCTGTTACAGAACGGACCCAGGATATTGGCATCATGAAAGCCATCGGTGGTCACCCTAAGATGATCCGCAGCATCTTCTTGATGGAAAGTGGCTATATTGGGTTGATGGGGGCGTTTGTCGGTGTCGCGCTTGCTTATCTTGTGAGCGTAGGAATTAACATGTTGCTTCCACTTGTCATTCAACAAGTTTTTGATCAGACATTAGAAGAAGCGATTCAATTGTCTTATATCCCTCCTTACTTGGCTCTGGTTTGTGTAGCACTCAGTATCGGTGTGGCGATGCTATCCGGTCTCAAGCCAGCCAGGAAAGCCACACGCATTGATGTACTAAGCGCACTAAGAAGAGATGTTTAAATGCGGATTTTATATCCAAATACTGTAAGACCAGGTCATCCAAATATTGGATGACCTGGTCTGTATATAATTTCCTCCTCCTTTTTTCCTTGTTTTTTTGCATGTTGGCTCAATCTTCGGTACTCTAGTAGAGTTGAACGTTTATGAGTTAAGAGAGGGATATTAATGAGTAAGGTAAAAAGAAATGACCCATGTCCATGCGGAAGTGGGAAGAAATATAAGAAATGCTGCATGAATAAGACTAACGAAGGTGTGGGATCTACAAGCCTTCATGAAGAGTTGAAAGGCCACTACAGCCACTTTATGGCCTATGTGAACCGCAATTATCCGAATGTCACGCCTAATGAAGAGCGTGAAACACAGGAGGAAGAAGTAGAAGCGGCTTTCCGTATGGTACAAGGGGTATTCATGGAAAAGCAAGAAGATGGAACAACGCTCTATGACGAATTTTTTGAAAAGAAGCAGGATAAGATTGTACGTCCAGCGACGCTAGCGTCTATGGAAGCGTGGAAATCACCGCTCGCTAGTGTTTTCCATATCCAGGAGATTCAGTCCGAGCAGACCATCATGGTTGAAGATGTTTGGAGCGGTCTAACGTATGAAGTGAAACGTGACGGCATTCCGTTGAAGGAAGAAAATTATCCGCATATGCCGTATGTGGTTGGAGTTATTCTGAAATGGGGACCGATCTTCAATTTCGTTCCGCTCGCCATTCCAAACTATGAGGAATCCTATCAAACTTTCAAGAAGACGGTAGAGGAGAAATCCCAGCAAGCTGGATATGAATCCATTCATGCCTACATGCAGGATACACTTATTGAACAGTTGAGAAACTGGATGTATATGAACGTTTCCGAAGAGTCCTCGGAAGAACAAGAGCTGCAAGAAAAAGAAACTCCAGCGATCGGGGAAGATGAAGTGCTCGACCTTGTCGACGATGAGCTGAAAACAGAACCAACTTTCGAGAGGTTGCGTGAAGCTTGGCTTTCTTATAAACAGGAAGAAGATCCGACGTTCCGTAAACCGGAAGTGGTTTCTGCTGCGCTTGAACACATCTATCGTACTTCTGAAGAGTTCCGCACAGAACCTGAGAAGGTCACGAAAAAAGCAGTTGCTACGAAATATGATGTTAGCCCCAGCAGTATGAGTAAGCGGATTACTCAGCTGAAGGGATATATCGAAGGTTGATCATTTAAAGCTTAGAACTTGGCGCTCTAAGCTTTTTTTGCGAGGATATTGATAAAAGTCTAAAAGCCACCGATAAAGTAGTGAAAGCAACGGATAAAACCCTGACACCCACTGATAAAAGTGCTGAAGTCACCGATAAAGCCTAAAAGTCGCTAATAAAACCCCCGAAGCAGCTAATAAAATCCTGAAACCTGCTCATAACATCTCAAGAAAATGATTTCTCTATTCTCCCAATGTGATGAGGATTATGGCAGGCGGGTAGCGGAAGGACTCGGCATGAATGGGGGGACATGAATGCAGAAATGGCGGATGAAATTGCACCGACCAAAGGAAAGATGCCGAAAAAAGGAGGCTCCCCAATAGGAAATACAGGCGCTGCCGATGTCGTAGATGAAGCCCAGGAAAAAGGACACGAGGCAGATCCTTATTGAGGTGTTAAGCCTGACTCCAATCAGAGTCAGGCTTTTCTTTTTTTCTCCCCCCTTGCATAAGGTAAATAGGGGAGGAGATCACATTGAAGCGGAGCCGTTCACCAATGATTATCATCTTTGTTTTAGGCTTGATTCTTATCCTTGCCATTGTCCTCACCATTTTCTTCATGACTCGACCTGGTCAGCGTGCAGAGAGTACCATCGAACAGTTTTATTTACATGAGCAACAAGGGAAGTTTTCTGATTCGTGGGAGCTTTTTCACTCGCAAATGAAGGAGAAATTTACAAAAGGACACTACATACAAGACCGTGCGCACGTGTTCATGAATCACTTCGGCGTAGAGAGCTTTGAATTTGTAATGGGGGATTTGAAGAAGCTTGATCAATGGACGATGGAAAAAGGATCGAAACCTCTATCGCCCGTTTACCAAGCGACTGTAATTCAAACATACAAAGGAAAGTACGGTCTTTTCCGCCTGCATCAAGATGTTTATGTGGCAGAAGAAAAAGGGGAGTGGAAGATCCTATGGGATTATCATAAATAACAAAAGCTTCCTACTGAAGAGTAGGAAGCTTATTTGTCAGGCGGCTTCATTCATGGCTTGCATCCGTTCCACCGTCACTTGGTATTCGTTTTGGGGGTCGAAAATGAAGATGTATTCCCCATCCGTTTCGGGTGTGAAGCGGAGGTTATCGCCTTCCAGCCATTCACCGTCACGGACAAATTTATATTCCACCGTTTCTCCTGCTGTCAGTTCAATCGGCTCACTTTTCCAGAGAGCCTCTTGTTTATCGAAGGTCAGCATGTTGTCATCACTGGACCAGTCGAACGGGGCAGATCCACGCAGGACGACCTTGTTGTATTTCTTTTCTTCTGATGGAGCTTCGTAGCGAAGTTTTCCTTTGACATCATAGATCGCTACGGAGCCAGCTTTGCTTGTCATTTCAAGCTTGCCTTTATGACTCTTCAGCTTCTCCTTCTCTAAAAGCGAAGTGAGCTGTACTTTGTTCGGGGTCTGCTGATTATAAAGGTCGATGAGATCCATCTTACGGTCTTCATCACCCAGGTTCATAACGACAAGCACTTTGTCCTGTGGCACGGAACGTTCAAACACGAGGATGTCATCATCAGAGTAGATGATATTGAAATCTCCATGTGTTAAGGCCGGCTGGTCATTTCTTGCATCAATCAACGTCTTGTAATGAGAGAGAATCTCTTCGTTCTGCTCTTCTTCCTCCCAAATCATCATCTCACGGTAATAGCGGTCTTTCCACTCTTCCACGTCATTATGGTCACCGCTTTGAGATAAGCCGACCTCATCGCCATAGTAGATGATTGGTGCGCCAGGTAACGTAAACTGAAGCGCAGCCGCGTTCTTCAATGTGTCCACATTCCCATCTGCTTCAAATAGGAAACGCGGCATGTCATGACTATCTAAAAAGGTTGCCGCAACAAATTCATCACCATAAGTTCCGAAGGTCTCCTCAAGAGATGACGCTAGTGCGTTTACAGAACCATCTTGAATGAATGCGTTCGTGATTGCGGAATGGGTCTCGAAATCGATCGCTCCATCCAATTTCCCTTTGTAAGAAGAAATGGTATCAAGACTATCCCACACTTCTCCAAAGATGAAGGCATCTTCATCCAGTGATTTTACTTTGTGACGGAAATCAACCCAGAAGCTTTGGCTTGGGCCTTTGGCATAATCCAGGCGGAACCCGTCCACACCGATATCATTCATCCAGAACGGAACGACTTCATCCAACATGTATTCGCGCGTTTTCGGGTTGTCATTGTTCAACTCTGGCAGTTCCTGAATGCCATAAAACGTATCATATTCATTTGGATAATTCGTAAAGGTGTACCAATCATAGTAAGGGCTGTCCGGGCCTTTTTCCAATGCATCCTGGAAAAAGTCGTGTTGATCGGATGTGTGGTTCGGAACAAGGTCATAAACGACTTTCATATCACGTTTGTGTGCTTCATCAACAAGTTCCTTCATGAGCTGGTTGCTGCCGAATCGGGGGTCGATGTTCATGAAATCTGTCGGATGATAGCCGTGAGAATAGGGTCCTTCATAAATGGGTGAAATCCAAAGGGTATTTACACCAAGATCCTCTATATAATCGATCTTTTCAAGGACACCTTGAAGATTTCCTCCCATCCAGCCTTTTAACTGCTCATCATAGGACTGTTCCGGATCAACAGAGGTATTGTTTTCCGTGCTTCCATCTCGGAAACGGTCGACGAATACTTGATAAATGACGGATTCTTTCGCCCATTTCGGAGATTCATAGGTGTCTACATAATAAGCGAATTCGGTGGCTTCTTCAGGACTCAACACATTGTTATCGGCAAATTGAGAGCCGTCACTGTTGGAGTTCCAAACATCGAGTTTATATTTTACACGTGTTTCTTTTTTCTGGGAGGGGATGATCCCTTCCATGATCGATGTTTTCAATCCACCGGCAATTTCAGATGTATCTGTCACTTTTAACGGAACGGTTTGTCCATGAACGGCTTCTCCACGTTTTCCATCTGGAGTGGTGCCGTCCGTAGTGTAATAGATGGCTCCATTGTCGATCGGTCCAAAGTGCTGCACTTCGACTTTAATCGTTACCTCATCACGATGATCCGGTACGTATGGGGTATGGTTGTAATCATGAGTGACCGATTGGGCGACAGGAACTTTTCTCCACTGGGTGACCGTATCCTCTTTTGTTTCATTTGCGGTGGATAAGGTTACCGTGCGGGCTTCAGAAAGTTCTTCTTTATAAGATTCCCCGGCAAGACTATAAAAATAGGAGACTTCTTCGCCTGCTTGTCCTACAAGTTTCGTTGTGTACGTATTTTCAGAGGTTTTCGTCATAGGAGCGGCTGTGTAATGGAAGTCATTTTTGCTTGAAGCGACTGTAGGCGTCACCCATTCCGGCGTTCCCTCTGGGACGGTGAGCTCAAGCTCCACACTTGCTTCATAAGTATCAGCAAGGCGGACGTCCACTGTACGTTCGCTTTCCGGGTGAAAAACGAAGATGTACTCCGCATCTTGAGGAGCTGTGTACGTCAAGTTTGATCCAGGCATCCAATTTCCATCATAAACAAACTTGAACTCTGTCACTTTTCCACCTTTCAATGGTATTGGGCCACTGAGCCATACGCCTTCTTCTGTATCGTAAGTCAAAGGGTTGTCATTTGAACTCCAATCTAAAGTTTCAGCGTTCCCCCGTAATACAACTGAATCGTACGTTTTGGCATCTGCATAGGTTGGTGCAATCGGTTGCGCAAATGACAAAAATAATAGCGCTATACCAATCAGCAAAATCCAACGTTTTTGAATCAAACGAATCCCATCCTTTCGAAATTATAAGTGAAATCGCTTTCATAATAAAGGAGCTGACATTGAATGTCCATAGGGCTATGTGATTAAATGTCAGAAAAGATAGAAAAATTCCGTTTACTCTAAAAGTAAACGGAACCAATAGACACCTATTTTCACATACTCCCCGAACGTGATCCTTTGCTCATTTTCTGTCATTCCATCAGAAGGATCAAAGGCAGAAGAAACGAAGGAGTAGTCCACTTCAATCTGGTTGTCGTAAATATCATTAAAGGTCATTTTGGTACGTCGTGAATGGTAATCACTTGTGACTACGAGGGCGGATTCAAAGCCTTCTTCCTCCATGATTTCTTTGGAGAGGGTCGCGTTTTCATATGTACTGGTGGCGGAAGGTTCTTCGAAAATAGCGCTTTGAGGCACACCTCGATTTATAGCTTCTTCAGGTCTAATGCTATTCTCCGTAGAATTCGTCAAAATCATGTGACTCGTCAATCCTTCGTGAAAGAGATCAGTCGCATGTTCGAGGCGCTCTTCACTTCCGCTCAAAACGATAATCGCATCGTATTCTTTAGAGGTTTTCAAGGAATCTTCAGCCATTAAAAACTCTGGTCCCAGGAGAAGGGGTGTCATCACTCCTGCCGACAGGAATAAAATGAAGAATAGGAAGGATAGAAGAATAATCTTTTTTGTTTTCTTAATATGAGCCACCATAAAAACCCCCAAAATTTGGATAACTTTACTATCTAGTATATATCTCCATGGAAAATTATGAAACCTACTATTGTTTTACTTGTATAATCTTGTCGAATTTAGTAACATATATTGTAAAAGTTTTGTTTGAATTGTTTGTTAATTTATTGTAAAGTTTATTCAAAATACGAGGAAGAGAAAGGGTAGAGAGATATGGTACAACCTGATGATCGCATTGCCACTCCAGGGCAAATCGTAACTTTTGAGAGAAATGACATCATTTTCAAAGGAAGAGTCATTCCTAGTCAATGTCAGCAATCTGTTATCGTAGATTTGACGATCATGGATAACTTAGATGAAATCGATTTCGAATACGACAGAACGGTTGTGGCTCATACCAATTATCGTATTATAGAAGACTGAATGTAAAGACCTTTTCTCGAGGAGAAAGGGTCTTTTTACTTTCTACCTAGTCCTATATGCTGTTTTCGCTGACTCCTTTTTCTTATAAAATGAAAGAAAAAGAAAAGGTGTACGGATCAGGGAGGGTATTTTAGAAAGGATGCATTTACGTGGGATTGACTAAACTTATATTAGATCATCTGGAGTTCTCCATTAAGGCACGTTACAGTGTTCGAATAGATCAAACCATTGTTGTAGAGCCATTGATTCGAATTACAGAAGATACATTTAATCGTTTCCTTCATGATAAGCCCGTTATTGATTGTATCTCCATACATAATCCAGAATTCCCATCCCTCTTAACTTATAAGGGGCCTTATAAGTTTGAAAGATTGAATGGCCTGTTAATTTTTAAGCTCTGCTAAAGCCGTTTTCGAATGGAATAAGGGCTCTTTATAACAAAACACCAGCTTCTGCTAAGCGGAAGCTGGTGTTTTGTTTATGGTTTCAGGAAGAGAAGGAATTGTCCTCCTGAGGTGTTTCGTTAATTTTTAAAGCCGTTTTAATTTTAGTGGACAGCTCACGAACACTTCCATCATAAGGGACGAAGTAGAAGAGTCCATCTTCCAGACGAGTGTTCTCTCCTTCAAGTGTAAAAGTTTCGGTTGAAGGGTTTTCCGATGAAAATGCTTTTTGCATCGCAAAAGCTTCTTTCACTGAAAGGTTTGTTTGAACGTTGCTGCTGACCACATCCGCCAATTCATCGGCTTTGAAAATATTACCTGGAGATAGAGCTTGATCAATACTTGCTTTTATAAATTGACGCTGTCTTTCATCTCTGGGGTATTCAATGGCAACGTCCCTCTTTCTCATTCTTACAAAGGCAAGAGCTTCTTCCCCATCCATTTTCGTTTCGCCTTCTACAAATTCAATTCTTTTATCGTGGCTTAAGTGGCTTCGTTCCCAGAACCCTTTTTTGACGTCTACGGTTACGCCGCCTAATACATCAACAATTTCAGCAAACCCTTCAAAGTTAACCGATGCATATTTGTCGATGGGTACGTCTAAATAATCTTCAACGGTTTCAATGGTCAATTTTTCAGCACCGTAACCACTGATCTCGCCGAGCGTGTACGCGGCGTTAATTTTATGGCTTCCTGCATATTTTTCTCCAACTTTACTCGCCGGGATGTCCACCTTCAAATCCCTCGGAATGCTGGTCATCGTCATATCCTGTGTTTTTGGATCGATGGTCAGCACAATTTGAGTGTCTGCTCTGCCGGCCTTACCGTCAGAGGAGTAATCCTCAACCCCGAGTAAAAGGATGGAGATCGGTTCATCTCCGATATCCACGGCTTCTTCACGTAGATCCGATTTATTTCCACGGTCAAGATCTTCATAGGAAGCTGTATATACTTGCGACACATAGTAGAAAATTCCACCTATGGTCATTGCGAACAAAAGAAAAAGCATCAGTGCAATGCGTCGTTTCTGCTTCTTTTTGCGTCTGCGAACGCGAATGATTCGTTTAGCCAATGTTTGTCACCTCTATTTTAACCTCTCAGCTTTTCATTCTACCACATTTGAAAACAATCGAAGGACCTCGTTCTTTTGTTGTGGAAAATGTAAAAGGATTGACATAAACGAATCATGATCTTTCGCTTGTTGAACGGTTATATTTCTTCTTTTTCAAGAATTAAATAGTTCATCTCCTTACGGTCAATGTGACGATAACGCTTATAGTTCAAGAGGTAGAAGATAACCCCGATGAAAATCCAGATGGCCAAAGCGATGTAGGATTCTCTTCCAAGGGAAGCAGGAGACCATGGGATTAAGAGAAGAGCTAAGAAACATAAAGAGCTCAACATCCCGATAAGTGACAAAAACTTCCTTAACGGGTCCACGGTTGCTTTCTGATTAGAAGTTGATGGATCTTCCTTCCAGTGAAAGAATTTATAGGCGGTTGCCGTGCAGAAGAAATAGGCAATGGCAACCCCGGTAGAAGACATGTCGACAACCCATAGCAAAGCTTCCCGGCCGAACCATGGAGCGATCAGACAGATGCCCATCGTAAACAAAATCCCTACATAAGGTGTCCTGTATTCAGGATGGAGTTTTCTGAATAGGCCAGGTAGAATGCGGGCCCTTCCCATGGCAAACGTCAGTCGGCTTGCGGAAATATAAAAACCGTTCAGTCCTGTGAAAATACCCATACAAACCGATAGAGCGATGAGCCAAACACCAATTCTCCCGAGGTAGCTCTGAATGGCATCCCCTGTCCCCCATACGGACTGCGTTCGTTCAATCTGTTGTAACAACTCCTGCCAGGGCATGGTACTTGCTGTAATCAGTATCATAGCGCTATAGGCCAACCCTGCCGCTAACAGTGACCAAATAATCAGGCGGAATGCTTTTTGTGGAGCAAAATCAAATTCTTCAGCGGCCTGGGGGATGTTGTCAAAACCCACATAAGCGAACGGTGCAATCGCTAATATGGTGACGATGGATGCAATCACCGATTTGTCAGGTGAGAAAGCAGGGGTGATATTGGTGATGCTCGGACCTTCCGTCCATAGTGCACCCAGGGCTAATAAGGCAATTCCCAAAATTAAAATGAGGCTGAATATAAACTGTGTTTGTCCTGAAAAACTGGCCCCTCTGATGTTCAATAAAGCAAAGACAATTAAGGCAGCGCTTGCGATGGCTACTTGAATAATGGAAACATCATACCCGGCGACGGTGTACATATTTCCTGTCTGGATGAAGGAAGGGAATAAAAACTTTGCAAGTAACGCCAGGGCAGAGGCGTTGAGAGCAACGATACAGATGTACCCTAACGTAAGGAACCATCCGGCAACAAACGCATACGTCCGTCCAAATCCAATATAAGCATAGGCGAACTCTCCGCCTGTAACGGGGAATTTTTCAATTAAGAAACCGTAACTGACTCCAATGATCATCATCAATACAGCACCAAGGGATAAGCCGATTACGACACCCACAGGGCCTGCTTGGGCAATCCAATCTGTCGGGAGAACGAAAGCTCCCCACCCGATAGCTGAACCGAAGGCGATCGCCCATACCCAGTGAGGCTTTAGTGACTTATCTAATTTTTTTCTTTCTCTGTCAGCCATATCCTTCTCCTCCCTCCACCTTTTTACATTCAAAGGTTTTACATGCTTCAAAAAAGGCTAATCAAAAAGTAATGAAATCGTTACATGAAATCGGCTGTTCTTGTGATATAATTTTTCTCGGTTAATATGGTGCTTTTCCATAAGAACTATGCATGGGAAAATGGTATTTAATATCAGCTTTTATTTCATTCGGAGAGGATATAATAAACCTGAGGAGGGTCTTTATGGAGTATAAGGCCTTGCTATTTTGCTTGATCGTTGCGGTCATCATCACGCCGTTAGTCAAGAAATTAGCAATTAAAATCGGTGCGACGGATCAGCCGAATCATCGTAAAGTACACAAAAATGTCATGCCACGCCTTGGTGGATTGGCGATCTATATAAGCTTTGCTCTCGGTATTTTATTTTTCTTTCCCGAAAGTAACTATACCTGGCCCGTTCTCATTGGAGCTACCGTCATCATCATAACCGGAGTGTTGGATGACCTTACGGAGCTATCCGCGAAACTTAAACTTTTCGGTCAACTTTTGGCTGCTGCCATCGTTGTCATGGGTGGCGTTCAGGTTGATTTCATCAACTTACCGTTCGGTGGTCAGCTTGATTTGGGTTATTTAAGTATACCGATTACGATTTTGTGGATTATTGCGATTACAAATGCAATCAACCTCATTGATGGACTAGATGGATTGGCCGCAGGCGTATCAGCGATTGCGCTGTTAACGATTTCCGGCATGGCAATTACGATGGGGAATGTCTTCGTTGTTTTCGCAGGACTCATGATGTTAGGAAGTACGCTTGGCTTCTTAGTGTATAACTTCTATCCTGCCAAGATATTCATGGGCGATACGGGGGCACTGTTTTTAGGATTTATGATCAGTGTGCTTGCACTACTTGGCTTTAAAAACGTCACGTTATTTTCTTTCGTCATTCCGATCATCATTCTTGGTGTTCCTATTTCGGACACGTTATTTGCGATTGTCCGCAGAGTGATTCAAAGAAAGCCTTTATCAGCCCCTGATAAGTCGCACCTGCATCATTGCTTAATTAATCTTGGCTACAGTCACCCTGAAGCCGTGCTGATGATTTATGCTGCCAGTGCCTTGTTTAGTTTAGCGGCCGTGATCTTCTCACAAGCCACCATCTACGGTGCCATATCCGTTATTGCTTTATTAGCGATCATGATTGAACTGATTGTTGAAATCACCGGACTGGTAGGGAAAGACTACAGACCTTTATTGAATATGATTAACGGCACAAAGTCGAAGCAATAAAAAAAGCTGCTCCAGATATTGGAGCAGCTTTTTACATGGAATTTTCTTCTTCATCTTCACTGGCCACAGAATCTTGCAGCTCGAGGTGGTCTTTCAATTCATCAGAGGTGGCCGCTAAAGGCTCCTGGGCAAGCTGGTAGTACCATCCATGACCAGTGAACCCCCCTTCCCCCTCGAGTTGCATTTTGTCGAAGGTGAAGTTCTCTTTCTGAAGGAAGTAATCTTTAAACTGAATCATTTCATTAAACGTCAAATTCGTCTTCATATTCGCACTTATGGATGCTAAGACCTCATCCATATTGCTTAGCCCTTTCGCTGAGACGGTTTCACGGAAGATCTGCTGGATAATCTCCATCTGCCTTTCGCCTCTGGCTAAGTCGCTGTCATATTTTCTCGTCCGGGCTAAAGCGAGGGCTTCTTCTCCATTAATCAGTTGTTTTCCTTCTGATAATTCAATGGCGCCCGCCTGATCTGCACTGTTTTGTTCTTTAATGTCAAACGGAACGTCATAAGTGATTCCGCCGATGGAATCAACAATTTCAACAAATGAGTTGAAATTTACTTGTACATAATAATCGACAGGAACATCCAACATTCGTTCCACTGTTTCTACCGTACCATCGATTCCGCCGAAGGCATGAGCGTGAGCGATTTTATCCTCGTACCCCACTTCAGGGATATACGTGAGAGAGTCCCTCGGTATGTTCAGCATCTTGATGGATTTGTCATCCTCATTGAAAGTGGCAAGGACCAATGCGTCAGATCTTGAGGCTGCATTGGATCTTTGGTCACTATCATCGATCCCTATGAATAAAACAGAGGTATGATCTTTGGCCGGGGTTACTTCTTTCGTACGTTTGTCTGATTTTTCACCACGTTCAAGTCCCTGGTGAGATTCTGAGGCCGTCTCCTTTACTTGGTCTGTTAAGTAAGCTGCATAGCCGGTTGCTGCCCCGACTACAACGAGAAGGACAAATAGGATGGACCAAAGGAAGACATATCTTTTACGGCGCATCATATCCGTAAACTCCTTTACTCAAGTGTGACGTCAATTTCTACATAGGAAGCGTCCCCTTGTTCAATGGATGCCTGACCACTCGTCAGGTTTGTCATCCAATCTTGAAATTCCTGCTCCAGTCCGCTTTCCACATATACTATTAATTCCACATTTTCTAGGTAATTAATCCCTTCCAATGTGTAATCTGAGTTTCTGACCTCATTTTCCACTTTACCAAGAAGGTGATAATCAATCGTTACTTTCATCTCTTTCATTAATTGACGCTTGACGACACCTGTTGTATTGATCGCTTCTGAAGCCGTTGATCCATAGGCACGAATAAGTCCACCAGCCCCAAGTTTAATTCCACCAAAATAACGAGTCACAACGACGGCTGTATCCTTCAGTCCTCTTTTTTTCAACACTTCAAGAATGGGGACACCTGCCGTTCCGCTTGGTTCCCCGTCATCGTTCGCTTTTTGTATAAGGTCCTGCTCGCCAATCATGTAGGCGGAGCAGTTATGGGTGGCATCATGGTGTTTCTTTTTTATCTGTGAAATGAAGTCCTGGGCTTCCTCTTCGGTTTCGCAGCGTTTGACATATCCGATGAAGCGGGACTTCTGGATCGTCACTTCTTCTGAACCCTCAGGTTTTACGGTATAATAACTTTCTAACATCGTCTCAAAAACCTCCTAAGGTTTAATTATATCGATGGGTGAAAAAAACGGCAATCCATGGGAGGGCTGCTGTTCATTATTTTACATTTTTACTCAAAAACACCCCCACAAATGGACATGGGTCTTACGAATGAGTATGTGAATATTGATGGAGGGACTTATGATGAGTTTTAAAAAAACTGGGGACATCGCCCTTGACCATATCATCAATGAGATGGTCGATACAGTCACTAATAGTAAAGATGAAATTTTTCAAATTGGTGAAGAGTCCCGAAGTGAATTTGAAAAACTGAACAAAGAACTGACAGAAACGAAGAAACAAGTGCTGTCTCTTATCGATGATGGAGACAAGCTTGAACAGAAAGTCCGTTTTTCACGGACACGCTTATCAGAAGTCAGCAAGCACTTCCAAAAGTATTCAGAGGAAGAAATACGAAAAGTATATGAGCAAACCCACGAACTTCAAATGGATTTATCCATGAAGCGGGAAAAAGAAAAACAGCTCCGTGAACGACGGGATGATTTAGAGATCCGTCTTCGCAATTTAGAAGAAACCATCGGCCGTGCAGAAGCGCTCAGTGGGAAAATTTCTGTTGTGCTGAATTATTTGACAGAAGATTTCAAGCATGTCAGTGACGCACTTGAAGATGCGAAGGAAAAACAGGAGTTCGGCTTGCAGATCATTGAAGCTCAGGAAGAAGAGCGGCGGCGGTTGTCCAGGGAAATCCATGATGGACCTGCGCAGATGCTTGCGAATGTCATGTTACGTTCGGACCTTGTCGGAAGGACTTATCGCGAACGTGGAATAGAGGAAGCCATGGAAGAGGTTAAAAGCGTACGTGCACTTGTACGATCAGCGCTCTATGAGGTCAGAAGAATCATCTATGACCTTCGACCGATGGCGTTGGACGATCTCGGGCTGATCCCAACACTGAAAAAGTATTTGGCTACCATTGAAGATTACAACAAAAATGTTCGTTTTTCCTTTACCTCCTTTGGAAAAGAAAAACGACTGGAGACCAAATATGAAGTGGCTCTCTTCCGTCTCGTTCAGGAAGCGGTGCAAAATGCACTGAAACATGCAGAACCATCTGAGATTAAAGTGAAAGTTGAAATGAAGTCAAATGCCGCTACGATCATCGTGAAGGATGATGGGAAAGGATTTGACACATCTAAGAAAAAAGAGAAATCCTTCGGCTTGGTCGGGATGAGAGAACGCGTCGACATGCTCGATGGAGAACTTAACATTGATTCAAGCATCGGTGAAGGGACGATTGTCACAATTCATTTACCAATAAATTGATATTTTATCGAAAAACTATGTAAATGGACGTGAATCGTTTATAATAGAGAATAGGATTAGGGTAGATTCAAACTTCTAAAAAATAGACAAAAACAAAGATAGAGAGAGAAAGAATAGGTTAGGGGAACCAAAAACCATTCTATGTGTGAGAAACAGGAGGAAATGACCATGACGACCAGAATAGTCCTAATTGATGATCATAAATTATTCCGTGAAGGCGTAAAAAGAATTTTAGACTTTGAATCAAGCTTTGAAGTTGTAGCTGAAGGTGATGACGGGGATACAGCGGTCCACCTTATTGAAGAGCACATGCCTGATGTTGTCCTGATGGATATCAACATGCCGAGCATGAACGGGGTCGAGGCGACAGCTGAGATTACAAAACGCTATCCAGAAATGAAGGTCATCATTCTATCGATTCACGATGATGAGAACTATGTGACACACGCACTGAAGACAGGGGCGCAAGGGTACCTTCTTAAAGAGATGGATTCAGATGCCCTGATTGATGCGATCAAAGTTGTGGGCGCTGGTGGTTCTTACCTGCATCCGAAAGTCACACACAACTTAGTGGCGGAATATCGTCGTCTTGCAGATAGCAAAGGCAGCAGTGCTTATCGCACGATCGAATATCGCAAGCCGTTGCACCTGCTTACACGCCGTGAATGTGAAGTGCTGCAACTGTTGGCGGACGGAAACAGCAACCGTGGCGTAGCAGAAGCTCTTTACATCAGTGAAAAGACCGTAAAGAACCACGTAAGTAATATCCTGCAGAAAATGAACGTCAACGACCGTACCCAGGCTGTTGTAACAGCTATCAAAAACGGCTGGGTCGAAGTCATCTAAATAAAAGTACAAACAAAGAGTTAGGGCTGTTTTTTCAGGTGCAGAAATGTATACCTGAAAAAACAGCCCTTTTTGGTGTGTGAATTTGGAATTATTTGGTGTACCAGGTCATCCAGATTCTGGATGACCTGGTACACCAAATATAGACATGCGGACAACTGTTTTCGTATTAGTAGGTGCATTGTGGGGAGGGTTCATGTAAAATAGGAAGAGAGAATATCGGAAATTATTTTACATATATTCATAGAAAAACGATAAAGAATACAAGGAGTTGGATCGGATGAAAACAGCGGTAATCACAGACAGCACAGCTTACCTTCCGAAAAATGTACGCAAAGCCAACAACATACATATGGTTCCGTTGAACGTTATTTTTGGTCATGAATCCTACCAGGAAGAAGTGGATATCAACGCAGACGACTTCTACGATATGGTGAAAGAAGGAGGAGAACTCCCGAAAACTTCCCAGCCGTCGATCGGCATTATGACACAGAAGCTGGAGGAGCTTTCTCAAAACTATGACGCGGTCATCTCTATTCACTTATCCAGCGGCATCAGTGGCACGTACCAGGCGATGGTAACGGCGGGTGAAATGGTCGAAGAGATTGATGTTCATGTATTTGATTCAGAGATCAGTTGTCACATGCAGGGTTTTTATGCCCTGGAAGCTGCTGAATTAGCGAATAACGGGGCAACGCCTGATCAAATCATCCGTCGACTCGATGAAATGAAAGAATCGATGAGTGCTTACTTCATGGTCGATGATCTCAGCCACCTTCAAAGAGGAGGCCGCTTAAATGGAGCTCAAGCTTTTGTCGGCAGTCTTCTGCAAGTAAAGCCTGTTCTTCATTTTGTGGATACGAAAATCGTTCCGTTTGAAAAGATCCGTACACGGAAAAAAGCGATTAAAAAGATTGTTTCCCTTTTTGAAGAGAAGATCGAAGAAGGCGGCACGTACAAAGCCTGCCTTATTCATGCCAACCGCCCTGCCGAAGCGGAAGAATTGAAAAATGAATTGGAAGAAAAACACGATAACGTCGAAGTAGTCCTCAGTTATTTCGGTCCCGTCATCGGTACACACCTAGGTGAAGGAGCCATCGGCCTCGGCTGGTATCGTCAGTCCTAAATAGAATAGAGCCTGTTTGTGAGACTCAAACAGGCTCTACTTTTCTATAGGATGGTGCTTGTATGTTCAAGACGGTTAAGAAATACCTTCAAAAAGACTTCTCCTGGATTCCTTCTGAAAACCCTACTCACAGCTACCCTTCTCTTACTGGAAAACTCCTTCTGCGTCACGAAATCCCTTTGGAAGATGAAATAGTAGATCACCTTATAGCGCAAACAATCCTTACCAAAGTAACCAGCATTGAATCTTATCCCTGGGCCTACCGCTGCAGGCGTTGTGGGAATACAAAATCCTATATGTTTGCGAAAATGCCCCACGCGACATGTGGCCAAACGTGTGTGTATTGCCGCTTCTGCATACAGATGGGCAGAGTTGTTGCATGTGAACCATTGTACTATGGAAGCTCGGGTTTTGAATGGCCACTCCATGAGCATCCCTGTCAGTGGAAAGGGGAGTTGACGGTCCATCAACAAAAAGCTGCAGATGAACTAGTGGCACTCGTTCGAACAGGAAAGGGTGAAAAACTCGTTTGGGCGGTATGTGGAGCCGGAAAGACAGAAATTCTTTTTCGGTCCATCACAGAAGCGCTGAAAAATGGGAAGCGCATTTGTCTGGCCACGCCTAGAACGGATGTAGTAAGAGAGTTGCTCCCCCGCTTACAAAAATCATTCCCTAAAGTGAACATTCAGGCTCTATACGGCGATAGTCCGGATAAAGCTGGCGATGCACCTTTTATTATAGCCACTACGCATCAGCTCCTGCGTTTTGCACATGCCTTTGATGTCATGGTCATTGATGAGGTCGATGCCTTCCCTTTTCATAATGATGCATCTCTTCATTATGCCAGTGAACGAGCAGCCAAACCACAAGCGTCTATGATTTATTTGACAGCCACACCTAGAAAGAAGCAAAAGCGAAGGATTCGTTCTAAAGACCTTCCCGTCGTTTTCATCCCTCAACGATTCCATGGCCACCCTCTTCCTGTTCCTCAACTCAAACTAACTCCAGCCCTTCATCGTTATTTACAAAAAGCAGAACTCCATCCTAAAATCCTTCAACAAATCGCCCATCAGCAACAGACCCCGAGACAGCTGCTTCTTTTTCTTCCTTCGGTAAAAATGGCCGAACAAATTGCTGAATACTTGAAAGAAAGGAATTACGAGGTCCGATCGGTTCATGCGGAAGACAGGGGGCGGGCAGGGAAGATTCAGGCGTTTAGAAAAAAAGAATACCGTGTACTCGTCACCACAACGATTCTAGAACGAGGAGTTACGTTTCCGTCTGTGGACGTCTATGTCATTGATGCGGGGCACGTTGTTTTCGATGAGGCCGCGCTCGTTCAGATCGCAGGGAGAGCCGGGAGAAGTCCAGACGATCCTAAAGGAGATGTGATTTTTTATCACGTGGGGAAAACGGATGAAATGCTGGATGCTGTGGATTCAATCCATTACATGAACCGTCTGGGGAGGAAGTTATGAGGTGTCTCAGCTGCCATACAGAAATCATCCCAGAAGTGACATGGAGTACATTTTGGAAACCGCCGACAAAAGACGTGGCTTGCCTGCTGTGTATGGAGAAATTAAATGAAATCAGTGAACCTTTTTGCCCTCAATGTCACCGCCCTGATCACAAAGGTGTCTGTAAGGACTGTCAATTATGGGAGAAGACCCACACGGACGTCCTGGAGCGGAACGTCTCTGTGTTCCCATATAATGAGTTCCATAAGGACATCGTCGCCCGTTGGAAATATAGAGGGGATTATGTCTTGGTCGATATTTACAAAGAAACTATCCAGAGGAAGTGGTCAGCTTCAGGGTTCAAAGGGATGCAAGTGATCCATGTGCCACTCAGTGAAGAGCGCATTCAAGAAAGAGGGTTCAACCAAGCAGAAGCAATCATCGGGTTGTTAGGGGAACGATCGATTTCTCCTTTTGAACGAACGCATAGTGAAAAGCAATCGAAAAGAGGAAAAAGAGACCGTATGTATTCAAAGAATCCATTCCAATTAATAGAGGCAACGTCGAAGCCGGTCGTGCTCGTGGATGATATTTATACAACGGGACGGACCATCCGGCATATGGCAGCTTTGTTGAAAGAAACAGGCTGCCCATCTGTCTCTTCTTTTACTATTTTTCGATGAATGTGTTCTGGGACTTTTGGATCTCCTCTTCTCTGCCGATATAATAGATAAATAGAGAACATGGAGGACGAAGAAGATGGGGGAATTAGCCAATTGCTCGCGTTGTAATGGATTATTCTTAAAAGGATCAAGCACCGTATGTCCTGAGTGCAGGAAGCAGGAGGAAAAGGAATTTCATATCGTTTATGCCTTTTTAAGAAAAAAGCAAAACCGGACAGCAACTGTGGAAGAAATTGAAGCAGAGACAGGGGTATCTGAACGGCAGATCCGACAGTTTGTTAAACAAAAACGGCTTCACCCTGTTCATTTTCCAAATTTGAGCTATGGTTGTGAAAAATGTGGAGCAGCGATTAATGAAGATCGTTTATGTGATTCATGTAAAGAATCCATACAAAAAGGTCTCCATGCCCGAGAGCGGAATGCTTCATTGGAAGCTAAAAAGGAACAGCAGGAGCGAGAGAAGGCAAACAGGACTTATTATTCATGGTGAAATGAATCATAAGCATGATTTATATCTTCATGAACCTTGTCGATATAATAAATAGTAGACAGTCGGAATGAAGTGAGGTGACAGGATTGAAAATCAATGGCCCGAACCAGACGAATTTGAATCCATATCAAAAACAGATGAACAAACAGGCAGAAACCGGCCAGAAAAAGCAAATGAAAGATAAAATTGAAATTTCTGAGACAGCCAAACAGATGCAGGAATCCGGGAAGAGCGATTCTGTTCGCAAAAAGCTGGTCGAACAAGTGAAATCCGAAGTTGAGCAAGGAAATTATCAGGTAGACACCAAAGCGACAGCTAAAAAGATGCTTGATTTTTGGTCGAAATAAACATAGAGGTGAATCATCATGACGGTTAAGCCGGTCATCAATTATATGAACCAGCTTCAGCAGCTGCATGAAAGTCTGTTGTCTTTATCGACAAGAAAAACAGAGGCTCTGAAAACGAACGATGTCGCGGGCATTCAGCAGCTGTTGCTTCAGGAGAAGAAGCATGTTCAGGCGATTGAAAAAGTTGAAAAACAAAGAGAGCGGTCTGTAGCTCAGTGGGCATCGGAAAAGGATCTGCACTCCCGAGAGTGGACCGTGTCTGATCTTATTGAAATGGTCGATGGAGAAGAAAAAGAGCTGCTTCAGGAGGCTCATGAAGGTCTGTTCCTGGTCTTAGCTGACTTAAAGCAGCAGGAAAAGTTGAACAAAGAACTGACTCAGCAATCCCTGCAGTTTATCAACATGTCTTTAGACCTTCTCCAGCCCTCCATTCAGTCGGTGAACTATGGTGGTCAAGAAGCCGGTAAGAGCACGGCTAAACGTTCCATTTTCGATTCAAAAGCATAAATAGAGGAGCAATCATATGGGATCTACGTTTCACGGATTGGAAGTAGCAAAGCGCGGGCTTTTCACACAACAATCCGCTTTATATACGACAGGGCATAATATTGCCAATGCAAATACAGATGGGTACACGAGACAGCGTGTCAACTTTGAGCAGACGGGCCCTTATCCACCAGCGTCAAGAAACCGTCCGGAGATTCCAGGGCAGGTCGGAAGTGGTGTACAGGCGGGTTCGATTGAGAGAGTCCGTGTCGGGTATCTTGATTTTCAGTACAGGGGCGAAAACAGCAAGGCCGGTTATTATGATACACGTTCCTCTGCCTTAGGACGCCTCGAAGCAGTCATGAATGAGCCTTCCGATGACGGTCTCGCACGAACGATGGACCGTTTTTGGGAATCGCTTCAGGACTTATCGGTGAACCCGGAAGATTCTGGTGCCCGTTCTGTTGTACGCCAACGGGGAGAAGCCGTTGCGGAAACATTCAATTATCTATCCAACACTCTACAGTCTCAACAAAAAGATATAAAACGGGAGACAGGCGTAACGGTTAAAGAGATCAATTCATTAGCCAATCAAGTGAACCGTGTCAATCAACAAATCGCAGAAGTAGAACCACATGGCATGGTGCCAAATGACTTGTATGATGAGAGGGATCGCCTGCTCGATCAGTTATCCCAACACGTCAACATCGATGTGAAATATGAAGATGCGCCATCTTCTGCTGATCCTTTAGCAATGGGGAAAGCCTCTGTCACGATTGTTAATAGTGATGGAAAGCCTCTACAACCGGAAGCGGTACTTATTGATGGAGCAGCGAATACAGTCAATGAAATTGACGTCCAGTATGAAAATGGAGGTCCACTTGCAAGCGGTATTCAAATCGGTGATGCAGATCCTTATTATGCGGAAGACTTTTCTTCCCAAGGCAAGTTAAAAGGTCTCATTGAATCTGGAGGTTACGTGCAAGATGGGGAACCTAAAGGTACGTACCAACAGATGCTCACGGATTTGGACCGGATGGCCACAGGCTTTGCGCTTTCATTTAATGAAGTCCATAAGCAAGGGGAGTCGCTGAATACCATCAGTGGGGACACCGCGGAAGTGCCGAACTTTTTTGATATCGGTGTAGCGAATCCTGCAGCAGGAGGAGTTGTCGAAGGTCTTGCAGGTACTTTGAAAATTTCTGATGAGATCAGAGCTGATGGAGATCACATTGCGGCAGCAGTTTTGAATCAATCAGGTAACGGTGAAAATGCCTTAGCCCTATCAGAAGTGCAAAACAATGCTAATGGCGATTACTTCGGTGAAGAAACTTCCATGAACAGTTACTACGAATCGGTGATTGGAACAATGGCGGTGGAAACGCAAGAAGCGGAGCGGATGTCAAGGAATGCAGGTACGTTAAAAGCTTCCGTGAATGAACAGCGACAATCCGTCAGCTCTGTTTCTCTTGATGAAGAGATGTCGAACATGATTAAGTTTCAGCATGCCTACAACGCAGCCGCACGTAATATAACAGTCGTCGATGAAATGCTGGATAAAATCATTAATCAAATGGGACGAGTAGGAAGGTAGGTGAATGACTGATGCGCGTGACGCAATCAATGCTATCCAATAATATGCTCCGCAATTTAAGTAACAGCTACGCGGATATGGGGAAATACCAGGATCAATTATCCACAGGTAAAAAGATTTCCCGCCCTTCTCAAGATCCGGTTGTGGCCATGAAGGGGATCAACTATCGTCAGCAAGTAACCGAAGTTGAGCAATTTCAACGTAATATCGCAGAAGTGCACAACTGGATGGACAATAGTGATTCTGCTTTAGATAAAGCTACCCAGGCGATGCAGCGTGTTCGTGAACTTACCGTACAGGCAAGCAACGATACGTATGAAGAAGGCCAACGGGAGAATATTGCCAAAGAAATCCGCCAGCTTAAAGAACACCTGGGCACAATTGCGAATACGAAAGTGAATGATAAGTACATATTCAATGGTAGCAATACTACAAAACCCCCGTTTGAAAATATGGAGGCTTTGGAAGATACCGTCATTCCTCCTGCTACGGGAGCAGATGAAGTGAGAATTGAAGTCTCTTCCGGAGTTAAACTACAGTCGAATGTTTTGCCTGGCCGTGTGTTTAATCAAGACCTATTCAAAGATCTGGAGGAATTTGCACAAGCATTAGAAGGAGATACCTCCAACGGGGAAGTAAGTGATTTTCTAGACAAGTTTGATGGTCACATCGGAAATGTCGTCAACGAACGGGCGGAACTGGGTGCCCGTATGAACCGTGTTGAATTGGTAGAAGATCGTTTGGAGACCCAAAAGGTCAGTGCAACAAAAATGATGTCGGACAATGAAGATGCTGACATTGAAAAAGTGATTACGGATTTAAAAACACAAGAAAGTGTCCACAGAGCGGCTATGGGTGTCGGAGCTAGGATCATCCAGCCGACACTGATGGATTTTCTAAGATAAAGGCTGTCTCCTCCAGGGGCAGTCTTGTTTTCTTTTTAGTAACCTCATAGGAAAGTGAGGAGTCATGATGAACATTCCCAAGCTGCACATTCAATCTAAACAGGGAAAGATTGGGCTGAAGATTCAAAAGCCGGAGCAGACGATTAGGCAATATAAGCCCGAACAGTCGATTCAGCAGCCGAAAGCGGATATGAATGTCAGACAAAGGCTAGGAAAGTTGACGATTGATCAGACTAATGCTTGGCACAATCTAGATTTGAAAAGTGTTTTTGTTCGCACAGAAGAGCTTTCGGGGATTGCAAGGAATCAATGGTTGGAAGGCATTGCTCGTGTTTCTAACGAAGGTGATGAGTTAATGCGCATTGAAAACGGAGGGAATCCTATTGCTGCCCAAGCTGAACGAAACGCTGGGTATGATTTTACTTTCGATCCTGGTGGAAAACCGGTTTACGACCTCGTGGATATTAATTATCAGCCCCAAGAAGCACAAATAGACATTCAACGTCGCGAACCTGTGATTAAAACGATAAAACGAGACCCTGAACATTACTACCGTCCAGGAAGTGTTCATATCACAATGAATCAAATGCCTGAATTACAGATTGATTGGAAGGTGTAAGAATGAAAATGAAAACAAAGTATTTTGGTGAGATTGAGGTAAGAGATAAGGAATGTATCGAGTTTTCGAATGGTCTTCCGGGTTTTGAAAATTATCACTCTTTTGTACTTCTTCCAGTAGATGAGTTGGGTGCATATTATGCTTTACAGTCGGTGAAAGAAGCCGGAGTATGCTTGATCGTAACAAACCCTTACCATTTTTATAAGGATTATGAATTTGATATCGATCCTGAGGAATTGGGGATTCAAAGCCAGGAAGATATCGCAATATATAATGTCGTTACTTTGAGAAATCCTTTTGAAAAATCAACGATTAATCTGCAAGCTCCTATTGTGATGAATACTAGGCAGCGTAAAGCAAAACAATTGATATTAAATCAAGTGGATTACCGAACAAAGCATCCTTTGACGCCTGCTGTGAAAGGCGGTGAGTCTCATGCTCGTCCTTAATCGCAAAGAGGGAGAATCAGTTCGAGTAGGAGATGACATTACGATTACCGTTGTGGGTGTAGAAGGTGGTCAGGTGAAGTTGGGCATTGAAGCGCCTAAAAGCGTCGGAATTCATCGTCAGGAAGTCTATTTAGCGATAAAAAAAGAGAATGCGGAAGCGGCTAATATTTCTAGTGATTTGCTGGATCTATTAAAAAATGTGAAAAAAGATTAAAAACTTTTTGAAGTCGGTCGATATAAGTAATGTGAAACATTACAATGTCGGCCGGCTTTGTTTTGTACTTAGAGGATCACACAAGGATGTGGGGTCACTTATTTCAAGGAGGAATTTTTAAGATGAGAATTAATCATAATATTGCGGCGTTGAATACTTATCGCCAGCTTGGACAGGCGAATAATGCACAATCTAATTCAATGGAGAAACTATCATCTGGACTTAGAATCAACAAGGCTGGCGATGATGCTGCAGGACTTGCGATTTCAGAGAAAATGCGTGGTCAGATACGTGGATTAGATCAAGCTCAACGTAATTCACAAGACGGAATTTCAATGATTCAAACGGCAGAGGGAGCACTTAATGAGACACACTCAATTCTTCAAAGAATGAGAGAGCTTTCTGTACAAGCATCCAATGACACTTTGAATGATACTGATAGAGGGGAAATCCAAAAAGAAGTGAATCAGTTGATTGATGAAGTGGATAGAATTGGAAACAATACAGAGTTTAATACTAAGACCCTATTAGATGGATCTCAAGGCCAAAGTGTAGCTCTGTCTAATGCAAACACCAATGTAGTAAAAGCAGAAGTTATGACTGATACTGAAGTAGGAACTTATGATTTAAACACAGCTTCAACTGACGTTGTGGCGGCCAATGTTTCTGGAAATGGTACTGGTTTAACTGCAGCTGGGATTACTGTTGACGGTACAAATTACGATGTGGATCAATCATTCCAAATTAAAGTAGAGAATGGTACTAATTCAGGCAAAAAGATTACTTTAATGCAGGAAGACGGAACAGTGTTGGAAACCGTGGATGATCAAGCTACATCTGGTTCTTCCTTCACAATAGGGACTGGAAATGACCAACTTACCATAGCAGATGGAGCTATTACAGGGAACGGTACAGCAGTATTTGATTCCGGTGTTAAATCAACTTATACTCTTACTAACAATGTTACGGGTGAAAGTACAGCGAAAACCGTTACTTCCACAGATGGTAAAGTAGACCTTGGAGCCTTCCAGCTTTCTGTTGATAATAACTTAACTGACGGCACAGATGGTGCTGCATTTACTGTTTCTGGTGAAGCTTTAAAAATGCAAATAGGTGCTAACGAAGATCAATCTATGACAATAGCTATGAGGGATATGAGAGCTCAGGCACTTGGAGTAGACTCATTAGACTTATCTGATCATAAAAAAGCAACAGCGGCTGTATCTACAATACAAGATGCAATTGAGTCCGTGTCAACAGAACGTTCTAAATTGGGTGCATATCAAAACCGTCTAGACCACACAATTAACAACCTTGGAACATCTTCCGAAAATCTAACAGCTGCGGAATCTCGTATCCGTGACGTAGATTATGCTTTAGCTTCATAAGCTAAGCACAGTCGTCCTAGCTGGTAACGGCTAGAGATCATAATCGGGTGAATTGCTGGAAACCCCTTAGAACTTTTCTTACCACAACGTAGTTGGAAACGACAAGCGTGATGGTGAAAAAAAGAAAAGATTGGGCAATCAGCAGCCAAGCTCCTGTCTTGAAAAAGTGGAGAAGGTTCAACGACTAGGATATACCACCGCTCAAGGTGATGAAATCCGTAGGTGAAACAATGGTCATCAGCATTGTGAATCCGAAGCGCCCGACCCCTTTTAGAAAAAAAGGGTGAAGATATAGTCTGGTCATTTATGAAAGTAAATGTTCGCACGATGGCGAAGGAAATGATGAACCAAACGAAGCAAAGTATTCTTTCTCAGGCTTCTCAAGCTATGCTTGCGAAAGCAAATCAACAACCACAAGGAGTTCTTCAACTTCTACGTTAATAAATTCTATAAAAAGGACCTCAGGTTTGAGGTTCTTTTTTGATGTATCTTTTTCTCTATTCTCTGTTTCTTTGTCTAAAAGAACCGCCCTTATCATTTATTAATCTACTCAACAATCTCTTCCTCCAACCGATATAAAAAGAAACTACATATGTCAGGGAGTTGTTGAAGGTGAATGTAAGAAGTATTCCAACCCACTCACAACTCCTGCAGAGAAATCAAGAACAACTCGGTGCCCGTTCATCAGTTCAGGAGAAGGTAATTAAAGAAGAAGTCTTACATAGTGAAGATCAAATTACAAATCAAAAAGAGAAGCTAACTAAAGCAACAGAAAGCATGAATGAAATATTAAGAAATTTGGAGACATCCCTTCGTTTTCAATTCCATGAAAAGCTTGAAGAATATTATGTGACTATCGTAGACAACCAGACAGATCAGGTTATTAAAGAAATCCCGCCGAGAAAGATGCTGGATTTGTATGCTTCAATCATAGAGTCCATTGGAATCATGGTGGATGATAAAATATAAGTAGGTGAAAAGATGAGTGATATGCGAATCGGGGGCTTAGCTTCCGGCATGGATATAGACAAGCTTGTCAATGATTTAATGCGCGCAGAACGACAGCCATTGAATAAGATGGAGCAGGACCGTGAATGGCTGACGTGGCAGAGAGATGCGTATCGTGATGTGAATAAGCAGTTGAGTGAACTGGATACACTCGCATTTGATATGAAGTTGGAGCGGACGTTCAATTCAAAAAGTGTGACTTCCTCCGATTCTGCTGTCTCAGCGACAGCTACGGCTGCCTCGGGAAATGGTGACTATACGTTAAGCGTGGAACAGGTAGCGACTTCGGCCTATAATTACAGCAGAAACCCGATTACAACAGATGGGAGAACGCTGGATCCTAATGCCAACCTAAGTACACAGACAGGGAACTTTAAACACGGACTAACGCTTGGAGAAACGTTCTCTATTACTACATACAACGAAGACGGTTCAAAGAATACCCAGTCTTTTAATGTCACAGGGGATAAATCGCTGAACGACATCCTTTCAGAGATAAGTGATTCTGATTTAGGTGTACGAGCTTTTTACGATAAAAGCGCGGATCAAGTGATGATTGAACGAACAGTGACGGGTAACTTTAACCAGGATGAAAATGAGTTTTTAGGAGCTGAAATCGGCTTTGATGGAAATGCGGAGTTTTTAGCGTCCACTTTAGATATTAAGAATGGCGATAACTCTTCCGGAACGTGGAAGTTGAATGAAAAAGGTGGAGAAGATGCCAAGTTCACGTATAACAATGGTTTGAAGATCACGTCGCATTCGAATCAATACGCGTTGAATGGGGTCAACTTCCAGTTCAACGATGTCACAGACGGAAATGTCAAAGTTAATGTCTCCAACAACGTCGATGATGCTGTCGATAAAATTGTTGAATTCGTTGATAAATACAACAAGGTCATCGAAGATCTTAATGAAAAGACAGACGAGAAGAGATACCGTGACTTTCCTCCTCTCACAGAAAAGCAGAAAGAGGACATGGAAGAGCGGGAGATTGAGCTTTGGGAAGAAAAAGCTAAAAGTGGAATGCTCAAAAACGATTCGGTTATCGAAGGCGGATTGAATCAAATGCGTACGAACTGGTACACGCCGATCCAAAATGATGGAGCATTCACTATGATGTCGGAGATTGGAATTACAACTTCCGCTAACTATCGAGATGGAGGCAAACTCTTCATTGATGAAGATGAATTGAGGACAGCTTTGAGTCAGGATCCGGAGTCTGTTCACAAATTATTTTCAGGAACGGATGCGAATCCTGGTGTAGCCCGTAGATTAGAGCAGACCATTGATAACACCGTCCAGTCGATTGAAAAGAAAGCTGGAAAATCTAGTACGGTGGATAACAGCTTTCTGCTTGGGCGTCGGATTGAGGATTTAAATAAAGAGATGGATGATTTTGAGGATCGTTTGGTTCAAATTGAAGACCGGTATTGGCGAGAGTTCGGTGCGATGGAAAAAGCGATTCAGAGAATGAACCAGCAATCTGCTTATATTATGCAGAACTTCGGTTAATGGAAAAGGGAGTGTTGGCTAGATGTCTATTCAAGCCTATCAAAACAATTCAGTAGAAACGGCTTCTCCTGGCGAATTGACGCTGATGCTTTATAATGGATGCATCAAGTTCATTAAAGTGGCAAGGAAGTCTATGGAAAATAAAGAAATTGAGAAAAAGAATACCAACATACAAAAGGCTCAGAAGATCATTCAGGAATTGATGGTGACCATGGATCAACAGTATGCCATCACGAAAGAAATCATGCCGCTGTACGATTACATGAACCGCCGGTTGATGGAAGCGAACACGGCAAATGATCTAGAGATCTTGGATGAGGTTCAGGGGCTTGTTGAGGAATTCAGGGATACGTGGAAGCAGGTTATTTTGGAATCGCGTAAGTCTCAGTATGGACAAGGTGGCAATGCTTGATGAGCGGTTGGGCTGATTTTTTATTAATTACAAAGGAATTGGATGAGCTCGTTCACCGTCCCGTTCACGAAAAAAATCGGGTCTCCATCGTGGAGCACGTAGAAGGGCTTCTGGATCGCAGAGATACCATGCTTAGGGACTTGACTCAACCTGTTGATGAGGAAAAAGTGATGGTTCAAGAAGTCCTCCAACGGGATTTGAGGATCAATCAGAAGCTAGAGTTTCTTTTTTCTGGATTGAAACGTGATATGAGGAACATGAAGAAGCAGAAATCCAGCAAACAACGCTACATCAACCCGTACCAGAGCGTCTCTGGTTACGATGGAACATATGTAGACCATAAAAAGTAGAATAGGTGATTTTTTGTCAGAACTTACAGCAGAACAACATGAAATGCTGGAGCGGTATGATGAGCTGTTAAGTACCATTAGTGAAGGGTTAAAATATTTAGAGGACCATATGAAAACAGAAGAGACACCAATGGCAAAGCAAGTGTTTCAGGACTTGCTCCTTAGCTTGGAACAAATCAGCCGCAGCCACGATCAGATGGAGATCCTTTTTAAAGCGAACGAAGAACTTCAGGCTTTAGTCCTTGATTTTCACGGAATAGTCAATCATCTGCAAGGGTGGTTCGAGCATGACACCGCATATGAAAAACATCATTTGCTAGTGGAGCATGTGGTCCCCGCATTTGAAAGTTGGCGGACTCGTATGGAAGCATTTGTGAAACCTTATATCGCTCATTAGAAGAAGCATCCGTGACGGATGTTTCTTTTTTTATGGTAGATTTTGAGAAGAATCTCCTATATAATCCCACAATGGATGGGTGAATGAATGATTGGTAGGTTTACCCTACATTTTTTACATAGGAAAGGGGAACGAATAGATGTGGAAAGTGACAGGAATGGCCGCAACTTTATTGTTATCGGCTGGTGTACTTATGAATCCTGCAGGAGGAGTGTCTGCAGAGGTGGGTGATGATTCGAAGCGTTCTACTATACATAAGGATCGTGTATCTTTAGAAGCGAGTACCGTAGAAGATTATGAGGAAGTAGAGCCAAATGACTCTATAGATGCAGCGAATTCATTGGCCCAGAACAGGTGGGCGCAAGGACATTTGACAGATAAAGATGAAGACTATTTCACATTTGAAATTGATGGGGATTATAGAGTTGAATTTCATTTATCATTATATTCTATGGTGAATGGCTCTTATAATAAAGAGATGGATTTAGACGCAAATTTGTATGACGCCGATGGGAAGAAAGTCAGCGGCTACTCAGAAAATAACAATGAATATGGATATTTTGGTTCATTTTTTCTGGATCCAGGAACTTATTATGTGAGAGTCGTTGACGAAGCCAATTTGAATAAAGGCATTCCATATACTTTATCTTCTGGAGTTGCTGAAAAGTACGCGAGAATCACCCGTTATTGGGGAGTAGACCGCTACTGGACGGCGGCAAACATTGCAAGACAGGACAGCAGTCGGATTCCTTCCAGGAATGTCGTTCTGGCAACAGGACAGGACTTTCCGGATGCATTAGCAGGTGCGCCGCTTGCAGAACATTTGGATGCTCCTATTCTGTTAACGCGAAAAGAAAGATTGCCGGCTATAACAGAACAGACTTTATCGACATTGGATGCTGAACATGTCACCATCCTTGGAGGCACAGGCGCGGTATCCGAAGACGTAGAAGATTATATCAAGGATGAACTGAACCTTGATGTTGAGAGGATCTCTGGAAAGAACCGTTACGAAACGTCGGTAGCCATTGCGGGACACCTACCTGCATCCGATGAGGCTGTGGTTGCTTATGGTGGCAATTTTCCAGATGCTCTCTCCATCGCTCCTGCAGCGGCCGGAAAAGCGATGCCGATTCTTTTAACGAAAAAAGAAAGCATACCAGCGGCCACAGAGAACGTTCTTAATAATTACGACCAGACTTATGTCGTTGGGGGGACAGGTGTCGTTAGTGATAAGGTGTACCGTCAGCTTCCAAATGCGGATCGTATATCAGGGAAAGATCGTTATGCGACTTCCTTAGCTGTTGCGAAGTACTTTGATATGGAGACGCAGTCCGTAGGTCTTGCCACAGGTTCAAACTTCGCAGATGCCTTAGCCGGGTCTGTACATGGAGTGAAAGAGCCATTGCTGTTAACACCGAAAAGTAAGCTTGATGAAGAAGTGAAGCAGTATTTTATTGATCATCAAACGACATACTTCCAAATCTTTGGTGGAGACGCAGCCGTTGATGAAGGCGTAGAGGAAGATATCAAGTCTATTTATGAATAAATATTTGAGGAGTCCATTCTACATGGGCTCCTTTTTTATCTAGTAAATTGACAAAATATCATGTAGAAAAGGCCAGCATTTCTATTGAAAGGTACATCTTCCAACAATTACCGACACAAATATGACAAAATATTTCGAAAGTTTATGCAGGAAAGGGCGTGGGTATGATAGAATATATATCACATAAGGATGAAAGGAGGACACTTCTAATGCTACAATACAACATTCGTGGTGAAAACTTGGAAGTGACGGATTCTATTAAAGAATATGTGGAGAAAAAGGTGAGCAAGCTTGAACGCTACTTTGATACTCCGCCGTCTTCCGAGGTACACGTTAATTTAAGTGTCTATAATGATGAGCAGACAATCGAGGTCACAATTCCGATGAAGAATCTACTTCTTCGTGCTGAGGAACACAACACAGATCTATACGCTGCCATCGACCTTGTGGTAGATAAATTGGAACGACAAATTCGCAAGCATAAAACGAAGGTGAATCGTAAGTTCCGACAAGAGGGTGCTCCGAAACACGTCTTTGCCGAGCTTGAACGCGAGGCGCAACAATACCAAACGCAAACAATTGATGATGAATTTGATGTTGAAATCGTGAAAACGAAGCGTTTTGATTTGAAACCGATGGATAGTGAAGAAGCGGCATTGCAGATGGATATGCTTGGTCACAACTTCTTTGTATTCACAAACGCAAATACAGATGAAACGAACATTGTTTATAAACGTCGTGACGGCCGTTATGGTTTGATCGAAACTTGATAGCTTCATAGTATAAGCGCCTCTGCTACGGCAGGGGCGTTTTTTTGTTTTTATTATGAATGGGCACGGAAAAAGCGAATTTCACTAGGTGGAAATTCGCTTTTTCATCATATTTAGGAACATAAAATGGAATTTCGAGCGTTCGCCCATTTTTTAAATTCGTAGTATAAAGGATTCAACAGGAGGTGATAGCATGAATAGCAAGGAATGTGAGTACATCTATAAGCGCTTGAATCAGCAGGAAGAAACGATCGCTCAGCTCGTGGAAATCATCGGAGCTACAAATCGTCGCATTACCGACTTAGACCGCAGACAGCTCGGTGTTGAGCACCAGATGATCCGTGAACGTCCCCTCTCTTTTACTCCCTCTACATAATTCCTGCGACGGTGTCCCTGGTCCTATGTCATAGATTGTCAGGCCGCTTCTCTTAGTGTTATGATAATAGAGGATTAAACTATTCAACCGAAGTTCGGAAATCAACAGAGGAGCGGTTGCAATGCTTGGTACTTTAAAGAAGATTTTTGGCGATGGAAATACACGTCAATTAAAGCGATTAGAGAAATTGGCAGATGACATCGAAGCGATGGAATCGCAAATCGAGAAATTGTCTGATGATGAGTTAAAAAATAAGACAGAAGAATTTAAAGAACGCTATCAAAATGGCGAGGATTTAGATGATATGTTGGTCGAAGCTTTCGCGGTTGTACGTGAAGCTTCTAAACGTGTGCTTGAAATGCGCCCGTTCCGTGTCCAACTGCTGGGTGCTATAGCCCTTCACGAAGGTAACATTGCAGAGATGAAAACCGGTGAAGGTAAAACATTGGCGTCTACGATGCCGGCATACTTGAACGCGATTACTGGAAAAGGCGTGCACATCATCACGGTCAACGATTATTTGGCGAGCCGTGATGCGACAGAGATGGGCGAACTTTTCCAATTCCTTGGACTGACCGTCGGGTTAAACTCAAACGGTATGTCGAAGGATGAAAAGCGTGAAGCGTACCTGGCGGATATTACGTATGGTACGAACAACGAGTTCGGTTTCGACTACTTGCGTGACAACATGGTGCTTTACAAGGAGCAGATGGTTCAACGTCCGCTCCACTTCGCGATCATTGACGAAGTCGACTCAATCCTGATCGACGAAGCGCGTACACCGTTGATTATCAGTGGTTCGGCATCAAAATCCGCTGATCTTTACCAGGGAGCGAACTCTTTCGTGCGTTTGCTCGCGAATGAAGAAGATTACACGTACGATGAAAAGACGAAAAACGTACAGCTGACAGAAGAAGGAATCAACAAAGCCGAGCGCTTTTTCAAAATCGAGAACTTGTTTGATCTTTCTAACGTATCCTTGATCCACCACATCAACCAGGCGCTTAAGGCGCATACGTCGATGCAGAAGGATACCGACTATGTCGTTGAGGACGGCGAAGTAGTTATCGTTGACCAGTTCACCGGTCGTTTGATGAAAGGCCGCCGTTATAGTGACGGGTTGCACCAGGCGATTGAAGCGAAAGAAGGACTCGAGATTCAGAATGAGAGCCAGACACTTGCTTCCATCACATTCCAGAACCTTTTCCGTATGTATGAAAAGCTTTCCGGTATGACCGGTACAGCGAAGACCGAGGAAGAGGAATTTCTGAACATTTATAACATGCGTGTCATCGTTATTCCGACGAACCGTGATATCATCCGTGATGACAAGGCGGACCTTGTTTACAAGACGATGGACGGGAAGTTCAAAGCGGTTGTTGAGGACATAAAGGAACGCCATGAAAATGGTCAGCCGGTGCTTGTCGGTACGGTAGCGGTCGAAACGTCTGAAATTATTTCCCGTTACTTGACGAAAGCGGGTGTGCCGCATAACGTCTTGAACGCGAAAAACCACTTCCGTGAAGCGGAAATCATCGAGAACGCCGGTCAGAAAGGTGCGGTTACGATCGCGACGAACATGGCCGGTCGTGGTACGGACATCAAACTCGGAGAAGGTGTCAGAGAAGCTGGAGGTCTGGCGGTCATTGGTACAGAGCGTCACGAATCCCGCCGAATTGATAACCAGCTGCGTGGTCGTGCCGGCCGTCAGGGAGACCCGGGAATGTCCCAGTTCTACTTGGCGACAGATGACGAATTGATGCGCCGTTTCGCATCCGACAACATTCGAAGCATGATGGACAGACTCGGAATGGACGATTCTCAGCCGATCGAAAGTAAAATGATTTCCCGTGCCGTTGAATCTGCACAAAAACGTGTGGAAGGAAACAACTTCGATGCGCGTAAGACGATTCTTTCTTACGATGATGTCCTGCGTCAGCAGCGTGAGGTCATTTACAAGCAGCGTTATGATGTGCTCACTTCCGAAAACTTGCGTGAAATCATTGAACAGATGATCGAGCGCACGGTTTCTAAAACGGTAGGAGCTCATACGAGTGATGAGGAAGAAGAAAACTGGGAGCTCGAAAGCCTCGTCGAATACCTGCGTGCGAACTTGCTGCATGAAGGCGATGTAACGGTGGATGACTTGAAAGGAAAAGACCCTCAGGAGATGGAGGAGCTAATCCTTGAAAAAGTGAAACAGCGTTATGACGAGAAAGAGGAAGAATTGACGCCTGAACAGATGCGTGAGTTTGAAAAAGTCATCCTGCTTCGTACGGTCGACCAGAAGTGGATGGATCACATTGATCAGATGGACCAGTTACGTCAGGGAATCCACCTCCGTGCCTACGGTCAAAACGATCCGCTTCGTGAATATAACTTCGAAGGTTTCCGTATGTTTGAACAGATGGTTGCCAATATTGATGAAGAGGTTTCCCGCTATGTCATGAAGGCACAAATCCGCAACAACCTGCAGCGTCAGGAAGTGGCTCAAGGTGCTCAGGCTGTTTCTGGCGGCAGCGAAAATAAAGAGAAGAAGAAAAGAACGCCGATCGTGAAAAAGGACGATGTGGGTCGTAACGATCCATGTCCTTGCGGAAGCGGGAAGAAGTATAAAAATTGTCACGGAAAATAAGAGGTTGAGGCACTCTCTTTCTAGAGGGTGTCTTCCCTTGTGTTAAGAATCATATAGGAGTGATGGATATGGATATGGCAGAAATCCGCCATGCATTGGATAATACAGCTAAGCGATTAGCGGACTTCAGGGGGTCTCTTTGACGTCGATCAAAGAAAAACCCGTATTGCAGAACTAGAAGAACAAATGACAGAGCCTGGCTTCTGGGATGACCAGAACACGGCCCAGAAAGTCATTGACGAAGTGAATGGACTGAAAGGGTTGGTCCACACGCTTGAAGACCATGAAGAAACGCATGAGAATCTGGAAGTTTCTTATGAGCTTGTCAAAGAAGAAGACGATGAAGAATTGCGTGAAGATCTCGAACAGGAAGTCCAACAGTTGAAGAAAGATCTTGACCAATTTGAGCTGAACATCCTGTTGAGTGAGCCTTACGATAAGAACAACGCGATTCTTGAGCTTCACCCGGGTGCAGGTGGTACCGAGTCTCAGGACTGGGCGAGCATGCTGCTTCGTATGTACACGCGCTGGGCAGAGAAGAAAGGTTTTTCTGTTTCCACGATGGACTATCTTCCTGGTGATGAAGCAGGTGTGAAGAGTGTCACCCTGCTTATTAAAGGGCACAACGCATACGGCTATTTGAAAGCAGAAAAAGGGGTGCACCGTCTTGTCCGGATTTCTCCTTTCGATTCCTCGGGCCGTCGTCATACGTCCTTCGTATCGTGTGAAGTGATGCCAGAGTTCAACGATGAGATCGAGATTGATGTTCGGACAGAAGACTTGAAGATCGATACGTATCGTTCCAGTGGTGCCGGTGGACAGCACGTCAACACGACAGACTCTGCCGTTCGTATCACGCACTTGCCGACAAATACCGTCGTGACGTGTCAATCGGAACGTTCTCAAATCAAAAACCGTGAACAAGCGATGAAGATGTTGAAGGCGAAGCTTTATCAGCTGGAGATCGAACGCCAACAGCAACAGCTTGACGATATCCGCGGCGAGCAAAAAGAAATTGGATGGGGAAGCCAAATCCGTTCTTACGTGTTCCACCCTTACTCCATGGTCAAAGACCATCGTACGAATGAAGAGGTTGGAAACACCCAAGGCGTGATGGATGGGGACCTTGATAAATTCATCAACTCCTACCTCCGCTCTAAAATGGATGGTTAATATGGAAGACTCTCACGATGGTGGGGGTCTTTTTTTCTGTTCAGTAATCACTATTTTTGCTACTATGAAGGTATCTTACATACAAAGGGGCGAATAAAGAATGAAGGTGAAAAAAGCGATCATTCCTGCAGCTGGACTCGGCACACGTTTTTTACCCGCAACGAAAGCGATGCCGAAAGAAATGCTTCCGGTTGTCGATAAGCCGACGATCCAATATATCGTAGAAGAAGCGATTCAATCCGGAATCGAGGATATTATCATCGTAACAGGAAAAGGGAAACGTGCGATCGAGGATCACTTTGATCATGCGTTTGAACTTGAGGATAATCTTTATAAAAAAGGAAAGCTTGATCTCCTTGAGGAAGTTCAGCAATCTGCTGAAGTTGACATTCATTATATTCGCCAAAAAGAACCGAAAGGACTTGGACACGCCGTCTGGTGTGCCCGCAAGTTTATCGGGGATGAGCCTTTTGCCGTGCTGCTTGGAGACGACATCGTTCGTTCCGATGAACCTTGCCTGAAGCAGTTGATCGACCAATATGAAGAAACACAATCGTCGGTCATCGGTGTCAAACAAGTCCCGGAAGATGAAACCGATCGCTACGGCATCATTGCCCCTGAAAAACAAGAAGGCAGACGCTACCAAGTGAAGCATTTTGTTGAGAAACCTGCCGTCGGAGAAGCACCGTCAAACTTGGCAATTATCGGACGCTATGTGTTCGCACCGGAAATCATGGATCTGCTTGCCACCCAGGAAGAAGGGAGAGGTGGAGAGATCCAGCTGACAGACGCGATTGAGCGTTTGAACCTTGAGCAGCCTGTGTACGGGTACGAGTTTGAAGGCGAGCGTTTTGATGTCGGTGACCAGCTCGGCTTTATAAAAACGACACTCGCCATCGCGATGGAACGGGAAAACATGCGGGACGATGTCCTTGCCTTATTAGCAGAGATTATGGAAAAACAAGAATCGATGAACTCATAAAAGCAAGCGGCGGGTCTCTGGACTCGCCGCTTTTTGTATAGAAGTACCAACGATACAAAAACTAACAGGAAAACGACATCTTGTTCCTTTACCGTGTTAACACGTTATTCTGCTCTCATTTACAGGAGAATTTGCTAGTGTTATACTCCTTACGGTTTATGGAGAACGATACATAGGGAGAGTCGAACAGCATGATGATGATGGCAAAAAAATATCGCCGGGAGCCGATGCCGCCGGCACTTAGACAAGCATTGGATTATGGATTGGTTATTCTTGGATCCTTTTTTGTGGCGTTAGCATTCAATTTATTTTTATTACCGAATAACATCGCATCCGGAGGGGTTGCGGGTGTCAGTACGATCACAAAAGGCGTGTTCGGCTGGGAACCGGGCGTTGTCCAGTGGGTGCTGAACATTCCCTTATTCATCATGGGGGTTGTCATATTAGGAAAGAACTTTGGTCTCAAGTCGTTCGTTGGGACCGTGACCCTGCCCCTGTTCGTTTTGTTAACGAGTGATATGGCGCCGGCAACACCGAATCCGCTGCTTGGCGCGATCTTTGGTGGGATGGGCGTCGGACTCGGTCTTGGCATCGTTTTTAGAGGACGGGCTTCGACAGGCGGGATCGACTTGGCCGCTCAAGTCCTGCACAAATTCACCCATCTACCTCTTGGCATCAGTGTCGCTTTATTGGACGGAATGATTGTGCTCACATCGGCGATTGTATTCTCACTTGAAGAAGGTCTTTATGCGCTGATAGGGTTGTTTGCGACCAGTCGGACGATCGACTTCGTCCAAGTGGGACTGAACACATCGAAGAACGTGATGATCATTACGGAAGATGTCGATGAAGTGCGTTCCGCCATTTTTGAACAAATTGATCGTGGTGTAACCGTATTGAGTGGAGCTGGGGGCTACACGGACCGGGAACGCCGGGTCGTCATGTGTGTCGTCCAGCAGAATGAATTCATCAAATTGACACAAACCGTAAAAACGGTTGACCCGGGTGCGTTCGTCGTTGCGATGAATGCCACGGAAGTGCTCGGTGAGGGTTTCAAAACTTCATGACTCGGTTATAATATCTCTATATCTCATGAAAATACGAGAGGGGATACCAGAATGAAAAAACTATTATCTGCTCTATTTTTAGGGCTGATCCTGGTCTTGAGTGCCTGTGGGGGCGGCGGAGACGAAGGAGCGACCGATGACAGTGCGAACGATGAAACGACAGAAGAACAAACGGCTGAAGATTCCGGCGAAGGTGCAGATGAAGGCACTTCAGACAGCGGTGACGGTGGGACCGTAGACACAGCTGCAGCAGAAGCAGTGTACAAGAACAACTGTGCTCAGTGCCACGGTGGTGAACTTGGCGGAGGAATGGGACCAGCACTGACAGAAATAGGGTCGAAATACTCAGCTGACGAAATCGTTGATATCATTAAAAATGGTAAAGGCGGCATGCCGGCTCAAAAGAACGTATCTGACGAAGATGCTCAACTTGTAGCCAGCTGGCTTGCGACAATGGAATAAGCTTTCAGGAAAAGTCTGGTGACGCCACCGGGCTTTTTTTATTAAAGGTTCATCTGTGACCTCACAGGTGAGCCCTCTGCCATTTTCCTTCCCCCCTATGAAAAACAATTGTAATAATTTCATGTCTAAATAGATCGAAAATTAATGTTATAATGAATGTGTTTGTAGACAAGAAAGAAGACAACTGACTTAACATTATGAGAGATACAGGTGATTTTACATGATTAAAATGCAAGGAGTATATAAGACATATCCGAATGGAGTCACAGCTTTAAACGGCTTGGACATCCAAATTGACCAAGGGGAATTTGTCTATGTCGTGGGACCGAGTGGCGCTGGTAAATCAACATTCACAAAGCTGATCTACAGAGAAGAGAAGCCGACCACTGGCACGGTCCTCGTGAATGACATAGATACATCTACAATGAAACAGCGCCGCATTCCGATGCTGCGCCGTCAAATTGGTGTCGTTTACCAGGATTTCCGCCTATTGCCTACACTGACCGTTTATGAAAACGTGGCCTTTGCCCTTGAAGTAATTGAAGAAAGTCCACAAAACATCCGCCGTCGTGTCATGGACGTCCTTGATCAAGTTCGTTTGAAAAACAAGGCACGTTTCCTTCCGGATGAGCTTTCTGGAGGAGAGCAGCAGCGTGTATCGATCGCCCGGGCGATTGTGAACCATCCGAAAGTATTGATCGCAGATGAGCCGACAGGTAACCTTGATCCAGAGACGTCCTGGGAGATCATGCATATTCTTGAAGAAATCAATACGGCAGGAACGACCGTACTCATGGCGACTCACAGCCAGGAAATCGTGAACACGATTCGTAAGCGAGTGATCGCAATTGAAGACGGTATGGTGGTCCGTGACCAAAGCAATGGAGAATATGGATACGAAATGTAGATGTATGAAGACTGTCTCATTTAGGAGACGGTCTTTTTTTTAATTAAGTGAAGTGTGGCACCTGCTTACTTCTTTTTGGTGCCAGGCACCATATAAATCCCGTTCCATACCTGGCACTGATTGAGGATTCAGCAGTACCAGGTACGCCAAATTTTATTTGTGTACCGTACTTGTGTACCAGGACCTACCCACCGGTTTGCAGGATCTGGAACTACACATGAACTTCTACGATTCTCACATCTGATCCAAATACAGGTAGATAGATAAGTGGCGATGTCCTATAATGAAATGGACATGCTATCGTCCGTTTTGGCATAGGTTAACTCAGGGAACAAACATGATTTACGTTGAAGGCGCTTTTTTGCTAGTATAGAGGCAACATGAAATCCAAAATAGAAGGGTGAATGCGATGAATATAAAACCGCGCTACGTTGCGCTGTTGATGGCGCTAGCGGTCCTATTTGGAGCGGCAGGCTCTTACATAGGAATAGAATACTTCGCTGACGGTACGAATGACCAGGCACAATCCGAACAGTATGCAGATAAAGATGCGGAGAACTTTGGGAGTCTGTCAGAAGAGGAACAGAAGGCATTCATACAAAGTATGTCAGGAAACACCGATTTGAAAAAGGTGGAACAGGCATTCAGTACAATCCAGGAAAATTATGTAGAAGAAGTAGATAAAAACACCCTTGTTGAAGGGGCGATCCAGGGGATGCTTGATACCCTTGAGGATCCATACAGTGTGTACATGGACCCTGAAACGATGGAGCAGTTCAATCAGACTATTGAATCCTCTTTCCAGGGGATTGGCGCGGAAGTGAGTATGGTCAACGACAAGGTGACGATTGTCGCTCCCATCAAAGGTTCACCTGCAGAAGAAGCTGGTTTGAAGCCGAATGATCAAATTCTGAAGGTGGATGGCGACAGTGTGGAAGGTCTTGACCTTTATGAAGCGGTTCTTAAGATCCGTGGAGAAAAAGGTACGGAAGTGACGCTGCAAATCGACCGCCCCGGGGTCAGTGAACCACTCAACATCGATATCACCCGTGATGATATTCCATTAGAAACGGTGTATAGCGATACAAAGGAAATCAATGGCAAAAAAGCCGGTATCATCGAAATTACTTCTTTTTCTGAGAAGACTTCCGATGAATTTCACGAAGCGCTAGAGAAGCTTGAAAAAGATGGGATGGACGGGCTTGTCATCGATGTTCGTGGAAATCCTGGAGGCTTATTTACAGACGTTCAGGAGATTCTGAAAGAGTTTATTCCGAAAGATAAGCCAATCGTCCAGGTGGAAGATCGTAAAGGGGAGAAAACCCGTTACTTCTCTGAAAACGAGGAGAAAAAGCCGTATCCAATCACCGTCTTGATGGACGAAGGTAGCGCATCCGCTTCTGAAATTCTAGCTGCAACGATGCAGGAAGCAGGCGGCTACGATCTCGTCGGTACGAAGAGTTTTGGTAAAGGAACCGTTCAACAGGCGTTGCCGATGGGCGATGGCAGTACAATCAAACTGACCTTGTTCAAGTGGTTGACTCCGGACGGCAACTGGATCCACGAAAAAGGGATTGAACCAACGGTGAAAGTGAAACAGCCGGAATACTTTTACACGAATCCGGTTGAAGTGGAAGAACCGCTTCAATACAACGACAATGACGAAAAAGTGAAAAACATCCAAATTATGCTGAAAGGTCTTGGACACGACCCTGGCCGTACAGACGGTTACTTCAACAAAGAAACAGAAGCTGCTGTCGAAGCATTTCAGCAAGACGCGGGTCTTGAAGCGACGGGGATCGTTGATGAAGAAACCGGCGGCAAGCTTGAAGAGGCCATCATTAAAGAAGTCAGAGATGAGAAAAACGACAAACAAATGCAAAAAGCGGTCGAGGTCTTGTTTCAATAAGCAGGAATTTGCCGTTGGATCACGAAATATATCCGTAGTCTGCGACTGCGGATTTTTTCGTTATTGGGTATAGACAACAGAGAGCGACACGACTTGAAAGGAGAATCATGTTGGACGTTTGGTTAATGGAATTTGCGAAAGGGATCGGGATGATGTTCACCCTCCCATTTTTATACATAGCTTTAGCGATGATCTTCTACGTTTCTGGTAAGAGAATCAAACAGGAAAGAGCGACGTTCGGCACAAGAATCTTCGACCGATTTTCCGAATGGAAAGGAACGTGGGGAACGGCGCTTCTAAGTGGCTTTATATTATCCGCGATGGCGGTAGGGGGCGGAATGGTAGTCAGTTATCCATTGCTGATCCTCCTATCCGGTGTTTTTCTGATTGTCAGTTTGACTGGGCGTTTGAGCTGGTACTCATCTGCCTATACGCTTGGTTTAAGCTATCTAGTCTTGCTCGTTATCCCTTATCTACCTCAATCTGTGCAAGGTTACCAATGGGTAGCAACCCTCCAGGAGACACCGCTCCACACACTTGCGGTTGTGATGGCCGTTCTTTTAATGACTGAATCGATCCTGATGCTTCGCACAACGGCCTCTCATACGTACCCTGAACGATTAAAAGGGACACGGGGGATGTGGATCGGTCAGCACAGGTCAAGAAGAATGACCTTCGTTCCGTTCCTGGCCCTGCTTCCAGGAGGGATGATTGAAGCGTTTGCCCCGTGGTGGCCGCTGATTTCGCTTGGGGGAGATACATATGGGCTCATTCTCATTCCTTTCGTCATAGGTTGGGAATGGAAAGCGCGCGGACAGTCCCCTGTCCGTGCAGCAAAGACGATGGGACGCCACGTATTTTTGCTGGCGATCCTCGTCCTAGGGCTAGCTGTCGCGAGCTTTTTCATAAGTGTGCTTTCACTCGCGGCTGTGATGGTCGGCCTCGTTGGCCGTGAGTTCATATTCGTGCTTCACCGGATGCGTGAAGAGAAAACGCCGTTCTTTTCTTCTGCACAAAAAGGCATTCGTATTCTGGGTGTCATCCCCGGGAGTCCGGCCGATCAAATGGAACTGATGCCTGGTGAAGTCATCGAACGGGTGAATGCGATCCCTGTACGAACAGAAAATCAGTTTTATGAAGCGCTGCAAAATTCAGGAGCGTTTACGAAAATGGAAGTGCGTGATGAAGCGGGAGAAAATCGCTACGTGCAGCGGGCGATGTATGAAGGTGAACACTACGAACTTGGACTTGTTTTCGTTGAACCTGCGACCCATGAAGCTTCGGTAGGCTTTTTCTAATGATTGGAAACGGAACGGTTATCTCCTCCTTTAAGGTGCTGGAAGATAACCGTTTTATTTTTTGAAGGAGGAAGAATCCATGCAGACTCTTCACATTTTAAATGGGGAAGAAATGGAAAGGTTTTTTCAACGCAAGGAACGTATGAAAGGGGAGCCGATGATTCCTTTTAATGAGGCGATGTGTGCTGGGGAGACCTGTGAAACGATCTTCTCAAATACATTTATTAAAAGAAGGGCTCTCACGCATGGGGTTTCGGAGGGAGAATATAGACAAAAGACCGTAGAAAAACTGGAGGCAGTCTTTAATGAAGGACGGGAACATCTCACGTTATGGTTTGATGAGGATATGTTCTGTCAAATCAATCTCCTCACCTTACTAGCATGGCTCGATCAAATCGGTTACGAATCGAAAGTTGAGCTTTGTCTAGTCACCCAGAAATTCGAGCCTCTTGCTTCACATACGCTTCATGTAGATGGATACCATTCGTTGTATAAACAGGTGCTGATCAACCGGACGATGCCACGAGAGGTATCTCTGCCTGCGTTACGAAAGGGAATGGAGTTGTATCTACACTACAAGGATGTGGATAATGAACTTGTGGGATTCATCCAGCATCACCCTGAATTACCGGAAGAGAAGCTCGTAGAATTGATGATTATAACTTTTCAAGAATATGGACTAGGAGATGTTCAATACTTCCAGTTGATCAGGAACGTAAGAGCGTCTCAGTTATGAAAAAGAACACTCTTTTTCTCTTTGTCTCGAAAGGTTTTCCTTTCCTACTAGGTGTTCTCATTTCTTCTCGTCATGCATACACTTTCCACAGTCCAGTGATGAAAATGATTCTCAAATTCATTGACAGAGTGGAACCAAGCCCATAAACTAGAAGATAGAGAAAATATAGAATTCGTGATTTTTCGTGTAGCTCCAACAGCGATAGATTTCGTAGAGACATAAAGGAGAGGTCAGATTATGGATACCCTGTTGGCGAATAATTTAACTCTAGGCTATGGAGATTCCATCATCATAGATTCATTGGATATTACGATCCCGAAAGGCAAAGTCACTGTACTCATCGGTGGAAACGGTTGCGGCAAATCCACGTTGCTTCGTTCGATGGCTCGTTTATTGCGTCCAAAATCAGGAGAAGTTGTGCTGGATAGTGCGGATATTTCCAAGATGCGTACAAAAGATGTGGCGAAGAAGATGGCGATTCTTCCTCAAAGCCCGACAACTCCTGAAGGTCTCAGCGTCTATCAGCTTGTAAAGCAAGGCCGTTATCCTTATCAAGGGTTCGCAAAACGCTGGTCGGATGAAGATGAAAAAGCTGTGACGCGTGCGCTTGAAGATACGAACTTGATGGAGTTGAAAGATAGAACGGTCGATTCTCTGTCTGGCGGGCAGCGTCAACGTGCATGGATTGCGATGACACTTGCTCAGGATACAGATATACTCCTATTGGATGAACCGACCACTTATTTAGATATGACGCACCAGATTGATATTCTTGATTTGCTCTTTGATTTGAATCAGGACAATGGACGTACGGTTGTTATGGTGCTTCATGATATTAACCTGGCCTGCCGATATGCGGATCATATTATCGCAGTCAAAGATAAAACGGTTTTCGCACAAGGGAAACCGGAGGATGTGGTGACTTGTGACATGATGCAGCACGTATTTGAAATGCTTTGCGATGTCAGAGAGGATCCTCTTTTCGGAACACCGATGTGCATCCCGCATGGAAAAGGGCGCTGTTTGATCAAACAGGCGCAGGCGGAAGCTCAGGCTCAACAAAAACAAACCGTATAACTCACAAAAGCAATGTGCCCTGCACATTGCTTTTTTATCTATCTGGAAAGGATTTCTGACTTTTTGGTAGAAAGATACATAGAGAAGCAGGAACCAAACATGGTAACATGGTATACATGTGTAAATACGATTAATGATTGAGGGGATAATCCATGGAACGAGTGAAAGAATGGATGGATCATGGAATCATAGCAGGGATTGCTGACCGCATTCCCCATGAACACTTGTTACATATGCTTATGGATGGAATATCCGACTATATCTTTTTTATGGAAGTCGTCGATAAGAGGCGATTTAAATATGTATATATGAATGAATCTGCCAAAAACCATTCTCCAATTAAAGGAGCAGGATGGGAAGGCAGATACATAGAGGATCTTTTAGGCGAGCAGCAAGCTGAAGATTTAATTGCAGCCTATCAAAGAGTCGTCAGAAAAAAAGAAGCACTTACATATGAAGATGAAATCATCGTCAATGGGAAACTTTTCAGAGGACATTCCGTGCTGACCCCGACCATGGACGAAGCAGGTGAAGTTACACACATTGTTGCGATCACAAGGAACATTACAGAAGTGATTGAAAAAGAACGTGATCTCAGCCGGATCAACGCCATGTATCGTTCGTTGATGAAGGATACGACGGATGCAATCTTGATTGTCGATACATCTGGGAACGTTCTGGAAGCGAATCGTGCATTAGAAGAACTGTACGGCTATACAAAAGAAGAAATGCAAGCCACTTCCTTCCCTTTTCTCCCTTCGAACAGAAGAGAAGAAGCGGAGGAGCTTGTTCGGAAAGGGAAGGAAAGAGCGATTGCCCGTTATGAAACGGTCCGAAAGAGAAAAGATGGAGTGCTTATCGATGTTTCCATCAGTATTTCTCCCATCCAAAGTGAAAACGGGGAAACGATCGGGATTAGTTCGATTGTTAGAGACATTTCAAAAGATAAGGCCGCTCATCGGAAGTTGGAAGCGAGCAGATCCCGTTACCGGTCGTTATTTAAAAATAATCCTCAGCCTATTTTAACGCTTACTTTCCAGGGGCTGATTAAGAAAGTGAATACAGCGACATTACGTCTCCTGAAAGTGGAGGAAGAGGTCCTGGTTCAAACCTCGATTATCGATTGGGTGCCTAAAGAGCAGAGAAGCTGGCTGAGGAAGCAGCTGTTAGAATCCTTTTTCCAAAAAGGTACCCGGTTTGAAACGAGCTTTTGGATGGAGGGAGAAGAGCGTATTCTCCGTGTTTCTCTCGTTCCGATTATTAACGAGGGCGAGAAAGAAGGAATTTATGCGATTCTTGAGGACAGGACGGATCAAGAGAGAGCCCATGAAGCGTTAAGGCAGAGTGAGGAAAAGTTCCGTCTGATTGCTGATCATTCCAATGATTTGATTTCTGTTTTCTCACCAATGGGAGAGCTGGTCTATGCGTCTCCTTCACAGACGAAATTTCTGGGGCGTGACCCGCAGGAGATGTCTTCAAGAGAAATGATGCAGCAGCTGGAACCAGACGATTTGAACAACCTCTCCAAAGCTTTCAAGTGGAGTGAAAAGAGTAAAGAAGCGTTCACGGTTTCCTTGACACTGAAAAGCCAGAATGGGGAACCTGTGTGGTTTGAATGCAGGGGAACACCGGTTGTCAGTGAACACAATCAGGTCAGTCATTTTGTGATTGTGGCCCGGGATATTTCCGAGCAGAAAAATTATGAAGAAAAGCTTGAGCGTTTTGCTTTCTACGACTATTTGACGGACTTGCCGAATCGCAGACTGTTTGAAGACCGCGTCGAGCAGGCGATCGCCAAGGCTGAACGGTCGGGTGAATCTTTTGCCCTTCTTTATTTAGATGGGGACGGGTTCAAATGCATCAATGATGAATATGGTCATGAAATCGGAGATGAATTTTTGTGCAGTGTCGGAAAGCGGATGAAAGAATGCATCCGGTCCGGAGATGCTGTCGGCCGGATCGGTGGGGATGAATTTGCGATTCTTTTAGAAAACATTTCGGATCGTGATCAAATCTATGACGTATCCATGCGCGCTCTTGAGAAGTTAAGAGAGCCTTATATCGTCAAAGGAGAGGAAATCCGTTCCTCCTTTTCTATCGGTGTCGCCTGTTATCCTGAAGATGGAAGGACATTGGATGACCTTTTCCGCTCAGCTGACAAGGCACTTTACAAAGGAAAGCGTGACGGGAAAAATCAGGTGCGCCTATACAAACACCATTGATAAAAGACGGAGCCCTTGAGGGGACTCCGTCTTTTTTTAGTCCGGGATTTCATTGAGCGTGTTGATTACGTGGGTCGGATTGACCCCAAGTTCCGGCCACTTTTGCTGCTTCCGATTCACCCAGGCCGTATGGAAGCCGTAAGAAGCGGCCCCTGTAATGTCCCAAGGATTACTCGAAAAGAACAGGATCTCTTCTTTTTCAAATCCTAACTGTTCATGGGCGTAGCTGTAGGCATCCGGGTGAGGCTTGTACACCTCAACGTCGTCGGCACTGAGTAGATCGAAGTCTTCTTTCAGTTGATTATTTTCTAAAAGAGGCTCAAGCATAGAACGTGTGCCGTTTGAAAAAATGGTGAACGTCTTGTCTTGATGGTTCTGTTTTAGTGAAGGGACTTCATCGTAAGGCAGGAGTTGTTCATATTCGTGCATGAGGTCTTCCACAACGTCCGGTTTGACATCCACATCACTGTAAGCGAGGGCATCGAGCAGTGCCCATCTGGTAATATCGGTGAATGGCTTGTATCCTTGGATCAACTGCCGTACGAGGAAATAGTGAACCTGACGGCTGCGCCATTCGTCACTTACCTTAGGACCTTGATCAGGGAAAAATTGATGAATTTTCTTCATGACGCTATGAACGTCAAACAACGTTCCATACGCATCGAAAACATAAGCTTTATAGGTCATCGGTTTATGCTCCTTTCCATTGGTTAGGTTCCCCTTGGGGATTAAGGGTAAACAAGAAGTTAGGGGAGGGAGAAAAATGAATACGCTGCACCATGGCTACTGGACATTTTTTGCAACAAGAAAACAAAGATTCACCGGCTGGTTTATTTTTGGCAGTCTTTCACCAGACCTTGTGTATTATGTCATGTTTATCTATTTAAGTGTAAGAAGACAGGCCTGGCAGGTCGTGGACGACGCTGAACCAATGCGCTCGTTATTTGGTTTAGTTCATGATCTGTTTGAGCATCCAGTCGTGTTTATCCTGCGTCATGCCGGTCATTCCTTATTTGTTTGGGGGATCTTTTTTGTCATTGTTTTGATCTGGAAGGGAAGAAAGCTCTCCGTGTGGACCGCATTTTCTTATGGGTGGCTCGGACATGTGATCCTTGATATTCTAACCCACGCTGATGATGCGGTTCCTATGTTTTACCCGATCAGCAGCTATACGTTTCACAGTCCAGTTTCCTACTGGGATGACGACCATTATGCAAACGTGTTTTCCTTGGTAAATACCTTCTTAATTGCGGTCTCTCTCCTTTATTTACTCATTAGTAAAATCAGGAAGAAGCGCCGTTCACAAAAAGTTCATGACTCATGACGACGCTTTCTTTTCTCTATCTCCCAAAATTCATGATATGATTTACTTAGGAAACAAACAATATTCATGACATCATGATCATAGATAGAGAAAGGGTAAGACGATGAAGAAATTTTCAATTCTAACAACGTTCGTTACGTTTCTCGCATTGATCCTTGGAAACCTGGTCGTTGCGACAAACTCAGGGGACGCGTGTGGGACGACATGGCCGGTATGTAACGGAAAGATTTTTCCTGATATTACGGACTATCATGTCATTATAGAGTATTCACACCGTTTGATGGTTCCATTGCTTATCATGCTTACGGCCATCAATGCTGTCGGTGCGATCTATAAATACCGCAAAAACAAATCTGTATTTATTTTAGCTATTTTAAGTTTGGCATTGCTTGTATTTCAATCCATGGTTGGAGGGTTGAATGTTCTTTTAGGAACTCCACCTGGGTTCACAACGTTCGACGTTACCTTCAGTCAGCTGCTGTTAATCGTTCTCGTGTTGTTGAGTTACAGTCTTCATGAGAAAAAAATTGAGCTGAACCGGACAAGTTGGGAATCAGTATCGATGAGTTACCGAGCTTTTCTGCTGGGTTATATCGCCTACATTGCACAGGTGATTCTCGGGGCATTCTTTAAACACAGCCGCGCGAGCAATGTCATGATGGACATTCCAGCGATGGAGTACTTGATTACAAGTGAGTCCGTTGCGAACGCGGTGTATTCTTTACACTGGGTCGCCACATTTGTTGTCATTGTAGCGGCTATCTGGTTTGTCATCTATGCATCAAGGTTCAAATACCATATCGCGTTGTCCTGGGCTTATCTAATCTCCCTTCTGCTGAATGCAGTGGTAGGATTTATTATCGTCGTTACAGGAAACGTCGTTCTCGCTTCATCGATGCACATGCTCATTTCCACGGTGACGATGGTCATCGGCGCCTGCATCCTTGGAGGATACTGGTTCAAACTGCAAAAGAAAACAATGAAAGCCTAAAAAGAAAGCTGCCGGGAAGGCAGCTTTCTTTTTAGGGTGATATGGTAAATTCTGTATGACCTGGTCTGGAACTTCATTCCAGACCAGGTCATACAGAATTTACCAACAAACGACAAGCAAAAGAAAAAGAGCCGTTTGGAACGGCTCTTTATTGGAAGAGTTGTTTGATTTCCTCTTCGCTCAGGGAAGTAAGCATGGATTCTCCTGGTTGGATGATTTGGTCGACGAGATCGCGTTTCTTTTGTTGAAGCTGATAGATACGCTCTTCGATTGTACCTTCGGATATCATCCGGATAACCTGTACGACTTTTTCTTGACCGATGCGGTGCGCACGGCCAGCCGCCTGCTCTTCGATGGCTGGATTCCACCAGAGATCGTAAAGGATAACAGTGTCCGCACCAGTGAGGTTTAGACCGGTGCCTCCTGCTTTCAGGGAGATGAAGAACGCATCTTTTTCTCCTTCGTTGAAAGCTTCCACCATTTCCATCCGTTTTTCTGATTTTGTGCTGCCATCTAAATAGAAAGCCTGTAATCCTTCTTTAGCGAGTTCGTCATGCATCTTGGTCAGCATGCTTGAAAACTGAGAAAAGATCAGCAGTCGGTGGCCACTTTCTTTCAGCTCACGGGTTAATTCTTTCAACTGCTCCAGCTTTCCGGATTGCCCTTCATAGTTTTCAAGGAACAATCCGGGGTGGCAGCATATTTGCCGTAGTCTTGTTAGTCCAGCAAGTATCTCGAGCTTGCCCCGCTGAATGCCTTTGGTGGCAATCGTTTCTTGAATATCGTTTTGAATTCGCTCCAAGTAGGCGAGGTAGACTTCTTTCTGCTCCCGCGTCAGCTCTGAATACTGGACGGTATCAATCTTATCCGGCAATTCATCAAGCACTTCTGTTTTCATCCGACGTAAAATGAACGGACGCGTCATAAGAGAGATTTTTTCCGGTTTCAATTGCAAAAACTTTTTCTTGCTGGTGAAAAATCCTGGCATGATGGTCCGAAACAGTGACCATAGTTCCTGCAGGGAATTTTCAATCGGTGTACCACTTAAGGCAAAACGATGTCTCGATTTTATTGATCGAACAGCCACCGCTGTTTTCGTCGTTTCATTTTTGATCGCTTGTGATTCATCGAGGACCATTGCGTGAAACTTTTGCTCTTCATAAGAAGTAATATCCTGCCTTAGCAATGGATACGATGTAATCCAAATATCTTTATTTGCTGCTTCGTTCAGCGCTTCCTGCCTTGCCATTGGGTCCCCCGTCAAAATCTGCACCGACAATTGAGGGGCGAATTTTTCAATTTCCTTTTTCCAATTGTAGACGAGGGATGCAGGAGCGATGATGATGGCTGGATCTGTCATGTTCCCTTTTAACTTTTCATCTAACAAGAAAGTGATGGTTTGAATGGTTTTCCCTAACCCCATATCATCAGCGAGCACACCGCCTAAACCGTAATGGCTGAGCATCTTCATCCACCGAAAGCCGGTCAATTGGTATGGCCGTAAGTCCGCCTGCAGACCATCTGGAGGGTCGATTTCAAAGGATTGAGGTGATTTCAGTCGATCTACAAGCTCTTGGAAAAGTTGATTTCTTTCTGACTCATTTGGATTCAAAGCATCTTCCACCTGCAAACTCCGTGCAGTAGAAACTTGGAAGTGGTTGTTCTCTAAATCTTTCGTACTCAAGTCCAGATCATCGACGAGCTTTTGGAACCGATCGAAGGATTCACTTGTTAACGCCATGAGTGCACCATCAGATAAACGGTAGTACTTTTTCCGTTCAATGACGGCTTTAAGAGCTTCAGTGACGTCATGATCACTAATGCCATCAATGGTGAAATTGATATCCAGCCAATTGCCGTCGCTCTCCAGCTCAACGGATGTCTCTAGTTCTAGGGGGCGATCTTCTACAAGGGAACGGACGGAAGAAGAAAGGTAGACATCGCTGTGCTCTTTCAACTTAGGCAGGTAATGATAAAGGAATTGATCCAGCTTATCCTCGTCTTCAATGTAGACCATCTCTCCATCAAACTTGAACTCGGCAAGCTCAATGATCTGCATGATTTCCTGTTCTGTCTGTCGGTCCCGTCTTACAATCGTTTGATTGCTCAATGGCTGCTCATTGAACGGATCGATCGACAAGTCCCCATATTGAAAGTTCACATCAATCGTGAGTGTCCACTGTTGAAAATCCAAGTAGGTCTTAGCGATGAGCGACTCCTGCACAATTTTTTCTTGAGCAGCACGATCAAGTTGAACATCTGCGATGGTCTCCAGTTCGGGAAGAACATACGACACAATCCCTTCCATATCTTGATGGCTTACTGTGTGATTGCCGTTAGAATTGTACGGTAGGATAGTGTAGAGCGTTTGAAGGACCTCTTCTTTCTGCTGATCGACAGGATAAAAACTGCCTTGTTTATAGAGAAGGTGGTAATCCGATAGATAATCGTACTCTTTCAAATGGTTCATATGCATATGAAAATGGCCCCGTTCTTCCGAAACGTAGAAAGAAAGGTTTGGGAACTCTTCCTCAAATCGGATAGGTCCTACGTTTTCTCCTCGCTCCCAAACCTCTGTCTGCTGCTCCTCTAAAAGCGGAAGCAGTTGAGTAGCAAGGGCTGGAGAAATTTTTAAAATTTTAGGTTCGGATGAATTCCATTGTTGTTCATAAAATTGCTCTTGTTCGTAAGCGAGCTGTAAAAGTCTTAGAATTTCTTTGTCTTCTGCAGAAAAGGAGTGTTCTGCCGGATCATACGTAAACTTTTTGGTAATGCGGTAGGCTTGATCTTTACGGATATGATCAAGCAGATCACGGATATTTTTGATCACATAGGGATAGTTTTCTCCGAGCTTCATTTCCAAACCGAGACTTTTTGAGCCTAGGATCGATTGAAGGTGAAGGTAATATTGGATTTGAAGCGGTTTCTTCAAGTCCTGGGCTCCGCGATTTTCCTGGCGCTGTCTAAAAGCCTCAAACAAGCTGACCGCAAACATCCGGTCCTGGTTCGTCAACCCGGACTGTGATTTCCGTCCTTTTTCCGCCAGTTTTGGCGCCAGGTCTTCTAACGTTTTTTCACGAATGGCGATCAGGACGGCCGCAATATGTTTACACGTGTAGTAGGTGGAATAAGCTGCACACTCACACGTCGCTTCAACATCATCGTCCTCAAAAAAGAATACGCGGACTTCATAGTCGTGTGTACCTGCAACGACTGCCCGCCATGAACGAATCGCACTATTATGAGAAAGGCCGTACACCTTCCCGCGTTCGAAATATTGCTTTCCGCGCGTGTAAAAAGTCTGACCAGTGATTTTCTTTATATCGTTCGGTTGTAATAAGTAACTCTGCATAACTGGCATCCTTACTATCGTTTTTATCCCATTATAACAGGTTTGAACACCTAAAGAGAATGAGAGGGATTTAGGATTAAATGTAGGACCAGGTCATCCAGAATCTGGATGACCTGGTACACCAATATCTGGAAGGTGTTCGTTTTTGTGATTGATTTTACATGTGGGTTATGCTAACTTTCAAAGTATAATCAAAAAATTCGACGAAGGCGCTTGAGTGTGTGAGCGCTTTTTTTATGGAGTGAATCTGCCAATGTAAAACGTATATCCTACCCAGCCTAATGTATTGAAATTCTTAATAAACGGAGGATATCACGATGAGTCAAATACAAAATGAAATGAAAAAACGCCGTACGTTTGCTATTATCTCCCACCCGGACGCCGGTAAAACAACGATGACGGAGAAAATGTTATTATTCGGAAATTTAATCCGATCCGCAGGTACGGTAAAAGGGAAAAAGTCTGGTAAGTTTGCGACATCGGACTGGATGGAAATTGAGAAGCAGCGTGGAATTTCTGTTACGTCCAGTGTGATGAATTTCCCTTACAAAGATTATCAAGTAAATATTTTAGATACACCCGGACACGAAGATTTCAGTGAAGACACGTACCGCACATTGACCGCTGTTGACAGTGTTGTCATGGTCATTGACGGAACAAAAGGAATTGAAGCGCAGACGCTCAAGCTGTTTAAGGTTTGTAAAATGCGAGGCATCCCAATCTTCACTTTTATTAACAAAATGGACCGTGAAGGCCGTGAGCCGTTGGAATTGATGGAAGAAATCGAAGAAACGTTGAATATCGAAACCTATCCAATGACCTGGCCGGCAGGTATGGGCAAGCGCTTCTTAGGCGTTTTCGACCGTGAAAATGAGCAGTTTGTTCAATATACAGGAAACGAGGAAGAAGAGTACATTCCATACAGCGAGCTGGATCAGCATCCTGAATTAACGGAAAATGCCACGTTCCAGGAATCGGAAGAAGAAATGGAAATGGTCGCTGAAGCTGGGGATACATTTGATATGGAAAAAGTGATGCGTGGCGATCAGACGCCTGTCTTCTTCGGAAGTGCTCTTGCTCCATTCGGTGTGGAAACTTTCTTCAATTCATTCATTGATATGGCTCCTGAACCGGCGCCGAGAAAATCTACGGAAGGTATTGTTTCTCCAGATCATGAAGAGTTCTCTGGTTTTATCTTTAAAATTCAGGCGAACATGAATCCGCAGCACCGCGACCGGATTGCTTTTGTCAGAATCTGTTCAGGTAAATTCGAGCGCGGGATGAACGTTACACTTTCCCGTACGGGTAAAACGTTCAAGCTGGCCCAATCCCAGCAATTTGTGGCTTCTTCCCGTGGAACCGTAGAGGAAGGGTATGCCGGGGATATTATCGGAATCTATGATCCGAACGTCTACCGAATTGGAGATACCATCGTAACCGGGAAATCCAATTTCGAGTACGATGAGCTTCCGCAATTCCCACCTGAACTATTTAAAAAAGTAACGGCGAAAAACGTCATGAAATCCAAGCAGTTCCGAAAAGGGTTGGAACAGCTTGTACAAGAGGGTGCCATCCAGTTGTTCAAGCGCTATCGATTTGAAGACTATATCATCGGAGCGGTTGGTGAGCTTCAATACGAAGTGTTTGAATACCGAATGAAGAACGAGTATAACGTAGACATTGAATTGACTCCTCTAGGCGAACGCATCCCGCGCTGGTTGAAAGAAGACCAAGTGGATGAGTCGTTGTTTGATGAGCGAAACATGCTTGCAGAAGATCGAGAAGGCAATCCACTTGTCCTCTTTAAAAACGATTTCTCTCTACGTTGGTTCAAAGATAAGAATCCAGACATCGAACTGACCGACCTGTTCGAAGTCAACGAATATAACCAAACACTGAATTTCTAATAAGCGAAGCACTTTGCAGCCTGCAAAGTGCTTTTTTTATTGCGGGAAATGGGATAAACTGGATGACCTGGTGTGGAATTTTATTCCACACCAGGTCATCCAATAATTTACAGGAAATATCCAAATGCGAATGTTTGTTCGTTCGATGTTAGAATGGTAAACTGTTGTGGTAAACTAAAGTACGAGTAAAGACAATGAACGGAGGTTTTCGTCGTGGAGGAGAAGTTTGAATTAGTTTCACAGTATTCACCTCAAGGGGATCAACCGCGGGCAATTGAGGAGCTTGTTCAAGGGATTGAACGAGGAGATAAGCATCAAACATTGCTTGGGGCCACAGGTACAGGTAAGACATTTACGATGTCCAATGTCATTGAGCGAGTGAATAAACCGACACTGATCATCGCCCATAACAAAACGCTTGCTGGACAGTTATATAGTGAGTTCAAAGAGTTTTTCCCGAACAATGCTGTCGAGTACTTTGTCAGTTACTATGACTATTATCAGCCAGAAGCTTATGTGCCTTCTTCAGATACGTTTATTGAAAAAGATGCGAGCATCAATGATGAGATTGATAAATTACGCCACTCAGCGACTTCTGCTCTCTTCGAGCGGAACGATGTCATCATCGTTGCTAGTGTTTCTTGTATCTATGGTCTCGGTTCTCCCGACGAATACCGTAGCCAGGTGCTGTCAATAAGAACGGGGATGGAAAAAGACCGTGATGAGTTATTGAGAAATCTTGTAGATATTCAGTATGCGAGAAATGATATCGACTTTCAGCGCGGTACATTCCGGGTCCGCGGGGATTCCGTTGAAATCATCCCCGCTTCTAGAGAGGAACACGCGATGCGGGTGGAGTTTTTCGGAGATGAAATCGACCGCATCCGTGAAGTCGATGTATTGACTGGTGAAGTAGTTGGAGATCGTGACCACGTAGCGATCTTCCCTGCTTCACACTTCGTCACCCGTGAAGAAAAATTGAAAAAAGCGATCAAAAATATAGAAAAAGAGTTGGAAGTCCGTCTAAAAGAATTGCGAGATCAGGATAAGTTACTGGAAGCCCAGCGTCTTGAACAACGGACAAATTATGATCTGGAAATGATGAACGAGATGGGCTTTTGTTCTGGAATCGAGAACTATTCGAGACACCTGACATTCAGAGAAGAAGGAGCAACACCTTACACCTTGCTTGATTATTTTCCAGATGATTTCCTTATGATGATCGATGAGTCTCACGTAACACTGCCTCAAGTCAGAGGAATGTACAACGGGGACCGAGCGCGAAAACAAGTACTGGTGGACCATGGGTTCCGACTGCCTTCAGCCATGGATAACCGGCCGCTCATGTTCCCTGAATTTGAAGAACATATCAATCAGATTGCCTATGTTTCTGCGACTCCGGGTCCTTATGAAATTGAACATACACCGAAAATGATTGAACAGATCATCCGACCAACTGGACTCCTTGATCCAGAAATTGACGTCCGCCCGATCCATGGTCAAATTGATGACCTTGTAGGGGAAATCAATAAACGGAAAGATAAAAATGAACGTGTCCTCGTAACGACATTAACGAAGAAGATGTCTGAGGATTTAACTGATTACCTTAAAGACTTAGGAATTAAGGTTGCTTATTTACACTCAGAAATTAAGACACTGGAACGTATTGAAATCATCCGTGATCTAAGGGTAGGGAAATACGATGTCATTGTTGGAATCAACTTGCTTCGTGAAGGGCTGGATATTCCGGAAGTGTCACTCGTCACCATTCTGGATGCGGACAAAGAAGGGTTCTTGCGTTCCGACCGCTCCCTCATCCAGACGATTGGCCGAGCCGCTCGAAATGAAAACGGTCGAGTGATTATGTATGCTGATAAGATGACGAAGTCCATGCAGTATGCGATTGATGAAACGTACAGACGTCGTGAAAAACAAATCGCTTATAACGAAGAGCATGGCATCACACCGCAAACGATTAGGAAAGAAGTCCGTGACGTCATTAAAGCGACAAACGTTGCCGAGGACGAAGCTGGGTATGATACAGGTAAGAAACCTTCAGAAATGACGAAGAAAGAACGTCTGGAAATGATCGACAATCTAGAAACCGAAATGAAACAAGCCGCACGCGATCTCGATTTCGAACGGGCAGCTGAACTGCGTGATGTGCTGTTGGAATTAAAAGCGGAGGGATGAAAAGAGTATGGCCAGTAAACATATCAGTATTAGAGGAGCACGTGCTCACAATTTAAAAAATATCGATATCGACATCCCGAAAAACAAACTGGTCGTGATGACTGGTTTGTCCGGTTCAGGGAAGTCTTCTTTGGCCTTCGATACGATTTATGCAGAAGGACAGAGACGCTACGTTGAATCACTGAGTGCTTATGCACGCCAGTTTTTAGGACAAATGGACAAACCCGATGTGGACTCCATTGAAGGACTGTCACCGGCAATCTCCATTGACCAGAAAACGACGAGCCGAAACCCTCGTTCAACCGTCGGTACCGTAACGGAAATCTATGACTACCTGCGGCTGTTGTTCGCCCGGATCGGTCGTCCGACTTGTCCGAAGCACGGCGTGGAAATAAGTTCACAAACGGTTCAACAGATGGTCGACCGCGTGATGGAATATCCGGAAAGAACGAAGCTCCAAATCCTTGCGCCCGTGGTGTCTGGTAGAAAAGGTGAACACGCTAAAGTTTTTGAGCAGCTCCAGAAGGAAGGCTATATCCGCCTTCGTGTCGATGGGGAAATGCGCGAAATTTCCGAGGAAATAAATCTCGAGAAAAATAAAAAGCACTCGATTGAGGTCGTCATCGATCGAATCGTTGTAAAAGAAGGTGTAGAAGGACGACTTTCTGACTCTATTGAGACAGCTCTTAAACTTGGCGGTGGTCATACGATCGTGGATGTAATCGGAGAAGAAGAGCTGATGTTCAGTGAACACCATGCCTGTCCAATCTGTGGTTTTTCCGTTAGTGAATTAGAGCCAAGAATGTTCTCATTCAACAGCCCTTATGGAGCTTGTAATCGTTGTGACGGGTTAGGGACACAACTAGAAGTCGACATCGACCTCGTCATCCCTGATTGGAGCCGCTCCCTGAATGAACATGCTATTGCTGCATGGGAGCCGCAAAGTTCTCAATACTATCCTCAGCTTCTGAAAAGTGTTGCCGATCATTATGGAATCGATATGGATAAACCATTCCGTGATCTTCCGGAAGAACATAAAGAAAAGGTGCTTTATGGAAGTGGGGAAGACAAAATCTACTTCCGTTATGAAAATGATTTTGGAAAAGTGCGGGAAAACGATATTTTCTTCGAAGGCGTTATTCCGAACATTGCTCGTCGTTACCGTGAAACGAGCTCTGATTACATCCGTGAACAGATGGAAAAGTACATGGCCCAAAAACCGTGTCCGAAATGTAAAGGAAATCGCTTAAATGAAGAAGCGCTGGCGGTACTAATCAACGGGAAGCATATCGGTATCGCAACCGACTATTCCGTGACAGAAGCAAAGGAGTTTTTCGAAGCCCTTGAGTTGACCGAAAAAGAAGAAACGATCGCCCGGATGATTCTTAAAGAAATCTGCGAACGTCTCAGCTTCTTAGCGAACGTAGGATTGGATTATTTAACCCTCTCCCGTTCGGCTGGAACACTGTCCGGTGGTGAGGCTCAGCGAATTCGACTGGCTACCCAAATTGGTTCGGCCCTTACTGGCGTTCTATATGTACTCGATGAACCGTCCATTGGTCTTCATCAGCGGGATAATGACCGATTGATCAATACCTTGAAGCGGATGCGCGATCTTGATAATACGCTGATTGTCGTTGAGCATGATGAAGATACAATGCTGGCCGCGGATTACCTGATCGACATTGGACCTGGAGCAGGTGCACACGGTGGTGATATTGTCACTCAAGGAACACCAAAACAGGTGATGAAGAGCCGTAAATCCTTGACGGGTCAATATCTTTCAGGTAAAAAGTTTATTCCTTTACCAGCAGAGCGTCGGAAGGCGGATGACCGCTTCCTGAAAATTAAAGGCGCAGAAGAAAACAACCTAAAAAAAGTGGATGCAGAAATTCCGCTCGGAGTGTTCACAGCTGTAACAGGCGTTTCCGGTTCTGGAAAGAGTACACTCATTAACGAGATCCTGTATAAGTCACTTTCAATGAAGCTGCACAATGGAAAACAAAAACCCGGGAAGCATCAAACGATTGAAGGTATGGAACATCTGGATAAAGTGATTGATATCGATCAATCCCCGATCGGACGGACTCCACGCTCCAATCCGGCTACCTATACGGGTGTATTTGATGATATCCGTGATGTTTTCGCTCAAACAAATGAAGCGAAAATCAGAGGATATAAAAAAGGCCGCTTCAGTTTCAATGTCAAGGGTGGCCGCTGTGAGGCCTGTCGTGGGGATGGAATCATTAAGATTGAAATGCACTTCCTTCCTGACGTTTATGTTCCTTGTGAAGTTTGCGACGGGAAAAGGTATAACCGTGAAACTTTGGAAGTGAAGTACAAAGGAAAGAGCATCGCTGATGTATTAGGAATGACCATTGAGGAAGCGCTCGACTTCTTTGCGAACATTCCTAAAATTAAGCGCAAACTACAAACGGTCGCCGATGTAGGACTTGAATATATTAAACTCGGTCAACCTGCCACTACTCTCTCCGGAGGAGAAGCGCAACGAGTGAAGCTTGCCAGTGAACTCCATCGCCGCTCGAATGGAAAGTCCTTTTATATTTTGGATGAGCCAACAACAGGTCTGCATGTGGATGACATTTCAAGGTTACTGAAAGTGTTGCAAAGACTTGTAGATAACGGGGATTCCGTATTAATCATTGAGCACAACCTTGATGTCATCAAAGAAGCCGATCACATCATTGATCTCGGACCAGAGGGTGGCGAAAACGGAGGTCGAATTATCGCAAGCGGCACTCCTGAACATGTATCGGAACAGGAGATTTCCTATACAGGCCGTTATTTAAAACCGGTACTGGAACGAGACCGGGCACGGATGGATAAGAAAATGAATGCCCGTGAAAAAGTAGGGAACAAGTAGATGTTTTGACGCTTGTCTCTAAATTGAGTATCGTTAAACAAGAATCGTTTGACGGGAGGAATACGAGTGGATGCCATTCAACAGAATGTTGTTCAAGAAAAAATTGATCAACTAGCAAATAAAGAAGTTTATGTACACTTAGAAACGACAAACGGGGCTTATGCCAGTCACTTCGATGAAAATGCGTACAACGTCGGTGCTTTCATCCGAAATGCGCAAGTCTCTTATCAACACGGAAAAATCGTCAGTACTGGAGGATCTTACCGCGTAGGTCTGAAACTGGACTTAGGCTGGGTTTATGCTGAGGGATTGACGGATTTCGAAATCGATGAAAAGAATCGCCTGCTTATGGCAGGTCATGATCGCGAAGGCCGTTTAATGGTTGCTCTCGAAATCAGTGAAACACCTTTTTCCCATGAGGCGGATCCAGATGAGTAAGGAAAGAGTGGTTGTCATTTTCCCTCATCCGGATGATGAATCGTTCGGAGCGTCTGGAACAATTTCTAAATTCCGTGATGAAGGCGTACCGGTCACCTATCTATGTGGTACCCTCGGGGAAATGGGCCGGAACATGGGCAATCCAGTATTCGCTAATCGCGAAACGCTTTCTTCTTTTCGGAAGAAGGAGCTGGCTGAAGCAGCCAAACAATTGGATATAGACGTTGAAATGCTTGGCTACAGGGATAAAACATTAGAGTTTGAACCCCGGCAGCAAGTGGCTGAGCACTTGAAAGAACGAATCGAGGCATTAGGAGCTACCATTATCATTACTCATTACCCTGGATATGCTGTTCATCCCGACCATGATGCGCTTGGTGCTGCAGTGATTGATGCTGTGGAGGACATGCCAGAGGAGAACCGTCCCCAAGTATGGATGCACGCCATTTCCAATCAATCCGAACAGGATTTAGGAAAGCCTGACATTGTTGCGGATGTACGACCTTACTGGGAAAGAAAATTAGCAGCCATCAAGGCGCATCTCTCCCAGGCTGACGGGATGATGAGTTTGATCGAGGATCATGACCAGGCATCTGAGCAATTAGAACGACTGAAAACAGAACGTTTTTACACGCACAAATTCCAATGAACCCTTACACCTGAGAAACCAACCAAGTTTTCTCAGGTGTTTTTTAGTTTTTGAACCCTTTCGATAGGGAAAAACGTAAGAGATGAAAAGGAGCTGATCTTATGAATGAAGAACGTATGAAAATTCTACAAATGATCGAAAAAGGCACCATCTCTGCCGAAGAAGGAGCGAAACTATTAGAAGCTGTAGAACAACCTTCTTCAAAAGAATCAGAGCAACGTGAGAAGTCTAAGTACGGACTGAGAAATTTTCTGGATGATGCCATGGAGAAAATTAAAAATGCTGATTTCGATTTTTCATTTGGAGAATATGTTGAATTCAGTGATGATTCGATTCTTCCTCGCGAAGAATTTCAAGATGCCGATCTTTCTATATCCAACGGTTCTTTAAACGTTCATACTTGGGATCAGGAGGATGTAAAAGCTTCCTATCAGGTTAAAGTCTATCAAGTGGAAACAGAAGAAGAGGCGCGAGCAAGGTTTCATGATGAGACACAAATGGATATAAAGAATGGTCTTCTGCGCATCGCCAGTCCATCAAAGAAGATAAAAATGAATGTCGATTTATACATTCCCAATAAAAAATACGAATTTATCAAATCCCAATTAACGAATGGAAATCTTGACCTTGAGAACATTAAGAGTGATCATTTCCAGATGAAAACATCAAACGGATCTGTGAAAGCGAAGCAGCTTTCTGGAGAGACATGTAAGATACAGACTGGCAATGGTGCGGTCCAATTGCTAGAAGGCATTTTTGAAGAGTGTGAAACAGACACGATTAATGGAGCTATATCACTTTCAGGAGATCTTGGAAAAGCGGATGCTTCTACGGTCAGTAGCTCAATAACTGTTGATTATAACGGGGCAAAAGCACACACAGGTTTTTATAAAACCACCACTGGAAAAATACAAGTGTCTCTTCCAACAGAAAAGAAAATCGATGGTGTTTTGAGGACGAAATTCGGTCAAATTCAATGTGAATTAGAAAATTACAAGATATTGAAAGATCGAAAAGATGTTGCTAACAAAATGTTGGAATTCGAAGCGTACGAACAATTCGAAAATGCATATCATATAGAAGCAGAGACGAAGACGGGTTCTGTCACCGTACAACCTCCTGTCCGTCTCTGAGAAGAAAACGATTCACGAAAGGCAGAGTGAAATTATGAAAAATTGGCTGATCCATATCGTCGTTAACGCCATTGCAATTATTGCGGTCGGAGCACTTTTCGATTCTGTAATCATTGACGGTGTTGGAGGCGCATTGCTAGCGGCATTCATTCTATCGATTCTTAATGCCATCGTAAGACCGGTCTTAGTTATTCTTACATTACCGATTACGATTCTATCTCTCGGTCTATTCCTGTTCATCATCAACGCCATTACCTTGTGGCTGACGGATGCTTTCCTAGGAAGTACTTTTGAGATTGATGGTTTTGGCATGACTATCATCGCCGCGATTATCATATCTCTGATCAACCTTGTGTTGAACAGCTTAATCAAGGACATGAAAAAATAACCCCCGTACCGTATGAGCCCGCTCATACGGTATTTTTATTGAATTCCTTTACTACCACTACCGTAGCGATGATCTCTCTAAGGGAAATGGTGGTAAAAAACCTCCCTATCCAAGATTTATTAAAAACATGCTACAATAGGGGACAGTGATTGATGAAAGAGGAGGTTGATGGACAAATGAGCAAGGTCCGTACACAAGATTTGTTAGAACAATTTGCGCTTGAACTCGTTGCCGGTGCTGACGGCGTCCACCGTGAAATACATATGAGTGATATTTCTCGTCCTGGAGTAGAAATGACAGGGTATTTCAAATTCTATCCGAAAGATCGTCTACAGCTGCTCGGCAAGACAGAACTCTCATACTTTAATGAACTGACGAAAGACCAGAGAAGAGAACGAGCAGAAAAACTTTGTACAGATGTGACACCTGGAATCGTTATTACCCGGGGAATGGATATTCCTGATGAACTTAGTGAAGCCGCAAATGAGGCTGGTGTTCCATTGATGTTATCGCCATATAAGACGACAAGAGTAATTAGTCGCCTGACGAATTATTTGGAAACCAAGTTTGCTCCGTTTACGGCCATCCATGGTGTACTAGTCGACATTTACGGTATTGGTGTCTTGATCACAGGTCAAAGTGGTGTGGGTAAAAGTGAGACTGCTTTGGAATTAGTCAAGCGCGGTCACCGTCTTGTGGCTGATGATAGTGTTGAAATTCGACAGGAGGATTATGATACGTTAATTGGAAACAGTCCTCCACTGATTGAGCACCTTTTGGAAATTCGTGGACTAGGCATTATCAATGTGATGACACTGTTCGGTGCTGGAGCTGTTCGAAGCTATAAACGGATCACGCTCGTCATCAACCTTGAATTGTGGGAGAAGAACAAACAATACGATCGTCTTGGTTTAGAAGAAGAAACGATGAAGATCATGGATGTTCAAGTTCCGAAAGCAACTATTCCTGTACGTCCTGGCCGTAACCTTGCTGTCATTATCGAAGTGGCTGCTATGAACTTCCGATTGAAGCGCATGGGTGTCAATGCTGCTGAAGAGTTTTCAGAGCGTTTGACGAAAGTCATCGACCAAGACCAATCACAGGAGTAAAGGAGGAAACCGTTAATGATGTGTACACCTGAACCGTTGAACCCGGTCTTCCTCCAATTAGGTCCGCTTTCGATATACTGGTATGGCTTAATTATTGCCACAGGCGCATTTCTCGGACTATGGATTGCAACGCGAGAGACCGAACGTCTCGGTTTGAAAAAAGATTACATGGTCGATATCGTCGTATTTGCGATTCCGGCAGCCATCGTGTGTGCCAGACTTTATTATGTCATTTTCGAATGGGATCGTTATGCTGGAGGCCCATGGTGGAAAGTTTTTGCCGTGTGGGAAGGCGGAATCGCCATTCACGGGGCACTGATTGGATCCGTGTTGACCGCCTATATTTATACGAAAATTAAGGGATTATCATTCTGGATGATGGCGGACATTGCTGCGCCCAGTATTATTCTAGGACAGGCAATTGGGCGCTGGGGTAATTTTATGAACCAGGAGGCCCACGGAGGTCCAGTATCCGAATCATTCTATAATAATTTTATGCAGTATTTGCCTGGGTTCATTAACCAGCAAATGTGTATTGATGGTACCATCTATCATCCGACCTTTTTATATGAATCCCTTTGGAATATCGTCGGATTTGTTTTGCTGTTAGTATTACGTCATAAATTTAACCCTCGCCGTGGAGAAGTGTTCTTAAGTTATGTGATCTGGTATTCTGTCGGCCGTTTCTTTGTCGAAGGCATGAGGACAGACAGCCTTTATCTATTCGGTGAGATACGTACGGCACAATTTATCTCTATTGTGCTAGTCCTTGGAGCGGTCATTGCGATCATTTACCGCAGAAAGAATGGCATGGCGAATAAATATTATAACGGAAAGAAAGTAAAATAAGGGAGCAGGTAGCATGAAGGGGATTCTAAAACGTGGAAGTAAAAAGGGACTGGAGTTGACGTGGACGCTTGGAAAAGTCATTTTTCCCGTAACGTTAATCGTTACAATCCTCCAGTACACGCCTGTCCTCCCATGGGTCATGAATAAATTAGAACCTTTGATGGGTTGGATCGGACTTTCCGGTGAAGCCGCTGTACCTCTTGTTATTGGAAATATGTTGAATCTTTATGCAGGTATTGCAGCCATCATCTCTTTCGATTTTACGGTAAAAGAAGTATTCATCCTTGCCGTGATGCTTTCCTTTTCCCATAACTTACTGATTGAATCAACTGTGGCTAAAAGGGTCGGCGTGAGCTGGTGGTTTGTGGCCGGCGTCCGGCTGGGGCTTGCATTGGTTTCAGCTGCCCTCATCAATATTTTCTGGAAAGGCGGAGGCGAAACAGCGAAATACGGTTTTGCGCCTGAAAAGACAGTTGATCCTAATGGATGGGCAGAAATCATTTTTCAGGGAGTGCAGACCGCCTTCATGGGCATCGTGCAGCTTGCTTTGATTGTCATCCCTTTGATGATTTTCATGCAGTATTTACGTGAAAAGGGATGGCTGGACCGTTTTTCTGGCTGGGTAGCCCCTGTAACAAGGTTCCTAGGGATGGAACGCAACACATCCATGACACTTGTTGCGGGGCTTACCATCGGGCTCGCTTACGGTGCAGGCTTGATGATTCAGGCAGTGGAAGAGGACGGGGTTTCCAGGAAAGATATGTATCTAGCCATTCTCTTCCTCGTCTCTTGTCACGCAGTCGTTGAGGATACTCTCATTTTCATTCCGCTCGGCATTCCCGTTTGGCCACTGCTTTTGATCCGTTTATTGACGGCAATAGTGTTAACGGCTGTTGTCGGCTTCGTTTGGAACAGACTACAACAGAAAAGAAAGGATCCTTCCAATGAGCATACGTACCATTCTCTTTGATTTAGATGGAACGTTGATCGATACCAACGAATTGATCATCGCTTCTTTCAGCCATACGATTGAACAATATTCTGATCGCACTTATGAGCGTGAGGAGATTCTCGACTTTATCGGCCCTCCTTTGAGGGAGAGTCTGCACAAAGTGAACCCTGATAAAGTAGAGGAAATGGTCGAGACGTATCGTAAACATAACATTGAAAACCATAACCGTTACGTTAAAGCCTATGATGGCGTAGTGGAAACGATTGAAACGCTGAAAGATCAAGGGTACAAATTAGGTATTGTTACCACGAAAATGAGGAATACCGTTCATATGGGGCTTGAACTGACAAATTTGGACGGTTTATTTGAAACGATTATTACATTGGATGATGTGACGAATGCGAAGCCACACCCGGAGCCGATTGTGAAGGCTTTAAACCTTCTGAATGCGCAGGCTTCTGAGGCGATGATGGTCGGAGATAATACACACGATATTGAAGCAGGGCAGAATGCGGGGACGAAAACGGCCGGAGTAGCCTGGACCGTGAAAGGGCGTAAAGTACTTGACGATCTGAACCCCGATTACATGCTCGATAATATGCGAGACTTATTAAAAATTACAGGAGGATGACTGTATGAGGAAAACGGAACGCTACCCGGTCAAAGGAGCCAATTCACTTTGGCACATTTATAAGACGGTCCCGTTTTTCAAAGTGGTCAAAAACTTCATCGTGATTCAAATGGCCCGGTACACCCCTTTTCTTTCCATGAAGAATTGGTTGTACCGGACTTTTCTGCATATGAAGGTTGGGGATCAAACGGCTTTTGCCTTGATGGTCATGGTGGATATTATGTTTCCTGAAAAAATCAAGGTAGGGCGAAATTCAGTCATTGGTTACAATACAACCATTCTCGCTCATGAATATTTGATTGAAGAGTACCGTCTCGGAAATGTTGTGATTGGAGATGAAGTGTTGATTGGAGCCAACACGACGATTCTCCCTGGTGTGACAATCGGTGACCGCGCTGTTGTTTCTGCCGGTACTTTGGTGCATAAAGATGTGCCTGCTGGTTCCTTTGTAGGAGGGAATCCGATGCAGCTCATCTATACGAAAGAACAGATGGAAGAACGAAGAAAGAACGGGGGAGAAGAATGACTTTGACTCAGTCGGTTCTGCCTGCAGTGAAGAAAATTAAAGAATTTGAAGCCTTGTTAGAAAGTGAAACGGATTATATCATCCTTTTAGAAAGCCGTCTGGGACTTTTGAGGAAACTGGTTAAAATTGGACAAAAGGCCGGTAAAAAAGTTTTTGTGCATGTAGACTTGATCCAAGGTTTGAAAGCGGACGATTATGGCATGGAATACATAGGGCAGGAAGTGAAACCTGATGGCGTCATTTCCACGAGAGCTCATGTCATTCAGCAAGCGAAAAAGTATCATCTTGTTTCAGTACAGCGGCTGTTTTTAATCGACAGTCAGGCGATTGAACATAATGTGAAGCTCATTCAAAAAACGGCTCCGGACTTTGTTGAAGTTTTACCAGGCGTTTTACCGGGAATGATAAAAGAGATCAAGGAGCATATCGGCATTCCTGTTATTGCTGGAGGCTTGATTCGTACTAAGGAAGAAGTGGATCAAGCGCTCGCTTCGGGTGCTTCTGCCGTCTCTACTTCACGTTCTGAATTATGGCGTTTTAACAGCGAGAATACATAATCACCTTTTCGTGAAGAGGCTGACGGATCCACACAATGATTAGATCAAACTAATGTTGTGTGGTTTTTTGTACGTCAAACGTGGTACACAGAAAGGAGATCACATCATGACAGAATTCATGGGTGAGCTGATTGGCACCATGATCCTCATTATTTTCGGGGGCGGCGTCATCGCCGGTGCAAATTTAAAAGCAACAAAAGCAGAAGGAAACTGGGTACTGATTACCATTGCCTGGGGACTTGCGGTAGCCATGGGTGTTTACGCTGTAGGGAGAGTGACAGGGGCGCACATCAACCCTGCCGTTACGCTTGGACTGGCAACGGTCGGAGATTTCCCTTGGAGTAAAGTTCCGATGTATATTACCGCTCAGATGGCCGGTGCATTCTTGGGAGCTGTCCTCGTCTTCTTTCATTATCTACCTCATTGGAAGGATACAGAAGACCAGTTGGCGATCAAATCGATCTTTTGTACAGACCCTGCCATCCGCAGTCCGATTTCAAACCTTGTCAGCGAGATCATTGGAACATTTGTATTAGTTATGGGAATCTTGTTTATCGGTGCGAACGAATTCACACAGGGATTGAACCCGCTTATTGTAGGTTTGCTGATCGTAGCCATCGGGATGTCCCTAGGTGCAACAACGGGGTATGCGATCAACCCAGCTCGTGATCTGGGACCTCGAATAGCTCATGCTCTATTACCGATTCCAGGAAAAGGGGACTCAGACTGGGGTTACTCTTGGATCCCTGTTCTAGGACCGATCATTGGTGGTATCTATGGTGGGTTATTTTATCAGGCCATTTTTGAAGCCAATGCAAATGGCTGGTTTTGGAGCGGCACGATCATCATTTTACTTATTTTACTGTCCTCCATGCGTGTGGAGCTGAAAAAAGTGCATCAATCTGAAAAAGGAGTGGAATCATGAAGCAGTACATTTTATCAATTGATCAGGGTACAACAAGTTCAAGAGCGATTTTGTTCAATTATGAAGGTCAGATCGTAGAAACGGCTCAAAAAGAATTTGAGCAGCATTTTCCAAAGCCGGGTTGGGTCGAACATGATGCAAACGAAATTTGGACATCTGTTCTTGCATGTATTGCGGATGTTTTAAGAAAATCAGATATTGAAGCGAGTCAGGTCGCAGGCATTGGTATTACTAACCAACGGGAAACGACGGTCGTTTGGGACAAAAACACCGGCAAACCGATTTATAAAGCGATTGTATGGCAGTCCCGCCAAACGCAAAGCATCTGTAATGAGCTGAAAGAGCAGGGGCTGGAACAAACATTTAGAGATAAAACCGGATTATTGCTCGACCCCTACTTTGCAGGAACTAAAGTGAAATGGATTCTGGACAATGTGGACGGAGCAAAAGAAAAAGCAGAAAACGGAGACCTCATGTTCGGAACGATTGACACATGGCTCGTCTACAAACTTTCCGGACAGAAAGCCCATGTGACAGACTATTCCAATGCCTCCCGGACGTTGATGTATAACATCCATGACTTGAAATGGGATGATGAACTGCTTGAGATCTTAGAGGTTCCGAAAAGCATGCTGCCGGAAGTGAAGCCTTCCTCTGAAGTTTATGCAGATACGGTAGATTATCACTTTTTCGGAAAAGAAGTCCCGATTGCTGGAATCGCTGGTGATCAGCAGGCAGCGCTTTTCGGACAAGCGTGTTTTGAAAAAGGAATGGGTAAAAACACATATGGAACCGGTGGTTTCATGTTATTGAACACAGGAGAAGAAGCAGTCAAATCCGAGCATGGTTTGTTAACGACGCTTGCCTGGGGTATTGATGGGAAAGTTGAATACGCCCTGGAAGGAAGCATTTTCGTATCAGGTTCTGCCATTCAATGGCTTCGTGACGGTTTGAAAATGGTGGAATCTTCTCCACAGAGTGAGGAAATTGCTGGGCAGGTGAAATCGACGGACGGCGTTTACGTTGTTCCTGCGTTTGTTGGACTCGGCACGCCTTATTGGGATAGCGAAGCTCGTGGAGCAGTCTTCGGTCTGACGCGTGGAACGACTAAAGCTCACTTCGTAAGAGCGACACTTGAATCTCTTGCGTACCAGACAAAAGACGTCGTTGATGCGATGGTCGAAGACTCTGGCATCGAAGTGAAAAAACTTCGTGTCGATGGAGGAGCCGTCAAAAACAATCTTTTGATGCAGTTCCAAAGTGATTTGCTTGATGTGACCGTGGAGCGTCCGGAAGTCAATGAAACGACGGCTCTTGGTGCGGCTTACCTTGCCGGGCTTGCTGTAGGTTTCTGGGAGGATCGAAAAGAGATCGCAAATCAGTGGAAAGTAGAAAGAGAATTTGAGCCTAGTATGAATGAGGAGAAAAGTAAGAAACTATACAAAGGCTGGCAAAAAGCTGTGGAAGCGACAAGGGTCTTCAAACAAGAAGAATAATTCCTTGAAAACATCTCCCTCTCTGATATAATAGAGCTACAAGTTAATGGAAACGGTCGGAGATACGGAGAGACCACGAAGCTTTATGCAATCCGCATAAGAGTTTTCGTGGTCTCTTTTTTTATGACCTGTGTGAGCACTCGATGAGCATTCCGACACATATTCTTTGCTGAAAAAGGGAATACCCGTATCAGACCATGAATTAGAAGACAACGTAAGAAGGAGAGATAGCATGCAATCATTTTCTAGTTACGAAAGAAAAGATCAGTTCAACCGTTTAACACAGGAAGAGTGGGATGTACTCGTTATAGGTGGGGGGATTACAGGTTCTGGAATCGCTCTCGATGCAGCAAGCCGAGGCATGAAGACGGCAGTGGTCGAAATGCAGGATTATGCAGCAGGAACATCTAGCCGTTCCACAAAACTGGTGCACGGTGGTTTGAGATATTTGAAACAGTTCGAAGTGAAAATGGTCGCGGAAGTAGGGAAAGAACGAGAGATCGTTTATGAAAATGGCCCCCACGTGACGACACCAGAGTGGATGATGCTGCCATTCCATGAAGGGGGTAATTTCGGGCCGTTCTCTACGAATGTGGGTCTCCGTGTGTATGATTACCTTGCGGGGGTGAAAAAATCCGAGCGCCGTACGATGATGAGTGCCGAGGAAGCCATTGAACGGGAACCTCTTGTGAAAAGAGATGGACTTAAAGGCGCAGGGTACTATGTTGAATATAAAACGGATGATGCCCGCCTGACGCTTGAAGTTATGAAGAAGGCTGTAGAGCATGGAGCATGTTCCACGAACTATGCGAAGGTTGTTGATTTCATTTATGATGACCATGGTTCTGTTGTGGGTGCGAAAGTGGAAGATACGGTTACAGGTGAACAATACCATGTGAAGGCTAAGAAAATCATTAATGCAGGTGGTCCTTGGGTTGATGAACTTCGTGAAATCGACGGTTCGAAAAAAGGAAAAACGCTGCAGTTGACGAAAGGGGTTCACCTTGTTTTTGATCAATCGGTCTTTCCTTTGAGACAAGCGATCTATTTCGACAGTCCGGACGGCCGTATGATTTTCGCTATCCCACGTGATGGCAAGACGTATGTGGGGACGACTGATACGACCTACGATCAGGAAATTGCTCACCCGACAATGACCGAAGATGACCGTGATTATATTTTGAACGCCATGAAGACGATGTTCCCAACCGTTGAAGTTACGGCGGATGATGTAGAATCTAGCTGGGCAGGACTGCGTCCACTCATTCATGAAGAAGGGAAAGACCCATCTGAAATTTCTCGTAAAGACGAAATCTTCGTTTCAGATTCCGGTCTCATCTCTATGGCTGGTGGTAAGCTTACCGGTTATCGTAAAATGGCACAAACCGCTGTCGACCTCGTTCGCGATCAGCTGATGGAAGAGCACGGCATCCGTTATTCTGACTCTGAAACGAAAAACATGCCGATCTCTGGTGGCGATGTTGGAGGATCCAAAGGCTTCAAAAAATATAAGGAAGAACGCCTTCAAATTGGTGAATCTTTAGGGTTGAGTCAAGAGGATGCCGATAAATTAGTCCAACTTTACGGGTCTAATGTCGATAAAGTCTTCAACAACTTCAAAGATCGAAAAGAAGAGGCAGCTCAAGAAGGAGTCGACCCAGTCGTCTTTGCCCAACTCGCATATGCTTTGGAAGAAGAAATGACGTACAAACCAGTCGACTTCTTTGTCCGACGAACGGCTGCTCTTTTCTTCAACATCCAGTGGGTACGTGATCACAAAACATCCGTGATTGATTATATGGCGAAAGCTCTGAATTACAGTGAGCAGCAAAAACAAGAATATACGGAACAGCTTGATCAACTTTTAGAAGAAGCTGTCACACCAATTGAATATGTTTAATTACAAAAGACTTCTCCTTTAGCGGAGGAGTCTTTTTCTTACATATTCTTGAAACTTTCATCGTTCTTTTTCGTACTTATGGTATAGCTTCTTTTCTGAGGAGGAACTAAGATGTCGCTTGTTCAAAACATGATTTATCAAGATGCAAGAAGGCAATTATGGACCGGAACCTTGCTCTCATTTATATCCATCGTTTTTATCATGGGAATGGTCACTTTAAATCCAAGCAGCTTTATTATTTCTGTCGTGTACGCAGCCATTTTTGCGATTACGGGGGTCGGGCTTCTAAAAGCAGGCTATACTGATCTACAAAAATCCAAAACCGTTTTAGATTTTGAACAGGACCTCACGAAAGACTCCATAGAGAGAGTGCCAGCCCGGATGTATATGGGACAAAAAGCACTCAAAACCTTCCAGGCAGGAATATTTGATATGGATGGGGAGAGTTACGGAGAAATTCAAGAAAATATCCAGTGGAAACATAAAGCCCTCGCGATGTTTACAGCCCTGTTTTCCTATGATCAATTCAGACCAGCGGTGTACACTTTTAAAAATCAGCGTGGGCAACCGCTCTACCAGATTGAAAAAAAGGGCGGCTTCCAGTGGAGAGGGTATATTCAGCACGAAGCAGGAGCGTATGTGGCTTATACGAAGCAAACGAAAAATAAAACCACAGGGCAGCGCATCACTCGGTATATAGAAGCGGAACAATGCCGTTGGAGTGCAGAAGGGGACGATTTCATCGGCCATTACAATATTAAGGATCATGAAGGGAAGGTATGGGCAGTCATAAAAAGAGGGGCCATCCCTCGTGAAGCGGCCGAGCGTTTCGAAAAAATGCCCGGCTACTTGGTGGAATGGAACATTCGCGACAACATCCCCGCCTCACTCCTAGCCTTCCTATTCCTCCTCCAATCCAAAGAAAGATAAGTTACTGTATTATTAAATAATCTGGCAGAATTGTTGAAGACTCAGTTTCTAGATGTTTCCAGGGTTCGTTGCCTTGTTGGGCGTTAGGGGTGGTTGGGAAGCTACTCGCTTTCCTGTGGGGGAGTGGCGAGCTTCCTCGGACTTCGTCCTGTGGGATCTCGCCTATCTCCTTTCTCCCACGGGAGTCTCCCAGCTTCCCAACCACCCCTTTCGATGTAAGGGAGAAACGAACCCTTGCACCAATTTGGATGGTCTTCCACTATCCAGCTGTTAGAGGTATAAAGCGTTCTGAATCAAGCTTTTAAGTATTATGGAGGTCTACTATGATCCACTTCCCATAATCATACGAGCCGACCTTTTAGTAGTGGTTTCGAGAATCTTCCATGGTAAAGAGGTGGAGGGGAATGGCGAGACTCCTGCGGGAAAAAAGTGCAGGGTGAGACCCCACAGGACGCAGTCCGAGGAGGCTCACCGCGCTCCCGCGGAAAGCGAGATCTTCCCCGTAGCCCTCATCCACTCAACATACTTCTCGAAACTGAGTCTTCAAGTAAAGGGAGCTATACTCTAGGAAGTACCTTTTAGTAAGGTGCTTTTTTTCATAGTTAATTTCCATATTTTTATAGTTGAACTTTACGTTAACGTTAATGGTATAGTTTAATTGTTAGAATTTTCATTCAATGAGAGGGGATCGAATGTCAGGACGTTTATCGATACAACAAGTGGCTGAAAAATTCGATGTGACTCAGCGGACCATTCGATACTATGAAGAACTTGGGCTGATCAGACCTTCCCGGAGCTCGGGCGGGCACCGCTCCTTTTCTCCGAAGGATCTGACACGCCTTGGGCTTGTTTTTCGTGGGAAAAAGTATGGCTTCCAGCTGGATGAAATCAAAGAAATGATCCATCTTTTCGACCAGGACCCCTCAGGTGTTCGTCAGCTTGAGCGTACGCTTGCCTATGGCAGAGGGAAAATGCAGGAGGTGGACGACCGGATTCGGGAGTTGGAACAGTTAAAAGCGGAAATGGGGCAGTGGCTCGACAAATTTGAAGAAGAATTAAAGGAACGGAGAGGAGATCCCGTATGAATCTTTCTGAATTATTAGCGTACCAGTCTCGCAAATACCCGGAAAAAGAAGGGATTGTTACACCTGAAGAACGTCTGACCTATCAAGAGTGGAACAGTCAGGTCAACCAGTTTGCCAGAGGTTTAATGAGATTAGGGATTCAGGCTGGCGATAAGGTGATCATCCATATGCCGAATACGAAAGAATTTGTCATCAGTTACTTTGCCATCCATCGGCTGGGGGCCATCGTCGTTCCGATTAATGCCCGGTTAGTTCGAAATGAAATTACTTATATTTACGATCACAGTGATGCTGTCGCATTGATTACGCATGATTTGCTGATTGACCAAGTGAGAGGGCTTGCTGATGAAAGAGAAGGAACATTTATAAAAACAGGGAGTGTGGACGGAACCTGGCACTCGTTCTCTGACATACTTGCAAAAGAAGAACCGCTGGAAATGGTGAATGAAGCTCATGAAGATGAAGAAGCATCGATTTTATATACCTCGGGTACGACAGGCCAGCCGAAAGGGGTTGTCTTTACCCATAAAAATATTTTGACAGTCTCTTCGATGATGGCCGTGGAATTGGAAATGAAACCATCCAGCCGCATGCTTCATATGATGCCATTTAGTCATTCCGCACCATTGCATCTCTTTTTAGCAGGGGGCACGTTCGTTGGCGCGACTCACATCATTGCCCCTACTTTCACTCCCGATTTATTATTAGAACTTGCTTCGACCGAACGGGCGTCACACTTCTTCGGGGCACCTGTCGCTTATTTAATGACAGCCAAGCATCCAAAAGTGAAAGAAACGGATTTGAGCTGGGTGAAATATTGGACCTATGGAGGGGCACCTTTGTCTAAAAAGGAAGTCCAGTTTGTGCGAGAGCAGTTTGAAACAGACAGCCTTTGCTGCTTGTATGGTCTGACGGAGGCAGGTCCAAGCGGGACGTTGCTGCTTCCACAGGAGCATGATGAAAAAGCCGGCAGTGTAGGAAAACGGGCGGCGCTTCATTGTGAGGTTCGTATTGTTGATGAAGATGGACAAGAAGTAGGAAGTGGTCAAGTGGGCGAAATCGCTCTTAAAGGCGAGGGAATCATGAAAGGCTACTATAAAGATGAAGAAAAAACGGCCGCAACCTTCCGGGATGGCTGGCTGCTTACTGGGGATATGGGTGAGAAGGATGAGGATGGCTATCTGTGGGTCATCGATCGGAAAAAAGATATGATCATCTCGGGTGGCGTCAACATATACCCACGTGAAGTAGAAGAGCTACTGTTGCAGCATCCACACATTGAAGATGTGGCTGTCGTAGGCGTTCCGCATCCAGATTGGGGCGAGACAGTCAAAGCACATATCGTTCAAACCGGCCAACTGACAGATGTGGAAAATGAATGCCGCCGCTTCTTGCAGGAGCACCTGGCGGACTATAAGGTTCCGAAACTTTATGAGGAGATGGAAGAGCTGCCGAGGAACGCGACAGGGAAATTGTTGAAGCACCGTTTGCGTGAACAGGCACGTCAAGCATAAGGGGGCGTCAAAGTGAACTTTTATGAGAGCGATGAAAATCTACAAGACCTTTTGAGGCAATCGTGGGAGGAGCCTTTTTTTCGATGGGCAGATGAACGTCTCCATTTTTTTGGTGGAAGATGCGCACAGGATATCGATGAACGAGCGGTTCATACGGATCGTGAGGGTCAACCAAAGTTAATTAAATACGACAAAATGGGCAACGACATATCAGAGGTATGGTTGAACGAAGGTTACAAAAAAACAATAGAAGAAACGTATGGCGAAGGAATCGTTGGTTACCTTCATAAGGAAATCCCGGAACTTGGACAAAAAGGTGACTACATGTATTCGTATGCGCAAGGCTATCTCCTTTCCCAGGCAGAGCCTGGTTTTTACTGCCCGGTGACGTTAACGATGGCCACGGCCTATTTGATTGATCATTACGCAGACGAACCATTGAAAGCAAAATATCTGCCGCACGTGATATCAACAGGGGATGTGGAGCTTTATGAAGGGGCGACTTTTCTGACGGAACGCCAGGGCGGTTCGGATGTGGGCGCCAATGAAGTGAAAGCCGTTAAAGAAGGAGACCATTACACGATCCATGGTGAAAAGTATTTTGCCAGCAATGCCGGTGCTTGTGGTGTAGCTATGGTTCTTGCCCGGACGGAAGGGGCACCATCTGGGACAAGAGGTCTAAGCTTGTTTCTCGTTCCCTGGCGGAATGAAGCTGGGGACTTAAATGGAGTTCAAATACGAAGGCTGAAGGATAAACTTGGCGTCCGTGCTGTTCCCTCGGCTGAGGTCGAATTTACCGGGGCGAAAGCGTTCATGGTTGGAGAAGCGGAGCGGGGTTTCTATTATATGATGGAAGCTTTGAATCTTTCCCGCGTCTGCAATGCAGTCGCTTCTATAGGGATTATGCGACGGTCTTTATCAGAAGCACGTGATTATGCCACTAAAAGAAATGCATTCGGACATTCATTGATCCAATATCCGATGGTGAAGGATACACTCGTTTCCATGACGGTGAAGCAGGAAGTGGAAACGAGAGCGGTTTTCGACATGATCCAAGCTTTTGAAAAAGTGGCCCGTCAGCCAGAAGAAACGAGAATAGAAGAACATATCCTCAACCGTGTACGGATTGCCATCATGAAAAAAGAAACAGCTGAACAGGCTGTTGAATTTACACACGAGGCCATCGAGATGCATGGAGGAAATGGATACATTGAAGATTTTGTTACACCAAGACTATTACGTGATGCTCAAGTTTTGACAGTATGGGAAGGTACGGCGAACATTCTCGGTCTTGAAGTCTTGAAACTGTTTAACAAATATCAAGGCCATGAGTTGTTTGTCCAACATATTCAAGAGCGTTTAGAGGTGGTCCAGAATAAAGGGGAAGAGCACAAACTTGTGAAAGACGCGGTGCTGAACTTCACTTCCTATGCAGATGAAGTATTAAAACAGGCGGATGAAGTCCAAACCTTTTACAGCAAAACCCTGGCTGAAAAAATGGCTCTGCTTTATGAAGCCGTTGTAGCTCTGGAGATGATGGAAAAGGGGGCCAGGTTTGAAAAGGTTGGGAAACTGTTCATCCACCAACAGATGCAGACAGAAACACCGACTGCAGAACCACTGGTTCTTCGTTACGCCGATGAGATCCTCCATTTGAATAAAGCTTTCACCTGACCCAACGGGCGCACACTTTTGTGCGTCTTTTTTGTCGTTGTTGTAATATTTAACGTCCTCTAACGTCGATTCATTGTCCTCTAACCGAAAAACCCCGATGGCCCCGTATTTATGAAACGGTTTCTGCTATGATAAGAAGGGGAACAAAGCTAAGGAGTTTCTTCATTGACGCTCTATCTTTATCGTGTTAGCATATTAGCAAGCTAAAGGATTTGAGGAAAGGATGAATTCCATTGGTTAAACGCCTGATGTTTGAAAAACCACTGGGAATGCGGGACACGCTTCCCTTTTTTTATAACCAAAAATCAAAAGCGCGCCAACAATTATCTAATGCAATTTTATCGTTTGGATATTCGTTCATGGATACGCCGATCATGGAATATCACGAAACGGTAGGAAAAGTGAGTGCGACGCTCGATCAGCAATTGTTCAAGCTTTTGGACCAGCAAGGCCACACACTCGTATTAAGACCGGACATGACCGCACCGATTGCCAGAGTGGCTGCTTCTCAGCTCAAAGACGCTGAATTTCCGCTTCGTCTCGCTTATGAAGGACCGGTATTCCGTGCCCAGCAGACGGAAGGAGGGAAGCCGGCTCAGTTCGAACAGGTCGGAACAGAATTGATTGGTGACCATTCTTCTTATGGGGACGCAGAAGTCATCGCCCTCCTCGTCGAATCTTTGAAACAGACCGGACTCGATGATTTTGTCATCACGGTCGGTCACATTGGTTACGTGAAAGCCTTTTTCACAGATTTACTCGGAGATGATGAGGATACGATTGAATATCTCTTGAATTACTTATATCGCAAAAATTACGTCGGTTACAGGGAAGCGGTGAAAGAACTTTCTGTTCCACAGGATAAAAAAGAGGCTCTCCTTCAGCTGCTCTCACTAAAAGGCGGCGAAGAGATTTTTGAAAGCAGCCGTTCACTTGCCCGTAATCAGGCTTGTATGCAGGCTGTGAATGAACTGAAGCAATTGTATCGTCTCCTCCAACAATATGAGGTCGAAAAGTATATTCACTTTGATTTGAATTTGATCAGCCACATGGACTATTACACCGGGATTTTGTTCGAAGGTTATGCGCCAAATCTTGGTGCGCTTCTTTGTAACGGAGGGCGCTATGATACGTTGCTGCCTTCGTTCCAGCTTAGTGCATCCGCTACGGGTTTTGCCGTCCATTTGGAACGTCTGGTGGAGGCATTGAACGAACAGGAATCGGATGATGGACGGATCGGAGTCATCGTGGACGATGATAGTTACGGAAAAGGACTCAAAGAAGCGAAACGCTATCGTGAGGATGGGCAGGCGGTTCTGTTACAACATGTGGACCAAATCCCGGACTTGCAGGCTTTCAAAGGGGAATTATCAGATACGATTGATTTGACAAAAGGCGGAGGTGGGCGTGATGAGTAAGCCGTTGACCATTGCCATGCCGAAGGGCCGTATTTACGAAGAAGCGGCGGAACTGATGAAAAGAGCGGGCTATGAGCTTGAAGCGGACATGGATGAGTCAAGAAAGTTAATCTTGGAGTTTCCTGAACAAAACATCCGTGTCATGATGGCCAAACCGATGGATGTTGTCACTTATGTAGAATATGGAGCAGCGGATATCGGAATTGCAGGTAAAGACGTCCTGCTTGAGCAGGACCGTGATGTTTATGAAGTGCTCGATTTAAAAATAAGTCCGTGTTATGTGGCTGTTGCGGGGCTGCCTGATCAGCCACTGAGCAGGATTGCACCGAAAATCGCTACGAAGTATCCGAAAGTCGCCTCTGACTATTTCCGTGAACAGGGGGAACAGATTGAAATCATTCCATTGAATGGATCCATTGAGCTTGCGCCTTTGATTGGATTGGCAGATCGGATTGTAGATATCGTATCGACAGGCCGCACGTTAAAAGAAAACGGACTGGTAGAGTACGAAAAAATCACAGAGATCACTTCCCGTTTGATTGTGAACCCGGTAAGTTACCGTGTGAAGAGCAACGAGATTGAGGAAATGGTGAATAAACTGAGTGAAGTGATGGAAGGGGAACGCTGATGAAGATCATTAATAAATCTGATTTGAAGTCATTGAAGCGCTCCGTCGATCAAGGAACGGAAGAGCAGCGAATGGCTGTACAGGAAATCATTGCTCAGGTGAAGAATCGCGGAGATGAAGCAGTCAGAGAATATACCGAGCGTTTTGACCGAGCGACCTTGGAATCCTTCAAAGTTTCAAAAGAAGAGTTTGAACTAGCGTATGCTTCCCTCGATGGAGAGTACGTCCAAATCTTACAGGAGGCAGCGGAGAACATCCGTACTTTTCACGAAAAACAAAAGACCACTTCCTGGTTTGACAGTTCAGAAGACGGGACGCTCTTAGGTCAAAAAATCACACCGATCGATGCAGCAGGGGTATACGTGCCTGGTGGAACGGCCGCTTATCCTTCTTCTGTCTTCATGAATGTGATTCCAGCACAAGTAGCGGGCGTGGAACGGGTCGTCATGGTGACCCCTCCCGGTCAGGATGGAAAAGTACCCGACGGTGTCCTTCTTGCTGCTCATATTCTAGGGGTGGAAGATGTGTTCAAAGTAGGCGGCGCACAGGCGATTGCCGCTCTCGCTTATGGAACAGAAACAATCCCTTCTGTTGATAAAATTACAGGGCCGGGAAATGTATTTGTCGCTCTTGCAAAGCGTGAAGTATTCGGGGATGTCGATATCGATATGATTGCTGGGCCAAGTGAGATTGCCGTTCTTGCTGATGAAACCGCGCGTGCCGAAGAAATCGCTGCCGATCTTCTTTCTCAAGCAGAACACGATGCCCGCTCATCAAGCGTACTGGTGACAACGAGTGAGACGCTTGCGAAGGCTGTGGAGAAAGAAGTGCAGGTACAGCTGGATTCTTTACCTCGTGCTGATATCGCAAGAAAGAGCGTGGAAGACTATGGAATGATTGTCCTTTGCAAAACATGGGCAGAAGCGGTCGACACCATCAATGAAATAGCACCCGAACATCTGGAAATTGTGACGGAAGATCCTTTTCAGGAGCTGGGAAAGATCAAGCACGCAGGAGCGATTTTCCTAGGACCGTACAGTAGTGAGCCTGTCGGGGACTATTTTGCCGGACCCAATCACGTTCTTCCAACGAATGGGACCGCGCGTTTCTCAAGTCCTCTCAACGTTGACGACTTTGTGAAAAAATCGAGCGTCATTTCTTATAGCAGAAACGCACTTGAGACGAATGTAGATAAGATTGCCCGATTTGCCCGGTTGGAGGGGTTGGAAGCCCATGCGCGCGCAGTAGAGACACGTAAGGAGCGGTGGAAATGACAGAAACGAGAACAGCAAGAATTGAACGTAAAACGAGAGAAACAGATATACAACTTGAACTTGGAATCGATGGTGGAGGAAAAGCGGACTTGGATGTCCAGGTTCCTTTTCTTTCACACATGCTGGAATTGTTCACAAAACACGGCCTCTTTGATTTAACGGTTGTCGGACGGGGCGATGTAGAAGTGGATGATCATCACTTAACGGAAGATATCGGGATTTGTCTTGGACAGGCGTTACGAGAAGCGGTTGGCGATAAATATGGCATGAAACGTTACGGCTCCATGACTCTGCCGATGGACGAGACGCTTGTCACGGTAGCCGTAGATTTGAGTGACCGTCCGCACCTGGAGTGGCGCGCTGAGCTTCCAAAAGATCGTGTCGGTACATTTGATACGGAAAATGTCCATGAATTTTTCTGGAAGCTTGCTGTAGAAGCTCGAATGAACCTACATATCGTCTTGCATCATGGGCATAACACCCATCACATCATTGAGGCGATGTTCAAAGCCTTTGCACGTGCTTTGGATGAAGCGACTCAAATCGATCCACGTGTCAAAGGAGTTCCGAGTACGAAAGGAAGTTTATAATGATAGGCATCATCGATTATGGAATGGGAAATTTATTCAGTGTTTCAAAAGCGCTTGAACGGCTTGGCGTGGACTATAAAATCGGGGATCGCCCACAGGTATTGGTAGGCTGTGATGGCTATATCCTTCCTGGGGTGGGCGCATTTCCTGATGCGATGAAAGCACTTCAAGAACATGGATTCATAGATTTTATAAAAGATAAAGTGGCTGAAGGTACACCGGTCTACGGTATATGTCTAGGGATGCAGCTGTTATTCGAGAGCAGTGAAGAAGGCGGACTTACAGAAGGGTTGGGGTTGTTCCCTGGCACCATTTCCCGCTTCCCGGGGATTGATGAAAATGGACGTTCGTACAAGGTCCCACACATGGGATGGAATCAGCTTGAGATCCATCAGCCGGATAAATCTCTGATGACAGACGTAAACGAAGACCACGTCTATTTCGTCCACTCTTTTGTTGTAAAGACGAACGATCCCTCTATCCTTTATGCGACTTCTGACTACCATATGGAAGTCCCTGCAATCATTGGAAAAGAAAATCTTGTAGCCAGCCAGTTCCACCCGGAAAAAAGCGGGACAGCCGGTATGCAGTTATTAGAGAATTTTTGTAAAGTAATGTGCAAACAGTGAGGAGTTTTAACGATGAGCTTTACGATCTATCCAGCGATTGATATGCGTGACGGAAAATGTGTGCGTCTTGAACAAGGTGATTTTGAAAAAGAAACCGTCTATGGAGAGAATCCCTTTGAAGTGGCAAAGGAATTTGCTGAAGCAGGGGCTTCATGGATCCATATGGTCGATCTTGACGGAGCAAAGGAAGGTTCGAAGCAAAATGCGGAGCATGTGTTGCGGGTGGCGAAGGAATTGGACTGCCGTGTACAGATCGGCGGAGGGATCCGCTCTGAAGAAGATGTCCGCTTTTACTTGGATGAGGGCGTCGATCGCGTCATCATCGGTTCCCTTGCTGAACGCGATGTAGATACAACCAAACAGCTTCTTTCGAAGTATGGAGAACGGATTGCGATTGGACTGGATGCCCGAGACGGTTTTGTTTCGACTGGCGGGTGGCTGGAACAATCGGAAGTGAAGGCTGTGGATTTAGGAAAGGACCTGGCATCGGCGGGAGCGAAAACGTTCATTTATACGGATATCGCGAAAGACGGTATGCTCTCAGGTCCGAATATGAAAGAAATCGTCCGCTTGGCTGAAGAAACAGGTGTGGACGTGATTGCATCTGGAGGCATTAAAGGCCTGGATGACCTTGACGAGTTGAAAGAATACAAGGATCGCCATGTCATTGGTTCGATTGTAGGAAAAGCCTTGTACACGAACCAATTTACCTTAAAAGAAGCACTTGCTGTGGAGGTGGACTGAATGCTCTCCAAACGAATCATTCCCTGCCTGGATGTGAAAGAAGGACGTGTCGTTAAAGGCATACAGTTCGTTGATATTCGGGATGCTGGCGATCCTGTTGAACTTGCGAAGGTGTACGACGAACAAGGAGCGGATGAGCTTGTGTTTCTCGATATCTCCGCCAGTCATGAGGGGAAGAAAACGATGATTGATGTCGTCCGGTCTGTTGCTTCAGAGCTTGCCATTCCTTTTACAGTCGGAGGCGGCATTAGGACGATTGAGGACATTAAAGAAACCCTCCGAAATGGAGCAGATAAAGTATCCCTAAACTCATCCGCTGTGAAAAGGCCTGCTTTGATCACTGAAGGTGCAGATTACTTCGGAAGTCAGTGCATCGTTGTGGCGATTGATGCGAAGTATGATGAAGAGGCAGCGAACTGGCGTGTTTATACGCATGGAGGCCGGACTCCGACCGATTGGCTCGTGACGGATTGGGCGAGGGAAGCGGTCAAACTTGGAGCAGGAGAAATTCTGCTCACGTCCATGAATAAAGACGGTGAAAAATCCGGTTTCGACCTGCCTTTATTAAAAGCCGTTCAGGAAGTTGTAAATGTTCCTGTCATTGCCTCCGGCGGTGCAGGGTCCAGTGAACATTTTTATGATGTATTTACTGAAGTTGAAGCAGATGCCGCGCTCGCAGCATCCATATTTCACTATAAAGAAACGTCTGTGCAAAACGTGAAAGCATATTTGAAGGAAAAAGGAGTGCCTGTCCGATGAATCTAGATGAAATCCAATACGATGCCCAAGGTCTCGTTCCAGCGATTGTGCAAGATGCCAAGTCGAAAGCTGTCCTGACTTTGGCTTACATGAACGAAGAATCTTTGAAAAAAACGTTAGAAATCGGTGAAACGGTATTTTACAGCCGCTCCCGTCAAGAGTTGTGGCACAAAGGGGAAACCTCTGGAAACACCCAGGAAGTAAGAAGCATCCAATACGATTGCGACCAGGATGCCTTACTAGTTCAAGTGGTACCCTCAGGTCCAGCTTGCCATAAAGGAGATTATAGCTGTTTTTCGGAAGAACTGACAGGTTCGGAAACGAAACCGAAAGAAAATCGCTATCGAATTCTGGATGAGCTTCAAACTGTACTGGCAGACCGAAAAGCAACCCTTCCTGAAGGATCTTACACATCCACCTTGTTCCAGGAAGGTGTGGACAGGATTGCGAAGAAAATTGGTGAGGAAGCTGGGGAAGTCATCATTGCTGCAAAGAATGATGATCCTGAAGAAATTGCTTTAGAATCTGCGGATCTTTTATTCCACCTCTTACTAATCCTTACTGATCGTCAGGTTCCACTGGACGATGTATTGGATGTCTTGGAAAAGCGTCATTCCTAAATGGATTACATTTTTCTCCTATTTCTCTGTGAGCATTTATGTTATACTGCATAATTAGTGAGATTTGAAACGGAAATAGGGGGACAGTCATGACGACTACACTTAAAGGAACTACAGCACAACAGGATACGAACATTATCCCATTTGTACCAACGGGCTCATTTTATTTTTCCCATGGGATACAAGCTTTTCAAAAGCGTCGTTTCAGTGCTGCTGTCAAGTGGCTGAAAAAGGCGATCGAAGCTTCTCCCGATGAACCATTATATCCATGCCAACTTTCTGTCGTTTATACGGAAGTTGGCTCTTATCATGCCGCAAATCAGGTACTGACCGAGGTATTGGCTGAACACGGGAAGGAATACGTCGATTGTTACTATCTGATGGCCAATAATTACGCTCATCTCGGTCTTCTTAATGATGCAAAAAAATATGTGGACACCTATTTAGAACAACCCGGTGACGGCGAATTTGAAGAAGCGGCAAAGCAACTGAGAGATATGCTGGATTCTTTAGAGGAAGAAGATGAAGACGATGACTGGGCATTTGAAGATGAAGATGAGTTGATCATCTATCAGGAAACAGCTTTTTATCATCTGGAGCATGAAGAGTGGGAAGAAGCTCTAAGTGTCCTTGATGAAATGATGGAGCTTTTCCCTGACTTCAAAATCGCTAAACATCGATACGCTTACGCTTTATTCATGAATGGGGAACGTGACGAAGCCATTCAGTTTGAAAAAGAAACCCTTGAGAAAGAGCCGGCGAACATCCATTGTGACGTGAATTTGGCTACTTTTTATTTGAAAAAAGGAATGACGCAGGAAGCGTCTTTTCACATTGAACGACTCCGCAATGTATTTCCTATGCATGAACAGCAAAAACTAGCTGTAGCTGAAACTCTGGCGAGAGCAGGGTATTACCAGGAAGCGGTCGAACGGTTCAGGTCGCTTCGTAATAAACAGGTCACCAGGCGCAGAGTTTACTACAAATGGTACAGTATCTCCCTTTACCATACAGGTCATCCTTCCAAAGCGTTGCAGCTATGGGAAAAAGGCTGCAAACAGTTCCCTAAGATGGGGAAAGAAGGCGGACCCTGGGAACAGGAATAGGTAAACATGCATTTCTCTCATACGTAAGCACATTAATGGACGGTTTTCGTATGATTTACTATGATATGTACAGGAATCGCAACTGAGATTACTCGGATTCATAAGGAGTGAAGATTGATGAGTGAAGATCGTATTTATGATGTTATTATCGCTGGGGCAGGTCCTGCTGGTATGACAGCCGCTGTTTATACCTCCCGTGCCAACCTGGATACGCTTATGATTGAGCGTGGAATTCCAGGAGGTCAAATGGCGAATACAGAAGACGTTGAGAACTATCCAGGCTTTGAAAGCATCCTTGGACCAGACTTATCCAACAAGATGTTCGATCACGCAAAAAAATTCGGTGCTGAATATGCGTATGGCGACATCAAAGAAGTTGTAGATGGCAAAGAGTACAAGACGGTCAAAGCTGGTAATAAAGAATACAAAGCACGTGCGGTAATTGTAACGACAGGTGCTCAATATAAAGAACTTGGCGTAAAAGGTGAAAAAGAACTCGGCGGCCGCGGTGTTTCTTACTGCGCGGTATGTGACGGTGCATTCTTCCGTGATAAAGAACTAGTCGTTGTAGGTGGAGGAGACTCTGCAGTTGAAGAAGGTGTCTACCTTACCCGCTTTGCAAGCAAAGTGACGATCGTTCACCGTCGCGATGAATTACGCGCACAAAAGATTCTACAGGATCGTGCGTTTGATAACGACAAGATCGATTTCATCTGGGATACCGTCGTCAAATCCATCAATGAAAAAGATGGAAAAGTGGGAAGCGTCACGCTTCACAATAAGAAAACAGGTGAAGAATACGACTTCGATACTAATGGCACGTTCATCTATATCGGAATGATTCCATTGTCCACACCATTCGAAAGCTTAGGCATCACAAATGAACAAGGATATATCGAAACAGACGAAAACATGGAAACGAAAGTACCAGGCGTTTTTGCAGCCGGGGATATCCGTGAAAAAGAATTGCGTCAAATTGTGACAGCAACTGGTGATGGAAGCATTGCCGCACAATCCGCCCAGCACTATATTGAAAATCTTTTAGAGGAATTGAAGGTCGTCAATTAAAAAGAAACACCATTTTAACTCGGGTGTAACACCGATGAAATATTTTCCTGTTATGATGGAAGTGATTAATTGACCCCCTTTTAATAGATTAATCTCTATGAGGCACAGGTGCTCGTCATCTGTGTCTTTTTTTTTGTTTAACCAATGCACTTTCTGGAATACCGATACTTTTAATTAGTAGATACACTTTTAACTTTTTAGCAAAGGGTTCGTTTCATTCATTGTAAATATAAGCAACGAAACCATTTTCCGAATCAGTTAAAGGAAATAGTTTTCAAACCAGGCTGTGGAACATAATATTGTAGCAACCTGTGTATTCATTGTATAATGGGTGGAGATGCCCTCTAGAAAGAAAATGAGGTGACCATAACGATGCAGCGTGTAGCGAATTGTATATTAAAAGTTAATGATTCCGTATTGATGTTAAAAAAACCACGCAGAGGCTGGTATGTAGCTCCTGGCGGAAAGATGGAAGCTGGAGAGAATATCAAAGATTCCGTCGTCCGTGAGTTTAAAGAAGAAACGGGACTTTCCATCGAAAACCCAGAGCTTCGTGGTTCCTTTACATTCGTCATGCGGGAAGAAGAGAAAACCGCTCAAGAATGGATGATGTTTACTTTTTACAGTACGAGCTATTCAGGGGCCTTGCTGGATGAAAGTGAAGAAGGTGAACTGGAATGGGTTCCGGTTGATGAAGTTCTTCAAAAGCCGATGGCAGAGGGAGATCGGAGAATTTTCAAGCACATCTTAAGTAGTGAAGAGCAAGTATATGGAACATTTGTATATACGACGGACTTCCGCTTGATCGATGAAGATTTGGATCCGTCACGACCTGACTAATGGGGAGCGATGAAAGATGCCAGTAAATGCAAACGATACTCAGTTAGTAATCATCACAGGAATGTCAGGGGCAGGAAAAACCGTAGCTGTTCAAAGCTTTGAAGATCTCGGTTTTTTTTGTGTCGATAATCTACCACCGGCCCTGCTTCCAAAATTCCTTGAACTGATGAAAGATTCCAGCAACAATATTCAAAACGTGGCTTTAGTGATGGATTTACGTGGACGAGAATTTTTCGATGCGCTGTTTGATTCTCTTGACCGTCTTGGAAAAGAGGAGTGGCTGCAAGAACATATTCTTTTCCTTGATGCAGAAGATCAGGCGCTTGTTTCCCGCTATAAAGAAACACGAAGATCTCATCCCCTTGCTAAAGAAGGACTGCCGCTTGAAGGTATTCGAAGAGAGAGAAAAATGCTGGATGAACTGAGAGGACGTTCGCAGACGATCATAGATACGACATCACTGAAGCCGAAAGAACTCCGGGAGCGGATTATTGAAAAGTACCGCCAGCAGGAACAGCAGGTGTTTTCTATACAGATGGTTTCCTTCGGATTCAAATACGGTGTTCCCATTGACGCAGACTTAATGTTTGATGTGCGTTTCCTGCCGAATCCACACTATGTGGAACATATGCGTCCATTAACAGGGTTGAACACAGAAGTATCTTCCTATGTTTTTAAATGGACAGATACACAAAAGTTCCTTGAAAAGCTGAAGGACCTGCTGCATTTCATGCTTCCACAATACAAACGTGAAGGAAAGAGCCAGCTTGTCGTTGCTGTCGGGTGTACAGGTGGCCAACATCGTTCCGTCGCACTTGCTGAGCATTTATCGGAATACTTCTCTACAGATTTCGTGACCCATGTCACGCACAGAGATATTGATAAAAGAAAGGGTTTGTAACGGATGGACCATAAAACCAAGCCGCGTGTCGTTGTTGTAGGTGGCGGGACCGGAATGCCTGTGCTGTTGCGCGGGTTAAAAAATTTACCAATCGACCTTTCTGCCATTGTCACGGTTGCTGATGATGGTGGAAGTTCCGGCCGCTTACGCAACGAGATGGCTATTCCTGCTCCAGGAGATATCAGGAATGTCGTGGCTGCCCTATCTGATGCAGAGCCAATGCTCCTTGAACTTTTTCAACACCGGTTCGCAGCGGGTAACGGTCTCTCCGGTCATTCTATGGGGAACCTTTTGCTGGCTGCGATGGCATCTATGACGGGGGACTTTTATAAAGGCATTAAAGAAATCTCCAGAGTCCTGAATGTGCGTGGTCATATTTATCCGATTGCAAACCATTCCATGAACCTCCATGCGGAGATGGAGGATGGAACGGTGGTTACCGGTGAATCGAGTATTCCGAAGCAGAATAAGAAAATAAAAAGGGTGTACGTCAGCCCTACTCCGGTTCAGCCTTTGCCGGAAGCCGTGGATGCCATTAAGTCTGCAGATTTGATTGTCATCTCTCCTGGAAGTCTTTACACGAGTATATTACCGAACATCATCATTCCGGAAATCGGTCAGGCCTTGAAAGAAACAAAAGCAATGGTCACTTATATATGCAACGTGATGACGCAGCAGGGGGAAACTTCCGGTTATACGGCTGCTGATCATATCCAGGCATTATTTGATCATATTGGTGAAGATGTGTTACAGTCAGTGATTGTGCATAACCAACCAATCGATCAAGGGGTACGGGCTGCTTATGCGGAAGAAAACGCTGAGCCCGTCGTGTACGATATAGATAGAATTAAATCCATGGGATTGAAAGTCATAGAAGAAGATATCATCGACCATAGCAAGCCTATGTTACGTCATGACACAGAAAAATTAGCAAAGTTATTGCACTCCATGCTTTAGGTGTTGCGTGGCAGGTAGAAGGGGGTGTACATCATGTCATTTGCATCAGAGATCAAAAAAGAATTAACGAACGTAGAAGCCGATCCTTGCTGTATGGAATCGGAATTAGCTGCCCTTGTCCGAATGAACGGCACCTTTTCCCTTTCCAATCGTGAATATATTCTCGATGTACAAACAGAGAATGCAGCGATTGCCAGAAGGATTTACACGTTAATCAAAAAGCTTTATCCCTACCCAGTTGAACTCCTTGTTCGGAAGAAAATGAGATTGAAGAAGAACAACGTATATATTGTGAGGATGACGGAAAAAGCAAATGTCGTACTCGAAGATCTTGAAATCCTGAAAGGTCCTCTGTCCATTAATCCAGACATCCCTCAAAAATATTTGAACGATACCTGTTGTAAGAGGGCTTATTTACGAGGAGCATTTCTTGCAGGCGGCTCGGTCAACAACCCGGAAACCTCTTCCTATCATCTTGAAATTTATTCATCTGATGAGGAACACAACGAGGCGTTGTGTAAGCTTATGAATGGTTTTGGGTTGCACGCGAGGACACTCAGTCGTAAAAAAGGATACATCACTTATTTGAAAGAAGCGGATAAAATCACGGAGCTCATCAGCAATATTGGAGCACACCAGGCTCTTTTTAAGTTTGAAGATGTAAGAATCGTCCGGGATATGAGAAATTCCGTCAACCGTCTCGTCAATTGTGAAACAGCGAATTTGAATAAGACCATCGGTGCAGCTTTCCGCCAAGTGGAGAACATAAAATTCATTAAACGGACCGTAGGCTTAGAAGCCCTCCCAGATAAACTGCAGGAGATTGCATCTTTAAGACTACAGCACCAGGAAGTTTCTTTGAAAGAGCTGGGGGAGTATGTTTCTGGAGGATCGATCAGTAAATCAGGCATCAATCACCGCCTGCGAAAAATCGACGAGTTCGCTGACAAAGTTAGAAAAGGTGAAGTCACAGAAAACACAAGAAATTAATGTTTCCTTAACAATTTCATGCTATAATGAAATACAATTATAAACGCTTTCTACAAGAGAGCGTTCTTTTTTCTAAGTATTGAATCCGCTTACAAAGAAGTTGGAATATAGAATGAGAGGAGAATGACAGGTGATTGAAAGGACGATAACGATTGAGCTTGAGACGGGTTTACAGGCAAGACCAGCCGCACAGTTTGTACAAGAAGCGAACAAGTTTACCGCAGATGTTTTCATTGAAAAAGGTGAGAAACGTGTAAATGCTAAGAGTATTATGGGGTTAATGAGTCTGGCTGTCGGTACAGACGAAGAAATTAAATTGATTGCAGACGGATCAGATGAAGAAGAAGCGGTTCAGGTACTTACCGATTTCGTGAAGAATGACTAATCTGTATTTATGTGAAAAAATGAACGTTCTCCAATGAGGGAACGTTTTCATACAGGATGCAAAAAATCCGCTGTGTCATCACAGCGGATTTTCTGTTCTTTCTTATTTGTCGTTTTTCTCCATAACTTTATCGATCAAGCCGTAGTCAACAGCTTCATAGGCAGACATGAAGTTATCACGATCCGTATCGCGTTCAATGACTTCCATTGGCTGACCAGTACGCTCAGCAAGAATCTTGTTCAGCTTCTCGCGCATCTTGATAATACGCTTGGCGTGAATTTCGATATCTGATGCTTGTCCTTGTGTGCCTCCAAGCGGTTGGTGAATCATAACTTCACTATTAGGAAGGGCATAACGTTTACCTGGTTCACCAGCGTTTAGTAGGAATGCACCCATAGATGCAGCCATACCTGTGCAGATTGTAGATACGTTCGGTTTGATGAACTGCATCGTATCATAAATCGCCATACCTGCTGTAATCGATCCACCAGGAGAGTTGATGTATAGAGAAATGTCTTTCTCTGGATCGTCAGCGGCTAGGAAAAGCAACTGCGCAACAACAGAGTTTGAAATGTTATCGTCAATCGGGCTTCCCAGCATGATGATGCGGTCTTTAAGTAAGCGGGAATAGATATCATAGGCACGTTCTCCGCGGTTTGTTTGTTCAATAACTGTAGGGACTAAATTCATTTGAAAATCCTCCTTAACATCAAATTAATAATGATGGAATACATTCATCATACCTATAAGGTCAGTAAAGGTCAAACAAAAACAATCGACCTTTTTCCCTTTATTTCAGCAAGTGGTGTACGCCTTTTAAGTATGAAAAACGGTTATTCTTATTCGTTCTATGTGATGTGTTCCAATTCCTTCTACCATCATACCCTAAATTTACCTATGTAAACGTCCAAGCCTATAATTAAGCGACGTTTCAGGTAACTAAAAAATTGTTTTCCAGATGATTGAGAGAATTTGGTATCGTGGGGGAAGGGCTAACATCCTGGGGAACTGGCACGCCTCCTCCGGCTACACCTTGCGAGTGCTTCCCTGATTCCTTTTCCCGTGGCCGTCTCCCCTTCCCTAACAACCCCTGCCAAGTGAGTGGCTCGAAAAGGATCTCCCTCTCTAATAGTGGACTGGGGGAAACAAAAAGATTTGTACAAAAGCTTTTGGAAGATCGAAAAAATGGGTTGCGTTTTTTAGGGATTCTCCTTATAATATTAAATGCATGTCGCTTTTGCGCCCGTAGCTCAGTTGGATAGAGCGGTAGATTCCGGTTCTACGTCAGTCGGGGGTTCGAATCCTCTCGGGCGCGCTAACCAGGAGGACCTTCCTTAGATGTAAGGAAGGTCCTTTTTTTACAGAAATATCATTATACTAATATATAAAACCCTTATATTTCTTGCGGTTACACTCATGTTATTTAAATAATGCTTAAACATAATTCTCACATAAATTATACGAACATTTATTTGGTTTTATTATCGCGATGTAGTTTATTTAGTACTCTTTCTATGTTACTATTGAATAAATAAAGTCAGATTTTTCGCTTTATTTAGAAGAGGGGTATTTATGACAAACCTAATCCGTTACAAAATGTTGTCGACTGAAGAAGTTTCTGAAGACAGGCGGATTCACTTGTTCGATATGCAAGAACAGCAAAAGTTATCCTTCAACTATCAATCATTGAAGCGAACACCTGAAAAGTATGTAGGTGAAGAGTTAGCTCATTTCCTGGATAAACGTAAGTTGAAAATCGATAATGGTTTTTATGATAAAAAAGGACATGCTTCCTGAAGCGTGTCTTTTTTTAGTTCGATTTTATGCTTTGTTGATGGATGAGTCAGGGTGCCGTTTGGTATGATGAAAATGGTCGATCAGGGAGGTTTGCGTATGTCTGAAGTCATATTATATGTAAAAGAAGACTGTGGGTTATGTGATGAAGTTAAGGATTTGTTGTCTTTGTTTGAGGTCCAAGTAGTATTGGTCGACATTGAAAGTGATCCTGCCTTGCTTGAAAAGTATATGCTGGAGATACCGGTATTGAAAATTGATGAAGAAGAGTTGGATTATCGTGAAATTGATTACTTCGAACTAATGAAGCGTTTACAATAAAAAACGTCTAGGTTTTCGCTTGCACGTGGACTACCCCACTGTTAATATAAAATTGAAATAAGATATTTTTTTGCTCCGAGCGGGACATAATATGACTAGCTGGGACGTAATACATCCCGGTTGGTACCATTTCATAGAAGGGGCTTTTTCCATGAGAGCGTTCATCGACTTACAAAAAAAATTATTCCCGGATGTCCTGGACGTTATACAGCGCCGTTATCAGTTGTTGTACTACATCCAGATCATGCAGCCTGTGGGCCGAAGAGCGTTAGCTGAAAGTGTTGAGCTGGCTGAACGTACGGTCCGAAGCGAAGTGGACTTTCTGAATAAACAAGGTGCTGTAGAAATTACTTCAAGAGGCATGCACTTGAGTTATGAAGGGCAGAACATTCTTGAGCAGTTAGCTGAGTTTATTAAAGAGGTCTCTGGGATTAAGGTTTTAGAACAACAATTAAAGGATAAATTAAATTTAGACTATGTCGTTGTTGTTCCTGGTGATAGTGATGAGCTTAATTGGGTAAAACAAGAGATGGGAAAAGCATGTGTCCAGTATTTGAAAGAACATATGTCGCCTGACCAGGTGATCGCTATTACAGGCGGAACAACCATGGCATCCGTCGCACAAGTAATGACGCCGCTATCTGGAGCTGATCAGTGCTTATACGTTCCTGCACGTGGAGGCTTAGGTGAAAGAGTTGAAAACCAGGCCAATACGATCTGTGCGGAAATGGCGAAAAAAGCAAGGGGTGACTATCGTCTTTTGTATGTACCCGATCCTCTCAGTGAGGAATCGTATCAGACGATAAAAGAAGAACCTTCGATCAAAGAAGTGTTAGACATCATCCGTCATGCTGAAATCGTCATCCACGGAGTCGGCGATGCGCTAACGATGGCAGAACGGAGAAAGACTTCCCCTGAACAGTTGGAATTAATCAGAAAGCATAACGCAGTAGGCGAAGCTTTTGGTTATTATTTTAATGTGGAGGGTGAGATCGTTCACAAAGTTCGTACGGTCGGTTTGCAATTAGAAGATCTGAAACGTGCCAAACACGTGATCGCTGTTGCTGGGGGCCGTTCGAAAGCACAAGCCATTTCATCTTATTTCCAACCGGGCCAGAGTAATGTCCTGATCACTGATGAGGGTGCAGCCCAAGAGTTAATAAGGGATTTATCCCTTTAAATAAATATGATTTCAATCATCCTAAGGAGGAATTTTGCATGACAGTAAGAATTGGTATTAACGGATTTGGACGTATTGGACGTAATGTTTTCCGTGCTGCTCTAAACAACAATGACGTAGAGGTAGTAGCGGTTAACGACTTGACAGATGCAAACATGCTTGCACACTTGCTTCAATACGATACGGTACACGGTAAGCTTGAGCAAGAAGTGACGACAAACGGTGACAACCTGATTGTCGGCGGAAAAGAAGTTAAAGTACTTTCTGAAAAAGATCCAGCTCAACTTGGTTGGGGAGATCTTGGTGTAGATATCGTCATCGAATCTACAGGTCGCTTCACTCAGCGTGACGATGCGAAGAAACACTTGGATGCAGGTGCTAAGAAAGTTGTTATCTCTGCTCCAGCGAAGCAAGAAGACCTTACAGTCGTTATGGGTGTAAACGAAGACCAGTACGACAAAGATTCTCACCACGTAATCTCAAACGCTTCTTGTACGACGAACTGCTTGGCACCATACGCTAAAGTTCTTGACGAGAAGTTCGGTCTTAAGCGCGGTATGATGACAACTGTTCACTCTTACACGAACGACCAGCAGATCCTTGATCTTCCACACAAAGATTACCGTCGTGCGCGTGCAGCTGCTGAGAACATCATCCCGACAACTACAGGTGCTGCACAAGCCGTTGCAAAAGTTCTTCCACACCTTGATGGCAAGCTTAGCGGTATGGCAATGCGTGTACCAACATCCAACGTATCCATCGTAGACTTAGTTGCTGAGCTTGATAAAGATGTAACTGCTGAAGAAGTGAACGAAGCTCTTCGTGCAGAAGCTGAAGGTAACCTTAAAGGAATCCTTGGCTACAGTGACGAGCCACTTGTTTCTACGGACTACAATGGCAACACTCACTCTTCCATCATTGATGGTCTTTCTACACTAATCCTTGAAAACAACATGGTTAAAATTGTTTCTTGGTATGACAACGAAACTGGTTACTCCAACCGTTGTGTAGACTTGGCTGTATACCTTAAGAACCAAGGCTTGTAATATCTGAGCCGATTTAGAAAATACTATGAAAAAGCTGGAAAGGAGGAGGTCTCAGGTCCTCCTCCTTTATCCATGTTTTTTCGCATCCTGCTTATCGGCGTTTCTGCACAATGAAAGTGTGGAAACGTACATAAGGGCAGGCGATGAACCTGACCACAAACCAAGGAGGTTGTCATTCTATGAATAAGAAAACAATCCGTGATGTTGAAGTGCAAGGGAAAACGGTCTTCTGCCGTGTTGACTTCAACGTACCGATGAGCGAGGGAGAAGTCACAGATGACACTCGAATCAAAGCTGCCCTCCCTACAATCAAGCACCTGACTGGAAACGGTGCAAAAGTTATTCTTGCCAGTCACCTTGGGCGTCCAAAAGGTGAAGTTGTCGAAGATCTTCGTCTTGATCCTGTAGCCAAACGTCTGAGTGATGTTCTTGGACAAACCGTTACAAAAACGGACGAAGTACACGGTGCTGAAGTAGACAAAGCCATTTCTGAAATGGAAAACGGCGATGTTCTTCTAATCGAAAACGTGCGCTTCCATCCTGGCGAAGAGAAGAATGATGCGGAATTAGCCAAGGCTTTTGCAGACATGGCTGACCTCTACGTAAACGATGCATTCGGTGCTGCACACCGTGCCCATGCTTCTACAGCAGGTGTTGCGGAGCATATCCCAGCTGTTGCTGGTTTCCTCATGGAAAAAGAAATCAACGTTCTAGGTAAGGCTTTGTCTAATCCGGAACGTCCATTCACTGCTATCATCGGTGGTGCGAAAGTGAAAGATAAGATCGGTGTTATTGATAACTTAATTGATAAAGTCGATAACTTGATTATCGGTGGAGGTCTTGCTTACACATTTGTGAAAGCACTAGGGCATGAAATCGGTAAGTCACTTCTTGAAGAAGACAAAATTGATCTAGCTAAAGAATATATGAAGAAAGCAGAAGAGAAAGGCGTAAACTTCCTTATGCCTGAAGATGTCGTCGTTGCTGATGATTTCTCTGATTCTGCGAACAAAGAAGAAGTCGGAATCGACAGCATCCCAGCCGACTGGGAAGCGCTGGATATCGGTCCGAAGACTAGAGAAAAATATGCAAAAGTCATTAAAGATTCTAAATTAGTCATTTGGAACGGACCAATGGGCGTTTTTGAAATCGAATCTTTTGCTAACGGTACAAAAGCTGTAGCGAATGCTCTCTCTGAAACAGATGGCTACACGGTCATCGGTGGAGGCGACTCTGCAGCAGCCGTTGAAAAATTCGGATACGCAGATGACATGGACCACGTCTCTACTGGCGGCGGTGCTTCCTTGGAATTCATGGAAGGTAAAGATCTTCCAGGTGTATCCTTGTTGAACGATAAATAAAAAGGAGAGGTGAAACCATATGCGTAAAAAAGTAATCGCAGGTAACTGGAAAATGAATAAGAACCACCGTGAAGCGGAAGATTTTATTCAAACGGCTAAAAACGAAGTTCCTTCCTCTGAGCAGGTAGAATCAGTTGTATGTGCTCCATTTCCTTTTCTACAAAAACTTGTAGAGGAAACAGAAGGCACAAGCCTTAAAATCGGTGCTCAAAACATGCACTTTGAAGAAAGCGGTGCGTTTACTGGTGAAGTAAGCCCGGTGATGCTGAAAGAACTTGGTGTTTCTTACGTCGTACTTGGTCACTCCGAGCGTCGTGAAATCTTCAAGGAAACGGATGAAGAGGTTAACAAAAAAGTTCATGCTGCATTCAATCACGGCTTAACGCCAATCATTTGTGTAGGGGAATCTCTAGAACAGCGTGAAGCAAATGAAACGATGGACGTTGTTGAGACACAAGTGAAAAAAGCATTGGACGGTCTGACAAATGATCAATGTGCAGAAACAATCATTGCTTATGAGCCAATCTGGGCGATTGGTACAGGTCGTACAGCGACATCTGAACAAGCGAATGAAGTTTGTACACACATTCGTAAAGTCGTCAGTGATTATGTAAGTGCAGACGCAGCAGAAGCTGTACGCATCCAATACGGCGGCAGCGTGAAGCCTGCAAACGTTGATGAACTACTATCCCAGTCCGACATTGATGGTGCTCTAGTAGGAGGAGCCAGCCTAGAAGCTGATTCTTTCCTAAAACTAGTGGAGGCAGGTAAGAATGAGTAACAAAAACCTTGCTGCCCTAATCATCCTTGATGGCTACGCTCTTCGTGATGAAGAGAAAGGGAATGCTGTCAAACAAGCGAACACACCAAACTTTGATCGTTACTGGAACCAATTTCCGCATTCTGAATTAACGGCATGTGGGGAAGCAGTCGGACTGCCAGAAGGTCAAATGGGTAACTCTGAAGTTGGACACTTGAACATCGGCGCAGGCCGCGTTGTCTATCAGAGTCTGACAAGAATCAACCTTTCCATTCGTGAAGGGGACTTCTTTGAAAATGAAGTGTTGCTGAACGCGGTTCGTGAAGCGAAGACAAAAAATAAAGCTCTTCATATTTTCGGTCTGTTATCTGATGGTGGGATCCATAGTCATATCGACCATATGATCGCTACATTGAAACTGGCGAAAGAAGAAGGGCTTGAGAAAGTTCTCATCCACGCTTTCCTTGATGGTCGAGATGTAGGTCAGCAATCGGCTAAGACTTATATCAAGCAGGCACAAGAAGCTATTGAAGAGGTAGGCGTTGGTCAAATCGCTACCCTTTCAGGGCGTTACTACGCGATGGACCGTGATAATCGCTGGGAGCGTGTCAAGAAAGCTTATGATGCCATTGCTTATAGTGAGGGTCCAACGTACAAGGATCCAATCAAAGCAATCGACGATTCTTATGAGCAGGAAGTGTACGATGAGTTTGTTGAACCTGTTGTTCTTACGGACGAGGACAACAATCCGATTGGAAAGGTGGAAGACGAAGACAGTATCATTTTCTTCAATTTCCGTCCGGACCGTGCCATTCAACTTTCCCGTACATTCGCAAACGACGATTTTGATGGTTATGATCGTGGTGAAAACGCTCCGAAAAACCTTCACTTTGTGGGTATGACGCAATACAGCGACCAGGTCAGAAGTAAGATTGCCTTCCCTCCGAATGACTTGAAAAATACAGTCGGGGAAGTCCTTGCTGACAATGACATGAAGCAACTGCGTATCGCGGAGACAGAAAAGTATCCACACGTGACGTTCTTCATGAGCGGCGGCCGTGAAAAAGAATTCGAAGGGGAAGAGCGTATCCTCATCGATTCTCCAAAAGTCGCAACATATGATCAGAAACCAGAAATGAGTGCTTATGAAGTCACAGATGCGCTTCTTGAAGCACTGGATGCTGAAAAGCACAATGCCATCATTCTGAATTTCGCCAATCCTGATATGGTGGGACACTCAGGCATGCTTGAGCCGACCATTAAAGCAATTGAAGCGGTAGACGAATGCTTAGGCAAGATCGTAGATAAGATCCACGAAAAAGGTGGCCATGCGATCATTACAGCTGACCATGGGAACTCTGACGAGGTGACGACCTTGGATGGAGACGCTATGACAGCTCATACAACAAACCCTGTGCCCGTCATTGTGACGAAGGATGGGGCGGAACTCCGTGATGGAGGAATTCTTGGTGATCTTTCACCAACATTGTTAGAACTCTTGAACGTTGAACAACCTGAAGAAATGACAGGAAAATCACTAATTAAAAAATAAGGGAGAGATATTCATGCCTTACATTACTGACGTATATGCACGCGAAGTCCTTGACTCTCGTGGTAATCCAACTGTTGAAGTAGAAGTTTACACAGAATCCGGTGCTTTCGGTACAGCACTTGTTCCAAGTGGTGCTTCTACTGGTGAATACGAAGCGGTAGAACTTCGTGATGGTGACAAAGAACGTTACCTTGGCAAAGGCGTACAAAACGCTGTAGATAACGTAAACGAAAAGATTGCTCCAAACCTTCTAGGTATGGACGTAACACAGCAAGTGATCATCGACCAAATGATGAGAGAACTTGATGGTACAGAAAACAAAGGTAACCTAGGTGCGAATGCTATTCTTGGCGTATCCATGGCTGTTGCACATGCGGCTGCAGACGTAGTAGGTCTTCCACTTTACAAGTATCTTGGTGGTTTCACAGCAGCTACGCTTCCAACACCGATGATGAACATTGTAAACGGTGGAGAGCACGCGGATAACAACGTAGATATCCAGGAATTCATGATCATGCCTGTTGGCGCGCCGACATTCAAAGAAGCGCTTCGCATGGGTGCTGAGATTTTCCACGCTCTTAAGAAAGTACTTGGCGGCAAAGGCTATAACACGGCTGTAGGTGACGAAGGCGGATTCGCTCCGGACCTAGGTTCAAACGAAGAAGCTCTATCTACAATCATCGAAGCGATCGAAGCGGCTGGTTACAAGCCAGGCGAAGAAGTACAGCTTGCGATGGACGTTGCCTCTTCTGAGATTTATGAAGATGGCAAGTATAACCTGAAAGGTGAAGGCGTTGTACGTACATCTGAAGAAATGGTTGATTGGTATGAAGAGCTTGTGAATAAGTATCCAATCGTTTCCATTGAAGATGGTCTTGATGAAAACGACTGGGAAGGTACGAAACTTCTTACAGACCGTATCGGAGACCGTGTACAACTTGTCGGTGACGACTTGTTCGTAACAAACACGGAGAAGCTAAGCCGTGCGATTGAAGAAGGCGTTGGCAACTCCATCCTAATCAAAGTGAACCAAATCGGTACACTTACTGAAACATTCGAAGCAATCGAAATGGCGAAGCGTGCTGGGTACACAGCTGTCATCTCTCACCGTTCTGGTGAAACAGAAGACGCGACAATTGCAGACATCGCTGTTGCGACAAATTCGGGTCAAATCAAAACAGGTGCTCCATCCCGTACCGACCGCGTAGCGAAGTACAACCAGCTTCTTCGTATTGAAGACCAGCTGCTTGGAACTGCAACATATGCAGGTAAGAAAGCATTCTACAACTTGAATAAATAAGTTTTAAAATGAGCCTCTCTGATGATTCAGAGAGGCTTTTTTCTATGATATGATGGAATATATATTCAGGGAGTAGGAGAACCAGAAGATATGAAAAGATTCATTCAGATCATTTTATTCTTGATGATAGGTTATGCATTATACACGGGGTATTCCGTGTGGACCTATGGCGATGAAAAAGTATCGGAAGCCGATGCAGCCATCGTCCTCGGGGCTGCACAGTGGAATGGAAAGCCAAGCCCTGTCTTTGAGGGTCGTCTTAAGCAGGGGATTGAATTATATAAAAAAGGACATGTCGAATATTTGATCCTCACGGGTGGTAAAAGTGAGAAGGCTGCTTCCTCTGAAGCAGAAGTAGGGAAAGACTATGCGATGGCGCATGGAGTGAAAGAAGAAGATATTCTGTTTGAGGATCGATCGCTAATCACAGAGGATAACTTGAGTAATGCAAAAGAAGTCAGTTATGAAAAAGGCATTCGTTCTTTTCTTCTTGTGAGCGATCAATTTCACTTGAAAAGAGCTGTGGCCATGGCCGAGCACCTGAATATGAAGGTCGAAGGTGTACCGACTCAGTATTCGGCATATAAAAGCATGGAAACCAAAGTGCCGTTTTTCCTGCGGGAATGGGGCTATTTGGATGGGGCAGCCTGTGACAAAGCTGATCATGTTGTGAGGTGTACGAGATGGAGCTGTTGGAAGCGATAAAAAGCCGTCGCTCGATTCATGAGTATAAAGAGGAAAAAGTGGATAAGGAAGTATTGGGACGCATTTTTGATCAATCTTCATGGGCGCCTAACCATAGGATGAAAGAACCTTGGCAGATCCGTCTATATCAGGATAAAGGAAAAGCGGCGTATGCGGAAGCAGTCATGGAAAGTTATCGAAGGCAAGGGTTCTTTGATGGGTATGACGTAAACAAAACCCTTCGACTCGAGCAAGGCATTCGTGATTTTTTGATGAATATTCCTCACCATGCTTTGATATATATGGAAAGAGACGAGGATATTCGTAAATTTGAAGAAGATTATGCCGCTGTTTGTGCCTATATACAAAATGTTCAGCTTCTAGCGTGGGAAGCAGGAGTTGGCGTTCTTTGGACAACGAGTCCTTATTTACATGATGAACAATTTTCTGAAGCTATAGGACTTGATAGCCGACGTTACAAGTTGGTTTCTGTGTTGCAGATGGGCTACCCAAAACGGATCCCGAAGCCAAAGGTACGTACACCTATCCAACAGAAACTTGACCTATGTGATGGAAATGAAAAAAGCTGACGCTATCTTTGAGCGTCAGCTTTTTTGTGTTCATCTTTATTACGTTTGTCGTCTGGTAATGGGTCAACAGTGTGTTTGTATTCGTAGCCTTTAGAGACAGCCATGCCGAACATGGCGGCAATCCCCAAAACAATCGCGATACATACGATCATGATCACAGTAAATGTCATGGAAACACATCTCTTTCTCGTTTAGAACTAGAGCCGAAAGTAGAACGGCACAAACCTATTGTCCCACACTCATCAAGCAAATACTACTTGGATTGTGTTTTATCTTTGACAAAAGCCACAACTTCTTCTGCTGTACCCATAGAAAGGATTTCTTCTTTATAAGAAGTCCATTCCTTTCTAGATAGATCCCTGATCTGCGTACGAGCAGGAAGGATGGATGTTGCACTCATGCTGAATTCATCCAACCCAAGTCCAAGTAGAAGAGGGATGGCGATTTCGTCTCCAGCCATTTCCCCACACATGCCGGCCCATTTGCCTTCTGCGTGTGCTGCTTCAATGACATTGTTGACGAGGTTAAGAATCGCCGGGTTGTACGGCTGATACAAGTAGGACACGCGCTCGTTCATACGGTCAGCGGCCATTGTATATTGAATCAGGTCATTGGTACCGATACTGAAGAAATCGACTTCTTTGGCGAACTGACGGGCAATTACTGCTGTGGCAGGAATTTCAACCATCATTCCGACTTCGATTTCATCTGAAACATCATGACCTTCTTCCTTAAGGTTCGCACGCTCTTCATCGAGAATCGCTTTTGCTTGACGGAATTCTTCAAGTGTAGCAATCATCGGGAACATGATTTTTAAGTTGCCGTGAACGCTGGCACGCAGCAATGCACGAAGCTGGACACGGAAAATATCATCGCGCTCCAGGCAAAGGCGGATCGCACGGTAGCCAAGGAATGGGTTCATTTCTTCAGGAAGATCCAAGTAGTCAAGCTCCTTGTCTCCTCCGATGTCCAGTGTACGTACTACGACAGGCTTGTCTCCCATTTGCTTCAATACAGAAGAGTATGCATCAAACTGCTCTTCCTCTGTAGGAAGCTGGCTTTTGCCCATATAGAGGAATTCTGTACGGTAAAGGCCTACGCCTTCGCCGCCGTTGTTCAGAACGCCTTCTACGTCATCGGGAGTTCCGATATTCGCTACAAGTTCTACGTGGTCGCCTTCAGAAGTGACAGTCGCTTCATCTTTAAGCTTCGCCCACTCTTGTTTTTGTTTCTCGAAGTCATCCTGCTTTTGTTTGTATTCAGCAATCTGATCTTCACTCGGATCAATGATGACATCACCATTGATTCCATCAACGATGATCATGGTATCCTTCCCAGCCTGGGAAGTGATATTTTTGGTTCCAACAACGGCAGGGATTTCAAGAGAACGAGCCATAATGGCGGAGTGAGACGTACGTCCCCCGATGTCAGTCGTGAAACCTTTTACGTATTGTTTGTTCAATTGAGCGGTATCCGAAGGTGTCAGATCGTCCGCAACGATGACAACTTCTTCATTGATCAATGCTGGATCCGGGAATGTTACACCAAGAAGGTGAGCCATTACGCGTTTCGTAACATCCTGGATGTCTGCTGCACGCTCACGCATATATTCATTATCCATGCCTTTGAACATGTCGATGAACATGTTTGCCGTTTCAGAAAGAGCTGCTTCTGCGTTCACGTTTTCGCTCTTGATCTTGTCTTCGATCGGTTGAATCAATTCTGGATCGCTCAAAACCAATAGGTGTGCAGAAAAGATTTCCGCGTGCTCATCACCTAAAGATTTTCTTGTATGTTCTTTAATTTTTTCAAGCTCTGATTTTGATGTTTCCAGAGCCTCATGTAGACGTTTGACTTCTTGTTCCGGCTGCTCAATATCTTTCTTATCGAAAGAAAGGTCCGGAGCTTCCAAACGGTAAACCTTTGCAATGGCAATACCGTTGGAAGCTGCAATACCTTGAAGCTGTGTCATGCTGTTATTCCCCCAAGCCTTCGTTCTTCATAGTTGTTTCCAAATGGTCGATCGCTTCTTGTTCGTCACTGCCTTCTGCTGAGATTTTAACTTCAGCATCTGCAGGGATTCCAAGACTCATGATTCCCATGATGGACTTAAGATTTACGGATTTCTCTTTGTAATGTAGGTTAATATCAGACTCGTACTTTCCTGCATTTTGTACAAGTACTGTTGCTGGGCGAGCGTGAACACCGTCGGACGATGTGATTTTAAAAGTTTTCTCTACCATTATAATTCCTCCTTAAAAACTTGCTATTGTTTATGAGTTACCCTAACTTTATTATTTTAAGCCTTTTGCAGGTCTTTTTTCAAGAATCCTACAACAATTGCTGAAAGAATTGCACCGGCAATGATTGCCACTAGATAAAGGACGATTTGCATGAATCCACCTTCAACGAGCGGTGCAACGATAATGCCGCCGTGCGGGGCGCGTAGACCGATTCCGAATAACATCGTCAGCATACCCGTCAAAGCACTACCTGCGACCATAGAAGGGATGACGCGGGCCGGGTCTGCTGCGGCGAATGGAATGGCTCCTTCTGTGATGAAGAAAGCTCCAAGTGGGTAAGCGGCCTTCCCTGTTTCGCGCTCTTGTTTCGTGAATTTATTTTTGAAAATAGTCGTAGCTAAGCCCATTGCAAGAGGGGGGACCATGCCGCCAGCCATTGCAGCTGCTATAAATGTATAGTTCCCTGCATCAAGAGCTGCAATTCCGAATGTGTAGGCAGCCTTGTTTACAGGACCACCCATATCGACAGCCATCATGCCACCGACAATCAATCCAAGCAAAGCTAAGTTAGATCCACTCATACTTTCTAAGAATCCGAATAGAGCCGTGTAAACACTAGTCAAAGCAGGGTTGATTAACAGCATGATCATTCCTGTTCCGAAAATCGCAAGAACCGGATAAAAAAGGACCGTTTTCATACCGTCAAGAATCGCTGGTAAACCTTCTAACCATTTTTTAATAAGTAGCGTTAAATAACCGGCTAAGAAACCGGCAATTAAACCGCCCAAGAAACCAGAACCATTACCCGCACCTTCAACTGTTTGAGTAATAGCAATAAACCCACCGATCATACCAGGCGCAAAACCAGGGCGATCAGCGATACTCATCGCAATAAAACCGGCCAATACAGGGACGAGTAAGAAAAAGGCAGCATCTCCGCCAATGGTACTTAACATTTGTGCAAACTGGTTATCTGACTCTATACCGAAGAAGAAAGAAATAGCAATTAAAATCCCTCCACCAACAACGAATGGAAGCATGTTAGAAACACCATTCATCAAGTGTTTGTAGACACCTTTACGCTGGCCTTTATCGTCAGAAGATTCTTTAGTGCTTCCACCACCTTGATAGACCGGAGCATCTTTGTTTACTGCTTTGTTGATCAATGCTTTTGGTTCGTGAATCGCTTTTGCAACCGGAACTTCAATAACAGGCTTGCCATGGAATGGTTCCATATCGACTTTCGTATCAGCTGCCACGATAATGGCATCCGCTTCTGAGATATCTTCATTGGTCAGTCTGTTTTTGATACCGCCAGATCCATTGGTTTGCACTTTGATGTTCACGCCCATTTCCTTTGCGGTAGCCTTCAATTTATCAGCGGCCATAAAGGTGTGAGCAATACCGGTTGGACATGCAGTAACAGCAAGAATCTTACCTGTGTTTTGATCTTCCGTTTCTTCTTCATCATCTTCTTCCGCTTCTTTAGCATTAATCGCTTCAATCACGTCAGCTTCTGTCTTCGCTTGTTCCAACTGCTGACGGAATTTGTTATCCATTAAGAAGGAAGAAAGGCGGGACAGTGTTTCTAAGTGAGTGTTGTTAGCGCCTTCAGAAGCTGCAATCATGAAGAATAGGTTTGTCGGCTGTCCATCCAGGGATTCATAATCTAATCCATCCTGCGATCTTCCGAAAGCGATGGCAGGATCCTTTACAGCAGAAGTTTTTGCGTGCGGGATGGCGATTCCTTCGCCAATCCCTGTGGTACTTTGTTGTTCACGTGCCTCAATGGCTTGTTTGAAATCATCGCGATCATTCAGCTTACCGGCACGATCCAATTGACCAACAAGCTCATCAATTGCCTCTGGCTTGGAAGAGGCAGACATATTCAATACGATCGTTTCTTTCGTCAGTAAATCTGTAATTTTCATGGTGATTCACTCCCCTTAGTTTATATTGGAAACTTGGATATCAGACAGTAATCGTTCTACATCCTCTTTTTGGCAGAGATCATCCTGAAAAGCAGTGGCACTTCCTGAAGCCACACCATAACGGAAAGCTTGTTGGATCGATTCCTCTCTTTCCAGCGCTGCAAGGAATCCGGATACGACAGAATCTCCTGCTCCTACAGAATTTCTCACATGACCTTTAGGTACATTGGCGAACATTTGATGGCTTCGGCCTACATAAACAGCACCTTCTCCGCCCATAGACACAATCACGTGCTCGACACCTTGTTCAACCAACTTTTTGCCGTACTGAGCTGCCTTTTCTTTTGAATCGATGTCAACGTTGAAAAGCTCCCCTAGTTCATAATGGTTCGGCTTCAGTAAGAAGAGTGGGTGACCAAGCATTTGTTCCAGTGCTTTCCCGGATGTATCAGCAACGACCTTCGCTCCACTTTCAGCGCAGATCGAAGCCATGGTTATATAGAAATCGGAAGGCAGAGAAGAGGGAAGACTACCAGCAAGAACAAGAGTGTCTTTATTGGAGAGATCCTTCACCTGGCTTAAGAGCTCTTCTTGTAGACCCTCTGTTATTTCAGCTCCGGGGCCGTTGATTTCTGTTTCCTTGTTACTTTTCAGCTTCACATTCACCCTTGTCGTTTGTGGTGTCTGAATAAAAGCGTGATCAATATCTTCTTGATCAAGAAACTGTTGAACAAAGGCGCCGGTAAAACCGCCGATATACCCGAGCGCTTTTGTTTTGACACCAAGGCGGTTCATAACGCGGGAGACGTTGATGCCTTTCCCACCAGGGTAATAAAAGGTTTCATTTGCCCGGTTCAATGTACCTGCTTCAAATGCTTCTACGTTCATGATGTAATCGATGGAAGGGTTTAATGTACACGTGTAAATCATGTTGTCACAACCTTTATATTGGTTTTCTTACGATATTCTTCTATGGAGGCATCATTATAATCCGTGATGATTTCTGCTTCTGACAGATCAGAGATCTTCATGAAAGCGACCTTCTCAAACTTGGAATGATCGGCAAGCACATACCGATTCTTTGATAAATTCAACGTCATCTGTTTAATCGCCGCTTCTTCGGGATCGGGAGTGGTGTACCCATCCTTCAGGGTGACTCCATTCGCTCCCATGAAGCATTGGTCGAAGCGGTATTGTTGCAGGTTTTGGATCGCACCGGCGCCGACGACGGCGCCGGTCTGGTGTTTGACAAGACCACCAAGGACGTAGGTTTTGATCTGATGGGTATTTAAAGCATCCAAGTGACTCAAACCATTCGTAACGACAATGATGTTCTTCTCTTTAAGGAAAGGAATCATCTCATAAGTGGTCGAACCAGCATCAATGAATATACAGTCCCCTTCTTGAACGAGGGAGGCTGCGAATTGAGCAATGGCCTGCTTCTCGCTATGGAATCTTGTAACTTTTTCCCCCATGGTCGGCTCTTCACTTGCGGAGCTTCTTAACGATGCCCCTCCATGAACGCGTCTTAGGAGTCCTTGTTCCTCCATTTGGTCTAGATCACGGCGGATGGTCGATTCTGATGCCCCCGTTACTTCAACTAGACGTTTGATTTTAGATGTATGATCGTTTTTGACTGTTTTTAATATAAGTTGTTGGCGTTCTGGTGTAAGCATATTCCTACACTCCTTGCTTGTTATCTATATTCATAATAAAAGAAAACCCTTACAAAAATCAACCATAAACTTTCAAAAGTAATCAAAAACAATCAAAAATGTTCATGGAAGCTTAAATGAATGGTGATCCCTCTCACTATTCAGTAAGAATCTTCACCATTCGACCATTAGGTATGGTCCGTATAACGACCGACATTTACTGTCATAATCTATTTCCAATCGTGAAGGTACAACCTTTGTCAGAATACAGAATAAGCTTGCTGATGAGAGGCTTTTATGCTACATTTAATCTAGTTATTTGTACGTTTTTAGGAGGTGTGGGCACATCATGGAAACACTTGCAATTACTTTATTAACCATTAACACGATTGCAATGATCGTCCTTGTACTATTGCAATCCGGAAAGAGTGCCGGTCTTTCAGGAGCGATTTCTGGCGGAGCGGAACAACTATTTGGGAAACAGAAAGCACGGGGAATTGACGCAGTGTTGCACAAAGCAACGGTAGTAACAGGCGTTCTTTTCTTTGTCTTAGCTTTCTTAACTGCATATGTTCTCGGTTAATCAAAAAACTGCGCTTCATAAAACGAAGCGCAGTTTTTTTATGTTCTCCTTTTCAAACTGGATCCTTCACCATAGCTCCCTATTCTTCAAGACTCAGTTTCGAGATGTTTCCGGGATTCGTTACCCAGGTTGAGCGTTAAAAGTGGCTGGAAAGCGAGCTATTTCCCGTAGCCCCAACCACTCAATAAAAGGCTCGAAACTGAGTCTTCCACAATTCTGCAAATTAGCATAATAATAGTGGGAAAAGCCGATTGAGGTTCAAAATGTGCCAGTGGAACTTAATTTTGGTAAAATAGAATACATTGCCCTTTAGAATGAAATCTTAAAAACAGGACATAGATGAAGTAAGGAGAGAATGACATGAAAATTAAACAACCTCAGCCATTTACGTTTGAGGAAGGAGAACGTGCGGTATTATTACTACATGGTTTTACTGGTCACTCTGCTGATGTGCGGATGCTTGGCCGGTTTTTACAGAAGCACGGCTATACAACACATGCACCTATTTATGAAGGGCATGGAAAAGAGCTTGAAGCTTTGATCGACGCTAGACCCGAGGACTGGTGGGCGGATGTTCAGGACGCCTTGAACCACTTGCGCGAACTCGGGTATGAGAAAATTGCTGTCGCAGGTTTGTCCCTTGGAGGCGTACTTGGCTTGAAGCTTGCTTATTCAGAGCCTATAAAAGGAATCATTACGATGTGTTCTCCGATGTTCTTCGACAACGAGAAACAATTGACTCAAGGGTTTGAATTCAAAGCGAGACAGTATAAACAATTGGAAGGGAAAGATAAAGAAACGATTGATCGCGAGGTGCGGGAACTTCTTAATGAATCAGAAGAGATGTTCAAGCAATTGGGCGGGTTTATTACGGAAGTTCATGATGAAGTCGATCAAATCTACACGCCTACCTTTGTTGTCCAAGCAGAAAAAGATGAAATGATTAACACAGAAAGTGCAAACTATATTTATGAGCAAGTAGAAGCTGATCAAAAAGATATTAAATGGTACAAAAACTCTGGTCATGTGATCACGATGGATAAGGAAAAGGAGCAGCTGCACGAAGACATCCTCGCTTTCCTTGAGTCTCTGGACTGGTCATAACGCCGGAGTCTTGTCCTTCATTTAAAAGGAGGTAAGACAATTGAGTATAGAGTTAAAACAGCAAATTTTAGACTTTTTCAAAGAAACAGCATCAAAACCACTATCTGTACAAGAGCTTGAAGAGACATTGGAACTTGGAAGTTCCGATGAATTCAAGGACCTCATGAAGGCACTGAATGAGCTTGAGGAAGAGGGAGAGCTTGTGCGGACCCGTAAAAACCGCTTTGGTCTTCCGGAGAAGATGAACTTGATTCGTGGCCGTATTCAAATGCATGCGAAAGGTTTCGCTTTCCTCATCCCTGATGAAGAGGACAAGGATGATGTGTACATTCATCATTCTGACCTTCATTCAGCTATGAACAATGATAAAGTCCTCGTCCGCATTGAGAAACGGAAAGAGGATGGGACACGGCCGGAAGGTACAGTCATTCGTATTTTGGAAAGAGCAACCACACGTGTCGTTGGGACATACGAATCCAGCCGCAATTTTGGTTTTGTTATTGCCGATGATAAGCGGATTCCAAATGATATCTTCATTCCGAAGAGTCAGAACAATGGTGCCATCGATGGACACAAAGTTATCGTGAATATTACGAAGTTTCCTGAAGACCGGATGAGTGCGGAAGGAGAAATCGTAGAAATCCTCGGGCATAAAAATGATCCGGGAATTGATATCATCTCTATCATTTACAAGCATGGCATCAAAGTAGACTTTCCTGAGGAAGTATTGCAGCAGGCGGCAGACACGCCGGATGAAATCCACCCGGACGAAATCAAGAACCGCCGCGACCTGCGTGATGAAATGATCGTGACGATCGATGGAGCGGATGCTAAAGACCTTGATGATGCCGTCATGGTCAAAAAGCTTGATAATGGGAATTATAAACTTGGTGTTTCCATTGCAGATGTCACTTATTATGTAAAAGAAGGCTCACCGATTGATCAGGAAGCGAGAGAACGTGCAACGAGTGTGTACTTAGTGGATCGTGTTATTCCAATGATTCCGCACCGTTTATCCAACGGGATCTGTTCCTTGAATCCGCAAGTCGATCGTCTGACTTTGACTTGTGAAATGGAAATCAACAGTAGTGGGGAAGTCGTGAACCATGAAATTTTCCAAAGTGTCATTAAGACCAATGAACGAATGACATATAAAGATGTGAACAGCATTTTACAGGACGAAGATCCTGAATTGATGAAAAAATATGAAGAGCTTGTGCCGATGTTCAAAGACATGGAGAAGCTTGCCAGTATTTTGAGAGGAAAAAGAATGGGCCGCGGCGCTATTGATTTTGATTTTAAAGAAGCCGGCGTTGTCGTTGATGAAGAAGGAAAAGCTGTCGACGTCCGTCTGCGGGAGCGTTCTGTTGCAGAGCGTCTAATTGAAGAATTCATGTTGGCTGCAAACGAAACCGTAGCAGAACATTTCCACTGGATGGATGTTCCATTCATTCACCGTATTCACCAGGATCCGGATGAAGATAAGCTGCAGAACTTCTTTGAGTTCGTCGCCAATATGGGGTATTCCGTTAAAGGGACGGCTGACAATGTTCATCCGCAGGCTTTGCAGAAGGTCTTAGAAGAAGTGAAAGGTACACAGGAAGATATGATTATCTCGAAGCTGATGCTGCGTTCCATGCAGCAGGCGAAATATGACCCACAAGGTCTCGGTCACTTCGGTTTGGCTACAGATTTCTATACCCACTTCACTTCTCCGATCCGACGATACCCGGACTTGATTGTCCACCGTCTAATTCGCACTTACTTGGTTGAAGAAAAGCTGGATTATAAGACACGGAAGCATTGGAAAGATCAAATGCCCGAAATCGCCCGCCATTCTTCCGAAATGGAACGTGCGGCAGTGGATGCGGAACGGGAAACGGATGATCTGAAAAAAGCAGAATTCATGCAGGATAAAATCGGAGAAGAATTTGAGGGTGTTATCAGTTCTGTGACCAGTTTCGGAATGTTCGTCGAACTTCCGAACACGGTAGAAGGTTTGGTTCACGTGAGTACATTGACCGACGATTATTATCATTACCATGAAAAACAGTATGCGATGATTGGAGAACGTACGGGGAATGTTTACCGAATCGGTGATGAAGTAACCATCAAAGTGACGAACGTCAATATTGAAGAGCGAGTTGTCGATTTCGAAATTGATGGCATGAAACCGAGAAAAGAACGGAAACGTCCAGAGCGCCCGAAACAGATTAAATCCAAAGGCCCAGACCGGAAAAAAGATAAAAAGAAAAACAAACAAAAAGGAAACAAACCGTTTTACAGAAACAAAGGTGTTCCTAAAAAAGGTAGCAAAAAGAAGAAATAAGAAAAACGCGCGAATGATTTCGCGCGTTTTTTAGTGATGTTTTAAGCACTAATTGTATTTTGAACAGTGGCTACATCCTGCTCATTCAAATAACGTGCGGAATTGGCAAGGTCCAGATTTACAAAACGGGACCACTGAGACAATTCATCTGCCTGCACGAGGTGGTTATTCATGATGTTGCCCTCATTTTCAGAGCAAATGTGATAAGAAACGAAAAGCTTCCCTTGCATCAATTCCCGGTCGTGGGAAACAGACACGATCGTCCATTGATCTTTAGTGGTCTGTTCCCAATCAGAAGCGAGAGCATCCTCTGTCGTTAAGGAATAAAAAGTAGGTTCATTATGATCAAAGAAAACAATTTTTCCTTTTTCATCTTTTACAATATATCCAGAATTCTTCCATGTATGACGTTCCAAAGCATGACCTTCATCTAACAGCTGTACGGCTTTCATAAAGTTCATAGTCTTTAATCCTTTCTTGCGTTAAAATTTTTCCTTTAGAGGATTCTAAATACTATGAAGGAGCTTGTCAATATATGCAGGAGATTTCTTATAATTATGCCTTTTTCCAAGTGCCGTAAAGGATCCATGGTTCCTGAACATCATAGGCGGTCAATTCAGGAATGTTCTTAAATCCCTGGTCAGAAAAATCAATCCAGCAACCGACATTATCCGGGTTTTTATTCCAATGATGGAGGATGGTTTCAAACAAACCGGGCTGATCATAATGATCATTCCAGAAGTATTTAACATGGGAATAATCATATTTTTTTGTATCATTTTTTATGATGACGAATCTTCTTTGATCGGGACTTTCAAAAAAGGAACACTCCTGTAGATAATCGTCCGTGAACAGAGCCTCATCAAAAGGGAAGGGATAGTAGCATTCATATGGAAATGTCCCCAAGGCGTTTTCATCCAAACCGGTCAGTAGATCGCGCTTCCTTTTTAAATCATGGACAGGCTGCCATACAGGACCTGGCGTGTGTCCTTTTAATAAATCAGGCCGTTTCAGAGTCAAGTAGTGGATGATGGGTCCTTGGTCGATCCCGAGCTTTTCAAGGACACGTCTTGCAGGTAAATTCCCAAGGTGTGTGTTCGCGCCGATCCAGCTAACTCTTGAATCTTTTTTCAATTGATCAACGACAGGCTTGAGCAATTCTGTGGCGTTTCCTTTCATATGAAAGCGTCGGTCACTTCGTAATCGGCCGAGCATAGCGAACTTGTTCTGTCCAAATAAGCTATACCCACCAACAGCCATCATCTGTCCATTTTGAAAAAGTCCGAAAAGCTTATGACTGTCAGAAGTGACGAGTCGATCAAAAATCCGAACCACATAGTCGTCTTCAATCCCTGTGTCCATTTCTTTGAGAGTCGGATAGTCTTCAATCGTTAAGGGTTTTACATTCATGACTTGTTCCATGTGTTGTATCTCCTTTATCAAGCATGTGCAACTTTATATTCTCACACGCTGACAGAAAAAGTCTATTCAGACAAATCAGTTTTCAACCATTTGATATCAATTGGAAATGGCTATGAGTTTTGGTACAATGAAGGGACGCAACAGAGGAGGAAAAGGTATGCCAAGAGGACATGGAAAAACACTAGCTCAAAATAAAAAAGCCCGCCACGATTTCGCCATCGAAGAAACATTCGAAGCAGGAATCGTCTTACAGGGGACAGAAATCAAATCGATCCGAAATGGACGATTGAACTTGAAAGACAGCTTTGCCCGTATCAATAAAGGGGAAGTGTATTTACACAACATGCACATTTCTCCATATGAGCAGGGGAATATTTACAACCATGAACCAACAAGGGCGCGTAAGCTGTTGCTGCACCGAAAAGAAATTAACCAGCTGATCGGTCAAACCCAGCAGAAAGGTTATTCTTTAGTACCATTGAAAGTGTATATCAAAAATGGTGTGGCTAAAGTGCTTGTTGGAGTTGGTCGAGGCAAGAAGAAATATGATAAGCGAGAAGATCTTAAGCGTAAACAGCAGAAGCGTGAGATCGACCGTGCGATCAAGGATAGCCTTCGCTAATGCTTACCCCCTTGAAAAATATTATATTTCTGCTATAATAATATTTGTCGTCAACGCGACATGGATGAACAGCTTGACTGTTATCCCTTAATCCTAACGGGGACGTTACGGATTCGACGGGGATAGGTCGAGCTCGGGTTGCGAGTCGAGCGACGCCTCGTAAAACCGTCATTTGCCTAAATATAACTGGCGAATCTAACGAAAACCTAGCTGTAGCTGCGTAAGTAGACTATAGCTGATCCTTCCTGGCATCGCCCATGTGCTAGATGAAGGGTCTCAAACTAAAGTGGGCTACGCGTTTTTCCACCGCCTGAGGAAAAACGAAGAGACCAATCAGGCTAGCTCCTCGGAAGCCTGTTGGTAGGCTGAAGAGGCAGTGAAATATAATATATCAACTACGCTCGTAGAAGCCCGAGTGCCGATATCTCCGGACGTGGGTTCGACTCCCACCGTCTCCACCAATACATACATTGGTGGTTTTTTTATGCTTTATTATAGGTGCTATTCATGATTTCCCTTTTCTTGATTACATAAGTAAAGATATAATTTTGTATATATAGCAGGATAAATTTGATAAAATACATATAAAGAAACCTCAGCACAAGGAATGAACATGGATGTGATCTTTTTTTATGTGAATAATTGAAAGCGTTTTCTTATTCTTGTAGTGAAAAATTCTCTGAAGGGGGCAAATGCTTATGTCACAAAAAATTTTGGTGCCGGTTGATGGTTCAGATTTTTCGATAAGAGCTTTGCGACATGCAATGGAAATAGCAAAAGCAATGGGGGCAGAAATTCTCCTCTTAAATGTACAATATAATTACAATACCCCTAATATTAACCGATTTGTAAGCCGGGAAGAAGTACGTAAATACCAGCAGGAAAACGCCAAAGAAGTGATTGATTACGCACTAAAAGTCGTTGGGAATTCAGAGATAACCGTCCACACAAAAGTCAGAATTGGTTCACCAGACTTTGAAATAGCTAAGGAAGCAAAAGAATCGAATGCTTATAGTATCGTAATGGGCTCGCGAGGCTTAGGTGCTATCAGGAGTAAGATTTTAGGGAGTGTCAGTTTCAACGTGCTACATGAAGCTTCCTGTCCGGTAACAATGGTAAAATAATTAAAAATTTCATGCTCAAATCAGCTTCTTTCATTTTTTGTTTCTTTTAGGCGCGCGAAATTAATTAATGAAAATAGACCTGTGTACCTGAATGTTAGGTGACCAGGTCTATTTTTTTTGCATTCGTAATACGTCATTGCTATTTCCATTGCTTCCGTACTGTCTAACCTCGTTCTATAGGTAAGGTCATACATCGGATTCCCCCGCCACCTGCCTCTAACTCGTCCACATCTACTTCGATCAGCCGTTTCTTTTTCAGGAACTCGTGATGGAAGATTTTTTTGTGGGCTTTTGAGCTGATCAACAACGTATCAGGGTCTAGGTTTAAAAAGTTGATATCCGCTACCGTATGCTTTACTTTATCTGTCCAAATGATTTCATAATCGTGTCGCTTAAGAAATTCATGCATCATAACATATGACGATCCTGTCCTGGTTAAGACTTCAACAGGGAAATAGCGCATATAACTTTTGGCTATAGCTATTCCTGCTCCTGCTATATTGAAATTCATGTCTAAGTGCATCGTATCTCCGCGACGAGGCAGGTCGATGACTCCAATCTCAGAAAACCCGAGAGGAATTAATTTTTCTTTTAACGCCTGAGCGCTCTCATAGCTTGATCTCATTCCCACATTAATAAAGACCGCATCCTTGTTTAAGACAAATACATCGCCATTTTCAAGTGCATTCACCGTGTCATTATCATGGATGGAATAATGGTCGTCGTCAAACCACTGTTCGAAAATTTTGTGGGCATGAAAGTACTCTGGTCTTCTCATGGTATTCCCAGCTTCACCTGGAATTACTTTATTACCGAAGACACAGGCCAGGTCTCGGACAAAAACGCGATTGATCAACTGTTCATGGAAAGCTTTATCTTCTTCCTTGAGGTAATTGGAATAGTCGACCACTTGGACTCCCTCTTTACTCATCGCCTCGACCATATGGTTAAAACAGATTTTCATTTTATCGCTATCCGCTGTTTTTTCCCAACGGATATCTGTTGCGGTTTGTTGATCAGGGACATGGAGAACGGAAGGTGTACAAACCACTACCTTTTTAAGGTCATCGTATTCATTCCAGCAATTAGGGTTCCAATTCATCATGAATGCCACGCTCCTTCTTTATCTCTTGATACTTTCTCCTCATCTACATAAAACATTCTTCGTTTCACACATAATCCTGGCAAATATTTTCAAACTAAACGCAGAAGGAGGGGTGATCATGGCTGATGTACATAAAAAAGGGAAACTATCATGGTGGCAGCTGTCGTTCATCGGGATCGGATGTATTATTGGAACAGGATTTTTTCTAGGGTCCAGTATCGCCATTGAAAAAGCCGGGCCAGCGGTCTTGTTGGCCTATTTGATCGCAGGAATCGGGACGTATATTGTTTTCCGTTCCTTAGCCGCCATGACAGCGAATCATCCGGAGAAAGGTTCGTTTCGCACCTATGCCAAACAAGCCTTTGGTCCCTGGGCTGGGTTCAGCAATGGCTGGGTTTATTGGTCTTCAGAAATGTTAATTATGGGGAGTCAATTAACGGCCCTCGCCATCTTTGCACAGTTCTGGTTTGAAAAAATTCCTCTCTGGGGGCTGGCTTGTGTCTTTGCCGTCCTTGGGCTCTTGGTCATATGGCTTGGAGTCAAGCAAGTAGAGCGAATGGAGAATATTTTCGGGCTGATAAAAATTTCCGCAATCATCATGTTCATTCTTATAGCGATTCTTGCTATGACTGGAAACATAGGGGGAGGAGAACCGAAGGCTATGACAAGCCCGCTTTCTTCCTTTTCTGATGGAAAGGGGGCCGGGCTTTGGATCGCCCTGCTTTATGCGTTTTATGCGTTTGGGGGAATTGAAGTCATGGGGCTGATGGCTAATGAATTGAAAGACCCAAAGGACGCACCAAAGTCAGGGACAATGATGCTGATCGTGCTCACTAGTGTATACGTGGCCGCCTTTTATTTTGTCCTTAAACTTACCTCATGGAAGAGCATTTCCACAGAGGAAAGTCCTTTTCTCACGGCACTGACGGAATATTCTCTCCCCTGGGTGCCGCATGTATTCAATAGTGTCTTAATCATCGCTGGATTCTCAACAATGGTAGCCTCTCTCTATGCTGTCACAACGATGCTGATGGCCTTGAGTGAAGAAGGGGATGCACCTGAACTATTCGCAGAAAAGGAGGAAGGGAAAGTATCGAAGCCTGCCTTTCTTCTAACCATTCTCGTTGTCATTCTCTCCATTATACTTGCTGTACTGCTTCCTAATCGGATCTTTGAATATGTAACGACAGCAGCAGGATTGATGCTTTTGTACAACTGGGCTTTCATCCTCCTGTCTTACAAGAAGTTGATGGTGAAAGGGAAAAAGGGAACCATACTCGTAATGATTGGGATCAGTCTCATCATTGTTGCTGTAACAGGCACATGGATTGATTCAATGACTCGGATCGGTTTTTTTGTAAGCTTAGCGTTCCTGGTCCTGATAGGCTTTGCAACATGGGTGAAGCAAAAGAAAACACCCCATTCAGGGGCGTAAACTTTTCCATTTGTTCTTCAATGCCATAAAAGGACATTTGGATAAGGATGAATCGTCATCTTTCAAGAAGTATTGCTTCCATTCATGGTTATCTTTTTGTCCATACCATTTTAAGGCAGGGTGGGTAGGAATACCATCGTATTCTTCTAACCGCTTACGAATCACCTTTTTGATTTTTCTGCCAAAGGGAGTCGAATCGTTGATTTCATCAAACACCCAGCGTGGCTGAAAAGCAAGAAGCATACAAGGGAAGCTTCGACTGTTCCTGAGCTTATGGACTGGGGTAGCACAAAAAGCGAAGTAGGGTTCACCATTGAAACAAAATTCCCATGCAGGGTCCTCAGGGTTCTTTGGTATATTCTCCGGCCAAGGGGATGGATCTTTCGAGTGTGTGACGTTCAGTAAAGTCCAAAAAACCTCTTCATATTCGTCCATCGTTGTTTGTTCATCCAGAAGTGTTCGTGTATCACAAAAGATCACGAGGGATGCGTAGTTCCCTGTGGCTCTCGATATCTCACCATACTGTTTTAATAAAAGAGCTAACTGGTCTGTGCTTTCATCTGTCCGTGGATCTCCCACAAAACCGAACCGCAGCATGTTCTTCATGAATCCTTGTATTCCAGGTACACAAGGATATGGGTTCTCCCGCTGAGTCATCATGTTCGAGAATTGTTGATAAACTTCAAGTTGCCAGAGTTCGAGGTCATTCGCGTGGTTCTCTATTTCTTCCTTGGTGTACAACATAAAAAATCTCCCTCCTAGGATACATCCATATCCTATTGGAGAGAGCACTTATAGGTGACTGTCTACCCGACAAACATCTTCACTGCCTGAAATCCAAAATAAACACCGAAACCAATCAGCAATAGGCCGGAAAGTACAGAAATTCCTCTTAACAACTTCGCCGTCATCCACCTTCTAGCTCCAGATGCTGCTCCAGCCATTGTAAAATCCCATAACATGATTCCAATAAAGATGCCCCCGCTGTAAATAAGTAGTTGAGTGTGTTCATATTGAGAAGATATTTGAGCGAGAATAGAACCATAAATACCGATCCAGAAAAGAATGTTCAATGGATTTGATAAAGCCATCAAAAATCCTGTACGGAAGGATTTCATTTTTGTCGATGAATAGGACCGATTCGTTTCTTCCGTATGGGAGGCTGTCATGCTTTCAATGCCAGTATAGATCAATACAAAAGCTCCAAAAGACCAAAGGAATGTTTTCACAAGAGGGAGCTCTACGTATTGAGCCAGTCCAAAGTAGATCATCAGCATGAACAAGGCATCCGCGCACATCGCTCCCACACCGACAAGCCAGGCATGCCAAAAACCATACCGAATTCCCTTGTCCAACTGGGCGGCGTTGATGGGGCCGATTGGAGCGGATAGTGATAGGCCGAGCAGAATATAACTGAATAGCAAGGCGAAGGACCTCCTTTATAGGTGCTTGTCCCTACACTATATTATAACGATGCTTTTTGTATTAACAAAATTACAAAACAACCGTATTTTTAAAATCCTCTTTTAATCCCTTTGGAGTGCCTGATCCAGTAATAAAGGCAAATGTAGTTTGGACGCGAATGCATCATTGAAAAGGACGCCCGTGGAAAAACAGGCGTCCTTTTTATTTAGTGTGGCATGTTGCCTTGTGGAGCGGTTGTATAGCTTTGCAACATTTGGTTCATATCTTGTTGCTGTAATTGTGGGACCTGGTAATATCCATGCTTGTTTTGATAAAGGAAAATCTCATAACTCATCTCAATGAAGTTTGGAACACTATCTGCAATGACACGGCGCAGGACAGGGTTCGTCATTTCTAGAGCTGTCATGGACAATAATGTGGCGAGTGTTTTTGTTTGTCCTAACATATAGGCAGAAAGGCCGTTATCTGCAAGTTCACTGACAGACTGGTTCGGTTTTTTCGGTTGCCCGGGTTTGATGCCGTATACGACTTCATTGCTTTGTTGCATTTTATATTGTTGTGTCGCTTGAGTTGGATCCTGTCCGGTACTGAAACTCTGTACAATTGTATTGTACATCTGCGTCACAAACGCATGTTGGCGCTGCTGGATGCTTTGAAGCTCAGGGTCCTGGATATGCTGAGCATACATCTGGTACTGATCGAGCATATTGATTAAGCTTGCGATAACTTCATGTGCATCAAATAACTCGTGGCCACCATGGTTCTGATTCATCATGTTTTGGGGCATTTGCTGCCCTTGCTGGTTTTGATTCTGACCTTGGGTTGGGTTCATAATCCTTCCTCCTCCTTTTACATCTTTAAGTTTTCCTTATTTTTTGGATTCATGTACAGGGAAAGAAACCCACAGGCTAAACGAAAAAAGAAGGAAGAGTTTTATGTGTTTATAGTTGAAATAAGGGTTATTTAATGAAAATGTTTGGGACTTAACAAGGGATAGGAATTGGCTGGAATTTTGGTGATTAGGGAAGAGCGAGCCGCTAATGACCATTCCACAAAGGAAGAAGATTGAGATACTGGAAACGGTTTCTTTTTACTTATGGACAACCTCTGTGAAAGTGGTAAAATGAAGACAGCCTGAAGCAAAGGGAGATTGTCTGAAATGAAGCCGCTAATGAGAAAAGTATTTGTTGTACTGATATCTGTCATGACTTTAGGTCTTTACGTCCCACCGATGCAGATCGACACCGATGCAGCTGATAAGAAAGAGCTGTCCGATCGGCATGTGGAAGAGGCGTCCCTTTCCACTGATACTGAAGAACTTGATATAAGTCCGCCTGCATCTGTAGCGCCTTTGACGACAGATGATTGGATTGAAACCATAACGGAGCAAGCAAAAACACAGACCCTTGCAAAGATGGGGCCGAGAATTATTGAAAAAGTAGATGAAGATATGACTAAAACGATTTTTCCGAAGATCGAAGAGGTCATGGAAGAGATCCTTACATCTGCGGATGAGAACGAAGTTCCGTATTATGAAATTACCGAAGATCCGTCTCCTGGATACGGTGAACGAATTTTTAATATCAAAAACAAACATACAGACGAAGAAATTGCTCGTTTCCACGTGAGAAGAGATAAGCGTCCTGGCGAAGGATACTGGTTCAATTTCCATTATCACCTGCAAGAGGATAACTTTATGAAACACCATGAGCTTGGCGAGATTTATTGGGAAAAAAACACGCCACCCAAATGGATGTCCTAACAAAGAAAGCGACCTTATGAAAGGTCGCTTTTATTTTTCATAAAATCCCGGCCTGTCCAACAACTGTTCATTTGAATCCCTTCTTTTTCTGCGTAATCATCTCCCCATTGACACATTCCATAAAGAACGGGTTGAAGCTTGCGTCCGAAGTCAGTTGTAGAGTACACCACCCTTGGAGGAACCTCTTCATGAACTGTCCGCTTCACAAGTCCATGTCCCTCAAGTTCTCTTAATTGTTGTGTGAGCATTTTTTTAGTGATCTCTGGAATGGTTCTCCTCAATTCATTGAACCTCTTGTCTCCTTCATTCAAATGCCAGAGTAATAAGACTTTCCATTTTCCCCCGATTAAATCAATCACTAAATTGATGGCGCACTGGTATTCTGATTGCAGTTCTTTCATCGTGTTTCCCTCATTTCTAACTATGAATAGGTTACCCTTTAGTAACTCAGTTACTGAAAAGTGCCTTCTTGTTTCTGTCTTTACCACTCGTTAGTATATAGTATATCGTTTCACTTGTTTAAGGAAACTGTTTAAAGAGGAGATGAAGACGGATGAAAGCTCTGCTATTAAAAGGTGAAAATCAATGGAAAGAAATGAAACTGCAGGAAGTAGAAAAGCCTCACCCTCAAAAAGGGGAAGTTCTTATTGAGGTACATGCGGCTGGATTGAACCCTGTCGATTATAAAACCGCAACGAATGGTAACCCCAATTGGACGTATCCTCACATCCTCGGTCTGGATGCTGCAGGTACAATTGCCGAGGTTGGAGATGGTGTGACTGAGTGGAAGAAGGGCGATCGAGTGGTCTACCATGGTGATTTGCTAAAGAAAGGCGCTTATGCGCAATATGCTGTAACCACAGCTCATACGATCTCACGGATTCCAGATGAAATCAGCTTTGAAGAGGCGGCTGCATTACCGACAGCTGGTTACACGGCTTACCAAGCGATCCACCGTAAGCTTCCGTTGGATCAAGTGAACACTATTTTGATTCACGCGGGAGCAGGGGGTGTTGGAGGTTTTGGTATTCAACTGGCAAAAGCAGCAGGAAAAACGGTCATTACAACAGCCTCCTCCCATAATCACGATTATGTACGAAGGTTAGGCGCAGACTTTGTTATTGATTATCGTAATGAAGATGTTCACCAAAGAGTTAAAGAAATCACCGACGGTAAAGGTGTCGATGCAGTCGTTGACGCAGTAAGCCGTGACAATGCTACCGCATCATTGGACTTCCTTGCCTTTATGGGCCATTTGGTATATATCGCTGGTGCTCCTGATTTCACTAAAGTAAAACCCTTTACTACCGTTGTTTCGTACCATGAAATTGCCCTTGCAGCGGCACATGGAGCAGATGTAGAGTCCCAAAAAGACCTTGCTGTTATCGGGGATGAGATGCTTGAGATGATGAGTGTCGGTAAACTTTCCTCTCTACTCGAAGAGACCATTTCATTGGAAGAGGTCCCTCAGGCTCTGGAGCGTCTATCCGAACGCCATGTGAAAGGTAAAATCGTAGCGAAAATTAAATCATAAAGAAGGAGTTTTTAAGGATGTACCCATATCCAAGAAGTTTCTCACATATTGGTTTGTCCGTACCAAATTTAGAAAAAGCGATTGAGTTTTATACCGAATTATTCGGATGGTATGTCATTATGGAGCCATCAGACGTCCATAATGATAATACACCAGTCGGTCAGATGTGCCGGGATGTTTTTGGCAATGATTGGGAGACATTTAGAATTGCTCACCTATCAACAGGTGATAAGATAGGCATTGAGCTTTTTGAATTCCCACATCAGGAAGAGCCGGTAAATAACTTCGAATATTGGAAAACAGGCATCTTCCATTTCTGTATTCAAGACCCGAATATTGAAGATGTTGTCGAGAAAGTGAAGGCAAAGGGTGGGAAACAACGCATGCCTATACGTGAATATTACCCTGGCGAAAAACCGTATAAGATGGTTTATGTTGAAGATCCCTTTGGCAATGTTTTTGAAATCTACACCCATAGTTATGAATTGACTTATTCCAAAGGTGCCTATTAAGGAACGACTTCGAAAACAATGAGCTTTGTTGGAGAAAAAAAGCCTGCGCAGCGCGCAGGCTCTTTTTTTTAGTCTTTATCATCACCAATGATTCGTACTTCTCTTTCCAAGTCGACTCCGAATTTTTCTTTTACCGTTTTTTGAACGTGCTCAATCAAAGAAATGTAATCAGAAGTCGTTGCATTATCCTTGTTAATGATAAATCCAGCATGTTTTTTAGAGACTTCAGCACCACCGATATTGGTCCCTTGAAGATCACTATCTTGAATCAGCTTTCCAGCGAAATATCCTGGAGGTCGTTTAAACACACTTCCACAGGAAGGATATTCAAGTGGTTGTTTAGATTCACGCTTGTACGTCAAGTCGTCCATCACTTCTTTTATATCTTCATATGGGGCCGGTTTCAGATGGAAGGTAGCCTCTACTACGATATCACCATTGTCAGGGATGTTACTTGTTCGATAATCAAGATCAAGTTCAGATGCAAGGCGCTTTACGAGATTTCCATGTTTATCTACCACGTATGCGTAATCGAGAACATCTTTGATCTCCCCACCATAAGCACCTGCATTCATGTATAACGCTCCCCCGACTGTGCCGGGAATTCCGCAGGCAAACTCCAATCCAGATAAATTCTTATCAAGAGCATAACGAGAGGCATCGATGATACGGGCACCGCTTTGGGCGACTACGGTGTTGCCTTCAGAATAAATGGTATCCAGATGTTTTAAGTTGATGACGATTCCGCGAATGCCGCCATCTTTAATAATTAAGTTGGATCCATTTCCAAGCAGAGTGAAAGGAATATTGTCTTCATTCGAAAGCTTAACAACACTCTGAATTTCTTCGTAGGATGTTGGAGTAATAAAAAAGTCGGCTTTTCCGCCAAGTTTTGTGTACAAGTGGTCTTTCAACATTTCATCCACTTTCACATTATCCTCTTTCACAAGCTCCAACAATTTATTATAGATCTCTTGCTTCTTATTCATAAACACCAGTCCTATTATAAGTTGATTATATTCTGATTGGACCTCAATCAGTTTTTCCAGCGATTTCTTTTAATACAATTTATGAAATACCGGAGGAAAAGTTCATTTTGGCTTTTTATAATCACGCTTCCTATTCTATCACAAATCGTTGTGGTCGTTGTGTAAGGATTTCACACTAGACCTTAATGGGGAGGAATGACACGAATATTCAAAGCCTGATCAGTAGAAAATAACCGCTATAGGGAGGTGTTAGAGGATGGCGCTGGATGTAAAATGTGAAGTCCGAAACTGTGTTCATAACAATGACGGAATTTCCTGCGGAGCAGATGAGATTTTCGTTGTCAGTCACAAAGGTAAAAAAGCGAGTCACAGTGAAGAAACGGATTGTAAAACATTTGAACCTGCAAATGTATAAGATTCCCCCTATAGATCAAGGTCTGCGTTTTCGGCAGGCCTTTTTTTCATTTTTTTCTCTTAATGAAAGCGTTTTAATTGTAGGGAATGTTTATTATATTCAGAAAAATCATTGCTATGCTCCTTACTTGTTAGTATCATCATGGTAAGTTATTTCATTTACGAAATGATTCGACCATTAAAAAAGGGGTGTTAGGGATGGAGAAAACGAAAAAAGATCTAAGAATAAGAAGTAAAGACATCAGTGAAGGCGTCAATCGAGTCCCGAACCGCTCGATGTTGAGAGCTGTTGGATTTACAGATGAAGATTTCAAAAAACCGATGATTGGAATTGCGAGTACATGGAGTGAGGTTACTCCTTGTAATGTACATATCGATAAGCTTGCACAAGAAGCGAAAAGTGGAGCCGGTGAAAATGGTGGAGCACCGATGATCTTCAATACGATTACAGTAGCTGATGGGATTGCGATGGGGCACGAGGGCATGTTTTATTCCCTTCCAAGTCGTGAAGTGATTGCGGATTCCATCGAAACTGTTACAAATGCTGAACGATTGGATGGTCTGGTGGCGATTGGAGGCTGCGACAAAACAACGCCAGGCTGTTTAATATCCATTGGCCGTTTGAACATTCCTTCCGTGTACGTTTATGGAGGAACGATACAACCAGGAAAGCTGGATGGAGAGGATATCGATATTGTTTCGTCCTTTGAAGCTGTAGGAAAGTACCATGAAGGACAAATTGATGATGAACAGCTGCACAGAGTTGAATGTCATGCATGTCCTGGAGCGGGTGCTTGTGGTGGGATGTACACAGCGAATACAATGGCTTCAGCTGTAGAAGCGTTAGGGATGAGTATTCCCGGGTCTTCCTCTACACCAGCAGTTAACGATTATAAAGAAACAGAATGTAAACAAGCAGGTGAACTTGTCATCGAGCTGCTCGAAAAAGAGATTTACCCTCGCGACATCATGACCAAAGAAGCATTTGAAAATGCCATCACTGTTGTTATGGCCTTAGGTGGATCCACAAATGCGTTCCTTCACCTCCTTGCCATGGCCCATTCTGCAGGAGTGGATCTGGATCTTGATGACTTTGAGCGTATCAGACAGGAAGTTCCTCACATTGCTGATATGAAGCCGAGTGGAAAATACGTGATGCAGGACTTGTATGAAAGTGGCGGCGTACCGGCTGTTATGAAATTGCTCCTTGAAGAAGGTTTATTACACGGAGACTGCCTTACGGTCACTGGGAAGACGGTCGCTGAAAACCTGGCAGAAGTCCCTTCTCTCAAAGAGGGCCAGAAGGTCATTGTTCCGTTTGACCAGCCAATCAAAGAAAAAGGACCACTCGTCGTTCTTAAAGGAAACCTGGCTCCAGAAGGCGCTGTAGCTAAAATGTCCGGACAGACAATCAGCCGTTTTGAAGGACCTGCCCGTGTGTACAACAGTGAAGATGAAGCGACGGAAGCCATCGTCAACGATGAAATTAAAGAAGGGGATGTTCTCGTTGTACGAAACGTAGGTCCAAAAGGAGGACCGGGCATGCCAGAAATGCTTTCCATTACAGCTATGATCGTAGGAAAAGGGCTGGGTGGAAAGGTTGCCCTGCTTACAGATGGTCGTTTCTCAGGTGGATCACACGGCTTCGTAATTGGTCATGTCGCACCGGAAGCAGTCGTTGGAGGTCCGATTGGGCTGCTTCAAGAAGGGGATACCATCACGATTGATAGTGATACACAACAAATTAACTTTGAAGTTAGTGATGAAGAATATGAGCGCAGAAAAAGTGAATGGAAACGCCCAGAACCTAAGCATAAGAGAGGTGTCCTAGCGAAGTACGCGAGACTCGTGTCTTCCTCTTCCAAAGGTGCCGTAACTGATTTGGATCTGGATGAATAAAACCATATGCCTCCTGAGAAGCCCGGATTCCGCTCCGGGCTTTTTTATTTATCCCACAATAATCTTCCACGAAAGTACTCTTTACTTGAAGAATCAATTTCGAGATGTTTAGGGGTTCCTTACTCAGGTTGAGCGTTAGGGTGGCTGGGAAGCTACTCGTCCAGTTTCATCGCCTAGTCATGTCTACCAGGGAGATTCCGCATTTGAACACTTTCGTGTGGGGGAGCGCCGAGCTTCCTCGGACTGTGTCCTGCGGGATCTCGTCTATCTCCTTCTCCCACGGAAAGCGACTCATTCCCCGTAGCCCCCATCTACTCAACAAACGTCTCGAAACAGAGTCTTCAACAATCCTGCCTTTATGTACGATATGTATTTAAAGGATATGAACATCTTGTTGTAGAAAAAGAAGGAGGGAGGTGGAGCAATAATGACGAAGGTTGCATTGATTAGACATGGCAGTACACCATGGAATAAAGAAAAAAGGGCGCAGGGAAGCTCTGATATTCCTTTAGATGAAGAAGGCATGGCGGATGCTCGGAAATTGGCTGAGCGCTTACATAAGGAAACATGGGATGTGCTTTATTCAAGTCCTTTGAAAAGAGCACAGCAGACAGCAGAATTCATCAGTGAAAAAGTAGGATTGACCATCCAATTTGACTCACGTATAGAAGAAGCAAGTGGTGGTCAGATTGAAGGTACCACAGAAACTGAGAGAATTGAAAAATGGGGCAAAGACTGGCGGGATTTGGACTTAGGCATGGAAACCCCTGAGAGTGTAGTTTCAAGAGGAATGTCGTTTATGGAGGATGTTTTAAAAAAACACGAAGGGAAAAAAGTCATCGTCGTTAGTCATGGTGCTTTGATCAGTCATTTATTGAGAGAGTTGGATAGAGAAAGGGTTAGGGATGAACATATGAAAAACACTTCTTTATCTGAAGTTCATCTTAGAGACGAACAATGGTATTGTGAGCGATTTAATTGTACAATCCATTTAGATTGAGAGAAGCGGCTCAGAAATGAGCCGCTTTGTTTATTGTTCTTTTGTGTAATTTAAATCCCAAGTTATTCCGAAAGGGTCCTTCACTTTCGCATATACAGCGCCCCAAAAAGTATCCTGTAGTTCCATCACTACATTTCCACCATCTTTTAAACGGTCGTAATAAGTTTGGATCTCTTCGGAACTTTCACATTCTAATACGAGGGCAATATTGCTTCCGGCAGTAACGCTTTGATCTCTAAATGAATCGGAGACCATAAAGAATAAGGCATCTTTTTTGAATTGTGCATGCATGACGCGCTCGTCCATTTCCTTTGGAGTTTCAAAATCTGCTTCGCCAAAGGTTTGAAGATTGAGGATCTCGCCATGGAAGACTTGCTTATAATAGGCCAGTGCTTCTTTTGCCTTACCGTTAAAAGTGAAATAAGGGGTCGCTTGATGCTTCATTACAGGGAACACTCCTTTTGGAATTTTATTTATCCACACAACCATTGTATAGCTTAGAGGAAAATAAAACAAGAACATTTGTTCGTTTACTTTTTGAAGGTATTATTCCAAGCCTTCATTTTATCTAAAGCAAGTAAATCATTTTTAATTTCTCCAGGTTTGACGGCATTGCCTATCACATAATCTTCAAATGTCATCCCTACAAAATCGAAAATATGGCCGAACTGCTGGATCAAAGGCAATCCGGTGACATAAGGATTACTTCCGCCTGTAGTAATTACATAGGCTTTCTTTCCGCGCACTTGCTCTTTGAAGTTATAACGATCATCACGCATATATTGAGACCAGCGGTCGAAGAACAATTTCATATGGGAAGTCATTCCAAACCAGTAAATAGGAGTGACAAAAATGATAAGATCATGAGCTAAAAACTCAGCCAGAACGGCTTCATAATCATCGTCGACAGGTGAAAAGCCTTCATCCGTATGACGCATATCAGTTATCGGGTGTATTTTATAATCACTAAGGCGTAATTGTGTATGCTCAATTCCTTCCATTGCTTGTTTGACAAGGTGTTCAGAATTTCCGTTTTCTCTAGAACTCCCTAAAATGGTCAATATTTTCATTTAATGCTGCCTCCTTTGCTTTTAGAAAGAGTATATCATTGAACATGACATCATTGTTATCTATACTTATCGATAATAACTATTGTAAAAGATGATTGAGGTGTGCTTATGGATCTATCCTATTTTTATACATTTAAAGAAGTGGCTAAGTGGGGCAGTTATACCCGTACGGGGATAGAGCTTGGTTATGCCCAGTCCAGTGTGACTACACAAATCAAAAAACTCGAAGATTACTATGGGGTGAGACTTTTTGAGCGTGCTGGACAGATCATGCGCTTAACCCAGTCTGGCGAACAGCTCCTCTATTATGTCGATCAGGTTACCGATTTAATGGAAGAAGCGGAAACAAAGCTTTCAGATCGTGTTCAAATGCGAGGAACAGTGAGAATTGGAGCTGTCGAATCCTTGGCGGCTTATTTCATATCCAAATCATTGAAAGCTTTTAAAGAACAAAACCCCGACCTGAGAATTCAGTTAGAATCCGGACTCTGTCCAAATCTCAAGGAGAGTGTTTTAGAAAGCCATTATGATCTCGCTGTGGTTCTGGATGAAGAAGTGAAACATCCTCACTTAAAAACTTTACTTCTTCGAAAAGAAAAAATGGTTATGGTCGCTGCTAAGGAGCACCCGCTTGTGGGTGAGAAGGAAATAGACTTGCGGTGTATAGAGGATGAAACACTCATTCTGACAGAAAAGAATTGCTCCTATAGAAATATGCTGGAGAGACTTTTAAAAAAACGTGCAGTTGAACCTCGCTCTGTGATTTCATTTACAAGTCTTGAAGCAATCAAACAATGTGTGATTGACGATCTGGGGATCGCAATGCTTCCGGAAATGACAGTTGACAAGGAAATAGAGAATGGAAGTCTTTGTGTTTTGGATTTTGATCATGAAGAATTGGCTTTATATATCCAAGTCATTCATCACCAAAAGAAGTGGTTATCTCCATCGTTGGAAAAGTTCATCCAGCTGCTTGATGAGAAAAAATGAGACCAACCCCAACTGTGTTAAAACAGTTTCTTTAGAAAAAACAGGGGGAATGATTCTTTTTAGGGATCAAACCAAAGGAAATTAAATAATAAAAAAGGCGCTGAATCCCTTTCGCAGCGCCTTTTTTGTATCCGGTAAATGCCTAAATTAAAAAAACTTTCAGAAAACGGTTGCAATTTCGTGGTTCACGCAGTAAACTGTACCATAACAGATAAACAAAATAAGTTCTGTTATAACAAAGGAGGAGCTAAAATGAAAAAACAACAAAATGTCCCTTGTCCGCAGTGTGGTTCTAAAATCGAAGGTCATACTTACAATTACATGATGGAATGTGATCGTTGCCTTTCCAAAAAAGACGAATAATTTTTTGGGTTAACTGTTATATATCAGTGGTTTTTATTTCTTATTAGTATACAACAGAGGTGGCGATTCAATGGAAACCAAATTGTCTGGAATACAAATTCATGGAACGATGCACGACGGATTTGCAGAGATTTTAACAGACGAGGCATTATCCTTTATCGTTCAATTGCATGAAAAATTTAATGATAAAAGAAAACAGTTACTTGCAGATCGGATCGAGACCCAAAAGAAAATCGATCAAGGAGAGCGGCCTGATTTTCTAAAAGAAACAGAACATATCAGGAAATCTGACTGGACGATATCCCCCATACCTGACGATCTTAAAGATCGTCGGGTGGAAATTACAGGGCCTGTGGATCGGAAAATGGTTATCAATGGCCTGAATTCAGGGGCGAAGGTATTCATGGCTGACTTTGAGGATGCGAATTCTCCGACCTGGATGAATACTATTCACGGCCAGATTAATTTGAGAGATGCGGTTCGAAGAGACATTCGTTTTGAAAATCCAAGCGGGAAAGTATATGAGTTAAAGGAAAAGACCGCTGTACTTAAAGTACGCCCGCGTGGCTGGCATTTAGATGAAAAGCATATGACATACAATCAGGAACGGCTCTCAGGTAGTCTTGTCGACTTTGGTCTCTACTTTTTCCATAATGCGCAAAAACTCATAGAAAATGGTTCAGGGCCGTATTTTTACTTACCGAAGCTTGAAAACCATCGAGAAGCAAAATTGTGGAACGATGTGTTTGTTTTTGCTCAGGACTATCTGAACATCCCACAAGGTACAGTGAAAGCGACTGTTTTAATTGAAACGATTTTAGCTGCATTTGAGATGGATGAAATTCTTTTTGAATTAAGGAATCATTCCGCTGGGTTAAACTGTGGCCGCTGGGATTATATTTTCAGCTACTTGAAAAAATTCCGTCACGATCAAGACTTTTTACTGCCTGACCGTGCAGATGTGACGATGACAGTTCCATTTATGAGGGCTTACTCGCGGTTAACCATTCAAACCTGTCACAAGCGAAACGCTCATGCCATGGGTGGGATGGCGGCGCAAATACCAGTGAAAAATGATAAAGAGAAAAACGACGCTGCTTTTGAGAAGGTACGTGCAGATAAGGAGCGTGAAGTGAAAGATGGGCACGACGGGACGTGGGTCGCCCACCCGGCCATGGTAGAGACAGCGATGGATATTTTTAACAAACATATGCCTGATGAAAACCAGATTCAGAAAGATCAAGCGACCGGCTCTTACCGTGCAGAACAATTGCTCGAAGTACCTGAAGGATCTATTACAGAGCAGGGGTTAAGAACAAATATTAATGTTGGGATCCAATATATGGCGTCATGGCTGGATGGAAGAGGGGCAGCACCGATTCATCATTTAATGGAGGATGCAGCAACTGCTGAAATCTCGAGAGCTCAAGTATGGCAGTGGATCAGACATCCGAAAGGCATTTTAAAAGATGGCAGGGAGATCACGATCGAGCTTTACGCATCATTGAAAGAAGAAGAGATGGAAGCGATACGCTGGGAAGTTGGAGAGAGTGTTTTTGAAAAAGGTTCCTATGTGGAAGCCGCTCAGTTGTTTGACCAACTGATTCGAAACGATGAGTTTGCTGAGTTTTTAACTTTAGAAGCTTATAACCATTTATCTTAAGGGGGATTTCATAATGAATGAGCGTATAGAAAAGTTGCGTCACCAATGGCAGGATGAGAGTCGATGGAGCGGGGTGCAAAGACCATATGAAGCCGAAGAGGTCATTCGGTTAAGAGGGTCCATGGATATTCAACATACCTTAGCGGAAAAAGGTGCTGAAAAGCTCTGGAAGTTAATGAACGAGGAAGATTATGTCCACGCGTTAGGTGCTTTGACAGGGAACCAAGCGATGCAGCAGGTGAAAGCGGGTCTGAAGGCTATCTATTTGAGTGGCTGGCAAGTGGCGGCTGATGCCAACCTTTCAGGGCACATGTATCCTGATCAAAGTTTGTACCCGGCTAACAGTGTACCGCAAGTGGTGAAAAGGATAAATCAAGCTTTGCAAAGAGCGGATCAAATTCACCATATGGAAGGCAAAGACGATATCGACTGGTTTGCGCCTATTGTGGCAGACGCCGAAGCTGGCTTTGGTGGGCAGTTGAATGTGTTTGAGTTGATGAAAGGAATGATTGAAGCGGGGGCTGCAGCCGTTCACTTTGAAGATCAGCTTTCTTCGGAGAAAAAATGTGGTCACCTTGGAGGGAAAGTCCTTTTGCCGACACAGACGGCGGTTCGAAATTTGATTTCCGCAAGGTTTGCTGCGGATGTTATGGGGACACCGACGATTATCATTGCAAGAACCGATGCGAATGCAGCGGATCTGATTACGAGCGACGTCGACCCATATGATGCGTCATTCATTACTGGTGAGAGAACGGCTGAAGGGTTCTTCAAAACTAGGTCTGGATTGGATCAGGCCATTGCACGTGGTTTGGCTTATGCGCCATATGCTGATCTTGTTTGGTGTGAAACATCGGAGCCTAACCTGGAGGAGGCTCGCCGTTTTGCAGAAGCCATTCACGAACAATATCCTGGGAAGCTATTGGCTTATAACTGCTCTCCTTCTTTCAACTGGAAGAAGAAGCTGGATGATGAAACAATTGCAAACTTCCAGAGGGAATTAGGAAAAATGGGATACAAGTTCCAATTTGTCACATTGGCAGGGTTCCATGCCTTGAACCACGGCATGTTTGAACTTGCTCGTCAGTATAAAGATCGTGGTATGGAAGCTTATTCAGAACTACAGCAGGCAGAGTTTGCGAGCGAAATTCACGGATATTCAGCGACACGACACCAGCGTGAGGTTGGAACAGGATATTTTGATGAAGTCGCTCAAGTAATTTCAGGTGGAACATCTTCTACAACGGCATTGAAAGGGTCCACAGAAACCGAACAATTCAACACTGAAACCGTTAGCCCTTCTTCCTAACTGGAGCCAATAAATGAGTGAGAAACGTCGGGAGTTTGAGTCCTCCAGGCGTTTCTTTTTCTTGTTTATAAAGCACAATTCCCCGCCAAATTAATATGGTATGATATCAGTTATTTTCAGTGATTGCGAAAATCAGGAGTGATATCATGCCGGTGATTTCAGGAAAAGATTATATAAAACGGATTGATGCTATGCACGCAGAAGTGTGGGTGGCCGGTGATAAAGTGACGGGAAAGATTTCTGAACACCCTGCTTTTAATGGGATCATCAGCAGCCAGTCGGAACTCTACGACCTTCAATGTGATAATCAAGATGATATGACTTTTTCCTCGGAAACGACAGGGAACCGTTTGGGGCTGTCTTACTTAATTCCAAGAACGAAAGGGGATTTAGAAAGAAGGAGGAAAATGATTCAACGGTGGGCTCTTCATTCTGGAGGAGTAATGGGTAGAAGCCCGGATTACATGAATACCGTACTCGCTGCCTTCGCTGCATCCATTGATGTTTTGGACGGAGAAGCGAATTGTTACCCAGAACGGCTTTTGCAATTTTATGAATATGCCCGAGAGAATGATTTATCGTTCACCCATACATTTGTTAACCCTCAAAGTAACCGTTCAAAGTTAGCTTTTTTAGAAGAGGATGTCACCAATGCTCGGATCATGGACCGGACCGACAAAGGTTTGATTATTAAAGGAGCTAAACTTCTGGCAACACAAGGGGGAATAACGGATGAGATCATTGTCTTTTCTGCCCCTGGTGCACAGGATAATGCGCACGCCTACTGCTTTTCTATTCCGAGCGATACGAAAGGGTTAAAGTTTATATGTAGAGAATCGTTCGCCAACCCTGGTCCATCTTATGATTATCCTTTATCCTCACGATTTGAAGAGATGGACACGATCGTCATTTTTGATGATGTACTCGTTCCATGGGAGCGTGTCTTCATCCACGATAATATCCGAGCAGCGACCCGTCTGTATGTGCAGGGAAAATTTGTTCCTTTTACGCTACATCAAATTGTTTCAAGACAGATCATTAAGACTGAATTTCTATTAGGAATCGCTCAGGGAATCGTGGACACCATTCAAATCGGTGATTATCAACATGTTCAAAGTAAAGTAGTGGAAATAGTCAAAGGGTTGGAAGTTATGAAGGCACTTGCCATCAAGTCCGAACAGGAAGCGTCTGTTGATGCTTCAGGGATTATGGTTCCTGCAAAGCAACCGCTATATGTGGCTGTGAATCAATTTCAAGAATCCTATCCGAGATTTGCTGAGATCCTTCAAATCCTTGGTGCCAGCGGAATGATGTCAATTCCACAAAAGGCGGATTTTGAAGGAGAGGTCGGAAAGCAACTTGACCATTTTTTGCAAGGAGTCGATGTGAGCGGGAAAGATCGAGTTTCCCTTTTTCGGTTAGCCTGGGATTTGACGATGAGCAGTTTTGGTTCTAGACAAACGCTTTACGAACGATTTTTCTTCGGGGATCCTGTACGGCTTTCACAAACCATTTATCAAATTTATGATGACAATCATGCGTTGGAAACCATCCAACCGTTCCTATTAAAAAAAGCTGACAAGTAAATGTCAGCTTTTTAGCGTTTAGCATTCGCTTTTTTTGCTTTTTGTTCTAACTGAGAGCGAGGTTGCTGATCGGCGACATCTTCAGAAAGTCCCTGTGGGTTTACCGTATTGCCGCCATTTCTTTTGAATGCGTTACTTTTCTTACTCATAAGCACACCTCCTATCGTTTATTTTGGAATAATGCTCGGTTTTTATCCATGTTTTCAACAGGCAAAAGCTTACAACGAATGGGTTGTTCAAACATGCAAAAGCTAAGCGCAAAGGAGGAGTTAGGTATGAAGCAAAAACAAAATAACCCCCGGCGTAATCCTAGACAAAACACGGACGACTTCAGTTCCCAGGGCTTATCTATTACACAGGAGCAGGTATCCGACACGCTCACTGAAGGTACGTACGACGCCAAGATTGATGAAGTGGATGAAAACGGACAGTTGATCAGCCACAAGGGTGAGGATATTAAAAAAGGAAAGCAGCGTGACTGAGGATGGCTCGAAAAAATAAACTGCTTGTTCCGGAAGCAAGAGCAGGGCTCGATCAAATGAAAGCTGAACTTCTTCAGTCATCTTCTCCAGATCAAACGAAATATGAAGTGGCAGAGGAACAGGGAATCCCTTTGAAAAAAGGCAACAATGGTGATTTGTCTACGAGGGATGCAGGTAGAATCGGCGGTCAGATCGGTGGGCGGATGGTAAAAGAATTAATTCGCAGAGCCCAACAGCAAATGGAACAAAATCAAAAATAAGAGGCGCTGTCCGGCGCCTCTTATTTCTATATCGTCACTTGGTTGGAGAACGCTTAAAGCTTATTAGACAACATGTCTCTTGGATGCATCATCATTAAACGATCAAGTTCTTTTTTATGGTAAAGGAATTCCGATTTATTCTTAGAGACAAGGGCCTGATCGATTTGGTGCTGATGCACAAGAACCGCTAATTCAAGATCCATTTCTGTATAGAGTGAGCGGTCTTCATACTTTTCATCAATAAAAGGGATCGACATATAAAAAGGATCAGCATCATTTTTTCTAACAGCAATATACCAACCTGCATGATCTACATAAAAGGGGTCTTCGAGGATGTGAAGGTGATCGCCTTGGACAAACTCAACAATTTCATGGCATGTACAATCTTGGTTGCCTTTTTCATATGTGAACGTTTGTAGAACGGTCAAGGTATTCTCCATAGCCATTCTCCTTTCAAGGTGTTAAAACAATAATAATTGATAATGATTATCAATGTCAAACAAAAATCCGCTTTTTTTCTGATAATTTTGGTATAATGATATAAATAAAACGGCTTTTTCATAGAGGAGAATCTTTATGGGGAATATCAAAGATTTGGTTGGAAAAGTACAGTTCGATGGGGATCGTCCCATCGTTGTCCCTAAAGAATTACAGTGGATTGGCCAGGGAAGAAGCGCCGTGGTCTACCGATTGAAGGGGACAGACATAGCGGTTAAGGTTTTTTATCCAGGTTACGAGGATCTCGCCCATATTGAAGGGGAAGTTTATGAAAAGCTGAACAACCATGAGTTTTTTCCAGCTTTTCATGAAAAAGGAGAAGGTTATTTGACGATGCAGTACGTGGAAGGCATCACGTTTTATGACTGTCTCGTCAATGGAGTTGCCATTACAGAAGAGATGGTCCGACGTGTAGACGATGCCCTTGAATTTGCGTGCCGGTTAGGTTTCAACCCTTCTGATACTCATTTAAAGAATATCCTGCTTACTACCGATGGTGAAGTGAAAGTGATTGATGTGGTTCGCTTCACACAGGAGTTTGATTGTCCGCATTGGCGTGATTTGAAAAAAGCATATGAAACCTTTTATCAGCGCCGTTATGTCCCGAAAAAATTCCCTCGATTTTTTATAGAATTTATCATACGTTTGTATCGCAAAAGGCTGCTGCCGATTTAGAAGGTTCTGTTGTTTGGTCATCCATTTTTCTGGGAAAACCCTGAACTAGAAAGGTGGAATGTAATCATGACACAATATCGTTTAAGCGATGTAGAAGTCGGTAAAAATTACAAGGCCAAAGAGTTAGACAGTTTTGTATCCACAACAGATGTGCTTGTTCTTTCCAACAACGATTCACAACTATTTACAGAACCTGAAAGGGAGTATAAAGTTGTCGATTCATTTGAAGGTTTTTTTGAACATTCCTCTGAAGATGGAGAAAAGTATTTTCGTGAAAAGAAAGCCTATGTGGTAGAAAAAGTATAGAAAAAAGGCATCCTTAAAGGATGCCTTTTTTGATGGAAAATCAGTACCTTAATTTCATTAAAATATCCTTAATTTCTTCATCGGCCATAAGTATATCTTCGTATTTCTTCGTAATTTCAGTCAAAGCGACATCATGATAGAAGAATTCAGTAAAGAACTTTACTAATGGCTTGGATAAAGTATGAATGCCCTGGAAGGCATCACCCTCCACGCCGGCAAATAAAATTTCCTTGTAATCAATGATGATAAGCTTGTGCCTTTCGAGGGCTTCGTGTTTTTCATCGGGAAGGAGGACATGCGCATGCAGTTTTCCTGAATCCAGTTCCCCGACAGAAAGAAGTTCTACTTTTATCCCTTCTTTCTTTTTTTCTTCCAGAAGGGGGAGCAGAGGAGCCAATTCATCACTCCATCCAGTAACGAGTATTTCTTTCGTTGCGGTTTGGATCCGCTCTTTTAATAGAGCGTTGATGGAAGCATCATTTTGGATGGTCCACACACGTTCATCTGAATCATGAAGTTTAAAAGTTGAATTTCTTATTTCATCTATGTTGGATTGAAATTCAGTCGTCAGCTTCTCAATCGTCGTTTCCAGTGAAAGGGCGGTGTAAAGTTTTTTTCTTTCTTGAAAAGAAGTGAGAATCAGACCTTTTTCTACAAGGCGCTGAAGAACTTCATAAATTTTTGATTTTGGGACTTGTGAGTATTTGACGATGGATGTGGCATCCATAGGCTCTTCACTTGCTGTAAGGACTTCAAAAACTTGGCTTTCATACTGAGTGAATCCGAATTTCTGTAACATCATGTACCTCGCTTTTTGTGAACAGGATTTTGGATTAGTTGTAGAATATAACCTTATTCAATAGAATGGCAGGGCTGTGTAAGGCTCAGTTTCCCAAATGCGGAATCGCCCTGGTAGACACGACTGGCATAAGCAGAACAGCAAAGGAATGTGCTCTTTCATTCCTTTGCTGTTCTGCTTATGAAGCGAGTGTTTGGGCAATGGAGCTGGCTGAATAGCTTCCCAGCTCAACCCCAGCAACGAACCGCGAAACATCTCGATACTGAGTCTTCCACAATCGGGAGCTTTAGTGGAACAGAAGTTTTTAATCAATGCTTTAGATTTAGAATACATGGAGGAGTGAAAAACGTAAACATTTCCTCTTGTTTTATCTTCTCCTAATGGTTACCATTGTAGTGGTAACCTAACAGAAAGGGTCATGCAATCATGAATAAAAAAGTTTATTTATTAGCACTTGTTGCGTTTGTTGTGGGAACTGTTGAATTGATTATCGGTGGGATCTTAGACCTTGTCGCTGATGATCTTGGTATTACTCTTGGTCAAGCAGGCCTATTGATCACTATTTTTTCCTTAGTATTTGCGGTGGCATCGCCAATTTTACTAACGGCAACCGCCCGGTTTGACCGAAAAAAACTGATGCTTGTCACGTTGGTTATTTTCTTTCTAGGAAACATGCTCGCCTATCTGAGTCCGAATTATTCTACAATTATGCTGGCAAGGGTATTAACAGCTGCGAGTGGCTCATTACTTGTGGTGCTAGCTGTAACGATTGCTTCTGCAATTGTTACTAAAGAGTATAGAGGAAGAGCGATTGGTACCATTTTTATGGGCATCAGTGGTTCCCTTGTTCTTGGAGTACCTATCGGGTTGACGATTGGGAACAGCTTTGGATGGAGATCCCCATTCTTACTAATCAGTGTACTGACTCTGCTCTCTATTGTGGCCGTTTGGATTTCGTTAGGGAAAATCGCACCAAAACCCGTCCTTTCTATTAAGGAGCAATTGAGAACGTTGAAAGATAAAAAGATTTTCTCTGCGCAGCTGACCTCCTTTTTGTTTTTAACAGGTCACCTTGCTCTGTATGCTTATCTGACTCCATTTCTTAAGTCGGAAATGGGGATGAACGGGACTTGGGTGAGTATCGTCTACTTCATCTTCGGTGTTGCTGCCGTTATGGGGGGAGGAGTAGGAGGATTCTTATCAGATAAATTTGGATCTGAGAGAAGTATCCTCGGTATTATTCTCGTCTTCGCAATTGCTATTTTCACGATTCCACATGTCACGTTCTCTCTACCATTGTTTCTAATGGTGATGGTGATTTGGAGTGCATTAAGCTGGGCCGTCACACCAGCACAGCAAAATTATCTGATCTCTTCAGCACCTGAAACTTCAGATATTCAGCAAAGCCTGAATAACTCTGCCCTGCATTTCGGGATTGCTTTTGGTTCTTCTATCGGTGGAATTGTCATCGAGCAGAGTTCCGTTATTCATAACGCCACGGTTGGAGGGGTCTTCGTGCTTATCGCATTGGCCACTGCTTACTTCTCCATTACTCGTGGTCAACGAACGTATGAACAAGAACTCATGCAGCAATAGCAGAAAACTCCACTGTATGAGAGTCACCTAATAAAACACCTCCAAAGTTGTAATATTACTTACACTTGGAGGTGTTTTTCTTTCCTTTGTATTTAATGGAAATCACTCCCGATTATTTCAAATGGAAAGGGTGAAGGAGAGTCAACAATCGGGTTTTCATAAATTCAACAGGAACACTTTTTTAATAAATGGAAGCCATCCACATTTTCTTTAATGTAGGTGGATTAATTTGAATGGAGATACTTTTTCCCGCCGCCTTGTTGATAACGTCAAGTCCAATTGAGTTCTTTTAATGAGTGGTATATATACCTTCGCTACATGAACATTCGAACCAAGTTATTCGGAAACTAGAGCCCATTCTAAAGAATATTTTTGGTGATTCGAAAAATACTATCATTGTTCCAATTAAAAAGGAGGGGAAAAACATGGGTAGAGACGAACACCGTAAGAACAAAGGGAAACAGAAACGCAAGTTACCTCAAACTCCTAAGAATCAGAAGAACATTGATGTAGAGTTCTCTGAAGAATTAGCGGATCGCGAAGATAAAATCGCTCAACAAAGAGCGGAAGCTGCAGACCGCCGCGCTCACAAAAAACAATAATTGGTAAATAAAACCACACCAGGTCATCCATTATATGGATGACCTGGTGTGGAATATTCATGCATTAATACATGTTGTACAGTTTAAATTGTTTGAACTTAAATTACTTAATGGTATAATTTCAAATTGTGTTTAATTCCTGAATCACATAATAATGCAATGAATACTTAGAGGAGGTCATTTGTTATGAAACAATGGCGTAAATGGTTACCGGCTGTATTGCTTGGAATTCTCTTAACTTTAGCTGCTTGTGGCGGCGAGTCGGGGGAAGATGCATCAAATGGTAACGAAAACGAAGGTGAAAATGCCGAAACTTCTGAAGAAAAAGGAACCGTCCGAATTGGTATGAACAACTGGGCGGAGAATGTTGCCGTATCAAATATGTGGAAACTTGTCCTTGAAGAGAAGGGCTACACTGTAGAGCTGGAACAAGTCGAAAAAGGTTTCCTATATGAAGCTTTATCCAGCGGGGATTTGGATATTGGTATGGAAATCTGGCTTCCGAACACGGACAAAGCGTTTTATGAAAAATATAAAGAAGATATCGACTGGCGTGAAACTTGGTATGAAGGAACAAAATTAGGTCTTGCGGTACCGAGTTATATGGAAGATGTCAATTCAATCGAAGATTTAAAAGGTTCTGATGCCTTCCCTGACAAGCAGATTGTAGGGATTGATGCTGGGGCAAGTATCATGTCTCTGACAGAAGAAGTCATTAACGAATATGACTTGGATTATACTCTTGCAGCATCCTCAGAGCCAACGATGATTACAGAGTTGAAGAGTTCCATGGAAAGTGAAGAACCTATTATTGCGACGTTATGGAAGCCACACTGGGTATTCTCTGAAATGGATTTGAAGTTCTTGGAAGATCCTAAGAATGTTTATGGCGATTCCGAAAATATCTCTTATGCTGCACGTAAAGGTTTAGAAGAGGATCAACCTCAAGTGGTCAAATGGTTTGACAACTTTATGTTAAATGATGACGAGCTTGGCAGTCTTATGGCTAGCATAAATGAAGCTGGCGATGCCCAGGAAGGTGCTCAAAAGTGGGTGGATGAGCACCAAGACCTTATCGATGAATGGACAAAAGAATAACAGCACTAAAGACCTGCTCTTTTTTGAGCAGGTCTTTTATGTTCTTGAACAAACATGAAGATCCACACATTAAATTTTGCGATTTCTGTATGCGGGTTCAGCAATGGTTAAAATCCTGTAAATCGGGAGCCGCTTTCTCCCACACCCAGCTGAGCATCCATTACTCGTCTTCCACCTGGAACCATATGAATTGAAAAAAAGTCTAACATAATTTGGTATAATGAGGAACTGAAGATGTAGTACAAGGGAGTTTTTACATAATGAGTATAGAGAAAATAAGAAAAGCGAAAGAGGCAATCGGTCGAGTCATACTCGGTAAAGATGAGGTTGTAGAGCTTCTGTTTGTCTCTATCATTGCAGATGGACACACACTTCTTGAAAGTGTGCCCGGCTCTGGAAAGACGAAACTAGCGAAAAGCTTTGCTAAAGTGATGGATGGTCATTTTTCAAGAGTTCAATTCACTCCAGATGTCCTTCCAAGTGATGTTACAGGCATTCAATTCTTCAATCCGAAAACACAAGAATTCGAATTGCGTGAAGGTCCGGTCATGACCAATGTCCTCCTTGCCGATGAAATCAACCGGGCGACTCCGAAGACACAATCCAGTTTGCTTGAGGTCATGGAAGAAAAACAAACGACCGTGGATGGGGAAACATTACAAATTGCCCCCCCACTCTTTGTGATAGCCACTCAGAACCCTGTGGAAGGAAACCAAGGCACGTTTCCTCTACCTGAAGCCCAATTAGATCGGTTTTTATTTAAAATCGATCTCGGGTACCCGACAGAACAGGAAGAAAAGAATATTCTATGGACATACCAAAAGAATGAACCTTTTGATACTTTGACGCCACAAATTTCATTAGAAGAAATTTTGGAAATTCGAGCAAAATCAAAAGAGATTGCCATAGCTGAAGATACTATGAACTATCTTTTGGACCTCGTTCGTTTGACACGGAAAAGTGAAGATATTGAGTTGGGAGTCAGTACCAGGGGAGCTCTCGCTTTTATGAGAGCGACTCAGGCGCGGGCGTTACTAGCTGGGAATGATTTTGTACGCCCTGAGGATGTGAAATTCTTAGCTCCTTATGTGTTAGAACACCGCATTGTGCTTTCTATGGAGGGGGCTATAAGGAAAACAAAAGAACAGGTGATCCGCGAAGTGATTCAGGAAGTTCCTGTTCCCGTTGAAGCAGGTTCAATACAGTGACTCATTGGGAAAAACAACTGGGATTGGGAAGAAGATTTTACGATGGGGTTTTAGCTGCGGTCATCCTCACTGGATTAGGGGGAGTAATCGTTAACCAGCCGATTTTCTATTTTCCTACAGGTCTTCTCCTTATATTTTTACTTGGAAGTAAGATTTTCGATCATTACAGTGGTTCTGATTTTGAACTGCAAAATGTTAAACGTTCAATTCGGTTGTTTCCAGGAGATAAAGCTGAATGGGATCTCCATGTGAACAATTATTCACGGGTGCCTATGCTCAATGGAACATTGTCTTTTGAAACAGGGAAAACGGTGAGTAGTAACAGTGAGATGATGAACGAATTGAACCATTCCTATTCTTATAAATTACCCTTTTCATTAGTGAGTCGTGGGGAGTCCGTTGTGCATATTCCACTGAGAGCTGAAAAGCGCGGGGTAACAAAAGTAAAGAATATGTCGTTCCGATTTCCCCATTTACTGAATTTCACTCCTATAAAAGTGGGGTACAAAAAACCGTATCTAACAGAGTTTATCGTTTACCCAACTCCGGAACCTGTTCTGGGAGTCAAAGAATATATTCATCCGTCCATCGGGGAACAACGCACAAGTTTTTCTCCCTATGAAGATGTTTTAACACCTGTCGGTACGCGGGATTACGAACAGGGAGACGCCTTTCATAAAATTCACTGGAAAGCGAGTGCGAAATCACAATCTTTGAAGACGAAAGTGTTGGAGCGCGAGGTGAATGGGAGTTGGACGATCATCGTCAACGTAGTGGAACAAACGAGACTAGGAAATGAACGTTTGTCTCCTCGCCTTGAGTCATTATTATCCTACGCATGCTATTTATGCTATACGGCTACAGAACTCGGCAAACCATATGAGATGATCATTAATATGCGCAAACCTCAAAGAAACCCGTATTTTCATCAACAAAAAGGAGAGGGAAACGTTCATTTACGACAATCCCTGGAAATGTTGGCACGCATTGATAAACAACATCGGCTGCTGCCTATAGACCAATTGTTTCACTGGTTGGGACCGCGAGGCTTAAACAGTAAAGTTGTTCTTATTGTTGGAGAGATTCCTGATGGAATTGTAGATAAGTTAAGAGAATGGCAATCGCAAGGTACTGTTGTACTTCAGGTGCAGATGGATGACTCATCTGCCTATTTACGCCCTGCCTTACAAAGAGGAGGTGCTTGAATATGGTGGAAGGTAAAAAGATTATCATTTTTGTTTATCAGACCTTGGGGGAAGCCATGCTTTTCTTCGTGCTTCTTTTTCCTTTGGTTCAATGGACGTTCCCATCCCTTTCCTATGTTCTGTATAGTACGTATGTCATCGTTAGTATCAGTCTGTTTTTTCTATTAAGAAAGTGGTTGCCGGGTCTTTTCCCTTACCTGGTTAGTTTAGCGGGGGTCATAGCGACGGCCTATTTTGTGGAAGCGGGTTTTTTACCAGGATTCATTGTCGGATCATTTTTAGCATGGAGATATTACCTTCATGAGAAAGAGCCTGATTTGAATCATGAAATATCATTGATTTTGTTCACGTCCATTATAGCTTTTATCATGATTTTCTTTTTCCAATCCTGGGACGTGGTCTATGCACTGGTTTCCTTATATGTTGTAACGTGGGGAGGGTATGCGTCATCACATTATTACAATGTAGGGAAAAGGGAAAGAAAAGGGGGAGGGATAAGTCTTTTTGTCCTCTTTTTCTCTATAATCACGGGGACATCTGTTTTGTTGCTTCTTTTTCCATATCTACGCTCAATGATTGGAACACTCTGGAGTGGGATTTCATACACATTTCTCCTAGGTGTCAACGGGATTTTGACACTCCTTGCAAAGATAGGCCTTGATGTTTCTAAAATAGAGCCTATGGAAGAGGGTTCTTTGCCGAAAATAGAGATTTCATCTCAAGAAAGACAAGAAGAACTGCAGCGAATGAATGATAGCACTCAAGAAACTACCAAGAAAGTAGTAGAAGCGATTGAAACAGGAACCGTCATCTTTATAGTTGTTGCACTTCTTTTGGGCTTGGTCATCCTTTTCTTTTTAAGAAAAAAAGCGACCATGGAAATGGAAACCGTCTCTGATCCTCTCAACTATCAATACCATGTGTATGAGGAAGGAGAGAGAAAGACGTCATCTTCTTCTTTTGCTTTTCATAGGTCGCGGGCAGAAGATCAGGTAAGAAAAAAGTTCCGCACATTTGAACGTTTTGCCGCTCGTAATGGAATGGGCAGATTTACAAATGAATCACTGGAAGACTGGTTTCATAGGATTGGACTTGATATAGAATCAACCTCCCTTTATCAAAGAGTACGGTATGGCAGTCAAGCGTTAACGCCGGAGGAAAAAGAGCAATTTGAGCTTGATTTGAAACAATTGAAACAAAAAATCATGAAGAAAAAAAGCAATGACCTCTAGGAAATGAGTTTAAGCACTTCTTTTTCAGGAAACATACAGAATAGATTCGATTTACAATTCTTGAAAGGAGTCGCTGTTTTATGGACTTAAATAAAGAAATAAAGAAACTAGAGGCAGTACATTTAGAAAAACCACAAAAAGTATTTACGATGTATTTAAACACCGACCCTTCCGACCCTGATCAACAAGGGGGAGAATGGAAGATCCATTTGAAGAACGGATTAAATAATTTCGAATCCTATCTTCAAGAAGATGGCGATTCGGACGAAAAGAGAAACTATTGGGCAGTAAAAGAAAAAGTGGAGCAGTTCATAGAAGAAAATGAGCAGAACTTTGCTAAAAGTGTTGTCCTATTCGCCACTGGCGATGAAACGGTATGGTTTGCGGAGCGTTTCCAAATGCCCGTAAAAACAGAATTCTACTGGGAAGAAACTCCTGTCCTGGATCAATTGAAAGAAATGCAGAATAAGTTCCCTAAGACAGGAATCATCTTAACTCAGAAAAATCAAATTAAATTGATTGATGCAGAGCTTGGAACGTTGAATGATACTCAGTTGTTTGAACTTGATCTGGATACGGAAGATTGGAGACAGCATCAAGGGCCGCACCGTGCTCAGCCTTCTATGGGGTCCGGTGGTGCCAAAACTTCTAAGAGGGATCAATTTCAAGAGCGCTTTGAGGCCAATCGTTATCGTTGGTATAAGAGTGTAGCTCCTAAGATTGATAAACTAGCCAAAGATTATGGCTGGGAGCGCTTCTACCTTGTCGGTGATAAAGAAGAGCTGAAAGACTTGCAGGATAACATGAATAAAGAAGCGGATGATATGATCAACAAAAATCTTCTGGATCATGAAGAGATGCATGTACTTGAGGAAGTTGTACAATAGTAGGAGAAAGGAAGAAGGTGCTGGTGTGATAGCCGGCACCTTTTTTAATGTATGGAGAGTTCTGGACTACAAAAGAGGCGTTCCTTCGTTTCGAATAGGAGCAACCTGCGGCTCTAAAGTCTAGGTCTTCATTTATATATCCCCAAGAGGTTTATGTGCATTTATTGGACAGCTTAAGGAGAATCTTAACATTATACATAGAAGAAAAAGGTATGATAAAATATTATTTAATGAAAATAAATAGATTGGGGAATGACACATGTTTGTCGTAGATTCTATGGTGCAGGTACCAGACCATAAAGCAGATGATTTAATTGATATATATAGAAAACGATCCCGTCTTGTAGACCAGGCGGATGGTTTTATTTCCTTTCAACTCCTGCAGAACGACAGGAAACCTGGGGAACTAACGGTACACTTGGAATGGGAATCTAAAGAGGCATACCTCAATTGGGCCCGTAGTGAACAATTCAAGAAAATCCATGAATTAGAAAAGCAATATCCCGATCAGGAACTTCAGGGGATCGTGCCTAAGGTATCTAAATACGAGGTGGTCGCAACGTGAATAAGTCGGAGCAGAGCCGCTTAGTTCAATTAGTAGCAGATGAAATTTATGAGGCTTATCCATACCTTTGGGAAAAATTCGGCCAGAACGGAAGAGACCGGACCGAAGAAGATAACTTCCATCATTTAGATCATTTGCAGGCGGCCTATGAGATGGAGAGTGTCGATTTTTTTATTGATTATACGAAGTGGCTGAATACAGTCCTTACCTCGAGGGAAGTTCCTACTTCACTGATCATTGATAATTATGAACGCCTGGTACGCCTTCTTAAAGACATGGAGGTTGTGGACGAGGTCGAAAAACAGTGTTATATCAAATATTTGGACGAGGCCTTACAACATTTGCATACACTTTCAAAGAGGTGAATACTTTGGACGTGCAACACGAAATTTTAGCCCATTATTTCCTTCAAGGGGATGAACAAGGGGCAGAAGAATATATTAAAACTTTATTAGAAAAACATCCGAGAGCATATTTGTATGAAGATATTATTACTCCCGCCATGTATTATATTGGCGAACTTTGGGAGAGAAATGAAATATCCGTTGCTGACGAACACCTGGCTACAGCCATCTGCGACTTCGTGCTTTCAAAACTTCATTCAGAAAGCGGTCTTGTAAGTAGAAGACACCAAAAAAACTTCAAAGCTATGTTATTCGGTGTAGAAGAAGAACAGCATTACATAGGTTTGAAAATGGTGGCGGATACGTTTAAAGATCATGGATGGAGAGTGCGTTATTTGGGACCGGACCTTCCTTTAGAACACTCTTTCACCCAAATCGAAAAATACAGACCTGATGTCATTGGAATATCAGCAGCCTTGCCTTATCGTCTCAAAACAATTAAGAGGTTGTTGGAGCGGTTTTCTCAATTAGAATGGAATCCGCTGATTATGATTGGCGGAAGGATAGTGAAGAAGTACGACTTGAAAGAATTTGAATCTGAACACGTGATGGTTGTCAAGGATCTGGATCATCTTAAACGTTGGTTCAATGAAGGAAGGGAAGAAACGATCAATGAAACGAGTTGAACGCAGCTTTCCTTTGCCACACTTTATCATCAATAAAAACTTTAAGATTGAATCCTTATCGGATGAGGCTGTTGAGATGTTCGGCGAAATAAACAATCTTTTAAATGTTATGGACGAAGGAAGCCTCACCAAGATTGAGAAATGGGTCACCCCGGATGTTCATAAACTTTCTGTAGAAATTGCAATCAAGCCTTCTGATGAAAAGCAGAACCCTATTACATGCGATATGCATGTGAAGTGGAAAAATGATTTGTATGCAGAAGTGTTGATCATACCAAAAGATGAACAGTTATCGAAAGTTACCAAAACCATGGATCAATTGCGGTCCCGTTTGAATGATACAAACTTTCAACTGCTTGAAGAAAAAGAGAAATTGGAAGACGCAATCCAACATGGGAATCGACTCTCGGCTCCGTTTATACGCCTAACGGAAGAAACCGCCTTAGTTCCGCTCTTTGGTCATATTACGGCTGATAAAATGTACTCAGTGGAAGAGCCATTGCTGCAAGCCACACAGAACGGGGATACAGAGAGGGTTCTTTTTGATTTTACGGCAGTAGGACAAATCGACGAGGATGGAGCCCAACTATTGAAAAATTTAATGACATCCTTATGTTACATGGGCTCACAAGTCATCATCACCGGAGTTCGTCCAGAGCAGGTGAAACGGATCCAAATGATACATTTTTCTTCGGAAATTACTTTTATGAATTCTCTGCATCAGGCATTAAAGAAATATTGCAGTGATTAAAACTACCCGCTCCTTAAATGAGGAAGCGGGTTTTTAAGTATTCAAAGGTCATGATAAAAAATATGTTAAAAAATCATTCCTTTGTGGAATAGTTCAATATGAGCTTAGATTCAGAAAGGGTGTAAGAACATGGAGATGACTTTAGAAGTAAATGGTATGACTTGTAATCACTGCGAGAAGTCCGTGAAGGGTGCCCTTCAAGAATTGGAAGGCGTCCATGGTGTTGAAGTTGATCTAGACAGTGGGAAAGTAAATATCACATATGATGAAGCTTTTGTAAGCAAAAAGTTGATGAAGGAAGCCGTAGAAGCTCAAGGATATGAGCCAGTAGGGTAAACAAAGAGAAGCCCGGAATACCGGGCTTCTTTTTTAGCTCTACAATCGGTATTAACTACTGTACATTGTATGGCAATTGGGTCTTGTACCCTGTGAATTGTTGATACGTCTGATCGATTTTTTGTTTTTCCGCCTGCTCAAGGGCGTACCATCCGTTTTTAAACATGAGGTTATATAAGTTGCGTTGACAGTCCTGGGTTTCTTTGAAGATTGTAGCAAGATCTTGATAAAGGTTTTGATTGCTAGCTTCATTCAACGCGATGTTGTAAGAAGCGGTCATGTACTTTTCGGTTGTCAGCTGATCATTAACAAAATCTCTTTCATTCATTTGTGGAGTTTTAGGGACGTTTGTTTCAGGATTTTGTATCTTTTGAGTTTGATTCATAGTGCTCCTCCTCAGTTGGTTGTTTGGGATTGAGAATTTAAATGATTAAGCAGCTTATCATAATGACGCTGATGCATTTGACCTGCTTCCTCTAAAGCGGCTTGTATTTCCGGTGTTTGGCAATTTTGAGCAAAGAAGTGAGCTTTCTTACAGGCATTCAAATTCCAGGACAGCATATCCGCAAGGTAAAGCTGATCTTTTGTGCTTACGATGTTGGGAACTTGAGACATAGGCTGGGATTGTTGCATGGATTGGTTTTGTTGTTGCATCACGATTCCTCCTTCGTTTTTCATTTTTTATTATGACCTTCCTTCTCGTTTCTATAAGAGAAATATATCGTGACTAAAAGGTAGGAATGGCTTTAGTGAAAGAACAGGAGTTTGTCGAACGAAACATTATTTTTACCCATTTTATCTGATAAATGATAAAATAGTAGTATGTTAACGATTACATGACAGAAAAATCAGAACTATTTTTGTGAGCGGGAACAAGGTTTAGGGGGTTGGAGAATGGAACGGATACTCAGAAACTTTTTTCTTTTTTTATCAAAAAATCGCTTCTTTACAAAGCTGGCAAAGAAATACGGTCTTCGCTTTGGTGCCGGGAAGTTTGTAGCTGGAGAAACTGTTCCGGATGCTGTTGAAACAATCAAAGAGTTGAACAAGAAGGGGATGGCTGTGACCATCGACCACCTGGGGGAATTTATTGATAGTGAATCGGAAGCAAGGGAAGCAGCGGAAGGTTGTATAAAAGCGATCGAAGCGATTGCAGAACATCAGTTGGACTCCCAGCTTTCTTTGAAGTTAACGTCCATGGGTCTTGATATATCAGAAGACCTTGTCATGGAGAATATGCGCAGGATCCTGGATGTCGCTGAAGAAAAAGATGTGTTTGTCACCATTGACATGGAGGATTATGAAAGATGCGAAAAGACACTGGAAATTTTTAAAAAGCTGCGTGAGGATTATGAGCATATCGGAACCGTATTACAGTCTTATTTATACCGTACCGTAGAGGATATAAAAGAACTCGACGAGTATAATCCCAATTTAAGACTTGTGAAAGGTGCTTATAAAGAGTCGCCGAAGGTTGCTTTTCCTGACAAGAAAGATGTAGATGAAAATTTGAAAAAAATCATTCGTATCCATTTGCTGAACGGAAATTATACAGCTGTAGCCAGTCACGATGATCGAATGATTGAATATACGAAATCTCTTGTTGAGGAAAAGGATATATCAAAGGAACAATTCGAATTTCAAATGCTCTATGGAATCAGGGTGGAAAGGCAAGAGGAGTTAGTAAAAGAAGGATATAAAATGCGGGTCTATGTCCCTTATGGAAATGACTGGTATGGATATTTCATGAGAAGGCTTGCAGAGAGACCAGCAAACGTTGCCTTTGTGTTGAAAGGTGTGTTCGGAAAATAATCCATTGCCCGCAGATCTGCGGGCAACCTATGGGACGGTCATGCATAGAATAAATGAATCATTAAAAATTCAAATGAAAATTTTACAGAATTATGTGGAAAAGGATTGCGAAATGTCTGAAAATATTTTATATTATACATAGATACGAATTAGCCGTACTTATTTTTTTGGCTGTAAAATGAATGAGTATTCATTCAAATGAGATAGGGGGAATTGAAATGAATCACAAAATCAAGCGGGCAGCCGTCCTTGGATCAGGAGTAATGGGCGCAGGGATCGCCGCACACCTAGCAAATGTAGGAATACCTACATTGATGATGGATATCGTCCCTCGCGAATTGACGGATGCAGAAGCAAAAAAGGGGCTCACGTTAGAAGATAAAGCTGTGAGGAACCGAATTGCTGCTGAAAATAAAAAAGCACTTCTTAAACAAAAGCCTTCACCACTTACAAGTAAACAAAATCTCGATCTTATAGAAGTCGGAAACTTTACCGATGATATGGATCGTTTATCTGACGTCGATTGGGTCATTGAAGTAGTCGTAGAGAACCTTGATATTAAGAAAAAGGTTTTAGCAGATGTTGATCGTCATCGTAAGAAAGGCGCATTTGTAAGTTCCAATACTTCAGGAATTTCCATTGAAGCCATGTCCGAAGACTGCAGCGAGGATTTCAAAGCTCATTTCTTAGGCACACACTTCTTCAACCCGCCACGTTATTTGAAGTTATTAGAAGTAGTTCCGACGAAGCATACGAGTCCAGACGTTCTTCAATTCATGAAAGAATTCGGAGAAGATGTACTTGGCAAGGGTGTTGTCGAAGCGAAAGACACGCCGAACTTCATTGCTAACCGAATTGGAACATACGGTCTATTAGTGACTGTCCAACAAATGCTTGAAAAAGGATACTCAGTGGGTGAAGTGGATTCTGTCACCGGACCCATGATTGGCCGGCCAAAAAGTGCGACCTTCCGTACGCTTGATGTTGTTGGTTTGGATACGTTTATTCATGTGGCGAACAACGTGTACGACCAAGTGGAAGGGGAAGAGAAAAAGGCTTTCGAAACCCCTGACTTTATGAAAAACATGCTTGAAAAAGGGTGGTTGGGATCGAAGAGCGGCCAAGGGTTCTTCCTTAAGCAGAAAGGGGAAAAGGGAAGCGAAATCCTTCAGCTTAATCCTGAAACCCTTGAATATGAAAAACGAGGCAAGTTGAAAACCAAGGCCACTGAGATGGCGAAACAGGAAAAAGGTCCACAGCGGAAATTGAAAACCCTTGTAAACGCTGAAGGAGACCGTGCTGGAGACTTGGTCTGGTCTGTTGTAAAACCTGTCCTTCTCTATTCAGCAGAATTGTATGGTGAGATTGCTGATGATGTACCATCTATTGATGATGCCATGCGATGGGGATTCGGATGGGAGCTCGGTCCATTTGAGATGTGGGACAGCATCGGAGTGAAAGCGTCTGTTGAGCGTATGAAGGAAGAAGGAGAGACGATTCCAACATGGGTGGAGAAGATGTTGGATCAAGGAATCGAAACATTTTATAAAAAGGAAAATGGAAACGTTTACTTCTATCATGCAGGAGAATACAAGCAGCAGTCCTTTAATGACAAGGTCATCAACCTTAAACGCTTGAAAGAAGAGCGGGAGGTTATCAAGAAAAATTCTGGTGCGAGCTTAATCGACCTTGGAGACGGGGTTGCAGGGTTAGAGTTTCATTCCAGAAGCAATGCCATTGGGCTTGATATCATTCAAATGATTAATTTTGCCATTGATCATGTAGATGAGAACTTTGAAGGTCTTGTCATCGGAAACCAGGCGAAGAACTTCTGTGTGGGTGCAAACCTTGGAATGATTCTTATGGAAGCGCAAGACTTTAACTTCTTTGAAATCGAAATGGTCGTGAAAAGTTTCCAGGATAGTATGATGAAAATGAAATATTCGGATAAGCCAGTTGTGGCCGCACCTTTCGGAATGACCCTTGGAGGTGGAGCCGAAGTTTGTCTCCCTGCTGATGCCATCCAAGCCTCACAAGAAACCTATATGGGTCTAGTGGAAGCTGGTGTCGGTCTCATCCCTGGTGGCGGTGGAAATAAAGAGCTTTATATCAAACACTTGAGAAATGTACCTGAAGGCATTGATTTTGACCTTCAAAAGGTATCGAACAGTGTGTTTGAAAAAATCGCTATGGCGAAAGTATCTACTTCAGGGGAGGAAGCGAAGGAGAATGGTTTCTTAGATTCACGAGATGCGATTAGTGTCAATGGTGACCACCTCCTTCATGATGCGAAGCAGAAAGTGCTCGGGTTAGCTAGGTCAGGCTACCAGGCACCTAAACGGACAAAAATACCTGTAGTTGGCGAGCAGGGCTATGCAACGATGGTTCTGGGAGCTAAATCACTTGCTCTAAGTGGATATGCGAGTGAACACGACCTTAAAATCGCTGAAAAACTAGCTTTTGTCCTGTCCGGAGGAAAGTTGAAAGAAGGAACGCTCGTGGATGAACAGTATTTATTAGACCTTGAACGTGAAGCCTTTTTAAGTCTAGTAGGTGAGCCGAAGTCACAAGCTCGTATGCAGCACATGCTTATGAAAGGCAAACCGCTACGCAATTAATTCAATTTAAAGAGGGGGAAGAGTCGTGAAAGAAGCAGTTATCGTATCAGGAGCCCGTACCCCAGTCGGTCGGGCGAAAAAAGGTTCACTTGCATATACACGGCCTGATGATCTGGCCGCTTTGACAATAAAAGAAACGTTAAAAAGAGCGAACAATTATGAAGGAAATATTGATGATGTCATCATTGGGTGCGCGATGCCGGAAGCAGAACAAGGAATGAACATGGCAAGGAACATCGCAGGCCTTGCCGGACTTCATCACAAAGTGCCAGCGATTACCGTTAACCGTTATTGTTCTTCAGGATTGCAAAGTATCGCTTATGCCGCAGAAAAAATCATGCTCGGCCACAGTGACACCGCCATTGCAGGGGGAGCGGAGTCCATGAGCCTCATCCCTATGGGAGGTCATGTGATTAAGCCGAATATCCATTTGGTCGAAAACGCTCCTGAGTATTATATGTCAATGGGTCATACCGCTGAAGAAGTGGCGAATCGCTTTGAGATATCAAGAGCCGATCAAGATGCATTTGCGGTCCAGAGTCACGAGCGTGCAGCTAGAGCGATTCAGGAAGGGAAATTTGAAGATGAGATCGTCCCGGTTGAGGTGACCAACCGTGAGCTTGGAAAAGATAACAAAGTAAAAGAAACGAAAACCTTATTCTCTATGGATGAAGGGGTTCGCGCGGGGACTACGTCTGATGTGCTTGCGAAGTTGAAGCCCGCCTTTTCAACAAAGGGTTCTGTAACAGCAGGGAACTCTTCACAAATGAGTGACGGTGCAGCAGCCGTAATGGTTATGGACCGGGAAAAAGCAGAAGCGGAAGGACTTACTCCGCTAGTTAAATTCCGCTCCTTTGCAGTGGCCGGAGTTGAGCCGGAGATCATGGGGGTTGGACCAATTGAAGCCGTACCTAAGGCACTACGAATGGCTGGTCTTTCTTTATCCGACATTGGCCTCTTTGAATTGAATGAAGCGTTTGCTTCTCAATCCCTTCGAGTCATACGTGAACTTGGATTAGATGAAGATAAAGTAAACGTGAACGGCGGGGCCATTGCTTTAGGGCACCCGTTAGGATGTACAGGAACAAAGCTTACCTTAAGCTTAATCCATGAAATGAAACGCAGAAATGAGCAATTCGGTGTCGTGACGATGTGTATTGGTGGCGGTATGGGAGCCGCAGGAGTATTTGAACTAATTTAACTTGGGGAGGAAAAGAAAGATGAGCGATTTAAAAGAGATGATTAAAGGTGGAGGCTTTATTGTTGAAGATCTGACTGCAGAGGATGTTATTACTCCAGAAGACTTCACTGATGAACATTTAATGATTGCGAAAACGGCGGAAGATTTTGTCCTTGGTGAGGTTGTTCCAAAGATTGAGAATCTTGAAAACCATGAGTTCGAGCATTCTGTTGCCCTACTTAAACAAGCAGGTGAGTTGGGATTGTTGGGTGCCGATGTACCAGAAGAGTATGGTGGGTTACAGTTAGATAAGATCAGCTCATCACTAATCACTGAAAAGTTTTCTCGTGCGGGAGGCTTTTCCGTTACTCATGGTGCTCACGTTGGGATTGGATCCCTGCCAATTGTTTTCTTCGGTAATGAAGATCAGAAACAAAAATATCTTCCTTTGCTCTCTACTGGTGAAAAAATTGCAGCATATGCACTGACAGAGCCTGGTTCAGGATCTGATGCACTTGGAGCGAAAACGACAGCCAAGTTAAATGATGCAGGTACTCATTATGTGCTAAATGGTGAAAAACAGTGGATTACGAACTCTGCGTTTGCTGACGTCTTCGTCGTGTACGCGAAGATTGATGGGGATAAGTTTACGGCCTTTATTGTGGAGCGTGATTATCCAGGTGTTTCTACAGGTCCGGAAGAGAAGAAAATGGGAATTAAGAGTTCTTCCACCCGTACTTTGATTCTAGAAGATGCTGAAGTACCAGTTGAGAATGTTCTTGGAGAAGTTGGCCGAGGCCATGTCATCGCATTTAACATTCTAAATGTCGGGCGTTATAAACTGGCCATCGGGGGAGTAGGTGGATCCAAACGAGCCATTGAACTTTCAGTGAAGTATGCGAAGGAACGCAAGCAGTTCAAGACTCCGATTGCAAGTTTTCCATTAATTCAGGAGAAGATCGGTTCTGTAGCCGCCAACACTTATGCCAATGAAAGCTCCGTATATCGTACGGTAGGTTTATTTGAACAAAGCATGGGTAAATTATCCGACGAAGAGCTGAAAGATGGCGCTGCTGTGGCTAAAGTTATTGCAGAATATGCGATCGAATGCTCACTAAATAAAGTGTTCGGAACAGAGCTCCTTGATTTTGCCGTTGACGAAGCGGTCCAAATCCATGGTGGATACGGGTTCATGGCTGAATACGAAGTGGAAAGAATGTACCGTGATTCTCGAATCAATAGAATCTTTGAAGGAACGAACGAAATCAACCGTATGATTGTTCCAGGCACATTGTTGAAGAAAGCAATGAAAGGCGAGTTGCCTCTCCTTCAGAAAGCTCAAGCCCTTCAAGAAGAAATCATGATGATGATGCCGGAAGAACCAGGCGTAGAAGTTCTGGAACAAGAGAAATATTTATTGAAAAATGCGAAGAAGATTGGTCTCCTTGCTGCTGGCCTTGCTGCTCAAAAATACGGAGAAAAACTGGAAAATGAACAAGAACTCCTTGTGAATATTGCGGATATCGTAGGCGAGATTTATAACATGGAATCTGCTGTTCTTCGAACTGAAAAAGCGATCAACAAGTCAGGTGAAGAGAAGAACAAACAGAAACTTCTTTATACACAAGTGTATGTTCAGGAAGCCTTCAACCGAATTGAAGGGCATGCTAAAGAAACATTGATTGCAGCAGAATCCGGGGACTCTTTAAGAATGATGCTGGGTGCTCTTCGTAAATTGACTCGTCATACACCGACGAATGTCATTCCTAAAAAACGTGAGATCGCTAAAGCTTTGATTGAAGCCGAAAAATATACAGTCTGAGAAATAGGATGAATGTGACACAGGGCCTGCACTTTCGAAATCGCGAAGGTGCAGGCCTTCGTTCTGCCCTCTACTTAAACAACATGTGAGTCTTCGAGAATAGGGAGCGATGATGGAAGAGTTTTATGTAAGGATTGTGAAGACAATAATAGAAATAAATGAAATCCTTACCTTCCTTATGATAAAATATTAGACAACAAGAAGAAGGAGGGTGTGTAGATGTCTTTAACCTTCTATTGGTACCCAAATTGCGGGACCTGTAAAAAAGCAAAAAAATGGTTGGATGAGGAGGGGATTGACTACGAATCTGTACATATTGTCAATAATCCCCCTTCAAAAGATCAGTTACAAAGCTTCATCACTACTAGCGATAAGCCTGCAAAAAAATTCTTCAACACTAGTGGGAAAAAGTATAGAGAACTGAACATGAAGGAAAAGCTAAAAGAAGCAGAAGAAGAAGAAATGCTTGAGTGGCTTGCATCTGATGGTATGTTGATTAAAAGGCCTATCCTGACTGATGGAAAGAAAACAACGGTAGGGTTCAAGCAAGAAGAGTTTGAAGACGTTTGGTCTCAGTGAGCACATTATTGGGAATAGAAGCATATAGCTTTTATGTTTATATTTGATGTTGAACTATAATTTTTATTTTGGAGGTAATGGAAATGAGCGTACCTAAAGATCTGCGTTATTCTGAAGAACACGAATGGGTGAAAGAAGAAGGAGAAAAAGTAAGGGTCGGTATTACTGAATTTGCGCAATCAGAACTTGGGGATATCGTATTCGTAGAGCTTCCAGAAGTTGGAGATGAACTGGAAGCGGATGAGCCATTTGGCAGCGTGGAATCTGTGAAGACCGTCTCTGAACTTTATGCCCCTCTCAGTGGTAAGGTCGTAGAAGTAAATGAAGACTTGGAAGACAGTCCAGAGTTTGTTAACGAATCTCCTTATGATAAGGCATGGATGGTTGTCGTTGAACCTAGTGACAACTCTAAAATCAACGACTTGATGACACCGGAAGAATATGAAGCAATGATTGATGAAGACTAAGAATAGTGCATTGGACAGGCAGGGCTGTAAGAAACCTTGTCTGACATGATCACGTTTGATCTTAATCATGTTCAGACCATGCCTGATTGGCATGGTCTGTTTCTATATAGTAGGTGATGAAGATGGATGGAGAACGAATCGTCATTGTTGAAGGAATCACAGATAAAAAGAAGTTGAATAAAGTTCTTGATGAAGAAATTGAAATCATCTGCACCCATGGCACTTTAGGAATCGAGCGGATGGAAGAAATGATTCTTGATCATAACTTAGATGATCGAACCGTGTATATTCTAGTAGATGAAGATGACTCTGGCTATAAATTAAGAAAACAATTGACGGAAGAGCTTCCTCACGCCGAGCATATCTATATAGATAAGGCTTTCAGGGAAGTGGCAGCTACGCCGGAACCTGAATTGGCAAGGGCCTTACTCAGTAGACATTTCAATGTGAAGTCGATTTATTTAATTTAGGAGGATGAATGTGGAGGAAATAAAAACAACAGAAGCAAAGAAGCACTTTAACGCTCCACAAACCACCCTCACCTTTGTCCATAGCCCTTTTTGCGGAACTTGTCATTTAGCTCGTCAAATGCTTACAACACTTGAGTCTGTATTTGAAAGAGAAGTTTTTAAGGAAATGAATGCTTCCCTGCACCCGGAATGGATGCAGCGATATAAAATTAAAAGTGTTCCATGTCTGCTTGTGACGAGTGGCGGGCAGGTGAAAGAAAAGATTTATGCTTTTCAATCTGTCTCCTATATGTATGAAAAAGTGATTGGTTTTGTTGAATAGTGTATGTATTTCCCAGGAAATGACCACTTCTGTAGAACTTACTCATTTTCTTATTACTTAGTTTAGGAATATATTCAATAATGGAAAAGACAGCAATGACCCTGGAATGTCATTGCTGTCTTTTTTTGAATATCAAACGATTTCTCCTAATTTGCTTACAATATCTAAAAAGGAGGATTGATCACCAAAATTCGCATGAATATCACCTTCCTGATCAATGATGATGGTGGAAGGTACGCCCTCACAATTATAGAGGTCATAGACATAGCGACCTTTATCAGAAAGGGTAGGCTGGGTTAAAAACTTTTCGGTGAATTCAATGCCTTCCTCTCTATTTCGCTCCCTTCCAGTTACATTAATGGTCAACAATTTTACTTTGTCATGGTCCATTGTTTTGAATAGTTGTTCTTTCATAGGTAAGTCTTTCCCACAATCGGGACACCAGGAAGCCCAAAAGGTCAAGACGATCACTTTCCCTAAATCCTCCTCAAGTTTATAAATGGAAGAGTGGTCGTTAATATAAGGTAATTCAAACAAAGGGGCTTGTTTACTCAAAGGTCATTCTCCTTTTATTTAGCGAAGGTTATGGATTGACGCTCATCTATCCCTCATGCTAACATAATTTATAATTTCATATCGACATCTTCACTTATCCAGAGCGGCGGAGGGACTGGCCCGACGATGCCCGGCAACCGGCAGGTACACTGCACGGTGCTAATTCCTGCGAAGTCTTTGACTTTGATAGATGAGAAATGTAAAAACGCGAATCTCTTCTATTAAAGAAGGGATTTTTTTATTTTCAAAAAGGAATATATAGTGGATATTACCTAAGGAAGTTGTATGCATTTTATGGATTTGAATGACTTTATTTTTCTGAAGAATCTGTTTATGAGTTGACACAAAATTCTTACGGTGCTAAAATCCTTTTTGTACTACTTAAACGGGTTAAAGCAATAATAATTTAATAAATTAAAATCTCTTATCCAGAGTGGCGGAGGGACTGGCCCGATGATGCCCGGCAACCGGCAAAACTGTTTTGCTCAGGTGCCAAATCCTGCAAAGTATAAAGCTTTGACAGATGAGAGAACAGATTTTTAGGTATGATTACAAACGCCACTCTGTTCTCGAGAACAGAGTGGCGTTTTTTGAAGTGGAGGGAAAAACATCATGATTACAATTAAAGGACTATCTAAGATATTCCACACGAAAGATCAGGATGTACGAGCAGTGGATGATTTAAGTCTAAATATCAATAAAGGAGAAATTTATGGAGTCATCGGCTACAGCGGTGCAGGTAAAAGTACATTCATTCGTTTGCTGAATCGCTTGGAAGACCCAACAGAAGGCAGCATTCTAGTAGATGAGCAGGAACTTACTTCATTAAGCAAAGGAAAATTAAGATTGGCCAGACAAGAAATCGGTATGATCTTCCAGCATTTCAATTTGCTCTGGTCACGAACCGTTCATGATAATATCGCTTTTCCTTTGGAAATTGCAGGGGTCTCAAAAGCAGAAAGGCAAAAACGTGTCGATGAATTGATTGAGTTGGTCGGGTTAAAAGGCCGGGGAGGTTCGTATCCATCCCAATTGAGTGGTGGGCAAAAGCAGAGAGTAGGGATAGCCAGGGCGCTTGCAAACAACCCTAAAGTTCTTTTATGTGATGAGGCCACATCGGCTCTGGACCCTGAAACCACTGATTCCATCCTGGACCTTCTTGTGGATATTAATGAAAAGCTTGGTCTTACAATCGTTCTGATTACACATGAAATGCACGTCATCCGCAAAATTTGTCATCAGGTGGCGGTTATGGAAGAAGGAAAAGTTGTGGAAAAAGGGGAAGTGTTGGACGTCTTTCTTCATCCTAAAAAACCTGTAACGAAGAAGTTTGTGGATCAGGTGATGGGCGACCCTGAAAAAGAGACGTCCCTGCAGTTAATCAAAGATAATTATCAGTCCGGAGAAATCATACGTCTTCATTTTGTCGGAGAAAGTACAAATCAGGCATTAATCAGTGACCTATCAAGGAAGTTTGAAGTAGACGTCAATATTCTCCATGGTAAGATTACCCAAACACAAAAGGGTGCGTATGGGACAATGTTTGTTCAGTTTGATGGAGATCGAACTGAAGTTCAACGTGCCATTGAATATATTGAGTCAACATCTGTAGAAGTGGAGGTGAATCCACATGTTTAATCAATGGTTTCCGAACGTAAGAATGGAAGACATGATTACAGCTACAAACGAAACCCTGTATATGACATTGGTTTCTGTCGCTGGGACATTCGTTTTGGGTTTGCTTTTGGGTCTCCTTCTTTATTTGACAGGCCCGGGGGGGCTTTGGGCAAACAAAACGTTGAATTGGATCACTGCTTCTGTCGTTAACATATTTAGAGCGATTCCCTTTATCATTCTTATATTACTATTGTTCCCTTTTACCGATTTTCTGTTAGGGACCATTCGAGGACCGCAAGCAGCATTACCTGCACTGATTATAGGCGGAGCACCATTTTATGCCCGGTTAGTGGAAATTGCTTTGAAAGAAGTGGACAAAGGTGTCGTAGAAGCAGCGAAATCCATGGGAGCTAAGTATTCAACGATTATCTTTAAAGTATTACTTCCGGAATCGATGCCAGCTTTGATATCAGGGATTACCGTAACTGCCATCGCATTGATCGGTTACACCGCAGTAGCCGGTGCTATCGGATCTGGTGGTCTCGGAGATTTCGCCTATTTCTACGGATTCCAAAGAAGTAATTTTGATGTTGTATTCATCTGTACCATTCTAATCATTTTAATTGTGTTTATTTTCCAATTCATCGGAGATGCTATCTCACGTAAATTGGATAAAAGATAAAATAAAGAAAAGGGAGAGAATGAAAAATGAAAAAAATCTGGACGAGTTTAATTGCCGTATTGCTTATCCTTGTTCTCGCAGCCTGCGGGTCCTCTAGTGAGGATGAAAATACATCAGGATCTGAAGGTGAAGAAGGTGGAACAAAAGAGATTAAGGTAGGAGCTACTAGTGTGCCTCATGCTGAAGTTCTCGAAAAAGCCAAACCTATGCTTGAAGAAGAAGGAATCACTTTAACTATTGAAGAGTATCAAGACTACATTTTACCAAACCAAGACTTAGATGAAGGTCGTATTGACGCAAACTATTTCCAAACAATCCCTTATATGGAGATTCAAGAGGAAGAGAAAGGGTATGACTTTGCAAACCTCGGGGGGATCCACATTGAGCCCATCGGAGTTTATTCTCAAAAGTATGAAAGCCTGGAAGAAGTTGAAGAAGGTACAACGCTGGTCATGAGTCGTTCTGTCTCCACACATGGTCGAATCCTTTCTCTCTTAGAGAAAGAGGGACTGATCAAGTTGGATGAAAGTGTTGAAAAAGTAGATGCTACTGTGCAGGATGTTGTAGAAAACCCTAAAAACATTGAATTTGATACAGGAGTAGATGCAGCCAACCTTCCACAAGTTTACCAACGTGAAGAAGACGTGCTTGTAGCAATTAACACGAATTATGCCATAGAAGCGGGACTGTCTCCTAGCGAGGATTCAATTATCCTGGAGGAATCTGATTCTCCTTACGTGAACGTTGTTGCTGCTAATAGTGAAGATAAAGATAATGAAGCATTGAATAAACTTGTAGAAGTTCTTCGTTCTGAAGAGATCGTGAACTTCATAAAAGAAGAATATGACGGTGCTGTTGTGCCGGTATCAAGTGATGCTGAATAACGGATAAAATGGGTGACTGCGGTTTATACTAACCGCAGTCACTTATTTTTATTGGGAGGTTTTCATATGCAGGAGCAAAATATGACGTGGACTCAAACGTATTTACATGATTATAAAGAAGGAATGGGAGCCTTCAGAGAGCACATGCCGGAAGTTTCTCATAAGTTCGATGAATTTACACAAGAATGTTTTAAAGCTGGAGAACTATCTAAAAAAGAAAAACAATTGATGGCATTAGGAATCAGTATTGTTGCACAGGATGAGTATTGTATGATCTATCACACGAAAGGCTGCGTGGATCAGGGGGCAACAGAAAAGGAAATACTAGAAGCTTGTGGTGTTGCAGCTGCATTTGGAGGGGGAGCGGCTTTAAGTCAGGCCGTAACACTTGTACAGGATGCCTACATGGATTTGACAACAACTATTAATTGACGGAGTTATTAGAAAATTCAAGGAAATCGGATGTATTCTAGACACTCGCTTGTGGTAAACGCTTACATTGAAGCTGAGGATTTGTTTTGCATGAATTTAAAGTTTCAAGGGGTTTTATTTGGGTATAGTATCTATGGTACTTTAAATTGTGTAAATAATCTGAAAGGGTTGATTCGTTATTAGTGACGATCTGAAAATGAATTATACTGCTGATATGGAGAAGGCCATGCATCAATCCCATAACATGAGTTATGCGGAATACAGCAGAAAGTTGGATACACGTTTGAAAGTAGAAGAAAAACGCCAACGTGAATTCGAAGAGAGTCAGAAAATGATTGCCCAGGTCGACCGTCAATTGCATAAATAAATCCTTACATTAAACGAAAAAATCAGGTGTGTTTAGTCACCTGATTTTTTCATGTTATAATACACTTGAAATATGTAGAAATTTGTTCTTTGCATGTCCAGCCCTTCTGGTTTCAGGTAAAGGGAAAAAGTTGATAACAAGCACTAAATGATATAAGATTGTAATGAGAATAAATTGAGAATAGTTCTTTGTTTCCAACTAACTTGGACATTCGATAATAATAGATACTGGAGGTATTCATTTATGGCAGGATCAACTTTAGAAATCAAAGATCTTCACGTAGAAATTGAAGGTCAAGAAATCCTTAAAGGTGTAAATTTAACAATCAACGGTGGTGAATTCCACGCTGTTATGGGACCGAACGGAACTGGTAAATCCACACTGGCTTCCGCAATCATGGGTCATCCTAAATATGAAGTAACAAAAGGTGAAGTATTGCTTGACGGCGAAAACGTCCTTGAAATGGAAGTGGACGAGCGAGCTCAAGCAGGTCTATTCCTTGCGATGCAATATCCTAGCGAAATCAGTGGCGTAACAAATTCTGATTTCCTGCGTTCTTCTGTTAACGCTCACCGTGAAGAAGGCGATGAAATCTCCCTTATGAAATTCATCAAAGAGATGGATGCGAAAATGGATACGCTTGATATGGATAAAAACATGGCACAGCGTTATCTTAACGAAGGTTTCTCCGGCGGTGAGAAAAAACGTAACGAAATTCTACAATTAATGATGATCCAACCAGCCATTGCTATTTTGGATGAAATCGATTCAGGGCTTGATATCGATGCATTGAAGGTTGTTGCTAAAGGAATTAACGAAATGCGCAACGATGCTTTCGGTTGCTTGATTATTACTCACTACCAGCGTCTATTGAACTACATTACTCCTGATAAAGTACACGTTATGATGCAAGGACGTGTTGTCAAATCTGGTGGACCAGAACTTTCGCAGCGTCTTGAAGCGGAAGGTTATGACTGGATTAAACAGGAACTTGGCATCGAAGACGAAACCGTTAACGCGTAATTAAGATAGGAGGGTAACCATGACAGTAGAAGTCTCACTACCATATGACAAAGAGTACATCTCACAATTCTCCCAAGGGCAGAATGAGCCTGAATGGATGAAGAACCTTCGTCTTAGCGCCCTGGAGAAATCGGAATCTCTACCGCTTCCGAAACCGGATAAAACGAATATCTCCAAATGGAACTTCACAGAGTTCGACCATCACGTAACGGGTGAGCGTATTGAATCTCTTGATGAACTTCCAGTTGAAATCAAAGATTTTTTAGATGAAGAGAAAGAACAGCAAAACCTGGTCATCCAGCGTAACCATACTGTGGCTTACGGAACCATTGATCAAAAATTGAAAGACCAGGGTGTCATTTTCACAGATATCGGCACAGCACTTAGAGAGCATAGTGAATTGGTAGAGAAGTATTACATGAACGATGCCGTTCACATGGATGAGCACCGTTTGACTGCTCTTCACGCAGCTCTTATGAACGGAGGAATTTTCCTTTACGTTCCAAAGAATGTGCAAATAGAAGATCCTATTCAGGCGATTTTCTGGCAGGAAAATCCAAAGGCTTCCTTGATCAACCACATTTTAGTCGTGGCCGAAGAGAATAGTTCCGTGACATATGTAGAGAACCATATTTCTCACAATAAAGAAGAGAAGACTTCCGCGAACATTGTGACAGAGGTTATCGCTAAAGATGGAGCAAAAGTATCCTTCGGTGCGGTCGACAACTTTGAAGCAGGCACGACAGTTTATGCCAATCGCCGTGGAGTTGCTTATCGTGATTCTGTTATTGAATGGGCGCTTGGACAAATGAACGAAGGCGACACCGTTTCTGAGAACATCACACACTTGATTGGTGACAACTCACACTCCAATGCGAAAACAGTTGCTATTGGACGTGGAAAACAGAAACAAAACTTTACAGCTAACATCACGCACTTCGGAAAAGGCTCTGACGGTTACATTCTTCAACACGGGGTGATGAAGGATAAAGCGTCTGCTATTTTCAACGGAATCGGTAAGATTGAACATGGGGCAAGCAAGTCTAATGCCGAACAGGAATCACGTGTTCTTATGCTGAGCAGTGACGCACGTGGTGACGCGAACCCAATCCTTCTCATTGATGAAGATGATGTAACAGCGGGACACGCCGCTTCGGTTGGACGTGTTGACCCGATTCAATTGTATTACTTGATGAGCCGTGGAATTTCCAAGTTCGAAGCAGAGCGATTAATCATTCACGGATTCCTTGCTCCAGTAGTAAACCAATTGCCTGTTGAAGCTGTTAAACGCCAGTTGAAACAAGTGATTGAAAGGAAAGTATATTAATGGATGTAAAAGCGGTACGCGACGAATTTCCTATTCTACACCAGGAAGTAAATGGACATCCGCTCGTGTATTTGGATTCCTCAGCGACTTCTCAGAAACCGATCAAGGTGATCGAGAAGCTTGATGAATACTATCGCGGATACAACTCTAATGTCCATAGAGGTGTTCACACGCTTGGCACAAAAGCGACAGATGAGTATGAAGGCGCGCGTGAAAAAGTAAGACGCTTCATTAATGCGTCCAGTACGCAAGAAGTGATTTTCACACGTGGTACAACGACAGCCATCAATACCGTAGCGGCGAGCTATGGCCGTGCGAACTTGAGTGAAGGTGATGAAGTTGTCATCACTCCAATGGAACACCACAGCAACATTATTCCATGGCAGCAGATTGTTAAGGAAACAGGAGCGACTCTGAAGTATCTTCCATTGCAGTCTGATGGTACAATTCTTTTGGATGACGTGAAGAAGACCGTCACATCCAAAACTAAAATTGTAGCCATCATGCATGTCTCCAATGTTCTCGGCACAATCAATCCGGTGAAAGAGATTGCTCAAATTGCCCATAACCATGGTGCAGTTATGCTTGTTGATGGTGCTCAAAGTGCGCCTCACATGAAAATTGATGTTCAAGACTTGGACGCTGATTTCTATGCGTTTTCAGGACATAAAATGTGCGGTCCGACAGGTATTGGCGTTCTTTATGGTAAAAAGGCGCTTCTTGAGAAAATGGAGCCCGTTGAGTTTGGTGGAGAGATGATTGATTTCGTTAACCTCTATGACTCGACATGGAAGGAGTTGCCTTGGAAGTTTGAGGGTGGTACTCCAATCATTGCTGGTGCTGTCGGACTAGGAGCGGCCATCGATTTCCTTACAGATATCGGTTTGGATGAGATCAAACAACATGAAGAAAAACTTGCCTCTTACGCCATGCAAGAGATGAACAAGGTCGATGGCATGACCATTTATGGTCCTGAACATCGAGCAGGTCTGGTCACTTTCAACCTATCAGATGTCCATCCTCACGATCTTGCAACGGTTTTGGACGCTGAGGGAATTGCTGTACGTGCAGGGCATCACTGTGCACAGCCGTTGATGCGTTGGTTGGAAGTTTCAGCTACGGCAAGGGCAAGCTTTTATTTGTATAATACGGAACAAGAAATTGACAAACTTGTTGCAGGATTAAAAACGACAAAGGAGTATTTTGGCGATGTCTTTTAATAACCTGGATACACTTTATCGTCAAGTCATCATGGATCATTATAAAAATCCGCGCAACCGTGGTTCCATCGAAGGAAACCCTATGACTGTAGATATGAACAATCCTACATGTGGGGATCGCATTCAGCTACAATTGTTGGTCGACGATGGCATTGTGAAGGATGCTAAGTTCGATGGTGAGGGCTGTTCCATCAGTCTATCCTCAGCCTCCATGATGACACAGGCAATCAAAGGAAAGCCAGTTGACGAAGCACTGAAAATGTCTGAGCTCTTTTCTGACCTCATGCAGGGGAAAGATATCGACGAAGGCGATATAGACCTTGGAGATATTGAAGCCCTACAGGGAGTTTCCAAGTTCCCTGCCCGTATTAAATGTGCGACGCTAGCTTGGAAAGCAATGGAAAAGGGTGTAGATGTAGAGAAGGAAGACTAAGCTTTTCTATACCAAAAGGAGGTATATAACATGGCCAAAAAAGCGCCAGAAGTGGGAGAGTATCAATACGGTTTCCACGAAAAAGATGTTTCGATTTTCCGTACGCAAAAAGGTTTGACGAAAGAAGTCGTTGAACAAATCTCCAACTATAAGGAAGAACCGAAATGGATGCTGGACTTCCGTTTGAAGTCTTTGGAGCAATTCTATAAAATGCCGATGCCTCAGTGGGGCGGCGATCTATCTGAACTGAATTTTGATGACATCACATATTATGTGAAGCCATCTGAACGTTCAGAGCGTTCATGGGATGAAGTACCTGAAGAAATTAAAAACACATTCGACCGTCTTGGAATTCCTGAAGCCGAGCAGAAATACCTTGCTGGTGTATCCGCTCAGTATGAATCCGAGGTCGTTTATCACAACATGGAAAAAGACCTTGAAGATTTGGGTGTTATTTTCAAGGACACGGACTCTGCGCTTAAAGAGAACGAAGATCTTTTCAAAGAGTACTTCGGTAAAGTTATTCCACCGTCTGATAACAAATTCGCAGCCTTGAACTCTGCGGTTTGGTCCGGAGGTTCCTTCATTTATGTACCGAAAGATACGAAAGTAGAAACGCCTTTGCAAGCATACTTCCGTATCAACTCTGAAAATATGGGTCAATTTGAGCGTACGTTGATCATTGCTGACGAAGGGTCTTCTGTTCACTACGTAGAAGGTTGTACAGCACCAACGTATTCTTCAAGCTCTCTGCATAGTGCCGTTGTAGAAATCTTTGTTAAAGATAACGCTTATTGCCGTTATACAACGATCCAAAACTGGGCGAACAACGTATACAACCTTGTAACAAAACGCGCGGTTGCAGAGTCAAACGCTACGATGGAATGGGTCGATGGAAACCTTGGTTCCAAATTGACGATGAAGTATCCAGCTGTGCTTCTTAAAGGTGAAGGAGCGCGTGGCATGACGCTTTCCATCGCTCTAGCTGGTAAAGGACAGCACCAGGATGCTGGTGCTAAAATGCACCACTTGGCACCGAATACTTCTTCTACGATCGTTTCTAAATCCATCTCTAAACATGGTGGTAAAGTAACGTATCGCGGAATTGTTCAATTCGGTCGTAAAGCTGAAGGTGCTCGTTCCAACGTTGAGTGCGATACGCTCATCATGGATAACGAGTCTACATCAGATACGATTCCTTACAATGAAATCATGAACGAGAACATCTCTCTTGAGCACGAAGCGAAAGTTTCTAAAGTGTCAGAAGAGCAGTTGTTCTACTTGATGAGCCGTGGTCTTTCTGAAGAAGAAGCTACAGAAATGATCGTCATGGGCTTCATTGAGCCGTTCACTAAAGAGCTCCCAATGGAGTATGCCGTAGAAATGAACCGTCTGATCAAATTTGAGATGGAAGGTTCCATCGGTTAATAAAAGATAAAAAGCCGTGCAGATATCATCTGCACGGCTTTTTCATCGTGGACTGGTCATTATATGCTTTTTATTAAACACTCAGTTTAGAGACTTTTATTGAGTGCATGAGGCTACAGAGGAAAACTAGCTTTCCACGGGAGCGCGATGAGCCTCCTCAGGCTGACGCCTTGCTTGCGTGGTCTCACCTAGCGCTCTTTCCCCGCAGGAGTGTCGCCATTCCCCTCCGCCCCTATGCCAAAGAGGACTCTCGAAACCACTTCTGAAAAATCAGCTTGTATGATCAGCAAAGGGGACAATATTAATTCTTCCCAGCGGTCATTCAGATCGTGAAATCTTGGTACAGATCGCTTGAGGCCTACTTAGGAGAAAAGTGGAAGACCTCGGTATAAGGGGGCGTTTCTCCTTTACATGGAATGGGGTGATTGGGAAGATGCGAGACTCCCGTGGAAGAAGGAGATAGGCGAGATCTATAGTATTAACAGCAGGATTCAAAAGAGCCTGCTTTTTATGGGCTTATTTGATCCTCCGATGGAAGCAAGATGTTTTATGAATACAAAACATGATACTATAATATTATCTATTAAGAGTTAAGGAAGATTCGATATGTTTTTGATTATGTTTGTGATCGGTTTAATCACAGCCGTGGTAGGCAGTGTGGCAGGCCTTGGGGGAGGCGTTATTTTAGTTCCTGTTCTCCTGTTTTTAGGTGATCATTTTGCTTCCTTCGATTGGGTAAACCCACAGGCAATCGTAGGGGTTTCTTTGGTTGTGATGATTTTTACAGGGATGTCTTCAGCCATCTCATATATGAAGCATAACCGTGTGGATAGAGGTATTGGGTTGGTTTTCTTGTATGGAAGCATCCCGGGAGGCATTCTAGGTTCCTGGCTGAATCAATTCTTTGAAACGGATGGTTTCTCTCTATTTTTCGGAATTGTTATGATTGCAGTTTCTTTACTATTCTTCATTCCAAGAAGACCATCAGGTGATTCCTTATTCAAAACAGGGAAGTTAAGAGAGAAAACAGTGGACGGGAAAGTATATAAGTATCGGATGCCTTTTTGGGTTGGTTTTATTTTATCGTTTTGCGTAGGAATGTTATCTGGTTTATTAGGCATAGGTGGAGGTTCTTTAATGGTCCCAGCTATGATATTACTATTGAACATCCCCCCTCATATCGCAACAGCGACTTCTATGTTTATGATTTTCTTTGCCAGCATAACAAGCTCTGCGACGCATGTTCTTTTAGGACATGTGGACTGGAGTCACACACTCTGGTTTATTCCGGGAGCTTATGTTGGAGGAACGCTTGGGGCATGGGTCAATCGCCGGCTTGATGGACAAGTAGTAGAAAGATTCCTGAGAGGGCTGCTCATATTGATTGGTATACGTTTAATATGGCAAGGTTTAGGGTGAGGAGACTGATGATGAAGGAAAAATTATACTTTTACTATACAAGCGATCTGCACAGTCACTTTGAAAATTGGCCACAAATCGTCGGGTATTTTAATGAACAGAAAAAGAAACACGACAAAAAAGGCGAAGAGTACTGGCTCTTTGATAATGGAGACCATGTCGATCGTTTCCATCCGATTGCGGAAGGCTTGATGGGAAAAGGCAATGTTGAACTTTTGAATGACGCCGGGTATGATGTGGCAACAATCGGGAATAATGAAGGCATTACTTTAGCGAGTGAAGATCTTCATTCCTTATACGATCAGGCGACATTTCGTGTCGTTTGTGCCAATTTGGATTGTAAGAGTTCCTCTTCACCTTCTTGGTTAAAGCCCTACCACATCCTTGAGTCCAAATATGGGACGAAAATCGGGGTATTAGGTCTGACTGCACCATTTCAAGCGTTTTACCAGCAGCTTGGGTGGGATGTGCTTTCTCCATTTGATATTTTGGATGGGATCATTGAGGAGTTGAGAAATCAAACCGATATCATCATTTTACTTTCACACCTTGGTATAAATGAAGACGAAGAAATTGCGAGGCGTTATTCAGACATTGATATTATTATTGGCGGACACACGCACCATCTTTTCAAGAATGGCGAATATATTGACGGGGCCTTATTGACTGCAGCAGGTAAACACGGGACGCATCTCGGGGAAGTTGCTGTGGAATGGAACATTGATACTCGCCATCTGGAAAAGAAAGAGGCCTATGCGGTACCAACGGAACAACTGAAGAAAGATGATGGAGTAACAAAAAAAGTGAAAGAGATACGTTCTAAAGCCGTTCATGAACTAGGCACTCCCGTGACTTATCTCAGGGAACCTCTGCACATTGCATGGTTTCAAGACACCCCGCTTATGAACCGCTTGACTGAACAATTACGCTTATGGACATCTGCCGATATCGCGATGCTAAATGCAGGTGTGCTCCTCGACCATTTATCCGCTGGTGAAATCACTTATGAGGATATCCACCGCATATGTCCACACCCGATGAATCCCTGCTTGGTGCAACTGAAAGGGGATGAGCTGATGGAAGTGATAAGGGCGGCTCATACTAAAGAACTAACGGAAATCAGATTAAAAGGTTTTGGCTTCAGAGGCGAAGTGATCGGTAAGATGGTTTTTGCAGGTATTGATATAGAAGTGGGAACGGATGAAGATGGATGTGAACATGTGCAGCATGTCACCTTTGGTGGTGAACCCATTGATTATGAGAAGACCTATCAGTTTGCTACTGCTGATACATTTACATTTGGCCGATTCTTTCCTGAAATCGCTTATGCTAAGTCAAAGAAATATTTTATGCCGGAATTATTGAGAGATCTTTTATCCGAAGCATTAAAGTCATAGCATCTAGAGCTACCCTCATAGGTAGCTCTATTACATAATGAATTGTTAGGAGCTTATTATGAGAGTTGTTGCAACTAGCTCTTTAGTACCAGGGGCTGTATTAGCTAAAACCATTTATAATGAAAGTGGTCGAGCGCTTCTCCAAAATGGGATCGCTTTTACGCCACGGATCATTGAAAGGTTAAAAAGTTTTGATATTACTTATGTGTACGTTGAAGATGGACGAACTTCAGATATCATCGCAAACTCTCCTCTTTCTGAAAAGACTCGAATGCATGCGATTCATTCTATTAAGCAGTCTTTTTCGACCATTCACCAATCTGTTTTATCTGATCACCGCTATGTTTTAGAGGAAACAGGCCAAGAAATTCATGGGATTGTAAGTTCTCTGATCAAAGAATTACAAAATCATGGAGAAGTCATGTCTCTGTTGTCGGATGTTTTTACTCATGATGATTATATCTTTACCCACTCCTTAAACGTTACGATGTACGCTCTTGCTTTAGGGAAAGAACTGAACCTCACATCTTCGAAAATGGAGGCACTTGGGCTCGGGGCTATCCTTCATGACGTAGGGAAAATGAATGTACCAAGAGAGGTCCTTTTGAAACCAGGAAAATTAACAGAAGAAGAATTTAAATGTATTCAAACCCATACCGAATCCGGTTTTGAAATTCTGCGTCAATCATCCAACATTCCTCTTTTAGCGGCTCATTGCGCTTATCAACATCACGAGAGGCTTGATGGATCAGGGTATCCGCGTGGAATTAAGAGTGAGGATATCCATCTATTCGGAAAGATTCTTGCTATTGCAGATGTATTTGATGCTGTGACAAGCAATCGGGTATATCGAGACGCCATGCTGCCTCATGAAGGCTTAGAAATCCTGTATTCTGGATCAGGTTCTTTATTTGACCAGAGCATGGTAGAAGCTTTTAGGCGTTGTATTGCCGTTTATCCGAACGGGTTATCTGTTCAACTGGACGATGGCCGTAAAGCAATCGTCGTTAAACAGAACCCAAATTTGTGTGATCGTCCTGTAGTAAGGGAAATAAAAGGAGACGGTACAACCGGGCGGGACATCGACTTGTCCAAAGAATTAAATATTATGATTTCGAATTGTCATCTGACATCGGCAAGTTAATGCTTAAACCCTTCTTTTCTTTCATATAGATAGATGAGGAGGGTTGTTCTATGCCAAAAAAGAGTGCGACTACTGGTTCCACGATCGGAAAAAGGATTGTGCTTAGTCTACTGTTTTTCGCCCTTTTCACAGCGTTAAGCCTTTGGTTCATCAACCGAGGTGTAACTCCGGCGCTTGTTGAAATTGCTGAAACGAAAGCTCAACAGTTGGCTAGGGATGCCATTAATGAAGCAGTTAGTAAAACGATCGCAGAAGATCTGCAATTTAATGACCTTGTGAATATGGAAAAAGATAACCAAGGAAACATTGTTTATATGGGGTGGAACTCTGTTGTTGTTAACCGGGCACTTCGTGATACGACCATACGAGTTCAAAATTTCTTAAAAAGGATGGAGCTTGGCGAGCTTCCTATGGAAGATACATCTTTAGAACCGAATATTGATCCCGATCGTACACAGGAAGAACTAGGAGAACAGCCGGCCACCCTAATTGAACTTCCTATCGGGGTAGCGACGAACAATAGTTTACTTGCGAACCTCGGGCCAAAAGTTCCTGTTCAACTTAGAGTGATTGGAGACGTTCAATCGGAAGTCGATATCAAGATGACTGAGTATGGGATTAATGCGGCTCTGTTTGAGTTGACCATTCATTTTGAAGTGAACGTGCGGATTGTTATTCCGTTTTCTACAGAAACGACTGTCGTAACGAATAATATTCCAATTGATCAAGCCACCATCCTTGGTAAGGTACCTAATTTCTATGGTGGAATGGGGGGAGAAGGAGATCCATCATTTTCTTATCCGATGGACCCCTTGCAATAAATGCTTGGAATTGTTAAACTTACTGAGAATTGAATATGCGTGACCTTATCAGATCGGTGAGGTAGAGGTGCAAACACCATCAGTAATCAATTGGAGCGAGACAAGCGACGATGATTGATGGAAGGGGATGTTTGCCGAAGTGTTTTGTAGTTCGTCAAGCTATAAGACGCTGGTGTATATCTGAACAAGAGATACACTGTCATGCATGCTTTTGGGTGCATGGGGCGCTACTGATCGAAATGGAGGATAATCAAATTGCCACTTACAAAGGCAATGGTAGGTTATTTTCTATCATTGTCTTTTTTTATTCCTCATTTTTTCATCCGCAGTAGCCTTCCATTCCCGTTACATCAAGATTTTCGGAGGGGAAACACTATGGAAGGAACCATCTATTCTTTAATTCCAGCAGTATTAATGTTAATCCTTGTTCTGCTGACAAGGAAAGTCATCCTATCCTTAGGGATTGGGATCATCGTAGGAGCGTTCTTGCTCACACAAATGGATATTGGCGGAGGAGTATCGCTAATTTGGTCGATTTTCGCGAGTATCTTCGTCAGTGAAGGCGCACCAAATATGGGCAATATTTATTTGTTATCATTTTTATTCCTACTAGGAATCACCACTGCCTTCATGACAGCTTCAGGAGGAAGCCGCGCTTTTGGTCGCTGGGCTGTCGAACGTATTCGTACTAGAAAAGGAGCAACACTTGTTCCGGCTCTTCTTGGAATCATCATTTTTATTGATGACTACTTCAATGCACTAGCCGTAGGACAAGTAGCGCGCCCAGTAACCGATCGATATAAAGTATCCCGGGCGAAATTGGCGTATTATATCGACTCCACTTCGGCTCCGATTACTGTCATATCACCCATTTCCAGCTGGGGAGCATATATTATCGGAACAATAGGTAGTATCCTTGCTGCTAATGAAATTACACAATACCAAGCTTTTGAAGCATTTGTGTTAATGATTCCAGCAAACTTCTATGTATTTGCAGCGTTATTACTCGTATTTCTGACGATTTATTTGAGGTTGGACCTTGGTCCGATGAAAGTTCATGAAAAACGAGCCCTTGAAACAGGAGAATTGAACAACCCTGAAAAAGGGGATGTTCCTGGTGATTTGAACGATGAATTCAAAGAGCATAACCACGGCAAGATTTCTCATCTGATTTGGCCGGTTGTAGCTCTTGTCGTCGGTACTGTACTAACAATGATCATTACAGGAATGCGAAACACAGAAGGCGATGTTGATCTTCTATCCATCTTTGCCAACACAAATGTAAACATCTCGTTGTTCACAGGTGGAGTCGTTTCTGTTTTGATTGCCCTTGTACTGTATATCAGTCAACCCAAGCCTAAATCAGGAATTCCTCTTGTCTTTGGTCAAGGGATGAAAGCTATGTTACCAGCGATTTATATCTTGGTTTTCGCCTGGATGATCGGTGATATCATCGGCCAGCTTCAAACCGGTGAATATTTAGCCCAACAGTTCACGCAAGCAGATATCAACCTTGCTTATCTGCCTTTAATTATTTTCTTGCTTTCTGGTTTCATGGCTTTATCTACAGGTACATCTTGGGGAACATTCGGAATTATGCTTCCAATTGCAGGTGAAATCGCAGCAGTATCCGATCCTACACTGATTTTACCGGCGCTTTCGGCGGTACTCGCTGGATCAGTATTTGGTGACCACTGTTCACCGATATCCGATACGACAATCCTCTCCTCAACAGGGGCAGGATCGAACCATATCGATCACGTACTCACACAGCTGCCTTATGCGCTTATTGCTGCAGTAGCTGCTTCGATCGGTTATGTCATCTTAGGTCTATCCGGCGGAGTCTGGCTGCCGTTGCTCCTGACGTTAATCATTGTTGTCGTCGTTGCGTTTATCATTCACAAGTTTAATCATAGCCAATCAACGGAGTAAAAGGAAAAAGATCTAGTAGAAGAGAGTATGGACCGTTCAATGTCCATGCTCTTTTTTTATTTCCATTCCACCTATTCAAAAAAGCATTTGCGCAGGGCCTGCTTTTTAAAAGTCCATACATATATTAGGTGGTTCATTTTATATAGGCCTTTCCGCTCACCTTCCAATTTCTGAAAATTTTAAAATTATTTTGACAAGCTGTGTATTGCTAGTTATAATTTAAAGCAGAATAATCAGAAAAATAAAAATTTAAAAACATCTTTAAAGGTGTTTAACTCAGGGAGGTCTTTCGCATGGAAAATCGTGCACAATGGGGAACACGAGCCGGTTTTATACTGGCTGCTGTAGGTTCAGCCATCGGTTTAGGTAACATTTGGCGTTTCCCAGCAGTAGCTTATGAAAATGGTGGTGGGGCATTTTTTATTCCTTATTTATTTGCTCTTTTAACAGCAGGTATTCCGCTACTTGTCATGGAATTCACTATCGGTCACAAATTTAGAGGATCAGCACCACTTTCATTCTTCAGAATGAATCGTAAAACAGAATGGCTTGGCTGGTGGGCAGTACTTGTATCCTTTGTTATCTCGACATATTATGCTGTCATTATTGCCTGGGCAATTTCATACAGTATCTTCGCATTCAACCTTTCTTGGGGTGATGACACAGAAGGCTTTTTGTTTAGTGATTATTTGCAATTATCCGTAGATCCTGGTCAAACAGGAAGCCTTGTACCTGGTGTTCTTATTCCACTTCTTATTGTTTGGTTGATTACCCTAGGCGTTCTCTTTAAAGGAGTCAAAAAGGGTATTGAAGCGGCAAATAAAATCTTTATTCCGACATTGATTGTCCTTTTCATGATTATTGTTATCAGGGCGATCACTCTTCCGGGGGCGGCAGAAGGACTTCAGACATTCTTTGCTCCGGATTTTAGTGCTATTACCGATAGTTCTGTATGGGTAGCAGCTTATGGACAAATTTTCTTCAGTTTATCCATCGCTTTTGCGATTATGATTACGTACTCCAGTTACCTGCCGAAAAAATCGGATTTAACGAACAATGCTTTCATTGCTGGCTTTGGTAACTCAAGTTTCGAATTACTTGCTGGTATCGGTGTTTTCGGAGCTTTAGGATTCATGGCTTCTCAAAGTGGCGTTCCAGTTAACGAAGTCGTAAGTGGTGGCGTGGGACTTGCGTTTGTCGTGTTCCCACAAATCATTAATGAGTTTCCTGCATTGAATGGATTATTTGGCTTCTTATTCTTTGCATCATTAGTACTTGCCGGACTATCCTCGTTAATCTCAATTTCTGAAACTTATGTAGCTGCCTTGAGCGAAAAATTTGGAATATCAAGGAAAGCTGCTGTAGGACTTGGGGGAGGATTAGCTGCTGTCATTTCCCTGCTTTTCGCAACACAGGGTGGACTCTATCTCCTAGATGCCGCTGATTACTTCATTAACCAGTTCGGAGTGGCTTTCGTCGGACTTGTAGAAGTTCTCGTCATAGCATGGTTCTTACGTAATCTTAATGACTTTCAGGCTCATGCTAACGGTATTTCTGATATCCATCTTGGAGGATGGTGGAAGATCTGTCTTGGTGTGATCACACCAATCGTCCTTGGATTTATGATGTTTGATCTATTCAAGACGAACCTTCTTCAACAATTCGATACAGAAACAGGGAACTATGCAGGCTATACAGATGGTTTCATTTTATTCGGAGGTTGGTTTGTAGCGGCATTTGCCATTGTAGCCGGCTTCTTGATGACATTGAAACGCTGGGATTCTAAGGCCGTTGAAGAAGTCAAGAAGGAGGTAAGCTAATATGTCAGCTGGTGCAGTAACAATGATGATTATCGGAATGGTCGTTATATGGGGTGGCCTGGCTGCCAGTATTACGAACGCCGTTAAAAAATCCAAATAATAAGAAAAGCGTCGCACAATAAAGTGCGGCGCTTTTAATTTTTTGTCATTCTTTCCCATTTTCGTAAAAATGGATAAGGGTCAAAGGACCATTCATTTTTTCCGTTATCCTGATACATGCCGTAATGAAGGTGGGGAGGGAATTTACCGGATGTTCCGGGAGGTCCATATCCTGAAGCCCCTACAGCACCGATGACATCACCAGGCTGTACAATGTCACCCACTTTAATATCTTCTGAAAAGCTGTGCAAATGAGCGTAATAGTGGTAGATATTATAAATGTCCCTGATTCCAATCCGCCAACCGCCGAACTTGTTCCATCCTTTCATCTCTACGACTCCATAGGTTGTAGATTTAACGGGAACGCCGTAATTGGCGAAGATATCCGTTCCTTCATGGATACGTCTTCCTCCAAAGCCTCTTGCATCTCCCCATGTGCTTCTATAGCTGTAATTTGCCTGAAGGGGAAGGGGAAAGTCCCGGTTTGTTAAATTAACGGTTTGAAATTTCTGGAATACTCTCGCTGTGTTCATAATGGTTTGGACAGTGAGGTCTCGTTTGTAATAGTTCCACAACGCAATTTTTATGTCGTCACTCGTAGTACCGTAGGACTTCATGTATGTGCCTATGGAATATAATACATCTTCATCATTGTCCAGCTGAGCCTTTTGATCACCATTTCCATCTGAACCCCAGCCTTCTGGGAAAAATGTAGAGGGTATTTTTCCTGCAGAACCGGTCCAGAACATTGGATCCGCTTCAATCGCAGTCACACGCCCTTCTTTTGGGTCGTCATGAACCTGCCTCTCATATTGATCGATAGCCGCAAAATACTCCCAGGGAATATCTGTGACAGCTGAAGTTTTCTTATATAAAGCCATTCGTGCATCGCTTTCTTCATCTGCATATATGGAGCCCGCAGATAAAAGTACGCACATGCTAAGACATAAGATCATTGAACCGATGTATTTCATAAACTCACCTTCAATGTTTTGATATCTATAGCATGAGGCAGGCGTGCTTTTGTTATGAATGGAAAAATAGGGGTGAGCCTAGTTTTCCATTCCTGTTTCTTCTTTTGTATTCATATTGGGACCAACATCTGGTTGGTTCGGATTCGATTCATCGACTTTTCCTTGTGGTGATTTCTTCATTTTCTTAATAATGCTGTCGATTGTATCATTATAGCCTTGATCATATACGGTGGAGTTACTTAAACTCTGGATATCCCCGAAAGAAGCAGGGTTGTCAGAGACATATACATGGTAAAAGCTCGGAACTAAAGAATAAGCCGTCTTCTGAACCATATCGGCTGCTAAGTCCCGGTCTATATCTTCTGCTTTTTTGTATGCGACAAGCACCTCATTATCTGTAACCACTGTGGCTACGTCATCAAATTGATCATAGCGGAGAATCATCCGGGAGATCATATCTGCCATTTCTTCACGGTTGACTTTGATTTCGCGATGTTCTTCAGTATCTTGATTCAATTGATCTTTGTTAAAGCGTACATACCCGACTTGCCCATCTTTCGGTTTATCATTATATCCATCCATGGCATTTCCATTCAGGGTGTCATCATCCATCATATTTTTTGCTTGCTCTTCTTTTGTTTCCTGACATCCCGCAACGATGAATGTAACTAGGGATAGCAGGGTAAATACTTTCCATATTTTTTTCAACATAGTTCCTCCTTCATGTAACTGTTTATAATTATTAGATTGAACAGTTTTATGGGAAACATACTTTTTGCTTTTATTGTATTTCCTAACATATGAAAAAATGTGATACACTAAAAAAGGATAGAGGTGATACCAATGATGGAGCTTGCTGGGAAAACATATGAGATCCTGGAGGACTATCAAGAAGGCTTTCAACAAGAAGAAGTGGAGAGTCGGTTTAGTGATATTTTGAATAAATATGATTTTATCGTTGGAGATTGGGGTTATGGTCAATTACGTTTAAAAGGCTTTTATGATGACCAAAATTCCAAAGCGACGTTTGATACAAAAATCAGTACGCTGGAAGATTATTTGTATGAATACTGTAATTTCGGCTGTTCTTACTTTGTGCTGAAAAGAATCCGTCAATAAAAACGGCGCGCAGATCATTGCACGCCGTTTTTTATTTGATTTTTTATTGTGTTTCCTCAGAAGGCTTTACATTTTCATCTTTTTCATCATGAGTAGGGTGAGCACCATCCTCTTGACGAGGAAGATCCTGGTGGAGTCCTTTGTTTTCATAATTAAAAGCGCTGTAATATCGCTGCTCCTCTGTCCATGGTGCACTTTTATCATTAGTTACAGGTTCATATTTGTTTCCTGGTGCACCATAAGGCCCTTCAGGAAGTTGTTCGGGAGTCAAGTAATTACGCTGGGCTTCGACATTGGCAAAATCCGAATACTTACGTTTTTCCTTACCCATAAAAAAACCTCCTTCTGCATTATTTTCTGTCGAAGGAGGTTTTTTATGCCTGTTCTCACAGCAGATCAGGAAGGTAATTTCTTAATTCTTCTGCTTCCATGGCACTGAGTTGAAACATATGTTCCAAATGGCCGATTTTATTTATGTTTTCATGGTCAAGCAAAGCTTGACGGTTTTTTGGTAAGTTGATGACCATCGTTTGGTTTTGAAAGTATTCGGCCTTCATCAAAGCAAGTTCAAAACGGTGACTACCAGCTGTAAATGAAACAAATCGAGTGCTTGTATTTTGAGTAACGTCTTCTAGAAGCGGACGTTGTTGCATGGTTTGATCATCTCCTATTCGTTGAATTTTTTAATCCGCTGCGAAAAACTTTAGCATTAGTATGCCCGATTTTTGTGATATCAGACACAAGAAAATCAGGAAGCATGAGAAAAAGCCTTTTATGGTATCATGAGTGTTAAAGATTCTTTGTAGGAGGGCAACAAGATGTATTTTGTGAATCGGGAAAAAATTGAGGAGACACTATTATATATGGAAAAGATACAAGAGGAAATGGAGGAACATTCTTATAAGCGTTTTGCGGACCAGCTTCTCTTGGAGCGGATGACACACTTGAACATAGAAGCCATTATTGATGTAGGCAATATGATGATCGATGGGTTTATTATGAGAGATCCAGGAAGTTATGAAGACATTATTGACATTCTTACCGATGAAAAGGTATTACCTGAGGATGAGCAGGACGCATACAAGCAATTTGTTCAACTTAGAAAAATGATTGTTCAACAATATACGGAAATCAATCATGAGCAGATCGTAAAAGTGTGGCAGGTTCACAAACAATCGTTACAAGCTTTTCCAAGTCGTGTTCGTGAATATTTGGATAATGAGCTTGGTCCTGTGTCCGCCTTTTCGAAAAGCTGAGGGGTGGGAAAAGATATGAGCTTGAAGGAATACAAAGGCTATCTTATTGATTTAGACGGAACCATGTATAAAGGTGCTGAAAGGATTGAAGGCGCCTCAGAATTCGTCGAGCATTTAAAAATGCAGAACATCCCATTTATGTATTTGACGAATAATTCTTCGAAAACCGTTGATCAAATTGCAAAGAAACTCAATCAAATCGGAGTACGCGCCACTCCAGAACAAGTTTATACGAGCAGCCTTGCTACTGCTGAGTATATCAGCAGCCAAAACGACAAAGCCCGGGTATTTGCCATCGGGGAAGAAGGTCTATTCGACGCATTACGCGGTGAGGGCTTGGAATTAGTGAAAGAAAGTGCAGACTTTGTGGTCATCGGTATTGACCGGGAAATAAATTATGAGAAGTTAGCTCGAGCCTGTTTGGAAGTAAGGAATGGTGCTACTCTTATAAGTACAAATGGAGACATTGCCATTCCTACGGAGCGCGGGCTTGTGCCTGGAAATGGAGCTTTGACATCCGTAATTTCTGTGAGTACTGGAGTTGACCCATTATTCGTAGGAAAACCTGAGCCCTTAATCATGTCCCGGGCACTTAAACGCCTAGGTCATCATAAAGAGGATGTTTTAATGGTTGGGGACAATTACAATACGGATATAAAAGCCGGAATGACAGCTGGTATAGATACGTTAATGGTAGAAACGGGGTTGAGTACGTTCGAAGAGATTGAAGATCAGGAACACCAGCCCACATACAAAAGCAAAGATCTATTCCAGTGGATCCAGCGGTTGAATTCTATTGATGAAAATAGATAAACGACCAGAGCTTAGCTCTGGTCGTTTTTTTCTACATCAGGTAGGGACCAAAAAATACGGTGATGAAAAGGATATGCATCCCTATGAAATAAGTCAATTGGATAGGATTGGACCAGTCCTTGGAACGTGCTCCAGTTTTTAATATTCCGTAAGCAATTCCTGCAAACCCAAGTAGGAACAATATAGGACTACCTGGAAAACTTAAATAATCGGGTGCTCTAGCGAGAAGCGCATCTGAAAACATCGGGTCCTTTGCTACAATGGCTGCGACTAAGTAAATGAGTATTCCTGTATAAAGAACCCAGGAGCGATCTTGGTCAAGAGCGTCGGCTTTAGAGAACATGATAAAAATCATGAATAGCAAAGGCCATAGGAACCAGAATGTAGAGATGATTAGAGCGAACAATCCTGAGGAAAGCATACCAATCGTCTTTCCAGAAGCAAGCAACAGACCTTGTTTTGTTATCTGGTCGGCCCTTTCGATCACTTCAGGTTTACTTGAAGCTAATAACAAATTATGATCTTCGCCGCCATGATCAACCCACAAAACCGTTTGGTTATTTACTCTAACTGGAAAATTGGAAAATGACGGCGTATTGCTTAAGCGCGTGATTGTAGTAGACGTACCCTCACTGATGGTTGCTTGGTATATGTTAAATTGTGGCCCAGGCCTGAAGAGTGTGTCAGTCCAACCATTTGCTTTAAAGAGGAGTACTGGCCCGTTATCTGTATTATGAATGCTGAGATCAGATATTTCTTTCAGCTCACTTGTGGAGTACGGATCTTTAAAATTCACTCTGCTAAGATTAGGGTTTTCTCCAAAGGGAGCCTCTGCATAGTAGTAGTGATTCTGAATTTTTCCGGACTGACTTTGTTTTTGTATCGTAGTCACAAGTAATTGGTAACTGTTTTCTTTAGTCGCAAATTGGATATCATTGACTTGTTCAGATTCTTTAACAGAGAACGTGGCTTCACCGAGTGGGTTTATGTTGTTGTTTTCCACCTGGTAGTATTTCAATAAATTTCCTGATGACGTTACTTCATCTGTCAATAAATAAGTACCTGCATCCGTCTCTGACATATGGACAGAGGCTTTTGGGTTTTCCAGTGATAAGAGCTCTTCACTGTCGGATTCATCTACGTCAAAGCTATATATTTTATCCTCATTCCTGTAAAAAGCCATGGTGTCAAGAGGGTAAAAAGCTTGAATATCGGTAATTTTATTTCCTGTATCTTGATCATACATGCTGTAATAATCGGTATAAATGACCTTGTTTTCACCTATGTAGAATTGAGTAAATTTATCGACAGGAATATCATAGGAGTTGTGTTCCTTCATCTCAAATTGCTCATTGTAAATGTTTTGTTGGATGCCATCTTCTGTAAGAAAAGAAACGGAGGCGTCTCCTTCGCTAATGCCTACAGAAGGGGCTCTCAAAACAGGGGTGGTTCCAATATCCAGGGCGCGGCTCCAATTTTCATCCGGCTGTTCTGTAACTTCTTGATAATTATGAGAAAACAGCAAGCTAACAGCGACCAGAACAATGATCGTAGGAAGCAGCCAAACAAATTTTCCTCTCCAACTTTTCATCTCATGTATCTCCTTCCTTTTTCTGTCTCTCCATGTAGTACGTAGATAAGATTATAAAGGTTTCAGAAAAATAAAAATACGATATGAAAAGAAGTCTGAAAAATAATATTCAGCTTGCATTCAGTCACGCTCCTTATTAAACGAATCTGGCGACGAAAATAAAAAGTAGTTCAATGGGAAAGTACGGAATGGCGTACACTTCATTGAACTACTTTTTTATTACATCATTCATTTTTTGCTATACCTCATTGTCTCCAGCAATGGTGTGGGCCAGTCTGCTGGATGCGGCGGCAGCGATGGCACCGACAATGTCATCTAAAAATGTATGGCATTCGCCTGAAGATTTATCATTCAGTTTCTGTAGAATTCCTGGTTTCTGTTTATCGATATAACCGTAATTGGTAAATCCGATGGATCCGTAAACGTTTACAATGGAAAAGGCAATAATTTCATCAATTCCATAAAGGCTTTCGTCTACTTCAATGGTCGACTGTAATGGTTCTTCAAGCATTTTCTTTTCTGCTAGCCGATCCATTTGAATCCCAGTTATGACTGCATTCTGAACTTCACGCTTCGTGAGCACTTTATTTACATTGAAGCGGCAGTCATCCATAGATAAGTCTTCATGATATTTAGACTGTAGGTAATAGACAAGGTCAGCAATGTCATCAATCGTGACCCCTCTTTCCACCAGCCAATCCCTTGCTGTTTTTTCAAGAGTGGATACTTTTCTGTCTTCTGCCATAGTGAAAAACCTCCCTGCTCATCATGACTTGCACTGTACCATACCCGCGTTTATTATTGCACAAACGAGCGGGGTTATGTTCATTATATCAAAACTTCCCCTTGAAGGTGCAAAAGTGTAGAAGGTTGGAAAGTTTCAGTTATCATTTGCTATGATAAAATCATAAAAAATGAATGGAGGTTTGATTATTGACCAAACCAAAAGTTTTTATTACCCGAAGGCTTCCTGATGAAATCGTGGCCCCTTATAAAGAACATTTGGATATTCAGATGTGGCAAAGTGAAGAAGAACCTGTCGGACGCCAAATGTTGATGGAGAAAGCCCGATCTTCTCATGGTTTATTGACAATGTTGACGGAGAAAATAGATGAAAAAATACTTCGACAGGCGAATGATCTTTCCATCGTAGCCAATATGGCAGTAGGATATGACAACGTCGATGTGAAAACAGCCGAGAATTTAGGTATTGCTATAACCCACACTCCTGATGTGCTTACAGAAACAACAGCTGATCTCACCTTTGGCTTATTAATGGCCACAGCAAGGAGAATGATAGAGGCAAGCCAATACATAAAGGATAACAAGTGGGAGCATTGGTCGCCATTGATGTTAGCGGGTACGGATATTCACGGGAAAACAATAGGAATCGTTGGGATGGGGAGAATTGGTGAAGCGGTTGCAAAGCGAGCGAAAGGCTTTGGTATGAACATATTGTATTATAATCGTTCTCGAAAACCCGAAGCGGAAGAGTCTATTGGTGCGAGCTATGCTGACTTTGAAGTGTTGCTCGAACAAGCCGATTATGTCGTGTGTTTGACTCCTTTGACAGATCAAACCAAGCACATGTTCAATAAGGATGCTTTCCAAAAGATGAAAAAGGAGGCTTTCTTCATCAATGCTTCCAGAGGGGCCACGGTAGATGAAGAAGCACTGTATGAGGCAATTGTAAATAAAAATATTGCCGGAGCGGGACTTGATGTATTTGAACAAGAACCGATTTCCTCTGACCATCCATTGCTTTCATGTCCTGAAGTGGTCTGTTTGCCGCATATCGGTTCAGCTACGAAGGAAACTAGATATAAAATGATGAAACTTAGTCTTGATAACCTCGTTAATCACTTCCAGGGAAAACCTTTACTTACACCTGTTCCATAGATTTGTCTTTATTTATTTTTCGAGTCTAAAAGTCATCTTGAAGACTTGATTTCTAAATGTTTTTGAGCGGACGGGGCTGGAGGGGGCGCTTTCTAACCAGCTTTGACTTCAAATATAGCAAACACTTCCCGGATCTAAGCCTTCTAAAATCGGAAGCTTATTTTACATTAGAAGATAAGTATAACAAAAAAAGAGCCGCTCTTATGGAACGGCTCTTCCGGTTAGGTGTATTAAAATACTTGCTCGACTTCGTAAATTCCTGGTACTTCTTGTGCAAGAGCTCTTTCGATTCCTGCTTTTAGAGTGATTGTGGAACTAGGGCAGTTACCGCAAGCACCCATAAGTCTCAGGCGGACGATTCCGTCTTCAACATCGACAAGCTCGACGTCCCCACCGTCACGTAGTAAAAATGGGCGAAGTTTATTGAGTACCTCTTGAACCTGTTCATGCATGTTCAATCTTCCCCTTTCTTAAGTATCATTATAAAACGAAATGACTAAAAAATCTATGGTTGTCTAAGTCTCTGTACATTAATATTGAGAACTATTATCATTTTATCTTTTTTCTTATCTTTTGTAAAATGGAAAAAACGTAACACAAAGGGAGAGGGTACGGATGGGGGAACAGCAAAGAGTTCGTGTAGAGGTTTATGGTGCCGATGTGAAATGTGCCAGCTGTGTCAATGCACCTGGTTCGAAGGAGACATATGAATGGCTGCAGGCGGCTATAGGGAGAAAGTATAACGATTCAATGGTTACCTACAATTACTATGACATTTCTCAAGAAGGCCAGGATGGAGCTGACATCTCCATTATTCAACAACTATTAGATGACGAACTGTTTTATCCTCTCGTCCTTATTGAGAATGAAATTGTAGGCGAGGGTGATCCTAGATTGAAAAAAATTTACAAGGCCCTGGATAAGTATGGCCTTCAAACAAAGGAAAATTCATAGCAGATTTATCGGGCGGTATGATATGATTAGGTAAAGATAGGGTTTCATCCAATACAGAGGTGAAGCGGATGAATCCATTAATTGAATTTTGCGTTAATAACCTGATCAGTGGATCTCAAGAAGCAAAAGAAAGGCTTGAGAAGGACCCCGATCTTGATGTAGTCGAATATGGGTGTTTAAGAAACTGTGGACTATGTTCCCAGACGTTATATGCCGTTGTAGAAGGAGATCGTGTCATGGCTGATACACCTGATGAATTAGTCGATAAGATTTATGAACATCTGGACGAAACCCTATAAGACGGTGTAGCCATGAAAGTAAAAAGGTATCCTTAAACAAGGGTGCCTTTTACTTTGCGAGTACAGGATGTTTGATAAAAAGTTCTGCCATTTAGTATACTGACGATAAGAAGAGAAAGGAGAGGCTTGGTATGATTCTGAATATCACAGAAGCCGCAAGTCACCAAATCAAAGAGATGATGAAAGAAGAAGAAGGAGAAGTTCGTCTTCGATTCGGTGTTAAAGGTGGAGGCTGCAGTGGATTGTCTTATGCCATGGGCTTCGAAGATGAAATCAATGAAGAACTTGATCTAGTAGAGGAGTCCAGTGGAATCCCGGTAGTCATTAATCGTCAAGACGCCGCTATCGTGGAAGGTACAACTATCGATTTCAAACAGAATATGATGGGCGGCGGGTTCACCATTGATAACCCGAACGCGATTGTTTCCTGTGGATGTGGATCCTCGTTCAAAACAGCAACAAATGCTGGAACACCAGATCCGAATTGTTAATACAAAACCTTTCTGTGTCTACAGAAAGGTTTTTTTATCTCGGAATTTAAAAAGGAAGAAGTCCGCTTAAGCGGGCTTCTTCCTTTTGTTTGTTTTTTTAAGAAAACATGCTAGTTGAGTGCTTAGGTTGAACACGTGCGCCTGGGTCGATATAGGCTTTCGCATTGTTGACGGCTGTTGGTCCTTCACCAAATCCTGAAGCAATTAGCTTCACTTTACCAGGATAGGTGCAAATATCTCCCGCAGCATAAATACCTTTGATATTGGTTTCCATTTTGGAATTAACGACGATGCTGTTCTTTTCAATTTCCAGCTCCCAATTTTTTATTGGCCCAAGTGAGGAGATGAAACCATAATTCACAATCACATCGTCGACGTCGATGGTTTCTACTCGATCCCCTTTCACTTCTTTCAATTCCACCTGTTCAATGCGCTCATCTCCAATCATTTTTTCAGGAGTGAATGGCGTCATAATTCTTACATTGGACTCATTAAGCTGTGACACACTATGTTCATGTGCTCTGAAGTTATCTCTTCTATGGACGAGTGTCACTTGTTCAGCGATTGGTTCAAGCATAAGGGCCCAGTCCACAGCAGAGTCACCGCCGCCGGCAATCATAACTTTTTTGTCACGGAACTGGTCCATATTGCTAACGTGGTAATGGAGGTTTGTTTCTTCAAAACGTTCCGTATCTTCAATTTTCAGTTTCCTTGGTTGGAAGGCTCCGTTTCCTGCTGTGATGATAATGGTCTTCGTATAATGAACATCTTTGTCTGTTGTCAGTTTGATGGTTTCATCATCCATTCTTTCAACTGAAACCACTTCCTGGTTCAAGGAGATCGTAGGATTGAACATCATCGCTTGTTCCTCTAAGTTATCGACAAGCTCTTGTGCTCGTACTTTTGGGAATCCGGCTACATCAAAAATGTATTTTTCAGGGTAGAGAGCTGTCAATTGGCCTCCTAGGTGGGGAAGACTTTCAATGATATTTACACTAGCTTCGCGCATTCCACCATAGAATGCTGTGAATAAACCGACTGGTCCACCGCCGATTACCGTTATATCGTATATTTTTTCACTCATAATAAACCTCCTGATGAAAATTTCACTAAAATACATTCTATCATAAAAAAATTTCTGATGGGAACAATGGGGGGATGTAAACCTTTGCAAGAGGATAATTGTTGTATAATTCCGATAAAGGATTTTTGGGTTGAAAATGGTTAGAAAAAGGTCTAAGATAAAATCATAATAAATAGTAAGAATTTGTGACAATTTTCACCTGAAACCGACTCAGGTTTTTTTATGTACTCATTTGTGAAAATTGTCACAAGCCTTAGTCAATGGATCATTATTACGAGATGGAAGTGATTAAATCATGAGAAACCCTAACATTGTGATTCTCGGTGCCGGTTATGGCGGGATCATGACAGCAGTGAAATTACAGAAAAGCCTAGGTGCAAATGATGCAAATGTGACACTTGTCAATAAACATAGTTACCATTATCAAACGACATGGTTGCATGAAAATGCTGCAGGTACTTTACACCACGACCGCACGCGTATTCAAATTAAAGATGTCATCAATACGAGCAAGGTGAATTTCGTACAAGATACCGTGACAGATATCAAGCCTGAAGATAAAAAGGTCCTGTTAGAGGACGGAGAACTCTCTTATGACTACCTTGTGATCGGACTTGGTTTCGAGGCGGCCACGTTTGGGATTTCTGGTTTGAAGGAGAACGCCTTCACTATTAACAGCATCAATAGTGCGCGGATGATTCGTCAGCACATTGAATATAACTTCGCAAAATATAACAATGAAGCAGAGAAAAAGCAGGAGCGCTTGAACATCGTTGTAGGTGGTGCCGGCTTCACAGGAATCGAATTCGTAGGTGAGCTTGCTAACCGTATTCCCGAGCTTTGTAAAGAATACGATATTCCTCGTGAAAAAGTGCGTATCATCAACGTAGAAGCTGCTCCAACGGCACTCCCAGGATTCGACCCTGAACTTGTAGAGTACGCAATGAACTCCCTGGAAGCACGCGGCGTCGAATTCAAAATTGGAGCGATGATTAAAGAAGTTACAGAGAACAAGCTTGTGTTTGAAAAAGACGAGCAGCGAGAAGAGATTGAAACGAACACCGTTGTTTGGGCGGCTGGTGTCCGTGGAAATTCCCTTGTTGAAAAAGCAGGGTTTGAAGCGAACCGTGGTCGTATTCCAGTAGGAGAGGACTTACGTCCAGAAGGTTATGACGATGTCTTTATTGTCGGGGATTGTGCTTTAATTATGAACGAGGAAACGGACCGTCCTTATCCTCCAACGGCGCAAATTGCCATCCAGCAAGCCGAGCAAACAGCAGCGAACCTTACTCGTCTCATTAGAGGTGAAGATCACCTTGAACCCTTCGAGCCAGACTTAAAAGGGACCGTAGCCTCTCTTGGTCACAATGATGCGATTGGCGTGGTCTTCGATGATAAGAAATTGTTTGGATGGTCGGCGACAGCGATGAAAAAAATCATTGATAACCGCTACCTGCTAAAACTTGGCGGCGTACCACTTGTTCTTAAAAAAGGAAAACTAAATTTCTTCCATTAATCATAACTAAAAGCGAAAGCAGAACCACTGCTTTCGCTTTTTTATTGAAAAAAATAAACCCTCCTTCTCCTAAAATAGCTCCCTTTACTTGAAGACTCAGTTTCGAGACTTTTGTTGAGCGGGTGGGGCTGCGGGGAATAACTCGCTTTCCGCGGGAGCGCGGTGAGCCTCCTCGGACTGCGTCCTGTGGGGTCTCACCCTGCACTTTTTTCCCGCAGGAGTCTCGCCATTCCCCTCCGCCCCTTTGTCATATAAGTATCGCGAAACCACCTTTGGAAAAGGAAGCTTTTATCTTTCCAGGATGTGAAGCAATATGCATATCCTCACAGCTAGTATGAATAGAAAGGCTTGTTATAGAGCGCTTTATGACTATAGATCAGGATTTGTGAGAGTCACTTATACTTGGTAAAAGGGGGCGTTTTCTCATTCATAGAAAGGGGTGGTTGGGAAGCTGGGAGACTCCCGTGGGAGAGAGGAGATCGGCGAGATCCCGCAGGGCGGTAGCCCGAGGAAGCTCGCCACTCCCCCACAGGAAAGCGAGTAGCTTCCCAGCCACCCCTGACGCCCAACAAGGCAACGAACCCCAGAAACATCTCGAAACTGAGTCTTCCACAATCTTGCCAGTTTGTTTAATAACAAACTTTATCGCTATGTAGAGCTCTTGCGCTTTTTATGTAACCGTTATAGAATGAGGTTTGGATTCGTTTGTGTTTCGTTGAACATACATAGGGGGAAACGTTAGTGAATATCGTGCAGTTCATCGTGTCAATGTTGTTATTTTTCGTGTTATTCTTCGGAATTTCTTTCTTATTGAATATGATTTTGCGTTCTTCATGGTTGATGGCCTTTGTTTATCCTGTCATCGTGCTTTTCATCGTGGATGACTTTTCGTGGACAAATTATTTATCGGCTCCAGGGACAGCGTTTCCTACAGTCTTTGAACAGTTATTTAACCTAAAGCTTGTGGATATCGTGATCTTAGCAAGTGGATTCGCAGGAACCATAGTGGCTGGGGTTGTTATTAAAAAATTACGGAAAAGTGGATATCAAATGTTTTAAAATGGAAAGGCTAGCGGAACAGTGTGCTGCTAGCTTTTTTTTATGTTCTTGGTGGAGCGGGATGAAGATTCGGCTGAATAAAAAAATGGTGCTTGGACATGATTACACCTAGAGGTGATCTCATGAACAAGCGGACGAAGTCTATCTTTTTTATTCTACTGTTCAGTTTTGCTCTTTATAGTACTTTTACAAATGTAACAAACCTATCGCTCTCAGATTTTGATGATTGGATAGCGGCTAAGTTTAGAGGAGAGTCCCTGGATGGGGAAACACTTCTTCAAAAAAACCAGGATCTTTCCGAGAAAAGTTTAAAAATAAAAAATGCTCCACAGACCTATGTATCCAGTGCGGTCATAGAAGCAGTGGAACTGTTGGAAGATACGATTGATTTCAGTCAATATCCAAGCCATGAAGTTGTAGCTACCGGTTACACGGCCGGATATGAGTCGACGGGTAAAACTCCTGAGCACCCTGGATATGGAATTACGTATTCTGGTGTGAATGTAAAGAGGGATTTATATTCTACCATTGCTGCAGATTTAGAAATGTTTCCGCTGGGGACTGTGCTGTTTATACCAGGTTATGGGTATGGAGTGGTAGCGGATATTGGCGGGGCCATCAAAGGGAATAAGCTCGATCTATATTTTCCAACCGTAAATGATGTTTATAATCACTGGGGGAAACAAACGCTTGACGTTTATGTCGTTGAAGAGGGGGACGGCCAACTCTCTGAAGAGGACTTGAACAAATTGAATGAAGATGAATCCTTGCAGGTGTTCCGGTCCCAAATGACTCAATAAAAAATCTCTTCCGTAAAATAAAGCGGAAGAGATTTTTTTAGTAAATCAAGGAATGAAGAAGGAAAGTGAGTAGAATACCTGTTAGTCCACCGAAGAACACTTCAATTGGCTGGTGACCTAATAATTCTTTTAGTTCTTCTTTCTTTTGGTAGCCCTCTTTTTGCTGCCAGCTTTTGGCTTCACTTACGAAACGGTTGAAGTCATTGAGTAAGATGTTTAACATGATGGCTTGTTCGCCGGTTTGTCTTCTGACTCCAGTACTGTCAAACATGACTATGATACTGAAGACGCAGGCAATAGCGAAAACAGATGATCCGAATCCTTGTTCAATTCCGACGCCTGTGGCAAGTGCGGTTACAGCTGCCGAGTGACTGCTGGGCATACCGCCTGTACTGAAGGCGAGACTGGTATTCAACTGTCGGGATGCTATGAATTGAATAGGGATTTTAATCACTTGGGCGAAAAGAATAGCAGCGATCGACGCCCAAAGGGGGAAGTTTTGCACTAAATCTAATAGCATGTTGACATCCTTTCTGATCTTCCGGGGAATAGAAGTGAGTGACAATCTATGTAGTTGTTCATTCATACAATAGAGCATGGATGGACGAATCAAGTGCAACCATAAGAGAACGGCATGGTCTATTATAGTGTTGATATGCTGATGGAGCAAAATCATTATACCATATGTTCCATGGAGCGAGATAGTTATATTCATGTTAAGTTAAGGTAGTAAAACGGACCGTTTCTAAAGGAAAACCCAGGGAGATTGTGTATACTTGATATGGAGGTGTATCAATATGTTTACTGTAACAAACGAATGGAAAGACACAGGGTCTTTGCTTGTGGGTCTTTTCGAAGAAAGAGAGAAGAACAAGTCTACGATCGATAAGGTGAAAGCTTCATGTGGAGTCGATCTTGAAGCGTACATAGAAGCCGGTCATTTGTCTGCGGAAAGCAAAAAACTCGATAAGGTTTTAGTCATGAATGAAAGTGATTTGAAGAATATCTATGTCGTTGGTCTCGGATCATCACATAATTTTGAGGAAAGCAAGTACCGCAAGACGCTTGGTCGCGTTTTTCAAAGCTTAATCAAGGAAAATGTTTCATCTGTGACTATTTTACTGGAGAGTTTCATTCCGGAAGGGAAAGATGTAAATCGATACTTTGCTCTTCTTTCAGAGACTCTACTCACGTCGACGTATCGCCTCCCTTCTTTTAAAACTAATCAAAAAGAACCGGTCGACATCAACGAACTTACCGTTTGGACAGAACGTGAGGAGAAAACGGTACTTGAGGCTTTATTAAAAGGACAGGCCTTTGGTGATGGGGTGAACACAGCCAGGTATCTGGTGCATCTGCCTGCAAATATACTGACAGCGTCTGAAATGGCTGAGTTCGCTACAACGATGGCGGAAGATTATCAGTTCGAGTTGAGCATCTTAGAGAAAGAAGACATGGAAGAGCTGGGGATGGGAGCTTTATTGGCTGTCAATCAAGGTTCTGTAGAACCACCCAAAATGATTGTGCTTAAATATCAAGGGTTGGAAGAATGGAAAGATGTTACGGCGCTCGTTGGAAAAGGAATCACTTATGATACTGGTGGCTATTCGATTAAACCGAAAACCGGAATGCCAGGTATGAAGGGGGATATGGGGGGAGCGGCAGCTGTTCTCGGCGCTATGGAAACTATCGGCCAATTAAAGCCCAAGAAGAACGTCATTGCTGTTATTCCTTCCTCCGACAATATGATATCAGGAGATGCCTTCAAACCGGATGATGTGATTACATCTATGAGCGGCTTGACGATTGAAGTTTTGAATACAGATGCAGAAGGCCGGCTTGCCCTCGCTGATGGAGTCACCTACGCCCAGAGCCAGGGAGCAGATCGAGTGATTGATGTCGCAACTTTAACTGGGGGCGTCGTAACAGCGTTAGGGTCCTGGATGACAGGTGCTATGACGAATGATGAACATTTTTACAAAGCGGTTGAAGGTGCAGGGAAATCTGTAGGAGAGCCCATTTGGCTTTTACCTTACAATGATGATTATAAGGCTCAAGTGAGAAAAAGCGCGATTGCTGATTTGAACAACTCACCGACGAGAAAAGCCCATCCAATTATGGGGGGAGCATTTGTCGGTGCCTTCGTGGAAAAAGTACCTTGGGTTCATTTGGATATCGCCGGGACATCGATTGCTGAAAGTGCTCATGATTTGGGTCCTAAAGGTCCAACAGGGGTCATGTCTAAAACGTTAGCTCAATATATTATGGAATAATTGAAAAACCTCCCGTTTTTGGGAGGTTTTTTACGTTTTTATAGGTCTTGACCTCGCACCCCCCCGATCGAAGACGTATAACATATAGAAAGAGAGTTGAGCGGGGAGGCTGGGAGATGTTCCAACTGACATCGTTGTGGCGGAAAATCCGTCCCTCGTCACGCAGGCGTGCCATCCTAAAAATGATAAAAAAGAATCTAGGGACTTTCCTGTTTGTTCATACAGCGGATGGTCAATATTTCGGCAAGATGGAAAGAGTCTGGGGAGAGAACGTTTTTATCAGCATTGGCGACCGAATCTATGTTGTCAATGTAAACGATATAGATGAAATTACACCAAAATGAAAGCACCCACTACATTCGTAGGGGTGCTTGTTCATTAATCTTGAATCGCTGCTTCTAGAGCGACTTCGATCATTTCATTGAATGTCGTTTGGCGTTCTTCCGCGGTTGTTTCTTCACCTGTAAGGATATGGTCACTTACCGTCAATACCGATAAAGCCTGACGATTGTATTTCGCTGCCAGCGTGTAAAGAGCTGTTGTTTCCATTTCTACTGCAAGTACATTGTACTTAGCAAGCAGATTGAAAAGGTCCATAGCTTGATCACGGTAGAAGCTGTCGCTGGTAAATACATTTCCGACTTTTAGCTTCAAACCTTTTTCTGTTCCCGCATCATACGCATTTTTCAAGAGGTTGAAATCAGCGGTTGGTGCAAAGTCAATACCGCCGAAGACCATACGGTTCATCTGTGAATCTGTTGTGGAAGTAGAAGCTAGGATGACATCACGAACTTTAACGTCGCTTTGCAATGCCCCACAAGAGCCGACCCGGATCAGTTTTTGAACACCGTAACTTTCCATCAATTCATTGATATAGATAGAGATGGATGGCACGCCCATGCCTGTTCCTTGGACGGAAATTCTTTCACCTTTATAAGTACCTGTATAACCGTACATGCCTCGTACTTCGTTATAGCATGTCGCGTCTTCTAAAAAGTTTTCTGCAATGTATTTCGCTCGTAGCGGATCACCAGGAAGAAGGATCTTGTCTGCAATGTCTCCAGGTTTCGCTCCAATATGTGTTGTCATGGATATGACCTCCTCCATTACTTTTGACTATATAAAATTACCATACCCTTGATTAGAAAACAAATACGAAAAAAAGCGCTGTCATTCCTTTGATTTACCCGAAGTACTGCTTCTCCAAATCATCCAGCTGATTTTTCGCGCTCTTATTGAATTCTGTTTCTCTTCTTTCGAGCTTTGACTTAAGAGCATCCACTGCTTCTTTTAAAGACTCTTCGTAGGAAGGAATCTCCCCTTCAAAAGGCTTTACGGCTTCTTTTTGGACATTGGCTTTTTCGTTGTAGCTTAAAGCTTTCCGCTGATGGAAAAAGACCTCTTCGGTTTTACCCGGGTTGTGAAGGTCCCCTTGCATCGGGTGTTTTTCAACAGCCAGCACTTTCACAAGGTAAAAACGATTACGGTCTTCGATGACTTCTCCGATATAAATACCCGTTTTATAATGTGCTTTTACGATTGAACCGTTTGGAAACTCTGACATATACCCACTCCTCTCATTTTCTCCATCCATTGTAACAAAAATTGAAATTGTGAAGATATCGTGAAGCTCTTCAATGAAGTGGTGAATTTTTGATATACTTCTAGTTAGAAGGATGTGTTGCCCTATGATGGAATTTCTTTATTTTCCTCAAGATAAATCAGAGTATATTCCTGCGATCGTTATGTTGATGCTTTTTATCGTATTTGCCGCAGTCACAATGATTTGGTTCATAAAAATTTCCCAAAAAGAAGAGCAGAAAGTTGACCAAGCCTACAGGTTAGATGAACATGCAAATAAAGAGAATGAAAAGCCACGTTAGGGCCTGAGCCTGACGTGGCTTTTGTTATATTTTTATAAGTCGATGGAGATACTATCCATGGAGTATTTCATGGAACGGAGGATTTATATGAGAGTCTTAATCGGTTTTTCAATTGTATTTGTGTTCATTCTTGCTGGCTGTTCGGGGGAAGAACGTTCTCCTTTGAAAACGTCGATCTATAATGCTGACAACGATAAAATAGGCACGGCAACACTGACAGAGCAGCCGGAAGGGGTAGAAGTCCAATTAAAAGTAGAGGGCCTTGAACCAGGCATGCATGCTGTGCATATCCATGAGTTTCCGAAATGTGAAGCCCCTGACTTCAAAAGTGCGGGTAATCACTTCAACCCCCTTTCTAAGGATCATGGTTTGATGAATCCGAAGGGCGCTCACGTTGGTGACATGCCGAATGTGGAAGCAGACCAAAGTGGTATGGTGGACACTAAATTAATGCTGCCGGAAGCCAAGCTGAAAGAAGGACAGAAATCTTTACTTAGAGATGAGGGAACATCGATCGTGTTGCATAGTGGTCAGGATGATGGAATGACGCAGCCGGCAGGTGATTCAGGAGATCGTATCGCTTGTGGTGAAATTACGCTAAAAGCGGATGAAGACGAAACGAGCGATCCTACAGAGCCTGATAAGAAGCAGGAAAGTAAATAAAAAAGTCTCCCACAGGGAGACTTTTTTATTGTTCTCTTTTCTTCACAGCAGTGATGATACGGCTGACACCGTCTTCAATGATTGATTTCGGCGCGGCTATGTTCAGGCGCATGAATCCTGCCCCTTCCTCACCGAAAGAAGCCCCATCATTCAATCCTACTTTTGCTTCTTTTTGCATGAATCGCTTCAATTCTGCTTGGTCCATCTTCAGTTCTCTACAGTCCAACCAAAGAAGATAAGTCCCTTCTGCTGGAAAAACGCGGATGGAAGATGTCTCGTTATGAAAACGATCCGTGACATAATCGCGATGAGTTTCCAAAACATCCATTAATTGATTCAACCATTCTTCACCATGGTCATAGGCCGCTTCCATCGCTGTCAGGCCTAATGTATTCAACATCAACATGCCTTGGTTTTTAAAGTAACGGTCGATTTTTTTCTTGGCTGATTCCTCAGGAATGACGACGTACGAAGCCTGAAGCCCTGCTAAGTTGAACGTCTTTGTTGGTGATAAGCAGGTGATGGTTTGCTTGGAAGCTTCTTCTGACAAGCTCGCAGCAGGAATATGTGTATTTCCATGGTAGATCAAATCTGCGTGAATCTCATCTGCTACCACTTTGACATTGTGCTTTAAGCAAATGTCCATCATCTTTTGCAGTTCATCTTTTTTCCAAACGCGGCCGACAGGATTATGAGGGTTGCAAAGGATGAACATGGACACGTTATGATCTTTGATTTTCTTTTCAAAATCAGCAAAATCAATTTCGTATTGTTCTTCTTTCAATTGAAGTGGATTCTGCACTACATGCCTCCCGTGATCTTTAATGACACTGTAAAAGGGAGGATAGACAGGAGTTTGAATAATGATATGGTCACCAATTTCCGTGAGCGATTGAATGATCATATGCAACGAAGGGATAACCCCTGGGCTATACGTGATCCACTCTGGATCTATTTTCCATTGATGGCGGTTTTCGAGCCAATGAGTGATGCTAGCTTTGACTTTGTCATCCGGAATCGTGTATCCGAAAATTCCGTGTTCGGCTCTTTTTTTAATGGCATCCGTTACAGCTGATGGAGTCTTGAAGTCCATATCAGCAACCCACATCGGCAGTACTTCCTTATCCTGGTAGAGATCCTCCGCCATATCCCATTTGACGGACCGTGTTCCTTTTCTTGAAACGACTTCTTCAAAACGTTCCATAACGTTTTCCTCCAATACTCCATTTTATTATCTATCTTACCCGAATCAGTCAGTTGAATGAAAATATGTTGTTTGGGTGCAAGGAGTCCATGAATAGCAAATGGTTCATGGTAGGTGCGGGAGAGTAATGAGGATACCTTTAAGGGAAAAACGTGGATGTTCTAGGTATGTATTTAATAAAAGGCAAAAAAAAAAGCAAAGCGAACGTTCGCTCTGCTTACACAGGGGGAATACGAGAAAGTCTTACGTTATTTAATATAACCATCTTTCATAGATTATAAACCTATTTTATTAATTTTTTTGTTGATTTAAATCATAGAGGAGATTCATTGCGCGAAGGACGTCCTGTTCTGAGAAGTCACGGGCTTTTTTAAGTAGAAGTTTCGAACGTTTCACGCCGATTTCCTGTATCAGGTTTTGCAATTCTTCATCAATTTCCGATGAGTTTTCCTCATGGTTCTCTAACAATTCAGAGGCAGGGATATCAAGGACGGTTGAAATCTTAAGGATGGTATCTAATTCAGGTGTACGTTCGTCAGTTTCATAACTTTCCAGAGTATGAACCCCTATTCTTGCTTTCATTGCCAGATCTTCCTTAGAGAAGTTCTTCAACTCGCGGTATTTGCGGATATTGTTACCAGTGGACATAAACATACCTCCTCTGTTCTTTCCTATATTATACCACTTTATTGGATAGGAAATTTCAAACCTTTTGAGAAGTTTAAGTTTACTTTGCTAAATGATCGCTTTTATGGTAAAATCATTTATTGCGTGAAAAGAAGCGAATAATAATTAAATCAGGAGTTGTATAGCATGTCAGATAAGTTTCAAGAAGGTCAAGTTTTAGAAGGTAAAGTTACAGGAATTCAGCCATACGGTGCGTTTGTTGCTCTAGATGAGCAGGTACAAGGTCTTGTACACATTTCAGAAGTTACTCACGGCTACGTGAAGGACATCAACGAGCACCTGTCCGAAGGTGACGAAGTACAAGTTAAAATTTTGAACATTGATGAAAAGAGCAATAAATACTCTCTTTCTATCCGTGCGACTCAAGAAGCTCCAAAAGCAGCAACTCGTCGTCCTCGTAAGCAAGCAGCACCTAAACAAGAAGAGTCTACAGCTGGTTTCAACACGCTGAAAGACAAGCTTGAAGATTGGATCAAACAATCCGACGACCGTGAGAAATTCCGTAAATAAGAAAGATATGAAAAGGACCTGTTCCATAGAACAGGTCCTTTTTTTATGGGGATGCCGTTTAGGTTTTTTATTCCACCGGATCAGCTTCCGGGGACTCCTCATGTTCGGCTACCGGTGAGAAATAAAGAGATATGACGATAAGTCCGCTAATACCGACAAGTGTATAGATTACCCGTGCCAGCCATGCTCCTTGTTCACCACCTCCGAAAAGCCCAGCGACAAGATCGTATTGAAATAAACCAATCAACCCCCAGTTGATAGCTCCAACAATGACTAGAAGAAGTGCCACACGATTCAACCAATTCATTCAAAACACCTCCTTTTTGTTTTTCTTTATTAGCTTAAACGCAGGAAAAAATTTTATACGAATTGCATATCTTTTGAGAATACCTTGGAATTCGGGGATAATATCATCGTACGCTCAGTTTAGAAAGGGGAATTTCATTATGGATGCTTTTACGTTTCATAATCCGACGAAATTAATTTTTGGTAAAGACCAAATTAGTCAATTACCTTCCCAATTACCGGCCGGCACTAAAAAAGTGCTTGTTGTGTATGGCGGAGGGAGTATAAAGAAGAATGGTGTTTATGACCAAGTGATGAGTCAGTTGAACGAAGCCGGTGTGGAAGTCCAGGAACTTTCTGGAGTAGAACCCAATCCAAAACTGACCACGGTGGAAAAAGGAGTTCAGATTTGTAAAGAAGAAAATATTGATTTCCTTCTTGCTGTAGGCGGGGGCAGTGTCATTGACTGTACCAAGACGATTGCGGCTGGAGCGAATTACGATGGAGCTCCATGGGATCTCGTTACAAGAAAAGCGAAACCTGAATCAGCTCTCCCATTCGGAACCGTACTGACCCTGGCAGCTACAGGATCTGAAATGAATGCAGGTGCTGTTATAACCAATTGGGAAACGAATGAGAAGTATGGATGGGGAGCAGCCCCTCTAACGAACCCGACTTTCTCTATTCTTGATCCTGCTTACACAGCAAGTGTTCCGAAAGACCAAACGATCTATGGAATTGTTGATATGATGACACATTTGTTTGAACAATATTTCCATAACCCAACACAGTCTCCTGTACAGGATGAGATGGTAGAAGGTGTTTTAAGAGCTGTCATTGAAACTGCCCCTAAACTGCTTGACAATCTGGAGTCACTTGAGCATAGAGAAACCATTTTGTATGCAGGGACCGTTGCACTCAATGGGATGCTTCAAATGGGATATCGAGGCGATTGGGCAAGCCACAATATCGAACATGCAGTATCTGCTGTCTATGACATCCCACATGCGGGCGGACTTGCGATTTTATTCCCGAACTGGATGAAACACAACTTAGAGGTCAACGTACAACGATTTGCTCGTTTGGCTACGAAAGTCTTTGGTGTCAACCCTGAAGGGAAAGGTGATAAAGAAGTCGCTGAAGAGGGCATAAAAGCCCTACGTTCTTTCTGGAGTTCAATCGGAGCTCCTGAAACATTGGCTGATTACGATATTGGTGACGACAAATTCGATATCATCGTCGACCGTGCAATGAAACGAGGACCATTCGGAAACTTCAATCAACTGCATGAAGAAGACGTTCAGAGAATCTTGGAGATGTCCAAGTAAATATGCGAAAATCGGAGGGCTTCCCCTCCGATTTTTTTATCCATTTATTCAACTAAATGGCAGGATTGTTGAAGACTCAGTTTCGAGACTTTTATTGTTACTTGGAGGCTATGGGGAATAGCTCGCTTTCCGCGGGGCCTCACACGAAGTGGGGTCGTTCGATGTTGGCACAGGATGTGCCGAACTTAATCGAACTTCCTCTATTCTCTTGAGCCTCCTCAGGCTGACGCCTTGCGGGGTCTCACCTAGCACTCTTTTCCTCTTTGATATCCGGTTCCGGCGCCTGAACACTTAAGTTAGGAGTCTCGCCATTCCCCTCCGCCCCTTTGCTATATTAGAGTCTCGAAACCACTTCTAGAATAAACAGCTATTCCGTTTAATTGGAGCATAAGATTAAAACTTCCATGCCTAGGTATTTAAACTCTGAAAGCTTGATACAGATCGTTTTATGCTTTTAACAATGGGGATAGCGGGAGACAATCCAACTTGGTAAAGGGGTTCGTTTCTCGCATACATCGAATGGGGGGAGCTGCGAGACTCCTGTGGGCAATGGAGCTGGACGAGTAGGTTCCCAGCCACCCCTGACGCTCAATTCATGCAACGAACCCCGTGTATCTCGAACTGAGTCTTCGAGTAAAGGGAGAATTTGTTGTGCTGGTTGGTTATTCTTGGATAAGAGATCTTCCATTATTTTTACAGATGAATGAAAGTTTTGTATGTATCCGTTTACAATTTTACGATTGCTTGATTTGAAGGTAAGGTTTCGATAAAGTGAAATTGGTCAAGCAAAAAATGACGATTTGGAGGGTCATCAATGACACATGTTCGTTTTGATTACGAAAAAGCTTTGCCTTTCTTTGGTGAGCACGAACTAGAATATATGCAAGGAGCTGTATCCCTTGCCCATCAATCCCTGCACGAAAAAACAGGAGCAGGAAATGACTTTTTAGGATGGTTGGATTTACCTGAAGATTACGATAAAGAGGAATTCGCGCGTATCAAAAAATCCGCTGAAAAGATCAAGTCAGACTCGGATGTTTTGTTAGTCATCGGAATCGGTGGATCATACTTAGGGGCACGTGCTGCGCTTGAAATGTTGAATCACAGTTTTTACAATGAGCTGTCTTCTGAAGACAGAAACACACCACAAGTGTTCTTCGTTGGTAACAGCATCAGTGCACCATACATGAATGAACTTTTTGATGTACTTAAGAACAAAGATGTTTCCATCAATGTCATCTCCAAGAGTGGAACGACGACAGAACCGGCGATTGCATTCCGCATCTTCCGTAAATTCCTTGAAGAGAAATATGGAGTAGAAGAGGCGCGTAAACGAATCTATGCAACGACAGATAAAGAAAAAGGGGCCCTTAAGACACTAGCTAGTGAACAAGGCTATGAATCCTTCGTTGTACCGGATGATGTCGGAGGTCGTTACTCCGTTTTAACTGCGGTTGGACTTCTTCCAATTGCTGCAAGCGGTATTGATATTGATGAAATGATGAAAGGGGCTCAGGCGGCGCAAAGCGAATTGAGCACGGATAAACTTTCTGAAAACCCTGCGTATCAGTATGCGGCCGTTAGAAACGTCCTTTACAACAAAGGGAAGACAATCGAAATGCTCGTGAACTATGAGCCATCCCTTCAATATTTTGCTGAGTGGTGGAAGCAGCTGTTTGGCGAGAGTGAAGGAAAAGACCAAAAAGGAATTTTCCCTGCTTCTGCAAACTTCTCTACGGATCTGCACTCTCTTGGACAGTATGTACAGGAAGGGCGCCGGGACTTATTTGAAACGGTCTTGAACGTCGAAACTCCTTCTTCAGACATTACGATCGAAGAGGATAGCCAGAACCTGGACGGGCTGAACTATCTTGCAGGTGGCACAGTGGACGAGGTAAATGAAAAAGCTTACCTTGGAACAATGCTTGCCCACACAGATGGTGATGTGCCGAACGTGATTTTGCACCTGCCAAAACGCGATGCGTACACATTTGGATATCTCGTGTACTTCTTTGAGAAAGCTTGTGCCATCAGTGGGTATCTATTGGGTGTGAATCCGTTCGACCAGCCAGGAGTAGAAGCATATAAAGTCAACATGTTTGCGCTACTTGGTAAGCCAGGATTTGAAAAAGAAAAAGAAGAACTTGAAAAACGCTTGAAATAAAAAGAAAAGCTCAGGTCCTCCAGAAAATGGATGACCTGAGCTTTTTTTGTTTGGGCATAGTAAGGAATAAAGGAGTGATGACAGTGATTCCATTATCTTCACCAATTACAGGGCAAGTTTACACATATAACGATGTGGAGAGTGAACTGAAGGCGCTCGGGTTTAAGCTTTCCGATAACTGGGATTATGAGCATGGATATTTTGATTACAAAATTGACGATCATGTAGGGTATCAATTTATTCGTCTCCCGTTTGTCGTAACCTCAGGTTCTTTAGATGCACCCGGTGACTATGCGATGATCGAAATGAAAGAACCGTTTCTGCTCTCACATAAATACAATCCAGGCCTCGATGATAACGTCAAAGAAGGGAACTTCCGTGCGATTTTTGATCAGTTCCAAGAGCCGGTAGATAAAGACGCATCTTTTCCAGAAGAACATATAAACAAGGGCAGAGAGTTGCTTGCACAAGTGGAACAAGTATTACTTTCGAAGGGGTGAAAACACGACAAGCACATCCCCTTCTTCTAAAACAATATCAGGGTGAAGGTCGAAGGATAGATCTTCGCCTTTTTTTATGCCGATGATCTGATAATGTTCTTTCAGGAAATGTTCGAAAGCTTTGAGCATAGGTTTTCCAACGAGATCTCCACTAATGGTTTCTTCATGAAATTGTCGTTCTGTCAACAAATTAAGAAGAAGTTCAAATGGTTTGACAGGATCGTTGCGGTAGAGCTCCTGATAGAAAAGACTGCTCATAAAATCATTAGAGCGAATGATGGTATTAGCCCCTGCACGCTCTGCATTAATTTTTTGCTTTTCGGTAAGTACTTCCGCGATGATGAATAACCCTGGATGGTGTCCTTTCAACGAGACAATCTGATGAATGACCGTCTGATCAGATTGTTCTTCTTCCATGGATGGATCAGCGGTTATGATCGCCATCCTTGCTTCACTTACATTGGCTTGTTCTAGCGTTTCTTCATTCGTGGCACTACCATTAATGAAGTGTACACTGGCTAACCGCTGATAAAATTGGTTCATCGTCCGGTCGATCAGGACGATTCTTTCTTGTAGATTTTGCTCTTCCAACATGTCCAGCAAATGACGTGTCCGTTCATTCCAACCCACAAGGATTAAGTGGTCGCTCCCTTTGTAGGGAACTTTTCCTTCTGATAAGTCGGTTTCATGTTTGACAGTAGATGCTGAAAGGGTCGCCATATAGAAAGTAACAAGGCCCCCACCTGATAGAATAAGAAGGATTGCGATGATTTTCCCTGTTGCACTTAAAGGGACATAATCACCATAACCAACGGTAGCCCCTGTCACAAATGCCCACCAGAGACCATCAAAAAAAGTAGGGAAGTTTTGCGGCTCAATGATATGGATAATCAACCCGAATAATGACATGGTAAAAAGTACAGTCGTCAATAACCGCAAAAACAGCGGCATTTGGAAGTATAGGCGGATTAAGGATTGCATGCCATACGCCCCTTTTTTATCCTCAGTATGGCTGTTATGGTCTCGCTTCAAACATAAAAAGGACTTCCTTTATTTAAGGAAATCCTTTTGAAAATGAAGTTATGAAATTTTTTCTTTCAAGTCTTTATAGACACAAGCCCAGAAGTCTCGATTATCTCGGTAGGCTTTTGTAATAAACGTAAGCATTTCTCTTCGTTTTTCGTTGAAATCTTCATCATTATGATTAGGAAGATTGGCCATTGAATCATCAATAAATGCTTGGATTTCAGGAGCTCTTGGGCCCCAAGTTCCCACTTCATTCCCTTTGGTGTCTATGAAAATAATTTTAGGGATGGATCTTGATTGTCCGTTCGTCAAGTATTGATCCATCAATTCTAGATTCTCGTCCCTCCGAAGGAAATGGACCGGGATATGCCCATGCTCTGCCATTTTTAAGAAAATCGGAAGGTTTAGCATCGCATCGCCGCACCAATCCTCTGTAAGGACAATCGCACGTAATTTCTTATTTTGTACTTTTTCAAATACGGGCTCATCTTCAACGGGGACCGGGAAGTTTTCATATATATAAATGAAGTCTTTCTGGTGTGTTTGCATGTGATCGACGTAGGTCTGTGCTGTCATTCCTTTGTTAAACCAGTCTTCTAAATTCATTCTAATTCCTCCTCTAAAAACTCCGTACAAGATCATGTTCCCTCATTAGGGTCAAAATAAGCGTCTAATTATAATGGTATTCCCCTTTTTTGGTATGATAAAAGAAAAGGGGGATGATTATGGATAAAGAACGATTGGACTACTTAATGGAATTGCTAAACACACCTTCTCCATCCAGCATGGAAATGGCGATCCAAAAAAGGTGGATCAAAGAGGTGCGTCCGTTTGCTGACGAAATCAAAACCGATCATGCGGGAAATGCCATCGCTGTATTGAATCCTGAAGCAGAATTCAAAATCTTATTAGCCGGTCACTGTGATGAAATTGCGCTGGTCATCAACCGTATTGATGACCAAGGGTATCTTCACTTTGACAAAATGGGGGGCATCAACCCGAAAGCTGCCGTAGGAATGAAGGTTCACATTCTTGGCTATGCAAAAGAATTGACTGGAGTCATTGGAGTGAACGCTCAACACCATGGTGGGTTGAAAGGTGATTTTGGTTTAGACGATCTTTTTATTGACTGTGGTGCGAAATCAAAAGAAGAGATGGAACAATTTGTCCAAATTGGAGATCTCGCTGTTTATAAAAGAGACCCGGAACTGTTGATGGATCGATACATAGCTGGACGCGGTTTGGATAATCGCACCGGACAATTTATCGTAGGAGAAGTATTGAGGAGGCTTTCTAAGGAGGACATTCAAGTCGGGGTCTATGCGGCAAGCACTGTCAATGAGGAAACCAACATGGGAGGAGCATATTTCGCTGCGGCCGGTATTGAACCAACGATGGCCATTGCCTGCGATGTGACGTTTGCTACCGATTATCCCGGGGTCAACAAAAATAAACATGGGGACGTCCGCTTAGACGGAGGGCCTGTACTAGCAAAAGGTGCTCCAATCAACCGGAAGATTAACAAGCTTCTGGAGGAGACAGCGAAAGCTCTGGAAATGGATGTGCAGTATGAGCTGACACCTAGAATGACTGGGACAGATGCCGATAAGATGAGACTTACCGGAAAAGGAGTTCCAGTCAGTCTCGTTTCCCTGCCGCTCCGTTATATGCATTCTCCTGTAGAAACCGTAAGCGTTCAGGACATCGAAGAAGAGATCTGCTTAATGGTTGAAATGATTAAGAATATGACAGGAAACGAAAGTCTGAATCCGCTAGATGAATAATCCTTTAAACACCGAGGGCTCCTCGGTGTTTTGTTTATTTAAAGCATAATTGGAAAGAATAGCAGATATAATCTTCTATATTAAGGAGTGATCTGCATGGATCGGGAAGTACTGCATCAACAAATTATGACGTTGAAAGGGAAGATTTGCGCAGGACAGCTGCAGTTGCATGGGTATGATGAATACATTCTTATGCAGCTCGATAAAGTGAAAGATAGTGAAGATGGTCTCGTCGATGTATCCACAGTTTCTTCAACTCTCCGTCTGTTTATCGATGCTACAGATAAAATGCAGTCTCCATCGGCATAAACTTCATAAAAGTTCCCTGATTTGGGGGCATTGAGGAAAATACCTTTATAGTATTTTCCTTCTTTTATGCACGGGGTTTCAGGGACGGGAAATGGATTACAAATTATCATTTAATATCAAATGATGCGCAAATCTATGAAAAGAACAGAAAAAATAGTCACAAAATATTAAACTTGCGATATCACAGCGTTTTGTATAAAATAAATCTACAACAACATATCGATTCCATCTTCGGGGCAGGGTGCAATTCCCGACCGACGGTAAGAAGAACGTCGATTCTTCAAGTCCGTGACCCGTATGATTCAACCATACGGTGGACCTGGTGAAAGTCCAGGACCGACAGTTACAGTCTGGATGGGAGAAGATGTCAAACGGATCAGGTAGAATAATTCTCTACCTTTAGTTTCTTATGGACACGACTACCCTTAGCCCAATTGCTACAGGGTTATTTTTATGTGTCACGATAGACCGTTTACCTTCATCTGGGATGTGAATCGATGAAAAAGATGAAGGAGGAGATCGATGATGAACTCTTACACAGGGCAATCGTCAAAACTGCAAAAGTTAGTCATTTTAGCGTTACTGGGTACCATATCTATGGTGTTAATGTTTTTGAAATTTCCGCTTCCTTTTTTACCTCCATATTTAAAAGTGGATGTTAGTGATATTCCAGCACTTCTAGCTGCAATTTTATTTTCGCCGCTCGCAGGTATTGTAGTGGAAGCATTGAAAAATGGTCTATATATGATTTTTACCGGCGTTTCTGATCCTATCGGGGTCGCTGCGAATTTCTTTGCCGGCGTACTCTTTATTGTTCCAGTTGCCATGATCTATCGCAAAGGAAAGACGGTGAAATCCCTTATTCTAGGTTTGGTTTTTGGTTCCGTCTTTATGGCATTGACGATGAGTGTGCTTAATTACTTCCTTATTCTTCCTGCTTATAGCTGGTTTATGGGGTGGGAGACAATGAGTGCAGATGTGAAATGGATGACGATCGTAGCGGGGATCCTTCCTTTTAATGTGATTAAAGGAGCGATTGCTGGATCCTTATTCATTATGTTATTCGTTAAAATGAAAGACTGGATCGAACAAAAAAGTGTGCGACAGTCAGCCGCATAAAAAAGCGAGGGGAACCTTCCCCTCGCTTTTCTTTTAATTATTTCTTTCGTTTTCGATTTCTTCCACTTTATACCGTGCCGTCGGCATCGCTTCCAAACGCTCAATGGGTATCGGCTCGCCTGATTTTTCACTCAGGCCATATCGTCCCTCTTCCATACGCTGGAGAGCATCTTCTACTTCCATTAATTTTTCCCGTGCCTGCTCATAGAAGGTCTGTTCTTTCGCTCTCTCGAATTGATCCGTCCCCTGATCACCAGGGTGATCAGCTACGCTTGATATTTCACCAGTTCTGTCGTTTTCGTAATCTTCTTTAGCTTGATCTTCTTTGTATTCTTCCATTTGTGCTTCGGCTTCGTCCTTCATTTCTAGTAGGCGGTCCTTGAATTTTTGCTGTTGTTTATCATTTAACATACTAAAAGTTACTCCTTTCAACTATACCGTCCGGTTATTTTTTTAATGGAACGACTCCTACGGTGCACCGTGATAAGCACAACAACTCTTTCGACTCATTTACAATTTGTATTTCCCAAACCATTGTATTTTTACCAATATGAGCTGGAGTTGCTGTTCCTTCTACATGGCCAGTCCGGGCACTTTTTATATGATTGGCATTGATCTCAATACCAAAAACCTGTTGATGATCAGGGTCAATGTTCAAAAACGCCCCAATGCTCGCAGCGCTCTCGGCTAGTGCCACACTTGCTCCGCCATGGAGAAACCCCATGGGCTGATGAGTGCGGTGATCGACAGGCATGCGTATTTTTACCTTTGTCGCTTCTGCCGTTATCACTTCCATCCCTAGTGCTTCCATCAATGTATTCTTCATCATAGAGTTGTTCATATTCATCCCGTCCTTTTTGTATTATTCCCATTGTAAAAATGGTCAAACCTTCATGTTATATACTTAAATCATAACTCACTTACTCAACCATTTGGCAGGATTGTCGAATACAAACCAGCCCTGAGCCCTAATAAGGCAACGAACCCCGGCTGGCTCGAAACGGAGTCTTAAAGAAAAAGGAGCTTTAGGAAAAATAAAAAGGATGGCGGGGACCATCCTTTTTGTTTCGCCTGATGTGTTTTTTCTGGTTCTCTTTCTTAGAAAAGAGGGAAGTTAAGGTGTAATAGTAAGGATAGACCTAGAAGAAAACCATAAATGGTGTTCGTCTGTGCCGTAGCTTTCATGGCAGGCATCATTTCCAGAGGCTGCGTTTTTCCTATAAATCCCTGAATGGCTTTCTTTGCTTTTATCACACTAATGAAGGTAATGCACGACCATATAGGTAATAGGCCTACGATGATCAATACGCCTGTCCAGATAAAGGCTGTTGCGAAAAGTGAACTTATAAAAACGATGGATCCTTTGTGACCGAAAAGAATAGCCAGCGTTTTCCTTCCGTTTTCGGCATCCCCGACACGGTCCCTGATATTGTTGGCTAGCAAAATAGTACCGACAAAGATGGCCACAGGAATGGAAACAATGATCACTTCAGCTGTAATCGAAAGGGTTTGGATGAAATAACTGATCCCAATGATGATGGTGCCCATGAAAAAACCAGCTGTGACTTCACCGAAAGGCGTATACGCGATCGGCAATGGACCGCCTGTGTAAAGATAGCCAAATAGCATGGAAACCAACCCGATGACAGCAATCCACCAGCTCGAAGCGACGCAAATGTAGACACCTAATAATCCTGCCAATACGAAGAATAGATAGGCTAAATAAAGGACGGTCTTAGGGTTGATCCCGTCACGGACAATCGTCCCTCCGATACCGACTGAATTTTCATTATCTAGGCCTCGTTTGTAATCATAATACTCATTAAACATATTGGTAGCTGCTTGAATGAGGATGGAAGCGAGCAACATCGCGGCAAATAACCAGAAATTGATCGTTTGTTCCATAGCCGCAAGCATTGTCCCGACAAAAACAGGGACAAAGGCAGCCGTCAGTGTATGTGGACGTAACAACCGCCACCATACTTGGAAACCTTCGCGTTCATTCAAGGAAGCTTTTATGTTTTGGTTTTGAACAGAGCTCATTGGTGTTCTCTCCCTTGTAACTATACTCTTGTTATGATAACAGTTTAATTTTAGGGAAAGCGTACTGGAGTGTCAATCAATGTAAGAAAATGTTGGTTTTAGAGCAAGATTCCTTGAGTCAAGAGAAAAAAGAGAATAAAATAGAGAGTGATGCATGCACACAGAAGCATCCGTTTGCTTTGTGTGTAGAGAGTAGATAACGTCCCTTAAAGAATGGGAGGAATATATATGCTTCACACGAAGGCCCCTCAAATAGAGGAAGTAGTAGGGGAAGCTCTTCAGAAAGCACATCATCTTGGGGAACCTCTTTTTATTAGTATAGTTGAACATATAGATGAGCAAGATCCCTTTCAATTTTTTGAGATGGGTGAGCATATTGATCAGCATCGCTCGTTTTGGCAGAGCGCTGAAAATGATTTGACCATGGTCGGAATAGGGAAGGCCAGTCAATTGTATGCAAAAAGTAAACAACGTTTTCGCGAAGTCCAATCTCTATGGACGCAGCTGCAGGAAAATGCGATGGTGCATGATGATTATAATAAAAAAGGAACAGGAATGGTGGCACTTGGCGGGTTCAGTTTCGATCCTGAACAAAAAGAGGATACACCATGGGAATCCTTTCCTGACAGTCAAATGACGATTCCTGCTTTTTTGTTAACCAAAGTGGAAGGGGAAACGTATTTAACTATTAATGCACTCATTTTCCCGGAAGATCATCAGCAACAGATCGCCAACCAAATTCAGAATCACCGGGATTCTCTGCTTAAGAAAGGAGAGATGACTGGTTCTTTGCCTGTCATTGAACAGACATTTGAGGTTGCTCCTGAAGCTTGGAAAGAATCGGTGAAAAAAGCGACGGAAGATATTAGAGCAGGATTGATGGAAAAAGTCGTTCTAGCAAGAGAGCTCCGCATTACATTCAAAGAAAATGTACAGATTACCGCTGTTTTGAAAGCATTAGCCGATACACAGCCAAACAGTTATATTTTCTGCTATGAAAGTGAAGGAGATCACTTTATTGGTGCGACCCCTGAAAGGCTTGCGAAAGTGGAAGAAAGGGAGCTTGTATCCACCTGTCTTGCAGGAACAGTGCCACGTGGCAGGACCGAGCAGGAAGATTTCAAGCTGGGAGAAGAATTGCTTGGCGACCCCAAAAACCGTCAAGAGCATCAGTTTGTAGTGGAAATGATCAAAGAAGCGGTGGAGGCATGCAGCAGTCAAGTCGAAGTACCGAATGGACCTGTCCTTTATCCGCTCCGGAATCTGCAGCATTTGTACACCCCAGTGAAAGCTGTATTGGATCAAGGGTACACCCTGCTTGATGTGATCGAGAAACTTCATCCAACTCCGGCTCTCGGCGGAATGCCTCAGCAGGTTTCGGTAGAATACATCCGAACACATGAAACGTTGAATAGAGGCTGGTATGCAGGACCAATTGGTTGGTTTGACGCACAGGATAACGGGGAGTTTGCTGTGGCCATCCGTTCCGCGCTCATTCAGCAAAAGGAAGCTTCTCTGTTTGCTGGTTGTGGTGTGGTCGAAGATTCTGATCCTGAAGCGGAATATGCAGAAACGGCTGTCAAACTAAAACCGATGATGAATGTATTGGGAGGATCAGAATGGGACATGTAGAAGCTATATCAAAATATGTGACTCATTTTGTAGACCAACTCGTATTCTCTGGTGTCGAGCATGTCGTCATATCACCAGGTTCAAGGTCTACTCCATTAGCTATGACTTTTGCTGAGCATTCAGAGGTGAACCATTGGGTTCACCTTGATGAACGCTCAGCTGCTTTTTTTGCTTTGGGGATCGCGAAGCAGGAACAAAAGCCAGTAGCGCTTGTTTGTACATCCGGAACGGCAGCTGCCAACTATTATCCGGCAATTGTCGAGGCTTTCTATAGTCGGGTACCGCTGGTTGTCTTAACTGCGGACAGGCCGCATGAGTTGAGAGAAGTCGGTGCACCTCAAGCCATTAATCAAATACAGATGTATGGCAGCTATGTGAAATGGTATCAAGACCTAGCGTTGCCGGAAGAAAATAACTTCTATTATGCAAGGCAACAGGCGGCAAGAGCGGTGGAAGAAGCGATTTCCGGGCAAGGTCCAGTGCATCTGAATATTCCCTTCCGCGAACCATTAATTCCAGACTTCGATTTGGAAGAGGCATGGCGTGGAGGTGTCCAGCCAATTTCAAGAGCTCAGAAAGGGCGTTTAGTGATGCCTGACGATCAGGTCAAGCAATTATTTGAACGTCTGGCTCAAGGAGAGAAGGGGTTACTGGTCGTAGGACCACAAACGGAGCCTCTTTTAGCTGAGGCGGTGACAAATCTCGGCTCCCGTCTCGGGGTCCCTGTATTTGCTGACCCTTTATCACAACTTCGTACAGGGAGTCACGATAAGAGGAATATCATTGAGAATTATGATGCTCTGCTTAAATCTCAAACTGTTAAAGGTCAAGTCGTGCCCGATTACATCGTCCGTTTTGGAGCGATGCCTGTTTCCAAAGCGTACTTGAAATGGGTCAAGGAGTATAAAGACCAGATTGATCATTATGTTGTGGATGATCAGCATGAGTTTCGGGAGCCTGCGGGTATCGGGGCTACTTTCATCTGGAGTGAACCTGTCCAATTGTGTGAAAACTTGTCCAGTTTTATGCCTGATGGGAATGTAGAGACGTCATGGCTTTCCATGTGGCAGCAGATGAATGTTTTAGCGAAGAATGAAATGCTGTTGGAACCTGAGCATTCGCTCAATGAAGGACACGCGGTCGTTTATTTAGCTGAAACAATGCCGGATGATTCTAACTTCTTTGTAGGTAACAGTATGCCGATCAGGGATGTCGATAGCTTCTTCATGGCTTCACCAAAAAATATTCAGCTGATGGCAAACAGAGGAGCAAATGGAATTGATGGTGTGGTCAGTACAGCAATTGGAACAGCCGCTACTGGCAAACCTACAACGCTTTTGTTAGGTGATATTTCTTTCTTTCATGACTTGAATGGACTATGGATGGCAAAGAATAAAAAGATTCCACTGACCATCGTTGTGATTAACAATGATGGGGGAGGGATATTTTCCTACCTGCCTCAATCCAAGCATCCCGATCACTTTGAAGAGCTCTTTGGCACACCTTTAGGTCTGGACCTTGGTCCTGTCATCGGAATGTATGGAGGCACACACAGACGGGTGAAAAATTGGGAGTCTTATAAACGAGCCCTGTCAGAAAGTTATGCAAGCCCGGGGTTGAATGTCATTGAAGTGGTGACGAATCGTGAAGATCACGTAGCCTTTCACAGGGAGCGTTGGTCCAATGTAGAAAAAGTGGTTTTGGACTGGAGCGAAGGTCTATGAGAATGAAGGTAAACGGAAGAGAATATTGGCTCGAGGATGAAGGAGAAGGCGAAGTCCTCGTCCTGCTCCACGGGTTCACGGGCCGCACTTCAACTTTTGACTCCATCACTTCCCGTTTTGAAAATTCCTATCGCTTTTTAAAAGTAGATTTGCCAGGTCACGGAAAGACAGGAGCGATTGGTGTGGTAACGATGGAACGCTTTTGTCGGGATCTTAAAGCTCTGCTGGATCAGCTGGGGTTAGAAAAGGTTTCCCTGCTTGGATATTCCCTGGGGGGGAGAACAGCTCTATCGTTTGCTATGCTTTACCCAGAATACGTAAATCGATTAATACTTGAAAGTGCCTCTCCAGGTTTACCTACAACCGAAGAACAGCTGTCACGCCAAGCGAAAGATAAAGGGTTGTCGGAAAAACTGATGGAAGAAGGAATCGAATCTTTTGTAAACTTTTGGGAAAGCCTCCCTCTTTTTGAGACACAGCAATCCCTTCCTGATGATGTGGCAAAAGCTTTAAGAGAAGAACGCCTCAGTCAGACGGCTGAAGGTCTGTCTGAATCGCTTCTCGGTATGGGTACAGGTCACCAGCCGTCCTGGTGGGATCAGTTACCTTCTCTCAAATGCCCCGTCTTATTAGTGACAGGAGAGGAAGACGAGAAGTTTCAAAAAATCAATATGGATATGGCTGAACGTTTCTCTCGGGCTGCCCATCGAGAGGTAAAAGGAGCTGGTCACACCGTCCACCTTGAGAATCCTGGGATTTTTGCTAAAATTGTAGATGGCTTCATGATAAAATGAATAGTGTAGGAAAGCGTTTTTTCATGAGGAAAATAGAAACTGATTGTAGAAAAAGGAGGAAATACTATGTCTTTTGATTGGGTTAGTGAACGCGAATATGAAGATATTATGTATGAGAGATTTGAAGGGATCGCTAAAATTACGATTAACCGCCCGGAAGTTCGTAATGCCTTCCGTCCGCAGACGGTACATGAGTTAATTGATGCTTTTGCTTATGCTCGTGATGACTCCAGGATCGGGGTTATTGTTCTTGCAGGAGCCGGCGACGATGCATTCTGTGCTGGTGGAGATCAGAAAGTACGCGGCCACGGTGGTTATGTAGGTGATGACCATATCCCTCGTTTGAATGTACTTGATTTGCAACGTTTGATCCGTGTGATTCCAAAGCCAGTTGTAGCTATGGTTTCCGGATACGCAATCGGTGGTGGACATGTATTACATATCGTTTGCGATTTAACGATTGCTGCTGATAATGCCATCTTCGGCCAAACAGGACCAAAAGTGGGTAGCTTCGATGCCGGTTACGGTGCAGGGTTGCTTGCTCGTATCGTAGGTCATAAGAAAGCACGTGAAATTTGGTATCTGTGCCGTCAGTACTCCGCGAGAGAAGCAGAGGAAATGGGTCTGGTGAATACAGTTGTACCATTGGAAGATCTTGAAGCTGAAACCGTACAATGGGGTCGTGAAATGCTTGAGAAGTCACCGACTGCTTTGCGTTTCCTGAAGGCTTCTTTCAATGCCGATACAGACGGACTAGCTGGTCTTCAACAAATGGGTGGAGACGCCACATTGTTGTATTACACAACAGAGGAAGCAAAAGAAGGACGAGATGCCTTCAAGGAGAAAAGAAAGCCTGACTTCGATCAGTTCCCTCGTTTCCCTTGATCCGTCTCTATATATGAAACCACTTGTGAAGGGGCATCCTGTAGAAAGGATAGCCCCTTTTATGATTCAAGCGTCAAATTAACAGAACTAGGTAAAGGAAGGGTTGAAATGGGCGAACGCATTCCGCATTGGTTAGATAAACAGGCGGCATTACATCCGCAACGTACGGCGATTGAAACACCAGATGGTGAAAGGATCAGTTTTTCTGAACTAAGGGACAAAAGCCGGAAGGTGGCTTCTGCTCTTATAGAAAATGGGGTGAAACGGGACGAGCATGTGGCGTTGTTAGCGAGCAACAGTACGATGTACGCAGTTTTCATTCATGCAGTAAGTTACGTCGGTGCGGTAGCTGTTCTTTTGAACACGAGGCTGACTCCACCGGAAATTGCGTATCAACTTGAAGATGCCAACGTTTCACATGTGTATGCTGATGGACGCCACGTGCAAGTAGCTGCAGATTCTGTAATAGAATTGAATCTTGATGTGCATCGACTTGAACATTTTACGGAGAGAGAGGGAAGTCTACATGAACTTCAAACGGACCTCGATCTCGATGACGTTTATACGATGATGTACACCTCAGGGACGACCGGCAATCCGAAAGCCGTCATGCATACGTATGGAAACCATTGGCACAGTGCCGTCGCATCAGCACTAAACTTAGGTGTCCAAGCGAAGGACAAGTGGCTGAATTGTTTACCTTTGTTTCATGTCGGAGGCTTTTCCATTTTGATGAAGAGTGTTGTTTACGGCATGCCGCTCATGCTTTTTGAAAAGTTCGATGCCAGAGGAGTTCATGAAGCCATTATGGATAAAGCCATTACTCATGTATCTGTCGTGACCGTTATGCTCCAGCGCTTACTTGAGATGCTTGGAGAAGGCACGTATCCAGACGCCTTCCGCTGCATGCTGCTGGGGGGCGGTCCTGTTCCTGAGGTTATACTAAAAAAGACATCTGCAAAAGGGATACCAGTCTTCCAAACCTATGGGATGACAGAGACTTCCTCTCAAATCGCCACCCTCAGTCCGGAATACGCTTTCTCCAAACTAGGTTCAGCAGGTAAAGCCCTAAGCCCAGCGCATTTGTATATAGACGCCACAGGAAGAGGAGAAGTTGGTGAAATCATCGTTCGGGGTCCGATGGTCTCGAAAGGGTATTATAACCGTCCAAAAAGAGAAGGCGAGTACTTGCGGACAGGAGATCTAGGATTTGAAGATGCAGATGGATTTTTGTATGTCGTGGACCGAGTGAAAGACGTGATCATCTCAGGTGGGGAAAATATTTACCCTGCAGAGGTGGAGAGCGTGCTTTCCTCTTTGCCGGGGGTACGGGAAGCAGGTGTGACTGGACGTCCTGATGAACGCTGGGGAGAAGTGCCTGTGGCATACATTGTAGTTGAAAATGGAGCCAGCCTCACGGAAAAAGAAGTGATGGACTGGTGCAGCAAGCGGTTGGCGAAATATAAGTGTCCGAAAGAGGTTCATTGGATCGATGAACTTCCAAGAAATGCCTCGAACAAACTACTACGGAGACGTTTGTCCTCCTTACCTATGCAGGGAGGAGGGGAATGAGGATACAATCGGTTTGTTTAAGAAAAGTTTCTCTCCCGCTAAAAGCCCCATTCGTTACTCACCAGGCGGAATTGAAGGAACGTCCGCTGATCATTATAGAGGTAAGAGATGATGCAGGACGCATAGGGTACGGGGAAGTGACAGCATTTCCTGATCCTTTTTACACCTATGAAACGTTAGATACAGCTTGGCATATTCTTGAGGACTTTTTAATTCCTTCTCTCCTTAAAAATGGGGCAGAGCACCCATCTGATTGTGCAGAACAAAGTAAAGGAGTGCAAGGTCATCCAATGGCAAAAGCGGGGCTGGAAGGCTCTCTGTGGGACTTATATGGAAAACAAACCGGACAAAGTCTAGCAGATCTCATTGGAGGAACCCGCTTATCTGTCGGTGCAGGGGCAGTGATCAGCTTAGGGGATTCATTAGAAAATGACGTGGACAGGTTGAAGGCAGAAGGTTTTCAACGATATAAATTGAAAGTGGTTAAAGGGAGAGAAAGGGAAGCGATAACAACCATTCAAGAAATCGATCCGGACCTACCCATTATGATTGATGCGAATGGCCAATACCATCCAGAGGATATGAGCCATTTATGTTCTTTAGATGATCATGGTTTGACAATGATAGAGCAGCCTTTTGCTGCAGGGGACTTTTATTGGCATCAAAGGCTCCAAAAGGAAATGAAGACCCCTATTTGTTTGGATGAATCCATTATGTCCTTTCAAGATGCCGTCCAAGCGGTAGAACTGGGAAGCTGCCGGATTATCAACATAAAAATCAGTCGTGTCGGCGGGTTAACAGCAGCGATGAAAATCCACGACTTCTGTCAATCGCGTGGAGTTCCTGTATGGTGCGGCGGGATGGTGGAATCAGGTATTTCCAAAGCACATAACCTTGCCCTGGCTTCCCTGCCCAACTTTACGATTCCAGGCGATTTGTCCGGATCTACCAGGTATTTTCATAAAGACCTCGTACACCCTGAGATTGTAATGAACCGAGGATCCATCGAGGTTCCAAAGAAACCAGGAATAGGAATACATGTAGATGAAGAGTACCTGAATGAGGTAACTCTTACTCATCAGACGTTTTATGAATCCTCTCCTCTGTAATAGGTTTCCCTTTGATGGTTCACACTAGGGAAGAGGAGGGTGAATAATGGATAAGGATAAGTATTATATCAATATGGGAACAAGGGAAATATCTTTGAATCACGATGCAAACAATGATGATTTTACAATTTACGCCACGGAAGAAGAAGTAAAAGCGCTAAGGGAAGTGTTTGATGAGATTTATAATGCGGACGCTGAGTCTTTCTGGAGATCTCACGTTCCATTTAATCCCTATCATAATGATCATGCGAACGATGAAGTAGATCTTGATATGAAAAAAGCGTTTCAAAAGATTTATGATCTTGGAGATGAAACGACTAGACATCATATCGTGGATATGGGTGTACTGAATGATTGATTGAACCGCTTCTTGGAAGAAGCGGTTCAATTATGATACTTTAAAATATTCCAGACATATCTTCCATTTCCTCAGCTTGATTAAGGAGTTCCTTAGGTATAACAATCTCTTCAATTTCATTAAAACGACTGAATTTACTGTATATGGATGGCTTCCATTCGATCCGCTTTCCATTTTCTACAATTTTAAGGTTCGTATCCATATGGAACGTTTCAGGGTAGTACGTGTCTTGATCAATTTTCATCGTGTATTCAAGGTCATTTATGGTCAATCCTTCTAATAATTTCTCAGGTGATTGCCCTGAAGGGAGCATTTCTTTGAGCGAATCTTCCATGATGTTTTGTACATTCACAGCTTCTGATTGGTTCTAACAGCATAGCTGTGTGAATCTTTATTAACTTTAGAGGCTTACGACATAATTTTTTTCGATTTTACTGCATTCTGCGCTGCCACAAGCACTTAGCAAAAGAATTAGAAGCCGAGTACCCATTGATACATAGGTTCTAGCCATTATTGTTCTCCTCTCTTTTTGCTTTCTTTTCTTGTACGAATCAAGAATCGAGCGTTTCATGTTTCTGTATATTTTTACAATTTATTCAGGAAAGAGTGAAGTTTGTCTGCTGACCGGTTTGTATTTAGCGCGGCTTGTGGTACGATTTATACAGGTGAAAGACAGAACGTATATATCAAGGATTAAAGGCAGTTGAGCAGACATGAAAACATTTTATGATTATTACCACAACCCTGTCCGGTTATCTTTTGAGGATCATCCTTTTTCCGAGACACCGAAACACGTGTGGGTGATATGCCGATACAAGGATCAATGGCTGCTCACCAAACATAAAGATCGTGGACTGGAATTTCCAGGTGGAAAAGTGGAAGAGGGAGAATCAGCGGAAGACGCCGCTGTCCGGGAAGTCAAAGAAGAGACAGGGGCCGATATTTCTCACCTATTCTACATCGGTCAGTACCATGTAGAAGGTAAAGGGGGGACGGTCATTAAGAACGTGTATTTTGCGATAATTGACTCGATTGATGATCAGGATCATTATTTTGAGACGCACGGACCAGTATTGTTCCGTCACCTCCCGCGTAATTTAAAATCGAATGATCGTTTCAGTTTCATGATGAAAGATGAAGTGCTGCCAGAGTGCTTGAAAAAAGTAGAAAAGTTCAGTTGAGCTTTTCTACTTTTTTCTTTGATCTAAGGGGTGGCTACGGGGAATGCTTCCTTTTATGAGCCAGCCCTGACGGTCAATATGGGAAACGATCCCCGGTTTTCTCAAAAGTCTCCCACACATTTAGGACCTTTTGAGGGGGAGGGCATAGAGAAGGCCCCGCTGGAATTTCCGGCGGGGCCTTCTTTTTATATGAGGAGATGAGGAAACAATGATTATGACCTGTGGTAGGTCGGTCCTGCTTTTTTAATTTCTTCACTTGCATATGTGAATTTCTTGAAGTTCTCATGAAATTTGTTTGCCAGAGACTTTGCACTCTGGTCATATGCATCAGCATCTGCCCATGTTCTCCTAGGAAATAATACTTCGTCTGGAACACCAGGGCAGTGTGTAGGAATATTCAAGCCGAAAAATGGATCCTGGTAAGTGTCAGCAGAGCTTAGCTCTCCTTCCAATGCGGCATGGATCATGGACCTTGTATAGGATAATTTAATTCGTTGACCTTCCCCGTACGAACCACCTGACCAGCCTGTGTTGACCAAATAAACATCTGCATTGAATTGGTCAATCTTTTCCCCGAGCATTTCTGCATAGGTGGAAGGCGGGAGAGGGAGGAATGGTGAGCCGAAGCAAGCTGAAAAGGTAGCTTGTGGTTCGGTTATTCCTCGTTCTGTTCCTGCTAGTTTACTAGTGTATCCACTCAAGAAATGGTACATGGCCTGTTCTTTAGTCAACTTACTGATAGGTGGAAGGACACCTGTGGCATCAGCCGTTAAAAAGATAATAGCGTTCGGATGTCCGGCAATACTCGGTTGTACAGTATTATCAATATGCTCTAATGGATAAGCTGCTCTTGTATTTTCAGTGAGACTTGTGTCATTGTAGTCGGGCTGATGGGTATGTGGATCAAGCACTACGTTTTCCAGTACAGATCCGAAGTGAATGGCATCAAATATCTGGGGTTCCTTTTCTTGAGAAAGATTGATACATTTCGCGTAACACCCGCCCTCAATATTAAAAATCCCATAATTGGACCATGCATGTTCATCATCACCAATCAACCGACGTTGTGGATCAGCTGATAATGTTGTCTTCCCTGTTCCGGAAAGGCCGAAGAATAAAGCCACATCCCCCTCTTTACCTACGTTCGCTGAGCAGTGCATAGGGAGAACGTTCTTCTCAGGAAGAATGTAGTTCATGACAGAGAAGATGGACTTTTTAATTTCACCGGCATATTCCGTACCACCGATTAAAACGATTCGGTGTTTAAAAGAGATCATGATGAATGCTTCTGAATTTGTTCCATCGACCTCCGGATCAGCTTTGAAGGTTGGAGCAGATATTACAGTGAACTCGGCTTCATGATCCTCTATTTCTTGTTCATCGGGTCGAATGAACATTTGTTGTGCGAATAAGTTGTGCCATGCGAACTCTGTAAGTACTTGAAGAGGAAGACGATGCTTTTCATCCGCCCCAGCAAAACCTTTAAAGACAAACAGTTCGTTCCGTTCTTTTAAATATTCCAATACTTTATGATAGAGTTTTACAAACGTTTGATCGTCTATGGGCTGATTGACAGCTCCCCAGTGAACTTTATCTTGTGTGACATCATCCTGCACAATAAATTTATCTTTTGGAGATCTACCAGTATAAGTACCCGTCGTTGCCTGGATGGCCCCTTTTTCTGTCAGGGTACCTTCGTTACGGTATAAAATCTTTTCCACTAAGTGTGGAACAGATAGCTGGTGGTGGACATGTTCTTGGGCAAGTAAAAGATTTAGTTCAGACATTTGATTTATGGTACTCATATGTGTCGACCCGCCTTTGCATTTAATTATGATCAACCTAATGTGAGATTAGTATAACACATTGAATTCTTTAGTCCATACTATACGTGAAAAAGCTTACATTTTATTTATTCTGAAAAGTCAAACTTCAGAGGTGTTCATTTGTTACACAATATGGAGGGATTGTTGAAAACTCAGTTACGAGATTTTTTCCTCAATCTAGGGGCTGTGGGAATAAGGTTTGCTTTCTGTGTGCGAGTGATGGGTCTCATCGTTTACCTCCACCGTTCAATGCTGCTAAAGTGTCGTTTTAACCAGATCCTGTACGCATAAGGCGTTGGACCAATACCGGGGCAGGGAAAAGACCATATGCAATATTTTGGATCAGTTAGTATAAAAACACTCACCCCGTGCCTCCATTCGCTTTTTATGAGGACGTTTCCCAAACCCTGTAATAGTGAGTTTTTGTTCTTTCTTTGAAAAAAGTGTTCTAATAATATATGTGAATTTCTTTCAAACGTTTACTATGTACGGATACGTTTAAAAGAGGAGGAATTCAATTGACAATAAATAAGGTTTTCGATACGATAGCGGAGAACGGATACTCTCTTATCCAGAGTTGGTGGAGGGACAGGCCCTTTGAAACCCAGCAACCGTCATGGACATGACACGGTGCTAACCTGAAGCAAGGAGGACATGCTCCTTGGACGATAAGAGCGAAAGGAAGCAGCCCCTTTCCTCGAATAGGAAAGGTTTTTTCTTTTTATAAGGCTTTTTACAAACCGAGGGATGAGATCCATTCACACCTCGATAAACATAGCCTTTCATGAAGAAATATTCGAACAGGATAACCTGTAGATATTCCTATGTAATTGCTCCATTGGTTGTGAAAAGAGGCAACATGAACATATATGAAACTTATGAAAGTTTCTGCACATACTGGTAAAGAGTTCCGTCTAATACTTTGTACTTACAGAAGGAGGAGTTTTTAAGAATGCCTGCAAACCGCCGGTTATTCACATCAGAATCCGTCACGGAGGGCCATCCGGACAAAATCTGTGACCAGATCTCTGATGCGATTTTAGATGAAATTTTAAAAAACGACCCAAACGCGAGGGTTGCATGTGAGACAACAGTGACAACGGGACTTGTACTGGTTTCTGGTGAGATCAGTACAAATACTTACGTGGATATTCCATCCATCGTCCGTCAAACGATCAAAGACATCGGTTATACTCGTGCGAAGTACGGGTTTGATGCGGATACATGTGCTGTTCTGACAGCGATTGATGAGCAATCTCCTGATATAGCTGGAGGCGTGGACGTTGCCCTTGAATCACGTGAAGGGAAAATGAGCGACGATGAAATTGAGTCGATTGGGGCAGGGGACCAGGGATTGATGTTTGGCTTTGCAAACAATGAAACCAAAGAATTGATGCCTTTACCAATCTCCTTAGCTCATAAACTATCGAAACGTTTATCTGATGTCAGAAATGATGGGACACTTGATTACCTTCGTCCAGACGGGAAAACACAAGTGACGGTGGAGTATGACGAAAACGATCAGCCTGTACGTGTAGATACGATTGTTATTTCCACCCAGCATGCGGAAGAAGTAACTCTGAAACAGATTCAGGAAGATTTGAAAAAACATGTGATTGAACCGATTGTTCCTGAAGGATATATTGATGAACAAACGAAATACTTTATTAACCCGACCGGACGCTTCGTCATTGGAGGTCCACAAGGTGACGCTGGATTAACCGGAAGAAAAATTATTGTCGACACGTATGGAGGATATGCTCGCCATGGGGGAGGAGCTTTCAGTGGTAAAGACGCGACGAAAGTGGACCGCTCTGCTGCTTATGCTGCCCGTTATGTTGCGAAAAATATCGTAGCTGCAGGACTTGCGGATTCTGTTGAAGTTCAGCTTGCTTATGCCATTGGTGTTGCGCAGCCTGTTTCTATTGCCATTAACACGAATGGAACAGGTGCGGTTTCTGAGGAGCAGCTGGTAGAAGCTGTACGTGAACTGTTCGACCTTCGCCCGGCAGGCATCATTAAGATGTTGGACCTGCGTCGCCCAATTTATCGTCAAACAGCTGCTTACGGTCATTTCGGACGTACGGATGTGGAGTTCCCATGGGAGCGCACAGATAAAGCGGAAGAATTGAAGGCACGCTGCCAATAAAGAAAAAACCGTTCCAAACAAAAGTTTGGAGCGGTTTTTTTTGTTCAAGTGATCCATTTGTGGACTCATGATTTTTGTATTTCTTTATAGTACTGTCCTTTTTCCACATAACTCTTTCGTATCCTGTTCAGTTCTTGTATGTCTTCTTCATTCAGTTCTCTTACGACTTTGGCCGGGCGACCGAAAGCAAGCGTGTTTGGTGGAATCACTTTTCCAGGGGGGACAAGGCTGCCGGCCCCTATGAAAGCTTGTTCTCCAATAACAGCGCCATCCAGAATAAGAGACCCCATGCCAATCAGCGCATTCTCTTTAATATGGGCGGAATGGAGAGTGACTTGATGTCCGACAGTTACACCGTCTTCGATAATTAGAGGTTTGTCTGGGCTTTGATGTAAGAGGCTTAAGTCTTGAATGTTGGTATTCTTTCCAATATGTACGGGAGCCACATCTCCTCTGATCACAGTCTTGAACCAAATACTGGCCTTTTCTTGAATGGTTACATCCCCTGTAATCACGGCATCTTCGGCAACATAGGCGCTCGGGTGTATGTCAGGTACCTTTCCTTTATATTCGCAAATCATGAAAAACCCCCTTATACTAATACTATTGATAGTATAGCAGAAGAAAAGAGGTGGATGCTGTGAAGAAAGTAGAATCAGTTAATGATCGTGCTACGGTTGTTCTCGTTCATGGAGCCTTTGAACATTCAGGGCGGTATCATGAACTAGTCGACCAACTTCAAGAAGATGGGTATTCCGTTATTTATGGGGACCTTCCAGGTCAGGGGCGTTCTGCAGGGAAGAGTGGGCATATCCGCTCTTTTCATGACTATATCAACACCATTATGATGTGGATTCAACACGCGGACCCCAATAAGAAAGTATTTTTAATGGGGCATAGCATGGGGGGGCTTGCCGTTGTTCGTACGATGGAGGTCGCTCAACCAAAGGTGGACGGTGTTATTCTTTCTTCTCCTGCGCTAGGGCTCTTGAAAAAAGCGAGCCTCCCCTTGGAAGCCGTATCATATATTTTGAATACTTTTATTCCATCATTAAGAATCAAAGCCCCTCAAGATCCCGAATATATTACACGTAATAAGGACAAAATTATAGAGTTTCAACAAGATCCTTTAATTATTGATAAAGTCTCTGTTCGCTGGTACCGTGAATTTCAAAAAGCGACGAGAGAAGCGTTTTCTGATATTCGGCGCTTTCCTGATATCCCACTGCTTTTGATGCAGGCCGAAGAGGATTATATGGTGAGAATAGAGAAGACTGTTGAATGGTTTGACCGGGTTCAGGTAAAAGAAAAAAGATACAAGCAGTGGCCCGGCCTTTATCATGAAATATATAATGAACCTGAATGGAAAGACGTATATGAACATACGCAATCCTTTATAGAGGATCATTTAAAGTAAATCGGCAAGGAGGATTTCTCTTGACACGTGCAGTCCCAGGCAACGCCGTCCTTTTGATGTACAGAGTTTATCGGAATATTTTTCCTGCTGTTCATAATGAATTGTCTTACTGGATTGAAAGGGCAAAATCAATTCCAGACGAAGAACTTAGAAGTCAAGCTTTGGCGAGCATTGAAGAAAAGACGTTTCACTGTGAAGGGGGATCGATTTACTCTGTTCTCTCCCGCGGCAACGATAAACAGGCCATTCGATTCATTGTTGCTTATCAAACCATCAGTGACTATTTAGACAACCTTTGTGATCGGAGCACCTCTATGGATCCTGACGATTTCCGCATGTTGCATGAATCAATGATTGATGCTTTGACACCAGGTAACCCATTACAGGATTATTACCAATATCGTGACGAGCAGGACGATGGGGGATACCTCCATGATCTTGTGAACACGTGCCAACAAGTCCTTTCCGAGGCGGAAGACTATCAAATGGTCAAAAAGCAGGCGGTAAGGTTAGGTAAGTTGTACGGTGATTTGCAAGTTCATAAGCATGTGATTGAAAATGAGAGGATTCCAAGGCTTCAAAATTGGTTTAAGCATCACCAAAAAGAATGGCCGGAGCTCAGTTGGTATGAATTTTCCGCATGTACAGGATCTACATTGGGGATCTTCTGCCTTGTTTCCTATACGCTTAGTGGAAAGATGGATGCAACGTTATCTAATCAAATTGAAAGAAGTTATTTTCCGTATATGCAGGGATTACATATCTTGCTTGATTATTACATTGATCAAGAGGAAGATGAGAAAGAGGGAGATTTGAACTTCTGTGCTTACTACGACCATGAGGAAGAAATGAAGAACCGCTTCCGGTATTTTGTTGAAAGGGCTCATGAGGAAATTCAAAGGCTCCCGGATGCAGCGTTTCACCAAATGATACATGAAGGTCTGGTTGGCATGTACTTAGCGGATCGTAAAGTAGGAAGGCTTTCAAATGCTCAAAGCTTTGTGAAAGAGATGTTGAAAGTAAGTGGGAAGAAAGCCACGTTTTTTTATTACAACACAAAGATGTATCATAAATTAAAGCCTGGTCGTGAGATTTAAACGACCAGGCTTTTTCCATTTTAGAAATATAAGAAGTTACGCGGTTCGCCTTTTGTATCCTCCTGCTGGATTTCATCTGAATCCTTAGGAAAGTTTTTCAATCGCTAAGATAAAGGGAGGTGTTCTCTTTTTATTGATAAACCCGTAATGAAGGACCTGGTAGTGCTTGGAATTTAACTCTGATACATATTCCATGATGGCATCTTTCTCTTCAGCTCCCCCAGGGTGTCCATGATAGACAACTAAGACCACCAGCCCTCTTTTCTTTAGAGTAGCCAGTACGTTTTCAACCGACTGGATCGTGCCTTCAGCCTTGGTGACCACGCTTTTATCACTTCCTGGCAGATAACCTAAATTGTAAATAGCTGCCGATATGTTGTTTTGGTGTTGGTCTTGCAAGTATTTTTGGACGTGTGCATGGGAATCATGGATAAGGCTCGTATGATTTGCAAGCCCATGTTCTAATAAACGCTCTTGGGTGTTTGTAATGGCTTTTTCTTGAACATCAAAGGCATACACATGCCCTTGCTCTCCGACAAGTTCGGCGAGAAAAGCTGTATCGTGACCGTTGCCGCACGTACCATCGATAACGGCATCTCCCGGTTCTATCGTTTTTTTCATCAATGAATGGGCATAGTCTAAAATTCGTTCAATCGTCATGCTGCATCCTCCAATTGTTTTGTTCTTTAGTATTGTAGCACGAATAGTGGGTTCATGTGGATGGACGATACGCTTGGGCGAATGCCGCTTGACAAAGCTGTTTTCATTCATTAATATACGGTTATAATAGCATGACGTTGAAAAGGAGTAGTAGTGATTCTCTCAAGTGATAGAGAGGCAGCGGGTGGTGGAAGCTGTCCTTGAAGATCATGAACTCGCCTTGGATGTCGCAGAAGTGAACATAAGTAGTTTCTGCCGGTGTGGTCGCCGTTATCGACGACAAGTTGAACACAGATGTGTTAATTTGGGTGGTACCGCGGGAATCAAGCCTCTCGTCCCATATTGGGATGAGGGGCTTTTTATATTTTTTAGAGAGATTATGAGGAGGCAATGAAATGGCTTTTGATCATAAGACCATTGAAAAGAAATGGCAAAAATACTGGCTTGAAGAAAAGACATTCAAGACAGACAGTTATTCAGACAAAAAGAAATTCTATGCGTTGGATATGTTCCCTTATCCATCAGGTGCGGGTCTACACGTTGGACACCCGGAAGGATACACAGCTACCGACATCCTGTCCCGCATGAAGCGGATGCAAGGATATGAAGTGCTTCATCCGATTGGTTGGGACGCTTTCGGGCTTCCGGCAGAACAGTATGCACTGGATACAGGGAATGACCCTGAAGAATTCACGAAACAAAACATCGACACCTTCCGTAGGCAAATCCAGGAACTTGGTTTCTCCTATGATTGGGATCGAGAAGTGAATACGACAGACCCTAATTATTATAAATGGACGCAATGGATCTTTTTGAAACTTTATGAAAAAGGTCTAGCCTATATTGACGAAGTTGCCGTGAATTGGTGTCCGGCTCTTGGCACGGTGCTTGCAAACGAAGAAGTTATCGATGGTCGTAGTGAACGAGGAGATCATCCTGTAGAACGACGCCCGATGAAACAATGGATGCTGAAGATTACAGCTTATGCAGATCGTCTTCTTGAAGATCTGGAAGAATTGGATTGGCCGGAGAGCATCAAAGATATGCAAAGAAATTGGATAGGCAAATCAGAAGGGGCAGAGGTAACATTCGAAATTGATGGTTTTGACCAATCATTTGATGTGTTTACCACTCGTCCAGACACGTTATTCGGTGCAACTTATGCCGTCGTGGCTCCTGAACATCCATTGGTCGATGAAATCGTAACAGCTGAACAGAAAGAAGCCGTATCCACGTATATTGAGAAAGCGCAAAACAAGAGTGATCTTGAGCGTACGGACTTGGCTAAGGATAAATCAGGGGTATTCACTGGTTCTTATGCGATCAACCCAATCAATGGTGAGAAACTTCCAATCTGGGTGGCTGATTATGTATTGATGAGCTACGGCAGCGGTGCCATTATGGCTGTCCCTGCGCATGATGAAAGAGACTTTGAATTCGCCCAGAAATTTGACCTTCCAATCATTCCGGTTGTAGAGGGAGGAAATGTTGAAGAAGAAGCGTACACAGGAGATGGGGCCCACATCAACTCTGACTTCTTAAACGGCTTAGAGAAAGAAGAGGCAATTGAAAAGGCAATTCAATGGCTTGAAGAAAACAGGAAAGGTAAGAAACAAACGACTTACCGCCTTCGTGACTGGCTCTTCAGTCGTCAGCGCTATTGGGGTGAACCAATCCCTGTCATCCACTGGGAAGATGGTTCGATTACTGCAGTCAAAGAAGAAGAACTACCTGTCAAACTTCCGAAAACGACGGAAATTAAACCATCCGGCACAGGAGAATCTCCGCTTGCTAATATTGATGAATGGGTTAATGTCGTAGATCCTGAAACAGGCATGAAGGGGCGCAGGGAAACGAACACGATGCCTCAATGGGCAGGTAGCTGCTGGTATTATCTGCGTTATATTGATGCTAATAGTGAGGAAACGTTCGCTGATTATGAAGCATTGAAAAAATGGCTTCCGGTCGATGTGTATATTGGTGGCGCGGAGCACGCGGTTCTTCACTTGTTGTATGCACGTTTCTGGCACAAAGTCCTTTACGATGCGGGAGTCGTTCCAACGAAAGAACCATTCCAAAAGCTATTCAACCAAGGCATGATCCTCGGAGAAAATAATGAAAAAATGAGTAAGTCTAAAGGGAATGTTGTCAATCCTGATGACATCGTCTATTCTCACGGAGCAGACACTCTGAGACTTTATGAAATGTTTATGGGACCGCTTGATGCTTCAGTAGCATGGTCTGAGAATGGCTTGGACGGGGCTCGTCGTTTCCTTGATCGTGTATGGCGACTATTTGTTACCGAAGGCGAATTGTCTGATGCGGTTAAAGAGAATACAGGGGATACAACTTTGGAGAAGGTCTACCATGAAACCGTTAAAAAAGTGACCGAAAACTTTGAAGCCCTTCGGTTCAATACAGGGATCTCTCAAATGATGGTCTTTATCAATGATGGGTATAAAACAGATGTTTTACCAAAAGAGTATGTAGAAGGTTTTGTTAAACTCCTTTCTCCAGTGGCTCCACACCTTGCAGAAGAACTTTGGCAGAAGCTTGGCCACTCTGAAACGATCAGCTACCAGCCTTGGCCGGAGTTCGACGAATCCAAACTCGTTGAAGATGAAGTGGAAATCGTTGTTCAGGTTATGGGGAAAGTTCGTGCGAAAATGATGGTGAGTAAAGAAGCTTCCAAAGAGGATCTTGAGAAGCAAGCACTTGAAAATGATGACGTTAAGCAGTGGCTGGAAGGAAAGACAGTTAGAAAAGTCATTGCCGTACCAGGAAAGCTTGTTAACATCGTAGCCAATTAAATGACGTGTAAGCCCCCTGTTTTTTATGAACAGGGGGCTTTGTTTGTCAGCGGCCTTATGCCTTGACTTTAACGAACAGTAAATTAGAATAAATGTGCAAACGATTAATATGGAGGGATAAAAATGAGTCAAATTAAAGAAATCACGCCTCAACAAGTAGAAGACAAAATTAACAATAATGATGACTTTACAATAATCGATGTAAGAGAAGATGAGGAAGTTTCACAGGGAATGGTGCCGAATGCAAAGCATATACGCCTTGGGGATGTTCCTGAAAAAATTGAGAGCCTGCCTAAAGACCAAGAGTATGTGATGATCTGCCGTTCTGGTCGCCGTAGCATGAATGCTGCCGAATTCATGAAAGAACGGGGATTTGAGAACGTACAGAACATGGAAGGTGGAATGTTGAAGTGGCAGGGAGAGCTCGTATTTTAACACGAGCGGTGTTAAGTGATCATTGCTACAAATAATTTAATACGTGGAGTTAGGTGTAACTACACACAACATTTGATCGGCCCTTTCTATATAGAAGGGGCTTTTCATACTCTCTAATAATTGTTTGCAATTATATCAAAGAAATTCTATAAAACTATTGACGCGGAAAAGTACACCGTGTATTATAGGTAACGTTGCTTATTCAGCAGCACAGAAAACAACTTATTAAAAGATTTATTTCAACAAATTCTATTAAAGCTATTGACGACATATAGTCGATTATGCTAGAATTTGATTACTGTCGGATGAGGCAGTATTTGATCTTTGAAAACTGAACGAACCAACCAGTACGTCAAAACATTTCTTCTTTATAGAAGAGATTTAAAACAAGCACATTCGGTGTGCAAATGAGCAAGTCAAACTTAACTTTTATGGAGAGTTTGATCCTGGCTCAGGACGAACGCTGGCGGCGTGCCTAATACATGCAAGTCGAGCGCGGGAAGCGAGTGGA
>NZ_JAIEZV010000010.1 GCF_019599545.1 Halobacillus sp. Nhm2S1 | reverse complement strand
AAGCGTGGTGACACGTGGAGCTGACGGATACTAATGGATCGATGACTTATCTATCTGATTATAATCATTCGTGAAGAACGTTGCTTTTCGTAAAAGATGTTTCCTTATCCAGTTTTGAGGGTTTTCAAAAAAACTTGAAATTACCCCTTGAAATTTTACTCAAAGGACAATATAATATATCTTGTCCTTGAAAAAAAGGTTTGGTGGTGAAGGCGAAGAGGTCACACCTGTTCCCATGCCGAACACAGCAGTTAAGCTCTTCAGCGCCGATGGTAGTCGGGTTTACCCCCGTGAGAGTAGGACGCCGCCAAGCCTTGATCATAATTTCATAATAATCCGGAGGATTAGCTCAGCTGGGAGAGCACTTGCCTTACAAGCAAGGGGTCGCAGGTTCGAACCCTGCATCCTCCACCATTTCTTATCAAGTTAGCCGGCCTAGCTCAACTGGCAGAGCAACTGATTTGTAATCAGTAGGTTGGGGGTTCAAGTCCTCTGGCCGGCACCATTAGTTGCTTGCGCTAACATTTATTGATAGGAGCCATTAGCTCAGCTGGTAGAGCATCTGACTTTTAATCAGAGGGTCGAAGGTTCGAATCCTTCATGGCTCACCATTCATTTGCGGGTGTGGTGGAATTGGCAGACACGCTAGATTTAGGATCTAGTGCTTCACGGCGTGGGGGTTCAAGTCCCTCCACCCGCACTTTATGCGGAAGTAGTTCAGTGGTAGAACACCACCTTGCCAAGGTGGGGGTCGCGGGTTCGAATCCCGTCTTCCGCTCCATGATTTAACCGAGCTACTTAATAAACAACAATGTTAAACATAAACTTGCCAGGCCGGGGTGGCGGAATTGGCAGACGCACAGGACTTAAAATCCTGCGGTGGGTTTCCACCGTGCCGGTTCGAGTCCGGCCCTCGGCACCATAAACAAATATGCGCCCGTAGCTCAATTGGATAGAGCGTCTGACTACGGATCAGAAGGTTAGGGGTTCGACTCCTCTCGGGCGCGCCATTATAACGGGAAGTAGCTCAGCTTGGTAGAGCACTTGGTTTGGGACCAAGGGGTCGCAGGTTCGAATCCTGTCTTCCCGACCATTCCTAATATATTGGGGCCTTAGCTCAGCTGGGAGAGCGCCTGCTTTGCACGCAGGAGGTCAGCGGTTCGATCCCGCTAGGCTCCACCAATTTATTTGATCTTTGAAAACTGAACGAACCAACCAGTACGTCAAAACATTTCTTCTTTATAGAAGAAATTTGAAACAAAGCACATTCGGTGTGCAAATGAGCAAGTCAAACTTAACTTTTATGGAG
>NZ_JAIEZV010000001.1 GCF_019599545.1 Halobacillus sp. Nhm2S1 | reverse complement strand
TTACCTATAAGGTAATAAGATCCCTCAGAGACGATGAGGTTGATAGGTCCGAGGTGGAAGCGTGGTGACACGTGGAGCTGACGGATACTAATGGATCGATGACTTATCTATCTGATTATAATCGTTCGTGAAGAACGTTGCTTTTCATAAAAGATGTTTCCTTATCCAGTTTTGAGGGTTTTCAAAAAAACTTGAAATTACCTCTTGATTTTTACTCTGAAGGGCGATACAATATATCTTGTCCTTGAAAAACAGAGACTTACAGAGATCTGGTGATGAAGGCGAAGAGGTCACACCTGTTCCCATGCCGAACACAGTAGTTAAGCTCTTCAGCGCCGATGGTAGTCGGGTTTACCCCCGTGAGAGTAGGACGTCGCCAGGTTTCAACAATATTCCAACGTAGCTCAGTGGTAGAGCAATCGGCTGTTAACCGATCGGTCGTAGGTTCGAATCCTACCGTTGGAGCCATATGGAGAGTTGTCCGAGTTGGCCGAAGGAGCACGATTGGAATTCGTGTAAACCGTTACCACGGTTTCGAGGGTTCGAATCCCTCACTCTCCGCCATCTAACATTGGCCCGTTGGTCAAGTGGTTAAGACACCGCCCTTTCACGGCGGTAACACGGGTTCGAATCCCGTACGGGTCACCACTTATCGGAGGATTAGCTCAGCTGGGAGAGCACTTGCCTTACAAGCAAGGGGTCGCAGGTTCGAACCCTGCATCCTCCACCATTACTAAAATTAACACTTAATGAATTCTAAAAGGAATTCACATTATCGCGGGGTAGAGCAGTCTGGTAGCTCGTCGGGCTCATAACCCGGAGGTCACAGGTTCAAATCCTGTCCCCGCAACCAAATTATTCATTTGGCTACGTCGAGTGATCTTCCTAGTTAAATGAAAATGGTAGTACTAATAAGTACAACCAAAATGGTCCGGTAGTTCAGTTGGTTAGAATGCCTGCCTGTCACGCAGGAGGTCGCGGGTTCGAGTCCCGTCCGGACCGCCACTTTTATTACTATATACATAGTTTGGCTCGGTAGCTCAGTCGGTAGAGCAACGGACTGAAAATCCGTGTGTCGGCGGTTCGATTCCGTCCCGAGCCACCATTTAGCCGGCCTAGCTCAACTGGCAGAGCAACTGATTTGTAATCAGTAGGTTGGGGGTTCAAGTCCTCTGGCCGGCACCATCTGAAAGTTTTTCAGCGTGGAGGGATAGCGAAGTTGGCCAAACGCGGCGGACTGTAAATCCGCTCCCATCGGGTTCGTAGGTTCGAGTCCTACTCCCTCCACCATTTATATTTCAATCAAATAGGGGTATAGTTTAATGGTAAAACTACGGTCTCCAAAACCGTCAATGTGGGTTCGATTCCTACTACCCCTGCTTTTCAATTATGGCGGTTGTGGCGAAGTGGTTAACGCACCGGATTGTGGTTCCGGCATTCGTGGGTTCGATTCCCATCAGCCGCCCCATTTATTACATTAAAGATTGTCCTATATTGGCCCATAGCCAAGCGGTAAGGCAACGGTTTTTGGTACCGTCATGCGCTGGTTCGAATCCAGCTGGGCCAGCCACTTTAATTGCGGGAGTAGTTCAGTGGTAGAACACCACCTTGCCAAGGTGGGGGTCGCGGGTTCGAATCCCGTCTCCCGCTCCAAAAAAATCACATATTCTTTCTTACTTGAATATGATACAATCGTAATTGAACGTGATATGGCGGCATAGCCAAGCGGTAAGGCAGAGGACTGCAACTCCTTTATCACCGGTTCGATTCCGGTTGCCGCCTCCATAGTCACATGCCGGTGTGGCGGAATTGGCAGACGCGCACGACTCAAAATCGTGTTCCTCACGGAGTGCCGGTTCGACCCCGGCCACCGGTACTAACTACACAACTAAAACGTTGTAACAAAAAGCTTCGCACTAATAAGTGCGAAGCTTTTTTGTATTCTCAAATGGGAGAAGTTTTTATTATCTTATAAGAAAAAATAATAAAGAAACGGTCACAAAAATTGTCGAATGATCTAACTACTATAGCGGTGATTTTGAAAACGGTTAAAAAGGAGGTGAATAGGATTGTTAGGACGTGTCATTTTATCTCTTGTGGCTTGTCTACCTTTTCTTATTGGACTTCCGGAGCAGGTATGGGCAAATCAAGGCAATAGTGAGGGGAAACAAGCATCAGTACCTGATCAAGTCCCTGAAAAAGAGCATTTGAATAAGGGAAAGAAAAAAGAACAATCACCCACTGGTGTAAAGCCCCAAAACAGCTCAAGCGAAGTTGTAAGCGAAAAGGGTATGAAGGAAGACTCTCCTCAAACGACTCGTGCATCTGATCGTTCTAAGGAAGTAAAGGCAAAAGATCACAGAAAAACTAAAACCAATAAAAATGCGGATCGCTCTATGAAAAAAGGCAATTCGCAGGCAGGCAAGAATAGGGAGTTTAAGAACAATGACGCCAAGGGTAAATCATCTGATCCACCCATCTCTTCGCCTCAAAAACATAAGAAACCAAAAACGCATGTACATAATAAAAAAGTAAAAGAGAAGATGAAGCAAGAGGAACACAAAGCATCGGTGGTGGATTCCTCTGAATTAGGTAAGATACCAGTTAAGGGCACATCTTCAAAAGAAAATGAAAAAGCCCTAGATAACAGAACGACGGACGAGAAAAGAAATCGTTCGGTGAAAAATATCTTACTTGATTTACCACCCCCAGTTGAAGATCCTACTGGAAAAAAGCCGATACGAAATGATGGAGTACTCCAGCACAGTTCTTTATCGCTGCAAGGAAAAACAGGAAAAGATCGGTCGCAGGGCGATTCCGCATATCAATGGTTATTGGGGGATTTATACATATATGTGTCTGAATCGGCAGAGAACCATACGGAGATGGTTTTAAGACACCACAGATTGCGTACCCAGTGGATGAATGCGCCCCCAGGGGAACCACCTAAAAGAGCTTCTTTATTTTTATAACTCTTACCAATAACTAAAAATAAAGGAGCGAATCAATTATGAACTTTATCAACAAATCTATGATCGTAAAATCTATGATTACAGCAGGTGTACTTTCAGTCGGAATATTTGCAGGTGGTACGGTTACTGAAGCCGCAAAAGATGAGAAAGGAAAACCTGATCATGTGATTGAAATGCAAGAAACGAAGAAACAGAAAGAACAATCAGATGTTAAGGAAACGCCTGCTAAGAAAGCACAGTCTAAAGCGAGTGAGAAGGCTAGTGAAAAAGCTCACGAAAATGCTTCTTCAAAATCTGCCGTCCACGCTTCTGAAGAAGAAAGTGACGTTCTACCTGATTCTACCGATGAGAAAGTAGAAGAGAAAGAAGAAGACGTCCCAATGGAAGAGGGCAAAACTGAAGAAGATCAAACATCTTCAGTAGTAGAAGAAGAGACTGATAAAGAAAAATCACGTTCTATGGCTAGCGAGCGAGCAAGTGAAACAGCGAAGGAAAATGCATCGCCTAATTCTGCTGTCCATGGTCCTAAAGAAAAGAAACAAAGTGATTCTAAAGAAGAAGATGTGGAAGAAAACACAGAGGATGAAGATACAAACGAAGAACCTGAATCTAATGATACTTCTGTAGTTAAAGAAGACGACACCAAAGAGGAAGAGGGAACCACTTCAGAAGAGACGGAAACATCTACGGAAGAAGAGGAGCCTAAAGAACAAAAGGATCAAGACGAAGAACATGCTGTAGAAATGAAATTTGAAGCAATGGCACGTTTAAAAGCTAGTGAACAAGCGAAGTTACATGCTTCTGAAAACTCTGCCGTTCAAGTAGTCGTTTCTGAAGAGGAAGCTGGTTCTGAAGAGGAAGCTGGTTCTGAAGAGGAAGCTGGTTCTGAAGAGGAAGCTGGTTCTGAAGAGGAAGCTGGTTCTGAAGAGGAAGCTGGTTCTGAGGAGGGTACTGATTCTGAAGAGGAAGCTGATACTGAAGAGGAAGCTGATACTGAAGAGGAAGCTGATACTGAAGAGGAAGCTGATACTGAAGAGGAAGCTGATACTGAAGAGGAAGCTGATTCTGAAGAGGGTACTGATTCCGAAGAGGATACTGATTCCGAAGAGGATACTGATACTGAAGAGGAAGCTGGTTCTGAAGAAGGTACTGATTCTGAAGAAGATGCTGATTCAGAAGAAATCGTTAAAATTGATATCCGAAAAGTATTTGAAGATTGAACGTGTTAAGAAGCTGAAGGCTCTCCTTCAGCTTCTTTTTTGTTCTGTCATAATTGACTCTTCTTAAGACTGAAAGGTCCGATGAATAAAAAGAGGGGGTATTTGGATAGAATGGTAGTGGGTGATGAATATGAACATAACCATGTTTATCGAGTATGCAGCTTTTATGACCTTATTGATCCTTGCTATTGTACTGACACTACGAGTCAGAAATGAGGAGCAGCCAGAGGATATGGGAGCTGATGGAATCAGTTCAAATTTAGTACGGAGATTATACGAAGGGTTTCTTGCTTACGGTTTAAAGCCTACGTTGCGTTATCAGGTGGAAAAGTACACGGTTGATGTCGCTTTTCCAGAATTGAAAATTGCCGTAGAAGCTGTAGAACACGACTTTCTCATTACTTCCGATGTGTGGGAAGATGAGTGGGAAAAAGAATCTTACCTTAAAAATCATGGCTGGACTGTCATGAGGTTCAGTGGTGCGAGAATCGATGAAGACCTTTCCCGAATTGTTGAAAAAGTAAGCAGAGAGATGACGGGTAAGTCCAACTCCAGTTAACCAAAAAAGAAGAAGCCAAGCGATCGCCTGGCTTCTTCTTTTTTAAATAGATACAGAGATGTGTTTCCCCTCTTTTGTGCTAAAAAGGCCTTTATCCGTAAGTTTGAGGCTAGGGATGACGGGTAACGTCAGGAACGACAGGGTGAGAAATGGATTGAAGTCATCAGTAAAGCCAAGGGTAGACAGACCTTTGTGAATGCCTACTAATTGATCAGCCACACCATCGTACCCTTGATCGGACATTAAGCCAGCGATTGGAAGGGGCAAAGAGGAGAGGGGGGTTCCTTCATGAAATAGGGTCATTCCCCCGCTAATTTCTCCTAAGTGCTGGATCGCTTTGATGATATCTTCATCGTTGGTGCCTACGGCTACGATATTGTGAGAGTCGTGAGCAATGGTTGTTGCAATCGCTCCTTTTTTAAGCCCCATCCCTTTCACAATCCCAAGGCCGATGTTCCCTGTGTGGTGGTGTCTCTCTATGACGACCAACTTTAATTGGTCTTTGCTAACAGAAGATTGAAAGGTTCCTGATTCCACCTCTACTTTTTCAATAAGGTGATCCGTTCGAATTTGGTTTTTGTTTATTTTTATGATGTTTCCTTTTTGGGAGTCCTTGATTGTAATACGCAATTGTTTTTTTGCAAGGTTTGGTATATGAACACTGTTTGTGATTTTTTGAGAATTTGGAAACGAAGATTGTAAATCCCTTACTAATGTTCCTTGGGAAGCCACTTTTTTTCCTTTCTTAAAAACTTGTGTTACTTCCAGTGCATGTAAGTCTTCGAAAAATAGGAAGTCGGCCATGTAGCCTGGCGCAATGGCTCCCTTATGATGTAGTCCATAACATTCGGCCGCATTTAATGTGGCCATTTGAATAGCGGTGATGGGGTCAAAACCCTGGGCTGTTGCTAAACGGATGTGATGATCAATGCTTCCTTCATTTAAAAGATCATCGATGTGCTTATCATCTGTGCAGAAGTGACAACGTCTGGCGTTCTTTTCGTTCACTATAGGCAAAAGGGCGTGCAGATCTTTGGCAGCGGAACCTTCACGGATGCTCACATACATGCCTCTCTGAATGCGTGCCAGGGCTTCTTCTGGTGTATTACATTCATGATCAGTTTGAACGCCTGCACTCGTATATAGATTGACCGCATCGTCATTCAAACCAGCAAGGTGTCCATCGACATAACCATTCGCTTGTATCGTCTGTGCGATTTTTTCTAACAAGCGAGGATCAGCGTTTTGGAGGGATGAATAATCCATCACTTCTCCGAGCCCCAGTACTTGTGAGTCATTTAGAAAGGGTTGAAGGTCAGCGGCCTGTAATTCAGCCCCGGATGTTTCAAAAGGGGTGGCGGGAACACTGGATGGAAGCATAAAATGAAAATCCATGGGAAGGCCTTTAGCGTCATCAAGCATAAACTGGATCCCCTCTTTTCCAAGGACGTTCCCGATTTCATGAGGGTCTGTAATAACCGTGGTCACACCGTGGGGGATGACAACTTTAGCGAACTCCGATGGCGGAACCATGGATGATTCAATGTGGACATGAGCATCTATGAAAGAAGGTGCCATGTACTGGCCTTGGGCATCAATCACATCTTTACCTTCATATTCCCCTAAACCTGCAATGAAGCCATCGACAATCGCTACATCTTCATGAATGATCTCCCCATTAAAAACGTCGACGATCTGCGCATTTTTAATGACGAGGTCAGCTGGACGTTCTTTATTTGCTACTCTTATTCTTTTCTTTAGTGTTTCAATCATCATCCTCTTGTTCCTCCTCTTTTTTGAAGCCTTTGCGTGCGTTTGTATAAATGAAGAGAAGGATAAGAATATCCCCCTCGTAGTCAAACCATTTTACGGTGGTTCGGTAGAGACATTTGGACCTTATTTCCAAATTTATACGCAAGGTGGAATGGTTTATATAATTATAGGAGATTCTATCCTTCCTCAAGAGGCTTGTCAATGACATGTTTTTAGTCGAAAGCATTCTCATTTGGACTCATCTAGTTTAATATGAGAGGGGAGAGCAAATAAACGGAAAGCGAAAAAGGAAGGTTCAGATGTCTGCATTGGAAGAAAACATTACGAGAATTCATATAGATGATAAGGAATACGTTCTTGTGGGCACCGCTCACGTTTCAAAAGCAAGTGCTGAACAAGTTAAAGCGGTTATCGAAGAAGAACGACCGGATTCGGTGTGTATCGAACTCGATGAGCAAAGATTTCAGTCCATCCAAGATGGTGACCGTTGGAAGAACACAGATATTTTTGAAGTCATTAAGAACAAAAAAGCGACTTTGCTGCTCGTCAACTTAGCGATTTCCTCTTTTCAACGTCGAATGGCTAAGCAGTTTGGTATTCAAGCGGGGCAGGAAATGATCCAGGGAATAGAATCAGCTGAAGAAGTCGGAGCAGAGCTTGTGCTAGCTGACCGAAATATCCAGATCACTTTTTCAAGGATATGGGGCAACATCGGCTTCGGAGGAAAGATGAAGCTGTTATTGTCCATCTTTTATGGCATCTTCAGTAACGATAAAATCTCTGAAGAAGAATTGGAAAAGATGAAATCTCAGGATATGCTGGATGGAATGCTCCAGGATTTGACGGATAATTTTCCAAAGTTGAAGAAACCACTCATTGATGAGCGGGACCAGTACCTTGCACAGAAAATTAAAGATGCCCCAGGAGAGAAAATAGTCGCGATCCTTGGAGCAGCACATGTACCTGGAATCAAGGAAGAAATCCATAAAGAACACGATTTGAAGAAGTTGAAACAAAGACCTCCGAAATCAAAGGTGCCGAAAATCATTGGGTGGAGTATCCCGGTATTGATTGTATCCATCATTCTCTACACATTCTTTTCAAATCCGGCAGCAGGCACACAACAAACGATCAGCTGGGTGCTTTGGAACGGTTCTTTTTCCGCATTAGGAGCAGCCGCAGCCCTTGCGCATCCTTTGGCCATTGTGTCTGCATTTATCATGGCTCCGATTACTTCATTGAATCCTTTGATTGCAGCAGGCTGGTTTGCAGGAATAGTACAAGCCTACTTCCGTCGTCCAAACGTAGCGGACTTTGAAACATTGTCTGACGATGTAACAAGTGTCAAAGGGTTCTGGAACAATAAAGTGACTCGTATCCTTCTTGTTGTTGTACTTGCGAATATCGGAAGTTCGTTAGGGACATTCATCGGCGGTGCAGATGTCATACGGTTATTTTTAGAAAACCTATAAATTGAGTCAAGAAGAGAAGCTTAAACATAGCTTCTCTTTTTTATATTTACTGTTATTTCATGGAATGTTACAATTGCGTTACAGTAAAGTGTCGGAAAATATAAAATTATAGAAAATCAGATAGAGAAAGGGATGGAAAATGAGTATGTTTGTAAAAGGAACTTCCATTCTTGGTGTCCTAGCACTAGGGTTTGGAGTGTGGCAGCTAACGGAAGCAGATCAACAAGAGAGTGTGAAGGTTCAAGCCCTGCCCAGTGATGATCGGCAATCCTACGAAACGGTGATTATAGATCAAGCAGAGCCTGAAGAAATGGAAGCGGTAATGAGAGAAGAACTTGTTGATACCAGAACAATCCGATCTATTCGGGAAAGTATGGATGACAATGAAGAAATGAAACAATTGATTGATGGTCTTGGACAAGGCGTAGAGGCAGATTTAGGAGAACATCACATCGATACAGATGAAGAATGGAAGGAAGTAGAAGAAGACACTAAAGAAAAGCAAGTGATGATTAAAAAGTTGATCAAGATGACCAGTCATGAAGATTTAAAGCAACTAGCCTCTATAGCTCTCAAGAAACTGGAGCAAACGATACAAAATCGTCAGTTTACCTATTATAAAGAAGCGGTTGAGTCTTTTAAAGTTCTTTCCGAGCGGCTGTAATAAATATGGGAGAAGGATATCCGCCCAATTTTAAAGTGTCCTTTTATTTGTATTCTCTATCTACATATGTAGAAAAAGGGAGAGTTTGTCGAATGAATCAACCATTCGGAACCCCACCCCCTTTTTTATCATGGTAAAATTTGTTTATTTTTCTCATTTCACGTTTTCACCTTCAAGGTAAGGGGGATGAGTATAATGAACAAATTATTAAGGAGGTTACAAATACATGTCCATCCATCTTAAAGAAAGATTGGGTACGGAAGAATTAAGTCATTTGAAAACGGCGGCAATACTTGAGTTTACGGAAGAGTTATTCGAATCAGACCAATATCGTTTATTAGAGGTCATCGATTCTGATCAACAGCAATTGTTTATTGTGAATCGTAACGACCGTACGTTAACGGTGCTCAGCCTTTCCCAGGACATGGCTTTGAAAAAAGAAACCTTGTTTACAGATCGTATTATTTCGATGAAGGAATACTTTGAAGACTACAGTCTGTCTGAAAACACCCCTCCACGTAAGATCGAAATCACTTTTATGGAGGGACGTACACTTTTGATTGAACCAGAAAACTCCAAGGAACAAAACAAAGACTACAAACGGGATGATGTTCGAAGGCAAGTTGATGAAGACTTTGAACATTTAATCGCTGCATTGAAGAGTACGGTGATCTTATAAAAGGAAAATAGATTTGGATATGCAAGAAACCGAGGTGCGCCATCTCGGTTTCTTTTTACGTTGATAAAAAGGATAAGGATGGGTGGCATTTAGTAGTATTTCCTTATTTTAAAATGTTGATGTCTGCTTCGTATAAAAATGAGATTACGAGGGACCATAAGGGAAAGCTTCTTCTCACTATCTATTAAAAACTAGTCCACTCACTCAAACTGCTCTATTGTCTACAGCAACATGTTTAGCAGAACCACAGCTAAAATGCTTGTTGGGGGTGAAACCTATGGATTCCACTACGTTAGTTGATCTCTTCAAATTGTTCATCGACTCTATCCACCTCATCGCTTTTCTAGTGTTTTCCGTGATTTATGTGTATCAGTCTAAGAAAAGTTGAAACACAAAAATTCGTTGCTGCGGTTTCTGTCGGGTTATGAATCATAGCTTTTCTGGAAATTGTATTTGCAAGCTTCTGTCTTGGTGGAGAGTGTGGGGAAAGCGAGTCTTTCCTCTCCGACTCCATCCACATCCCAAAGCTTTACCGATTAGGAACATTACCGGGATGAACGAAAGAGGGTTTAGGGACAGCCTTTAATTGGAATACTATATGAAAACATATATATTAAACTGTTAAAATTAAGGTGAAGTTAATTTTCGACAAAAAAACGTAAATTTCATGTTGCGTCGCTAGATTTCGAATGTTATGATTACAAATGTAAACGATAAGAGTTGTCCGAACAACTAGAATGAGTGTTGAACCTCATCAAATGAAGATTAATGATTTTAATTTACGCGGGTGTAGTTTAATGGTAAAACCTCAGCCTTCCAAGCTGATGACGAGGGTTCGATTCCCTTCACCCGCTCCAATGCTATTATTTTATACTTATGTGAACCAACGCAGTGTTTCGTTAAATGGGTAACGAAGCATTGCGTTTTTTATTGATGAAATTTGGATAAACCCTATAATAGACCTATTCGTTCAAGGGAGGAATCCATGATGAAAAAATTACAGCAGCATTTGAAACAAATCGATGGTAAAAGCTACAAGGCTTATAAACAAATTCAAGGAATGTATTCATTCCAGAGATATGATTTGATGATTGACTATGTTCAAGGAGACCCTTTTGCAGCTCCTTCTAAAATCCGCATCCGTATTCCGAATTCTGAAAGGAAAATTTCTCTTGAGTGGAAAAAAGATGCTCGCAGGAAATACTATGCAGAGGACAGGATTACGAGAGCAGTTGCGAAAACCATTAATAAGACTCAAACCAGTGTGAAAGGTTCCGGGAAAAGTGGTATGATTGCGATCGATCAACCGGGTCAGGAGATTTTAGAACGGACGTCGGTTTCTTTAAATACCGAGGATGTGACGGTTTGTCTAACGGTGGGTCTGCCGGCCAATGGTAGGCGGATCAATGGGAAACAAGCCGAAAAGCTTTTCTTTTCCATTCTTCCGGAAATCATGAACCAGTCTGTTTTTGCTATAAAAGATAAGGAAATTGAATCGGTTTGCCAACTCGCTGATCAACATGAAACAATCCTTGCTGAAATGAAGAAAAATGATTGGATCTCATTTGTGGCTGATGGTTCCATTCTTCCGAGAGAGAGCGGCATCAGCCAGAGACCGATGCGGGAGGCTGTATCTTTTGAAAGCCCTGAGAGAAACCGTGTAGCGATTGACCTTCCTCACAGAGAAGAGCCCATTACAGGAATGGCATTGAAGCGTGGAATTGTTTTAATCGTTGGTGGTGGTTATCATGGTAAAAGTACCCTGTTGAACGCGATGGAGCGTGGCGTGTATCCTCATGTAGAAGGGGATGGGCGTGAATATGTGCTGACCGATCCTTCTGCGGTAAAAGTAAGAGCGGAAGATGGACGTCAAGTATCGACGGTGGACATTTCTCCATTTATTAAAAACCTTCCCCATGGAACAGATACGACAAGATTTTCAACGGAAAATGCCAGTGGCAGTACCTCACAAGCCGCGAACGTAGTGGAAGCTTTAGAAGCAGGGGCATCGAGCCTTCTGATTGATGAAGATACGAGTGCCACAAACTTCATGATCAGGGATGAGCGCATGCAGGAGCTTGTTGTGAAAGAGAAAGAACCAATCACCCCGTTCATCGATAAAATTAAACAGATGCGCGATGAATTGGAAGTTTCTACAATTCTGGTTATGGGTGGTTCCGGGGATTACTTCCAAGTTGCTGATGATGTCATCATGATGGATCAGTATATTCCTCATAATGTTACAGAAAAAGCGAAACAAATCGCAAGTAAGTACCCAAATGGCCGCATGGAATCGGATGATGATGCCTTTGGAGCTGTACCGAAACGTTCCTTCTTACCTCAAAGCTTACAAACTCGTAAAGGAAAGAAAGAAAAGGTCCAGGCCAAAGGTATGCATAAAATTTTAATGGGGCCTGAAGAGATCGCACTCGATCACGTGGAACAGCTTGTAGATGCGTCTCAGACAAGGATGATTGCTGATATCCTGCTTCATTTAGATAAAAAAAGCGTGCTGAAGCATGGAAATTCTCTACATGAACTACTTGATACGATTGAACATCAGTTGGATCAAGAAGGGCTCGCTTCCTTTGCCCCATTCAAAGATCAGCACCCAGGCGAGCTGGCTAGACCGAGACGTTTTGAGATTGCAGCTACGCTGAACCGGATCCGGACAGCGAAAGTGAAAGATTTAAGATAGAAAGGAGGTGCGTCAGGGTGGATTTTCATCAATTCAAAGAGGAAGTCATTGCATATAGTAAAGAGATTGGAATTGATAAAATCGGGTTTGCTTCTGCCGATGTTTTTGGTGAGTTGAAAGCACGACTGAAACGTCAGCAGGAACTTGGTTATCAGTCTGGCTTTGAAAAAGGGTCTGTTCAAGAGAGGACGGAGCCCGGTCGACTGCTTCCCGGTGCTCAATCCATTATCTCCATCGCCCTGGCTTATCCTTCAAAAATGCATGATGCTCCTAAAAGTAAAAAAGGCGAGCGCCGCGGGCTGTTCTGCCGGGCTTCCTGGGGACAGGATTATCATGATGTTCTTCGTGATCGCCTCCATCGTTTGGGAGCCTTTATACGTGAAAAATTCCCAGAGGTGGAATTGAAGTCCATGGTCGACACGGGAGAGCTTTCAGACCGCGCAGTAGCTGAACGTGCAGGCATCGGTTTTAGTGGGAAAAATTGTGCCGTGATCACTCCTGAATTCGGTTCATATGTATATCTTGGAGAGCTGGTCACGAACATTCCCTTTGCCCCGGATGAACCGGTCGATGACAGTTGCGGAGACTGTAACATCTGCGTGGATGCGTGCCCGACAGATGCACTCGTCCAAGGAGGTCAATTGAATGCTAATCGATGCATTGCCTTTTTAACTCAGACGAAAGGTTTCCTTCCGGATGAATTCCGCACGAAAATCGGAAACCGATTATATGGCTGTGATACGTGCCAGACCGTTTGCCCCAAAAACCGGAAGAAAGATTTTCATAATCATGAAGAGTTTGAACCAGATCCGGAAATCGTCAAACCAAAGTTGACTCCATTACTATCCATTTCAAACCGTCAATTCAAAGAGAAGTTCGGTTTTATTTCAGGTTCATGGCGTGGAAAGAAACCGATTCAAAGAAACGCCATTCTCGCTCTTGCACATTATCGTGACGAGACGGCGATCGATGAGTTGACTCGTTTAATGAAGGAAGACCCACGCCCTGTCATTCGTGGAACAGCTGCCTGGGGCCTCGGGAAAATTGGCAAACCGGAATGTTTTGCAGCCATCGAACAAGCGATGGGAAAAGAAGAGGATGAACAGGTGCTTTATGAAATGGAAAAGGGCGTCCAATTTCAAGAACAGTAACCATATGTACCTTTTCAATCTAAGAAAGCTCTTGTATAATAGAAAAAACTGTTAAAGAAGAAGGGGTTGAATATGAACCATCAATTGTTCCTATACTATGACACTTTTGAAACTCCTTTGGGCCCAATGACTGTACTAGCGAACGATGAAGGTGTATGCCGAATTGACTTCGGCCATTACGAAGACCGGCTCGCTACCTATCAATCTTGGAAAAAGAAGCATTTCCTCAAAGGCGAACTGGTGTATGACCCCGAACACAAATATGTAGCCCAAACGAAACAAGAACTTTCCGATTACTTTGAAGGACATCGCAACGAATTTCATGTGCCTTTGAACTGCTACGGCACTGATTTTCAACGACAAGTATGGAGGACGCTTCTCCATCATGTCCCTTACGGGGAAACCAGATCATACAAGGATATCGCCTCTTCCATGCATGCTCCAAAAGCAATCCGAGCAGTAGGAGGAGCGGTGAACCAAAACCCCTTTTCCATCATTGTCCCTTGTCATAGGATTATTGGAAGTAACGGCAAGTTAGTCGGTTATGCCGGCGGTTTAGATAAAAAGCAGAAACTATTGGAATTTGAAAAAGAGCATCAAACGATTAAACAAAACCAATAAGCAGGCTCCTATTAAATGGAGGCTGCTTTTTTGATGTTCATGTCCTTCTTTGCTTTTCATAAGATGTAAAAGGAGGGGAGCGGCATGAGCCATACATATCAACTGCAAGTGTACTGGGAAAGAATCATGGATCGTCTGTTCGAACAGGAAGACCATCACTGGTTAAGAAAAAAAGTAAATGGTATAGAGGAACGCGGACAACGCCTGCAGCGCCTGACGTTTAACATACATCCTTATCACCGCGTCGCATATGAAAATCAAACGCACATTCAGTATCTTTTAACTTTATCACTTCTTATCAAGTCAGGACGATATGATTTCTTAGAAGAGGGTCATTATCATGGCGATGCACGGTTCATGGGAGAAGAGTTGTTGGAGCACAAAGTGATGACAGAGAGGTTTGAAGAAAATCAGATTTCCAAGCCATTACCTATGGATTTCACGGCGGATCAAGATCGAGTACTTTCACGAACCAATTACAACCGCAGAGAAGCTGTGCGCTATGCTGACCGTTGGTGGGACAGTTACAATCCAGCCTACAGAAGTTTTGATGTGGATTGTACGAATTATGTGTCCCAGTGTATACGAGCAGGTGGAGCGACACCATGGGGAGCACCGAACCGTACAAGAGGCTGGTGGTATGGAAGTGGAAATTGGAGCTATAGCTGGACGGTTGCGCATGCACTCCGGTGGTATTTGGGAGGAGCGAGAAAAGGGCTCACAGCAACAGAGGTTTCTTCTGCCGATCAACTTTCACCAGGTGATGTCATCTGCTATGACTTTCAGGGAGATGGAAGATTTGATCACAACACCTTCGTCGTCAAAAAAGACGCCAATGGCATGCCGCTTGTGAATGCTCACACATCCAACAGCCGGCACCGCTATTGGGCGTATGAAGACTCTACAGCCTACACCCCTGATATTCAGTACAAATTTTATAAAATCGACGGATGAAGAGTATGATATAATAGTCTAGTTGACTAAGATTAGACTGAGGTGAAACGTATGCCTAACCATATTGTACTCTTTCAACCGGAAATTCCGGCAAATACGGGCAATATCGCCCGTACATGTCTTGCTACAAATTCAGAACTGCACCTGATTCGTCCCCTCGGTTTCTCGACTGACGACAAAATGGTCCGCCGTGCAGGGTTGGATTATTGGCATAAGGTCAATGTGAATTATTATGATTCCATCCAAGAACTTTATGACGCATTTCCTGAAGGGGAATTTTACTATATTGAGAATTTCGGTACGAAATCTTATGTGGATTTTGACTTCAGTAATGTGGAGAAGGATTTGCTGTTCGTTTTCGGACGTGAAAGTGACGGGATCCCAAAAGATTTGTTGGAAGGGTTAGAGAACCGTTGTTTGAGAATACCCATGACTGACCAGGTGAGATCATTGAACTTGTCTAATACTGCTTCTATCATTCTTTTTGAAGCTCTGAGACAACAAGGTCACCCGAATTTAATCAAATGAAGCGGAAAGGCGGCCGATCGTGGTCGTCTTTTTTGTGTGTTCAGCTCTAATGTGAGTCTTTGAACAACAAATATGACACCAATCCTGCCGTTTTGTGTACCTGGTACGTTAAAAAGCCAACCCCTGCAAAACAGACACAAAAAAACGCATCCATATTGGATGCGTTTTAAGGGCTTATTTTTTTGGCGTACCTGGTTTTGTATCATATCCGGCACTAAAAATAGCGGTAAGATATGCGACACAGACAAGAATAATCAATGTAAGATTCATGAGTGATCCTCCTTTATGTAGCCAGACAAGCATGATTAATTATATTATACCCTAATTATCGGGGGATGTGAATTGTTTGTCCAGTTAAAATTATCCTTTGCTTGATGACACTTGCCTATACGTCAGGGCGGGCGTTTACATAGAGTGAAGGGTAGGTGAATAACCAAGGATGGATTGGAGGAGCATGAATGAACCATTACCAATATTATTACAATCCGTACCAAATTGAAGAGGATTTCCGCGATGAAGATGAACGTTTCTTCTTTTTAGGGCCTTTTGCTGGCGGACTGCTCGGTGGTTTCCTGGGTGGAGCTCTTGCGCCAGGTTTTTATGGAGGATTTGGACCCCCGCCTCCGCCACCACCTTACTACGGTGGAGGACCCGGATACGGTGGACCAGGATATGGATATAACCGACCTCCTTATTACGGAGGACCATGGTAAAATAAACGCCCCTCATGATTGATTTCATGAGGGGCCATTTTTTAGAAGTTTGTTGTATCGAGTTCTTTTCCTTGGGATTCGTATCCTTGCATATACTTGATCCGGCGCTGGGCAGATGTAGCGTTCACCTGCTCATCCGCGTGATAGGAAGAACGGACCATAGGACCTGCTTCGCAGTGTTTGAATCCTTTTTCGAGTGCAATCTTCTTCAACTCTTCAAATTCATCCGGGTGATAGTAACGCTCAACGTTCAAATGCTTTTTCGTCGGCTGTAGATACTGACCGATTGTCATGATATCCACGTTATGGGCAAGAAGGTCGTCCATCGCTTCAACGATTTCTTCTTTCGTTTCACCTAAGCCGACCATGATACTTGATTTAGTCGGAGTATTCGGACGTATCTCTTTAACACGCTTCAACAATTCCAAAGAACGATCGTACATCGCGCGGGCACGCACTTTTTTCGTCAGGCGCCTTACCGTTTCAATGTTATGGTTGAAGATATCCGGCTCTCCACCCATAAGAGTGTGGAGGCTTTCATAATCCCCTTTCATATCAGAAGGAAGGATTTCAACGGTACATCCAGGGACACGACGGCGGATCGCTTTTACTGTTTCGGCGAAGACGGCTGCACCACCATCATTCAAATCGTCACGTGCTACAGCAGTCACGACCACGTGTTTAAGGCCCATGATTTCCACAGAATCAGCAACACGTTCCGGCTCGCCCCAATCCAGTTCGTTAGGGAGACCTGTTTTAACTGCGCAGAAACGGCACCCTCGCGTACACGTATCTCCAAGAATCATGAATGTCGCTGTTTTTCTTTCACTCCAGCATTCGTGAATGTTTGGACAACGAGCTTCTTCACATACAGTATTGAGTTTTTTGTCACGCATCAGCTTTTTCAAGCCTGTGTAGGATTTGTTCGTATTGATTTTAATTTTCAGCCATTCTGGTTTTCTTATGTACTCTTGATCTTTGGCCAATTTGTTCACTCCTTATTCGTTAGCGAGCATAGTTCCACTCGTCGGTCTCATAACGGTTTTCGGCAATCTTTCTGACTTCGCTCCATTGTGCATCTGTCAATGTGAAAGGCTCTAACTTAATCCCCAGTCCTTTTTCAAACCCCTCTTTAAAAGCACTTTTAGTCTCATTAAAGGTTACTGGTTGTTCGACAATCTGGTTGATGGCTACAGCTTTGTCTCCAAAGGCTTTTCGAGCGCGTTCTTTGATGCGTTCATTTTTATAGATAAACATATCAAATAATTTAACATCATCGACATCAATGGGGATGGATCCATGTTGAAGGATAATTCCTTTCTTTCTTGTCTGTGCGCTTCCCGCTGCTTTTTTACCTTCGACAATCAGTTCATACCAGGAAGGTTCTTCAAAGCATACAGCGGATCCTGCGACGTCTAACTTTCCATCAGGAACAGCGAATTCGGCTTGAATGCCAAGGTTTGTGAACCCTTCAAGCAATCCTTTGGATAGAACCAGATAGGCTTCTTTCACAGAGTCCGGCATATCGGGGTGATCTTCTGACACAATTACACTATATGTGAGTTCATTGTCATGTAGGACAGCTCGTCCTCCCGTTTGACGGCGAACAAGTTCATACCCATGCTTCTGAACTCCCTCTAAATCAATCTTTCCTTTGACTTTTTGAAAATATCCTACAGATAATCCAGCAGGCTCCCATCCATAAAAACGGAGTACAGGAGGAATATCTCCATTGCGGTGCCAATTCATTAAGGCTTCATCCAATGCCATGTTCATAGCAGGGGTGCAATGACCTGAATCGACAAAGTACCATGTTTCCATTTGCAGTCCTTCTTTCTTTTGTGTAGCACTTTATCCTATTAAAATATTCGTAACAATTCTAACAAGGCGATATCATCGTGTCAAAATTTACTAAACAAGGGCTCACACAATCTTTAGGACTACTTGCTCATTGCGAAAAAATGGACATACAATCCGGTTCTATTGATTTATAATAAAGGAAGGAGGGATGATCGTGAGCCAAACGTTGATTTCCAGCATCCTTTTCTTATTCAGTGCGGCAATTTGGGCATTATTAGCTATATTTTATGATGACTTTCGCTGGCTCAATTTGTTTCTATTCGTTGCTTTTTTGGTCATGGGATTGTCTAAAAGGCGCAGGTATATTCAAGAAAAGGATTACGAAGAGGACTGACTTCCATGTTAGTCCTCTTTTTTCTGTCATGAATGGACGAGAGAGGCCATAGGGTGGATAAGAGGGCATTTCCCTCACTTCTTAGTTTTCTCTAAATCAGGTTTTTTTGGAAAAGTTATGTTCCTCAGGTAGCCACACTCAATGAGCAGGATTTGTACGTATTTATTCAGTTGTAGCATCCAGACGTTCGAGACATAAGTCAACCGCTTCCGTGGTGAAAGAACGCACCACTGCACCGTTTGTCTTATGCTTATCGCGTCTACCAGGATGCCTCCGCATTTCGTATTCATTTACACATGTTTTACAGTAGCCAGGCATAGGATGTATTAAAATTCGTCTCTTACGACGGGGGAGGTCGCGAAGTGGACATTTTAAAGAAAATACAAGACCACCGGGAACAAGAAGAAGAACTGAAATGGGAAGGTACATTCTCAGAATATTTGGATTTACTGAAAGAGCGCCCGTATTTAGCTCAATCCGCCCATTCCCGCGTTTACAATATGATTAAAAGTGCGGGAGTAGCAGAAGAGCACGATCATAAGCGTTACAAGTTTTTCGATGAGGACATCTATGGCTTGGATGAGGCCATGGAGAAGCTTGTAGAAGAATATTTCCATCCTGCAGCAAGAAGACTGGATGTTAGAAAACGTATCCTTTTATTGATGGGACCTGTCAGTGGTGGTAAATCAACGCTTGTTAATCTACTTAAACGTGGGATGGAGAAATACACGCATACGGATGAAGGGGCTGTCTTTGCGATCAAGGGTTGTCCGATGCACGAGGACCCATTACATCTTGTTCCGAACCATCTGCGTAAAGATTTTCAGGAAGAGTACGGAATTCGGATTGAGGGCAGTCTATCTCCATTAAATACCATGAGAGTGGAAACAGAGTATGGGGGAAGGATTGAGGACGTTTTAGTTGAACGTATCTTTTTCTCAGAGGATAAGCGTACAGGCATTGGAACGTTCAGCCCTTCTGATCCTAAGTCCCAGGATATTGCAGACTTGACGGGTTCCATCGACTTTTCTACGATTGCTCAATATGGTTCTGAATCAGATCCTAGGGCCTATCGTTTTGACGGTGAATTGAACAAAGCGAACCGTGGGATTATGGAATTCCAGGAAATGCTGAAGTGTGATGAGAAGTTTTTATGGCACTTGCTCAGCTTAACGCAGGAAGGAAACTTCAAGGCTGGACGTTTTGCCCTCATCTCGGCAGATGAGCTGATCATCGCCCATACGAACGAAGCGGAATATCGTTCTTTCATTGCCAATAAGAAAAATGAGGCCTTGCATTCCCGGATGATTGTCATGCCTGTTCCTTATAACTTGAAAGTAAGTCAGGAAGAACGTATCTATGAAAAGATGATACGCGAAAGTGACATCAGGGATGTTCACATTGCCCCGCATACGCTGAGGGTCGCTGCGATGTTTACGATTTTGACTCGCCTGAAAGAGTCTAAGAAAGCGTCTATCGATGTATTGAAGAAAATGCGTCTGTATGATGGTGAGATTCTAGAAGGGTTCAGCGATGTTGATGTGGAGGAGTTGAAAAAAGAACACGCGGATGAAGGTATGAGCGGCATTGACCCTCGTTATGTCATTAACCGCATCTCCTCTACGATCATTAAGAAAGAGTTGACGTCGATCAATGCACTGGATGTTCTGCGTTCGTTGAAAGATGGTCTCGGAAGCCACGCTTCCATCTCCAGCGAAGATAAAGAACGTTATCTTGACTTCATTTCCCTTGCTAGAAAAGAGTACGACGAGATTGCGAAGAAAGAAGTACAGAAAGCTTTTGTCTACTCCTATGAAGAGTCTGCGGTCACTTTAATGGATAACTACTTGGATAATGTAGAAGCCTACTGTAATAAAGCCAAGCTTAGAGATCCGCTGACAGGAGAAGAATTGAATCCGGATGAGCGCCTCATGCGTTCCATAGAAGAACAGATCGGTGTATCAGAAAACGCGAAGAAAGCGTTCCGTGAAGAAATCTTAATCCGCATCTCCGCTTATGCTCGTAAAGGCAAGAAGTTCGATTATCAGTCTCATGAGCGGTTACGCGAAGCGATCCAGAAAAAGTTGTTCGCAGACCTGAAAGATGTAGTGAAAATTACGACATCTACGAAGACGCCGGATGAGCAGCAGCTTAAGAAGATCAATGAAGTTGTCGCGACTCTTATCGATGAACACGGATATAACTCAAGCTCTGCCAATGAATTATTGAAATATGTCGGTAGCTTACTGAATAGATAATAACGAACACCCAGCCGCCCTCTTAATATATTAAGAGGGCGGTTTCTTGTGGTATAATGGCAAAAAATGAAGTGTGGTGAGACGATGGCCAAAAGTTATTACGCAATTATTGATGTCGGATCGAACACAATGCGTCTAGTCATTTATTTGAGGGAGAAAGGTGGACGTCTTCGGGAAGTGGAAAATGTGAAAGCTGTTGCCAGATTGAGGAATCACCTCATGGACGACGGTCTCTTATCTACAGAAGGCATCCAGATCCTTTTGAGCACATTAAAAAGCTTCAAAGAAGTCGCAGAGTCTTACCCATTAGAAGAAATGGTTTGTGTCGCGACCGCTACCATCAGGCAAGCACAAAATCAAGCTGAAATCATTCACCAGGTATCCGAACACACAGGGTTTGATATGCGCATCCTTTCTGATCAGGAGGAAGCTTATTATGGTTATTTGGCAGTGGTGAATTCGACTCCTGTGACAGAAGGAATTACTGTCGACATCGGTGGAGGAAGTACGGAAGTTACATATTTCAAGGACAGGGAATTGATCGAATCCCATAGTTTCCCATTTGGAGCGTTAACTCTTAAACAAGATTTCTTTAAAAAAGATCTCCCTACAGAGGAAGAAATGTCCGACCTTCGTCATTATCTGATTGAACAATTTCAATCTCTTCCATGGCTTAAGAAAAAGAACGTTCCTTTGATCGGAATTGGGGGTGGCGCCCGTAACCTCGTCCAAATCGATCAGAACTTGAAAGAATACCCGCTTGCAGGTCTCCATCAATATAAAATGAAGGACAGTGACCTCGCTTTCATCAAGAACTATCTTTTTACCTTGAATATGAAAAAGTTACAGAAGGTTGAAGGGTTATCGAAGGACCGTGCGGACATCATCCTACCCGCAACAGAAGTCTTCCATTCTTTATATGATACGGTCCATGCTTCAGGTTTCATCTTAAGCAGAAAAGGATTGCGTGATGGTGTCTTTTTCGAACAGTTGACGAGTGACATGGGAACAGCCTTATTTCCAAATGTGTTGGAGGAGAGCATTCAGGAACTCATCAGTGATTATGAGTTGAATGTGAAACACATCCAGCATGTACAGCACCTGGCCCATGAGTTGTTCCACCAGCTCCATGAACGTGGAATCGGCTCTCTAAGGAAAAGGGACTGGCAGGAAGTGAAAAGGGCGAGCTATGTATTCAATCTTGGTGAATATATTGACAACGAATCAAGCTCACAGCACACTTTTTATCTACTTGCTAACCGTACGATTGATGGACTGATGCATATGGAGAGACTACGGATGGCTTTGATGGCCTCTTTCAAAAACAAGACGGTTTTCAAGCAATTCCTTGATCCATACAAAGAGTGGTTCCTGAAAGATGAACGGAAAAAAATCCGTCTTCTCGGCTCGATGCTGAAGTTCTGCTATAGTCTGGACAGCACTCGCAGGCAGACAGTCGAAAAACTGGAGCTATCCAATGATGGGGAGGACCTCCGTATTACTCTCTATTGTAACGGTGCTTACATGCCTGAAGAATATCAAACAGAAAAGCAGAAAAAACATTTGGAAAAGTCCTTGAAGAAGACTATAGATCTCTCTTTTGTGGAAAATAAAAAGTAGTCCGTACCGGGCTGCTTTTTTTGTCATTCTTTTTTCTCATCTAAGCTTTCGACATATATCATCAATTTTTTACAAGAAGTTAACTTTGCCTTTAAATGTGGAATATATTGATGTATTAAACTGAATGTGAATACATGTGTAAAGGGTGTGCGTAATGTCAACAGAACAAAAGACGAAAGAATTGGACAATCCACTTTTTTATAACAATCGAGAGCTCAGCTGGCTAGGCTTCAATGAGCGGGTGTTGGATGAAGCTCTTGATATGGACAACCCTTTGCTGGAACGGTTGAAATTTTTAGCTATCGTATCTTCCAATCTTGATGAATTCTTCATGGTGCGGGTCGCGGGACTGAAAGACCAAGTCAAAGCCGGTTTCAATAAACCGGAGAACAAAGCCGGCTTGACGCCGAAGCAGCAGCTGAGGAAAATCGCTGAGATGAACCACAAAAATGTGGAAAAACAATATGCGGCCTATCAGTCGATGAAACCGGAATTGGAACAAGAGGGAATCTCCATTTTGTCTATTGATGACCTGACAAAAGAAGAGATCCAGCGTTTTGAAACCTATTTTGATGAAGAGATTTTTCCGGTGTTGACCCCGATGGCGGTAGATGCCTATCGCCCTTTTCCAATGCTCTTGAATAAGTCCATCAATCTCGCTGTCGTCATCCGCGATGAACTTGATCGGGAAGGAGCAACGAAAACGGCGATTGTCCAAGTACCTTCCGTACTGGACCGGTTCGTAACTGTGAATCACGAAGATAAGTATCAATATGTTCTATTAGAAGAAATCATCGGTCATTTTATGAGCAAATTGTTCAAAGGGTATGAAGTTGAATCGATCACAGAATTCAGAATAACAAGAAATGCCGATATGACGATTCATGAAGAAGGTGCACGTGATTTACTAAAAGAGATTGAGAAAGAATTGAAGAAGCGGAAGTGGGGAGCGGCAGTTCGGCTGGAAGTCCGGGATGGAAAGTATGACGAGAAATTGATCAACTTTTTATTGAAAGTCCTGGAAATTCATAAAGATGACTTGTACATCACAAATGGACCACTGGACTTAACTTTTTTATTCAAATTCCATAAAACGTTTGAAGACGTTAAGGATCACCTTTATTACGAAACGCTCATGCCTCAGCCCCCACGGGATCTGAGTAGTGATGAAAATATCTTCGAACAAGTGATGGAGCGTGATGTTTTCCTCCACCATCCGTTCGAATCGTTTGAACCTGTCGTTGACTTTGTAGCAGAAGCAGCGGATGATCCCCACGTGTTGGCTATTAAGCAGACCTTATACCGGGTTAGCGGAGATTCTCCAATCATTGATGCCCTTAAGCGCGCAGCGGAAAAAGGGAAACAAGTCACTGTACTTGTAGAATTGAAGGCGCGTTTTGATGAAGAAAACAATGTCCAATGGGCCAAGGAACTAGAAAAAGCGGGCTGTCACGTGATTTATGGAATGACCTATCTGAAAACCCACAGCAAAATCACCTTGGTGGTCAGGAAGAAAAACGAGAAAATTGAACGTTTCGTTCACCTGGGAACAGGGAACTACAATGACCAGACAGCATCGCTTTATACAGATATGGGAATCATTACAGCGAAACGGAAATTCGGGATTGATGCCACAGATTTCTTCAATTATCTAAGCGGGTTCACCGAAAAACCACAATTTCACCACCTGTCGATGGCCCCGTTTGATATACGAAATGACTTTATACGGTATATTAATAATGAAATCCGTTTTCAAAAGCAACATGGCAATGGACGCATTATAGCAAAGATGAATTCCCTGACGGATAAAAATTTAATTATGAAGCTTTACGAAGCCTCTCAAGCAGGCGTGCAAATCGATTTGATCGTACGTGGGATCTGCTGCCTTCGCCCTGGAATTCAGGGGTTCAGTGATAACATACGTGTCATTAGTATTGTCGGTCGTTTCCTTGAGCACAGTCGGATTTATTATTTCCACCATAATGGAGATGATCGTGTCTTTTTATCCTCTGCTGACATGATGACAAGAAACATGGTCAAGCGTGTCGAGCTTTTGTTCCCCATCCATGAACCCGAGATTAAAAGTCGATTGCAAAAGATACTATCGGTCATGCTGAATGACAATGTCAAAGCGCGGGAACAAAAGAATGACGGATCCTATGAGCATGTCAAACGTACGGAAAACGCCCAACCCATTAACAGCCAAATGAAACTTTATGATATGGCTTACCGCGTCTTGGAGGACGAAGAATAACAAAACGAAATATCACTTTAGTGGCAAAAAGTGAAAAAGGCGTACCCATCGGTGCGTCTTTCTTGTTATAATGGAATGGATTTGAACATTCATTAAAAAATTAAGCGAAATTTGTTGAATACGGAAGCGTTTCAATTCTATAATAGTACATGGACTTGGAAACGTTTTCGAGGAAACATTAGCCAACAACTACTTGGGGGTATTCTACGTGTCTAAACAAGGCTCCACTCAAAACTTTTGGGGAAATTTCCATGGCCCCAACATGGGGTACATCGAAGAACAATTCGAACAATATGAAAACGATCCTAGTGCTGTCGATCCTTCCTTGAAGGAAATCTTTGATGAGCACGGGGCTCCTGAATGGATGGGAAGCGAAACAGTTCCTGCAACCAATGGATCTGCTTCACCTTCTGAAAGGGACATAGCTAAAATTACCTCAGCGTTGAAACTTGTTGAGGCTATTCGTCGTCATGGTCATCTACAAGCGAATATTTACGCGGTAGGCAGTGATGAGCGACCTAAAACAAATTTGCTTGAATTAGAAACATATGGACTACAGGAGAAAGATTTAAAAGAAATTCCGGCTGATTGGGTGTGGCCTGATGCCCCAATGAAACTGGATAACGCACTTCAAGTAGTCAAAACGCTAAAAGAACGTTATGCAGGGACCATTTCTTTTGAATTCGGTCATGTGAATAACGAAGATGAAAGAAAATGGCTCCAGGATAAAGTGGACACTGGTTCCTATACGGTGTCATTGACAGATGAAGAGAAAAAACAATTGCTTTACCGACTTGCTGAAGTCGAAGGCTTTGAAAATTTCCTTGCCAAAACATTCGTTGCGCAGAAGCGCTTTTCAATTGAAGGCCTGGATATCATGGTGCCGATGCTTGATCACATCATCCAATCGGCTTCGGGCGATAAAATCAAACATATCATGATGGGCATGGCCCACCGGGGACGTTTGAATGTCCTTGCTCATATCCTCGGCAAACCATATGATCGTATTTTTTCTGAATTTCACCTTTCTCCAGATAAGGAACTGGTGCCATCAGAAGGCTCAATGGGGATCAATTACGGCTGGACAGGTGATGTGAAATATCACTTTGGGGCGAGAAGGGAAATTGAAAACGGTGAACAGTCTGCTACACGCGTGACTCTTAGCCATAATCCATCACACCTGGAATACGTCAACCCTGTAGTCGAAGGCTTCACACGTGCGGCTCAGGATGACCGATCAGAACCAGGCTATGCCAAAATGGATGAGGACGAGGCATTCGGCCTGTTGATCCATGGTGACGCCGCGTTCATCGGTGAAGGTGTTGTAGCAGAAACTCTGAACATGAGTGACCTCCCTGGATATCGTACCGGTGGAACGGTCCACATTATTGCTAACAACCTTGTTGGATTCACAACAAACCGGAAAGATGGACGCTCCACACGATATGCGAGTGACCTTGCTAAAGGGTTTGAAATTCCTGTCGTCCATGTGAATGCTGATGATCCGCTAGCTTGTTTATCAGCTATGGCTCTTGCATATGAGTACCGCCAGAAATTCCATAAAGATTTCTTAATCGATCTCGTAGGCTACCGCCGTTTTGGTCACAATGAAATGGATGAACCACGCTCTACCCAACCGAAACTTTATAAAGAAATCGACGCACACCCTACGGCTGCGGCTGTGTTTGAAAAACAGCTCCAGGAAGAATCTGTCGTAGGAGATGGCGCTCTTGATGATATGAAAGCGGAAGTAGAGAAAAAACTACGCGACATCTATAACAATATGAACGAGCATGAAACGTCTTCTCCTGATGTAAAAGATCGCCCGAGTGGAGTCGAACGAAACCTTGACGAAATTGACACAGCAATCGATCTTGAACGTCTCAAAGGATTGAATGAAGGCCTGTTGAAACGTCCAGAAGGGTTTAATGGCTTCAAAAAGCTCGAAAAAATTCTTCAAAGACGCAGTAAAATGCTTGATGACGGGCAGAAGGTCGACTGGGCGACAGCTGAAGCCTTAGCGTTTGCTTCGATTCTTGAAGATGGCCGTCCAATTCGAATTACAGGTCAAGATACGGAGCGTGGAACATTTGCCCACCGTCATCTTGTTCTTCATGATGTAGAAACAGGAGAAACGTATTGTCCAATGCATGGATTAGAACAGGCGAATGCGTCATTTGATATTCATAACAGCCCATTGTCTGAAGCTGGTGTCATTGGTTTTGAGTATGGGTACAGTGTCCAGGCACCAGAATCTCTTGTGCTTTGGGAAGCACAATTCGGTGATTTCGCTAATGCTGGACAAGTCATTTTTGACCAGTTCGTATCGGCGGGTCGCGCCAAGTGGGGAGAAATGTCCAATATGGTCTTCTTGCTTCCTCACGGATACGAAGGTCAAGGACCGGAGCACTCCAGTGCACGTCTTGAGCGATTCCTACAGCTCGCTGCTGAAAACAACTGGACGGTTGCGAATGTCACGTCTTCTGCCCAATATTTCCACTTGTTAAGAAGACAAGCAGCCATTAGTAATCAGGAAGAAGCACGCCCTCTTGTGTTGATGACACCGAAGAGTTTGTTGCGGAATCAGCGCGTGGCGGTTTCCGGGGAACAGTTCAGTACGGGACGATTCCAACCGATTATGAAACAACCCATTTTATCTGAGAACAAGGATAAAGAAAAAGTGAAAACACTCCTTCTCGGAAGCGGGAAAATCATGGTCGATATTGAAGATACGGTAGACGGTACCGATCAGACCTTTGAGACGATCGATGCTGTAAGAATCGAACAAATCTATCCGTTCCCTGAACAGCGATTAGCTGAGATGTTAGAGTCTTATCCGAATTTAGAAGAATTAGTATGGGTCCAAGAAGAACCACAGAACATGGGTAGCTGGTACTTCGTCGAAGGGATTTTGCACAAGCTGTTGAAAAAGGGACAGATCCACCGCTTTGTCGGTCGTCCGCACCGTGCTTCCCCTTCCGTAGGCGAGCCGAACATCCATAAAACGGAGCAGAATCGAATCATTCATGAAGCGCTACAGATGTCTAAAGGAGGAGAAACAAATGAAGGAAATTAAAGTTCCTGAATTAGCTGAATCCATAACAGAAGGTACAATATCAGAATGGCTCGTCAAAAAAGGGGATCAAGTGGAAAAAGGCGATCCAATTCTCGAGCTTGAGACAGATAAAGTAAACGTTGAAGTGAATGCTGATGCCAGTGGTGTCATTGCTGAGTTGTTGAGAGAAGCAGGAGACGACGTTGAAGTCGGCGATGTGATTGCTAAAGTCGATGAAAACGGCGAAGCCGGAGGCTCTGATGAAGATACATCTTCTAATGAGGAAGAGTCCGAACCAGAAGAAGAAAAAGAAAAAGAAGCATCCAACAAAGAAGAAAAGCAGCAACCAGCTTCTGAGGAGAAAAAAGAGACGTCCAAAAAAGATTCTAAAGACGTGATTGCTACTCCTGCTGCTCGTAAACGTGCGCGTGAATTAGGAATTGACTTGAGTGAGATTTCTGCTCGCGATCCCCTTGGCCGTATCCGTCCGGAAGATGTCGATGCAGCTGCTAAAGGAGAAAATAAGCAAGAATCTAAAGGTTCTTCCAACTCTTCTTCTGAGGACAAACCTAAGAAGCAGGAGAAGAAAAAAGAAGAAACGAAGAAAACAGAGTTTGATAAACCAGTCGAACGGGTGAAAATGTCCCGCCGACGCCAAACGATTGCTAAGAGACTCGTTGAAGCCCAGCAGGAATCTGCGATGCTTACAACCTTCAACGAAGTAGATATGACCAATGTTATGAAGCTAAGAAGTGAACGTAAAGAATCCTTCCTTAAGAAACACGACATCAAATTAGGATTCATGTCCTTCTTCACAAAAGCTGCAGTTGGAGCATTGAAGGAATTCCCATTACTCAATGCAGAAATTCAGGGCAACGAAATCATTAAGAAACAGTTCTATGATATCGGTATGGCGGTATCAACAGATGAAGGTCTCGTCGTTCCTGTTGTCCGTGATGCGGATCGCCTTGACTTTGCCGGTATTGAAAAAGGAATTGCTGACCTTGCGACCAAAGCACGTAACAAAGAGCTGGGTCTTGAGGACTTGCAAGGTGGTTCATTTACAATCACGAACGGTGGAATATTCGGTTCTATGCTTTCCACACCAATCTTGAATGCACCTCAAGTAGGAATCCTTGGATTGCACAACATTGAAAAGCGTGCGAAAGTCATGCCGGATGACACAATTGAAGCTCGCCCAATGATGTACATTGCTCTTTCCTACGACCACAGAATCGTAGATGGAAAAGATGCGGTACAGTTCTTGCGCAGAATTAAAGAAATGATTGAAGATCCATTCGATCTATTGCTCGAAGGCTAAAATAAAACCCCTTCCACAACATCCGTGGAAGGGGTTTTTCTTTGCTTAAAATTGTCTCGAAATCATGTCTTACACAATCCTGCCATATACTTAAACAACATATTTACCAGCATGGACTATCAATCTGATTGTGAAAAGGTAGACAATTTAGGCGAAAGAAACAAATAATCCATGTATATCTCAATATCTTTCATCCATTACCGTGGACCTGCATACGATAGAGTAATACTCGATTAGGAGGGAATTACATGGATGAAGAGATGAGTTTCGTAATCGCCGAAGACGACTGGTCCCTCCATCGGAAAGGCTACGACGATCAGCGGCGACATCAAGAAAAAGTGAAGGATGCGATGAGCAAGCAGTTACCAGATCTCATTACTGAAGAAAACATTGTGATGTCGAATGGAAAGCGTGTCGTTAAGATTCCAATACGTTCACTTGATGAATATAAGATCCGTTATAATCACGAGAAGAATAAGCATGCAGGACAAGGTGAAGGAGATAGTGAAGTCGGAGATGTCGTCGCTCAAGCGCCGCAACAATCGAAAGGTAAGCCTGGCGATGGGGATGGAGCCGGTGATCAAGCTGGTGAAGATTATTATGAGGCAGAGATTTCATTAGCAGAGTTAGAGGAAGCCTTGTTTAAGGAATTGACCTTACCGAATTTGGATGAGAAGGAAAAAGACAATATCATTCACACAGATATCGAGTTCAGTGATATCCGAAAAACAGGATTGACTGGAAACATTGACAAGAAGAGGACGATGCTTGAAGCGTATAAACGAAACGCTTTGGGTGGGGAAGCGTCATTTGCACCGATTTATCCGGAAGATATTCGATTTAAAACATGGAATGAAAAAACCAAACCGGAGTCTAAAGCTGTAGTTATTGCAATGATGGATACAAGTGGTTCTATGGGACAGTGGGAGAAATATATGGCCAGAAGTTTCTTTTTCTGGATGACCAGGTTCCTGAACCGGAATTATGAAACGGTCGAAATTGAATTTGTGGCCCACCACACTCAAGCAAAAGTTGTCAGTGAGGAAGATTTCTTTTCCAAAGGGGAGAGTGGAGGGACGATTTGCTCCTCAGCTTATCGTAAGGCATTAGAGTTGATCGAGACGAAGTATTCACCGGACCGTTACAACATTTATCCGTTCCACTTTTCCGATGGTGACAATTTAACATCTGACAATAAACGCTGTCTGGGATTGATTGAACAACTCATTGAGGTTTCACAAATGTTTGGTTATGGAGAAGTCAACCAATACAATCGTTCCTCGAGTCTAATGCAGGCTTATAAATCTATCGATCACCCGAAGTTCCGTTATTACATTTTGAGAAGAAAAGCAGATGTATTTCATGCTATGAAACAATTCTTTAGTGAACAAGTAGAAGAGATGCTAAGCTGATGTTGCAAAGGAGCCAAGTAACATCTTGTTGCTTGGCCTTTTTTGTGTTTTTAAAATCTGGACGAGTGTTTTATTACTTAAACCTGAGTTCTCCTTGTTATAATGTTCCTATATAGAAAATAAAAGGAGTATCGTTTATGATTCAGGAAATTTTAGAGTCCAATCAATTCATCATGCTGATGGCTCTATTGCTCATTGTCAGTATCATCGTTACAAAGTTCTCTTCCAGGCTCGGGGTTCCTTCTCTTGTTTTGTTTATTGCCGTTGGAATGCTTGTGGGGAATGATGGACTTGGATTCATTTATTTCGACAACCCGGAAATTGCTCAGTTGATTGGTGTCATCGCCTTGATTGTGATTTTGTTTGAGGGTGGTATGCTGACAAAGTGGAAAGACATACGTCCGGTAGTGGCTCCTTCCATTTCATTAGCTACAATAGGGGTTGTCCTTACGACATCCATCGTAGCTTTAGCTGCCAAGTTCATCTTACATATCGGTTGGATTGAAGCGTTCCTTGTGGGGTCAATTGTAGGGTCTACGGATGCGGCTGCCGTTTTTGCCGTTTTAAAAGGTAAAAATGTCCGACCTAAACTTGAAGCGACACTAGAAGCAGAGTCGGGTACAAACGATCCGATGGCTGTTTTTCTGACCATTTCTATCATTCAATTGCTCACGATTGATCAAGTCAATATATTAGGGATGATCGGATCTTTCTTTTGGCAGATGGGGGCTGGACTTGCTGTCGGAGCGGGCATCGGTTACCTGGCAAGCTTATCGCTTAACCGGATCAATCTTGACTCCAGTGGACTTTATCCTTTGTTCGCCTTAGGTTTCGCCTTTTTATCATACAGTTCAAGTTCACTTCTCCAAGCGAGTGGTCTTTTAGCTGTATATGTAACTGCTGTTGTCATCGGTAATGCTGAACTGGCCTACCGTTATTCCATTTTGCGTTTCCATGAAGGATTTGGTTGGATGGCCCAAATCCTTATGTTTATTATTCTAGGACTATTCGTCTCTCCAACAGAAGTCTTCACATGGCCTGTCATGGTAGATGGTTTGTTAATAGCTCTAGTGCTCATTTTTATCGCGAGGCCTGTGGCCACCCTTTTAAGTCTGATCGGTTTTTCCTTTACGATGAAGGAAAAGTACTTTTTATCCTGGGCTGGTTTGCGCGGTGCTGTACCCATCGTCCTTGCCATCTTCCCAATGCTTGCGGGAATTCAGAACAGCCAGCTCATCTTCAACGTTGTTTTCTTTACAGTCCTTACTTCAGCCCTGGTACAAGGTTCTTCCATTACCTGGATTGCTGAACGATTCCATCTTGTTTCCGATAAGCTTGGGAATCCGATTCATTCTCTTGAGCTGATTTCTATCGGCAAAGCAAACGTTGAAATGATTGAGTTCGATGTAACGGAAAGAAACATCGTGGTTGGTCAAAAATTAGAAGATATGGAATTGCCTGATCGGGCATTGATCAATGCCATTATCCGTGACGGGGATGTGATCACCCCTTATGGCCAGACAGAAATCAAAGCTGGAGACACGTTGTATATCCTTGTAGCAAGAAAAAATAAAAAAGAAGTGAAGAAGCTTCTTGAAGCAATCAAAGAAGATGAAAGAGAACACGAAAAAAGCCGAGCTTAAGGCAGCTCGGCTTTTTTCGTAGCAGCTATGATATTTTGGGCGTTTCACTATGATATGAAGAATACATTTATTATTATAGGTAAGACATGCGGGTTTGTAAACCTTTTCTAGAAAAAACATGTAATTTTTACTAGAGAAAACGAAGGATATCCATTATGGAATTGTACGTTCGACAATCTTCCTATACAATAAGAGTCACCAAGGAGGGATGTACGGTGAATAAGCGTATAGGTTTTATCGGCTGTGGTCAAATGGGGCAGGCGATGATTCAAGGGATGATTGATGCGGGCCTTGTAAAGGCGCGTGATATCGCTGCGACGGCTTTATCCGATGAAACGATAGACTTTGTGACTGATGAATATGGGATTAATATTTCCAATGAAAATAAACGAGTGGCAAGAGAAAGTGATCTGCTGTTCTTAGCGGTGAAACCTTATGTGTATCAAGGGGTCGTCCAGGAAATTAAGGATGAAGTACCCGAGGATACCGTAGTTGTCACTATTGCTGCCGGGATCACACTCGATGCCATGAAAGAAGCTTTTGGACGCAATGTGAAAGTGATCCGTTCCATGCCGAACACTCCTTCGCTTGTCGGAGCAGGCATGAGCGTTCTGTGTCCGAATGATTTTGTCACCAAAGAGGAATTAGCAGAAGTGATGGAAGTGTTTGAAAGTTTTGGAGAAGCTGAAATCGTAGAAGAAAAGTTGATGGATGCCGTGCCGGCTGTAAGCGGGTCTTCTCCGGCTTTTATTTACATGCTTATTGAAGCGATGGCCGATACGGCAGTTCAGCAAGGCTTCCCAAGAGACAAAGCGTATAAAATGGTATCCCAGTCTGTTCAAGGTGCGGCTCAAATGGTCAAAGAGACCGGGCGTCACCCTGGTGAACTGAAGGATGCTGTCTGCACGCCTGGGGGGACAACCATTGCTGGTGTGACAAAACTTGAAGAAGCCGGCTTCAGAAATGCCATCATTCAAGGAATGACTGCTTGTACGGAAAAATCTAAAGCATTATCAGAGGGAAAAAAATAAAGGGATAGCCGGGCTGTCATGTCCGGCTTCTTTTATAATAATGAAACATTTCGATCGCTCAATCGTAATCCTATACAGGGGGTGGAAGAATGGAACAACAACCGACACAGAGAATTTCACAACGGGCACTTACATTGTGGCGCATTTACGGATGGATACAGGTGGGAATCATTCTCTTATTGACGATTGGTCTAACCGTCACCGTTTTCTTATGGGAGTGGCCATGGTGGATCGTTCTAATTGGACTAGGCATCGCTTTGTTGGAGGTGCTCTCAATGGTCTGGCTTGTGCCAACGTTACGATGGAAAAGGTGGAGGTATGATGTCACTGAAACGGAGATCGACTTGCAGTACGGGTTATTTATAGTGACGCGTACGCTCGTACCTATGGTGAGAGTGCAACATGTCGATACAGAACAAGGCCCACTACTTAGGAAATTCCGCTTATCTACGATCAGCATTTCTACTGCCGCAACGGTACATAAAATTCCGGCATTAGACGAGCGGGAAGCGGAGCGTCTGCGCCAGTCCATCTCTTCCTTAGCAAGGGTGGCGGAAGATGATGTTTGAACCTAAAAGACTCCATCCGATTTCAGCCATCATCAACTTTGTGAAGACGTTAAAAGATGCGGCTTTGCCATTGATCATTGTGCTCGTTTTGAATGGAAACATCTTCAGTGGAGAAGTGGATTGGATTCCATTGCTCATATGGATTGGTGTTCTGCTACTCGTTTTAGGTTCAGGGATTATTCGCTGGCTTCGCTTTACATACCGCATGGAAGAGGGAGAGCTGAGAATTGAATATGGGCTTATTTTCCGTAAAAAGAGATACATCCCTATTGATCGAATTCAGAGTCTTGATTTCTCGGAGGGTATTTTCCATCGTCCGTTGAACCTTGTTAAGGTTTCAGTTGAGACCGCTGGATCTACAGGAAATGAAAAAGCAGAGGCTGAACTGACGGCGATTCGCCGGGAAGACGCAAGTTCCTTGGAAGAAGCTATTTTCCAGGAGAAAAAACGAAGATACGGGAGACAGGATGGCGAAGTTAGTGAGACTGAAGAACTACAAGCAGAGATGGAAGAACCAAAGCGCGTAAAGGTCTATGCCATGTCAATGAAAGAAATCGTAATGATGGCGGTCACTTCTGGCGGTGCGGGAGTAGTCATCTCCGGGGTAGCTGTTTTCTTTTCTCAATTCATGGACCTTTTACCTGTAGGGACCATTTACAATGAAATCCTTGATTGGATTCAGATTGGGGTACTGGTCGTTGCTTTTACGGCTCTCGTGATATTACTAGTGGCTTATGGGATATCGATTGTGATGACCATTCTAAGGTATGCGAACTTTTCTGTTTTTATTGACGGAGATGATTTGATCATTACCCGTGGGTGGCTGGAGAAAAAGCAGATGACCATACCCTTGAATCGAATCCAGGGAGTCCGGATGGAAGAAAATTTAATTCGACAACCTTTAGGATACGCTTCTGTCACGTTAATCAGTGCAGGGGGTTCGGTCTTGAAAAATGATGAGCATCAGTTGCGTCTGCTGCCAATGATCAAAGAAGCAAAAGTAGGGGAAATATTGAAAAAGGTGCTGCCTGATTATGATGTTGTGGATGATTTTCATCAACCACCTAAAAGATCGTTATTGCGTTATATTCTCCGTCACTCATGGTTCGGTTTTGTAGCCGCGATTCCCATTAGTATTTTCTTTTTTCCTTATGGTCTGCTTTCCATTTTGGCCGGGTTCTTCTTAGCTGTACTCGGTTGGCTTGCCTACCATGATGCAGGATGGAATGTACTTGGAGACCAACTTACCTTACGATCGAGAGGAATTATCAAACAGACCTACTTTATGAAAAAGTACCGCATTCAGGCCTCATATGAAAAACAGACGTATTTTCAAAGAAGGACACACCTCTCAAGCATAGAGGTCATGTTGACCTCGGGAGGAGGAAGGGCGCTTGCTTCCTGCTACTACCTTGAGAAGAAGGACACAGAAGAAATGATGGAATGGTATAGAGTCAAGCGATCAGCTGAAAAACCGTCGGAGGAATGATTTCCTCCGACGGTTTTTTTATGTAGTGATAATAAAAACGAACATTTATAATGTTTCTATTGATTTTTGTTCGTAAAAATAATATTATAATACACGTTGTAATTCTTATGGAAAGTTTGGTGTTTCCAAATGTTAAACAAATGGTTCCGATTAAATGAAAATCATACAAGTGTTAAAACAGAGTTGCTTGCAGGATTAACGACATTTTTGACGATGGTCTATATCGTTGTTGTTAACCCGGCGATTCTTTCAAGTGCTGGAGTGCCATTCGAGCAAGTGTTCATGGCGACGATCATTGCAGCAGTCGTTGGTACGTTGATCATGGCTTTCGCTGCCAATTATCCCATAGCTATTGCTCCAGGGATGGGATTGAATGCTTACTTCGTTACAGAGGTCGTTCAACAGGATGTCAGTTATTCTGTTATTTTCGGGGCTGTGTTTGTATCAGGTATATTGTTTGTTCTTCTTAGTTTGACAAGTTTACGAAAGACATTGATTACTGCGATTCCTCCTTCATTAAAATATGGGATCACATCAGGCATCGGTTTATTTATTGCTTTTCTCGGTTTAAGAATGTCAGAGATCATTGTTCCTAGTGAAGAAACGTTGGTTACGCTTGGTGACTTGACGGCAAAAGGTCCATTGTTGACTGTATTCGGGCTTTTCTTCACTTTGATCCTGATCGCTAGAAACGTGACGGGCGGATTGTTCATCGGTATGTTCGTGACAGGTATCATTGGCTTCTTCACGGGACAGCTCCAGCTGGAAGGGTTCATCCAGGCCCCGCCTGCTCCTGTCTTCTGGGATATGGATATTGGAGCGGTATTCAGCAATGGGCTTTATACAGTCATTTTCGCTTTTCTACTCGTTACGATTTTCGACACGACAGGAACGATGATCGGTGTAGCGGAACAAGCAGGTTTCATCCGCAAAGATGGAAGCCTTCCGAGAGCACGTGCGGCTTTAATGGCTGATGCCTCAGCTACAACCGTGGGAGCTATGTTCGGAACGAGTCCTTCCTCCGCATACATTGAATCTTCTTCAGGAGTAGCAGCTGGAGGACGGACTGGACTAACGACTCTGGTTGTTGCGTTCTTGTTCATTCTGTCGATGTTTTTTGCCCCTATCGTTGGAGCAGTTTCTGGGTTGCCAGCCATTACAGCTCCCGTATTGATCATTGTCGGTTGCTTTATGATGGGCGGTCTTGCAAAGGTGAACTGGGGTTCTTTCGATGATGCTTTCCCGGCCTTCATCATTATCCTTTCCATGCCTCTTACTTCGAGTATTGCAACAGGGATCTCTTTCGGCTTTATTACGTACCCGTTGCTAAAGCTGGTCACTGGAAAAGGAAAAGATGTTCACTGGATGCTGTATATGTTCGCAGTTATTTTCATTTTGCAAATGGTCTTCTTCCCAGGCCACTAAACCAGTATGTCCTACGGCTATCATGCCGTAGGACTTTTTTTGTTATTAAAGTTCTTGATTTTGACAGAGTTGGTTTAGAGACTTTTGAGTTAAGTTCTGTAGTGAGCTGTTTCCTAACCACCATTTCTCCTGTAAAAGCCTCGAAACTGAGTCTTCAACGTTATTGGATGAGGGTTTTTGGAGAGGATAAGATTTGTTAGGTATATTCCATTTTATCCGTGGCAAATTAAGGTTAGGTGATGCGAAATGGGAATCTTTACGCGAATTTTCAGGAATAACCGTGATAAGTTAGCCGACCGACATATGTCCGAACCTTCGGGTGAGAAAGAAGTACAATGCTCAAGAAGGTTGTCAGAGAACGTTGAGTATATCTTAGGTGCTTTTCATCAAACCAACGATTTAAAGATAAGGGTCTTAAAAAAAGGTGAGGCGGCTCTATTATATTTTGAGTCTTTAGCTGAACACGAAAAAATCCATGAAAAGATTTTTGCACCACTCGAAATGGGGCATGCCGATGACGTTTTCCAACTTCCCAATGCAAAAAAGACGAGCGACTTAGAAGAAGCTGTACGAACACTTTTGCGCGGACATGCAATTTATATGGAAGAGGGAAAGAAGGAAATCTCCCAGTTCAGTGTCACTTCTTCGTTTGGACGAACCCCTGAAGAACCACAGAATGAGAAAGTGGTCCGCGGAGCTCATGATGGTTTTGTCGAAAATATGATGACAAACATCAACCTCATCCGCAAAAGGGTGGAACACAGAGATTTAACAATCAAATACTTTAAGTTAGGTAAAAAGACGAACACGAATGTTTCTGTCATTTATATGGATGGTATAGCGGACCCTACACTTGTCCAGGAAATTGAGACAAGACTGCATTCTATTGATTCAGACATGATCCATAGTCCGGGACATGTAGAAGAGTTTATTGAAGATCAGTCCAACTCTCCGTTTCCTCAAATGTTGAATACGGAAAGGCCGGACCGAGTGGCAGCCAATTTAGTGGAGGGAAGAGTCGCCATTATGTCGGAGGGGAGTCCTACGACCCTCATTGCACCAGCGACTTTCTTTATGTTTTATCAGGCCCCGGATGATTATAATATGCGCTGGTTCACCGGAACTTTCGTTCGATTGATACGCTTGTTCAGTTTCATTATTGCGGTAGGTTTGCCAGCTTTTTACATTGCTGTTGTCAGTTTTCATTTTGAAGTTATTCCTGACGAACTCATAATTCCAGTAAAAGCTTCGATCAATGAAATTGCCTATCCACCCATTATAGAAGGGCTTGTCATGGTCATCATCATTGAACTGATCAGGGAAGCGGGGATACGGCTTCCTGCTCCGATTGGTCAGACGATTGGTATTGTCGGTGGTCTCGTTATCGGGGACGCAGTGGTAAGAGCAGGGCTCGTTTCAAACATAATGGTCATTGTGGTTGCGTTGACGGCCATCGCATCCTTTGTCGTTCCTTCTAATGAACTGAGTACAGCTCTTCGTTTATTAACCTTTCCGTTGATTGTACTCGCAGGAACGCTCGGGTTTATCGGTATCGTATTTGGGATGTTAATTATACTGACTCACTTGACGAGGCTCCATTCTTTTGGCGTCCCTTATTTTGCCCCCCTTGCTCCGCTGAGTCTTGTTGATCTGAAGGATACGTTCGTCCGTTTGCCCATGTTTATGATGAAGCTTAGACCAAAGGACGCCCATGCGCTTAAACCTGTAGCTTTGGACCCTTCAAGGGAGTGGAAAAATCGAGATGGACAGAACCAATCAAAGCAAGGCAGTCCAGGAGAGAAAACCTCCTCGACAAAAGACACGAAACAATGATCAAAAGCTGTCGCAAAGACAGTTTTTCTTTATTATCGTTCAAACTCAAATTGGAGTAGGAATTCTTTCTGTCCCCTATGACTTGCACAGCGTAGCGAGGCAAGATGGGTGGATTTCCCTGCTTATCGGTGCCCTTGCTATTCAAGTTATTCTTCTTGGAATTTGGGTGGTAGCGAAAAGTTTTCCTGAAGATACCTTGTACACCATAAACGATAAACTATTTACAAAGTGGATTGGAAAACCGATTTCCATTTTGTATATTTTATATTTCATTGGCGTAGGCTCGTTAATCATTCTATTGTTCTGCAGGATGATCAGTATGTGGGTGTTGCCCAACACGCCTTTATGGGTTACTTCTTCATTATTGATTTCGGTTTGTATGTACATGGTAAGCGGTGGATTGATCGTATTAGGGCGTATGTACACGATGCTTTCTTTACTGTTAGGATTACTGATCTTTTTTATTATTATTGCTACAAAAGAAATGCACCTCATGTACTTGTTTCCCATTTTAGAATCGGGTTGGGGGAAGGTGTTTGCTGGTATAAATAAAGCGATCTTTTCCTTTTTTGGATTTATCGTTTCGCTCGTTATTTTCTCAAAGGTTGAAGGGTCGCATGTACAAAAATTGAAAACGATTGTTTATGCGCACTGTTTTGTTACGACTTTTTATATGTTTACGGTTTTTGCAAGCTTTACTTTTTTCAGTACGAGTGAGCTTAAACTAGTTCCAGAACCCGTTTTGTATATGCTGAAGGCATTTACGCTGCCGATCATTGCGAGGATCGACTTGTTCTTTATTTCAATCTGGGTGATCAATGTGGCGACTACACTCGCTACTTATTTATACATGGCCAGTTTAGGACTGTCAGATCTATTTAAGAGGGAGCCCCAGAGCCATTTTATTGTTCTTATTGGTGTAATCATATTCATCATCAGCATATACGTTGGTTTAGACATATCAAGAATTCAAGCATTCAACAAGGTTGTGACCAATTCCGGCTATATTTTTTCTGTCGCCCTACCATTAATCATGGTTCCTTTAAGTTACTTCATAAGAAACAGAAGGAAGGGGGAGAGTTCGTCTTGAAGGTATGTTTTTTTATCTGTATGGTATGCACTTTGTTTCTTACGGGATGCTGGGACGAAAAACAGTTTAAAAACGTCAAACTTGTACTTTCCCTTGGATTTGATCAAGGAGAAGAGGGAGAAATCATTCAGACAGTATCCATCCCTACTGTAAATAGAGCATCCGAAGGCCCGGGGAGTGAAAGTTTACAAATTGTATCGACCTCTGCAAACACACCTTTACATGCAAGAGATAAAATTGATCAAATGATATCTGAAACGTACGATCCATCAAAAGTGAAAGTAGTCCTACTAGGCGAGGACCTTGCAAAAAAGAATATCTACCCTATTCTTGATGACATGTACCGCAGTCCTCGCAGTAATCTGAATGCTTATCTTGCTGTGGTCGAAGAAGGAACGGCTAAAGAAGTGATAAGTATGAATCATAGTGGAGCGACCAGGATCAGTAATTATATCGGAGGCCTGTTGGAAGCTGCTGTTTCATCAACTCATGCGACTGGTGAAAATCTGCAACTGCTTTGTGCTGAATTACTGGAACCTGGGATCGACTTTTCTGTACCTTTATTGAAAATAGAAGATGATGGCAGCCTACTCACTTTCAACGGGATGGGATTGTTTCATGAAAAAGCATATACAGGGGAAAAGATTGGAGCGGAACAAACAACGATGTATATGCTCTTGCAAGGGGTGAAAGGAAGGGTAGCTCGCTTGACTGAAAAAATTGATGACAATGGTAAAGATGAAATTTTAGATTATGTGACTGTAAGTGTCGCTGAAAATGATCGGAAAATGAAAGTCGAGAATAAAGATGGAGAGATTGCTGCCACCATTCACTTAGATATGAGCGTGAAAATTGCTGAATACCCTTCCGATCATTTATATGTGAAAGGGAGGATAGAGGAAATTAGCAAGAAGCTCTCAGAGCGACTTACCGAAGAGTCGGTAGATATAATCGCTCAGCTTCAAGAAGCGAATAGTGATGTGTTCGGGATAGGAAGAAGAGTAAAAGCTTATCACCCGGAAGTATGGAAAGAAATAGACTGGAGTGAAACCTATCCGGAAATATCAATTACACCAACAGTGGAAGTAGAAATTATTCAGCACGGAATCATTAATTAAAATTTTTTCCTCACACGTGAAACCTTTTTGGGAGTCATCTCGTCTCTATATTAGAAACATAGAATTGACGGAGGAAAGAAGCGTGTGGAAAAGGTTTGGAATTTTATTTTTCTTTTTATTGATGATCAGTGCTTGCAGCAAAACCCATGCGGTTCCTAGTGGGTACCATTCTTACAACATGGAGAAGGTATCTTCGGCAGTTGAACAATTAGAGTTTAAACCAGAGCTGCCTGAGTACATTCCTATCCCGATGATCAGTGTCGTCTCTGACATCTATCAGGATGAAGGGAAAGAGTGCATGGATTTAAGTTTTTACACCCCAGACAATGATCTGTTGACCATTCAATTCTCCCAAGGTGAAATGGATACTCCCTGGATAGATCCGGAAGAACTTTCCATTAGTGAAGAAGTAGAAGGAGTTTATGAAGATAATCGCTTCTCCAAAAAACTGACCTGGGAAAAGGATGGAGTGACGTACTTGATGACTTACCGTGCCAGTGTGGCGCCTGAAGAAGGTAATGAACAGAGTGTGACACGACAACAATTGGTTGAAGTGGCCCGCTCGTTTCATTCATAAAATGATTATACCTCCCCTATGGTATAGCACCCACCGACTGACCACCGGTGGGTGCGTTTTTAATTCCTAAACTTTTCCTCTATATACATAATTTTAACGGTGAGGGTCAAACTACATCTGACACTAAAAAAGGAGTGAGAGCACTTGAAAGTATGGATGTGGTTAGGCGCCATCATTTTTGCTGCGGTGTTGTTTGTGCAAACCCCTCAGATGACCCATGCAGCAACAGATACTTACACCGTTAAGAGCGGGGATACATTATGGAAGATCTCAAAAAAATACAAGATTGGTTTGAGTGAAATCATCAATGCAAACCCACAGTTCACCAATCCTGATCTCATTTATCCAGGAGACAGGGTGACAATTCCTCTGAAAGCGGACATTAAATCAGTCGAAAGCCAAGTGATTGACTTGACGAACCAGGAAAGGGCGAAAAACGGTCTTCCTGCTTTGAAAGCCAACTGGCAGTTGTCACGCGTTGCCAGGTACAAGTCCAGAGACATGGCGAATAAAAACTACTTTTCACACACGTCCCCTACCTATGGTTCACCATTTGATATGATGAGAGATTTCAATATTTCCTACAATCGTGCCGCAGAAAACATCGCTGCGGGTCAACGAACGCCACAGGAAGTGGTCAATGGATGGATGAACAGTCCGGGACACAGGAAGAACATTCTAGATCCGAATTTAAGGCAGATTGGTGTAGGTTATGCAGAGGGCGGAAGCTACGGGCACTATTGGACACAGATGTTTATTTCGCAATAAATGGAAGGACTGTCGCTCTATTAAAGGCGGCAGTCCTTTTGTTGTACCCTTTACATTTATCTCAATATTAAGTATGATAAATGAAGCGTTTGATAATGATTATCAATAACAATGGAGGTATTACATATGAAGAAAACTTTATTTTCGTTTATTATGCTCGCTCTTATCCTAGTTGTCAGTGCTTGTGGAAGTTCTTCCGAAGATCAAGCTTCAGAAGATACTCAGGATGAAAGCAGTGAATCCACGGAAGATACACGCGTAATTGAACATGAAATGGGAGAAACCGAAATTACAGGACAGCCTGAGAAGGTCGTAGCTCTTGAGTTTTCATTCGTTGACAACCTTGCTTCTTTAGGGGTTTCCCCTGTCGGCATCGCAGACGATGATGATTCAGAACGCATCATTGAACCGATCCGTGAGAAAATCGGTGACTATACATCTGTAGGTACTAGAAAGCAGCCTTCCTTAGAAGTGATCAGTTCCCTTCAACCGGATTTGATTATTGCAGATATGAAGAGGCACAAAGATATCTATGATCAGTTGTCGGATATTGCTCCAACGATCATTCTTCCTTCTCTAGCCGCAGATTATGAAGGCATTATCTCAAGCTTTGAAACCGTGTCAAAAGCAATGGGCATGGAAGAAAAAGGGGAAGAAGTTCTAGCCGATCACAAGGCGAAAATGGAAGAGCTTCGAGCGCAGGTACCTGAGGATGAGGAGCGGACCGTTCTCCCTGCAGTAGTCGCGGATAGCGGTTACTTCGCCCACAACATGGAATCTTACACCGGCTCTCTGTTGGAGTCTATTGGTTTGAAAAACGCGATCCAGAGTGGAGACGAACGCTACAACAAGATTAACCTGGAGCAGGTCGTTGAGTTCAATCCAGATGTGATGTTCCATATGGTCGCTGGAGATCAAACGGTCGTTGATGAGTGGGAAAACAATGAATTGTATCAGGATATTTCAGCTGTGGAAAATGGAGAGGTCCACGAGGTGGATCGTAACATGTGGTCCCGTTTCCGAGGCTTGATTTCATCTGAGAAAATTCTAGAGGACGCCATCAACTATTTATATGAAGAATAATTGTTCAGAGAGCGGAGGGAGGCCCTTCGCTCTTTCCTTTTTTAGCAGAAGACGTTTTCCCAGCGTTTGTGATAAGGTGAAAAGAGTCTATAGATAGGAGAATTCAAGTGCAGCATATATCTGAGCAATCATCTTTATTCAAATATAAGTGGATCCTTACTTTCTTTTGCGGCATCTTTGTCCTTATTGCAAGCTTCATCGCGAGTTTAAGTATTGGGGCCTACGCCATTCCATTTGCTGATGTGTTCAAACTTTTGGTTTCTCCTGATGACGGGAAAGCCGCTTCCATCATTCATACCATCCGCTTACCGAGAGCTATAGTAGGAATGATTGTCGGTGCATGTTTAGCTATTGCCGGAGGGATCATGCAAGCCATTACAAACAATCCCTTAGCCTCTCCTCAAGTTTTTGGAGTCAATGCAGGAGCGTCATTAATGGTGGTCGCTGGTGTTGTGCTCTTTCCTGGGCTAGGTTCTTCGACGCTTGTATATTTTGCATTCTTGGGTGCAGCTGTTGGAGGTGCGATTGTCTATTCACTCTCCTCTACAGGTGAAGGGATGACGCCCGTCAAATTGGCATTGGCAGGGATTACGGTCCATTTGTTTTTGTCCTCTTTAATTGAAGGGATCGTCCTTTTTCATGAAACATCAACCGAAGATGTTCTTTTTTGGCTTGCCGGTGGTATCGATGGTCGCACATGGGCTGATGTCCGCTTGATGATTCCGTGGTCATTGACTGGTCTGATCGGTGCACTATTTCTAGGCAAAGGGCTGACGATTCTCGGATTAGGTGACGATGTCGCGAGGGGATTAGGACAGAGAATTGGGTGGATCCGGGCTTCATCAGCCATCTTAGTCATCCTGTTGGCCGGCATTTCGGTAGCCGTTGCAGGTCCAATCGGTTTCATAGGCTTGATCATACCTAATATTGTACGAAAGCTCATGGGGTCAGATTATCGTGTCGTCCTTCCGGTATCAGCCGTCTTTGGCGCGGCATTATTGACAATCTCGGATGTATTGTCCAGGTTCATTTCCTTTCCCGCAGAGTCTCCGGTGGGTATAGTGACGGCACTTCTGGGTGCCCCATTTTTCTTATATTTGGCTAGCAGAGGGGGACGAGCAGCATGAGATTGAAAAAGATGCATCCCGTCGCGATCATGACCTCCCTTTCTATCCTCGTCTTGGTAGGGGCTTTTCTATCCATTGGTGTCGGGGCTGTATGGATTCCGCCCGGTGCCATATTCAATTATTTTGCTGGTGTGGAAGCAGGAGGCGACGGATACATTATTGAGAATTTTCGTTTGCCACGAATTATTATGAGCTTGTTGGTAGGAACTGGATTAGGGATATCCGGCGCCATCCTACAAGGAATCATACGAAATCCCCTTGCTTCACCGGATGTCATAGGAATTACTAAGGGCGCAGGGTTTGCAGCGGCCGCTGTCATCATTCTCTTTCCTTCTTTGCCTGTCATCGGCCTTCCGATTGCCGCATTCATAGGAGCGGGATTAGTCACGATCGGCCTCTATATCTTCGCATTTAAAAGAGGCGTCCAGCCAGCAACCCTCGCTCTTGTTGGTATTGCGTTAGGAGCGATTTGTCAGGCAGGAATTCAGTTTTTGACGGTTAAATTTCCGTTAGAGACGAATGCAGCACTGGTCTGGTTAACCGGCAGCTTATGGGGGAAAGATTGGACAGATGTGTGGCTGCTGCTGCCTTGGATTGTGATTGTTGTCCCGGTTACGCTTTTCCTAGCTCCAAAACTTGATGTTCTTAGTCTTGGAGACGATGTCGCAGAAGGACTCGGAGAACCTGTTCGAAAGGCAAGACTGCTATTATTGATCATAGCGGTGATTCTTGCAGGTGCTTCAGTAGCAGTAGTAGGTACACTCGGATTTGTCGGTTTAATTGCTCCGCATATTGCCCGACAATTGGTGGGAAATAAGCATATCTATCTTTTGCCTGTTTCAGCGCTGACGGGAACGTTACTCTTAATGGTTGCTGACAATTTGGGGCGAGGCTTGTTTCCACCTACAGAAGTCCCGGCAGGAATTTTTACAGCTGTTATTGGAGCCCCGTACTTCTTGTTCTTATTAAGAAAAATGCAAAAGTCATAGAAAAAGAAACGCTTTTTGGCGTTTCTTTTTTTATGTGTACAAGTGTATACCCATGTGACAAAAAATTATTAAGATCCTTAAAAAGGGATAAACCCTTATAAATAAAGGCATATTAGAGCATAGGGTGACTAGCATGTCATGATTTGTTATTTATTACATACAAATAAACCTTGCATGACGTCTGACAACCTGATAAAATCCATAGTGGAATTACTTGATGTAAGCATTTTCATAAATACTTTATTTAACAATTAGGGGAGGACTTATTGTGGGTATTCTTTTAGGAATTCTTGCTATTGCGATCATTCTTGGAATCGCTTTTCTGATGTCCAACGATCGTAAGAACATTAACTACAAAGGTATAGGGGTTATGATTGTCGTTCAGTTGCTGATTACGGCTTTCATGTTCAACACGACCATCGGTAAACTCATTATTGACGGGATTTCCGCCGGGTTCAACAAATTGATTGAATTTGGAACGGTCGGGGTTAACTTCGTACTAGGTGGCGTAGAGGTAGGAGAAAACGGCGTGTTTTTCTTCAACGTTCTACTCATCATCATTTTCTTCGCAACTATTCTATCTGTTTTGACGTATTTGAAGATCTTGCCATTCATTATTAAATATCTCGGTTGGGGACTATCTAAGATTACTGGTTTGCCGAAGGTTGAATCTTTCAACGCAGTAAACAGTATTTTCTTCGGTCAGTCAGAGGCTTTGATTGCGATCAAGTCACAGTTTCACAACTTGAATGACAACCGTTTGTATATTGTCAGTGCTTCTGCAATGGGATCTGTATCTGCTTCTATCGTAGGTGCGTACCTTGGAATGCTGCCAAGTCAATATATCCTAGTTGCTCTTCCTTTAAACATGTTCAGTGCCTTGATCGTTGCATCCATTATTGCACCGGTTAAAGTTTCTAAAGAAGAGGACAAAGTGGATATTCAGGATGTTTCCAATGCTAAAAGTTTCTTCGAAGCCATGGGTAATGGGGCTCTTGATGGTGGTAAAATCGCCTTGATCGTTGCATCCATGTTGATTGCTTTTATCGCATCACTTGAGCTTGTAAACTGGGTGTTTGGAGCTGTATTCAACGGGTTTACGCTTCAAGAACTCCTTGGTTATATTATTGCTCCAATTGGTTTGCTGATGGGTATTCCAGCAGCTGAAGTCGTTGACGCTGGTGCAATCATGGGTACGAAAATTGTAACGAACGAATTTGTCGCGATGCTTGAATTCTCAAATATGCTTGATAGCGTATCGGAGAAAACAGTTGGTATCGTAACGGTCTTCCTTACAAGTTTCGCTAACTTCTCCTCGATCGGTATCATTGCTGGTACGGTTCAAGGGATCGATGCGGAAAAAGGTGGACGAGTATCTGGTTTCGGTATGAAGCTTCTTATCGGTGCGACTTTAGGTTCTATGCTTTCTGCAACAATTGCAGGATTATTCCTATAAAGTGCCGAAAAGTCTGAATGGAGGGTTGCCTCCATTCAGGCTTTTTTTGTTTTATAAGCATCCGTGCGTGTTATCCAACCGTGAATAAGGGAATAGGAAAAGTCGTAGATTCTATTTCAAAGGAGAGAGGTTCATGGATCATCATAAGCTCTATATTAATGGGGAATGGATAGACACCAATGATCAACTCGACGTATGGAACAAATACACACAGGAAACCTTTGCACAGGTGGCTAAAGCGTCTGAAAAAGAAGTGGATGCAGCCATTGAAGCAGCGACGCATGCGTATAAACAGCATGCCATGTCTCCTTATGAACGCTTTGAAATATTGAAACGTGTAAGCGAACTATTGAAAGAGAACCAGGAGGACATGGCAAAAGTCATTACAATGGAAGCCGGGAAGCCGATCAAACAAGCGTTAACAGAGGTAGACCGGGCAGCTCAGACTTTTGAACTAGCAGCAGAAGAGGCGAAGCGGATTCACGGGGAAGGTGTTCCAGTAGAGGCAGCGCCAGGGTCTGAAAACCGTATGGCTTTTACGATCAAGGTCCCAGTAGGAGTTGTCGGAGCCATCAGCCCTTTCAATTTTCCGGTGAACCTTGTGGCACATAAAATTGCCCCTGCTATAGCGGCAGGGAATGCAGTGGTCTTGAAGCCTGCAAGTAAGACACCGATTTCTGCGTTGAAATTGGCCAAGTTGTTCGAAGAAGCCGGACTTCCAAAAGGGTTTCTGAATGTGGTGGTTGGCTCAGGCTCAACGGTCGGCAACCAAATGATGAAAGATGAGCGGATTAACTTGTACACATTTACTGGAAGTGCAGAAGTCGGATTGAAGTTAAAACAAAATACAGGGCTGAACAAACTCGTCCTTGAACTCGGAAATAACTCTCCCGTCATTATTGATAGAGAAGCGGACCTTGATGCAGCTGCAGAAAACGTAGCCGCTAAAAGTTATGCCTTTGCTGGCCAAGTTTGTATTTCTGTCCAACGATTGTATGTACATGAAGACGTTCGTGAAGTATTTCAGGACAAGTTCATCCAAGCTATTGAAAAGTTGAATGTGGGAGACCCGAACGACCCGAATACCGATGTCGGTCCTATGATCAGCGAAGAAGAAGCCGCACGTGCCGAAGATTGGGTGGAGGAAGCGAAAGCAGCAGGAGCCAAAATCATCCACGGCGGCAATCGTGAGGCTGCTTTATTTCACCCTACGGTTTTAACAAATGTAAAACCAGACATGAAAGTCGTTTGTGAAGAAATTTTCGCTCCCGTTGTGAGCATCATTCCATTTTCCGACCTTTCCTCTTGTATCGAAGAAGTGAATGACTCCCCTTATGGCCTTCAAGGTGGTATCTTCACACAAAATATTGATACCGCTTTTTATGCAGCTAAGAATGTTGAAGTGGGAGGCTTAATGGTTAATGACTCCTCCCAATACCGGGTAGACCTCATGCCTTATGGTGGTGTGAAAGACAGCGGGTGGGGGAAAGAAGGTCCGAAGTATACGATTGAAGACATGACAGAGGAACGCTTGATCGTTCTTAACTTAAACCAGTAACGATCAATAATAAACTAAAAAGAAGCGTCCATTCCCAGGACGCTTCTTTATCATATCTAAGATATGCTCCTGACTGAGTTCCGAGATGTTTCTGGGAGTTTTGGGGCTGCGGGAAATAGTGTTTGGTGAGACCCCATAATGCGTCAGCCTGAGGTGGCTCACCGCGCTCAGGAGGAAAGCGACTTATTCCCCCAGCCTCAACCCACTCAACAAAAGTCTCGAAATCAAGTATTCCACGATTCTGCCCTGTAGGTTAGGAAGCGCTGCTTATTTGGGTATTTCTTTTTTGGATGTACAGCATACGGATGAGGAGGGTGATGGCTCCTGCGGTTAAGCCGATCGTCAGGCTTAACCAGTATCCGTAAGGACCGAGGGCTGTATAGTTCGCAAGCCAGTACCCACTTGGCAAACCAATGCCCCAATAAGAAATGAACGCCATAACAAGCGTGATATTCACATCCTTATATCCCCGGAGAATCCCTTGCAGAGGTGCGCCGAATCCATCCGACAGCTGAAAGAAGATAGCATAGATGATGAAATTCTTAGTCAATTCAATTACCCTTTCATCTGTGCTGTAGAGTCTTGCGATCGCATCATCGAACAAAAATAAAATCAGTCCTGCAAAAAGACTCATCGTAACAGCAGATACAATGCCTAAATAAGAATATGTTCTCGCTTCTTTATACCTTTCTGCCCCGACTTCGAATCCAACGGCAATGGTTAGTGCAAAGGCGATACTCAAGGGAACCATATAGAGAAGAGAGGCAAAATTAATGGCTGCCTGGTGAGCGGCAATGGTATTCGTATCATAAGCCGTCATAAAAAAAGTGACGGCAGCGAAAATACTTGTTTCAAAAAAGATGGCAAAACCGATGGGAATGCCAATTTTCAATTGTGCCCACCACTCTTTCCATTCAGGAGAAATCCATGATTGGAAAATCTTATAGGTTCTTAATGGACGGAGTTTGTGAACGATGGTAACAAGGATGACTAATGATACCCAATAGGTAAGAGCAGAAGCTACTCCCGCTCCAATCCCTCCCAGTTCAGGGGCACCCAATCGACCGAAGATGAACATATAATTAAAAAGAACATTGATCGGCAGTGTCATCAGGATGACGGCCATTGAAACTTTGGTTTGACCTAGGGCATCTACAAATGACCGAAGGATGTTGAAGACAAACAAGGGCACAATCCCGATTCCCAGTGTCATTAAGTAATATTTTGCTACATGCCGGACTTCTGGAGTGATATCTAATAAAGACAAAATCGGATCCAATAAAAAGAACCCGAGTGTTCCTATTCCTCCAGCCAAAAAAATGGATAAATAAATCCCTTGTTTAACGGAATAAGAGATTTCATTTTCTTTCTTCGCCCCTTTTAATTGAGCTACAATTGGGGAAATAGCCATGAGGATGCCATTCAATCCTGTAAAGACAGGCATCCATATGCTTGACCCTATCGCTACTCCTGCCAGTTGGTCAGGGCCGGATTGACCAGCCATAATCGTATCGAAAAAATTCATTAGGTACATCCCAATTTGTGTAATCAGGATTGGAATGAGGATGACGCTGAACAGTTTGATTTTTTCTTTTAATGTTTTTGTTTCGTACATAGGCCACACTCTTTTCTGGTACAATTCTCTTTAGAGGAATACGAGGATTATAGCATAGTAACACATCCAGAATTACTTAAGAAGCCCTCTGAAAGGACGTTGATTAACATATGAGTCAAAAAAGGATTTTATTTACAGGTGGAGGGACAGCGGGGCACGTCATCGTGAACCTTGCGCTTATTCCAGAATTTCAGAAACAAGGATATACCGTCGATTACATTGGATCCTATAGTGGAATTGAAAGAAATTTGATTGAGCCGTTGGATGGAGTCACCTACCACGGCATCTCAACAGGAAAACTGAGAAGGTACATGTCGAAGGAAAACTTCAAGGATCCTTTCAAGGTGTTGAAAGGATTAGCTCAATCTCTCCGGATCATCCAGAAACGGAAGCCCCAGGTCATTTTTTCAAAAGGGGGATTTGTCTCTGTACCTGTCGTTATGGCGGCACGCTTGAAGAGCGTTCCGACCGTTATTCATGAATCGGATTATACGCCGGGGCTGGCTAATAAACTATCCTTCCCGTTTGCAAAAAAAATCCTGGCTACTTTTCCCGAAACAATGAAACATCTGCCGGAAGGAAAGGGTGAATATATCGGGGCCGTAGTCCGCGAAGAACTGTTTGAAGGAGACCGCTCTAAAGGTTTAGCCTTGTGTGAATTCCATAAGCAGAAACCTGTGGTCATGGTGATGGGAGGCAGTACAGGGTCGAAGAGAATCAATGATGCGATACGCGATAATTTAGATGAATTGCTCCAGGAAGTTCAGATTGTTCACATCTGTGGACAAGGGCACAAAGACACGTCCATCAACAAACGTGGATATGCCCAGTTCGAGTATGTCCAAGATGAGCTGAAGGATTTATTTGCTGCTACAGACTATATCGTCTCCAGAGCAGGATCAAACGCTATATTTGAGTTTTTAGCTTTGAAAAAACCGATGCTTCTCATCCCATTATCAAGAAAAGCAAGTCGTGGAGACCAAATTTTAAATGCAGACTCTTTTGTTAATCAGGGATATGCGATGAAACGAGAGGAAGAAGAGCTCACAAATGAAACCTTATTGAATGATCTTCGTCAACTTATCAACAATCGTGATCAGATTCTTGAGTCCATGCAAAGCTATCAAAGTGAGCAAACGAAAGATAAAGTGGTGGATATCATTCAGAGTCATGAAAGGAAAAAATGATCGCTCCTTCTTACAAACTAATAAAGCCAGACTGGGGTAGTTGTTCTCTCACTCATCCTACCTTTATAGATTTCCATTTTTATGAAAAAGTTGACACTTCCCCTTTTAAGTGATTTGGATAAAGGGAATAGAAAAGGGAACAAATCCATTTACTAAGTCCAATGGTTTGCTAATCATTGACTTAGAAGAGGAGAGGCTGAATGATGAAGGCATCTATAGAAGCCAATATCAGACATCCGAGAGAACTGAGAGATGTCCGACGTAAATATTCACCATATCTTGCCAAATACTACGGGAACGATCAACTTCTTGTGGATGCATCGATTACCGAAGCTGTATGGAATGCATGGGCACATGGCCATCAGGAGAGAACAGATTATCCCGTCTTATTGAAAATCCACTTTCTCTATTCACGGTTACTCGTCAGAGTCTATGATCATGGAGACGGGTTTGACTGGAGGCCTTATCAGGTGACAGGTGACATGAAGCACTGGTTCCCAAGTGTAGAAGACTTGGATGAGAGTGGGCGTGGGATTACGTTAATGCTTAGAGTTATGGATGTTTTGCGATATAATGAAAAAGGCAACGAGTGTTTGCTAATGAAAAAATATCTCAATCAGGAGTAGATTTCGTGAACACAAACATCTGTCGGTATTGTTACAAAAAAATTCAGGACCGTGACGAACTTGTCACAGCATCCAACTGGTTCAGAATACGTCCTTATCACTACCGTTGCTTCGAACTGCTGGAACAGGATACGAGGACAATAGCAGGAGCGTGGACACCTATCAATGGAAGAGTAGGCCTTGTGACTGTTTTTCTCATGCTTGTTCTGGCCATCGTTCTTCTTTTTACCAACCTTCTTGGGGGAATCGGGGATTTGGTAGGATTTCTGGCCTTATATCCTGTACTTTTGCGTATTCTTTCTTTCTTCATATTTGAGATGCATCTGCCGAAATATGTGGAGAACAAAAACAGACCCTAGGGTGCCTTTTTAATAGCAGTGTAGTTTAGGTGTAAGCGCAAAACAAAGCGCAGCCTTAAACTATACTGCTTTTTATTTTATCTTCTATCATGCTAGGCCAGGTCCTTACCTGCGATGTCTTTCGTAACGGAGCCTACTTACATAAAACTATATCATTAGTGATTGCGCTTCCAACGTGGTTATGGTATCTTATTGATTCGTTGCTTTGAAAAACTGTATGAGCGCTCACGCGTCATTCCATTAGAAGAATGTTCTGTGAACCGTGCAGAACAAAAAGAAGGAGGAATGGCTCAAATGACGGAACGGCATCCGGAATTTGAAAAAGAACGAGACCGTCTGTCTTTTACCAAAACGTATATGGACAGACTGATCACCTCACAGGAAACAGGTCAGGAATCACTGAAGAAGCGCCAGGAAGACACCCTTGAGAACCTCAGCTTCAAAGACAGCAGTCTGAGGTACCAAGAAATGCTTTCTCATGCGAATTTCATGAAAATGTCCAAAGAACAACTGGAGAACCTCAAACATCTACGAAACAAACCGTATTTTGCCCGCATTGATTTTCATCAAAAAGAAAAGCCCGATCGAGAAATTTTTTATATTGGTAAGACGTCATTATTTGACCGGGAAACTCAATATCCTATCATTTTAGATTGGCGTTCTCCTCTAGCGAATGTCTATTATGAAGGCCGCCTTGGAGAAGTGAGTTACGAAGCGCTTGGAGAAAGATATGAAGGAGATGTTTCCTTAAAAAGACAGTATCAGATTGAAGATGGGGAGCTGTTGGATTACCGTGATATCGACCTTACCACAAAGGATGAATTGCTTCAGGATTCGTTAGCTCAGAATGCCGAAAAGCGTCTGACAGAAATTGTATCCACCATTCAAGAAGAGCAAAATAGAATCATTCGTGCAGATTTACGTAAGCCGATTATTGTGCAAGGGGCTGCTGGGAGTGGAAAAACAACGATTGCTCTTCACAGGATCTCTTATTTTTTATATACAATGAAAGAAATCTTCCGTCCAGAAGAGATGCTCATTCTTGCTCCCAACCGCTTGTTTATTCAGTACATATCTGAAGTTTTGCCGGAACTTGGGGTGGATCGAGCGAGACAGACGACCTTTACCGATTTTGTTCTGCAGGCTACCGGGATTCGTCTGCCTGTCGTCACTCAGCATGAGGTGCTTATGAATGCAGTAGAAAAATCCGGGGAGCGCAGTTCTATTGAAGGAGCACGGCTGAAAGGATCGAAAAGATTCAAAGAAATCTTGGATCGCTATCTGCAAAAATGGAAGAAGTCCTATAAAGTAGAGGATGATTTTACGCTCGCAGGGTTTAAGATTAAAAGTGCAAAAGCCATCAATCGTTTGTTTTTTGAAGAATACAGCTATTTTCCTTACGAGGTACGCGTTCAGAAAATTAAGTCTGTATTGCAAAGTGAATTGAAAAGAAAAAAGAAGCGGATCCTGGAAAAAATGGCCGCCAAATATGATGAAGCCCTGGACGATGCACTCTATGGGATGAAGGATGCGGAGAAACGAAAAATCCGTGTCAGTTTTTTGATTACAAGGAAAGAGGAAAGGCTGGATGAAATAAAGAAAGCAGCCAGGATATCGGTCAATCGTTATATGAAGAAGTATCCGGAAGTGGATGTATGGACAATCTATCAGCAGCTTTTTGAAGAGGAAACCTTTCCGACCGTTTATGTGGATGAATCTTCTGAATGGGAGCAAATGAGAAAGGATACGAGAAAAGTGCACGCAACCGGGAAGCTTTGTGCGGAAGATTTAGCACCTTTGTTGTATATGAAGACCTTTATCACAGGTCTTGATGCTGACGATCGTGCAAAGAAAGTGGTCATTGACGAAGCGCAGGATTATAGCTTTATGGAAATTTTCAGTTTGAGAAAGGCTTTTCAAACGGATTTGTTCACCATCGTAGGAGACTTAGCGCAAGGGATTTATCATTACCGAGGAGTAGAGAATTGGGAAACACTGCAAAACGATATTTTTCCGACAGCGAACTACCTCACTCTGCAAAAGACGTATCGGACGACAATTGAAATCATGAACTTAGCTAATCGGCTTTTAGATGATATGCCAGATGCACTTCCGAAAGCAGAACCTGTAGTCCGACATGGGGATGTGCCTACTTTTCTTTCCAGAGAGGAGTATCGGAAGGGGCGCCTTCATGATCTGATCCATGACTTGGTCAGAAAAGGGATGAACAACTTCGCTTTTGTCACAAAAACAAAACAGGAGGCGGAGAAGCTAGCCCATGAACTTCCTTCCTTCGAGATTATGGAAGAGAACACGGACGAATTGGGGGATCGTGTTATTCTCCCTGCCTACCTTGCTAAAGGACTGGAGTTTGATGTTGTTTTTCTCTATTGTGACGAACACGCTTATGTAAAAAATGAACTGGATTTGAAAATGCTCTATGTAGCTATGACGAGACCTCTCCATCGTCTCTATATGATAGGTAGACAGCCTGATGATTTCCTCCTAACTGACAAGGATGGACTTTGGACTTGTTGATGTTTCCTTCCTAAGGCTCAGGTAGCGATTGATACCAGTAGAAAGACAAACAAAAACGGTATTTATAAGGTGTACATGAAATGAAACCCTTGTGATAAAGGTAAACCTTTTTCACAAGGGTTTTTATCTTTATTCGGAAATACCATAACGCAGAAGCTTAAATGATACGTCAAAATCAACTTCTAGGCTTGGTATTTGTTCGCGCCAATTTTCTTTTGTCACTCGATTTGATCTGTTTTGGGTGTTATATTTAGCCCCGAAACCAACGGGATCCACTTGATGTTCAATCAAAATCTGCAATGTCTCTTGAAGGTGTTCCTTCACTTCATTTTCAATTTGTTTTTCCAACGCTTCTACAGCTTCTGTATTTTTTAAGTCGATATCCTGAGTGATTTCCAACAAACGACCTTCCATTTTCAGTGTGAATGATTGTTTGGTTGGATCTCCTTTTGATGGATGGATGTCATGTTCTGAACTTAGCTCATGAATTGAAACATGCAGGGCGCCTTCGCCTGGCTTGTCGATGCTTTCCTTCTTGTGGTATTTCTCTAACGCATCATCTGCCAGTTGGACTTGAAATTGCCCATGGTCGAACTGTTGTTTCATCAACATAATATAGAATGTATTTTCATGAGAAGTTGTATGGACATAGCGGTCATCCTGGAATAAACTGATCCCGTTAATCACTGCTTTATTATCTTCAAGTGTAAGAGATGGAAGGATGGGATCTTTGCCGGTATCATAATAGTCATGCAGGAAGCTTGTCAGTACAGCATTCGGGATGGCTTCTTCACTGATGCTTTTTTTAATAAGTTCCTGAATGTAATTCCCCGTATTGGGACGATCTTCGTCATTCTCTGATTTCAGCAGTTCTTCTGAGGGAACGGTACTTGTAGCTAAATAACCCATGTCCGATATGGCCGCATCCCTTTGAAGGGTGTCCATGTACTTCATCATCCCTCGTTTAGCAAGCTCATCTTCGAATATTTCAAGTCTCACTTGACCGGATACGAGTCGATGACTTGTAAGCCGGCTTGTAGCAAAACGGATCCCCTTCGATGTATCGGCTTCCCCTGTAACGACCTGTGATGTGTTGGCTTGATCCGTGTCGAACTGGTACATGACGAGGGTACCTCGAATTCGTTGGTCTTCAGTCAAATCATATCCGACAGCTGTAATAATTCCTAGTGTTTCAATGTAAGACTTCGGGATACAACCAGCGAGTAGGAAAACGACGATCAGAATGGAGGACCATTTCATGAAGCATTCCTCTTTTTCATTAATTTTTTTAATAGAACCATCACGTAAATGAACAATGGATAGACAAAAACTATCCAAAATCCAATCTGCCCCGTCCAGTCGGTCAGCTCGTTGAGGGAGACTCTTTTTTCAGCCGTTATGGAAGTAAGAAATAAGAGAAAGGCTAGTCCATAGAGCGTTGGCTTTTTAGGAACATTGAACAATCGCTTCAAGGAATGTACAATCATCCATCCAAATAATACGATATTCGGGATGATCACCATCATCCATAACGCAACGGCAATAAAATCAAACCGTTCCAAAACGGAGAAACTAATGATTTTGAACAAGGATAAAGTTGCCCATACGGTCGATTTTAACTGATCAGGGCTGAAATAACCGATAGAAACGACAGTCACTAAAAGAATTAAGCATATTGTAAAAAAGACGGCTGCGTGTGCAGGTAATGCCGCTCTTTTTTTATCTTGAATAAATGGATAAACGAAAAGGAGAATCTCAAGGCCAAGCACGGTAAAAGTGACTTGCTGCACCCCTTTTAGTAAATCAGGGGCGGGTGTCTGAAACACTGGTAAGAAGTGTTCCCAATCCATGTATGTGATCGGTTTATAGATTGTAAAAACAAGCCAGATGGTAAGGAAGAAAAAGACGACGCTCGTACCTACCACTACTCTGAACCCGCCTAGAATACTATAAACCATGAGAGAGAGTAAAAAGAGAGCCATAAGCCAGATCGGCATCTCTGGAAAGACAAACACCTGTACCACTTCAATGTAATTTTTGATCACCGTCAAAAGAAGTAGGAAAATATAGAGCACATAAACGGTTCCCAGCGCTTTCCCAATCCATACGCCAAACAAGTCTTGTTGAATTCCAAGGATGTCGGCATTTTCATAAGACTTTAAGATTTGCAGCATGATGAAAACAATGAAATGAAGGTAAAGCCCCGCGACTAGTACGGAAATCCAGGCATCCACCCCCGCTTCAAGCACAAGGATTCTAGGCACCCCCATTAATCCCGCTCCAATTTGAGAGGTGTGGATGATAAAGAAAAGATAGAAAGCTTGAACGGTATGATCAGGATGAAAGGGGATGTTCGTCTTCATAGACGATCCACATCATTTCGTTCAGTCGCTTTTGATTCACTATATCTGTACTCGTCTTTGGTCATGAGGGCTTTCGAACGTTTTGCATTTTTTTGAAAAGGTACTCGATATATAGATTCACTGAAATCACTCCATTGCAGTGGATAAATGGGAGCCAAGTACGGACGGCCCAATGATTTTTGTTTTAATAAGTGGATGACCAGAAAAGACAAGGCAAATACAATGCCGATGATCCCCCAGGCACCCGCCAGAAGGATCATGGGAAAGCGGATGATCCGGATGGCTGTTCCCATTAAATAACTTGGGGCGGTGAAAGAGGCCAAGGCACTAAGAGCAATAATTATGATGAGGATGTTGCTTGTGAATCCAGCTTCTACAGCCGCCTGTCCGAGAACGATACCGCCAACGATCCCCATGGTCTGACCGACCTTCGTAGGTAAGCGAGCTCCTGCTTCGCGCAGCAATTCAATCAACATCTCCAGTAAAAGCGCTTCTAAAACGGGAGGGAAGGGGACCGTCGACCTTGATTGACCTAATGATACAAGCAACGTACTTGGAATGATTTCATAGTGAAATGTCAGTGCAGCTACATACATCGGTGTCAAAATGATGGACAGAGCCATAGATATGAAACGAAGCAACCTTATGAAACTCCCCATATTCCAGCGCATATACAAATCTTCCGTTGACTCGAAAAAGCTGAAAAGGTTCATGGGGCCAATCAACATGGTCGGGCTTTTATCAACCATCACCCCTACACGTCCTTTAGAAATGGCATTGCAAAAGCGATCCGGGAGTTCCGTGAAAATCAACTGAGGGAAGACTGTACTGGATGAGTCTTCAATCAATTGTCCAAGAACACTCGTGTCTTCTACTTCAGAGACTTGTAGATCTCTAATCCGTTGCCTCATGGTCTCTACATTTTCTGTATTGGCGAGAGATTTCAAGTACACGATCCGTATTTCCGATTGGATCCGCTCACCGACAATTAATTTTTCTGTAACAAGATCTGGTGTGTCTAAACGCCAACGTATGACATTCAGGTTTGTCATAAGGGATTCAGTAAACGAAACCTGAGGGCCGAAGACGAGCGACTCTGTTTCTGCTTGGTTTAAGGAACGGTGCTCTTGCTGAGGCAGTGCGAATAGTGTCGCTTCCTTTTCACCTTCTATATAAATGCAGGCACTACCATGAATCATCTGCTCAATAATTGCATCCATCTTTTTCTCTTGTTTCGTCGAAGCCATAGGGATTTTATTCATCAAGTCATCATTTGACCAGGGGCGAGAGGATTTTGTGATGACTTCTAAAATCTCGTCTTCCAGTTGTTCTTTGTTCACTTGATAATGAATGAATTGGACACTGATCCATTGCCCTTCATGATTAAACACTTTCTGGACGAGGTCTGGACTTTGATTAAGCAAATCCTTGGACGTTGACAAATATTCCTCTTTCTTCATCGGTAATTGGAGAGACATATAGGAACCCCCTTTCTCTTCTTCTCTAAGTAGAATTAGTATGTGGAAAATAGGAGACATTATGAAGGAGGTTCGATACTTCTGTATTTGGAACAGAGCAGAAGGATGAAAAGCCCTTGATACCCCGAGAATACTTATACTCAGGAAGCATCAACTTTTTACAGATCGGTTAAATAGAGGTGAAGAGTATGAATTTGCAATTAATTGAAGTGTACATTCCCGATCAACACTTCGATTCCATCGATGAGAAGTTAAAAAAGTATGACCATCGTTCGTATTGGGTTTCAAGCGAATCAGAAGAGAGGATGCTCGTACGAATCCTCGTTCAAAAAAATGAAGTAGAAGAGATTCTCAACTATCTAGAGGAAGTTTCCAATGTAGTGGAAGGGTTTGAGACACTGCTCATCCCTGTGCAAACTTACATTTCCAAGGAAACTATACACGAAGAAACCAAAGAGGAAGAAGAAAAAGAAGAAAACGAAGAGGAAAAATCCCGCCTTCTTCGAGCGAGCCGGCATGAATTGATGAATGCGGCTGAAAAAAACAGCGATATTACAATGAATTATTCCTTACTTATATTATTATCAGCAATTGTAGCTACTGTTGGTATCATTAAAGATAGTGAAGCGGTGGTCATCGGGGCGATGGTCATTGCTCCCATGATTGGACCGGTGATATCGGTTGCTTTTTTTGCGATTCTTGGTGATTATAAAGGGCTTGGACAATCAGCGGTTAGTTCTCTGTATGGAGTAGCGATCGTATTATTGATATCCATAGCCTTCGGTTATTTTACTGATGTCGGAATGGAAAACGCTCAATACCTGGATCGGACGAAGGTTACCTTGATTGACATTCCATTAGGGGTGGCGTCTGGAGCAGCTGGAGCGCTCGCTTTTTTAAATCGTTTATCAGGGAACTTGGTCGGGGTTATGGTAGCTGTAGCTTTGCTTCCACCATCGGTCGCGATGGGGATGTCAATCGGGGATGGATCGATGGCAGCGGCGTACGGGGCCTTCTTATTAGTTACGGTGAACATCATGTCTATCCTGCTGGCTGCTGTATCCATCTTTTCGCTCAGCGGCATCCGCCCTGTCCGCTGGGAGGAGGTTCAAAGAGCGAACGTTTCCCGCCCCCTCTCCATCGTATTCGTCATCATCATCGTCCTTATCCTTGCCATTGTCATTCTGGAAGGCCAGAACATTATCTAACTATAGCTCCCTTTACTTGAAGACTCAGTTTCGAGACGTTAGTTGAGTGGATGGGGCGGAGGGGAATAGCTCGCTTTCCGCGGGAGCGCGGTGAGCCTCCTCGGACTTCGTCCTGTGGGGTCTCACCCTGCACTTTTTTCCCGCAGGAGTCTCGCTATTCCCCTCCGCCCACTTTTCGTAAGACATTCTCGAAACTACCTTCCAGTAATAAGAGCTTTTGTAGTTAGGAATCCTATACCGATGCAGATTAAGCAGGATTTCCCAACACAACTAGGCATGTTACTTTAAGAGGGATTTGGAGAACCTCATTTGGTAAAGGGGCGTAGGGAAACGGTGAGACTCCTGTGGGAAGTGCGTGGTAGATGAGACCCCGCAGAGCGTTAGCTCGAGGAGGCTCATCACTCGCCCACGGAAAGCGAACCTTTTCCCGGAGCCCCTAAGCTCCCATAAAAGTCTCGAAACTGAGTCTTCCACAATCCTGCCATATTGTTGAATAGTCATGGTTTGAAAATATTGGTTGATTTAAAATTCAGAAAAATATATAATAAATAATCATTGATACAAAAGGAGGTCACGATGATGGAAAAGCAACGTCTTCACTATAAAGACAACTTCATATCGATCGTGACTGAGAGCCATTTGTTTATCTAACATTTTTGAAAACCATATAGAAGGAACAAGGTCACGTAGGTACGTGCCTTTTTTTATGTGTGGAAGCATACGTCAAAGGACGTATGCTTTTTTGTGTCTGGATAGAAGTCGGTTACAAGGCCGATTTTTATATAAATCCATAAAAGGTTTGAGGAGGAATCAAAATGGTTCACTACATGGAAAAGAAAGAATGGAACGAAGATTGGAAAGAGAGTGGTTAGCGACTGTTATGAAGAGAGGGTGGTAAATGATGTTTAGTGTACTGTTCAAGTTGCGTTGGTTCTTTAAAACTTACTGGAAGCGTTACACATTGGCGATTATAGCTTTAATCGTTGTAAGTATGATCGATTTGATCCCTCCAAAACTAGTGGGGATCGCGATTGACGAAATACAATTTAATTCCTTTACGAGAGAACGTCTAATGGAATTGTTACTCATTTACGTGGGCATAATCATCGCGAGTTATACCATTTCCTATTTATGGGATTATACGCTGTTCAGTGGTGCGATGATGATGGAGAGGACGATGAGATCCCGTTTGATGAACCATTTTCTGCGAATGACACCTACTTTTTTTGGGAAGAACCGTACAGGGGATTTAATGGCGAGAGCAACGAATGACCTGAAGGCTCTGACGATGACGGCAGGTTTCGGTATCCTGACATTGGTTGATTCGACCATATTTATGATGCTGATTATTGCTGTTATGGGTTTTACAATAAGCTGGCCATTGACCTTTGCGGCATTGATTCCGTTACCGATTATGGCTCTTGTCATGAAGCGGTACGGTAAAGTGATTCATAAGCGCTTTACAGAAGCGCAGGAATCTTTCGGGGAAATGAACAACCAGGTTCTCGAGTCTATTCGAGGAGTTCGAGTCATTCGAGCATTTGTGCAAGAAAAGAATGATGAGCGTTCATTCAACAAAATGACCACAGAAGTGTACGACAAAAACATAGAAGTAGCGAAGATTGATGCGCTATTTGAACCGACAATAAAAATATTAGTTGGTCTTTCTTATACGATTGGATTAGGGTATGGAGCGAATCTCGTGTTCCAGAACCAAATCACTTTAGGAGAGATGGTTTCCTTTAATGTTTATCTAGGGATGTTAATTTGGCCAATGTTCGCTGTCGGGGAACTGATCAATGTCTTGCAACGTGGAAATGCGTCCTTGGATCGCGTCCAGTCGACGCTTGATTACGAACCGGACGTGAAAAACCCACAGTCCCCTGCCTTCGTAGAAAAACCGAAGCAGATTGCGTTTAAAGGGCTCTCCTTCCTTTATCCAGGGGCAGATAAACAAAGTCTTAACGGTATTGATTTAACAGTAAAGCAAGGTGAGACCGTTGGCATTGTTGGAAAAACAGGAGCAGGAAAGACAACGTTGTTCCGTCAGCTTCTTCGAGAATATCCCGGGGATACAGGGAGGCTTGAGGTGAATGGCGTTCCCCTAGGAGACCTTAGTCTTGATCAGACAAGAGCCTGGATTGGTTATGTACCACAAGATCAAGTGCTGTTCTCAAAGACGATCAGAGAGAATATCCAATTTGGTAAACCGGGTGCATCCGACCAGGAAATTAACCGCGTATTGGAGCTGGCTCATTTTGCGGATGATCTTCTACAACTGCCTGAGGGTCTGGACACAAAGGTTGGAGAAAGTGGGGTTACGCTCTCGGGTGGACAAAAGCAAAGGGTTTCCATTGCCCGAGCATTCATCATGGACCCTGAAATTCTATTGCTGGATGATGCTATGTCAGCGGTAGACGGAAAAACAGAAGCTGAAATTCTAGAACACTTGAGAAGAGAACGGCAAGGAAAGACGACGTTCATTGTTGCTCACAGACTTTCAGCCGTAACCCATGCGGATCAAATCCTGGTGCTCGATGATGGAGCAGTGATTGAAAAGGGAACGCATAATGAATTGGTTGAAAATGGCGGATGGTATCAACAGCAGTATGAGCATCAACAGTTGGAAAACGGGGAGGTGGGACGATGAAGAAATCGGCCGAAAAACAGTTGTTTCAGTATGCGTGGTTGTTTCGTAAACGTATATTCATTGGTCTGGTTTGTTTAATCATCGCCGTCGCTTTAGAACTCACCGGTCCTTTCATTGCCAAAAGGCTGATTGATCAGCATATCATTGGAATTGAAAACCAATGGTATCAGGTTGAATCAAAGGATGAACACACGGTTAGGTACAGAGACGCTCTGTATAAACGCTCTGATCGAAGAGATGAATCCGATGAAACTCTTCAAACTCGAACGATTTTGCAGGTGGGGAGAGACTATTATTTCACGGAGGAACAAGTACCTATCACTGGCAGTCGTCAGTGGAAGGATGGGGTTTTGACCATTGAAACCTCAGACCGTACGTATAGGATAGGTGCTGAAAAATTAAAGCTTCAGGAATTGTACAGCTTTTTTCTTCCTGAAATGAAATCGATTTATTGGCTCCTTAGTTTATATGTTGGGTTACTGCTCATTGCATCCGTGTTTCAGTTTTCGCATACGTTCTTGTTGCAAAAGTCTTCCAATAGGATTATTAAGAAAATGAGAGATGATCTCTTTTCACACATACAAACACTGCCGATTCAATTCTTTGTTAATCAGCCGGCGGGGAAGGTGGTCGCTCGGGTAACGAATGATACAGAATCGATTCGTGAGCTGTATGTAAAAGTGCTGGCGACATTTGTTACGAGCTTCTTTTATATGGGAGGTATTTATATTGCCTTGCTGTTATTGGATTGGAAGCTGGCTCTGTTGAGCTTATTATTGATCCCAATTCTGCTGATTTGGATGAAGCTGTTCAAAGGATACGCAGGGAGGTATAACAGAGTTATCCGTTCTACTGTAAGTGACATGAATGGAAACATCAATGAAGCCATTCAGGGAATGTCAATCATCCAATCTTTTAGGCAGGAAAGGCAGACATTAGCAGATTTTGAACGCTTGAATGAACGACACTTTACTTACCAGAGGAAATTAATCAGATTAAGTGCTTTAACATCATTCAATCTAGTGAATGTACTGAGGAACCTTGCTTTCGTAGCTTTTATCTGGTATTTCGGGGCAGGTTCCATAGGTCCTGAAGGGATCGTTACGGCCGGCGTCCTCTATGCTTTTGTAGACTATCTGAACAGACTCTTCCAGCCGGTTACAGATCTTGTCAATCAATTACCTCAGCTCGAAGAAGCCCGTGTGGCTGCAGGACGTGTGTTTGAAATCCTGGATGAACGTGGTGAGACTGTTGTAAACAAACCGATTGAACGGTACAAAGGAGATATTCACTTTGACCAAGTAACATTTGCCTACAAAAAGGGAAATGAAGTGCTTAAAGATCTTTCATTCAATGTGAATCCTGGAGAGACCGCTGCCTTTGTCGGTCATACGGGTTCAGGTAAGAGTTCCATCATGAATCTATTGTTCCGTTTCTATGACCCCCAGCAAGGAACAATCCGGATCAATGGAAAGTCCACCAGTGAGTGGTCGAGACAGCAAGTTCGCAGCCATATGGGCATTGTTCTTCAAGATCCTTTTATTTTTAGTGGGACGATTTTGTCGAACGTGACCATGGGGGATGAGCGTATTTCCCGGGAAATGGCAATAGAAGCGTTGAAAGCTGTTGGAGCTGATCACTTTGTGGAAAAATTACCCGGAAAATATGATGAACCTGTTAATGAAAAAGGAGATACCTTGTCGATGGGGGAAAGGCAGTTGGTCTCTTTTGCACGTGCGTTAGCTTTTGATCCTGCGATATTGATTTTGGATGAAGCAACAGCGAATATTGATACAGAAACTGAGCAGGTGATTCAACAAGCACTTGAAGTTTTGAAGGAAGGAAGAACGACCTTGGTGATTGCTCATCGTTTGTCTACCATTCAACAAGCGGACCAAATTTTTGTTCTTAATCATGGTACAATAATGGAACAAGGGACCCACCAGCAATTGATTCATAGTAAAGGCGAGTACTACCGCATGTACCAGATGCAGCAAGGTGCTGTAGGGATAGAAGCGGTGTAGGTCTCAAAACTGCTTACATGGAGGCAGGTTTCATGCATGAGCAAGAATACGAAAAGAAGGACATAATCGATGATGACTTGTATGAAGAAATAGATGATGATGAACTGTATGAACTCGTACAGGAAGAGAAGAGAAAAGCATATGAACGCGAAAGATTGGAAAAAGAACAGCAGAAGGAGAAGCGTCCTTTCCCTAAGTGGATATTCTGGTTGATCGCTTTCATGATGGTGTTAAACATCGTGGCTGTTCTTCCAAATACGTTTTCTATTCCTGCGATTGATTTCCTCATGACTTCTGCAAAACTTTCGACAGATGAAAAGGTGCAGACGTATAAGGAATCCGTGGTAGTGGTGGAGGCTGGTCGCAGCAAGGGGACCGGATTTGCTTTTACCGAAGATGGCTATATCCTTACTAACCACCACGTCATAGAAGACGAAAAAAGAATTTCAGTAGGCTTTCCAGATGATGGTCTCTTCAGTGCTGAAATAGTGGCCTCTTATCCTGACGTCGACCTCGCTGTTTTGGATGTTGAAGGTAAGAACCTCCCTCATTTGGAGCTTGCTGATGAAGCGGCTTTTGATGCACATGACCATGTGTATTTCATCGGAAATCCGCTCAAGTTCACAGGAATTGCTAATGAGGGGAATGTAATAGGATATAAACAGTTGTCTGATTGGGATCAACAAGTCCTCATGCTTGATGCTCCTATTTACCGGGGGAATTCAGGAAGCCCGGTCATCAATGATCATGGTAAAGTGATCGGGGTAGTGTTTGCTACATTACATGACGATGAAGAGGGGCGGGTCGGCCTCGCAGTACCTATTGATTATTATTATGAACAGACAGAAAAAGGAAACCTTCCTTAGGTTTCCTTTTTGATTGTACGAATTGTTACATGAAAGATCTAACATTGCGTGGGTACATATACCCAATAACGCGGGTTAAATGCATCTTATTATTCTTTGTGCATCATGGAAGAGTCTTAGGGCTTATTTTTTGAAATGGTTATTTAATAAAATGTAACCCCTATGAAGTAGACCGTTCAGGTGTTGTTCAGTAAAATGGTCATGGTCAAGGACAATACCTTTTTACCTGACCCCATTTCGACAAACTTCAGAAATTTTGGTTGATACGATTTTGTAACACAATTGAAATAATCTTAAAAAAGACACCCAAAAAATTAAAGCCATAATCGAAAATATTAATAGGCTGGAGGTGATAAAGGTTGATCAAACGTCTTTTTCAAAAAGCAGATCCCTCCCTGGATGAACAAGTAGCTTCAGCCAAACAGGGAGATGATGATGCACGTAATGAAATGCTGAAACAGTATCAACCTTTCATCGCCAAAAGTGTTTCTGAAGTTTGTAAAAGATATATAGACCCTAAAAAAGATGATGAGTTCAGTATCGGTTTGCTTGCATTCAATGAAGCCATCCAATCTTATTCTTGTGATAAGGGGAGTTCATTTCTTTCTTTTGCAAGGCTCGTGATTAAGCGGAAAGTGATTGATTACATTCGTAACGAACAAAAACGTGTACAAGTCACTTCGCTTGATGAGGACTTCCATGATGAAGAACAAATGGAAAACCCAGTAGAGATTTCAGCGGCTAAGGAAAAGTTTCAATTGGAAACGGAAGCTTGGCATCGTAAAGAAGAAATTCTGGAATTTCAGGCCCAATTGCAGAAGTATAAGCTTTCATTTGATGAGCTGATTGATGCATCTCCCAAACATAGAGATGCCAGAGAGTCTGCTGTTCAGGTGGCCAGGCTCGTTTATGAAGATGAATTTTTATGTTCGCAAGTCATCGATAAAGGCCGATTACCAATCAAAGACTTGGTCGATCGTGTCGATGTTAGTAAAAAAACGTTAGAACGAAACCGTAAATTCATCATCGCACTAGTTCTCATCCTGAACGGGGATTACGTATATCTTAAGGATTATCTGAAAGGGGTGGGTATGTGAAAAAAGGTATTGTCATGGAACAGCAGAGTGAATATATGATAGTCATGACTAGAGATGGCAAATTCCATAGAGCTGAGAAGATTAACCATGCAGATATTGGAATGGAAGTCCAATTCAGGACAGTGGATGAACGGAAAGTCCTGCATCAATGGACTCAAGTTTTGCGCAATCGCTATACGCGAGCAGCTGTTGTAGCCATTATCTTTCTATTAATGGTGTTCCCTGTTTTTTCCTGGTATGGAAGCAATCAAGCGTATGCTTATATGAACATTGATATTAATCCAAGTGTTGAACTTGAATTAAATGATCAGATGCAAGTGATAGATATAATGCCTCAAAATGATGAAGCGTATGAAATCGTATCTTCCTTGAAAGATTGGAAAAAGAAAGATGCATCGGAAGTCACCTTTGAGTTGATAGAGTTGAGTCAAGAAAGAGGATATAGCAATGATGCGAACCAGGTCCTTATTGGTATCAGTTATTTAAAAGAAGAAGTGAAGCAGGATTACACGGAAGAGATTGAAACCTTCCTCATGGAAAAGTCCGCGAATATAAGTATTGCTACCTTTTTAGTCCCAAAGGATTTACGAAGAAAAGCTATTGAACAAAAGGCATCTGTGAATGAAATGGTTGCAGACCGAATAAAGAAAAAAGTAACGGATCAAAAAGCAGAATCAGAACTCCCTGTTCATGTTGAAGATGATGATCGAGAAATTATTCAATCCTTTTATAAAGAAGATTCATCTGATGAAAAACAAGGGGAAGTGCTTGAATCTGACCTGAAACCGGTGGCCCCTCCTGTCCTAAAGCCAGAGAAACAGGATGCAAAAAAACGGGAACCTGAACAAGCACGCTCAAAAGGAAAAGACCAAGCTCCTGGTCAGCAGAAAAAAAAGGCTGATCAAGGGGAAAGACACATAGAAGAGAAAGACAGCAAGAAGAACATAGAAAAGAAAGACAACAAGAATTCACATAAAGATAATGAGAATGAAAATTCGAAAGATAAACATTCGGAAAAATCTACACAACCCTCTCCTAAATCGAAAGAGAAAGGGAAGGACAAGAATTCAGGTTCGAAACAAGAGGATAAGCAGAATGACCGAAACAAAGGGAGCAGCTCGAACGATAAAGAGAAAACTCCTCAGGGTAACGGAAATTCTTCGAATGGAAAGCACTCCTAGACAGTTAGGAGTGCTTTTTTGTTGAAGAAGCATGGAGTATAAGGGTATCGTGTAGAAAAGGAGGAGTAGCAATGAGCAAACCTTATATAGGCGTCAAAAATGGGAGGCTGTCGGACTGTCCGAAGTCTCCGAACTGTGTGAGTACTCAAGCAGAGCAAGAAGAAAAGAAGATGACAGCGCTTGCTTTTTCCAAAGATCTAGAGACCACAAAGTCTGTAATCAAAGAAGTCCTAAGTGAGATGGAGAGGACGGCAGTTGAAACAGAAAACGAAAATTATATCCATGCCGTTGTCGAATCTAAGTGGATGAAGTTCAAGGACGATGTCGAGTTCTATTTTGATCAGGAGGAAGAGGTCGTACATTTCAGATCTGCTTCAAGAGTGGGGTATTCAGACTTTGGAGTCAATAAAAAACGAATGAAGGACTTCTCTGAACATTATGAGTCCATGAGGAGAGAAATCCATGACGTTTGATTATCAAATCGTCGTTATAGGTGGAGGTTCAGGTGGCTTAACAGTAGCAGCAGGCGCAGCGAGTTTTGGTGCTAAGGTAGCTCTTATTGAACGGAAAAAGGAACTTGGTGGGGATTGTCTTCATTATGGATGCATGCCTTCAAAGGCGTTGATTCAAGCGGCTAAAGAGGTGAAAGAGGTCTCCCAATACTCTGAATTGACGGAAGAAGATTACGGTCGTATGTTTAAGTCAGCGATGGAACGGGTCGCAAATGCTCTACAAGATGTCCAAGAGCATGATTCAAAGGATCGTTTTATCGACCTTGGTATTGATATTTATGAAGCAGAAGGAACATTCATAGATGAACATACCCTCCAGGTAGGGGAACAGACGATTACAGCAAAACGTTTTGTCATAGCTACTGGATCTTCTCCAGCCATTCCCCCGATTGATGGGATGGATAAAGTGAATTACTTAACAAATGAAACCATTTTTTCACTGAATCAGAAACCTTCTTCTATGGTCGTTATCGGTGGAGGGGTGATCGGAGTGGAACTGGCTCAGGCGATGAGTCGTTTAGGTGTGGAGGTAACCGTAATAGAAGGCAGCGATAGGATTCTGTCTAAAGAGGATAAGGAAATAGCGAACTTGTCGCAACGTTTATTATCTGAAGAACTGAATATTTTAACGAATGCAAAGGTTGAACGCGTGGAGAAAAAAGGAGATCAGGTTGATATTCACTATACGAAAGATGATATATCAAACAGCATTACTGCAGATTCCATTCTTGTGGCGGCTGGCAGAAAAGCGAACATTGGAAAGCTTGGGCTGGACAAGGCTGGTATTGTAACTGAAAAAGGCTCAATTCAAGTGGATGCAACTTTAAGAACCAATAAAAAACACATTTATGCTGTAGGTGACTGTAATGGATCGATGCCTTTCACTCATGTCGCAGGAATGGAAGGGAAAATCGCCGTTTCTAATGCTGTTCTGGGTCTTTCTAGAAAAGCTTCTTATGAAAAGATACCATGGGTTGTCTACTCAAACCCTGAAATTTACCACCTCGGTTTGACAGAAGAAGAAGCACAAGAGCAGTATGGAGAAGACTTGTTAACCTTCAAAACAAAATTAGCAGACAACGATCGTTTTATGGCGGAGCGGAAGAAAGAGGGACTAGTAAAAGTTTTGACAACGGACCGAGGGAAAATCGTCGGGGCTCATGCGATTGGTGAAGGAGCTGGAGAATGGATGCAGGAAGTGGGGACCGTGCAGGCACTCAATAAGAAGTTTCAGAGCATCTCGAATGTCGTACACCCTTACCCTGCAAAAAATAATGTCGTTTCTCAAACCGCAGACCTATATTGGAGAGAGAAGCTATTTGGAAGTAAATGGAACGACCTTATTCGTTGGTATGTGAAAAAGTTACGATAAGCAAGGATAACAAAATGCGTAGAGAAAAGTCTCTACGCATTTTTTCGTTATTCTTTATCTTCATGCAAATGCTCGTCCTGATTCCCCATCAACCCATAGAAAAACATATGAGTGATTTCTTCACTTAATTCGGGTAGAGAATGATCGAAGAGATCTTCCTTCGATCGCATCGCCTGGTAGTACATTTCAATATAAAACATGATGGAGCGAAAAGAAATATCCGGATGGACGTACCCTTGAGCTTTTCCCTGTTCCACAAGTTCCATCAGTAAAGGGACTGCATCTTTCTCTGTGAACGTTTGAATCATCTCTTGCAACTCAGGCTGGTCCCTCATTACTGTTTGAAGAAATCCGGGGTCCATATGGAGGATGTTTTCTTTTTTATCTTGGATTACAAACCGAATCTTTTTTTTGAAGTCCATATCGTCATTGTGGACGACGTCCCGAAAACGGTCCAGTCGTTCGTAAATGAATTTTTTGACTGTCTCGAATAGGAGCTCATCTTTGCCGCCAAAATAATTATAAATGGTGACTTGAGAAACTTGTGCTTTTTTTGCAATTTCCTGGATGCTGACTTTCTGCACCCCATATTCTGAGAACAACTTCAGGGAGGCGTTCAAGATGTTTTGCTTTTTGCGTTCTTTCCGTCTTTCAAATCCGTTCATTGTCTACACCTCTTCTTAAACCATCATACACGAAGTTATGAACCGATTCAATTCATACATTTCATTTCTGAACACCATGAACTTTATCAACTCCATCTTCCAGAAAAGCTCCCTTTACTTGAAGACTCAGTTTCGAGATGTTTTCGGGGTTCGTTACCCAGGTTCAGCGTTAGGGGTGGTTGGGAAGCTACTCGCTTTCCTGTGGGGGAGCGCCGAGCTTCCTCGGACTGCGTCCTGCGGGATCTCGCCTATCTCCTTCTCCCACGGGAGTCTCCCAGCTTCCCAACCACCCCATTCGATGTATGTGAGAAACGAAACCCTTTCCAAGTAGGATGGTCTTCCGCTATTCCGATTGTTAAAAGCATAAAACGCTCTGTATCAAGCTTTCAGAGTTTAAGTACCTAGTCATGGAAGTTTCAATCTTATACTCCAGTTAAACGGAATGACTTTTTATTCTGGAGATGGTTTCGAGAGTTTGAAATAGCAAAGGGGCGGAGGGGAATGGCGAGACTCCTGCGGGAAAAGAGTGCTAGGTGAGACCCCACAAGGCGTCAGCCTGAGGAGGCTCATCGCGCTCCCGCGGAAAGCGAGCTATTCCCCGTAGCCCCCACCCACTAAATGAAAGTCTCGAAACTGAGTCTTACATAAACCTGCCATTTAGTGGAATAACTTTTTAAAAAGCTAGACAAGATGGATGGAGGTTGAGTACGATGAAAATGATTGAAAGATCATCATAAAGAGAGGAAGATAAGATGTCAAAGCTTGATCTGACTCAGTATGAAAAGAAAATAATTGTTAGAAACATGCAGGATAAAGATATCGAACAGATTTTTGAATTACAGAAAGTTTGTTTCCCTGACATGGATCCATGGAAGAGGGAACATCTGGAGAGCCACTTAACACACTTTGCAGAAGGGCAGTTCGTTGTCGAGTTCGAGGGGGAAATCATAGGAAGCTGTTCAAGTTTAATTGTCAATTTTGATGAGTATGATGATAAGCATACATGGGATGACATTACAGATGAAGGGTATATCACGAATCATGATCCAGACGGCTATAATCTGTATGGAATTGAAGTGATGGTCCACCCTGAATACAGAGGGATGAAAATAGGAAAGCGTCTGTATGAAGCGAGGAAAGAATTAGCCCGCTCATTGAATTTGAAGAGTATCATCATCGGAGGGCGTATTCCGAATTACCATAAATATGAAGGTGAGATGTCGCCGCGTGAATACGTGGAGGAAGTCCGTAATCAAAACATTTATGATCCTGTCCTCACTTTCCAAATCATGAACGGCTTTACTGTCATGAGGATCAATCCTGATTACCTTCCTGATGATGAGAAGTCTTTAAAGTATGCAACGTTGATGGAATGGAATAATATTGATTATCGTGCCCGTACGAAGCGCTATTTCAAGACGAGTCATCCAGTCAGAATTATGGTTATCCAATATATGATGAAAAATATCGATTCCTTTGAAGAGTTTGCGAAGCAATGTGAGTATTATGTGGATGTTGCTGCTGATTATGGTTCTGATTTTGCGGTGTTTCCTGAAATTTTCACCACTCAGCTTATGTCCTTCCTAGAAGAAAAAGTGCCATCAAAAGCTGTTCGTAAATTGAGTTCTTACACCGAAGAATATATTGAAATGTTCACTCACCTGGCTGTGAAGTACAATGTGAACATTATCGGTGGGTCTCACTTCGTGGAAGAAGAAGATCAAATATATAACATATCTTACCTATTCAGACGCGATGGTACGATTGAAAAGCAATATAAGATTCATGTAACACCGAATGAACGGACGTGGTGGGGGATTCAACCTGGAGATGCGGTCAAAGTCTTTGATACGGATTGTGGTAAAATCGCCATTCAGATTTGTTATGATATCCAGTTTCCTGAGCTTGCACGCTATGCAGTCGATCAAGGAGCGAATATTATCTTTGTACCATTTTGTACAGATGACAGACAAGGGTACTTGCGCGTCCGTTATTGTGCCCAGGCCCGTGCGGTGGAAAACCAAGTCTACACAGTTATTGCTGGAACGGTAGGGAATTTGACGCAAGTGGAGAATATGGACATTCAGTATGCACAATCAGGCATCTTCACACCATCGGATTTCGAATTTGCCCGGGATGGGATTATTGGTGAATGTAACCCGAATGTGGAAACGGTTGTTGTTGGAGATGTTGATTTAGAAATACTTAGAAGACAACGGAAGTCAGGAACCGTCCGTCAGATCCGTGACAGACGCCGGGATTTATTTGATCTACGATTTAAAATAGACACAGAAGAAAAGCCGGAACGAACGTAAGGAGGAATTTGTTGTGTTGGACAAACAAGTAGCTATTGTGACAGGAGCTTCAAGGGGCATAGGAAAAGAAATAGCTTTTCAACTCGCCGAAAAAGGGGCTTATTTATCCATCATCGGCAGCTCAGAAGAAATACATCAAACGAAGGAAGAGTTAGAAAAGCAAGGGTACACAAATGTTTTATCTTATACGGCCGATGTCAGTGATGAAAACGAAATCGATCAGGTCGTGGAAGGAACAAAAAAAGCGTATGGCAAAGTGGACATTCTTGTTAACAATGCGGGTATTGGGGACTTCAAACCAATCGAAGAAGTAACAGTAGAGGAGTGGCGGCGGACGTATGATATCAACGTTCAGGGCGTATTTCTCGCGACCAAAGCGGTGCTCCCGATTATGAAGTCACAGAAGTTTGGTACCATCATTACTGTCGCATCCGATGTCTCACGTTATACAATTCCTGAGGGGGGCGCTCTTTACACCTCCACGAAGTATGCTGTTCAAGGATTTATGGGGTCGCTTGCTCAAGAAGTGAGAAAAGATGGCATCCGTGCTGGGACCATTAATCCCGGAATGGTGGACACTTATTTTGCCAATGGGACCCAAGGAGATCCTGAAAAGTCGGAATGGCTCAAAGTTCATGATATTGCGGAAGCCGTCGTCTATATGGCGCTTGCTCCGAAGCATATGGTCATTGATGAGATGCATCTCCACCCGCTTATCCAAGAATATCCACGTGTATAAATGGAAAATAAATGAAGACAAGGTCATCCAAAAATTGGATGACCTTGTCTGTCTTTTATGTGAAAAAGCTTGGTTGCAGTGTTGTCGCTTGAGCATGATCGATATAGCTTAACAAGGCTTCGTGAGATTCGAGCATTTCGCTTTGTTTACTCGGATAGTAAGCCGAGTGGAGGAATGTTTCAATCTTTTTAGAAAGAAATTCATCCCTTGTTCGTACCATCAGGACAAGCAAGTCGTCCCATTGGCCCCAGATCATGAAATGCAGGGCTTTGTCGTAATCATAGTGACTCATTGGATGACACTTCCTTTATGAAAGGAGTGGTCTTATTATCCCCTTGAGCGTTCTTGCTCAATCAGAGAGTTCGTCACAGTTCTGGGAATGTCGACACATTTTTGCTTTTTTCTTCCGCAGAGCATTGGAAATTTTGTTATGATAGTATGGAAAAGTTTTGCTTTTGGCGGAAGGAGTCTTCGTGATGTCAGAAAAAAATCTTCTTTATGCAAATGTGGGGTGTGTCATCCTATTGGGGATGCTGCTATTTCTTAGCGTTGTAACAGCCGAAGCTGATGCCACCCAGAAGGTAATGATTTTGATTTCAGAAATCATTGGAGGAATTACCCTTGTTGTTGCCATTCTTTCTCTTTTTTACATAAAAAGTGATCAACGGTATGTCCCTTTATCCATTTTATGTTTTTTAGCCCCCTGGTTATTATTTGGAATCGGATACGAAGTAGGATTTGATGCTTCAACACCATATACATGGATATGGTTCATCAGCTTGTATTTGCTTTTGATTGCTGGCTTTATCTTCATTCGGATCGGGTACAAAAAAGTAGAAGGTCATTATAAACTGGTTTCTGCTTTCCTTTTATTTATTAACGCTATTTTTTTCGTTTATTTAATATTCATTCATATCTGGTGGAGCATCCCGTTTCTGAATAGTTAATCCTCCGTTCACTTTTCGACTGAGGATTTTCTTTATATTGACACCGTCTTCCTGTTTTTAGCAATCGCATATTTGCCTTCCAACCACACATACTAACCGTAAACATGGATGGAAGGAGGTTGAATAGCATGAAGATTAAAGTATTAGCCATCGGTCTATTGGCAGCCGGAACTCTTGTGGCCTGCCAGGCAGAACAAGAAGCTGCTGACAATGGCAACTACAATGGAGTGGAAAATACAAGCTTCGAACGTACAGCTGATGACATGTCTGAAAATGGTCAAAAAGCGAACCAGTATGACAATGATCGCGGAATGGTTCATAACACGAATTACAAAGTGGCCAAGGATGCAGCAAATCGTATCGAAAAGAATGTCGATGGCGTAGATCGTGTTTACGTGTTGAAAACACGTGATAATGCTTATGTAGCGGCAGAGCTTGATAATCCAAAGGGAGACAAGAACGAAGTCTCTGATGAAATGGAAAAGCAAATCAAAAAAGCGGTTAAAGCATCGGATCAGGACATAAACAATGTTTATATCTCAACAAACCCAGATTTTGTTGACTTAACAAACAATTATGTAGAAGATGCTCAAAATGGTGAACCAGTCACAGGATTTTTCCGTGAATTCGGAGAAATGGTCGACCGGATTTTCCCTGACCAACGCTCATAATAAAAAGCCAGGATCTCTTACGGAGATTCTGGCTTTTCAGCTTTTACAATCATGAAGTTCGGCTTCCTTGAAACTTTATCGAAGCCTTCTGGGTGGACTTCTTTGAACTTCTGCGTCGGTCTTGGCTCTGTTAAATTTATGAAACGGAAATGATCAGTCACTGATGAAATAATCTCTTCCAGAGGGCGTCTATAGAAAGTCATGGGGACTCTTTCTCCGTTTACGGTCCACTCATCCTCGATTTGCTGAGTGGCATAATAGTTTTCTGCTTTATGGTTCATATAATCCATGAACGGGTGGTGAGTAGAAAAAAGAAACGTTCCTCCTGGTTTTAGGGTGCGGTGGAACTCCTGAAAAACAGGGCGCCATTCTTTTATGTAGTGGAGAGTGAGTGAACTTACAATGATGTCAAAAGAATCATTATCCGCTGGCAAGGGATCTGTCAAATCATGAACAGAAGCGTGAACGTTGGCATTCCCTGCTCTGCGCTTGGTCACATCAATCATCGAAGGACTTAGATCAAACGCTGTAACAGCTGCTCCATGATCAGCCATGTAGCGTGCATACCATCCAGCAGCACAACCTGCATCGAGCACTTTTTTTCCTTGAAGACAAGGAAGAAGATTAATCATAGCCGGTCGTTCTAAATAGGCATTGTAGGGTTTTGAATCAACATCGAACGCATAATGTGTGGATAAATACTCATAAGAACGCAGAACATTCTCTTTCATAGGAAAACTCCCTTCTCTTTTCATATCTTCCAGTTTACATGAAAAAAGGGTTGCAACTGAAATTAAAGAGTGTATAATCTTTTTTGTAGTAAAGGTGACTAAATTGTTCAAATGGTCAGGTGATAAAGATGAGTTTGGATAGAAGAGAAGAAATTCGTGAGGCCGCCCGTCAATCTTTTTCCATTTTTGGCTATAAAGCGACAACGATGGATCAAGTCGCCAAAGCTGCGAATGTAGGAAAAGGCACCATTTACAACTTCTTTCAAAACAAAGAAGAATTGTTTCAGGACATTATCGCAGAGCTTCTCTTAGAAATGAAGGGAAAAGCGGAATCTGTCATGGATGACGAGCGATCCCTGAAAGAAAATGTACACTTAGCACTTATAGAACTGCTTCAATACCGTAAGAGCCACCAGTTAACGGTGAAACTCGTATATGAAGCACGTGAAATAGGAACGGCAGCTGTAAAGGAAGCTCTTCAAAATGTAGAGGCTTTAATCTTGGAGTATCTAAAGGATAAGATAAGAACAGCTGTAGCAGAGGGAGATATTCGCGAATGTGACCCGGAAATTACGGCCTTTATGATGTTGAAGTTATACACGGCACTGATTATCGATTGGGAAGAAGCACATGATCCCCTATCCAAGGAAAAGATCCTTCATTTATTTGATGATTACGTGTTCAAAGGATTATCACCCGAATGATGGTCCTCTTTTTTTGACGGAAAATGACCAAATGAATAATATAGTCATATGTTATTAGGAGGTAGGAAAATGAGTGGTTGGAAGCTTTGGATCTCAGAGTGGAAGCATATTGGAAAAAATAAAAAAGTACTGGTACCGTTTTTAGCGGTCCTTCTCATCCCGCTGATTTACAGCGCGATGTTTTTATGGGCGTTTTGGAACCCTTATGACAGCATGGATGAATTGCCGGTAGCAATCGTGAACCTCGATGAGGGGGCAGAATTTAATGGAGAACCTCTTCAAGTAGGAAAAGAGTTCGTGAACCAATTGAATGATGGAGGAGATTTTGAATACCACGTAGTCTCAGAGGAAAAGGGTTATGAAGGTCTTGAAGAGCAAGATTATTATATGCTTGTTGAGATTCCTGAGAATTTTTCTGCGGATGCTACAACGGTGATGGATGATACGCCGAAACCTCTACAGTTGAAATACGTGCCGAACGAAGGGTTCAACTTCTTATCTGCCCAAATTGGTGAATCGGCAACAGAAAAGATGAAAGCTAAGTTATCCAGTGAAATGACTGAAACCTATGCCAATGCCATGTTCGAGCAGTTCAGTGAACTTCAAAAAGGGCTGGCAGATGCAAGTGAAAAAGCAGGAAACTTGGACCAGGGAGCTGCAGACTTGGACCAGGGAGCTAAAAAATTGGAAGAAAGTTTAAAAACATTCACTGATAAACAATTGGAGCTGGCAAGCGGGACGCAAGCGCTAAGGAATGGAGCATCTGATTTGGCTGACGGGTCCTCTGATTTACGTAATGGACTAGGCAAATTGCAACACGGATTTGCACAGCTTGAAAAAGGGACAGCTGATGCCGAAGGTGGCTCGGAAAGCCTACAAAACGGCATCGCTCAATCTAAAGAAGGAGCCGAATCTTTAAGTGAGGGAATCTCTTTAATGATTGAAAAAACTTCCCCGTTAAAAAGTGGTGCAGAAAAGCTCAATGAAAGTATGAACGGAGTGAATCAAGGCGCAGATCAGGTATCTACTTCTGCCCAGCAAGTGGCTGAAGGGATCACAAGTCTGAAGAAAGAATTGGTTCCTTTAGTTGAAACCATGCCTGAAGAACAACAGAAGGCTCTCCTCCAAAAGATAGAGGGGCTGGAGACTGGGGCTTTCGAACTCGCAAAAGGAGCAAGTTCTCTTAACTCAGCAACAGCTAAAGTTAGCGAGGCAACTGGCCCCTTAAATGGGAAAGTTGAAGAACTCCTTAAAGCGCAAACTCAACTGCAAAAAGGAGCCGAAACACTAGTCGCAGGCCAAAGCGATCTTTATAAGGGAGCCACAAAGCTTTCCGATGGGCAAGAGCAATTGAAGACCTCCATGGGTAGGTTTTCAAAAGAACTGGCTAAAGCTCAGGAAGGAGCTGTGAAACTAGCGTCTGGCGCCTCTGAAATCAATCAAGGAGCAAGCAGGATCTTCGATGGGTCTAACCAGCTGGCGGATGGTTCCAAACAACTTCAAGAAGGAGCGGGTGAGTTGTCAGAGGGAACAGGTGCATTAACTTCTGGAACGCAGGAGTTTGAATCGAACCTGAGCACCGCTTCATCGGAAGCGAATGAAGTGAAAGCGGACGAGGAGACAGGAGAAATGATGGGATCTCCAGTAGGTGTGGACAAAGAATCCCTGAACCACGTGCCGAATTACGGCACAGGCTTTACCCCTTATTTCTTGTCTTTAGGCTTATTCGTAGGCGCATTGTTAATTACCATTGTTTACCCTGTCCGTGAACCTTTCGAAAGTCCAAGAAGCGGACTTGGATGGTTTTCGGCTAAGTTTGGAGTTTTGTTTGTAGCAGGTACCATACAAGCTGTCATCGCAGCAAGTGTGATCTTGTATGGGTTGAACTTGGAAGTTACTCATGTAGGATATTTCTACTTGTTCAGCATCCTCACGAGTTTGACCTTTATGACGCTTGTACAAATGCTCGTGACATGGCTTGGTGACCCAGGAAGATTCGTGGCTATTTTGATTTTAATCCTTCAACTGACGACGAGTGCAGGGACGTTCCCGCTGGAATTGATTCCAGAACCTCTGCAGTGGTTTAATCCCCTCTTACCTATGACTTACTCAGTAGCAGGATTCAAATCAATCATTTCTGATGGCAATTTCGCTTTAATGTGGCAGAATGCATCTATTTTAACAGGGTTCATTTTAGGTGCTTCTATACTAACGATCATCTATTTTATATTGAAAAATCGAAAACAAAACGTTTCCCTTCAGGAGGAGGCAGCATAAAGAGAGCCATGTGCTCTCTTTTTTTTGTTCAGGATTCCTAAGAAGTGCAGACACTGAAATCAGCCCTTTTCCTTGCTCAAAGCACGGCTGGTCAGACGATTGTATATCAATGAAACGGACAGGAGAGATTGGCGTCTGTCAGCCCATATTCTGATAAAATGTGAAAAGAGGGGGGAATGGAAGATGATTAAAACGGCAGAGGTTTATGATGCGGAAGCTTATCAAAACCTTATCGAACAATTGGAGTCAGAAACTGATTTTTTATTATATGGGAAAGACGAAAGGAAATCCACGATTGAAAAAGTAAAAGGTTTGATGCAAAGGGTGGGGAAGGAAGAAAACTCTACAATCATCCTGTCCGAGCTGGACGGGGGAGTCATCGGGCATGTGACCGTTTTTGGCGGTGGTGCACCAAGGACACTACATACAGCGAGCGTTATTACGGGAGTATTGAAGGACTTCCACGGTCAAGGGGTCGCTAAAGAGCTTTTCTATCAATTATTTCAATGGGCGGAAGCAAAAGGTGTGACGAGGCTTGAACTTACAGTTATGGTCCATAATGAAAGGGCTGTCCGCTTTTATGAACGCATGGGCTTTGAAAAAGAAGGAGTGAAAAGACAATCCCTGATGATCAATGAGAGTCCCGTCGATGAGTATATCATGGCTAAAATTCTAGTATAGAGGACAAGAAGATGGACTGAACCTTCATGTTCGCTGCTTTACCCTCATATAGTAAGATAAGCGAAATCGAAGGAGGGGGCATCTTTGAGACCAGATGACCAAAAGAAGCTCGAATATGCGATCAGAGAAATAACGGAAATCGCTAAAGGTTTCGGGCTTGATTTCTACCCAATGCGTTACGAAGTCTGTCCTGATGATATTATTTATACATTCGGAGCGTACGGGATGCCGACACGCTTTTCCCACTGGAGCTTTGGAAAGCAATACTATAAGATGAAGCTGCAATATGATCTCGGACTAAGTAAGATTTATGAACTTGTCATTAACTCGAATCCTTGTTATGCCTTCCTGTTGAACTCTAACAGTTTGATCCAAAATAAGCTGATTGTCGCACACGTCCTGGCTCACTGTGACTTTTTCAAAAATAATGCCCGGTTCCAGAATACAAAGAGGGACATGGTGGAAAGTATGGCGGCTACGGCAGAACGAATCGCTACTTACGACAAAATATACGGAAAACATGAGGTCGAATCATTCCTTGATGCTGTGCTTGCCATTCAAGAACACATTGACCCATCATTGGTCCGGCCTAAGCTTGCATGGTCTATGGACGAAGAAGAAAGTGAAGAAAAACCGTTTCAAACAGAATATGATGATATTTGGAAAATTGATGAATCATCTTCAGAAGAGCAGCCAAGGTTCAGAAAGAAAAAGAAATTTCCTCCGAGGCCCGAGAAGGATTTATTGCTTTTCATTGAACAGTACAGTCGTGAACTGGAGGACTGGCAGCGGGATATCTTGACAATGATGCGGGAGGAAATGCTGTATTTCTGGCCACAGTTGGAAACAAAGATCATGAACGAAGGTTGGGCTTCATACTGGCATGCTCGAATATTAAGAGAAATGGATTTGACAAGTGACGAGGCCATTGAATTCGCCAAGCTCAATGCGAGCGTGGTACAGCCAAGTAAAACCCAGTTGAATCCATATTATCTGGGGTTGAAGATTTTTGAGGACATTGAAGAGCGCTATGACAATCCGACGGAGGAAATGATCAAACATGGGGTCGAACCCGGTTCGGGAAGAGAAAAAATGTTCGAGGTTCGGGAAATCGAATCAGATCAAAGCTTCATCCGAAATTATTTAACGAGAGATCTGGCCCGAAGAGAAGATTTATACCTTTTCCAAAAACAAGGGCAGAAATATAAAATCACAGATAAAGATCATGAGGCTGTCCGTGATCAGCTTGTCACCATGAGGGTCAATGGAGGGTTCCCTTATATTACTGTCCAGGATGGTGATTATGTGAAGGGTGGGGAACTCTATTTAAAACACCACTATGAAGAAGTTGAGCTCGATGTTGGGTATTTGGAAAAAACATTGCCGTATGTTTATCAGCTGTGGGGCCGGAATGTCCATATAGAAACGAAAGTCGAAGGCCGGGATGTTGTTTTCAGTTATGGTGGTAAAAAAGTACAGAAAAAATACTTATAAGATTCAAACTGCTCTTCCCTTAAGGGAAGAGCAGTTTTTTTGCTTTAAAAGAATGTTGAAGACTTAATCAGTAAGAAATCGACAAAACCTCTCCCTCCATTTGACAACGTGGCGAAAAGGATTTTGATATAATGACGGTAAGGTTTACCTTCTTATAAAAAAGAGGTGAGATGGATGAAAAAGGTGCGCGTGGCTATATATGGGTTGATTGCTGTATTAATTGCCGCTGTCTTTTTTTATGTGGACAACAAGGAAGTCAACGCACTGAAAAACAACCAGACCTACCCGATGGTAGAAACCCCAAGACAGCACCCGGAACCGATTACGGTTTCATCTAAGGAAATTGGGGATACGAAAGTCCATTTGACCAGGCTTTACAGCCGGAACGATGCAAAAGGACTGTATCTTGGGATGTGGTATGGTGACAGAAATGCTGTAATGAAAAACAAGGAAGAGGATTGGCTGAGAGAGAAAGGTCATATCGAATTCTTAGTAAAAGCCGTAGACTCCAATGGCACCACCTATAATGGACATACGATTGGTACGAAGGAAGGGACGTTCACTACTTTTCGCTATATCCAATTCGATAACTTCCGATATGATCAGGAGTTGGAGGAACTTGATTTAGCTTTTTATCCAATCAAAGATGACGGCAATGGAGGCGTACCCTACGAGCATCCTTGGATGGAAATCACTGTAGAAGTGGAATGAATAACGCTTGCTTGAGCATACGATAGCATAGAAGAACGTTTGGGAAATTCTTTTAGTCATGAGAGCTTAGACACAGGTCTAGGCTCTTTTTTTCTCATAAGTAATGGTCAATGAAAAGGGGATTCATAATGAGATATTCTCGTGTCTTACTTAAAATCAGTGGTGGTGCCTTGAAAGGAAACAGTAAGGACAGTTTCGACAACCAACGCATGGATCACATCGCAAATGAAATCCTATCGCTTCTTGAAAGTGGAATGGAGGTTGCGGTCGTTGTCGGAGGAGGCAATATCTTCAGAGGGAGGACTGCTGAAGACTGGGGAATTGAGCGAGTAGAGGCCGACAATATAGGTACAATCGGTACGATTATAAACAGTCTCATGTTAAGAGGCGTGTTGAAGAAAAAATCCAAAAAAGAAATCAGAGTTATGACATCCATTCCGATAGCAAGTGTAGCGGAGCCGTATATTCGTTTGAAAGCTTTACACCACCTGAGTAAAGGAATGGTCCTCATTTTGGCGGGAGGAAACGGGCAGCCGTTTGTCACGACCGATTATCCTGCGGTACAAAGGGCGATTGAATTGGATTGTGACGCCATCCTTGTTGCCAAGCAAGGAGTCGATGGTGTATACACATCGGATCCTGTCAAACATAAAGGAGCGCAAATGTATGGCACGTTAAATTATGATGATATCCTTCTCCATAACATCCAGGTCATGGATCAGTCCGCTCTTATTCTCGCACGAGATTTCCAAGTGCCTGTCCACATTTTTAACTTTGATCTTCCAGGGCTTATGAAAAGGGTTTGTATGGGGACGGATGAGGGTACTCTCATTTCACATCGGCCTTCCAGGCTTCAAACTTTGGAATAGGTCGAACGGTGCCATTTAAAAAGTTTTTCATCTAAGGGTCCATCCCCGCCCTTTTTTCTGATAAACTATTCGTTAAACCTGGAGATGACTTGAGGAGGCAAAGTGATGACGATTCATGACCATATTTTGACAGAAAATGATTTTGTAAAACAAGATACATTGAAGTACCCATTTGAGGAACGGGGACTTCAATTCGGTGACGGAATTTATGAAGTGATCCGTGTGTATAACGGGAACTATTACTTAATCGATGAACACATCGACCGGCTTTACCGTTCAGCGGCAGCCGTTAAGATCGATGTCCCATATAAAAAGGAAGACATGTACGAACGGCTGGATGAACTGCTTAAGAAAAACGGAATTGAAGGAGATGCCAAGGTGTACTTGCAGATTACCAGAGGCTCTGCACCGAGGGATCATGCTTTTCCGGAACAAACACAAGCTAACCTGTATGCGTATGTGAAAGACCTACCTCGTCCATATTCATTTTTACGTGATGGCGTAACCGCTATTACTCAGGAAGATGTCCGCTGGGACTGGTGCTACATTAAGAGCTTAAACTTGCTTCCTAATGTCCTTGCTAAACAGACAGCTAAAGAACAAGGGTGTTATGAGGCAATCCTTCATAAAAATGGAGAAGTGACTGAATGCAGCTCTTCCAACGTTTATTTTGTAAGGCAGGGGAAAGTGTACACCCATCCTGCTAAGAAGAACATTCTGCATGGATGTGTAAGGATGAGAGTGGAGGCTTTCTGTGAGAGAGAAAACATTGACTTTATTGAAGAAGCCTTCCAAGTGGAGGACCTTGCCTATGCGGATGAATTGTTTTTGTCCAGCAGCACTTCAGAAATCATGCCGATTCTAGAAGTTGACGGGCAGACCATTGGTGATGGTTTACCTGGTGCCCTCACTAGGAAACTCCAAAAATGTTATGAATCAGATGCTCATATCAATCAGGAGGATTCGATCTTTACAAGTCAGACGGCAGCTGAATAATAGGAAGACCGGTAGCTTAACAGCTACCGGTTTTTTTAATGTATTGTTATGTGAATGAGTGACACCATATCTGGCATCCGTAAACCTTAAGACGGTGCCAGGTACTAACTGGAAGGCCGTTGTACATGGTATGCCATGGTGTGGGACATCGGCAGGGAATGCTATGAAGAAAGGGTACAAGCGGGATAATAAATAGAGGCTTGTGGATATGCTATAATGCTAAGGAAAAGAGGAAAGGAGCGGTCTTTTTTGGGTAATGTAAAACTTGAAATGACAAAAGAACAATATGAAATACTTGTTGAGATGGTGTTTTTAGGGACATGGATGGTCAATTCGATCAAGTTGGAGCTGGATGAACAGTTCGAAGATGTAAGAGAACTTGTTCTGTCAAAATACAAGGAAGCGAATCTTGAGGACAAAGTTTCCTATCAGGAACAAATCGGTGTCCATGACCTTGATGTGGACTATGAATCGAGACTATTGGACACGCACGTAGAAGAATATGATGAATTCAGTTTCTGGGATAAATTGGTCGAAAAACTTGCCGAAAAAGAAATGACCGAAATCTATGGTTCTATGGACGGGAAACTGACAGAAGAACAGATGGAAAAGCGCCTCGCCATTGAGGAAGAGATTGGTCGAAAGCTTGAAGAAACAGGTGTGACGAAGCTCTCCTTTGAGGAATGAAAAAAAGCGTGATGGCAGCATCACGCTTTTTGAGTCATTTTTTTCTTTGGTTCTGTCCAAAGGGCTGCAATCGGCCTTGCCCACTGGAATGTCCATTGAATAAGCGGCCCTAACAGCAGGGCGACAATCAATGTCCCAAAACCTACGGGCGCTCCAAGTAAAAAACCAATGAGAGCCATTCCGGACTCGGAGAAAATGCGTACCGTACTTTTTGATTGGTTCGTTTTTTCATTCATGATCATCATGAAGTGATCAAGAGGAATGCGCGGGAATGGGGTCCGTAAGTAGACGGAGATTCCAACAGCTGTGGCAAAGAGGCCGAGTGAGAAAATCCCCCATTGGGCCCACCATGCTTCATACTCCATATTTTCAAGCAAGCCGTATAGAAAGATATCCAACGTTCTTCCACGGATGATAATCGGGATCAATGATTCGAATTGGGGGCGTTTATGCTCCAATTTTGCATTGACAAGTAATAGAATCACAAAAGCGACGATCATGACGCTTCCTACAGTTACAGGAAGGTGCATGGACAGTCCGACAGCAATGCTGTCTCCCGGGCCGACTCCTAAACCGGATTTTATAATCAGTGCAAGGCCAAGACTTGAAACGACAAGTCCTGCAACATAAATAATAAACAGAAAAAAATATTTCATAGGTAGACTCCTTTATGTGTCCACTTGTGCTCCGTTTATCATATCGTTTGGTTTCTGGGATGTAAAGTTTCTGACCGGAGCGTTTGCCGATTGTATAAAAGGGAAAGCAAAAAAAGAGAATGGAGAAAGGGTTGGTAGATATGCAATATGCAGTTGTAACGGGGGCTTCCCGGGGCTTAGGAGAAGCGATTGCTCGACAATATCTTTTGAAGAATGTGAATGTGGTCACGGTCTCACGCTCAGGTAATGAAGGACTGAAAGCTTTGGCAGATGAAAAAGGATTGGAGTTTCATCATGTCAGCTGTGACTTGAGTGATATGGACGACTTAAATCGAGGGCTCAATCAAATGGTGGACCTTGTATTTCACAAGGAAACTCATTACGTTTATCTCGTCAATAATGCAGGGGTCATCGAACCTATTGAAACAGTTGGTCAATTGGAAGCAGACGCTGTACAAAAACATATGCAAGTGAATCTAACGGCGCCCATCCTTACTGTGAACCGTTTTGTTAAAGAAGCGAATGAAAGAGAAACATCTCTTGGAATCATAAACATTACCTCCGGTGCGGCAGAGAAAACCATTCATGGCTGGAGTACATACAGCAGCTCCAAAGCAGCCATCAACCGTTTCACACAAACACTGGCTCTGGAACAGGAGGGAAGGGGACACACCATCCTTGCTTATAGTCCTGGTGTTATTGATACAGACATGCAAGGAGAAATTCGTTCCTCTTCAGAAGACGCTTTTGCCGATGTGGAGAAATTCAGGAAGTTAAAAGAAGAAGGGGAATTACGCTCGCCTGATGAGGTGGCGAGTGTATTGATGAACCTACTAGAGAAAAGCGATGAAATAGAGAATGGTCGTGTGTATAAACTTTATGATCTAGTAGATAAGTGATGGAAAGAGCCCAGTGATGAACTGGGCTCCTTTTAATATTCGAGAAGGTCAATGGTTGGGTTTTGGGGGTGTGCTTTTATTCTAACCTTGCCTCCGATAGGAAAAGTGAAAATCGGTGTGGTATGGCCGAAGCTGGCATTATAGATGATGGGTACCTGTTCGAGTTCTTTTTTCGACTTCAATATTTGTACAAGCGTGTCATCGTCCATGTTCGATTCTTTTTGGAACCGGCCGATGACTATTCCCCGCACACCGCTGAATTCAGGTTGGTGGACCAATGATTGTAAATTACGGTCGAAGGTGGGAGGATCTGATAATAGGTCATCTTCAAGGAACAGAATTTTCCCCTCTAGGGAAGGCATAAACGGCGTTCCCTGAAGCAAGTTCAATGTGCAAAGGTTCCCACCTAAGGAAATTCCTTCGGCCATTCCTTCATATAGCACTTCATAACCGGGATTGGAATAGAATTGTCGTTCCTGTTGGTCCAAATACCAGCGATCGTCACTCCAATCAAGTGCTGGGCGGATGTGTAACTGTTCTGTTTCAGTGAATACTTTCATAAAATGATCGAGCGTATAGTCGATTCCTTTTTCCATACCGAAAGTGGAGAAGTGAGGACCACTGTAAGTGACCAGTCCAGTTTTTTTATAAATGGTGTTGGACAGAGCCGTAATGTCTGAATAGCCACAAAAGATTTTTGGGTTCTCTTGGATCAGATCGTAGTCAAGATGGTTCAACAATTGGTTGCTATTGTATCCGCCGAGTGTAGTCAGGATGGCTTTGACATTTCGATCAGAAAAAGCTTCGTGAATATCAGTCACTCGGTGATGGATGGGATTCGAGATGGAATGACTGCTTTCTGCTGCATATGTACTAAAAGTGACCTTGAACCCTGCCCGATTCAATCGTTCTACGGCAAGATTCTGCTGATCAGGTGCTACAATTGCTAAACTCTTAGAGGGAGAGATCACTCGTATTTCATCTCCCTTCTTCAACTTCTCAGGTATCATTGGCTTTCCCCCTTAGGACAGTGGTAAATTCCATCACTATACCAAATAAGCGTGGTTTCGTCTATTAACTTCAAGAATATTCCGAAACTATTTTTGTATCCAATCGTATGGATGAAAAAGGAGGATGGATATGTTTCCAACAATTTTCGGCCTGGTCCTTGTCCTTGCGTTTGTATTTCTCATCCTTAGGTTTGTAGGACAATCAACGAGCACTCGCACCTTGGCCTCTAAAAAAGATGAGAGCACGTGGCAGCCTGGTTTTCATCAGTTCGACCATTCGGATGGCGGCGGAGACGGGGGAGCGGAGTGAATCGGGAGCCATGAGTCATTTTCGTAGAATAACTCCCTGAAAATGACTAGGGCCATCTTCTTCTTCTTCATTCATTGGGATTTTATGAAAGGCTTCGAGCGTAAACTCTTTGGTTAAAATGGATTCAAGGTGATCGTCTTCATAAAAAGAAAAAAAGCGTTTAGGCTCATGAAAGTCATTTTGCCAGATGCCTTCGTGGGTGATGCCCCCATAAACCCCTAAATAAAACAGTCCGTCTTTCTTCAAGAGGTTACGAATATCGGTAAGAATTCCCGGAAGATTCTTTTTGGGTACATGAAGCAGACAATTCAACGCCCAGACCGCATCAAAATGTTCTCCTGGAAACTGTAGATCATCAAAACTCATAACGTCAGCTTTTAGTCCTTTTTCACGGCAGCGCTCCACCATTTCTTTAGATAGATCAGTGGCGTGAACGTCAAATCCTTCTTGTGAGAAGAAAAGGCTGTCTTTTCCGGGACCAGCCCCGATTTCGAGTAGGGAATGTTTGTTTTCATACCTCAACCTCTGCAGGAAGTCCGTCCGCTCATGGATTTTCCAATCTTGTGTACGGTTTTGGTTACGCTGTTTCGATTGGCGGTCATACGCGTCAGAGAGATTCTTTTTTAAATCTTGTGGAATCAATGTTTCTGCTCCTTTCTTTGGTAAGTAACCGCAAGCATCCCGTCTTGATACGTATGTGTTTCTGTAAGCTGCAGTTCTTCTTCGTGGTCATGCTTTTGAAAAAGTGGAATGCCTTTGCCAATCAACGTTGGTTGAATAAAAATCCGGTATTCATCAATCAATCCAGCAGAAATGAAGTAGTGAATCAGTTTTGCTCCACCGACGACCCATATAGTTTTGTTTTGTTCATTCTTCAGCATGTTCACGAGAGGGAGGATTTGTTCAGGTTGTAGATATGTTGCATAATCGTCATGGCCTTCGCGCGTGTTACTGACCACGTAGACGTCTTTCATTTTATAAGGGAATTCTTCAGCTAATTCAAAGATATGATCATATGTCTTCCTTCCCATAAATACGGTATCGACCGTTTGGAAAAACTCTTCATACCCATAGTCTTCGTCTGCACTATCCCGCAGCCAGTCAATGCTGCCATCTTCTCTTGCGATGTAACCATCGGCACTTTGAGCAATGAATAATGTGACTTTCCCCATATGAATTCCTCCGTTCTTTTTGTCTTGTATTTCCAAGCCACTTCATCATATAATAAACATAATCAAAAAAGAAGGGAATGACGTTTAAAGCAATGAAGTACTAATCCTGTTGCTAAACGAGTATGAGAATAAGAAATTACACTCGTTCCAGATACAGGATTGGTCTGTCCTTTTTTAAAAAGGATTCGATTGCTTTTACATCACCCTTTACGTATGTCGTGGTGGGCCCAAAAAGCGATGGTAGACTAAAAACCTCTCTGGAACGATCCAGGGAGGTTTATTTATGTTACACATGCGCGCAATCAATATACAGTATCAAATCGGGAGCAGGGACATTCTTAACGTTAAAGAACTAAAGGTCCACGAAGGAGAACGAATTGGTCTGGTAGGCAGAAACGGAGAAGGGAAAAGTCTCTTATTACAATATTTGTTCGGAGAACTCGACATAGAACCACAAGTGGAATGGCACACTTCTTATGGATGGCTGCAACAGATGAACGAAGAAGAATGGAAGCGTTCCACTATGAGTGGTGGGGAGAAAACACTCGCAAGACTGGAGCGAGTTCTTGAACAGGGTCATCCCCTGCTTTTTCTCGATGAACCCACGAATAATCTGGACTGGGAACATATCGGGACATTAGAAGAAAACCTGCTCAAGCATGAGGGTGCTTTTGTTATTGTTTCCCATGATCGGAAACTGCTCAATCGCTGCTGCAATAAGATTTGGGAACTTGAAGAAGGGGATATAACCGAATACCATGGAAATTATGATTTTTTTGAAGCGCAAAAAGAACTTGAACGAAAGCAGAAATACGAAAAGCACGAACAGTATGTGAAAGAAAAGAGCAGAATCGAAGAACGAATCCGCCAGAAGCAGTCCCAATCCAAAGGAATGAGAAAACCTCCAAAGAGAATGGGAAATTCCGAGTGGCAGCTTGGGAAAAACAAAGCGGCTGCCCATCAAAAGAAGGTGGAGCGTGTCAGTAAAACATTAGAACGCAGATTGGATCGTCTCGAAAAGGCAGAAAAGCCGATGGAGTGGGATCAAGTGAAAATGGAATTCAACACTTTGAGTTCATCAAGTAAGAAGGTGTTGGGTAGAGTGGAAGAGGCTGAGGTCCAAGCGGGCTCAAGGTTTCTTTTTTCCACTCCTAAGTTGTCTTTGAAAAATGGGTCGAAGATTGCCTTTATCGGTGGAAATGGAACAGGGAAAACCACCTTTATTCAACAACTCTTATCAACTACGGAGTGGCTTTCTCCTGGAGTGAGGATCGGGTATTTTCATCAGACTTTGGAAGAACTTCCTTTAGAAAAGAAAGTGTACGACTATGCTAGTGAAGCGAGTTTACTCTCGGAAACCACCATCCGCATCATCCTTGCACGCCTTAGGTTTTTTACTGATGATATGAACAAAACCATAGGCCAATTGAGTGGAGGAGAACGAGTGAAACTGTCTTTGGCGAAACTGATGGCCAGCGGTTCGACTTTTCTCGTGCTCGATGAACCCACAAATCACTTGGATCTCGAAGCTATTCAAGCTTTAGAACGGTTAATATGTGATTTTCCAGGAACGATTCTTTTTGTGACCCATGATCGTACGTTCATAGAGAGGACAGCCGATCATTTATGGATGATAGAAGATTCAAAGTTGAAAACTTTTGAAGGCACTTGGAAAGAATGGGAAGAGTATGTGGAGAATCCACCCGTTGCAGACGATGAGGTCTACGATAAGATGGCATTAGAGACAAGGTTGTCGGAACTTATCAGCCGGCTGAGTATGCCCGGTGTGGATGATGATGTAGATGAACTGGAGTCTGAGTATCAACAAACGTTGTCTCAATTAAAGAAACTGAAATAGAATTAAAAAAAGCGACCGGACGCGGTCGCTTTTTTTTAATAGGAGAGAGTTTTTTGTGAAAAAGTCCTCCATTGATTGCTGTTCCCGGCTACCGAGCCGTCTCCACTTTTTTTGCCTCTTTGTTGTTTTTCAAGAACATATAGAGGGAGGCACCGAAGATCGTGAAGTAACCGAGGATGCTGAAGATATCGGGTACTTGATCAAATAAAAGGATACTTATTAGTGCTGAGTAGACAACGGTTGAATAGAAGAAAATAGAGATCTCCCGAGCCGGTGCGTATTTGTAGGCTATGGTTAAACCGAATTGACCTAAGGTCGCAAAGGCACCAGCGGATAGCAGGTACACCCATTGTTTCAAACTCATCGGTTCATAGAAAGCAATGGTAAAAGGGAGCAGGGTCACTGTTGTGAAAAATGAAAAATAGAAAACGATGGTGTAAAACTTTTCTTTATCTCCCAAGACACGAAGCAACGTATAGGCGCCCGCCGCAAAAACAGCGGAGAAAATCCCGGCGAGGTAAGGAATGAACTCGACAGAGAACGCTGGTTTAATGATGAACAGTGTACCGATAAACGCTACGATAATAGCGATGATTTGATACAGACGCGCTTTCTCTTTCAAAAAGATGGCTGAAAATATGATTAACAAAAATGGACTGAGTTTGTTGAGCATATCTGCATCTGAAAGCACGAGGTTGTCAATGGCATAGAAAAACAACACCATCCCAATGGTACCAAGTGCGGAACGCGAGAGCAGAAGCTTCTGGTTTTCCTTTTTACCAAATAATCGTTCTTTGTTGTATAGAACAAACCCAAAGGCGATAATGGCTGATACAAGGTTTCGAAATAAAGTCTTTTGAACAGTCGGAACGTCTCCAGACAGCTTGACTAATGCCGCCATCATAGAGAAGCCGAAGGCAGATATGAGTAGAAGTATGATTCCTTTGTTTCGATTGCTCATGATGGTTCCTCCAGTTGTACTTAGGTTGTGCAAAAAAAACACCTTTACTATCCTAATACAAAAAATCCTTGAAAGAAAGCCAGACGCCCTTCTTCCACAAACGCTCCCGATTGTGGAAGACTCGGTTTCGAAACGATGGTGTGGTTCTAGGGGCTCCGGGAAAAGGTTCGCTTTCGGGCGGTGAGCCTCCCCAGGCTACGCCTTCCGGGGTCTCACCTGTCCCACACGTCCCATAGGAGTCTCACCGTTCCCCTCCGCCCCTTTACCATGGAAGATTCTCGAAACCACTTCTAAAAGGCCAGCTCGTATGATTATGGGAACTGGATTATAAAACACCGCCATGACACTTAAAAGCTTGATCCAGAGCGCTTTATACCAGTTGGATAGTGGAAGACCCTCCAACTCTTGGTACATGGGTTCGTTTCTCGCTTACATCAAAAGGGGTGGTTGGGAAGCTGCGAGACTCCCGTGGGAGAAAGGAGATAGGCGAGATCCCTTAGTGCTCAGACCGCCCAAGGAAGCTCGCCACTCCCCCACAGGAAAGCGAGTTGCTTCCCAGCCACCCCTGACGCTCAACTCAGCAACGAACCCCGGAAACATCTCGATACTGAGTCTTCCACAATCCTGCCATATAGAGGAGTAAAGGGGATTGTCTATACACGGTCTTAATAAGTGCGGTATACTTGAAGTAGAAAAGGCGCAAGGAAAGGGCGATAAAGTTGGTATGTTCTCAACCTATATTTGAGAGAACGCGTGTCATAGAAAATAATCAGCAGCTCTATTTAGAGAAAGAAGGCAAGCTGGAGTTGTTTGAAACGAAGGTCGTGTCCCCACAGGAAACTTTTCCTCTTCATGCCATTCATGATGTATCATATCGAAAATTATCGTCCATGTATGGAATGCTATATTTGCATACGCACAAAGGTGTACGTGCTTATATGGTGAAAGAAGATCCTAGTCCATGGATGAATGAGTTGAAAGCGTATCTTTAAGAAACTGATAAAAATGAAAGGATATAGGACGTGATGGAGTGGAAGTGATGGAAGAGAATGACCGAATTTATCTTCGGGAAGTTATACTTGAAGACTGGTCAGCTTTTCACCCTTATTCATCGAATGAAGAGACGGTAAAACACCAGCCTTGGGGGCCAAACACAGAGGAAGACAGTCTCTTTTTCGTCCGTCAAGTGATTATTGATCGGAAGCAAAGGCATAGAAGCCGTTATGTTTTTACCATCGTAGAGAAAAAAAACGATCAGGTGGTTGGTAATATAGAGATGAATATTAGAGACTGGGATGGTGTTGGTGAAATCGGCTTTATCATTCATCAAGATCATTGGGGGAAAGGTCTGGCGACAGAGGCTGTTCAATTGATGATCAACTTTTGTTTCGAACACTGTGAACTTCAGCGAGTGGTGGCAACATCAAATCCGGAGAATATCGGATCGATCAGGGTACTGGAAAAGGTCGAGATGGTTAAAGAAGGAACACTTCGAAAGGATTTGCTTGTGAAAGGGAAATGGCAGGATTCCTGTGTCTACAGTATGTTGAGGGAAGAATGGATAGAAAAAAGCGCAAGGCTTTAGGCCTTGCGCTTTTCTTATGAAGCATTTAATTTGTCATTGACTGTAAGACGTTGGACAAGTTGAGAACTGTCCTTATTCAAACCAACAATCTCAACATTTATATCACGTTCTTCATACTTCGTTACAAGTTTATCAATGGCAGCCACAGCCGAGTCATCCCAAACATGGGAATGGGTAAAATCAATCACGACATGAGATGTTTTAACATCATAGTCGAAATGCTTAATCAAGCTATCAGTGGAAGCGAAGAAGACTTGACCGCTGACATGATAAACCATTTTTTCTGCACTCTGATCGAATACTTCCTCAACTTTTACCTTTGAAATCTTAGCAACGAAGAAAATAGCACTCAAGATGACACCAGCAATAACACCTTTAGACAGGTCATGAGTTTGTACTACTGTACCAACGGTTACTAGCATGACGATACTGTCTGTAATTGGAGTCTTCTTGAAGCGTGTAAGCGAGCTCCAATCAAACGTTCCGATGGATACCATAATCATGACTCCAACAAGGACGGCCATAGGAATTTGAACGAGGAGATCATTGAATACAATAATCAGCAACATCATGAATATTCCTGCTACGAGTGTTGATAATCGTCCACGCCCACCTGAAGAGACGTTAATAACGGATTGACCGATCATGGCACAACCAGCCATTCCACCAAAGAACCCTGAAACAACGTTAGCCATTCCCTGTCCTCTAGCTTCTTTGTTTTTATCACTCACAGTATCTGTCATATCATCTACAATCTGTGCGGTTAATAATGATTCAAGTAACCCTACAAAAGCAAGAGCTAATGAGATAGGGAAAATAATTTGTAGTGTTTCAAACGTCAATGGGATATCTGGTAATAGAAAAATAGGCAGCGTACTGGATAATTCACCCATATCTCCAACCGTTTTCAACCCAGCTCCTGTCGTGATGGCGATGATTGTCATTACAACAATAGCCACAAGTGGTGATGGAACGGATTTTGTAAATCTAGGTAGTATATAAATAATAGCTAATGAACCAACTACCATCGCATACATAGCCAATCCTGCCCCTTCAAAATGGACAAGTTGTGACGAGAAAATAAGAATTGCTAGGGCATTCACAAAACCAATCATGACTGACCTAGGAATGAACTTCATAAGCTGTCCGATTTTTAATGCACCTAAAGTAAACTGTAAAATTCCTGTCAGAATCGTAGCAGCCAGCAAATACTCTAAACCATGGTCCTTAACTAAAGTGACCATAAGGACAGCCATAGCTCCGGTCGCAGCAGAAATCATACCTGGTCGACCACCTATAAAAGCAATGACGACAGCGATACAGAAGGAAGCGTACAGTCCTACCATGGGGTCGACTCCAGCGATGATAGAGAAAGCGATCGCTTCAGGGATGAGCGCCATTGCGACGACCATGCCTGAAAGCACATCGTTTTTTACGTTTCCAAACCATTGTTGTTTAATTGTTTCTGTGTTCAATTGCGCACCTCTTTCTACTATTTTTGTTTTGTATTGTCCGTGACAATACGGAAATCCGGCAAGAACGATCAGATTATATCACCTATGAGGGATATTACATAACCCCATGTAAGCGCATAAATAGGTTTTTTACTCTTTTTTTCTCTCTTTTTCGCTTGAATAGACCCAAACTATACAAAAATTATTTTGTTGGGTGTTATTTAATGGTAGGATTTTTACCTTTATAATAAATGATAATGGTAAAATGAAAACAATAGATGAATATCGATGGGGGGAATTCCAATGTATAAGAAGATATTAGTAGCAGCAGATGGATCCGACCACTCTATACGGACTGCCGAACGTGCGGCGGAGCTAGCTAATTTACAAGGGGACGGTGAGATCACAATCGTTTATGTGATTGACGGGGAGCAGTCGAAATCAGATGTTTTATCTGAAGGTGATCAAGGTTTAGTAGAACAGCGTCGGCAGCAGAGGTTGCAACCAATTGAAGCTATCTTTCAAAAGAAAAATGCGTCGTATCAAATAAGCCTACAACATGGTGAGCCAGGTCCAACCATTGTTAAATACGCAAATGAAAATAACTTTGACCTTGTAATCATTGGAAGTAGAGGTTTGAACACCCTGCAGGAAATGGTATTAGGTAGTGTAAGCCATAAAGTAGCGAAGAGAGCGAAATGCCCGGTCATGATTGTAAAGTAATGATCATCATAGTTTAGAGGAGGGAGAGGTTTCCAATGAGTAATCAAGGTTGTATTAAATGTGGAAGTACAGATGCAGGAGAAAAGGATGTATCCATGACAGGATCAGGTCTATCAAAAATGATGGATGTACAAAACAATAAGTTCACCGTCGTTTATTGCAAAAACTGCGGGTATTCAGAGTTTTATAATCAGAACGCTTCCAAAGCGGGTAATATTCTTGACTTTTTCTTTGGAGGCTAAATATCTAATGAAATATGGTGAAATACTTAAAAGCTCTGAGTTTTACTCAGAGCTTTTTTAATGTTTTAAACAATTTTATAGTATTTTCTTTCAACCATACGATTTAAGAAATATTGGGAAATGATAGTAATGATGAACAATATAAGGATCAGTACACTGCTCACAGTCCATATCCCTTCGAGACCACTATTCCACAAAATAAAAATGATGATCCCGAAGACTGCCACTTCCAGTGCTAGGGGGACGATTCCAATAAACCTTCCTTTGAAAACTTCTCTCTCATCCGTCCAATTCAGCTTTGGACTGTACAAGTCGATCATAAGTCCAGCGATGCTTGCGACCCAGCCAGTAATTAAAGAAATAACAAACCAGAGCAGCCATATGGTAAATGGTACTTTAAGTACGATTAACGAGGCTAAGCTTAAAAGAAGTATGGAAAGAAAATTCATAAAGAATGAAACGAGCAGCTTACTTAAAATGACCGTTGATGATGGAATTGGTAAGTATAAATGGTTGAACCAGCTCTTTCCATCTCTAGAAATAGAAGAGAAGGAGGCTGGATTGATTCCTAATGTCACAACTGTGATCCCGAACATCCCGAGAATGACTTTCTTTCCTTCTATTTCACTGAGCTGCGTGCCCCATCCTGTCAAAGGTCCATTGGGGTCCAACATCATGACAATAATCAAGAATACAGGAAAGAAAAGACTCTGTACGACAATTTGTGTGAAGAATGTCGGTGTTCGGAAGATGATACGCATTTCTTTTTGCCATAAGCTCGTTAGTAGGGACTGCTGCTTCACATGCTTCTGAACTTTTTCTTCGTCAAACTCACTGCGCTTCCCGCCAGATAAACCTAATACACCTTTAAAGTATAACTTTTGTCCGACTGTAAGAAATAACACAATCGCTCCTAGAGATAAGGCGACAAACAGCAGGAAGTAAAAAGCTCCAGTCCAGGACCCTATATCTGTCAATGCAATACTACTGAAGTAAGCAGTGGGGAAGAATTTTGTAACAAGTTCAAGAAGAGCGTTTTGCTGTGTTAACATTTCCGCGACATCGCCTGTGCCAGAATCTAATCGTAGCAGTACATTAATTCCGATGGCAAAGGCAAACCCAAGTAGCCCAACAAGAACTTTCGTACGATCCTTATTTTTTGATATGTTAGCGAAACGCATGATAAACATCAGGACGATAGCAGTTAAAACGAAAGGTATAATCGGTGTCAAAGCCCATACAATTATCGCTAATAGGTAATATAGAGCTCCTGCTCCGCTATGTAACCCATAAAAAACGAGGGAAGGGAGCAGCAAGATCGTATTCAAACCATATAACGATAGAAATGGAACCGCTGATTTCCCGAACAAGATTTGATACGGTTGAAAAGGTAATGAAATAAAGGACTCCACATCTTCCGCGAAGTAAAAAGAACTGAGAACGGTTCCTATACTTGTGAAACAGAAAATAAAAGTCATCATCACGAACAATAATCCGAGAATGACCCCTTCGTTTCCTAGTGGTTCCAGGGCTGCATACATGTTTCCAATAATTCCTTGAATAAAAAATAAGATGAGCAGGCCGAACGGGATCATCATTAAACCAATAACAACAAACCCGAAAATTTCCATGCTGCTTTTGTTAGCCATGGACAACTGCATTTTGACCATGACACGCATCAATTTCCATGCTTTATTCATTTTGTGTCAACTCCAGGAACAATTGCTCCAAATTATCATCATCTTTGAATTGCTGTCTCATCTCAGCCATATTCCCCTTGAACTGTACATGGCCATTATTGATGATTGCGACTTCATCACACAACTGTTCCACTACTTCTAAAACATGTGTGGAAAAAAAGACGATCTTCCCTCTCCTAGCATGGTCTCGCATCATTTCCTTCAATGTGTAGGAGGACTTCGGATCCAGGCCCGTTAACGGTTCATCTAGAATCCATACGTCTGGATCATGAAGCAGTACTCCACTAACTACAATCTTCTGTCTCATTCCATGGGAGTAGGTCTGGATATGATCATTCAAAGCCTCATAAATGCCGAAGCTTTTGGTCAAATGCTCAATTTTTTCTTTGCGGATATCTTTAGGAACTTCGAAAACATCAGCGATAAAATTGAGGTACTCAATTCCTTTTAACCTGAGAAATATGTCTGACCGGTCCGGAACATACCCAAATTGATGCTTGGCCTTCATCGGTTCTTTCGCCACATCGATGCCATTCATAATGATTGAACCTTCATCAATGGGCAAAATCCCTGTCATCATCTTAATGGTCGTTGATTTTCCAGCCCCGTTCGGGCCGAGAAAGCCAAAGATTTTACCATCCGGAACAGAGAGGTCCAGGTCTTTCACTGCTTGTTTTCCTGCAAAACTTTTAGAGATACGATTGATTTCTATCATAGTTTCACCCTTTACCTAAGTTGCTTTTCTCTTTTCTGTACGAAAGAGCAGGGAGGAATGTTTCAATTTTCCAACGCCCAACGATTTATGGTTTATTTTCCGTTATTAAAGTATATGGCAGGATTACGGAAGGATTGAATTCGAGATGATACGGGGGTCGTTGCTTCCCCATCACCCCATCCACTCAACAAAAGTCTCGAAACTAAGCCTTCAAGTAAAGGGAGCTTCTACGAAAAGAACATGATATTTGTTCAATCATTTTAGAAAGAGGACCATATGATCTTCGTCTAAATAGCGGCCTGGTAATTTGATGGCTTTTACCTCTGTGCCGTACGTTTGGAAGCCGAGTTTTTTATACAATTCCTTTGCTGGGTGATTATCTGTAACCACGCTCAAATGAAGGACCTCAAGCTCAATGGCACGCGCAAATTGAATCAATTCGTTGATTAAGAGTTCTGCGCCACCTTTTCGTCTATGATCTTTGGTTATGTACATGGCTAGGATGGAAGCTTTGTGGGAAAACTTTGGGTGAGTTTCTTTCACTAAGGTAACAACCCCTGCGAGCGTCTCTTTAACAAAAAGCCCGAACGTCCGGGAAGTTTCACTTTCCAGTCTTTGTGCTATCGTCATAATGGGATTAGGCCTTTGTTTTTCTTGTTCATATGTAGTGATAAACGCATCAGGATTGGTAAGTAGCGCTTCCAGTCTTAAACGGTAATATTCTTCGGCATCGGATTGATTCAATTCGCGTACTTGCATAATAAATAACCTCCTTCGGTTGTTCCTAGACTAGCGAAAAACTATGGTAAAGTAAAGAGAGAACGTATCCAATGACTGAGGTGATCTCATGACTGAAAAGGAAAAGATGCTGGCAGGCGAATTGTATAAATCCTGGGACGATGAGTTAATGATGGAACGGTCACGCGCAAAGCAATTGACGTACCAATTGAACCAGACGAAAGATACAGAAGACCATTATCGTAAGCAGCTCATACAAGACCTTTTCGGAACGATTGAAGGGGAGATGGGACTCGAACCCCCATTTTATTGTGATTATGGTTACAATATTCATGTAGGGGACGGTTTTTTTGCTAATTGCAACTGCGTATTTCTGGATGTATGTGAGATTCGTATCGGGCGAAGAGTACTGATTGGTCCGAATGTTCAATTGTACACGGCCACTCATCCAATGGATCGAGAAACAAGGGCGAGTGGGTTGGAGTCAGGCAGACCGATTACCATTGGTGATGATGTTTGGATTGGAGGAAGTGCTGTCATCAACCCAGGAGTGACCATTGGAGATAATGTCGTAATTGGCTCAGGAGCAGTGGTAACGAAGGATATCCCGCCGAACGTGTTTGTAGCTGGTAACCCTGCGAAGGAAATTCGAAGAGTAGACTGAATTTGAAAGGGTAGTCGTTCCTCCAATTTTTCGTTATCATACTAGAGGATACATGCATACGTAATAGAAAAAGAGAGGATTGAGCAAATGATCAAACGTAAGAGTCAAAGAGAAATCGAAAAGATGCACGAAGCAGGAAAGCTTCTTGCAAGTGTTCATAAACAATTGCGCACGTTCATTAAACCTGGAGTAACTACAATGGAAATTGAGAATTTCGTTGAAAAGTACTTAGCTGAACGTGGAGCCACTGGGGAACAGAAAGGGTACCAGGGGTATGAATTTACAACATGTGCTTCCATCAATGATGAAATCTGTCATGGATTCCCACGCCAGGAAAAATTGAATGAAGGCGACATCGTAACCATTGATATGGTCGTTAACCTGAATGGTTTCCTTGCAGATTCAGCGTGGACTCATGCAGTAGGTGAGGTTAGTGAAGAAGCACAAAAGTTAATGGATGTAACAAAGACTTCTCTTTATAAAGGGATTGAGCAAGCTGTTCCTGGGAACCGCATTGGCGATATCGGTCATGCCATCCAGTCCTATGCAGAAGGAGAAGGCTATTCTGTAGTCCGTGACTTCACAGGACACGGTATTGGTGATTCCATTCATGAAGATCCTTATATTCCTCACTTTGGTGCTGCGGGAAAAGGAGCACGCCTGAAAGAGGGTATGGTCATTACGATTGAACCAATGATTAACATTGGAGCATGGGGCAGCCAGATGGATGAAAACAACTGGACAGCTCGTACCATCGACGGTTCGCTTTCTGCCCAATATGAGCATACCATTGCCATTACAAAAGAAGGACCTTTCATTCTAACTGAACAAGACGAAGAATAAGCAAAAAGAAGGCTCTCCATTGAGCCTTCTTTTTTTATTGATGAATATGGCAGGATTCTTGAAGACTCAGTTTCGAGACCTTTCGGGGGTCGTTGCGATTTTGAGCGTGAGGGTGGCTGGGAAGCACCTCGCTTTCCTGTGGGGGAGTGGCGAGCTTCCTCCGGCGGTCTGAGCACTAAGGGATCTCGCCTATATCCTTTCTCCCACGGGAGTCTCGCAGCTTCCCAACCACCCCTTTCAATGTAAGGGAGAAACGAGCCCTTGTACCAAGTTGGAGGGTCTTCCATTATCCAACTGTTAGAGGTATAAAGCGCTGTGGATTAGGCTTTTAAGTGTTATGGAGGTGTTCTATAACCTACTTCCCATAATTATATGAGCTGACCTTTTGGTAGTGGTTTCGAGGATCTTCCTTGGCAAAGGGGCGGAGGGGAATGGCGAGACTCCTGCGGGAAAAAAGTGCAGGGTGAGACCCCACAGGACGCAGTCCGAGGAGGCTCACCGCGCTCCCGCGGAAAGCGAGTTATTCCCCGCAGCCCCATCCACTCAACAAAAGTCTCGAAAATGAGTCTTCAACAAACGGGAGCGTTAGTGAAGGAAGGTTGTTTTATTTGGGTAATAAAAAAACTCCCCTATAAAGGGGAGTTTTTCATACGTTCTTATTTTTGAACGTTAGCTGCTTGTGGTCCACGCTGACCTTCTTCAATTTCGAAAGTTACAACTTGTCCTTCTTCAAGAGACTTGAAACCTTCTTCTTGAATAGCAGAGAAGTGTACGAAGACGTCGTCTTGACCTTCTACTTCGATAAATCCAAAACCTTTTTCTGCGTTAAACCATTTTACTGTACCTTCAACCATGTACGTTACCTCCTGCGTGGAAAAATTCCACATTGTATTACTATTCTTGCTCTTTTCAAGTTCCATCAAGACGACATCTTTCGAAACATCTTCTCTTGCATGAATCTGATCGAACAACGAATAATTAACCTTAGTATAACAGATGGCCTAAAGGAATGAAAGCCCTGTGAAGAAAAAGTTTTCCCAACTACTGGGAATGTTCACTCCTGGGTCTGTGTGAGGTAGGCTTGATTCATTAAGGAGAATAAAGCCTTCTCTACAATGGCATCCACCTCAGTATTTTGAATACGAGCTAGGTCATAGAGAGGGCGTCCTTGTTCTAATAAATGTTCAACGATTAGGTAGCCCGTGTAATTGGCTTCTTTTTCGAAACCAGAAGCGCCTGTGCCTTTTGTAAACGAATAAAGGGCTTCATAATCGGTGCGGTGGAGGTGCGGTTGGATGTTCATCATGACACGGTTTGGTTCGCGGCTGCATTTCTCCTGTTCCCAACATAATGGGAAGTCGATCATCCCACTCTCTTCAAGAACTTCTTCGGTCGTGTGGGCTGCCATCCCTTCCTGGAAGATCAACTGCCCTAGTGTTCTTGTATGGCTTGGGGCAAGTCCGGATTGGGCACAGTGGACGACGCGGGTTAGTTCTTGAATTAATCGAGTCCTACTGGATGTGAGTTCGACAGGGAAGCAAAGGGTGTAATGCTGGTTCTTCTCCATAATAAATGGATCGGTTTCAAAAGTTCCTACAAAAAACATGACGGTCATTCTTACAGGCGAGGTACAGTGGAGAATTTGTTTTATGGAATCTACATAACCATTCACTTCTAGAGGTCCAATATCGAAATATTGGATTTTGTCATAGACTTGTTCGTATCTATTCCATGCGTATTCAATCATTTCTTTAGCTAATTGTCCTTGTTGATAGCCGGGCGGGGTGTAGGGAAAATCGTACTGATCGGTCCATAACTCATAGCGTTTGTGCAAGGGTGTTTGGGAGGCTTGGTCATAAAACGTAAGGAAACGATCCAACATTTGTTTGCATTTGACATCATCCATGATGATCCCTCCGTATGTTTAAGTTTTAGTTAAGAATTCCAGGCGTTTCTTCCAAACGGTGTGAGCATCTTTACCTATCCAAATCAAATGACTATCGGAGTCGACTTCATAAATCTCGCATTCAGGCACGGAAGACTTCAACAATAGAGCATTTGTATACGGCACACTGCGATCCTTCTGTGAATACATACCAAGAACAGGGACCTGGATGGCGCTAATATCCGGGGTTTTGTGGTCAAGATCTGTAATAAACCCTTTTCCGGACTGGGAAGTCGCAAGCATATCCAAAATGAAACGGCGGTCATTAGGGGTAAGGTTATCCAAGTAATCTTCAACATTCTCTGTTGTCAAATCAGCAAGCAATTGTTTTAACACCAAGTCAGGAAAGAATCTCAGCATGGTTCGGAGACTGCTCCAAACAAATTTCTCTGCTGGTCCAAAAAGGACCGTGGCTCTCTTTTTTATATCCCTTTCCCACGAAGTGAGGAGCGCTGCTTCAAGCAGCAAGCGGTCCACACGGTCTGGGTGGTGAACGGCTAAAGCGATGCCTGTAGGACCAGCTGCCGATATAGAGATGACATTCACTTTTTCAAGTTGGAGATGGTCAAGTACTTCGACAATTGTATCGGCAAAATCCTCGGGCGTGCGGCCTGTGGAGAGCTCTGTATAATCGTAGCCGGGACGAGAAATGGTGAGTAACGAAAAACCTTCATAAATCAGACTGCTGTGAGATAAGTCTGTATCCCTTGTGGAGTGTCCACCTTTCAATAACAAAACAGGAGGGCCGGACCCTTTATATGTAAACTCCACTATTCCTTTGGATGTATCGAGGAGCATCGTCGTCAATGGGTTCATCCCTTTCTCTCTTCGTTTTTCCATACATTCAATATAAGCTATAATGAAAGAAAATGAAACATCAGACGATTCTGAAAAAGGAGGTTAAAAAATGAGAATTGTGTCGATTTGTCCAAGCAATACTGAAATTGTCGCTTATCTTGGGCAGACCCGCCTGTTGGTTGGTGTCGATAATTATTCTGATTATCCTGAAGAAGTGGAACACCTTCCGAAGCTTGGTCCGGATTTATCCATTGATATCGAAAAGGTCGCTTCTCTGAAGCCGGACCTTGTTTTAGCATCCTTGTCTGTCCCTGGAATGGAAAAGAATATTGAAGGGTTGGACGAATACGGCCTGCCCTATATCATATTGAATCCGAATACGTTATATGAGATTTCTGAAGATATTCGTCGTGTAGGGAAAGCGATTGGAGTGGAAGAAAAAAGCCATCATCATGCGGATGCTTTTCTGAGAGAAATCGATGAATTCAGACACCAGTCCAAAAAGAGAGAGGAAAAGCCTTCTTTATATTGGGAATGGTGGCCGAAACCGGTATTCACACCGGGGAAGTTGAATTGGCTGAATGAAATCAGTGAACTTGCTGGCGGGGTTAACCTCTTCTGTGATCAGGAAGTAGCCAGCTTTCAAACGGATTGGGAGGAAGTGAAAAAACGCGATCCTGATCATATATGTATGGTGTGGGTAGGGGTAAAGGAAGAAAAAATGAATCCTGTCCTCATTAAGAAGAGACCAGGGTGGTCGGAACTTAGAGCAGTAAAGCACGATCATATACATGTCCTGGAAGAATCCCTTTTTTGCCGGCCAAGTCCACGTTTATTGGAAGGTCTAAGGAAAATTTCTGCTGTGGTTAAACATAAAGACAGCAAGTGAGGAACTCACTTGCTGTTTAGTGAAGCTTCCGTTTATGTTTCGGGACAGCTAAGTCTTTGAAATTAGCGGCGAGGTCGTTCAATTGTTTTGAGAGAAGTTCTCCTTCCATCGGTAGCCCGTGACCGGTAATGGCTACGGAAGGATGAAGAGAGGCGAGTTCTTTGACTGACTTTTCTGCTTCCTCCCAGTTATGAGTGAAATAGGCAGGGGGACCATGCACGTGCTGGTGTTGAATAAACACAGCCATACTTGATTCCTGTTTGACTGTAATGAATGCATCTCCGGCAATGAGAGTCTTGTCCTTATCTCGAAACAGGGCGATATGTCCCGGTGTATGTCCTGGAGTGTGAATAAAGCGCCACTCTTCAAGGAAAGGGATTGACCCATCGTTTGGAAGCGGATGGATGTATTTACTTAAATCGGCCTGGTGAGTGGGGAAGAACGGCGATAAAAGTGAAAATAGCCCACCCCCGACGGTTGCATCCCCTACAGGGTAATCTCGTTTACCTGTGACATAATCCATCTCCATCGGATGAATATAAATGGGGACCTTCCATTCCTGTGCCAATTGTTTTGCTGACCCAACATGATCGAAATGGCCATGCGTTAGAATAATGGCTTTCGGTTTTGCTCGTCCGTATCTCTTTTCCGCTGCTTCCATAATCCGTTTACAATAATGACCAATTCCACAATCTATGAGGACCCAATCATCAGCACCCTCTTTACCAATAAAGATAACATTGACAATCAGCGTACGGTAAAAGGCGATATCATCTAATACTTGTTCCGCTTCTGCATGCCCCATATGATATTCTTCGTTCGACTGATCCCCACGTTCTATTTGGTCCATGCTCATCACCTCAATATCCCATTGTTTTTATTTAGTGTAAGTCAGAGTAGGCGAATTATTCACCGTCCTTTTGTTAATTAGGACTGGTCCGTTCATGCTGGTGCCAGGCATCACAACATGGTCTTCAGGTGCCAGGCTTTATATGAAGAAAGGAACAAAAAGACCGCCTCTTTATGGAAAGAGACGGTTTTTTATCTGTTAATTCGCTTTATCGAGTGGCTGAACCTTTGCTTGCTTTGGGGTCAGTGTTTTCCCCGTTATTCCAAATAAAATGGTGAGTAACGGACTGAGTAGGCAGAAGAAAGCAAATGGAAGGTATTCAAGAACAGGTACACCGAGTACACCTGATAAGAAGACACCACACACGCTCCAAGGTACAAGCGGATTGATGACGGTTCCAGCGTCTTCTAAAGTTCTGGATAAGTTCTTCCTTGCTAGTCCTGCTTTTTCATAAATGTCCTGGTAAGCTTCTCCTGTAAGCAAGATGGACAAATACTGTTCACCAATGGCAATGTTGATTCCTATTGCTGTAAACGCAGTGGACAGCGTAGCGGATCTTGCCGATTTTAACGACTCCTGTACGCGGGTCAAAATCGAAGGAATGATTCCGGTAACAAAGAACAGTCCCCCAAGAGCTAGGGCAAGAATAACTAGAGATACCGTGAAGAGCATGCCGTTCATTCCACCTCGTGTCAAAAGTTCGTTGACTATATCATTCCCGGAATCTCCCTGGAAGCCGTCAAACCATGTCCCGAAGAGAGCGCCCCACTCCAGGACACCGCGGAAGCCGGCGATTAGTGTGGCGACAATGCTGCTGATGGCAAGGGATAGAAAAGCCGGGCGTTTAGTGACTGTCATAAGCACAAGTAAAGCCAATGGAATCCATGAGGTCCAGTGCATCAAGCCTGTTTCACTAAGACCGGCTTGGAAGGTGTTCAGTTGCTCAACGTCTGGTCTTCCATCTGGAGACAGAATCATGAACAGGATAAAAGTAATCACAAAAGCAGGAACCGTTGTCCAGGCCATGTTTTTAATGTGGTCAAACAAGTCGACTTTAACAACCGTTGATGCCAGGTTGGTCGTATCGGATAGGGGGGACATTTTGTCACCGAAGAATGCCCCGGATACAATGGCTCCAGCTGTCATGGCTAAGGATACATCCATCGATTGAGCGACACCAATGAGCGCTACCCCAACCGTCGCTGCTGTTGTGAATGAGCTGCCTAAGGCAACACCGACAACAGCTGTTACAGCAAATACAATCGCTAAAAACCATGGGCCTCCAGCTAGAAGAAAACCTGCATTCATCAATACAGGAATGGTTCCGCTTGCCATCCAGGTCGCAATGAGGACACCAATGACAAAGAATAGCAGGACAGCCCCCATTCCTGTCTGCGCTCCTTGAGTCATCCCGTACTGTAGATCTTTAAAGCTCATTTTTTTCAAGGACCCATAGGCGATCATAATAAGGATTCCGATCAGGATCGGGATATGTGGAACGGTTTGTACTTCAATAATGAAATAACTGATCATTCCAATGGTTACAAGTAATAGCAATGTTGATTCAATGATGCCTGGTAGCTTTTTTGGCTGCAGGTGAAGCATATGAATTCCCCCTCAATGTTTATTATTCTGTACTTTCTGGGCTGGTTTATAAAAAAAGTGAAAGCCCCGCCCCTGAACAAACAGGGACGAAGCTTTCACTCCGCGGTACCACCCTTGTTGGTAAATTTCTTTACCCACTCTGCTGGTGTATCACTTGGTCTGGAATTCTGTAATTCGATGGAAGGAGGCCCAAGTTCACACCACCCACTTGGTCTCTGTTCTGCTGCTCTCGAACCATCTACTTCGGAATTCATGATACGATCTATTCTTTTTTACTTAAACGCTTTTAAGCAGTGAAGTAATGTGAGTTCATCATAGAATATTTTTCATGAGATGTCAACGAATTTTTTTGCAAGGCTTTGCTTCAAAATGTACCGCTCGTTGTGTATAATAGTGGAAATTTGGATGGACAGGGGGAGGAAGGATGGAACCACAAGCTATTCGCACAACGGCTTCTTCTACTCGTATACATATGATTAGAAAAGGGATGATTGCGGGTTTCCCGATCATGCTGGGGTATTTACCAATCGCTTTGACTTATGGAGTCTTAGCGAGTCGGACGGGTATGACGAATCTTGAGCTTACATTGATGAGTGTCCTTGTGTTCGCTGGCGCTGCTCAATTTCTAGCGGTAGGGATGGTAGCGGCAGGGACAGGGATGATCGAAATCATTATTGCTACATTTGTTCTGAATTTCAGGCATTTTGTCATGAGTTTATCTTTCGTCAACCGTTTGAAAGGTGTGGCCCTGAAAGCAAAACTTCCTCTCTCCTTAGGTTTGACGGATGAAACTTTCACGATGTCCGCTCTGTATAAGGATGAAGCAAGAGAGAAATATGGAGGCTTCTTTTATGCTTCTTTAATATTGACCGCTTATTTATCATGGGTGGGAGGGTCTTATCTTGGTGGTGTTTTAGGTGATGTTATGCCGGCGAGGTTAAGTGACAGCATGGGGGTAGCCTTATATGCGATGTTCATTGGACTCCTGATTCCTTCCGTAAAAAAGAATTTTAAAATTGCCGGCATCGCTGTACTCGCCATGTTGATTAATTTTATTTGTCAAACTTGGGGAATGACTCAAGGCTGGGCCATTGTTATGGGCACTGTTCTTGCAGGCTTCAGCGGAGTTTGGATTCTTGAGGATGAGGAGGTGACAGAATGATCATTTGGATGGTTATCGGGATGGCCGTAGTCACAGCTGTTCCGAGGTTTTTACCCGCATTGATTGTAGGTTTTGTCACTTTTCCTAAATGGGTGGACCGATGGCTCAACGCCATTCCTTATGCTGCTCTCGGAGCACTGATTTTTCCAGGAATTATGTCAGTGAAGCCTGATGCACCTCAAATTGGTGTGATTGCAGGTTTGGTAGGTATTTTACTGGCATGGTTGAATGTCCATATCATCTTCGTTGTACTTGGAGCGATTACCTCTGTATTCTTAATGACTTTATAATCACACCTGCCCAGAAGGTGCATATCGTATAGGGATACTTCCGAGAAAGGAATTGATCGTTATGCACCGACAATTTGGTTTTCCTTTCGGGCAGATTTTCGGATTTCCAACCCCAAATCAAGGGGGGCAATTCGGCCCGGGCCAACCACCTCCTGGACCTCCCCCAGGTGGACCACCTTTTGGAGGCGGGCAAGGACAGCCGCCATTTGGCGGAGGACCTGGAGGACCCGGAGGACCGGGTGGGCCCGGTGGTCCTGGCATCCAGCTTCCACCCCCACCGGATCAGCCGCCTAGTTCACAAGGGGCTTCCCTGTTTGCTGTAGACCCAGGGTCATTATATGGCTGCCTCTATCGATACACATGGATCACTCTCGTTAACGGTCGCTCGTTTTGGTTCTACCCGACATTCATCGGCCGCACTTCTGTAGCCGGATACCGTTGGCAGCGCCGTCGCCGTCAGTGGGTTTATACTGGCTTCGATACACGACAAATTTCTAGTTTCCAATGTAGATAAACCGCAAATAAAAGGTGATGCCACCCTTGGCATCATCTTTTTGTTACAATAGAAAGTAATTAGAGGAAGAAGGGACGATCCATATGCCTGAAGTAAGAGCTGCCCGCTTTGAGGATGCTGAAACGATCGCTGAAATTCATGTGAAGAGTTGGAAATCAACATATAAAGATTTAATCGATGAGAGGGATTTAAGCAATACGACGGTTGAACATCGGATTGCGCTTTGGGAAACGGTTCTTAGAACTCCTGTAAATGGTCAAATTGCCTATGTGATTGAAAATGATCATGGGGAAGTCGTCGGCTTTGTTTCTGGTGGAAAAGAAAGGACAAAGAACTATGGCTATGACGGGGAAATCTATGCGATTTACTTGCTGGATGAGTATCAGGGGAAGGGGTATGGCAAAGAAATGCTCCGGGTATTTTCAAATGGGATGCTTGAAGCTGGCTATCAGTCCCTTCTTGTATGGGTACTGACCAATAACCCTTCCAGTCAATTTTACATAAAGTATGGAGCAGATCCTGTAGAGGCCGAAAGAGTCACAATCGGTCAAGGAACTTATGAAGAGACGGCTTATGGTTGGGGTGAGTTGAAAAGCCTGACCGACCGTCTGGCATAAACGGGATGATATCTGTCAAAAAAGCCTGCCGTCAACGGCAGGCTTTTTATGTTTCTTCTTCTTCGTAGGGTTCAATATGGATGTGGGCGTAACTGATATTTTTTTCTTTTTCTAATCGTTCTTCTACTTCATCAGTGATCTCGTGACCTTCCTGGACAGTAATATCAGGGTTTACGTGAATCGTAGCTTCGACAAGTGTTTTATTTCCCTGCATCCGTGCTTTGACATCTTTAACGGCCCAAACGTCGGGATGATCGGATATGCTTTCACGAATGTGTTCAATTCCTTCTTCATCATAACCATCCGTCAGGCTGTGGGTGGCGTCGACAAAAATGTCCCAAGCTGTTTTGCAAATAATGAGGCCAACAACCAAGCCGGCAAGAGGATCCAACCAGAAAATGCCGAACTGAGAACCGAAGATACCGATGCTTGCTCCGACACTTACTAAAGCATCTGACCGATTATCCTGAGCAGCCGCATATAAAGCATTGCTATCCACTTTCTTCGATAAATTCAAGTTGTACCGGTAAACACCATACATAATAAAGGCTGCCACTAAAGCCGTCCATGCCGTGAGCATTGAAGGCTCACTGGCTTTTTGTTGGATAATATCCTGAACCGTACCGATGATCACTTCAATTCCGACAGTCATCATAATAAAGGCTGCGATGAGAGATGCAATCGTTTCTGCGCGGAAATGTCCGTAATGATGATCCTCATCCGGTGGCTTCCTGGAAATTTTCAGCCCGATCAAAACAGCCACGGATGCAATGACGTCAGTCGTATTGTTTAACCCATCTGCTCTGAGTGCTTCAGAGTTTCCTATGGAGGCGATAATCAATTTTGTTGTTGCAAGGACAAGGTATGCAATAATACTTACCCAAGCCCCACGTTCCCCTTTTTTCAAATTTGCATAGTCATTCATGGACTTTTACCTCCAGATCGATCAATTAGGCTTGATATAGCTTACCAAATAGAAGTTCAGTGGGTCTAGAGAAAAAAAGCTTTCCATGTTCATGTTAATTGCCTATACGCAAAAAAGCTTAATATGGAGTTATTGTAAAGATTTATAAAATATCTCGAATTTAAGATTCTTGAGTTTGAGTTTTAATTCAAGCGGGTATATAGTATCTGTGAATCCTGATCGTATCTTAGGAAACAATAAACAGGCATTCTTGGATTCCAATAGTATGCAAAAGGAGAGATTTTAGTGGCAAACGTAAAATTAGCGATCATTTACTACAGTTCTACAGGTACGAACTACAAAATGGCGCAATGGGCGGAAGATGCAGCTAAACAAGAAGGGGCAGAAGTGAAGCTGGTACGTGTCCCAGAGTTAGCTCCTATGGAAGCAATTGAACAGAATCCTGCATGGAAAGAACATTACTTAGCTACAAAAGATGTAGTTCCAGAGGCTAAAATTGACGACCTTGATTGGGCGGACGCTGTAATATTCAGTGTACCTACCCGCTTTGGTAACGTTCCAGGCCAAGTGAAACAATTTATGGATCAGGCGGGCGGACTATGGTTCCAAGGAAAACTTGTGAACAAGGTGGTCAGTGCGATGACATCTGCACAAAACGTACACGGTGGTCAAGAAGCAACTCTCTTGAACTTTTACACTACAATGTTCCATTGGGGTGCCATCATTGCTGCTCCAGGTTACACGGATGATGCCGTGTTCGCTTCTGGAGGAAACCCATACGGTACGAGTGTAAGCGTAGATGGAGAAGGGAATATGAAAGAAGAAGTAGAAGACGGTGTACGTCATCAAGTGAAACGTACAATAGATGTGGCAAGTAAATTCATTAACTAAATAAAGAGTGAAGAGTATGGGACCTTTTGAGTTTCATACTCTTTTTTTATAAAGAGCTTCCATGAAATTAGTATTGAGAACGATCGGGGTATTATATAGGAAGTTTGAGGAATGAGGGATTTTTGGGGAGTATTATGGTGAAAAGCCTATCATGGCTATTCTTTCTTCTAAATGTGACATCGATAAGTGAGTGAATCTTATATTTTTCGAGAATATCGAAGTTCTCACAGAACTCTTTTAGGGATTTAGTAACTATTTTGCGAAAGTAAATCATGACGAACCCCTCTGGCAATAGGGCTGAGAGGTTTAAAATTTTTAAATATGGGAAACATAATACTAAATATTCAGAAAACTTGTTGCGAAATTCTATTATATCCTGCATAATGAAAAAAAGCATGAAGGGGGTAGTCTCATGAGAAAGCAAAAGATTGATTATGTTATCCGTCGCCACCCCGAGTACAAAGGGAAAGAGATTACGGCAAAGAGAGAGTTGTCCTTTGGAATACAGTTAGCCTCACGTCTGCTTTTAGATCAACTAAGTTATCAGTTTAATAAGGAACGGCTAGATAGGGAAATCAATCAGGCCATTGATAACGATGACCGCGATGAATTCGAACGTTTAAGTTTTCAATATCAACCCTTTACATGGGAATAAGATAGAACCGTTGCTGATGCAGCGGTTTTTTTTGCGAAGTTTTAGGTCATGAAGAAGGAGGAAAATATGGATAGGAAAGCTCTCCTATGCCCAGAAAGAACTCGTCAAGGAACTGTCTGCTACAAATCAAGAAGTAAATGACTGAGTTTTAGGAAAACAGCTTTATGACAAGGATCAGATATACAACATCTTTCTGTGAATGTTATAGTAAGGGTACCATCATAGACTAGGAAGGTAATACAATTGAAAAAAGTATGGATTTTAACATTATTATGTCTCAGCTTGACTGCTTGTTCTCTCGCATCATCGGGGGACGAACAAGAGGCGAAAGAAGATGCTCCCGCGTCTTCCCAAAAAGAGGCGGAAAAGAACGCTTCTGAGAAGGAAGATCACACCTCTTCAGGTGAAGGAAAAGAGCAGGCACCTACGGACCAGAAGAAAGATTCACCCTCTGCTAAGACGGAAAAAGATAAAGTTTTGGAGGACGGAACAGTCGAAGTAGGAGACCCCGATAGTTTACAGGTGGTCGTCAACAAAAACAGGAAGCTGCCGGGTGATTATGTGCCCGAAGATTTGACTGTCCCAAATGTACCTTTTTATTTCCAAGAAGACCACCCGAAAAAACAGATGAGAGAAGAAGCAGCTCGTGCATTAGAAGAACTTTTCGAAGCTGCTGAAGAGGATGGAATTGAGTTAGTAGCAGCTTCAGGCTACCGTTCCTATGAGCGTCAAAAAAGGATTTATGAAAGAAATGTAGAAGTTTATGGCAAAGAGGAAACAGATACATTCTCAGCTCAGCCTGGTACGAGCGAACATCAAACAGGTCTAGCTATGGATGTTACTTCTGCTCAGGTAGCATTTAAACTGGAGCAATCCTTCGGTAAAACAACAGAGGGAGAATGGCTTGCCGAGCACGCCCATGAGTACGGATTTATCATCCGTTATAGAGAAGGGGCCAAAGATATCACAGGTTACATGTATGAACCCTGGCATTTGAGGTACGTAGGGAAAGAGGTCTCTTCAGATGTCCATGCACAGGCCGTAACGTTAGAGGAGTTTTTTGGTCTTTACCCTTCGGCTGAATAAAAAAAGCCATTTCTCCATGAAGAGAGAAATGGCTTTTTTTTAATAACAGATACCAACGCGGTGAGCTAAGAATTCTTTCTTTTTTAATTCTTCATAAGCAAAGAATGCTGTATCTGCCACGGTAATCTTTTTGCCGTCTTCCGGGAGTAAATCACGCTCAAATCGGATATTGCCGTGTCGTTCTCCATCAGGCAAATAAGTCGGGCAGATGATGGTCCAGTCCAGCTGACTTTTCTGTAAAGCTTCATATACTTTAACATGTTCTTCTGCTGCAAATGTTTTCTTTCGTTTGGATTCATTGGTCTGGTAGCGGTATTTCCCTTTTTCGAACCTGCTGTTCAGAATGCCTGCCGTTCCGATTGTGACGATACGCTTGATCCCTTCTTCTTTCATCGCTTTAACGATTAAGAGGGAACTCTTTGATAGTGTGTCTGTTTTATCTGTGTTCAAGGCACTGATCACCGCATCACAACTGGCAATGGTCTTTTTGACGTCCTCTTCATTTTTCGCATTGCCAATTACGAACTCCACTCCAGGAATAACTTCCATCGCCTGTTTTTCATCACGAACAAGGGCTTTTACTTCCAACCCATCACCTAATGCTAATCGTACAATTTCAGATCCGACTCTTCCTGTGCCACCGAATACTGCAAGTTTCATTAAACCACCTCAAAGAATTGTAAAGTTTGATTTTGAATACGTAAAATTTGAAAATCTTTTGCTATGCTTGTCTAAAAAAGAGTATTGATGGGGGTTATGACCATGAAAAGGAAACCCGTTTGGAGCTGGATGCTCTATGATTTTGCTAATTCAGCTTTTGCAACGACCATCATGGCTGCTGTGTTACCTGTATTCTATTATGATGTAGCAGCTAAAGGTGTTCAAGAATCTTTGGCTGCAAGCTATTGGGGATATTCCCAATCCATAGCCGTTTTAATCGTTGCAATTCTTGCTCCAATTCTTGGGGCAATCAGTGATTACTCCGCAGCGAAGAAAAGTTTTTTGATGTTCTTTGCCTATATGGGTATGATTTCCAGCGTCTTGCTTGCCTTTGTCGGGGAAGGGGATTTCATCTTTGCCTCGATATTATTAATCGTGGGTACGATTGGTTTTTCAGGTGCGAATGTGTTCTATGATGCCTTTTTACCGGAAGTGGCTAAAGAGGAAGATATAGACCGGGTTTCTGCAGCTGGATTTACGTTAGGATATGTCGGGGGTGGGGTCCTGCTTGCCATCAACCTGCTCATGATTATGAAGTATGAGTGGTTCGGGCTTCCGAATACCTTGGTCGGTACGAAACTTGCTTTTGTATCTGTTGGGCTTTGGTGGTTTATTTTTTCCATCCCCCTCATGAAAAACATTGTAGAGGAAAAGAAGACCCAGCAAGAAAGAGAACGCTCTTATGTGTCCATCGGCTTTCAGCGGCTTGGTCGGACATGGAAAGAATTGAAGCAGTTTAAGCAGCTCCTCATCTTTTTATTGGCGTTTTGGCTTTATAACGATGGGATTTCTACCATTATAAAAATGGCCACGATTTACGGAAGGGATATTGGGATTGATAGCACTTCTCTGATTACAGCTTTACTCATCACTCAATTCGTTGGAATTCCCTGCACATTCTTCTTCGGTTGGCTGGCAGGGAAAATAACGCCTAAACGTGCACTCATGGTATCATTGTCTATTTATTTGGTCATCGTAGCACTTGGGTATTTTATGACATCGGCCCTTCATTTTTACATCCTGGCTGTGTGCGTAGGTTTCGTTCAAGGCGGCGCTCAAGCTTTAAGCCGTTCCATTTTTGGAAGAATGGTTCCAGGAGACCGTCATGCGGAGTTTTTCGGTTTTTACGGGATCTCTTCAAAATTCGCTGCCATATTTGGACCGTTTGCCTTCGCACTTGTCGGGCAATTAACAGGATCGAGCCGTCTTGGGATTCTATCGCTCGTTTTCTTCTTTATTGTTGGTATGGTCCTTTTATATTTGCTTGATGTAGAAAAAGGGGTAGAGCAGGCGGAGGCCTACACCCGCTCAGAAGATGAATCCGTCATTCGTTCGTAGTTACACAATCGGTTGACTGTACTGGTTCACCAGCATTTTCTCAAGGGGCTCACCGGTATCATACGAAATGTTTCCAACAATTTCTTTTATGTGATCCAAAGTCCCCGGGGAACCTGTTTTCCAATACTCGAAAATATATTGAAATAGAAGGATGCCTTCGTTCTTCGCTTGTTTATATAAATCCAAAAAGGATTCCGTACGTTTTTCTTTTGTTGCAGGGTGGTACCACTCCTTATGGCTCTCATTCAAGAAATCTCTATTTTTATTAATGGGCTGATGGGAGAACGAAGATACGAGTGCTCCAAACCATCGATTCTTCCACTTCCAAGGGTCATACAACACCCTTTGAGCCGCCTGTATATGGGAGAAAGATTCTTGAATCACTTTTTTCCTATGTCTGGTCGTGACTTCAGGATAATGATCGGAAAGTAAAGAATGCATAAATGAACAAATGGGACGGATTTGCTTTCCGATTTTTATTTTCTTATGGACAGGGTTTTTCCATGTTTCTAGATTCCTCTCACGTGCGAGCATGACTGTATCTAAGAGTACTTCAAGTTCTTGGTGTTTATTTTCTTCATAGCCTGCATGATAGTGAATGTAAGGATGAGTATGGCGGTCAAGTACATGGTGGCTTGCAAAGCCCAGAATAAAGGCTTGTAATGAGTTTTTCTCTGACTTTCCTCGTTCAATCATATCCAATAAAAAGGGACCGCAATTTTCCGTATGCATCAGCATCCCGATTTTGGCTACCTCTTTGTCTGGTAGAAAAGGCAGGAAGTTATGATAAAAAAACGGATCAGGACCCTGGGCTCCCATATGTAAAGGGGCTGAAGAAGTTTCTAAAAGGTCTTCCCTTTCAAGCTCCTCGCATAACTGGTCCACAAACAGTATATGTGTCCATATATTAGGCATCTTCATTCTCCATTCTTTATAAGAATTTGTTCCGCTAACTGGCAGAATTGTTGAAGACTCAGTTTCGAGATGTTTCCAGGGTTCGTTGCCTTGTTGGGCGTCAGGGGTGGTTGGGAAGCGAGCTATTCCCCGTAGCCCTCATCCACTCAACACTTCTCGAAACTGAGTCTTCAAGTAAAGGGAGCTTTAATGATATTGTGGATCCATAAAAAAGAGCCTTTTTGCAAAGGCTCTTTTCACCACTTATTACCCACTTGAGAGATCAAGCAAGGAAGGACGATATGTACCTTTGCTTGATGGATTCATTATACATAAATATCTGAAAAATGTAAATAATCAGACTTGTGACTTGAAGAAAATTGTCAAAAAGAGAGAGCTTCTGGTGATTGTTCAAAAGATTCTTGATACAATGAAAGGGCATGCAATGATTTGATCAAAGGGAGGATATTCATGGATTATCGCATTGAAAAAGATACCATAGGAGAAATCAAAGTACCGAGCGAAAAGTTTTGGGGAGCTCAAACACAGAGAAGTAAACAAAACTTTCCCATCGGCGATGAAAAAATGCCGAAAGAAGTTGTCGAGGGCTTTGCGATCCTAAAAAAAAGCGCGGCCAAAGCAAATGCAGCACTTGGGTTGCTTGAAGAGGAAAAAGCAGACGCTATCGCTTATGCAGCGGATCTCATTATTGCTGGAGAACTTGACGAGCATTTCCCTCTTGTCGTCTGGCAGACAGGGAGCGGGACGCAATCGAACATGAATGTGAATGAAGTTATCGCTTACGTCGGTTCCCAATGGCTGGAGGAGAAAGGTAGTGAAACACGTCTCCATCCGAATGATGATGTAAATAAATCTCAAAGTTCGAATGATACTTATCCGACAGCGATGCATATTGCATCGGTCAGAAAGATCGAGGATGTCGTTCTTCCAGCCTTGATCCAATTCAAACATACATTACAAGAAAAAATGGAAGCGTTTAACGATATCGTTAAAATCGGCCGTACTCACTTACAGGACGCCACTCCATTGACACTTGGTCAGGAAATTAGTGGTTGGCACCGCATGCTAGAAAAAACAGAAAAAATGCTTATTGAAAGCACGGAATACGTAAAAGAGCTTGCCATCGGTGGGACCGCAGTGGGTACGGGATTGAATGCCCACGAAGATTTTTCCGAGCAGGTAGTGGCTCAAATTAACGAGGCAACAGGAAAAGGCTTTATTTCTGCACCGAATAAATTCCATGCGCTTACTTCCCATGACGAACTCGTCCACACGCATGGCGCTTTGAAAGCCTTGGCTGCTGATCTTATGAAAATAGCCAATGATGTGAGGTGGCTTGCGAGTGGTCCGCGTTGCGGCATTGGTGAAATTACCATTCCAGCCAATGAACCGGGGAGTTCCATTATGCCGGGTAAAGTGAACCCTACACAAAGCGAAGCTGTCACAATGGTTGTGGCTCAGGTTATGGGGAATGATGCTACGATTGGTTTTGCGGCGAGTCAGGGGAACTTTGAACTGAACGTATTTAAACCAGTGATCGCTTATAATTTCTTGCAGTCTGCCCAACTTCTCGCAGACAGCATTGTTTCTTTCGACGAACGTTGTGTGAGCGGACTGGAGCCGAATCATGAACAAATTGAAAAGTATCTTCGTGATTCCTTAATGCTAGTCACAGCTCTTAACCCTCATATTGGATATGAAAATGCAGCCAAAATCGCAAAAACAGCTTTTGAAAAAGATCAAACATTGAAAGAAACATCAGTTGAGCTTGGTATTCTCACGGAAGATCAATTTGAGGAGTATGTGGATCCTAAAGCGATGACAAAGCCGAACGCGAAGTGATTTTTTTGTTGTTAGCCATGTTTATTAGCCTAATATAATTTCTCCAGTAATTACCACCTGTTTTTTTGACATAAAAACAACCAGACCGACCCATACTACGATTACACAAGACAGGAGGTGAGACACATGGCTAACAACAACAGTTCAAATGAGTTGGTTGTACCTGGTGTACAACAAGCTCTAGACCAAATGAAATACGAAATCGCACAAGAATTTGGCGTACAACTTGGTGCTGACTCTACAGCTCGTGCTAACGGTTCTGTAGGTGGTGAGATCACTAAGCGTCTTGTCCAAATGGCTGAGCAACAGTTCGGCGGACAACAATACAAATAAATACTTGTGACGAAGGAGGAAGGGTGCGCCCTTCCTCTTTATTTTTTGGATGTCTTGAAGCATTCATACGTTGCACGAAGAATGACATCTTTAGATCGTTTTGAAAGAAGTGGCGAGCAATGCAAGAATGTGGTGTATGCAATGGATGGGCAGCCTCTGAAAGGCCCTGCCCGAAATGTGAAGGAACGATGAAAGATCAAGGGCGTGTCACGGATTTCTTGGATGATTATAGCCCTTATCTTGATCAAAAATATACAGACCTTGTAGATGGTGACTTGAATTCATCTATCACTGAGGAATGCGTTCATTTATTTGTTTGCGAAGATTGTGGTCTGAATGATATTCAAGCCACATAAAAAAACGCAGCCAACAAGGCTGCGTTTTTATTTTTTTAGCGGATACGTAATTCAGAGTCTTTATCAAAGAAGTGAACTTTGTTCATATCAATGGCCAATGTAATCTGATCCCCACCATTAATGTCAGAACGGGAGTCTACACGTGCGATGAAGTCCTGATCATTCAGTTTGGAATATAAGTAGGACTCAGATCCCATCAATTCTGCTACTTCAATGTCCGCTGTGATTTTCTTGTCTTGGTTTGCATCAATAAACACAGGTTCATCATGCATGTCTTCGGGTCTTACACCAAGAATGACTTCTTTTCCGATATAGTTTTGTTCGCGAAGAGGCTTCATTTTTCCTTCAGGAACAGCGATCTTAACTTCTCCAAGTTCAATGTGGCCATCGGCAAGCTTTCCATTCAGGAAGTTCATAGCCGGGGAACCGATGAACCCGCCGACGAAAACGTTCTCAGGTTTGTCATATACATCTTTCGGTGCACCTACTTGTTGGATCACACCGTCTTTCATAACGACAAGTCGTGTTGCCATCGTCATCGCCTCTGTCTGGTCGTGCGTGACGTAGATTGTCGTTGTTTGAAGACGTTGGTGCAACTTCTGGATTTCCGCACGCATCTGAACACGTAGCTTTGCATCAAGGTTGGAAAGAGGCTCGTCCATCAAGAATACCTTTGCATCTCGGACAATCGCACGACCAAGAGCAACACGCTGTCTCTGACCACCTGACAGCGCTTTCGGTTTACGGTCAAGTAAGGCTTCAAGACCAAGAATTTGCGCCGCATTATTTACACGTTTTTCAATTTCATTTTTATCCATCTTACGTAGCTTCAAACCAAAAGCCATGTTGTCATATACGTTCATATGCGGGTACAAAGCGTAGTTTTGGAACACCATCGCGATGTCTCGGTCTTTTGGAGCTACATCGTTCATGCGTTTTTCATCAATCATGAAATCTCCATTCGTAATTTCTTCAAGACCAGCAATCATACGAAGTGTCGTAGATTTTCCGCAACCGGAAGGACCGACGAATACGATGAATTCTTTATCCTTAATGTGTAAGTTGAAATCATCGACTGCTTTCACACTTTTATCATAGACTTTATCGATATTGTTCAGTTTAATTTCTGCCATTTTTAAATCCCCCTAGAAAAATTGAAATCGCTTTCTTGATTGATTACAGTGTATCGAAGTTTCTGAAAACGGTAAATGGACAAAGTGCACAAACATGGGAGAGGGTTGTTTGTGCACTTTGTCGATTGTCAGTATTCCATGTGTAATAATGCGAGATACGTAATGACCGCGCCCTCAAATTGTTTAATATCCAGGCCCGTTTTTTCAATGAATTTGTCCACTCGATATTGCAAGCTGTTTCTGTGCATATACAGTTTTTTAGCGGCTAGAGACGTATTAGAACCTGATTCCAGGAAAATCCGGATGGTCTGTAATAATTCCTTGTCCTTTTCGATGTCCTTAAAGATGGATCTGCGGATATGTTCCCATTCCTCTTCCGGAAGTGCGTCTATATATAAGTAGGGGACAATATCCTTATAGGTAATCATGGATCCTAGTTTATGTTCTTTAGCAATTCCCGCTCCGTGCTGGGCCCATTTCAATATTTTTGAGGCATCCTCCGGGGAAGAAGTGAATTCACTAATAAAGAAATGGATATCTGTGTAAAAATCACTGCTTAATACATCTGCCATGCCTTCGAATTCCATGATTTCCTGATCTTTAGATGACATCTCTTCTATGATGATCCCCTCACGGTCCGATGTCCATAAGAGAGGCATTTCTTGAGGGAATAGGGATTGAAGGGCTTCCTTTACAATAGCTTTCTCTGCTTCCACATCTTCGATGGAAAAAAGGACAAAGCGAAAGGATACCGGCCACACCATTTCCTGGGTTTCTTCTTTTTTATAAAGGAATGATGACCATTGCTTCTCCCTTTCTGTCATGGTGGATTCTTCTGAGCTTAAAGGTTTGAGAAAGATCGAGAGCAATTCAGAAGATGGGTGATCAAGTTCATCTTTTTTAATACCTACGATTTCATCATTTTCAGTTTGGAACCATTTGTATTCCGTATGGTTGTCAAATCCTAGTTTATTTATAGTGATTGAAGGGTATAATCGTTTAAGTTGGTCTACAACTGACATGAATCTCTTCCTTTTTGGTTGGATATTTACTATTATAGTAATACAATGGACAAAATCCGCAAAGCGTTGAAGGTATAAAACTTCTGTACCTGAAGAGAGGAGGAGAAGGAATTGGATCAAGTGAAGGATAAAAGCATTTACGGTCCTGAAACGAAAAATCGTTTAAAAAGGATTGAAGGTCAAGTTCGTGGTGTCCTCAAGATGATGGATGAAGATAAAGATTGTAAAGATGTCATTACCCAGTTGTCAGCCGCACGTTCTGCGATGGACCGTGCGATTGGATATATCGTTGCAAAAAACTTAGAAGGCTGTATTCGTGATGCTCATGAGGAAGGCGAATCAGCGGAAGAGTTGATTAATGAAGCTGTTCAGATGATTGTGAAAAGCCGCTAATGAAGAAAGCTGTCTCCTGTTTCGTCCGATGAAAGGCAAACAGGAGACAGCTTTTTCTTTTCATTTTTCCTCTTTTTGCTCAGGAATTTCGTGAGCTTCTCCAATTTGCTCATGCCCGTGAACAGGTTTGATCGTGCCACCTGCCATCCCTTCATTGATCATCCGATCGACGTCAAGTTCGAATTTATCCTTTCCTTCCGGTGCTGCTTGTTTATGGTGCTTATCCATATGTTCACCTCCTTCTTTCATTTTGCCCGGAAACTTAAATTCAATGAACCGACAAGGAGAATAACCTTGTCCTTTCCCTTCATATCCTAGTAGGAAGGGAGGGGTTCAAATGCAAAAACAACAGGAGTCTTTTATTGAACGGCTGCAACGGGCAATTGAAGAAGAATGGAAAGACCATGATTTTTACAACCGTTTGAAAGGTGATACGAGCAACCGGTTGTTCAGGGATTATATTAAGCATGCGGAAGATGATGAATTGAAACATTATCAAATGTTCCAACACCTCCACTTCCAGTTGACGGGGAAATATCATCATTTTGAACCCGAAACAATCAGCTATCGATCCTTCGAAGGTGGTGTAATCAGGGCGCAACAAGATGAATTTAAAGCGCGCGAAATGTATAGGGAAATGCTGTTTATGATTCCAACACCTCTCGCTTATCATGTGTTATTTACAGCCATGACTGATGAGATGGAGCATGCGACAAGGTTCGGTACTATATATGGGAGACTGAAATAATTCCTGTAGAAGGCCATGTTTATACAAGGCCTTTTTTGTTTGGTGTTTTACCGTTGGCACTTGGCTTTTATTTGGATTATACTGGGTACACCATGTGTAGAAAGAGGTTGGACCATGAATTCTGCTTTATTAATTTTAATGATGATCGGAATCGGAGCCCTGATTGGAGGACTCACAAATTCATTAGCCATAAAAATGTTATTCCGTCCCTATCGACCCATTCATATCGGTAACTACCGACTTCCTTTTACCCCGGGACTCATCCCTAAACGACAAAAGGAATTAGCTCAGCAATTGGGTAAGATGGTTGTGAACCATCTATTAACTCCTGAAGGCATCCGTCGAAAGCTTACACATCCAAGTTTTAAGGCGCAGATGACCACATGGGCCAAAGATGAAGTTCAAGTGGTGTTGAAAAAAGAAGATACGTTAAAAGAAGTGCTTGAGAAATTTCATATTGAAGTGACAACATCATCCATTCAACGTCATGTTTCTCAGTGGGTGGAACACCGCTACGAATCACTAATGGACGAATATCGTGAGAAAACGATCGAGGAGTTGTTAACACCATCGTTGCGAGAAAGGACAAACCGCGGAGTAGACCAAGCGGCTGCTCATATTCAAGCGAGTATAGAAACTTATTTCCGAAGTTCCGAAGGGAAAGAGAAAGTGGCCGCCTTAATTGATAACTACTTGGATAATCAAGGGTTTCTCGGTAATATGATTTCATCTTTCATGGGACCAGACGGTCTTACAGAGCGTATTTATCCACTCATTCTTAAATATGTATCTGACCGGGAAATGAAGGATTGGCTGGAAACAATGCTGCATACAGAAAAAGATAAACTTTTAACCAAGCGAGTCGCGTGGTTTGAAAACCAAATCGGTCGTGAAACAGTTGGCACAAAGCTTGGAGAGCTAGTGGCAGAGGCATTACCTGTGGGTGATTGGATGGCAAAAACAGTGAAAGAATGGACAAGCCCTTATGAAGAAAGGATTCTTGAAACCTTCGTTCCAGCTGCTGTTGATCAAATCAGTGATTTATTATCGGCCAAAGTAGAGAGCATGATGGCGCAGATGCGATTATCTGAAATTGTTCAGGAGGAAGTCGAAGCTTTCCAAGTCGAACGTCTTGAAGAAATGGTTCTCGGAATATCCAGAAGGGAATTTAAGATGATCACCTACCTCGGTGCTTTGCTAGGAGGAATGATTGGCTTACTCCAAGCCGTTATTGTGCTATTTTTCGGATAATGGTGTATTCCTATACAGACGTATAGGAGTTTGTTATAGTGGGGGAGGAGTGTCAGAACGAAAACTTAGGAGGTTCTTATTTTTATGGCAAACCTATATGATTACGCGTATGATCTAGAAAAAGCAATCCGTAACAGTGAGGAATTCAACGGATTGAAAGAAGCATATGAAGCAGTAATGAACGATGAAGCTGCTAAAAAAATGTTCGACGATTTCCGTCAAACTCAAATTACGCTTCAACAAAAGCAGATGCAAGGAGAAGAAATTTCTGAGGAGGAAGTAGAACAGGCTCGTAAAGTTGTTGAGCTTGTACAACAACACCCTCAAATCTCCAAGCTTATGGAAGAAGAACAGCGCTTAAACACAGTCATCAACGACATCAGCCGTATCATTACGAAGCCTCTTGAAGAGCTTTACGGCAACCCTGAAGAACCACAACAATAAATAGTAAAAAAGGAGCTGGTGATCCAGCTCCTTTTTTTTAGATCATTTCGGGAAGTCTGTATTCAGCGAGCAGACTATAAGCCTTCTACGTTTCATGTTTATGAAAGCTCTTTCATGGATTGGATTTTTTGTCGTCTCTTGCAGGAAAGTGGGTAATCGGTGACGAAAAACTAAACCAAGAAGAATTTTTCCATATATAGGAGGAAAATCATGATCATGAAGCACTTCATTGTAGAGGAAAAGGGAAATGTGGTTCATTTGAAGATTGCCCGAGGAGAGAAATACAATGCGTTGAATGCAGAACTATTAGCAGAGTTCGCTGAAGCCGCTCGGGAAGTGAGGCGGTCAGAGGCGCAAATTGTACTTTTATATGGAGATGGAGAAGGATTCTGCGCAGGTGGAGATTTGAGCATGATGAAAGAGGTGTCTGACAGGGATACGTACGATGAAGTCATGGATGATATCGAAACGATTGTGAAAACCTTCTATTCCATGCAGAAAATTGTTATATCCGCATTGCATGGTCCTGTGGTAGGACTAGGGTTGAGCATTGCATTGTCGGCTGATTATGTCATAGCAGAACCAGATGCCAACTTATCCATGAATTTCATAGGTATTGGATTAGCTCCGGATGGTGGAGGGCATTTTTGGCTGCAGGAACGTTTAGGAACACACCAGGCTAAACATTTTGCTTGGGAAGGACAGCAAATGAGAGCCAAAGAAGCCTATGATCATAAACTTGTGGATATCGTCGTAAATGGACCTGTCCGAGAAGAAGCAGCACGACTCGCGGAAGAGTGGAGCGGCCGGCCATTGAAATCCATGATTGCCACAAAAGAATTGTATCATCAACATGGGATGGAACGTTTATCACACTACTTGGAGAAAGAACGTGAAAACCAATGGCGGTTACTTCAAACCGCTGATCATAGAGAAGGGGTTGAAGCCTTCTTGAATAAAAGAAAGCCGGAATTTCAAGGTAAATAATAAAAAGTCGCGCTTTATGCGCGACTTTTTATGGTTTTAAATTGTTTTTGGTGTTATCTGTGGAATAGAACTAAGTGCCCTTCAGGTGCAGCGCAGCGATGGGTATGATTGCTGTACCCTTTCTCTTCCAGTTTCTCCGTCCCGATTTTTTTTGCCTCGTCATCATTCTCTGCTTGAAAGTTTTCATCGAGGACATTGGTGCCGTCTTTCTCGAATACGGTTAAGTAGTAGGTCTTCATTGTTGTGCCTCCTTGAATGAATAGGTATTCAATATTTACTTTTGTCATACACCGTCGATATTCCTGCTTAATCAGCAAATTTCCCATAAAAAATGGCTATTACATTCTTTAGTATAAGCTCCCGATTGTGGAAGAATCGGTTTGGATACTTTTGATGGGTGGGTGGGACTGCGTGGCATGGCTCCCTTAAATGAAGCCTGGCCTGGTTGGAATAATGATTGACACTCCCTGGCCATGGATACGGGGTCAGGGAAACGACGATTTGCGGTGGTTTGGATCAGTCAGTGGAAAAACACTCAGGTTTGTGTCTCCATTCGCTTTTCATGTGGACGTTTCCCGGAGCCCCTAAGCTCCCGTAAAGTCTCGAAATCGAGCCTTCCACAATCCTGCCGTATTCTTTAATAACAATTATTAATGAACCATATGGATTATTGAAACCATTGGTTTAGAAGATACGTATATAAGGTGAAAAGGGGGAGAAATGATGATGTTACGTTTGGAGAAAGTGACGAAAAAGTTCGGGTCGTTTACTGCCGTTGATGATTTATCGTTAGAAATTCCAGAAAAGCAGATCTTTGGTTTTCTTGGTGCCAACGGAGCGGGTAAAACCACCACTTTCCGTATGGTTCTCGGTTTGCTGGATCAAACGAGAGGTGAAATATCATGGAACGGTGGAGATATCGGCTACGACCAGAGTCATTTAATCGGCTACTTACCGGAAGAAAGAGGACTCTATCCGAAGCTTAAGGTCCAGGAGCAGTTGGTCTATTTGGCGAAATTAAGAGGAATGAAGAAAGCAGAGGCCATTCAACAGATTGAACGCTGGCTTGAGCGGTTTAAAGTTCCAGAATATAAAAACAAAAAAGTTGAAGAATTATCGAAAGGAAATCAGCAAAAGATTCAGTTCATCTCGGCAGTATTACATAAACCGAAATTGTTGATATTGGATGAGCCTTTTTCAGGTCTTGACCCTGTTAATGTTGAGATGCTGAAAAAAGCAGTCATCGATTTGAAAGAAGCCGGTACATCGATTGTGTTTTCTTCCCACCGTATGGAGCATGTAGAGGAACTGTGTGAAAGTCTGTGTATTCTCCATCACGGTTCTCCCGTGGTGCATGGAAAATTGAACGAAATAAAAAAATCATTCGGAAAAAAGAATGTGAGAGTTATCGCAGATTTTGACCTTGCATTTTTGGAAAGTATTCCTGGAGTAACGAAGTATAAGCCGTTGGGAGATGGCTGTGAACTACAGATTGAGAGTGAGAAAATAGCTCAGCGTATTTTTAAAGAACTGCAAGGAAAAGGGTTTGTACGCAAATTCGATCTGGAAGAACCGACTTTGAATGACATCTTTATTGAGAAGGTGGGTGCTTCTTATGAATAAGTTCTTGATCATGGTTGCCCAGACTTATAAAAACCGTGTGAAATCAAAATCATTCCTAATTACCACGATTGTTACTGTCGCACTCATTTTTGCTTTATCTAATTTGCAATCCATCATTGAGACTTTCAGTGATGTGGATGAAGAAAAGAAAGTAGCGGTTGTGACGGATAATGAGGGCTGGTTTCAATCGTTAGAGCAGGTTGTTTCGATGAATGACAACCTTACCCTCGAGAAATATGACGGAAGTCTTGAAGAAGCTCAAACTGCAGTAGAAGAAGGAGACTTTCAATCAGTCGTTGAAGTGGAACAAGGAGAAGAAGGGCTCCCCGAAGCGACTTATTATGCGAACAAAATTGCCAATACAGGGGAAAGTGACCCTGTCAGACAGGCGCTTCAACAAGTGAAAGTGCAGTATGTAACGGAGCAGGCTGGTGTCGACCCTGCGATTATACAACAAATGAATACTCCTGTTAATTTTGAGTTGGTAGCTCTTGAAGAGAGTGCAAAAACGGCAGAAGAACTCAACCAGACGCGGGGCCTTGTTTATGTGATGCTCTTTTTCTTGTATTTTTCTGTCATTATGTATGGGCAGATGATTTCTACGGAGGTAGCAACAGAGAAATCGAGTCGGGTCATGGAAATTTTAGTTTCCAGCGTATCCCCTGTTTCCCAAATGTTTGCGAAGATTTTCGGCATAGCTTTGTTGGGATTGACGCAATTCGCTATCCTTATTTTGGCTGGGTACTTGGGTATTCAACAAAGCAAGACCCTCGGAGATGGCTCGATGTTGGAGTTTTTTGGTTTTAATGACATCAACCCTGGCACAATCATCTATGCCGTTGTTTTCTTCATTCTTGGCTATTTGCTTTATGCTACCTTAGCGGCCACCTTGGGCTCGCTTGTGAGTCGTTTGGAGGATGCGCAGCAGCTATTGGCACCTATGATTATGCTGATTGTAGCTGGTTTTCTCATTGCTATGTTTGGCCTTGGAGTACCTGATTCAACCTTTATTACGGTTAGTTCTTATTTCCCGTTCTTCACACCATTGATTATGTTCTTGCGTGTAGGAATGTTGGAAATACCAATCTGGGAAGTTGCTTTATCTATCGGTATTCTGGCCGGGTCGATTCTATTACTTGCGCTGATTGGCGCTCGAGTCTATCGTGGCGGTGTACTGATGTATGGGAAATCTACTTCCTTAAAAGATTTAAAAACGGCTTTGCAACTATCTAAAAAAGAAAAATAAAGATATAGTGAAAACCCCTTTTGTTAAGGGGTTTTTTACATTTCTGGAAGTGATAAAAATGTTCTGGAAAAGTGTGCAGCTTTGTTTTTATCCTGGTTCTATGAGAACGTGCATTCGGTTTTATGCTCTGTTAAAATGAAGGAAATAGCAGAAAAGGAGGCTGATCATGGTGGCATCATCTATTCGATTCATACATAGCGCAGATTTACATATCGACAGCCTTTTTAAAACGAAGGGAAACTTCCCTGGGGAATTGTTAGAAAAGTTGCGAAAAAGCACGTTCGAAGCGTTCGATCGTTTAATCGACGCTTGTATAAACCACAAGGTGGATTTCCTTTTGATTACTGGTGATTTATACAATGAGGAGATTCGGAGTATAAAAGCACAAGTTCATCTGAGGCGTGGATTCGAACGCCTTCAAGAGAAAGGGATACATGTTTACATCAGTTATGGTAACCACGATTATATAGAGGGAAAAACACTCCCCATTGAAATGCCCGGCAATGTACATATTTTTGAAAGTCAGAATGTTGAACATTTCCCTTTTGAAAAGGAGGGGAAAGTACTGGCTCATATTTATGGGTTTAGCTATGAAACAAGAGAAGTACGGGATCGCAAAGTCCAGGACTTTAACAAAGTAGAAGGAGCTGACTACCATATCGGAATGCTTCATGGCAGTCTCGATACAAATACAGATCATGATGTGTACGCACCTTTTTCACTAGAGGAGTTAAAAGGAAAAGGAATGGACTACTGGGCATTAGGTCACATCCACAAACGTTCGGTTCTATCGACAGACCCGCCTGTCCTCTACCCAGGGAATATTCAGGGGAGATCACGAAAGGAAGCGGGGGAAAAAGGATGTTACCTTGTCGAGCATACGCGTGGAGAATGGAAGTATCACTTGGTTCCGTTGCAAAGCATCACGTACGTTTCAACAAGTGTAAGTGATCTTGAATCTACAACGTTTGAAGAGCTGGAAGAAATTTTGGAGAATGCGAAAGACAAAGTAGCTGCTGGTTCTCCTATCATGTTGACAATCACGATGGTGGGATATGCAGGACCTATAGAGGATATTCAAGAATGGGTGGAAGTCATTAATGGAAATGAAGATTTTCATTCCGATGATTGGATTTGGATTGAGGAAATTAGGGTTGAAAGCCGCACCACATGGGATGAAGAGGAGTTAATGAAAGGTTCTCACTTTACAGGTGAACTATTACGGACGATTTCTGATTTACACGATGAAGAAGTAAAACAATGGCTTTCCCCTTTGTTTTCTCATCGAAAAATTTCAAAGTATATTCAGCCGATAAAAGGGGAAGAAACGACGGATATCGTAGAGCAAGCAAAATCCCTTCTATTAGATAAGATGATCACCCATGAAAGGGGGAGGACAATGTGAAAATCACCCAAATATATATTTACGGATTCGGCAAATGGAAGGATTACTCTTTGGATTTAACTGATCCTTCTCCTCAACTTATCATAGGAGAAAATGAAGCAGGAAAATCAACCATTTACGAATTCATCTTGTTTATGTTATTTGGGCTGCCTCCAAAACAAAGGTTGTCTTTTATACCGAAAACTGGAGGAAGCATGGGCGGACGCCTTACTCTTCTAACGAGAGAGCATGGCAAAGTCACGATTGAAAGAACGCACGAACATGACAACGGAAAAGCGGTCTGCCGATTGGAGACAGGGGAGGAAACGGATGAATCCTGGCTCCGTGATTTATTGGACGGAATGGAACGAAGAGTTTTTGAATCCTCCTATAGCTTTAATGCGGATGACTTGATGGAACTAAAGAATCTCTCAGGGCATGAGCTTGGTGAAGTTCTATTGAATATAGGATTAACGGGATCCGATCAAATTTATCAAACAGAAAAATGGCTCCAAAAACAGATGGACGAATTTTTCAAGCCAAAAGGAAAAAAGCCACTTATTAATGCGCAGCTTCAATTGGTTGAAGAGTTGCAGCAGAAGAAAAAAACTTTGGATGAAGAAGAAATAGATTATATACGACTTCAAGAAACTAAAAGAACTTTGAACGAACGCATACGCACCTTGGAAGAAGAATGGCAGAAAACCATGAATCAATTCTACATAACAGAACAAGTCTTGAAAGTGAGAGCTATTATCGTCGATTATCACTTAATAAAGGCTGAAGTAGAAAATGAATGTGAAGTCTCCTTTCCAGAAGCGGGTGTGGAGCGTTATCAGCAAGTGAAAGAAGTCCTTTTGCCTCTTCAATCGGAACAAAAGCTATTGAAAGCAAATAGAGAAGAACTTGAAGCTGCTGTGCAACGCTGGAAGGATGGATACCATCCATCTCAAAAAGAAACAGCAGAAAAGCTCATAGAAACCGGATACCCCAAGTATGAGCAAGCCGCTTATGAACTTGAACGCCTTTTACAACAGATCGGCCGGCTTGATGAACAGATAGAGGAAGAAAAAAATCATATTGATGTCCCTTTGGATATCGATGAGCTCGAGGAATATCCCCTGCCATTTTACATTGAAGAAACATGGCGGGCCTTCAAGAAAGAAGAAGAGGAAGTGGAACGTGAGGAAGCGTTCGTAAAGGAACAATTAGACGATATCGACCGTGAGTTTCAAAAGATAGAGGAACGGAAGCATGCGATAGAGGCTGAGAGGATTAGTAAGGAAACAGCTAAAGAATATGAGGAAAAGCTGCAGCGGAGTTATCAAATGGCCGCAACATCTGAGAAAGACATAACAGGATTAAAGAATGGGCGTTTGCTAGGAGGCGCATTGGCCGTTCTAGCACTGACTGTTGGAGGCCTCCTTGAAGGAATGGTATTATTTATTTCTTGTTTGATCATAGCCGGGGGTCTTGCCCTCTACAGTTACAGCTGTCACAAAAAAATTGTAAATTCATCCGTGCAAAATGTGACGTTATCCCCGCCTGTTGAAGAAATAGAGCAAGCGAGAAAACAATTAAAAAAATATGATGCCCACAACAATGAGTACCATCATCTGCGTGAGCAGTGGAAGCAGTTGAACCAGGAAGAGATTCGGCTGCAAGAGAAGAGCCACCACCTTGAACAACGAAAGAGAAGGTTGGAAAGCAGCCTTGATGAACAGCGCAATCTCTATCCTTTCCTATCATCCTTACATGTTGAACACTGGGGAAAGCTCTATCATTTTCTAACACAATTAAAAGAAAAAAAGCGGACACTTAAACGACTCCATCAGGAAAGAGAAAAGCAGCATTCCTTGATGAACCATATTAAAAGAAATCTGGAAGCGTTTTACAAGAAGCAAAAATGGGAATTCTACGAAGAGAATATGGAGAATCAGTGGAAGCAATTGAAAGAATGGGTCCAAGAGCAGAGTTACAGGAAGCAGAAAATCACTCAAGCAGAAGAACAATTGAAGTCCTTGAATAAGCGTGCAAAAGAAAATGAAATGAAGCTTTCCACCTATGTGGAGCAGCAACAAGAGCTTTACAAAGAAGCCGATGTGGAGAAGGAAGAAGACTTTTATGCAAAGGCGAAACAAAAGGGAAAACAAGGAGAGCGACAAAAAAAGCTCCAAGATTTAGAACGTCAATTACAGCGCATGCTGTCAGAAAAAGAGCAGCAGGAATATCTTGTGTGGACGGAAGTTCCTGAAGAAGCTGCACTTTCGGCCCGCCTTGAACGACTCAAAAGGGAAAAACAAAGGATTGAAAACGAACAAAAAAAGAATCAGCAGGCCATGGCTGATAACGATAGCGCCATTCGACAGCTTGAGCATTCAGACGAACGTTCAAGCATTACTCACAAATTACACAAAGAAAAAGCCGAACTTCAAAAACAGTCGGAAGAATGGGCAGCTTATCAACTGGCTTGGAAGGCCTTGGAGAAGACGAAGCATGCGTATAAAGAAAAATATTTGCCACGCATCCTACGGAAAGCTACGGATTATTTTCACAGACTGACGAATGGAAATTATGTAGATGTGAAAATTTCCCCCGATGATGATTGCATTCAGGTCATTAGTAAACAGGGATTCACCTTTTTACCAATGGAACTTTCCCGGGGCACCAAGGATCAATTGTATGTTTCTTTCCGTCTCGCTCTAGGCGAAACGATGGCGGATGATTTATCACTGCCGTTTCTCGTTGATGACGCCTTTGTTCATTTTGACCAGGAAAGATTAAACTTGATGATCGAACTTTTTGAGCACCTATCTGAAAACCACCAAGTCATTCTCTTTACGTGGCGGGAAGATTTAGAAGGAGCGTTTCAATCTCCTCAAGTTCTGCGATTGAGTTAAAATAGATATTAAGGTCGCAATGTAAGGACATTAATGATAAAATGTTTTAAGATTACTGAGGAATAAGCAAATGGAGGGTTTCCATTGCCAGAAACGAACAATAAAGATTGGAACAAATACGAAGAAACGATTGAACAATTTATCCAAGTCATAGCTAAGAATATGAGCCTTTACGGGGTAACCCCGTCCATTGGTCGCTTGTATGGAGTGCTGTACTTCTCACAGGAACCCATGACCCTGGATGACATGAGGGAAGCTTTGGAAATGAGCAAGACGAGTATGTCCACAGGCGTCCGTGCTTTATCAGATATGAAGATGGTGGAACCTTCGTTTAAAAAAGGAGTCCGTAAAGATCTATATAAGTCAGAAGAAGATTGGTATAAATCTTTTACTTCCTTGTTCGGAAGCCGTTGGAGGCATCATACGGAGACGAATATCGAAGAAGCAGATGAAGCTATTCAGGAACTTCTGGAGCTGCAGGAGCAGACCACGGACGAAGATCTTCAGATGAAAATAACAGAAGACATTGATCGCCTGGAATATGCACAAAATTATTATCGATGGCTAATGAGATTCATTCATGTAGTAGAATCAGGGGAGATCTTCCAATACGTGCCCAAAATTGATCAAAAAGATAAAAAGTGAAAAATCCGTTGTGGATAGCTTGCTAGCTGTGCACATCGGATTTTTTTGTTGGCCTGAACGAAGAACATGCGGGAGCTTGTATCATATTTGTTTGCGGTCTCTCATAGACTAGAGACAAAAGGAGCAGGGAGGATGAATTTATGTTATTCGGTCTTCCGATTTGGGTATTTCTGTGCATTGTTTTTATTTTCATAAGCGGATATATGGCCATCCGCGCCATGAGAGCGGAGCACAATCTCGAACAAGAGTATATCGAAAGGGAAGGTCAAGTGTATTTGAAGCGGATTGAGAAAGAGAAAGAGCGACGGGGCAAAAGAGATGCCATGATGTCAGAATAAAAGCCAGGTGAATCATTCACCTGGCTTTTGGTCTTGATTATTCTTCTGTATTTTCTTCTTCAGAAGAGCCTTCTTCTGAGTTATTTCCCTCTGGATTTGTACCTTCTTCTACAGGAGCTTCTTCTTTATCGAAGAGACCTTCAAATTCATCGATTTTTACGTCGATTTCAGAGTTCTGCATAAGCTCATCCATTTTCTTCTGAAGCTCAGCCTGGTCGACTTTCTGGCTCGTCAACGTGCGCTTAATTTCATCTTTCATATCTTCATAAGATTCAACGTCTTCTTTATCACGCTTGTCTGTCACTTTGATGATGTGGTACCCAAATTGAGATTGAACAGGTTCACTTACTTCACCTGGCTCTAGTTCATAGGCTTTATCTTCAAATTCAGCAACCATTTCTCCAGGTCCAAACCAGCCTAGCTTACCGCCTTGCTGTGCAGAACCGTCAGAAGAATATTCAGCAGCCAGTTCACCGAAATCTTCACCATTATCGATTTTTTCTTTCACTTCTTTCGCTGTTTCTTCATCAGAGACTAGGATGTGACTCGCTTGAACTTCTGTCTTCATGCGGTCATAGTAATTTTTCATTTCTTCTTCTGAGATTTCGATTCCTTCAGAAGCCGCTTTTTCCTGCAATAGGCTCATACGGATGGTTTCTTTGAAAGCTTCTTCATCGGCAAAGCCATTTTGCTGAAGAATGTTTTCAAAATTATCGCCGTATTGTTCTTTGATTGTTTCTAGTTCCTTGTTTACTTCTTCGTCAGAAACCTCATAATTGTTGGCAAGAACTTCTTTCATGACAAGAGTCTGAAGCACTTGCTCCCCATACTGAGACTTCAATTCCTGATAGAACTCTTCTTTCGTTACTTCTCCACCGTTAGTTTCAACAACAACTTCTGATTCATCTGCATTGGATGAACAAGCTGACAAGGTGAATACGCTCGCTGCTAATGCAGCAGTGATGGCTATTTTTTTCATAATCCTGACACTCCTAAAACTTATTGTGAATTTCGTGACGTAGAGATTTGCTCACAGCCTATCAGTAAATATAACACATTATAGAGGCAATGTTCTATAATGTGTTGTGAAAATATAGCAATTCAAAAAAGACATAGAAAAAACAGGCCAACTTCGGCCTGTTTTTAAAGTGTATTAAGCACTTCCACATAAGAAGAGATCAGTAATATTGTAATCAGTACGTTGATCGTGCGGAAAACACGTGTTTGTTTTTCGTTCGACATTTTCGTCTTTGTGCATAAGGAATGTGTGAGTGAGTTAAACACGAATAAAATGACGAGCGCGTACAAGCTGAATCCAAATGCCATGTTGGTACCTCCTTTATTCCCTATGAAACTACTCTATCAAAGTTTGGGTGGATTGAACAGAAAAAAGCAGGTCGGATTTCCCGGTTAGAACAAAAAAGTCTGAATCAGAAAAGAAAAGACAAATTCCGACTTCAATTAATGCTTCCGGATGTGAAAAACTCAGTTTCGAGATAATGGGAGTTCGTTTACCGTATTGGGAGTCACTCGCTTTCCATTCACCCCATTCAATATAGGTGAGAAACGAACCCCTTTACCATTTGGATGGTCTTCCACGATCCCGCTGTGAGACGTATAGGACGCTCTGGATCAAGCTTTTATGTAATATGGTGGGCAGATCATTGGCTTTTCCTCAATCATACGAGTTGACCTTTGAGAAGTAGTTACGAGAATCTCCCAGGATCCCTATCCACTCAATAAAAGTCTCGAAAATGAGTCTTCCACGATCCCCCATATATTGTGAGAAGACATAAAAAAACAACGTTCAAGGGAGTGAACGTTGTTTTTATTAAGCTTTTGGCTGCTGAATTAAGATATCGTAGCCTTCTTTTGCATTCTCGATCAAGCACTTTTTAGGTGCTTTGGCGAAATAATTTAGATAAAGAAAATCAGAAAAAGATAATCCGATGTTCACAGATGCAAAGAGTACAAGATATGCAAAGTAATGAGGGAAGACATATCCCATGATGAGTGCAGGAACTGTAATTAGAAATGTTGGTGCAAGAGCCATCATGATTGACGTCTTCTTTGACAGTCGGGTTTTACACTGATAAGTGAAAGTCGGTACATAGCGCTTTCTGAATTTGAACTTAACGCGCAACCGCTTATAACTGAGCATTAATGGCAGCATATGCATCAAGCGGTGCATCGATGGTAAGAAAAACAAAATAACCAACAACGGTAGAAAACCGTGATCATTCATCTCATGCGTACCGTGAATCATTGAATACGGCAGGTATAAAATTAGGAATGAAAGTAGTCCTGTTAGAAATGACATCAGGTAAACACGGTTCAGACCGAATTCTTTATTGATGTTTACTGTTTTCCAGCAGTTCATCATAAGAATCCCTCCCTTACAACAAAAAATACTGTGAATTTATTATGAATATCGATATGATAGTAGTACGTTTTATGTTTCGTTTGTTTGGCACAAGACGAATAATAGTATGTTTGAAGAGAAAAAGCAATAGGTTTTTTGTAAAAAAAACACTTGCTTTTAATTCTTTTGTTGAAAGATCTAATAAACCTTGTCATGGCAAGGGTGACAGCAGGTTGTGGAGGGAGTATTTTGGAGAAGGAAAATCGATGTGAAACCTTTGCATTCCACTTGAATTTGTTACTAGAAGTCGAAGAGATGAAGAAATACCCATTTACGAAATTAGTCATTGAAAAAAGCTTAACAAGAAAAGAATATATAGAATCGTTACAATTGCTGGAAATTTTGAATGAGCGTTACGAAGAGGATGTAGCAAACGGTTTAATTAATCATGGGGATCTAATGATTCACTTTGCCGGGATGCTTTGTTATAAGTTACCTATAGAAGAGACCTTGGAGGCTCTTGAACATCAAGGGCTTTACCCGGAATTGACGAGCCTGCTCCATCGTCTCCATTATAAATAGAACCCTTTCCAATATGTGTTTACTGGAAAGGGTTCTATTTTTTAGGATCCTATTTGTTATGAGGATCTTGATTTCTTCTTATAGTCCTCAATATCCGTTGGTTGTTGGACTAGGGGTTCCTCTTCAATGTTTTCTAGTGAACGTTCAAGGATTTCTATATATTCATCCCCATAGATCTCCTTGATCAAAGCAGATAGATCTAAGAACTCAGGAAGCTTTCCATACATTTCTGTCATTGGCATAACGCCTCTCAGTACAGAATTATCTTCTGGGTTATACTCATTCAGCGTTGCTTCTAAAAGTTCAATCCCTGCATCAGTTAACTCTACATAAGTGTTTCTTTTGTCGTTTTCACGTTTAGAAAACTGAAGGAGGCCGCGCTCTTCCATCTTCTTTGAGAAATTGAAGGCGGTTGAAACATGCATGACACCATACTTGGAAATCTCAGATATGCTCGCCCCTTTCAAATGGTAAGCAATCCATAAAATGTGATGTTCATTGATGTTTAATTGGAATGGCTTAATCCATTCCTGCCAGTCCTTTTCAATGGCTTTCCAAAGCGCCTTGGAGAGTTGAGCCATCTTATGACTGTAGAAAATGGCTTCTCTTTTTGAGATTTTGTCTTTCATTTATCTCACCCTCTTAAGGTATTTTTTAAAACTATTCTATCCTCAATAGGCTATTAGTTTCAAAGAGTATCCCACTTATTATAATATAAAATTTTAATAAATTATCAAGATATAATGTGCTGAAAATAAAATTAACATGCAGAGACGATAAAGGTGGCCCTGCATGTTAAAGAAGAGGAGTTAATCAGAAGGGTGTTCAATATTACTAGGGTCTAAATCTTTGAATGCTTCGGCAATCCATTCGTGAAAACGGACCATATCTTCCATGCGTCTGTAAAGTTGGTCCGCCCGCTGCATTTCCTCTTGATTGTTATATTTCTGTATTCTGTCTTTCAATTCACCTTCCATACTTTCAATGGTGTTCTTTTGTCCATTTGCAGCTGACAGCCATTTCTTTATATAGGAAGACATGAAATTCCGATATAAGTTTTCGTTTGCTTGATAAAGGTCTTTACGGAATCCTTTTTTCCATACTCGTTCGACCAGCCCCTGATCCAATAATCCTCTTACACCTGTACTCATAGAAGTTTTACTTTTCCCCAAAGCCTGGCTCATTTCATCCAAAGTCATTGGACCCTGATGCAGATAGAGAGTAACAAACAGTCGTGCATCAGCAGGGGTGAGTCCAAACATTTCCAGTGTTTTAGAAAATTCATGTGTGACTTTCGTATGCATGTCTTCAAGGAAATGGTGGTCTTTTACTACCATAAGATCCTCCTTCGCAAAAAATCTAAGTCCACATTACTATAATTGCCATTTGTTTGAAAATCTCTGAAAGGGCTTAAATATAAAGGATTTAGTAGTAAAAGGGCGTAAATTATCCTTTAAACTCTGTACAGTTTTAACTGTACGTAATTTTTGTTCTTGATTTAAAGTATTTATCGTTTGAACTTTCTATTACAAATAGGTTACATTATGTAAGGTGATTGAGTGAGTACGGAAATAAAAAAGATGAAACGTACCATAATAAACAAAAAAGAAGAGGTGAGAGACGTGCCGATCATTCAAGTAGAAAACTTATCGAAAATCTTCGGTAAGAATGCTAAAAAAGCTACCAAATACTTAGATGAGGGTTTATCAAAAGAAGATATTCTCGAAAAAACCGGCAATACTGTCGGTGTTAACCGCGCGTCCTTTGATGTAGAAGAAGGGGAAATCTTCGTCATCATGGGGCTGTCCGGGAGTGGTAAGTCGACACTCGTCCGGTTGATTAACCGATTGATTGAACCAACAGAAGGTAGTGTATATATTGATGGTCAGGACTTGGCCAAGATGGACAGCAAAGATTTAAGGGAAGTCCGTCGCCAAAAGTTGAGCATGGTATTCCAGCGCTTTGGTCTTTTCCCACATCGTACGGTATTGGAAAACGCAGAATTTGGCCTTGAAGTACAAGGCATTGATAAAAATGAGCGGAAAGAAAAAGCGAAGAAATCTCTAGAGATGGTTGGTTTAGGAGGATACATTCACCAGTTCCCTGGTCAATTATCCGGGGGGATGCAGCAGCGTGTTGGTCTTGCAAGAGCCTTGGCGAATGACCCGGAAGTTCTATTGATGGATGAAGCCTTTTCGGCCCTGGATCCATTGATTCGTAAGGAAATGCAGGACGAACTATTAGAGCTTCAAGAATCCATGAAGAAAACCATTTTATTTATTACCCACGACCTCGACGAGGCGTTAAGAATCGGTGACCGTATCGCCCTCATGAAGGACGGACGCATTGTTCAGATTGGTACACCAGAAGAAATCCTAGTGAATCCAGCGAACGATTACGTTGAGAAGTTCGTTGAGGATGTGGACCGTTCCAAAGTCTTGACGGCTGAAAATATTATGAAACGACCAGAAACGGTGGATATTCAAAAACATGGTCCGCGTACAGCTCTTGAACGGATGCGGAAGGAAGGTCTTTCAAGCATCTATGTAACAGATGCAAAAAGAAATCTGCATGGATATGTAACGGCTGATGACGTTTCTGCTGCTGTGAAGCAGGATTCAGACAATTTGAAAGGGATTCTTCGCACAGATGTGCCAAAGGTTGATCCTCAAACACCGATGCAGCAAATTTTCGATATTATCCATGATTCCCCGGTACCTGTAGCTGTCATTGAAGAAGGAAAACTGAAAGGGGTAATTGTGAGAGGAGCCGTACTAGCGGCGTTAGCTGGAAGTGAGGTGAATTTAAATGGGTATGATTCCTAAACTGCCTGTGGCTGAGTGGATTGATGCAGCGACAGAGTGGACAACAGATACATTTGAATTCTTATTTGATTTTATAAAAGAAGACTTTGGTGACTTTATTGAAATCGTAGCTGAAGATTGGTTGATGGGCATTCCCATTTGGCTATTCATTATAGTAGTAGGTGTATTAGCCTTCTTTGCTTCTGGGAAAAAGTTGGGCTTAACAGCTTTTTCAGTCATCGGTCTATGGTTTATTGCCAACCAGGAGTTATGGGAAGAGTTGATGAATACATTTACGCTCGTAATATTTGCGAGTTTGATTTCCGTTATTATCGGAGTTCCATTTGGAATTTGGATGGCAAAAAGCAAAATGGCAGAGAAAATCCTTACACCTGTCCTTGACTTTATGCAGACGATGCCAGCCTTCGTCTATCTGATTCCAGCCGTAGCTTTCTTTAGTATCGGTATGGTGCCAGGGGTGTTTGCTTCTGTGATTTTCGCAACACCGCCGACGGTCCGTTTTACGAACCTGGGAATTCGTCAGGTATCCCATGAGTTGATTGAAGCATCCGATGCTTTCGGAACGACCGGAACTCAGAAATTGTTTAAAGTGCAATTGCCAATGGCTAAAAAGACGATCATGGCAGGAATCAACCAAACAGTCATGCTTGCCCTTTCTATGGTAGTCATAGCATCTATGATTGGTGCAAAGGGACTTGGGCAAACGGTTATTACAGGGCTTCAGCGTGCTGAAGTCGGGACTGGATTTGTTGCAGGACTTGGTATCGTTATTCTGGCGATCATCATTGATCGTTTCACACAAAACTTGAACACCCAGCGTGGTGACTAGTAAATATCGTTAGAAAAGGGTCCTTGGACCTTTTATCTATATAAAATCTTTAAAAGGGGAGAGATTTACATGTTTAACTGGAAACGTTTCGGCATGGTTGCCGGACTATCTTTAACACTTGTAGCTGCAGGTTGTGGATCTTCAGAAGATGAAGGCACAGAGTCAAATGGAGATTCTAACGGTGATGAAGCCGCTTCTGAAATGAATTATGGAGAAGAGATGGGCTATGAAATCACTGGTATCGAAGCAGGTGCAGGTGTCGTAAGTTCTGCAGAAGATGCTGTTGAAGAATATGAAAATCTAAGTGGTTGGGAAGTTGCTACCTCTTCTTCCGGTGCCATGGCAACAGCTTTAGGAGAAGCTATTGAGAACGAAGAGCCGATTGTTGTTACTGGCTGGACGCCACACTGGAAATTCGCTAGATACGACTTGAAATACCTTGAAGATCCAAAAGAAGTTTTTGGTGGCGAAGAACAGATTAAAACAATGGTACGTACAGGACTTGAAGATGATAAACCGAACGCTTATAAAATCTTAGACCAGTTCAGCTGGGAAGCAGCAGACATGGAAGAAGTTATGCTTGAGATTGCTGATGGTGCGAGCCCGGAAGAAGCGGCTCAAAACTGGATTTCTAACAATCAGGATAAAGTAGAGGCTTGGACAGAAGGTACCGAAGAAGTGGACGGTACTGAGGTCGAACTTGTTCTTGTAAACTGGGACTCTGAGATTGCTTCAACAAACGTCGTTGCAGAAGTCATGAAGGAGCAAGGCTTTGATGTAACGATTACACCGCTTGACAATGGCCCAATGTGGGAATCTGTTGCCGCTGGCGAAGCAGATGGAATGGTGGCTGCATGGTTGCCAGGAACCCACGGTGATCAATACGAGCAAAATAAAGACAATCTGGAAGACCTTGGAGCGAACCTTGAAGGTGCCAAGATTGGTCTAGTTGTTCCTGAATATATGGATGTCGACTCCATTGAAGATTTCGAACCAGCTGAATAATTAGCTTAAAAAAGCGTGTAGAGGTTTTTGCCTCTACACGCTTTTATTTTGCGCATTGGTAAATTCCGCAGTTTATTATATAAGCTCCCTTTACTTGAAGACTCAGTTTCGAGATGTTTTCGGGGTTCGTTACCCAGGTTCAGCGTTAGGGGTGGTTGGGAAGCTACTCGCTTTCCTGTGGGGGAGCGCCGAGCTTCCTCGGACTGCGCCCTGCGGGATCTCGCCTATCTCCTTCTCCCAGGGAGTATCGCAGCTTCCCAACCTATGTGAGAAACGAACCCCTTTCCAAGTAGGAGTGTCTTCCGCTGTCCCGATTGTTAAAAGCATAAAACGCTCTGTATTTAGCTTTCAGAGTTTAAGTACCTAGGCATGGAATTTTTAACCTTATACTCCAATTAAACGGAATAGCTGTTTGTTCTGGTAGCGGTTTCGAGATTCTGATATAGCAAAGGGGCGAAGGGAAATGGCGAGACTCCTGTGGGAAAAGAGTGCTAGGTGAGACCTCGCAAGGCGTCAGCCTGAGGAGGCTCACCGCGCTCCCGCGGAAAGCGAGTTATTCCCCGTAGCCCCCATCCACTCAATAAAAGTCTCGAAACTGAGTCTTACACAACACTGCCATATACTTTAATAATGGATATTTAACAATAAGTGTCTAACTGCCCTTTTGTGGCATAGAGCAGGAGTGGATGGAATATAGATAGGGGAGAAGGACAAACATAAAAAATCCCGCTCGAGGCGGGAGGGTTGAGATTATTGGTGGTTGATGACTTCATGACTCGGTTGTGTCGTGTGATTGGCTTGCTCAGCCTTTGCTTTTTCTTCCAGTTCTTTCAAGCTTGCTTCAATTTGTTCTAAATATTTTTGGATATTTTTTTGATGGGGTTCGACCGTACGCTTCCAGCTTTCAATGGATGTTTTTACATCTTCGGAAAGCTCTTTGATCAGCTGTGCCCCTTCTTTAGACGTTTGAGTAATCTGGTCCTTCAATTGCATGCCTTCTTCTTTTAAGCTGAGAACCGTATTTTTCAAGTTTTCACTTTTTAGTTTGGCATTCTCTCTCAAGTCACGACCAGAGGAAGGGGTATTTAATAAAGTATAGGCAGCTCCAACGACTCCCCCGACTATGAATCCCAGCGCTAATGATTTTCCGTTTGGCATATCAGTCAGTCTCCTTTCAATCACTCTCTATTTTATATTTTCTCTTAATATGTATGAATGAAACCTTAAAAACATAAAAAAATATTCTTTATAGGGAAAGATAAAGCAAAGGCACTACATTTGATGTAGTGCCTTTGGTGTAAGTCAAGGTTCTTCTGTATACCCTCTTTAAGAGGCTGGTTGAGCTGCTTTAGCAAGGTTTGATCGTCTTAAGATCTTTCGAGCGATCGGGTACATGATGGCTACGAACAACACGTTAAACGCAGCTGCAGGTAGAACAACTGTGACAAACATGAGGCCGAAGCTGGCTTCCATAAGTCCGATGATGTAAAGGACAACACCTAAGAAGATGGAGCCGCTAATCATGGTACCGATGGCTGCTAAAGCAGGCTGTACGAATTTTTGATGTGATATTTTTTTAGTCACTAGGACAAGCGCTAAAAATGCAAATGCTGTTAGCGGCTTGTCAATAATATTGGCCAATTGGCCGCCTGGAACGGTGGTAGTCATCGCTGAGATGAAGCCTGTCGCTAGAGATAACAATAGGACATAAGATGGTTTAGGGAACAATAAGATTCCCAGGAACATCATAGCGAGCATCATGTCCGGCCGCATTCCGAAAAAGAACGGGGGTGCGACGGCATGCAGAACAGCACCAATTCCTACAAATAAAGACAACATGACTAAAACACGAATATTCATTTAAACATCTCTCCTCAACTATTCTAATCTCATCTGATTTTGCCATCCAAACGTGTCCTCATGACCGTTTGCGATTGCATGCTAGTATTATAGCAGTTTTTTATTGAGAAAATCAATCCATTTAACCAGGAATGTGGTGGTTGATTTCACCAGCGATGGCTTGTAAATCTTCTGGAGAGTAATCATCGGAGTGGACTTCCCATTTCGCGCCGAATCCATCCCCTTCACCATATCTGGGTATTAAGTGGATATGTAGGTGGAAAACAGATTGACCTGCTGCTTCTTCATTGTTGTTTAAGACGTTCAAGCCAATAGGAGCATAGGTTTGTTTAATTGCATTTGCGATCTTCGGCACTCTAGAAAACAACTTCTCTGCTGTTTCTGGATCCGTGTTGTAAATGTCTTGGCAATGCTGTTTCGGAATAACTAGCGTGTGACCTTTTGTTACTTGACTGATATCAAGAAAAGCGTACACCTCTTCGTCTTCGTAAACTTTCGCTGAAGGAATTTCTCCATCAATGATCTTGCAGAAAATGCATTCATCTGCCATATACAAACACTCCTTTCCGTTTGATAGCATTGTACCATAAGAAGGAGCAAAAACTCGATAAAGACGGTGAGTGAAAAGTGTAACCGTCGGGAAAGTATGATAAAATTTGTGCAGGAAAATTAATGAAGTGAGGGATAAGATGGAACCTTTATTACATATCAAAGACCTCCACGGAGGGTACACCCATAAAAATGTACTGCATGGCATATCTTTCGATGTCCATCCAAACGAAATCGTCGGCCTCATCGGTTTGAATGGCGCGGGTAAAAGTACGACCATCAAACATATCATCGGAATGATGCAGGCGAAAAAAGGTAAAGTCTCGATTAATGGAACATCATTTGAAGAGAATCCGGAAGAGTACCGACAGCAGCTCGGTTATATTCCGGAGATGCCTATTTTATATGATGAATTGACATTGTATGAACATCTACAATTGACAGCTATGGCCTATAATGTACCGGAAGACGTATTCAAACAGAGGTTGCAGCCGCTTCTTAAAGAATTTCGTATGGAGAAGAAGCTCAAATGGTTTCCGGTGCACTTCTCTAAAGGGATGCGCCAAAAGGTTATGATTATGTGTGCATTCTTAATCGAACCGGACCTCTATATCGTGGATGAGCCTTTTGTTGGTCTGGATCCCCTCGGTATACAATCCTACCTGCAGTTGATGGAGGATATGAAAGAAAAAGGGGCAGGGATTTTAATGTCGACACATATCCTTGCTACAGCGGAGAGGTATTGTGATCGTTTCGTTATCCTCCATGAAGGAGAAATTAGAGCTAAAGGGACGCTTGAGGAGCTGCGGACGTCATTTAATCAGCCGGGGGCATCTCTTGATGATATCTACGTGGAACTGACAAAGGAAGAACAATATGATTAATGCAAAGGAGTTTTGGTCGAAACGTTTCTCTGAACATACGAAAGAGACAAGCCGTTACTTAAAGTATATCTTTAATGGCCATATTGCCGTTGCCATGTTGTTCTTTATCTCAGCACTTGCTTATTATTACCAGCAATGGATCCAAGACCTGCCAGAAGATTTTCCTACTGCTTGGATTATAGCGCTCGCTTTTGGCTTCATCGCAGGGTACAGTCCTGTGCGGACGCTCCTCAAAGAGCCGGACTTAGTTTTCCTGCTTCCTGCTGAATATCAGCTGGATGAATACTTCCGCCGCTGTTTATATTACAGCTACGTTGTCCAGCTTTATGTCATCTTTCTAATCTCGGCAGCCCTTGGTCCGTTGTATTTTGCCTCGTATCCAGAACTTGGTACCCGGCATTATTTAATGATGATCGGTGTTGTCCTTATCATTAAAATTTGGAACATGATGTCCAACTGGTGGATGTTGAAAGAGAGGAACCCCAGAATACGACTCATGGATCAGGTCATCAAAGCGGTATTGAACATAACTATTTTTTATTTTCTCGCTCAGGGTGAGTGGGTTTATGCAAGTGTTGTAACGGTACTGCTTGTAGGTGTCGTCCTTTACACCTTTTCTCTCTCCAGACAAAAAGCCGGACTCGCTTGGGATTTACTTGTAGAAAAAGATCAGCAGAGAATGAGGACCTTTTACAGAATTGCCAATATGTTTGTGGATGTTCCTCATTTAAAGAATACAGTGAAAAAGCGTAACACCCTTGTACGAGCGATTGTGGATCGGGTTCCTTACCGGCAAAACGAGACTTTTTCCTATTTGTATAAAATCACTTTTATACGAAGCAGTGATTATTTAGGTATGTACATCCGCCTTATAGTAATTGGTGCCCTGGCCATTTGGTTTGTATCCAATCTATGGGTCAAGGTCGCGTTTGCCATTCTATTTCTCTATTTAAGTGCATTTCAAATGATGACATTGTGGAATCATCACCGCACTATTGCTTGGCTGGATCTATATCCGGTTAAAAAAGAATGGAAGGAAAAAGCAATCCTGCAATGGTTGCAGCAGATCATGATGTTTCAGACCTTCCTCTTCGGCTTATTGTTTATATTCCAATGGAACCCTATAGGGCTTGTTCTTGTGTGGGTAGGCGGCAGTATCTTCAGTTATCTATTTATACAAAATTACGTGAAAAAGAAATTGACGTAACAGGGAAGACTACCTAAGCAGTCTTCCCTGTTTCATATCCGTTTCAAAGTAGGCACGCGTATCCCAAACGGCTTCGATCCACCAGATTCAATTTCCGGAGGGGTTTTCAAAGGTTGTGAAACTTACGAATAACGATTGATTTTTGAAAAAAACGGAGGTGTTTCATTTGAGTTATGAAGAGAAGGCGAAACAGGAAGCGGTGCGTTGGAGTAAAGCATTGGATAAGCGTTCGTCTATTATACAGAGGAGTTCAAAGCAGGTACAGTCTAGGATTAATGAAAAGATCCCTGATCGTGTCCATGCGATGGTAACGGATAGTATCCGTTCCATGATTGAGCTTGCCTTGACATCTTCAGAGTATATCCGCCCTGTAAAAGTGCATCCGGATTGGAGCTTTGAAGAGCGTGAGAGGCAAGTCCAGGAATTAGTTAAGAAATATAAGAAAACAGCATCTGTAGAAGGCGCAGGGACGGGTTTTGGAGGCTTCTGGCTTGGGGTGGCTGACTTTCCGCTGTTATTAAGCATAAAGATGAAGTTTTTATTCGATGCGGCCCAGCTTTATGGATGGAATGTTCATTCTTATGAAGAGAGGGTCTACTTGCTTCATGTATTCATGCTTGCTTTTTCCAGTGACAAGGTCCGAGGGGAAGTGAAGCGTAAGGTTTTAGCTTGGGATGATTTAGAAATAAGGGAGAAGAACGTGGACTGGAAGACGTTACAAGTGGAGTACAGAGATACGTTGGATCTTGTGAAGCTTCTTCAATTGGTCCCGGGTTTCGGGGCGGTTGTAGGGTATGTTGCGAATGGGAGATTATTAGAACATTTAGGGGAGACGACCATTCAGTCCAGCCGCCTCCGTTTACTTTAACTTTCTTGATAACTGATAAAGGTTTGGAACAATGTTTTAGCTGCGTGCGGCAGTGCTTTTTCGTCGAAATCGAATTTCGGATGGTGATGAGGATAGTAATGATCTGGAATTTGAGCACCTGTAAAATAAAAAGTGCCTGGCTTATCCAATAAGTAGTAAGCAAAATCCTCTCCAGCCATGACGGGTTCGACTTCTTCAGTGCGTAAAGAAGCATCAGCCTTTTGAGCATGTTGTAAAACTAAGTCCGCTTCTTCGGGATGATTGACCACGGGCGGGTACCCTTTTTCATAAGTGAACTCGTAATCTGCGTCGTTTGCTTCGCAGGTACCTTTGATGACTTTTTCCATCTCTTCAATGATCAAAGTTTGCACTTCAGGATCAAATGTTCTAACCGTACCGGTTAAGGTTGCTGAATCCGCAATGACATTAAAAGTAGTTCCTGATTCAAACGTTCCCACTGTGAGTACAGCTGTTTTTAAAGGGTCTACGCGGCGGCTGACGATTTGCTGCAAGGAAGAAACCACTTGGGAAGCGATGACGATGGCATCTTTCGTTTGATGTGGCTGGGCCCCGTGTCCACCTTTCCCTTGAACTTTGATTTCGAATCGATCTGCTCCGGCCATAAAAGCACCTCTAGAGGTTTGGATGACTCCTGTCGGGGCATTGACCCATAGATGAGTGCCGAATACAGCATCTACGTCATTGAGGACTCCTGATTCAACAATCGGTTTTGCCCCTCCAGGCGCATACTCTTCGGCGTGCTGATGTAAGAACACGATCGTACCTGGGAGTTCTTCCTTATGAGGGACAAGTGCTTCCGCCAAACCTAGAAGAGCTGCGGTATGGCCGTCGTGACCACATGCATGCATGGCCCCTTCATTCTTAGATTTATAAGGGACCTCATTTTCTTCCTGAATAGGTAAGGCATCAAAATCTGCTCTTAGGGCAACCGTTTTGCCTGGTTTTCCCCCTTCCATTCTGGCAATAACCCCATTTCCTCCGATATGACTTTCATATGGAATCCCCAGTTTTTCATATGTATCCGCAATGAACTGAGCCGTCTTCACTTCTTGGAATGAAACCTCTGGATATTGGTGCAAGTGACGGCGAGTCTCGACCATTTTCTCGTATTGTTCATCAATGGCTTGAAAGACGTTCTCCCACATATTTTTTCCTCCTTATCATCTTGCTGAAGTTTGGCAACTATTTTCATAAATTGTAATATACATTCAGAATATTCTCAAACAGGTCCCCTTATCTAGTGAAAATAAAAATCCCCTGTCTTAGACAGGGGGGAAGTAGTCAGTCTTGTAGGCGGGAATCCTGAAGTAGACGTCCGATTTCTTCCATATGACCGGTTTCGTCTGCAATCATATCATCGAGTTTTACAGATAATTCAGTTAACCCGAGCTCTTCCGCTTGTGTTTTGCGTTCTTCGTAACGCTTGATCGTCTGACGCTCGGCTTCTCGTGCTTCTTCTAACATTGGTCGCACTTCAGTCATTTGCTTGACTTCAGCAGGTGTTGTCGTCGGAGTTCCGCCCAGCGTGCTGATTTTCTCAGCTAGATAAAGAGCATGTCCTTGTTCATCGGTTACTTCGCTTTCGAAAAATGGCTTGAGAACAGAACGATAGAGCCCCGTAACGACAGCCGCATTATACGTGTACATAATAGAAGCTGCGTACTCATGAGCTAAATCTTCGTTAAGACCATCGATTAGATTTTGCATTTTTTGATCCATACAACAACATCCTTTCTTTTGTGCTCTTTTATAAATATTCCCATCACTATTTGGTTTAAACATACCTCCGACTAGAGGCGGAGATAACTCCGTTCTCTGGGTTGTTTTATCAGTGTCCATTTCCAGATAAAATTAGGTTATACATTTGCCATGGAAGCATTTAAGACAGAAAGGAAATATAGATCTTCTGTCGAATGTAATTTACGGAAGGTTAAAAAAGGGTGAGCAATTATGCGTAATAAAATTTCACAAGTCGTCATCGCACTATTACTAGTTGTATTTGGATTTGTTCTTCTCTTGTCGAATTTGAACATTATTTCCCTGGAAATGAGATGGACCTGGGAGAATATTTATCCGATCATATTATTATTGATTGGTTTGAAGTTTTGGTTGGACGCGTTGTTGAAGAAAGGCGGAAGTTGGATCGTTGGCTCATTCCTCACGATTTTCAGTACGCTTCTGCTGTTGGATCGACTGGGTTATCTTGAATTCTCCTTTGGGGATGTATGGCAGCTTTGGCCGCTTCTTTTCATATACTTTGGATTTAGCATTTTTTTAGGCGGCAAAGGCTCTAAAGTGAAAATTGAATATGATTCCGAAGGTTCCTCTTCAAAGAAGCTGAATTCCAAGCATATGATGATTGGAGACCATTCTTTTAATGATGAAAACTGGAAGGTGGAACCCATGGATTTATGGAACGGAGTCGGTGACTACCGGTTCGATTTCACACGTGCCTTCATTCCAGATGGAGATACGCCAATCATCGTGCGCGGCTGGGTTGGGGATGTGAAGATGTTAATTCCAAAACATGTTCCATTTCGTGTAGAAGCAAAAGTAAAGACAGGGGATATCCGTGTCGGGGGACAGAAAGCGGATGGAATGCACAGAAGCGTGGAATATGAAACGGATGATTATTCGATGGCCACTCGCCGCTTGACCATTGGTGTCGATCTTAAAGTGGGTTCGATTCGTATCGATCAGGTGTGAAAGGTGGGAAAACATGTTAAAGCAATTGAATAGTATACGTTACATGTACATCCGATCACATCTGTATGGGCTCATTTTAAATACGTTTATCCTGCTGAGTATCCTATTGTCTATTTACGTGTGGTTTCAGCCTGATTGGTTGAGTGCAGGAGCCATTTTGATGTTCATGCTGCTCTACATTGTCATAGGGTTTATCATGTCTCTGTACGCGGGCTTTCGGTCCAGTGGGGATGTCAAACATCGGTTGGATTACATATCGATGATGATTACCCAGCTTTCTCGGGGGAACTTCAGCAAACGGATTTATTTTAATGAGAATGATGAAATTGCTGCTGTGGGAGATGAATTGAATGTGCTTGGCGAAAAGTTGGAGCAGCAGAAGGATTCGCTCGTAAAGCTTGCTGATGAAAAAAGTGAATTGGCACGCACAGCTCACAAGGCGGCTACGATCGAAGAGCGTCAACGACTTGCCCGCGACTTGCATGATGCCGTGAGCCAACAATTATTTGCCTTAACGATGATGGCGCAGGCAACAGAAAAAATCTTTGATCGTCGCCCGGAAAAAGCAAAAGAACAACTTCAGGAGATTACCCAAATGGCTCTTCAGGCCCAAACAGAAATGAGGGCGCTCCTTCTCCATTTAAGGCCTGTTCACTTGTCAGGAGAACCATTGACGGAGGGGATTAAAACCCTCATAGAAGAATTACGTCAAAAGTGTCAGATTGACTTTGATGTGGATATGGAAGATTTAGGAGAGCTGCCAACGTCAGTAGAAGAGCAGTTGTTCCGGGTTGTGCAAGAAGCACTTTCGAATATATTAAGACACGCCAATGCCTCTGAGGTGAAGGTAGAAGCCACTCATGACCAAAAGGAAATTTTCCTACATATTGCCGATAACGGGGTCGGTTTTGATACCGAGGATAAAAAAGCCAACAAGGCCTCTTATGGATTGAAAACGATGCGCGAACGGTGTGAAGAAATTGGCGGCTCATACTCTTTACGTTCAAGGAAAGGAGAAGGGACACATATCGATGTTCGTGTTCCTGTAAAAGTAAATGATAAGGGGGAAGAGAAATGATTCGTGTCGTAGTCATTGATGATCACGATGTCGTCCGTAAAGGTGTCATTGCCTATTTAAGTACTGAAGAAGATTTGGACATCGTGGGAGAAGCGAGCAGTGGGTATGAGGGAGCAGCGTTGGTTAAAGAGAAAAAACCGGATGTTGTTCTCATGGATTTGATTATGGAAAATGGGACTGGAATTGAAGCGACAGAAGAAATTATGAAGACGGAATCTTGTAAGATCATCATTCTAACGAGTTACTATGATGATGAAAAGGTTTTTCCGGCGCTTGAAGCAGGTGCGTTTAGTTATATGCTGAAGACATCCTCAGCTGATGAAATAGCTGATGCCATACGTAAAGCTGCTCTCGGTCAAAATGTGATTGAGCCGAAAGTCGCTACAAAAATGATGACCCGTTTCCGTCAAGACCGAAAACTGCATGAAGAGCTTACAAAACGTGAACTTGAAGTGTTGAAATGCGTGGGGGAAGGGATGACGAACCAGGAAATCAGTGATGCGCTCTATATCGGAGTTAAAACTGTGAAAACCCATGTCAGTAACATTCTAAGTAAACTTGAGGTTCAGGACCGCACCCAGGCTGCTGTTTATGCCCACCGGAATGGATTGCTTAAAGGGTGAAGGAAGACCGCTTACAGGCGGTTTTTTTCTTTTTTAAACCACCCTTTTTTCATATGAAAATGACAATGGTATGGCGGACTATGAAACTACTTTGTTTTCGAGAGAATACCTAGTATAATGGCATGAGAGAGAGGTAGAAAGGATATAAAATCATGAAAAAAAGTATGGAAACAGCGCTGTTCCTGCTATGGGCAACATCACTTGTTGCTACTGTCGGGAGTCTGTTTTTCTCAGAGGTACTTGGCTATGCGCCCTGCGAGTTGTGCTGGTATCAGAGGATACTAATGTACCCGCTGGTGCTCATTTATGGGACAGCTTTATGGAAAAAGAAGTGGGATGTAGCTTTCCCTGGAATCATTATGAGCGGAATTGGTATCTTCGTTTCCATTTACCATTACATGCTGCAGAAAATCCCGTCGCTTTCAGCGGCAGACACATGCGGTCTAGTTCCTTGTAATGGTCAATACATCAATGTTTTTGGATTCGTGACGATTCCGTTTTTAGCAGGCACCGCCTTCATCATCATTTTTATCATTCATTTGTTTGTCGTTGTAAAGAAAGGAAGGAATGACGTATGAAAAAAGGTATGATCATCTTTGCAAGTGCTCTAGTGGTACTTGTTGTAGTTCTTGTATTTGTCGTGAACTATCAAAACTCCGAAAAAACAGCAGATAATCCTTATGGGAAAGAAGACTTGCATCAGGCAACTATTGATCAATTGGATGACCCTAATTATCAGAACCAAATTCAACCGGATGCTCTCGAGGAAGAAATACAATCTGGAGAGCCTACAACCGTTTATTTTTACGATCCGACATGTGTACACTGTCAGCGTACGACTCCAAGAATGATGCCAATTGTGGATGAATACGATCTTGATGTCAAAAAAATGAATGTAAGAGAATTTGAAGGTGAGTGGGACAAATACGGGATTGAAGGAACACCTACCCTCATTCATTTTGAAAACGGGGAAGAACAGGCACGAGTGTCAGGTGAACAATCCGTTCGGGATTTAGACGATTTCTTCCAGCAGGAAGTCATGGACAGTGAACCTGAATAAAAAGAGAAATAAAAAAAGTGAGCGGTTTTCCGCTCACTTTTCCTATGCTACTCTTCAAGTTCAATCATTTGATATTTTGTAATGTAAGCATCGCCATCGATAAACGATGGCTTCTTCTGGTGCTGAGGACCCGACTTTTTGTGAGCCTCATCAAAAGACTTGGAGTTCTTCCAGTCTTCAAAATCTTGTTCACTGCGCCATTGAGTAAGAACAACATAAGTATTGCCTTTTAAAGGGCGGAGGATTCTTATGGCTTGAAAGCCTTCACGATTTTCTACATTCCCCGCTCTTTTTTTGAAACGGTCTTCAAAAACGGGACGTCCTTCGTCACTGACAGGGATGTTGTTCATGACAACATAACCCGTCGCCTGCATCGTACCGACATGATCGACGGTTTCATAGTTGCGTCCTTCTTCAAAAATGGACGTATCTTCTCCTTCATAATAGGCGACCGTTTTGTCTTGATCCTGCATGAAGAACAGAGGTGCTTCAGGGTGTTGTTGACTCAGTTTGGATAAGTAATTCAATGTACCATTGGTCATCGATACTTTCATAGCCGATGTCTCCTTTCCTGCGGTATCTTCAGTTTAGCAAGCAGTGTTCCATGGTGGCAAGTATGAAGGAAAGAAACAGAAAGGATGCACGTAATTTGAACATCAAAGATTTAAAGAAACGCCTACCTTCCTGGTCAGGAAGATCGAAGTGGCTGGCCCTCATCGTCCTCACGCTAGTGTTGCTCGCAGGAATAGGTTATCTCGTTATTTTATTCGGAGGCCGGTTTGTCGTAAATGAAGAGGATTTGATTCTTGATGAAATGACAACTGTGGAGACAGTCGAAGGTGAAGTCATTGAACGGATCTACAAGAGAAATAGAAGAAACATACCCATTCAAGAGGTTCCGGAACACGTGAAGGATGCGTTCATTAGTATAGAGGACAGCCGTTTCAGAGAGCATTCCGGTGTGGATTTCAAAGGGATCATGAGAGCGGTATATAAAGATATTATTGCCATGAAAAAGGTGGAAGGCGCAAGTACGATTACTCAGCAGCTCGCCAAAAACATCTTCCTATCGAATGAAAAGACATGGATGAGGAAAACGAAAGAAGTCATGGCTGCGCTTTACCTGGAACGAAATTATTCAAAAGATGAAATTCTGGAATTATATTTGAATCGAATTTACTTCGGGGAAGGCACGTACGGCATTGAAGCTGCTTCCCAGCATTATTTCCAAAAGTCTGCTTCTGAATTGACAGTTGCCCAGGGAGCTCTGCTAGCGGGCTTGCCGAAGGCACCGAATACGTATTCTCCTTTTGATCACCCGGAAAAAGCCAAGCAGAGAAGAAATGTGGTCTTATCAAGGATGTACGATACTGGAAAAATTGATGCAGCAGTCATGAAGCAAATGCAAGGTTCGACGCTTGCTGTTGAGCGTGCAGAGGAAACGAGTGAAACCTGGTCCAACAGTTATGTGGACCTCGTCATCCATGAAGCGGCGGATAAGTATCATATTTCTCGTGACGAATTGAAAAGGGGCGGCTATCGAATTGTGGTGGAAATGGACCCTGTCATCCAAAAAATTGCTGCCGATGAAATGAAAAACGGAGAATTCGTCCCAGGTACAGCGGAAACTATCGAAGGAGCCTTTACTCTGATGGACCATTCGACAGGTGCCCTTGTGGCGGTCGTGGGTGGACGAGATTATAAACATGGAGATTTCAACCGTGTCCTGGCGAAGCAGGCTCCTGCCTCCATCATTAAACCGTTTGCCGTCTATGGTCCGGCAATGATGACAGGAAACTATGACCCCTACAGTCTTTTATCTGATGAAAAGCAGACTTTTGGGGGCAATGATTATTCTCCAAATAACTATGACGACCAATATGAAGGGGAAGTCTCGCTCTATCAGGCTTTGATTGAGTCTAAGAATGTCTCAGCGGTATGGCTTCTTGATCAAATAGGGATCTCTTATGCGAAAGGATATCTGGAGAAAGCGGGATTGAAGACAAAAGACAATGGTTTATCCATTGCTCTTGGTGGATTGTCTGACGGATATACTTCTCTTCAAATGACAGAAGCCTATGGTTCACTGGCTCAAAATGGTGAGAGAAAAGAAAGTTATACCATTAAAAAGATCCTTAACCGTAATGAAGAGGTCATCCATGAACATACACCTCAGAAAAAAGAAGTATTCAATGCTCAGACGGCTTGGTATTTAACCGAAATTCTTCAGACGGTTGTCCGGGAAGGAACGGCGAGGGCAGGTGATTATCCCAAGGCCTTAGCAGGTAAGACAGGAACCCACCAGGACGAGCATGTATGGTTCGCGGGTTATACCCCTGAATATGCAGGATCTCTTTGGATGGGCTATGATCAATCAGGAGAGATCGATGGAAGCAGTGCTTATCCGACCCGCCTCATGAAGGAAATATTAACAAGGATCGATCAAGAAAAAAATCTGGCTGCAACATTTGAACAACCAGATGGGGTAGAAAGCTTACCTGAACCTGTGGACCTTCCCGTTTTAACTAACGTAACAGGAAGTTTGAATTTATCCGGCCTCGCTACATTAAGAGGGACGATCCAGTGGTCTGCTTCTGACGATGAAAGGGTTGTCTACCGTATTTTCAAGAAAGAAAACGGAGAAGATGTTAAAGTCGGTGAAGTGACGGGAAAGAACGAGTTTAAAGTCAGTGCTTTTGGTATCTTTGATCAGACGAGCTATTACGTCGTACCCGTTGATCCATTGACAGGGAAGAAAGGACAGCCTTCCAATACGGTTAGTCTAAGTTGGGACCTGTGAAAAAAAGCACAAAATCATGACAAATGTTTCATTTTTCTATACAGAAGTACAATAAATCGTTATAGTTGTAAGCGGATAAATGTTGAACGGGAAAAGGAGTTCTGAAGATGAACAAAATTGAAAATGACACGATATTAAAAGCATTCCGAGGGGAAGAGACAGATCATACCCCTGTCTGGTTCATGCGGCAGGCCGGGCGTTCACAGCCGGAGTATCGCAAACTGAAAGAAAAGTATTCATTATTCGAAATCACCCATGACCCTGAACTCTGCGCTTATGTGACACGTCTACCAGTGGAGCAGTACGGGGTTGATGCGGCGATCCTTTACAAGGACATTATGTCTCCACTGCCGGCAATCGGCGTGGATGTGGAAATTAAAAAAGGCATTGGACCGGTTATTCACAATCCCATAAGGTCGAAAGCGGACATTGAAAAACTTGGAACGATCGACCCTGAAGATGATGTGCCTTATGTAATGGACACGATTCGACTATTGACGAAAGAACAACTCACCGTCCCATTGATCGGGTTCAGTGGTGCACCTTTCACCCTTGCGAGCTATATGATTGAAGGTGGCCCATCAAAAAATTACAATAAAACCAAGTCACTTATGTACAGAGAGCCGATGACATGGTTCGCACTCATGGACAAACTTGCGGATATGGTCATTGCTTATGTAAAGGCACAGGTCGCAGCTGGAGCCAGTGCTATTCAGATTTTTGATTCTTGGGTTGGCTCTTTGAATGTCGAAGATTATCGTACATTTATCAAACCAGTGATGCAGCGGATTTTCTCTGAATTGAAAGAGGAAGGTGTGCCTCTGATCACTTTCGGTGTAGGAGCTAGACACCTCATTCATGAATGGGATGACCTTCCTGTTGATGTGCTTGGGCTGGATTGGCGCATGTCAATCACAGAAGCAAGAAATGAAGGGATTACAAAGCCACTCCAAGGAAACCTGGATCCTTCGCTGCTCTTAGCGGACTGGGATACCATTGAGGAAAGAGCTAAGAAAATCATTGACGAAGGAAGACAACACCCTGCTCACATTTTTAACCTCGGCCATGGTGTAACCCCGGATATCAAACCGGAAACATTGAAACGGCTGACTCAACTTATTCATGATTATTCCAAGAAATCCTAATCGTGGTTTAAAAAAGATGAAGAGGTGAAGGAACATGGCAAAAAAACAAATGGGATTATTAGTAATGGCCTATGGGACGCCTTACAAGGAAGAAGATCTAGAAAGGTATTACACACATATCCGACGCGGACGTAAGCCTTCCGATGAAATGCTTCAGGATTTGCGTGATCGTTATGATGCCATTGGCGGCATTTCTCCACTTGCGCGTATTACAGATGATCAGGCGGAAGCATTGAAGGATGCATTGAATGAAAAGCAGGATGAGGTAGAATTCAAAGTTTACCTTGGCCTGAAGCACATTGAACCGTTTGTAGAGGATGCGGTTGCTCAGATGGCTGAAGATGGGATAGAAGAAGCCGTTTCCATCGTTCTTGCTCCTCATTACTCTACGTACAGCGTGAAATCATACAATGGTCGAGCCAAAGAAGAAGCTGATAAGCACGGGATTTCTATTCGTTCTGTAGAAAGCTGGTATGACGCGCCTGGGTTTATCGACTATTGGAAAGATGTCATTGAAGCGGAGTACTCCAAGATGACGGAAGACGAAAAGGAGAAAGCCTGCCTGATTGTCTCCGCTCACAGTTTGCCGATGAAGATTTTGGAAGGGGGAGACCCTTATCCAGATCAATTGAAAAAAACCGCAGAACTAATTTCAGAAGCTACCGGAATTACTCAATATGAAATCGGCTGGCAAAGTGAAGGCAACACACCAGATCCATGGATCGGCCCGGACGTACAGGATTTAACAGAAGACCTTTATCATGAAAAAGGATACCGCAGTTTTGTGTACGCGCCTGTTGGATTTGTATCCGATCACTTGGAAGTCCTCTATGATAATGACTACGAGTGTAAAGTCGTGTGTGATAAAGTCGGAGCAGACTACTATCGCCCGGAGATGCCGAACACTCATCCAAAGTTTATCCAGACACTTGCTGATGTCGTCTTGGATAAAGTGAAAGAGTAGATTTCATATGGTAGAAAAAAAGCGTGTCGTCGTCGTAGGTGGAGGAATCTCAGGGTTAACCTCTGCTTACTACTTGCAAAAAGAAGCCCGCGAGCAAGGCTATTCTTTGGATGTTCAGTTATTGGAATGCAGCGACCACCTGGGTGGAAAGATTGATACGGTCCAAAAAGATGGCTTCACTATTGAACGAGGGCCGGATTCTTTTCTCGCCCGTAAAGAGAGTGCCGGACGCCTTGCGAGAGAAGTAGGACTCGGGGATGAACTTGTTCCCAATGGTACAGGTCAGTCCTACATTTTGGTGAACGGTAAACTTCATAAAATGCCAAGTGGTTCTTTTATGGGGATTCCGACAAGGGTCCGTCCATTTCTTTTCTCCGGGCTATTCAGTCCTGTCGGAAAAACGAGAGCTGCTTTAGATTTGGTCAAGTCGAAAAAAACAGTAGAGGGAGATCAATCCCTTGGGTTGTTTTTCCGGAGAAGACTTGGGAATGAAGTCGTTGAAAACCTAATAGAACCGCTTTTATCTGGTATTTATGCAGGAAATATCGATCGCTTGAGCCTGCAATCCACGTTTCCTAACTTCTACAAACTGGAACAGGAATACGGAAGTCTCATTAAAGGACTGCGTCAGACGTATCCGATGAAGAAATCGAAAAAAGGTGAAAAGAAACCGAGTATGTTCCGTACATTAAGAAACGGCCTCGGGTCTCTTGTGGAAGCCATTGAAGAAAGATTGGAACCTGGAACTGTCCAAACAGGCGTGAAAGTGGATCATATAGAGAAAAAAATCAATGGCTATCACCTTTTGTTAAGTGATGGAACGGTAACAGAGGCAGATGCGGTTATATTAGCAGCTCCCCATTATGCCGTACAACGCATGCTGTCTCAGTATGACTTTCTAGAACCATTCAAAGAAACCAATGCTACTTCTGTGGCAAACGTCGCCATGGCTTTCGATGCGTCAGCCATTAAAAAGGATATCGACGGAACAGGTTTTGTCGTCTCAAGAAACAGTGACTTCCGGATCACCGCTTGTACTTGGACACATAAAAAGTGGCCCCATTCGACACCTGAAGGGAAAGTTCTTCTGAGGTGTTACGTAGGGAAACCCTCCGATCAGGAAGTGGTTCGAAAAACGGATGAAGAGATTGAAGAAATCGTACTGAAGGACTTGAACAAGACGATGAACATCACAGCCAAACCTGAATTCTCGATCGTCACCCGTTGGTACGATGCGATGCCTCAATATACGGTCGGCCACAAACAGAGGGTGAATGAGATTACGGAACAAATGGAGAAAGCTCTTCCAGGCGTTTACCTTGCAGGTGGTTCCTACCGCGGCATCGGTCTGCCCGATTGCATCGACCAGGGAGAAGCGGCTGTCCAGAATGTTATAGACTATCTCTATCAATAAAAAGGAAGCATTCTCAGGAATGCTTCCTTTTTTTTATCCATTCCTTTTTAAACTAGTTGGCTGTCATGATTCTGACAAAGTCTTTGATAAAGGCCTCTCGGTTGAAGTCGATAATGATATTGTGCATGGGATAATCTTCAATAAAATCAGGTGCAGGGCGGAAGTCAGCATAGGTGAGTCCTTTTGATGGCCCGATCGCATTCACACTTACTTGACGTTCTACGACTTTATAGTCTTTAGGATTCATTAAATAGGAGAATAACGTAACATCATGAAGAGGTGCGCCATCAATTCCAGGGATGATGGATTCGTATTGGTTACTGTAGTAATCCATAATGGGATAAATGATTTTTGAAAAGGGTGTATCGTTTTCAACAGCCACTTTCTTTATCGTATCCAAGGGAATAACTGCACGGTTGCTGATATTCAAAGGGACAAAGGTGACATTCTCTCCATGAGCAGCTACGATTTTAGCGGCTTGAGGGTCTCCGTAGATATTTGCTTCTGCTATTGGAGTACGATTACCAGGTACGAAGAAGGCACCGCCCATGACATAAACATCCCCTGCTTTATCGATGTTACTTTCAGATTGAATGTACGTAAGAGCGAGTGAAGTTAAGCGAGAGAGGTTTATGATCGTTAAATCTTTCCCATATGTATGGATTAGTTCGTAAACTTTCTGAAAACGCTCATGGTCAGGTGTCTGAACGGCTGGGATGACTTCTCCGAGGCCATGGGCTCCATGTATATCAAAGAAAAACTCCGGATCTGTGCCTGTCAGAGGTTTATCTGCACCTTTAATCATTGGGATATCGCTCTTATTAGCCAATTGCAGCAGGTAAGCTGTGTTTCTTAAGGCAATTTCCTGACTGACGTTCCCATATTCTGCAACGATTCCCACGACTTCAATCTCAGGATGAAGAAGGGCATACATAATCGCAAATGCATCATCAACACCAGGATCTGCGATGATCAATACTTTTCTCAGGTGGACCATCTCCCTATATTTTCCTGTTTCCATTTTATTAAAGGTGTAAGCGGAATATGTATTTAAGGCCATCACACATTCTTAAGACGTTAGCAAAATGTATTTCAACTTATGAAAGGGCTTGCAAGAAAACCGAATGATTAGTATGATTAAAATTGGAAACGTTTTCAAGAAAGCATCAAGGGGGAGTAAGTATGGCTACGATTGAAGATGTAGCGAAACTGGCTGGATTATCGAGGACAACGGTCTCCCGAGTCATCAATGATCAGCCATACGTGACAGATGAAAAAAGACAGCGAATCATTCAAGCCATGAACGACCTTGGCTATGTCCCCAATTCTTCCGCCCGTCGCCTTCGAAGTCAAAAGACGGAAACCATTGCCGTTCTCTTACCACGCCTGACGAACCCTTTTTTCGGTAATTTAATAGAGGCGATGGAGGAAAGGGCGTCTGAGTGGGGATATCAAGTAATCGTCTGTCAAACACATGATTCCAAGAAAAAAGAAATGGACTACTTACAATTATTGAAGACAAAGCAAGTGGACGGTGTGATTATGGCATCACTTGTTAATGAATGGGAAGATGTCAAACCTTTTCTAGAATGTGGCCCCATTGTATTTTGCAATGAATATATGGACGAGTCCAGCATTCCCATGATTCATATGGATCACAAGCAAGCGGCATACGAGGCGACGACTCACCTGTTGGAACAGGGATGCACACACATTTCCTATGTAAGTGGTGGTCCGGAGAGCCACTTATCAAAAAAACGGAAAGAAGGTTTTATCGAAGCTTTGTCTGAATATGGACTTTCTTTTCAGAACGATTTAGCGATTGACTGGGCCATGGATGTTAGTGATGGTCAAAAAGTCTTTCATATGATTAAAGATGAGCTTCCGCATGTAGATGGAGTGTTTACTGGAAGCGACGAGGTTGCTGCCGGCTTGATTTATGAAGCTACTTCCTCATCCGATTGGGTAATTCCTGACGATTTAGCTGTCGTAGGTTTTGACAATCAGATGATTTCTTTATTGATGGTTCCTTCTGTTACAACAGTGGAACAACCTGTGAAGCAAATGGCTGATAAGACGGTGGAAGTTTTAATCCAGCAACTGTTACATCCTGGTTCTCTTCCCCCGAACAGATATGTATATCCTCATCGGCTGCTTGTAAGAAATTCCACAAAACGAAAAAAACTATCCATCCAGTAGCATCGCCTGCCGGATGGATAGTTTTTTTGTTGAGTTATTTCGCTATATGGCAGGTTTGTGGAAGACTTAGTTTCAAGATGTCTGTGTGGATTTAGGAGCTACGGGAAAAGGTTCGCTTTCCGTGGGCGAGTGATGAGCCTCCTTTATGGAAGAGGGAGAAAAGGGAGAAAAGGGAGAAAAGGGCAAAAAAATAGCAGCTTTTGACAGCTGCTCCAATTCTGATGTTCTTTGTTATGTTTTTTGTGGAATACTAGACTTAGCGGGCCGGGTGGTCACATTCGTCGCAAATGTTGCCGTAGCAGTCAGCTTTTTCCTGGATCACATTCCCACAGTTGGAGCAGTGCTTTTTCGGAAGATTACGGAAGAACTCAAGAACACTCATCATCTGTAAATCGCCTCCAATTAATTTTTAATGTAAAACCATTGTATTATAACAATATTCAGAAATCAACCATCTGTTATAAAACAATGTGTAATTAGGCAAAAAGTTTTAGGAGTGATGAAAATGAAAGTGACAATCATCGGTTATTGGGGGGCTTACCCTGCAGCGGGCAGTGCTACTTCTGGCTATTTATTTGAAAAAGATGGTTTTTCGATGCTAATCGACTGTGGAAGTGGTGTGTTATCACGACTGCAACAATTTAAGAAGGTCGATGACTTGGATGCGGTCGTCCTTTCTCATTATCACCATGACCACGTTGCGGATATTGGGCCCCTTCAATATGCCTGTCTTGTTCAGAATACCCTTGCAGAGACAAATGAAACGCTCCCAATCTATGGCCATAAAGAGGAGAAAAAGAAGTTTGACACACTAACACATCAATATACAAAGGGAATAGCTTATGATCCCGATAAAACGTTGGAAGTAGGGCCTTTCTCCATCCAATTTCAAAAAACAAATCACCCAGTACCTTGTTATGGTATGCGGATTTCTGATGGTGACGACACGGCGGTTTACACAGCAGATACTAGCTATTTTAAAGAGTGGGCGACATTTGCAAGAAATGCAGATCTTCTTATTACAGATACAAACTTTTATAAAGGCATGGACGGGAAGAAAGCTGGTCATATGACGAGTACGGAAGCAGCCACTATTGCTGAAGAGGCCAATGTGAAAAACTTGTGGCTTAGTCATCTGCCGCATTTTGGGCAGTTGACGAAGTTGCGTCAGGAAGCGGAAGATATCTTCGGCGGAACCATTCAACTGGCGGACGAAGGCCTGACTTGGAGTAAATGAATTGTCTCCACGTCCTTAAACGATTACAATGGTACATGGACAATACGGACTGAAAGGATGAAACGCATGCTTTTTATTGACCATGAGGGGATTAACGATCCTCGCATTAACTTGGCCATAGAAGAATACGCATTAAAAAATCTTGATATCAACGACACTTACTTACTGTTCTATATCAACGAACCTTCCATCATCATTGGTAAAAACCAAAATACGGTAGAAGAAATCAATACAAGCTATGTAGAGGAGAACGGGATCCATGTTGTTCGTCGTCTCTCTGGCGGAGGTGCGGTGTATCATGATCTCGGAAACTTGAACTTCAGTTTCATTACAAAGGACGATGGGGACAGTTTTCATGATTTCGCTAAATTCACCAAACCGGTAACGGAAGCATTGAAGAAGTTGGGTGTAAACGCAGAACTGTCCGGGCGAAATGATATTGTGGCAGAAGATGGTCGGAAAATATCAGGGAATGCTCAATTCTCAACCCGGGGCCGCATGTTCAGTCATGGCACATTGATGCTTGATTCAGAAATTGAGAACGTTGTTTCTGCTCTTAATGTGAAAACGGAGAAGATCAAGTCGAAAGGAATTAAATCGATTCGAAGTCGTGTCGCAAACATCTCTGAATTCCTTGATGACAAGATATCTATGGAAGAGTTCAAGAACTTGATTCTCCGCTATATTTTCGATGTCGAAGATGTGAAGGATGTTCCTCAATATAAGTTGACAAAAGAAGATTGGGATAACATTTACAATCTTGCGGAAGAACGCTACAAAAATTGGGATTGGAATTATGGCAAGTCTCCGAAATTCAACATCCAGCATACGAAACGAATTGAAGGTGCGGGAAGCTATGACATTCGCCTGGATGTAGCCAAAGGGCATATCCAGAACGCGAAGATCTTTGGGGATTTCTTTGGTGTTGGAGACATCAACGAGGTTGAAGAAATACTCATTGGTACGAAGTATGAACGCCAGGCGATCTCTGAAGCTCTAGGTGATGTGGATATTTCTCATTATCTAGGTAAAATCAGCAAGGAAGACTTTCTTGATATGGTCTATTAACAAAAAGGAACGATCCTCATCTAAGGATCGTTCCTTTTTAATCCCTTCCAAAAGCCTTAGTGCGACAAATGTTGCTAAAAAGTTGTCAGTATTTTATAATTATATTGAAAATTATTATAATGAATGACCATTCATTCATACTCAAGGGGGAGCATACATGAATCTAAGCGAACAACTGTCGCTTACGGCTCAGCGTCACCCAGCTAAAGATGCCTACATATTCCAAGGCCAGCGGGTGAGTTATCAGGAGTTTGATGCAACAGTCACTAAATTCGCTTCTAAGTTGTCTGAACTAGGTTATGGAAAAGGGGATCATTTGGCGCTTGTGAGCGGAAACAGTCCTTTGTTCATGATTGGACTTTACGGAGCACTCCGAGCAGGAGCAACCGTGATCCCGATTAATCCTACGTACACCGTTGATGAAATGAGTTACATTTTGAGTAATGGAGACGTCAAGGCTGTCATGACGATGGATGTATTGATTGAGAAATTTGAAGTAATGGATCATGACCTCAATGTCGGGCACTATTTTGTAGCAGACACCGGAATAGGGGTAGATTTGGACACTTCTTCTTTAAACGGAAAAATGAAATCGTTTACAAGTGTTGTAGCTGAAGGGCGTTCAGACTATGAAACACCTTTACTCGATGATCAAGATGTGGGAGTAATTCTGTACACCTCCGGAACGACAGGGAAACCGAAAGGGGCTATGCTCACACATCAAAACTTATTTTCGAACGCAACGGATGTAGCCGATTACTTGCAATTCAATTCTGAGGATCGTGTGATTGCTACGCTACCTATGTTTCATGTTTTCTGCTTAACGGTCTGCTTAAACGCTCCGGTCATGAATGGCGGAACCGTTCTCATTATACCTAAATTCTCTCCTCAAGAAGTATTTGCAACGGCAGAAGAACATCAGGCCACGGTGTTTGCAGGCGTCCCAACCATGTATAACTATTTATTACAGACAGGAAAAGAACAGGCACCGACGTTCCGCCATATGCGTCTATGTATTTCAGGAGGTTCCTCATTGCCGGTCGCTTTGTTGGAATCATTTGAAAAACAGTTTAACGTGCGTGTTTCAGAAGGCTATGGACTTTCCGAAGCCTCGCCTGTTACAGCTTTCAACCCCTTGGATCGACCAAGAAAAGCAGGGTCTATCGGGCAGAATATTAAAAATGTCGAAAATAAAGTAGTGGATGAACTTGGCGAAGAGCTCCCGCCAGGCGAGGTAGGTGAATTGATCGTTAAAGGTCCAAATGTCATGAAGGGGTACTATAAACTTCCTGAAGAGACGGCGGTCACCATTCGGGATGGGTGGTTATACACAGGCGACATGGCTCGTCAGGATGAAGAGGGGTACTTTTACATCGTCGATCGTAAAAAAGATATGATTCTTGTGGGAGGATATAATGTCTATCCTAGAGAAGTAGAAGAAGTATTGTATCAACACGAAGATGTAACTGAAGTCGCAGTAGTCGGGGCTCCTGATCCTGAACTTGGTGAAACGGTCATCAGCTTTGTCGTATCCAAAAATCCAATGCTGACAGAAGCACAATTAAACGAATATTGCCGCAACCATTTAGCGAAGTATAAGGTTCCTTCGCGCATCGAATTTATGTCAGAGCTTCCTAAGAACACGACTGGAAAGATTCTGCGTAAAAACTTGCGTGAACAACTTACAAATTCAAAATAATATAAAGATGCAATCAAAGCTCAAAGTCCCCGTGACTTTGAGCTTTTTATAATCCTCCTTTTTCACACAGCTCCTTGTTCTTGAAGGGTTAATTTAGAGTCTTTTTATGAACGCGGCGATGGTTTGGGGGGATGACTCGATTTCCACCGTCCCTGTAATCCCACAAACATCTAGAAACCAAGTTTTTGAGAATCCTGCCAATGAATATTTGGAAGGGCTGGAACCTTTTCTTTTTTTAGACGTAGAAAATAGAAAGGAGGAAGAATGATGGAAGAACTACATGAATCATTAATGGAAGCCAGAAAAAGATACCTTGAGAAAGAACGTCTACATAGAGAAAAGGAACAATTAAAACAAAAACATAAGGAATTGCGTGGCAGAGAACAGTGCTACTTAGAAAAGTTCAAAGAAGAACAAGAAGATGTGGAAAAGTTGGAACGTATGAGCCTTACGAATTTATTCGTAACTGTCACAGGTAAGAAGCTGGAAAAAATGGAACAAGAAAAGCGGGAAGCGGTGGAAGCTCGATTGAAATGGAGAGAAGCTCATCAATCTGCCTTTGAGGTAGAGAAAGAAATAGCAGAGCTTTCTGAAAGAATCACTGCTTGTGGAAATCCAAAAGAGGAATATGAGGAGCTGTATCAACGAAAAAAGCAATTCCTTATTTCCAAGGGTGAGGAGAGAGGAGAGCATTTGCTTGAGCTTAGTGAAAAGCGATCCATGTTACAGGCAGAGTTGATTGAAATCAATGAAGCAATCGATGCAGGACAAGCAGCAATTCAGGCATTAGAAGAAGCGTCGGTTTCGTTGACATCTGCAGAAAACTGGGGGGCCCTGGATATGCTTGGTGGTGGCCTGCTCACTACAGCTGTTAAGCATTCACGAGTGGATGATGCAGATACCGCCATCCATACCGCGCAAAGCCACTTGCGGAAGTTCGCAAATGAGATTGAGGATCTCGGCAATCATTACGATATTAATATTCGCTTATCCAGCGGTTTAACGGTTGCTGACTATTTTTTTGATGGCTTACTCGTAGATTGGTTTGTCCAAAATAAAATTCAATCTTCTCATGAAGAAGTGAGGGAGATTAGAAAAAAGACTCATGCTATGCTCCTTGATCTTGAAACACTGCAGCGTCAATTTGAAATACATGAAGGAACTCTAGCAGAGGAGATGGACCGAATGATCCGTCATAAGTAATTGAAATTTCTGTTGTCCTATGTCATTTACTAGAAAATTCGCACCAGTTTGCGGACCTCCGCAACTTTTTTTCGGTGAAGCTGGACCTAGGATATATTACAATAGAAACAGATAAGCGGTGATGCTTATTTATCTCATAACTATTTATGATTTGGTTGTCATAAATAGGTCAGTAACGTTGTTTACTGATGAGTGTCACGGAAAAGTCTTTCCTCTCAAAAGTACTTTTCCAACAATTTATTCCCTCACTCAAAAGTTAACCAGTCGTCTCTTTTGGCCCATGCTCACGCGAGCATGGGCACTTTTTTGTATCTAGCCTCTTAAAGATAAGCTCCCTTTACTTGAAGACTCAGTTTCGATAAGTATGTTGAGTGGATGAGGGCTGCGGGGAATAGCTCGCTCCTAAATCCACACAAACATCTCGAAATAAAGTCTTCCACAATCCTGCCATTTACTTCAATAACTAGTTGCGTGGCCGTTTCGTGAATATATAAGTATGAGCTTTGGTGATTGGGTTTAAAATAACGGAATGATGTATCGAAGGGAGCTCAAAGGTGATGAGGGAATTAGATGGTCAAGTGGTGTTGGTGACTGGTGCAAATCGCGGACAGGGTAAGGTCGTTGCAGAATATTTGTTATCTCTTGGCGCTTCGGTGGCGTTTGGAGCACGAAATGCCCACCTTGCTGAAGAGGTGGTGACATCGACAGGATCTTCAGAAGCGTTGGCTGTACAGTTGGATGTAACGAAGAATGAGGATTGGAAGGCTGCTACAGCTGAGGTCGTTAAGAAATTTGGTCGGTTGGATGTACTTGTGAACAATGCTGGGCTTCTGATCCGAAAGCCTTTTATAGAGATAAAAATGGAAGAGTACGAGCAATTAATCCAAGTAAATCAGCTGGGGGTCTTTTTCGGAATGCAGGCAGCTATCCCTTGACTGAACAGGGAAAAGGCTCTATCGTGAATAACTTATCGATTTCTTCTTTCGCTCCGATTAGCGAGTCATCTGCATACGCAGCAACGAAAGCATCTGTGGTGGCGATGTCGAAAGCTGCAGCTATTGAGCTCGGACCTTCAGGGATTCGTGTCAATATGGTTCACCCCGGTGGAGTGGAGACCGAGATGGCAACAGAGGGGAAAGGGATCCCGGAATTTTATGATTCGATCCCTCTCGGTAGGATTGGACAGCCCCGGGAAATAGCTAAAGCTATTGCTTTCCTTGCTTCTGACGATAGTTCTTATTGTACGGGAACGGAAATTGTAGTGGATGGCGGGATGACCTTAGGAACGGCTGATCGATGATCATTTAGGCTTTTTGTAGGTGATCATAAATTCTTCTTTTGTAAGATAAAAGTCACGTTCTGGTCTGCGTTGTAACAAATGGTGATTTTCGAGCTTATAATAACTTATCCGTTTGTATGGGTCATCATCTATGACGGGGAGCTCCTGCGTCTGTTTCATATATTGGTCGACAGCATGTTGCACAAGATCGATATCCAGCGCAAGGTCCCGGTCCTGCTCTTCAAACAACTCATAGGTTTCCCGAGACATGTAGAAGTTTTGAATAGGTACAGCTTTTAAGTAGGGGGCTAAAAGGTCATAATCCAAGGAAAGGTCCTCTTTGATGATCACACTCAGAGGAACATCTTTCGGTTTGGCATCCGCATAGGCATGGACGGCTTTTCGGACATCGTGGATGGATAAATCCTTCTTCTCCAGTTTCGGCTTCTTGTTTTTTCGGCTCCACATGTTGTATTCCTCCTAAATGAAATTTTGCTTGAGAGGTGTTTCAAATGAAAAATCAACCGGTTCAGCCTGAACTCGATTTCTTCACATTACTTAATCCTGACTTTGGTCGTGGTGAAGAGCAGAGAGGAAACAAAGGGCAGAAAGAAGAAAAGGTGTAATTGTAGTATAGCAGAATCGTCGAAATGAAACATTTTTTAAGAATGTTTAGACTTTTGTTGGGTGATTTGGTAAATTAAAGAAGATGAGCGGTAGATTCGACCTGGGTGTAGAGCTGCCGCCACTTGAAATGAAAGAGGTGTTGTAGTGGATGACATATGTTCATGGAAAAGAATACGAGATTAATCCTCAGACCATTGCTCTTATAGCCACAAACAATGAGGATGGACAAGCTTTTACAGAAGTTATGGAAACCGATGAGCGCTTTGTCATTTCGAAATGTCCAAGTGATCTTATTGATCGGTCCTGCCGTTACTTTGCAAGTAGCCTTGATGGCCGAATTGCCGGAACAAAGCAATTGACCGGTTACACGCACAAACCCCCGATTGTCATATCAGAAGCGATGGGTATTTATTTCTTCCCGATTATCTCCCCGAAACGAAAAGACTGCTCCTGGATCGCCCACAAATATATCCGCTCCTACCGTGGAGAGCCTAATAAAACGACGACTGTTCAATTCACGAACGGTATGACCGTCAATCTTCCCGTTTCTGATGGCATGTTTGCCAATCAAGTGCAGCGAACCGCTCATTTGCGCGTCATTCTAGAGGACCGTTTCCATTCGACACCTGTGGTTGCTGATCACCGTGCTGAGCGGATCGCTGAGACTTTCTCATAAGCTCGAACAAAATGTTTTCCACTTTTTTTCTGATGGCTGGATTAAAATAGTTGCGCTTCTCTTCATATCCATGAGCTAAAAAAAGGAAAGAGGTAAATGAATCGTTCCTTCCTGATTCAACCACCTGCAATTTCATCTGGTCCATTTGCTTTCTTAGTTTTCTCCGTTCCTCTCGCGCTTCCAGTTCCATTTTACCGAGCATCTCCATGTACGGCTCCTTGATTTTGAATTTCCCTTGTTCCATGTGTTTCCGATCCTGCCTGATCACAGTGATGGCCATAGATAAAAACAAATAGCGTGAAGCGAGATCCAATTCGTTTTGTTTTAGATACCTCATGTCATTCTCCTCCGAATACGAACAAGTGTTCTTGTTTGTATTATACCACGGAAAGGTCCAATGTATGCAAGATAGTTTTGCAAAAAGGTTGAAAGTGGCAGGAAGGGGAAATGCTAGATAAGGGCTCACATACTGGTAGGCATGGAGCGGGATTTCAGATAAAATAAAGAAAAGCATACACTGTTCGCTAGTGTACATAAGGAGCAGCATCATGGATTCAGTGTTTGAAAAAATCAACCAATGGCGCCATTTAGCGGAGAATGATCAATTATTTGATTACATCATCAGGCAGTTGGAAGGATTGGAACGGTTTGGGCCAATCCCGGGCATCCTATTTCCTCTTATCGAAGCGTTTTTGCCGATTTTGCCACTTGTCGCCTTTGTATTAGCCAATGCTGTCGTTTATGGGTTATTCAAAGGTTTTCTTTATTCATGGCTTGGGGCTGTTTTCGGCTCATTGTGCGTGTTTTTTATTATTCGTCGGTTAGGGGATAAACGTCTGTTCAGGAAAATTACAAGACAAAAGCAAGTGAAGAAAGTGACGAAGTGGGTGGAGGAGCATGGGTTTGGCCCATTATTCTTGCTCATGTGCTTCCCTTTTTCTCCATCCTCGATCATTAACGTGGTTTCTGGGTTATCCAATGTCAGTCGACAGCAATTCATTCTAGCCGTCCTTTTGGGTAAAGCCGTCATGATTTTTACAATTGCCTATGTAGGTTCGAGTATCGCATCGTTTGCACAAAATCCAGTGAAGTCCATTGTTGTCGGCGTTTGCATTCTGCTCTTTTGGGTGCTTGGGAAGTATATTGAAAAGAGAATACAAATAAAAGCGGAACAGAAAGCGTACAGCGGGGATTAAGTTTGTCTCAGCCGGGGTAAAATGTTTGTAGCATAACACCTGGAGGCGCAAACCATGAAAAAATATAAAAGAGCGATCAGAACGGTATTATTCGCCCTGCTGCTGGCTTTTGTGTTCCGCTCTTATTTATTCGCAAGCTACATTGTAGACGGCGAATCGATGGAGCCGACGCTCTATGACGGGAATTTATTAATGGTCAATAAAGCTGTCTATGATTGGCAGGATATCGGAAGACAGCAGGTTATTGTTTTTCACGCAAATGAAGAAGAAGATTATGTAAAGCGCGTGATAGGAGTCGGCGGGGATGAGATTGCTGTTCGGGATGATCAGTTATATATCAATGGTGAACGTGTTGACGAAAGTTACCTCGATCCACTCCGTCCGAATGATGGGCTGCCTTTTACAGAGGATTTCACGTTGGAAGAGGTGACCGGACATCAAAAGGTCCCGGAAGGCCACTTATTTGTAATGGGGGATAATAGACGGGACAGCCTGGATAGTAGATATTTCGGATTTGTACCTGCTGATACAGTCGTCGGAAAAGTGGATGTCCGATACTGGCCTATGAACCAACTCGGCGTACAGTTCTAAAACGCAACCGTCCTTTATGGGCGGTTTTTTTATGTCGATCGTTATTCAACTATATGGCAGGATTCTTGAAGACTCAGTTTCGAGATGTTTCCGGGTTCGTTGCCTGGTTAGGCGTCAGGGGAGGCTGGGAAGCTACTTCGCTTTCCTGTGGGGGAGTGGCGAGCTTCCTCGGACTTCGTCCTGCGGGATCTCGCCTATCTCCTTTCTCCCACGGGAGTCTCGCATCTTCCCAACCACCCCTTTCATGAAAGTGATGAACGAACCCCTGCTCAGAGGGAGTGTCTTCCATTCCACCTCTTTTAAAAGCATAAAGCGCTATATAACAAGCTTTCCGTATGCAGAATAGCGTCTTTAAAAGTTTCTTTCCCTCCAATTACCATGGCATAGAAGCAGCTGATTCCGGGAGTGGTTTTGAGACACTTACATCGAAAAGGGGCGGAGGGGAATGGCGAGACTCCTGCGGGAAAAAAGTGCAGGGTGAGACCCCACAGGACGCAGTCCGAGGAGGCTTAAAAGAAAAGAGGAAGTTCGATTAAATTCGGCACGTCCTGTGCCAACATCGAACGACCCCACTCCGTGTGGGGCCCCGCGGAAAGCGAGTTATTCCCCGCAGCCCCATCCACTCAACAAAAGTCTCGAAACTGAGTCTTCAACAAACGGGAGCGATTGATGAAGAGCCGGAAAGCATCATAAACGGTTCAAAAATGATAAAATATAAACAGAATGAGAAAGAAAGGAGCGGTCGGTATGGGGTTGCGTTTTTTGCTCGGTCGTTCAGGAGCAGGAAAAAGTACGCGTTGCTTAAATGAAATAGAAGCCAAACTGAAAGACGATCCAAGAGGACCGGCGATCATCTACATCGTGCCGGACCAGATGACCTTCCAGCAGGAGTACGGTCTTTTGAAAAGAGAGGGAGTGGAAGGCTCGATTCGTGCTCAAGTTTTCAGTTTTTCCCGGCTGGCCTGGAGAGTGCTCCAGGAAACTGGAGGGGGGACGAAGAAGTTCATCACGTCTACAGGGGTTCAGATGATGCTGCGCAAAATTGTTGAGGAAAGAACGTCCGATTGGCGTGTTTTTCAAAAAGCGGTGGAGAAGCAGGGATTCATTGAACAACTGGAGGGGATGATCACAGAATTCAAGCGTTACCGCATTACACCGGAGGATCTTCAAGCACAAATGGATGCGCTTGATCAGTTCGTTCACACCACGAGTCAGGAACAGGGACTCAGGGACAAGCTGGATGATATGACGTATATTTATGATCGTCTTGTTGATGCGCTGAAAGATCAATACATAGATAGTGAAGATCAGCTAAAGCTTCTTGCCAACAAAATTCCTGAGGCTTCTTTTTTAGAAGGAGCAGAAGTGTACATCGACGGGTTCCACAGCTTTACGCCTCAGGAGTATCAAGTCATTGAAACTCTTTTGAGAAAGGTGAAGACAGTTCATGTGACGTTAACAACAGAGGAACCGGCAGGAGAAGAGAATCCTGAGCTTGATCTTTTTCATGAAACGAAACAAACGTACCTCGATCTGAAAAAGGTGGCTGAGGAAGCGGGGGCCAGGCTGGAAGATACAGAGGTGCTTGACCATACCTCAGGTCGTATGAAAGACCAGCCCGCCTTTCTACATTTGGAAAAGTATTATGATGTAAGGCCGGCAGCTCCGTTTGAAGGAAAAGTACCGATTCAGATTGCAGAAGCGGTTCATCCTCGTGCAGAAGTCGAAGGGGTGGCACAGGAGATTCTTCAGCTCGTTCGTGATCAAGGCTATCGCTATAAGGATATAGCCATTTTGATGCGTGAGCCGGATGTTTACCATAGTCTGATTGAAACACTCTTTGATGATTATGATATCCCGGTGTTCATTGATGAAAAAAGGACGATGCTCAACCATCCCATGATTGAACTCGTCCGGTCTGGTCTTGATGTTGTGGAAGGGAATTTCCGGTATGATGCTGTGTTTCGACTATTAAAAACCGGCTTTATTCCAGCGACAGACCGCAGGCATCCATTGAATGAAGATGCAATCGACGAACTGGAGAATTACGTACTGGAGTATGGCATACGGGCGCGCAGTCAATGGTTTTCTGATGAGCCGTGGGTTTACCAGCGTTTTCGTGGATTTGAACAGTCCGCACAAACGGACGAGGAAAAAGCGAAACAAACCCGGATCAATGCGTACCGTGACCAAGTACGCCAAGCGCTGCAGCCATTTGATGAGGAGCTTAGGGCAGCCAAAACGATTGAAGAGCGGGCACGGGTCATTTATTTATGGCTGGAAGGTTTGCGCGTTCCGGATCAACTCGAGTCCTGGCGTACGTTTTATGATGAAAAAGGGGAAATTGAGCGAGGTCGGGAACAGGCGCAAGTATGGGATGATTTCCTGCAACTGCTCGATGAAATGGTGGAAATGGCCGGTGATGAAAAAATGTCACTCCAAGTCTTCCGCAGTACCATCGATAGTGGTTTGGAATCTCTCACCTTCGCCCATGTTCCGCCAAGCATGGACCATGTCATCGTCGGAAGTGTCGATCGTTCAAGGATGACAGGAATTAAAGCGGCTTTCCTCCTCGGTGTGACTGATGGGATGTGGCCGATGAAGCCGCCGAGTGATGGGATGATTTCTGAACAGGAACGTTCCTTGCTTGCGGAACACGGTATTCAGCTTGCCGACGGAAGTAATCGCCAGCTCTTGGATGATCGCTTTTATGTGTACTTAGCACTGACGATGCCCGCAGATCAATTGTGGATCAGCTATCCGCTCAGTAACGAGGAAGGGAAGTCTAAAGTTCCGGCGACCCTCATCCAACGAATTGAGGAGTTGTTCCCGAATACGAAGGAACATGTGCTATTACAGGATCCTGATGATTTGTACGAAGCAGAACGGTTCATTACCAATCCGCAAAAAACAAGGTCGGCGCTTACCTCGCAGTTTGCCCGGTATTTGAAAGGATATTTGATGCAGCCGGTCTGGTGGGAATTGTTGAACTGGTATATTGAGCACGAGCCTTCCCATGGATTGACGAACCGTGTATTGCAGAGTCTTTTTTACAAAAATCAACCGGTATCCCTTTCCAAGGAGACTACGGGGCAGCTATTTGACAAACAAGTGAAAACAAGTGTTTCAAGGCTGGAAACGTATCACCGTTGTTCGTATCAATATTTCGCCCAGCACAGCCTCGGACTTGAAGAAAGAAGGACCTACAAGTTAGACGCCCCTGACATCGGTCAGCTCTTCCACGAAGCGCTTAAGCAAATCACGGAATGGGTTCAGGCTGAAGGACGTGACTTTTCTCAATTGGGACGTCAGGAGACGAACCTTTATGCGGAAAAAGCGACTAATGCCCTGGCACCAATCCTACAAAATCAAATCTTGAAGAGTTCGAACCGCTATCAGTATATTCAGAAGAAACTGCAGCAGGTCATTGCACGGGCAACGTTCGTTCTCAGTGAGCAGGCAAGGAGTAGTCAATTTTCTCCTGTAGGTCTGGAACTTGGTTTCGGGACTGGGGGAGATGCGAAACTTCCGCCATTATCTTTTGACTTGCCGAATGGATATGAACTCATGCTTCGGGGGCGTATCGACCGTGTGGATAAAGCACTTTCGGAAGAAGATCTGTTTTTAAGAATCATTGATTACAAATCAAGCAGCAAAGGCTTGAGTCTCGTGGATGTCTTTTATGGTTTGTCGCTGCAGATGCTCGCTTATTTAGATGTTGTGCTGACCAACGCTGAACACTGGCTTGGAAAAAATGCAACCCCTGGAGGTGTGCTTTATTTCCATGTGCACAACCCGATGATTACAGGGAAACAGCTTCTTAAAGATGAGCAGATTGAAGAAGAGATTTTTAAGAAATTCAAGATGCAAGGGCTGCTTCTAGAGAATGAACGTGTCGTTCAAATGATGGATACAGGTCTTGAAAAAGGATACAGTCAAATCGTCCCTGCCGCTTTGAAGGCGAAGGGCGGATTTTATAAGAGTTCAAAAACAGCGGATGAGGAACGTTTCGAACAATTGAAACATTATATCCGCGGGTTGATGACAGAAGCAGGAACGAGAATTACGGATGGAGCGGTCAACCTTGATCCGTTTCAGAAAAACCAGCAGGTCGCCTGTGAATTTTGTTCGTACCGATCTGTCTGTCAGTTCGACCCGACATTAGAAGAACATAACTACCGGAAACTGCAGGACATGAAAGATGAAGATGTTCTGGAGAGACTGACGAAAGGGAAGGAGGATGCGTAATGGTCAGTTGGACAAAAGAACAGGAGAGGGCGATCTATTCGCATGGATCGAATATCCTCGTGGCCGCGGCTGCCGGCTCAGGGAAAACAGCGGTGCTTGTCGAACGGATTATTCAAAAGCTCCTTCATAAAGATGATCCTGTCGATATCGACTCCTTGCTTGTGGTGACGTTTACGAATGCCGCGGCACAGGAGATGAGGAACCGTGTAGGGCAGGCATTAGCGAAGGCTTTAGAGGAAAATCCAGGCTCCCATCATTTAAAAAAACAGCTATCCTTGCTGCAAAATGCTTCCATCTCCACGCTCCATTCGTTCTGTATGGAAGTGGTGCGTCGCTATGCCTACTTACTTGATCTCGACCCCGGTTTTAGAATTGCCGATACGGTCGAATCGGACTTGATTCAGCAGGAAGTTCTTGAAGAACTGTTTGAGGATTGGTATGGGAAAGAAGGCGAAGAGCAGCAGCGTTTTTTCGATGTGGTTGAAAGGTTTTCAAGCGACCGGAGTGACTTGGATGTAGAGAAATTAGTACTTGATTTATATACGTTTGCGACGCAAAATCCGTGGCCGGATGCCTGGATCGATCAAATGGTAGACATGTACAATGTGGCCGATGTCGAAAGTGAAGGAGACCTGCCGTGGCTCAACCTGTTAAAACAAGAAGTGAAAAGCCAGTTTAAAGCGATGGAAACAGAAGCCCGTCAAGTATTGGAGCTCACACGTGAACCGGACGGCCCCTATGCTTATGCGGAAACCGCAGAGTCGGACCTTGATATGATCCAGCAGGCAAAAGGAGCACTCGCTCATTCCTGGTCAGAGATGCAAAGCTTTATGGCTGGACAGAAATTCGCCACGCTATCTCGAAAGAAAATGGACTGTGATGCAGAAAAAAAAGAACAGGCGAAAAAGATTCGTGACCGTTATAAGAAACGTTGGAATGAGGTTCGTGATGAATGGTTCTCACGTTCGCTTGAAAGCTATTTGAAGGATATGCAGGACCTGCATCCAGTTATGGAACAGCTTGCCGTCATCGTGAAGGACTTTAAAGAGCGGTACGAGCAGCTGAAAAAAGAAAAAGCGATCGTCGATTTCTCTGACTTGGAGCACTATTGCCTGCATATTTTACTGGATGAGACAGCGACTCCTGTGGATCTTGTGCCTTCTCCTGTGGCAGAAAGTTTTCAAAAGCAGTTTTCCGAGGTGTTGATTGATGAATATCAAGATACGAACCTCGTCCAGGAAACGTTACTTCGGCTGTTGACGGAAGGCAAAGATGCCGGGCACTTATTTATGGTCGGAGATGTAAAACAGAGCATCTACCGGTTTCGACATGCAGAACCTTCCTTATTTTTGAATAAGTACAAGCTTTACGGAAAGGAAGAGAATGACGGCGAGCGGATTGACCTCGCTCGTAACTTCCGGAGTCGTAAGCAAGTGCTGGATGCGACAAACTATATCTTCCGCCAAGTGCTTGATGAAGAGGTCGGAGAGATGGAGTATGAAAAGGATGCAGAGCTCATTTACAGCAACAAAATATATGATGAATTAACAGCTGATGATGCCGATGCGGAGCTTTTCCTCATCGACCGGGAATCACAGGAAAGCGACAGTGACGAAGATGAGGCTTATAAGGATCTAGAAAAAGCCCAACTCGAAGCTCGCGCTTATGGAAGAATGATTCGCAAATGGCTTGGGTATGAAGACGAGGAACCTCTTCAAGTCGTGGATAAAGAAACGGGGACGAAACGTCCATTGCAATACCGGGACATCGTCATCCTGATGCGTTCGATGACATGGGCATCGACCATCGTGGACGAATTGAAGCAGCAAGGCATTCCGATATATGCAGAGCTCTCCACAGGATATTTCGAAGCGATCGAAATCAAAGTGATGCTCAGTCTGCTCAAGGTGATTGATAACCCGATGCAGGATATCCCGCTCGCATCGGTACTCAAATCGCCAATCGTTGGTCTTAATGAAGATGAGCTTGCACAAATTCGTCTTGCGAAGAAGCGTGCGACCTATTATGAAGCCATGCAGGCTTATGTGGCTAAAGATGAGCTGGGACGTAAAGTGGATGCGTTCCTGGAATCATTAAGAAGCTTCCGCGAACGGGCGCGTCAAGGAGCATTATCTGAACTCATTTGGGACATTTTCCGTGAAACGGGCTACTACGACTTTGTCGGTGGAATGCCGGGCGGGCGTCAGCGCCAAGCCAACTTGAGAGCTTTATACGATCGCGCCCGCTCCTATGAAGCCACCTCTTTCCGTGGGCTGTTCCGCTTCCTTCGTTTTATTGAGCGGATGGAAGAAAGAGGGGATGATCTCGGAGCGGCCCGTGCCCTTGGTGAGCAGGAAGATGTCGTCCGGATCATGACGATTCATAAAAGTAAGGGACTTGAGTTCCCGGTCGTCATTCTTGGAGCCATGGACAAACAGTTCAATATGATGGACTTGAAGAACCGGTACTTACTGCATAAAGATTATGGCTTCGGCTCACGCTATATCAATCCAGAAAAAAGGCTCATGTACCCGACGCTTGCTTATCACGCGTTGAAAGAAGCCAAACGTCGTGAACTTTTAGCGGAGGAAATGAGAGTCTTATACGTCGCGTTGACAAGAGCGAAGGAGAAGCTTGTCATGGTCGGCAATGTCGCTTCTTTTGAAAAGAAACAGGAGAAATGGCAGAACTTTGTGGAGGCCCGTGACTGGGTGCTTCCACCCCACGATCGTTTGGAGGCAAAGTCTTACCTCGATTGGGTCGGTCCCTCGTTGATTCGTCATCAGCACACGATTGACCTTCGGGGAGATGTGGAAGTGATGACCGCTGAAGAGATTCACTATGACGAATCTCAGTGGCGGGTGCACATTGCTCATGGAAGTGAATTCAGTGTCCTTGACGAAGTGAAAGAAAAACGGGATGAACAGTTGCAGCAAGCAGTTGAGGAATGGAAACCGGTAGTGGTTCCTGAAGAGGTGGATGAATCCTATGTGAAGCGCCTCGACTTTGTGTACCCTCATGTCAAAGCGGCTCACACCAGAGCCAAGCAGACCGTGACTGAAATCAAACGTCAGCGCGAGACGAAGGACGAATACTCAAGCGACCAGCTGCTCGTCCCTTACCGTGCACCAATCGTTAAACGTCCTCGTTTCATGCAGGAGGAAAAACAGCTGACTGCAGCGGAACGCGGAACAGCGATGCACACCGTCATGCAACATCTGCCTTTTACAAAACAGTGGACGAGTGAGGAAGTGGAGGAGTACGTGGAGCACCTGGTTCTCAAGGAAGTACTCCGGCGCGAAGAAGCTGATGTGATTGACTGTAAAGCCGTGGCGGACTTTTTCCAAACCGATATAGGGAAATATGTATTACAAACGGATCAGATTGAACGTGAAGTTCCATTCAGTTTGACTTTGCCTGCCGATGAGGTTTACCCAGACTGGGAAGAAGCGACTGAGGAGCAGGTTTTCATTCAGGGTGTCATTGACGCTATGATTCCGTATGAAGACGGCTGGATGATTCTGGATTATAAATCGGATGCGATTCCTGAAGATGCAGACGATGCAGCATCGAAATTGGCAGACAGGTACCGCACACAATTAAGCTTGTACCAAACCGCGCTCGAAAAGATTTGGAAACAGCCGGTTCGCAAGAGTTGTTTGTATTTCTTTGAAGGATCCTTCATGGTGGAGGTCGATACACATGGGAGAGACCTGTGATTTATGTTCCCGCTCACCGGTCAAAACGACAGAACATCACTTAATACCGAAACAATACGGTGGAGTGGAAGGACCGACGGCGATGCTGTGCAGTGCTTGTCACCGTCAGATTCATGCATTATTTACAAATGAAGAACTAGCTGCTTTTTATCATAGTGTCGAACGTTTGAAAGACCACCCGGATATGCAGAAGTATTTACGATGGGTGAAAAAGCAGGACCCGGAGAAGAAAATAACGACTAGAAAATCGAATCGAAGAAAGAGGAAATGAAGAAACCGGCCACACGTCCGGTTTCTTTTTTTGATTAGGGAGGTTGTGCAGCACACCTCCCGAAACACATGAAAAGGAATAATAGAGTGCAGGAAAGTGCCCTAACGCAAACGAAAGTGACTTAATTTAAAACGGCAAACGAAAGAACAAAAAAGTGCCCTCACGATCAAGGGCACTTCATTACCTTTAAGCATTTGCTGTAATATTTTGATCGGCAACGTCTGGGTCAAATGGGTTTGTGGAGCTGAGTCCGTTGTTTGTAATAATCCAGTTTCCGGTGTTCAGTGCGCCCGATCCGGCATTCGTTTTTCCTGAAGATTTTGGGGACAGATAGAAAGAATCACCAAAGTTAACTACACCACCACCGACGCTGTTTATATTGATGGGTCCGACAATAGCCGGCATCGCAATCGCCTCCTTTTTGGTGCGATTCAAGCATTATAGTTACAACGTATGCACGTTGGGCTGTTATTGTTCTTCCTCGCGCAATAATCTGAAGTGTTTCGTGTAATTGATGGCGTCTATATGATCAATGCCGCCAATTTGAAATACAGCAGCTGTCGAGATCCCGATGACTCGGACATAATCGACTTCAATCGGACGATTTTGGTAATGAAAAGAGTCCATTTGAATCGGCGGTAACGGGGGTGAGCTCTCCTGTGAGAAGATAGGAAAGTCCTCGAAATCGTATAGGTCACCCTTGAACTGTAAACCTTCTTTTTGTACAGCCAAAACTTTTGAAGATGGGGCTGCACGGTACACATCACCGATATCGACTATGGAGCCAATAAGCACAGACGTAATGTCTACGTGCTGAGTGTAAACCATTCTCTTAATCATTCGGTTCCATCTCGACATTAGAAACTTCTTCAATGTTTTCAAAAGGACCTATGATTAAAGATTCTGGAGGAGTGTCAAAGAAAGATTGCAGGCGGATGGTTTTATTATCTCCAATTAAAAAGACGGATGAACCAGAAACGCCTGTCACGCGGATGTTTCCTACGTGCAGGCCATAGTTGTGTACAACATGATTCAACGGTCATCATCTCCTTGAATCGTATCGAAGTATTGCGCAATGGAATGTTGGATTTCTGTTTGTATTTGGTGGAATAACGTTTCAGGTGGAGCTTCTGGTTCTTGATTACGGTAATATTCCATGCGCTGTGGAAGTTGTTTACGGACATCTTCGATCATTCGTTCTTTATGCTTCTCACTGACTTGGATATCATGATCACGGCAGTACTGATTCATCCAGACGGGGATGTCGGACACCATATATTCCTGTAAAAAGTGAAGCGCCTGATCATCCGTTTGTGGCAATTGCTTTCCTTGGTTGCTATATAAGTCTCCAATTTCAGAGAGGTCGGATCCATTTGGGGTCAGCCCGATTTGCAGGGTTCCTTCGAGCGTCTCGATTTTCAGCTGATCAAATTTATATTCAATCTTTTCTATGACTGTCTTCGGTGGGTGTTCAATGGATTGGATCTGCTCTATTTTTTTCTGTAATTGTTCAATCATTTTCTGCTGTTGTTCCATTTGGTTCATCATTTGCTGGATCCAGGATTGCCAAGAATGATATTGGTTCAAGTGCGCTCACCCCCTATCCTATCTTTATGAAGAATGGGGGACATCTATGTTATGGAAAGTGGAACAAGCGTGCCGCCTCCTGCTTCTGGGATGATGACCTCTCCGTCTTTCGGCTGGGCTTTGGGCGCAGGTCCTTTATAGCCGCCTGTGTTGTACAAATCAGCTTTTGATTGGATGACTCCGGAGCTTCCGATTTGAAGAACAGAAGAGTTAGCTACTGAGCCGATTCTTAGGACGTGGATGTAGATGGATTGATGAACAGTAAGATTCATAGACACACCTCCTACGCATTATTTACAATAGGCTGATCAATAAACTCCGAATCATTAATGAACGTATTCGATCGGTTGATGTTGATTCGGATGCCGTCACCGGTGTTGAAGGAACCTCCACCGGCAAAAGTCTTTGCTGTCGCTTCCGGGGCCATATTGTAGACGTCACCGATGTTGAAAATACTTGAAGAAGAAAGAGAAATGACTTTGACGGCTCCGACTTTTGCTGGCATAACGAAAAACTCCTTTCTACAGTTTATGAAACTTCATTGTCTAAATGACGTAAGAAAAGTAAAATAACTATCATAGGGGGAATACATATGAAAAGGAAAGGTTCGCCTCTCCGGGAATCGGAACGGCTCGACTGGGTCGATGCGGCCAGGGGACTCGCGATTCTCGGAATCTTTATGGTCAATGTACCTGCGTTTAACGCACCATATTTTTTGTATGGTGGCGCAGCGGAATTTTGGCCATCGTCTCTCAGTCATACCGTACAAAATTTTATTGATATTTTCTTTCAAGCCAGTTTTTATACGCTGTTTTCCTTCATGTTCGGATTTGGCATTCAAATGATGAAGGACCGTCTCGTTGAAAAACAGCTTTCATACCATCGTATTATTTTCAGGCGTCTCCTTATACTTACAGGATTCGGTCTCATTCATGCTTTCCTTATCTGGCATGGGGACATCCTGCTTTCCTATGGAGTACTCGGGTTAATATTACTGGCCTTTTTCAACGTGAAGGAAAAAACGTTGTTGAACTGGGCGTTTGGAATGCTTGCTTTTCTTGTGCTGCCACTGACTTTTTCGCTGTACATGATCAGGGATCAGGTGCAGGGCATCGTCAACCGGCCGGCGATTCAAGAAGCACTTGAGAACTATGGGACCGGATCGCTCGTTGATATCTGGCGTCAAAACTTAGCGGATTGGGTATATGCCAATCAATGGGGAAATATTCCATTTCTTGCGTTGAGTTTAATCCCAATGTTTTTATTCGGCATGTATTTTTGCCGTAAGCGATGGCTTCATAAACCGAATGCACATTTGAATTCAATTAAAACTGTATGGGTGTGGACGGGTATATTGTTCCTCATTTTCAAAGCAGGCCCGCATCTATTCGGAAGCCCGGAATGGTTTCAGCTGGCCCAGGATAGCATCGGAGGTTCAGCCTCAGCTATTTTTTATGTCTTATCTATTACTCTATTGTTCCAGACATCAATTGGTGCCCGTATCGTTCATCCTTTAACATGGGTCGGCCGGATGTCTTTATCGAATTACATCCTACAGTCACTGATCAGCTTTATCCTTTTTTATTCCGTCGGTTTTGGTTTATATGGTACCGTTCCACCGATAGGAAGTTTCATCATTGTTTTGGTTATATTTACTGGTCAGGTCTTTGTAAGCAAGGCTTGGTTGAGAAAATTCCGGTATGGTCCGTTGGAATGGTTATGGCGGACATTGACGTACGGGAAGAAGCAGCCATTAAAGCGAAAGAGTGAGGCGGCTTCATAAGAGAAGGGAGCAGATGTCTTGAATCGTGATCACCTCGTGAAAGAAAGCAGGAAATGGGTAGAAGATGCGATAATCAGTGAAGTCCAACGAGAACAATTGTTGGAACGCTACCCTAAGAAGCAGAATAAACCCGTGCTGCTCACCTTTGCAGCTCTTTTCATAGGTCTTGCATTTTTAACTTTCGTTGCATCAAACTGGTCGTATTTGACGGACCTCGGGAGAATGGTGATTCTTCTTACTTCACTGACGGTCTTTTATTTATGCGGAGATTGGGTGTACAGGAAAAAATCCAAACCTGTAGGCATCAGCCTCATCATGATTGCTCTTCTGGTTTTCGGTTCCAGTATTTTTTTAGTCGGTCAAATGTATCACTATACGTCTTATAGTGCTTTTCCATTTTTCTTATGGTCGATCGTGGCCTTCGGTTTGTTTCTCATTTTTAAAGACCATTCATTTTTTTACGCGACACTTGTGATTATGACGGTGGGGCAGCTGTACAGCGGATTTGTTTTTCAGCACTTTCATATCTGGCTTGGCCTTCTGTTCATTCTCGGGTTGGGGTGGTTTGTGTTGAGTTCACGGAAAGTGACTCAACTAGCTGCATTCGGAGTAAGTTACACGCTTCATGCTGTCATTCTCGTATTTAGTGAAGGAATGCCTTATTATTGGTTGATTGCGTTTTTCTTACTGCTGTATGTTGTGGAGGATTTCCTGCTTGAAAAAGGAAGTGTGCGCGTATTTAAGACACTGAGCATTCTTTCCGTTTTTACCATGCTGGTTTTGCAGGTTTTTTTCCTAGGAAACGAATATGTGGGAGAATTGACGGAATCATCGCTTTATTTCTTCCTGGCCTGGGCCATTTTGTTTTTCTTCTCTGTGGTAAGGTCTGCTATGAGTTCGACCAACTACTACTGGATTGACTTGTTATTGTTTGTCCCTGTCTTCCGCTTTGAATCAGGAGATATGCTTTCCCTCCTCATCTTGTTTCTTTATTCCCTGCTGTGGTTAATCTCAGGTTATCAGCAGGAAGTGTCACGATGGGTGAACAAAGGGACAGTCGCTTTTCTTCTGACTACTTTTATTGCTTATTTTCAACTCGCTTGGGATTTCATGGATCGCTCGTTGTTCTTCTTGATCGGCGGCGTTTTATTGTTTGCGCTCAGTTACTTCCTCGAGAAAAAAAGGCGCACCATCCATAAAGGAGGGGGAGAGAAATGAAGCAGCGCTGGTGGTTTTATGGGCTTGTCACTCTACAACTCTTGTTTCTTCTTCTCATGTCTGCCTCTTATTATGCGATGGATCTTTGGGGACAGACGATTACCCTTAAGACGGCACCTGTGGACCCGCGTGATCCTTTTTACGGGGATTATGTAACACTGGATTATGCCATTGAACAAATTCCTGAAGAAAAATGGCTGGTCGAAGAACCTTTGAATCGTGGAGAAAAAGTGTTTTTACTGCTTGAGGAAAGTGACGAGGAAATATACGAGCTTGTAGAAGCCTCTACCCTGTGGCCCGATACAGAAAGCAATCAAGTGGTGCTTTCTTCTAAGTATCAATGGTCTGATCCTTCCCTTCAGCAATATCAAGTGGATATTGGACTTGGAAGGTATTACATTGAAGAAAATACAGGAACGTTTTGGGAGCAGAGAGAAGAGCGGGAGGTGGAGGTCGTTCTTGCCCCCTGGAAACAAAAGAAGATTGCTTCTCTTAAATAACGAAGACGGCAGCCCTTTGGGTCTGCCGTCTTTTATTTATACTTAGCTTAAAACTGCTTTGATTTGACTGATGGCCCAGTCCAGGTCATCCTGCTCAATGACGAGAGGAGGAGCAAAGCGGATCACATTTTCATGTGTTTCTTTACAGAGCAGTCCTTTTTCTTTTAGTTCTTCACAGTACTTGCGGGCAGGCTCTGTCATTTCAACACCGATAAAGAGACCTTTTCCGCGAACCTCTTTAATTTTCGGGTTGTCAATCGATTTGAGCTCCTGCATCATATAGTTTCCTAGTTCAAGCGAACGCTCCGCCAGTTTCTCCTCTTCAATCACTTCAAGAGAAGCCACTGAAACGGCGCAGGCAAGTGGGTTGCCGCCGAATGTGGAACCGTGAGAGCCTGGGTTGAAGACACCAAGGACTTCCCTGTTTGCAACCACACAGGAGATCGGGAAGACACCTCCGCCAAGAGCTTTACCAAGAATGAGCATGTCGGGGCTGACATTTTCCCAATCGCAAGCAAACATCTTACCGCTACGGCCAAGACCTGCTTGAATCTCATCCGCAATGAACAATACATTGTTCTCCTTACAAACGTCATAGGCTTCTTTAAGGAAGCCTTCCGGCGGCATGACGATGCCTGCTTCCCCTTGAATTGGCTCAAGCATGAAGCCGGCTGTATTTTCTGTGATTGCTTCTTTCAGTGCATCAATATCTCCATAAGGAACGAGTTTAATGCCTGGAAGCATTGGTCCGAAACCACGTTTGTATTCTTTCTCAGAAGAAAGGGAGACCGCTGTCATCGTCCGGCCGTGGAAGTTTCCTGTACATGCAATGATCTCCGCTTTGTCTTCTTCTACTTTTTTAACATCATAAGCCCAGCGTCTTGCCGATTTAATGGCCGTTTCTACAGCCTCAGCTCCTGTGTTCATCGGAAGAGCCATCTCTTTATTCGTCAGCTTACAAATTTTCTCGTACCACGGGCCGAGCTGGTCGTTGTGGAAAGCCCGGGAAGTCAAGGTTACACGGTTCGCCTGATCAGTCAGCGCCTGAATGATCTTCGGGTGTCGATGTCCCTGGTTGACCGCTGAGTAAGCGCTTAACATATCCATATAACGATTTCCCTCAGGATCCTCCACCCATACACCTTCGGCTTTAGCGATGACAATCGGAAGTGGATGGTAGTTCTTCGCACCATATTCCTGGGTTTGATCAATAATGTTTTGACTACTAATTACAGACATGCAATCCCTCCATTTTCATTTCAGTCTTTCATCATTATAACAGGTTTGCTCTTTATTTTCTTATAATTTCGAAAATGCAGTCTGCATTAAAATAATAGGAATATGCGGAACAGTCATGGTATCATAACCGTAGATTCATATGAAAAGGAGGATAACAAAATATGGCGCACTTACATATTACTTCATGGGTCATCGCATTCGTACTTGTCGGTCTTGTAACCATGTTCAGCCGCAAAGGCAGTGAAAAAGCAGCAAAGATCTCTCACATGATTCTTCGTCTTTTTTATTTGCTTATTCTTTATTCCGGAGGTTCATTGTTTGCAAGCTACGCCGAATACGGTCCGCTTATCATCATTAAACTGCTCGTCGGTTTATGGACCATCGCTTCCATGGAAATGGTAGCTGTCAAATACAAAAAGAAGAAGCCAACAGGCATTTGGTGGGCACAGCTTGCCATCGCTGGCATCATCGCGATCATTCTTGGATTTGGCTTCTTACCAGCCGGCATTCTGCCAGCATAAAAATAAAGCTGCATGCGACGTTCGCATGCAGCTTTTTAATATCAAAAAAGGGGGCTGTGTTTTTGTGTCTGATGTTCGTCCGTTATTTTGGGGGGATAACGGTGATAACTATTATCAATTACAATGATAATCATTCTCATTATTCATGTCAACACTTTTCTCTTGTTTTTTTATCTCTTTAAAAATAGCTCCTGATGTTTGCTACTGAAATTCCGTGCATAGGTTGGGTGGCTTGCCGTTGATAAAGACTCAAAAACTACTAATCCCGAAAAGAATAAATACTTGGAAAGAGCTGTGTCCCTTCAATATTCTAGTGAGCCACAGGAATCTTCCTATTGAGGCTTAACAGCTTCTGGCATCACCTTTCCTAGTACAGGGAAAGTGGGAGAGGTTTCATAAGAAAAACACTACCATCATATAGTGAGTCATGATGGTTTTTTTATGTGAATATCCAGCGCTGTAGCGTGACTTGCGCATTTCGTATGAAAAAAGGATGGTGAGGCTAGATGTGTGGAATTGTCGGATGGGTCGATGCAACACATAAAACAGAGGAAAAGGCTTCGATATTGGATCAAATGGCAAACACGTTGCAGCACCGTGGGCCTGATGATTACCAGAAATGGATAGAGGGACCGGCTGCATTTGGTCACCAACGTTTAATTGTTGTGGACCCTGCCGGAGGTAAGCAACCCATGATCCGCAAGGCGCGGGATGAAGAATACATTTTATGCTATAACGGAGAGCTTTACAATACAGATGATATCAGAGACCAGCTAAAGGCCAAGGGGTGGACGTTCCAGTCCCATTCAGATACTGAGGTGGTCCTCGTCAGTTACATGGAATGGGGAACCGCATGTGTCGACTACATGAATGGAATCTTTGCGTTCAGTGTCTGGGAGAAAAAGCGCGAGCGCTTATTTTTAGCCCGTGACCGGTTGGGGGTTAAGCCGCTCTTTTACAGTGACAGAGGTAATGGTGTGATGTTTGCCTCTGAAATGAAGGCTATATTAGCCCACCCTGATGTTTCAGCTGCTGTTGACAGTAATGGTCTCCATGAACTCTTATCCTTAGGACCGTCTCGAACACCTGGCGAGGGGATTTTCCAAGAGATTAATGAAATCCGGCCAGGCCATAGAGCTGTATTTGAAAAAGGAAAATTAAAAATCGACAGGTATTGGAACGTAGAGAGCGCTCCTCATGAAGACTCGTTCGATAAGACAGTTGCGCGCGTGCGCGAATTGTTTATGGATGCTTCCCAGCGCCAGCTTGTTTCTGATGTGAAACTTGGGACGTTTTTATCTGGAGGCGTCGATTCAAGTGCCATTACGGCTGTAGCCGCTGAAAAATATAAACAGGATCAGTTAGGGGCGCTTCAGACATTTTCCATCGACTATAAAGATCAAGAGAAATTTTTCAAAAAGAATGCGTTTCAACCAGATCGTGATGAAGCGTTCATCAATCTTGTCAGTGCAAAGAACCAAACCAAACACTCTGTGATGGAAGCAAGGACAGAGGATCTTGTTTCACGTTTGAAACGGGCGGTAGAGCTCCGTGATCTGCCAGGGATGGCGGATGTGGATTCATCTTTGTTGTGGTTTTGTGAGGAAATTAAAAACCATGTAACCGTCGCTCTTTCAGGAGAATGTGCCGATGAGATCTTTGGAGGATATCCCTGGTTTTACCGGAAAGAGGATAAAGAAAGAAAAGGATTTCCATGGATTCGCTCCCTTAATGAGAGAGTCTCTCTTGTCCGTCAAGATTTAAATGGGGATATTGATATTGAATGGTATATGTTGAAGCGATATCAGGAAACCGTTGCAGAAACGCCACTGCTTGCAGGTGAGGATGAGGATAGTAAGAAGCACAGGCAAATGTCATACCTCAATATGAACTGGTTTATGCAGACTTTACTGGAGCGCAAAGACCGAATGAGTATGGGAGCGAGTCTTGAGGTGCGTGTACCTTTCAGTGACCACCGCCTTGTTGAGTATGTATGGAATGTACCATGGAGTATGAAGTTTCATAATGATCAGGAGAAAGGCCTGCTGCGTCAGGCACTCCGAGGAATTCTACCAGATAAAGTACTCTTCCGGAAAAAGAACCCGTATCCGAAAACCTTCCACCCTGACTATACGAAGGCTGTTTGTACTTGGATGGAAGAGACGCTTGCAGATTCGAATGCTCCGCTCTTTGATATTTTTGATCGTGATCAGGTGCGGAAGTTAAATGATTCAGAAGGGAAGTCAATTGATACACCTTGGTTTGGTCAGCTGATGACAGGGCCGCAGCTCATTGCTCACCTTTGTCAGATTGACCACTGGCTCAGAACCTACAAAGTTACCTTCTAACCAAACCGCCCACTTTCAGGGCGGTTTTTTCAATTCTCCTACTTCCACATAAGCTCCCTTTACTTGAAGACTCAGTTTCGAGACTTTTGTTGAGTGGATGGGGGCTGTGGGGAATAGCTCGCTTTCCGCGGGAGCGCGGTGAGCCTACTTGGACTTCGTCCTGTGGGGTCTCACCCTGCACTTTTTTCCCGCAGGAGTCTCGCCATTCCCCTCCGCCCCTTTGTCAAGGAAGATCCTCGAAACCACTACCAAAAGGTCAGCTCATATAATTACGGGAAGTGGGTTATAGAACACCACCATAACACTTAAAAGTTTAATCCACAGCGCTTTATACCTCTAACAGTTGGATAGTGGAAGACCCTCCAAATTGGTACAAGGGTTCGTTTCTCCCTTACATTGAAAGGGGTGGTTGGGAAGCTGGGAGACTCCCGTGGGAGAAAGGAGATAGGCGAGATCCCACAGGACAAAGTCCGAGGAAGCTCGCCACTCCCCCACAGGAAAGCGAGTAGCTTCCCAGCCACCCCTGACGCCCAACAAGGCAACGAACCCTGGAAACATCTCGAAACTGAGTCTTCCACAATCCTGCCATATACTTTAATAAGTTTAAATCATGAAAATGTGTAGAAAATGTAGCTAAGGAGAATATAAGTGTATTTTTATAGAATATTCAAACATATCATACTGGTATAGACAACTAGAAAACATGGTGGTAAGATGGCTTCAGTAAAACGTTTTCAAATTGGAGGAGGCTAGCAAGAATGCTAAGTTTTTTACAACGAATAGGTAAATCATTAATGTTCCCGATCGCTACATTGCCGGCTGCGGCTTTACTTGTAAGATTAGGGATGGAAGATATGTTGGACATTCCGTTTATTACGGCAGCAGGTAACGGAATTCTCGGGAATTTGGCTCTTATTTTTGCCATCGGGATTGCGATGGGTTTTGCGAAAGATGGAAATGGGGCGGCAGCTTTAGCAGGTGCTATTGGTTATTTGGTCCTGGATAGTGGAATAGAAGCTATAAATAAAGATGTGGATATGGGGGTTTTCGCCGGTGTGATTGCTGGTGTCATCGCTGGGATGCTTTACAACAAGTACAATGATGTAAAGTTCCCGGATTTCCTATCTTTCTTCGGAGGCAAACGCTTTGTTCCGATCATCACCTCAGCAGTTATGGTCGTGCTTTCCTTTGTTTTCGGATATGTATGGGTGTATCCACAAGCTGTTCTTGATTCTACGGCAAATTGGATTTTGAACGGAGGAGAACTTGGCGTAGGTGTCTATGGTGTGCTGAACCGCCTGCTTATTCCCGTCGGTTTACACCATGTTATGAATGCTTTGATCTGGTTTGATTTCGGAACATTTACAACAGAGGCGGGAGATGTTGTGCGCGGAGAGATTAATCGTTTCCTGAATGGCGACCCTTCGGCTGGTTACTTTTTGGCTGGTTTTTTCCCTGTCATGATGTTCGGTCTGCCGGCTGCATGTCTCGCTATGTATGCGGCAGCAAAAAAGGAGAGAAAGGCAGCTGTCGGAGGAATGTTTTTGAGTATCGGTTTGACCTCCTTCATTACAGGGGTTACCGAGCCGATCGAATTTTCTTTCATGTTCCTTTCTCCCCTTCTTTATGTCGTTCACTCCTTGCTGACCGGTGTGTCGATGATTCTCGCTTTTGTCTTTGATGTCAGACATGGCTTTGGTTTTTCGGCAGGGTTGATCGACTATTTACTGAACTATAACATTGCACAGAATCCGTTTACTCTGATTTTAATCGGATTGTTTATGGGAGCCATCTACTTCCTGATTTTCTATTTCCTTATTGTCAAACTGGATTTGAAAACACCAGGGAGAGAAGATGAGGAAATGGAAGAGGAGTCCACTGAAACAGAAAGCAATGATTATGATGTGAAGGCTTCCCATTATTTACATGCATTAGGTGGTCCTGAAAACATCGAAACGTTGGATTATTGTACCACTCGCCTCCGTCTTGAAATGAAAGATCGTGATAAAGTCAATGAGAAGGAATTGAAGCGTCAAGGTGCACGTGGAGTGATGAGAATCGGTAAAAGAAACCTTCAAGTGATTGTAGGTACTTCTGTCGAGTTTGTCGCTGATGCGATGAAGAATCAAATGGAGCATGGATATCACGTTTCTGAAGGTGTACAGGATGAACAAGTACCACTTGTAAAGCAAGGAGCAGAAAAGGTTCCATCAAAGGAAGTAAAAGAAGAAGATTTTCAAATGCCGTTGAATGGAAAAGTGCTCCCTCTTGCTGAAGTTCCAGATGAAGTTTTTGCCCAAGGGATGATGGGGCCTGGTTTTGCTATTGATCCATCTGAGGAAACTTTCCATTCTCCTGTGAACGGGAAGGTCCTACAAGTTTTCCCTACGAAGCATGCCATCGGTCTTGAGCTTGAGAATGGATTGGAAATGCTGATTCACGTTGGATTGGATACAGTCAAGCTTGATGGAGATGGGTTTGAATTGCTTGTGGAATCTGGACAAAAAGTGGAACAAGGAACCCCATTGCTTCGAGTGGATCTTGACTTTGTCAAAGCGAACGCACCTTCTGTAGTGACCCCGTTCATTTTCACGAATGCGGAAAGAGCTACTGTGGAACTTTTGAAAGAAGGGTATGTGAAAAAAGGTCAAAAAGGGGTAGTGAAAGTAGAGGAAGGAGGCCAAGGAGATGAGTGATCTGGTGATTGCGAACGTAACTGTTGTGACGGAAAACAGGACGATCCCCTCTGGTTCTGTAACAGTCCGTGATGGGAAAATAGAAGAAATTCATGAAGGGTTCGTAGTGAAGGGTGAGGCTTCTGTTATTGATGGGAAAGATAGAAACCTTACACTTCTGCCAGGTTTCATTGATGTACACATTCATGGCGCGAATGGTCATGATGTCATGGACGCTACTGAAGAAGCTTTGTATGGACTGGCCGTTCAGCTCCCCCAGGAAGGAACGACCAGTTTCTTAGCTACAACGATGACCCAGTCAAAAGAGCGGATTACTAAAGCAGTCACGAATGCAGGAGAATTCATTGAAAAACAGGAACAGGGACAGGGACAAGCAGAGGTGCTCGGCATTCACTTGGAAGGTCCATTTATATCCCCATCTAAAGCAGGGGCTCAGCCTTTAGAGCATATTACGAAACCATCCCTCGATCTTTTCGAACAATGGCAAAATGAAAGCCATCAAAACATTAAACTCATAACTTTGGCACCTGAGTTGGAAGGGGCCCTTCCTTTTATTGAAGAGGTGAGAAGGAAAGGGGTTATCTGTTCGTTGGGACATAGTGAAGCTACCTTGAATGAAGCCAACGAAGCAGTGGAAAAAGGGGCCAGCCATATCACACATTTATACAATCAAATGAGTGGTCTGCACCACAGGGAACCGGGCTTGGTGGGCGCTGCTTTTACGAACCCTGCCCTTCTTGTTGAGATGATTGTCGATCACATCCATATTCATCCGGAAGCGGTTCGACTAGCCTATCAGGTTCTTGGTAGTGACCGAACGATCCTAATAACAGATGCGATGAGGGCCAAGTGCCTCCCTGCTGGCACCTATGACCTTGCCGGGCAGAATGTAACGGTGAATAATGGGGAAGCCCGCCTCTCTGACGGCACGCTTGCAGGAAGTATATTAACACTGGAAGAGGCGGCAAGAAAAATGCGCGCTTTCGCCGGGGTTGAGCTTAATGAATTGGTCAAAATGACTTCCGCCAATGCAGCTCGTGAGCTTGGGGTTTATGATCGGAAAGGGAGCATTACGAAAGGGAAAGATGCAGACCTTGTCCTTTTGGATGAAAAAGGGTGTGTAGTAACAACGATTTGCCGTGGAATCATCAGTTATAATTGTGAAGGGGGAGCAACATGAACATCATCATTGCAAAGGATTACAAGGAGATGAGTCAGGCGGCTTCTCAAATGATTGAGGAACAAATGACAAAAAAGCCGGATACTGTGCTAGGCTTAGCTACGGGAGGAACCCCTCTTGGCACGTACAAAGAATTAATCAATAGTTATAAGGAGGGGCGAACGGATTATCGTTTTTTATCTACCATCAATTTAGATGAATACGTCGGTCTGGATCCCGAGCATCATCAGAGTTATCGCTACTTTATGAATCAAAACTTCTTTCAGTCTATTAACATCGATGAAAAGAACACGTACATCCCTTTTGGGAAAGCAGAGGATTTGGTACAAGAATGTAGACGTTATGAAGAAGTGATTGATACGATCGGCCCCCCTGATCTACAGCTTCTCGGTATTGGTGAAAATGGCCACATCGGTTTTAATGAACCAGGCACTTCGTTTGATAGTGAGACCCATATTGTACACCTGACCGATTCAACGAGAGAAGCCAATGCCCGATTCTTTGAATCTATGGAAGATGTACCGACGAAGGCGATCACGATGGGCATTCGTTCCATATTGAAAAGTCAAAAAATCATCCTTTTAGCTTCTGGTGATCGGAAATCGGATGCCATTTACCAGCTGCTTCATGGAGAGACTGACGAAGATTTCCCTGCTTCTTCACTGAAAAGCCATCACGACCTTACCCTGATCGTTGATGAAGATGCGTATAAGAAAGTCCAACGGAAAGGATGAATCCCTTGTTAAAGAAAAACGTTCCGTTACCATTGTATTATCAGATTGAAGAATACCTGAAACAAAAAATAGAAGAAGAAGAGTTTGAAGCCGGTAGAATGATCCCGTCCGAGCGTGAGCTTTCCGAGCGTTTTGAAGTCAGTCGCATGACTGTAAGACAGGCAGTGACAAATTTGGTGAACGCAGGCGTTCTTTATCGGGAAAAAGGAAAAGGGACTTATGTCGCAGAAAAGAAAATCGAACAGCCACTAAAAGGTTTGACGAGTTTTACGGAAGACATGAAAAAGAGAGGGATGACATCGAGCAGTCGGCTGCTGGCCTTTGATGTTATTGAAGCCCCGAGAGATATCCGTGAGAAACTGAATTTGGAAGAAGGGAAAAAGGTGTATGGGATCCAACGAATAAGAATGGCGGATGAAAAACCTATGGCAATCGAAAACACCTTTATGCCCAAGGAATTGCTGCCTGATTTATCTGAAGAAATCGTCCAAGGATCGATCTATAATTATGTAGAACATGAATTGGGTATGGCGATTAGTCAAGCACGTCAAATCATTGAAGCGCGCGCTGCAGATGAGGAAGAAGCGAACTATTTAAACATTCCCCCTCACTCTCCGGTACTTCATATTGAACGAAAAAGCTTTCTTGCTCACAATGTACCGTTTGAGGTCGTTAAATCTACTTACCGCGCTGATCGGTATAAATTCATTACAGATATTGATCGATAAGGAGTTCCAAATGAACTATTTAACAATAGCCTCCCAGAAATTATTGGATATTGAATCCTCCCAATCCTATAAATTCGATAAGATCAGTGATCGCTTTTCCCGGATTATTCAAGCAGGAGGAGTTATCCATACATTTGGCTGCGGCCACTCCAGTTTGCTTGCTCAGGAAGTTTTTTACCGAGCGGGAGGGCTTGTCCCTGTGCATCCAATAATGATTGAAGAACTGATGCTGCATCGAGGAGCAAGGCAGGCTAGTGAAAATGAACGCAAATCAGGAGTGGTACAGCCATATTTGATAAAGGAAGATTTGCAGAAAAAAGATGCAGTCTTAATTATTTCTACTTCCGGCAGAAATCCAGCTCCTATTGAAACAGCCATTTACTGTAGGGGGATAGGGTTGTACACCGTCGCTTTAACATCTCTCTGTTATAAAGAAAGTCAACCTTCGCGGCACAGCAGCAATCAGAGGCTTGAGGATGTCGTAGATGATGTCATCGACATGGAAGTTCCTGTGGGGGATACGATTATACAAAAGGGAGATCGATCTTATTCACCCGTTTCTTCTGTAGTTGGAGCGGGAATTTTACACGAACTCATGACAAGAACAATTGAGGGAATCGCAGAAAACGGGGACACGCCTCCCATTTTCAAAAGTGGCAACATCGACGGATCTGACCAACATAACCAAGCCATGATGAAAGCCTACAAACGCATCTCTTTCTAAAGTATTGATGAAGTCTTAGTTTCTATAATTTTGTGGAAGTTTAGGGGCTGCGGGAAACCGTCCGCTTTCCGTGGGCCGGGCGCGGAGCCCTGACTCCTAATAAGGCAACGAACCCTGAAAGTATCTCGAGATTAAGTCTTTAATGATCAGGAGCTTATGTTTAGTTTCTATATTTGGAATTTGAATCTGCTTAATACAGACCTCCTTGGGTCTGTATTTTTTAATGGAGAGAGGGAGACCTGTGTCAATTTCATGGAGAATTGAGCAGGAGATTGACGGAGTAAGGGGGGAAGGGCTACTCTAGAATGAGGTATGACATCTGTAAGGGGGACACAGAAGATGAAAAGAGCAATCATGCTGTTGGCATGCCTCCCGTTTTTTTTAGGGTTGCCTGTGACAGCAAAGGCTGAAGTTAGCGGAGAAAGGCAATGGCAGGATGAAAGCGTTTATTATATTGTTGTCGATCGTTTTATGAACGGAGATATGAACAACAATGAAGGCGTAGATTTGGAAAACCCCAACGCGTATCATGGTGGGGACTTATCTGGGATTGTCGATCAACTGGATTACATAAAAGAATTGGGTTTTACCACCATTCAACTCTCTCCGATTATGCAGAATGATGGAGACAGCTACCACGGTTTCCACGTATCAGACTTCCGAAATGTTGAAGAACATTTCGGAACGATGGAAGAAGCGAGAGAAGTGGTGGAAGAAGCTCATGCCCGAGATTTAAAAGTGCTTTTTGATCTTCCTGCAGGATTTGTATCTGAGAACCATCCGTGGACAGAAAGTAATGATGAGTCCGGCTGGCTGACAGGGGAAGAGGTTTCCAGCGAGCATCCGTGGTTTGATCAATTGCCTCAGGTTGCTTTGGAAAGGGAAAATGTAGCCACTTACTTTAAAGAAACGATGGATTTTTGGAAAGAAGAGACGGGGGTAGATGGTTTCCGAATTATCATGAATGAATCGGATTTAAGTGGAACGTCTTTGCAGGAGGCCCCTCTGATTAAGTACACTTCTTCGATTGAAGAAGATCATCCGTTCAGAAAGGTGACAAGAGAGTCTTTTAATCAATCAGGCAACTCTCTAAACGATCTTCGAGCAGAAGAGAATCTTTCACAGCCGCACCAGCTGGACTTTTATGATGTGTCTCGTTTTACACATGAAGCTGTCGTAAAAGGGCAAAATCCGATTACAAGATGGCAGCTGGCTTTAACGTATATATACACGGTCCCGGGTGTCCCGGTTGTGTACTACGGAACCGAAACCCCTATAGATGATGGAGGAGATCCGCAAAATCTCCCGATGATGAATTTTAAAGCCGGGGATGAAAAACTGAAAAAACGGATAGAAAAACTGAATTCGATGAGAGAACAGTTTCCAGCCCTTACCAGAGGGGAGTATCGCGAACTGTACAACGAGGACGGACTTGTCGTTTTCAAACGCACATATGATGGTAATGACATGGTTGTAGCCCTCAATAATGCAGAAGAGACCCGCACCATGACCCTGGAAGGTATGGAAGATGACCACCAGTTAAGAGGTTTGCTTCATGATGGTCTTGTCCGTCAGCAAAGCGATGGGTCCTACCGCCTTGGTATGGAACGTGAAACAGCTGACGTCTTCATCGTTGAACCTAATAGCGGCTATAACTGGCTGTTTATAGGGTTCGTCGGTGGAGTACTCTCTTTGTTTGTCATAGCGGTTACGGTAATCAGCTTGAAGAATCGGAAAGCGGACAAAAGATAAATGAAAAACAGGCCCAGCTTGGGCCTGTTTTTATTGTTGAATTGTTTTTGGTAAGCATTTATTTGTCATCAGACTTGCTTTTTCTTTTTTTACGCAGCCAGATCCCTAGGGCAATGACGATGAGCACAGGAATAACGACTGGGGAGTAGCCTACTGCTGCGATAAAAAGCCATGAGGCAATACTTGTTATCCCGTTAATGCTTTTGAAAAAGGCTTGTTTTGTTCGTTCCCAGGTGTTCAAGTCTTGTTGATCAACTCTACCGACGACAACCTTGGTTTCAGTAAAGGAAATGGTTATGGTGGAAAAGTCGCTTTGATTTTCTAAGTAGTTCATCTCCCCCTTCAGAGATTCAATGTCTGATTGTACGCGTTCAAGGTCTTGAGATATTTCCACTAAGTCTTCTGTGGCAGTGGCTTCTTCCAAAAAACTTAGAAGCCTTGCTTCGATTTCCTCTTTTGCTTTTAACCTTGCCTTCAGGTCCACATAGTTCTTCGTCACGTCTCTACTATTTATATTCCTGGATATGATTTGGTCTGATATAGTCTCAAAACCGCTCAATAAACCTTCAAAGTTCGGTTGAGGGACTCGAATTCGAATATGGCCTTGCCTGTTTCCGCGTTCCGTTTTGTGAACATTGGTTTCTACCATATAAGCTCCATGTTGATTCATTTGTGACTGGAGGTTTTGTTGGAAGTTATCAAAATCTTTGGTTTCAAGGTCGATGTGTGCTTCGTAGATCATCATTCTTTCTTGTTGGGCTTCCGCTTGCTCTATGTCATTCTCCGGTGTACCTGGTGCTTCTGATAGACCGCTTTTCGATGCTTCTTTTGTCTCCGTATTCATCGACTCATTGGCATTGTCGAAGCTACTTTCGCTTGTGGATTCTTCACCTGTAGGTGCTTTGCTGTTGTCTTCTCCGCTGCATGCGGCAAGCAGCATGGTGAGGGTGAAAATAAGTAAGATCATTTTTCTTTTTCTGTACATAAAAAGACCCCCTATATTAGACTTGGCAAGGCAAAAGGTGGAACGCTCTCATGAAAGAGCGTACCCAACCTCTCTGTGCCTTTAGTTATTAGTCGTAATTAAGGGAGTAGGGTTACATGTATTTGGGAATGTTTATTTATAGGTGTCATTTAAAAAGAACAGGGCGATCGTGCCTGGTCCGGCGTGGGCTCCAATGGTTGCTCCGACGTAATCAATATGGATTTCTTTCGTTCCATAAGTTTCTTTGATCATTTCCGCGAGCTGCTCGGCTCTTTCCAGATCATCTCCGTGGCTGATAGCCATGCGCTGGTTTTGGAGGTCTGCTCCACGCTCATCCATGACTTCGAGCATGCGTTTCAAAACTTTTTTCGAACCGCGGATTTTTTCAAGAGGAATAAGTTTTCCATCCTCCATATGCAAGAGAGGTTTGATTTTCAGTAAACCGCCTACAAATGCAGCGGTTCGGCTTACCCGGCCCCCGCGTTGTAAGTATTCCAAATCATCGACTGTGAAAATATGCTCCATATGAGTGGCGTGGTATTGTCCAAGCTCAAGCACTTCATCGTACGAAGCACCACCCTTTGCCAATTCTGCAGCTCTTAAAATAACTAGACCATAGCCCAGGGAAGCAGCTTTTGTATCGATGACATCAAATCGGGCGTTCTCATACTCTTCTTTTACTTCTTGTTCAATCATTTTTGCTGTTTGGTATGTACCTGATAGTTCGGAAGAGAACGCAAAATAAATGAAAGGCTGCCCTTTTTCGGCTAAAGCAGTGAACGTTTCTCGAAAAGTTTGCGGGGAGACTTGAGCTGTTTTAGGTGCTTCCCCGTCTTTCATACGGTCGTAGACTTCTTTTGGAGTGATGTCGATCCCATCGTCATATTCTTCATTGTTTAGGATGACTTTCAATGGAAGGGATTGGACAGAAAACTGCTCAAACATTTCTTGGTTCAAATCACTTGCAGAATCACACAATACTTGTACATGCATACGCGTCACCTTCTATTTTTTAGGATGTACTTTTAGTTTAGGCACAAACCGTGAGATAGTCAAAATATACTGTTGGCAAACCATCCGACAAAACTTTACACGATTCTACCAAAATTATCTTGATTTTACTCTACTACGGTGATAAAAATGAATAGATGAATTTAGGCAAGGAGGTTCGCTTTTGTTTACTGTTGAAATAAAACGTATATTGATTGTTCTGTTCGGCGCTGTGTTAAACGCGGTTTCGCTGAATTTATTCTTGATTGAAGCAAATGTTTATGCGAGTGGGTTTACGGGGGTTGCCCAGTTGCTCACAAGTATTTTAAATGATTTTGCCGGTGTACCGGTGAGTACAGGTATTCTACTATTCTTACTTAACATTCCAGTCGCCATTCTCGGATGGCTGAAGGTGGGAAAAGGTTTTACTGTTTACAGTGCAATATCAGTTGCTTTCACCACTCTATTTCTTGAATTAATTCCTGTCCAGCAATTATCTGAGGATATCATTCTGAACGCTGTGTTTGGTGGAGTTATCGGGGGAATGGGTGTTGGAATCACCTTAAAATGGGGTGCTTCTACCGGCGGTCTCGATATCGTAGCCATGGTTTTGTCCAGGATGAAAGACCGTCCGATCGGCATTTATTTCCTTATACTTAACAGTGCAATTATCGCGATTGCCGGTTTATTATATGAGCCGGAAAATGCACTCTACACATTGCTGACTTTGTACGTGACTACAAGGGTCATTGATGCCATTCATACACGTCACGAGAAACTGACGGCGATGATCATTACATCGAAAGCAGCCGATTTGGAAAAAGCGATCCATGGGCATATGGTACGTGGGATTACAACGTTGCCAGCGAGAGGAGCTTTCACTCAGCAGGATAAGAATATGCTTGTCATGGTCATAACAAGATATGAACTCTATGATTTGCAGCATATTATTCAGGAAGTAGATCCCCAGGCGTTCACAAACATCGTGCAAACCACTGGTATTTTCGGGTTCTTCAGAAAAGATGACCAATAGTGTAACTTTTTTCTAAAGACAAACGACTTATGTAATAAATAGAAAAATAGAGGAGTGGGGTCATGAAAAAGTTTTTGGCCATTTTGTTAGGAACCCTGGTGCTTTCCTTAGCAGCCTGTGCAAATGAAACTGAAAATGAAGCGAGCGGAGAAGAAAAGGAGGATCAGATGACGGAAGAACCATCTGAACAAGAACCAGAAGTGGATATGGAAGCTCTTATTGAACAAATAGCCATGGACGCGACGATTGACGCAACTTCTAACACGGCAACCTTTAATTTTAACTTGGAAAATGCCGGGGAAGAGCCAGTCACGCTTGGTTTTACTTCCAGTCAAAAGTATGAAGTCCAGGTCAAGAACGAAGCAGGAGAGAGTGTGTACACCTTCTCTGCCGATAAAATGTTTACACAAGAACTGACGACAGAGGAGTTGGCTCAAGGGGATGTCTTCGATGTGAAAGAAACGTGGACGGGAATTGAGAAACCCGGAACTTATGAAGCGACGATGACGTTTCTTGTGAATACAATCAATGACCAGTCTTTGGAGGCAAATCCTTTCCAAGTGACTCAAAGTTTTACGATTGAAGAGGAAACAGATGAGGAAGAAGGCTCTGAAAAACAAGCACCATCGTCTCAATACGATGGAGATGGGCAGGCTTTCCGTGATATCACTGTCACAGGTGAAAAAGGTTCCTATGTAGTTAAGGGAGAGGCACGTGTCTTCGAAGGAAGCTTCATATATAGTGTCGAAGACGGGCATAATGTGCAAGTGGAACCAACAGCCTTCCAGGTAAATGAAGGAGCTCCGTCATGGTCTACATTTGAGCTTGAGATTGATATCCCAGAAGAAGATCTGCCGATGTTTGGGACCCTGACCCTTACTTTGTTTGAAGAAAGTGCACAAGATGGAAGTCCGACGAATATGAATTACATCCCATTAGAAAACTTCCAGCCGGAAGAATAAAAAAATCCGCCATGATGGCGGATTTTTTTTAATAGCCGTATTCTTCAAGTGTACTCATTACTTTAGGAGTCAACTCGTCCCAGTCGGCCTGAGGGAGCTTATTGACGGTGATGAAGTTTTGGAAGCCGAAGACGTTATCGACGCCATCAAGTTCCATCAAGTCGTTCATGATTTTGTGCTCGCTTGTTTGACCAGGCATGACAGACACGCTGCCGTCCCCTTGAAAGATCATAGACTCAGTTGTGAATTTACGTGCATTAGGGTTAGGTGTTTCCTGTACTTGAATTGCCATAATAGTATCCTCCTCTGTTCCGTCTCTTCTTATTTTATCAAAAAATAATAACCTTCAAAACTACGAACCTCATGGATATATGATTGCTCTGGATCTGTGGTACAATGAGAGCAATGTTTAGGAGGTGTGTGCGATGGAATCAAGACTGATTGAAATGTTACAGCCGATCAAAGAAAATGATTACACGCTGCCTGAAGGTCAGAATTTACAAGAGCTCACCACTATGATGCTACAAAAAGTCGGATCTGTCCATCCTGTTTTGCGAGATGATTTGATCCATTCTATATTTACGACGTTTATCGAACGCGGTTACTATTCAAATGAACAGTTAAAGAATATATTGCAGTCCGTATTGAATAAAAATTATTTATTTTACCGAATCGGAACATCCAAGAAAGAAGAGGATGCTGTGTTCAAACGCAGTTTTTCTGTATTGCTGATTCCGCCCATCATGGAAAAGCACAGACATTCCCCGTTTTTAAAGGAAGAGGAAGTTCATCGCGTATGGGATCATTTGAAAAAATATATGCAGCAGGAAAAAGACCACCGCGGCTATGTAAAAGATAAAGGGTGGGCGCATGCAATGGCGCATGCGGCTGATGCCATTTACAGCGTGGCTGCCTGCGAAGAAATAACCAAAGAAGAAATCCTGGAGATGCTTCCAGTAATCAGAGAGCAATTCCTGATCGATCATCCGTACCTTTTTGATGAAGAAGAGCGGATGGTGACAGCAGTTATGAAAATGTTTGGTAAAATCAGCCATGCCGAACGCGTGGAGTGGCTTGAAACATTGCTTTATATCCGTGACAGCTGGCAGGACCCGAATGAGGATATCATTATTAACAACAGCAAGCACTTTATGAGAGCTCTGTACTTCCGTATGCTTGAAGGGGATTATCGAGAGCTTCGTCAGGTTTTAGAGATGCTATTAAGGGAACTTAGGAAACAGGAAGCTTACTAAAACCTTGGAGGATGCTTATGATTCGATGGGGAGTCTTTATAGGGACAACATCAGGTATTGTTCTTGGCTTGTATATGTGGTTTGTAGAGAAAATAACAGGGAAGAAAGTGTACACGTTATTGATGAATGTGGACTTTATCCCTGTCATCGGTGACATCGATTGGCCTGTGGTGATGGAGTGGCTCTTTCACATGATCATATCCTGGATGATCGGCATTCTATATAGTTATGTCTTTATGCGTAAATGGAAGGAAACCAACCGGAACCGGTGGGGCCTGGCCATTCTTCTTACAGCCATTGCTGCTACGACCTATGTACCACTAACGATTTTAGCGATTAAAGAGACCCCAGCTCTCACAGATGGGACAGCGATTTTATATTGGCTGATCGGCCATGTCCTATATGCATTCACATTAAAGAAGTCATATTACAGATTCGAGTAGAAGGCCGGGAATGCTCCCGGCCTTTATGTATTTTATACTCTCTTCTGTTCCTGTTTGGTGATAGTCAGAGCTACAATAACGGCCCCGATTGCTTGAATCCAGCTTCCAAGTGCAGAAAAATGGCCAGCTTCAATCCCCTCCAACTCACGTCCTGCAGCCACAGCCTGAATCGAATTTCCGACGACCTCTAACAATTCGCCGTTTAATTTGTAGGCGTTCGTCAAGGAAGCGTCCGTTTCGTATGTTTCAGAAAATGCGATGAGACCGCCGAACGCTTGTAACAAATTTCCTTTTATTACAAGATTTAACTCGTCTTTCCTTTCTAAGTCTGCCAAAATACTGTAAATGATCGTAGAGTTTCCTGCTGACTGAATGAGATTTCCTGATGCAGAGAGAATAGACTCTGCATCATTCGCAACCACTCCATTTCCTGTTGCTTGGAATGTATTCCCGATGAGATTAAGTCCCTCACCATCGTCGCCTGTATAGGCATTAATCGAAGCATTAACGGCTGAAGCGACGGTACCGGCCGCAATGATCCAAGAACCGATTAAAGTTTGGTTGTTCTTCCTGACCATGTTCATTCCTCCTCTCTTTATGGTACTCAAGTATAGTGTGATGGTGATAAGGAATAGAGAAGGGGTGGCGATTAATGTGATCGAGAAGGCAGCCTGTTTCATTTTTGACCTGGACGGAACGTGGTATGAAGATGATATGGCCATAAGGAATAGGGAACATTTACTTGCGATTGGTAAAGAGTATGACATGGAGCACGACACAATCGTGAACGTGGACACATTTACGAGTAAAATTGAAATAGTGACCTCCTGGGATGGAGACGTGTGGTGTAGGGAAACGATAAGACGGGCGGATCCCCATAAAATGCAATAAGAATTTGAGCAGTACATATCGATCGGGGTCGAGTGTTGGTTGCCTTTCGCCGTCGCCATGCATGATGGGGTTTGAATCAAAGAAGCACGAGAATGTTACGTGAAAACAAAAGATTTCATGGCGGCCGAAGTTCATTTAAAGTCCATATTGGATCGATACAATTTGTATGGGCGTTAAATATGGGGATGAAAGCTGTTTTTGTTCAACCCACAGATCCTGATCTCGAAGTAGTGAAAAGCTTAGAAGAAATTTGTAACTAAATACATCGAAGCGCCGGATTGTGCACTCAATCCGGCGCTTCGATGTATTTAGAAAATCATTAGGGGGTATTCATTATATACCCGGATAGACAAGTTTATAACTTTCTAATCCCCATTCAAATAAAAACACTTATTATTACTCATAGATCTTCTACATTATGGCAGTGTACAAAAGTCGGAAACTTGAATTAAAAAGAATCAGGCTGTTTGGGAACAGCCTGATTCTCTACGATCGTTATCGTAAGTTGTTGTGGTGAGCTTCCACTTCTTGTTCAAACTGCTGTAGCTGTTGTTTCTCCTCTTGAGAACATTGGCTATAGGCAGACTGAATCGCTTGTTTCGCGGCTTCCATATCATGTTGGCTAGTCGCGTCGTGTTTGCCCCCACGCTTTTGGGTGAAACGGTTGACCGCTTCGCGCGCGTTTTCAAAAAGGTTTTTCTCCATGGTTAAAACCCTCCTACCGTATGCTGGTCTGATTCGATTTCTTTACGATTCGCTTCTGAAAGCCTTTTCGGCTCCATCTCGCTTTCGTCGAATTTTCGAACTTCTGTCCAGCGATCCTGTTTACGATTGGTTTTCTTTTGCTGCTCCATGACAAGACCCTCCTGTCATAAATAAGCCTGAACGCTTTCACGTTCAAGATTAGTATGGCAGGAGGGTCCTTTTTTACGCGAGGAAAAATGTACCTTATATCGCACGCTTGTTTATTTTTAAATAATCATCGAGGAATACGCCGATCCCATCTTCTTCATTGGTATAGGTAACATGATTCGCAAGGTCTTTCAGTTCATTGATGGCATTTCCCATCGCTACGCCAACACCTGCATAATCAATCATTTCAAAATCATTGTCTTCATCTCCGAAAGCAATGATCCGCTCATTCGGGACATGGAAGTATCGGGCGATCTTATCCAGACCAACGGCTTTATTCATGCCTGCCCGCACAATTTCAATGACATGCCACGGAGCACCCCATTTGCGGTGATCGATCAGAGAAGCGTGATCGTCCAGTTCATCCCGGAGCCTTTGGATTTTTTCTTCTTCTGGATGGATGAGAATGGATGTCGGGTCTTCTTTTAAGTTTGATTGAAGGCGGCCGACGGTAATGGGGTCGTTTTTGGTTTGGAAAATACTCATGATTTCCTCATCATATTGATCTAAATATACATCATCTTTCACTTCAGCAAGAATGTTCTTCACACCGAGCTCCTGACAGGTGTGAATGATTTTATGAGCGGTACGAATCCCTAAAGGAGAGTGAATGGCATCCCAACGGTGGTTTTTCGGATGGTGAATCAGTGCCCCGTTAAAATTAACCATTGGTGTATCAAGACCGAGTTCATGATAATAATCAATGCTCGCCCGGTGTGGTCTGCCTGTTGCTATGACGACGATGTGACCTTGTTCCATAGCCTTCAGGACGGTATTCTTCGTCTTTTCACTAATGACTTTATTATCGGTTAATAATGTTCCATCTAAATCTAATGCAATCAAATGTCGTTCCATAATCTTCACCTCATTTGTATGTATAGTTTATCGGGGAGAGCGGTGGATTGTAAAGAATTTCCCTTGTGACTACCTAACACTTTCCAATTAAAGATGGCAGTGTTACGATACATATTATATAAACCATTTATAAACACAACTTAAACCAAACGTAAAGTTTTTGCAGAAAGGAAATAGGAACAATGATTGGGATTTACCGTAATACTTATAAAAATGTACCCGCTTTAACTGTAGTCGATTCGACGAAACAAGATCAGCCATTACCCGTGTTCATCTACTTCCATGGGTTCACATCCGCAAAAGAACATAACTTACCCCAAGCTTATCTCCTTGCTCAAAAGGGGTATCGGGTCATCCTTCCTGATAGCGCTCATCATGGAGAACGTGATGAAGAACTGCCGAAACAGGAACTCAACTTCAAGTTTTGGGATATCGTGTATCAAAATTTAAAAGAGCTTCAAGATATAAAAGATGAACTTGATCGGCAGGATCTAATTAAAGATCGACGGATTGGTGTCGGCGGAACCTCCATGGGCGGTATAACGACAAGTGCTGCATTGACGATGTATCCCTGGATTCAAGCTTCTGCTGTGATGATGGGGTCGCCAAAGCCTGTTGATTTTGCCAGAAAGCTCATACAGGACGTCGAAAACTCCGGGGTTTCACTTCCTTTGAAAGAAGCAGACCTTGATGAACTGTACAGCTCACTTGAAGGTATTGACCTTTCCAAGCAAATGGATAAACTTTATGGACGGCCGCTGTTTTTCTGGCATGGCGATGCGGATCCAGTTGTTCCGTTTGAGCATTCCTATGATTTTTATAATGAAGCGATCGCTCAATATAAGAACCCTGAAAATATTCGTTTTCTGAGAGAGGTCGGACGTGATCATAAAGTCAGCCGTTTTGCTGTTATCGAAATGGTCAATTGGTTGGAGTTAGTATTGTAACCAGTGGGAATATTTTATTCTCTTTGAAATTTTGTTTATAATAGAGTTTGAAGAATTGTGAAGGGGGAACTAATGTGAGTACAACTGCACTTGAAGAAAATGCAATGGGTGCCCTTGAGAATGTCATTGACCCTGAGCTCGGCATTGATATCGTCAACTTAGGTTTGGTCTATGGCGTCGATATAGATGACAATGGCGACACAACGGTAACCATGACGCTAACGGCTATGGGCTGCCCGCTTGCGGGTCATATCGAACAGGATGTCAAACGATCTCTCGCTGACTTGCCTGAATTGAATGAAATCAAGGTCAACATCGTTTGGAATCCACCTTGGACCAAAGATCGTATGAGCCGTTATGCGAAGATAGCTCTTGGAATTCCAGATTGATTTATGGAAGCTATGCCCCTGCCGTGTGAACGACGGTAGGGGTTTTTACATAACAAAGGAAGACAGATCCGGCGAAGAGCGTTGTCTTTTCTGTTCCGTTCGCGGTCCAGTGCACATCATCCAAGCCCCATTGTTATTTAACGTGTGCGAGTGATTACCAAGGAGGGAAGACGAATGCCCGAAACGCCGGTTTTTCAAATTGTCGGTTACAAAAATACTGGAAAGACATCATTGCTCTCAGATTTGATTGCCTATGGGACAGACCGTGGAGACAAAGTAGCGGCGATCAAGCACCATGGTCATGAGGAACCGTTGAAGGTTATGCATCTTGATACGGATAGTTATCGGCTTCATGAATCGGGCGCATTTTTGACAGGAGTGGACAGCCCTCGAAGATTTCAGCTTGAATTATCTCACGAAGATGATTTTCCGCTCACGCAACTTGTAAACATTTATCAGCACTTTTCTCCTGATTTAATTGCTGTGGAAGGGTACAAGCAGGAAGACTTTCCTAAGGCTGTCATTATAAAAAGGGAAGAAGATCTCTCATTGCTTGAAAGTTTAACGAATATCCAACTAGTCATTTGTTGGGATGAGCGAATGTTGGATCAAATATCCTTACCAGCCATATCGCTCAGAGAGTGGAGAAAGCGCTTACCAGAAGTCTATCGTATAGCGAAGGAGGGAGCCTGATGGAAAAGCGCTGTTGGATTACATCAGAGCCACTCGAGATTGAAGATGTAACAAAGAGGGTAATCCGAAGAGAGGCGGGTGCCGTCAATACGTTTATTGGCACAGTAAGAGAATTCACAAAAGGCAAACGGACCCTTTATTTACAATATGAAACATACAAAGAGATGGCGGAAAAGAAACTGGAACAAATCACCAAGGAAATGGAGCGGCAATGGCCGAGCGCAGACGTTGTCATTGCCCACCGGGTCGGACGCCTTGAGATTACGGATGTTGCTGTAATCATCGCTGTTTCCACTCCGCACCGGAACGACTCTTATGAAGCCAGCCGTTATGCTATAGAAAGAATTAAAGAAATTGTTCCCATTTGGAAAAAAGAGCATTGGGAAGACGGTGAAGAATGGATTGGAGACCAGAAAGAGGTCAAGCCGGGAGTTCCGTTGAAGGAGGAAATCAAATGAATACACTCTTATTTTTTGCGGGATTAAAGGAAGCGATTGGAACGGATGAGGTAAGACTGGCAGCAGCCGGAATGACTTTAGGAGAAGTGAAAGAAAAAGTGCGCTCCGAATATTCCCTCGACCAAGTGAACAATTGCATGATGGCAGTCAATGAAGAATTTGCTCCTGAGGATACAACCATCACTGAAGGTGATACGATTGCTTTTATTCCTCCAGTTAGTGGGGGGTAACCCTCTGGACCCATTTAATTAAAAAGCCAGTACAACTTTAATAGTTGTACTGGCTTTTCGGATTTATAAGAATAGCACGACAAGTCCCCCGACGATAAAACAGTAAAACGCGAAGTATTTCAAATTCCCACGGGCCATGATGCCCATGAACCATTTTAATGAGAAATACGAAGCGACTACAGATCCCGCAAAGGCCATGATATAGGCAAACCAGGCATTCTCATCACTTGCATGTTTGATCACATCTTCTATGGATAGAAGCATTGTTCCCAGACTTACAGGGATAAATAATAAGAAAGAAAAACGGAGCGCCGTCTCTTGTTTCATTCCTAAAAACATGGCGGCAACAATCGTGGCTCCCGAGCGGCTTATTCCCGGTATCAGAGCGACTGCTTGTCCAATCCCTACAATCAAGGCATCTTTCCACGTTAATTGTCCGTCGCCTTTGCGTCCTCTCAGGTTACGAATTAACCAAAGGGCAATTCCTGTAATGATCAATGTGATTCCAACCGTTTGAACGGTAGATAAAACTTCAATAGCATCTCCGAGAAGAACGCCAAGCACCCCAGCCGGAATTGTTCCTATGATCAGATAAATAATGAAATCAAAATCATCTTTTTGCTGATGATTGCGTTGGCTGCGATTAAATAAGTATCCGAATCCATTTTGTATGAGGCGAAGGAGATCTTCGCGGTAGATGATCAAAACCGCTACGAGAGACCCAAAGTTCACGAGCACCTCAAAGGTGAGTCCTTCCAATTCAACCCCTAGTAGTTCCTGTGCAATGACCAAATGACCACTGGATGAAATCGGAATGGGTTCAGTAAATCCTTGAAAGATCCCCAAAAATAAATATTTAATAATCAACCATAGTTGTTCCATACTCTTTGTTCCTCCTGCCCGTCTGTATTCCTATTTCTATCTATATTTTTTGTTTGTGTTGATAGAACAATTGTGACGATGTTCACGCACTCTACGATTATAAAGGAACCTTGTCCTTGTGGCTAGAGGAGAATCTCATCATTTTCCAAATGAAAAACGTTGCCTCCCGAAGGATAGCAACGCTTGAGTGTGGCTTATGCTTCTTCTTTGATAATTCCTTCCCCAAGAACAACTGCAGCCAGTGTGAAAAGAATTGTCATAATGATGACTTGAGAGAAAGCGAAACTGCTCCCAGCCATGTTGCTGACTACATAAGCGGACATGAAGCTCAATAGGAAAGCCCAAATGATTGTCCAAATCATCCGCATCATTACTCACCTCATTTTTACACAATCTATTCTTATCTTATCAGAGAGTACAGGAAAAGGAAATATGAAATCGCTTCATGATTAACGTTTCCATTGAATATTATGTAGGAAGACAAGGAAGAGGAGGATAGCCTATGATGGTGACCATTAACCCTTGCTTTCATTGGATTGGATATCATCTGACATCGAGTCTTCTTCAGGAAGGTATCGAAGTCATCGGTATTGACCCCATCGAGGATTCGAAGAGCGATCTCCTATATATGTACGTAGGCAGAAACAGCAATTTCCAGCATTTTTTTCAACGAAGTGATAAAGAAAATCACGTCCAACAATCAAGTGACGAGTGGGAAGTGGACTTAGTGGATGGGGGGTTGTTGGTCAGGCAAGGAGATACAGAAAGAAATTGGATCGAGACGCCCCTTCTTTATGGTGAATGGATGGATATCAGGAAAACAGGCGCTCAGGAAAAAGATGAACTGGTGCAATGGATCATGGATCACCAGGCAATCTATATCGGGGATTTCATGGATATCTTCCTGAGAAGCTTTCTTGATCAGGAACCGTTGCGTGTAGGAGAGCGACTTGAAGACAAGGATATCATCACAGAAAGAGTGGATGCTCTGTGGCGCTGTGAGCAGATGCTTCGCAATATCTAGGGGTCTCAATGTTGTCATTTACTTTTGATATGAAAAAAATGTAGAATAGGGAGAGGATATAAGTAGGTACTTAGGAGTGCTTGAATGTGAAATTACAGTCCATCATGATCCTCTCTCTATTATTTTCCCTTGTCGCATGTCAAGGTTTGCCAGATTATAAAAAAGATATAAAGGTCGGCATGCTAGTTGAAACGACGATCCATGACAAAGCATGGGGGCAGCAAGGGTACAAAGGATTGCAAGCCATCCAGGAGGAATATGGAGTAGATATTTACTTTAAAGAAGGAATACGCACATATCAACATACAGCCGAGGCCGTCGATGAGTTTGCAGCTAAAGGAATTGACGTCATCTTCGGACATAGCAGCTTATATGGAAATCACTTCAGGGAATTACATGAGGTTTATCCTGATATGGATTTCGTCTATTTTAATGGCCAATTCTCAGCCGAAAATGTAACAAGCCTCAATTTCGATGCGCAAGCGATGGGATTTTTCGCTGGAATGGTAGCTGGGGAGATGACTAAAACCAATCGTGTTGGAATCATTGGGGTATTTGAATGGCAGCCAGAAGTAGAAGGATTTTATGAAGGTGTCATCTATCAAAATCCTGAGGCTCAAGTTGACATATCACTTACCAACAGCTGGGAGAATACGGAGATGGCCCTCATGTATTATGACTCGATGAAAGAAGAGGGTGTGGATGTGTTTTATCCAGCGGGAGATGTTTTTAATGTTGCGGTCATTGAAAGGGCCCAAAATGACGGGAATTTTGCCATCGGTTATGTACAGGACCAATCTTCTGTAGCTGAAAATACGGTGCTCACAAGTACTGTCCAAAAGGTAGATGAAGTATATAAATTAGCGATGGAGCGTTATATGAACGAAGACCTACCTGGAGAAATGCTTACATTTGATTTTCAAGAAGGTGCTATAAAAATGGGGGGTTACAGCCCAAGGATCCCGGAAAACTTCCAAAGCAAAATGGAAGAAGTTGTAGAAACTTATAAAGAAACAGGAGATCTCCCTGAAAAAGACCTCTGAAGCAGACAAAAAGCTTCAGAGGTTTTTTTATGAATTCATGTCAAATTCAAGGAACTTATTTTTACTTCTTAAATTTATCCATCATTGGTTTGATCATCGGTGACACGGACTTCCATGTTTTTGAAGCTTCTTGGAACAGATCATTGAGTTTTGGTTGCGAACCTTTCTCCCCTTCATGATCTTCTTGCTGACGGAACCCCCAGAAATCATCAAATGGGGATGACTTTCTTTTGCCCATACAAGCACACCTCCTCTGCTACAATTTATGTAAGACCTTGATGTATTTTGTAGGCAGGTATAACAGAATAAAAAAAGAAATAGTAGTTCAAGGATCATGTGGTGGAAAACTTGCAGATTAGTCCAAGATGAATTAAAATTAGTACCAAGTCATAAGAATTGATATTAGATATTACCTTTAAGGGGATGAATATATGAATGCAGGATTCTTGGGCATTGGACACTATGCGCCGGAAAAAGTGCTGACGAACAAAGACTTGGAGAAAATGGTGGATACGAGTGATGAGTGGATTCGTACGCGGACAGGGATTGAAGAACGCCGCATCGCTGCAGACGATATGGATACTTCTGATCTAGCTTTTCGCGCAGCAGAAGAAGCTTTGAAAGATGCGGATATGAAAGCAGAAGATCTTGATATGATCCTCGTTGCTACTGTTACCCCGGATACACCATTCCCATCTGTTGCCACCATGCTTCAACATAGGCTTGGTGCCAATAAAGTTGCGGCTATGGATTTGAGTGCTGCCTGTGCTGGATTCATGTATGGTGTCATCACAGCTAAACAGTTTATTGAAACGAATGCATATAAGAATGTTCTTGTCGTGGGGGTTGAGAAACTTTCAAAGATTACAGATTGGACCGACCGTAATACGTGCGTCCTTTTTGGTGATGGAGCAGGAGCTGCTGTCATTGGCCCAGTAAGTGAGGATAAAGGAATTCTTTCCTTTGAACTTGGCGCGGATGGAGCAGGTGGACCTCATTTGTATCAAACACCTGAAGATACCCTATCCATGAATGGTCGTGAAGTATTCAAGTTCGCTGTGAGACAAATGCCTGAATCCTCAGTCAATGTGGTTAAGAAAATTGGCTTGAGTGAACAGGATGTTGATTATTTAGTGCCACACCAGGCGAATATAAGGATAATGGAAGCAGCCAGACAACGCTTAGGAATCCCTGAAGAAAAAATGTCTACGCAGGTGAAGCGTTATGGAAATACTTCTTCAGCGTCTATTCCAATCGCTTTGTCAGAGGACGTGAAGGCAGGTAAGATAAAAGATAATGATCTAGTCGTTCTTGTCGGATTCGGTGGCGGACTCACATGGGGAGCCGTTGCCCTTCGATGGGGGAAGTAACCAAGGAGGTATGGAATGATGGATAAACATCGTGTAGTCATTACCGGAATGGGAGCTGTAACTCCTGTCGGTAATTCAGTAGAAGAAATGTGGAACAATATAAAAAATGGTGTCTCCGGAGTCGGTGAAATCACGAAAGTTAATAAGGAAGATTATCCTGTCCATGTGGCAGCAGAACTGAAAGACTTCGATCCTTCTGATTATGTTGATCGTAAGGATGCACGTCGCATGGACCCGTTTGTTCAATATGCGATGGTTGCTGCTCATATGGCCGTGGAAGACGCAAAGCTCGAGATCACAGACGATGTGGCTCATCGAACAGGCGTATGGATTGGTTCTGGAATTGGTGGTATGGGTACGTATGAATCCCAATTTGAAACGTTCCAGAAGAAAGGTTACCGCCGTGTCAGTCCGTTTTTCATTCCTATGATGATTCCGGACATGGCTGCTGGTCAAGTATCCATTGCACTTGGAGCTAAAGGGATTAATTCCTGTACAGTAACCGCCTGTTCCTCAGGTGCAAATTCAATTGGAGATGCCTTTAAAGTGATTCAACGCGGCGATGCCGATATAATGATTGCCGGTGGTACGGAAGCTCCGATGAATAAAATGTCATTCGCTGGATTCGCTGCAGCACGTGCGTTATCTCTAAATGAAGATCCGCAAACAGCCAGTCGTCCTTTTGATAAAAACCGTGATGGTTTCGTCATGGGTGAAGGTGCAGGCATTCTTATTATGGAAACGTTGGAGTCTGCGAAAAAACGTGGAGCGAAAATCTATGGTGAGCTGAAAGGCTATGGTTCAACAGGAGATGCTTATCACATCACTTCTCCAGCACCTGAAGGAGACGGTGCGGCGCGTGCCATGAGACAAGCCATCGATGATGCTGGTTTGAAGCCGGAAGATATTGATTACTTGAACGCTCACGGAACGTCCACAGAACTGAATGATAAATTTGAAACACATGCGGCCAAGACAGTATTCCAAGAACATGCGAATAAATTTGCTATTTCTTCAACGAAATCTATGACTGGTCACCTTTTGGGTGCTGCCGGTGCGGTTGAAGCGGTTATTTCCTTAAAAGCAATCAACGATGGAATATTGCCACCGACGATCAATTACGAAACTCCAGATCCGGAGTGTGACCTTGATTATGTTCCGAACGAGGCGCGTAAACAAGACGTCAACACCGTAATGAGTAACTCGCTCGGCTTTGGCGGTCATAATGCTAGTCTGATCTTCCAAAAATACGAAGAATAAAAAAAACCGATGTCTGCTATTCAGACATCGGGTTTTCTTTTATTCCTTTTCAAAAAAATGCTGAAGTGTTTGTTTTGTCGCTTCCTCATCATGGTTAAGCACAAGGCCGATCGGATAAGTCTTCCGTTCATCCCATACATTATCTGTGGTAGGGATGCTGATCATGTCCATGGATTCCACAGGGTTCAGCAAAAGGTCCTTCCCAATCTGAACCATTTTACTTCCTTCGAGATTTGTATCAATGTAAGGCTGTATGTTTCCAATCAACCGTGGTGCTTTCAGGACTCCCTGGAAAGAAAGAAGTTCCTTTTTCATCAATTGAATGACCTTCTGTTGTCTCTCTACTCTCGCAAAATCCCCTCGAGCATCACTTCGATATCTCACATAACCAAGAAGTTCTTCTCCATTAAGGGTTTGTGATCCTTCTTGTAATTGGATGTCCGTCGTTCCATCCCCAGAGCGGTACTGCATGTTCTTTTCTACATCCACTTTCATTCCGTCCGGTGATAAAGTGTCCACAATTTGTGTAAACCCTTGAAAGTCCACGATCGAATAGTATTCGGCTTCAATACCTAAATTGACCTCAATGGTCTCACGTAGGAGTTCCGGGCCCCCTAAAGCGAATGCAGCATTCAGTTTATTGTATCCGTGCCCCGGGATATCAACATAAAGGTCCCTCATTAAAGAAGCAATCTTTGCTTCTTTAGAAGCGGGCTCATATTCAGCAATCATGATCGTGTCCGTTCTTGCAATCTCTGCCCCTCGCTGATCCACTCCCAATAACAGGACAGTTATCTTCCCGTCCCCGTTGTCTTTTCCGTTGAAGTCTTCTTTATACACACTTTCGACCGTTTCTACCTGGTCTATACTCTCGGCAGCAGAGGCCTGTTGACTCATCGCTTGATGTTTACCTGCTAAGTATTCATACCCAGAATAACTGATGATCAGTAAAAAAATAAGAGCATACATACCAATAAATAACTTGCGTTTTCGCCTTCTTTTACTGCGTTTCCGCAAGGATCTCGACTGTGACAACGTCATCATCCTTTCAAACTAGTCCCACAAAAAAGCTTGTTTAAAGAGTTCATCTGTAATTAAATGTACCTGTTATTGCCAATGAAGTAAAGACTAGGATTTAAAGGGAATTCACCGCATGACAAAGCACTTCCTCTCATAAGATAGCAATAGGAGGACGAGCCGGAGGGGATGGAGTTATGTGGTATTGGATGCTGTTATTGACAGGGTTTGGTTTTGCTGTCGCAGGAGGAACGGTAACAATCACGTATTTGAACCTCGTTCCTGCCGGATTGAGTTGGATTGAATTCTTTATCCTGATTCGTACACGGGTGGAGTGCTATCTTTTTCCTATTGGATTGATATTCATTACGACAGCCTTAATTATGATGGAAGATTAATTTTCTAAAATATGGTTTCAAAGAATAAAAAAGCCAGCATTGGTCATAATGTAACCAAAAGAGATCACCGAGTGAAAGTGAGGGTCCGAAATGTTATACATGCATGATCTGTGGGTGAACTGGTTTGAAGGTGAAGAGAATGGGTATAACGTCTGTCGTTTTCATGAATGGCGCAAAGAGGATGGAATTGAACTGATCGATCAAATACCTTTGATTTTAATCAGTGATGAATTATTTAATTTTATTGAAAATGATTTGCAAGACCTACCAGCTTCGTTGCTCCAGGATGTCCACCGCAAAACGTATATGAAGAAAAATCAAGAACGTCACACAGTTGAATATGCGGCCGTTGTAACGAATGGCAAGGATGTTATGGTTTTTGATACGATTGGCTATACGCTTCCTGTTAAGAAAAGCCGCTTAATTCCTAGACAGGAGCGACTCGTGTTTGAAATGGTCCAAGGCAAAGAACCCGAGCACTATTTAATAGAAGAAAGAGTTTTAAAAGAACACCATATCTTATCATTAGACCCAACGAAAATGTCTGGATTGACGCGGAGAGAAAGACAGTTAAAACAGCTCTTAATGATGGCGCTTGATCAATTGAAACAATCCGACCATCCAGAAGAGATCCGCTACTGGTTGACCGAATGGAACCCAGCACAATACCCAACTATTAAACAATTCTCGAACGATGAAGCGTGGGATCGTTTATATGAAGGAACATGTAATGGATGGTCAATAGCCCACGAAGAACTATGCAAAAAGATGGTCAAAGGTCAGCCTTTCTTTGAAACCATATGGCAAGGAGAGAACGAAGGGGTCTCTCAACATATGAAAAGCCAGAATTGAGGGGAATCTCAATTCTGGCTTTTTATTATTTCTTCTTCTTCACGCGGCCAAGGCCCATAGCTTTCTTTGCTTTACGAATCATTTTGTTCGCTTCAAAGGATGCTTTTTCAGCCCCTGCATCTAGGATGTCATCCAACTCTTCTGATTGAATCAATGTCTCGTAGCGTTCTTGGATCGGTTTTAAAACGGAAATGACCGTCTCTGCGACCCCCACTTTGAAATCGCCATAGCCTTTCCCTTCATACTTTTGCTCTAACTCTTCGATACTTGCGCCACTACAGGCGGATTCAATCGTTAACAGGTTAGATACACCAGGCTTGTTTTCTTTATCATACTTCACGATGCCATCTGAATCTGTAACGGCACTTTTGATTTTCTTCATGATTTTCTTTTCATCATCCAGCATGGAAATGAATGATTTTTGATTTTCATCAGACTTGCTCATTTTTTTCGTAGGCTCCTGAAGGGACATGATGCGCGCACCTTCTTTTGGAATACTTACTTCAGGAACGGTGAAAATATCATTGAATTTATTATTGAATCGTTGAGCTAAGTTTCTCGTAAGTTCCAAGTGCTGTTTTTGATCGTCCCCGACAGGCACGATATCGGTTTTGTAAAGGAGAATATCTGCCGCCATCAATGGAGGGTAGGTAAGAAGGCCGGAAGATACGCCTTCCTTTCCACCTGCAGATTTGTCCTTGAACTGCGTCATTCGCTCCAATTCCCCAATGTAGCTGACGCATTGTAACATCCATCCCAGCTGGGTGTGGGCGGGAACTTCCGATTGAATGAAAAGGGTCGCTTTCTCCGGGTCAATCCCTGAAGCTAAGTATAAGGCTGCCAGCGAACGGATGTTTTCTCTCAATTTAAGGCGCTCTTGCGGAACAGTAATCGCGTGTTCATCAACGATACAAAAATAGCAATGGTTGTCATCCTGCAATTTTGTAAAGTGTTTCATAGCTCCAATGTAATTTCCAAGTGTTAGCGTACCACTTGGTTGAATGCCTGAAAAAATCGTTTTTGTCATCATCATCACCTCATCGTTTATTTTTGAACAAAAAAAGATCATTCATCTCTTCCATATTGGAAGGGACGAATGATCCGCGGTGCCACCCTGTTTACTTCTATATAAGTAGAAGTCGTCTTGAATCGTTAACGCCGATTTACGTCATTGGAAGCTCCGAAGGCCCAATTCCGTATAGTGTCCTCAGCTGTTTTCACCGACCACAGCCTCTCTGTAGAGGATCCACCTTACGTACTTATCCTTCTTCATTGCTTTTCGCACTATATTAGTAAGTCAGTATTATATCGGATTCATCTCCATGATGCAAGTACTTATGCTGAATAGTAAAGGAAAAGTAAAGCGAGCAAACTTATGCCTAACAATGTCCCGTGAAACAAGAAAAACTTGGGTAGAGATTTGTGGACAGTTTGAGAGGGGAGGGGTTTCTCTTCCCAATCATCCAAGTAATCTCTTTGTTTAGACATTCGGTTAGTAAAACGTCTGAATCCATAAGTGATTCCATCAAAGAATCCACCTCTTACGACCCACATTATAATACCAATGAATATATAGAAGTATGCGATGTAGAAGAGTTGGTTAATATAATGGAATAAATCGTGAGCGGGGGCGAGGGCGACAAACAGGATCGTAACGATCGCCATATTCAAACCGAACATCAACCAATTATTTTTAATGATGTTCACATCATTTCCACCTTTCATACAAACTCGAACTATATTATAGCATGTTTATCAAGTATGAAGGAATTGTTAACACATTAAATAAACTGAAAATTCAGCTTTGGTAAAATAATGAATGGTGTATTCAAACGCTTTAACGGATAACCGTAATAAATAACATTGTGTAAAAATCCCATATCTTTTTTTATGCATTTGAACTTATAAATAATAAGTTTTGATCTAGAATATTGTAAAATAAACTAGGTAAATAGTCTCATTTTGTGTTACTGAAACGTAATAATGGTGGGAATCCTGACGATTTTCAAAAAAAAAGGTAATGCAAAATAGTTAGAAAACTTGTATAATTCGATATGTGGACAAAACGCCACAACAAATTTTTAGAAAATTTTTAGGGGAGGTCATTTTCTATCATGAAAAAGACAAATTGGTTATTGCTAGTACTTGCACTAGTACTTAGCATGTTCCTCGCAGCTTGTTCTGGTGGATCAGACGATACGTCAAATTCCACAGACGATGCTGACTCCGAGGAAACAACAGAAACTGAAGACACTTCCGGTGAAGAGGGAGAAGCTTCAGGTGAACAAGTACTTAACATTACAGACAGTGCAGAGATCCCAACAATGGATGCATCTCTAGCAACTGACGCTGTAGCATTCCAATGGTTAGGTTCTACGACAGACGGTCTTTATCGTCTTGGTGAGAACGCTCAACCGGAACCAGGAATTGCTAAGGACCACGAAGTAAGTGAAGACGGTCTTACATGGACGTTCAACCTTCGTGAAGACGCTGTTTGGTCAAACGGCGATCCTGTTACAGCGAATGATTTCGTTTATGCTTGGCAACGTGCTGTAAATCCTGATACAGGTTCTGAGTACGGCCCTTACATGATGGGTGGCGTGATCAAGAACGCACAAGCTGTCGTAGACGGTGATGTTCCTGTCGAAGAGCTGGGTGTTACTGCTGATGGCGACTACACACTAGTTGTAGAACTTGAAAAGCCAGTTCCTTACTTCGAATCTTTGACTACTTTCGGTACTTTCCTACCGTTGAATCAAGCTTTCGTTGAAGAGCATGGTGATCAATATGCTCTTGAAGCGGACACGCTACTTTCCAACGGTCCATTCGTTCTAACTGAGTGGAACCACGGTGAAGGCTGGACGCTTGAAAAGAACCAGGATTACTGGGATGCAGAAAATGTACAACTTGAAACAATTAACGTTAAAGTTGTTAAAGAAACATCTACTGCTGTAAACCTTTATGACACTGGTGAAATTGACCGTACTGGTCTTTCTGCAGAATTCGTAGACCAATACCGTACTTCTGATGAGTTCAAAGTTGAAGAAGAGCCTGTATTGTTCTACTTGAAGATGAACCAAGAGAATGAAGTATTGGGTAACGTTAATGCTCGTAAAGCGATCCAAATGGTCATCGACCGTCAATCTATGGTTGATGTTATCTTGAACAATGGATCTATTCCTTCTGTAGGTCACGTACCACAGAACTTCACGAAGCACCCTGAAACAGAAGAAGATTTCCGTGAGCTTAACGGTGATCTAATCGAAACAAATGTTGAACAAGCTAAAGAGCTTTGGGCTACGGCTAAAGAAGAGCTTGGCATGGACACAGTTGAACTTGGCTACCTTGGTGGCGATAGTGAAGTAGCTATGAACATGGATGCTTACATCAAAGACCAACTTGAGCAACTAGAAGGTCTAACTGTCAATGTTCAGTCCGTACCTTTCAAAGAGCGTCTTCAGCGTGATGAAAACATGGAATATGATATCCAGAACTCCGGTTGGGGTCCTGACTACATCGATCCAAACACATTCTTGAATATGTTTGTAACCGATGGTGGAAACAATAAGACTGGATACTCTTCTGAAGAGTACGATGGTCTAATTGAAAAAGCGAACACTGAGCTTGCTCAAGAGCCAGTTGAACGCTTCGAAACATTCCTAGAAGCTGAAAAGATTCTAATCCAAGACGACGCAGTTCTTGCACCGCTTTACCAGCGTGCGGTTGCTCAACTTTGGAAGCCTTATGTTAAAGGTGTAATCACTCAGCCTATGGGACCTGACTACACTTACAAGTATGCTTATATCGAAGGTAAATAATTGAAATAAGAATTTCCAACCACATATAGGCTTGCTTTACAGGGGGAGAGAGTATATGTCCAACGTGTTGGCGTATGCTCTCTTTTTCCCTGCCAACAAATTATTCAGATTATAGACAAATTTCTGTCAATTATGACAACATGATAAGTTTGTAGGTTTACACATTTGGAGGTGTTGATATGACTCGTTATATAATCCAGCGACTTATATATATGGTTATAACGATGTTTTTAATTGCTACCTTAACGTTCTTCCTGATGAAGTTTTTACCAGGTACTCCCCTAAGTGCTGCAGATAAATTGTCAGATGAACAGCAAGCGGTAGTTTTAGAAAAGTATGGATTGAATGACCCTGTTCCTGTTCAGTATTTCAACTATATGGTTAACTTGGCTCAAGGTGATTTGGGTATCTCCTTCCAGTTCGACAATCGAGAGGTCACTACCATTATTATGGAGAGAATTGGTCCTTCGGTTCAGCTAGGTTTCCAAGCGATGATTATTGGAACGATCATTGGTATGTTATTAGGACTTGTATCTGCCATTTACCATAATGGAATCATGGACTATACATCTACATTCCTTGCTGTATTAGGACAGTCCATACCATCATTTGTATTTGCAGGTTTATTACAGTTTTATATTGGTGTTAAGTTCGGCTGGCTGCCAGTTGCCCTGTGGGAAGGCTGGGAATACACTATATTACCAACCATTTCGTTGGCCATCTTCCCAATTGCAATTGCTGCCCGTTTTATGAGAACAGAAATGCTTGAGGTAATGGGATCTGATTATATCGTGACCGCCCGTGCCAAAGGTGTGAACAAAGTCGGTGTTGTATTTAAGCACGGTTTAAGAAACGCTTTAATTCCATTGATTACAGTGTTAGGACCGCTAGCTGTAGGATTGATGACAGGTACGCTTGTTATTGAAAACATCTTTGCTGTGCCTGGAATTGGTGAGCAGTTCGTTAAGGCGATCAACATGAATGATTTCCCAATCATTATGGGTACAACGCTCTTAATCGCTTTCCTATTCATCTTCATCATCCTGGTCATCGATTTGCTTTATGGAGTCATTGACCCTAGAATTCGTCTGGCGGAAGGAGAGTAATCGACTATGGATAACCACAAACCCTCGAAAGACTTATTTGTGCCCGTAGAAACGACAGAATCAGAAAATGAGAAAATAACACGCCCGAGCCTTTCCTTCTGGCAGGATTCCTTTATCCGTCTCCGCAAAAACGCAGGAGCGATGATTGGACTGGCTGTTTTAATTGTTTTAGGCTTAATGGCTGCTTTTGGTCCATATATGAATGATTATGGCCAATATGAACAAGACCTTTCTCGTGCGAAAATGCCACCTAAGGTAGAAGGCCTTGGTTGGCTAGGTATGGATGGTACACTTTCTGATGTTCAGTCTGCTGACACATTAGAAGACGCCCAAACGAAAGCCTTGATGCGTTTTAATAACCAGGAAGAGTTTATCACTACAGAAGTATTGAACGATGGCTCCAATGGTGAGCAAGCAGAAGTTAGAGCCACTTATGATGTGTATGGTGCGAAAGACATGGATGAGAACTTCTGGTTCGGTACTGACGGATTGGGCCGTGACCAGTGGTCCCGTACATGGATGGGAACACGTGTCTCTCTTTACATTGCCCTGCTTGCTGCAGCTATAGATATGGTTATTGGAGTTGCTTATGGTGGAATTTCAGCGTATTACGGCGGTCGTGTGGATAACTACATGCAACGTTTTATTGAAATTCTAGTCGGTATTCCGAACTTGGTTCTTATCATTTTAATGATTCTAATTTTAGAACCAGGGATTATGTCTATTACTATAGCCCTTGCCATTTCGGGATGGATATCCATGGCACGTATTGTCCGAGGTCAAATATTGAAATTGAAAAACCAAGAGTTCGTTCTTGCATCCAGAACATTAGGTGCGAAAGATGGACGTATATTGCAAAGACATTTAATTCCGAACACATTAGGATTAATTATTATTAACACGATGTTCTCGATTCCTTCAGCGATTTTCTTTGAAGCTTTCCTAAGCTTTATCGGTCTAGGTCTACCAACTCCGATGGCCTCTTTAGGTACACTCATCGATGCAGGTTTCGATTCATTGCAGATTTATCCGCATATTCTATTATTCCCGGCAATTATAATCTCTTTAATCATGATTGCCTTTAACGTCTTAGCTGATGGTCTTCGTGATGCATTCGATCCGAAGATGCGCGAATAGGAGGTAGGTGTACAAAATGGAAAAACTTCTAGATGTTAAAAACTTGCACGTATCCTTTGACACCTACGGTGGTGAAGTCAAAGCAGTACGTGGTGTTAACTTTGATGTAAAAAAAGGTGAAACATTAGCAATTGTAGGAGAGTCTGGTTCCGGTAAATCCGTTACAACCAAAGCTCTCATGCAGTTAATTCCAAAGCCGCCAGGTCGGATCAAAGAAGGGGAAATCCTTTTTGAGGGCCGTGACCTTGCAAAAATGTCGGAAAAACAGATGCAAAAGATTCGCGGTAAAGAGATATCAATGATTTTCCAGGATCCTATGACATCTCTGAACCCGACGATGAAAGTCGGAAATCAGATCATGGAAGGTCTGATCAAGCACCAAAAAATGAGTAAGCCTCAAGCACGGAAGCGTGTTGAGGAACTATTGGAACTTGTGGGGATTCCTGATGCGGAAAACCGTATGAAACAATATCCCCACCAGTTCTCAGGTGGAATGAGGCAGCGTGTGGTTGTTGCCATTGCGCTTGCGTGTAATCCAAAACTGTTGATTGCCGATGAGCCTACAACCGCCTTGGATGTAACGATCCAAGCTCAAATCTTAGAACTGATGAAGGACATTCAAAAGAAAACAGATTCAGCGACCATTTTCATCACTCACGACCTTGGAGTAGTGGCGAACGTTGCTGATCGAGTGGCGGTTATGTATGCTGGGAAAATTGTCGAAGTTGGTACAGTAGATGATATTTTCTATAATCCTCAACATCCGTACACATGGGGATTATTAGGGTCTATGCCTTCTCTTGATAGTGCAGATGAAGAGCTATTTGCCATTCCTGGTACACCGCCAGATTTGCTGGACCCACCAAAAGGAGACGCTTTTGCTGCTCGTAATAAATACGCAATGAAGATCGACTTTGAACAAGAACCACCAATGTTTAAGGTGAGCGATACGCATTACGCAGCTACATGGTTGTTACATGAGCATGCACCAAAGATTGAACCACCAGAAGCGGTGAAAAAGCGTATGGAAGGTATGGCGAATTCATCCAGCAGTTCGGAAGGTGAACGAGTATGAGTCAAGAAAAACTAGTCGAAATTAAAAATCTAAAACAACATTTTAAAACAGGCCGCCAGAGTGTAGTAAAAGCCGTGGACGGTTTGAATTTCAACATCTACAAAGGTGAAACATTCGGTCTAGTTGGTGAATCGGGTTGTGGTAAGTCCACAACCGGACGAACCATCATCCGTTTGTACGATGCAACTGATGGAGAAGTCATATTTGACGGGGAAAACGTACACGGGAAAAAGTCTCGTGAAGACTTGAAAAAGTTTAACCGTGAAATGCAAATGATTTTCCAGGATCCTTATGCATCGTTGAACCCTCGTATGAAGGTTGAAGATATTATCGCTGAAGGAATGGACATCCATGGGCTAGCGAAAGATGCGAAAGCTCGTAAAGCGAAAGTCCACGAGCTGTTGGAAACGGTCGGGTTGAATAAAGAGCACGCCAACCGTTATCCGCACGAATTCAGTGGCGGTCAGCGTCAACGTATCGGTATCGCACGTGCCCTTGCTGTAGACCCAAGCTTCATTATCGCTGACGAGCCGATTTCTGCGCTTGACGTTTCCATACAAGCACAAGTGGTGAACCTTTTGAAAAAGCTTCAAGAAGAAAAAGGTCTAACTTATTTGTTCATCGCCCATGATTTGTCGATGGTCAAATATATCAGTGATCGAATCGGCGTTATGTACTTTGGTAAAATGGTTGAGCTTGCTGATGCGGATGAATTGTACAAGCACCCCATTCATCCTTATACACAGTCTCTACTATCTGCCATTCCGTTACCTGATCCGGACTACGAACGTTCTCGTGAGCGTTTCACTTATGATCCTACGAAACATGATACAAGTGAAGAGCCAGAGTTCCGGGAAGTGCGTCCTGGTCACTTTGTACTTTGTACCACAAAAGAATTCGAGCAGTACCAACGCGAGCACGGTACTGGAGAATAATCTATGAAAAAGGCTCTGTCGAGATGACAGGGTCTTTTTTTATTTTTTATTTAGGAAAATGGTCGTGTTGTAGGGAAAAATTATGAAAAACTGTCAGGCAGCTCTGTTATAAATTGAATTCCTCTTTTATAATGAGATTAGAAGAATTTAGGATAGGAGAAGGATGCACATGGGGAAAAGACAACTTTGGATGATAATATTCACGGGGATTCTCCTTTTTGGGATGATGGGATCATTACATAACGTGAAGGCGGAAGATGGAGAAGGAACGAAAGAGGTCGCCATGCTTACGAAGAAACAATTGGGTTTGAAAGAATTGGCCGTTCCTAGTCCAGCGGCAAGGTTTACTTATAACTCTGGACTGAACTTTGAATACCCTGATGCCGTCAGAGGTATTTTTGTAACGGGACCTTCTGCCGGTGGAGCGAAGATGGCAGAGCTAACCAAACTCGTTGAGGATACTGAACTAAACGCCATGGTCATTGATATAAAGGAGGATAAGGGGAATATCACGTTTGAACCTGAAGAAGGCTCTCCTTATGCGGACGTTGCCGAAGGGTTTATTGATGATCCTCGTGCGATGTTAGAGGAACTAGAAGAAAAGGGAATCTATCCAATTGCTCGTGTCGTTGTATTTAAGGACAGTTTACTAGCGGAAAAACGTCCGGACTTATCTTTCACACAAAACGGAGAAGTTTGGAAAAATGGAAAAGGTGAATCATTCGTTAATCCATTTATGGAAGAAGTATGGGAATATAATGTAGAACTTGCTAAAATAGCAGCAGAAATGGGATTTGAGGAAATTCAATACGATTATGTCCGCTTCCCGGAAGGCTTTGGGAGCCGTGATGATGTATTGGAATACGGCCAAGGGAAATATGGGGATATGGACATGGACAACGTCCAAAAACGTGTACAGGCTGTTACGGACTTCGTAGAATATGCCAGTAAAGAGTTGGAGTATTATGGGGTTGATGTATCTGTTGATATCTTTGGTTATGCTGCGACCATTACTGAAGCACCTAATATCGGACAGAACTTCTCTAAGATTTCATCGAATGTTGATGTCATCTCTTCTATGATTTACCCAAGTCACTGGGGACCGTATTTTGGGATTTCTAAACCGGATACAGAACCTTACCGTCTTATTAGTGAATACGCTAAAGTAGAAAACGAGGTATTGGCAGCGTTAGAGAATTCACCGACCTCCCGGCCATGGCTGCAGGATTTTGAAGCCCCTTGGCTTTACTCCGGACCCACGAAGCAATATGGAAAAGCAGAAGTTGAAGCTCAAATTCGTGCTTTAAACGAAAACGGAATTAATGAATTCCTTTTGTGGAATGCTGGAAACAACTACACCAAAAACGTAGACTATACACCCTTAGATTAGTAAAAAGGTGTGGAATCAAAAAGATTCCACACCTTTTCCTTTATTGAAGGTAAGGAAGGGTTGTGGAAGACTAAGCTACGAGATAATTGCGGTATTCGTTGCTTCGTTGAGCGTTAGGGGTGTTTGGGAAGCAACTCGCTTTCCTGTGGGGGAGTGGCAAGCTTCCTCGGATTACGTCCTGCGGGATCTCGCCTATCTCCTTTCTCTCACGGGAGTCTCGCAGCTTCCCAACCACCCCATTAATAAGTGTGAGAAACGAACCACCTATACTTAGAAGGAGCGTATCCCAACCTCTTTGTCCAGTAGTCATAAAGGGCTCTGTATCAGCATTTCAATGGGAAGGACGCAATATTCTGCACTTCGACAGTTCTTGAAAGCTCTGTTATTTGCGAGAGTAGTTTCGAGACACTAATATGGCAAAGGTGCGGAGGGGAATGGCGAGACTCCTGTGGAAAGCGAGCTATTCCCCTCCGCACCCATCCACTCTACAAAAATCTCGAAACTAAATCTTCCACAAACGGGAGCTTACCTGAAGTATAGAAGGTGAGAGAAGGATGTTTTTTCATGTTCATTTTAGGAAATGGATATATAGAGCATAGCATAAAGGTATCCTTCACATTCTATACACAGTTGACACTACAAATGCAAAAGAAAGTGTATAGAATAGTATTTAACAACTGAATGATTATTCGGTATAATAAAAGATGACTAATGATAAGGGAGTAGATCAATGAATTGGTATGAGAAGTTGAACGAGTATTTCCCAGTAGAGGAAATGAAATCGAAAGAACACATGGAAGCATTATTGAAAGAGAAAAGTGATGTGTACTACAAAGATGAAGGAGAAAACCACGTGCTTATGTACGCGGAATTTGAATCTTTTCTTTTCATCGACTATGTATACGTTTCCACTGCTTCACGTGGTCAAGGACTTGGTCATAAACTCATTGAAAAAATGAAGGCGAAAGGGAAACCGATCATCCTTGAAGTTGAACCTGTCGATTATGAGGACTCGGATACCGAAGCAAGGCTCCGCTTCTATCAGCGTGAAGGATTTAAACATGCGAAATCCATCGGGTACACGAGACGTTCGGTTGTAACAGATGAACTCAATCAGATGGAAATTCTTTACTGGTCTCCAGAAGATGCATCAGAAGAACAGATTTATGAGCAAATGAAAGAGATGTACACTGAAATTCATACCTATAAGGATAAAGAATTTTATGGGAAATCTTATCAGCCAGTTGAAGAAGTTCTGACTCATGATGAAGATCGTGATACGGAAAACATCTTAAAAGAACTGGATAAAACAAAAAACTGATCATCTATACCCACCGTTAGTTAAGGTGGGTATTTTCAATGGAAGGCTCTTAGTTGAAAATAGAAAAGTTTTACCTTTTCTATAAAAAAGATGTTTAACCCTACATATTACGTGGTATAAGTACATGGAAACGATTTATAATTGCTTTCTGTAACATATGTTCGTGTTTTTATAGATAAAACTTGACAGGTGTGTTATAGTAGAATCATGGTTAGATTATATTGATTACAAATAAAAATAAGCAATTAAAGTTCTACCATAAAATATTGAGGAGTGAAGTTTCTGTATGGTTACACTTTATACCTCACCAAGTTGTACATCATGTCGAAAAGCTAAAGCATGGCTGGAAGAGCACGATATTCCTTACACAGAACGAAACATCTTTTCTGAGCCGCTAACGTTGGATGAGATCAAGGAAATTCTTCGTATGACGGAGGATGGGACGGAAGAAATCATCTCTACACGCTCAAAAGTATTCCAAAAGTTGAAGGTGGATTTCGATCAGTTGCCAATGCAAGATCTCTTTGACTTGATTCAGGAGAACCCTGGTTTGTTACGTCGCCCAATCATTTTGGATGACAAACGACTACAGGTAGGTTATAACGAAGATGAAATTCGACGTTTCTTACCTCGAAGTGTACGCACATTCCAATTGAAAGAAGCACAACGCTTAGTCAATTAATAAATGAAAAAGCTGTGAAGGTGATTTTTACCCTCACAGCTTTTTTTATTTCCTCTGTCTTTCCTTAGAAAATGGGTGTTTTTTTGTTAGACTGCCGTGCCTTTTCGTTTGTTTGAAAAATAACCTAGAGTAACGACTGTAATAACCATAGCCACTGCAAACCACTGATGGATGAATGGGTAAGCCTCCATATACTGCAGAATATAGCGGTCTTCCATGATCATTTCGGCAGCTGTGTAGCTCAGTATTCCAGCTCCGAAATAAATAAGGAGTGGAAACTTGTCCATGAGCACGAGAATGATTCGGCTTCCCCAAACAATGATCGGAACAGACACGAGTAGACCAATGATGACTAAAATGATGTTGTTGTGAGAAGCTCCCGCTATAGCCAGTACATTATCAAAACCCATCACGATATCTGCAAAGACAATGGTTTTTACAGCAGCAGCCAGGCTGTCACCTGCTTTGATGTGATCGTTCTCTTCTGTATCAGTTAGCAGTTTCATGGCAATATAAAAGAGAAGCAATCCACCGATTAATTGAAGGTAAGGGATTTGGAGAAGATAAAGAGCAACCATAGTCAAAAGGACTCTGGCAGCGATGGCTAAGCCTGTCCCAAGAAGAATTGCTTTGTTTCTTTGCTCAGGGGGTAAATTGCGGCTGGCCAGTGCTATGACTACGGCATTATCACCGCCAAGAATGATGTCAATACTGATAATGATAAGTAGTGGTTCAAGCAAGTCCCAGTTCATTGAAAAATCCTCCTGCTATGTAGTGACAAACCTAAGGGAATAAGCTAAAATATAAAGTCAATCAACCGAATGAGGGCCTATTTCCATGTTTATTCATGACACAAATGGTTATATGCTGAAATCGAGCATTTTGTTTTCCAAACAGCCTTTGCTGTCATACAATAGAAGTACATCAACCCTTATCTCTACACATCATGACGGTTGAAGCTTTGGCCTAACGGGTAAGGTTTTATAAGCGACGCAAGGGTGAGTGTTCCCTTCCCCCTTAAAACATGACAAGAAGGGAGAGAAACGTATGGAAATCGAACGCATTAATGAAAATACCGTTAAATTTTACGTAACATATCAGGATGTAGAACAAAGAGGTTTTGACAGAGAAGAAATCTGGTACAACCGAGAACGCAGTGAACAGCTCTTTTGGGAAATGATGGATGAAGTGAACGATCAGGAAAACTTCCAGGCTGACGGGCCATTGTGGATCCAGGTTCAGGCAATGGACAAAGGACTAGAAGTGATTGTGACTAAGGCCCAAGTATCCCAGGATGGCCAAAAGCTCGAACTTCCGAATGAGGACGGTAAGGCAATTGATGTTCCAGTGGATGAAAAGCTGGAATCACTGCTTGACGATAAATTCCATTCTTCCGAAGACTATGATCAAAGGAATGAGTACGAAGAGGATCAGGAGGAGTCAGACGAACCTCTGACATTCACACTCAAGTTCAATGATTTTGAAGATGTGATTCAACTGAGCCACTACGTGTTACCAGTTAAATCCATGGAGCAGCGCTTATTCCATTTTGAAGATCGTTACTATTTATATATTCAATTCAATGATGAAAATATGAGTGATGATGACCAAGAAAATGTGCTGAGTCAGCTTATGGAATATGGCCACGAGTCATCCCTTACGATTCACAGGTTGGAGGAGTATGGAAAAACGATATTCAACGAGCAGGCATTGGATTCAGTAAAAGAATATTTTCCTGTCGATTAATTCGACGAGCACACAACTACGTGTGCTTATTTTTTTGTCTTCAAAAACAACCATTGAAATTCAATTTGCAGGCTTGAAACTACCAGAATACGGTAGTGATAGGGGGGCGGTAGCAGGATTATTGGTGACTTTTGTCGAATAAAAGGAATAGGAGGTGATTAAGCGGTGTTGTATGCTTTAAATACAGATGGAGAATTACAATCATTGTATCAGCTGACTCAAGCGGAAATAGATTTAGCCAGGAAGGCTCCTTATGTATGTCCAGTTTGTCATGAGTTGTTGCAAATTCGATCGGGGAGACGTACGGTCCCTCACTTCTCGCATTTTCCCAAGAGTAATTGTACTGTTATAAAGGGAGGGGAAACTGTCGAACATGATCGGGGAAAATGGCGGTTGTTTACATGGTTGAAAAATCAAGGATATGAAGTGCACCTGGAGCAATACTTGCAAGAGATTAGGCAAAGGCCGGACATATACTTAATGGTAAATGGAAAGAAAATAGCAATTGAGTATCAGTGTGCTACTGTCACAAATCAAGAAATCAATAAACGAACTCTCTCCTACCGGGATGCAGGAATTTTCCCTCTTTGGATTCTTGGTACAAAACATCTTCATTCCTCTAACTCCTATCATCTATCTCTCAGTGATTTTACCCGTTCTTTCTTTTATTACTTAAATGATGATTATTACTTATATTTTTTTCATGCTTCAAAAGGTCAGATCTCTGTGCTTTCCAATGTGAAATCCGCAGGTGGCCGCCGGGTCTTCGCAAAGACTTTCTCCTCATCTATAACTAACCTTCGTTTTCCTCAGTTATTTACCCCAGGATCATATGATCACGGTGATGAGCCTTTCTTAAGAGAAGTGGAGAGGTTGTGGTATAAGAATCGTACGGTTTATCAAAGTCAAGTAAGCTCTGAAGAACGCCAGTATCGTCAGTATCTTTACCTAAGGGGCTATCATTTTTCGTTAATCCCCAGCATTTGTTATTTGCCTGTCCCCGGCCAGGTGCAAACTGGCATGAGGCCATATGTATGGCAAACCCGTCTTTTTCTCGATCATTTCTTTCACCTTCCTATAGGATCTTTCGTGGAATTTCCCACCCTGAGTATCGGTTGTTCAACACCCAACGGTTATGCTCCTCATTTAAGCCAACAATATTTGGACTTACTTACTCAATTAAATATCATAGAAAAAACAGGGAAGAATAATTATATCAAGAGCAAACAGGTCCCCTTCCATAAGCGGATCGAGGATGCACTGGAAGATGACCGTAGGACGTTAGAACAGTTGAAAAATTTACAAAGAATTAAGATTTAGGAAGGGATTTGCACCTCAATCGAGAAATTTTTAGGGTGACGAATTAATTTGAAGGAGGATGTTGGATGTCGTCTGCGAAAGAGCTACCCAAAAGAGAAGAAATACCTGTTGAGAAAACATGGGACCTTGAAGCCATGTTTGCAACAGATGAAGAATGGTATAAAGAATTAGAAGAAGCGAAGGAGCTGCTTCCTGAATTAGAAAAGTACCAGGGTAAACTTGGAGAATCAGCGGAACAGTTGTATGAGCTTCTTTCCTTTCAAGATAAAATTTCCCATAAAATCGGTCTGTTGTACACCTATGCACATATGAGAAATGACCAGGATACGACAAATGCTCATTATCAGGAGATGAATGCGAAGGCCGAGAATTTATACACAAAAATCGCGTCGGCTATGAGTTTTATCGTTCCAGAGATTCTCGCTCTTCCTGAGGGGAAAGTGAAAAGCTTTATTGAATCTTATGAGCCTTTGGGGCAGTATGAACATACACTCGATGAAATCACACGTCAACGAGCTCATGTATTAAGTGAAAAAGAGGAGAAGTTATTGGCTGGCTTCTCTGAGATCGGTGCCAACCCTTCGCAAACCTTCGGGGCTTTAAATAATGCGGATCTTACTTTTCCAACCATAAAGAATGAAAAAGGAGAAGAGGTCGATCTAACACACGGACGCTACATCAATTTTCTGAAGTCAGATGATCGTGAAGTGAGGAAATCTGCTTTTAATGCCATGTACGATACGTTTGGATCATTCAAGAACACATTTGCTTCAACCCTTGGGGGACATGTGAAGAAAAATAATTTTAATGCGTCTGTGAGAAAGTATGACAGAGCACGACAAGCCAAATTGGACAACAATAATATTCCGGAGTCGGTTTATGATAATTTGTTGGAAGCCGTAAACGAGAGACTTCCTCTCTTGCATCGCTATGCAGAGCTCCGAAAAGAAGTCCTCGATCTTGATGAAGTTCATATGTACGACTTGTACACTCCACTTGTAAAAGATGCAGAGATGGAGGTTTCGTACGAAGAAGCTCAGGAGCTTGTCATTAAAGGGCTGGAGCCTTTGGGGGAAGAATACGTTAATATCGTCAAACAGGGATTTGAAAACCGCTGGATTGACGTGGAGGAAAATAAAGGGAAAAGAAGTGGAGCTTATTCTTCTGGACACTATGGAACAAACCCATATATTCTTATGAACTGGCAGGATAATGTGAACAATTTATTCACCTTAGCTCATGAACTCGGTCACTCCCTTCATAGCTATTACACACATAAAAATCAGCCATATCGTTATGGGAATTATTCTATTTTTGTCGCGGAGGTAGCGTCTACATGTAATGAAGCGCTTCTCAATGACTATATGATTAAAAAAACCAACAGTGAAAAAGAGAAGCTCTATTTGTTGAATAACTTCTTGGAAGGCTTTCGCGGGACGGTTTTCCGTCAGACAATGTTTGCGGAATTTGAACATGAGATTCACATGCAAGCCCAGAACGGGGAAGCTCTGACGGCCGAAAAACTGACAGAAATTTATTATGAACTTAATAAGAAATACTTCGGTGATAACATTGTTATTGATGAGAAAATCGGTCTTGAATGGGCGCGTATTCCGCATTTCTACATGGGATATTACGTGTACCAGTACTCTACAGGCTATGCAGCAGCTCAGGCATTGGCAGGGCAGATCCTTGAAGAAGGCGAGCCGGCCGTTGAACGTTACAAGAACTTCTTGAAGGCTGGCAGCAGTGACTATCCGATTGAGGTCCTTAAGCAGGCGGGAGTCGATATGACATCCAAAGATCCAATTTTATCAGCGTTGGATGTCTTTGAAGAAAAATTAAATGAAATGGAACAGCTTCTAAAAAAATGATACAGAGAAACCCACAGAACCATATGGTACTGTGGGTTTCTTTATTTAAAGCCGCGAAAAGTTTTCTTGTGGCTTGGTATGGATACAATGAGGTAAATAGCAAGGAACAATAAAGGGGAACTGATGTAAATCGGATATAAATTCATGAGTGCGAACAAATGGAAAGCAGCAAGAAAAAAAGTGCTGATGATAAAGAGAAGGATTACCCAAATTTTCATGTCTACCCCACCTCCATGATTTATTTTATGGAGAGGATTGGATGACCATGACTTGTTATAATAGAAAAACTCCCGTTTCCGGGAGTTTTAACTTTCGATATATTGCCAAAAAGCTCCATGCTTAACGGGGATTTCACGCACTTTTTGCTTGAGTACAAGTTTCTTCATTTCCCGTTTGGCTTCTTGTTCTGTCCAATCATATACGACTGCAATCTCTTTGTTAGCAACGAAGCGATAGTGTTGCAAGAAATCCTCCAAAGCAGGTTTTATTCCTGGCTTTGGATCTTTTTGCAGCATTTCTTTCAACACTTTCACATAAACGTCGTACGTGTATAATCCTGTGATTTTTAGCCCGGCATCTTCTTCTGATTCGTTAAAGACGACAATGGTAGGAGTGGAATCTACATCCATCTCATGAGCTAACTTCAAGTCACACTGCAAAGCTCTTCTTGCAGCATCTCCTTGGAGGTCTTTTTTGAATTCAGAGACATCAAGGCGGGACTTTTCAGCACATTCGATCAACACCGATTCGTCTGAAATGTTTTGTTTTTCCAGGAAAACATATTCTTGGACTTTTCGTAGGAAGCGCATTCCAGCTTTTTTTCCTTGTAATTCAGCCGCTTTTACAGCAAGAGCCGTGGCAAACGGGGAGGATACAGGGTTTTCAAGCCATACATCCCCATCACAGCACATTCCTGTCCGAGAACCGGTCTTGTCCCACGCCTCTTTTAAGTTTTCAGGCTTTTTAAATTTATTCTGATGTAAAGAAGATAGCTTCCCGCTGATGATCGGCCGGAGAGTAAAGAAGCGTCCGTATTCGATCGTGAGCTTTTTGAGGAAGGGTTCCAGTGACCAGCATTCAGGGCATAGGGGATCAATGAATACATAGATCTCAATCGGTCGTTTCAGTAAATCGAAAAAACCGCTTGCTGTACCTGTTGTATCACGGTCACTGTTTAAACTTTTCCAACTCACATCGATTCTCCTTTCTCATCTTCTGGTGAATTCATCATATGGTTCGCAGTCATCGTAAGCCTTTCAAACATAAAAGAACGATGAGGTTCTTGAATATCTACCTCATTCATGGCGCCGGACATACAGGATAACCAGGCGTCTCTTCGTGTAGGCGTAATTTTAAAAGGCAGGTGTCGTGCCCGTAACATGGGGTGGCCGTGTTCCTCAACATAGAGTGGAGGCCCACCAAAAAACTGGGTTAAAAATTGCTTCTGTTTTCGTATGGTTTCTGTAAGGTCGTCCGGAAAAATGGGAATTAAATCCGGGTGCTCACTTACACGTTTATAAAAAGCTTCAACAAGCTCGTCGATTTTTTCTTTGCCAATTTCCTCAAAAAACGTTTCTCGTTGTTGCATAGCATCCCTTCCTGTCTGTTCATCATTTTAGCAATGAGGGCTGGAAAACAGCAACTATTCTGATTGCAGTTGCTTTCTGTCGTAGAAACGTTTGATTTTATTATCTGTTTCACGGGCCGGAATATTGCATGCATGCAGGATTTCATCAATCACTTTTTTTCCGTTCTCTTTTGAACTGGCTTCTACTTCCAGCTCATAATCTTCCTTGTCGTAATAAAGGCTGTGATCAAGAACGATGATCGCCCCTTTGTACTCGAGTTCTTTTCTTCTTGTTGTTAGGGAACCGAGGTAGTGAAGATCCTCAAAAGAAATCCCTAGACCATCCAGTTGTTTGGATACATGGGGCTTTTCTGTCATTTTGTCTTGAATCCATAGATTTGCTTCTTCTTCTGTCAGTGAATCATGAGTTTCAAGCAGACCTTCCGCATGTGGCTGTTTTAACGTCAATGTCCATTGACCATTTTTCTGGCGAATTCTCAAAGCAGCTCCTTGCTGCTTTAGATTTAGATCTTCTGTTTCAAAATAATAATTGGTTTGTTCCATGAGTTCAACTGATTTGAATGGTAAAAATTGATAAACCTTTTCATATTCTTCTTCTGTTAATAAGTTTTTAAATTCGATTTCAATTTCCTGTGCCATGGTTAAGACCTCCTGATCGTAGTATAATGTCAGGCGCTCTGCTTATTCTGCAGGCTAACTTTATGATACAATGAATGGTGAACAAAACGCACATATTTACTATGAAGATTGGATACATAAAGGTGGTTGCTTGATGAATTGGGATATATTTATAGCACCTTATGCTCAAGTGGTGGAAGAGTTAAAAATTAAATTAAAGGGCATGCGTCGGCAGTTTGAATATGAGGAGGAACAATCCCCTATTGAATTTGTAACCGGACGCGTCAAGCCGAAATCAAGTATTATAGAAAAGGCGAGACGAAAAGCCATTAATCCTGAAAACATCGAAGAAGAACTGCAGGATATAGCTGGAGTGAGAGTGGTCTGCCAATTCGTTGATGACATTTATGCGGTTGTCACGATGCTTAGGAACCGCCATGATTTTGAAATCGTAGAAGAGAAAGATTACGTTTCAAGGAAAAAGGATAGTGGGTATAGATCTTTCCATGTCATTATTCGTTATCCGGTGGAAACCATTCATGGAGAGAAAAAAGTATTGGCAGAAATACAGATCCGTACCCTTGCGATGAACTTCTGGGCAACCAATGAGCACTCATTAAATTATAAATATTCGGGGAAAATACCATCAGAAATCAAATCACGGCTTAAACGTGCAGGTGAGGCTGCCTTTCAGCTCGATGAAGAGATGTCAAAAATAAAAAGTGAGATACAAGAAGCTCAGCGAGCTTTCTTAAGAAAAGAAGAACAAAAAAAGAACCCTAGAAAAACTTAAAGGAGTGGGTGGACCGATGAAGTTCTCGATCCTTTCTAAAGGTGATCAAAAATCGAACGAAATCCGTTCTAAAATTAAGAACTACTTGACGGAGTTTAAGCTGGAGTACGATGAAGATGAACCTGATCTTGCTATTTCTGTTGGTGGAGATGGTACATTACTTGAAGCTTTCCATACGTATGTTCATCGTTTGGATAAGACAGCTTTTATAGGGATACATACCGGTCACCTTGGTTTTTATGCGGATTGGATGCCGGAAGAATTAGAAAAACTGATCATTGAGATTGCAAAGACCCCTTTCCAGGTGGTCGAGTACCCGCTCCTTGAAGTGACCATCCGACCGAAAAGCGGTGGAGAAGAAGACCGTTATCTTGCGTTGAATGAGTGTACGATTAAGACTTCAGAAGGCTCGGTGGTGATGGACATTGAAATTAAAGGCGATCACTTTGAGACGTTCCGTGGGGATGGCCTTTGCGTATCTACACCTTCCGGAAGTACCGCCTATAATAAAGCATTAGGTGGAGCCATTTTGCACCCTTCCCTGGAAGCCTTCCAAATTGCTGAAATGGCTTCGATTAATAACCGGGTGTTTCGTACGATTGGGTCTCCATTGATTTTACCTAGTCATCATACGTGCATGTTCAAACCAAAGCATGACCGTAGTTTTCTTTTTACAATCGATCACATCACGCGGACGTATAAAGATGTTAAATCCATTCAATGCCGAGTGGCCGAAGAAAAAGTGCGATTTGCCCGGTTCCGTCCATTCCCATTCTGGAAGCGTGTCCACGACTCATTTGTAGCTGATGACTACTCAGACTGATGTGACAAAGAGATGGCAGGTAACAGAAGCTTACGCAGGCTATTCCATTCGTGAGTTTTTGTTACAAGCGGGTGAGTTTTCCCGGCAATTGATCAAGAAGGTTCGTATGGACGGTGCGATATTTGTGAATGGGTTTCAGGAGGAAATGTGGCGTCCGCTAGAGACAGGAGACTCATTGGTCATCGTTTTTCCTAAAGAAGAAAAAGGTTCGATCTTTCCTCAGCAGGGGGCTTTACCGGTCGTATTTGAGGATGATGACATCATGGTCCTCGACAAGCCGTCAGGCATCCCAGTAGTTCCACCTTTTGACCAAAAAGAGCCTTCGATCGCAAGTTACTTGCTTTTTGAATATGAAAAAAGAGGGTATCCTTGTACGGCCCATATTGTCACAAGGCTTGACAGAGATACTTCTGGATTGATGTTAATTGCTAAACACGCCTACAGCCACAGCCTTCTCACTAAGAGATTGGACTTGATTTCACGACAATACATAGCGATTGTTGAAGGGGGATTTCAAGAAAAGGAAGGTCTCATTGATGAGCCAATTGGCCGTGCAGAAGACTCCATCATCCGAAGAATGGTATCACCAGAGGGGAAGCCTTCAAAGACTCAGTTCCATCTGATTAAACAGGGGGAAGGTTACTCCCAGGTTCGGTTTAAACTTCTTACCGGTCGGACGCACCAAATTCGTGTCCATATGGCACATAAAGGGTATCCATTAGCTGGAGACAAGTTATATGGAGGAAACACAGTGGCAGGGATGGATGGTCAAGCCTTGCATTGTGAACAGCTTCATTTCATCCATCCTTGGACGAAGAAAAAAATGACCTTTACATCAGAACCACCAAAACTTTGGGAAGATTTTCTTTAAGCAGCATGTGTTCGATTGAACTACAAAAAAGCAGGAGCACTGGAGTGCTCCTGCTTTTTAATATCTGAACTTTTCTTCTACAAAAGGCATACTCGATGGTACACTGACGATTTCTTCTTCAGGCAGGCGGAAAGCGGTCAGCCTGCCTCCGAAAACACACCCTGTATCAATGTTGACGGTTTTGTTAACAAAACGTGGTTCCCGAACTGGGGTATGTCCATAAACGATCCATCGATTTCCTGTGTAATGTTGAGCCCAGTCTCGTCTGACAGGGCGACCATCCGGAAGCTTTTCACCAGTAATGTCACCGTAGAGAACGAACGTTTCAATACTTTTACTTTTGTGACCGATATCTTCTTCACGGATGCCTGCATGAGCAACAACAGCATCTACATCTTTCAAAATCAAGTGCAGAGGGGATAGCTCATACAAATGTTTGAATTGTTGTTTTACGTCCTTCTGTTCTTCTTTAGACAGGGAACGGTATTCCGCAGCGGTCGTTTCCAAACCATGCTTTTCTTGGACGGGATTTCCTAGAAAAAAGCGATACAGTTTGTTGCAATGATTTCCCGGGACATAATGAGCTCCCTTCTCTGTCACTAAACGATATACGAAGGTTATGCATTCAATGGATGACGGTCCACGGTCCGTAATATCCCCTACAAAAACGGGAGTTCTTCCGTCTGGGTGTTGCGGCAGGCCGTCGCTCCAATCATAGCCCAGTTCTTCGAATAATTGCTTCAATTCGTCAAAGCAGCCGTGAACGTCCCCGATGATGTCGTAGTTCATGGTCATTCTCCTTTTTTTCATTCAAGTATTGTCTTGTTCTTTTAAGGGATTTGGAGCTGTCCTATATATGGAAGATATTTTTCCCAAGGCTTCGAAATACTAAACATACGGGGAGTTTATTCCCTAACATCGATTTCTTCTGTTAAACTACATTTATGTGATGAATTTGGCTTTTGAAAATTGAGTGACTTTCGTTGACAAACACGTGTATCGCCATTAAGATTAAACGGTCAAAAACGAAATAGACACTGGGGAGGGTTGCTTATGGAACACTTAGATGACCAGGAGCGCCAAGAAGTTTGGACGAATATTAAAGATGCCTTGTTCAATGATCATATTGACCAGTTTCGTGCGGAATTCCTTGAATTGCATCCATATGACCAGGCCCGGATCTTTGAGGATTTAGATGAAGAGATACGGATGCAGATTTACACCTACCTCTCTCCAGAAGAGGTCGCAGATGTCATGGAACACATCGATTATGATGAAATTGAACCTTTCTTTACTGAAATGGCTCCGGCTTTTGCTGCGCAAGTCTTCGCTGAAATGTCCACGGATGATGCCGTTGATATTTTGAACGAATTAGATAAAGATAAAGTGGCGAGTTTCTTGACGATCATGGATGATGATGCAGCTGACGAAATCAAAGACCTGCTTCATTATGAAGAGAAAACCGCTGGTTCTATCATGACAACAGAGTTCGTTGTCGTGAAGGCCGGTATGACGATCAAGGAAGCGATGGTTCATCTGAGAACAGAAGCCCCCGACGCCGAGACGATTTATTACACCTATGTCATTAATGAAGATAAGCGGCTCGTCGGTGTTATTTCGTTGAGGGATTTGATTATATCTGAAGAAGAATGGCTGATATCCGACGTCATGAATGAACGAGTGGTATCGGTCTCAGTCGGTGAAGACCAGGAAGAAGTGGCACGCATGGTGCGCGACTACGACTTTCTTGCCTTACCGGTCGTTGATTTCCAGGACCATCTTCTTGGAATCATCACCGTCGATGACATTATGGACGTCATGGAAGAAGAAGCTAGTGATGATTATTCTAAACTTGCAGCCGTTTCTGACGTCGACAGTCCTGACGATAATGCTTTTGCATCAGCCAAAAAGCGTTTGCCCTGGCTTGTCATTCTCCTCTTTTTGGGCAGTTTGACAGCAAGTCTTATAGGGCGTTTTGAGGACACCTTGGATCAAGTAGCAATACTCGCTATTTTTATTCCGCTGATTGCCGGAATGGCGGGAAATACAGGAACGCAGGCACTAGCCGTTGCTGTCCGCGGTATCGCGACCGGGGAAATTGAAAAGCAAGGGAAATGGAAAATGATGATGAGAGAAGCGGGCACTGGTATTATTACTGGGCTTTCCTGTGGTGTACTAATCACACTCATTGTATATATATGGCATGAAAACTTCTTTTTAGGCGTTCTAGTCGGATTGTCCATCTTTATGACCTTGGTTGTAGCAACATTGGCTGGTTCTCTCGTTCCCCTTCTTATGCATCGTTTAAAGATCGACCCTGCTGTTGCTTCAGGACCATTCATTACAACGGTGAATGACCTGATTTCCATTCTGATTTATTTTGGACTTGCGACAGCTTTCATGAATTTATTGATTTAAGGAAGGAGGGCGAGTATGGAACATGGTGCATCAGTAACTTCTCTAGTTATTGTAATTATCGCAGCATTCATAACTCCCATCTTACTACACCGCTTTAAATTGAATATCATTCCGGTTGTAGTAGCAGAAATCATCGTAGGATTAATCATCGGTCAAAGTGGATTTGATATTGTAGAGCAAGGAAGCTGGTTGGAGATCCTGTCTACACTAGGGTTCATTTTCTTGATGTTTCTCAGTGGATTAGAAATTGATTTCTCTATATTTGCAAGTAGAAAGAAGAAAGCTAAGCCGGAAAACCAGGGAACAGGTGCTCCGAATCCGGTATGGGTGGCGACCACTGTCTTCATTGGTATTTTCGTCATATCTCTGGCCCTTTCTTACTTATTCGTGTTAGCAGGTTTTATTGACAATGCCTTCTTAATGACGCTGATCATTTCCACCATTTCATTAGGTGTGGTGGTGCCGACATTGAAGGATGCCCAGATGATGAAGACGACAATTGGGCAGACCATCCTTCTTATTGCAGTTATTGCCGATCTCGTGACTATGATCTTGCTTGCTGTTTTCGTATCTATTTACGGGGAGAGTGGTGGCAACACATGGTTATTGCTCCTGCTTTTTGTAGCTGGTGTCCTTTTCTATTATATCGGCAAAAAGTTCCGTCATCAGTCATTTGTAGAAACGATGGCCAAAGGGACCATTCAGATCGATACCCGTGCTGTGTTCACGCTTATCCTTCTTCTAGTCGCGTTATCTGAAACGGTTGGAGCAGAGAATATTCTTGGCGCATTTTTAGCGGGTACACTCGTTTCCCTGCTGTCTCCCAACCCTGAGATGGTTAAGCGCCTGGACAGTTTCGGTTATGGATTCTTAATTCCAATTTTCTTCGTAATGGTGGGTGTGGAAATTGATATTTGGAGTCTATTTACTGACTCCCGTGTGCTTATATTGATTCCATTGCTGTTTATTGCTTTGCTTGTCTCGAAGATTGTTCCAGCTTTAATTTTAAGTAAGTGGTATGATAAGAAAACTGTTTTTGGCTCAGGTTTCATCCTGACTTCCACACTTTCTCTGGTGATTGCGGCGGCTGCCATCGGGAAGCGGGAAGGAATGATCGATGATCAAATGGAAGGCGCCCTGATTCTTGTGGCTGTCCTGACATGTCTAGTGGCTCCGATCGTCTTCAAGAAGATTTATGGACGATTTGAAGACGAAGGTCATAAGACGGTCGTATCCTTTATCGGCTCTAACCGCATGACCTTACCGGTTGTAAGAGAGCTGGACATTCATGCCTACGAAACCCATCTGTACCATACAAAAATGGACAAAATTGATGAACGGATCAGTCGTAATTGTTTCGACATCAAAGAGTTAGATGGCTATGATGTAGAAAAGATGAAGGAACTCGGAGTCTTCGAGGTAGACTTGATTGTTGCTTCTACGGGTGATGAAGAACGAAATGCTGAGATTGCCCGCTATGCGAAAGAGCAAGGGGTAGAACGGATCATCGTCCGAGTAGAGTCCCCAGACCTATCTCAGGAAATGAAAGATCTCAATATCAATGTATTTTCTGTGTTCTTGTCTTCTAAAGCGCTCCTTAAAGCGATGATCGAAGCACCGAATGTTGTAGATATCTTAACAAAACAAGATAGTGCTCTTTATCAAATCAACATGAACAATTCGGTCTATAATGGCATCCACCTTCGTGAATTTCCATTCACCGGAGATGTCATTATGGTCAGAATCTTCCGCGGCAAAGATTCCATCGTGCCTCACGGAGATACAGAATTGAAAATGGGTGACCGCCTGATCGTTACAGGCTCTCACGAGTATGTGGAAGAACTGAAATTGGAACTGGAATATTGTGAATGGTGTTAACCCTCAACCGCTCCTTCTCATCACGAGAAGGAGCGGTTTTTTTCATTATCATTCCACTATAACTCCCTATTCTTGAAGACTCAGTTTCGAGATGTTTTCGGGGTTCGTTACCCAGGTTCAGCATTAGGGGTGGCTGGGAAGCTACTCGCTTTCCTGTGGGGGAGCGCCGAGCTTCCTCGGACTGCGTCCTGCGGGATCTCGCCTATCTCCTTCTCCCACGGGAGTCTCCCAGCTTCCCAGCCACCCCATTCGATGTATATTAGAAACGAATCCCTTTCCAAGGAGGATAGTCTTCCGCTATCCCGATTGTTTAAAGCATAAAACGATCTGTATCAAGCTTTGAAAGTTTAAGTACCTAGGCATGGAAGTTTTAATCTTATACTCCAATTAAACGGAATAGCTGTTTATTCTGGAAGTGGTTTCGAGACTCTGACATAGCAAAGGGGCGGAGGGGAATGGCGAGACTCCTAACTTAAGTGTGCAGGCGCCTCGATCAGCGGCGTATGGACTGGACTGAGCTGGCGGAGATAAAGGAAACACGAAGAACGAAGTGATTCGATGTTGACTTATCGTACCGAAGCGAGGGAAGTCTCACTAGCCGCTAGGCGCCGGAACCGGATATCAAAGAGGAAAAGAGTGCTAGGTGAGACCCCGCAAGGCGTCAGACTGAGGAGGCTCAAGAGAATAGAGGAAGTTCGATTAAGTTCGGCACGTCCTGTGCCAACATCGAACGACCCCACTTCGTGTGGGGCCCCGCGGAAAGCGAGCTATTCCCCGTACCTCCTATCCACTCAATAAAAGTCTCGAAACTGAGTCTTACACAATCCTGCCATTATATTGAATTACATATTTATTATGTATCCTATTTTTGGATACTGACTGGGCTTAGGTGAGTGGAAATAGGGAATGGATAAAGAGAGGTTTGTTTTTCAAAAGTTTATGGTTTAAAATAGGAGCAGGTACTAATAACAAATACTAATTCAGATCCTACTACCTCAAGGAGGGTGTTCAATATGAATTTTTCACTAGAAGGACGCACCTATGTCGTCATGGGAGTGGCGAATAAACGAAGCATTGCCTGGGGGATTGCACGCTCGCTTCACTCTGCTGGAGCGCGTTTAATTTTTACAGTGGCCTCAGAGCGTTTCAAGAAATCGGTACAAGACCTTGCCGATACTCTAGAAGGTGGCGAGGAGTCACTTGTTTATGAATGTGACGTCACGGACGATGAAGCGATCATTCAGACATTCGAACAAATAGGGAAAGATGTAGGGACGATTCATGGCCTTGCACACTGTATCGCATTTGCGAATCGTGAAGAGTTGAAAGATGAGTTCTTAAACACAAGCCGCGATGGTTTCCTTACTGCTCACAACATCAGCTCTTATTCACTAACAGCGGTCGCTCGTGCAGCTCAACCGTTGATGACGGATGGCGGAAGTATTGTAACCCTTACCTATCTTGGAGGGGAACAAGTCGTGAAGAATTATAACGTTATGGGTGTCGCGAAGGCGAGCCTTGATGCAAGCGTTAAATACTTAGCGAACGATCTTGGTAAACATAACATCCGGGTGAATGCTATCTCTGCTGGACCGATCCGTACACTCTCCGCTAAAGGTGTAGGAGACTTTAATCAGATTCTTAAAGTGATTGAGGAACGTGCGCCTCTTGGGCGTCCCGTTACTCAAGAAGAGGTCGGCGACACCGGGTATTACCTAATGAGTGATCTATCCCGCGGTGTGACCGGAGAAGTGATTCACGTGGATTCCGGATTTAGCATTGTCGCTTATTAACCCAACCTCAAAACCCCGTTTCTACATAAAGTGGAAACGGGGTTTTCTCATGTGAACCAGGATCGAAGGTGGGACCCTATAAGTTCTTCTTTTTTTTCACTATGGGAAGCAGCAAAACGAACCACCTCCGTTAATGCAAGCGCTTCTTTTCCGACAGGAGTATCGTTCATAGCGAAACGGTGATCATAGCTCCCCTCATATGTAGAGATCCATCTCATCAGCTCAGAAAATGTGGTATGCTCATCAATTTTCAAGGGAAACCACTGGTTGTTTCTTTGCTGCTCTACTTGTTTAGAAATGAACCGCGGCAGTGGGGGAGGAGGAAAGTCAGGCTTTCCAAAGTAATACCCTTGCATAAGGGAGACTCCCATTTGAATCAAATGATGACACTCCCCTTCGGTTTCCACTCCTTCAGCAATAATCCCTGCTCCTAACTTCTTTCCGATATGTTGTAAGGCCTCCACCATGTATTGTTTTTCGCGTAATTGATCGATATGAGTAATCAGGGATCGATCGATTTTCAAGTAGTCTGGTTTTAATTCAGAAATCATTTGCATGGAAGAATACCCGGCACCGACGTCATCGATTGCTACTTTAAACCCTTGCTCTCTATAATGTTCCAATAGCTTCCGAAAACTTTGGAAATCAGAAATGGCGGAGTGCTCTGTAATTTCAAAGACAATCTGGGCCGGATTCACCTTTGTGTTTTGTAAGACAGTATGAGTGAATCCTGGAGTGAACGAATCATCGTGAACGACATTCGGCGTTAAATTCACCCACAATTGCTGATCCTTCTGTAAATAAGGGGTGATTGAGTCGATGGCCAGCTTCCGTGTATGTTTTTCAAGTTGAAACAATCTATTTGTCTGAGCAGCAAGCTGAAATAGTTCGACGGGGCTTTTGAATGAAGCGTTTGGCGGAAATCTTGTCAGTGCTTCAAAACCGATGACATTATCTTTATGTAGATCGACGATGGGTTGATAATGGATGAAAAGCTTGTCTTCATTCATGTATGAAGCGAGTACATCTTCTGATGACTTGCATTCTCGTTGTTGTGCAAGGCTCATGAAAACACTCCTAATTGATGGTCTACATTTACCATAACAACTGTAAGATAAGCAAATCACCGGGTTGTGTTAAATCTCTGTAAAATCATAAGAGATTTTGTCAAAAGAGGACAAAAGTGAACATGGTCTGCCATTTGGGCATATACATGAAATGATGAATGAATGGAAAAGGAGAGATCTTGATGGCAGATGAAAAGCGACTTGCTAAGCAGCCGATGCTTTATATTGTCCAGCCTAAGGGCTTGAAACCAGCAGAAGTACCCATGCAAACAAGCTTTCGAAGTCAGCGTTCTTCTAAGTCAGAAGAGAAGTCGGAACAGCCGCAGACAGAAGCTCCATCAAATGAGCGTGAAATACGGATGCGCAGACAGAATTCCCCTCACCGTCAAGAGTTGGCTAAATTGAACAAATCTGAAGAGATAGAGGCGAGTGGAGATGAAAGAAAGGAAGACCCTTCAGCTGTAAGTGTGGAAGAGAAGGTGGAAAAGGATGCTCCACGAGATCGAAGACAACGATTTCATGACATGACACTCGAGGAAAAAGTTTTATATTTCTTCAATCTATCCCCACACGTGCCGAAAATGAAATGTGAGGTAGCGACAGAGGAAGACAATTACCGGGGATATATTACGGATTATGTAGATGGTGTCGTGCACATGAAAGTTTTTCAGCGTCCGTTTCAGCGGGAGGTAGCATTTGAAGACATTAAAGATATTAGACTCCTTGGTTTTTAGTAAATGATGAAAAAACCGCGCATCTGTGCGCGGTTTTTTATGAATCTTAAAGTGTTGCTGCTGCCGGAAGACATGTTACGTGGCAGAAGCAGTTCAAATCTACAGTGATGCAGATTCCTGAAGCACGAAGGTTTTTACAGCTTTGATCTGCTGGTGATTTTGGATCGAATCCTTTACGGCGGTGTGATCCTTCAACCTCATCTTCGTCGTCGTCATCATGGCGGCGTTCAGCAAAAAGAAGTTCAAGGATGGCACAACCATCGTCATCTACAGATTTAACTCTGAAGAAGAAGCTTCCTTTCACTTTGCAATCATCGCCACTTCGTTTGGAACCGTAGCCCTTGAAAGGTGTGCATCCATCTTTGCAGTAAAGGATGACAGGAACCGTGTCAAAACCGGACCCTCCACCAGTGTCACCTAAAAGGTCTGCGATTGAACGCTCACAGCTTGTCGTGCAATCGTGCATGACATCATTCTGAGCATCGACGATATCTTTTAGGATATCAATCACACATGAACCTGAATCGAATTTTTTTCCACAGCTCATTTTCTAATTTCCCCTTTCCATACGCATTGACGTATTGTCTTTACTAGAATATGAAATGTGTCTGGGTCGGTGTGGGCATTTGTCTCTTTTCTGTTAATCCGGAGTTTTTTTGTCCTTAATGGGCAAGAGACTATACCCAACTGGGGCAAACGCCATAGATTAGAAGTGAATTCGATTAAGGAGTGAATGGAATGTCTGATAAAAAGAAGGTCATCCATGTGAAGGACCTTGTTATTAAAGCGGATAATGTCGTCATCGAGCCCCAGCGTCATGATCGTCACGATCGCGACGACCGTGTCGATCCATTTTTTGGTGGACCGAGGCGTCGTAGAGAAGATGAGTCAAGAGAAGAAAGCAGTTCCAGTCGCCGTCATCATGATGAATCTTCCGATCGACGTGGGGGATTTCGCTGGTTTTAAGAAAATAAAGAGTGAGCCACTACAAGAAACGTAGTGGCTTTTTCTTCATGGGAGAGGGGTAGAAGAATGTTTACTTACATGGAGATCATATTGCTGGCACTTGCTACTTTTCGTTTCACGCGTCTGATTGTCAGGGATTACATTATGGAATGGATCAGGCGTCCTTTTATTGAAGTAAAGGTTATCAAAAATGAGCATGGTGTTGAGGAAGAGTGGGTTGAGCCGAAGGGTTTTATCGGAGAAGGATTAAGTTGCCAGTGGTGTGTCGGGGTATGGTCGGCTTTGATTATGCTTTTCTTCTATATAATAGTTCCGTACGGAGAGTGGTTGGTACTGTTGCTAGCTCTTGCAGGACTTCAATCTATCATCTACACATGGGTGGATCGACAATGACAGATAAAAAGGAAAAAACATTATTTGAAGTATTAAAGGAAATTGATGTAGAAACGTCGAAAATGAATGGAATCATTAAACAGCCTGAAAAGAAATTCAATGAGTGGGAAAAAGACTTTCAGGCATGGGATCGTCGTTTCTCCAAGCGAATGACGAACATGGAAAAGTTCTTAACCAAACAGATGGGGAAGATGGAACGTTTCTTTGAGTAGGAAATAAGGGTATGGATAAGCAAAGGAGGCGTCGATGTGGGATATATTCTGCCTGTGAATCACTATCAGTATCAGGATTATCAAACCAGAACGACACAGCGTGAACGTTCACCTTTTGTCCTTGAGAAGATTTTCAAAGCCACGTTGGAAGGTAATACGAAACACAACCACCCCCGTGAGCAAGATCGTGTAATAAACCAGCGTAGGAAATCAATCCATACAACGAGGAATACCCATGCTGTGAACAGCGCCCATTCATCTATTAAGAGAAGCGGTACAGAGAAGATTTATTCCAATATGACAGGAAAAGGGCAGTACTTTAGCGAAACTGTATGAAAAAGCTAAAGGAGTCGTAGATATGTCTTTTCAACAATTGGATGAATGTTGTTACTACTATTATAGTACGGTCAATATTGGATACGTACATCAAGGGATGAATGGGGTACTCATTGATGCAGGAATCGATGCTTCATCCGTGAAAAAGGTGCTCAAGGAACTCGAGAAAAGAGAGCTTCCTTTGACGCACCTTTTTATTACCCATGCCCACGCGGATCATTATGGAGGGGCAAGGTTTGTTCAGGAAAACTACGAAGTCCATACCGTCGCTCCTGTGTTTGAAGAAGCTATTTTGAGAAACCCAAGCATGGAACCCCTTTATTTATTCGGAGGGAATGATCCATTGCCAGAGTTACATAACAAATTTTTAGAAGGACCATCTGTAAGGGTGGATGAGGTCGTGGGAGAAGGGCAGATAGGGTTTGGGTCATTAAGAGCGGAAGCTTACCATCTTCCTGGTCATAGTTACCATCAGTTAGCTCTAAAATTCAATGACATTCTCTTTGCGGCTGACAGTTATTTTAGTGTGGAGACATTGAAAAAACATAAAATTCCCTTTATGACAGATGTAAGCTTGGCGTTGGACAGTTTGGACCGCCTTTCTCAAATTCCATGCAGGGGGGCGGTACCTGGGCATGGTAAGTTTGAAGCTTCTCCATCCTTGACGATACAAAATAACATGGATTACCATGAGCAGCTGTCCGCCTGGCTGCACCAATACCTGGCTGAAGAAGGTCCAGCTGCGCATGAGGAGATTGTTAGGGCTATGTGTGAGCACTATAATGTTGAAGCTCAGGGTTTATCCCAATGGCTGCTATTCAGAACGGCGGTCACCGCTTACTTAATCGGATTAAAAAAAGCGGGCCTCGTGGAGGACCGCATCATGAACAATACGTGGAGTTTTTACATTACAGACCAATGACGAATAAGTCCGGTTCGCCTTCTTTGTGTTCGGCGTACATGACTTCAGCAGGATCGTTGATGCTTTGTGCTCTCAGTTGGTCATTCAGCCACTTCTCATCAAAACCTGCTTCTTTGAGATTGTCCCAGATGACCTCTCCATCGCTGATGATGGTACGAGGAAGAGGGACAGGTTGAGGGGCTAAATTCATGTCATTACGTGTGACGTTTTGATACTGGGAGGATTTAAGGACAGAGATTGTCCCGTCTGTTTCAAGAACAGCGTATTGAACTTCCTGGATAGAAAAAACATCCTTGGAGCGTAACAAATGCTGGAGTTGATTAAGATCCAACTTGTTCTTCTTGAGTTGACCACGATCGATCTTCCCTTTATAAATGACGAGGGAAGGACTTCCTTCCAATATCTTACGTGTCCCTTTAAACTTTTGGGTAATGACTTCCGTGGTGAAGATAAGAATAGTCCATAACAAGATGGCGAAACCGACATCAAGGATTCCGACTTCTTTATCGTATAAAGCATTACCGACGAGTTCGCCGAGGACAAGAGCAGAGATGAAGTCGAAGGCGGTAATTTGAGTGATTTGTGTTTTTCCGAGCACTTTAGTCATAAAAAAAAGTGCAGAAAAACCAAACAATGTTTCTAAAGCGATTTGTAAGTACTCCATAGCGTTTCACGACCCTTATCTGTAGCCTATATGTTTCATTTTAGACAAAAGGATCTAAGGATAAACAAAAAAACTCCGGGTGACCGGAGTTTCTTTGAAAATGATTTATAATTTTTTTACCATCGTAACGTGCGGGATACCGGCATCCATGAATGGTTCTGAAATGGTCACATATCCCAGCGATTCATAGAACGCCTCTGCATGGGTCTGAGCATTGAGTTTGGCTTTATCAAATGCATAATCACGGATGACCTCTTCCATCGACTCGATGATCTGTTTGCCGAATGAGCGGCCCCGGTGTTCCTTGGTGACGGAGATTCGCTCAAGTTTTCCAAATCCATGAACAAAGCGTAATCGGGCAGCGGCGACCGGTTGATTTTTCTCATATCCAACAAAATGGATGGCGGTATCATCAAATTCGTCGATTTCTATTTCCAAGGGAACCTGTTGTTCATCTACAAAGACGACGCGTCTAACATAAAATGCGTCGTCTTTATGCTGTTTATTCTTAACTTTTATGATGTCCACGTAGAATCACCCTTTGCCGAGGCGGAATGTTTCATACACACTCCATGCCCCATTTTCGAGCTGATAAAGCAGCTGGAAGCGATCGACTTTATCATTCAAGTCGAATTTCAGCATACGCAGGCTGCCATATACATCAGAGAACTCTTCATCCGAAAGTTTTTGGGCAATTGTAATATGTGGAACAAAAGCGTAATCTTTTTCTTCTGGAAGTTCCCCTGCATGCAGCTTGTCATTCAATTCGAAAATTTCATCAGACGGTTCGATTTTTAAATAAATCGTATTAGTGACGGGGGAGAAAGAGCTCACCTTATAAACGCCATACGAAAAAGGCTGCGTATTTTTTGCAATTTCGCTCAACTCAGGGATGATTTTGTTCTCAATTTCTTCCTCTTCTGCTTCAAACGCTTCTTTCATCGTGATGTGTGGGGGAATCAATGCGTAATGGGGATCGTAACGCTTGCGGTATGAATTCGCCACATCCTGTACTTTTTTTGATGGAAAAACTGCTATTCCGTATCTCATTGGACTAACCCTCCTGTTTCCTTCTATATCGCTATTCCTTACCAAACATTTTCAATAAAGCACGTTCAAAATCCTTCTGCCATGTACCCCATGTATGATCACCATTTAATTCATGGTAAGTATAAGCAAGTGGCTGACGGTTCAAAAATTCGCGCAGTTCACGGTTAGGAGCAAGGAAATTCTTTCGTGCTCCTTCAGTCGTTTCGACATCTGTTTCTTCCAAGCCAATGGTATGATAAATGGTCAATGAAGAAAAATCTTTGGTCGATTGCACGACTTCTTTCACATGTTCATCTACGTAAGGACTCTGCATGATGACATTACCAAAGATGTTCGGGAATTTCACTGCAGTCATCAACACAAGTGTTCCTGCTAAAGAGTCACCGACAAGCGTTCGACCTCGCCCCATACAGTAACCAGGTAATTCATCATCAAGGAAAGGGACAACTTCGCGAATGAGGAAATTGACGTACTCTCCTTGTTTCCTTCCGTCTGGATGGTATTTGTCCTGACGGTCGTATTTGTCATTATAATGGATGCCGATGAAAATGGTGTTCTCGATCTTTTCTTCTTTATGGAGTTTATCACTCAACGTGGCCGCGCGCCCCATGGAGTAATAATCGTTTCCATCCTGCATGATACAGAAATGGTATTTGTATAATGGAGAGAAATTCTTTGGGGTGTACACCCTCAGTGTCATTGTCTCCTGTAAGTATTGACTCTCAATGGTATATTCTTTCATGGATCCATCTCTACCCATTTTCCGACCACCTCCTTACAGCATGGAAAGTTCCTTTAGGCTTTCCCATTAAATTTTTCATGTAAACGTTCCACTTTTCATTTTATCATATAATTGTCGAAAAAGTGGAAAAGATGATGGGTGGGATTTATAGGTAAAATGATCTTTTTTTGATTGGGGGAGGATAGGGTGTTTGTGGCTGAAAGGAGTGTATGAGGTTTTGAAGTAAGAATACCTTTGAGAGTCTGTTGACATTGTTCGTGTTTCATAGTATATTATTTCTTGTCAGCCAGTTACTTTGGTTACATACGATTCCGTAGCTCAGCTGGGAGAGCGCCACCTTGACAGGGTGGAGGTCGTTGGTTCGAGCCCAATCGGAATCACTAATCAAAAAGCGAGCATCCATGATGGATGCTCGCTTTTTTTGTCCAAGAAACAATTAAACAATTGATATACCCATCCCTCTGCCTCTAGAAGAGACCTCCTTCTCCAGACTTTTAAAGCCTCCATGCAGAAGAATTTGTTCGCTTATTGTTTTTGTAAGGTGAAGTCTTTGTTACAGGCTTTGGCTAATTTTTTTACTTGGTTGTTGAACCTTTTGTAATCGAGTTCATCCAACTCATCTACTTTTACGGCATTGATGATTGTTTTTCCAAAGGTCCAAACGTCTTCTTGAACCGCTTGATCGTGCATGGCGGCGATTTTGTATAAGGATTCAAGAACACTATTCATTACGGATATGTCATGATAGCCGTATATTTTTATTTGGTAAAAGCTCTTATAAAGGTATTCTTCAAAGGATTTCGGCTGTGCGATTAACCGAAGCTCGTCATCATCATCAATGTAATATCGGATGGGCTCATAAACCGATCCCAACTCTATAAGCAGTGACCCAATCCGGTTAATGCAGTTCGTTGCCGTATGGGGGTCGTTCAGGCTTGGTGAGATGGCTCTGACTGCAATCTCCACAAGCTTCTGTATGGAGAACTCGACATCCTGTGTATCAATCCGTTCATTCCCAATCAAGACGAAAGCTGTGCATTCCTGCGGGTTCGAAAGTTCCTGATCCGTATTCTTCCAGTAATAAAAGAGGGGCATTCCCTTTTGAATATAGTCTCCCATTAAAAAGCTTGTTTCAAGAGTAAGCGTGTGATTTTTAGCCCACTTGATAAGAGAGCCATATTGAACATTTTGTACATAACCCGATTTCTCAGCTGTAATCACATGAGCATTTGATTGGTCTAATGCTTGTAGCTTTTCGTCATTCCATTCGGTGGCTGTTTGATAATTCTTTTCTTTAAAAGTTTTTGTGATAAGGGTAGAGGTGCTTTTCCTAATGGCACCAATTAAGTTATTCACCTTCAGGAATCGTGAAGAATGGTGAATGAACAATATGAAAAAGGCTAAACAAATAATAGAGACGATGACAGTGAAGAGAGGGCTCACCAAACCTAAACCCGGTTCTTTTCCTAATAGGAACAAATTAATGAGGGAAAAAATAAAGCCAAATGAAAACACGCCCAGCACATGTTGAGTTACACGACTCTTCATGAAATCCTGCAAGGTTCGGGGTGAAAACTGGGTTGTGTACGTTGTCAGTACAACCATGATGGTCGAAAAACTGATGGTCGTCATCGTCAAGATGGATGTCACCATCGAGCCATATAAGGTTTGAGCGACTGAAGACTTTGTTAAAAATAGAGAAGGGATGTTGCTTTTATATTCTGATATGATCCATTGATCAATGAGCGCGGTTAGCGCGACAGCAATGATTGAAAGGATACTGTATATCGTAGGGAGAAACCAAAAACTGTCTCTGAGATTGATCCAAACCTTTCCTTTATTCATAAAAAGACCTACTTCCTAGTTTAGGGTATGATTCTTAGTATGACCGATTATGGCAGGGATAAAAAGCTACTTTTACATGAACTTAAAAAACTCTTAAAATTTCATTGACACTTTATTTGTTCCGTAGTATATTATTATTTGTCAGCAAAACAGCCGACAAATTTCTACATACGATTCCGTAGCTCAGCTGGGAGAGCGCCACCTTGACAGGGTGGAGGTCGTTGGTTCGAGCCCAATCGGAATCATCCATACTAAGTGCCGGAATGGCGCAGTTTCTCATCCAGGGAGAGGCTGCGTCATTTCTTTTTATATTTGATACAATCATTTATTTTTTTCATAAAAAAAAGAGACAGACGAGAGCTGTCTCTATAAACATATGGAGCCTTAGGATACTTCCTTGAGATTAATTGTAATGATTCGGTCTGTCGCTGGATTATAAATAACTGTTCCTTCAATGCTCATTGTTTCCTGAGAGGATTCCATGACAAACTTATAAACTTCCTTCACGTTACCATTCTGCTGGGTTTGGCTTAGTTTACTGTAATCCGTGGCGTTATAATTCGGGTAAGCAGACTGAGCGATCTCTAGTAAATATTTGCCCCATTTTTCTTCTTCTAATTGAGGGTTGGGTGTGATCTCTACATTGATCACACCCGAATCCACACTTGCACCTAAGGCTTCAAAGGCTTTTCGGTGAAGGTTGATTTTATTTTCTGGGTAATTAGGAACTTGGTCTACGACCGTGACTAAAACGACCCGTTGATTGGCCATGTTTTTCACTTTGATCGTTTGTCCGCATTGGTAAGGCGAATTTTGACCGACAGCAGCCGTCATGTATCGGTTATTCGACCATGGGATTCCGCATTTCGTCACTTCTCCGCCTTCTGTCCAGCTGGCCTGGCCGCTCACCGGTTGCCTGAAATCGTAGCCATAATAGTTCTGGTGAGTACCGTAGGCTTGAGGATAGGCATAGCGGAAATAAGAGTGGTAGGGATTTGCCCCATAGGGATAGCCATAACCATAAGGGACATGGTTAAAATTGGAGTACATTTATTTTCCTCCTGTCTTTACTTTATATCCTCCATAGCCTATGACATTTTTGGCTGGTGTGTGAACGTCCATGATATACTCCGTTTTTCCGGTCAATCCCCATATGTAAAGCGAGGCTAATCTACGAGCACTACCCAGTGATCATTTTTTAATGCATTCGGTAAATGGTTAAAGATATTCCTATATACTGCTTTCATTTCATCGTATAGAGTTTTCGAATGTATAGTTCTTAAGTACTTGTCAGGGTTGTTGTTAAACGATTGAAGCTTATTTAAGTCAAGATCGATTTTATAGGAGTAGAAGCGTTCAGAAGATCGTAAGAAAGATTTTTCTGTTGGCTCCGCATCACTTTGCGCAAGCGGATGTTTGCTGTGTACCCTTAGTCTCCTTGACGTTTGATCATCATCCTCAAGTTCTTCGCTCACTTCGTAAAATTTCTTGAAAGGGGCAGCTGAATCACTGTCGATATAACTGGTGCGGAAACTGAACTCTACAGCTCCATGCTCACCAGATACGACACAAAAGGCGAGGTATGTACATTTATCTGTGATTCCTCGGTCGATCTCCTCCTTGTTACTAAAACAGTGGCAAAAGCTTTTGGTCATGAATACACACCCTTTTTGTTTAGATTTTGAACTATTATACCACGCTTAACCAACCATTCGGTGATAATTTAATTCCGGTCTTTAGGCCTGATTCTATGTACTCAATTTGTTAATTTACGATAGATTTACAGTTTTTTAACCATTGTTTCATATTCTCCAAGTAATATGCGTATTGCATCGACATATCACAAGGAGGAATAAAGTTGTTTAGTAAAAAGTATATGAAAAAATTATTGCCAGTGGCTTTAAGTACATCTTTAATTCTAGGAGGTTCTGCTTTTACCTTTAACGACGAGGTTTCTGCAAAACCTAAGGATGATAAAGGAAAGGTAGAGAACATTATTTTTCTAATTGGAGATGGCATGGGACCTAACTACACATCCGCTTACCGTTACTTCAAGGATGACCCTTCTACTCCTTATACGGAAAACACAGCCTTTGATGAACATTTAATTGGCATGCAGGAGACTTATTCCTGGGATCCAGATGAGAGTATTACGGATTCCGCGGCTGCTGCAACTTCAATGGCAGCAGGAATTAAAACTTACAACAATGCCATTGCGGTGGACATGGAGAAGAATGAAGTGAAAACTGCTCTAGAGTTGGCGAAGGAAAAAGGCAAATCTACGGGTCTAGTAGCCACATCCCAAGTCAATCATGCTACACCTGCATCATTCGGTGCCCATGATGAATCCCGACACAATTACAATGATATCGCTGATGATTACTTTGATGAAAAAGTGAATGGTGAACACAAGATTGATGTGTTGCTTGGTGGAGGTACTTCCTATTTCAAAAGGGAGGACCGCGACTTGACCAATGACTTCCAAAAAGATGGATTCAGCTATGTGGAATCTCGTGAGGAACTTATGGAAGATTCCAATGATCAAATCGTTGGTTTATTTGCACCTAAAGGGATGGACAAGATGATTGACCGCTCTTCCGATGCTCCTTCCTTAGAGGAAATGACGTCTTCCGCCTTGGACAGGCTGAGCAAGGACAAAGATGGTTTCTTCCTTATGGTGGAAGGCAGTCAGATCGACTGGGCAGGTCATGATAATGATGTAGTAGCGGCTATGAGTGATATGCAAGACTTTGAAGCGGCTTATGAAGAAGCTATTGAGTTTGCGAAGAACAATAAGAATACCCTAGTTGTTACGACAGCCGACCACTCTACAGGTGGAATGACGATGGGACGGGATGGAGAATATCAGTGGAATCCTGAACCTTTGAAAGCTGCGAAACGTACGCCTGACTTTATGGCTGCTGAAATTTCAGAAGGAGCAGGAGTCGAAGAAACGCTAGAGCAGTACGTGGACCTTGAATTGACCGACAAAGAAATCCAATCCGTGAAAGAAGCAGCTGAAAATGGATCAGTAACAGAGATTGATAATGCGATTGAGCACATTTTCGATATTCGCTCTGGTACCGGGTGGACAACAGGCGGCCATACTGGGGAAGATGTGATTGTGTACGGTTATGGTCCTCAGTCTCAAGAATTCGCAGGACTTCATGATAACCACGAAGTTGGCCAAAAGGTCATGAACTTGATGGAGAATGGAAAGATAAAAAAACAGGCACATAAATAATTGAAAAAGCTTCCCTTCCATAGGGAGGCTTTTTTAGAAAAAGGAGAGATGAACGGTGAAACGTTTGCTGCTATTTTTGAGTTTAACTATTTCCATTATCCTTACTGGGTGTTCAAACCATGTGGCTGGAGAAGGAAATGAATCGGAGGATCCATCTCCTTTATTCGAAATTCCGGAACAAACGAATTATAAAAATAATCCCCAAGCTCCCGACGATGAGGACTTAAAAGAAGTAGGGGCCAAGGTAGAAGATATGGACGGACGGTTAACCCTTAAAGCTATGAAGCAGATCGAGAAGTATATAGAAGTGGGGCCGGTCCAGATGGCGGTGAAGGATGTGAAAGTACTCAATTATTCTCCATCCCCTGATTTAGTTGATTATTTCCATGCCTATACTCATAACGAAACAAACTTTAACTATATCAAGTTTACGGTAGCTATAAAGAATACTGGAGAGCAGAAAGTGAATGTAGCCCCCGTGGAAGTCTTGGAGACGAATAACGGGGAGAAATTGGGGTTCAAGGACGACTTTTATCTAGAAAAGCTAAAAGGTATGTATGAACCAGGTGAAACACGTGTCGGACAAATGGGATTTGTCCTTGAGCATGATTGGGAAGAATTAGATTCTATGAAAATCGAAACCAGTGATGTTTTTGACGAGGAAGGAAACGTATTGGTAGAAGGCGATCATCTAAAAGTAAACCTGCAATGATGGATAGTGATTTTATATGAAAAGAGCGGTCCCCAGCCTTTTGGTGTGGGGGCCGCTTTTATTGGATACCATGCGTTTAACCGTTGACGGGTACGCCCCCATTGACGTGGATCATTTGCCCTGTGACGTAGCTGGAATCTTGGCTTGCCAAATAAACATAGGCAGGAGCAAGTTCATACGGCTGTCCCGGACGTCCCATCGGATTGTTGGAACCAAATTCCGCAACTTTTTGCTTATCAAAACTTGCAGGAATCAATGGTGTCCAGATCGGGCCAGGTGCGACGCCGTTCACGCGGATGCCCTTACCGACCAAGGACTTGGCGAGGGAACGCGTGAATGTAGTAATAGCTCCTTTGGTTGATGAATAGTCAATTAACTGCTCATTCCCCTCATAAGCGGTGACTGATGAGGTGTTGATGATTGTGCTCCCTTTTTGGAAGTGAGGGAGTACGGCCTTAGCCATGTACACATAAGAAAAGAAATTCACGCGGAAGGTCTTTTCAAGCTGCTGATTCGTAATGGCTGTCAGGTCTTTTTGCGGAAATTGCATGGCCGCATTGTTGACGAGGATATCAATCTGTCCGAATTCGGTCTTTATTCGTTGGACGGTTTCTTCACAAAACGCAGCACTTCCGATATCTCCATTATAGAGGCGGCATGTGCGGCCTTCCTCTTCAATTAATTTTTTCGTCTTCTCGGCATCCTCTTGTTCGTTAAGGTATAAAACGGCAACATCCGCGCCTTCCTTTGCGAAATAAAGGCTGACAGCACGGCCAATCCCGCTGTCTCCCCCTGTGATGACTGCCACTTTTCCCATTAATTTTCCGCTTCCTTTATACTTTGGATCCACGTATTCCGGAAGCGGCTTCATTTCATATTCAAAACCTGGCTGTCGATCCTGGTGCTGCTTCGGCTGAATTTCCTTCTTTTGATTGCTCAACAGAACCCCTCCTATATGTAAAATACTGGATGACCTGGTCACCCATTATTAGGTTGCCCAGGTCATCCAGTATTATCCAAATGACGATAAGTCCTCTCTTTAAGGTCATTGTGTTAAAATTGCAGGTTTTTGATTTGACACTTCGTCCATTGATGTAAAAATTTTCTGAATTTATAATATATTTTGAAGGGTGTAAAGGAACAGAATCTACGAGTAGAGGTGAAAAAATGGAGACAACTTTCTCAAAGAAGAATCAGGTAACCATTCAAAACTTCATTGGAGGCGAGTGGGTTTCGTCGGAAAACGGGCAAGTGGAGGACGTACCCAATCCTGCGACAGGAGAGATCATTGCACAAGTTCCCATTTCATCGAAAGAGGATGTAGATAAAGCGGTCCAATCAGCGAGAGAAGCATTTAAGACATGGAAAAAGGTACCGGTACCGAAGCGGGCCAGAGTGATGTTTAAGTATCATCAGTTATTGGTAGAAAATCGCGAAGAGCTGGCAAAAGCACTCACACAGGAAAATGGAAAGACGATGAAAGATGCCACAGGTGAAGTGCAGCGTGGTATAGAATGTGTCGAATTCGCAGCCGGTGCACCAAGCCTTATGATGGGTGACGTCCTTCCGGATATCGCTGAAGGAATTGACTCTGGAATGTACCGCTATCCGGTCGGGGTTGTCGGGGGGATCACACCATTTAACTTCCCGATGATGGTGCCATTGTGGATGTTCCCGCTTGCAATCGTGTGTGGGAATACCTTTGTACTAAAACCATCTGAACGCACGCCGATTCTTGCGAAAATGCTCGTTGAGCTCATACATGAAGCGGGTCTTCCAAAAGGCGTCCTCAATGTTGTCAATGGTGCTCATGACGTTGTAAACGGGTTGCTGGAACATGATGAAGTCGACGCCATTTCTTTCGTTGGTTCTCAGCCTGTTGCTGAATATGTGTACAAAACAGCTGCCAACCACGGCAAGCGCGTTCAGGCACTCGCTGGAGCCAAGAACCACTCCATCGTTCTTCCGGATTGTAACTTAGACAAGTCGGTAGAAGGAATCATCAATGCAGCTTTCGGAAGCGCGGGCGAGCGTTGCATGGCTTGTTCTGTAGTCGTAGCCGTCGGCGATGTAGCTGATGATCTTGTCGCTAAATTAAAAGAAGCGGCTGATCAGTTGAATGTAGGAAATGGTCTAGATGAGAAAACCAATCTGGGACCATTGATTCGTGACTCCCACCGCGAGCGTGTTCTCGGGTACATTGAAGCAGGGGAACAGGATAATGCGAAGCTCGTTCGTGATGGCCGGGTAGAACTCCGTGAGAATGAGTCTGGATATTTCCTTGGTGCGACAATCTTTGATTACGTCACTGATGATATGAAGATTTGGAAAGATGAGATCTTTGCTCCTGTTCTCAGTATTGTGCGGGCTGATACGCTTGATGAAGCGATTGAAACAGCCAACAAATCTGAGTTCGCAAATGGTGCTGTTATTTATACAACAAGTGGAAAAGCCGTTCAACAGTTCAGAGAAGAGATGGATGCCGGAATGCTTGGTGTCAATGTCAACGTCCCTGCCCCGATGGCGTTCTTCCCATTCTCTGGAAACAAAAAGTCCTTCTATGGCGATCTCCATGCCAATGGTAAAGATGGACTTAACTTCTATACGAAGCGTAAAATGCTGACCCAACGCTGGTACTAATTTTATAGGTGCGCGGAATTTTAAACATTTCGCGCCCTTCCCACTATCGAATCCACAAATTCCCTGCCAATCTTACAAAAAATCTAAACGCAGAGTGCAACATTTAACATTATGTATAATGGAATTTTTTAATTTTTGATGTAAAGTATAAGTAGTTATTTAAAAATTCAGTAAATAATGAAAATTCAGTCATAGGAGGTTGCGAAGTTACAGGAGATCAGAGTCTTGGGGACTTGGTTTCAAGTGAATGGACAACAAAAAGGATTACATAAGGAGGAATTTTAGTGTCTGATAAAGTCCAAATTGGTTTAATACAGGCTTCACATGATGTGGACGGGAGTGAGCCAGTAGAAGTTCATAAGCAACAATCGATTGAAAAACATATCAAACTAGTAAAAGAAGCCGCGGATAAAGGGGCGCAGATCATCTGCCTTCAGGAAATTTTCTATGGTCCATACTTTTGCTCAGAACAGAATCCGAAGTGGTACGAATCAGCGGAAGAGATTCCTAATGGTCCGACAACGAAACGTTTTCAGGACCTTGCGAAAGAACTAGGCGTCGTCATTGTCCTTCCGATCTATGAAAAAGAAGGAATCGCGACCTACTATAATACAGCTGCCGTGATTGATGCGGACGGCTCTTATTTAGGGAAGTACCGGAAACATCACATTCCACAAGTCGCTGTCGGAGACAAAGGACACGGTTTCTGGGAGAAATATTACTTCAAGCCAGGAAACCTCGGCTATCCTGTATTCGATACGGCCTTTGCCAAAGTCGGTGTTTATATCTGCTATGACCGTCACTTCCCGGAAGGTGCTAGATTGCTAGGTTTGAACGGTGCAGAAGTGGTCTTCAACCCATCAGCAACTGTAGCTGGACTTTCTGAGTACCTATGGAAACTTGAGCAGCCTGCTCATGCTGTAGCGAATGGGTATTACCTTGGCGCGATCAACCGTGTCGGTTATGAAGGACCGTGGAACATGGGTGAATTTTATGGACAGTCTTATCTTGTCGACCCACGCGGAAACTTCGTTGCAACCGCCAGCCGTGATCAAGATGAAGTCCTCGTTGCAGAAATGGACAAGAAGTTTATCCGTGAAGTACGTGACACATGGCAGTTCTATCGCGACCGCCGTCCTGAAACTTACGAAAACATGGTTGAGCTTCTCCCTTAAAACCTATCCATCAGACACAAAGTAGAAGTTCTGCATAGAGCAAAAGAAAATGAACCATTTTCTCTATGTGGAACTTTTTTATTAAGAGGCTAATCTAAAAGCCTCTCTTTCATTAAAGGAGGGAAACACCTTGACCCAGTTAAAGAGTAAAGGAATCTCATTAGAAAACTTGAAGGTGAACTTTGAGGAAGTCCATGACGGGCTGAATGCTCAGGAAGCGATGGAAGAATCCAACCGCTGCTTATATTGTTACGATGCTCCATGTATCCAGGCTTGCCCGACAGGGATTGATATTCCGAAATTCATTAAAAAGATCGCGTCCGGGAATTTAAAAGGGTCGGCCACGACAATTATGTCGTCCAACCCTGTCGGAGCGACCTGCGCCCGTGTTTGCCCGACCGAAGAGTTATGCGAAGGCGCCTGTGTTTTGAACCATTCCACTGAACCAATCTTAATTGGAGATCTGCAACGATTTGCCACAGACTGGGCCATCAAAAATGAACAGCTCTTATTTAAACCTGGCAAGAAAAATGGGAAAAAAGTTGCGGTTGTCGGAGGAGGCCCTGCAGGTTTATCGGCCGCTAGAGAACTGGCGAGGTTCGGTTACGATGTAACGATTTTTGAGGCGGAAGCTGAAGCCGGTGGTCTTGATACTTATGGGATTGTCTCTTTCCGTCTACCTCAGGACATTTCTCGCTGGGAAGTCGATCAAGTGGAAAAACTGGATGTTGAAATTCGAACAAATACTCGCGTTGGAACAGATGTTTCTTTTGAAGAGCTGACCAATAATTATGATTCGATCGTTCTGACGATCGGTATGGGAAATGTTCCGATGCTCGGCATTGAAGGAGAGGATCTGGACGGTGTGCACGACGCGATTGAGTTTGTGAAAAGCACGAAATCCGGCCCAATCACTGACGAACTTCTGGGTAAAAATGTGGTCGTTGTTGGTGCTGGTAACACGGCCATTGATGCAGCGACCTGTGCCGCTCGAAAAGGAGCAGACGATGTGAAAATCGTCTACCGCAGGACAAGAAACGAAATGACGGCCTATGAATTTGAATATGACTTTGCAAAACAGGATGATGTGGAATTCAACTGGTTGACCCAGCCTATCGAAATCATCGGTAATGAAAGCGGAAAGGTCACGCACCTTAAATGTGTGAAAATGGCCCTTGGCGAGCCGGATGGAGATGGCCGACGCCGACCATCTCCTGTTGAAAACTCTGAATTTGTTATGGAAGTGGACGCTGTCATTAAAGCGATTGGACAAAGTCGTTATACCGACCTTATCGAAGGGTTTGGGCTTGATCATGAGGGTGGCGTTGTCACAGTAGATCCAGAAACATTGCAAACATCGAACCCGAAAGTTTTTTCAGCGGGAGATGTCATTTTTGCTAAAGGTCAGGGAGAAGCAATGGTCGTGACAGCTGCACAGCAAGGAAAAGAGGCGGCGATGGCGATCCACAAGCAACTGGCACCTGAACCGACAAATGCCTATAAATCTTTCAACAAGGAGGAACATACATGGCTGACTTAAGTTTGAATCTAGCTGGAATCAAATCACCAAACCCATACTGGCTCGCATCGGCACCTCCGACAAACTCGGGCTACCAGGTCCAACGCGCATTTGAAGCGGGGTGGGGTGGCGCCGTTTGGAAAACGTTGGGTGAACCAATCTTAAATGTATCCTCCCGTTTTGCGGCCGTAGGATTTAATGGAAAACAAGTGGCCGGCTTCAACAACATTGAGCTGATCACAGACCGCCCGTTAGAAGTGAACTTGAAAGAAATTTATGAAACGAAAAAAAGGTTTCCGGACCATGCGATTATTGCCTCGTTAATGGTTGAACCGACTCAGGAAAAATGGCATGAAATCGTCAAACGTGTCGAAGATGTCGGAGTGGACGGACTAGAGTTGAATTTCGGGTGTCCACACGGGATGGCGGAACGCGGCATGGGTGCAGCCTCCGGCCAGGTTCCAGAGCTTGTTGAGAAGCAGACGATGTGGGCGAAAGAAGTCGCGCAAACGCCTGTCATCGTAAAACTCACACCGAATATTACCGACATTACTTTCACAGCAGAAGCAGCTGTCAATGGCGGTGCAGATGCGGTCAGTATGATCAACACGATTAACAGTCTTGCCGGGGTTGACATCGATTCATGGGATACGATACCAAACGTAGCCGGCAAAGGAGCACACGGTGGATACTGTGGTCCTGCCGTGAAGCCGATTGCATTAAATATGGTCGCTGAATGTGCGCGCCATCCGAAAATCAATGTGCCAATATCAGGAATGGGCGGGGTATCGAGCTGGAGAGAAGCTGTCGAGTTCATGCTTATGGGAGCGACAGGTGTCCAGGTTTGTACAGCAGCGATGCACCACGGATTCAGTATCATTGATGATATGGTCGAGGGTCTCGACAATTACCTTGATGAAAAAGGCATTGACTCTGTCATGGATTTGGTTGGGAAGTCTGTTGAGAAATACAGTGACTGGGGGAACTTAGATCTCAATCATCAAGTCGTCGCTCAAATTAACAATGATGTCTGTATCAACTGTAATAAGTGCCACATCGCTTGTGAAGATACTTCTCACCAGTGTATCGATATGTTGAAGGACGCTAATGGAAACGACATTCTGAAAGTTCGTGAAGAGGATTGTGTCGGTTGTAATCTTTGCAGCATCGTCTGTCCAGTCGATGGCGCAATCGATATGGTGGAATATGCGAACGGCAAGCCTCCGATGACATGGAATGAAAGACAAGCAGCCATCGGTGCCGCATCCTCTTGTGATGTCAATTTAATTAAATAATTTTATGGAGGGATTAGATGAAGAAAATCATCAAAAATGGAACGATTGTTACGGCGGCTGATACGTACAAAGCGGATATCCTTATCGAAAATGAAAAAATTGCTTTGATTGGTCAGGATTTGACCGATCCTTCGGCAGAAGTGGTGGATGCGGAGGGGAATTACATTTTCCCTGGAGGCATCGACCCGCACACGCACCTCGAGATGCCATTTGGTGGGACGGTGAGTAAGGATGACTTTGAAACAGGTACCATCGCGGCTGCTCACGGCGGGACAACCACAGTCATCGACTTTTGCCTGACAGACAAAGGAAAGCCACTACAGAATTCAATTGATCAGTGGCACGCCAAATCAAAGGATAAATCCGTCATCGATTACAGCTTTCATCTAATGATTGGTGAAATGAACGATGATGTCCTTGAGCAGCTACCGAGTGTCATTGAGGACGAAGGCATTACTTCATTCAAGGTTTTCATGGCCTATAAAAATGTGTTCCAAGCAGATGACGGCACGCTTTTTCGAACATTAGAGCAAGCGAAAAAGCTGGGTGCCTTAGTCATGGTCCACGCGGAAAACGGCGATGTGATTGATCACCTAGTGAATAAAGCATTGGAAGCTGGACAAACAGATCCGATCTATCATGCATTGACGCGTCCACCTGAAGTAGAGGGAGAAGCGACGGGACGTGCAGCGGAATTGACGGGACTTGCTGACTCCCAGCTATATGTCGTCCACGTAACTTGTGAACAGGCGGTCGATGCTATCGCAAAAGCTCGTAAGAAGGGGTACAACGTCACAGGCGAAACGTGCCCACAATACTTAGTCCTCGATCAAAGTTACTTAGAGAAGCCAGACTTCGAAGGAGCCAAGTATGTGTGGTCTCCACCACTTCGTGAAAAGCACCACCAGGAAGTGTTATGGAAAGCGCTAAAAACAGGCGATCTCCAAACACTTGGCTCTGATCAGTGTTCCTTTGACTTTAAAGGTCAGAAAGACTTAGGAAAAGGAGACTTCACGAAGATTCCAAACGGAGGCCCGATCATTGAAGACCGTGTAAGTATCCTTTTCTCTGAAGGTGTGAAAAAAGGACGCATTACACTGAACGAGTTCGTAGATATTATGTCCACGAAAATCGCGAAGACATTCGGACTGTTTCCACAGAAAGGAACCATTTCCGTTGGTGCAGATGCGGATATCGTCATCTTCGACCCTACTGTAGAACGCACGATTTCTGTAGAAACGAGTCACATGGCTGCCGATTACAATCCATTCGAAGGTATGAAAGTAACTGGCCAGCCGGTCAGTGTCCTCTCACGTGGTGACTATGTCATTAAGAACAAAGAATTTGTCGGTAAACTTGGCAAAGGTAATTATTTGAAACGTTCCCGATACGGGGAACTGACATCCTCCAAAGAAGAACTTTATCAGAAGTAACCTGTCCGTATGCCATGGAATGTAGGCTGCCTCGCTTCATAGAAAGCCAGGCAGCCTTTTAAAAAACAGGTATAGGTAGGAGGAGTCCAAAGTATGGACAAAAAAACAAATCATTTGATGTCACCAGATTTAATGCCCATCCCACACAATGAGAAAAAAATCAGCACCTTAGGATTTTCGTTTATGTGGGTCGGAATGGCTGTTGTACTGGCAGCTTTCGCTATAGGGGGAGCGGGTGTTCAGGAAATATCCTTGATCTGGGTCGTTCTTGGCACATTGGTGGGAACGATTCTAATCGGTCTTGCTATTTCAGTCACGGCTGATATTGGAATTGAACATGGTATATCTTTCCCTGTTTACATGAGAGCCCCTTTTGGGACGGTAGGTACCCATTTTCCATCGATCGTGCGTGGAGTGGCTGCATCGATGTGGTTCGGGATTAATACATTTTTCGGTTCAACTGCAATCAACGGAATTTTAAACATCTTATTCGGTTTTGATAATTGGTTTGTTTGCTATATTCTTTTTGCTTTATTCCAGTTATTCAACACGGCACTAGGCATCAAAGCGGTAGAAAAATTCGCTGACCTGGCAGCCCCGATCATTATTTTGATTGGAGTATGGATGTATTTTACTTTAGCTGGAACAGCATCTGAACAGGGGAAAGACATATGGAGCTGGGTGGAAAGCCCCGTAACCGGAGGAGCAGCATTTACAGCATTTGTTGTTGTCGTTGTTGGGAATATGGGATATTGGTCGACGCTTGCCGCTGATATTTCCTCGATCTCCCGTTTTATAAAAGCACCGAAACTGGAACGTAATTGGGTGAAAAGAAACAAAGGGGCTCTCGTAGGAAGCCTTGTCGCACTGCCATTGACCCAAACGTTCATCGTTGTTCTTGGTGCTGTCTCTTACATTGCTGTATCCAATTTTGACCCTGTTGTCGCTTTACAGGAGTCAGCCAGTGGACTTGTCTTAGGGATCCTTTTATTAATGATCGTGCTCGCCCAGTGGTCCACAAACGTTTCTGCAAACATCGTCCCAGCGGCTACCATCTTTTCAAATGTCGGCGGGCCGAAGCTTCCATTCTGGGCCGGCGTTTTCATCGCAGGTTTAGTAGGTACAGTCATTCAGCCGTGGAGTATTTTTAACTTATTGATTCCTGTATTGCTGATTGCAGCAGCCATTCTCTCTGTCATTGTAGGCATCATTTTTGCCGATTACTATTTATTGAGGAAGCGGAGAATGAACGTTCACGACTTGTATAAGCAAGGCGGACAATTCCGTTACGACGGAGGAGTCAACTGGGCAGGCATCATTTCATGGGTCATCGGAAGTGCCTTCGCCTACACATTCTCCACCTACTCTTTCTTCGTAGGATTTGGCGTTGGTGCCTTATGTTATTACTTATTAGCTAAACATTGGTATTTTAAAAAGCATCCCCAGGCAGAAATCGAAAACCCAAGTGACGATGAATACCTTGGCATAACCGTCGGCCGGGACTGGGTGATCGGAGAAAAATTCGTAGAAGAAAAGCTGGGGCGTAAGACAGGAACAGAGGGATCCACACAGAAAATGGATGCATAACAAGGAGGAATTCAAATGTCTGACCATCGCGAGTTTGAAGCAGAACGGGAAAAGATCGACTTTTTATTGGAACAAGGTTATGTGATCAGTGGAGTCACGGAAAATTTAAGTGGAGCATTCGTCGAGTTTCAATATAAAGGAAACGAATCTGGCAAAAGTGAGAAGGAAAGGCTTCATATCCTGCACCCGGATGCGAGAAAATATTTCTCTACCATTCTCGTGCAGCAACAGAAGAAACAGAGTGTGAAATAGAACAAAGCAAAGAGGATTGGCCAACGCCAATCCTCTTTTTCTGCACATTGAAGTCACTGATAAAAGTGCAAAAGCCACCGATAAAAGCCTGTAAGCTGCTGAAGAAAATCAAAAACCCACCGATAAAAGCTTAAAAATCACTGATAAATGTGTAACGCCCTATAATAATCTGACAAGCGTTCTGTTCTTAGACAAATGGATCTGAGGTTCACTCAGAATCCCATCTCACACAGACCTTCGGATTTACTGAAAATCTAGGCATGTTAGATTTACTAGGACTATTAAACTTTTTTGTTAGAAAATCTCACAATCTATTAGATTTTTCTGAAAAATTATTGTACTTTAAAAGAGGGGTCATTCAATGAACGAACACATGTCGATTGAAAACATCCTGAAAAGGGACCATTTCGCTTCTGCTGAAGTTATTGCTGGTCGGAGGGGCATCGACCGGCTGGTCAAATGGGTTCACGTTTATGAAATGATCGAAGTGAGAAAGAATTTGAAAGGTGGAGAGCTTGTCCTCTCAACAGGATTTGGTTGGAAGGATGATCATGAGCTTTTTCTCCATTTATTAAGACAATTAGTTGAAAAAGAAGTAGCCGGAATTTGTATAGAAATTGGGAGTTTCGTTGATTACATAAGCCAGGAAGCCATTGATTATGCAGAAGCCAACGATTTTCCAATTATCTTATTCCAGGAAGAGGTTTCTTTTGTAGAGATCACTCAAGATATTCATGCGGATCTCATCAATCAGCAATACGAGTTCATTACGAACTTAGAAGATTATTCGCAGCGGCTGAATAAACGCTTGTTGTCGATTGATAACTACTTTGAGATTCTAAAAAACTTGCAGCAATATGTGAATTGCCAGCTCGTCTATATTGCCAAGGATCATACGGTCGTCACCATCCCAGCCTTGAGAGAGAAAGAACGCGAGCAAGTATTGATGGAGCTGAGCAAGCCGAACAACGGGTCGAGAAGAGTTTTAAAGCAGCCGGTCCAAGTATTTGATCGGGAATTTGCGAATATTTACTTATTGTCCAACCGTAGAGAGTTCGGTGAATTCGAATCCTTATTATTGGACCGAACGGGGACTGCACTTGCGCAATACTTATTAAGAGAACTCTATACAGAAGAAAAAAGAAAAGCCAAAGAAACAGAATGGCTGATTGAATGGTTGCAGGGAGAGCATGAAGAAGAGGAGATTCGTGATAGACTTGCCATTTACAAGCTGGACAAAACTGTAAAAGGAGCGATTGTCCTCACCATAAAGTTGAATATGGTGGACAGACAGAAATCCAACCCTGACCTCACTTATATAAATATGCTAATCCACAATATTTTTGACCAGAACGGTTACTATGTTTTCCCAGTAGAAAAGCGTCATCAGCTCACCTTTATTCTTTTGAATAGAAAAGAAGCAGAAGATTGGAAGGAAAGGATCAAACGCGGGGTTGTAAGGCTGCAGAAAATCAGTCTGTTGAATGATTCAAGTATTTCATCTTTTCAAATTGCCGGTGGTAAATACGTCAAAGAACTATCCAGGTTGCATGAAAGTTTCCAAACCGCCCAGGAGACCTTAACTCTACAGGAGAAGCTTCCAGAAAGTCAGTCCAAATTTTTTTACGATGACTTACACATGTACCGATTGATATCACTCGTACATCAGCACAGTAACCTCGGTGGATTAGTCGAAGAGTACTTAGAACCGATTATAAAATATGACGAAAAGAATAACACCAACCTTCTTGAGACATTAAGGGTCTATTTGGCGTGCAACGGATCTAAAAAAGAAACCGCTTCCAAAGTTTTTGTTGTCCGTCAGACGTTATATCATCGCTTGGAGAAGTTAGAAAAACTGTTGGGACCGGATTTCATGGAATGTGAAAAAAGACAGGTCATCGAGTTTGCACTTCTCGCCTATGAATACCAAAGAGCCGTCACCTAACCGTTCTTGCTTAAACACTTATTCGTTTTTTCGAATAAGTGTTTTTCTATTATTCTTTTCCAACTAAAGCTCCCTTTACTTGAAGACTCAGTTTCGAGACTTTTGTTGAGCGGGTGGGGCTGCGGGGAATAGCTCCCTTTCCGTGGGAGCGCGGTGAGCCTCCTCGGACTTCGTCCTGTGGGGTCTCACCCTGCACTTTTTTTCCCGCAGGAGTCTCGCCATTCCCCTCCGCCTCTTACCATGGAAGATTCTCGAAACCACTACTAAAAGGTCAGCTCGTATGATTATGGGAAGTGGATCATAGCAGACCTCCATAATACTTAAAAGCTTAATTCAGAACGCTTTATACCTCTAACAGCTGGATAGTGGAAGACCCTCCAAATTGGTACAAGGGTTCGTTTCTCCCTTACATCGAAAGGGGGGGTTGGGAAGCTTGGAGACTCCCGTGGGAGAAAAGAGATAGGCGAGATCCCACAGGACGAAGTCCGAGGAAGCTCGCCACTCCCCCACAGGAAAGCGAGTAGCTTCCCAGCCACCCCTGACGCCCAACAAGGCAACGAACCCTGGAAACATCTCGGAACTGAATCTTCCACAATCCTGCCAGATTGTTCAATAAGTGCTCTTGTCATTATGTGAAAGTGGGGAGATGACGGTTTGACACAATGTCTAATGAAAGCGCAACTCAAATGTTAGATAATTAAGATAATTCTAATAAAAGACCATTAAGGAGGAATCTCCGTTGACTAAAGCTGATGTAAAGAGTGAATTGCTTTCAAAAGACGAGAAGTATGTATGGCACTCCATGAAACCCTATAACCCTGATTCAACAATGGTAGCCAAAAGTGCGAAAGGTTCTTGGATCACCGATATAGACGGCAATCGATACTTGGATGCGATGTCAGGCTTATGGTGTGTGAACGTTGGTTATGGGCGGGAGGAGCTTGCGAAAGCAGCTTATGAACAAATTAAGGATCTTTCTTATATGCCGCTTACACAAAGTCATGAAGCAGCCATACAATTAGGAGAAAAAATCAACCAGCTTCTTGGGGATGACTATGTTGTTTTTTTCTCGAATAGTGGATCGGAAGCGAATGAGGCTGCGTTTAAAATGGTTCGACAATATCATCAGCAAAAAGGTGACCATTATCGAACGAAATTCATTTCAAGGTACAGAGCTTATCATGGAAATTCCACCAGCGCGTTAGCTGCCACGGGCCAAGCCCAGCGGAAGTATAAGTATGAACCTCTGGGCCCTGGTTTTTTGCATGTCGCTCCACCTGATGAGTATCGGAATGAACACAGTGAAAAAGACCGCTTTGGAGCAAAGGAAATTGATGATGTAATGACTTGGGAATATAGCGAGTCCATTGCCGGAGTAATCATGGAGCCAATCATTACTGGTGGTGGAGTGATCGTACCTCCTGAGCAGTATATGAAAGAAGTTCAAGCCATTTGTAAGAAACATGGAGCCCTCATGATCGTGGATGAGGTGATTTGTGGATTCGGACGCACGGGTAAGCCGTTCGGTTTTATGAACTATGGAGTGAAACCGGATATTATTACGATGGCGAAAGGGATTACGAGTGCGTATCTTCCTCTATCAGCAACCGCCGTAAAGCGGGAAGTGTATGAAGCCTTTTGTGGAGATGATACGTATGACTTCTTCCGTCATATTAATACCTTCGGAGGTCATCCAGCAGCTTGTGCGGTTGCACTCAAGAATATAGAAATTATGGAAAGAGAAAACTTGTTTGAGCGTTCACATGATTTAGGAGAGGCAGCGAAAAATGATTTGAACACACGTCTTCAAACCCATAACCATGTGGGAAATGTGCGAGGGAAGGGCTTGCTCATTGGTATTGAAATGGTGGAAAGCAAGGAAACGAAGGAACCACTGGCTGTGGATAAAGTCAACCAAATCATCAGCTATTGCAAAAACAAAGGAATATTGATCGGCAAGAATGGGATGACAGTGGCTGGATTCAATAATGTCATAACATTATCCCCTCCTTTGTCTATTGAAGAAGAGGATTTGACTTTCCTGCTGGATACTGTGGTAGAGGCGATTGAGTCGATATGATCTTGATGGGAGGTTCCTTGAATGCAGATAGGGATACCGAAAGAAATTAAGAACAATGAAAACCGCGTAGCCATTACTCCTGCGGGTGCGGTGAATCTAATCAATGAAGGGCATGAAGTTTACTTAGAGTCAAAAGCTGGGGATCGCTCTGGTTTTTCTGATCAGCAATATGAAGAAGTCGGGGTGAAGATTGTAGGGACGGCTGCAGAAGCTTGGGCACAGCAGATGGTCTTGAAAGTCAAGGAGCCGCTTGCTGAAGAGTATCGTTACTTTTATGAAGGCTTAATTTTATTTACGTACCTTCATCTTGCAGCAGATGAAGAATTGACAAAAGCATTGGCAGAGAAAAAAGTAGTCGCCATTGCTTATGAAACGGTTCAGGCTGAAAATGGGTCTCTGCCCCTGCTTACACCAATGAGTGAAGTGGCTGGAAGGATGGCAACACAAAAAGGGGCGCAATATTTAGAGCGCACCCATGGTGGTAAAGGCATTCTTCTTGGAGGAGTTCCGGGAGTGAAGCGCGGAAAGGTGACGATTATCGGCGGGGGTGTCGTAGGGACAAACGCTGCAAAAATTGCCATAGGTCTGGGTGCGGACGTAACCATGATTGACCTTAGTCCAGATCGGCTCAGGCAGCTGGATGATATATTCGGCTCATCCATCAATACCCTGATGTCTAATCCATTGAATTTGAGCGAGGCTGTTAAAGAATCTGATTTAGTCATAGGCGCCGTTTTGATTCCAGGGGCAAAAGCGCCTAAACTTGTAACAGAAGATATGGTCAAGTCGATGACTCGGGGGAGTGTCATCGTGGATGTTGCCGTCGATCAGGGTGGCATCGTCGAAACGGTCGACCATGTCACGACCCATGACGATCCGACTTATGTGAAACATGGAGTTGTCCATTATGCGGTTGGCAATATGCCGGGAGCCGTTCCACAGACATCCACGCTTGCGCTCACAAATGTCACCGTTCCTTATGCGATTCAGATTGCAAACAAAGGTTTTCAAAAGGCATGTATCGAAAATTCTGCTTTACTAAAAGGTGTAAATGTCGTAAATGGCAGTGTGACTTACCGTGAAGTGGCAGAAGCGCATGGCCTGGACTACATGGAAGTCGAGAAAGCCCTAGGGCCGAAATCGTTCGTTTCATAAAAAATAACGTCTTGTCCCATGGGAGGGGCGGGGCGTTATTTTTTATGAAAGTACTTCTAGTCTCGCATCATGAATAATATAGAATAAGCTCTTATTCTATATTAAAGGAGATCAATTCATGGACTTCATGACGGACTTCACCCCATATGCGGGACTTGCTGTATTGTTGTATGCGATGAGGCAGACTAAGCGTGTGCCAAACCGATACATCTCTATCATCGCTGTCGTCTTAGGAGTTGTTTTTTCCTATTGGCAGCAAGGCATCTCTCCATCAGCAACGGTGGAAGGGTTGAAGTATGCTCTGCTTGGTATCGGTACCGTTGCAGGAGTTAAGTATTTTTTAGAGAAAAATGAAGATGGAAAAAAAGACTGAGCACTTAGCGCTCGGTCTTTTTTTGCTTAAAAATATAAAAAGCAGATGACTACGATTAATAGGAAACGGTAGATTGCGAACGGAATTAATTTTACATGATTGATCAGTCTCAAAAAGAAACGGATCGATAAAAGAGCGAAAAGAAAAGCACTTAGGAAGCCGACGGCAAAATAAGGGACAGCGTTCCATTGGAAATAGGAAAAGTTATTTACAATGGACAGGCTACTTGCCCCCAGCATGATCGGGACAGCCATGATGAAAGTGAAATCCGCTGCGGCTCTGTGACTCAGCCCCATTAAAACTCCTGCAGAAATCGTAGCACCGGAGCGTGAGAAACCAGGCCATAAAGATAAACATTGAAACATACCGATCGTGAAAGCTTGTCTGTGACTGATTTGGTCAACACTTTCCTTCCATTCTTTAGGTTGATGCAAGTCAGCCGCTATCATGAACACAGCACCTGCTCCCAATCCGATTAAAACGGTTTCGAGGGTGAACAAATGCTTATCTATGAAATCTTCAAAAAGGAACCCTAAAAGAGCGGCAGGCAGAAGTCCTGTGATGATATGGGACCATTTTAATCGGGCGCGTTCACTTCTCTGCGAAGATAACAATAGTTCTCTAAACCGATCCCGAAAAATGACAATGACGGCAAGAATAGATCCCAGCTGAATGAACACTTTAAACGTATTTGCAACATAGTCTCCTAGAAACAAGTCCGTCCTCAGCCACATTTCATCAACCAGAATCATGTGCCCGGTTGAAGAAACGGGCGCAAATTCTGTCAAACCTTCAAACATGCCAAGAATCACGACTTTGAGGAACTCTATCATCTCCATAAACGAACACCTTTCCCTTTACGCATCCACCAGATGGTAAGGAAAGCAACAACGACGATGACGACATACGTCCATATGGAGTACACCTTCATATAATGCACAATATCGCGCCATGAATCTCCAAGGATGGCCCCTGTATAAATCAGAGCTGTATTCCATATCAAACTTCCTGAAAAGGTTAGGAAAAGAAAAGGGATGATAGGGAAACGGGCCATTCCTGCAGGTATAGAAATGAAACTTCTGACGAGTGGAAGCATACGGCAAAAAAAGACGGTCCAATACCCATAAGTATCAAACCAATGGAAAGCTCTGTTTACATCTGTTTTGGTGAGACGAAGATATTTTCCGTGACGATCCACCCATTCCTCCAGTTTTTTTCTGTTGATGGACATCCCTATTCCATACAACAGAAGGGAGCCGGTCAAAGAACCCGAGGTTGCATAAATAATGACAGCCGCCATCGTTAAATCCGTTCTGACAGTCATAAACCCACTGAGTGGCAGGATAACTTCTGATGGAATAGGGGGGAAGAGGTTTTCAATCGCCATCAACGCATAAACCCCAAGATACCCGAACTGTTCCATCATCCAAATGATCCAATCTTCCATGAACTTCTCCTCCAAAAGATGATCGATGTATTGTATCGAACAAGCTTCCAAAATAGAACCTGAAATCAGTTTGTGAATATGTCTTTAAGCGTATCGGTATTCAACATACTCCAACTGAATTCAATGGAATAGGTGCTCCAGTCCGCGCCTGTAAGCCATCCGGCCAAAAAAATGACTCCAAAAAACAATGCGAGTATTATTCCTGAAAACAGGTAGTAAAGGGACATGCGATCTTGATGGTTTTTCAACGTTTTACCCCTTTCATTATTTGCGAACAGACATTCCCTTGGTGGTTGAGAATATTATAGCAGTTGAAAATGCGGTTGGATATCTAATATTAAATATTGATTGAACAGAATAAACCGTTTTTGTTTTTTTTGAAATAAATGGACGTCCTTGGAAACGCGCTTGAAGGGGCAAAGGATTATTTCTTTCTTTACTTGTGGAGGTAGCGGTGTATAATTAAAGTGAGTAATCACTCACTTAGGAGGGGTTGAATTGAGTACTATGGTTGAAATGAAAAGCGTTATACACCGGTACGGTAAAAATACGATTATTGACCAGGTGAATCTTTCCATTCAAAAAGGTGAGATTTTTGGATTGCTGGGCCCTTCAGGAGCAGGAAAAACCACCCTTGTAAAGTTGATGGCAGGAATCCTACAGCCTTCAGAAGGAACCATTTCCCTTAATGGGTCCGATTTGCAGCATCTTTCGCAGATGAAGAACTTTGGGTTCATGGCCCAATCAGATGCTCTTTATCAAGAACTGACGGCATGGGAAAACCTTGATTTTTTTGCCTCCATTTATCACCTATCAAGAAAGAAGAGAAGGGAAAGAATCAGGGAAGTACTTGAAATGGTTGATTTATCCTCTTCTAAAGATCAGCCCGTCGAAACATTTTCTGGAGGGATGAAAAGACGTTTGTCTCTAGCTTCAGCTCTCGTCCATGAACCGGAAATGATTATTCTTGATGAACCTACGGTTGGCATCGACCCTGTCTTACGGCAGTCCATTTGGAATGAACTGAATGATTTGAAGCATAAGGGCGTTACGATCATTGTAACCACCCATGTCATGGACGAGGCGGAGAAGTGTGATCGTCTGGCTCTGCTCAGAAATGGAAAAATGATCGCTATGGATACTCCGGAAAGCTTGAAGGAAAAAGTGAATGTGTCGTCTATGGAAGACGTGTTTTTGCATTACGGAGGTGAAACAAAATGAATACCTTCCATGTCATGAAAAGAATTCTTCTCCAATTTAGACGGGATAAAAGAAGTGTAGCCCTGATGGTGGTGGCCCCACTCCTCGTCTTGTCACTCATGTGGATGGTACTGGATCATGACGAATCCAACCTGGAATTAGGAGCCGTCAACGTTCCAGAATCGATGCTTGAAAAGTTGTCGTCTGACGCCCTTGTTGTTGAAACGATGTCTTCCACTAAAGCAGAAGAAAAGCTGGAAGAAGGCACGTTGGATGCTGTGTTATATTTTGAAAATCAGGAGATATCCCTGCTTCTAGAGGGAAGTGATCCAAACGCTGCAGGTGCACTCCAAAAAGAATTGCAATCTTTAAGGACGAATCAGAAAGATCCTGTCGATGTGGAGTATTACCATGGTTCAGAGGATCTCGGATTATTTGATTACGTGGGACCTGTCCTCATCGGTTTTTTCGTCTTTTTCTTTGTATTTATTGTGGGCGGGGTATCTTTTTTAAGAGAACGTACACAGGGGACGTTGGAACGATTGTTGGCTACCCCAATCAAACGATCCGAAATCGTGTTTGGCTATCTCGCAGGATTTGGACTGTTCACAATCCTCCAATCAGTCGTGATTGCATCCTTTTCCATCTACATCCTGGGGGTATTTATGGAAGGGAATTTCTTTTATGTACTCATGGTTACTATATTACTTGCTCTAGCGGCTTTGAGCCTTGGTACACTGGTATCCGCATTTGCTAAGAATGAATTTCAAATGATTCAATTCATTCCTTTGATCATTGTTCCCCAGGTGTTTTTCTCCGGTTTATTCCCGACAGAGGGGCTTGGAACATGGGTACAGGTCCTAGGCCAGATGATGCCTTTAACATATGGGGCAGAAGCCATGAGAGGGATTATGCTGCGCGAAGCTTCTTTTGCGGATATCCAACTGGAAATTTATGTTCTGCTCGGGTTTACAGCATTGTTCACGACATTGAATATATTCGCATTGAAAAAGCATCGGCGTTTATAATGGTAGAATGGACTTCGAGGAGGATGGAAGAATGACCGACTTTAAGAAAATGGTGGAAACATTAGAACAGACGACAGAGAAAGATCGGAAGTTAACACCGAAACAGGAACAAATTTTAAAAGCTGCCGTAGAGATTTTTGCTGAAAAGGGGTACGCTTCTTCATCCACCAGTGAAATTGCAGCAAGAGCAAATGTGGCCGAAGGGACGATTTTCCGTCATTATAAAACGAAGAAAGAGCTCTTGATCTCCATCGTGACTCCATTTATGACGAAGTTCACTTTGCCGTTCTTTGCTTCTCATTTCGCCAACAAAGTTTTCGAAAAGCCTCCTGAGGAATTGGAAAGTTTATTGCGAACCCTCTTGAAGAATCGCTTTGAATTCGCCAAAGAGAATGCTCCTCTATTACGCATTGTGATCCAGGAAATGGCTTTTCACCCTGAACTTCAGGAAAAGTTCCAGGAAGTATTCCTTAAAGAAATATTCCCTAAATTCGAGGAAGCATTAAATCAATTGAAAGATAAAGGAAAACTTGTAGAAATACCGAATGCCTCCATCATACGTATGATTATCTCTTCCGTGGTTGGGTTTCTGGTCACCCGTTTTATTATTGCACCCGATTTAAACTGGGATGACGATAAGGAAATTGACGATACGATTGACTTCATTATGCATGGGCTGGCACGGAAATAATGACAGATCTATCCTATATATAGGATAGATCTGTTTTTAGTCTTAAGAGTAGAAGAGGATTCCAAAAAAAGAGCGAACCATATATGGTTCGCTGAAGAGGGGGATGGGTAAAGTCATTTAATTTTCCCTGCGTACAAACAACAGTCCGCCACTCAATACAAACAGCCCCATCCCGAGTAACGCATATGTAGCATACGGCGTTGCGGTTTCTGGAAGCTCTCCACCTTCTTCGTCAGAGGATTCCTCTTGTGTTCCATTTTCTTCAGAATCATCCATAGCTTCTTCATCTGTAGCTTCTGAATCACCAGATCCATCATCCGAAGAGCTGTTTCCTAAACTTTCACATGGTACACCATCTTTATCTCGGTCCAGTCCATCTGGATCGTTGTTTTCATCATATCCATTTTCTTCCCAATACTGCTCTGCTTCTGCTGTGGAATCAAAGTCACTGCAATCTTTGTCTCCGTCATGACTGTCTGCACTTACAACCCCAGCACTGCCAAAGGTTAAAGTGAAAACAAAAAGAAATGCTAAAAATTTTCTCATCCTGGAAAAACTCCTTTTTGATAGATTCCCATCACCCCTTGGATATTTTTGTATAGTCTTCTATTGCCTATATTTTTACAAATAAAACCATTTTTTTAGTTTTATATGAAACAATCAAGGGAGAGCATAAAATGCCGGGACGAGGATGTTCTTAAAGAAAATGACGGGTATTTTGATTACAATCCAAAACAGGGGAGGGAGGTAGAGGAAGTACAGCAGTGGGGAAGGGGCAGGATTTAAAACGTTAACGGGATGACTGGCTATATAGAAGATCGTTAAAAGGGTTAAAAAAAACATGAGGCCTGAGCCTCATGTTTTTTAGTTTGTTTGCAACTTTTTCTTTTTGCGTGCTTTTTCTTTTTCAATCTGCTTACTGCGCAGCTGTCCACAGGCGGCATCGATGTCGGTCCCGTGTTCGGTACGCACTCCGCACTTGATTCCTCGGTCCATCAACGTTTGGTAGAACGTAAGAATCGCTTCTTTTTCACTTCGCTCATAAGGGTGGTCAGCGACAGGATTGTAAGGGATCAAGTTGACGTAGGATAAGTGTCGTTTATCCTTCAACAAATCCGCAAGCTCTTCCGCTTCCTTCTTATGGTCATTGACGTCCTTGAGTAGAATGTACTCGAAGGTAATCCGCCTGTTCGTCTTTTCCAGATAGTAATCAATAGCCGGCATCAGTTTTTCTAGTGGATAAGCACGGTTAATTTTCATGATTTGAGTACGTAGTTCATTGTTTGGCGCATGAATGGAAAGGGCCAGGTTGATCTGGATGCCTTCATCAGCGAACTCATACATTTTCGGTGCAATTCCACTTGTGGATACGGTGATGTGACGCGCTCCAATGGACAGCCCTTTTTGATCGTTGACAACTTTCAAGAAGTCGATCAAGTTGTCATAGTTATCAAATGGTTCACCAATTCCCATGACCACGATATGGCTGACACGCTCATCGTTGCCTTGTTTGTCCAGGTGCTGTTGGACTTGCATAATCTGCTCAACAATTTCGCCGCTGGATAGGTCTCGGCTCTTGCGCAGAATTCCACTGGCACAGAAGGAACAGCCAATGTTACAGCCGACCTGTGTTGTGACACACACGGATAAGCCGTAATTAAAACGCATTAAAACTGTCTCTATGACGTTCCCATCATCCAATTTAAATAGAAACTTGACGGTTCCATCTTTTGATTCTTGTTTTATTTCTTCAGAAAGTGTCTCAATCGTAAAATGTTCATCGAGAACGTCGATGCACGATTGATTCAAGTTTTTCATTTGTGAAAAGTCTGTTACACGCTTCTGGTAGAGCCAGTCCCATACTTGCTTGGAGCGGAACTTTTTCTCACCGTGATCTATAAGCCAATCAGTCAGTTGGTCAAACGTCAATCCGTAAATGGATCGTTTCATAAATACGCTCCTCTTTAAAAAAAATCGCTATTCCTATCATACTCTAAATCGAAGGCTAAAACAACAGGATGAGGAATGTTGAAATTTTACAAAACTTTGCAGTTGAACTTCTATATGGAGGCCACTGAAATGGAGATCTGGAAAGTATGAGAGTCAGAATTGTTGATTGGTAGAAACGCCCAATAGTATTCGGATGTTTGGACTTGGGGTGGCGTTCTCTCATGATGAAACAATACTATCCTACGTCAATGGTCACTTTACTGAGGCTATGGAAGCAGTTTTCTGCATTTACGTTATCTTTTTACAGAAAAGGGAAGGTGTCTTTTCAGAACTTCCATTCACATCATTACGGAGGAATGCCTATGTTTACTTTGAATGACATCCCGATGTTTATTATAAATTTTTTTCTAATTCTGCCTCTCGTCACGCTCGTTCATGAAACGGGTCATGTCGTTGTCGCCCGTATATTTGGGGGGAAGATACGCTACTGTATAGGGACAGGGAAACTGCTGTTTCATGTGGGTCCTTTGGAAGTGAGACGCATGTACTTTATGGAGGGCTGGTGTCAGTACGAAAAGCTTTCCTACAACAAGACGTGGGCGCATGTGTCGATCTATCTTGCCGGAAGCCTTTTTAATTTAGCGGTCATTTTGATGTTAAATGTATTAATCATACAGGAGGTCCTTCCTGTGGATTTGTTCTTCTACCAGTATTCTTATTTTTCTGTGTACTTTATCTTCTTTTCTCTATTTCCTTATCGAAATGAGGAAGGCAAACCTAGTGACGGTATGGCGATTTATGATGTCATTCGTTATGGCAAGGCGAAAGATCCGATTGATTAATAGAGAAAAAAGGGGAAAGCCACTCTGGCCATCCCCTTTTTTGTGTGATTACTCGTCTTCAATGTCCAAAAGCATGGTGCGGGTATGAAAAGCTCCACGTTCTTTTCTGCGATGTTGACGAATATGCTCAAGTTCTTCAATTGTTGCTCCATGTGTATAAGATAAGGCGTGAATGACTTCCAAAAGGTCTGCGAGTTTCGTCAACGAATCTTTATTCTCAGCGGTGTTGAAATATTCTTCGACTTCATCTCTTAATTTGTGTTTCAATGAATCATCATACTCCTTGTGGTCAAGGGTTCGAGTGCGGATATTTTTCCCCGAATCTCTTAATAAGTTAGGGATGTGATCTCGAACGAGCTTGTTGTGCTTTGTCAATGTTCCACTCTCCTTTCGGCTATATCCATCCTTAACCGTTTCCAGGAAAAAGAAAACTATGAAATACTTTAAAATGCTTGTTCAAGGTGATTAAGTTGGGAATTTATCAAAAATAAAGTCAGACAAGTGCCTCCACTTGTCTGACTAATAAGAGATCTGTTAATAGGGTCTCTTCTTCCATGAATCACTTCTTACATCTATTGCTTTTCCATTTAGTTCTATATCATCAATGTACCAGCCCCGGTTGTTCACACTTCCATCGGTTTTATAAGTGAAGCGGATATGAGTAGTGTCTGATGGGAGTACGATCTTTTGTGAGCCCCATCCGTTACTATCGCCTGTAAATTGGTCCAGTGTATTCCAGGTTTCTCCATCAGATGAAACTTCTAATGTTCCGAAGTCATAACTATTTTCGATTTCAAACCATGTGCGGAATGACAGGGTGGCCGATTCGTTAAGGGTTACGTCTGCCGTCAACTGGTTCTCCAAGTGATCCCCATACCCTGAGAACCATGGCGTCGCTTTTTTATCCATTTGGATTGGGATGGCATCCGCAACTTTACGGGCAAAGCCTCTGCGCGCCCCGTTTGTAGAGACCGTTTCCCTTGTTGGGTGGACACGATTTGTTAATAAGATAGCGATCGTTTCATTTTCCGGGTTTACTACGATAGATGTTCCTGTGTAACCCGTATGCCCATATGTTCGGGGGCTTGAGAGAGCATCCATATACCAACCTTGTTGAAGTTCCCATCCTAACCCGTGGTCATCACCTTCAAACTGAGGGATGCGGTTTTCTGTGAGCAGCTTGACGGTTTCAGGCTCAAGAATTTTTTGGTTCCCATATGTACCCTCATTGATAAACATGTGTGCGAATTTGGCCAAATCGTGTGCTGTAGAGAAAACTCCAGCATGACCGGCTACTCCATCCAGTGACCAGGCGCTTTCATCGTGTACTTCTCCCCATACAAGACCGCGATTCGTCCAAGGTTGATCTTCCGTTGCAGCAATGCGTGATCTCAATTCCTCTCCTGGGTTATACATCGTATCTTCCATTTTTAATGGATTGGTAATGTTTTTTTCTACAAATTCATCTAAGCGCATATTTGAGAGGCGCTCGACGAGAGCTCCTAATGTAATCATATTTAAATCACTGTAAGTGTAGGTCGAACCAGGTTCATTAGTAAGAGGATATTGTAAGACATGTTGTAAACGATCGGTTCTGTCACCTTCAACGGTGTAAAGAGGGATCCATGGTTTGAAGCCTGAGGTATGAGTCAAAAGCTGCTCAATCGTTACGTTTTCCTTTCCATTTGCAGAAAATTCCGGGAGATGATTCGCAACAGGGTCATCCAATTCGAAGGCGTCCTGTTCATACAGGATCATGGCGGCGGTTGTAGTGAAAATTTTGCTGATGGAAGCAAGGTCAAAGATGGTATCTTTCGTCATGGGGATTGGATTTTCAGATGGTGTAAACTCATCGTCTTCATACTTCACGGCATATCCGTAAGCATCCTCTTTAACAATATGCCCCCTTCTTGCGACAAGAGCAACAGCCCCTGGCATAACGTGATCTTCAATAGCAGAAGTTAAGAGAGGATCAATTTCTTGTAAAGGCTCTTCTCTCATACCCGCTCCTCGTACAGATCCAGGGTGCAGGATTGGTGAGGAAGGACCAGGTTGATCCCATGAAAAGGGGTGGACAGTTCTTTGGTTCGCATGGACATTTGGTTTCACTCTTTTCTCAATACTTGGTCCAGGTGATGCAAGGCTTGAATTTGGAATGAATAGAGTTGCTCCTAAAGCAGTTGTTAATAAAATGGATACGGTTTTCTTTTTCAATTCATGACCTCCTTTTTTCAGATAATTCAATCATAGAATTAAACAATCTAGTTGTCTATACCACTTTAGTAGTAATGGAAAAATTATACTATGGTGGAAAGGGTTATATTGGTATGGGATAAAGGAATCACTCGTCCGTTTTTAAATAATCAAGCAACCGTTGTTCCCTTTCGGTCGTTCTCTCGCTGTCAGGACTTTTAAATGAGGGAAGATAGGACAATTCACCCTAAATAAAGGTACGAAGTTTCATCTTACTTTATTTGAGGTATTTATTTATAAATCAAAAAAGGAGGAATGAAAATGAAACTGATTCGCTCGGTAATCCATACGATCGTAGATATTCTCTTATTCATTCCACGTACTTTAGGAAGATTGATTAAGAGAATCGTATAATTCAAAACACATAGAAAGGGCCTCTCTTTTAAAGAGGGGCCTTTTTTTATGAAAAAGGGTAAAAGAAACACTTCGGATGCGAGAGAGGAGGATGGTGTATGAAGGGGAAAGGCATGACTCTCGTATTAATCGGGGCCGCAAGCTTTGGGTTTACACCAATTTTCGTGAAGACAGGCTTTTCATTAGGCTACACCCTCGGAGAACTGAACATTGTGCAAATGTTCATCGCCTTTGTCTGTTTATGGGGGATTAGCTTCTTCAAAAGGATATCCTTGAAAGGAACAAGCAAGGGTGATCTTTTCAAAATGATGTTGACCGGCACATCCGTCGGCTTGACTAGTATCTTCTATTATGGTGCGATGCAGTATTTACCAGCCTCGATTGCCATTATTCTACTATTTCAATTCGTATGGATTGGAATGATTTACGAATGGATCTTTACGAAAGTTATTCCTGCAAAAATAAATCTTTTTTCACTGGTTGTTACCCTCTCAGGGGTTGTGTGCGCGTCAGGGGTGTTTGGAGGAGGTTTTTTCAGCCTTCCATTGGCAGGGGTCTTGCTTGGATTGCTTTCAGGGTTTTCTTATGCAGGTTTTGTCTTCTTCAGCGGACAGGTCGCAACGAACAGCGATCCGATTGCACGAAGTGCTCTAATGGTGACCGGCTCGTTGATTCTTGTACTGGTTGTATTTGTTCAAGACCTCCCAACACTGCCTCTATTCGACGTGCAGTTATGGAGCATTGGGGCAGGAGTGGCTTTAGTTGGAGCGGTCATTCCTCCATTATTTTTTGCACAGGGAGCCCCATTGATTTCTGGAAGACTAGCAAATGTCTTGAGTTCTATTGAACTACCGGTTGCCATCGTTTCATCTATGATCATCCTTGCTGAATCTGTTTCCTTGATTCAATGGTTGGGAGTGGTTTTAATCATAGTCGCTATATTCATTAATCAGCTAGGGGGATCATGGCTGAGAGGAAAAATGTCAAGAAAAAACCAGGCCTTGTAAAGGCCTGGTTTTGTTTCACACGACAGCTTCTTGTTTCTGAGAATCGTCTTTTTTGTTTTTTATATATTGGAAGACAGAAATGGCCCCAAAGACGCCTAAACCGATGAGAGAAATGACCAGGTTCGGATAAACGAGCATGAGTCCACAAGCGATGAGGGCAATTCGTTCGACCCATGTGACTTTCGTGGCAAAATATCCAATCAGTGCAGAGCTGATGGCTGCCATTCCTAATAAGGCTGTAATGACACTGATGGATAAGTTGAGTGCAGTGACGTCTCCCTGAAGTAATAAAATCGGGTTGGTCACGAACACATACGGAATGATAAACGCAGCAATCGCAAGTTTTACAGCGGTTACTCCAGCTTTCATCGGATTTGCTCCGGCAATACCTGCTCCTGCATAAGCAGCGAGACAAACCGGAGGTGTGATATCTGCGACAATTCCAAAATAGAAGACAAACATGTGAACGGCAATGACAGGAACATCAAACGCTAACAAGGCTGGAGCCGCCATGGTAGCGGTTACGACATAGTTGGCTGTCGTCGGGAGCCCCATCCCTAAAATAATACATGCAATCATAGTGAAGAACATGACAAGGAAAAACTGCCCTTGGGCAAGATCGATGATTCCTCCTGCAATTTTAGGTCCGAGACCGGTAGTGGTTACTGTTCCTGCAATGATTCCTGCAGTCGCACAGGCAGCAATAACGGGGAGGGCGACCCGGGCTCCTTCTTCAAGCAATTTAATGATTCCTTTTAAGGACATGCGTGTTTCTTTACGGAAAAAACTGATCACGAAAGCCGTCACGATTGCAAATAAAGCGGCATATGTCGGGGTCCGTCCTGCAAGCAAGAATCCGATAATAATGACAAGCGGCAGGAACAAGTCTAGACGTTTGACCAGATTATTCGTTTTAGGTAGTTCTTCTTTGGAAAGTCCGCGGATGTTTTGTTTTCTTGCTTCAAAGTGTGTGCCTAAAAAGACCCCTGAAAAATACAAAAGAGCGGGTACAATCGCAATGACAATGATTTCGTTATAAGGGATTCCCGTATAAGATGCCATGATGAATGCTGCGGCACCCATAATTGGTGGCATGAGCTGCCCTCCGGTTGAGGCAGAAGCTTCAGAGGCTGCCGCAAAGTGAGGTTTGAAACCTGCATTTTTCATCATCGGAATCGTAAAGGATCCGGAGCCTACGGTATTGGCGACGGAACTTCCGCTTACCATCCCTTGAAGTCCGCTCGCTGCTACAGCGGCTTTGGCTGTTCCGCCTGTGTATTTTCCTGTTAAACGGAGGGCGAGATCATTAAAGAACTGTCCTATGTTTGTTTTGACAAGAATAACTCCGAAAAAAAGGAATAGAAAAATGTAAGTGGATGATATTTGAATCGGAATTCCGAAAATGGCACTGGAACTGAAAAACATCTTCGTGGCGAGCGTCGGCCAGTCATTGCCGGCGTGACCTATGACAGGAATGAAGTTCCCAAACATGCCATAGAGCAGGGCGAGAATAGCTATGATAACAATAGGAAGTCCGACGACTCGCCTTGTCGCTTCAAGTAATAAAAGGATACCTGCGGTTGCGACAAATTGATCCATATAAGTGAAGCCGAAAATAATGGCTTCGTTTATTAGACGGTCATAATTTTGTATGATATAAAAGTTCGAATAAAGAGCAATGGCAGCGAAAATCAGGTCATACCATGGGATGCCACGTTTGCTCGTCAATGAAGATTTAATCGGATAAAGAAGGTAGACTAAGCACAGAGCCGCGCCCAGGTGAATCGCGCCCTGAATGAGTGAAACATAAGCGCCACGGTAGGCCGTATAAAGCTGAAAAATAGTCAGAGCGCTTCCAAGGATCAAAGTCACCCAACCCCATGTTCCGAGGTTTGTGCGGAATGTGCTCTCTTTATCATATTTTTTCATCATTTCTTGCTTGTCAACTTCCTTATTATCTTTTTTTGTCACGCCTTTTCCCTCCATTCATTTCTTAATCAGCGCTATAAAGAACCGGACAAAACAATGTCCGGTTCCATTTGCTCCCTTTATTCTAGAATGCCTGCTTCTTTAAAGTACTTCTCTGCTCCAGGGTGAAGCGGAAGATCTTGTGCACCTGTCAAAGCACTATCCTGAGTGATAAGCTTCGCTTGAGCGATCGACATATCGCCAGCATTTTCATAAAGTGTTTTTGTCATTTCATACGCTAAATCTTCACTGACCTGGCTTGTTGAACCGAGGAGAAGTGCCATTGCAGTAATGGTTTCTACAGGCTCTTCCTGCCACTCATACGTTCCAGGTTCCACTGTGTACGCTTCGTATTGACTGTTGGCAACGACTTCATCTAAAGCGTCCCCTTCAATATTCAGGAATTTCACTTCTCCTGTAGCCGCGTCTAGTTCATCCGTTGTTGAGGATGGAACACCTACAACTGCAAAGGAGGCGTCGATTGTATTGTTTTGAAGTTTACTCTTCGCATCACCAAATCCTTCTTCGAACGCTTCATAGTCGCCTTCTTCGATGCCATAAGCGGAAAGAACCATCTCAGCAGCTTCCCGAGTCGCTCCCCCTGGAGGACCGACGGCTACTTTCTTACCTTTAAGGTCTTCTATGGACTCAATTCCTGTAGAATCCAGCGTGACCACTTGAAGGGCCTCTGGGTATAGGGAGCCGATGACACCGACATTCCCAACATCTTTTCCTTCAAATTCACCCATTCCTTCAACAGCATTAATCATTGTCGTATTCTGGGCAATCCCCAGCTGGAAATCTCCGGATTGAATTTTGGCGATGTTTTCAACAGAAGCTCCAGATTCTACGGAACTAACGTCGAACCCTTCAGTGTCAATATTGTCTGCGAAAAGGTTCGCCATTTCTCCTCCAAGTGGATAGTAAACGCCTCCGACGCTACCTGTCCCCATTGTCAGGTTTGTCATTTCTTCGCCACCATCACTTCCGCCGTCTTCTCCTGCGGAACCGCTTGTCCCACTTTCACCACAGGCACTCAAGAATAGGCTTACAGTGAAAAGGAGAACGAACATCAACCATGAATACTTTTTCATTTGAAGACCCCCTCTTATGATATTGGACTGATTTAAAAGGAGCGCATTCCTCCATTTAAATCAAAAAGTTCCTTATATTTACATGATTTTACCTTGTTTATGGGTAAATTACAATAATATTACAAAAATTAAGACGATTAAAGGACGAAGGGTATAAAAAGAAGAGGACCTCCTGGTGGGAGACCCTCTTCAACCGATCAGCGATGAAAGGAACCTTCGCGTAAGTCGGATATTTATATTTACTTACAAACTTTCACAAACGAGACCATCCTGATCGTGTCCATCTAGTCGATGGGGGTCCTGGGCGGGGCCCCCTGCTGCTTCATAAAAGGCTTGTGCGGATTCTTGGGAAGAAAAATCACCACAATCCCTGTCTGGTCCTTGAGGATCATAGGGAAGACTACCTTCATAGGGGGAGGAGGCTGGTATTTCCTCCGCTTTTGAAGACTTCTCTCCCTGGAATCCCTCATCTGTAACGTAACCCTCCCTACTCCAAATCCCTTTCTCTTGTTGTTTGGCACGAGTCTCTGCGTTTTTCATAGATGCTGAATGAACGTAGGGTGGATCATATTCATATGCATATCGGGCAAGTCCTTTTTCCAGTAATTGCTGGTTGAAATTCTCTCCGTTAACCCAAACATAGCCAAGAAGCCGGTCGTAATAATCTCGCTTCGGGCCGTCATATTCGAAACGTATTTCCTTTCCGGACAACTTTTCTTTTGCAAAGTCACTGGCCTCAGTTCCAAAAGGCTGGACTGGCTTATCGGGATGAACGGTTTCAGGTGTGTCGACAAGTAACAAACGAACGCGTTCTTCTCTGCCGTTGATCTCAATGTCAATGGTGTCTCCGTCCACAACGTTCGTAACGGTAGCATCAACATCTCCGGGCTGATTTCCTTCATCAGATGCCATTGATTCTTTTTCTAGAGGAGCTTCCTCCTCTTTCTCTAAGGTAGCATTTGTTTCGGAAGTTTGTAGTTGTTCGGTTTGACTTTCAGACTCTTCTTCGATTGGCTGGGTTTCTGAGCAACCGGTAAGTATTGAAATGGATAGAACCAGCCATACGATGAGACGATGAAAAGGTCGTTTCCATGATGACATGGACATCCCTCCTTCCTTTTCTAACAATAATAGTGAGGCAGTATTGAAAAAAACACACAAATCCAAATCCTCTATTCAGATTTCGTGCGTTTTCACCATGTTCTCAGCCTTACAATTGCTATTTTTATTCTACTAGCCGCTGTTTTCATTGGCAAACAGACAAAGAGGACATTCTCTTTATAACCATCTGTCTGAAGTTTTTTGATAGAATAAAAAGTACAAAGATTGACAAAACCCCTTGCTTTTCGAGACACTAATACTAATAAGGAAATAGGGAGAGATACATATGGCATTTGTCATTACACAACCTTGCCAGGGCGAGCAAGCCGGGGAGTGCGTCGACGTTTGTCCTGTCGACTGCATAGAAAAAGGAGAAGACCAATACTACATCAACCCTGATTTATGTATAGACTGCGGCGCGTGTGTATCGGTGTGCCCGGTAGACGCAATTGTCGAAGAGTATGAGCTGATGCCCGAAGAAGAGCCGTATTTAGAAAAAGCGGAGAAGTTCTTCGGCAACATATAGAGAAAAAACGTCCATTTTATGGGCGTTTTTTTATTTGCCTGATCATACGTTGCGATTGAACTTAGAATGATTCAATATACGGGGCTTGTGTAAGAAAAGACCTTAACTAAATAAAATAAGAGACCTTATTAGAAATTAGTGTTTTGTTGGTTCTTAGAGGACCCTTTATGTAATTTTTTGTTGAAATCAGATAATTTAGATAACTTTATGTGATTTAAAAGAGGAATAAAGGGTATGAGAGTAGAAAGAACTTATATAATAATCTTTGTGCAGGAGTTGATTGGATGCTCATGTCAGTTTATCCACCCGAAGGATCATATCAAGAAAGATATTATTTAATCGATCAATTGAGGGATTTAGGTTACACAGAGGATGCCTTTGGAAAAAGGACAATTGAGATGACTTTGCCTGAGTTGCAGCAAATTTTCATCAACTTAGAGTATCAAAGAGAGTGTGCACTTGAAAATTAAAACGCGGAAATTCCGGACCAAAGAAATCTTCGGAACTAAAAAGAAGCGGACGGCTATTTTGTATAGGCGACTCGCTTCTTTATGCATGATTTAAACTAAGATTCTTGGTGATCTGAAAAGTAATTTTAGGAAGGCCGGTGTGCGGCGATGAATTACGTGATGAAAACCGGCCCACAAAAGAGTATAGTCATTATATCGGTATAATAAACGTATACTTACATAAAAAAACCAGAGCGGCTACGCCCTGGTATTGAAAGAGGGAGACATTCTACAGGTAGAGGTTGTAGAGAATATGTCTCGCCGTCTATTATAACCAAACCTATATTGAGAAAACAATTTCTCTATCGAATTCTTTCAATTGCAAAGATAACGAACAATGAACCAGAAGGTGGTGAGGACCTCTGGTTCTTTTTTTATGCATACCTGATCAGCGGAAAGTTGTAATGATACAATCCGCTTTTGTGTGAACCACTTATAACGGGTAAAGGTGGTTCACACGAAAAGGTTTTTTAGTTGTAGAAAGAAGCTCCTACAATAATCAAAAGGATGAACAATACAACGATCAATACGAAAGTGCTTCCGTATCCACCGCCATAACCGCCGCCGTATCCGCCGCAGCCACCATACCAGCCCATATCTTTCACCACCTTTTTTAATCCTATACGACACTGTATGAAGGGACGGGCTCTGAAGGCAGGGCGAATGTCCACTATTTTTTATTTGAGATTTCCGTGAACAAAAATGGTTTTCTTGCAGAAAAAATGCGAATAATTGTCTGAATATTTTCGTGTGTTTCCAAGCTGAATTCAAGCTCATTTGAGATAAAAAAGAAAAAAAGAAAAGAGAAAAAAAGCCGGGATGCCAAGCCTCTCAACGGTGTAAGCGCTTAACCTATTCGTAGAATCTTTTGAGTGTTCAGAAAATTTACTTAAAACCTGTTGACCTTCCCTCGAAATGGGTTTAAAGTAGTCCTCAATCAACCACATCGATCGCTTCAATCGTCCGGTTGGTTCATGCGTAAGACCTGAGATTGGGACCCTGAAAATGTAAGATCATTGCTTACCAGAAGGGTCCACATTTTCTTTATCATTCTTTAATCATTTCAAACATTAAACTATAAAAGAAAGGAGTGCTGAAAATGAGCAGCCAATGGATTTATATGAGCGGCGAATACATGAAGAAAGAAGAAGCCGTTGTTTCCGTTTATGATCATGGTTTCTTATATGGAGATGGGGTGTTCGAAGGGATTCGCGTATACGAAGGCAACATTTTTAAGCTTGATGAACACTTGAACCGTCTTTATGATTCAGCGAAGTCGATCATGCTCGAGATTCCACATAGCAAGGAGGAACTCGAAGAGATTATCGCTGAAACAGTCCGCCGAAATCAGTTGGAAACCGCATATATACGCGTCGTCGTTTCCAGAGGCGCCGGCAATCTGGGTCTGGACCCGGCCAGCTGTGCAAATCCACGCTTGGTTGTCATTGCTGAAGCACTCGCTTTGTTTCCGAAAGAATTATATGAACGCGGGGTCCGGCTCGCATCTGTTTCAAGCAGAAGAAACCGACCGGACGTGTTACCGCCTCAAGTGAAATCGTTGAATTACTTGAACAACATCCTTGTGAAAATGGAAGCCAATCAAGCTGGAGTAGATGAAGCGCTTATGCTGAATGACCAAGGCTATGTGACGGAGGGATCTGCCGATAACATCTTTATCGTAAAGAATGGGACGATTTTGACTCCGCCGACCTATTTAGGTGCTTTAGAAGGGATCACACGGAACGCTATTATCGATCTAGCCGAAGAAAAAGGCTACAAAGTCAAAGAACAGCCGTTTACTAGACACGATGTTTACGTCGCGGATGAAGTATTTTTAACAGGCACAGCGGCAGAAGTCATCGCCGTCGTGGAAGTCGATCAGCGAAAAGTTGGAGAAGGAAAGCCAGGCGTTGTCACAAACCACCTGCTTTCAGAGTTCAGAAAAGTAACGACCACAGATGGATACAAAGTGTACAGCAAAGATCAAGCGCACGTGAGTTAGTAGAGAAAAGCCGAGTAGAGTCTGAGGCCACTGACAAATGAATTATACGAACACGATGAAAGGAATAAAGGAATAAGTGCTTGTATTCCCAGAGAGCCGGGGTTGCTGGAAGCCCGGAAATACATCTTATTCTGACATCATCCTTGAGTGTCCACGCCGAACGTTTAACCAGTAGGCGGGACCAGGTGTTTCACCGCACCTGTTATCAAAAGGGGTTCATGATGAATCCCATGAGGTGGAGCTTGGAACTAGGCTTCACAAATGAGGGTGGTACCGTGGAAGTAAAGAGAGACCTTTTCACCCCTCAAATTCTTATAACACTGTTATGTGTTGCAGGAATCTGAGGAGGAAGAAGGTCTCTTTTTTGTTCGAAAGACGAAAGGTTCGAAGCGGAAAAAGCATCACTTCTAACATCCGCTTTTCATAAAAGATATATTTTCAACACAGGAGGGATGAAAAAATGAAGGCACAGGCAAGTGCGGAACAAGAGACCGCAACAAAGACAGGAGCCGATTTGCTCGTAGAAGCTTTGATCGGTCAAGGTGTTGAAACGTTATTCGGATATCCAGGTGGCGCGGTTTTACCGATTTATGATGCGATCTACCGGGCAGAAGGCAGTTTTGATCATATTCTTCCAAGACATGAACAAGGCGCGATCCACGCAGCGGAAGGATATGCAAGAGTGTCAGGCAAAGCAGGAGTCGTCATCGGTACATCTGGACCAGGAGCGACAAACTTAGTCACAGGAATTGCGGATGCGATGATGGATTCCATTCCTCTCGTGATTTTTACCGGGCAGGTGGCTAAAGGCGTCATTGGAACCGATGCATTCCAAGAATCCGATATCATGGGGATTACAACGCCGATTACCAAACACAATTATCAAGTGCAGGAGATTGAGGACCTTCCAAGGATCGTGAATGAAGCCTTTCATATTGCGACAACAGGCAGACCAGGTCCAGTCGTTGTGGATATTCCGAAAGATATCAGTTCAACGGTTTACGCAAAGGAAGTGAAGAGTGATTTTCATTTGCCAGGCTATCAGCCAACCGTGAAACCGAATCCACTTCAAGTCAGTAAATTGCATGACGCACTTGTGGAAGCTAAAAAACCGGTGGTACTCGCAGGATCCGGTGTTATTCATGCAGGTGCATCGGAAGAGTTAAAAACATTTGTCCAAAATTACCAACTTCCGGTTACGACAACGCTTCTAGGGCTTGGCAGTTACCCGGGCACCTGTGATTTATCCCTTGGAATGGCTGGAATGCATGGAACGTATTCCGCAAATACAGCTCTTTACGAATGCGACCTGCTGATCAATATCGGTTCTCGCTTTGATGACAGACTGACAGGAAACTTGAAACACTTCGCCCCAAACGCGACAATCGCCCACATCGATATCGATCCTGCTGAAATCGGGAAAAACATCCCGACGCACATTCCGATCGTTTCGGATGCCAAAGCAGCGCTGGAAGCATTGAACGCGAAAACTGTGAAAGGATTGCACCACAAAGGATGGATGGATGCAATCAGCCAAAACAAAATCGATTACCCTCTCTGGCATGACCAGCCGGATGAACTCATCGTTCCTCAGTGGCTCATGCAGAAAGTCTATGAATATACCGGTGGAGAAGCAGTCGTTACGACAGATGTTGGACAGCATCAAATGTGGGCGGCTCAATACTACCAATTTGACAGGCCGAACCGCTGGGTCACCTCAGGCGGACTTGGAACGATGGGCTACGGGTTTCCGGCAGCGATCGGAGCCCAGCTGGCTGACATGAATTCCACGTGTGTCGCTGTTGTCGGTGACGGTGGTTTTCAAATGACGCTGCAGGAACTGTCTGTTCTACAGGAACGGAGACTGCCGGTCAAAATATTGATCGTCAACAACCAGGCGTTAGGCATGGTAAGGCAGTGGCAGGAGAAGTTCTATAGTGAGAGATACTCAGAGTCAATCATCGATGTGCAGCCAGACTTCGTAAAACTAGCAGAAAGCTACCAGGTCCCTGGTTATAAGATTGAGACTCAGGAAGAACTCTTGGAAGTCCTGCCGAAAGTCCTCGGGGATGATCAGCCGGCGGTCATCGATTGCCGTGTCCTTCAAAAAGAGAACGTCTATCCGATGATCGCACCAGGAAAAGGACTACATGAAATGATTGGGGTGAAACGATGAAGCGAATCGTCACAGCAACCGTTCATAATCGAAGCGGTGTGCTGAACCGGGTAACAGGATTACTTGCCAAACGGCAATTCAACATTGAAAGCATTTCTGTCGGACGGACAGAGACCGAAGGCGTCTCGAAAATGACGTTCGTCGTAGAGGTCGAAGATGACCGCAAGCTCGAGCAGCTCACCAAACAGCTGAACAAACAGATCGATGTTCTAAAGGTATCGGACATCACAGACAAAGCGATTGTCGCCCGGGAGCTCGCAATGGTGAAAGTGATCAGCAACCCGCAGATCCGCAGCGAAATCCAAGGGATCATTGAACCGTTCCGTGCATCAATCATCGATGTCAGTAAAGAAAGCGTCACGGTTCAAGTGACAGGTAAATCGGATAAAGTCGATGCGCTCATCGATCTATTAAGGCCTTATGGCATAAAAGAACTAGCCAGAACAGGCTTAACCGCATTCACCCGCGGTCATCAGCCGCAAGTAGCAGAATTCAAATCTTACTCTCTATTAAAATAATTTCCCGAAAGGATGGATGTACAAATGGCACACGTATATTATCACAACGATATTAAAGACGAGGTACTAAAAAATAAAAAGGTCGCTGTTGTAGGTTATGGCTCCCAAGGTCATGCACACGCTCAAAACTTGAAGGAAAGCGGTCATAACGTCGTTGTCGGTCTTCGTAAAGGAAAGTCATGGGATAAAGCGGAACAAGACGGACTGGAAGTGAAAAGTGTTGCCGATGCTGTAGCAGAATCTGATGTGGTCATGGTTCTTCTTCCTGATGAATATCAGCCGAGAGTCTATGAAGAGTCCATCAAACCGAATTTGAAATCCGGAGCAGCCCTCGCTTTCGCTCACGGATTCAATGTCCACTTCAACCAAGTTGTTCCTCCATCAGATGTCGATGTTTTCCTTGTAGCACCAAAAGGACCAGGACACCTTGTCCGCCGTACGTTTGAAGAAGGCGCAGGTGTACCGGCACTGATCGGTGTCGAGCAAGACGTCACGGGGGAAGCGAAAGAAATCGCGCTTGCTTACGCGAAAGGAATCGGCGGTGGCCGTGCAGGAGTCCTTGAAACATCCTTCCAGGAAGAAACGGAAACCGATCTATTCGGTGAACAGGCCGTCCTTTGCGGTGGACTTTCAAGCCTTGTGAAAGCTGGTTTTGAAACGTTGACAGAAGCTGGCTATCAGCCGGAAGTGGCGTATTTCGAATGTATGCACGAGCTCAAATTGATCGTTGATTTGATGTACGAAGGCGGTCTTGAAGGTATGCGTTATTCCATCTCCGATACAGCACAGTGGGGTGACTTCGTATCAGGTCCACGTGTTGTTGACGAAAGTACGAAAGCCCGCATGAAAGACGTGTTGACAGATATCCAGACAGGCAAGTTCGCCAAAGGCTGGATCCTTGAGAACCAAGTGAATCGTCCAGAGTTCAATGCAATCAATGCACGTGAAAACAATCATCAAATCGAGAAGGTGGGTAGAGAGCTCCGTGAACTGATGCCGTTCGTCAAGAAGTCCCAATCCAAAGAAAAGGATGTGGTCACACATGGCTCACGTTAACGTTTTCGATACAACCTTGAGAGACGGAGAACAATCCGCTGGTGTCAATTTGGATCGTTTGGAAAAGTTGGAAATTGCCAAACAGCTGGAACGTTTAGGTGTAGATATTATGGAGGCGGGATTTCCTGCTTCCTCTCAAGCTGATTTTGAAGCAGTCAAAGAGATTGCTGATACCGTCCGCGGTTGTTCGGTAACCGGCTTAGCGCGAGCAAACAAACGTGACATCGACATTGCATGGGAAGCATTGAAAGGTGGAGCGGAGCCGAGGCTGCATGTTTTCATCGCTACCTCCCCGATCCACATGACACATAAACTGAAAAAGACACCGGATGAAGTCGTCCAAAAAGCGGTGGAAATGGTCGCCTATGCGAAAGAGAAGTTTCCACACGTCCAATTCTCAGCAGAAGATGCACTGAGATCCGATCAAGATTTTCTCGTTCATATCATTGAAAAGGTAATTGACGCCGGAGCGAGTGTCATTAATCTTCCGGATACGGTCGGTTTCACAACACCTGACGAAATCGGACGGCTTTTCCGGTATGTAAGAGAGAACGTACCGAACATCGATAAGGCAATCTTGTCTACCCACAACCACGATGATTTGGGAATGGCCGTAAGCAATTCCTTGGCAGCGATTGAAAATGGCGCGAGACAAATCGAAGGGACGATCAACGGAATCGGCGAGCGTGCCGGAAACGCAGCGCTTGAAGAAATCGCTGTTGCATTGAAAATCCGCCAAGATCGTTTTGATTTTGAAACAGGCCTTGTGCTGAAAGAAATCAAGCGCACCAGTGATCTCGTCAGCCGTTTGACAGGGATGCAGGTGCCAGGCAACAAAGCCGTTGTAGGACGCAACGCTTTTGCCCATGAATCCGGAATCCACCAGGACGGCGTGTTGAAGGAGTCCACGACATACGAGATTATCACCCCAGCCATGGTTGGCATCGATTCCAATCGAATGGTGTTAGGAAAACACTCTGGAAGGCATGCGTTCAAACAGAAAGCGGAAGAACTTGGATTTGATCTTAATGAAAACAAGCTGAAAGAAGCTTTTGAATCATTTAAGACACTGACAGGTAAGAAAAAAGAAGTGACGGATGACGATCTCTTCGCCATTTTGACAGATACTCAGACGGAAAACGAAGACCAGCCTAAATACGAGTTGAAAGCTTTCCAGGTCCAATATGGAAGCATCAACCGTCCGACAGCGACCGTACTTTTGACACGTCCGGATGGAGAAGAAGTCGAGAAGGCCAATACGGGAGAAGGAAGCGTCGAAGCCATCTACAACACGCTGGATGACTTGATTGATGCCGATGTTCATCTCCAGGACTATCAATTGAGTTCCATCGGTAAAGGGCGCGACGCTTTAGCAGAGGTCCACGTTCAATTGACCGTCGATGGAATCAAAGCATCTGGCAGAGGGTCTGCACAGGATGTTCTGGAAGCTTCGGCTCACGCCTTCTTGAACGCAGTGAACCGCACATTATATAGAAGCAAAATGGAGAATCATCAAAAAGTGCAAGTATAACTAAAGGGGGATGCACATGGAAAAACATATCGTACTTTTGCCAGGAGACGGGATTGGTCCAGAAGTTACAAAAGCCGCTAAAAACGTGTTGCAGTCGGTAGCGGACCGCTTTCAGCACACCTTCACTTTTGAGAGTCATGACATCGGAGGAGTGGCGATCGACAATCACGAAACGCCCCTCCCGGAGGATACAGTGGAAGCAGCAAGGAAAGCGGATGCCATTTTCCTAGGAGCGGTCGGTGGACCGAAATGGGATCAACTCCCCGGACATATGAGACCGGAAAAAGGTCTGCTCGGAATCCGGAAACAACTGGGGTTGTTTGCGAATCTCCGTCCTGTCAAAGCGTTTCCGCAGTTGCTCCATGCATCACCTTTGAAGCAGGAGGTCGTCGCGGCAAGTGATCTGTTGATCGTCCGTGAACTGACTGGTGGGTTGTACTTTGGAGAACCGAGAGAACGACGCAACAATGGCAATGCCGTCGTCGATACGCTGGCATACGAACGCCGGGAAATTGAAAGGATCGTTGAACAGGCATTCCAAAGCGCGCAGGTGCGAAGGAAGCATCTCACATCTGTCGATAAAGCGAACGTCCTCGAGTCGAGCCGCATGTGGCGGGAAATCGTGGAGGAGAAAAAAGCACATTATCCAGATGTAAAAGTTGAACATATGCTTGTAGATGCCGCTGCAATGAAACTGGTGACGAATCCTGCTTATTTTGATGTCATCGTCACAGAGAACATGTTCGGGGACATCTTGAGCGATGAAGCTTCTGTACTGACAGGGTCGCTTGGTATGCTGCCATCTGCCAGTTTAAATGAAACTGGCGTCGGACTTTACGAGCCGGTCCACGGATCTGCCCCTGATATCGCAGGAGAGAATAAAGCGAATCCTCTGGCTAGTATCCTATCTGTTGCGTTGATGCTGAAGCATTCTTTCGGCATGGAAGAAGAAGCAGAACAAGTAGAAGCGGCTGTACAGGAAGTGTTGAACGAGGGCTACCACACGGCAGACATCGATCTCGTCGGAGGTACCGTCGTCAGCGGCAGTGAATTGGCACGAAGAGTGGTCGATCAAATCACCACAAGTGATACGACTGAAAATATCATGCGTTGTTACGTATAACCACGAAGGGAGCGGAACGGAATGAGTCATCCAAAAACCATTGTAGAAAAAATTTGGGATCAGCATGTCGTCCATGAAGAAGAAGGGAAGCCGAACCTCCTCTACATCGACTTGCATCTGATTCATGAGGTGACCTCTCCCCAGGCGTTTGAAGGATTGCGGATGGCCGGAAGGAAAGTGAGAAGACCGGATCGTACGTATGCGACGATGGACCATAACGTACCAACAATCCACCGGAATATCATCAAAGATGAAGTTTCCAAAAAGCAGATGGAAACATTAAAAACAAATTGTGAAGAGTTCGGTGTCCGCCTGGCGGACATCAATCACCCGGACCAGGGGATCGTTCACGTGATCGGGCCGGAACTTGGCTTGACCCAGCCGGGGAAAACGATTGTTTGCGGGGATAGCCATACTTCTACCCACGGAGCTTTTGGAGCGCTGGCTTTCGGAATCGGCACAAGTGAGGTGGAGCACGTGCTCGCCACCCAATCCTTGTGGCAGGCCCCTCCAAAAACCCTTCAAGTCAACGTCGATGGGGTGCTGGGGACAGGCGTCACAGCGAAGGATTTAATTCTTGCGATTATTGGGAAGTATGGGGTCCGCTTTGGCACAGGTCATGTGATCGAGTACACCGGTGAAGCGGTCCGCAACCTTTCAATGGAGGAACGCATGACTGTATGCAACATGTCCATTGAAGCCGGAGCAAGAGCCGGATTGATCAGTCCTGATGCAACGACCATTGATTACATGCGTGGCAAACGCTATGTGCCGGAAGGAAAAGATTTTGACGAAGCAGCTGAACAGTGGCTCGCTTTAGCTTCCGATGAAGGGGCTGAATATGACCAGACGCTTACGATTCATGCAGATGAAATTGAACCGCAGGTCACATGGGGTACGAACCCCTCTCAATGTGTTCCTGTCGGCGGTCGCGTACCTGATCCTGATTCGATAGAAGAAGATCGAGACGGCATCGAGCGGGCCATCGAATATATGGGACTTGAGGCGAACCAGAGCATCGAATCGATCCCTGTGGAGCACGTGTTCATCGGTTCCTGCACAAACTCCCGGTTGAGCGATTTGCGTAAAGCGGCAGAAATCGTTCGTGGAGGCCGTGTTCATGAAGGGGTGAGAGCTCTTGTCGTCCCTGGTTCTAAATCTGTGAAAGATGCAGCAGAAGCGGAAGGACTGGATACGATTTTCTTGACCGCAGGATTTGAATGGCGTGATGCTGGCTGTAGCATGTGTCTAGCGATGAATGATGATATCGTCCCACCTGGGGAACGCTGTGCTTCCACTTCCAACCGGAACTTCGAGGGGCGTCAGGGAAATGGTGCCCGTACCCATCTCGTCAGTCCGGAAATGGCAGCAGCGGCAGCGCTGGAAGGTCATTTTGTTGATGTCAGAAAATACGCCAGTACGGTAGGAGGGTGAAGAGATGGAACCGATTAAACAACATCGTGGTCTGGTCTACCCATTGGATCGATCGAATGTCGATACCGACCAGATCATTCCGAAGCAATTTTTGAAAAGGATTGAACGACAGGGTTTCGGCCAGTTCCTCTTCTACAACTGGCGATTCAACGAGGATGGAACACTGCGGGAAGACTTTTCCCTGAATGACCCGAAGTATGATGGTGCTTCTGTTCTTGTCGGCGGTGAAAACTTCGGGTGCGGTTCCTCCAGGGAACACGCACCATGGGCGATTCAGGATTATGGCTTTAAAGTGGTCATCGCCCCGAGTTTCGCCGACATTTTCTACAACAACTGCTTCAAAAACGGAATCCTGCCGATTCAGTTGCCGAAGCCGGTTGTGGATCAGCTGATGGAAAAGGCGACGAAAGAGAAGTATGAAGTGAAGGTCGATTTGGAAAAACAGATCATTGATGACGGTGACCTTGAAGTGTCCTTCGATATCCAGTCCTACCACAAAGAAATGCTATTGAACGGCTGGGATGAGATTGCTGTCACCTTGACGTATGAAGACAAAATCGACCAGTACGAAAAACAAAACAAAGGAGTGAAGACGTTGGGGATTTCTTAACGCTAGCTAAAGTGATGGATGCACAGGAGCAATTGCAGGAGGTGGTGCACCGCACCCCGCTGCAAACATCAACCACCTTCAATGAGCAAACCGGACAGCACGTCTATTTGAAGATGGAGAATCAGCAAAAAACAGGCGCTTTCAAAGTGCGGGGGGCCTCTTATAAAGTGGCTTGTCTGACGGAAGAAGAAGCGTTCCGCGGTGTGATTGCAGCATCTGCAGGGAACCACGCCCAAGGAGTCGCTCTCGCTGCAGCGAAGCGGGGCATCCAGGCACAAATCTTTATGCCGGAAGGAACACCTAGAGCGAAAGTGGAAGCGACCCGAGGATACGGAGCAAAAGTCGTTCTGACCGGCGAGTCATTCCAGGAAGCTTACCAGGCCGCTTTGCTCGAACAGGAAAGAACGGGGGCTACTTTTCTTCATCCGTTTGACGACTATGATGTGATGGCCGGCCAAGCGACGGTCGCCGTTGAAATGCTGCAACAGCAGCCGGATTTGAACCGTCTGTTCGTGCCAATCGGAGGAGGCGGGCTGATTGCGGGCATCGCGTTCGCAGCTAAACAGCTGAAGCCGGACATTAAAGTCATCGGTGTTCAATCCGCGAAAGCCCCATCCATGTACAATGCTCTGTACAAAAAAGGACCTGAAAAACTGACATCTGTCTCGACAATTGCAGACGGAATCGCCGTGAAGGAAAGAGGAAGACTCACCTACACGTGTATCCAAAAATACGTGGATCAAGTGATTACGGTGGAAGAACATGAAATCGCTAAAGCCATGCTGATGCTGCTTGAACGGGAAAAAACACTGGTCGAAGGAGCAGGAGCAACGGCGCTTGCAGGTCTTCTTAGTACGTGTGACACGTTTGAACAACAGCAATGCGGTGTGGTCTTGAGTGGAGGAAACATGGATCTATCCCGATTGCCGCTGATCCAGAAGCTAGCCAATCCGAAGAAAGTGGTCATCGCTTAAGATGACAGCCAGGGAGAGTGATTGAACTCTTCCTGGCTTTTTTATTAGAAGTTGATCGCTTATCAGTGGGTTTATTTGATTTATCAGTGATTTAGATGGGTTTACCGGTATCATTAATAGCTCTATAGATACTTATTATCGATTTTAAAACAATTACTGTCGTCTGATTCCTCTCCTATACGATAAAGATTAGTAGATAAGGAATGGGAGAAGGGAAAGTGCTTTAGTGTACATATAATGTAAATAATAAAAAAGGAGAGCCACATATGAATATGGGCTCTCCTTTTCTATTATTTCAATAAATCAAGCAGCGTTTGGTTGAATTTTTCTCTTTCATCATAAACCATTCCGTGCCCGCTGTTTTCAAAAGGAATGAGTGTGCTGTTCGGGATCTTCTCGTTCAATATCTCGGAAAAAGCATAATCACAAATCTCATCGTGTTTGCCGTGAAGCAGGAGGGTAGGTACATCAATCTGACCGACTTCTTCCTGTAGATTTTCGTCTCTCAATGACTTTGCGCAAGCGATGGTAGCGTGAGCTGATGCTTCAAGGGCAAGGCTGTGAAACCATTCTCCAAAAGGTTCGGAGATATCAGAATGGTAGAATCCCTCACCAAAGTCTTTCAATGTAGCTGGGCGGTCGTTTTGGAGGGAATCAATCAATTCGTCTACTTCTTCTTTCTTCATGCCGTGGGTGTAGCCCTCTCTTTGAGTAAAACTCGGAGCGGCCGGTCCTGCCAAAATCAACTGTGCAAATTCATTATTTGCAAATTTTGTTGCATAGCGAATCGCAATTGGTCCACCCATGGAAAATCCAGCTAAATAGAAGTTTTCAAGTTGAAGGTATTCTACAACCGTTTTTACATCATGGGCAAGTGTATCGTAATCATAACCGAAAGCAGGTTTGTCTGATTTCCCGAATCCCCGCAGGTCGATTCCGATGAAGCGGTAGCCTTTTTGAGGTAGTTCGTTCATTTGATATTCGAACATCTTATGGTTCAGTGGCCATCCATGAAGGAATACAATCGGCCGTCCCTGTCCAATATCTTCTACAAATAAGTCGATATGGTGATCGTGATCTACTTCGATATAGAGTGACATTTTTAGAAAAACTCCTTTTTTTATGTTATGAAGGATATTCCCCTTTTCTTCCATATAAAACAGATCATAATTAGGAAATCCCTTTTTAGGCATTCTATATAACTCTCAACACTTGAGAGAGCGTTTTTTAAGAAAATAAAAAGGGGGATCATCAAAGATTTAGATGTGTACGATCAATAATCATCGTTACCTGATTTGATTATGGAGTGATACAATAGAAAAGTTATAAAAAAGGTGAGGTGGAAAGATGAATAATTTTTTACAATATAACCCTACAAAGCTCTATTTTGGCGAGGGGCAAATCAAGCAAATCCCTAATGAAATCGGTCAAGGAGCAAAAGTGCTTGTCATCTATGGTGGGGGAAGCATTAAGAAGAACGGTGTTTATGAGGACGTCTTGCAACAATTAGAGAAGCTTGAAGCTACCGTTTATGAACTGTCCGGTGTAGAGCCGAATCCCCGACTGACAACAGTCCGCAGAGGTGTCGATATCTGTAAAAATGAAGGGATCGACTTTTTGCTTGCTGTTGGAGGCGGAAGCGTTATCGATTGTACAAAAGCCATTGCCGCTGGGGCAGTGAGTGATGCAGATGCCTGGGAGTTAATCACACAAGAGGCTCCCATTGAAAAGGCACTGCCGATCGGTACTGTTTTGACGCTTGCAGCCACAGGGTCTGAGATGAATGCTGTTTCCGTCATTACGAATTGGGAAACGAAAGACAAACTCGGGTGGGGATCTCCTCATGTGTATCCGACATTTTCCATCCTGGATCCAACATACACTTTCTCGGTACCTGAAAACCAAACCGTGTACGGAATCGTCGACAGCATGTCCCATGCCTTGGAGCACTACTTCCATCGGACGGAAAACACACCTATGATTGATGGGTTCATCGAGTCCCTTTTAAGGACGGCTATCCAAACCGGACCAAAATTGATAGCGAACCAGAAATCCTATGAACACAGGGAAACGATGATGTATTTAAGTACAACCGCATTTAATGGAACCTTAATGAATGGAACAGATGGAGGGGACTGGGCTACACACCGTATCGAACACGCTGTATCCGCCATCTATGATATCCCGCACGGGGGAGGTCTTGCTATTCTGTTCCCAAACTGGCTTGAGCATGTCTTGGAAGAGGATCCTAGCCGGGTGAAGCAGCTGGCAACCAATGTATTTGGTATCGACGCTGCAGGAAAGAAGGATGTGGAAGTTGCACGAGAGGGAGCGAAAGCATTACGCCATTTCTGGAATTCTCTTGGTGCACCAAGCACTCTTAAGGATTATGACATCACAGATGAAGCATTTGACGATATTGTGGAAAAGACATTCATTAAACCAGGAGTGGGCACATACAAAGAAATGAATCGTGAAGCAGTTTTAGATATTCTGCAGCGCTCATTATAAACAAAAGGAGAGGCTCTAACCGAGCCTCTCTTTTTGTTACCTCTACTCCTTATTCTAAAAAAGCATAGTTTTAAATGTTAAGTTTCCTATAATTCAGCGATTCGCTAGAAGAAACAACTGTTGGAAAATTTTCAGGAAATAGCCAGATAGTTTACAAAAGGGTTACAATTTATTTAAGAATTCGTGGGTTTTCTTCAAATTGCGACAATTATGTATATACTGATACATGGTTAAATACAGAACGTGTCTTGTGAAATTAATAACTGTGTACAGGGAGTCATCATTAAATGAAGAAACTTATAGTAATCATTGTAGCTTTATATACCACTTTTAGTATCAATCTAAACATAACGATGGCAAAGTCCAAACCGGATACTCCATCGATTAATAGTGAAGCGGCTATTGTTCTTGAAGCGAATACAGGTAAAGTCATATATGAAAAGAATGCCGAGACGCGTATGTATCCGGCTAGCTTGACGAAAATTGCAACAGCCATTTACGCGATTGAAAACGGGGATCTTAATGAGACTGTAACTGTCAGTGAAAGAGCTTATGAAACAGGTGGCTCCAGTGTTTTTCTTGAAGAGGGTGATCAGGCGACATTAAAAGAGCTGGTCCAGGGGTTGCTTCTGAACTCCGGGAATGATGCAGGTGTTGCCATTGCCGAGCATTTGAGTGGGAGTGTCGAGCGGTTCTCTGAAGACTTGAATGCTTACCTTGAGGAAAAAGCAGGTGTCGAGCGGACGGATTTCCAGAATCCTCATGGCTTATTTGACTCCGAGCATAGAACGACTGCGAAAGACCTTGCGAAAATTACGCAATATGCACAAGGAAATCAAACATTTAATGAAATATACGGATTAGAGGTTCTGGATTGGAATGGAGAAAAGTGGGATGCCACACTATACACGCATCACCGTTTAATGAGAGAGGACCCTTATGAAGGTGTGACTGGCGGAAAGACCGGCTATGTCCCACAATCTGGTTTCACGTTGGCTACGAGCGCGAGCCGTGAGAATATGGATTTGATTGTCATTACAATGAAAAGCCGAACGAAGAATTTGTCTTATGAAGATACGAAGAAGCTGTTAGACTATGGCTTTGATCATTATCAAACATCCACCTTAAAACCCGGGAAAGAGCTTCTAGCAGATGTAAATGAAGAATACGAACTGCCTGATGAGGTTTCATACACTCATTTGAAAGAAGAAGCGGTTAAGACAGAAATTGATGATTCTGGTCAGTTCTCTATTACCTATCCAGATGGGACAGCCATTTATTCGACCCAATTGGCGAAAGTAGAGGAAAAAGCAACCGAGCGACAAGTGAATGAGCAGAAAACCGAAAAGCCAAGCTGGCAGGATTATTGGCCTCTCTTCATTTTTCCACGCCACTTTTGGGTGACCGAAATCTATGAACAAATCAAATAATGGATATGAAAAACCTCCTATGCCAGGAGGTTTTTTTGTTTTCGGAAAAATTATCTTTGGATTTAAATTTTTGAAGTCGAAATAAATGATATTTTTGGATTTTTTCGTTATTATAGTTCTTAAGTCTTAATTAAGGGTGGTTTTATGGAAAAGAAAAAGAATCGTACCATGCTTATGTTTGGTGCTGTAGGACTATTGCTGGTCCTTGTCATTCATTTTATTCACAGAAATTCATTGTTGATTTGGAGTATGAATGACTTTCAGAATTATGCTCCTTATTTATATACATATTTGATGATTCCCTTTGCTTTGTATGGGTTGACTCTTTTCGTTTATTTTAAAAGACGCGATCATGTCGCTATCCCCTGGTTGATGAGTCTTATGTACACCTTCCTAAGTATTGGGATGATTACGAGTGGAGAAGGTATGGTGGTTTATCATTTTTCCATCTTTCTTGTCGTGGCATTGATTGCCTTTTATGACCGGATAGAAATCATTACGATGATGACGCTACTCTTTGCACTTTATCATTTCATCACGATGTTTTGGGGCATGGAGTTCTTTTATGGAACAGATAATTATTCATGGTTCATGTTTGCCCTTCATGCCGTTTACTTGGTATTGACGAGTGCGGGAACCTCCTACCAGATCGTTCAAAAGAATGCCCACGTACAGGAACTGAAAAAGCTTTCTCAGCAGAAAGAAGCAGAAGCTGATCAACTACTCCATCAACTCCACTCAGTCGGGAACTCTCTAAAAGAAACGTCGGATGTCATTAATCAAACCTCTCATCAATCATCGCATTCCTTTAATGAAATGGAAGAAATGATCCAGATGCGAGGGCGAAATGCTGATGAGCAAGTAGAGCAGGCAGAGAATCAGGCGCTGAATCTGTCGGATATTCAAGCAGCAATGGAACAAATCACGGAAAGCATTGAGGTGGTATCCGAACAGGCGAAGCATACATCGACGGCCACTCAAGATGGCAAAGCTTCTTTAACTGAGATTTCCACTCATCTTCATTCAACAGAATCCAGCTTCAAAGAAACCGGAGAAAATATCCAGGTCTTACAAACATACTCTGAGCAAATCAGTCAGCTTACGAAGGAAATAGCTTCGATTACCGATCATACGAAATTGCTTGCGCTGAACGCTTCTATTGAAGCTGCAAGGGCAGGAGAGCACGGAAAAGGCTTCAGTGTAGTTGCCCAGGAAGTACAAAAGCTGGCAGCACAGTCGGGGAATGCTACGGAGCGTATTTTTTCAATTGTGGATTCAATCAGGGAGCATGTGTCAGAAGCAGACCTCCATGCTCGAGACGGAAGGAAGAAAATGAAAACAAGTTTAGACTATGTTTCGCATTTGGAAGGGAACTTCAAGGGGATTCTGAAACAGTCTGAAGAAGTGGAAAGGCAGACCGATGAAATCGGGGCATCTAGTCAACAGCTATTGTCTACGGTGGATCTTTTCTCTCATTCTTTTGAAAGCATGTTGGATTTTACGAAAGAAGGAAAAGGCCAGAACCAGAATATGGTCCAATTTTCTAAGCAGCAGCTCGAGCGTATTGAAAACGTTGCTAAGGAAGCGCAACGCATGTCAGAAATGGTCCAGGACGTCCAACGCATTACGAACGATATGGATGGACAGAAAGAAGAAAGTAAACCTGACTTGAAAATAGTCAGCTGAAATAGGTGAGGAGGGCCAGGATGGGGCCTCCTTTTTTTCTGTTTTAACAGGAAATGGAGGGGAGGTAGTGGAAATACTTAAAGAACACGGTAGAAAGGAGCGGAAGACTTGGCTTACGAACAAAAGACAAAGCAAAATGATCGAAGTGTGGTTGAATTCATTGAAGAGGTGGATCACCCGAAAAAAAAGGAAGATGCATACCGCCTGTTGGACATTTTCACGGAGGCAACTGGGTATGAAGCGAAAATGTGGGGGCCGTCAATCATTGGCTTCGGGTCTTATCATTACAAATATAAGACAGGTCATGAAGGGGATGCCCCGCTTGTCGGATTTTCTCCACGAAAAGCGAATATCAGTCTTTATTTCGCCACGGGCGACCCGGAACGTGAAGAGCTTCTTGAAAAACTCGGGAAACACAAGAGCGGAAAAGCGTGTGTGTACATCAACAAAGTGGACGACATTGATGAAGAGGTTTTGAAAGCACTCATCCTCCAATCCGTCACATTCTTACAACAAACGTATCCGGAGGAATGAGGAGATGTATCAATACTATCAAGGATTGACGATTCGGGAAGGCACGACCGGAGTGCCTTCCGAACTTGTAAAACAGCTGTTTGAAGAAGTGGGCTGGTCACGAGGAGGGCCTGCGTGGCAAGATGAGAAATTTTCTCTCCTATTTGAGAACTCTACATGGGCATATACCGTATGGGAAGAAGAAAATATGGTAGGGATGGTCCGAGTCGTGTCGGATCAGATCATGATGGCGACAATCATGGACTTGGCCGTTTCGGAACCGTACCGTGGAAAAGGACTTGCACACAAGTTAATTTCACTATGTATGGAAAAACTGCCGCATGGGGATTGGTTTGCCCATACCTCTGAAGAAAACTTCTCTTTCTATGAGTCATGTGGTTTTCAGGTAGAGGAAAACTGCTCTTTTTATGGCTATCGAAAAGCAAGAGACGAAGGGCATCGCCTATGATACAAGCCGTCATTTTCGACTTGGACCGTACGCTTTTGGATCGTGATGCTAGTGTAGAGCACTTCATCAACCATCAATATGATCGATACAAGCTGTCTTTAGAGTCTGTATCAAAAGAAGTTTTCACCTCAAGATTTATTGAATTGGATCAGGGGGGATATAGACCTAAGGATCAAGTTTATCAACAACTGATGGTTGAACTGGATTTGGAGAAGCAGGTGGAGGAAGAGCTTTATCAGGATTACAACGATTCTTTCCAACGATATTGTACACCTTTTCAAGGACTTCATGAGGTATTGCTACAGTTAAGGTCAAGTAAACTTCGTTTAGGTATGATCACCAATGGAAATGGACGTTTTCAAATGGACAACATTCTGGCTCTAGGAATTCAGCCATTTTTTGAAACCATACTCATCTCCGAGTGGGAAGGAGTGAAAAAGCCTGATCCGACGATTTTTAAACGAGCCATAAAACGGATGAATCTGTGTTCTGATGCTTGTGTGTATGTGGGGGATCATTTGGAAAAAGATGTTCGAGCAGCAGAAGACATCGGGATGACCGCCATATGGAAAAAAGGTAGACAAGACGAGAATTCATCCGTTCGCTATTCGATCTATCATTTGAACGAACTCCCAACACTGTTAAAAAATTAAATAAGGAGGAACGCCCATGTTATTTGAAGTGACCAATCAAATCCGTGTCCCTGATCTTGTAGAAGGACAGCAATGGTATGAGAAATTACTCGGGAAGAAACCTGATTTCATTCCTCATGAAGGTTTTGTCGAATGGGAGGTCATCCCAGGGTTCTGGCTGCAGTTAGCAGAGGGAACACCAGCTGAAAACAGCGGCCCATTCCGTATTGGGGTTACAGATCTTGAAGCAACGAGAGATTTTCTGGTTGATGAATTAAGGATTGCCCCTTTTAATATTCACTCGCGTGAAGAAGTTCCTGTCAAGTGGGGGACGTTTGAAGATCCTTGGGGCAACGGAGTTGGCTTTTATGAATATCATGATAAAAAAGAAGAGGAAGAACGTTTGAATCTTCTTTACAAGTGAGAAGAGGAGCACCGCAAGAGGTGCTCTTTTTTCGCGACTAGGAGGGAAGTCTATGGAGGTTTTACAATTGAAGGTGTATGACATGGACCTTCATATGTTGGACACATTTCATAGGTATCAGAAAACAGACCGAGTCTGGGTGGATGACTCAGGGGGAATCGTGGAAGAATCCGATTCCTTTGAAGAAGATTGGACCCTTGAGAATAAACAAGAGATCATCCATCACTTCCGATTTGTGAGCATGAACGGAGGCGCTGTGGTGGCAGTTATGAAAGAGCAGCAAGTCCAAGGTTTCGCAGTCATTGAACCGACTTTTTTTGGTGGAAAATCTCGGTATAGGGAATTATCGTACATACACGTAACGCGCGATCTTCGTGGTCAAGGGATAGGGAAAAGACTCTTTCAGAAAGCTGGAACGGTCGCTAAAGCTCTGGGAGCAGAGAAATTGTATATAGGGGCCCATCCCTCGGTGGAGACACAAAGGTTCTATCAGAAGATGGGGTGTGTACCTGCTCAAGAAATTCATCCAACGATTTATGCCCGGGAGCCTAGAGATATTCAGCTGGAGAAACGGCTATAAGAAAACCCATACGCGTGTATCGCGTATGGGTCTGAAATTATTTTTTGCTGAAAAATTCGAGGAAAGCATGGTAGATCTCTGTTCCCTGATAAGATAATAGAGACAAAGCTGTCAACGAGAACATTCCGATCATAATCATTCTGAACCATAACATGGGTGAAACCTCCTTTGATTGTTGGCTTTTCGGACAACATCAAAGGTTATGAATCACGTAATTGGACTGATAGAATACAGGGTTCAAAAAGAATAACTTGCGAATGGCCCTCATAGGTGTTGATGGAACATTTGTACACAAATGTAGGATCAAAAGAAATCCGAATAAAGCTGGAATGACAAACGTTTTGTCTGTGTGATCATCATTTGAGGGCGTGGTTTCAAGTAGAGTGCTTTCCTGGACGTCGCCTTTAAGATAGCCGCTGTGGTGTTCACCGTTTGTGAACGGCAATGCAAAACTAAGAAGCAGGATGACTATGAATAAGGCTGAGTGTCTTTGCATTCGGCGCACTCCCTTTGTAACTATTAATATATTTATTTTACATGATGCAGCTGTTTACGCAAGCAAAAGTTTTCTGATCTAAACGTAGTCAAGTTTAACTTAAAATGGACCATTCATACTTTATGTCTGGAAAGGTTGGAGTAGCACGTTTTTGTGAAAAAAAGGGTGCAGACAGAAAGGCGATTTTTCGGTAAGCTTGGAAAAGGAGAAAACAAGAAGGTAGCACCGGACAAATACAGAGATAACTAGACATTTGGATGGTCAAGGGGGAATATTCTATGAATCATCAAGATAAGCGGATGGAAGATCCGCGGTACAAAATTGCGAATAAAGAGGCGCTGATCGGAGTCGTGCTTGTTATTGTAAACTTTATTCTTTGGTATGGGTTTGCCTATGGCATGGGATCCGGGCCCGTTGAGGAGTATGACTACATTTTTGGTTTTCCCGCCTGGTTTTTTTATAGTTGTATCGCCGTCACAGTCCTCATCTTTCTTCTCGTGATTCTTGCGGTCAAATTTTTGTTTAAAGAAGTACCGCTGGATGAGGAGGATGAGAAATGAATTGGGGCGTTGTTATACCGCTGTTACTATTTTTGGTCATCATATTTTTTATTGGCTTTTATGCTTCGAAATACTTAAAGTCGAGTGCGGATTTCCTGCAGGAATATTTTTTGGGAAGTCGTCAGCTTGGTGGATTCATTCTAGCGATGACGATGGTCGCTACTTATGGAAGTGCAAGCAGCTTTGTGGGAGGGCCTGGAGTTGCTTACACCGTCGGGCTTGGGTGGGTTTTGCTTTCCATGACACAGCTTGCGACAGGTTATTTTGTCCTGTCGGTACTTGGAAAGAAGTTCGCCATCATGGCAAGAAAAATTCGTGCGGTCACGCTTGTCGATTTCTTGAAGGAACGTTATCAGAGTAAGTGGGTAGTCATCCTATCTGCTGCAAGTATTATCATTTTCTTGTTCTCGGCGATGGCGGCCCAGTGGGTCGGAGGCGCACGGCTGATTGAATCATTTACAGGCCTTTCCTACACAGCAGCCTTGTTCATTTTTGCTGTTTCCGTGCTTGTATATGTGATTATCGGTGGGTTTCGTGCTGTTGCGATAACAGATACTGTGCAGGGCATTATCATGTTTTTTGGTACAATGATCATTTTGGTCGGGACGATTATCGCAGGAGGCGGAATTGAGAGCATCATCTCCGATCTTGCTGCAGAGAACCCGGACTTGATTTCACCGTACGGAGCGGATCGTTCCCTTACGCCAGTGTATGTATCGTCCTTCTGGATTCTTGTGGGTGTCGGTGTAGTCGGTCTCCCGCAAGTCGCTGTCCGTGCCATGAGCTATAAAAGCTCACGCGGGATGCACAGGGCTTTGATTATCGGTACTGTTGTGGTCGGTGTCATCATGCTCGGTATGCACTTGACAGGTGTCTTTGCAAGACCTGTCCTCCCTGGAATTGAAGTCGGAGATACGGTCATGCCGCGAATTGCAATGGAGGTGCTGCCCGCCTGGCTGGCAGGAATTGTGCTCGCTGCTCCGATGGCCGCCATCATGTCGACCGTTGATTCTCTCCTCCTGCTTGTCAGTTCAGCGGTGGTGAAAGATGTATATTTGAACTATGTAAATCCCGAGGCAAGTGCGAAGAAGGTGAAGAGACTAAGTATCTCCGTCACCGCTGTTATTGGAATTCTCGTATTTGCTATGGCGGTTCAGCCACCGGATTTACTGATCTGGTTGAACTTATTTGCTTTCGGCGGGCTGGAAGCAGCTTTCATTTGGCCTGTCATCATGGGACTTTACTGGAAAAAAGGCAATGCCAGTGGAGCCATTGCTTCTATTTTGACAGGGGTAGGAAGCTATATCCTATTTCATAGCTTTATGCCGCAGGCGTTCGGAATGCATACAGTCGTCCTGCCCGTACTTTTGAGTCTGCTGGCTTACATCCTGTTTAGCTTATTGACGGTAAAACGGCATGCGGACATTCAGAAACACGTGTTCCAAAAACTGTGGAGTGCTTAAATACCAAAAAGGGTGGAGGAGGCTCCATCCTTTTTTTGTTAGAAAACAAATCATAGGCTGTGTTACAGTATGGATAAATATTGCTCGGGAAATAACTTTACGTTCAAAAAGTCAGGATGGGGGGATGCTGATGAGCATTTATAGGGCGATTCTTGCTGCTTTCTTTTCATCCATCATTCTATCAATGACGGTAAACTTATTTTTGACTGGTGAAGGGGATGTTTCAACTCCTATGTTTTTGTTCGCGTTCCCTGTTTATCTCTTCTTAGGAATTCCTTTATCTATTTTCATCGCCCGTGCACGGCATAGACAAAAATGGTGGCAAAGCTTTTCCTATTATACGCTCATAAGTCTTGGCCTAAGTGGGGTGGTCATGGTTACTTCCTCACTAGAAAGGGGAGAGGAGCTTATGGTTACCGCTTTTATCATCGGGTGTGCCTGGATGTACTTTCTTGTATATACAATCCTTAGCCATGTAAGGAATCTTGGATTGAAAGGATCATAAAAGGAGGATAATCATGGAGCTTATATTTGTGCGTCATGGGGAAGGGGAACATACAAAAAAGCCGGATGGATTACATATCCCCCGTCCGGCTTTAACCAAAGGTGGAGAAAGCCAAGCAAAGGAATTACAAGAAACATGGCCGCTGTCTTCTGATGATCTACTTATCGCAAGCCCGACGGTAAGAACTTTACAAACGGCTGATATCTGGAGTGAAGGCATTCCATGCAGGAGATTTGTTTCCCCTGCCGTCGGTCCTCGGATGTTTCCACAGAAGAAGGAATGGACTACTCTACCTTGCGATCGGACATTAGGTGAAAAACAGGTGTCTGCTGAATTTTCGGACTTTCACTTGATTGGTGAACGATGGAAAGAGGGGATTAACGAAATCCCTGAAGAGGATTTTGGGGATGTGGCTTCTGAACTGATTCAATGGTGTAAACAACAAGGGAAAGACCGCGTTTTTGTCGTTACGCATGATGGAACCATGACAGCCTACAGGCAATGGATCGAAGGGAGAATATTGACTCGTGGGGACTTTCCCAAAGAGACGGGTTGGATAAGGTTGAGGGTGTAAGCAAGCACCCTTGTCCTATCAAAGTCACAAGGGCTATTCTTTTCGGGTCCCTCTTCTTGATGTTTATCTTTGCAGAGATTGCCCCCGCTTGATTATTCATGAAAAAGGACGCTGAGTTTAGTAAACTCAGCGTCCTATTTATTATGAACCGATTTTTCTATATTCCTCTGCCATTGGCATTTCTTTTCCTTGAGAAAAAGCACTGATCAGGACGACGAGTCCAACGTTGACGATTAAGCCGAGGATACCAGGATTAATATCCAATGGTGGAGCGTCTGCGACAAGCTGGAAGTAGTAGTTGACGACAGTACCCGAGATTAGCCCTGTAATGACAGCGGGAGCGGTGATTTTTTTCGAGTATAAAGCACCGTACACCCCCGGGGCGAATTGGACGATTGATCCGTAGGCTCCGAGGAGGAGGGCAATTAATCCCTGGCCACCAAAGACAGTAATGAAATAGGCGAGTCCACCGATGACAAATACGCCGATTCTCATGATTAAGAGCGTGGCTTTCGATGAAAGGTCCTTTTTCACGTTGCGGATCAAACCATCTGTAAACTCAAGGGATGCACTGTGCGTGATGGCATCTGCGGTACTCATGGCTGCAGCAAGCGCACCAGCACCGACAAGGCCATAGACCCAGCCAGGCAATGTAAGAACCGTTGTAATCAGGTAGGGCAGAATTTCATCCGGTGAACCGATTTGGTCGGATTGGATGACGTTGACAGCAGAGAACCCGACAAACAGAAGTGGGATTAGGAACAAGGCAAACATCGGATAGACGAGCACGGTTTTCTTGATGGTACGTGCTTTTGTGGCATAGGATTTTGAAAACAAGTGCGGCCACATGAGAAACCCGATGGTTGATACCAGAATGGTTGTGGTGTAGGCCATCGTGGACATCGTTGAACCTTCGGCACCGATTTGCAGAAAGCCCGGGTTGTCCTGGGTCAAATTACGGAACATGTTCGGCACACTGTCGTGAAGCTGATTGACGATCGTAAGCCCGACCGTCCAGGATATGACGATCATGAGAATCCCTTGGAATACATCCGACCAGGCAGCAGCACGTAGTCCTCCTGTGGCTACGTAAACGACAACGATTCCGTAAGAAAGCAGCGCACCAAGCCAAAAAGGAATCCGTCCTTCTGTCATGATGTTGAAAATATAGGCCATCCCTTTCATTTGTGTGGCCAAGTACTGGATAGAGGCTAGTAAAGCAACGATTCCGATAATCATGGCGATCACACGGCTGGAGTAGCGCAATTGTAAAAATCCGGCGACTGTATAAATGTTGTGTTTGCGGCCGATGGCACCGATTTTCGGACCAATGATATACCAAGGTAAGATGGCGAAGGCGGTATAGGTGATGATGTACAAAGCAGGTGCACCACGGGAAAAGGCCCATCCTGGTGCGCCAAGGAAGGAGAAGGCACTGAAGACCGCTCCACCCATGAGGAACCACATGACGAACAGCCCGAGGTTTCCTTTAGCTGTGGTGAACTCTTCTAGTGAACTTTTGTCCTGGTTACGGCCAGCTAAAACTCCGATGAATAAAGCGACGACGAGATAACCGATCATCATGATCATTGCAATTTGCCATTGTGCCATTTAGTGGACCTCCTTTTCGTCTTTGTCAGGGTCGATTTTGTACAGGAATAAAACGATGATGAATGTAACGACGATCCAAAAAATGACCCAGAATACTGAAAAAGGTAAACCGATAATGAATGGGGTTTCCCTGTTGGCGATGGAGAACAACGGGAAGACGAGAAGTAAAAATGGGATGGTTAAAGAAAGACAGTAAATTTTAATAAACTTTTGCTTAGTCAATGGGCATCCTCCTTTTGTTTTTCATACACGATATCTCCATTCAGAATTGTCATTTCTACTTGGATGTCCTTAAGTTGCTGAGAAGGGCAATGCAAGATGGATTGATCGAGAATGACAAGATCCGCGTACTTGTTTGGTTCTAAGGTTCCTTTTAAATCTTCCTCACCACTGGCATAGGCCCCTGCCCATGTATAAGCACGGATCGCTTCTTCGACCGTAATGGATTGGTTTTGCCCGACAGGGTGGCCGTGTTTGCTTGTCCGATTGACGGCTGCGTGGATGCCGATCATCGGATTCACCGTTGTAATCGGGCTATCAGAGCCGATGGCAAACGGAATGTTCTGATCCACGTAACTTTTTAAGGGGAAGAAGTGGTGGACTCTGTGACCGTAATCGTTGATATATCCATCCCCGAATTCGTAAAGAAAAGCAGGGTTTGGTATAGGGACAGCCCGGGTCGCTTTTATCCTTTCTACAAGGTCAGGGGGAGTGATTCCTGCATGCTCAAGCCTGTGCCGGTGGTTAATATTCCCACTATGAGTGAGCGCTCGCTCAATTGTGGTCAGCAGCATATGTACAGCTTCATCCCCCATGGCGTGTGCCGTGATCTGCCATCCTTGTTTATGCGCGGGTAGGAGATGTCGGTCCAACTTGTTTTGATTCATATATAGAATGCCAGAATCATTCGGATTACTCGTATATGGGTCACGGGTTTTGCATGTCGGACCGCTGCTGCTTCCATCGATGAAAACTTTCGCAGGGCCGACTTTAAATGTATCGTCTCCGAGTCCTGTCATGATTCCGCTCTCTACACCAGCTTTGACAACGGATGGAGAATCGTAGAGGGAACCATACATGACATAGAGTCGCTGTGTAATCTTTCCTTCTTGAGCAGCCTTTTGTAAATAACGGATGTGTTTGGTGCCGTATCCACCTGCATCATGGACACTCGTTATCCCGTTTTTTAAAAAATGATCCGAGGCTATTTGCAGTCCGAGCATTACCTCTGCTTCTGAATAATCGGCAAGCTGGAACATCTCCATATGGGCGGCTTCCAGCAATAGACCGGTAAGTTCCTTATTTTCTCTTTGATAGGTTCCACCGGGAGGGTTAGGTGTTTGTGACGTGAGACCTGCCATTTCCAGAGCTTTACTGTTCACACATGAAATATGACCGCAAGTTCGTACGACAATGATGGGATGGGACGTGGACACTTTGTCCAAATCCCATTTGGTTAAATGACGATCCTCGAGCAGTGCGTTCTGATTGTAACCCCAGCCGCGGACCCATTCTCCAGAGGGTGTTTCCTCAGCCCGCATTTGAAGTTTTTCAATGATAGATTCTATGGAATCCTCATGCTTCAGGTTGATGCCGAGTTGATTGGTACCGTACAACTCGAGGTGGGCATGGGCATCGTTGAATCCAGGAAGCAGACTTTTCCCATTCAAATCAATGATCTCTGTATGAGCATCGCACCGTTCCATGATGTCGGGCGTCGTTCCAACTTGGAGAATGCGCTCTCCTTTGACAGCGAGGGCTTCATGAACGGTGCCTGACTGATCGGAGGTGATGACTTCTCCATTAATGAATACTTTGGTTGCTTTCATTTCATCTCCCTCCATTTAAGACTGAGCGATCTTCATCGCTGTGTGATAAAGAAGTTCCACGCCCTTTTCCATGTCCTCCATTTCGGCAAACTCCAACGGGTTGTGGCTGATGCCTTTTTCACAACGGACAAAAATCATACCGTAATCACTGATGTAGGACATGAATAAGGCATCGTGAAAAGGTCCGCTCATCAAGGTTGGTGAATCGTAACCGAGTTGTTCATCTTCTGTTTTCATGATGTCTTTGATCCAGTCTGCGCAATAGCGTGGATCACTGCGTGTGTCTTCACTGATGGAGTACTCGAGGTTGAGTTCTTTGCTCGTGCGTTCGATGATTTCGTACAGTTTCTTTTCAAGTTTTGTGCGGGCATCCAAGTCTATATCGCGAAGGTCAATCGTGAACTCGACTTTTTCAGGGATGATGTTGCGGGAGTTCGGGAAAGTCTGGACACTGCCGACGGTACCGACTGTATTCGGCGTGCCTTCATTGCGGACAAGTTCATTAAACTCTTTTGTAATAATGGAGGCTCCGAGAAACGCATCCTGTCTCAAGTTCATTGGCACGGATCCTGCGTGGCCAGCAAAACCTTCAAGAGTCACCGTCAACCAGATCGGACCGGATATGGCCGATACGATTCCAACGGGCTTGTCCTGCGATTCGAGGACAGGTCCTTGTTCAATATGAAGTTCAAGAAAAGCTTCAATATCTCCAGGTTTGTAAACAGGACTTTGGCTTAAATCCGGTTCCACGCCGAATTCTCTGAGAGCCTCTAAGCGGGTCACCCCATTTTTATCTTTGCGTTCGAGTTCGCCTTCTTCTAGCTGGCCGATGATTCCACGGACGCCGAAAACGCCTTTATTGAACCTTGACCCTTCTTCGTCAGCAAAACAGATGACCTCAATGGATCGGTTGGGGGTAATGCCTTCTTCTTTCATCGTATGTACAACTTCAATCGCGCCTAAAGCACCTAACGTTCCGTCAAAACGTCCTCCATAAGGCTGGGAGTCGATGTGGGATCCTAACATGAGGATCGGTTTGTCTTTTTCTTTTCCTTCGATGCGACCAACTAAGTTTCCAAATCCATCGATATGTGTATCTAGTCCGGCGTCTTCCATCCAAAGACGGACAACATCGACCGCTTCACGATCTTCTTTTGAATGTGCGAGGCGGCAGACGCCGGTTTCTCCAATCTTTCCGATTTTGGCTAGGGTTTCGATGTGTTCCTGAAATCTTTTTTGATTGATCTTCAAGTTGGATCTCCTCCTTGTTTGAACTAACTATATCAAGTTCATAATTGTCTGACAATTGACATAATGTTAAATGATTCATTAGAAGGAGGGGGAGAGAGGGGAGACTTTTGATTGGGTTGTCGACCTGTAGGGTGCTCATTTAGTCCTTTTCTAAAGGATTTAGTAAGGAAAAAGAAGCGACGGCTTACTTTTCATGCTCAGGTTTTGGGTATATGTGAATAGTCTGATCATGGACAAAGTATCCAATTGATAAAGTCTCAAGAATATCAGAAGAAAGGAATGGTTCATTGATGAGAGAAAGGGTGGTACAATCAGCCACCCTTTACTTGTTTTTTGTCTGCGATATAAATGAAGCGGAGGGCGATGAGCATGAGAAGAAATGACAGTCCCCTTTTCCAATCAAAGAGGATTTGATTTCCTCCAAACCATCCGTAATGGTCGATCATAATGCCAGCCCCTAATTGCCCGATGATCGTTGAGATGTTTGTGGCGATTACACCGATTTGGGGCACAGCAAGTACGGTTAGAAACAAATAGCCCACGCCAAACCATACAGCACTCAACTGCCATTTTGGAGCTTCTAATATTAAACCGATCTCACCATCACCAAAAAACAAGACGAGAAGGAATAAAATCAGGGCTCCGGTAATGAATGTAAGAAAAGTGGTTTCATAAGTGCCTGCTTTTGTACTAAGGGAACCATTGATCGAAGATTGTGCACTTAGCATCGTGCCTCCAAGTACTGCGGCCAATAACAATAGAATAGCCATTTCAAATACCTCCTACGAAAAGATTAAAAACAAAGAAATGGTCATAAGCAGGACGGCCATCACTTTTTCTTTTTTTACTTTGTTCGCCTTGCTGCCCAACCATCCTTTATGTTCGATAACCATGCTCATCGCTAACTGACCGACGATTACGCTGATCATCGCAGCACCTACTCCCACGATTGGAATGGCGAAAATTAAAATTGTCAGATAGATCACGCCCAGAAAACCTCCGCTTAACTGCCATTTGGGAGCTTTGAATGTGTGACTCAAAGACCCATGACCTAAGAAAAGAAGAACAATTCCTAAAATAATGGAACCGACGAAAAAATTATAAAAGCTGCTTTCTAATTTTCCTACGGTTTCTCCAAGCTCTCCATAAATGGCTCCTTCAATGCTTAAAGAAACTCCTGCAAATAGTGCGAAAAGATAAATACATGCTTTCATATACACAACCCCTTTCATATCTACATATCTCTAATTGTCGATATGTTTACGCTAAAAAAAGAGCCTTACAGCTCCTTCTTTAGAAATTCAGCTACCTCTTGAATGACAGCCTCATTCCGACGGTAGTACGTCCATTTTCCGTGGCGCTCGGATTCTAGAAGTCCGGCACTCTGCATCATGGAGAGATAGTGAGAGACCGTTGATTGTGACATGTCGGCTTTTTCCTGTATATCTCCAACACACACGCCTCCCTTTTCACTGATGTTCTTGGATAAATGAGCCGTCGGCTTGTCGAAATGGGCTTTTGGCTCTTTTAACCATTGCAGCATATCCAATCTCTTTTCGTTGGCCAACACTTTGAAAATGTCTACGTAGTTTTTCATAGGCCCATACTAATCGATGATTTTCGATATGTCAATCCATTGATTTCAGCAAGGAATTTTAAGTGGAGAAGCGAATCTAGAGAGAAAGGGGGGAATAACTGTGACTGATCAGAGACTAGAGAGATCTTTGGAAGAATGGGCACAAAAAGCAGGACTTGGTTTGGATTCAGAAAACATCACTATTCAGTACATATGGAATCCTGGAGGGTTTGTCAATCAGTCCTATCAAATCTCGGATGGGGAGAAGTGCTTGCATGTAAAGTTTGTTAAAAAGGATCATATAGCAAGGCTGAAGCAGTGGGCACATATTCACGAGTATTTGACAGAAAATTATCATGTTCCGAAGCTGCTCATGGAAATCCATGAAGAAGTCATCCCTGGTCACCCCTATGGTCTTGTGTTTGAGTTTTTTGAAGGAGACACATGGAAGGGGCAGGCGTGGCAGGGTGAAATCTTAGCAAATGCTTCCTTGCTCTGGCCTTGGGTTTATAGTAAAGACTGGCCGATTTGGGAGGAGAAAGTAAGAGACCTTGCAGGAAAGCAGGTAGTTGAGCGCATGAGGCTTTATTTTAAGGCCAAGTTGTTAGATGACGTCATTGATGTCCTCGCGGATTATGTAGAAGCAGAAAATTATCCTGAGGTGAAAGAGCGGACCCAGCAGAGAGCGAAAGCCACTCATCTAAGAGCGCTTGAGTTATATATGGCGCGTGATGAAATGTCCCTCTATGAATGATGCGAACGCGTAAGAAAGCTCTTGGAATTCATGGGCATGTTTGTCTCTCTTTTTACATATCCTACTAGTAATAGAGGATCATTTAGGGAGTGACAAAATGGGTTTCACATATGGAAAAGATGAATTGATTGGTGACTTGCAGCAGGTGTTTGCCAGACACAATGTCCAATCCGTCCGCGTTAAAGAGCCCGGTACGTTGTTCCGTGTGGAGTCAGATGGTTCACTCACAATTGGAATTGGGGCGACGATTACGTCCTTTGAACGTCAGCCAGATGAAAAACAAGCGCCGACATTAAAGGTGATTAATGGTAAGAAAAAATGACGAAAAGTCCTGGGCAGGGGGATGTCCAGGACTTTTCTATGTGTTGTGTGTAGATTATGCTTTCTTCCAGTAAGCTGCTTCTTTACTGGAGCGAAGAGGTGGGAACGTATCTCCATTGCTCAACTCGATATGTTTCTCATCCTCTGTTACATCATTATTTTTACGACCATCCACTAAACCATCAAATTCGTAAGTACCTGCTTCTGGAGCTTGTTCACCAGTCTTGAAACGATCAGCCATTTAGAAATACATCCTTTCGAAATTGGTTTTAGTTGTGCGCACATAAGCTATATAACCGCATAGAGAGAAGTGAAAACCTCTTTTTGTAAAAATGTTACATTTGGAGGATTTTCCATGTTCCGAGCCTTGTGGATTGACAAGTAGATGATAAGTTTATAACATAGATCACGTTGAATAGTTTGTGTAGCAACATCTTGAATTACGGACATAAAACCTATATCCACGTTCTAACAGCTATCATTAGGTTTAACCTCATAACTTTAGGTTGCTACAACAACTAATTTTATATAAATGGAGGTTCACACGATGACAAAAGTACTTTTCGTAAAAGCGAATTCCAGACCGATGGAGCAGTCTGTGAGCGTCAAACTTTACCACACATTCTTGGATAACTATAAAAAGGTTCACCCGGATCACGAAATAGAAGAACTGGATTTGTTCGAGGAAAGCCTTGATTACTATGACAATGATAAAATTAATGGTATGTTCAAGCTTTCCAAAGGCATGGAGCTTACTCAAGCTGAAATTGAAGCGACAAATACGGTAACAGCATACTTGGATCAGTTCCTAGCTGCAGACAAAGTTGTATTTGCATTTCCGCTATGGAACTTTACCATTCCTGCTGTCCTCCACACGTATTTCGACTACCTGGCACAAGCTGGACAAACGTTCCGCTATACAGAGGAAGGACCTGTCGGATTGCTTCCTGATAAAAAGGTGGCCATCTTGAATGCCCGTGGTGGTGTTTACTCTGAAGGACCAGCAAAATCTGCTGAGATGGCCGTTAATTACGTGGAAAATATCCTGCAATTCTGGGGAATCGAAGATATCACGACACTTGTGGTCGAAGGTCATAACCAATTCCCTGATCGCGCGGAAAAAATTATTGAAGATGGCCTGGAAGAAGCCGCATCGGCAGCTGTTTCTTTCTAAACCATCACAAAAAATGGCATCCCATAATGGGGTGCTTTTTTTTATGATTTTTAATGGAATAAAATGTAAGACCTGGTACGGAAGAATATGTAAGACCTGGTCAGACATTTTATGGAATGATTTCCGCTCGATCTTGAGAAACTATGGAGAGAAGCTGGGGATGGAAAGGGGTAAGGGATGAAAGAGCTATTCGTCTTGTTGAAAAAAGGCAATAAACCGGCTTTATGGGCGAGCATCATTAACGGGACTATTGCGTTGATCAAAGGCATTGCCTATTTCATTACAGGTAATGTGGCGATGTTTGCGGAAATGATGCACAGCATTGGTGACATGGCCAACCAATTCTTTGTATTCATCGGTTCAGCTCTTAGTAAAAAAGCACCGACCGATAAATTTCCGAATGGGTTTGCCCGACTTGTAAACCTTGTATTGCTTGGTGCTGTCATCATCGTCGGCATATTGGCATACGAAACGATCAAAGAAGGAATTCATCACATCCTTCATCCTCCAGAAGCAGGATCCTGGCTTTGGCTGAACTTGACTGTACTTGGAGTTGCTGCAATTCTTGAGTCTTTTGTGTTGTACAAAGCAATGAAAGAAGTCGTCCAAGATATCGGACAGGAGAATGTCAAAGGCATGGAGGTTGTAAAAGTAAGTTTGGCAAACATCGGAGAAGCAAAACCTGCTACGAAGTTGGTTTTCCTGGAGGATATGGTGGCTACATCAGGTGCTTTGATTGCGATGATCTCGATCTTAATTGCAACTTATACCCCTTTTCATACAGCTGAAGGCTATGCTTCTGTCATCATCGGATTGATGCTGTTTTATGTGGTCGGTCGAATCTTCTTAGACAATGCAGCAGGTGTACTTGGGGTAGCGGATGAAGAAATGGAAAAGAAAATCGGTGAATTCGTATTTGAACATCCTGAAGTACAGGACATACAAAAGCTGATGGTCATGAAAGAGGGAGAAGAGCTGCATGTGGAACTGAAGCTTGAGTTCGATCCGGATATGTCGATCGAGCAAGTGGATCGCGTCCTCGATGGTATTGAGAAGAAAATCCTGAGTCAGCGTGGGGTCACAGAAGTGATCATTGAATCAGATGAAGATGATGATCAATTGTCATACGATCCAGATAATAATCAAGTGTAATGAATTGGAAATAATTGTATGACCTGGTCAGGAGGAAAATGTAAGACCTGGTGTAGAAAAATATGGAATAGATGAGGTGGGAATATGGGTAAGGAAAAGTACGATAAAGTGGAATCGGATATTATGACGCATGGACATAATCCTTATGAAATCGTTAAGGGGTTACTGAAGGAATCGGTGGAGACACTCGGTCTTCATGAGAACATCTACCATTTGTTGAAGAAGCCGATGCGCGTTTTTGAAGTTTCGATCCCTGTAAGAATGGATGATGGACGAATTGAGAATTACACGGGATATCGGTCTCAGCATATGGATATCCTTGGACCTACGAAGGGCGGGATCCGTTTTCATCCGGATGTCAATCTAGATGAAGTGAAGGCGCTCTCTATATGGATGTCCTTGAAGGCTGCAATCATAGATCTACCATTTGGTGGTGGTAAGGGTGGCATCATTGTGGACCCTGAACAACTTTCCGAACGCGAGTTGGAGCAGTTAAGTCGCAATTACATTAAAAAAATCACTCCGATCATTGGTCCTCAGAAGGATATCCCTGCTCCTGACGTCAACACAAGCCCTAAAGTCATGGGATGGATGATTGACGAATTCGATCAGCTCCGGGGATATAACATTCCTGGCATGCTGACAGGAAAACCAGTGGTTCTCGGAGGATCACTCGGTCGTCTTCAAGCCACGGGACGAGGGGTAGTTTTCACAATTCGTGAAGCGTGTAAAGTCCTCGGAATTGAAATGGGAGAAGCGACAGCCGCCATTCAAGGGTTTGGTAACGTAGGAAGTATGACGGCTAAGTTCTTGCATGAATTAGGTGTGAAAATTGTAGCTGTGACGGATGCTAAAGGCGGAATTTACAAAGAAGGCGGATTGGATATCCCTGATTTGCTAGCTTATACGAACGGTGGGGATCAGTATGCTTCTTCTTATGAAAAAGCAGAACCGATCACAAACGAGAAAATGTTCAGCCTTCCGGTAGATATTCTTATTCCGGCAGCAGTTGAAAATCAGGTTACGGAAGAGACGGCCCCGACGATTCAAGCAAAAATCCTGGCCGAGGCCGCAAACGGACCAACAACTCCAGCAGGGGACCAAATTCTTGAAGAGAAAGGGATTTTCGTCATCCCTGATATCCTCTGTAATGCCGGCGGAGTAACAGTTTCCTATTTTGAATGGGTGCAGAACAACATGAATTATTATTGGAAAGTGGACGAAGTGAACAAGCAGCTGGAAGAAAAGATGCTCTCAGGGTTTGAGAAGGTGATTGAAATGAAAGAGGAAAAAGGGTGTCGGATGCGTGATGCAGCCTATATGGTAGGTATCAAGCATTTGGTAAAAGCGATGGATGCCCGTGGTTGGATTGGAGAAAAAGAAAATCATTAAAAAACAGTCGTCCTACCAGGGCGACTGTTTTTCGTTTATCCATTTAGTCGAATGCCGTAAAACTTCAATTCTGTCATATCTTCCACCGCATATTGGACACCTTCTCGTCCAATTCCGCTTTGCTTTACGCCTCCATAAGGGTGGTTGTCCTGCCGATAAGTGGACATTTCATTGATCCAGACACCACCCATTTCCAGCTGATCGGCTACACGAAAGGCTCGATCAATGTCTCTTGTGAAAATACCTGCTTGGAGACCATAGATAGAGTCGTTTGATTGACTAACCACTTGGTTTTCAGATGAAAATGGAATGACTGATACAATCGGAGCGAATACTTCTTCAGCGATGATTTTCATATCGCTTTTCACATCAGTCAGGATGGTGGGGCTTAATAAAGAGCCCTCACGCTTGCCCCCGGTTTCAATTTTTGCTCCATTTTCCACGGCGTCATCAATCCACATTTTGGCGCGTTTCGCTTCATCCTCATTGATCATCGGACCAAAATCCGTCTCTTCGCTCATCGGATCACCGATCTTCAGTTCTTCGGTCTTTTCTATGAACGCCTTTAAGAAGCGATCGTAGATATTCTGATGCACATAAATTCGCTGCGCGGAGATACACACCTGTCCTGAAAAGGCAAATGCGCCTTTAACTAAACTTGGAACGGCATAGTCGAGGTCGGCATCTTCAAAAAGAATATTAGGACTGTTGGAACCGAGCTCGAGCGTCACTTTCTTAAAACCTGCATTCTCGCGGATCGTGCGTCCTACGGGCAGGCTTCCGGTAAACGTTACCTTGTGGATTTTATCATGCTTCACAAGGGGGTCTCCGATTTCTTTTCCAGTTCCAAGCAGCAAGTGAATAGCCCCCTTTGGTAGTCCCGCCTCATGGAGAAGCTTCACGAGTTTGTAGGCGGATACCGGCGTTTTCTCCGCTGGTTTTAATACGATCGTGTTGCCGGCTGCAATAGCTGGTGCGACTTTATGCAATGTTAAGTTCAACGGAAAATTAAAGGGTGTGATTGCCGCGACGACCCCGAGCGGCACCCGCTTCGTGAAACCGACCCGGTTTTCTCCACCGATCGCTGCATCCATCGGAATGACTTTTCCTTCGATATGCTTGGCTTCTTCTGCCGCAAAACGGAGGACTTGAATCGAACGCTGCACTTCACCCTGACTATACTGTAAAGGTTTCCCTGCTTCCTTAGTAATAGCTTCAGCAAATTCCTCCTGGCGCTCCTCCAAAAGTTGGGATGCTTTCAAAAGAATGTCCGCCCGGTCATGAGCAGCCATTTTCTTCATCGTCTGATGAAATGTATCGTAGCTGATGTCGATCGCCTTGTTTAAGTCTTCTTCTTTAGCTAAGGCCAGATCCGCAAAAACCTCCGCATTGTAAGGACTTTTGACCGTCATCGTCTCGCGGTCATCTTCGCGAAATTCTTCACCGTTGATAATTGATCCGATTTTCATGATTTCACCTCATTCGCATGTGATATTTTTTAGTTTTTCCGTCAGTTTCATGTTTTCGCTGTAGTCGACAGGGCAGTCGATCAAGACAGGTTTATTCATGGAAATCGCTTGGTCCAGAGCTTTCTGCAGATCTTGGGTTTGGTCGACACGTAAAGCTTCCATGCCGAAAGACTGAGCGAGTTTGATAAAGTCCGGGTTGCCAAATTCAATGTTCGATGGACGGTCGAATTTTTTCATTTGGTGCCATTCAATCAGCCCGTAGCCATCGTCCCTCCAAAGGAGAATGATGATCGGCAGGTTCAGCCTTACCGCGGTTTCGAGTTCTGCACCTGTCATAAGAAAAGAACCGTCTCCGCAAACAGCGACTACGTTACGATTCGGAGCGGCCATTTTGGCTGCAATCGCTCCTGGAACCGCTACTCCCATAGAAGCAAGTCCATTGGATATCAGGCAAGTGTTGGGCTTGGATGTATGATACATACGGGCCATCCACATTTTGTGTGCGCCGACATCTGAGATGACGATGTCTTCATCTCTCATGGCGTTTCGTAAATCCGCAATGATTTTTTGCGGTTTGATAGGAAAAGCTTGATCCTCTTGATGTTCTTCAAAGTCTGCCAGTACGTTTTTACGGATGGAAGCGGCCCAGTCAAGATTTCTCTCTTTTTCCGAAACAGCTTCTGTCAGTTGTTTTAAGTTCTCTTTGATGTTTCCGACAACGTTCAGGGAGACAGGGTAGTACGCATCAATCTCTGCTTCCTCCGTATCGATATGCAAGATTGGGGTTTGCCCGGTCGGATTCCAGTTTTGCGGCGGTGTTTCTGCCATATCAAAACCGATTGGAATGATTAGATCAGCTTTTTGAAAACCACAGGTGATATGATCTTTTCCACTTAGTCCAGCTGTGAGAAGACTAAGTTCGTGTTTCCAGGACAGGGCACCTTTTCCCATGAAAGAGTGAACGACTGGGATTTGCGCTTTTTCAGCTAACGCTTGTAGTTCATCTGTCGCTTGTTCCCGAGTGATTCCATTCCCTGCTAAAATCAAAGGTTTTTCTGCCTTGGTGAGAAGTTCCGCCGCTTCCTTGATGACTTTTTCATCAGCTTGTGGAAGAGAATGACCGGTAATCGGAAGAGGCTCAGCTGATACTTCCATGCTCGCCACGTCCTCAGGTAAATCAATATGGGTCGCTCCTGGTTTTTCCTGCATCGCCAACTGGTACGCTTTTCTAACAACTTCCGGGACAATTTCTCCTGTTTTAATTTGTGCGTTCCACTTGGTTACAGGAGCGTAAATGTCTACAAGGTCATAGTACTGGTGCGAGATCTTGTGTTGACGGTTGAGCCCCGCCTGACCCGTAATCGCGATAAGCGGGCAGTGGTCCATGTTCGCATTGGCCACACCAGTCAAAAGGTTGGTCGCCCCCGGCCCGAGCGTGGCCAGACAGACGCCGGGCTTGCCCGTCAGCCTTCCGTAGGTGCCGGCCATAAAGGCGGCACTTGTTTCGTGACGCGTCGTAATGAACTGGATGGAAGAGTCTAGAAGGGCATCCATGACATCGATGTTTTCTTCTCCTGGCACACCGAAGATATATTCGACGCCTTCGTTTTCTAAGCATTTGATTAATAGTTGCGCAACGTTCATATCTTTTCCTCCTTGTTTGTCTTATTTTGCGTTATCGCAATAGAAGTTATGAGTAAAAGGGTGGAGAATGATTCCATTGTTCTCACTCACGGTCGAGCGATAAAATGGAGACCGGTATTTTTGCGGGGAGGTAACGTATGAAAAAGCTTATTCATCATTTAAGAAAGAACGAAAAGCATTTACTTATAGCGGTATTTTTCTCTATCGCTATGATGATTATTGGTGGCATTTTGACAGGGACTCACCTTCAGTTTGGGAAGCAGGTCATAATCATCTCTATAGGCTTGGTGGTTTACTTGCTCTGGTTTTTAGGTGTGGATCCCATATGGAAGGGTTTCGGCCTTCTGGTTTTTGCTTTTGGATTAACTTTTGCTTTTTCCGAATTCATTGATATGGTTCCGATCACCATTTATGAGCAGTGGTTATCTGCGGATACGGTGAAAGGGGTGACCCTGGAAGGGATTTTCTTTTTGCTGATGCTGAAATTGATCAGCAAATGGACAGGTATTGAACCTTACATTGAACAGCTCATGAATAAGAAAAAAGAGTCTGGATGAAAAAGCGCCTTTCTGAGAGAGCCGTTTTATTTAGTGGTGCATTCATCCTGATTATCTTCGCTTTATTTAATCATCTATGGTGTGGGAAACAGTGGGTTGGAAGTCTTTCTTTGTTCACTGGTTTTACCATGCTCACTCACTTGGAATACTTTTCTCGCGAGTCCATCTTGCACGGTTTCATGTCCTCTACACTGACCGTTCTAATGACTTGGGGAGTTTATGAATCACTCATATCTCTTTTTCTGATTCAATTCGAAAGCTTTCTTCGAATCGGTGCGGCCCTTTTCGTTCACCATTGGATAGCAAAAGGAATAAAGGCAGGCTTGAAAAAAAGAAGAGATTGAAAAGGACGTCGGTCATAGTTTGTGACCGGCGTTTCTTCCGTTTTTTCAGCCTTTTTTAGATTTGTCACGTCTTCTATGACAAAGCTGCATTTAGATTGTCTTGAGCATAGGGGTGTAACCGCTTTATTATGAAAGTACAGAAAAAAGAGAACAAACGAGACGAGGAGGAAATCTCATGAGTGAGAAAAAACAAACAGGTGCAAGAGCTCGTGTTCAGCGGTTTGGAAGCTTTTTAAGTGGAATGATCATGCCGAACATTGGAGCATTTATTGCATGGGGTATTATAACGGCTTTATTTATTCCAGATGGATACATTCCTAATGAAGATTTAGCAGAAATGGTTGGTCCGATGATCACCTACTTGCTGCCCCTACTCATCGGTTTTACAGGTGGACGGTTGGTCCATGGACTTCGCGGAGGTGTCGTAGGTGCGACAGCTACGATGGGGGTCATCGTCGGAGCGGAGATCCCAATGTTCCTTGGCGCGATGCTCATCGGTCCCCTAGGTGGTCTAGCCATCAAATGGGTGGATAAGCTCTTTGAAGGCAAGGTCAAGTCGGGCTTCGAAATGCTTGTCAACAACTTCTCTGCTGGAATTGTGGGAGCGATTCTTGCAATCATCGGTTATTACATTATTGGACCGATTATGTCAGGACTGACAAATGTTTTAGGTTCTGCTGTTGAAGCGTTAGTCAATGCGGGATTATTGCCGCTTGTTAACATCTTCATAGAACCAGCGAAAATCTTATTCTTAAACAATGCCATCAACCACGGGATTTTAAGTCCAATCGCTGTGGATCAGACACAGGAAATCGGAAAATCGATTTTATTCTTACTTGAAACAAACCCGGGTCCTGGACTCGGAATTCTTTTGGCCTTCAGTATCTTTGGAAAAGGAATTTCCCGTCAGACCGCACCAGGGGCTGCCATCATCCACTTCTTTGGTGGTATTCACGAAATCTACTTCCCGTACATCTTGTCGAAGCCGGCTTTGATTTTAGCAGCCATCGCCGGTGGTGTAACCGGAACAACAACGTTCGTCGCTTTCGGTGTCGGTTTGACGGCGACTCCTTCTCCAGGAAGTATTGTTGCTCTTATGCCATTGACAGCCAGAGGGGATCACCTTGGTGTCATTGCAGGTGTTCTTCTTGCGACACTAGCATCATTCCTAGTCGCTTCCTTCATCCTTAAATTCAGCAAAAATGACGAGGAAGAGAATTTGAACGAAGCTACAGCTAAAATGGAAGAAATGAAAGGGAAGAAGAGCTCTGTTTCTGGACAGTTGAATTCTCAACAAGGAGAGCAAAAAGAAGAAGTGAATGAAGAGGTTTCAGAAAGAAACACAGATGTCGTTCCTTCTGTAGACCGCAGCCATGTCGATAAAATCATCTTTGCTTGTGATGCGGGAATGGGATCCAGTGCGATGGGAGCGTCTCTCCTGAAGAACAAGTTCAAGAAAGCTGGAATCCAAATCGATGTAACGAATATGGCGATCAACGATCTTCCAAGTGATGTTGATATCGTCATCACTCACAAAGACTTGACGGAACGTGCGGTACAAAGAGTACCAGGTGCTCACCACATCTCTGTTGACAATTTCTTGAATAGTCCGAAGTATGATGAACTCGTAAACGAACTTAAATCTGAATAACAACTCTAAAGGCCTGATCCTGCGATCGGGCCTTTGTATTCTTTTTCAAGCTTCGAACTTTTAAAGCTGCTAATAGTACTGAAATTGCTAATAAGAGTTCAAGGGTCTGATTAGATGTCAAATTCACCGATAAATGACAAAAACCCGCTGATAAACGTAGGAAATTCACCGATAAATGACCAAAAGCCACGGATAAATGCATGAAACCCGATAAATGTTCAAAAACCTTTGATACATGCGACCCGCGTTGATTATCTAGATCGTCATGCCATTTTTAAAAATAAGGATAGGTTATTAAATTTTGTCACAGATCGTGTGACGAAGATGACTTTTCTAATCATTGAAAACCCTTACGATGCAACCTATCATAGAAGTATAGAAACCATAGTTGTTAAATCTTGTCCTTGAAGGAGGTGGATCAGGGATGTATGTGACAGGTCGTGAAAGAAAAATTTTAGATCGCCTGCTTGGTCAGGAAGAGCAAGTGACCGTAAAACAATTGGCCAAAGAACTCGATATCAGCACAAGAACGGTGCATCGGGATTTGAAAGGGTTGGAAGATCTCCTGGGCGAAATGGAGTTGTCACTCGAGAAAGAATCCGGGGGCGTCCTTTTGATAAAAGGACCTTTGAATAAGATGAAAACGCTGAAAATGGAGTTGAGGAAGCAAGCTTCGGTGGATTATACGCCGGAAGAGAGGCATGTGTTAATTTTATCTAAACTCTTGGAAACTCGTGAACCTGTCAAGCTTGTGGCGATTGCAAATGATCTTGGTGTCACGGTAGCAACGATCAGTCATGACCTTGATAAGATTGAAGAACACCTCAAGGACTTTCAATTAGAACTTGTTAGAAAAAGGGGCTACGGTGTTGAAGTAGTCGGAGATGAATCCGGCATTCGAGAAGCCATCAGCCAATTGATTATGACCCACATGAACGAGCCTGATTTTTTCTCCATGGTAAGACAGAACATCCAGGAAGGGAATCAGACGGTAGAAGATTCTTTATCCACACAGTTGCTGGACATCATAAATAAAGAAACGCTTGCGCTTATCGAACATCATGTCGATGAGTTGCGGAAAGACTTATCGTACCCTCTCGCAGATAGTGCCTATATAGCCTTAGTCGTACACCTCGCTTTAGCGATTGAACGTATGCAGCAAGGGGAAAAGATTCATATCGATGAAGCACAGTTGGAAAAGCTTCGTTCTACAAAAGAGTACACGTTTGCGGAAGGCTTGATCGATCAATTAGCCGGCGCGTTCCAACTCTCTATACCAGAAGCGGAAACCGGCCATATTACGATGCATTTGATGGGAGCCAAGGCCAGGTACAATCGAGATTCTTTGCTTGAGGACTCAAGTATGAGTATTGCTTTTAAAGCGAAGCAGCTGATCGCTAAAGTATCTCGGCGTGTAGGGATGGATTTCAACGAGTATGATCGTTTATTGAATGATCTTGTCGTCCACTTGAAACCTAGTGTGTACCGTTTGCAACATAACATGGATATCGAAAATTCATTTACTGATCAGATGGAAGAAGATTACCCTGTTTTGTTCAAAGAAGTGGAAAAGTCGCTTCAGGAAGTTTTTCCAGGATTGCAGTTCCCGCGTGAAGAAACCGCCTTTATCGTCATGCATTTTGCATCGGCGCTCCTGAACATGGAAGGTGTGGCAGGGATTAATGTCCTTGTCGTTTGTTCGAGCGGTATCGGCACGGCTAAAATACTGGCGGCCAAACTACAAAAGAAATTCAATGAAATTGAGCAGATTGAACACCATTCTCTGTTTGATCTTGAAGGAATGGATAGAGCTCACTACGATTTAATCATATCAACCATTCGTCTTGTGGATATAGAGGATTATGTGCAGGTGAGTCCTGTATTACCTCAAAAGGATATTCACAAAATTGAGCATGCGATTCGACGTGTGCGTGTGACGAAGCAAATGAGAAAGCCGGCAATGGTACAAAAGATCCAGGATGAGAAGTCGTTTCAGTCAATAAGAGAAAGCATCGAGGCTTATGAACGCTATGCTCATACCATGAGAAAGCTTCTTGATTATCTAGTTGTGACAAACATAGATGCCTCTCATGTGGACCGTGCATTGGAACATGCGGTGGGGGATTTAAAAGAAAGTGGAGCTGTGTCTGATGTGCAAGGCATTGTTCGCCACTTGCTGGAAAGGGAAAAAGTCGGCGGTCTTGGGATCCCGGGTACAAAACTCGCGCTCTACCATGCTCGTAGTTCTTCCATTGACGAGCCTTCCTTTTCGGTTCATATCTTGACTGAGCCTTTGAAGGTGCAGGGGATGGACGGAGAAGAAATGACCATCAAAACGATGCTCCTTATGCTCGCACCTGAAGCACCGAGTCAAGAAGGGTTAGAGACGTTGAGTTTCATTAGTTCTCTCATTATAGAAGATGAAGAGTGTACGTCGATATTAGAATCAGAACAGGAGGAGAACATCCTCCATTATTTAGCCAACCAACTTTATACGTTTTTAAAATCAAAAGGATAAGGGAGTTTTTATAATGTCTACAAACATTTTGAAAAAAGAAAACATCGAATTGAACAAGAGCTTGGCAACGAAAGAAGAAGCTATCCGCTATGTAGGAGGCATTCTCAATGAACAAGGCTATGTAGATGAAGCTTACATCGAAGAAATGCTGAAGCGTGAGGAAATCACATCCACTTTCATGGGGAACTTCGTAGCCATTCCACATGGTACAGAGGATGCGAAGAAAGCCGTCAATGAAACAGGTATTTCTGTAGTTACCGTACCAGAAGGCGTTGATTTTGGAGACGGAAATATCGTTAAGCTCCTTATTGGGATTGCTGGAAAAGGCAACGAGCATTTAGAAATCCTTTCTCAGATTGCTATCGTTTGTTCGGAAGAAGAGAATGTTGAAAAATTGATTGCAGCAGAAACGAAGGAAGAAGTTCTCCAGACGTTCAGCGAGGTGGAGTAAAATGAAAGCTGTTCATTTTGGAGCAGGAAATATAGGACGAGGTTTCATCGGCGCGCTTCTTGATCAGTCTGGTTACGAGACTGTTTTTGTCGATGTGAACGAGACGTTGATCGATCTATTGAATGAACGCAATCAGTACCTGGTGGAGTTGGCTGGGGACGATGCTTCCATTAAGGTTAAGAATGTCAGTGGATTGAACAGTATGAAACAGCCTCAAGACGTTGTGGCTGCCATCGCTCAAGCAGACCTTGTCACGACTGCTGTTGGACCTAGCATTCTTCCTGTCATCGCAAAGCTTTTGGCAGAAGGATTAGAAAGACGTATCACAGATCAAGCAGGACCTTTGAATGTCATTGCTTGTGAAAACATGATTGGTGGATCTGAAGCATTGAAGCAACATGTGCTTGAAAGCATGGATGAAACGTTGCAGGGTCAATTGGAAGATTTGATCGGATTTCCGAATGCAGCCGTAGACAGGATTGTGCCGGATCAACACAATGAAGATCCGTTGACGGTCAAGGTTGAACCTTATTATGAATGGGTTGTGGAAACACCGGCGATCAAAGGAATTCAGCCGGAAGTCGAAGGGATCACCTATGTGGAGGACCTGACACCTTATATTGAACGTAAGCTGTTTACAGTCAATACAGGTCACGCAGCGACGGCCTATCTCGGAAGCTATTATGGACATTCGACAATCAAGGACGCGATGGACGATCATAGAGTCAAGGAAAAGGTTGCAGGCGCACTAAGTGAAACGGGAGCGGTCCTGATTGAGAAGTATGGTTTCGGCAAGAATCAACATGAGGCTTATATAGACCAGATCATCAACCGTTTCTTAAACCCGGACCTGTCGGATGAAGTCACCCGTGTGGGGCGTGCTCCGATTCGGAAGCTTGGACCGAAAGACCGTCTTGTAAGGCCGGCGGTTGAATATTTAGAACGGGTGAAAGCGGACCCGCAATATTTAGTAACTGTTATTGCAGCTGCACTGAGCTACAAAAATGAATCAGACACTGAAGCAAAAGAGCTGCAGGATAAAATTTTGGACCAAGGACTTACAGGGGCTTTTCAGGAGATCTCCGAACTAAGTAATGATCATCGATTAGTCCAATTGGTAGAAAAAATGTATAAAGACATGAACTAACTAATAAAAGCTCCCTACAATATAAATTTTGTAGGGAGTTTTCGTCATTAATGAGTAACGAGTATAGGACACAAGGTTGTGGGAAGTGTTGGTTTACCAGTTCATACAAGTTATTGTGTGACCAGGTCTTACATATTTTGGTGTACCAGGTCATACATTTATTTCCATAAAAATAAGCCCTGAGCTCTTTGGTTAGCTCGGGCTTTATTTGATGCGGTCGTCGCGCTCTTCGTCTGAAATAAGGGGGCAGGTGGGACAGCATTTTGATTTATCAGCATCGTGAAGCATATATTTCATGCAGCAGTGACGTCTGACGTAGGTTTCATTTCCATTGTCTGCCTGGTAAAAGCGGAACTTGAAATGGAGAGGGTTCCTACGGTTTTCCTTGAACAGTTCATGGGTGGTGAACCAGCGGAAAACGGTCTCTGTCCATTCATCTGCCTGTTCTTTCACAAGCGCACACTTTCGTTGGTGAAGGTTGTGAGAGACGATGGAACGCACATGTGTCGTCTTGCACTTGGACACTTGTGCGACGGTTTGGAACAATGGCTGCAAGTGCTGGGTGATGAAAGTATGAACGTATTCTTTCACTTTATCTTCCGGCAGGTCCGCAATTTTGTGAACCGCTGAATCGTCAACTATATAATTCATCGCATTTTTTTCTTTCAGTTCGATGCTGATGTTTTCAGGGCTTGCATCAATGATGACGCCGTGCTTGATCATCGTCTCGAACAATCCCATCGTGAGCACAGAATACATTTTCCCGAACAATAAACCAGTAATGGCCATGTTAGGGGCACCCAACTGATCTTTTTGTATTTCCAGTAATGCTTTCATCGCATTTTTATTTTGTATGAGGTCATCGACTTTGTAATGAGAACGGTCCTTGTATTCAGAACCAACAAAGATGCGATGATCGTTCCGAATTTGTTCAAATACTCGTTTCATATCGATGTCTCCCATTTGTAAGCTTTATTTTTGCTGATAACTGTTTTCAATTATAAAATAAAACCATTAATACAACAACTTAAGAAGCATAATGGACATGGACTTGGGAGTAAGCTAAGGTCATGGGCACAAGATGGGTCGATTACCATCCACAGATTTAGGGAATAGGCAAGTTTACAAAACTACATCATTCCTCCATGGAGGTGAATACAATGGAAGCCATAAATGTAATACAAAAGAAGTTACCGGGTTATGAATCCACTTTTTTAGAAAATATGAATCAAGCGGATCTCCTCACTTTACATCAATTAATACAAGCGACCTTTCGGGAGCGTGTCTTCCCTTTTGAATGGAGGAACGAGGGAAAGACATTGGTTTTTTATGTAACCAGTGGAGAACTTCACGTACCTGTAGCTAATCTTTACATATTTCATCACATCGATATTGATGGTGATATCCGGTTTTTGAATCGGGATGGAAATCAAGTCTTAGTCGATAAATCCGAAACTTGCTTAGAACTGCTTTTCCCGGGAAATAATCAATCCGATTTTTATAAGGAAGTCCTCAACAGTGTGACGAATCTGGCCTTGGCACTTACAGTAGCGGAGCATAGAAAAAGACAAATCGAAAACCTGGCAGAAGACGCGTTATCCTATGCAGCTACTCTCAAGAGCCCACTGAACTTTTTTGAGCAGTGGGTGATTCAAGGGCATACCATCCACCCTTGCAGCCGAACGAGAATAGGCGTGACGCCTGAAGATGTCTCCCGGTACGCACCGGAATGGGAAGGGAAGCCCAATCTCCTGCCACTGCTCGTTCATAAAGATCGATATCATATGACTTCCAAAAACGGTGAAAGCACGAAGTCCATCCTTTTGCAAGAGTACCCGGAGTTAAATATAGCCGTTCAACACATCTGTGAAAATCATGACTTAGATGCAGAAGACTATCAAATGATTCCGATCCATCCATGGCAATGGGAACATACCATCACAAAATATTATAAGGATGACTTAAAAGGAAAATTACTATTTCCGGTTAAAGATGTCAGCATCCCTACATCTGCACTCATTTCTTTCCGGTCGATGGCACCGCTAGACAATCGGTTCAAGCATCACATCAAAACCGCTGTCAATGTGCAAATGACAAGTGCGGTCCGTACCGTTTCAGCGGCATCGACAAAAAATGGTCCTACTTTATCGCGACTCTTACAAACGATCTTTAGTCGCGATCAGGGACTATCCCGCTCATTATCCGTCATGGGAGAGGAAGTGGGAATTCATTATAAGCCTGCTAAAAAAGTGAACGAGAATTTCCTGCAAAAAAATGCAGCGGCTATACTACGAGAGAACCCAGAACGTGATTTGAAAAACGATGAAGTTGCGATTCCGGCGGCTTCTTTGCTCGCGCCTTCTCCGTTTTCAGGAAAGCTGATCGTAGAAGAAGTAGCGGAGGCGTACCCTTCATACGAATCGTTCATCTATGACTATGCGAAGACGGTGCTGCCCGGTGTGCTTACATTGATTACGAAATATGGCATCAGTATGGAAGCTCATCTCCAAAATTGTGTTGTTATTTTTAAAAAAGGAAAGCCGGAAAAGGCGGTACTCCGTGATTACGGTGGCATCCGGATCCTGAATGACCGCTTAGAACAATATTTTGATGAGCAGCCAATCGACCCAAGTACAAATCTACTAACAAAAGAGCGGTCTGAGTTATTGGATGTGTTCTCCCATGCGCTTTTTCATAATCATTTAGGAGAGCTTATCGTAGCACTCGCCCGACGAACAGTTGCAAAGGAAGAAAAAATGTGGAGTCATGTGGAACACGTGATCCACGAAACATATAACCAAATGAAAGAGGATAAACAAATATCAACAGAAGCATTGCTTGATAAAGAGGAAATTCTTACAAAGCCCACGAAGATGAAGGCTCTCGTGAAAATGCGTTTGTCTGATCAATATACCGACAATCTTTATGTGGAAATTCCTCATCCTTTTTCCAAAAGAAAAGAGGTGAAACAACATGATTCTGCCCTTAACTGAACGTATGAAGTCGTGGCCTGGATTGCATAAAGAAGAAGATCAGGCCTTTCAATTTTTGAAAAGGGCATACCCTGCCTATGCTGACCTTTTTTGGGACTGCCGCGCAGAAGCAAGAAAAGGGATCTTATTGAAGCTTGCGAATTCCATTATTCGGGAGAACATAGATGGTCTATATTCGGGTGCTGAGATCCTGGAGGGCGGTGTAGCTTATCTATGCAGGACGATTCCTGCTGGTAAGGAATCACTACTGGAGAATGACCGGACTTATTTACTTGTGCAAAAGCAGGGAAACAAACTCTTATTTCCGGTCATCAATCAATCGGCTTTCCGCTTTGTCGAAGTCGATGTACCTTTGCTGATTGAGGAGCGAGGACTTCGCGCCGTATCTTCCGCCTCAGAGCTCGTCTTTCTTTTGTTTAAAAAAGAAGACTACCCAAATCGCGACACTTTTGTCCAGGAGTTGAATAATGGAACGGCAAACCTTGCCCTCGCTCTAACTATTCATGAGGAATGGAAGCAGACCGTTCGCACAGAAGCTGCCAGTATGGATGTGGATACATCCAGCGATTATGTGTTGAAAAAAGGGGAAGACGCTCATCTATTTTTCGAACAGCTTGTTGTTGATGGGCACCACCTCCATCCTGGGGCCAAGACGAAAATAGGACTGACCTATGAAGATACGGTCCGTTACTCCCCGGAGTTTCATCAGACGTTTCCAATCCGCATGGCGGCCGTGAAGAAGTCATTGATATTGAGTACAGGAGCAACGTTTGAATCCAGTTTTCCGGAAAGCGTTGAGGCTGGGCATAAGGAATTAACGGAGTTGGGATACGAGAAGAGCCTGTACACGATTCTGCCTGTCCACCCTTGGCAGTACGACCATGCGATACCGGAAATTTATCAAAAGGAAATCGAAGATGAAGAAGTGATCCTTTTATCTTCACGACCTATGAATGTAGAGGCGACTTCTTCGTTCAGGACTGTAGCTCCTAAGAGGAAAGACGCCCCTGTGATAAAACTTGCTGTAAACAGCCAGATGACGTCGACCGTCCGTTCCATTTCTACGCAGACAGCGATGAATTCTACCGTTTTCTCAACAATGATTCAGGAAATCAAAGATAAAGAGCCGCAGTTACATTCCTTTGTCCCTTTAAATGAATGGGGCGGGGCTGCTTTCCGATCTGAGGAGCGGTTAAAAAGCCGTAATTTGACGATGTTAGTACGGGAATCTCTCCAACCGCACCTGGAAGAAGGAGAAGTCGCCGTTGCTGGAATGAGCTTGTACGCCCGGTCCCCAATCAGTGGTTTGACAATCCTACATGAGCTGGTCCAGGAATTTCAGACGAAACATCACCTGAATCGGACCCAGGCAGCCAACGAGTTTTTCTATCATTATATACAAAAAGTGCTTCCAGGCTATATGACGATGATGGTCAAGTATGGAGTGGCGTTGGAAGGACATCTTCAGAACAGTGTTCCTGTATTTAAGAATGGTCGTTTAACCCGCTTCTTTTTCCGGGACTGGGGCGGAGCAAGGGTTTATCCGGAACGCCTTCGGAAACAGGGGATTTCTCCAAAGTTTGCTGCAGATTCGGTCAGTGTGACGAATGATTGTTCTTCGATGCATAACAAACTGTATTACACCGTCTTTCAAAACCATTTAGGAGAAATCATCCGTCAGCTTGTGCGGTATTCCGGACTAGCGGAAGAAACATTTTGGATGGAAGTAAAAAGAGGGGTACAGGAAGAACTGGATCGTTTGGGACTGGCGAATGAGTTGGCGGGCCAAGTGGCGGAAGATCGAACGTTCCTATTCCAGCCGACGGTCATGCATAAGTCATTGACTCAAATGAGGCTGAACAACAGTAAAGGGGATGCATACACCGAAGTGCCAAACCCTTTAGCTTGAAGAAAGTGTGAGGATGTAGTCATGAGAATTGATCAGTATATTGAAAATAAAAAACGGGTACATGGTGGTCCCATTTGTGCCTATGTTTATGATTTAGGTCGATTACGAGAGCATGTGAATACGTTAAAAAGCGGTCTTCCGGCTTTTTGCCGGCTTTTTTATGCGGTGAAAGCGAATCCTGATCCACGTATTCTAGGAACTCTCGCCCCTATTGTGGATGGATTTGAAGTCGCTTCGGCCGGGGAATTGCATAAAGTGCATCAAGAAAAAACAGTGCTTTTTGGAGCCCCTGCAAAGAAACAGGAGGAAATAAAGGAAGCGATTGATGCTGGAGTGGAAGCCATTAATGTAGAAAGTTTCCATGACTTAAATCGCATCGAATGGCTTTCAAAAGAAAGAGGAACCGTCACTCCGGTCTTGATCCGCGTCAATTTGAGTCGTGATGTCCCCGAAAGTCACCATATGATGTCCGGCGTTCCGACTCAATTCGGTGTTGATGAACGTGAAGTGCCACAGATCATACAAAAGGCGCTACAGATGGACCATGTAAGTATAGAAGGTTTTCACTTTCATGCGATGTCCAACAACTTGAATGCTGAGGCTCATGTGCGATTTATATCCATGTGCTTGGAAAAATCGAAGAGTTGGCGGAACCGCTTTGAATTGGACATCCACATGGTCGATGTTGGAGGAGGCGTTGGCATCAATTATTGGAATCCTGAAGAGGCGTTTGATTGGGACTTATTCACTTCAGGACTTCATAAAATGGAATCCCAAATGGACGGGCTGACTTTAGTGCTTGAACTGGGAAGGTACATGACGGCAGCTGCCGGATCATATGTGGCGGAGGTCATCGATGTAAAGGCTAACCATGATCATTATTTTGCCCTCATCCGGGGTGGCTCCCATCACCTCCGCCTCCCTGCTGCCTGGAAAATGAGTCACCCTTTCCGGGTTTATCCCATCGAGGAATGGAAAGCTCCCTATGAAAGGCCGGGTATGAAGGATGCGGAAGTGACCATTGCCGGAGAGTTATGTACACCGAATGATGTTCTTGTGAAAAATGAATATGTAGAAGAGCTGAGAGCGGGAGATGTTGTGATTTTTGATTATGCTGGTGCTTATGCATGGACGATTTCACATCATGAATTTTTAAGTCATCCCGAGCCGGAATTCATCTATTTGGAAGAGAAGAAATAGTCGTCACATGTTGTGGCGGCTTTTTTTGTTATAAGCAATCCTGGGTAAGAAAGAGTGTGCTTCCTAGATTAAGAGGAAATATGTAGTCCCCAATCGGCTCTATTGGATGCTTTTTTACAGTGATTTCAAGTGGGAAATGGTAAGATATAAATAGATTAGCGTCGAAGAGAGGGGGAGAAGGGTGAATAAGAAGAATGATAGAAACAGAGGCCGCTCATGGGGAGCCTTCCTTCTCCCCGTCTTTCTACTTGGACTCGTTTTCTTAACCATGAAAAGTCAGCTTGGGGATGGAATCATGAGCAGCTGGTCAACTGTTGAAGAAAAAGAACCGGACCTCCCCCAGCAGGTGCTGCAGTATGAAGATGATATTGCAATGTACGCGGAGCAGGAAGGGATCAGGGAATACAAGGATATATTGCTCGCTTTGATGACGCAGGAGTCAGGTGGACGTGGTGACGATCCGATGCAGGCGTCAGAATCCCATTGTGGGGAAGTTGGCTGTATTGACAATCCTGAGAAGTCCATCGAGCAAGGGGTTGCTTATTTCGCAAAGACATTGGAGCGTGCTGATGGGGATGTGAAACTAGCGCTTCAATCGTACAATTTTGGTGCAGGGTTCATTGATTTTGTCATGAACCATGGTGGAGAATATACGCAGGAACTGGCCATTGAATTTTCCTCCAAGAAATATGAAGAATTAAAGCATACAGGGAAATACAGCTGTATCCGTGAAGAAGCAGAACAGTATGATGCCTGTTATGGAGATATTTATTATGTAGATGCTGTACTGGACCACTATGAAGAAGATGGGGACCTACTTGCGACCTCTTCCTGATGGAGGATAAAAACGACGACAACCCTTACAGGGGTTGTCGTCGTTTTTTTTATTGGAGATGATTCAATTCCTCATTCAACTTCTTAGATTCGGACCTGAAATAGAAGTAGAAGCCGATCCATATGATCAAATAAATGAGCAAAAATGAAAGGATGGATAAAAGGGCAGATGTTAGCTGAAATGGAATCCATCCAATACCGAAGCTGATGATGAAGTAGAGCAGCGAGACGGTGAGGAAATGTAAAAGGGTTTGCTGCCAGAGTTTGAGTGTGGTGATTTCAAAGTATAAAGGCGTTACAGAGAAAAACCAGCCACAGAACATACTGCCCATCGAATTTCGGATGAAAGCATCACCCGAGAGTGTTTGAACATCCCCGAACCAAATAACGGCGAATGTCATAAGAATCGCGAGAAATGCGCCGAAGAAAATGCCGACCATGCTTCTGAATAAAAATGTTTTCATTTTTATTTCCTCCTGTTCATTTTTAACGTGTTTTTGATTTCTTTTACATAATGCCTGGACGCGTACTCTTTGGTGCCGGAATGAAAATGAACGACCAAGGTGCCGTGGAAAGAGGGTTCAAAATGACTGATTTTATATAGATTTGCGAGGACGGATTTTGAAATACGGATGAATTGGTGAGAAGGCAGCGTTTCTTGCAGTTCGTATAGCTTTTCCTTTAATTTGTATGGCCCATCCTTATGAGCGGCATGGACGATTTCTTTTTCCGTGTAGAAATACTCGATGTCCATGGGCTTGAGCAGGTGTTGACGATCTGCTCGATCTCCTACCACCAAGTCTTGTTTCTTTTCTTCCAAAGCATCCAGGATTTTTCTAATGGAAGGGTCGACTTCCTTACATTCCACTGTTACCTTTGTTTCTTCATACGTTTCATTGATATCTACAATCAGTTTCATTCTCCCTCTGCCTCCCGTCTGTCTTTCTATTGTCAGTATAGATGGGAAGGGGTGATCTGTCATGGACTGGGAGGTATGTGGCAGGAAGGGAAAGGTCAGTGGTTCCTAGTGATCGGTCACTTGCGTTGGAAAATTGTACAAATAAACAGGGACTCCTTAGAATGGATAAGAAGAAGGAACAAACGTTGAGAAGGGAGTCGATCATTATGAAAAAGGTTGTCCTGGCTGGAGGAACCGGTTTTATAGGAGAATATTTTCAAAAAAGATTCAAGGACCTTGGATATGAGGTGAAAGTCATCTCCAGAAGGAAAGGGTTCATTCATTGGGAGGATCAAGAGCTTATCGTAAAGGCTATTGATGGCGCGGATATCCTCATCAATCTAGCGGGTAAATCGGTCAACTGCCGTTATAACGCTAAGAACAAGAATGAGATTATGATTTCGAGAGTCGTCACTACGAACATCCTTGGAGAAGCGGTTCAGAAATGCGATCATCCACCGGAAGTCTGGCTGAACTCAAGTACGGCTACCATCTATCGTCACGCGGAAGATCGTCCGATGACAGAAGAACAAGGAGAAATCGGCACGGGTTTTTCCGTGGATGTGGCTACGAATTGGGAAGAAAACTTTTTCGCTTTCCGCACACCTGATACTCGAAAAGCCGCTCTCCGGACAGCCATCGTGTTAGGCGAAGAAGGCGGTGTGATGACACCCTATAAAAATTTGGTGAGATTTGGACTCGGTGGCCCACAGGGTTCTGGAAAGCAGATGTTCAGTTGGATTCATGTGGAAGACCTCTTCCGGATCTGTCTGTTTTTGAAAGAGAATCAAAAGTTAGAAGGAGTCTTTAACTGTTCAGCACCAAGCCCTGTTACCAATGAAGAACTGATGCGCCTTCTTCGGGAAAAGGCAGACCGGTCTTTCGGGCTGCCTGCACCGAAGTGGATGCTTGAAATTGGTTCGGCCCTCATTCGAACGGAAACCGAGCTTGTATTGAAGAGCAGGTGGGTGATCCCGCAAAGATTAGAGGAAGAGGGATTTACTTTTCAATATCCGCTGCTTGATCAAACCTTGGAGGAAATACTAAGCAAATAGACTAGGAGAATATGTTACTATGTAATTACAAAAAATGTAAGTGAAGGGGGTTGAATGGAGAAGAGGAAAAGACAACGCTTGTTGATCGTTGGTCTGGTGCTGATTCTTTTTATTGGAGTTTCCGCAAAAGGAAATTCAAAAATCATATCAGAATCGACGTATGAAATCCCTGAAGCTGCAGAAAAAGTAGCCATGGTCTTAGATGGGGAATGGACTCCTAAGAAGCATTTGGTTGAAATAAGGTAGTGGTTGCTCCTGAAGTGGGCAACCTTCTTTTTTGGTGCCGGATTCAGCTGTGAGAAGGATTTAATAATTGTTGGAAAAATGTTGAAGTCCTATTAGTTTTGGTGTAAAATTACACCGAAATAACGATCGGGGGAGGGGAAGAAATGGCCGCATTATCCAAGGAAGAAAAACAGAAGGTATTTCGGGAGCAATTGAATCACCTTAAAGAGAATGGGTACATAACAGATCAAGAGTTCTCTCGACTGATGCAGGCACAGGGGGCTTATCTGGAAGACAATGAATCTATAAAGCCCAGCGAACGTGTGGACAACGAAGAGGTTCAACCAGAAACTGTCCGGCAGCCAAAGCCGGCACCAAAACCCAAGCCGCTCAAAAAGAAAAAAGAACGCACGCCGGAACAAATCCGCGAACGCAACATCACGTGGACGCTCATCTTGGGCGTTTCCATCCTGCTGATCACGGGCTTAATCGTTGCGACGAGTCAGTGGGATCAAATGGGAGCAGCGACCAAGGTCATTTCCATCTCCTGTGTGTCGCTCTTTTTCTTCGCATTAAGCTATGGGACCGGCCGATTTTTGAAAATCAAACAGACAGCTTTTGCCTTTTTGACACTCGGAAGTTTACTCATTCCGATTGTGATTGTCGCGATTGGTTATTTTCAGCTGTTGGGCCCTTACCTATCCCTGAATGGAGAAGGCAGGCATCTGCTCGGTTTAATGGGAACGGCGATCCCGCTTCCTTTATATGTAAGGCATGCGTTCGTTCACCGTTCACGTCTTTATGTATGGATTTCGCTCTTGTTTCTATCGCTTTCCATAGGGTTCATGCTTGGAGCGCTCCCGTTATCCCTTGATGCCTTTTACCTTGGATTGATGCTGTACAATGCAGGATTGCTTGTCGCTTATGTCTGGTTGAAAACTAAAGGACACCTTCAGTTATTCATCACCGAGGTGCCATTATTCGCCCAGTTGAATCTAATCATTTCCACTTTGTTGATGCTGTTTTTCTTTGAAAATGAAGTGTTTTACAGCTTCAACCTGTTACTGACAGCCAGTGTTTATATGGCGATGGTTTTTGTTTACAAGACGAAAGAATATCAGTTTGTCTTTTCGGTCATGCTCGTGTACGGCGTGTATCAACTTGTTGAAAATACACCGTTATATGCCATGGAATCACTTGTTTATGCGCTTGTCGGCATGCTTTACATCGGGTTTGCCTACGCGTTTAGGAATCATACGTTCATCGAGAAGGTATTTCGCTGGACGAGCGGCATTGTCTCCTTTTTAGCGTTCATCTATATCACCTATGAGAGCATTCTGATTAAGGAGCAAAGCAGCTCATGGTTCCTGCTTGCCGCTTACGTTGTCATCATGGTGAATTATATCGTTTTATCCAACGTGACAAATCATGTGATTTTCAAATATTTGGCTCCTGTGTTCTTTTTTGTATCCACAGCACAGCTATGGGATTTGATTCAGACGGGACCCTTGTTCGTCTTTTTGTTCACAGCTGCTTCTCTCCTTTTTCTTTATGGAGGAATATGGACTAAAGTCACGTGGCTGCAGCCTCTGAAGGATAGCAGTCTTTACACGTCTTTATTTGTGTTGACGGGGTGTTTATACTTCGGTCTCTATGACCTGCAGTACGGGTATAGTGCCCTCATGCTGCTCATCGTCAGTCTGCTTGCCTTTTTCGTGAAAAAGAGTGATTCACATGACGATATGAAGCGTACGGCAGTCTGGGTGCTTCCATCAGGATTGCTGGCTGCTTCTGCCATTTTCTATCAAAAGTTTCTAGAGTGGGTACCTGCTTACAGCACAGGATACTCGATTTCCTTCCATCTGGCTCTTACGGGCGTACTTCTTCTTGGACTGCACTTTTTATGGAAAAAAGCGAAAGAAGACGATTTTGAGATGTCGACTTTTTATATCGCCCAGGGGACTTACGCAGCTGCCATGCTGCTCCTGTTCGTAGATGATGGAGTTGACCCGATCCTTGTACGGCCGATCTTGCTACTTGTGGGCATCGCTATGATGTACCTGCTTGTCCGCTACTCAAATAAAACGTACTACTGGAGTTTCGTTTCTGTCGCATCACTAGGTTTTTATACATCATTGATCGATCCACTGCGTATCGATTCATTTTCTAACGTACTCATGTATATGGTCTTCGCTCCTGTGCTCTTGATTGCTATAGGAGAATGGGGAGAAAAGAAATCGAAAGGGATGCGTCCTCATTTCTATATACTGGGACATATCGTTCAGCCGTTCATTGTCCTGCTTATTCTATTCGATCAGCTGGGTACAGAAAATGTTCATCCTGTGTTGTTGATCATTCCATTAACGGTGTACGTCTTCAGCACTTTGAAAGCAGGTAGAGAATCAGGAACAAAAACCATGCTGTATGCTGCTTTGACGACAGGGTATCTCCTCGTGGTCATCCTTCCGAAAGAGCTCGGGTGGGATGGAATTCCTTATGAATATGCGTTTTTTGCCAGCAGCTTCTTGTATGCGCTTCTCTGGTTCTTCGTCTCTGCCGAGTGGAGAAATCGGCTGGAGTGGTACATCATTCCATTTTCCCTTTTAGGTCTGTTCGTCATAATCAGTGACGTTCCTTTTAAAGGGGAGGGAGAATGGATGCTGGTGATCGCCTACACTGTTTTCAACCTTTTTTTCCTGCATCAGAGACCATGGCCGATCGTTCGCTTCGTCCCATTGATCCTCACCTTCGGATTATGGGAAAAACTCCGGGTGTTTTGGACCGATATGGACATGGTTGTTGTGCTGGCTTTAGGTATCGTCGTTCTTCTTGTGGCAGGGAAGATTTGGCAGAAAAGACTGTTTGGCCCTGAAATCAATGCGGATGCCTATACATGGACGGCACTTTTATATATTGGTTATTTGAATTTGTACACCTTATGGGATGAAAATGTATGGATACGCGTTCTCCCCGTTGTGCTGCTAAGCTTGTGGTTTTATCTTGGCGGGAAGAAGTGTTCAGAAAAATTTCTTCAGAACGTCTTTTACACAGGTACGGCAGCCAGTGTGTATGGCGCTTATTTGATGATTGTAGCCGCGTACAGTGAATACATCCCTGATTTAATCATCGCAGAGATTCAGGCCCTGCCGGTTTTGCTTGTCCTAGCGTTTGTCAGGAAAAACATATGGTCCGCTTCCTCGGAGTCGATGAATTACGTTCAGGTCGCTGTATTACTTTTCATCTCAGGTTATCTTGTCCTTGATGCGATCCAGAGCCACACCATTTGGGATGCCTGGATCATTGGAGGATTGTCGCTCACCTCGATGGTTGCCGGCATGCAGCTCCGAATCAAATCTTATTTCCTTGTTGGGATGGGTGTGCTTATTTTTAACATCATCTACCAGACGCGCCCGTACTGGGGCAACCTCCCATGGTGGGTCTACCTATTGATTGCCGGGCTCGTTTTGATCGGGATTGCAAGTTACAATGAATGGCAGAAACAACGTTCGGAATCAGAAAAGCCTGTGGAACAAAAGTGGAAAAAGCTTTGGAAGGCATTTATGAACTGGCAGTAGAGAAGGAGTCGTCACATGAATTATATTTTGGACACATTAAAAACCATGGCTCTTGACTTCATCTCCATGATTAAAGGGTTCGCGTATGGATTTATCATGGTCGGATTATTTATCGGTTTTTTGGGCGGAGTCATCTATGGGGTTCTGTATATAAGGAATCTACTAATATAAGAAGTTCATCAGTCTTTTGTTGAGAGAAATATCCTGAGCACGCGCACAGATCATTTAATCAACACTAGAAGATGCAAAGAAATGTATAAAAGGTGCCAATAAATGCTTCGGAGTCGCTAATAAGTGCTTAAAAACGGTTAATAAAACTTCGGAAGCAGATAGAGAGGCTCTCGACATCAAACGGAATTAGTGCTTTGGTTCTTATCACCTTCCTGGGCTCCCAGCATAAAATGTGAGGAGTCGAAGGAGGGTGATGGGGTGAACAATACAGGGAACCCACAGATGCAGGGAAGTAGCAGCCAGCCTCAAAATGTTCATGACTTCTGTAGGCAAAACCTTTATCAAATGGTACAAATTGAAATGGATGATGGGCAGACACATACAGGACTCTTGCACAGCTATGATCAAAATCAAATGAACCTGCTTATGCCCACAAGCCAGCAGGGGCAGAATAGGAGCGTTAACCAGGAGGACAGTCGCCTGTTTTTCCCATTCTTTGGACCGTTCGGGCTCTTCGGTTTCCCGTTTTGGGGGATACGCAGGTGGTGGCCGTATTATTATCCATATTGGTGGTAAACACCATGAAAGTCACTGAAAAGATTCAGTGGCTTTTTTGTTCTGTTTCACTATTTTTGTGATACGATGAGTAAAAGGAATCATTTACCATGAGAAAGTGGGGATGGGATGAAAGAAAACCTGACGTTTGCCTGGATTGCTTCATGGTTTGCCCTTGTGGGGCAGCTCGCCTTTTTTATGGTGGTCGCTTTATTTACAGGGGAGTGGCGTTATGTCATGTGGAGTTTGTTAGTCAGTTTGAGTGTCGGGGTTCCCAATATGATTCGGACGTGGCAGGCGCAGAAAAAGGCGGATGCGAGGAAAATATATGGGCAGGGGGAAGGGTCGGTATGATTGAGAAGATCGATACGATGTGTATGGGTGTAAAGGATGTGGAAAAAGCCAGTTCATGGTATGAAGAAAAGCTGGGATTTACCGTCTCTTTTAAAGGAGAAGGGTACTGTGTCCTGTCCATTGGCAATCATCCGGTACCCTTGACGATTGAAGAGAAGGAAAGCGTGGATACATCAAATCAAAACTATCCCATCTTTTTCACGAACCATTTAGATGAGACGTATGAACAGTTAAAAGAGAGAAAGGTGAACGTTGACGACAAGCAAAGAGACCAAGAAAACGATTATTTCGATTTTTATGATTTGGACGGTAACCGTCTGCAAGTTTGTTGTTATCGTTGAAATGTTGAAATTTTTGCTGCCTGTAAAGAAATAAGGGTTTTATAGAATTTGTTGAGCTGTAAAGGGGGATTGAAAAATGAAAAGATCCGTCACGAACCATTCGTTGCATGGGGTTTGTGCAGGAATTGCTGCTCAGGTGGGTCTTTATCCTATGGCCATTCGTCTTTTATTTATTGTTACATTCCCGATCTCTTTCTTCTTTTACATCCTTCTTGCAAATATGATGGATGTTGACCATCCTTCCCTTTAGCTGCTATTTACATAATTTTATATCTATCACCTTAAAGAGTACTTAACTTTTCACGAGAGGAGAAGCGATTGTTCTTCCTATTTCTCTATTCATGAACCAGGCTGCAGCAGGTGTGCTTGCTTCGCTCTTCTTTTTGCTTACAGGGGTTTATTTCAGCAAGCCGCGTTTTTACAAATACACGGATGGATCATGATTCGTTTGATGGAGAAAGGGAAAATGAAAACGACATAAAAAAGATGCAACCATTTTTCCTTTGTGGGGGAGTAGCCATGACAGATGAGAAAAGAGAGTCTAAACATACCATGTGGTACCTTTATGCAGTGGTTTTTTACTGGCTATTATATACGGTGAAAATTTTCTATATAGAAGAGCGCTGGTTCGATTTTGTTTTCTATGGTTTAACCATAGTAGGCATTGCAACATTTGCCATCATCGAATTCAGAAAGCGTAAGCTGATCGTTTCCTTTATGGCATTTGTATTGTTTTTTACGTATCTGTTCGAGTTCGTCCCTGTACCTGTTCCATAGTTGTAATAAAGGCATGAACCTTCACCATCGGATGCCTATGAAGCGATATGTTTTTCTGTAAAGGGGTTCCAGAATTGTCTGAACCCCTTATTGAATGACCAGTCCGTTCTCCAATCCCCAATGAGTCTCCTTCTTTAAAGATCCCTGCTTATTAATCTGCCCTTTGACAGTAATGGTGTCTCCTCTTTCCACATCCAACTCCAATGATTTTCCCTCAAGGTTCTTGGTTTCAACGACAAAGGTGTAGGGCAGCATCTCTGTGCTGTTCGTTTTGATATTCAGCCAATTCTCTCCATTGTAAGCGTCGCCCGCATAGACAACGATAAAATCAGGGAACGTTTGGACAAGTGTGCCTTTCCATGTCACCTCTTTTTGATACAGGAACCTTGTGAACGTATCAGACTTCAACGAATCTTCCAGCTTGTAAAAATGGGTGATCGTTTCTTTGAAGCCATTGAATGCCTCATCTCTGAATTGGCGGACAAAAGACTGTTGTTCTGCAGAGTTAAAGTAGCCTCTGTAAAGTCCATCAAGAGGCTTTCTTGCTTCAAGGACGGCTTGAAAGCTATCTTTTTGTGACATCTGACCGAGGAACATGAGGACGATATTCTCATGGACAAGGGCGATCGGATGATCTTTAAGGTGCTCTGTTCCTTCAGCGTTTTCGTATTCGATGATGTCGATATCTCCTATGGAGTAGCCGTTCACGAATTGGTCGTGTTCCTGCACGCTATCCGGCAATGGCTCCTTTTCTCCTTCCAGCAAGTTGGATTCATTGAGCCATTGATAGACGTTGTCAGCGGTATAGGCCTGGCTTTTCCCTTCTTTCTTTATTCCCTGAGCACTCTTACTTGTTGATTCATTCATGCAACCGGTGAGAACGGTGAGAAGCATGAGGATCATGAGTGTTGTTTTCTTCACATTCGACCTCCTGGTGTTCAAGCTCATCTTATTGTAAACCAATGAATCTATGCTTGGAAGGGTTGAGATATGTTTTAATAGAAGAACAAGGATTCGATAGAGACTCCCATATATAAAGAAAACATGCCGAAAACTATAGCATGGGAAATTTGGCGGATAAAATCATTGAAGTGATGAAGCGAAAGGGGGAAACACCCATGGGAGTTACATTTGAGAAACTGACAGAGCCAACAGTAAAGATCGCATCGGCCTATCATCGGTGGGAGAACGACACTGCACTCATACCGATGGTTCGACCGAATCAGGATCAGGAGGCATTGGAGAAAAGGTATGAAGTGACAGCGGAAAGTTTGAAACAGCGATTGAAGAACCATGAAATTTTCCTTATTTATATGGATGGTGAACTCGTTGGTGAAATGAATTACATGATCAACCCTGGTCATCTACATAAAAAAGAACAAGATACAGCCTGGATCGGAATTACCATTGGTGAGGCAGCCGGTCGAGGGAAAGGAATTGGATTCGAAGCTATCCGTTACTTGGAAGACCGGATCAAAGAGGCAGGATTAGACCGTGTGGAGCTTGGGGTGTTCGAATTTAATAAGAAGGCACAGAAGCTGTACAGGAAGCTCGGGTATGAAGAGATTGCAAGGATCCCGGATTTCACGTATTGGAACGGCAGCAAGTGGGCGGACATTCGTATGGAGAAATTCTTAGGAATCAAGTCAAACAAAGAAGATTAATAGGGGAAAAATAAAACGGAATGTGGATGGGCAGAAAGTCGAAAAACTCTTATAATAGATGTAGTGATGTTTGATAACGATTATATAGAAAGAAAAGGAGGCCCGATATGCGACACGATATACAACCGAACGAACGTGCTTTCTCAACAAAGGAAGTAGCCGAAGAAGTCGGGATCGCCACAACGACGGTCAGACGGTATGGGCAGCTTTTGGAACAGAACGGGTATGAGTTTTTCAAAGACGGCGACCGGCGGATCTTTGTGAGGTCAGATGTCGAGGCTCTCATAAAAATTCGTGATACAGAAATGCCGAAAGAAGATAAAATTAAAGAAATCGTAGAAGAACAGAAGGAGCTTCTCGCAGGCTATGAGTCTCGCGAACTCGCACTTTCCGATACATATGACGGAACGGAGATGCAGGATTCCGATCAGATGAAAGAGATGTTCCGTTTCCTGGCCAGTGAGCTTGCGGCCTCAAGAGAAATGAACGTTCAGTTGAAAAATGATATGGCTGAACTGAAAACGACCGTATCCCGTTTAAAACAGGATCACCATGTGATCAGCTCCGGAGTCGGGAACTTTTCACAAAAGACGCATACGAAAATGGATAAGATGATGCAGCAGCAGAAAGAACAGTATGAAGAACTGTTGCGTGAAGAACAAGAAAAGTCGGAATATCTCCAAAAAGAAATCCGGGAGATGCGCGAGGAACAAAAGAAAGAGTGGCGCTCTCAAAGCGAGTTCAATGAACGGTTGGAACATTCGGTCAAAAATTCCCGTGGAACCCTCGGTAAAATTATGTCCTTATTCAAAAAATAGCAGCAAGAGACGCTTGAATCCATGAAGGTTCAAGTGTTTTTTGTATAAAATCCCAGAAAGGGTGAGTGGATGAAGAAGTTGACCTTCGTCATTATTTTTGTGCTATTTGGTGCCATGCCTGTGGATGCTTTTGTCGTCAAAGAGGAAGCTTTAGAGCAGTCTAGGGACGTAGATTTCACCCAAGTTCCATCAACCATCATTCTTCATGATTCTGAGATGAAAAGAAAAGTAGAGATCGAATCCATCAAAGAGATTGTGACGATTAGGGAGGGTGTATATGAAGCGGCCCGTGTTAAAGGTGAATGGACTAAAAACGGGAAACTAGGAACGTTGGACTTCGGAGATGATGAATTGATCCACATCTATTATGGGAAGGACAGGGAAAACGTCTACTTGGATGTAGGCGAAGAAACCACGTTCATGTCCAGAACAGCTTTCTTCGAACTTTTTTATCCTATCATCCACAGCCGTCCCCTCCCTCCAGGAGAAGGCGGGGATGTTCAACCCCTTCCGCCGGCCCCATCCATTCAACCGGATGATTTCCTTTCTTTATAGACGAACGCATGTTTTCGGTCCAATGGTGTAGATGATCTTCCTTCCATTCTCGGATTCAAGATGATGCCTTTTCCCATAACCTAAGAAGTAAGGAGGTTATGAAGAATGAGTATCGTGATTTTTAGTGGAACGCCGAGGAAGAATGGACGGACAAAGGTTGTTGCTCAGGCATTAGAGCATAAATTGGATGGAACCCTGGTCGACTTAAGTAGGCTGGATCTCCCTTTATTTAATGGAGAAGAGTCACAGGGAAACCGACCTTCCGTCCAGTGGCTGCGAAGAATTGTCGCGGAAGCGGATGGTTTTATATGGGTGTCGCCGGAATATCATAATGGTATGAGTGGCGCGCTAAAAAATGCGCTAGAGTTTTTAAGCGGCTCACAATTTAAAGGGAAACCCACTTTGCTGCTTGCTGTTTCCGGAGGTGGGAAAGGCGGCATCAATGCACTGAACCAGATGCGCACCGTTGGACGTGGACTCTACGCAGCTGTGGCTCCCGGGCAGCTGATTTTTGATCCGGAACACTTTGAAGGGGATCGTTTGAGAGCGGAGATGGAAGAGAAGCTCGATCTATTATTGGCGGAATTTATGGCTGTTCGTTTTCTGAACGTGAAGAGTAGTTGAATGGGCGTTATTTGAGAATTCGACAATACGAAGAAGGGGGTGGAACAATGAGTAGATATGAACGGGTAGAAGAATTGAACATTATGAAAGTTATTGCTGAAACGCTTAACCGTTGTAACGACATGACGACGATGCTTCAGACCGTACTGGAAAAGTTGCTGGAATTGACGAAGCTGGATGCGGGGTGGGTTTTTCTCCTTGATCATCCAGAAGAATATGTACTCGCTGCGCATCATGGACTTCCTCCTGCTTTATCATGGGGGGACTATAAGCCGATGTGCAGCGGAGATTGTTATTGCTTGAGCCGTTATCGCAATGGGAAGCTGAATCAGCCGGTCAACATCATTGAATGTAAACGACTGAATGAAGCCATCCAGCATGCTTGGGGGGATACAAATGGGATTACCCACCATGCCACGATTCCGCTTGGAGACGGAGCGGAATCTTTCGGCTTATTGAATGTCGCTTCCCCTCGTAAGGAAAAATTCTCTCAGGAAGAATTGACGCTGCTTCAATCGCTAGGGTTCCAAATTGGTACAGCCATACGCAGGACCCGTTTATATCAAGATGAACGGAGGCGTGCAGAAAGCTTTGAAAAATTGAACCAGCTTGCCGGTTTTTTATGGTCTGCGGATGACTTTTATGAATTGCGGGAGATATTACAGAGGGAAGGACAGAAGACTTTCGGCTGGTCTTCGGTTGGTTGTTACATTGAAAGTCATATAGGCACGAAACCGGCTTTCGTGATGTCGGATGAAGTCAGACTCCATGAGGATTTGGCGGTGATCCCAATCACCAGAGAAAAAGCTGTCCGAGGTGCTGTTTGGATTGAACCACAAGAGAGCACTTCATTCCAACCTAGTGATGATGAATTTTTGATCGCACTGGGACGGCATTTGTCGCTCGTTTATGAAAATATCAATCTAAAAGAGAAACGGCAGGAGTTGCTGCTTCATGAAGAGCGGAAGCGGCTGGCCCGTGATTTGCACGATTCTGTGAATCAGAAACTTTTCTCCTTATCTTTGACGGCTAAAGGCGCGAAGGAAATGGTGTCCAAGTACGACTCTTCTCTTGGGGAATTAATGGATGACATGTGGTCCATGTCACAGCAGTCATTGAAAGAGATGCGCTCCTTAATATGGCAGTTGCGCCCGGTGGGGCTGGAAGAGGGATTGCTGTCAGCTATGAAGAAATATGGCGAGCACCTTGGGCTCTGTGTTCAGTTTGATATGGAACGTCTCCCTGACTGGTCGCGCCAGGCAGAAGAAACGCTATGGCGTATTAGTCAGGAAGCGATGAACAATGTCGCGAAACACGCGAATACGAAAGAGGTGACGGTCCACCTTTTTGATACAGAAGGAGGAGCGGGCATGACGGTGAGGGATCGTGGGAGTGGATTTCAAATCGAAGCGGATGACGATCGGCGGACGCTCGGACTGATCAGTATGAAAGAACGGGCAGAACTCTTAGGTGGGAAACTTTCTGTGAGAAGCGAACCGGGGGCAGGCACAACGATTGATGTCTTTTTACCGTACCGGAGGGAGAGGAGTAGTGAGCATGAAAATTAGAGTGATGCTCGTGGATGATCATCTCGTCGTATTGAGAGGGTTGAAATTTTTTCTCAATACGCAGAGAGATATCGAGGTTATCGGTGAAGTGGAAAATGGAGAAAAAGCATTGAACGCGTATGAAAAATGGAAGCCGGATGTCGTGCTTATGGACTTGATGATGCCGGTCATGGATGGAGTAGAAGCGACGAAGAAATTACGTGAAGCCCATCCGGGAGCAAAGGTGGTCGTCCTGACGAGCTATTCTGATCAAGACCATGTTATTCCCGCTTTGCAGGCCGGGGCTGTCGGGTACCAGCTCAAAGATGTCGACCCCGATGAACTTGTGAAAACAATCAGAGCCGCGTCCAAAGGCGAGAAACTGCTCCACCCAAAAGCGACGAATCTACTTTTGGAGCAAATGAGCAGTGGAGGAGAAAAGAAGGAACCTGACGTTCATTTCAAGCTGACGAACAGGGAGAAAGATGTGCTCTTTCAAATCACGCTCGGGAAAAGCAACAAAGAAATTGCGAGCGACTTGTACATAACAGAAAAAACGGTCAAAACGCATGTAAGTAATCTTCTAAGCAAGCTGCAGGTTCATGATCGTACACAGGCGGCGATTTATGCGATGAAAGAAAATCTATTTGCTGATCGGTCTGAAGAAAGTAAGTAAAAGCATCTCCCGTTTTTAGGGGGATGTTTTTTATTGATAAATAATGAAACCCTCGGGGAGGAACAACCGTATGAAAGAAGAAATGGCTTTTTCTTACAACGATGATCTTCACTAGGATTACGAAGGCCGAAACGCTGATTACTTGTAAAGGGGAGACATTATATGAATAAGTGGGCTTGGACGTCATTAGGGATGGTTATCGTTAACTTTATTTTATTCCTATTGGTGCGGGGACCAAACGTCAATCTGCCATTGGTCGTAATCGTTGGAAGTTCTCTTTCCATCATAGGCATCGTCTGTGCGGTGCTATCTAAAAAAATCATCGCAGGTACGGCAGGATTTGTAGTAAACGGCGGGGTGCTGATCATGATGTTCTTTCTTCTTCTTGCGATGGGGATCAGCGAACCTTAAACAAAGGAGTGGTTAACATTCGTGAAAAGGTTCATATGACTAATCTGATGTTATTCGTCCTTTTATTAGCATGGGGGTTTTTTCTTTATTTCGGTACCCACTTCGTAGAACAGGAAGATCCCTATATAGGTGAAAACCTTAGTATTCTATTGGTCTATGTGATCTGGGGTATCGGTTACTATCTTCAATTGAAGCAGCCCACGATGAAGCGGGCACTGGTAGTCATGGTTCTATTTTTAGGTATGCAAGTCGTGTATTTTTTCAATTTGTACTTCGTCATCACATTTTTTGAGTGGGTCTTTGAATAGTGATCAAGGAGGAAAAGGATTTGAAGAAATTATATCGTTCCACGAATGAAAGCCAGTTGTCAGGGGTTCTCGGCGGTCTCAGTGAAACGTTTAACATTGATGTGAGTATCCTGAGAATCCTCGTTGTAGTATCTGGATTTTTCACAGGAGGATTGACTTGGCTCATTTACCTTGTGGCTGCGATCGTCATGCCGACGGATCAACAGGTAAGGAAGTAAAAGGAGAGGGAAACTTGTGCTGAAATATTTTCTATATGGAGGCCTCATTTTTTCAAACATCCATGCTGTTCGGGGTTCAACGGAAAACATAATCCTTTTGTTTTTCGTTTCTATGGCGGTGATCGCCCTACTGGAAGTTGTAATCAGAAATAGTCGAAACAAGTTGTATTAAAAGTGGTAACGTGACCGGGGTAGACACTCCGAGTCATGACAATTGTTATCACTAAAGGGGAGAAATTATGGATTTGGCTTTACTATTTGGCGTTCTCTTGACAGTGCTTCCGCTTGTGACGATTAAAAAAGTGAAGGAAGAAACGTTATTACAGAGGATCATCCATATTGGATGTCTTCTTATTGGGGTTCTGCTTCTTGTCGGGTTTACCATTCAGTTTACGGCTTATATAGAAAAATATTAAGAAAAGGATTGATTTTGATGGAGATCCTGCTCTCTAGCTTATTGTTTTTAGCTCTATTGGTCTCGGTTTCTGTATTCATATACAAGCGAAAGAAAGAAGGAGTAAAAGGATGGAAAACGGCGCTGACATCCATCTGTTTTTACGCCATTGCTATACTGAACCTTTTGGCTTCCTGGTTAGATGGTCTTGGAATCGTAAGTTGGGGGATCACGATTGTCCTCATCATGTTAGGTGCTTATTTTACGAGATATATGCCTGTCGCTTCACAACCATCTTCATGAATGGATAAGATACTCAGTCATTGATCACAGAAAATCAGGAGGTACAAATGGATATTTACTCTTTTAAGAAAGAAACGGGTAAAAAGATTGAGAAGTTCCAATCGGATTTCATCATGTCACGCATAACCAAGACTCATAAAGATGCTCATATCGGATGTATGCATTTAGGAGAACATGGAGTGATCGGTTACCATCAGGCTATCGTTCCGCAGCTCTTGCTGGTGGTCGAAGGAGAAGGAATGGTCAGAGGGGAAGAGGAAAGGTTTACTCCCGTAGAAAGGAGCGACGCTGTCTATTGGAGAAAAGACGAATGGCATGAAACGAAAACCGAGACTGGATTGACAGCGATTGTCATTGAGAGTGAAGAGTTGGATGTCTCTGCTTTAGCAACCATATAGAAAAAACGCTAGTGGACTTTGAAAACGGGACACGTGCTTATTGAAAGGGGTACTCTTATTAAAAGATTCTTTAAATCCTGGTTCGGCTGGATGATCGGTGTCCTTGTAGGAATATCCCTAATTAGTTTATGGAACGGTGAGGGAATCGATTGGAGACTTATCATCGGTCTCAGTATTGGCGGTCTGATAGGTACATCAATAGGGATTGGGTTAAAGAAAAATTTGAAGAAAGAGAAAAATTAACTCCCTATTGGAATACACATAGTGAGGTGCTGATTTTACATTTTAACGTGGGGCGGAGTTGGTTCATTTTCGAAACCCGTGCAAAAGTCAAAAAAAATCATCAAATAGATGGCATGAGGCAATAAAACTTCTTGTGAAACTTCTTTGATATCTACGCGTAGATGCATATATAGAACTTGAAAGAAGGGAGCGGTCATCATCGAACAGGTCATCCAGGTCGAAAACTTATCCAAGTCATTCGGAGCAACACAAGCGGTTAAAAACCTTTCGTTTGCAGTAAGAAAAGGAGAAATCTTCGGGATCATCGGACCAAACGGAGCCGGAAAGACGACGACACTTGAGATATTGGAAGGAATCCAGAAACCAACGTCAGGAGAAGTGGAGGTGCTGGGGCTGAATCCCGGGAAACAGCTGCGTGAACTGAATCGCCTCATAGGCGTGCAGTTCCAGGCGACTTCTATTCAGAAAAAGATGAAAGTGAAAGAAGCGCTGGACTTGTTCTCAAGCTTTTACAAAGGGAAAACCCAAAAAGATCAATTGATCGATATGCTCGGACTCGGAGAAAAACTCAACGTCCATTTTGAAGACCTTTCTGGTGGTTGGAAACAGCGGGTCACCCTTGCTTTGGCAACGTTGCACAAGCCTGAACTATTGTTTCTGGATGAGCCGAGTATGGGCCTGGATCCCCATGCCAGACGTGAAATGTGGGAGATGATTCGTACTTTAAGAGGTCATGGGAGCACGATTGTCGTGACAACACACTATATGGAGGAAGCCGAAAAGCTTTGTGATCGTGTCGCGATGATTTACAGCGGGGAACTCAAAGCATTGAATACTCCTGATGCTCTTTTGGATGATGTCGCGACCCATTACCTTGCTTTTGATAGTGAACGGATGTCCTATGAGTACCTGTTGACATTAAGTGATGTGGTGCGGGTGGAAAAAGAAAAGGGCGACTTCAAAGTGTTCAGTGAGAATCTCCAGCATACCGCCTATCAAATTTTTACCTACTGCCATGACGAGAACATTGAACTGAAGAACTTCAAGTTTGAGCGAGGATCGCTTGATGACTTGTTTGTTCAATACTTGGAAAAGGAGAAAACCGGATGAATACGGTAATGAAGCTGGCAAACTTGGAAACTAAAATGTTCTTCCGTGACCGTCTCAGTGTTTTCTGGACGTTCCTTTTTCCTGTGGTGATGATCTGGTTATTCGGTTCGATGTTCAGTGGAGACATGGCTGGTCCTTTTACCTTTGCTGAAGTCTTCATTCCGTCATGGATCGGTGTCAATATTGTCACCACTTCGTTTTTTACTTTAGGAACCGTTCTTGCCGGTTATCGAGAAACGGGGGTCCTGCGCAGGTATCAGTCGACACCGCTTCAACCGTGGAAGATTCTCGCTGCCCACACGGTGCAGGGGACAGTGATTTTTATTATTTCTGCCATATTACTCATGGTTTTCGGCATGGTCATGTACGACCTTCAGGCTCCTATGTATATTGGAAGTACGCTTTTGGCTCTGTTCATCAGCATCCTTGCCTTTTTCCCGTTTGCCCTGTTCGTTACTTCACTAGCTAAAAATACACAGTCGGCAGCGGCAATCAGCTCCCTTTTTCTAAATTTAATGCTTTTTCTCTCTGGTGCCACATTTCCGATAGAGATGATGCCGACGGTTCTACAGTATGTAGCCAAAGTGTTGCCATTATATTATGTGATTCAATTGCTGCGTGGCACGTGGAATGAGGCTCCCATCTCTGAATTCGGACTCGAAGTCGGGATTTTACTAGGAATCGCGGTCGTTTCTATTGTGCTTGCTTCCCGGTATTTCAGGTGGAGCGATCAATAACGGTCTCCCGAAAGAAGGAGATTTTTACAAAGGAAAGAGGTGAGAGAAATAAAACTTGTTTTATTATTTGGACCTCAAGCTGTCGGGAAAATGACGGTTGGACAAGAATTAGAAAAATTAACAGGGCTGAAGCTTTTTCATAATCATATGACCATTGAGCTACTTCAGCCGTTTTTTGGATTCACTGACGAGATGTGGAACTTGTCTCAATTATTCAGAACAGAAATCTTCCGTACTTATGCGAAAAGTGATGAGTATGGCATGATCTTTACGTTTATTTGGGCGTTCAATAAGCAGGAAGATTGGGATTATGTTGAAACGATCGTTGACATCTTCCAACGTGAAGGAGGAGAAGTGTATTTCGTGGAACTGCAGGCAGATGTGGAAGAACGGGTCAGGAGAAACCGTACGCCGAACAGGCTCGAGCACAAACCTTCCAAACGAGATGTGGAAGCATCGGAAGAAAGGATGATGACTTCCATGGACCGTTTGCGGATGAATACAAAAGATGGTGAAATTAATGAGAAGAATTACATCAAGATCGATAATTCAGATCTTGAACCTTCTGCTGTGGCTAAGAAGATTCAAGAAAGACTTGGTTTGTAAAAGTGGATGAAATGATTGATGAAAAGGATCGTTACGTTCTTGTTTGGCCGACCTTATAAGGAATCAAAGCTTATGACTTTGTATTATTGGATGGCCGATTGTATGTACATATTTGCTTCAATCCTACTGTTGGCTGCAGCTGTTTTAACTGGTGACGTAGAATTTTGGCTCAGTTTCATCACGGATCTTTTTATGTTTCCGTTGATGTTCCGGGTGGTTTACGGCGTGGTCACCCGAGTCAATCAAGCGATATTTAAATCTTGAAAAAAGCAGCAGCTGTCGGACAGCTGCTGCTTTTATTAATCCTCGACGACGAGGTTTTTCTCAAAGCGGTTGACGTCTTTATCGGCTCCGATGACAATCAATATGTCACTTGCATTGACTTGTTCGGTCGCCATTGGAGAAACGATGACATCTTTTCCTCTTTTGATCGCTACAATATTACACCCGTACTGGGCGCGGATATCTAAATCGATCAATGTTTTTCCGCTCATCTTTCTTCCTGCTTTTACCTCGACGACGCTGTGATCATCAGATAGCTCGATATAATCGAGGATATTATCAGAAATGATGTGATGGGCGATACGTTTTCCCATATCTCTTTCCGGGTGAACAACTTGGTCGGCACCGATCTTGTTCAATATTTTCTCATGGTAATCGTTCTGGGCTTTGACGGTAATCATTCGTATGCCCATTTCCTTTAAAATCAACGTCGTCAACATACTGGCTTGGATATTATCTCCGATGGCTACGATGACGTGATCAATATTCCTGAAACCCAATTCTTTGAGGACGAGTTCATCAGTGGAATCAGCCATGACGGCATGAGAAACGATCTCTCGGTATTCATTGACTTTGTTTTCATCGAGATCGAGAGCGAGGACTTCCATGCCCTCCCGGCTGAGTTCTCTGCAGATGCTTCCGCCGAAACGGCCAAGTCCCACTACAGCAAATGTTTTTTTCATCGTTGGTTGCCTCCTATCAGCCGATAATCATCGGTTCTTTCGGATAATGATATTTATCTTTGACGCCTTTTCCTCGTATGATGAATAAGAAGGAGAAAATGCCGATCCTTCCGATAAACATGAGAGTAATGATAATGATTTTGCCAGCTGTATGCAAGTCAGGGGTAATTCCCATCGAAAGACCGGTCGTTCCAAAGGCTGAGCATGCTTCAAATAAAATCTGCATCAAAGAAAACTGCGGCTCGAAGTAATTCAATAAGATTACCGCAATCCCTGTAATCGCAATGGCCGTGTTAATAACAATGAACGAACGGAAGATATCATCCGGATCGATCTCTCTTCTAAACACCCGTACATGAGTTTTCCCTCTTGCATAGGCGATGACCGTTAATACACTAATTGCGAAAGTCGTTGTCCGTATTCCTCCTCCAACACTACTCGGAGATGCCCCGATAAACATAAGAATACAGATGACCAGTAAGGTCGGTACACTGAATTCTGCTACATCCATAGTCGCCAGTCCTCCGTTCCGTGTGGTCACGGATTGGAAAAGGGAGAAAAAGAAAGCCTCGTGCCAGGATTTGTCTGCGAAAAAATGGTTCCTATCCAGAAGATAGATCAGCACTGTCCCCACAACCACGAGGACCCCGAACGTAACAGACGTCAATTTTGCAAAAAGGGAAAAGTGCATGACATTTTTTTGTTTATGTGTCAGATAATCTTTGATCTCAATGAGCACCGGAAACCCTATGGCTCCAAGTGTTAATAACAGCATATTGATAAACTGCACAAAGTAATCGTTTTCGAATAGGACAAGGGATACGCCCGTTATATCAAACCCAGCATTGGTCGTGGCACTGACGGATGCAAACATTCCCTGAACGACGGCTTCCCCTACTGTCGGGAAGTATTGAGTAAAGTAGACGCTTAAAATGATGGCACCCACCAGTTCAATCAAAAGAATAATCAATAGGATCTGTTTGATCAGATTGACCATTCCCGCAAACGTAGAGCGGTTTTGGTCGGTTTTAATGAGTTGTCTCCTTTTCAATCCAATCTTTTTACCGAGCATCAGCCAGATGAACGTTCCCAGCGTCATGACGCCGATTCCGCCGAACTGGAGTATAAACATGAGAACAAAATACCCAGCGGTATTAAACGTATCCAGCGTAGATACGACCGTTAACCCGGTTACGCTCACGGCGCTTACGGCAGTAAAGAGAGCGTCAATAAAGCTTAAATCGACACCCTCCTTATGTAAAAAGGGCAGGCTTACGAGTATGGTGGAAACAATGACGGCCGTAGCGTAAAACAATACAATTACCTGAAAAGGAGTCAAACGGTCAAAGTATTTGTTGAATTTGGTTTTTAGGTCATTAAACATAAAGATGCTCCTTCAGGTGAAGAAATCAAGTTATACATGGATTTTATATGTTCTCTATTATGATTACAACTCCCTTTGGAATCATAGGGGTGGATTAAATTTACAGAAAATAAAGAAAGTGGGATAATGGAGGGGGGGAAACGGTTGGATATGTAGAAGGTTATGACCATCATCAGGGAGATACATAAGGAAGTTCGTTTCACCGGTAATCTTCTGCATAAAAAGTCCATTAAAATGGAGGAATGTAGCATGTTTCAAGTCGGAAGTGTATTCGTTCCAGTAACAAATCTTGAAAAGTCGAAAAAATGGTATGAAGAACACCTGGGTGTAAAGGAAATCGATTCATGGGGAGGAGGAGCTGGTTTTTTCTTTCCACAAGGCTCTGTGCAGTTTGGGCTGATTGAAGTTTCTCGTTCGCAGTCTACGGAATTCGAAATAAACAAGGGTGAAAAGAACAGCTTTTTCAATTTTGTTGTAGACGACATCCATGCCGCTTTCCGGCAGTTGAAAGATGCAGGGGTTGAGACAACAGAGATCCAGGACTTCGGCGGCATGAAGCATTTTGACTTTTTCGATCCGGATCAAAATGTGTTCAGTGTGGTGGATGAGGATTTGAATTCTCCTTTTCATAAGGAGAATGTTAGGACACAACAGGAAAAAATGAGGACAACACAATAAGTAGTTCTTAAACGTGAATCGGAGGAAACCAAGAAACGTCTAGAGACTAGACGCTCTAGACGTTTCACTTGGATAAGACGAGTTTCTCTTGTTTACCTCCCCAGTATAGGGTGATCGTCATTTCACTTTTAAGCGCGATGCGACAGTCATTACACTTTAGTTCCAAGTGAAGTTGATGACCGGACAGCTGTTTTGAGCCTTTCCAGCTGATTTCTCTCCCGGTCCACGTAGGTTCTGTGTTCACTGTGTAGGTAACAGGAAGACCATCCGTTTTCTGCTCTCCTGTATAGGTAATCGTAAGCTCTCTGAACATGGTCCCGCTCTCTTCATAACCTACATAATGGCCAGACCAACTTTGGGACTGTCCGGTCAGTGATTTCGCTCCGGAGCTGTACCATATAAATAGACCGGCAAAGGAAAGTAGGATGAATGAAAGGATCAGTCCTTCTTTTTTATTCATAGGATCCTCCTATTTTATAGGGCTCTCATTTTACTATCCTTCTTTTTGGGGACAAAGCTTTCCTTTTCTATGAATCATTTTGACATTCGTATTTTAATAGAGTGAGAAGGAGGGAGACTCGTGGCTGTTTTTATATGTATAGTGATCATTCTTTCCTTATGGTCCATTACGAAAACGCTGGAAAAAATAACGAAAAGGGTAACAGATCGACAAGATGAGCAACTCCAACACTTACAAGAAATTAAGGAACTGCTTGCTGAGAAGAAAGGGTAAAGGAGGCTCATTGTGAAGAAGACATGGTTACGGTTTTCTCCTTTTTTGGTTATGCCAGTGATTTTGGGGCTCAATATGTATCTTTCTATTGGAGACTATGCTGTTCCTTTTGGGGTTTCCTTGCATGAGGAGGAGCGTATGGTAGAGAGGTATGATTGGAGAGGGGATGTCGTCAAAGGGTTCTCTATCCAAGAGATCGATTCAGAGGAAAAGGTGGGAATCCTAATTTTAGAAAGCCAGTTTAAGCAGACGTTTGCTGCAGGTGTTCTGCTTTTTTTAGTGCTCGTGTACTCGATCGTGTTGGAATGGCTATCCAGGTTATGGAAGGTGTCTCTGGCAAGGATGATAAAGATTTCTGAAAAATGGAGACCGGTGATGATTGGTGTAGTCATATCTTTGTATGCCTTTGCATCGTTCCGGATCGGTGCTCAATACGTTGAACTCGTTCACGAGAGTGAAACAATTTTACATAACCTTGTGCCATGATTTCATAGTTGGGAGCTCTTGGAAAAGGATTGGGAGCCATAACGTTAAAGGAAGAACAGGAAAGGGAATAGACTTCTATATTGTGAAAGTTTTACAAATGGGAGTGTTCGTTTTGAAGCCTTTCCTGGTTATTGGAAATATTGTTGGAAGCGGTTTGTTTGCTTTGTGGGTCTTTTATTATTTTGCAAATGGACCACTGGTAAGAAGGCGGACGCATACATCTATAGTGGAGCCGGACTTTTTCTTGCTTCTTCCTATATGGGGAGTCGGGGCTTATCTTGTTTGGCGTTACTTTTCAAAAAGAGAGTGGGACAGCGTCACGTATGTGGACATCGTGGTGACTAACGTTACGTTGTGGTTGACGATTCCGCTAGGCTTTTTTATCTCCACTAGTTTTGTTCATTAAGAGGGGGAATAGATGGATGACAACCGACCATCCTATAGTTTCTGCCCTGCCTCTTCCTGAAGGTGGATTTGACCAAAAAAATTTTGCAAAAAGGGTTGTTTGATATCTGCATACGAAGATTGTCTTTAAAAGGGGCAGTACGTCAGCGTGAAAAAGAGCTGGATCGACGGCATGAAGGAGGAATGTGAAGTGGAGAGATCCAATACGATTGCTAAGCTTTTGACCTATTGTGCTATAGCCATCTTCGGCCTCGGTGTGCTTTCTTTTTTTGCAATCATTCTTAACCAAAAGTTTGGGGTGGGCATTACAGGTGTAGGTGTATTAGTCAGCAGTTTCGTGACAGGGCTTCTATTTCTTGGTTTTGCAGAAGTGATCCATCTGCTGCAAGGGATGTATGATCAAAATAGGGATCATGAATCTTCTGAGATTGATTTTACATATGAAGAGGAAGATGAACCGGCTAGAAGGATAGATGCTGAGGACGAACGCGAAATCCGATCTTTCTTTAATGAAAGGAATCAAAAGGTGGGGGAGATCCATTCCACGGATAAGCCGTTCATCTATATCGTAGAAGTAGAGGGGAAGAGGAAAAAAGTAGAAGCAGGGGGCTTCACTTTAAAAATATTAGAATAAAAGAAAGCCTCCCAAGGAGCGGAGGCCTCACATTTTTTTCACTTTGAAATGGCGCTGAAGGATCGGCCAATTTTGTGGGAAAGGGCTTCCTAGAACCCAGTAGCTTGCACCTCTTAGACCGTAATCTTCGACCGTATCATACTTTGCCTGCACACTTCTTGCGTCTTCGAACCAGACTTCATGCTGCTGACCATTTGCATCGGTATATCGGAAAAAGGGAGATTGATATTCTTCGTTGTATTGGATAGGGACCCCGTATGTTGCTGCTAGTTGGATGGCTTCCTGGGGGTTGACTGTTCGAGCATAAGTGCCCTGCACCCATGGGATTTCCCATTCGCGTCCATACAGAGGCATACCCATCAGAATCTTGTCACGTGGGATGACGGTGACGGCATAATCAAGTACTTCACGTACCTTGTTGATTGGTGCGATGGCCCATGGCCTTCCTCCTGACCATCCCCACTCATAGGTCATGAGTACAATGAAATCAACAATGTTACCATGGGCTTCATAATCATGAGCTTCATAAAGCAGCCCCTGCTGATCTTCGCGTACTTTCGGCGCGAGGGCGGTAGAGACACTGAAACCTTCTGGGCGCAGACGACTGACGACTTTTCTAAGAAAGGCATTGTAGTTTTCTTTATCTTCCGGGTACACATATTCGAAGTCGAAATTTACTCCTGAATAGCCTTTCGATCGCATCTGTTCGAAAAGGTTGTTGATGAAGGTATCCTGAATCCCGGGGTTTCTTAAGAAGGTGGCGGCAAGATCCGAATCAAAGCTGCCTCCGACGAAATTAGTGACTACCAGCAATGGAGAAATGTTTTGAGCTGCAGCCGCCTGTAAAACCGCTGCGTCATCCAAATCTGTCAGGCTTCCATCTGTCTGGATGGTGCGTGTAAAAGGAGAGAGGTAGGTGAAATGGCTGCCAAGCGTGTTCACTTCCCTTGCTCCTTCGGCATTTGTCCTTGTAATGTAGGCGTTGATTTCCTTGACAGGACGAAGAGGGGAAGGGATAGCAAGCGTCATACCGACAGAAATAACCGCTGGGTTCTCAATGCCATTCGCTTCCGCAATCTCCGACACCGATACGCCGAACTGGTTGGCGATCTTCCAAAGGCTGTCACCTGCCTGAACTGTATAATTTGTAAAAGGAAGAAGGAGCATTTGACCGACAAAAATGAGCGCTGGGTTTGCAATATTATTTTTCTCGGCCAGGTCCTGAACACGGACACCGTAGCGGTTTGCAATGTTCCATAGACTGTCTCCGGGTTGGATCACGTATTCTTTATTCGGCTCAGGGATGACGAGTGCCTGACCGACCACGACCACATCGGGGTTATTCAGCTGGTTCAGAAGGATGATTTGGTTGATATCCGCCCTGTACCGCTGGGCAATTTTCCATAGAGAGTCGCCAACTTCAACAACATGAATGATCATTTCGCCCCTCCTTTTTGCGCTTTCTTTATATGAAGATATGCAAGGGGAATTTGTCCCTATGTATAAGCAGTCATAGTTAGATCGTAAGTGTGTTAGAACTTTTGAGCGTTGGATCATTCTTAAATGGAACGACAGTTTTATATATATCGTGTAGTCATCACAGTAACAAAATCCTTTACAAATGCTTCATAGTTAAATGATATGGCAATATGATCCGTATTTTCTGTCGGCTCTTCGCTGGAATTCGGTCTGAAGTCGGCTATACTTTCACCTTTAGTATTATCAAAGTTAATGGATACAGAAGCCTGGCGTTCGATATACCGGACTTGTTCTGGGTTCGCTAAGGCAAATACAGTAAATACATCATGCAGAGGACTCCCGGAAAGGCTTGGGGCTAATTTTTTATAGGCTGCGGTGTAGTAGTCAAAAATCGGCTTGATCAGATGGGTGAACGCATTGAAAGATTGAGAGGTTATTCTTTGAATGGTTTCGGGTGTGATGATGGCGTGGTTCGTAACGTTCAATGGAGTGATATAGATATGATTTAATTTGTTTAATACGAGATTGGCAGCGATCCCGTCACCATGGAAGTTAGCTTCAGCAACAGGGGTTACATTTCCAGGTACTAAAAAGGCGCCTCCCATACAATAAATAGCCTTTACTTTGCGTAAATTCTCTATGCCTCCTAACAAAAATGCAATCGCAAGAGACGTTGACCTTCCTACATCCAGGATGATTAGGTTGTTTTCGTAGGAATCGATGATTTTAAAAATTTCATCGAAATTTACTAGCTCACTTTGAAGGGTCTCTGGAGGACGTATGGGTCCTAAACCTTCTTCTCCGTGGATTTCGGGATAATAGACGGCTACTTCACCACTGAGTGGACTTTTGGCTCCTCCGATAATGGGAATGTCTTCTCTTCCTGCTAGTTTTAAGAGGTAGGATACATTCTGAGTTGCTTGTTTTTGGGGCACGTTTCCATAGCCAGAAACAATTCCGACCACATTGGTTTTTGGATTTAGGAGTGCGTACATGATGGCTAGTGAGTCATCAATCCCTGGGTCACAGAACAGGAGAACATTATGCATAGAACCCCCCCTTTAAATATAGATAAGCTATTTTATGTGTGACATTGTTAATAAATAACATTCTATATTTACAGTATTGATAGGATGACATTATAAAAGGGGGGCTGAACGTCTAATGCCTCCTCATCACCAAATAAGTGCTGGGAAGTATTAAACGAAAGAGGGATGGACCTGAAGGGCTTTTTGGTAGAACTCTGTATAACTAAAAAAGGGAACCTCTTCTTTTCATGAGGTTCCCTTTTTTAGTTCCCAAGTAGATGAAGCTTTTCAACGCAAAGGTATTGGTCAGGTTTCTTTCATCATTTGACGGAAAATGAATGGAGCGAATAAAGAGAAAAGAAGAATACCCAGCGTTATCCACCATGCTATCGATGAAAATGTGTCCTCTGGGATTATAAATGTGTATCCCAAATAGGATAAGAACAAAACACCTTGAAGTACTTTCAAAGTTTTCGCATCGGCTTCATTCTTCTCGGCTACAAGTCTCTCATCGGTCTCAGATACAATCCTTTTAGGATTCTTTTTGATTTTCGTAAGTTTGAGGAAGGAAGCGAGTGCTGCACTGAAAGGAATAAGGGACAAGGCTAGAAAGGCTTTGTTGTCGGTAAAAGAAACTTCCGTTGTTTCAAAGATCACCCAAGTGACAAAAAGTGCCAAGCTGACAGATAATGATACACCAATGGTCCATTTAGTTTCCTTAACTAATTTTTCAGCACTCATTGATCATTCCTCCCAGAATAATTCATCTAAAGTTTTGTTTAAGGCTTTACATATGGCCGTACACAATTTCAGACTCGGATTGTAGTTACCTGCTTCAATTAGATTAATGGTCTGCCTGGTGACTCCGACGATTTCTGCTAACTTCTCTTGTGAAACATCGGCTTCCGCACGGGCGATCTTCATTTTTTTGTTTTTCAAAAGGATTCATCTCCTCCTTCTACATTTATAATATGCGACACATTACAAAATGTCAATTATATTTTACTTTTCGTAATGTGCTTTGTGGAGGGTTCAATTTGGCGTAATAATATTAACGCGTAGGTATCTGGAGTTGTTTTTAAGGGGGAAATCGAGTAACCTTCAAAATAGTAAGGCAGTCTTTAAATAAACCTTATTTACATAAGCAAACTTACAAATAATTTTGGTGTGATCGTTTGTCCTTAAGAGCAACACTGAAATTAGTCAATGAGTCTCTCTATCAGAACGATAAGAATTTACAGCTGAATAAGCTGTTTAAGAGGCTGAGAGTCTAGACTCTCAGCCTTTCTTTGGTTATGAAGGTTTTGTGACAGATTGTAAAATTCACAGGTGGTTGCCGTTTTTTTACAGAAGATGTGTTTAGTAGAGATTCTGAGGGGGGTGATCCTATTAGACACAGCTTTTCCCAAAAGAAACATTCATTTTTATTGTTATTCGGACTGGGCATATCTACGTTAGGGGACTTTATTTATCTCGTAGCCATCAATATATTGGTCTTGAATTTAACCGGTTCAGCTGCTGCAGTTGCCGGCTTATGGATGATAGGACCGATCGCTTCGTTAGTAACAAAATTTTGGTCCGGGAGTATGATTGACCGTTTGAACATACGGAGAATTATGATTGGAACAGACCTCATTCGTGCAGCTTTAGTAGCGATCATTCCTTTCTTCGACTCTATTTGGCCGATTTATGTCTGTCTATTCTTTCTATCCATTTCAAAAGCGTTTTTTGAACCCGCAGCGATTACCTACATCACGCATGTGGTTCCCGGAAACGATCGAAAACAATTTAACTCTTTTAGAAGTTTGATCACTTCCAGTGCGTTTTTAATTGGTCCTGCGATTTCTGGAGCGCTGCTGCTCCTTACTTCGGTACATATATCGATATGGATGAATGCTTTTTCATTTGTTGTATCAGCGATCCTGGTGTATTTGTTACCAAACGTGCATACGGATGCAGACCAAGCGGTTCATAAATTTAGTTTGAATATGATGAAAAGCGATTGGGAAGAAGTGTTTCGATACAGTCAGCGCCACCTATATATTGTAAAGGTGTACTTCATAGCTCAATTTTTTATGATCCTAGCCCTTGGAATGGATGCTCAAGAGGTTGTCTTTACTCAAGAGGTCCTATATTTATCTGAAACAGATTACGGCTTGCTGATCAGTCTGACTGGAGTTGGTTCTATTTTAGGTGCAGCCACTGTTTCTCTTTTGTCTAAAAAGTTATCCATAAAAGCTCTGATGATCAGCGGGTACTTATTGGTAGCGGTGGGCTATTTAATCTATGCTTTCTCCGTTTCATTCTGGACCGTGGCCATGGGGTTCATGGTATTGGGTTTTTTTAATTCCTTTTCAGGTACGGGATTTATGACTTTTTATCAAAATAACGTGCCGGTAAAAATGATGGGGAGGATCTCGAGTATCTATGGAATTTTTCAGAGTGTCCTTCAGATTATTTTTATATTCCTGATTGGCTTTACCGGGGATATCATTCCAGTGCGATACAGTATCATAGGTGCCTCGACCCTGATGCTGCTGGTGAGCTTTTGGCAGATCAAGCTGGTTCTTAAGCCGAGCAAATCAGGATACTTCAGAGAAGAGCAGGAACTTAAAAGTACCTCTTAGGGTTCGAAGTGACAAGGTTGGTTAAAAAGGAATAGGGGGTGGTTAGCCCTATCCCTTTTTAAAAGTTGTAGATGAGGCTTAATCGTAAATTACAAATTTCCCTTGTTCACGCAACTTTCTTAATGAGGCAAGCATTTGCTTTATTTCTTCCTCGGAATGTCGTTCCCATGCTTTTAATTCAGCTACTATTTGCAAAGGTGTTTTGGATCTATAAGATCGTGTAGGGTTACCGGGGAATTTTTTATCCGTAACGTTCGGGTCATTTTCAAACTCACCTAAAGGTTCTACGATATAAATCCTTTCTTCAGAATTACTTTGCTAGTTCAGCTCCCCATTTAGCAGCATTTAAGGTTGCGGTGAAATAGATGTAGTTGGACTTTTTGTCCTGATAATTGGACAAGTGCTGGGGCTGTAAAAGGTCTCCAATATTAAGTTCCGCTTTTGTGCCATGGAAGAAAGGGCCAGGATCGATCGCATTATTTTTATCATTCATATGGCTACTCCTCTCATGTTTCAGATTTGTATATAAAAGTATAGGGGCGAAAAGACAGAAAAAGTAGTCTGTAAATTGTCTTTTATTGGTAGTATAATGAAAGTAGAAAGAGGGGCGGGGAAAAACAGCCTCTTATTTTTATGTTTGCATTAGATCTTACATACGTTTCATTATAAGCATTAAGAAAAGAACACATGCCCAAACTCTCCTATATCGGTGATTTGGCATGGGTTATGATAGGGGGGCCTCGACTTAATCACCTTCAGGGACTTTGGAAATATAATGGGGGCTTATGGAAGGAGAAAGAACAAGGTGAAAATCTTAAAAGCGGGACCGGCGCATGTGGAAGGAATTGTGCGGGTCTGTTCAGAAGGTAATCGGACTACATACGCGGAGTTATACCCCGCCGATTACATAGAAGAGATCATTCAACAGTTTTACACAAAGAGAAGAATCATGGATGAGGTCACGCAGACAGGAAAAGAATGGGGCGGCTATATCGTCGCCGTTGACGGTGAAGAGGTTGTCGGAGCGTGTGGGGGCGGGATGATTGCAGAAGATGCCTCTGAACTTTACGTCATGTACCTGGATCCAGGCAGAAAAAATGAAGGGATTGGGACTGAGCTTCTAAAAGCTTATACAAAGCAACAAGCAGAATATGGAGCGAAGAAGCTGTGGGTTTCTGTACAGGAAGGAAACCATCAGGGCATTCCTTTTTATGAAGCCAAAGGGTTCGTTTTCTCTCACAAACAAAAAGGCTATGGAAGTGAAAAAGCAGAAAAGTACACGTCGCTAAGATATTGCAAGAAAATTTAACTGGGAAAGAAGTGTGAATGGATGCTAGTAGGGAGCAGGAGAATCGAGTGGAAAGATATCATCATTGGTTTGGCATTTATCGTCGTCCTTTATTTTACGCTCCCTCATTTTGGAGTGGACCCTTATTGGATTTTGCTCTCCTTGATGGCAATTGTGGAATGGGTGACAAAATACGTCCTTCCCTGGATTGTTTTGTATTGGGCCATCCGGTTGATTAAGAGTTGGGAGTCGAAATAAAAAAGAAAGCGCTTGGCATGCTGCCGGCGCTTTTTTTAATGGTTGGAGTTGATGACTTCCTCTGTAACGTTCGTCAAATCCATTTGACCTTCCGACTTAATGAAGGATATGGCCAGTTTGTTAAATGATTCGGTTTTATCTAAGTTCACGACATGCCCGCTTTCCGATAAAAGGAGAAAAGAGGTGTTCGGCATGTGCCGTGTATCTTTCATCACATCATCTCTAAACATGTGGTCGCCTTCCCCTGTGATGTATAACTTGGGTACAGAAGCAGCGTTCTCATTCACGTGTGTAAACGTGTCGGGAACGGAATAGACGATGTTATACCAGCCTAAGAAATCTTCCCTCTTCATTTGGGAAGCCTCATGGATAAAGGCATCTCTGGACTCTTTGTGATTCTTCCGGGGCATTAAAATGCGGGCGCACAAGGAATACAGATACAAGTGCGGGGTAACATTTTTAAGCATCGTACCCAGCATAAGAAGAAACTTCGCCAAAAGATTGATCCGTGTGATCGCTCCTCCTAAGACAGCCGTTCGAACACGGTGTGGGGCGGTGGACAGGACATGTTGAATGACGACAGAACCTAAAGAAATCCCTACAAAATGGGCCTTCTCCACACCCACATCATCAAGGACCCCGAGTACTTCGTCGGTCACGGTTTCAAAGGAGAATTTCTCTTTGTAACTGGACACGCTTGGTGAATTCTTGTGACCGGGCAGATTGACGACTATGATATTGAAAGATTTTCGAAACGCTTTCATTTGTGGAAAAAAGATGTTGACGCTTCCGCCGATTCCATGGAGGAAGATGACATACTCCTTGGAAGGGTCGGAGCCTAACACTTTATATTCTAACAATGGATCACCTGCTTTAATAAAACTCAATACGACACTAATCGTCATTATAAGTCAAAAAGCAGGGGGGAGCAAAGGATAATCGGTCTGGTTTTGTTACGATTCTGTGACCTGACGCATCGTTTTTGAAATGAGGCGCCAGGCTTCCTCTGCTTGATCCTGAGGTCCCTGGTGGGTAAAAGCATGGGCGCAGCCTTCAAAAACGTTGACGTCTACATCAACCTCCGCTTGTTTCAATTTTTCTGCGTATGCTTTCCCTTCCATAGTAAAAGCATCGTATTCAGGAATAATGAAAAGCGCTCGAGCCAGTCCCTCCACCTTCTTTGCTTTAACCGGGGAAGCGAGCGGGTGCTCGGCTTGATTTTTTTCCGGAACGTAACAATAGTTGAGAAAATGAGCAGCCTCTGGATACTTCGCCCGCCATTTATCCGGTTCCGGTTTATCGCTGTGTGGAGTGACAAAGTCTAGCATCGGATAGGACAGTACTTGCAGAAGGGGCTGTTTCTCAGCGCGCTCCTTTAAGAGAAGACAAAGGGCAGCGGCCATATTCCCACCTGAACTTTGCCCGCCGACCATCATTTGATCGGCATCCAGCTGAAGTTCTTTTGCATGGGCCTTGAGCCAACGGTAAATCTCGTAGCACTGCTCGACAGGTTTTGGAAATGGATATTCAGGCGCTTTTGCATAGTCGACATTGACGATGACGCATCCTGTTTCATTGGCAAGGAAACGGCAGTACGGATCGTCCATTCTCTTTTCATTCATGATGAAGGCGCCTCCGTGCATGTTCATATAAACGGGGAACCTTTTCCCATCAGGTGCAGCCGGATAGTATAAGCTGATGGGCGTCGGTTTCACCTTGGTATCGACGACCAGGTCTACTTTCTTATGTACATATTGAAACGGGACCATCAGGTTTCTTTCTGCCTGATTGGGGAAAAGTCGCAGTAATCGTGCCATCCATAACTTAAGCATCATTGAACCCTCTTTTTTTAATAACCATTGTACCCTGTCTTGTCCTTGTATAATCAAGTGTTTCTAAGGTGACAATGGAAGTACATAGGGAGGTGATCGGAATGTGGGTGATGATTCTGGCTGTTTTATCAACCCTTCTCCTTTTTTGGCATAAATTATCGTTTCCTATAGAAAAACGTAAGAATACAGAGATGTACACATTGATCATCCCGGCGAGGAACGAAGAGGAAAACCTTAAGCGCCTGCTGCCGACGATAGCATCTGAGGACCGAGAACGAGAAATCATTGTTGTCGATGATGATTCAGAGGATGCGACGCGAGGTGTTGCGGAAAGTTTTGGCGTGCAAGTGGTGGGCAATCCTCCTTTACCTCCCGTTTGGATGGGCAAGTCCTGGGCGTGCTATAACGGGGCGAAAGCAGCAAAAGGAAAAACGCTCATTTTCCTTGATGCGGATACATGGTTTTCGGATGGAGGAGCAGAACGTTTGGTGAAAGCTTTTGACGGAGAAGGAGCGGTCATGACCGTTCATCCTTTTCATGAGATGCGCTCGTTTTGGGAAAAGTTCTCCGGTGTTTTTCATCTGGTCGTTATGGCATCTTCCGGTTTGACGACTGTTTTCAAGGACAAACTCGGAACACAAGGCGGGTTCGGCCCTTGCTTGGTCATCGGCGCTGATACTTATTGGAAGCTTGGAGGTCATGAAGCTATTCGGGGAGAGATCGTCGAACACCTGGCGTTTACAAGAATGGCATCTTCCAAAGGGTTAAAAACACAAGCCTATAGCGGGCGCGGGGTTTTGAATATGCGGATGTATGACGCTGATTTGAAACACGTGATTCAAGGGTGGGCCAAAAGCTTTTCAACAGGGGCTAAAACAGCGTCCCCCATCATGACGCTTGCAAATGTCGTGTGGCTTACGGCTGTTTTCTCCTTTTTGGTAAATCTTCCTGCACTGGGCTGGTGGGGGATGCTTGGCTATATGGCCTTAGCCGTTTGGTTGTACCGAACATGGAGGGAAATCGGGAACTTCCGGTGGTTTGATGTGCTCCTGTTCCCATTGCATTTCTTCTTTTTCGTCTTCGTCTTTGCCTACTCTTTGTGGAAGACCTTTTTTATGAAGGAAACGACATGGAAAGGACGTTCGATTGTTGATAAGAAAAGGAGTCCCTCCTAATGGTCGCTAATGTAGTCGCCTGGCTCTGTATCCACCTGGGTGTGAGTGGTCTCGTCTCTATTGTGCCGGATCCTTTTGTGAATGCCTTCGCTGGATTATACCGTGTGAAAAGGTGGGAATCGCAGGATGATTATTATGAACGGCTGGGTGTGAAAAAGTGGAAAGACCGTCTCCCTGAAGCAAGAAAGTGGTTTCGAAGGGAAAAGTCAGCGGCTCATATGCGGAATCCGTCACAATGGGAGCGTTTCGAGAAGCAGACGAATCGATCGGAGCTCTCCCACTGGATGCAAATGCTCGCCGCTCCTTTTTTCTTCTTATTCAACCCGCCGTGGGCCGGTTGGATTATGGTCGCTTATGCTCTATTATTCAACCTTCCTTTTATTATCGTACAAAGATATAACCGCGTTCGGTTGATGAGGTTGAAAGATCGTGTGTTCAAGCGATAGAGGACATGGCCCTCGGGTTAAAAGGCATTAAAACGGAGAACGGGGATACTAGATTCCAGTTAGAGGATATGAAGGTGGAGAACAAGGACATTGGATACGAGTTAGAGGACGTTCATACCAAACACGTATAAAGAGCGGTAAAATACGAATCCCTGGTCGTTATGGACCAGGGATTTTTACTGATGTTGGAAGGGAATTGGAAAGTTTTGTCGAATTTTTAGGGGAGGCTGAAGTCATAAGAAATATAAAGGAGTAATAGATTATGGAACTTATACTAATCTTGATCATAGCGATTGTCGGTATAGCACTTCTCTACCAACGATCAAATGGAGGCAAGACCTATCATCTACATGAGCTGGAAGGATTTGCAGGTGTAATTAAGAATCTACAGGTGGAATCGACGTCTGTGGATGTGGAAGTGGTGAAGGTGGACCGCGAGGAGTGGAGTGTCAATCTAACCGGAACGGTCTATGAAAAAGACAAGGAGCACTTTACTCTTTCCCATGATCGACAAGGGGAGAACTTGACCTTGAGAGTGAATGAGGAAAAGACGCGGTTCGGCATTCGAATGCGGAAAGATATGAAACTATTCATCGAAGTTCCAGCGGAAACCCTTGGCTCTTTCATGATAGAAACGACCTCCGCTGACATCGATGTCGAAGGTTTAAGAATCAACCATTCTACGCTTACTTCAAGGTCAGGGGATGTGACCATTGCGGATGTCGTTCAAGAGAACTTGCAAATCCAAACGTCCAGTGGTGATGTTTTACTGAAAAGGGTACAGAGCGGGAACTCAGACATTCATACAAGCAGCGGGGAATTGTTTGGGGAGAAGTTCAATTACGGGACAGCCGTGTTCGGGTCCTCGTCGGGGGAAATACGCATCCAGGCAGCAAAGATGCTGGGAGATGTGAAAGCCTCTACTTCAAGCGGGGATATCCGCTTTTTCTATGAGGAAGAACCGGCCTCTTGTAAACTCGATTATATATCGAATTCGGGAGAAGCAGAGATTAACTGGACGGGTCTTGACTATGAAGTGAAAAAGGACAATGAAGTGCGGGGGACAAAAGCGGATGGCGAGTACCATCTAACGGCTGAGACGAGCTCAGGTGATTTGAAGGTCGGATAGGAATGAGGCTTAACACATACCCTTACTGTCATCCTGTTCTAGTCGGCATCATTCCTACAGGAGAAATGGAGGAAGCTTGAATGAATAGTGTGACCACCACAAGGAGAATTATGACCTGGCTGGTTGTTTGGCTGGGGGTCCTTGCTGGTTGTTCTGTCGAGGAAAAAGCGTACGTGGAAGAAGATCCGAAATTTTTTTCCTACAAAGACCAGGATTTTGAAATCATTACATACGAAGAAGAGTACGGCAATTATTTAGGGGCAATGGATACGGATGATTTAAAGGATATCTATCATTCCACGGTGCTAGAATCATTCCGCACTCAGGCTTTCGGAGAAAACGAAGGGTATTCGCTCGTCAGCGAGGAGGACTGGCATTTCATACCTCCTGAAAATAAAAGTTCCCTCGAGAAGACATTGGTGTATTTAGAAAAGGAAGAGGCTATGATTCTAGAAACCATTCAAAAGGCGATCCAAGATTCTGTAGATTTGCTTCCAGGTGGGGATAAGGATATCCATGTCTTTCCCACCAACCCGGACAATACGTTCGGTATGGGTCGTGTCGATGACCTATCTGGAGTGACCTGGAATGAAGAGTTCATGTTGATTACGATAGGGCGTAATTTTTCTGAAGTAGCATTGAAACAGCTGATTGCACATGAATACCATCATACGGTTTATAACGAAAGGAATGAACCGCGTTATACGCTTAGGGAGAATACAGTAGTTGAAGGGAAAGCAGAGTTTTTTGCAAAGCAAGTCTATCCAGAAGGGGAGAGTTCATTTACCGAGCCATTGCGGGGCAGGTATAAATCAGAAACCGTGGACCTTTTTCTTGAATATGCGGATTCTGAAGACCCGCGGATCATTGCCGACTTTTTTTATGGTTACCCAGAACAGGACATTGCGCCAAGAGCTGTATATCGGATCGGTTATCAAATCATGAAAAAGTTTATGGAAAAGCATCCGGACATGCCGGTAGAAGAGTGGACGAATCTATCTTCTGAAACGGTGGTTGAAGGAAGCGGGATGGATGGTTGAAGAGGATAAGTAATGTTCCACCGGCTTTCTGTTTCCAATCTATGAAACTTCCGGGGTCACTTCATCGTAGTAAAGATAGGGAGGTGCGGACGATGACACGATGCAAATGTTGTGGGCAGTCTTTTTGGTGATCATGATCACCGTTGTTCCTTTAGTGGTTTTTAGTTCATTGATATCTCCGTTTGAAAATCATTCATTGAATCTATTGGGAGGTTTAAGTCTGTTTATCGCAGGCTTGATGGGATCTCCCTATGTGACGAGATATAAATACGTACCTGAGTAGGGAGAGAGAAACATGCAGCATTTCATTGGTTGGGTACCACCGGAAGATTTCAAAGAGAAGGTCATTCACTTTCAAAAAAAGTGGAGCGGAAATACGATCACAGAAGTTGTCGAGCCCCATATCACGTTAAAGGCTCAAGGAGGTCTGACCCCTGACCGGAAATGGTTGGACCAAGTGAGGGAAACGTGCCGGAGAACCAATCCCTTTCGTGTCCAATTAGGAGGACCCGCTTTTTTTGGAGAAGACGTGCTTTATTTGAGTGTGCGTTCAGAAAAAGTCTATGACTTACATAAACAAATGGTCCAAATCGCCGAACCCACTTCAAAGCAGGTGGATGATTATTTTGAGTTGAAACATTTCGTCCCTCATTTGACGCTCGCAAAGACGACATATGGTTTATCTAAACTAGACCTGTTCGATATGGCTAAGGCTGCGGATAAAGAGTTTCGTCCTTTCCCAGCGTTTGAGGTGGACCGGGTCAGAGTTTATGAAGAAGGTAGTCCGAATAGATATAGAAAGCTTGAAGACATAACATTAGGTTGAATGGAGTTGGAATCCTTTTCTTAAATTGAATCTTGTCTGTAAGTACTTGTCCATGGGGAAGAAACGAATCCGTCTGAAGAATGATGAGCATGGAAACTCTCTGTTTTCTCTGGTACATACTGATCGAGTTGGCCCCTGCTCTTTCCTGAAGGCTTCTTGGAAAGAGCTCGGAATAGTCTGCCTTAATTATTCTCCTGCGTCAGCATGGGATCAATTTTAATGTGAGGATTTTCCTTCTTCATAACTTGGAGGAACTTATGTTCATCTTTTGGGGAAATCGACGTAAACATAAATTCACCGTAAAGAATTTCGAGTTTTCTTATGGATAAAGCAGGGGATGAGATCAGACTCTTGGTTGATTTGATTTTCTTTATATCCTCGATGGCAATCCTCTTTCGCAGCGGTCCAGAATGAATGTACATATGTCCGTCCTTAACGGTGTAACCTGTACGGAACAAGATCCATAATAAAAGAACGATCATTCCTCCGGACATCACATAACCTAAAGGATCACGGTAGGTGATGATTTGAAAACCGATGGGTTCTCCTCCGAACAGATAGATGAAAAAAATGAAAAGGATCAAGCCCCAGACGGTTATTGAATAAAAGATATTTCTTTTGGATGGGAAATACATAACGGTTCCTCCTTTCTATAAGTTACGATAACCTTTTTCAAAAGGTTTCAAGAAATTGTCATTCTCCTTTTTTATACAGGGCCGTATGAGAGAGGCAAGCAGATCTATAACCTGAAGCATTCCTTTTATCCTCCTTAGGTCGTAGATGAAATCATTCCACTACCTGAGGGAATAGCGATGAAAATTCGCTATCCTTGTTGTATAGAAAAAAATAGCTTCTGTAACCTTGGTGTCAGGATGGTGGATATGTTCTAATCAGGTTCATCGATTTGAATGGGGGTTAAAAGCCTAGGAACCAGGACAGTTGACGAGAGAAGTCTCATAGCAGTCGTTCACATGTAAATAAGGGGGCGGAAAAGATGTGTGGTATATTAGCGATGTGGTTGGATGAAGTTGGCAGGCTCGGCGTCGTTGAACGAAAAGATGAACGTTTTGGATCTTCCTTTCATCCGATTAAGATGGATGAGAGAACAAAAGAAATAGTCATCATAAATAACCTTTGGTACACCACTTATACAGGTGCTCGTCATTATTTCCGCTTGAATACGAATGATTACCGTGTATCCGGACGGATGCAGAAGGTCGATGTGGTACATAAGGCATTAAGAGAATCTTCATGAAGAAGGAGAACACCATGGATTATATTCGTCATTTGCGCTCCATGGTCGGTCATGAGAAGGTGCTGATGGTCGTCGCAGGAGCGCTTGTATTTAACGAAAAGAACCAATTATTGCTGCAGCTACGGACGGATTCGGAAGGCTGGGGGGTACCAGGTGGATTTATGGAACTGGAAGAGTCCGTTCAGGAAACGGCACGGCGGGAAGTTTTTGAAGAAACGGGATTGACCTTGAACGATATGGAACTTTTCGGTATTTACTCTGGTCCTCATAAGCACAAAGTCTTTGGAAATGGAGACAAGGCTGCTATCGTTGAAATATGTTTTAGCTGCCGTTCCTATGAAGGGAAGTTGGTGAAGCAGAATGAAGAATCATTGAATAATCGCTTTTTTGATCTTGATGATCTTCCCGATGACATCTTTCAAGACCATCTGCAGGTTATTAAAGATGTAAAGAATAAACGTGTTTCACCAGTTGTAGGATAATGATGGAAAGGGACTTCCTGTAAATATAGGGAGTTCTTTTTTTGAAAAAGAAGGACAAACGTACGTTCGTGTCGAATAGGGATATAGAAAGGGAGGGGTTCTGGTCATGGAATTACGAATACATAAACATACATTAGAAGAAGCTGTCTCTGAAACAGCCTCTGTTCTCGGAAGAAAATCGCTGCTTCCTGTACTAAATGGGATTAGGATGGAGGTAACGGAAAGAGAGCTTATCCTTGTTGGGTATGATGGAGAGCTCATGATAAAGAAAGTGGTCCCGGTCCATAAGGGAGGGTTCGAATCGCTTGAACCAGGAGCTTGTATATTACCAGCTGATTTTTTTCAGGGTTTGGTAAAGAAAATGCCTGGTCCTGTACACATGAAAAAAGTAAATGACCGGATGATGATTGAATCCGGAGAAGTTAAAACTTCCTTGTCCGTCCTCTCAACCGAAGAGGATCTCCATCTCCCTGAAGTTCATTCGGATGGCTCTATTTCGATAAGTAGTATAGATTTGGTGGAATTGGTCCGACAAACCCTTTTTGCTGCAGCTGAAGAAGGAAGTCGTCCCGTATTAACAGGCATCCATATTGAATTTTCCGGAAATCACGTGCAGGCTCTAGCCACAGACTCCCACCGATTAGCTTTTGTGAAGAAAAAATTAAATAGCGGGAAAAAACATTCCTGTACGGTACCAATGAAAACGTTGAGAGAGCTAGTGAAACTTTTTAAAAATAGAAAGGATTGTTTGGAGGTAAGCATCACCGACCAACTATTCAAAATCGAATCGAGCGAAGTGACACTGACTTCAAAGTTGATTGATGGAGCATTCCCCGATATGGCAGCTTTCTTATCCAAATCTTCAAAGGCAGAACTGGTCATAGATAAGAATCGTTTGATGTATAGTGTGGACAGAGCTGGTTTGTTTGCGAAAGATAGTAGAAACCACCAAATCAAACTACGTTCGACAAAAGAGAAGACGCTGAACATTTCTTCCTTCTCTCCGCAAGTAGGAATGATTGAGGAAAACATCCCTTTAATAAAAGCTTCAGGAGAGGATCTTATGGATGTTTGGATTGACAGCGTCTTTTTGTTAGAAGCTTTAAAAGCTACGAAAGGAGAAGACATCCAGATCTTTTACAACGGAACAATGAGTCCACTGATCCTTCGCAGCAAAGGAAATGACGAACAGGTTCATGTCATTTCGCCTGTTCGAGCATAAGAGGATGGAGGCGATGTCGGTTTAACTAGTCAAAAGTGAAATGTAAAACATCCAAAGAGATGTTTCTAAAACGCAATCACCGCTATACAATTAGTATCATCCTAGTTTATGTGGCTATTAACTGGAGGCCTATATGGAATCCCTGTCTTCTCCTGAGGACTGTGCCTCGGTGATGCTCCTCTCCGTTTTTCTATACCCCTATTATTCCAATGAAGGTAATTCATTCGACTTAATACCTGAATGTATAACAAAAAGAGCTGAAGAGGACGGTCTCTTCAGCTTGGTGTAAACGGACTAAGGTTATTGATTTAAAGGGTAGATGACGCCAGTTAATTCCTCGGATACTTTCCACAATTGATCGGCATCCATGACATCGTAAGACTTTGTGATTGGAGCGACTGTGACAGGGGCGCCTTTCATTTCCCACCTGCCTCCTGGGCCGAAGTATTCTCCTCCTTGTACCTCCGGGTCTGTCGCTGCCCTCAAACCAGGTAGCGCTCCGTCTGAAGCTTCCTGAGTCATTGGTGCAAGCAGACGACCAAGAATCTTGTATAGGAACTTATCTTCAATGTGCCTCATAAGATTAGTGCTTGCTACCCCGGGGTGAGCAGCCGTTACGGTGATGTCCAACCCATTCTTTTCAATTCTCCGTTGCAGTTCTTGAGTGAATAATAAATTCGCAAGCTTAGACTGGGCATAAGCCTTCATTGGTGTATACCCTTTGCCGCCTTCGAACATCAGGTTATCGAAATTCATTTTCCCGGACTTATGGGCATTGCTAGAAATGTTTACAATTCTAGCGTTTGGGGTTTTCTTTAACACTTCAAACAAATGTCCAGTCAGAGCAAAGTGACCGAGGTGGTTGATGCCGAGCTGCTGTTCAAAACCATCTTTTGTTTTTCCGTAAGGGGTTGTCATGACACCTGCATTATTGAGTAGTAGATCCAAACGCTCATACTTTTCGTTGAAGGACTCGGCGAACGTCTTCACCGACTCCAGATCGGCTAAGTCGAGAGCCATGACATCAATCTCTGCATTCGGGTTTTCCTTCTGTATGGATAAATAGGCTTCCTGCCCCCGTTCCATGGACCGTGTACCAAGAATAACCGTTGCCCCACGTTTGGAAAGAGCTTTCACTGATTCATACCCTAAACCGCTGTTCCCTCCAGTTACAATCACTATTTGACCTTTCAAGGAAGGAATATCTTCTTTCGTCCACGCTTGTACTTTCATCCTTATCACTCCTTATAGATTTAATAGTAAGAAAATTCCTCATATATGTAAAAAGAATAGCCTTCAAATGAGCACATAAAATTTTATGGAACCTCTTCATAAACCATTTCGTCCAAGATAATGACAAAAGGGGGGAGCTTATGAATGAGGAACAAATGCAGGGAAGAACAGATAAAGAGATTTTAGTCGACTTGATGGAATCCTATGGTGCCATGGTCGTAAGAATTGCTTTTACCTATGTGAAAGACCGGCAGCTAGCTGAGGATTTGGCGCAGGAAGTTTTTATTCGCTGTTATCAGCATTTACATACGTTTGAACACCGATCGAGCTACAAAACCTGGTTGTATCGCATAACAGTCAATCATTGCAAAGACCATGTGAGAAGCTGGTCGTTCCGGAATTTGATTCCTTTTGAGCCAGTGAAGCTAGAAAAAGGAGAGGAAACGAACAGTATAAGTGAGCAAATGTTAAAAGAAGAGGAAAGCCAGGTTCTTTTTCAAAAGGTGCTAAGGCTTTCTGTGAAGTTGAGAGAAGTCATCATCTTTTTTTATTACGAAGAATTATCGGTAGAGGAAATTGCTAGGCTGTTGGATGTCAATGTGAATACAGTTAAAACAAGGCTGCACAGGGCTAGGAATAGTTTGAAGAGAATGTTGAAAGGGGGAGAAGTCTTTGAGTAACCGATGGAAGTATCCTGAAAAGGTCAACCAGATGAAGTTCGAAAGAGAGCGCCAGAAGGAAGTATTAGAACGTTTACAAAGCCCGGGGTCTGTAAGGAAAAGAAAGATTGGACGCTTTTGGATGGCCTTTGCTGTCGTCGTGCTTTTGCTGGGTGGATTATTATTTAAACCCGGGATGGAGCACGTCGTTGCAAAAATTCCTTATATCAGTCAGTTTATCGAACAGGAAGAAGATCGCATGGAGCGGATGGAGACATTTTTCAATGAGGCCCACCAGTCGATTGGAAAAGAGGGGTATCGGATCGGAAACATGCAGGTCAGTAAGGATGATAAGGAAGTCATCGTTGAACTGATTGATATGGAGGATGGGAAACGGAAAATCCAAACCATTGTTGAGGATCATTTAGAAGAGAACGGTTTTGATAATTATTCGGTCTCAGTGAAGCCTTTTGAAGAAAGAGTCTACCAGTCGGATGTGACCGAAGAGGAAATGGAACAGTTCCACAAAAATACGAAGGAACTGGAAGGAAAGTTAATAGCACGACTGCAAGAAGAAAATTTTGAGCTTATGTTTCCGGTCCAAGTTCAGATGAACCCGACTCGAGGGGTTTATATCAATGTCATTGTTCCAGAAACAGAAACAAGGTTAAGTCTCTTGGAAGATATCATGTTGGAAGAGGGGCGGGTATATAACGAAAAACCAGAACTCGACATTCGTCAAGTAGAAAAGAAAGCGAGGGAACAGGAAAAACGGTGGGAAGAAACGGGAGCGGTGAACGATATTGCCCAGGCAATGATGGAATCGGAAGAATATCCAGTGACAGGTTTTGCTTACTCTTTTCATCCATATCCACTCCAAATCAAAATTAAAACTTCTCTTGATCACCCAAGTGAAAGTTCAATGGAGATTGCTGAAGAAATGAGAGAGGAAATTGACCTCTTCATACAAACCGGAGAAAAAACAACCCCGATTAGAGACGATAAATATGAGGTTTATGTTCTCAGTAAAGACAAGATAAACATCAAATGATCCTGACGTCACCAGTAAGGTGGCGTCTTCATTGAAGGAGTGCATAGGTTTTGAAATAATAGAATGAGATATGAATGTTCTAAGTTCAGCATAGGAAAGGAGAGGTTGGATGCTTGCAAACATTATGTGGGGACTGTTTCTTGTATTGTTCATTGCCTTTATGATTTTCTTGGACAGGAAAAAGACCAAAAAGCGCAGAGGGCAGCCTCCCGTTCGGAAAACAGAGCAGGAAAAAGAAGTGGAACGCGCAGTGGCACGAGAAAAAGGCTTTCGTGGGGGACCTGGAGGAGGTGACGGAATGTGATCAACGGGGGATCGGTTTATATTAGAGAGTTTACTTTTTCGTTATCTTCCAGAAGGGTACAGATCAGCTAATAGGAACGGTCAATCTTTTTCAAGTGATCCGCGGACCATTACAAAGTTCGTTCATCGGTTATTTTCTTGATCAGGATTATAATGGGAGAGGCTATACGACAGAGGCTGTGAAACTTCTTGTCTCATATGCTTTTAACCACCTCCAATTACATAGGATTGAAGCAGGGGCCATGCCTCACAACAAAGCATCCATTCGTGTGCTTGAGAAAGCGGGCTTTCACAAAGAGGGGAAAGCAAAGAAAAATGTAAAGATCAATGGAAGGTGGGAAGACCATCAAGTCCTTGCGATTATTAACCCGGAGGATGCATAGTTTTGCGGGGATAATACGGACCATTAAAACGGACACTTTAACGAAAAAAGAAAAGCATTGAAACCTTTCCTGGTGGTTTTACGTACTTGTAATAAGACGAAAAGGAGGGTTTCACATATGTGGGGAGTTCTCGTACTTGTAGGTTTGTTGGTCGTGCCGCTTTTGTATGGGTTCCTGCGCGATGCTTTCGGATGGAACAGGAACAAATTTCACGGAGATGAAATGAATAAACAAAAACGTAACTCTGTTGAAAAACGTTATGATCAAGCAGATATTCAGAAGGACAAAGTTCGTCAACAGTCGAGGAACCAAGGGAACCACGGAGGGTTCGGAGGCTTTCATTGATGAAAAAGACCGGGGACTTTTTAGGAAGCTCCGGTCTTTTCGAATGTCAGGGTTGATTTTCGACCCACTCATGGATCGTCCGGACGATGATCTCTTGTTGCGTCTTGGCGGGAATTTCAGCCGGCTGATCCCCTTTTTGTGGACCATACATACCGAATTGGGCATGGTTACCTCCTTCGATTTGGTAAAGAGTCGTGTCTGTCGAAAGCAATGATTTCGTTTCTTCTATTTTTGATTCAGTCGTTAACCCATCATTCTCAGCATAAATGGATAAAATCGGAGTGTCCGTTTTGGCAAAGCTGCTCCCTTCCGTGGGATAAGAAGCTAAGAGAATTAATCCATTTGTATCATCCGGATGTTCTTTTACAAAAGAGGCAGCGGCAACCCCGCCAAGGGAATGGCCCCCCACATACCATTCTTCAACCTTATCGTATCGTTCCATTAGCTCCTGCGCTTTATTTCCGTTCAGGATGGGTAAGTTCAACGTCATCTCCGGAATCCCTATCACATATCCCTCGCTCGCCAGGTGTTGAGTCAGATAGCTGTATGCAGCTGGTTCGACCTTAGCTCCAGGGTAAAGGATAATTCCTTTTGTACCGATATCTTCGGGCTCATGGACGACCCACCCGTCTTTTTGGTGGGTGTCTTCGACAAGACGACTCATTTCTTCAGACGGGTCATACGTTTGTTGGGTCCAGATGATGAAGGTGAGGATTCCAACACTAATCAGGGCAAGGAGACCGAACAATAAATACTTTAGCCACTTTTTCACTTTCCCGACCTCCTTCTTTTCATTAAAAGACTTATGTAAGCAAATTATAATAAGGGTATCGCCCTATAGCAATGGTTTTGCCCTAGTGATCCAGATACAGTGAAGTGTAACACTGGTTCCATCAGAGGATAGCGGCAATTTGAGGTAAATCTGTTTGGATTGAGCCAATTGATGAAAACGACTTTTTTCATCTTCATCATCACTTCCACATCTATCCGAAGTTACACCTGTTTATAGATACACACTTGTGTCTATGCCACACTCTGTTCTAAAGAAAGTATTGCCTGACCGCATGTTTGACGCATTTCCATTCCAGTATGAAGAATAAAAAGGATAAAATTGGTACTTTATAGTTGGATTAGTAAGACGATAAAAAGGAAGGGACGTGACTGTATCATCCTTTTTTTCATTTGATTAGGATAAAAAAAGGGGTTCTTGCAACGAGCTCGAAGTCTTACATAGAGAAATTTAGAATAGAGCCCCTTTTCATAACTTGGGAATATTCGCTTGTTAAAAGCGGAAACTATTGAAAAAAGCACGAAAGGAGGCGACCGTATGGAAAACACACCTTTTCACTACGATGGACGATCCGCTGTAAATCAAGAGGGAGTACCACACGAGGAGTTTGCGATTACAGATGAAGCAAGAAAGAACATAGCAGCTAATCCTTACCTGCATGAGGTTACAGCTGAAAAGGAGTAACAGCTGTTATTAAGAATCCATCCTAATCAGGACGGATTCTTTTTTTATGTATTTAATAAGTAAAAAGAGTCGTTTTTATCCAAACTATACTATCTTAAATCGAAAGGTAGGATACGTATGGCAAAGGTTTTATATATTACCGCTCATCCACACGACGAGACCGCCTCTTACAGCATGAGGGTAGGCAAGGCATTCATCGACAAATACAAAGAAGTGAATGCCGGGGATGAGATTATTCACATCGACTTATACAGAGAAGACATTCCTCATATTGATGCTGATATTTTCAGCGGGTGGGGGAAACTGCAATCCGGTGATGAACTTTCTGACGAAGAAAAAAGGAAAGTCGAGCGACTGAGGGAGCTGAGTGATCAATTCATCTCTGCAGACAAGTACGTCTTCGTCACCCCAATGTGGAACTTCTCTTTTCCTCCTGTGATGAAGGCTTATATCGACTCGGTTGCCGTAGCGGGCAAAGCATTTAAATATACAGAGCAGGGTCCCATTGGTTTGCTCACAGATAAAAAAGCCTTCCACATTCAGGCCTGCGGGGGAATTTACTCGGAAGGACCGGCGGCAGGAATGGAGATGGGGCATCGGTATTTGAACATTGTCATGCAGTTTTTCGGCGTCCCGTCCTTCGATGGTATTTTTGTTGAAGGACACGCAGCGAATCCGGACCAGGCGGATGAGATTAGAGAACATGCGATTGACAGGGCAAAGGGTGCAGCTCAGACTTTTTAAGTTTTTATTTACCTGTTGTCTGTTTATTTTATTAGTCGATCTTTCCTTTGAGTAGAAAGAATAAACGGATAACATTGACCACATAAAAAAGGTCAAAATATAAAAGATTCAGACAAAAGCGTTGACATCTTCTTCCTTACCGCGTAACATAATCCTAACTTTAATACCTACGGCAATGACAGAAATTCAGTAGTGAAGAGATCCCTGTTTTCAGAGAGTCGACGGTTGCTGCGAGTCGATACACATCTCGTCATGAATTACCTTCTGGAGCTTCTTTTACGAAAACTCAGGTGAGTAGTGGAAGACGGTAAATCCGTTATCTTTTTGAGGGGAGGATGAATAGATTCGTCTTCAACTTGGGTGGTAACGCGTGATGAAGACACGTCCCATGAGGGGGCGTGTCTTTTTTGTATTCTAAAATGGGAGGGCTGTAAGATGAATGAACAATTGAATGACGTACAAAAAGAAGAATTGGAAAAGCAATGGGAGGTTCTATCTTATGGTGTATCCTCCATCATTCCGGAAGAAGAGTTTAAAGACAAGATCGCAAAGTCGATCAAAAACCGACAGCCTCTGAAAGTGAAGCTGGGACTCGACCCGACGGCACCGGATGTCCACCTCGGTCATACGGTTGTTTTGAATAAGCTGAAACAGTTCCAGGAATTCGGGCATACGATCCAGCTCATCATCGGTGATTTCACCGGGAAAATCGGGGATCCGACGGGGAAAGCGACCGCTCGGACCGCATTGACGGATGAGGAAGTGGAGCACAATGCGAGGACCTACTTCGAGCAATTCGGCAAAGTGATGGATATGGAAAAAGTGGAGCTCCATTACAATTCGAAGTGGCTCTCTCAAGTAGGGTTCTCAGAAGTCCTGAAACTCGCGAGTACGGTGACGGTTGCGAGGATGCTCGAGCGCAATGACTTTCATAACCGGTACAAAGCGAATAAACCGATCCACCTTCACGAATTTTTCTACCCCGTCATGCAAGGATACGACTCGTATGCTTTAGAATCAGATATCGAGCTCGGTGGAACCGATCAGGAATTCAATGTGTTGTTTGGCCGTCATGTGCAGGAGCACTTCGGGAAGGAAAAACAAGTGGTCCTGCTGATGCCGTTAATGGAGGGGCTTGATGGTGTAGAGAAAATGTCGAAGTCGAAAGGCAATTACATCGGCGTGGATGAGCGGCCGCAGGACATTTTCGGAAAGACGATGTCGATTCCTGATGCGTTGATCATGAAATATTTTGAGCTCGTGTCACCGTTATCTATCGAAGAAGTGCAGGACGTGAAACGGAGTCTTGATGAAGGGACGCTTCACCCGCGGGATGCCAAAATGAAGCTTGCCGCTTCCTTTGTTGAAATGCTTCATGGGAAAGAAGCGGCCCGTCTAAGCCGTGAACACTTTACGAATGTTTTTCAAAAGAAAACGATGCCGGACGAGATCCCTGAAGTGATGTGGGAAGAAGATGGGGAGGTAAGTGTCGTCGACCTCGTCAAGGAGCTTGGACTCTTGCCATCAAAGAGCGAAGTGAGAAGAATGATCAAGAATGGCGGCGTACGGATCAATCAGGAAAAAGTGACGGACGCAAACCAGATGGTGCAAGGGCAGGATGGAACGATCGTTCAAGTCGGAAAAAGAAAGTTCGTCCGATTAAGAAGGTCTTCCTGAATTGAGGGAAAAGGGGAAATGAATGATGGATCGTGAGCTGTTTTTAGAAAAAGCAACCAGGCATATGAGGGAGAATTACAAGTGCCATACGGTATTTTTGTACGGTTCCTACCAGACGGATGACTACACGGAAGAAAGTGATGTCGACCTGATCGGTTTTTCCGATGAACTGGAAACACAGAACAAAGTGGAAACTTTCAGCGGGAAGCTCCTGGATGTATGGGTCCATAAAACCGAAGAGATGGAAGAGCCAGCCAACTTTTTGAAAGTCCATGGCGCCAATGTGCTTGTTGATGACCACGGACGTGCGAAACCCTGGATGTCTGAAATTGATTCCATCTTCCAGAAGGGGCCGGCATCTTTGAAGCCGAAGGAGAAGCAGTTTTTGAAAGATTGGCTGACGAAGATGAAGATACGTTCGAGAAAAGGGGATATGGAGGGGCGCTATCGCTTTCACTGGCTTGTGAAGGAAAGCCTTGAGATTTATTTTGAGATGATCGGACGGTGGTACCTTGGACCGAAAAAATCATTGAACTGGTTACGGGAACACGATGAGGAAGGGTACAGGATTTACGATAAGCTTCTGGAGGGACCAGGAGATCGCAGGCGGTTGGATGCTTGGATCGATCACTTGCAGAAGCTGTAAGTCTATCGTTGGTTTATCGGCTGATTTGAGGATATATCCATTCGTTTATAAAGGAAGGGGGGATGACATGAATCAAATCCAATTATTGTTGGATGAAGGAGAGCTTGAGAAAGCAAGAGTGGAAGCATTGGATCATCTGAAAGTGGATGAGGAAAATGCAGAGGTGAATTACCTGTGTGCGGTCTCCCATGATGCACAGGGGATGGAGCGGGAAGCCATTCCGTTTTATGAAAAAGCCATCGACCATGGAATTCAAGGCGATCGTAGAACCCAGGCCTATATTCAGCTGGGAAGCAGTCTTCGGTGCACGGGAAAGTATCATGAAGCGAGGGAAGTCCTGGAAAAGGGAGCGCGGGAATTTTCAGGCAATCCCGCGATTAAGGTTTTCCACGCGATGACCTTATACAACTTGGAACAGTCGCCAGAAGCTGTGAAACAACTGCTGACCGTCCTTGGTTCTCATGCGGATAGCCCCTGGATGAAGAAGTACAGAAAAGCCATATCCTTTTATGCAGGGAGGCTGGATCAAACGTGGTAGGGCTTTTCATTGACTAGCTGGGATGCTCTTATCCGGTTGAGTGGCTTTATACCACTGCAAACAGAGGATGAAAATAAGAACGGCATCAATGGCATCGCCTCCGTAATACATAAGCATGGACCCTGCCTCTGCCTGCCTTTGGCTAACTCCTTCGGGAGGTGAAGCATACAAGTATTTCGACAAAATTCCGTGGCCGGCAAGAGCGATGATGAATACGATGGCCCGGTAAAGGTAGCTGTAGCGATGAGCGACAGGTTCGGTGTAAATCATGGCCATTGTAAAAAGGTAACCGGCCAGGAACACATGCACATGGACGAGCACATGAATCCACAAACTTTGATGCATCATGTGATATAAATCTGTGGTGTAGAGCACCCATAATCCACCTATGTTGAGAATGGATGCAGAGATCGGGTGGCTGATAACACGTACATAAGTACTTTTCAGAAGAAAGGTCAGTTTTTTTGCAGCGGAAACGGGAAGCGTTCTTAGCACAAGGGTGACCGGTGCGGCGAGGACGAGCAGGAGCGGGGCGAGCATGCCTAAAAGTAAGTGCCCCATCATGTGAGCGCGAAAATCGATGCGCGCCTGGTCAGCGAGCGGGCCGATGACAGCCAACCCTGCACACAGGACCCCGATGGACCAGCACACATAACGCCAAGTCGGCCATTTTTGTAAATGAGGAGAACGATTAGAGACGAAGCCCGCTCCTATGTACAAGCCAATGGCTAAGAGGAAAGGGAACGACAAAGTCAAGTCAAACAGGAGCCCACTTCCGTCCGCATGCGCCTCATGCATCGGAAGGGGCTCCTTTTTTGCTGGTGCGTTTGAGAAGGAATAGACCTGCAGCAATCATAACGACAGCGGATAGATTCCACACCAGATCATAAGGGATCACATTTTCTACATAACGGATCTGATGCAGCCGCATCAGTTTATGCTGGATGATCCCGTCGTACAACTGGAAGGAGCCTGCCCCAAGCAGCACGCCGCCCCACCATTGCTTCGACGACAAGCCATACCTCCTTTTCAGGTCGGCCAAAAGAAACAGGCCGCCAATGGTTGCGAACCAGCTGAACGCGTGAAACAAACCGTCGGATATCAGCCCGATGTCGGTGGTGGATTGATCGTAAAAGTGGTGCCATCTTAGCAGTTGGTGGAAAATCGTTTCATCGATAAAAGCAGCAAGGCCGATTCCGAAAAGGACTCCGGACCATAGGCTGCGCTTTAAGGTGTGTTTTGGATCAGAATGAAGGGTTTTTGAACTCATAGAGAAACCTCCCGTCCTTCAAAATTCTTCCTATGGTGTACCCATCACTTAAAGTACACAAACGTACTTGGCTTGAAAAAGGACTTTTGACTGGAAGGTGATGACACAATCAAAGACCACGCCTTTCTTTTATACTCATCTTTATGTAAGTGTGTAATGGTTCCTTGATGAAAATATAATTGCCAGCGCTCATCGATTTTCTTCCAAATGGAACTGCGGAGAGTGTTCCGGTTTCTCGTTGTGTCTTCGACATAATAAGTGGCAAGGGCCATATCCTCTGACAGGGTCTGGACCTCGTAATGATGAAGCGTCATATGAGACAGGACCACCCCTTGTTCTAAACAGAACTCCTTGTCATACGGAATACCAGAGCTGCCGATCTCCCAGAAATCATCCGCCAATATCTCATGCAAGTGTTCAGATGATCTTCGTACACTTAGTTGGAGGTGCTTCTCTTCTAATTTTTGTAAGTTCGATTTATCCATAAATTCACCACATCCTTTTTGTGTTTTATAGTTACTATACTCTTCTTCATAGACTTATGGAATGATAGTACAGAGATTAAGATTCCTAGGTCCTTTATTTTTTGTTGGGAAAGAGAGGGGGTAAAGTACTCTTTTACATAGGTTAAATAGACTGAACATTCCCAATACAAAAGTCGGATCATCACCGATATACTTGAATAGAGACGAATCATTAGAGGAGGCAACGTAGTGCGATACATTTTAAGTGTAGTTGTTGTACTGCTGGCTATGGTAACATCCGGGTCAGTTTCAGCCCAGGAAAACGTAGTAAAAGTGGATGAACTGCTAAGGAATACGTTAAGTAAGGTCAAGGATACTGTCTTATTAGAGGCCGTTGTCACCTATGAAGAGGAGCCCGGAACGGAAGAATTGGAATTGTTGAAAAGTCTGGGATTGACAACAAAGAAATATAGTGAACTGCCTATAGTAGGTGTGAAAGGAACGGCACTTCAATTGGAGAACCTTTTGAGCAGCCCGACAGAAGCTCTTTCAATCTACGAAAATAAAGGTCTGGAATACAAAATGAAGGATAGTCGCAAATTGATAGGGGCTGAAGCTGTGTGGAAGGATCTTGGGTACACGGGGAAAGGGACGACCGTAGCCGTGATTGACAGCGGCATTGATGCAACTCACCCGGACCTCCCTTACGGATCTAAAGTTATACAAAACGTAAAAATGCTGGTCGGTGGAGGGAGCTTTGGTGAGGAAGGTTTATATTTGGAAAATGTTTTGAATACGGATACTTCCTCGGGACATGGAACCCATGTAGCCGGTACCATTGCCGGGCTTGGGGAAGCCAGCGATGGATTGTACACGGGTGTGGCTCCAGACGCTAAACTCGTCGGGATAGGCACCGGAGAAGGTATCAATATTCTTTGGGCCTTGGAAGGATTAAACTACGCCATTAAACATCAGGAAGAATATGGGATTGATATTATCAGCAATAGCTGGGGAACGACAGGGGAATACGCGGCTGATGATCCAATAAATGTAGCAACGAAGGTGGCTCACGACAAAGGGATGATCGTGACGTTTGCGGCAGGAAATGAAGGGCCTGAGGAAAATACATTAAATCCTTACTCCGCAGCTCCGTGGGTCATTTCAGTAGCTGCAGGAACAAAGGACCGTCAATTGGCTGATTTCTCTTCGAGAGGAGTATCAGGTGACCAGCTTCTACATCCGGATATTACAGCGCCAGGGGTGGACATTATAGCAACAAAGTCTTCCACAGGGTTAGTTTTGAATACCCTTGGTTTTACGACAGATATTCAGTATATTGAGCCTGAGAACCTCTTGTACTACACGACTTCCAGTGGGACGAGTATGGCAACTCCTCATGTGTCAGGGGTACTTGCATTGATGAGAGAAGCAGCGCCAAACCTTTCTCCTGCAGAAGCGCTGGGTGTTCTTCAGGGTACGGCCGACCTTATGTCTGGTTATGACTATCATGAAGTAGGTGCCGGTTACATGAATGCATATGAAGCTGTAAAAGCAGTCGCCCAGCCGGCTACTGTTGCGATGAATCCTTAATGATTAATGTTAAGCAGGCCCCCATGGGCTTGCTTATTTTTTTGTTTAACTGATGAATGGTCTTGAGTTGAAGGACATATGAAATCTCTTAATCTATTGTGATAAAATGGTAATAATTGTTTGGAAGGGTAGAGGGAAAAAGAATAAAGGGGAGGGAGCAAAGGATGCGGTCAGAAAAGGAAATGATGGATTTACTTTTGACTGTTGCTGAGAAAGATGAACGAATTCGTGTGGTTTACATGAACGGTTCAAGAACAAATCCCATACTGGAAAAAGATCTTTTTCAGGATTACGACATTGTCTACGTTGTAACGGAAACGGCTTCTTTTTTGGAAGATGAGGGGTGGGTGGATGTCTTCGGTGAGCGGTTGATGATGCAGGAACCGGATAAAAATGATCAGGGTGCAGATGGGGACTTTGTGGACTTTTATGGTTATTTGATGCTTTTTACGGATGGCAACCGGATCGATTTACATATCGAAACCCTTCCGCATATGCAGGAGCACTACGGGGAGGACAAGCTTACGGTGCCTTTGTTGGATAAGGAGGATTGTCTCCCTGAAATTCCTGATGCGACAGATGAAGATTATCATGTGCAGAAGCCGACGGAACAGGAGTATCTCGCTCGCTGCAATAACTTCTGGTGGTGTCAGCAGAACGTAGGGAAAAGCCTGTGGCGCGAGGAAATACCTTATGCGCAGTTCATGCTGGAGTGTATCATCCGCAGGGACTTGGATCAGATGGTTTCCTGGTATATTGGGATCCAGACAGATTTTCAGGTGTCGACAGGGAAGGCCGGGAATTATTTTAAGAAGCTCCTGCCTGAAAAATATTGGACGATGTATGAAGCGACTTATGCGGATGGAGACCCGGAACACATCTGGGATGCACTGTTTGCCGCCGGTCATTTATTCCGCACGCTGGCGCATCGTGTAGCGGATGAGTTCTCTTACACGTATCGAGGGGACGAGGACGAAAACATGACGCGTTATTTAAAACAGGTGAGAAAATTACCTTCCTCGGCTGAACGTATCTTCTAAGGGTTGTAGGTAGGAAACAATAGAATAAATGAAGGAGAGATGTGCTATGAAAAAGACGGGGGTTATCACATGGCTGAGCTTTGCTTTCCTTTTAACAGGCTGTCTTGGACAGAAAACCCTGCACTTTCAAGAAGAAACCGAAAATTGGAAGGTAGAATACATAGCGGATGTCCAATCGGAAGATCGTGAATCGACTGGTGTACACATCACGTATATAGGAGAAGGTGAAGCTCCTGAACATATCGATTACACCCTGGATCGTCCTACAGGCGGTGGAGGAGGAGATTACGTTTTGTTGAACGATGGGATGGTTCAAAAAATGGGGAACTACTGCTCTGGATGTGCGGTGACCAGAAAAGATCACGAGATCCAGGTTACGATTGAATGGGGAGAAAAGGAAGAGACACTGGATTTGGAGTACATAGAATAACGATAGAAATAAAAGGGGAGTTTGGAAGTGGAGAATGCAGGAAGTTTCGTTATAGGGGATATGATCGCACAACTTTTGTTTTTTGCTATTTTTATCGGCGTGATCATAGGGGTTGTTGCGATCTTCTTTTCGATAAAAAGAAGGAAGAGTCAGCTGGACAGAGTGGAAGAAAAAGTGGATCGCATTATTGAACGAAAAAAAGAATGACTTCCATCAAAGTGGAGAGAGTGCCTTTGCAGGAACCCTTCTCTCCTTTTATTTAATAATCATCACGCCAAGCATAATGAGAATGATAAAGAGGAACTTTCTTCGGCTTGCTTTTTCATTGAAAAGTAGAATTCCAAAGATCGTGGTGGCCATGATGGAGACCCCGCTCCAAATGGCATAAGCAATGCCGACTTCGATTGTCTGGACACTCAGCGTGAGAAAATACAGGCATGCTCCAATGAAAACGAAGGCTGTTATGCTGGGGATAAGCCGCTTGAAACCGGAGGATAATTTCACAGAAATGTTGCCGATTGTCGCAAATACTAGAGAAAGTATCAAATAACCCATGGTTATACACTCCTTTCTTTACCTGGTACTGTCAATCCCACCATTCCTGCCAGGATCAACGTCAGTCCGAGAAGTTTGGACATCGTCACCGATTCCCCCAGCAAACCAACTCCTAATAATGTGACAAGCAGCGTCCCACCGCCCGACCATAAGGCGTTGATCATCCCGATTTCATGATTTTTAGTAATAAATATATAGAAGGAAACGGCAAGAGCATAGCAGAAAATGACGACAAGGCTGGCCGTGACATTCGTAAAGCCTTCCGAATATTTCATCGCCGTCGCCCCAGCAGCTTCAAACAAAATGGAGATTCCTAATAAAAGATAGGTTTTCATCCTTCCGTCCTCCTTTTTTTTTCTTCTATTCTCAGGATAAAAGAAACCGGAGGAAGTAGTAACAATCGAATTGTCATACCATCATAACCTGAGGTTATAATAGAGATATTCTACAAATACAGAAAAGGGGTAAGAGCATGCTGCAGAAATTAAACGCCTTTATCGAAGTCGCCAAACAACGGAGTTTTACGAAAGCAGCAGAAAGTTTGTATATTTCTCAACCGGCACTGAGTAAACAGATGAGAAAATTGGAAGAAGAGCTTGGTTTTTCCCTTTTCAACAGAGCTTCCTATGGTGTAGAGCTGACGGAAAAAGGCAAAGGGATGGTGGAGGAGCTGACGCCGTTATTCGGGCATATTCATCAAACCGTGAAACAATACCAGTCCCATGAAGATCACATCCGTTTTGGTTCTACACCTGTGCTTACTTCCTATTATCTGCCCAAGTATTACGATAAGCTGGTAAGAGGGAACCTTCATGTGACAGTCATTAAAGATGATAGTAAAGATCTTCTTCCATTACTTGAGAAAGGCGAGATTGATGCAGCTATTATCCAGGATACACCTTCGTATAAGACGCTGCGGTCCTCCTATTTGTTCACCGATCACTTTATAGCTGCCATCCCCGTAACCTCTCCATTATCAGAAAAACAGGCCGTCACGCTAGAGGAATGTTTAGAGGAAACTCAAATCATCCCGACAGAGGGGCCTTTATCTGAAAAAGTGCGGACGGTCATGCGTGAGTATGAATTCACAGGTGAAGTGATAGAATCCCAATATCACGCTATGGCGGGGTTGGTATCACTTGGAATGGGGATTGCTTACCTTCCGGAGATGATGGTTCAACAAGTGGAATATCGGGGCGTCGTGTTTTTACCGATTCAAGACAATCCTTTTAAAAGAGACATGTATCTTTACGCACGAACAGAGGAGAACCTTGATTACTTGAGCGGTCTATTTACAGATATCCAATAAAAAAGCAGCTGCCTGTGACAAGGGTAGCTGCTTTCTTTATGCATCCGTCAAACGTGCAACTTTTCAATGACTCGTATCACTTCGTTCAGTGAAGGAAAGTCGTCAATGACATGATCGGCTTCAGCAAGTTCAGCTTCTTGAGCAAAGTCAAACCGACAGCCTATGGAAGTTAAACCATTTTTCTCAGCGGCCTGTATATCTGAGAGGCGATCTCCGACAACTGCGCCTTGTTTAAAGTCGTATTTTTCCTGGATGGCCGCCACCAAATCTGCTTTGTCCAACGAGTCGATCTGCTCGATACTGAACGTTTCTGTCACCCAGCGATCCAGACGATAGTATTCGACGATGGCCTGCAAATAATGTATTAAACCGTTGCTGGCTATGTAAAGGGAGTATCCTTCTTCATGCAACGCTTCAAGGGTTTCTTCAACATGAGGGTAGAGCGCGCCTTTCCCTTTTTGAATGTTAAGGATGAGTTTTTCTAGAAAGTAGACGTTTGCCTGGTGTCTGATCTCCTCCGAGTGATGGGGGAGCAGGGTTTTCCACACCGTAGGGAGAGGAACACCCATGATTTCCTTATACTTTTGAAGAGGTGTTTCTCCTTCCCATTCACCGGAATCTCTCAAGTGATCAAACGTTTCTACAAGTGATACTTCAAGGATTTTTTCTGTCTGGAACAAGGTTCCATCCATATCAAAAATGATGGCACGTAGCATATGTAAGAGCTCCTTTTCATAGGTTGTGAGTTTCATCATATCAGTTTTATGATCAAACATGTCCCATCTCTATAAAAAAGTTCTTGCAAACGATTACAAAGATGTGGTACTTTATCTGTAACCGGTTACACACAGAGGTGAACGTATGGTAACAATCAAAGATGTTGCACGTGAAGCAGGCGTTTCAGTGGCTACCGTTTCACGTGTGTTAAACGATAATGGCTATGTTGGAGCAGATACGAGAAAGAAAGTGATGGAAGCCATTTCTGAATTGAACTACAGTCCGAACGAAGTGGCACGTTCTCTTTATAAAAGGGAGTCCCGTCTGATCGGTCTGCTTTTACCTGATATTACGAACCCGTTCTTTCCACAGCTGGCAAGAGGTGTGGAAGATGAACTGAGCCAGGCTGGATATCGGCTTCTGCTCGGGAATAGTGATGAAAATATTCAAAAAGAATTAGAATATATACAAACGTTCATCCAGAATAATGTGGTCGGAATTATTACAGCAACCAATCATGTTGATTATAAAATTTATGAGGCTCTGGATCTGCCACTCGTCCTCCTGGACCGGGCGTCGGAAAACTATCCAGCGGTTTACGCGGATGGAAGAGAGGGTGGGCGCTTAGCAGCGAAGACCCTTGTTGAAAAAGGGGCAGAGAGGATTACGCTCGTGAAAGGACCGGCCAATATCAAGCCCGCCCAGGACCGCTTCCAAGGAGCGATCGAAGAGCTGAGTCGGGCAGATGTTGATTTTTCTGTACTGTCCACGACCTCCTATTCTTTCGAAGAGGCACAGGGATGGGCAGAAGAACTGTTTGATAAGTTCTCAGATACAGATGGAGTTATTGCGAGTAACGACATTGTCGGGATCGCGATCGTACATGAGGCTATGGAACGTGGAAAGCGTATTCCTGAGGATGTACAAATCATCGGCTATGACGATATTCCACAGAGCCGTTTGTCCTATCCGACTCTTTCCACAATCCGCCAGCCCGCCTATGAAATGGGAAGGGAAGCGGCAAAGCTGTTGATACGGACGATAAAGAAAGAACCAGGTGTTGAACAAACCATTCAAATGCCTGTGGAATTAGTAGAACGAAAGACGACACGAAAGGAATGAAACGTATGAGAAAACCTAAAATAGCTGTGATCGGCAGCTCTTCCATGGATTTAGTTGTGACATCCAGCCGGCGTCCGGGCGCGGGCGAAACGGTTCTTGGTGAATCTTTTGAAACAGTACCTGGAGGCAAAGGGGCGAACCAGGCTGTTGCCGCCGCCCGTCTCGGAGCAGAAGTGTATATGATCGGCCGAGTAGGAGAGGACGCCTACGGGGAAGCGATCTTAAATAATTTCAAATCGAATGGCGTTCAGACGGATTATGTGGAACCGGTTACACATGAAAGGAGTGGAACGGCTCACATCATTTTAGCGGAAGGAGACAACAGCATCGTTGTCGTCAAAGGAGCCAACGATCACGTCACTCCTGCCTATGTGAAGGAAAAGAGAGACTTCATTGAAACGTGTGACCTTGTGATGATCCAGCAGGAAGTCCCTGAAGAAACCGTGATTGAAACAGCCGAGCTGTGCCAGGAGCTTGGCGTGCCCTTGCTATTGAACCCGGCACCAGCCAGGGAAATCCCTGATACGGTGGTGGAACAAGTGAGTTACCTTACGCCGAATGAACATGAAGCTGCCCTCCTTTTTCATGGAGAAGAACCAGCTACCGCATTAAAGAAACATCCAAATAAGCTGTTCATTACGGAAGGAGCAGCGGGCGTCCGCTATTTTGATGGGAAAGAAGAGGTGCTCGTTCCGTCATTTCCTGTGAAACCCATAGACACCACGGGTGCAGGGGATACATTCAATGCCGCCTTCGGAACAGCAATAGCCGAAGGGATGGACTTGAAAGAAAGTCTGCGCTTCGCGAATCGAGCGGCTTCCCTGTCCGTTACAGGGTTTGGAGCCCAAGGCGGCATGCCTGGGCGGGAAGAAGTAGAAAGGGGACTTACGGAATGAAAAGACATGGCATTTTGAACAGTCATCTATCCAAAGTTTTTGCAGATCTCGGGCACACTGATACGATCGTTGTTGCGGATGCGGGGCTTCCCGTGCCGGACGGAGTGAAAAAGATCGACCTCTCTTTAAAACAGGGGGTCCCTTCTTTTCTTGACGTCGTGGAGGTATTGAAAGAAGAAATGGTTGTCGAACGAGTCACCGTTGCAGAGGAAATGGAGCAGAACCCCTCTGTTCATGAAGGGATGAACGAGTGGTTTGGCGAAATGGATTCTCTCACTCATGAAGCACTCAAAGATCAGTTGAAACAGGCCAAAGCGGTGGTGCGGACAGGGGAGATCACCCCCTATGCAAATTGTATCCTTCACGCTGGAGTAACTTTTTAAAGAGGTGAGCAATCATGGAAATCCGTATGAACGAGATTCATAAAGCTTTCGGTAAGAATAAAGTCCTTGAAGGCGTTGATATTCACATAAAAGACGGAGAAGTTCATGCCCTGATGGGCGAAAACGGAGCAGGTAAATCTACGCTCATGAATATCCTGACAGGGCTTCATAAGAAGGACAAAGGTACAATCGAAATCGATGGCAAGGAAAAAACGTTTGCCAACCCAAAGGAAGCGGAAGAATTCGGCATTGCTTTCATCCACCAGGAGTTGAATGTGTGGCCGGATATGACGGTGCTGGAGAATTTATTCATCAATAAGGAACCGGTTACACTTTTCGGTCTCATTCAAACGAATAAAATGAAAGCGATTGCGAATGAGCAGTTTGAGAAGCTGTCCATTTCAATCCCACTCCATAAAGAAGCAGGGCAGTGTTCGGTCGGTGAACAGCAGATGATCGAGATTGCTAAAGCACTCATGACAGATGCCAAAGTCATCATCATGGACGAGCCGACAGCCGCTTTGACGGACAGGGAAATAGAGAAACTTTTTGAAGTCATTCGCTCCTTGAAAAAATCCGGCGTATCCATTGTTTACATCTCTCACCGGATGGAGGAGATCTTCACGATCTGTGATACGATCACGGTCATGCGTGATGGGCAGACGGTGGATACCACACCGATCCCTGAAACGAATTTTGATGATGTCGTCCGGAAGATGGTCGGTCGTGAACTGACCGATCGTTTTCCTGCGAGAGATGCAAAGCCTGGAGAAGCTGTGTTGGAAGTGAAAAATCTTACGAGGAAAGGTCTCTTCGAGAATGTAAGCTTTCGTGCCCGTTCAGGTGAAATCGTCGGTGTGGCGGGGTTAATGGGTGCAGGGCGTACGGAAATCATGCGGACCATCTTCGGTTTGGATGGCAAGTATCAAGGCGACATTTTCATCAATGGAGAAAAAGTGACGGTGAAAAGCCCGAGTCAGGCGGTCAAGCTCGGCCTCGGTTTCATTACGGAAGACCGAAAAGAAGAGGGACTCGTTCTTGATTTCCCGATTCAGGACAACATTGCGCTTCCGAGTTTGTACAGTTTCACAGACAAAGGACTCATTGGAGAAAAACGCGAACGCGAATTTGTCGATATGCTGATCAAAAGGCTGACGATCAAAACCGAATCTGCCAAAACAGAAGCAAAGAATTTATCCGGTGGAAACCAGCAAAAGGTTGTCATTGCCAAATGGATCGGGATCGGTCCGAAAGTTCTTATCTTGGATGAGCCCACTCGGGGTGTCGATGTTGGTGCGAAACGGGAGATTTATCAATTGATGAATGAACTGACAGACAGAGGAGTAGCCATCATCATGGTTTCTTCTGAGCTGCCGGAAGTTTTGGGAATGAGTGATCGTGTTCTCGTCGTCCATGAAGGAACCATTGCTGGGGAACTTTCCAAAGACGAAGCCGATCAGGAAAAAATTATGACACTGGCAACAGGAGGTAAAGTCAATGATTAATGCAATCAAAAAAACGAATCATGTCGGAAACGTGATGCAGAAGTTAGGGCCATTCGTTGGTTTACTTGTATTGATGGCGACAGTTTCTATTATTAACCCTAGTTTTCTTGAACCCTTGAACTTATTGAATCTATTAAGACAAGTCGCGATCAATGCTCTGATTGCCTATGGAATGACATTCGTCATCTTAACCGGGGGCATCGATTTATCCGTCGGGTCGATTCTTGCCTTATCCAGTGCCTTGATGGCCGGAATGATGGTCTCAGGTGTGGATCCGATTTTAGCGATATTGATTGGATGTTTGCTTGGAGCACTCATGGGAGCGGTTAACGGTCTTCTTATTACCAAAGGGAAAATGGCTCCGTTCATCGCGACACTTGCAACGATGACGATGTTCCGCGGATTGACACTTGTTTATACAGATGGGAACCCGATTACCGGGCTTGGCGACAGCTATGCTTTCCAACTGTTCGGAAGAGGATATTTCCTTGGAATTCCGGTTCCAGCGATTACGATGCTGCTTGCTTTTGCTGTCCTATGGGTGATTTTGCATAAAACCCCATTCGGCCGTAAAACGTATGCCATTGGAGGAAACGAGAAGGCTGCCCTTATCTCAGGTATCAAAGTTTCTCGGATCAAAGTGCTGGTCTATTCTCTTGCTGGTCTGCTTTCAGCACTTGCCGGGGCTATCCTTACATCACGATTGAACTCGGCGCAGCCGACAGCGGGTACATCGTACGAACTAGATGCGATCGCTGCTGTTGTTCTTGGCGGGACAAGCCTTTCCGGCGGACGTGGTTTGATTATCGGCACATTGATTGGTGCCCTGATTATCGGGACATTGAACAACGGTTTGAACCTTCTCGGCGTGTCGTCCTTTTTCCAAATGGTGGTCAAAGGTGTCGTCATCATCATCGCCGTACTCATCGATCGAAAGAAAGCAGCATAGGAGGGGTAACATGAAAAAGCTAGTCGTATTACTGATGAGTTTATCCCTGGTATTCCTTGGTGCCTGCTCGCTGCAGCCACCGGAATGGGCGAAACCTAAAGGGGATAAAAATCCGGATGATATTAAAATCGGCCTGTCTGTATCTACGTTGAATAACCCATTCTTCGTTTCTATGAAAGAAGGGGTAGAAAATGAGGCCGCGGCTCAAGGGATGGAAGTCGTAGTTGTAGATGCGCAAAATGATGCAGCTAAACAAATCAATGACGTGGAGGATTTGATCCAGCAAGGTGTCGATGTATTGCTGATCAACCCTACCGATTCTTCGGCTATTTCGACGGCCGTTCAGTCAGCCAACAGCTTAGGCATTCCGGTCGTGACGCTTGACCGTTCGGCAGAAAAAGGGGAAGTTGCGACATTGGTCAGCTCAGATAACGAAAAAGGCGGCGAAATGGCAGGGGAGTATTTGGTTGAGCAGCTTGGTGAAGGGGCCAAAGTAGCTGAACTAGAAGGTGTCCCCGGCGCATCCGCGACACGTGAACGCGGCGCTGGTTTCCATAACATTGCCGATGAACAACTGGATGTTGTAGCTAAACAAACGGCGAACTTTGACCGGACGGAAGGATTGACTACGATGGAGAACATCATCCAGGGAAATCCGGACATTGAAGCTGTTTTCGCTCACAATGATGAAATGGCGCTCGGAGCCTACCAGGCTATTCAAAGTTCAGGTCGGGATGTTCTGGTCGTAGGATTTGACGGGAACGATGATGCGATCACTAGTATTCAAAATGGAAACCTTTCGGCTACTGTTGCTCAGCAGCCAGAGGAAATTGGCAAGCTTGCCGTTCAGGCAGGGGCCGATGTGCTGCAAGGCGAGGAAGTTGAAGATACGATTCCGGTACCTTTGAAGCTCGTCACGCAGGAGTCGGATTTGGAAACAAAAGAATAAAGATGAGAAGAGAGACTCGTAATGAGTCTCTTTTTTTATACTCCGAAAGTTGTAGAAATTCTTCCATCCATGGCAGGTGCTCTCTTTCTCATTTTCCAGCTAAGCTGAAGATAGAACAAAAGCGGAACAATCCAAGGAGGAAGATTCATGGAGAAGTATATTTGTGAGACTTGCGGTGTTCAGTATTCGGAAAGAAAAGAAGTACCAGATCGTTGTGGGATATGCAGCGAAGAGAGGCAGTATGTAAACTCTGAGGGACAGACATGGGCCACACATGAACAACTGGTTCAGACAAAACATTATAAAAACCTGATCAGAGAAGAGGAAAAAGGACTGTACAGCATAACTACCACTCCAAAAGTAGGGATTGGTCAAACGGCCTACCTCATCCAAAAAGATGGACGGAATGTGCTTTGGGACTGCATCACTTACCTTGATCAAGAGACGGTGGATGTCATTCGCGATCTTGGCGGCATTGATTCGATCGCCATTTCTCATCCGCATTACTATTCAAGGATGACCGATTGGGCGGAAACGTTTGATGCTCCCGTGTACCTTCACGCGGATGACCAGGAATGGGTCATGGAAGAAAGCCAGTCCCTTCATTTCTGGAACGGGGAATCTATGAAACTCTCAGAAAATCTTTCTCTTCATCGTTTAGGTGGACACTTCAAAGGGGGAGCGGTCCTGCACATTGAAAATGGTGCAGAAGGGTTGCTGATGACTGGAGATATCATCCAGGTCGTTGCAGATAACCAATGGGTGAGCTTTATGTACAGCTATCCTAACTTGATTCCCCTCCCGGCAGCAAAAGTCGCGGAAATAGCAGAGATAGTTGATGGTCTTGCTTTCGAACGCATTTATAATGCTTTTCATAACATCGTAAAAACAAGGGCGGATGAAGTGGTCCGGGATTCTGCTGAACGCTATATTCGTGCCATTCAAGGCACATTATTCACAACATAAAAGAGTGTCCTTATTTGAGACGGAAAGGGAGTTTAATAGGATGAACGTTGATGAATTCGGTTTGATTTTGTTTGTGGAACGTTTTGAACAGTGTGTAAAATTCTATCAGAATCTTTTACAATTACCTGTAAGAAGGAGTCAGGACACGCTCGTCTGTTTCGAACTGCAGACCGGTTATCTGATGGTGGAAAAGGGTGGGGTGGCTCAACCGGGGGAGAAAACGAGGATCCATAATCCGACCGTCCTTCGTTTCGATGTGGAAAATCTCAGCAAAGAAGTCCATCACCTGAAGGAACGCGGCATCCATTTTTTAGAAGAGCGGTGTGTATTTGACTGGGGGACGATTGCGGTTTTACTTGATCCGGATAGAAACCGCATTGAATTAGGGGAAATGAATGCAACGAGTGCATCCTATCCTCGTACTTAACAAACAGGAGTATATAGGCTAGGGGATGACAAGGGTTGTGAAGTTATCATTTGGGTTGATTATAAAAGGGCCATAGCCCCGTGCAGTTGCTGTGTAGCGGTTTAGGCACCATCATAAAGAGAGGGAGGAATATTTATCAATAGAAATTCACGCCGAAGGGGAGAATTGTGAAGGGTAGCGGAGCTCTCCGAAGCATAAGAGGACAGGGTTAGGAGTGCCATGGACGTGTAACTGGAAATCATATACTATTAAACTATAATGAGGAAGGATGTCCATGGAGAGAAACAAAACCTTAACCTTCCCGCCATTTCTTTGGAGGAGGATTCAGGTAGGTAATCCCGGAAATGAATCCGCCTGAAGTCAGTCCTAAAATAAGGCTTACATCGGGTTCTCCAACAATTATATAGCCGAGAATCAATGAAACGATCAAGTATCCTAAAGCTGTGGTGAATCCCCATAGCAGTCTTTTCCCCATATGAATACCTCCTTACCCATGATTTCTCCTTTTGAAGAACCACTGCAGTACGAAACGGGTAATGAATCCACATCCCAGAGCAATGAGAATGATGACGATCCATTGATCGGAAACCGTAAATCCCAGTTGGAATCCTAAGACAAGGGCGAATCCGAGGGCAAGTCCAAGAAAGATTTGTTGACTCCGGGTCATTTGATCAGCTCCATAAATGGTTTACTTCCTGTTATTACCTTTTTCATCAAACCGAAAACATGAAGAAAGGATGATGGATATGGAATTGACTCATGTACGATTACTCGTCGATGACTACCAAACGTGTTTTAACTTTTACCGGGACACGCTCGGTTTCGAAGTGACGTGGGGAGATGAGAACTCCAACTATGCCGATTTTGCATTCCAAGGGGTGACGCTTGGCGTCTTTGAACGGAAGCAGATGGTGGAAGCACTTGGGAATGTTTATACAGAGAATGGCACAAGGGACGACAGAGCGGTGCTTATTTTAAGAGTGGACAACGTAATGGAGACGTATCGGGAGTGGAAGGATAAAGTGACGTTTATTACAGAACCCGTGGAGCAGAAGGATTGGGGGATCAAGGTCGCTCACTTCAGGGACCCCGACGGTAACCTTCTGGAAATCTATGAATCCATCATGTGAGAGGGTGGAAACAGAAAGGTTGGACGCTTGGAAAGAAGAAGCTTGAAAGGGTAACGGCTGCACGTTGTCCCACCTAATAACTTTTGAAGGAGGTGCTGAAATGGAGGTCCAAGGCCTCAATCACTTTCTTTTCTCGGTATCTGACTTAGATACATCCATCCCTTTTTACGAAAACGTTTTCGGCGCCGAGTTACTGGTCAGAGGAAAGACGACCGCCTACTTTGATCTGAAGGGGATGTGGCTCGCATTAAATGAAGAAAAGGATATAGCCAGAGATGACAGGGCCTCTTCCTATACGCATATAGCCTTCACGATCAAAGAAAGTGACTTTGATGACGCCTATGATGAACTGATCAGACTCAGAGTGAATATTCTTCCGGGGCGGGAGCGTGACGAGAGGGATAAGCGATCCATCTATTTTACGGATCCAGATGGTCATAAGTTCGAATTCCACACAGGAACAAGGAAGGATCGGATCGACTATTACAAAGAGGCTAAACCTCATATGACTTTTTATGATTCATAAGAGTACCTAGTCAGAAAAGGGGACGTTTGATGATCCATGTAAAAGCTGCACCTTTGAATGAAGAGCAATTGAAGAGGATTTTATCAGGAGTGAAAGCGGGAGAGATTCCATGGACCGAGGTTCATGAACAGGAGGTCATCTCCTCGATGATGGCTCACATCGGCTCGCTGGATGCTGAGCTTCGGGATGATTTGATTTTCTCTATCTTCGCTCAGTTGATTGTAGAAAAGAATCAGCTGGCAGCGGAGCTGATGGAAGAAATGATGGATCTGTGTCTGCAGGATTTACTTTTTAAAGGAATTGGAGAAAGAGGGACAAACACCGTGTTCACCAGAGCTTTTACTTCATTACTGATGGCTCTGCTACTGTATCGGGATAAGGAAGATGACTTTTTGAGCGGAACGAAAGTGGTCGAAGTGAAAGAAGCGTTTCTGCGTTACCTCTCGTTAGAGGAAGACTATAGGGGATATGTCAAAGTGAAAGGCTGGGCTCATAGCATGGCCCATGCGGCTGATGCCGTTGATGAACTTGTCAGAAACGAAAAAACGGACAGTGACGCATATCCTGAGCTTTTCCGTGCTTTATGGTCGAAGGTCCTTATCTATGATCATGCCTATATTCATGGGGAAGAGGATAGGATCTTGACGCCGATCATGGAAATGTTGAACCGTGGATTGGATATTACACTCGTGGAGGATCACATGAAAGAGCTCTCCTTAGATTGGAACGAGCATAAAAACAGCGCCACTATGGAGCAGTATTTAGTATTCCGAAACAACGCCAAAGCTTTTTTGAAGAGCCTGTATATCCAATTAGATCAAAACTCTCCATTTGACCGCCTTCAACGACAAGTGGAGGTATTACTCGGGAAATGAGTGATTCGGGCGAAAGTCAGCATGTCACCTGCCGAATGGGATGAAGTTTATTTAGTGAATCGTGTTTTCGATTTCCGGGAATTGAAGTATTCGCTGCTGATTCCCTGCCACCACTGACGGCTAGCAATGAACCGATCGTTGCTGCTTATTTCGGGAATGAGGCCACGGCTAATAAAGATGAAAAACAGAGAATCGATGATTGTTAGTTTTAAGAATAAGGGGTGTTTGATGTGGAAGTGAAAGTAGAGCCGCTGAAGGGATACTCCCCGCAAATAGGTCTGCTGGTCTCCCAAATGAACTATGCTAGAAAAACAACACGACAAGCTGTAGAAGGACTTACCACTGCTGAACTGGATTTTTTAACTAGTCAGAACGGCAACAGTATCGGAGCGTTATTGTTACATATCGCAGCCGTGGAGAAAGGGTTCCAAATCGAAATTTTTGACGGTCGAACGCCGAGCGAGCAGGAAATGCTGGAATGGGGGGCTGCTTACAGCCTTGGAGAAAAAGGAAGAGAGGACATCAAAGGACACCCGTTGGAATACTACCTTTCAAAACTTGAAAAAGTGAGGGAACGAACGCTGGAAGAACTTTCACAAAGGACGGATGATTGGTTATATGAGGAGAGGATATGGGATCATCACTCCTCAAACAACTATTTCATCTGGTTTCATGTGTTGGAAGATGAGATTAATCATAGAGGGCAGATGAGAGTGATCAGAAAAATGCTTCCTAAAGTATAACGAGTGATTTTATGAACGGCTAAACTTTCCCTCTTAGTTCCTAAAGTTGATCAAGGGACAAGGCAATGCCTGAACTTATTTTGTATTTATCTGTCTTTTGGACCACACCCCAGCTGTTTTAGCTGAGGTGTAGTTTTTATTAAATATAGAAAGTTTATATCGCTGCTTCATGACTTAAGAATTTTTTCGTTTCTGTTGCAATTTTATGGTAGTCAATATTGTGAACGGAATGAGAAGCATTTAAAACTACCATTTTTCCTTGTCTTGCATCCTGGATAAACTCCGATTGTCTTTTAGACCAAGTCTGCTCATTCCAACCCGTTCCCTGACCGTTGGAAGCAAATAATAATAAGGGGACGTCGGGTATGGGCAGTGATCCAACCTTCTCAGAATTTGATTGGATCTGTTTCACTTCATTCAACATATTCTTCGTAGCGGTTCTTCGATAAAAGATGGCTCGATTTATCTCCTTGTCCCTCTCCGTCAACGTCCCGCACTTCATAGCCCAACTTTCTGACGCGTTGGGGATCCATCTGGTCATTCCTATTCTGGCTAAGAATGATGCGAAACGGAACAATGGTAGATTTATCTTAAGATCTTCATAAGCTGCCGGGACCGCCATATCCAGTCCGATGATCGCCTTTATTTCCTCGGGGTGCTTTTGCGCCCAATATAAGGCTTCGATTCCTGAAGCTGAATGTGGAACCAGTATATAAGGGGCACGAATACCTGCTTCCCCAAGTGCTTTCCGTGTTTGTGACATGATGGTGTGGACGTCCCGGGGGCTATCGGTGATGTCACTCAACCCGTACCCTTGCTTCTCCACGACAACTATTTTGTAATGGTCACTTAAAAGTGTATAAAGGGATTTAAAATCCATGACTGGAGAACTTGTGCCATTTCCTGACATGAAAACCAGCGTCTCATGCCCCCTGCCTTCCTGATACACATGCATCATTTGATGATCAACCTCGACCATTCTACCCATAGGGACAAATAATTCTCGTTCTTTTGCTAAACGAAACTTGTGATAGCCAGCACTAGCTGCAATCATCAATAACACACCACTAATTAAAATGAGCAGGACATTGATTATAATCTTAATCCCCTCCTGAATTTATAGCTTCCAGCCAAGGAACATTTCTTTTATGTTACGAAGGGGACTAATTTTTGGTTTCATTTTTTTTTGGCTCTGTTAAAGTTCGTTGTTGATATTTGATTGGTTCAAACGAACGTTCTATAATGGAGCCATCAAATAGTATGGAAACCTATGATACATTTAGATTATCTAAGTTTACTGTATAAAGGTATCTCTTTATACAACTAACGGAGCAGAATAGTGTCATAAGAAATACGGCGTTATTACATTCAAGGATGGTGATATTTACAGATGTGGCATTGGTTCGGTCCCATATTTTTCATACTCGTTGGCTTATTTCTATTTTATGCAGCAAAAGGATATACGAAAGAATATCATGGAAAGCAGGATTGGAAAAATCAAGTTTGGGCTGGAATATTCACCCGTCATATATTATGTAAATTACCTTATTGGATTTTTAGAGTTCTTTTTTCTGTATTAGGAATAGGTATGATTGTTTTAGCTATTCTTACTTTTATAAATACGTAAAATTGAAATTTTTAAGCTATCGGGTGCGTTAGTGAAATAAGACAATAATCCAATCAGGACTTCCAGTTTTATGGAAGTCCTGATTTATATAAATATCAACATTAAACTTTAACAGAGCCTTTTTTTTATTAATTATTGTGTGAAACAGGTTAACACGAGGTTCTCCCCCTTCCCAACGTAAAAAGGGGGAGGAGGATGAGAACAGCTGATAAAATAAAAAGCGTCTAAGGTTTCCCTTAGACGCTTGGCTGTGAGTCATCTCTTTCAATGGTCTTCCCACACGAAAGATGATAAATGGTGCGTTTTCGTTTAATAAACCCCTACATTATCCCATGCTTGAGATACTGCATTCGCTGCAGATGTACCGTAAAGGTCCAAAGCAGACTGTTCCAATGCTTCCCTGGCATTTGTGAAATTGCTGTTCGGAGTCAAGTACACGGTCAGCGCACGGTAATAGATCTGCTCGGATTGTGCAATGCCTAAACTGTTGATCGTATAGTAAGCGGCTTTGTTCGGGATACCACTGTTGATGTGGACGCCGCCCCAGTCGCCGGCTTCTGTGTTCGGCAGGTTCTGGTATTCATTCATATGGTCAGGCTGATCGTAGGCGTTCGGGTTGGACATGGAGCGCAAAGCATCTCCTGGCTGCCCTGGTGTGTACACATCTTCACCCATCAACCAATCCTCTGAATCTACGAAATATCCAAAGACGTCTGAGAAGGATTCGTTCAGTGCGCCCGATTGATTTTCATAAACCAATTCGGCTGTCGTATCCGTTACAGCGTGTGTCAATTCATGGGCAACGATATCATCGGCTCCTGAAAGATAGGTGAAAGTCGAGCCGTCCCCATCCCCATAGATCATCTGGTTTCCTGTCCAAGCCGCATTGTTGTAATTGCTCCCGTAGTGGACGGTTGAACGAACGTCTGCTCCTTGGTTGTCATAACTGACCCGGCCAAATTGATTATAGTAATAATCGAAGACTTCTCCTGCATAGTAATGAGCATCGACTGCAGCCTTTTGACGCTCGCTGTAAAAGGTGTTTCCGGAGTCTGTAACATAAGAACCAGGCAGGCTGTAATACTCACCACCATAGTTATCAAACGTCTCAATGACGCCACTCATCGGTTTTGTCGTATCAAAAAGATAATACGTATTGTTATAGAAATAAGTATTTAAAGACTTCGTATCTCCTAGAACCCCCGTGCCTGTCCCCGTCGCTTCATGAACAAGGTTCATAGATTTAAGGACCTCTCCATTTTCAGCGTTGATGTAGATCTGCCAGTTGGCAGGGTATGGTTTGGAGAATTGGAGTTCCACATGATAAGCAAGTGTGTATGTTCCATCCTCATAATGAACGACTAGATCGGAGTTCTCCGTCAACGTTTGGAAGTCTTCACCTTTCAAACTCTTCTGGACATGATCCGCTTCCTCACGGGAAGCGTCAATTTGTTCCCAAGCCAGATCCAGCGCTTCTTTCTTTTTGATTTCCTTCGTTTGTTTTATCTTCTTTGGAGCATCTTTATGAAATTCCCCGTTTACAGCTGTTACCTGGCCCTCCTGATCGGTATGGACGACCAACTTTGCATTCGCTACGGGAACCTGACCAATTACGCGTTGGTATGTATAGTGGGTCATCCCAAGATCATCCGTTTCGGATTTCAACAACTTCAAGTCACTATTTGGGTTGAGTTGGAAAAGGGCATCGTTCTGTTTGAAGAACTCGTTGACTCCCTTTTCAGACTTGACTTTTTTCCCTTGCAGGTTTTCTTTCATGAAAACAGGGTTTTCTGCTTTCCCGTTCCCATTATTTCCAACCTCTGCGTGAACCATGGTTCCGCCAGTCACCAGGCTCGTACCTAAAACAAATGTAGCTACTGTGTGTTTCCAGTTCATTGAATCCCTCCTGTATTTTTAACACATATTCAACGTAACATAATATTCTGAATTCGTGTTTGGGAAATCCAGGGGTTGAAAAAGGTGCTTAAATGCACATAAGTTAAGGAACTTGGGAATTTCCTTTATAGTGTTGAAAATATTGAATAGAGGTTGTATGTAGAGTCCTTTCAATTAGATAGAGAGAATTGGTGCCAGCATGGTGGAAGGGAGGCTGAAGTTTGTAGTCTAGTGAATGGTAGAGTGAGGACAGAAGGGAGGGTTCATTCGGAGGCGTTCTTTATAGTTTATGAGGCTAATAAAGGATTCCTCAGAGAGACTTGATTTCAAGAATTAATGGAACCTAATCAAAATGATTAATTGTGAAGGCCTGTTTAAATGCTCCCTGAATCTATAATAAGACAGATAAAATCCTCTTTTTGCGGCAATTTCCTCTAATAAATCCACCTCGTTAAACATGACATCCGACAACGTTCCTTTGAAAATTTCGGTTAGAATTTTGTAATACATTCCGACAACCTTATCATTATTTAGTCGGTCATAAACCGTTTTTACATTCATGCTTTCCCTCCTAACAAAAATAACCTAATGCTATGTCCACCTCATATACTACTCTGCTCTGTTTTTTTTGTTAAGAAAAAATTGTCGATTTTACAAATTTTTTACTTAATGGTATTTAAAACTGCAAAACCAGACTACTCAAGATATCGAGTTTAAATGAGTATTTAATGAGGAAATCGTGATTAATGAGCACAGCGCTTTATAATTAGTAGTTTGTATGTGAAGTTGTTAGTCCGTCCGTACATACATACAAGGAAGCAAATAATCCATCCTTCCATACAACTGTGGCTTTTCATATTGTTAAAAAAATAGGCGATGTGATAATCGAAAAGTTGGATAGAAAATAGACTAATAAGATAAAGCAATGAGAGGGAAGGTAAACGATGTCATTTCCGTCCAATGAACAGTTTCAGTCATTTAATTTAGGAGCGGAGCCTATTTATGATTTTCTGGGAGATGAAAATCCCGGTTCTGTCGACATTGTAGGGGATTCTCAGTTTCCTGCTGGGTATTTCGCCTATGATGGTGAGAATGTTTTTTTCCGAATTCGAGTAAACGATGACCCTGTTAATAATAAAGGGACCGGTTTTAGGAATTTTGCGTGGGGGGTTTTGGTGAATACGTCCGGAACACCGGGGGTTTACGATTGGTTGGTAAACGTTAACGGGTTGGACAGTACGATCAACCTCATTCAAAATACCGATCAGGACTTCAATTCCTGGACAGATTCGGCTGAAGGAACAGATGGGAGTGGCGCTCCCAACTATTCGAGACCAATTGTCAATTTTGACGTGGCACGTGCGGTGTTGACCAATGATGGATCAGATTTCGGGGGGGACCCCGATTATTTCGTGGATGTTCAGTTTTCCGCTTCGGTCTTTTTTCAGACGCTTGGAATAACGGAAAATGATCCACTTCAATTCATTATTTTCTCATCAACCAATGCGAACAATTACAATAAAGATTCCTTACGTACAAGCGAGGGATTTGAATTCGAAAATGCTTTTTCAAACCCTGTAGCTATAGAAGATGGAGATATACGTGCAGCATTAGATGTAACGAAAGTCATCACTTCAGGTCCAAACAGTATTTTAAATGGAGAAGAAGGAACATGGGAACAGGAAGTCACTGTAACGAATAACGGTGGATCATTGGCTAGACAAATCGTAGTCGATGATCTGATTCAAATCGATCAGTTGACAAATGTGAGTAACATTTCTGCAACGTCGGGGTCGCCTATCTATAATAGTGAGATGAAGACGTTGTCATGGGATGTCGGAAACATAAATCCCGGGCAGACAGCACTACTGACTTATACTGTGGTGGGGATTTTTACTAACTCAGGTACACAGCCTTTGAATACGGTCACAGGAACAGGGGTGGATGATTATAGTGGTGACCAACTTCCTGAGCAAACTGTAACGAACACCATCGATGTTCAGACGGATGCGGCTGTAACCGGTCAGGTTATATCAGGACAGAATGGACTCCCTCTCACCGGAGTGACTGTTGAACTCAGAGATTCAATGAATGTGTTAGTAGACACGGTCATGACCAATGGAAATGGGGAATATTCACTGAATGGGGTGGCGCCGGGGAATTACACCGTTACCTTCTCCTATCCCGACTTTATGACTGTTGTGGAGCCGGTTACGTTAACGAGTGGTGAGATCGAGGTCGTCGATGTATTGTTGAATCCGGATCCGGGATCTCTTAGTGGAACGGTTACTTCTGCTGGAAGTGTACCTATTTCAGGTGCGGAAGTCCGCTTGATCGACAGCTTCAATGCGGTCATTGATACGTCTGTTACAAATGCTCAAGGAGATTATGTATTTAATACAGTCTCACCGGGTACTTATGTTCTGACTGTCAGTGCGCCTACGTTTCAAGCGGAGACGAGAGGGACCACCGTGGAGGCAAATCTGACTACGGTAGAAGATTTTGAACTTGCAGGATCACCGGCTACCATTACAGGGACAGTCCAATCGGAAGCAAGCGTCCCTATTCCGAATGCCACTGTGGAAGTTTTGGATCGTGCCAATAACGTGATTACGACAACGATGACAGATGGATCAGGCAGCTATACCATTGATGAATTAGCAGCTGGTACCTACACATTAAGGACTTCTGCCCCCGGCTATCAAACAAGTTTTCTAGGCTTTACCGTTGAACAAGGAGACACGGTAACGCAGGATGTAACTTTAGTTGATCAGCCTGGGTCGTTAAGTGGGAGCATTACAGATGGAGCATCAGGAGACGCGATTGAGGGGGCGACCGTCCAGGTAGTGAACCAGAGTGGAGTGACAGTGGCTTCGGTTCTTACAGATGCTACTGGCAGCTATACGGTTGGAAATATTCCCCCTGGTTCTTATACAGTTACAATCAGTCAGATGGGGTATGCGGTTGAAACGGTCGGTGCTATTATTTCTCCTGGCACTGCGACGACATTGGTTGCACAGCTGACAAGGAATGCCGGGGATCTTGAAGGTGTCGTCGAAAACGAGGCAGGTCAACTTCTGAGCAATGCCACCGTCCAGCTTCTACTGAACGGTGTGGCCATAGCTTCAACCTTAACGAACGCCTCGGGCCAATTTTCGTTCCCTAATTTGGAGCCTGGTAATTATACCGTGCGTGCATCAGCTGTCGATTATCAAACACAAGTGCTTGGAGCTCAAATCAATGAGGGTGAAATTACTGTTGTCGACTTTTCCTTACTTCAACAGCCTGGTTCCCTTGAGGGCACGATAATGGATAATAGCATGGGGGCTATTCCTGGAGCGGTAATTACAGCCCGGGCGGATGAGGGAAATGTGGTAGTGGCTACTGGTGTTACGGATGATACTGGCTTTTATACCATCCCTCAACTGGCGCCGGGTACCTATAATGTAACCGTTACTGCACAAAATTACCAATCGATTTCACAAGGTGTCTTCATTGAATCCAGTATGACTTCTACAGCTGATTTCACGCTTAGTCCTACGCCTGTGTCCATTACAGGAACTGTCATTAACAGTCAAACAGGGGACCCTCTAACAGGAACTGAGATTGAAGTTCGTATCCTGGATGTCAACGGGGCTGTAATTCAAACTACTTTTACAGATACAAATGGCGATTATCTCGTTGATCAGCTTGCACCCGGGACCTATACGGTGTTTGCCTCTCTCAGCGGGTACCAGACCAACTTCTCGTCAGTTACGATTCCTCCAGGCGGGATGGAAAATGTGATCATTGGTATGATACCAAATCCAGGGACGGTAACAGGGACGATCAATTCTCAAACTTCTGGGGATCCGGTCCCGGGGGCTGTCGTCAAAGTTATTGATCAAAACAACGTCCAGTTGGATAGTGTGGTTGCTGACCAGAATGGACAATATACAATTTCGGGCTTACCTCCTGGCAGTTACAGTATTGTGGCAAGTGCGGAAGGGTTTGAAACAAAAGTAGGGGGAGCGATCGTTCTGTCCGGGTCAACGAGCGTTGTCGATCTCTCCCTGGAAGAGCAACCTGGTATTATATCCGGCACGGTCAGCCCCGTTCAGCCGAGTACGCTCGTTCAGCTTTATACTGCAGAAAAAGTCTTCTTGGCGAGTACGATCGCTGATGCCAATGGCAACTATGTATTCCCCAATCTGTCTCCTGGAAACTACATCGTTTCTGCAAGCGCGCCTGATTATACTACAGTTTCAGCTGGAGCGGTGGTCGATTCTAACCAGACAACGACGATCGACTTGACCTTAACAGCCAATCCTGCTTCCTTTTCAGGTACAGTTTTGGATGAGGGAGGAAATCCGGTCACAAATGCGACCATTAGCGTGCTGGATGCAAATGAAGTGCCCATAAGGATAGCTGGAACGGACGCCAACGGATTCTATTCCCTCAGCAATTTGCCAGCAGGAGCATCGACGATTGTAGTTACTGCTCCTGGGTACAGCCTTGTCCTATCGGAAATCATTCTTCCGCCGGGTGGAGACGTGACCAATGTGGATTTTGTACTAATGGCAAATCCAGGAGGGATCAGTGGCGAGGTGACGGATGATTTTTCGGGAAATCCATTACCGAACGCTCGTGTCGTCATCCGAGAATCGGGGACGGAAGACCAGGCGGTTGCCACGGTGACAACAGATCCATTCGGTAATTATACGGTCACTGGTCTCGCACCTGGAAGCTACACCATTACGGCTTCCCTGGAAGGGTACGGTACGCAGACCTTTGGTGTTACGGTTATCAGTGATGTCAATGCCAATGGCAATATAGCATTGTCTCAGTTAAGGGGATCCATCGAAGGTCAATTGGTAGATACAACTGGAAATTCCATTACGGGTACTGGATTGCAGGTGAGATTGCTTAATGAATTAAACGTCGTCATCGCCACAGCTCTGGCGCAGCCTGATGGCAGCTTCCTTTTTGAAAGCATTCTTCCGGGGAACTATATCGTCACAGCTACCGTCCCTGGATACCAATCGAGTTCCGTCGGGGTGACCGTAAATTCCGGACAGGTGACACAAACCACTGTTCCTATGGAAGCTTTTCCAGCAACGTTGACAGGTCAAGTAATTAATGAAAACACGGGAACAGGGATCAGTGGGAGTTCCGTAAGCGTCTCCGATCCTTTTACAGGAAACATCGTAGGGGATACGTTTACAGACGCGGATGGGAATTTTATCCTTAAAAATCTGGCGACAGGATCCTTTAATGTGACCGCTTCTGCGCCTAGTTTCGGATCTGTCTCTACATCGGTAGTTCTTGAATCTGGTCAAACGACACTGGTAACCCTGGCACTGTCTCCGAACCCTGGAGATGTAGCTGGTTCCGTGAGTGATCGTTTGACTGGGGAAGCACTTGGAGGGGCAAGTGTAGAAATTTTTGATGGCACCGGGGCTTTCATTTTATCCACCTCTACGAATGCACTGGGAAATTTCAGGGCTTTTGGGCTATCGCCGGGGGGGTATACGGCAAAAGCCAGTTTGGAAGGATACAGCACTCAGCTTATCGGATTCTCAGTCGTATCAGGAGAGACGTCCATTGCTAGTTTTGCTTTAGATCCTGCTCCGGCAACTCTTCAGGGGACAGTGACGGATATAGCTGGAGATCCGATTCCCGGTGCGGAAGTTGTCGTCAGGCAGTTCACTTCCACAGGGCCGATTATTGCCACCGCTATCACAGAGACTGATGGAAGTTATCTAGTCACTTCCCTTCCTCCAGGGACGTTTATTCTGATAGCAAAAGCGGATGGTTATGCCCAGGAAACGTCTTCTTTGATTTTAGAACCTGGGAGCATAGTTACAGAGGATTTTGTTCTATCCCAACAAACGTCAACCCTCGAAGGGACCGTAACAGGCGAGAGTACGGGAGACCCTATTGAGAATGCACTCGTCCAAATATTTGATGCGAATGGTGTCTTGATTGCAACCGCTCAGACAGGTGCAGATGGCACCTATCGACTGGATGGATTATCGCCTGGTGAATATACGGCATCTTTCTCTAACCCGGAATACCAACCTGAAACGATTCGTTTCATGACCACTCCTGGTCAAACAGTTGTGGTGGATGCCATTCTAGGAGTGAACACGGGCGCCATTGCTGGTCGCGTACTGGATCCTGAGGGAGTGCCTTTGATAGGGGCTTCTGTCAGAGTATTTCCTTCTTTGGGCTTACTTCCGATTGCTACATTGGTTACGGATGGTACCGGAAGTTTTTCTTTATCCAGTTTAGCTCCAGGTTCTTACCTTCTCGTAGCTACTTTTGTAAATTACTCGACAGGGCAGACGGGAGTATCGGTCGCCCCGAATGAAACATCCAGTTCAACGATCCTATTGTCTCCCACGCCTTCATCCATTTCTGGTAATGTACGTTCTTCATCTGGAGAACCTATTCCAAACGCTTCGGTGGTCGTACTGGATCAAAATGAAACGGTCCTTGAGTCTACAGTTACGGATGGGGATGGAAACTATGGATTTTCCAACTTGCCTCCAGGGAATCTACAGGTCATCGTTAGAGCCGTCGATTATTCGAGTATGACGAGGGGCGTCATACTCGAAGGAGGTGACCTGATTGAAGATGTGGATTTCGTTTTGGAACCGAACCCTGGAACTGTTCAAGGACAGGTAACAGACCGTTCAACAGGTCAACCAATTGTGGGTGCGATCAGTGTCATAAGAACAGTCGCAGGCGTACCTGTGATCGTCGCCTCCAGTGCAACGGATGAAAACGGTTATTATTTAATTGATGGATTGGCCCCAGGGTCTTATTCCATTTCAAGTACGGCTCCTGGATATGCGGTCACTGCCGTTGGAGCAATTTTGGAAAGTGGTCAGACGACAACCGTCGATATTTCGCTATCGCCTGTAGTCGGGAAGATAGCAGGTGTGGTTACGGATACAGAAGGGATGCCAATTCTGAACGCTGGGATTGAAATCAAAGTGTTCGATCAAGAGGGGATCCTCATTGAAACGGTGTTGGCTGATGCTCTGGGTGAATTCTCAGTTCCGGATCTGTCTCCAGGAACTTATACCCTGTCTGTCACAACGCCAAATTATGCTGGAGCTACGGTCGGCGTTTTTGTCGAAGCGGGAGGAACGACATTCGTTACTATTCCTTTAAATTCGAGTCCTGCCAGGGTCCTGGGCCAAGTTATTGATGCGGAGACACGATCTCCGATAGGGGGAGCGCTTGTAACGGTGTCAGATGTCAGCGGTCTTCCTATTACAGTTGCTCTTACAGACGGAGAAGGGAACTTTTCCATCACAGGTCTTCCTCCGAGCACAGTTATCCTTTCGACAGTTGCTGCAAATTATGGCACGTCTTCGACGGCTGTACTTTTATCACCAGATGCTACTATCACAACGACCCTTTTCCTCCAGCCTAATCCGGGAGGTGTGATAGGAGTCGTAACAGCTGAAGACAGCGGAGACTTCATAGAAGGAGCAGTCGTAAGGCTTTTTGATAGCAACGGGGCTATAGCAGCTACTATAGTGACCGATCCTGATGGAGCCTACCAATTCAGTGGGTTGGCCGCTGGAAAGTATCGTCTCGTAATATCTGCAGAAGGATTCGGAAATGCCGTTCAAGATATAGAAGTGACGGTTGGTCAATTGACCCGGGCCGACTTCTCGCTTTCAGAAAACCCTGGAAGTCTTGAAGGACTGGTACTGGAACGAATCAGTGGCATGCCGATCATAGGAGCAACGGTCGTCATCCGTGCTTTATCACCAACCGGGCCTATTGTTCAAATAACGGCCACAGATAGCTCTGGCGCCTTTTACGTGACTGGGTTGACTCCAGGGGTCTATGCTGTCACAGCTGCTGCACCACTGTTCGGGACGCAAACCGCCTCTGTGATCGTCAGCGCGAATACACCTTCAACAGTTAGGCTCGAGCTTTCTAGAGAACAGGGCACATTAGAAGGAGTGGTGACCTCGTCGATTTCCGGTGAGCGGTTGAGGGATACAAGTATTTCTGTGTACGGGGATTCAGGAGAACTTTTCGTTTTGACTCAGACCGACGATGAGGGGAGATATCGTGTCGCGGGCTTGGAACCGGGCACCTACACCGTCGTCTTTTCTCATCCATCTTTCCAGTCATTGAGTTTAGGAGCGAGCATCTCGGTTGGGCAAACGACGATTGTCAATGCTGATTTAGACCCTGTCCCGGGTGGAATTGAAGGTTTTGTTTTTGACGCTTTTGATGAAGTCCCTATTTCAGGAGCCATCGTTCAACTATTTCCTGTGGAAAGTCTTGTTTCAATCGCCGTGGCGGTCACGGATCAAGACGGATTCTACTTTTTTGAAGGAGTCCATCCCGGAGAATATATCGTCACAGCGTCTTCAAACGAGTATTCCAGCGGATCCGTAGGTGCTACCGTGGATGCTGGTGAACTGATCTCAACCGATCTTTTCCTCGTCAGTGATCCTGCTTCCATAAGTGGGATCGTGACAGATGTGGACGGTTTTCCAATTCAAGGAGCTACGGTCCGTGTCCTCGACCCTTACGAAACGGTTGTAGGAACAGGAATTACGTCAGCAGATGGATTCTACATTGTAGGGAACTTGCCATCTGGGGCCTTCACCGTCATTTTCAGGGCCTCTGGATTTGAAGATATGGTGTCGGGTGTCAATCTAAATCAGGGTGAGGATACAACTCTCAACGCAGTACTTGAATCAAACCCTGGTGGTATAACAGGCATTGTATTTGATTCAAGGACCAACCTCCCTCTAGCAGGTGCAAATCTTTTGATAAGAAGATGGGTAGATGGCTCTTCAACCGTAGTGGCTAGCACTTCGACAGATTCAAATGGAAGATATACGGTGCAAGGTCTTTCCCCTTCCGTCTACACTGTTACTGCAAATGCTGATGGATATGGAACTAATGTTCTTCCAGTGGTTGTGGAGCCAGACGTGACTGAGAGAGTGAACCTTCCATTGGATTCACTAGTCGGAGCAGCAGCAGGTCAGGTCGTTGATGCTGAAGGTGCGCCTATTGCGGAGCAAGGTGTGAGTATTCAGGTATATGACAATCAAGGCAAGCTCCTCAAGACGGTGTTGGATGATCCATCTGGTGCATTTACCGTACAGAACTTAACTCCGGGTGATTACGTGATCGTTGCATCAGCTCCAGGTTATGGAACAGCCGCTCTAGCTATATCCATTACAGCCAACCAGGTTACAACCGTTACCATCTTCCTTGAAGATGACCCAGGGACTTTATCTGTGAAAGTCATCGACAACAACACAGGAGAAACTGTACCGGGTGCCAACGTTACCGTCACTTTCCCTGAGGGAATTGTTGTGGGTGGCGGAGTCACCGATAGTGATGGAGAAGTGTTGATTTCAGGTCTTCCAGTAGGAGATTTGAACCTATCTACGAGTAAAGAAAACTATATCGTAGACCTGCAGAGCATCACAATTGAACCAGGGAGCGTCTTGGAATTGGTCGTCAATCTTCAGCCGATCCCACTTGGTAGAGTCATTGGGCAGATCGCCAATGAAGAAACGACGTTCCCCCTTGCAGGTGCCATTATCGAGTTGGTCGCCAGCGATGGAACCGTACTTGCTTCGACGATGTCAGATGAGGATGGCCTATTCCGCTTTGATGATGTGTTCGGAGGGACGTATGACCTTCGTATTTCCAGATCCGGGTATCAGGCAGAAACTCTTTCCATTGTAGTGGTAGAAGGTGAGACCACCTACGTCCGTGAGGAATTGCAGATTGTGGACCCATGTGTGCTCGATGCTCCAAGAGCTTTCTGCCGTTTGAGCAATATGGTTTTACGTGAACAGGGAGACCCGGGGAATAGGGAAAGCATCTGGGTCCAATTGCCGGCGGGGGAAGAGATAGAGATTCAGAAAATTACTGTAGCAACTACCTTCGATATCGTTATTACAGTGGAAGGAACGAACGGGAGGTGTGTGAGTGCACCGATGCAGAGAACCGTCTGTAACCAAGTTCTTCTGTGTGCTCCACCTTCAACAGAGATCAAAGGCACTGTTTCTCCGAATCAGTGCCAAGTGGACCTTGTCTGCACTAATGGGAATCTGAACGCAGCAATTCTTCACCTTCAATACTATCAAAGTTTACAGACTCAAATGGATGCGACGATTCATACAAATGGGCAGGTCCATTCTAGTCGAAATGATGACATGCAGACTCTACATGAGAAAGGGATATGCTTGAATGTTACGCGTGTCCTCGACTGGATTCAGTCCTGTATTGAAAGAGAAATCAGAATCTCCGCGGATGAACTGAAATTTGCATGCGACTTTAATTAAGTCAAACGATTCCGAACAACACCTCGTTTCTAGGACATATGAGAAATTGTCCAAGACGGGGCTTTTTTTTTGGAATTAAAAAAAGAGGATGGAAACGAAGCTGGAAGGGGGCTTGCTGGAATAGAGGTGAAATATGGCTCTATGACTTATAAGACTCCCTCGTGTAGGTCATTGTGACTATTGTATTGATCTTACGTTTTTCATATAATCAAGCACAAATGATAATGATAATTGTTATCATTAAAAGTTGCAGGAGGAGAGACGATGAACAATTCCATCAGTGAAACGGCATTGATTATGAAGAACAAAGAAGAGGAGAAGCATTTTTCCTTTCGCCCACTTGATGCAGAGAGGGACGTGGATCTGCTCTATGACTGGATGCACCAGAAGCATATTGCCCCTTTCTGGAAGTTAAACCTTCCAAAGTCTGAACTGGCATCCTGGGCCAAACAATCAGAGGAAGCAGAATATAAAGATTGTTATATTGGTACCTATGAAGGTGAACCTGTCTGTTATTTGATTGCATACAGCATCAAGCAGGATCCTATCAAAGGTTATTATAACTATTATGAAGGAGACCTCGGGATGCATTTATTGATTGGTCCACGTCCACTACTAAACAAGGAAGACGGACTCTCCTTGATCCGTGCGATGATTTTTTTCTTGTTGGATCGTTACGATGCTGAACGGATTATTGGTGAACCAGACCGGCGAAATAGAATTGTTGTACCAATTTTGAAGGAATTAGGAGGAGAAGTGGTGAATCGTATTCAGCTGCCGCATAAACAAGCCTTTCTGACGATAGGTGAAAAAGAAGCCATTGTTGAAAAACTAAAGAAAGATCAAATTCAAATGGAGATACTGCACCGAATCACTCTGCCAGAAGGTAGGTTGGTCGAATGAGGGTAGATGTTCAAGTCCTACAACTACTTGAAAGTGTAGGGAACAAGATGAGAGAACTCGCGCATCCTCCTTTGGCTGAATTGACTCCTGCTCAGTCAAGAGACTATTACCAGGTAGCCAGGGGCTTCTTCAAAGACGTTCCTGTGACAGGAGTTTCTGTGATTCACTCGTCTTTTACTGGGCGAGACGGTCATGAAGTTCCGATAAGAGTTTATACCCCTTATGAGATGGGACCATTTCCTGTCCTCGTTTATTTTCATGGAGGGGGCTGGGTCTTTGGGGATCTAAGCAGCTCAGAAAATGTGTGCAAGTATTTTTCGTCGTATGCGCAAACGGTTGTGGTATCTGTTGACTACCGATTAGCCCCTGAACATAAATATCCGGCGGCTTTTAACGATGCGGTGGATGCCATCCAATGGGTGGCGCAAAAGGCCTGGGTATGGAAAGGTGACCCCAGTCTTCTTTCCATAGGGGGAGAAAGCTCTGGAGGTAACCTGGCTGCTGCTTCAGCTCTTTATTTCATGGATGATGAGGAAATAGAAATTTCTCATCAATTTCTGATTACCCCTGTGTTGGACTATAAATTTGATACGGCTTCTTATAAGGCGAATTATACATACAACCTGACGAATGAAAAAATGAAATGGTTCTTTAGGCATTATTTGAAGAAGGAGGAAGATGGGCAGGGTGTGTTCGTGTCCCCATTAAGGGCCCGGAACATGGCCACGTTACCTCCTACGTTGATGGTGACCGCAGAATACGACCCCCTCAGAGAGGAAGCCTTTGCTTATACGGAGCGCCTCCAAGCCTCTGGAGTGTCTGTAAATCATCTCCATTTTGGAGATCTCGTCCACAGTTTTATCAATATGGCAGGGGTCGTCGACCGGTCAGCGGAAGCCCTGGAGAAAATGACGAGGACACTAAAAGATATGCTGTATAAATAACATGTTCCACCTTCAATCGCGAAGGTGGACTTTTTTATATCCAATTTTAAACAGAGGAAGGAAAACCTAGAAAATGGTTTTTCTCTAGTTAAAACCGCCTGCTCTTATTCGTGACAAATTCCTTAATTATCAGAAAAATAACTGCCTTTCTGATCTGGCAAAAACCGCTCTGTACCAAAGGGCAGGGCTTTAATTGATAATGATAATGGTTTTCAATTAGTGTTGACATTGATAATCATTATCAAATAGTATAGCGGTAAGACATTGAGCTAACGCAAAGGAGTGGAATCACATGAGTGTCGAGTTAAAGAAATCCAATCAGGAATTATTGAATCAACAGAATCAGCGAGAATCGAATGCGCGGTCGTATCCGCGCCGTTTTCCATTAGCGATCCAGGAAGCAGAAGGGGTTTACATCACAGATATGGAGGGCAATCGTTACATCGATTGTCTGGCCGGTGCGGGAACATTGGCGTTGGGTCATAATCACCCGGCTGTCATTGAAGCGATGGAAAAAGTCCTTCACGATAAACTGCCCTTACATACGCTCGATCTTACGACAGAAGTGAAAGAACAATTCGTGGATGAGCTTTTCTCCAGTCTTCCAGAAGAATTTCGGGACCGTGCAAAGGTTCAGTTTTGCGGCCCGACCGGAGGAGATGCGATTGAAGCGGCCTTGAAACTTGCCAAAACAGCGACGGGAAGACAAAGCATTCTCACCTTCCAGGGAGGGTATCACGGGGCGACCCACGGGACGATGGCCATCAGTGGGAACCTTGGACCGAAGAAGAGGGTGCAGGGATTGATACCGGATACCCACTTCCTTCCATACCCTTATGATTACCGGTGTCCTTTTGGAAAAGGGGGACAAGAAGGGGCAGAGTTGAGTGCTACATACATCGAACAGCTGCTTGATGATCCAGAAAGCGGCATTCTCCCTCCGGCAGCGATGATTTTTGAAACCGTTCAAGGAGAGGGAGGTTCTATCCCGGCCCCTATTGAGTGGCTTCAGGAAATGCGCCGAATCACAAAAGAACGTGGGATTCCACTGATCATCGATGAAGTCCAAACAGGGATCGGACGGACCGGAGAACTCTTCTCCTTCGAACATGCAGGTATTGTTCCGGATGCTTTTGTATTGTCGAAAGCGATCGGCGGTAGTCTTCCGTTATCGGTAGTCGTTTATGATCGTGACCTCGATGCTTGGGAGCCCGGCGCTCATATCGGGACCTTCAGGGGAAACCAGATGGCGATGGCCGCAGGTACAGCCACACTCAAATATGTAAAAGAACAGAATCTTTCGGCACACGCCAAACAAATGGGCGAAAAGATTGTTCAATCACTAAGTGAGATGCAGAAAGATTTTCCGCAGCTTGGGGACGTCCGCGGACGAGGCTTGATGCTCGGGGTGGAAATCGTCGATCCATCTGGTAAAGCCGGCAAGCATGGCAGTTACCCGGCAGACCCTGATATGACGAGCCGGATTCAGAAAGCCTGTTTTGACCGTGGGTTGATTCTTGAAAGTGGAGGCCGCCATGGATCTGTGCTCCGGTTCCTGCCACCACTCATCATCACAGAAGAGCAAGTCGACACGATTTTGTCCATCTTCAAAGAAGCCGTAGCTGCTTCTGTCGCGGAGTGAGGGCATGATCACGACAACCAATCAATCAGCTGTTTCCGCCTTTGATTCATTTTTCCTTCAACACGGTGAAGAGGGAGGCGAGCATTTTCGAAATCATGTCGAACTCGTCGTCGATATACTAGCGGAAGTTTTTCAAACCATGGATCGACCGTTGGAAGGGAAGACCGTTCATGACATCCAGCAGGAACTCCGCGGGGTGCTTACTCTTTCGGAAGAACCACAGTCGCTACAGGAAGTCCTCAAGGAAATCAAAGGACCGGTCATAAGGAACAGTCTCCACGTTTCCCACGAGAGGAGCATGGCCCATTTACACTGCCCGCCGGTTTTACCCGGCGTACTGGCCGAACTGATTATCGGAGCGCTTAACCAATCGATGGATTCATGGGATCAGAGCCCTGCCGCAACGTATGTCGAAGAAGAACTGATTCGTTATTGGTGCCAGCTGATCGGGTTATCAGAACAGGGAGACGGGGTCTTCACAAGTGGCGGGACACAGTCCAACTATATGGGGATGCTGCTCGCGCGTGATGAATTTTGTCTCTCGGAATGGGGGCACATCGTCCAAAAAGACGGCCTGCCGGAATCGTTCAAAAAGATGAGAGTCTTATGTTCTGAGGAAGCACATTTTTCTGTGAAAAAGTCAGTTTCGCAGCTCGGGCTTGGCGAGCAGGCGGTCGTCCCGGTTCCTGTGAACGAGGACCATCGGATGGATCACCATGAGGTTAGGCATACGGTTGAACAACTCGAGCAGGAAGGGCTTCTGCCTTATGCGGTTGTCAGCACCTGTGGGACGACGGATTACGGTAGCATCGATCCGCTTGATGGTTTGGCAGATCTTTGTGAAGAAAAAGGCCTTTGGCTTCATGTGGATGCAGCGTACGGGGCAGGACTTCTGCTTAGTGAGAAACATGGAGACAAGCTTTCCGGTATGGACCGTGCGGATTCGGTGACCCTCGACTTCCATAAATGGCTGTTTCAGCCGATCAGCTGTGGAATGTTTGCCGTCAAAGATCGGAAGCACCTGCGGCTGTTATCACACCACGCCGATTACTTGAATCCTGAGGAAGATGAAAAAGAAGGCATTGTGAACCTTGTGAACAAAAGCATCCAGACGACACGCAGGTTTGATGCGCTGAAAGTTCTTTTGACCTTGAAGGTCCTCGGTACGCGCTTGCTGGGGAGCATGGTGGATCGGACGATGGAAGTCGCCCGGTTTGCTGCAGGAGAACTGGAGAAACGTTTTGATTTTTGTGTAGAAAATCCGTCTCCTGAACTTTCGGCTGTCGTCTTTCAGTATCAGCCGGAAGAAAGCCGGGATGTGTGCGGTTTGAACCGGAAAATCCAGCAAAAGCTTTTTCATGAAGGAACGGCCGTGATTGCGAAGACTTCGGTCAGGGGAGAAACCTATTTGAAATTCACGATCTTGAATCCTCGGACCACGGAAGAAGATGTGTTGGCCGTCATTGATCAGATTGAACATACAGCGAAACAGATTTTAGGAGGGACACCTCATTGAATAAAGCAAAAGAAATGGCCGAAAAGGCGACGATGCAAAGCTTTTTGAATTGCTATTTAAGAGAAACAGGCAACTATGAGTGGGTGGATACGGACAATGGAATAATGCTGTCCATCCCTTTGGTCAGGCAGCATTTGGTCATCCATGTATCTGTGAACTATTGGTCGTTGACCGGAAGGCACTTGTTTGACTTCCCGGTGACTTATCAAACAGAAGGAAAGGAAGAATCTCATCCTCTTGATTATGTCACAATGACGACCCTCCTTGTAAAAGAATGGCTCATCGGCAATGGACAGGATTGGGCAGAAGATGAGCTTGTCCTGCGTGTGCTGCTCAGCTGTAAGAAAATGAAAGAGTATGTAGCAGCAAGATTCGCGGACCGTCACCAGCTGATGAACGAAGACTTTACATTTATCGAAGCGGAACAGTCACTGTTGTTCGGGCATTTGCTGCACCCGACACCGAAAAGCAAACAAGGACTGACTGATGTTGAGGACCGTCAGTACTCCCCGGAATATAAAGGACGCTTCCAGCTCCACTATTTCAGTGTGAATCCCGATCTTATTGAAGAAGATTCCAGCTTGAATCGTTCCTCGTCCACCTGCATCTTCGATGGCGTAAAAGATACGGAAGGGGCGGAGCTACTTGTGGAGGAATGGGACAAAGGACGCGTTTTAGTGCCCATGCATCCGCTGCAGGTGCCTGTGGTATTAAAGGACCCGGCAGTCCAAAAGTACCTTCATTCGGGAGACATCAAGCATCTTGGACAAGCCGGCCTCCGTTTTACAGCGACTTCGTCGTTCCGGACGCTTTACAGTGAGTCTTCCCGTTTTATGTACAAATTCTCTGTCCCGGTCAAGATCACGAACTCCTTAAGGGCCAACCAGCCGAAAGAATTGGCAAGAGGCGTGGAAGTTTCGCGGTTGCTTGAAACAGAGCTTGGAGATCAAATGAAGAAACATCATCCGAATTTCCATATGTTGAAAGATCCTGCAGTCATCAACCTTCGTTTACCGCAAGAATTCTCAGGATTTGAAGTTTCCATGAGGGAAAATCCTTTTTACGATGATGATGAGCAGGTGAGTCTTGTCGCAGGGCTGGTTCAGGATCATGCGTATGGAGGGCCTTCCAGAATCTCCACAATCATCCGAAGTATTGCGGAAAGGGAAGGAAGAGCGGTGGAAGAGGTGAGTCTCGATTGGTTTGATCAGTACTTGTCGATCAGCCTCGACCCGATCCTTTGGCTGCATCACACGTACGGGATCGCTCTTGAAGCCCATCAGCAGAATTCCGTTGTTCGTTTGGAAAAAGGGTATCCTTCCACGTTTTATTACAGGGATAACCAGGGCTACTACTTCAGCCGGTCCAAAGCGGATCAACTGACAGAGCTGCTTCCTTCATTAAACAGCAAAAGCGATACCATCTGTGAAGATGACGTCGCAGATGAACGTCTACGCTATTATTTCTTTTTCAATCATTTGTATGGTCTGATCAATGGGTTCGGTGTCAGTCGATTAGTCAATGAAGAAAAATTGATCGACCTTCTTCGCCGCCGATTGATCGAGCATCTTCCATCTTCGTTTGTGCAGACGCTCTTGGAAGAAAACAAGCTTCCTTGTAAAGCGAATCTGCTGACCCGTTTGTATGATATGGATGAATTGGTCGGTCCGATGGAAGCACAGTCGGTTTATACAGCCGTCGATAACCCGCTTGCGGCAAAGGTGGGAGTCGTCCATGAGCATTGAATTTGAGGTTTATGATGAAACGATCCACCGCACCCTTTCATTTCGGAAAGCTCTAATGGAAGATGTCGCGTTGGTTCACAAGTGGATGAATGAGGACCATGTGCATCCCTTTTGGCAGTTGAATCTGCCGTTTGACCGTTTTGAAAAACATTATCGGAAAGCACTGCACGACACTCATCAGACGCTTTATCTCGGCATGATCGACGGGGAAGTGATGAGCTATTGGGAGGCCTACTGGGTCAAAGGGGATGTCTTAGAAAACTCATACTCTCCAAAAGCTTACGATCAGGGCATCCATCTATTGATCGGGGAAAAGGATTACCTCGGTTCAGGCTTTGCCCTGCCCCTTTTAAGAGCGATGGTGCGTTTTCAATTTCAGTATGATGCGACAACGAAAGTGGTGGCAGAGCCTGATATTCGGAACAACAAGATGATTCATATTTTTGAAAAGTGCGGGTTTACACCAATCGCTCCCATCCAGCTGCCGGATAAAAAGGCACAGCTGATGTTTTGTGAACGAGACACATTTGAATTGAGGTGGAACGATGAATACAGAAAAGCAGATCTTTGATGTGATCGGCATCGGGCTTGGACCGTTCAACTTAGGAATGGCTGCGCTCTTGGATCCCGTTGATGATGTGTCCGCGCTGTTTTTAGAAAAAGAAGAAGAGTTCCAGTGGCATCCTCATCTGTTGATGGAAGGGACGACGCTGCAGGTGCCTTTTTTCGCAGACCTTGTCAGCATGGCGGATGTCACGAATAAGCACAGCTTTTTAAATTACCTGCAGGAACATAACCGTTTGTACAATTTTTATTTTTTGGAGAAGTTCCATATCCCGAGGAAAGAATACAATCACTACTGCCGCTGGGTGAGTGACCGGCTGGACAGCTTGCGGTTCGGCAAGGAAGTCACCCAGGTGAGCACTGTAGAACTCGATGGAAAGAAGCTCTATCAAGTCAGAGCTTTGAATTCCACGACAGGTGAGGAACACACATACACCGCAAAAAACATCGTAATGGGCATTGGCACGGAGCCCCGGGTACCGGAGGCGCTGCAGGACGCACTTGGAGCATCCGTTTTTCATACGTCCGAATATTTGAAGAGAAAACCATCGTGTGACTTATCCAAGTCTGTAGCCGTCATCGGATCGGGACAGAGTGCGGCGGAAGTTTTCCTTGATGTAGCGAAACTTCAGGAGGAAACAGGCGGCTCGCTTCAGTGGTACACAAGGTCGCAAGGGTTCTTTCCGATGGAGTATTCAAAGCTTGGGCTTGAGTATTTCTCTCCGGATTACATCGATTTCTTCTACGAGCTCCCTCAATGGAAGAAAGACCAGCTGTTACATAAGCAGGGTCTTCTTTACAAAGGCATCAGTGCAGAAACGATCGCTGCTATTTATGACCACCTTTATGACCGGACAGTCGGCAATGCCGATCCTTCCATCCATCTCCAGGCGATGACAGAAGTGACGTCCATTGAAGAAAAAGTTGACCACTTGAGCTTAAGAGGTTATCAGATGGTTTCAGAGGAGCCTGTGGAAATGGAAGCAGATCTGGTTATTTTAGGGACAGGCTATCAGCCTCGTGTGCCCGCCTTTTTCTCAAGGATAAAGGACAGTATCGCCTGGGATGATCAGGGGCGATTTACTGTGAACAAAGGCTATCACCTGGTTACGGACCTCAAGGCGGATGGGCACATTTTTATCCAGAATGGCGAACTTCACACCCACGGTGTCGGCGCACCTGACCTTGGACTTGGGGCGCATCGCAATGCGGTGATCATTAACAGGATTGCAGAAAGAGACATCTATTCGATACAGCAAAATAACGTCTTCCAAACGTTCGGAACGAAAAAGTCCTTGGTCACTCCACATCAATCATAAGAAAGAGGGGATCGGTTTGTTATTTCAACAGGACATTCATGAACAATTGAATATAGAGAATTGGAAAAAAGCCAATCAACAATTGATGGCGAAAATGTTCGCTGAATATATGTATGAAGATATGATTCAGCCCGAAGTTTTACATGTAGATGGGAAAACAGGAGCCTATGAACTCTCCGTATCCAAAGAAAAATCGTACCACTTCGTTGCTGAAAAACGTTTATTCGACAGTTTTGATGTCTCGGCTGAGGATTTGAAAAAAGTGGAGCAGGGCGAGGAAAAAGAAGCAGACAATGCCATTGAACTGCTGATTGACTTAAAGGAAATCATCGGCATGTTTGCAGAAACGATCGGTCATCTGATCAAAGAAATGAACGCCACTTTAATCGCTGACGTGCATTTGATGGAAAAGACAGACCGTTCGTCTGATGAGCTCGCTTCCATCGACTATGCAGAGCTTGAAGGGTATATGAAGGGGCACCCGTGGATCACTTACAACAAAGGAAGAATTGGCTTTGGTTACGATGACTACATGCGTTTTGCTCCCGAGCATCAGCAGGAAGTAAAGCTTTCCTGGATAGCCGCTCATAAAAATCTAGCCACCTTCCAATCGGTTCAAAACCTCAGTTATGAAAAACTTCTCAATGAGGAGTTGAGTGAACAAGAGCGGGAAAGCTTCTTTGCCGAGGTGAGGAAACAGAACCGTGATCCGGAAGACTATTACTTTTTCCCGGTCCATGAATGGCAGTGGAAAAACCAGCTGATCCAAAACTTCCCGGAAGAAATCGCAAAAAAGGAGATCATTGCTGTGGGAGATGGAGACGACGCTTATCTACCGCAACAGTCGATCCGTACGTTTGTGAATAGAAGTTCCAAAGAGAAACATCATGTCAAGCTTCCGATGAGTATCCTTAATACTCTCGTATACCGCGGCCTGCCTTCCGAGCGGACGGTGATCGCACCAAAAGTCACGGAGTGGATCAAAGGCCTTTATGAACAAGACGACTTTTTGAAGAATGAGTGCCGGGTGATTCTGCCTGGGGAAAACGCAAGCATCAATGTGGATCAAAAGCAGTACGCTGCGGTTAAGGATGCTCCTTATCAGTACCTTGAAATGCTGGGGACGATTTGGCGTGAAAGCATCTATACGTATCTGGAGGACGGCGAGCAGGCCATTACACTTGCGGCGCTCGTTCACGAAGATCATCACGGAAAACCCTTTATTCAATCATTAATCGAATCTTCTGCCCTGGACACGGAAGATTGGATGAAGAAGTTCTATAAAGTGGTCATGGATCCATTGCTTCACTACTTATACAAATATGGCACGGTCTTTTCGCCACACGGGCAGAATGCGATTCTCGTGCTGAAAAATAACGAGCCGCATCGTCTTGCCGTCAAAGACTTTGTCGATGATGTGAATGTGACGGATCAGCCATTTCCTGAACTTCAGCATGTAACAGAAGAGATGAAAGCCGTGCTTCGGACAGAACCACCGGAAGGTTTGACGCAGTTCATCTTTACTGGACTCTTCATCTGTCACCTGCGTTATTTAAGCCATATTCTAGAGAAGCATCATCTCCTGGATGAAGAAGTCTTCTGGCAGCTGCTTGCCGAGTCGATCCTCGACTATCAGAAAAGGTTCCCTGAATTGAAAGAACGGTTTGAGCTGTTTGACTTCTTTAAATCGGAAATGACCAAGCTTTGTCTGAACCGCAACCGCATGGTCGATTATGGCTATGCCGATGGAGATGATCGTCCGCATGCATCGGAATTTGGAAAAGTGACCAATGCACTGGCTGCTTTTAAAGAACAGCCGATCGGATAATCTGACGAAAAGAGGAATGAAGGATGGCCATTATTGTACAAAAATTCGGAGGTAGTTCCCTGCAGTCACCGGAACGAATCAAGAAAGTGGCCGCACGTGCCCGCTCAGAAAAAGAAAAAGGAAACGACGTCGTTGTCGTTGTTTCCGCTATGGGGGACCAAACAAACGAACTGATGAGACTCTGTCAGGAAGTAAACCCATCCTCTTGCGGAAGGGAAAAGGACTTGCTACTATCCACTGGCGAACAAGTTTCTTCCGCGCTTATGGCCCTCGCTCTTCAAGAGCTGGGCGTTGGATCCGTCGCGATGACGGGACAGGAGGCAGGAATTGAGACCGAATATGTCCATGGTAACGCTAAAATCAAAGCGGTACATACCCGAAACATTCAGGAAGTCTTGGATGAAGGTAAAATTGCCGTGGTTGCCGGATTTCAGGGGTGTGCAGCAAATGGAGAGATCTGTACGCTCGGACGAGGCGGGTCGGATACGACGGCAGCCGCTCTTGCTGCAGCACTGAAAGCCGATCGGTGTGAAATCTTTACAGATGTTGATGGCGTCTATACCGCTGATCCACGTATCATTTCCGGCGCAAGAAAGATTCACAGCATGGATTATGACCAGATGCAGACGATGGCGGAAATGGGAGCGGGGGTCATCCACCCTCGCGCTGTTCGCCATGCCCAAAAGCACAACATTCCTCTTGTGGTCCGATCAAGCTTCACCTTAGAGGAAGGAACGGTGATCCACGATTGTAAAGGAAGTGGAGGAGGTTCTCCTGCCATAGGGATGACATACGAAAAGAATCTCTGTCTCTTACGTTTGAACACGGAAGCAGACAATGGTGATCTCTTCCATTGGCTTGATGAGTTTCTCACGGTGGGAACTTCCTTTGGATGGAGTGGTAAGGATGAAACGTTCCTCGCTATAAGAGCTGACCATTTGGATCGGGTCATGTCTACGCTGAAGGAGCACACCGTTTCCTTAGGGATAAAGGAAGCGGAGCAGACGTATGGATGGGCAGCCATTCACTTCGTGTTCGCAGGTAGGGAAGAAAAGAGAAAGCGCGTTTCTTCTATAAAAGAAAGGATATCGGATCGATGGGGGGAAGTCTTGACCATGGACGGCCACCCTTCTGTATGGAGCCTGTTGGTTCCTGAAGAAAAGAGCGTGAAATTCTCTCAAAACCTTTATGATTGGGTGATAGGGAGTGGTGTGCCTGCGTTGGCCTTCGGGTCCTGAAGTGTTCATCCAGAATTGCATTAAAAATTCCTGAGCTGTTCCGCTCAGGAATTTTCAATGTTTCTTCTACTTGGCTTTTTTCCAATAAGCTGCTTCTTTATTGGAGCGAATCGGAGGGAACTGATCTCCGCTTGATAATTCGATATGTTTTTCGTCACTGGTAACCTCATTTTCATTACCTTCGTTTACTAGTCCATCAAATTCATAGGTTCCGTTTTCTGGTGCTTTTTCTCCTGTTTTGTAACGATCAGCCATAGTTGAAAACTCCTTTTTGTATTGGTTTTATGTGCGCACAACCTACTGATACCCGTTTAACTAATGTTAAAACATGGAAATTTTGCTGGATATTCTATGATTCATAACGGCGCGTTCGAACGTTTAGTAATATGTAAAAAAAGGAAGCGACCTATACACATGAATAAAAGGAGGAGTTCGAATGGCACAAGATCCGAAACACGCAGCAAAACAAATGAATGAAGAAAAGAAAGAAGAGATTCTCCAGCATTTTGACAGCTTTAAAGATTATTTAGGTGATCAAGTTCAAAAAGGTGAAAAATTAGGACTTGGAGAAGAAGGTCTTTCCAAAGGAGCTAAGCGGGTGGCTGATTACCTGGCGGAGCACGAAGAACCAAGAAACCGAGAAGAGAAAGTCTTAAACGAGTTATGGAATGTAGCCAATAAGGAAGAGCGTGAACATATGGCTCATGTATTGGTTAAATTAACAGATCAAACCAATTAATGTGACAAGCGTCCCCAGCCTGGTGGGGCGCTTTTTTTCTTATGCTGTATCGATCCGTTTATTATTCGAAACAGAAAGAACGTGATTGCTTTATTTGTTGTTTAAATCCTTTAAAGCTACCTGTAAGTTGGTGAAAAACTTTACATGGAGCGGTGGAAGGTTAGAAGACACCCACAGCTTGGATAGTACGGGCTTCATCCCGGAAATCGTCACGTGGATACCCATTAATGATAGCGATTGGATGAGTTTTGATAGTTTTTCAAAGAAAACGATGTCCACCGTACTGAGGGTCGAACAATCAATGATTAATTGGTTGGCTTTCATATCTACTACATTCTGTAAGCCCCTGTCCAGAATGTATTGGAATTCGATTTGGTCCATGGTCGGCTGTAAGGGTAACAGGGCGAGGCCATCAGACAACGGGATGACGTTTACAGACATATCTTCCATCCATTTCCGCATCCGTTGTTCTTTCTCGTAGTAATCTGTCACATCATTGTACTCGACCATCGCTCCATAAACTTCTCCGTTATTTTCTAGAATTCGGGTGCGAATGGAAAAATAAAAATTATATTTTCCCCACTGAAAAGGAACCGCATCAAACGTAAATTCCTTGGATGTCCGCAAAGTTCGTTCCACGTGGCGTACTTCTTCCGGGGCATCAGGAAAGAGGTCGTATACACTTTCTCCTACTACATCCTCTGTGTTTACTTGCAAAAGCCATGCGCCTTTTTCATTTATTTGCGTAATCCGATAGTCTAAATCGATCACCATCACACCCAAGGACAGTTGATCAAAAACTTGGTTTTCTGGCGTCATATTGCTCCCCCTTAAAACTTGATTGGTGCAGTGATCTCTATTGTATTAAATTCGATTTCTTAAGTGGAAAACCCTTTTCATATATTCATATATTATTTGAACGATTTCTTATGTAGTAAAATCCCTTGCATCGCCATCATTCATTATATAGGAATAGAAGTCAAAACATATGTTTTCAAGGCTTTCAAATCATAGGAATAAGGGAATGGAATTCGTATTAAAGTGCTTCTATATAAATAGAGGAAAACAGGCTTCCAGCTGGAAGCCTGTTTTCCTCTTTCAGTTATTAAAATTCCTGATAAGTAGCAGGGTCCTGGTCATTCATTCGGCCCTCGGGTTGAGTTAATTGATTGATTCTGTTCATATCTTCTTCAGTAAGAGCAAAGTCGAAAATCGATAAATTCTCCTTCTGACGATGAGGGGAAGAAGACTTCGGAATAGCGACAGACCCGAGCTGGTAATGCCAGCGCAGAATGACTTAAGAAACCGTTTTGTCGTAATGATCGGCTACGGATTGAATGACCTCATTGTCGAGGATGTTTTGGACGCGGGCCAATGGACTCCAGGATTGTGTTTGGATCTGCTTCTCCTGATGATAAGCTCTTTGTTCCTCCTGGTTGAAAAACGGATGGAGCTCCACCTGATTCATGCTCGGTTTGATGCCTGTTTCTTGTTCCAGACGGTCCAAATGTTCGGGGAGGAAATTACATACTCCGATCGAGCGGATCAGCCCCCATTTCTGGGCGTCGATCAACGCCTGCCAGGCTTCTACATACAAATCTTCCTTTGGATTCGGCCAGTGGATCAAGTAAAGATCATAATAGTCCAGCTGCGCGCGGAACAGGGATTCCTGGATGGCCGTGACGGCTTTGTCGTATTCGTGGTACCGGCCAGGGAGTTTGGATGTAATTCTTAGTTCATTTCTTGGGATGCTGCTGCGGCGGATTCCTTCTCCGACCGTCGCCTCATTTTCGTAATTATAGGCGGTATCGATTAAACGGTAGCCTGAATCTATGGCACTTTGAACGGCGGAAGCTCCGCGGTTACCGTTCAGACGGTAGGTCCCGAATCCTAAGGCAGGAATTGTAAGACCATCGTTCAGTTGAATTTCAGGGATGGATTGACTCATCTTGGCATGCACTCCTTTTTTAATTTTCTGCTCCAGGTGGAAGCCGTTCGATCTGTAAACATTTATTCTTTTACCTTCTCTGAGGAACTGTAAACAAGTGTAAGCGTGTACATTGGAAGATTGTTGAAAAAAGCGAGGATTGACCGAGTGGATACGTTCTAATCTCATACAACAGCATTTATGAAGCGCTTACATTATGTGATAGGATAGAAGTGCATGATGGGAAAATGCACCAGTTACACTGAAAGCAATGAGGAGGTTAACGGATGTCCAATTTTGGAAACAAAGTTCAATTCAAGGTTTACCAGACGATGACAAAGCCCGATCCTGACCGGCTTCCTATTTCGTATGAAGAATGGCAAGCGAAGGCGAGAGAAATTCTGGAAGATGGTCCTTTCTACTACGTAGCGGGAGGGGCAGGCGGCGAAGAAACGTTGAAAGATAACCTTAACAGCTTTACCCGGTATAAAATCGTCCCGCGAATGCTCACAAATGTCGAAGCCCGTGACTTGAGCATAGAATTATTCGGGAAAAGCTATGGTTCTCCTCTCCTGCAGGCCCCGATTGGTGTCCAGTCGATTATTCATGAGGATGGAGAATTAGCTTCAGCAAAGGCTTCTGCTGCTTTGAACATTCCATACATCACCAGTTCTGCCTCTACGAAAACGATGGAGGAGATTGCCGAAGTCATGGGGGACGCGCCTAAATGGTTTCAACTTTACTGGAACAAAGATCCAGAGGTGACGGCAAGTTTTGTCCGGCGGGCAGAAGCGGCTGGATATGATGCGATTGTCGTCACACTGGACACACCTATGATGGCCTGGCGGGAAAAGGATTTGAAGCATGTGTACCTGCCATTCTTGATCGGTGAAGGGGTCGGGAACTATTTTACAGACCCTGTGTTCCGTTCCCGGCTTGAATCCTCACCGGAAGAGAATCCTACCGAGGCGGTGATGCACTGGACAAAGACGTTCGGTAATCCGGGGTTAACGTGGGAACATCTGCTTTTCTTAAGAGAGCATACGTATTTACCAATCTTGCTTAAGGGCATTCTTCATCCGGACGATGCGAAGATGGCGCATGAGTACGGCGTGGATGGAATCATTGTCTCCAATCATGGTGGACGGCAAGTGGACGGAGCCGTGAGTTCATTGGACGCTCTTCCAGCGATTGTTGAAGCCGTAGGAAAAGAACTCCCTGTACTGATGGATGGTGGAATCCGTCGTGGAGCTGATGTGGTCAAAGCGGTATCTCTAGGAGCGAAAGCCGTACTTGTCGGTCGGCCCTGCATGTACGGGCTGGCTGTTGCCGGAGAACAAGGAGTGCAGGAGGTTTTAAGGAATTTACTGGCGGATACGGATATCACTATGGCTTTAAGTGGCTGTTCGTCGATTGCTGAATTGAATCAAACCATCCTTCTTGATCCCAAAAGGTGATGAAGGTGGGTTTAGCGCAGAACACTTTCAATCAAAGTTCTGCGCTTTTTAGTTTTTTCGAGATGAGTGGTTACTGAAATCCTATCACTTTATCGTTCCTCAACTAAGACCAAAGGTTATGGTATAATAAATTGTAAATATTCAGAAATGAATAATAATTCTATTGATAATGAAGAGGTTTTGACAAGAGTTGTAGAAAGTATTCAATCATGAATAATGTGGGGGATTTCATGTCCGAATGGTCCGAATATAAAACACTTTTACATTCACTGCAGGAAGATATCCTTGTTACCAATACAGATGGGACGATTGTCAAAGTGAGTGAAGCGACAGGAAAAGTCTATGACGTCCATGCCGATGAGCTGCTTGGGAGATCGGTTTATGACTTGGAAAAAGAGGGATTATTTACGCCCCTGGCAACGCCTATGGTGATGGAATCACAGGAACGGGTGACGTTCGTCCAAACCGTTGCCGATGGAAAAAAGCTGCTCGTGACAGGTTTGCCCGTTTTTGACGATGAGGGGGAACTCGTTCGAGTGGTCAGTTATTCTCATGATGTGACCGAACTTATGGAAATCAAAGCAGGTATGGAAGAAATGACGATTGAGATGGAGCGTGTCCGTGACGAGTTGAACCGTTTGAAACAAGAGAAGGAAGAAACCTTCATCGGAAAAAGTGAAGAGATGCGCAGAGTTCTTGCAACCGCCAATCAGGTGGCGGGAGTGGATGCGAATGTCCTTCTTCTCGGCGAATCCGGGGTCGGGAAAACGGAGCTCGCAAGAAGGATTCATGAAAAGAGTAGTCGAGCGGGCGGACCTTTTATAGAAGTCAATTGCGGGGCGATTCCTGACGCTTTGTTTGAAGCTGAACTTTTTGGTTACGAGGGGGGATCTTTCACAGGAGCGACTAAAGGCGGGAAAAAGGGGTTCGCGGAACTAGCCCATAGAGGGACGATGTTCTTGGATGAAATCGGTGAGCTTTCCTTACAGAATCAAGTGAAGGTTCTGAAACTGATTCAGAAAAAATCATTTTATCCTGTCGGAGGGCGCAAAGAAATTCAGTCCGACTTCCGGTTAATCAGTGCAACGAACAAGGAACTGGATCAAGCGGTCGATCATAAGGAGTTTCGGGAGGATCTTTATTTTCGGTTGAATGTCGTACCGATAACGATCCCTCCTTTGAGAGAACGGAAAGAAGACATCACCCCACTCATCCATACCTTTTTGGATCATTTCGCTGCCCGTTACAAACGGAAGCGAGTGTTGAGCAGAGAAGTCATGCACGATTTGAATACATACGAGTGGCGTGGCAATGTAAGAGAGCTCATCAATTTATTAGAGCGCTTAGTGGTGACTTCTCCGAATCCAGTCATCTACCCTGCTGATTTACCCGAAGGATATCGTAAAAGGGGAGAGGATTATTCAAAAATGAATAATTTTGATGAAACATTAGCCGAAACTCTAAATCGAGTGGAAAAAGATAGACTTGAACGAGCAAAAGAAAAATTCAGGACGACCACGAAGATGGCGGAGGCTTTAGGGATCAGTCAACCAACAGTAGTCAGAAAACTTAAAAAATACAGAATAAAATGAAGGGTTGGCATGATTCTTGCGATACAAAGGGTGAGGGATGGAAAATTTCCTTTGCCTTTTTTATTACTTTTATAAGGAGTGGAATACATGGAAGTGAAACAGACGGACGACTTTGAGAAGGACTATACGGAGTCAAAACCGGAAAGCTATCGAACCAAAAGGAATTTCCTTTGGTTCATCGTTCCTTCGTTATTGGGCGTGTTTTTATTTTTATTCCCGATTCCCTACGGAGGGAAAATTACAATCGGTGTCGGTGTTCTCGCAGAAACGGTACAGGCCTACTTAGAGCCCGTTCTACCAGGGTTGATGACTGGGATTTTAGTGGTTTCCGCCATCGTCCCGATTTTTGCAAAAGCTTTTAAGCCTTCCTTGATCATGAACCGTCCATTTATGAAACAGCTCTTTTATATTCATCCTTTCTGGTTGGTGACGAGAATTCTTGGAGCTGTATTTGCTCTTATGACGCTTTTTGCAGTAGGGCCAGCCGTTATCACGTCTGAAGTGACAGGAGGAACGATGCTCTATGCCCTTGTCCCTGTGCTTGCTGCCTGGTTCCTATTTGCAGGGGTCCTGATGCCGTTACTCATGCAGTTTGGTTTGATGGATTTTATCGGCACCATGCTCCGCCGGGTGATGAGACCGGTGTTCAAGCTGCCCGGCCGGTCTTCCATCGATGCGCTCGCTTCCTGGATGGGAGCAGGGACGGTCGGTGTCCTCATTACCACTCAGCAATACGAAGAGGGGTACTATACGAAGCGGGAAGCCTCGATCATTGCCACAAACTTTTCCATTAATTCGATTGCTTTCAGTTTGGTCGTGATCAGTTTTATCGGACTGGAAGAATATTTTGTTCCTTTCTATCTGACTGTCGTTGTCGCCGGATTGGTAGCGGCGTTTATCTGTCCCCGCATCCCTCCTTTATCGAGAAAGGCGGATACCTATTACGAAGGGACAGGCATGAGAATATCTGAAGAAACCCCTGAGGGAGTTTCCAATTTTCAATGGGGAGTGGAAAAAGCGCTCCACAAAGCCTCACAAGTGAAGAGTGTAAAAGAAGTCGGTAAACAAGGGGCACAAACGGTTCTTGATATCTATTTCGCTTTGATTCCATTAGTCATGGCACTTGGAACCGTGGCCTTGATTATTGCGGAATTCACACCATTTTTCACGTATTTGTCGATGCCGATCGTTCCTATCCTCCAATGGATGGGGATTCCTGAAGCGGCCCAAGCGGCTCCTGCCATGCTCGTCGGGTTCGCTGACATGTTCCTGCCGGCCGTCATCGGTTCGGGTATTGAAAGTGAATTGACACGCTTTGTCATCGCCGCTGTATCGCTGACGCAGTTGATTTACATGTCCGAAATCGGAGTACTGCTCGTTAAATCAAAAATTCCGATTTCCGTTTTGGAGCTGGCCATAATCTTCCTGCAAAGGACTGTCATTACTCTGCCGATTATTGTGGTCATTGCCCATTTCATATTTTAAAAAACATGTATGAACCAAAGATATAGAAGGGGATGGAAAAAATGAAACCAACATTCGATCAATTGTACACACGCTTACCAGACTTGCTCGCACCCAGCATGGCGAAAGATCACCCCAATTTACCGGTCGTAAAAGAAGAAGGGTGCTATTACTATGGGGTTGATGGAAAAGAGTATTTGGACTTCACCTCAGGCATCGCCGTAGCCAATACCGGGCACCGGCATCCGAAGGTCGTAGAGGCGATCAAGGAAGGGGTGGACCAGCTCATGCACGGGCCTTCCGGGGTCATCATGTATGATTCGATTCTGCGTGTCGCGGATCGGCTGCAGGGAATCTTACCTGGAAATCTGGATTGTTTCTTTTTTGCCAACAGTGGGACCGAAGCGATTGAAGGGGCGCTGAAGCTTGCAAAATATGTAACGAAACGACCTTATGTCGTTTCCTTTACCGGCTGTTTTCATGGTCGTTCATTAGGAGCTCTCGGTGTCAGTACTTCAAAAAGCAAGTACCGCAGATTTTTACAGCCCAATGGTCTGACGTACCAGGTTCCTTATGCTGATCCAAAGAGCTGTCCGGAAGGGGAAGATCCTGCTGTCTATTGTGTGGATCAACTGGAAAAGGACGTTGAGATGCTGTTCGACCACCAAGTGACCCCGGAAGAGGTGGCGTGTATGATCGTTGAGCCGGTTCTTGGGGAAGGAGGATATATCATTCCTCCGAAAGAGTGGCTTCAAAAAGTACGCGACATTTGTGATCAGCACGGCATCCTGTTGATTTTTGATGAAGTGCAGACCGGCTTCGGACGGACGGGAGAATGGTTTGCTGCACAAACGTTTGGTGTGACCCCGGATATCATGGCGATCGCCAAAGGCATTGCTTCAGGGATGCCGCTCAGTGCTACGGTAGCTTCCAAAGAATTGATGAGCCAGTGGCCGATGGGTACGCATGGGACGACGTTCGGCGGGAACCCCCTCGCCTGCTCAGCCGCACTAGCCACGCTTGACGTTATCGAAGAAGAGAACCTGCTGGAAAACTCGAGAACACTTGGTGCTTATGCCGTAGATCGTTTGGAGAAATTGCGGGAAAAACACCGGGTAATCGGCGATATCCGTGGTGTCGGACTTATGATTGGCATTGAAATTGTCGATCCCGTGACCGGACAACCAGATGGGGCAGGGATGATGCGTGTTCTTGATTTGTCTCTCGAAAAAGGGGTGTTGTTTTACCTTTGTGGTAAGCACCAGGAAGTCATCCGGATGATTCCGCCACTTGTTGTATCTCGGGAAGAGATTGAACGGGGGCTTGCCGTCTTTGAAGAAGCTGTTGTGGCGTATGAGAAAAGTTTAGCGGTACGAGGTTAAGGTGAGAATCACGCTAAAGTGGTGGTGGATCGCGCCAAAGGGGTAGTGAATCGCGCCAAAGGGGTGTCGAATCGCGCCAAAGGGGTGGTGAATCGCGCCAAAGAGGTGTCGAACCGCGCCAAAGGGGTGATGAGTCGCGCCAAAGAGGTGTTGAATCGCGCCAAAGAGGTGTCGAACCGCGCCAAAGGGGTGATGAATCGCGCCAAAGAGGCGGCGAACCGCGCCAAAAGGATGTCCAGTCGCGGCAAAAGATCTATTAAGCTGTCCAATCCTATGATAAATGAAAAACGCAGATCTCCTAGTTCTAGGAGATCTGCGTTTTTTTGAATGAAGCATGTAAGAGGCTGAACACACCTATATCGATAATTAAGTATTTATAAATGATATATTTTTATTGAAAAACGATAAATGTGAAGGTATGATGAAAAAAGATATTAGGAAATGAGGTGCTTGTTATGAAACGTGGTTCGACACTCTTTTTGAAGCTGGCGGTCATTTTAATTGGTCTGCCGGTTCTTGCGCTGTGTATATTTTTTGTTCCTGAGTTTGCGGAATATGCGGGAGCGCTGCTGTCGGATTTTCCGATCATTGAACCGGTTGTCTTCACTTATATGTATTTGACAGCTGTCCCATTTTACTTTGCGTTGTATCAAGCGTTTAAGCTTCTGAATTATATTGACAGCAATGATGCGTTCTCTGACTTATCCGTCAAAGCTTTGAGAGTGATCAAATTTTGTGCCATTACCATAAGCGTTCTTTACGTTGTGCTCATGCCGGTAATCTATACGGTCGCTGAAATCGATGATGCTCCTGGTCTGATTGTCATCGCGATGGTCATCATCTTCGCTTCTGCCGTTATTGCTGTCTTTGCTGCTGTCCTGCAAAGACTTTTGCAGGAAGCGATTATTATCAAATCTGAAAATGATCTTACGGTCTGAGGTGGTCAACATGGCGATTATTATCAACATTGATGTAATGCTTGCGAAAAGGAAAATGAGCGTAACCGAGCTTTCGGAGAAGGTCGGGATCACGATGGCGAATCTCTCTATCTTGAAAAATGGCAAGGCGAAGGCCGTCCGTTTCTCTACATTGGAGGCGATTTGTAAAGCGCTCGACTGTCAGCCGGGGGATATTTTGGAATATCAGGAAGACGAAGATTAGGAGGGATCGGATGCGAGCGGTGAAACAACTCTTACATTTTGGTTGGCAACAGGCGTTGTCGTGCTTGTTCCCTGTCGTTATTTTTGCCTCTTTGGCCATTACTAAATGGGTGCCGATGCCCTTCCTGCCAAGGTATGACTGGCTGCTGATCATCTGCCTGTTGATGCAGTGGTGGATGGTCCGGGCTGGTTTGGAAACACGGGATGAACTGAAGGTGATCTCCTTGTTCCACCTGATCGGGCTTGCGCTCGAACTATTCAAGGTTCATATGGGTTCCTGGTCTTATCCGGAAGAAGGATTTTCAAAAGTTTTCGGCGTCCCATTATATAGCGGATTCATGTATGCGAGTGTGGCGAGTTATCTCTGCCAGGCGTGGAGAAGGCTTGAGGTGGAGCTCGTGCGGTGGCCTTCTTCCTGGCTCGTCGTTCCTCTCGCGTCTGCCATCTATTTGAACTTTTTCACGCACCATTATTGGCTCGACATCCGCTGGTGGTTATCTGCGCTTGTGATTCTCGTTTTTTGGAAAGCCTGGGTTCGCTACGAGGTCAACGGTACACGTTACCGGATGCCGCTCGCGCTTTCGTTCGTGCTGATCGGCTTTTTTATCTGGATCGCAGAAAATATCGCGACTTATTTCAGTGCATGGGAATACCCGAACCAGGCGGATGCGTGGAGTCTTGTGCATGTAGGGAAAGTAAGTTCCTGGCTGTTGTTGGTGATTGTAAGCTTTCTTATTGTAGCGACGTTGAAGCGAGTGAAGAAAAGTACTGCAGAGAGCCGCAGCTTCAAGGCTGAGGAGAGAATCCCAAACGTACAGGGTCGTTATGGAAGCGGAAAATCGTATTTGTGAACATGTGTTTCTTTTTAATCTTCGTCCTCAAAGTAAGGACAGGCGCTATCTTAAACTTTCGGTGAAGGGAGAAATGATGTGGGGATCTCTGTGATTTTGCTAGTTATTTTATTACTCATAGGATTCATGATCGTTGTTGTTTCTTCCCGTATCGTGAGAAAACGCGGAAGAGGACCTCTGCCGTATAAGAGGTCCTTGACGATTGGCAGTGTCCTGCTTGTCCACTGGGTTTTATGGTTATCGGGTTTTTATGCATTGCTTCCTGTAAGGGTAGCCGATGCTATTTTCCTCCCCGCATGGATGGTGATGTGCGCGCTTGGGGCTGTTTTTGCAGGGTGGGAATTTAAGAACAATGCCGCTTTTGCTGTGCCTCTGGCTGGTTTTACTTTGATCTGCTTTGTTTTTGTGCTTTTTTTAGAAGGGTTGTCTCAGATGTAGTCATAAGAAAACGGCTGGATGAACCAGTCGTTATTTTTTGGCAATAAAAAGTAAAAATGAGGAAAGTTTGTGTGCCCAGGGTTTCACTTGTCTATAAGCCAACCGGGTCCATCGAATCGTTTATTGTAAATGATGCGTAAATTCAGAATTTGCCCGTTCCATTTATGGTACGTTGAGAAATGTGAGAAAAAATGAATGGGGGATGGAAACGTGGAGAGATGGAAGCCTGGATTTATAGCTGTACTTATTTTTGTTTTAGGATGGACAAGCATTCCTATCGGGCAGGTGACTGAAGCCGCAGGAGCAAATGATGTAGTCATCAGCGAAGTTGCCTGGATGGGGACGAATGTGAGTTATAACGATGAATGGATGGAGCTTTACAATCCGACTGGTACAGACCTTTCACTTGAAGGGTGGACGCTGAAGGCAGCGGACGGATCACCGGTCATCTCATTATCGGGTACGATTCCTGCCGGAGGGCATTATTTGCTGGAACGAACGGACGATTCAACGGTTGCGGCTGTAGATGCCGACTTGATCTACTCAGGGTCTTTGAGTAACTCCGGTGAGGTGCTTGAACTGAGTGATGGGACACAAGTGATTGATTCTGTCGACGCATGGTATGCAGGTGATAACGACAGTAAAGCCACGATGGAGCGAATCGATCCACTATCAGTGGGGACGGATGCTTCGAACTGGCGTACAGCAACGGATACATATGGTGAAGGACTTGGAACACCTTCTGCCAACTCTTCATCGACTTCAGCAGGATGTTCAACCACGACTGAGCAATTGAACAATGTGAGTGAGTCTGCGGGAAGCATCAATGTGTACTTTAACAAATGTGCTTATGATGGCTACGCGACTTCCGGAAACGAAGCAAACTATAACGTGAACTTGGAAGACCGGTTGATCCAGCGTATCAATCAGGCGACAACGTCGATCGATCTTGCCACTTATGAAATCAATTTGCCGGGCATCATTGATGCTTTGATGGCCAAAGCGGCTGAGGGTGTCGATGTGCGCGTGATCGCAGATGCGAAAGACGGCAGTGACCCTCACTATACAGAGCGCTATCAAACGATGCGTTTGTATGTAGAGAAATTGGTGCGTGGACAGGACAATGTCATCGGAACAAGCGATGATACGACAGTGTTTTCTGATTCTATCATGTTTGCTGTGGAAGATCAGGCGCTGCGGGAACAGTACGGACTTCCGGCTGCAACGAACGGCATGGAACAAGTGACGGTCGAAGTAGGAAGTGGCACGGAGACCGGATACAAACTTGTTGATGCTGAACAAAAAGAAGCGGGCAGTTATTACTCGCCCGGACAGCAGATGCACAACAAATTCGCCGTCATCGATGGAACATGGGTATTCACAGGAAGCTGGAATTTCACCGTGACAGGACTGTACGGATCAGAGGAAAACATGCAGAATGATGTTCTTGGCGGCAATACGCAACATGTGGTAGAACTGAACTCAACGGCCCTCGCTGATGTTTTCAAAACCGAGTTTGATGAAATGTGGGGAAGTGCGACTTTGAATCCTGACCCAGCTGTTTCAAATTATCATGGACGTAAAGTGGACAACACGCTGCATACCGTCGATGTGGGTGGAAAAGAAGTGGATGTGTACTTTTCTGCAGGGGATGATGCTGTTGGACAAATGACTTCCTATGTGAAAAATGAGGCAGATTTCAGCAGTTACTTTTCTATTTTTGCCTGGAGTGATCAGGCCCTTGTCGATGAGTTGAAGTACAAGTGGGAAGGCTCTTACAACGACCTGGAAGGAAGTCTGACCGGATTTGATGTGCGTGGTGTATTTGATCAAAGCTTCTGGAACCAGTGGTGGTCCGCTTCGATTGAAATGACCGGCCGTACCGCAAGCCAATCTTCAACGAACAACCCTAATGTACGATGGAATAACGCCGCTCCCGTTTATGAGGATGCGGAAGATCGTAAAATGCATGCAAAAACGATGTTGATTGATGCCACACATCCGTCCAGTGATCCGACCGCGATTGTCGGCTCAACGAATTGGAGCACGAACGGAAATGATATCAACGATGAAAACATGCTGTTCATCCATGATGAAAAAGTAACGAATCAATTCTTACAAGAGTTTTATGCCCGGTATGAAGCCGCGGGTGGAGCGATTCCCACTCCGTAAATGGGCAGAGAAAAAGGTTCCTCAGCTTTCAACAGCTGGGGAACTTTTTTTATCTATTCTTGAAAACGCTGATCGAGGCCGTCCAGAGGGACTCCATCCCAAATGATGACATCAACCCAGCTTTTTTTCATACAATATGTTGGGGTGAGTAAAATGGCGAGAGTGAAATATACAGATTCAGATGTGGCTCTGATGGCTCGCATGATGCGGGCAGAGGCCGTGGGGGAAGGCAAACAGGGAATGTTGTATGTCGGCAATGTGATCGTGAACCGTGCAGCAGCGTCCTGCCTGGACTTTACGGATGTTAGAACAATCAACGATGTCATTTACCAGGTGCAGGGTGGGAACTATTCTTTTGAAGCGGTTCAGAAAGGAAATCTTTTTTATAACCGGGCGCGCTCTACGGAGAAAAGATTAGCCAAGAAGAACTTAGACTATTGGCGGATGCATCCAGCGAAGTATGCGTTATGGTATTTCAACCCTTATACGGAATGCCCTCCTACATGGTATGGACAGCAGTTTACAGGACGGTATAAGAACCACTGTTACTATGAACCTCAACCGGGTACATGCGCCAGTGTCTACCGTTAATGCAATCGGTGAATTTTGGGGAAGGTTGGTGATGAGCGCAATCCTGAGGGGTTGCGCTTATTTAGTGCCCCTTGAGGAATGGATCGGGGTTTGAAATAATTGGATCCAGGGCCTTTATGACTTATTTTGAAGTTCAGGTGTTGGGGGTGGAAGTTCATATTGATTATTCAATGAAACATTGGAGGGCTTTGGCAAAATCAGGGGAAAGGCGAACATTAGGCAGCATACATAGGAGTTGGCCTGGTTTCAACGTAGTGTGGTTGACTTACCCCTTTACTTCAATCACGGAGGTTTTTATGTCTGAAGAGCGAGAAAAAGAAATCTTAAATGAAATTCAAAAAATGAATCAAAAGTTAGACGAAATGAATCAATCGAAGAGGGTGTCTACTCCTGTTTTATATGTAATCGCCATCTTGGGCTTTTTACTGATCGCCCCTATTTTGGTTGATCTCATTATTCCTTTCATCAATTAAAGAGGAGAGGTGTAGACGACATGAATGTAAAATCAGCTATCCTTCTGCTTTTAGGCGTGCTGTTTGGGTTAATTCTAGCCAATAGGTTCACCCACAGTACTTTTGATAGCAGCCAGCTGTTATTGACAATCATCGGCGGTGTGTTCGGCTATGGAATCGTCATTCTTTTTGTAAGGAAGAGGCAGGGGAAAAGGAGTTAGCTTCATCAACGTCCTGTTACTCTCATTTAATGTCCTCTAACCAGATGTACGAATCGTATGAAGAATTGCAGAAAGATTGCATAAAGGAGAGAGTCTAATGGAATTTGAGTTCAGACCGATTACGTTAGAAGGTTTGAAGCAAATCGATTCATGGAACTATGAAGGTTTCGTAGAAAAAGTAGAAATGGCGCCTTATTTTGAATCACTCAACCAAACAGGCAAGTTGCAAGGTCCTGGTGGCTGCGAAGGATATGCGGCCTTTCGGGAAGGTGAAGTGGTGGGTTTGTTTGAATACAACGTGAATGGAAGAATCATGGAGATTGGGTTAGCTTTACGTCCTGATTGGATTGGAAAAGGAATAGGCGCAACCTATGTTAAGCAGGGCATCGCTTTTGGTTTCCGTCATTATGATGAAGAGATCAATGAAATACGACTGGAAGTGGATGAACGAAATAAAGCAGCCATCCGTGTTTATGAAAAAATCGGGTTTAAGAGAGTATCGCAGAAGGACCGGGATATTGAGATGCAAATGTTCGTATGAGAGTTTCCTATCTTAAGTCTGGCAAACCTACCAACGGTAGGTTTGCCATTTTTCTTAACCAGACTCTATGGAATACTTTTCCTGCATCCATAGAGATAGATCTTTGATAGCATGGCCCGTGGGAAAAGGTGGGAATAACATGGATACGTTTTTAATCATTCTTAACTATTTAATGCAGGGCTCACTTGTGATCGGAGGAGCTCTACTGATCTATTGGTTTCAATACACAGAGGAAGGAAAAAGACACTGGGAAAGAAAAATAAAAAGATTAAATGATAAGACGACTAGTCGTAAAGGGGGAGGAGGGCCTGTGAAAAAGACGGGGAATATCATACGTTTCCTGAAAGAACAGTCTCTATTATTGAACGTTTCCCTTTATCTGCTTATGATCTTCTTTGTTTCCTTACTACTTATGGGGGCTATCGTATTTTTTCGCTAGCATGAGAATATAAAGAGCTCCATTTATACTACAGGAAAAAGATTGGTGAAAAGATAGAATGACAGAGCTGAATGGTAATCACAAAAGTAAACAAGGAAGATTTCTAAGGTTTTTAGATGGTTGGCTTGAAGGATGTGTTGGCATGGGATGCCTGCTTCCTTTGATCAGTGGTGCTTCTTTAGGTGCCCTGTCCATATGGCTGTTTTAATTTTAGAGTTAAACGATACAAAAAGGGTGAACGTGAGAAGCGTTCACCCTTTTTATCATTTCTTATATGAGATTCACTAGTTTTCCTGACAGTTGCATGAGGGCATGCCAGGCACTTCTCCGCTGGAGGGCTCTAGTCTCTTCTGGTTGCATTGTTGCTCCAGGGTGTTCAGCAAAAGACCTTCCACGATCCTTGATTCTGGTGTCGCATATTGAGGGTCGGCATAGTTCTTTTCTTCAAGCGGGTCTGTCGTCAGGTTATAAAGTTCATATTGGGATGGAACGGGCTCGGTTTTCGTTGTGCTCACACAGCAGGAACATTGGATGTCACCTTCGACCTTCATCGTCTTTCCTTTTTTCTGAACCGTATCACTGTACCCCGGGTCACTCCAAAATTGAGGGTTGTCGTAATAGCGGGCGAACTTCCACGTCTCTTCTGCATGGTCCTTTCCGGTTTTCATTTTTGTAATGACGGCTTCAATGTGATTGGGCTGCACAACAGATTCATAAGGAACTCCGGCGGCCGTCGTTTGATTCAATCCTTTGGTAATATCATCATCACTCATAAAATAGAGAGGCTCGTTGGCTCTGAAAAAATGGGATCTTCCTTTGATCAGTGGTGTCAAATCCCTTCCGACCAGGGGCTGGGCTTCGGTGTGGGAGCGGGTCAACTTCTCTCGTATTTCATCTGCGTCAACCCCAGCAAGACCGAGCATCGTAGGAAGAAGATCGACATGGCTCGTTAACATGTCTGTTTGCTCTGCTTCGGAAAAAAGCTTCGGACTATGAACGATGAGCGGCACGTGAATGGATTCTTCGTACATGTTATACCACTTCTGATGAAGGCCACCGTGAGCACCAAGCAATTCTCCATGATCCGAAGTGAAAATGACAATCGTATCTTCATAAAAAGAGGATTTTTGGAAAGCTCGAAAAACTCGGTGCATCTCATCATCCGCCTGCTTTTGTAAGCTGTAGTAGAGCTTTCGGTAAAAGGGTTGGTCGATGATCGGCTGTAGCGCTTGTGGATATGTTATTCGGTAACTTTCCTGAGCATCAGGCTTCGTTGATAGCGATTCTTGATGAGTGGGTGCTGGTGGAATTGGAGGAAGTGTAGGGTCGATGTTGAACTGATAGGCTGGTGAAAGGGCGGTCAGAACTCCATATAGGGCGATGTCATGAGGGTTGACGAACGAACACATGAGGAACCATGGCGTATTATCGGACTGTTTTTCGAGATCCTGGATCAGCTCGATGGTCTCCGTAGCATAAACCTCATCACGTCCACTGGTCCCAAGAGCTGCAGATGAACCGGAGTTACGCGGATTGGACCCGTGGGGTTCCGGCCCGATCCAGCCGGTAAAACCGAAACGGTCCAGTCGGTTCGCGTCCTGATAGAGTTTCTCCTTTTCTTTAACCGGTACTCCTGTGTTGGGATCATAGCTTGGAAAAGCATCTTTTGTCCCGGGAACTAAGATGTCTTCATCAGAAGCATGCCATTTTCCTTTCCAGTAGGTTTGATACCCGGCCTCCCGAAAATAATCGCCGATCGTCGGCACGGTATTGGCATCAAGCCAGAAAACATCTGGATCGAACGGGCCTTTCGCGACCCCCGTCGTCTGCGTCACTCCGTGGAGCGACGGATACTGCCCGGTGTAAAGGGTTGCCCGGCTTGGTGAGCAAGCGGTACTGCCAGCATAATGACTTAAGAACTCCATCCCATTTTTACGTAACAGATTCTGCGTCACCAAGTTTTCTGTCCGCCATTTTTTCAATTCCTTCGTTTCATAGATGGATGGATATCTTTCCTGGTCGACCATCAGGAAAAGGATGTTCGGCCGCTTCTTTCTTTCCATATCTACCACCCCTGTCTTGAGTATAGTCTAAATATATGTGGCCGCACTGATTTTATTTGGCGGATAGAAAACCTTGGCCCCCGTTCCTCTCCCCACTGCTTAAAGAACAAAAAAAGAGCGTAACTGTGAGTTACGCTCGATGACTCGCCCATTTGTAACCAGGGGAGATGCAGACCTTATTCCTGCCTGTTTGTTTGGCATCATACAACGCATGATCCGCTTCTTTGATTAGTAACTTCGGCTCGCTCGTCGTTTCATTATAACAGGCGAGTCCGATGGAAACGGTCACGTGAATCATTTGACCTGTGGTTAAAAGAAAAGAGTGGTTTTCCACTTTTTCTCTAATTCTTTCACTGATATCACGGGCACGATCTGTGGGACAATCCATTAAAATGACCGTGAATTCTTCTCCCCCGTTTCTACTTACAATATCGAAAGAACGTACCGTATTACTCAATATTCGGCTCAGCTCGATCAATACTTGGTCGCCTTCTTTATGACCGTAGGTGTCGTTGACCTTTTTGAAATGATCAATATCTATGTATAAAAGTGAAAGTTTTTCTTCTTTATGTACCGCCTGGGCAGCAATTTTATTAAAGGATTGGTCAAACTTACGAACATTGTTCAACCCGGTCAATCCGTCTGTGGCAGCTTCTGCTTTGTATTTGTTCAACAGATTCTGACTTCTCCGTACGAATTCAATCACATAGAAAGATACAAATCCAGCCATATAAGAGATGATCCAAAAAGATGGAATCAAGACAGTCAGGGTACTTACACTTTGTAAAAGGTAGACGATCAAAATCGTGAACATGACATTCGATGACGTTAGGGTCAAGAAGATTTTGACCCGCTTGGACATGTTGAGTCTTGTGATGGCCAACGTGAGGAGTGTAATAGAAACGATTAGGAATAAAGCAAGCAGCGATGATGTATTAAATCCGATAAAAAAGCGTCCGATAATCACAAGGAACATCGACGCGAGCGCTGGAACCGCTCCTCCATAATAAGCGACTAAAATCACGGGAATATGGCGTAAATCCACGATGGTATTGTCAAAATGCATGCTGTATTGCATAAGGACATTGGCTAAGATCCCTGCCAGAAAACCTGAGACAATTTTGGCTTTCAACGTGGAAGACCGGCTCAAAGGCATGGCTTGTGTCGACTGCGAATAAACGAATAAGGATGCAATTAAAAGGGCTACATTGGAAATCAGTTCTTTTAGGATCATTGGGATCACCTGTGTATGTGAAAATTCCTCGCAAGTGAGGTTGGTTTAAACTCCAGTCACTACTATCGTTCTTCTGCAACTATATATATAAGAGAAAAGGGAATATCTTTGGTATAGCCTGTGTAGTATTATATACTTTTCTTATAAAGGAAGAAACTAGAAAACTCTAAAAATGCTGCGTTCAGTCTATAAGACTGGCTGAACCGTTGCATCACCGCAGAAGGAGGGGACAAAAATGACTTATCGAACGAATATAGAAAAATGCCCGAAATGTGGTGAAAGGGAACTAGGCAGAGGAAAGCAGAACGGATATGCGGTTATGCTTCCGATTAATAAAGCCATGTCGTTTGGTTCCGAAGTGGAACATATCATCTGCACAAGCTGTGGGTATATCGTCGAGAGCTATGTGAAAAAGCCTGGGAAGTTCAAAGGGACGATGGACTAATCGCATAGTAAAGAAAGAAAAGTTAATAGAAAACGAGATAGGAGTCCGGTTATGAAGGGTGCGTATCGAAAGAGGTTCCTATCTTATTCTTAATAGATTCAAAGAGGAATGAAAGGATGATCGTTTTGTATGGAGTGAGTACTTATGTCTTTTAACCAGGTAAACGAGTGGCCCTGGACAGATATTCTTATCGTGATGGGCTTTTTATTGTTTTTATTCTTCCTTCGCCTAGGGTCCAGCTTTTTGATCAACCGGATCTTCCGGGAAAAGGGGAGCATTCAGAAAGCGGCCTTCTCCTTGATTAATTGGGTGGTGTTCAATGGCCTGCTTTTATTCGTCATTTTCTACTTCTCCGATGCAGCCTGGCTGCTGTATCCGCTATTCACGATCGGTCAAGTGGATATTACATTATTCCTGATCATCATAGCCGTGCTGATCATTACCTTCGCCTACAGATTATCCAAGGTTTTGAACGAGCACCTGTTGCCATTTTTCTTCGAACGCCACCATCTGGATAAAGGCATCCAGTTCACGATGGAGCGGGTCGTCCACTATGTCATTATGGTCGTTGCGATACTAGTCAGCTTGACGACCGTCGGTATCGATTTGAGTGCCTTGACTGTATTTGCCGGTGTATTAGGTGTGGGAATCGGTTTTGGTATGCAGAACATCGCCTCCAACTTTATCTCAGGATTGATCCTCCTTTTCGAACGCCCGATAAAAGTCGGAGACCGAGTGCTTATTGATGACGTCATAGGGGATGTTGAAAAAATCAGTATGAGAGCAACAGTGGTCCGAACGCTTGAAAATGAGCACATCATTATTCCGAACTCCTATTTTCTAGAGGAAAAAGTGGTCAACCGTTCGTTCACCGATCCAAGGCTGCGCTTAACCATTCCCATCGGAGTGGCCTATGGGAGTGATGCGCAAGAAGTGAAAGAAATCCTTCTCCATGTGGCTCAGTTGTCTAAACAAACGAACGCCATCGTTTTGGATTCCCCTGCACCTTTTGTGAACTTCAAGGGATTTGGTGATTCATCGCTCGACTTTGAACTGTTCGTGTGGATTTCCGATCCCAAAGAGGTGATCCGTATGAAAAGTGAGCTGAATTTCTCCATTTATGAGCAGCTGAATGAAAACGGGGTTGAAATTCCTTTTCCTCAAAGAGATTTGCACATCAAGTCTGCTCCTGCATCCTTGATTGATGGACAGCATAAGGATACTTGAGTAAATGGTTACTTTAAGCATAAGTCTAAAATAGGGACTTATGCTTTTTTTGGTCTTTGATTTATTGAAATATTATAGAATGTCTCGAAACTGAGTCTTCAAGTATAGGGCAGGTTAGTTGAAGACTCAGTTTCGAGATATTGGACTAGGACCAATGCTATAACAAAGGATTTATTCTCTCTTTTGTTGAATTATGGAAGAGTAGGGTTCCTACATAAAATTTGAGGTATGAGAAGTAAATTGTTTAATACATCAGGGAAAATAAAATTAGGGAGAAGGGTGCTTTTGAGTCTTCATGAAGGAGTTTCAGAAGAGTTTCTAAAAGAATTTTTTTCACAGATTGAAGGAGATATACTGAATAGACGTGAGAGTTATAAAATCGAGTTCAAAGAAACGTTTGAGTGGAACGATAAGAAAATTAAATCTAAATACCTTAGAACGACCCAACAATTATAGAACTTGAGCAAGTGCAAGAATCTCTAGTTAATATTTTTAATAAAACGTATTTCGCTATACTCTGACTTTAATTGACTACTTGTATTTTTCAGAGAGAGTAAAATAATTTATATCTTCAAGAAAAGGTGGCGATACCTACAAATGGACTATCTCTTGTTAAGCTAATGGGGAGATCAGAGGACCATTATATCCTAATCATTTTTACATATCTTTGGAATTATTTTTAATTTTTATGAAAATAACAATTATTTTGTAGGGGGTAAATTATGGCGTGGTCTGCTTTTCAAAAGGATTTAGCTTCAAAAACTAGAAAATTAAATCACATACTTCCTGAAGTTATGGAAATTACGGGATACGGGCATAAGTCCTTGAATGCAAAAATTGGTGGCAAAAACGCAGATTTTATGGATATTAATAACGAGGTTATATTGTCACCAGATCACTTTGTAGCTTTATGGATGAAGGGTTTGATTCAATATCTAGATAATTTGCAATATAAGGAAAGTAGTAATATTTACGAACTTTTACAATACATACAAGAATATCCCATTGTTAGGGACTATGCCTTTACTTTCTTAGAAAGAACTTACATGAGGAATTACACTGCTTTATCGAAAAAACGCCCTAAAGTTGAGGAAGCAACAATGTGGATAGGCCAAGAAAATGCGAATTATGGAATTCTTGTTACTCCAAGATTCTCTAATGGTAACTGGGAGAATGATGTAAGCGAAATAAGACATTTTAAAAAGAAATATTGGACTATAGGTCATGTATTAGAGACAGGGATTGTGGTACCATTTGAAAATGAAAAAATAGAATTCTCTGATACGGATCAATATTTAAAGTTTTTTAAGAATATTTTAGTTCGGGGATCGGGCTCACAATATGAACTTGAGATTGCTAATAATTATTGTGAATTTGTTCGAAATTCAGATCAGCCAGAAGAAATCCCTCTGTTAATTCCCGAGTTTAGATATGGCGGTTTAGCAAGGAAACACCAATATAGACTTGATTTCACTATAATTGACCCCAATACATTAAATAAGTACGGTTTTGAGTTATCTCCTTGGTCAACACACGGTTATTTATCAGGTACTAAAGGTAAGTTGCAAAAAGACATTAACGCAATAGCTTTAGGGAATTTCGAAAAGGAAATGAGAAAACTTAAAGATTATTTTAGAGAATTTGGAGTATATGCTCTTATTTATACAGATTCCGACTTAGCGAATATAGAGAATGTGTTTTTGGATATGAAGAAATATCTAAATCCCTATGAAACGCAAGAACAGCTAAAATTACATGTGCTTGATGATTTTCTTAGCTATTCATAATAAAACAAGCCTAGCTGCTATTTATGTTTAGCACTGTTTGTTACTCGAACAGCATGACATTACATTATTTAAGCAAATTTCAGATGGGTGTTCATCAATTGTTAATGGTCTAGCTACCTAGTGCAACAATATCCGATAACTTAGTTGAAGAATAAATTCAAAGACCGCCATTCTGGCGGTTTTTTGTTTTGACTATCCTGCTGGAGTACAGGCTGGGTCTGGAGGATTAAGAATTCTGCGCTTATTCGGCTAACCGAAGATGTTTAATTTTGTGTGACTGTGGAGATAAAAAGGGTAGTGGCAAAACAATATGAGGAGGAGATTCGTGTGCCGGATAAAGACATCAGTAAGTTAAAGGATGACACAGAGAGGAAGATAGCTGAGGGATGGCGAGATTCCCTGGGATTAGATAAGATGAGTACAACAGAATGGTCAAACGCAGGCCTTAAAGCTTCAGAGGGGAAGGATTACCCAGAAATTAAAGAAGAAATCTTGAGGGAACGAAAAAAGAAATAATATGACAAAAGGCGTCTGGTTTAAACACCATATGATGCCTTTGTTTTTTTGTAAATCAGGGAGCCGGTATTGATACACGACCTCGAAAAAATGAATAGGAATTGAACTTAAAGGCCATCATAGGAAAGGAACACCTTTGTAGGTGCTCCTTTAGGATTATCCACCCTTTTTTTGACAGTGACGGCTGTCATCAGCATATCGTTTACCTTTCTATGCACGGGTTTAATTAACCTTATGAAAGGAAGCGGTATGGTATGAGTTGTATTTTGATTGAGTTGCCCGCGAGTGAAAATGATGTTCAATTCAATAAGTTGAAGAATTTCTGCGATTCAAACGGAATCCATATGGATGTACTGGAAACTCCAAAGAAAATCCGCAGTGTGAAGGCTTACATTGAGGGGGCCTGGTGTTTAGATAAATTGGCTAGGGGCATTAAGGGTCCTTTTAGTGATATTGATGGATTCAGAAGGGATATAGAGGATTATATGACCCTGGAGTTTAAAACTAGTCCGACGGGATGCTCTCCATATCAGCTGAACGCTCAAATCGGAATGGTGGAGAAAACGGAAGGTTCATTGGTCTCACTGTATGGTAAAAATTGTGACCCGAAATTTTCCTTTAATTTGACCTTTGATGATATTTTGAATCGAAGGTTACCCGTCTTGAAAAGGACTAATTTGGCTGAGTTTCATTCTGACACATATAATTGGGAAAAAGACAACGTTGACCGTTCGCCGGATAAGGTGAGAAAGTTCTTCGAGGACTTAGAGTATTCGAAGAAGGTGATTCGATCTATCCAAGAACAGTATTCCGAGCTAGAGTAAGAAATGTCTGACTTTACTGTTTAATTCCAGCTCCTATATTAAGTGCATGCAAAAAGCCGCCGTATGGCGGTTTTTCTATGACAAAATTGTAAAGGATTATCTCGATTTCGAGTCTTCAAGAAAAGGGGGCTTATCTGCAATAGAGATAAGCTTTTTTTAGTGGAAAAGGGGTTGAGTTGCTTAGTCTGTTTTGAAATAATTGGTATCCTGGAAGACTCATTTAGAGTAATTGAGAGGAGGATTTTTTTCAAAAATAGGACTGAACAAGTTACAGTGAATACAGCACCAGAGAAACAGCAATTGATGAGCTATTTAGAGTTACAAAGATATTTAAGCATAAACGACGAGCAATTAGAAATGGTATTACCTGAAAAAGAGGGAAACGTTACTAAGAGTAATATTCCATACATACAGTTCGGATATAAGTACTACTTTCCTGTCAAAGCAATTGATAAGTGGTTAACCGAAACAGAAGCTGAGACATTTAAGTAATAAAATTTAATTACAAATACACAACTAAAGCGGGGATTTAGTTTGGGAGCTGCACGAAAAGATCCTGAAACTGAGTCTTCAAGTAACGGGGGCAATTATTCAATAAGAGTAATCGTCCTCTTTTTTTTGAGAACTGAAGTATTGAAAATTATGTAAAATAGCGGTATGATGTCATAATATTTATTTTTGAAAAATTAAAAAGATGTATGGAGTGTGGTCGTATGGAAGTCGAAACATATTTAAGAGACATGCCTGAGTTTAATACTGATAGATTAACGCTAAGAAAGCTGGCTTTTTCAGATTTAGAAGATGTGTTTAGTTTCTGTTCTAATCCTAATGTAGCACGGCCTATGACATGGGAAGTAAATGAGTCAATAGATGCAACCGAAGAGTTTTAAATATGGTAATTACAGGTTACGGAAAAGGTGAATCAGGTGAATGGGCAATTGAATGGAATGAAACAGGTCAAGTGATTGGTGTAGCAGCCTTTATTGATTGGAGTAATAAGCATAAGTGCGTAGAATTGGGGTACTTTTTATCGGAAGAATATTGGGGAAAAGGAATTGCTACTGAAGCACTTCAGGAACTTGTTCGCTACGGCTTTAACGAACTATCCCTTAACAGAATTGAGGGTAGGTCCGATACAGATAATTTGAGTTCTCAAAAAGTAATGAAGAAGTTAGGCATGAATTATGAAGGCACTTTAAGAAAAAATGAGTTTATAAAAGGCGAGTTTAGAGATACAGAAGTGTATTCCATATTGGAAAGTGAGTATTGATCCTATAAGGAGTTTATTATTATCTTGGTTTCAAGTCTTCAACTAACGGGGGCAAATCAGCTGTTATTACTTTCTGAGTCCACTTTGACATTATTGTGTTGGTGTTAGAAAACAGATTGAGTACGAAGAAAATTCATATTATTTACATTTTGCTACGGGGGATACTTATGAGAATTCATTATTATTTAGGTTGGTTTAAAAACTTTTTTCCAGAGAATCTGAGAAAGGTATTAAAGGAGGATATCATTGATAGAAAATCAATTGTTATGATTAGCTCCAATCCATCACTTTATGAAGATGACGGTGCTACTGAACGGTCGTGGCTTGATCATGCCGGCATTATGTTTGATGAATATCATTTAATTAATCATCGCGTCCAGAAAGAAGATGCCCAAAGATTAATTCACAATGCATCAGTTATTTTCTTACTGGGTGGAGATATACTTAAACAAAATGGTTTTTTGATGGAATATGAATTGTCGGATTGGATTAAAAAAAGCAACGCAGTTGTGATGGGGGCAAGTGCTGGTGCAATTAACATGTCTGCTAAATGGTTATGCTCAAAAAACTTTGGAGATGAAGTTGAAACAAGCTCTGTTTACGAAGGAATCGGCCTTGACGAGTTTTCTGTCTTATCTCATTTTGATCTAGAAAATAACATGGAGCTTGTTCAAAAAGAACTGTCTCCCTTGTCAGAAGAAATAAATATTTATGCCTCGAACAAAGATTGCGCTGTTCGTATAAAGGGGGACAAAATTGATATTATTGGTGATGTGTACTTAATTTCTAAATCAAAAATTCAGAAATTGGCTGAGACGATATAGTTATTATGAGTGGCTAAAAAAGCTAATGTATTACATATGCTATGACAACTGAGTAGTAGGTTGAAAATATAAGATTATCTCGAATTCAAGTCTTCAACTAACGGGGGCGATTGTTCAATAAGAGCAATCGCTTTTTTACTATCGTTCAGGATAGTTGAAGTCTCAGTTTCGGAATAAATTTTCATGAAGGGTGTGGGGGATCTACCATCTCCCTCTACATTCACGTATGAAATTATACATATTTTAAATTACAAAAAATTGAAACTTTGCCCCTTAGTTATCGTATAGAATTTCAAGATAGAAATGGGGGATTCGTTTGAAGGTCGTTAAATTTTGCATTAAATATCTTTTTGGTGTCATAGGTATAATTTTAATAAGTTGTATATCAGTTATATTCTCTAATGGATTTAAATGGAATATACCGCTCTATTTTCAAAGCGTTGCACATGTAATAAAGCAGATAATAACTCCCTCAGAATGGGTCTTCCAACATCGTCTTAATTATCAATACTTAGAAAAGCCTCTCTTCTCTTATATATCAGATAACTACCTTTATTCTATGACCATTTTATTTTCCGCGCTAGCCATTGCCATTATAGTGGGACTTGTATTAGCTATATCGACCTTTGGGTTACCTAGAAAGGTAAGTCGGGCCATACATACTGGTTTAAATAGTTTAGAAGCATTGCCAGATATTCTGTTTATATTCTTATTACAAATGTTCGTGGTTTGGTTTTTTAAGTCGTTTGATCTTTTACTTTTTCGATTTGTCTATTTAGGTGAAGAAAAAATTTACCTCTCTCCTATTTTGTCATTATGTATTTTACCAACTGTGCTATTTTACAGGACTTGTCTTTTACTACTGGAAGAAGAATGGAGAAAAGACTATGTTACATTAGCTAAAAGTAAGGGGCTAGGAAACACGACTATTCTTGTAAAGCATTGTTTAAGTAATATTAAAAGAAACCTAATTATTCAATCAAAGCCGATTCTGTGGCTTACATTGTCGAGTTTATTAGTTATCGAGTATTTACATAACTTCTATGGAATTGTGCGGTTAATCTTTTTTGATACAAGACCTTTTATCATGGCGGTATCATTGATTCTAATTTTCACTCCATTTTATTTCATTTATTCTTTGTTGGATTGGCTGGTTGGAGAAGAAACAAAAACGGGCACCTTATCTCCGCCTTCTATGCTGAAAAATGCCGAAGTTCTTCATCTCCAAAAATTTTCGCTTAAAGGGTTAATGGAAAGATTGATTTCCGTGTGGAGTGCACTTGTTAAACAACTTTTGCTATTACTTAAAAGACCGAAGTTTCTTGTGGGTCTAGGGTATATTATTTTTCTGCTGGGCATCAGTATATTGTATAACACACCGGTTGAAAATGCGGGGTTAGTGGAAGACGCAAAGGGAAATATTCAAGCTCCTCCTCATTCCTGGGGTGAAGGGAAATTAATTTTTGGCTCCAATTTAAATGGATACCCTGTTCTACAAATGTTGATTGTTGGTGCGAAGTACACGATTTTGTTCACCCTCTTAGTTGCTCTTGCCAGAGTAGTTATCGGTTACTTACTCAGCATTCCTTACACCTTCTGGTTAGAAGCGCGGTCCAAGAAAGTCATTAATGGATTAGCTGATGGAATGCAGTTTTTGCCTATGACATTAATTGCCTATGTCTTACTTGTGGACATCGTGATTTTTGAGGAACATCAAAAACAACTTGCTGAATCGCTAATGGTTTCTAATATAGTATTAGAATTGATTATTTTAATTGTTTTCGCTCTCCCAGTCTTGTTGAATGTTATTGGACAGGAATCTGATGAAATCTTGAAAAAAGAGTACACGCAAGCTGCTATGCTTCTCGGAGCAAGTAAGGTAAGGATTTTCTTTAAACACATGACTCCCCATTTGGTTCCAAGGTTATTTTTATTGCTTGGACAACAAATGATTCAAGTTCTACAGGTTCTCCTGCACCTTGGTGTGCTTTCCATATTCTTAGGTGGGACAATTCGAGGAAATAGAGAGGGGGCTTCTCAATCTTTGATCTATGAATGGACATCGCTCTTTGAGACGATGAGAATTGGAATAATGACAGAGAGGTATTGGTTAATCATTCCTGTTTTAGTGTTATACGTCCTTCTCATCTTGTCCATTCAAGCTGTCGTGAAAAGTCTTATTGAGAATCAGCAACGTAAGATAGGGATTCATTTAAAACCAAAAGTAAAGAAATCAATGGAATTTAATGAAGAGGGTAAATCACATAAAGATAAGGAAATGTTCTCCTTTGTTAAAGAGGGAAAGTATATTTGAGTAATTTATCTCGAGTTCGAGTCTTCAACTAACGGGGGCAAATCCTGAAAACAATAAGGAGCGATTATTAATTATGGTTAAGTCTTTGAAAGGGCAGTTTATCTTGATGCTATTAGCTGCTATCTGTTTTGTAATTCATTCATTTTCATATGTTGAGTTTACTGGTGAGGAAAAATTCTTGTTCAACCGGATACTCTTCTATTTCATTATGATTGTATCGGTTTTTAATGCAGGAATGATAACTCAAAAGTACATACACTCTAGAAAAAAGAAAAAATCCTCGGTGCTATCTTGATATTGAGTCTTCATAAATTGGGGGCGTTACTTGGACAATTGCCTTATGTGCTAACGTTGAAGAATACTTATTATGGAAAGAGGATAGGGGGGGCTTCAATTGAAAGTGATTAGGATTGTATCAGCCATCATTGCATTATCCTTAATAGTTTTTAGTTTTACAACCGATAACAAACAAATCCTATCTTATACTCAGTTTTTTATTGGAACCATACTTTTAATTTACAGCATTTCAGAGTTTCAAAATAAAACGAAAGCTCGCGCAGTATATTTATTATTCCTAGCTGTAATTATTGTATTAATAGGAGCATTATCTCTTTAAATTTGATAAGGATGACCATCTGCCTGATTCAAGTAAGGTGGGAAAGTTAGTAAATTACATAAAATATCTCGAAATCAAGTCTTACGGTAACGGGGGCTTTACTTCAATAATGAGAGTACCTTTCTTATTAGATCAAGGATGCCATTGATAAATATAAGGAGGGATTTATATGGAAAGAAAGTTCTTGGTGGTATTGCTAATTTCCTTGCTGCTCCTTGCTTCTTGTAGCACGCAAACTCTTAATTATTCTGGAGAGACGGAAAATTGGAGTGCTGACTTAAAAGTAAATCAAACCAGTGATGATTATCAAAGCCAAGAGTTAGTACTAAAGTATAAGGGTGATGATGTAAACGAAGTTGGCCCTATTGATTACAATGTAGATAGTCTTGGGAGTTTCGGAAGGGGAGGCGTCACATTAAAAGAAAACGGCACTATTGTTGACAGCGCTACATCTAATCCTACGAATGCCAAAGTTTCCGAACACACTGAGGTCGAAGTTACAGTAGAGTGGAATGAAAAAACTGAAACATTTAAACTAAGCAAACAATAAGTGATTGTAGACTAAAGGGCGTATTAGTGATGATATATCTCGAATTCAAGTCTTCAAGTAATGGGGGCGATTGTTCAATATGAATGATCGCTTCTTGGGGAGGACTTATACAGCTCTAGGAGGATTATTATGAATACGTATTATTTAGATGAATTGGTTTTTTTGTTTTTATTTTTTGGTATTCCGCTCTTATTCCTTACAGTTATCTCATTGTTAGTAAATGTGAAAAATCGTATAAAGGCAATAGAAGATAAACTTAAGGAAGTTCTAGATAAAGAGTGAAAAGTGAATAATTGCACCTTATTCTATGGTGAATTGAGAGTTGGAAGAATTAAAAATCTTGAATCTTATTTAGAAATGCTAAGTGTTAAAACTCAGTGTATATTCAATCAATATCGGTGAGGAAGAAGTAAGAAATAATGAATTAAAAGTTAAAAATATGGATTCTGGAATAGAAAGTATTGAGCCTTATAATTTTATATGATTAAGTTATCTCGATCTCGAGTCTTAAACTAACGGGGGCACTTCCTAAATAAGGGGAATCGTCATTTACTCGTTAAAGACTGGGAAGATATCATTTAATCAAATAATGACCGACAGAGCAAAGGGGATGATTTTGTGATAAAAAGCAAGATTTTTTCTATAATAGTAGCTTTAGCCATTCTACTAATAGGCTGCGATTCTAATAAAGGAATGGCTGTTGGAGGAGAAATAATTGAAATCAATGAGGAACGCGGTGATATGAAAATCGAGACGGCTTATTGGACAACAGTTAACGAACAAGAATCTTCTACAGAGTCATCTGAATTTAAAGAAGAGTTAAAATCGGAAGCGATTACGATACAAGTGCCCAATCCAGAGAAATATGATGTAGGGCAAGAGGTAGAGGTGGAAGTGATCAAAAATTATGAGGAAGATGTATGGGATATGAATCGATTAGTGTTTGAAGTAACTGAGAAAGATTAAGTGTAGCAACCTATAGGGTTGTTTTAGATTAGGGGGAAGATATTTCGAGTTCAAGTCTCCAACTACCGGGGGCGATTGCTTAATATGCTCTCGCCTATTACATATGCTTAGACATAGTTCATGAACTGGTTAAGTATTTTCAAAGAATCTGGAAGCGAGAATTCCAGAAAGGGGGAGTGCTTTATGAAAAGAGGATTATTGGTGCATACCTATTTAATTGCTTTATTGCTTTTGACAGTTGCTTGTAATCAGCAGCCAGAAGGGGATCTTTCTAAAACAGTGAGAATGACAGAAGATTATTTTAGAGGATTAAAAGAAATAACGACAACCGCAGCTTCATTTAGAGAAAATGAGGATCTAGTGAAATTTAGGCTTATGGTTGAAAAGCGTCCATCACAAGAAGAAGCAACTGCTATGTTTAACAACATATTGCATAATTTTGAACAAGTCTCAAACTCACCAGAATTTTGGAATCAATATAATGGTTTTTTTGATATTAAATCTCATGATAATGGTGTGATTTATGAAGCAACTAAAGCTATAGGAGAAGACTTGAAAGTTACTTCTAAATAACAAAACCTGTTGAAATTCCGAGTTTGTAAGTTAAAAATTTGTACCAAGGTATCTGGATTTAGTCTTAACCAAACAGGTGCATTCTTATAAAATAATTCATTTAGAAAGGGTTAAGTATGACTGAAATAATAAGTTCATTTATCTATATTGTTTTATTAATTAGCGTTTCAGTACCTTTGTTTTTTATTGTAACTTCTATATGGAGTACAGGTGAACCAGGTAATATATTTCTTTTATCCATAATCAGCAGTCAGCTACTTTTAAGCAATTTGGGGAAGATGAGACAGCCTAAAAGTTGATTTATAAGACGAAAGTACCTTTTATCTCGAAATCAAGTCTTCAAGAAACGGGGGCGATTATCTAATAGGATAGTCGCTCTTTTTTATCATATAAATGGTTGATAATGGTATCGGATTTTGCAATAATGAAATAATTATCTTGGTAAGGAAAAGGAGGACAAACGAGTGGTTATGTATCCATCAGCATTAGAAAAAGGAGACAAGATTGCTGTAACAGCTCCTTCAAGTGGGGTAGAAGAGCAATTACATATGTTAGTACATAATGCTAAAGAAAATGTTGAGAATAAAGGATTCATAGTAAAGATAGGTGAGACAGTATGGACAGAAACAAAATCTAGAAGTGCTAAGGCATCTATAAGAGCAAAAGAACTGACCCAATTTCTCGAGGATGAGAATGTTAAGGCAATTATCCCTCCGTGGGGAGGGCAGTTTTCCATGGAAGTCCTACCTATGATTGATTGGAATTACCTAAAGACCTTACCCCCTAAATGGATCTTGGGTTATTCAGACGTTAGCACGATCCTGTTAGCATATACGACGATAACTGGGAATGCTTCAGCACATGGAACGAATTTTAATGAGTTATCAGCTCCTAAATGGGACGAACTCACTTCAAAATGGACGGACGTTTTAGGCTGTAATAAAGGTCAGGGTGTGATTCAATACTCCTCAAATCAATACCAATCATCATGGACTCAAACATTTGAGAACCCAGCTACAGGTTTTTACTTTGATACAGAAACAGAGTGGAAATCACATACCGGTCAGAAATCTCATGAGTTTTCAGGAAGATTACTAGGAGGTGTCATGAATACATTACAAACCTTGATTGGTACTCCTTACGATAAGGTAAAGGAATTCACTACTCAACATGCCAAGGAGGGAGTAATTTGGTACTTGGAATCTGTTGATTGGAGTGCTGCAGAAATATATCGGTGTTTGTGGCAGATGAAATATAGTGGATGGTTTAAGAATGTCAATGGAGTACTTATAGGAAGAGCGAGTGGGTACTCACCAACCAAAGATTTCGAATTAGAGGATGCTTTGATGAATGTTTTTGGAAAAGAGATACCAGTTATATATGACGCAGATATTGGACATATGCCTCCACAGAATATACTCGTAAATGGAGCATACTCAACGGTAACTTATCAAGATGGAAAAGGGACAATAAGGATGCAGTATATTTAGGGATATCTCGAATTCGAGTCTTAAACAAACGGGGGCTTTAGCTGCACATTGGAGGTCACTACTTGTGATAGCCAAACAGTAAGATTATAAAAGACTAAATAACAATTTTGGCGATGATGTTATTCCAGTAGGAGGGCTACATATGATTCGTGAACTTGATAAATCTGAATTCTATAAATGTGAAAAGTTGATAAATGGGGAGGGTCATTTAGAAGTTAAAGCAGTAATTGAAGGAAATAACCCAGGTCGAATTTTTGTAGATCATATTGATTCTCCAAAGACAGGAATTATCTGGTTGGGTAATAATGATGGTTTTTTCTTTATTGGAGATGAAGAAAATAAGGGATTTAATAACCACATAAACGATTTTATTGATAAAGTAATTTTTCCTGAAGCTCAGAAGCTGAGGTTAAATAACTTTATAGCAATTGGTAATCATCCAGGGTGGGAAAAAATCATAGAAAGAGTTTTTAAACATCGTAAAATGCAGAAATCAAATCAAAAGGTTTATACGATGTGGGAAAATCATTATAAAGATAATAATGAACCTTCGATTAGTCAAGATTATACCGTATTAAAAATCGACAATGAGCTTATTGAGGATAAGAACAATTCCCTTGAAAATATAGGATTTTTACGCTCTAAAATATCAGAATTCTGGTCTTCTCCTGAGGATTTTTATCAAAAAGGAATCGGTTATTGTATTGTCTACAACAATAAGGTTGCGAGTTTATGTTTTTCGGGGTTTGTAGCTGAAAAAGTCCACGGAATAGATATAGAAACAATAGAAGTACATCAAGGTAATAAACTAGGTCAAAAGGCAGCTCATTGTGTTTTGAAAGATTCTTTGAGTAAGGGTATGATTCCGTACTGGGATTGTGAAGAGGCAAATAAGCCTTCTAATATAATTGCTCAGAATATTGGATTAGAGAATTATTTTAATTATACAGTGTACATATTTCCGTTTGATTAAGGTAAATGTGCTATGCAACTTATGGGAGTTTAGTATAATACCTGCTTTAATATCTTGAAATCAAGTCTTACGGAAACGGGGGCTTGAGTTGGATAAGCCCAATAAAAAAGAAGAACTTCCATAGAATTGGAAGTTCTTTTTGTTAGTAATATCAACACTAAACTTTTACATAGCCTTCTTTTAAGAATTATTTTATTTATGACTTTGACGGTAAGGACCTCGGAGAGACATTCTTTGCTTTTAATCGACTATCATAACGATTGGAGGACATGGTAAAAACTTTGCAAGAACCTCAACATCAACCAACACCGCTTTTCCGCTTTCGGAGGATAATGCGCTGCTTAGGTCTTCCATGGATTCAAATTCTAACTGTGCCACTAAGTTAATGTCTAAATCGGTGTTTTGTGTTTGGACAGCCTTATTTACAGACGCATCTTTCAACTGGGGAATTTTTTTAACAAGAGGAATGTGAACATTGAAATAATGATTTTCAAATTGTTCTAGATTTTCTGGACGTTCGTACAACACAATAATTTTAGCCAAATTTTATTACCTCCTATGGGGATTCTGTAGTCATTATATTTCTTTTGCTATAAAAAAATTCCATAATTGATTTGGCATTCATATCCCCGTTCCTTCAGAATATTTTATCCTCTCCTCTCCTCTCCTCTCCCAGTTCAACTTATAGTAAAGACATACTACATTATAAGGAAGCGCTTTCATGACTGGATTGATGCTTAACTTTTAAGTTGATAGAGAATTTTTATCCCTCTTTTTAAGTTAATGTTTTTGTGGAGGTATGTGCTTAAACTATTGATCACGTTATGTGACTTTGAACAATATCAGGGTATCTTGAATTCAAGTTTTCAAATAAAGGGGGGGCGATTATTCAATAAGAGTAATCGTCCTCTTTTTGTGAGAACAGAAGAACAGGTAATGATTACTCGGAAAGTATTGAAAATTATGTAAAATAACGATATGATGTCATAATATTTATTTTTGAAAAATTCAAGATATATATGGAGTGTGGTCGTATGGCAGTTGAAACATATTTAAAAAACATGCCTGAATTTAATACTGAAAGATTAACATTAAGAAAGCTTGCTTTTTCAGATTTAGAAGATGTGTTTAGTTTCTGTTCTAATCCTAATGTAGCTCGACCTATGACATGGGAAGTAAATGAGTCAAAAGATGTAACCGAAGAGTTTCTAAATATGGTGATTACAGGATACGGAAAAGGTGAATCTGGTGAATGGGCAATTGAATGGATTGAAACCGGCCAAGTGATTGGTGTGGCAGCCTTTATTGATTGGAGTAATAAACATAAGTGCGTAGAGTTGGGGTATTTTTTGTCGGAAGAGTATTGGGGAAAAGGAATTGCCACTGAAGCACTTCAAGAACTCGTCCGCTACGGATTTAACGAACTATACCTTAACAGAATTGAGGGTAGATCCGATACAGATAATTTCGGCTCTCAAAAGGTAATGAAAAAGTTAGGTATGAACTATGAAGGCACTTTAAGAAAGAATGAGTTTATAAAGGGCGAGTTTAGAGATACAGTAGTGTATTCCATATTGGAAAGTGAGTATTGATCCTACAAAGAGTTTATTATTATCTTAATTAAGAGTCTTAAACTAAAGGGTCGTTTGCGATATAAGCATTCGCTCAATACATAGTACCGGGTAGGTGCACAAAGAAAAGTACTTGGGGAGAGGTGGGGGAAGTTGGGAGCTTTAGTAAGTTCAATAATAGCTTTTCTAGTAGTCTGGACAGGCTTTGGATTGATTTTCAATGACTTTGATGAAGGCATACTTATCTTTACTATTGCTGGTATTATTACGGGTTATAACATTGGGAAAAAGATAAATTATAATATGTAGTCGTTTCTTTACTAGTGAATAAATATTATCTTGGAATTGAGTCTTCAACTAACGGGGGCAATTCTAAAATAACAACTAGGAGAAGGTTTAAAAGGGGATAAGGAGGAAGGTTCTTTTGGAATTCACTACTGAAAGGTTGAAACTCAGACCGTTTAAAAGTACTGACTTACAAGCTGTATTTAACATCTACAATAACGAGGAGACATGTAGGTATCTACTGCACGATAAATGGACACGTGAAAACATGCAGGAGTTATTCGAGAAAAAATTGGAGAACAGTTCTCTTACTAAAGAAACTAGCTTAAGTCTGGCCGTAGAGGACAGTTCAAATGTGATTGGTGATTTATCTATATGGTATACAGGGGTTAAAGATACGGTGGAAATTGGCTATAGCTTTTCTTCTCAAAATTCAGGGAAGGGATATGCAACAGAAGCAGTTAGTCAATTAGTGAAGTATTTATTTGAAGTAGTGAAGGTGCATCGGATCCAAGCCACCTTGGATGCGAGGAATTTAGCCTCTCAAAAGTTGTGTGAACGAATAGGGATGAGAAAAGAAGCGCACTTCAAACAGGATTACTGGAGTAAAGGTGAGTGGACAGACAGTATAGTGTTTGGAATGCTGGTTGAGGATTTGGAAAACGGAAGACTACAATCGAAGAAGAGACTCAATTTATCTTGAAATCAAGTCTTCAAGTAATGGGGGCAAATCATGAACAATACATTGTTTTTTTAAACTATGTGGATGAAAGTATTGAACTAAAGGAGCAGGTAGGTGGAATAGGTAATTAAGGGGATGTTTACTTGAAGAATTGGTGGAAATGGTTTTACACTGCTTTTGTAATGTTGATTACATTTACGATATTACAGTATAGATTTTTAACTTGGATTACTTCAGGAAAACCAGATACCTTTTATTTAATTGGATGGGGGCTATCTTTAGCAGCCGTAGTTGGATTACTAATTTACAAATGGAAACAAGAAAATAACATAGAAGAACTTAAACAGGAAAATGAACGATTAAAAGAAGCATTAGAATATTACCGTAGTAAACCATGAAGGGAGGAGTAATCTAAAGTGAATCGAGTTGATATAGCTTACGTCTTAATTCTTAATGAAATGGAAGAGAAAGTTTTGATGGTGAAAAACAAAGGTAGTGGATGGTCTCTTCCTGGTGGTGCTGTTGAAAAAGGTGAAACATTCGAACAAGCAGCAATACGAGAAGTTAAGGAGGAGACTAATTTAAAAATAGAAGTTGAGAACATCGTTGCCGTAAATGAAGCTTTCTTTGAAAATAAAGGCCACCATGCTCTGTTCATTACTTACAAAGCGAGGATTGTACAAGGTGCTATTGAAATCATACATAAAGACGAGATCGATGAACTTAAGCGGACAGATATAGATACCGCAAATAAACTAATGCCTTACTATACCGGCGGGGTAATAAGATTACTGAAATCATCTGCTCCTTATACATTCCAGGGTTCATTTATTGTTCCGAGTAATTACGAGTCATAAAAGAGAGCGGCGATGCCTTAACTGGAGGATCGTCTTTTTGTTTGTGGGAAGAGTATAATGTTCGACGTCATATTAATTCAAATAATTAGCCATTAATAATGTATTAATTACCCCTTTAGTGTAAAATTACACAAAAGGGTGGTCGTATTGAAAAAGTGGTGGTTCTTGTGGTTTTTGAGTATTCCGTTGTTTTTAGTTACCTATTTATATTCTTTCTTTATGACATCAAAAATCGCCTTTTGGTCCCAGGAAAATTGTAAGCCGCAATTTATTTTTACACCCAAAGATGTGTCGTATTGCAGTGATATTTATACGATTGATGTAATCTTACTATCATTAAAAAGTATCCACTTTCCTATTTATGTATGTTCTTTGGGCTTTACATCATCGGCTTTATGGTTTTTCAGATGATCCGGTTCGTAAGGCGTTTTTATAAACCTTAAAGTCGATAAGCTTTATAGGATTCTTTTTATTGAAAGGTGGTAATCATTTGTCACCAACAGTCCCGTTCTGGCTGGTTGCTGTTTTTTACTTATTCATAATGATTTCTTTTGCTCTAGCTATTCGAAAGATCATAAAAAAACAATTAGTCGTCCCGTCGATCATTGCGGTTATCTTCATTCCTTTTTCCACTGTATTGTTTGTTTTCTCAAGTATAGGGAGAGGGAATCAAAATGAATGGGAATACTTCATTGATCGTGTAAAGGAATTTGAGTTATGGGCATGGATGTGTTTGGTGATCTTTGTCTATTTGCTTTACTGGTGGTATTTAGTATTTCGTTCAAGGAGAATTCGGGATGTTTGATTGAAATTACTTTCTGTGTAGGATTCAAATTACGATATCAAAAATCATGCTGACAAACTAATACATTCAATTTAGGACGGTTATTCCATATGGATAATCGTCTTCATTGTTGTGTTATGTAAGGAAAAGGACATGGGATTAAAATTGAAGTAAGATGTGAATGGTTTGAAATGGTGTTCTTAGATAATCGTATAGATAGGTATCTTGAAATTATAAGTTACAGGAGCGCGTTCATCGTAAATGAAGGTGTAGAACTATGGGGGGGTTAATGATTCTAATGATGGAAGAAAAACCTGAAACGAAGAGGGAAAGATTAAGACAAGAGGAATTAAAAAAAGTCCTTCGGCGAGTATTCACGGCGGTGGACTTCCTGACTTAGTTGGGAATCTAGGGTGGAAAGCAACTGGGATCATCCTTCTTCTTTTAATTGTAGGATTTATCCTATTTGCTCATTTCTTTCGTTGAAGATCTATTTGTATTCATATTTCGGGTTATTAGAAACATGTTCTAAAGGAGAGATAAGAGTGGAAAATCTTGAGTCTATAGTTTTTGGTGAGAGGAGAGGTCGCATCAATCAAAAGAACTCCTTTAAGTTGATCAGGATACATCCTGGCCTACTGTTGATAGGAGGGTTTTTCAAACAGTTACATACATAATGGGAATCTATATACTAAGCGAAAGACCAAAACGGAATGGGAATGAAAGATTGATGATCTTTGAGTCTTCAACCATTAAGCAATTTAAAGATAATGTTGCACGCCGCTAAAAAAACTTAATAGGCTGGACCATTAGCTTGAATTCTCCGAGCAGCGATCTATATAAAACCCTCATTCTTTGGGCATTATGAAGAAGAGGTGATTATATGGATAAGGATCAAGTAAAACTCACTTCTGCCGAAATAGGGACATTGTGGGGGCAGTATGTAAATGGAACGGCCATTCAAATGGTAAACAAATATATGTTGTCCATTATAGAAGATGAGAAAATAAAACAAATATTCACGGACTCAATTGAAACTTCAGATCATCAATTACGGGAAATAGAACAGTTTATTCAAAACGATGGGTTCCCAGTTCCAGATGGATTTTCAGATTCAGACCTTAATGAAGGCACGGAACGATTGTTTTCTGACATCTTTTGTTTACACTATTTGCATATTATGACGCTGCACGGTCTAATAGGGCATACGACCTCACTCAGTTCTTCTGTCAGAAGGGATTTAAGAGATTTTTATGAAACTTGTAGTAAGGAAGCTATGAGTATGTATCAGCGGACTACCGATCTGCTGTTGGAAAAAGGTCATTTTCAAAGGGATCCTTTCTTTTACCCTGAAACAAAAACAGATTATGTGTCAGGGCAAAAATTCCTTAAAGGTTTTTCAAACGGAAAACGCCCTTTAGCTGCAACAGAGATTATTGCGGTTTCCCTCAATTTAAAGAAAAAAATATTGGAAAGATCACTATCCATAGGATTTAGTCAGGTTGCCCAATCGAAAGAGGTTAGAAAATTTCTGGAAAGTATGCAGGATGAATCCAACCAACAAATTCAATCATTAGGCAATATCTTAGAAGGAGACAACTTGCCTGTTCCCATGTCTTGGGAGTCAGAAGTTACGACTTCCCAGGCTTCTCCCTTTTCAGATAAGTTAATTTTATACCACATAGGTTTCCTATTACAATCTGCCCAATCCTACCATGGGTCAGGTTTAGCCTCAGCCATGCGCGTCGATCTTGTAGCCACTTACGAAAAAATCATATTGAAAAATATAATGATTACGAAAGAATGGTTTAATTTGATGACTAAAAATAAATGGTTGGAAGAGCCTCCACTTGCCCCAAATAGAAAGGAAATAGCAAGAGATAAGTGAATAGAATCTCTGATAGAAAAGGCTTAGCAAATTAGGTGAAGTAGTTATGGGAATAGGTTATTCAAAAAAAAGTAAGCAATTAGAAGTTTTATTATGGAGTATTGCTCTGCCGGGCTTCGGGCAATTGCTGAATGGGAAATATATCAAAGGAATATTGTTAGTGGCTTTAGAACTGCTTGTTAATGTAATGGGAAACTTTAATAAGATCATTATTTTGAGTTTTCATTTTAGGATTGAGGAAGCAATCACTGAAACCAATTATATGTGGCTCATGTTTTATCCGTGTTTGTATTTCTTTTCGATATGGGATGCCTATAAAGATGCTGGGGGTGGGGAGGAAAAGCCTTTTGCTTATCTGCCATTTGTCTCCTCCGCCTATTTTGTGACCTTAGGTCTAATCTTTTCTTCCGAATTTACACTTTTTGGATACTTCATCGGGCCACTTTGGCTCCCTGTTCTCTTTTTGCCGGTTGGTTTAGGTATAGGGGAGAGTGTGAGAAGGTTATTATTGAAAGATCTCCCAAAGGAAAGCGTCTGAAAGAAAGTCCATTAGAGAAAGAACACAATAATTTAACAGCACATAATTAATTGTTTTTCCTATATCTTGTAATATGTTTCTCTTCTATATCAAGTACTAAAGTTGCTATACTTGTAACAACTTTATGTAAGAGAGGAAGAGGCAGATGACGAAACAAACCATTGGTTTCATCGGCGCAGGTGTGATGGGGAAAAGCATGGCACGCAACTTGATGAAAGCTGGATATGAGCTGAACGTGTTTACACGTACGAAAGAAAAAGCGGAGGATCTTGTAGCTGAAGGGGCAAATTGGAAGCAAAGCGTAGCCGCTCTAGCTGAGCATTCGGATGTGGTCCTTACGATTGTCGGATATCCAAGCGATGTAGAAGAAGTATATTTCGGTGGAGATGGAATTTTAGAAAATGCGAAGCCAGGTTCCTACATCATCGATATGACGACCTCTTCCCCTGATTTGGCCCGGGAAATCGCCGGAAAGGCTGAAGCGAAGGGTATTCACGCGTATGATGCTCCTGTGTCAGGCGGGGACGTTGGAGCTAAAAACGCGAAGCTCACGATCATGGTCGGCGGCATTGAGAAAAAGTTTGATGAAATCCTTCTTATTTTTCAAGCGATGGGAGAAAATATCGTCCTCCAAGGAGAAGCAGGAGCCGGTCAGCATACGAAGATGAGTAACCAAATTGCGATTGCATCCGGCATGTTGGGGGTCTGTGAGGCCATTACATATGCAGAAAAAGCCGGTCTCGACCCTAAGAAAGTGTTAAGCAGCATTCAATTCGGTGCTGCAGGAAGCTGGTCGTTGTCTAATCTTGGACCGAGGATGATTGATGGAGACTTTGATCCAGGATTTTATGTGAAGCATTTTATCAAAGATATGAAAATTGCTATTGATTCTGCGGAGAACATGCAGATTCCCGTCCCTGGATTGAAACTTGCGAAGCAGTTATATGAGGAACTGAGTGAAGCGGGTGGGGATAATGACGGAACGCAGGCGTTGTATAAGTACTATCAAATGATGACGCCAGTTTAGTAGAAAAGAGTCCTTGAGGAGATGAACGCTCCCAAGGACTCTTTTAATGCTGTCCATCTTAGTGATTAGATAACTTCATTTTTATTTGTTGTTAAATTGATTCGATTGACACCATAAAACTCTCGAAGAGATACAACACTTCCCCCTAGGGCACCGGCATTTTTCCCTAGACAGGAGGGTACAATTTGACTGTAATTGTTCATTCTCGACTTCAATCGATCCTCAATTTCCTTAATGATGTGTGGGTTCTTATTAAGGATATCCCCGTTAAGAATAATCGTTTCAGGATTGAAAATGTTTATAATATTGTTTAGTCCTATGGCTAGATAATCATAAAAGCTTTCAAATATATCCATATGTTGTTTATTCAATAGCATCTCTTTTATGTTTATAGAATCAGTAATTATTTGCTGTGATTTAAACTCATCGAAAACTGCTTTCTCAGAAGCATACCTCTCCCAACAACCTCTGTTACCACAGGGACAAAGCTTTCCATCTCTCTCCACGATCATATGACCAATTTCCCCTGCGAACCCTTGATATCCTCTATAGATTTGTCTGTCTTTAATAATTCCCAGTCCAATACCTGAGTACATGGTTACGCAAAACAAGTCTTCGATGGAGTAATTAAATACCTGTTCAGCATAGGCGCACAGGTTAGCGTTGTTATCAATAAACACAGGTACATTGAAAGTTTCTTCTAATGAACTTTTTATATCTATGTCTGTCCATTGAAGTTTGGGAGTGAAAACAACGTGTTCATCTTTTCTCACAATCCCGTGAATGCCTACCCCTATTCCAACTAATCCAAAAGGCTTGTAATTCGAATTGAAGGAATGTCGTATATTGGCCAACTCTTCAATAAGTAGTTCAATGACTTTTTGAAAGGAGAGGTTCTCCAATTCTAATGAACGGGATTCAATAGAATTTCCTAATAAGTCGGTTACTTGTATAAAAAGAATGGGTTCATCAAAATCAATTCCGATAGAATAGCCAGCGTTTTTATTTATGTGAAGGTTGATCGGTTTTCTCCCGCCGGTTGAGGAGGTGGCTTCTTCTTCAATCAAAAGATTCTCTTCAATCAGACCGCTGATTTGGTCTGAGACCGTTGATTTATTTAAGCCTGTTTTCCTAGCCAGTTCACTTCTTGAAATAGACCCGTTCTCAAGGATCGTTTCTATCAATATTTTTCTATTCATTGATTTGATGTATTTAGAATCTGCAATGCTCATATGAAACTCCTTTCAAATTACCCCTTGATTTTAAAAGCGCTTACATATAGTATAATACATATAGTTGGTTGGGTAAACAAACAAAGTTTTTGTAAAGGAAATTAAATCTGAGAGGGGTAACTTTAATTATGAAGAAAAAGAGTATCTGGGTATTGGTGTTAACGCTTTGTCTATTTGTTTCTGCCTGCAGTTCAAACACTTCGAGCAGTGGGAGTGCTTCTGGTTCAGAATCGAAGCAACTAAAACTAGCTCATAATTTAAGTGAAGATCATCCGGTTCATAAAGCTCTTGCTAAATTCGCTGAAAATGTTGAGCAAAATTCTGATGGAGCGCTTAAGGTTAAGATTTATTCAAATGGTGTCCTTGGAAGTGAAAAGGAAGTGTTAGAGCAACTTCAAAGTGGTGCAGTCGATATGACAAAGGTAAGTGCAGGTGCTTTGGAAAGTTTTTCGAAAGAATATTCAGTATTTTCACTCCCTTACATTTTTACTAGTAAAGAACATTATCATGAAGTCATGAATTCTGATGTTGCAAAGCAAGTTTATCAATCTACGAAAGATGATGGTTTTATTGGATTTACATGGTTTACATCAGGAGCAAGAAGTTTCTATACCGTTGATAAACAGGTTGAGAAACCCGCAGATTTAAATGGATTAAAAATCCGAGTGATGGATAGCCCGACAGCGATCAAAATGGTGGAACTATTAGGAGGAACTCCTACTCCAATGCCATTTGGTGAGATCTATACAGCCCTTCAACAAGGAGTGGTTGATGGAGCTGAAAGTAATGTGACAGCGCTAACAACAGGGAAACACGGAGAAGTAGCTAAAGTGTTCTCACGTAATGAACATACAATGATTCCTGATATCGGTATCATTAGCACGAAGACATGGGAAAGTTTGAGTGATGATGAGAAAAGTGTCATTGAGAAATCTGCTCAAGAGGCAACCGCTTACCACTCTGAACAATGGGATAAATCGATTGCTGAAGAGACAGAAAAAGCAAAAGAAATGGGTGTAACTTTCACCGAAGTCAATAAAGAACCTTTCATTGAAAAAGTTCAGCCCCTACATGAAGAAATGAAAGAAGATGCGGATATTGCAAAACTTATGGAGGACATAAAAGAATTAGAATAAATCAACCAGAAGGTCCAATCTAGGACCTTCTCTCTTTAAGAGGTGAAAAGAGATGTTGTATCCAATTGAAACCCAATCGAGAAGAGTGAAAAATCTAAATGGTATATGGTCATTTCAGCTTGATCAAGCGGGAAGAGGAGAAAAGGACAACTGGCAGGATGGTCAATTAACGGACCCTATACCTATGCCAGTTCCATCAAGTTTTAACGACATCACTACACAGGAAGATATTAGGGATTTTGTTGGTGACGCATGGTATGAAACATCGTTCTATGTACATGATGAATGGTTTGAGGAGAACATTTTCATTCGATTTGGAGCTGTATCCCACACGGCTACAGTCTATGTGAATGGTAAGAAAATAAAAGTAAATCGAGGCGGGTTCCTCCCATTTGAAATCGACGTCACAAAACACTTACATAAAAACCAAATGAACCGTCTGACCGTTAAAGTGAATAATGAACTTTCATGGGACATGCTTCCTCCAGGTAAGGTAGTAGAGGAAAAAAGACTGGATGGAAGAATAAAGAAACGGGTGAAACAACAACATGATTTCTTTAATTACGCTGGTATTCATCGTTCCGTTTTTATTTACACAAAACCTTCTATAAACATTGAACAAATAAGAGTTAACACTAGTTTTTTAGATGATAGAGGTATAGTGGATGTTAAGTCGTGGGTCACTCACGTGGGTGACAGTCAGACAATTGAGGTAGCAGTTCAGGATCACAAAGGGAAGACTGTCTCTTCGGGGAAGGGTGGTGAATCTAAACTCTTCATTGATCATCCAAGAAAATGGTCCCCAAAGGATCCGTATCTTTATAACCTCCATATCACTGTTTTAGAAGGCGGTAAATTAATTGATCATTACGTTATGAAAATAGGGTTGCGTACTGTTGAAATCTCTAATGGTCATTTTCTGTTGAATGGTGAGAATTTTTATTTGAAGGGCTTTGGCAAACATGAAGATGCTCTCATAAGAGGTAAAGGATATGATGCAGTAACAACACTTCGTGACTTCCAATTAATGAAATGGTCTGGTGCTAATTCCTTTCGAACGGCTCATTATCCTTACGCAGAAGAAGTTCTCCATCTTGCTGATGAAATGGGGTTTCTCGTGATCGACGAAACTTCTGCTGTTGGTTTGCTCAGTCAAGGAGTACCAGCTACAGGAGAACTGCAGCCGGTATTTCAGGCTGGAAAGGTTTCCAGAGAGTTGTTTGAACATCATAAGAAAGTGTTAAAGGAACTCATTTACCGAGACTGGAATCATCCATCGGTAGTCATGTGGTCAATATCAAATGAAGCATCGACGATGGAAAAAGAAGCTGAGCCCTATTTCAAGTCTCTTATTCAGATGGTAAGAGAGTTAGATAACCGGCCAGTTATGAACGTAAATTTAATGCTTATTGAACCTGAACGCTGCGTCGTTTCTAAACATTGCGACGTCATTGGTCTTAATGTCTATCACGGATGGTATTCGACACCTGGGGAACTTGAACAAGGTGAAAGGGATCTAAGACACTACTTGAACCGGTGGGAAAAGGAATTTAAACTTCCTATCCTAATTACCGAGTTTGGTGTTGATACCATTGCGGGTCTCCACAAATTACCTCCAGTGATGTTTTCTGAAGAATTTCAAGTGGAGTTTTTAAAAACCTATCAAAGAGTATTTGACCAAATGTCCTATGTGTGTGGTGAGCATGTATGGAATTTTGCTGACTTCATGACGAAACAGGATACCGTGAGGGTGGATGGGAACAAAAAAGGTGTATTTACACGTAGTAGAGAACCGAAATCTGCTGCGTTCCACCTCCGTCAACGGTGGCAGGAAGGAGTTATTTATGATTAATAAAATAAAAAAAACCTTAGATTCCATTATTCTCTCAGCCAGTTCTCTATTAACGATTCTTCTTGTTATTGGAGCGGTTTGGCAGGTTACGAGCCGTTATGTATTCAATGCCCCTAGCACATTCACAGGTGAGCTTCTTCGATTTTTACTAGTATGGACTGCACTTCTTGGTGCCACATACGCCTTTGGTTCAAATCAGCACCTTTCGATCACATTTATAAAGAACAAGCTGGTTGGTAAGCGGCGGTTAACCATTCGTATTATCAACGACCTTTTTATCTTGGCGTTCGCTGTTTTAATTATGGTTAAAGGTGGGTTAGAAGTGGTTCAAATTACATTAACCCAGACTACGCCTATTCTAAATATTCCTATGGGCTATGTTTATTCCATTGTTCCTATTTGTGGAGTGCTAATCGTCATTTATAAAATTCTATTACTAAGTGAATTTAAGGAAGAACTACAGTGGAAAGGAGAGGAATGACATGGATACAGCTTTTCAGGCAGCACTTTTATTATTTGCCTTGTTTTTTGTGCTTCTTGCCATAGGGGTTCCTATATCCGTTGGAATCGGTGTATCTTCTTTCATTACTGCACTTATAGTTGTACCACTTGATGTAGCCGTCTTCACTGCAGCCCAAAAGATGGTTCAAGGGATCAATAGTTTTGCTTTACTTGCTGTCATTTTCTTCATTTTGTCAGGAAGTATCATGAACAACGGGGGTATTGCCATTCGCCTCATTAATCTCGCTAAGCTTATTGGTGGAAGATTACCTGGATCTCTCGCCCATACAAATGTTCTTGGAAACATGCTATTTGGATCGATTTCAGGTTCTGCTGTAGCTTCCGCAGCTGCAATCGGTAAGGTAATGACGCCTCTTCAAGAAAAAGAAGGGTATGATAAACCGTACTCTGCTGCTGTTAATATCGCATCCTCTCCAACTGGATTACTTATTCCTCCAAGTGGTGTCCTGATCCTTTACTCACTTGTGAGCGGTGGGACGTCAATTTCTGCATTGTTTATAGCGGGTTATTTACCTGGGATATTAATGGGATTATCGATTATGACTGTCGCTTATTTTATGGCAAAGAAAGCGAATTATCCTGTCTCTGAGCGACCAAAGGCCTCCGAAGGCTTTAAAATTTTTATCGATGCCATTCCTAGCTTACTCCTTGTTGTAGTGGTTATTGGAGGAATTGTCGCCGGGATTTTCACTGCAACGGAGGGGGCCGCAGTTGCTGTCGTTTACTCTATTATACTTGCAGCAATCTATCGGCAAATTAAGTGGAGTGATATCCCTCGAATTTTAAAAGAGACGGTAGTGATGACGGGCATTGTGCTCTTTCTTGTAGGAGCCTCTTCAATCATGTCTTGGGTCATGGCTTTCACAGACATTCCAACCGCAATTAGTAATGCCCTGCTGAGTATTTCTGATAACCCAATTATTATTTTACTCTTAATTAACCTTATTTTACTGATGGTAGGTACTTTCATGGATTTAACGCCAGCAGTACTCATATTCACACCAATTTTTCTTCCTATTGCAATAGGGCTTGGCATGGATCCTGTGCACTTCGGAATTTTGCTCGTTTTCAACCTGAGTATTGGAGTGATGACCCCACCGGTAGGAAGTTGTCTTTTTGTAGGTTGCAGTGTTGCAGAAGTGTCTATTGAATCGGTTCTTAAGCCTTTAACAAAAATGTTTGCGGCTTTAATCGTGGCGTTACTTATTATTACTTATGTACCATGGATTAGTCTTGCTCTACCTAGATTATTTGGACTTTTATCTTAAATAAGGAGGATTATTATGATTAAAAATGATGTTATAAAACTAGTAAATCACCATAACAATGTCTTGAAATTTGAAAGTGAATCAATGGAAGAAATCAAGCTTTTCATTCTTGAAGAACAAATTTTCAGAGTGTACATCCCTTACGACAAAGAGGTTAAATTAGATAAAACTTGGAGTATTGCTCCAGGAATGTCTGATATTCCTTTTGAAGGTAGAGATCGATTTGATTTAACGCCTTTTTCACTTCCCTCCTATGAAGTAGAGCAGAATGACTATGAAGTTACAATCTATACCAATTCTCTAAAAGCGGTAATTTCATTAGTAGGTTTTAAAATCACCTGGTATGTGAAAGAGCAAGGTCAGTGGGTGAAAGTTACAGAGGATCGACAGACTCAGGCCTATAATGCAAATGGAAACCTTGGTTCGGATGTCTTTCACTACATGGTCCATGGGGAAAATGATCATTACTATGGGCTGGGTGAAAAAGGTGGAGACTTGAATAAAGCAAATAGACGGGTTCGCATGCAGGCCATAGATGCGATGGGATATGACGCAGAGAACACAGATCCTCTCTATAAACACATCCCATTTTATATCACGTTTAATCCCGACCATGGCAAAGCTTATGGAATCCTGTACGATAACTACAATGATAGTGAATTCGACTTAGGAAATGAAAAAGATTACTACCATGGTCGGTTCAGATCTTATCGAGCGAAAAAGGGTGACCTGGATTACTATTTTATCGCTGGTCAACAAATAAAAGATGTTGTAAAAACACATACATGGTTAACAGGGAAAATGATTCTCCCGCCGAAGTGGAGTCTGGGCTATTCTGGGTCTACGATGACTTATACGGATGCACCAAATGCGCAAGAAGAGCTTAAAAAGTTTGTTGAAAACTGTAAAAAGTTCGATATTCCATGTGAGTCCTTTCAGCTTTCCTCAGGATATACATCCATTGAAGATAAGCGATATGTTTTTAATTGGAACACGTCAAAAATACCTAACCCGAATGAAATGGTTAATCATTTTCATGAGCATGATATTCGCTTGAGTGCAAACATCAAGCCGTGTCTTCTCACTGGTCATCCGATGTATGAGGAACTTGCAACAAGAGAGATGTTCATTAAACACGGGGACGAACCAGATATTATTCAATATTGGGATGATTTGGGTTCTTATCTGGATTTTACAAATTATGAAACGATACAGTGGTGGAAAGACAATGTGAAGAAGCAATTGATGAGATATGGCATCGACTCTACTTGGAACGACAACAACGAATACCAGGTTTTAGATGAGCAAGCAATGGCGAACGGATTCGGTGAAAGTCTTCCTGCCCACTATATAAAACCTATCGAGACACTACTTATGATGAAAGCATCGTTTGAAGCTCAGAAGGAATACCATCCAAACGAAAGACCTTACTTAATATCAAGGTCTGGCTCACCGGGTATGCAACGCTATGTGCAAACATGGTCTGGCGATAATTTCACAGAATGGAAGACAATACGCTTTAACCAGCGAATGGGCCTTGGTTTAAGCCTTTCTGGTGTTTACAACTTCGGTCATGATGTGGGTGGTTTTGCTGGTGGAGCGCCGGAACCCGAGTTGTTTATACGTTGGATTCAAAATGGAATATTCCACCCACGTTTTACGATTCACTCATGGAATGAAGACGGAAGCGTAAATGTTCCGTGGATGTATCCTGAGCATGTTGATGAAATTCGCGAACTCATGAAGGAGCGTGTGAGATGGATTCCTTACTTATATGACCTTCTTCATAAAGCCCATAATAAATATGAACCATTGCTTGCACCAACGCTTTATCATTTTCAAGACGATGAAAGAACCTTTGAGGAAAATGATGAAATGATGGTTGGGAGCGACCTATTGCTTGCATCAGTCATGGACCGTCACGCCAAAAAACGCACTCTCTATCTACCACAACAACCCCAAGGCTGGTACGACATAAATAGTGATCGTTGGTATGAAGGTGGACAATCCGTAACCGTAGATGCGCCATTAAACGTCATTCCTAAGTTCGCAAAAGGTGGGGCTGTCTTCCCAATTCAGGATGGCGAAATATCCTTTGAAAACAAGGAAGAAAGCAGAGGGTTATTGATTTTTCCGACTAAAGGAGAAGGGGAGTCCTACCATACCTTTACTGAAGATGATGGGATTAGTATGGACTACGAGAGAGACATCACCTCAACAATTAAGGTAGAAATGGAGACTACAGAAGAAGCTGTTTCCATCAAAATTTCCACCAGCGGTTCTTATGAGTTACCTTATGAAACAATCAATTTACACTTTCCGAAATCAGAAAAGCGTTCGATTACAGTAAACAACGAACCCTTTAGTGGGGGAAACATTCATATAACCAACAAATAATTGTATGAAGGGAGTGACCAGCATGGCGACATTTATGACAGAGGACTTTTTATTAGAATCGGAAATGGCAAAAAGACTATACCACAATTACGCAAAAGCCTTACCGATTATCGATTACCATAACCATTTACAGCCTGAAGAGATTCTGCATGATCGATCTTTTTCAAACATGACGGAAATCTGGCTCGAAGGGGATCATTACAAGTGGCGAGCAATGAGAGCATGTGGAGTGGAAGAGAAATATATTACAGGAGATGCTGGGGATAAGGAAAAGTTTCTTGCCTGGGCAGGCGTTGTGCCCCAGCTTCTTGGAAATCCACTTTATCACTGGGTTCATCTTGAGCTGAAACGCTTTTTTGATATAGAGCTCTTATTGAATGAAGAAACAGCCGAAACGATTTGGCAACAAGGGAATAAAAAATTGGAAAAGATGTCAGCTGAAACTCTTTTAGAAATGAACAATGTTGAATTCATTGGTACTACAGATGACCCAACAGACAATCTACAGGATCATATGGATCTTCAAGATTTAGAAGCTCCATATAAAGTAGCACCATCTTTTAGACCAGATAAAGGACTGCACATTGAAGGAGACCATTTTGTATCATGGATTGCAAAATTAGCTAAGGTTACTAATCAAACAATCTCTACTTATGATGATTTTCTTGAGGCGTTGTACGAGCGTATCGATCTTTTCGATGAGCTTGGGTGCCGCGCCTCGGATCACGGATTAAAAGAGATGTTTTGTGAAAAGTCTTCTTTAGAGGAAGTTCGTAGTATCTTTTCGAGTCGTTTAGATGGTAAGAAACTGTCATCAATTGATGTTGATCAATTCAAAACGTACACATTGTTAAAATTAGCCAAAAAGTATTCGGAGAAAAACTGGGTGATGCAGCTCCATATTGGTCCATTACGAAACAATAACACAAAATTGTTCAAGAAGATTGGGCCAGATAGCGGTTTTGACTCAATTGGAGACTCGAAATTAGCAGAGCCACTCTCAAATTTTATGGATACACTTGAGCAAGAGGATTTATTACCTAAGACTGTGCTTTATGGACTAAATCCTCGAGACAATTATATTATTTCCACAATGGCAGGTAACTTTCAGAGTGCAGAATTTCCGGGGAAGGTTCAGTTTGGAACGGCCTGGTGGTTTAACGATCATATTGATGGAATGGAAGAGCAAATGAAACTTCTAGCTAATGTTGGTTCTTTAAAGAATTTTATCGGTATGCTTACAGACTCTAGATCGTTTCTATCGTTTTCCAGACATGAATACTTCCGTCGGATTTTATGTAATATTCTCGGTGATTGGAGTAAGCGCGGTTTGGTCCCTGATGATGTTGAATTGTTAGGAGAATATGTCCAAGAGATTTCTTATTTCAATGCTCGTAACTACTTTGGGCTTTCAAGGGTAGGTGTTAAGTAAATGGAGATGAGTTTTCGCTGGTATGGAAATGACGATCCAGTGCGACTAGAGCATGTTCGTCAGATACCTGGTATGAAAGGTATTGTCTCTGCCATTTATGATATTCCAGCTGGAGAAGTTTGGCCGAAAGAGAAGATCATAGCATTAAAAGATTCCATAGAAAAGGCTGGTTTAAAACTCAGTGTTATAGAAAGTGTTCCAGTTCATGAAGACATCAAGCTTGGTTTGCCATCTAGAGACACTTATATTGAAAACTATATAGAGACGCTTAGAAACCTTTCGAGTGCAGGTGTTAAAACGGTTTGCTACAACTTTATGCCAGTTTTCGATTGGACAAGGACATCGCTAGATACACCTCTTCCTGATGGATCTCATTCCCTTTCTTATGATGAAGCTACACTGGAGAAGCTTGATCCAATTAGTGGTGAGCTTACTCTACCAGGCTGGGACCTTTCTTATCAAACAGAGCAATTAAAGGGGATATTGGAAACATACAAGGGGGTATCAGAAGAAAATTTATTGGATAACCTTATATATTTTCTAGAAAAGATTATTCCGGTTGCTGAAGAAGAAAGTGTACTGATGGCTATACACCCGGATGATCCACCATGGTCAGTTTTTGGACTTCCAAGAGTTGTGACTAATAAATACAATGTAGAGAAGATGTTGAGAGCAGTTGATTCAACATCAAACGGCATAACCTTTTGTACAGGTTCATTTGGTGCCCTACATGAAAATGATTTGCTGCAAATCATCGATGTTGCAAAAGATCGTATTCATTTTGTTCATGCTCGGAATGTGAAATGGACGGGAACGAAAAGCTTCCAAGAAACATCTCACTCTATTCACGATGGATCTCTCCCAATGGTCGAGGTCATTAAAAAGCTGATAGAAATTGGATATAATGGACCAATTCGTCCGGATCATGGAAGAATGATTTGGGGTGAAGAAGGCCGACCAGGATATGGATTGTACGATCGAGCACTTGGTGCCACCTACTTGAATGGCATCATTGATACCTACAGAACTGCGAGAAAAGGAGAATTCATATGAACCTTCCATTTCAAATTGATTTAAAGAATAAGGTAGCTGTCGTCACTGGAGGGAGTGGTGTACTTGGATCTGTTATGGCTAAAGCTTTAGCAGTATGTGGTGCTAAGGTAGCCATACTTGCAAGGAATCAGGAGAAGATTAATACAGTTGTTTCTCAAATAAAGAAAGGTGGAGCAGAAGCAATCGGGATCAGTGTGGATGTTCTAAATAAGGAAGACTTAATAAATGCCAGAAATCAAGTGAAGGAAGCGTTTGGCGCATGTGATATTTTAGTTAACGGCGCAGGTGGTAACCATCCGGAGGCAACAACGGGACAAGAATATTTCTCTGCTCCTTCCTCATTTGATGAGAGAAACTTTTTCAATCTTGATGCTAGTGTCATCTCTCGGTTATTCGATTTGAATTATCTTGGGACGATTCTACCTACACAAGTATTTGCAGAGGAAATGGTTGATCGAAAAGGTGCAACCGTTATCAATATCTCTTCAATGAATGCTTATACGCCGCTTACGAAAATTCCTGCCTATAGTGGGGCAAAAGCAGCGATTTCTAATTTAACACAGTGGCTCGCTGTATATTTTTCTAAAGTAGGCATTCGAGTAAATGCGATTGCTCCAGGTTTCTTTTTGACTCAGCAAAATGAGAATCTTTTATTAAATGAGGATGGATCATACAGTGAACGGGCGGAAAAAATTATATCCCAGACACCAATGGAACGGTTTGGACAAGCAGATGAATTGGTTGGAACTATGCTATGGCTTGTTCATCAACAGTCGTCTGGATTTGTGAATGGTGTTGTGGTACCTATTGACGGTGGCTTTTCAGCTTATTCAGGTGTATAGGAGGGGTGGTTAGATGCAGAAATATAATACGTTACAGAGAATGATTGATGACAAGTTAACAGTCGTTGTAAGAGGTGAAACAGTCTATGAGGCAATGAAAACGGCTGAAGCTTGTATAGATGGTGGAATCAAAACGATAGAAATAACATTTACAGTTCCTGGTGCAGCAGATGTAATTAAGAATCTTGCTGATAAGGACGAAGCACTCATTGGGGCTGGAACTATTCTAGACGCGCATACAGCCAGAATTGCTATTCTTTCTGGTGCAAAATTTATTGTAAGCCCTGCCTTTGACCACGAAACGGCTAATATTTGTAATCTGTACAAAATCCCTTACTTGCCAGGATGTATGACAGTAAACGAAATGACAGAAGCCCTTCAGTCTGGAGCAGATGTAATTAAGCTATTCCCTGGTCAAGTATATGAACCATCTTTTATTAAAGCAGTAAAAGGACCGCTTCCACAGGTAGATCTTATGCCAACAGGAGGAATAACCTTGAATAATCTACCAGATTGGCTTTCTGCTGGAGCATGTATGATTGGTGTGGGTGGTGAAATCACTAGACCGGCTACTGAAGGTGATTACCAAGGTGTCAAGAGAAACGCCGCTGAATTTGTGGAGTTACTAAAGCGGGAGGTCATAGCTTGAGTACAGTAGTAACGCTTGGAGAAGTTCTATTTAGATTGAGTTCAACAAATGGTAAGAGGTTAGCAGATTCAGAAATTTTTCAACGTTTTATAGGTGGAGCGGAAGTAAACGTTGCTGTATCGCTTGCGAATTATGGACATGAGGTTAGAGTGTACACGGGTGTTCCTTCTCACGAAACCGGTCAAGCTGTAAAGACATTCTTAAAAACTAACGATGTTGATACTCGATTTATAGTTGATTGTGGAGATCGAGTTGGTATTTACTATCACGAACCTGGATACTCTGTTCGGGGAGCTAATGTGATTTACGATAGGAAAGGAACATCTTTTCTTGATTTCGTAAAGCTAGAGCATGACTGGGAAAGTGTTTTTTCTGAGGTCGATGGCCTTCATGTATCCGGGATTACACCAGCACTGAACGAGGAAGCCTTGAGCTTTATGCTCTCAGCCTTGAAAGAAGCGAATAACCGAGGAATTACAATTAGTTTTGATTGTAATTTTAGATCTAAGTTATGGAATGCTTCAGATGCGTCTCATGCATTTAAGAAGATTCTTCCTTTCGTTGATATTTGCTTTGCTGGGTACAAAGATTTCTTGTACCTCCTTGGATATAAAGGGGTGAGTGAGGATTTTAATGAGCATGATTTGATGTCATGCTATGAAAAAGCGGAACGGGAATTTAATATATCAATTTTTGCTTCAACGAATCGAAAAATTCATTCAGAAGAGGAGCAAGAACTTAAAGGTTATTACTACCAAGATGGTAAATTTTATACCACTGATCACCAGGCATTCCATGTACTTGACCGTATTGGTGGTGGAGACGCTTTTGCTGCAGGGATTCTTCACGGAATCTTTAAAAAGGTGGAGCCAACGGACATAATTAATTTCGGTTTAGCTGCTGCTGTGCTTAAACATACAGTAAAAGGAGATCATAACCAGTTTGCTGAGAGTGAAGTGTACAGCTGGATTGAAAAACGTGGACGCGATGTCAGTAGATAATATTGTTTAAAAAGAGAGGGATTCTATCTTGTAAGCTCCTCAGCTGAAAAAGCGACCGCATAACGGTCGCTTTACTTTTTGTATTTAAGGATTTTCAGAATGGACTCGTAACAGGCCGTCCGGTAATAGTCATGCAGTTGATCGTCATCTCTCATCAGCCATTGAATTAAACTCCCATCAATCATGCAGCGGATACTGATTGCTGTTTGTTCCACATCATCGACTTCAAAGATTTCTTCTTCCAGTCCTTGATGAATGATCTCCCTGCCGATGGACCAACAGTTTTCGTAGAATTTTTGGTTGATCTCTTTATACGAAACGTTATTTTTCACTTGGGATAAAAAGTCCAGGTACACACGGTAGAAATTTTTATTTTCTTCTGGACTGATGAACACGCGGTCGATGTAAGCTTCAAGCTTCCCTATAGCCGTTTCCTGTTCACTGATGGATGCGGCTTCTTTTTCATAGATGCGTGTCGTGATCCATTCAAACAATTGCGTGAACACATCGGATTTATTTTTAAAGTAATAATTCGTGACCCCTTTGCTGACATCGGCATAATCGGCGATATCTTGTAAGGTGACGGATTCATAGCCTTTTTCGGTTGCGGCTTGGAAGGCAGCTTTTAATATCTGTTTGCGTCTCTGTTCTGCTTTTTTTGCCATTATCTAATATAACCTCCATTGGATGCTCTGTTTATTATACAAGAAAAAGAGAGGATATTCGAATCTTTTATACTGACTGGTCAAAATAAATTGACCAGTCAGTATAAAATGGTCTATGATAGATTTATAAACTAGTAAATGAGGAAGCAGAAAGGGGAAATGAACGGATGACAAAAGAATTCAATGCACTTGTCGTGAACAAAACAGAGGAAGATTTTTCAGTGAATGTAGAATCGTTGACTTTGGAAGATCTGCCGGAAGGGGATGTGACGATTCAAGTCCACTATTCCAGCGTCAACTATAAAGATGGGTTGGCAAGTATTCCGAACGGCAAAATCGTTCAGTCCTATCCTTTCGTCCCGGGTATCGACCTTGCGGGGACTGTCGTCTCGTCTGACGATGACCGCTATCAGGAAGGGGACGAGGTTGTCGTCACCAGCTATGAATTAGGCGTTTCCCACTATGGTGGGTACAGTGAATATGCACGCGTCCCTGGCGACTGGGTCGTGCCATTGCCGGAGAATATGACGTTGAAAGAAGCGATGGCTTTCGGTACAGCAGGCTTCACGGCCGCGCTCTCTGTCCATCGTCTTGAAGAAAGTGGCATCAAACCCGAAGACGGAACGATTCTTGTGACAGGTGCTACCGGTGGTGTCGGCAGTATGGCTGTTTCCATGCTCGCTAAACGTGGGTATCATGTGACGGCTAGCACAGGAAAAGAATCGGAACATGAGTATTTGAAAACATTAGGCGCAAAAGAAATCATTTCCCGGGAAGAAGTGACCCCGGAGAAGATCCGCCCGATCGGTAAGCAGAAGTGGGCAGGTGTGGTCGATCCCGTGGGAGGAAAAACACTGGCCTCTGTCCTGAGCAATACGAAATATGGTGGTGCCGTTGCTGTAAGTGGTTTGACTGCCGGGGTGGAAGTGCCGACAACAGTGTTCCCTTTCATCCTTAGAGGAGTGAATCTGCTCGGCATTGATTCCGTTTACTGCCCTAAAGACTTGAGAGAGAAACTATGGACGCGTATGGCTACGGACTTGAAGCCGGATGACTTAGGAGAAATCGAAAAGGAAGTTTCTCTAAAAGAACTTCCTGATACTTTGTCTGATATTTTACAAGGAAAAGTAAGAGGTAGAACGGTTGTGAACATCCTTTCCTAAATCGCCAAAAGGGTGTAACCGCCCCCTTTTAGATTAGAATCAAATCATACGAAAAGCGTAACCCTTTCAAAGGGTTACGCTTTTTTCATGAATCTTGAGTATTTGGAAAGTGTTTGAAATAATTGAAAGATACATAACCAAATCATTGATGAAAGGGTGTTTACCTATGAGTTCAGAACAGAACACTACGGCAGCTTCCAACAAAGAAAGAGCCGTATCTTTTCTAAAGCAAGTGGCAGGTGGAGAGGTGAGGGGAGCGTATCAAAAGTACATCCATCCTGATTTTTCCCATCACAACCCTTACTTCCGAGGAGATAAAGATTCTCTCATGAGTGCAATGGAAGAGGATGCATCCAGGAACCCTCAGAAGACACTCGAAGTCCATCGTGCAATGGAAGAAGAAAGGATCGTGGTCGTCCATTCTCATATTAAACAACACCAGGAAGACAATGGTGTTGCCGTTGTCCATATGATGCGGTTTGAAGAAGGGAAAATCATAGAGTTGTGGGATATCGGTCAACCGCTTCCGGAAGATTCACCGAATGAAAATGGTGCTTTCTGAGTCAGATTGTGTTTTTGATGAACCAGTGTGAAGCTCGAGGTTTGTTTTGTATTAGGCTAACTTTCGATAGAGAGATTCTCTGAACGGAGAATCCCTTTTTTTATCAAAGAGTATTGTTTTAGACAGGATCCTTTGAAATAATTAAGAGAATAGCAAGGCTTGTCAAAGAGTTCGTCTTTAAAAAAATGATCTCATGGTGAATTTTGAAAGGGGATACATAACCTTGAATACAAAATACTTAGACCTACTTGCTCAAAAGTACGACAGCGAAGAAAAAGTCGTTACAGAAATTATCAATCTGAAAGCGATCCTTAACCTGCCAAAAGGAACCGAGCATTTTGTCAGTGACCTTCATGGGGAATACCAGGCGTTCCAACATGTTCTGAGGAACGGATCAGGGAGGGTCAAAGAGAAAATCAGGGATCTTTTTGAAGAGGAGATGTCTGGAAAGGAACTGGATGAATTCGCGACACTCGTGTTTTACCCGGAAGAAAAAATCAAGCTCATCAAGAACGGTTTTGACAATAACGAAGAGCTGGAAATGTGGTACACGTGTACGATCGACCGTATGATCAAGCTCATTTCCTATGCTTCTTCCAAATACACACGTTCGAAACTGCGTAAGGCTCTGCCGACGCAATTCGTTTATATCATAGAAGAACTGCTCTACAAGACGGATGACATTACAAATAAAGAATCGTACTATAAAAAAATCGTTCAGCAGGTCATTTCCCTCGGCCAGGCGGACAAGCTGATCAGTGGTCTTGCTTATGCTACACAAAAACTAGTGGTAGACCACCTTCATGTTGTTGGCGATATTTACGACCGGGGACCGGAACCGGATAAAATCATGGAAACCCTCATTCATTATCCGTCGGTTGATATTCAGTGGGGCAACCATGATGTCTTATGGATCGGTGCTTTTGCCGGATCAAAGGTGTGTCTAGCCAACATCCTTCGCATCTGCGCCCGCTATAACAATCTGGAAATCATTGAAGATGCGTATGGCATCAACTTACGACCGCTGCTCAACCTTGCCGAAAAATATTATGGCGATCATGCAGCGTTTAGACCTAAAATTCATACCGATGATAAACCATCGGACCATGAGCAGCTGCAGATTACAAAAATGCATCAGGCGATTGCGATGATTCAGTTCAAGCTGGAGAGTTCGATTATTAAAAGACGACCTTATTTCAACATGTCTGAGCGGTTACTGCTTGAAAAAGTGGATTATGACCGGGAGGAAATCACCCTCCACGGAAACACGTATCCGCTTGTGAATCCTTGCTTTTCAACGATCGATCCAGAAGATCCGAACCGTCTCCTGGAGGAAGAAGAGCAGGTGATCGAGAAGCTGTTGTTTTCCATCCAGCATTCGGAGAAGCTTGCCAGACACATGAAGTTCCTCGTTAAAAAGGGCAGCCTTTACTTGAAATATAATGGCAACTTGTTGATTCACGGTTGCATCCCGGTCGATGAAGAAGGAAATATGGAGAAGATGACGATCGAAGACAAGTCCTATGCCGGGCGGGAGCTGCTTGATATTTTTGAGCATTATCTGCGCCATTCGTTTGCGAATCCAAAAGAAACGGATGACCTCGCGACCGATATGGTCTGGTATTTATGGACGGGGCAGTACTCCTCCCTGTTCGGAAAAAGGGAAATGACTACATTCGAGCGTTACTTCATTTCTGATAAAGCTACCCATAAAGAGAGGAAAAATCCTTACTATTATCTGCGGGAAGATGAGGAGGTCTGCCGGAAGATCCTTGCTGAATTCGACTTGAATCCAGACCAGGGCCATATCATCAATGGCCATACACCTGTCAAAGAGATTGAGGGGGAAAACCCGATCAAAGCAGGCGGAAAGATGGTCGTCATCGATGGAGGTTTTTCAAAAGCCTATCAGTCGACGACTGGGATTGCCGGGTACACCTTATTGTATAACTCTTTCGGCATGCAGCTTGTCGCCCATAAACGCTTCAACTCGAAGGAAGAGGTTCTGCGGGATGGAACGGATGTTTTATCTGTGAAGCGATTGGTAGATAAAGAGCTTGAGAGGAAGAAGGTTCTGGAGACGAACGTCGGCGAAGAACTGCTGCAGGAGATTTACATCTTGAACAGTTTGATGGAATACAAATATATGAAGTAAGACGATATAAAAAGGACGATAGCTCATGAGGAGCCATCGTCCTTTTTTAGTTTTTCTCTGTGTCCATAGGGAGTTTCCCTGACGGACGATTTTAGTAGTGGTCTACCACTTGATGCTGCAGCCGACAATGATCAAAAGAATGAACAATACCACAATCAAAACAAAATTGTTTCGACGTGGACGGCAGTGGTATGGAGCAACCGGCATGTGAGGCATATTTGCACCCATATATGGCGCGTTCACGTTTGCACCCATCGTGTACGGAGCATTAACATTTTCCATGTGAAAACATCCCTTTCGTTTTGTTTCTTTGTCACTATATTGTACTCGCCTAGCGGAAAGTTGAGCCCGTCAACCTTAAAAATGGGTGCATGTCACGGGTGCTCAAAACAGGAGCCTTCGATGGTTAGGCTTATAACTCAGCTCGTACAGGTACTGCCTGAAAGAGACGGAAGTTTTATTGTGGTGGACAACAAATGGACGCGTTTTATGAATCGTACGCCCTGTGGAAAATCTGGCTAACGGCTGGAACGATGGGCGGGTGATCAAGCCGGATAAATAAGAGGACTGCTGGCTGTCGGGTTTTCTTTTTGTATTGAGACCTTCAATCATCTTGTCTTCCGTCCGGATGCTGAATCCGTGGCCGAAAAACTCATCATTTCCGATGGCGATCGCATTGACGCCTCTGAACCAAGGTGTCGTTGGATTCACATCAGGATTGTTGAAATACACCACATCTCCGGGAATATAATGATTGGCAAAAAAAGAATACAAACCCATGTCATCATCGGTATGCCAGCTGTATAAGTAGAGGTTCGGAAAAAGAGTGCTGAAAGAAGAGGCGCCCATCGTTTTCAGGAGCCCATGATAAAAGTTGATCACACAAGCAGTCGCACATTCGAATTTATACAAATCACTATTGGTGAAGATATCTCGGATGGCATCAGCGGGAGAGACCTGACGTTTTAATAAGAACCCGCCAGCTGTCGTCAACTGCCAATAGTCAGGATTGCAGCGGGCTGTTCGGAAAGTAGCAAAGGTGGATTCCCCTTCATCCATCTCTTTTGCACTGGCGATGATGTTTTTTCTGCTCTTCACTTCAAATAAAAGCTCCTTTTCTGAGGAAAAAGAGTAGACATTCGGAGTCTTCTGTAAAGCTTCTATAATTGTCATTTCTGTTGGATCGGCTTTCCACGAATCACTTGGTTGAAACGGCATCCCGGATACCTGGATCATACGGTTCCTCCTTTGCGAAGTGACGCAACTGTCCTTGTACCTATCCTATTCATGTGTGGAGGGGATGATGTGTAGCGGCTTACGGTGTGAGGGGTGTTGTATGCATGGAGTTGTGTCCCCCGAGAACGGCGCGTGAGAATCAAGGACCGCGCGCAAGTAGTGAACACCACGCACAAGAAAAGGGAATCTTAGTCCCATGCTTCCATCGAGGAAAAAAGCTGATCAACTGCCAAATCCACGGCATAAACCTGTTATTTTTTTAAGAATATTCTTTATAATAGAAAGATGATCGTCTTGTAATCGGAGGGGGAGAGCGAATGCAGAAGGTAATTCCGACGTTGAAAATCTCAAGTGAGGAAAAGAGTCAGGCTTTTTATATAGATGCTCTCGGATTTCGAGTGGACTGGGAGCACCGTTTTGAACCTGGTTTTCCCGTATTTATGCAAATCTCAAAGGGAGATTACCTGCTATACTTGACCGGGCATGAAGGGGATTGCCAGTCAGGAGGTTTGGTTCATTTCCTCGTCGATGATGTCGATCATTTTTATGAGACATTACCGCAGGAAAAACTTGAAATAAATCCTCCGTACGAAATGATCGAAGGCATACGTATGTTAAGAATCAGCGATCCAGATGGAAATGAGCTTCGGTTTATGAATACGAAGAAATAACGATCGACCAAAGCAATTCTGCTATATTATTTTAGTATCATACTTAGGATTGACCTTAAGAGGAGGAGTTGATCATGGCAACGATCAAGGACAAGTTAAAGTTAAGTAAATATAAGAATCTAGCAGTGCTTCACCAGCCGGAAGACTATGATTTATTTGATGAGGAATCGTCAACTCTATCCGAGCACCACGATGCGGTTTTCATTTTTGTAAAGAACCTGGAGGATATGAAAACAAACTTACAAACGTTTTTACAACGTAAGGAAGTGTTAACGGAACAAGGGTATATTTTCTTTGCCTATCCTAAAAAAGGAAATACACGTTATGATACGTACATACACAGGGATGACATGTTTCCGGCATTAAGGATCGGAGAAGATAAGTATATTGAAGATAGCGACATCAAGTTTTCACGTATGGTCAGTATGGATGAAGTATTCACAGTGATCGGTATGAAGCGGGAGAAGAAAAAAGCGCAGAAAACCACTCCGGCCAGTCAGTGTGTGGCAGACTATGAAGACAAAGTAGAGGAAGTTGATCAGTTATTAGAGGATCATCCGGCCGAACAGGAATTTTATAGAAGCTTGACACCGGGGTATAAACGGGATTGGGCACGGCAGATTTTTTCAGCAAAACAGCAGTCGACCCGAGACAAACGAACAAATCAGATGATCGAGGTTTTATCGAAGGGATATAAATCACTGGATTTGTACCGTCGCAAGAAAAAGTAGGTGAAAAAAAGACCAAACCCGTGGGGGTTGGTCTTTTCTTATTAATGGGATAAACGTTCCTCTTGTTGAGTAAGAACGGAAGTATTCGATTTGTTTCCTTCTTTCCATACATAACCGATGACCGCCCCTGTCAGCGCGGGGAGGATCCACCCTAGTCCGATTCCGTATAAAGGAAGGTGGGCGCTGTAAAAGCTGCTCATAGTTTCCATCAGAGGATTAGCTGCGGCTGGGATCGTTCCCAGTAGTGCGTTATAGCCATCAATGGTACTGACGAAAACGGTCAGCATCATCGCTCCGGCATAGACCGTACGTTTATGATGGAACAGTCTGGAGCTGAGGCCGAGCAGAATCAGGACGATCGCCATCGGGTATAAGAACATCAGCACAGGGATGGCGTACTGGATAATGTTTGTCAGACCGAAGTTCGCGATCATGAATGACAACAAGGAAAGAAGCAGCACGAATGTTTTGTAGCTGATTTTCGGATAGACCGTATGGAAAAATTCACTACAGGCGATAATCAGTCCGATACTTGTTTTCAAACAGGCAAGGACAATGATGATGGCTAGTAGAATCGCTCCGTAAGGACCGAAATAATGTTCAGCAACTGCGGCAAACGTGAGGCCGCCATTTTCAAGATTCCCGACGACAGATACGCTGGAAGCGCCCATGTAGGCGATGAGCCCGTAAATGAGCATCATGAGTACCATGGCGAACAGCCCTGATTTCCATGTCGTTTGGGCAATCGCCTTCGTGTCGGTAATGCCCATGTGACGAATCGCTGTTATGACCACAATCCCGAGCGCCAGACCGCCGAGAGCATCCATCGTGTTATACCCTTCCGTAAACCCGGTCATGAAAGGTACGGATGCATAATCGCCGGTCGGGGCACCGAAATCGCCCATAGGTTTGACGATCGTGGTAATGATGAGTACGGATAAAAATAATAAGAATGTCGGTGTTAAGTATTTTCCGATGATATCCATGACTTTGGCTGAGTTCAGAGAAAAATAATAGACGAGTGCGAAAAATGCAAAGCTGAACACCGCAAGCCAAAGTTGCGTCTGGCCTGGTTGGATGAAGGGTTCAAATCCAACGACAAAAGGAACGGTTGCTGTTCGCGGGATCGCGAAAAAAGGACCGATCGTTAAATAGAGAATGATAGCGAAAGAGATTCCGAATAACGGATGGATCCGGCCGGCCAGGTCATTCAACCCTTGACTCCCGGACAATACAATGGCAAGGATGCCCATCAAAGGCAGGGCGATTGCTGTTACGAGAAATCCAATCAACGCCGGCCAGAAGGAAGTTCCTGCCATTTGCCCCAGTTGGATAGGGAAAATCAAATTGCCGGCACCGAAGAAGAGGCCGAAAAGCATCGTCCCGATGACGGCATACGTAGAGAAAGAGGTTTTCTGTTTCATAGGTTCGTTCCTTTCTTGATGTATTGGTTTGCTTTAAAGGAATAAAGATAATCCTAACAAGAATTGCTGGAGGGAACAATAGACTTTTCAATATTGTTAGAAAATATTCTTGTGGTACCGCTTTCTAAATGGATAAAAGTAAAAGGACTTCCTGATTAAGGAAGTCCTTTTACGGTTGGCTCGATATTTATGGCAGGATCCTGGAAAAGATCGCCTGTTCTCTATGCGTCTTTTTGAGTCAGTTGATGATCATTGTTTCCACATTCCGGACACTGGGTCCAGACAACATAAGCCGTTTTATCTTCAAATTCTTTCGGAACGACTTTGATTACCTTTAGGACATTATGGTAGCAGCTTGTGCATCTTTCCATAATGGACTGCCCTACATCGATTTTTGACATATGCTCACTCCTGATCACTGATTTTAAATGAGTACCGAAGCCTCAAGAGTTTTTCTAGTATAACGTCTATAACTGAATGAGTCAAAATGAGAAGTCCCGCGCGTTCTTGAGCTTGGACAGGCCTACTTCATAAGGAAAGCCACGAGGGTCTTTCTGCAAGGGAAGCTTATCGTCCTTATTGAACAAGGTGGAAGTATTCTGGGGATAGAGCGCTTCTGTGGAAGGGCTCTCTTTTATTCAGATAATTAGGAATTATATGTTAAAATATTGAAGGATTAACTGTTCTGGAAGTACATGTTTTCTTGTAACCGTTAACCAAATGACGCCACGCTATATAAGGAAGAACGCGTCAGGATGAAAAAGGAGAGGAAAACATGGATTTTTTAACGAAACAATCCGTCACCGAATTCGAACAAATCAATCGAGCCCTGGAAAACGAAGGGGTACACCGATTAGTTGGAGAATCGGATATCAAACGCTTGGGGGAGGGGGCCTGGCACTATGCTTACCTGGTCGAGGGTGATCAGCTTGTCCTCCGCATTCCTAAGAAGTTTGCGTATGATCAAGCCGTCGATTTCAACCGGGATCAATTGACGGCAGAATACGGGTCTACAGAAGCTTTTTACAAGATAGCAAACCAGGCGGAGAAAGGCATATGTCCTGAATACTTCCGTTATTTTATCAGTGAAGATCTTAGCTATACGGTTGAATCTTATTTGGGTACAACTGAAGGACTGGAAAGACAGACGTTACAACAATCCAAGCAATACGGGAGCGAGATCGGTGAGTTCTTCCGCGCCCTTGAAGATATCGATCCTCCTTTTGAAGGCATCGGATATTTGGAAGTCGGAGGAAACGGAGAACTGAAAGGCGGTCTCGACATGGATCTGAGCGCGTGTATCGTCGAAGAGAGAGGAGAATATCAAGGAGAACTGGATGCCCTTCTTTCAAGTTCCTATGCATTCAATAAAGAAAAAGTGACTGCCACCGGAAAGGAATTGATCCCCAACCGGTCCATTGGCAGGGAAAAGCGGATCCTGACCAATCAGGACACATCACCTGAAAATTTAATTTTTACAAGAAGCGGCGTGAAAATGATCGACCCTTTTCCAATCCTTTATACAGGGACGTCACTTGCCGCTAACCATGTGTTCAACTATCACACCTTTTTCCCAACGGTCTACGATACAAGGAGATATGCAAAAGGAAATTATCATCACCACGTCCCTCTATTGAGGGCTCATGTAGACGGGTTTGTGGATGGCTATACACAAGGTTCAAAGCAGAAGCAGACGGATTTACATATTGAAGTGTTCTTGAAACTTGTAACGATGGCTCATACTCACCTTGAATTGCTTCAGGAAGAAACGTTGACAAAGGAACAGATCATCCGGTTTGGAACCAAAGACCAAATTGAAAAGCGTCTGCGACTCTATCTGATCGAGTTAGAGAATTTTTAATACGAAAGGGAGCTTGGGAAAAGGAGGAGAGGGCTTTGGGAAAGGGAAACGAGCAGGTTTTCACATTGGACATCCTGCCTTTACATAAAGCCGTGGAGGACGATGCCAGAAACCTCATATTGGCCGGGTTTTTCGAGCGATTTGGGTTTATTGATCATTCGCTGAACCCCGACTTGAAAGATATGATGGGCACCTATGGTAAGGATGGTCATGTATTCTATGTTGCTTTTGAGAATGATGAGATGGTTGCGACAGGTGCCGTGACGAAAGAGAATCATCGGGTGGGAAGAATTGAGCGGATGTCTGTGAAGAGGACATTCAGAAGGAAGGGTATTGGTCAAAGGATGCTTGCGAAGCTTGAGGATGCGGCACGATCAAGCCAGTATGAACGACTTGTATTAGAGACACACAATACTTGGGAAAGTGCTGTACGGCTATATACATCGAATGGTTATTACCTTCTTTCAGATGATGGCCAGCGCTACCATTTTGAAAAAAACTTAGGGATATAAGATTTCACGATGAAAATTGGATTCATCAATCATGTAAAGGAGAGAGGCCGATGAAAACAGGCGATGTGTACACGTGGAAGCGGACGTTTACGAATGAGGAAGTATTGGAGTTCGGCCGGATTTCCGGAGATCAAGGGAGACATCATATGGAGCCGGATGACGAGGGAAGGCTGATGGTTCAAGGTTTACTAACGGCGACCATCGGAACGAAGATCGGTGGGGATTTACACTATATCGCAAGGGATATGGTCAGTGAGTTTGTCAGGCCGGTCTTTACTGGGGATACGATTACTTGTGAAGTGACGTTGGATAAGGTTGTTCAGGCGGAAGGACACAAGAAAGTGGAGATGAAGTCTGTGTATCGTAATCAAAAAGGGAAAGAAGTGTTGATCGGTTCGAGTCACGGAATCATCCGGGATTAATTTTTTATAATGAATGGAAGGTCTGTTGAATGAAGGAAGGATGTAAAGAGATCGATGAAAAAAGCCAGCCGGTTCGGCTGGCTTTTTTGTGTTTCTTTCTTGTATACCTCATATCTTTAGCTTATTACTGATCAATAATCGTAATGCCCTGTTTTTCATACAAACGTTTAATATCCGCATGCACATTTTCTGTAATTAAGTACGTCAAATGGTCGGTTGGACAGACGATATGGTTGGAAACGGTATCCAGCTTATCATTCGTCACCATGGCTAACACTTCCGTGGAAATAGACGCCATTTTCCGTTTGATCAATGCTTCAGATGAACGGGGGATACTGATTCCGATTTCAGGATCTATGTTGTAAATGCCCATGATATATAGATCGGCTCTCATCGTATTCAATGCTTCATAGGTGTCGATGCCTAAATTCACCATCGACTGTTTAAATAAGGTTCCTCCGATCATAATGACCTCGACATCGGTGTGATTGGATAGGGCCATAGCAATCGGTGGGCTGTTGGTAATCACGGTCCCTTTTAAAGACAAAGGGAGCTGGTGGACCAATTGTAAGTTCGTTGTCCCGCCATCGATCAACAGGACCATGTCGTCTTCTATATAATGTAGGGCTTTGTTCGCCAGGTTCGATTTCGTTTCATTGAAAATCTCCTGTCTTGTAGAAAAGTCCTGAACGGGCGGTCCTTTTCTTAATGCCCCGCTATGAACTCTTTTGATCACGCCCTGGCTGTCTAATTCTTTCAAGTCTCTTCTAATGGTATCTTCTGACACAGACAGCCGTCTGCTCAAGTCGCTGGCAATGACTTTGTGCTCTTCATTTACAATATCGATAATGGTTTGCTGGCGTTCTTGTTTAAGCATACACGAAAGACTCCTTCTATGATTTCTTCCAGTATATCACGGATCTTCGCTTTCACAAATCTCAAAACAGCATTAATGTGCAAATAAAAGCAAAAACATGCAAGAAAACGCTTTACAATTTCTTGTTTATGCCTTAATATTTTGACAAAGGCGCATAAACACAAACAAGGAGGCACAAACATGCAAAGAAATATAACGATTGCACCGTCCATCATGTGTGCGGATCTCTGCAATCTTGAGAAAAGTGTCAGAGAGATTGAAGAAGCAGGATTAGATACGTTACACATTGATATTATCGACGGAACCTTCAGTCCAAGCATGCCTTTAGGAATCAATACGATTGAACAATTAAGGAAAATTACGGATATGAAATTCGATGTTCATATAATGGCCAACACCAATGAATTCTTTATACAGGAGATGCTGCGGATCGGCGTCGAACAAATCACCTTCCATGTGGAGACGAGCTTCCACCTTGACCGCTACATCAACTTAATTAAAAAGCATGACACCAAAGTGGGAATCGCATTAAACCCAGCTACACCATTATCGGTCCTGGATTATGTGTTGCCGCAAGTAGACACGGTCCTTTTGATGTTGATCAACCCTGGATTTGCGACAGATAAAGGTGAAAAGCAAGTTTCCTATGCTACGAAAAAAGTAGAGGATCTGGCTAAGCTGATCCGCTCCAAAGATTTAGATACGAAGATTGAAGTGGACGGCCGCGTATCCTTGAATACGATTCCTACACTGGTCAGAGCCGGAGCGGACATCCTGGTGGCCGGAAGCACGAGTTTGTTTGAAAAGAGCAATTCTTTGAAAGACAACAAAAAATTGATGGAATCACTGATACAAGAAGGATTGCATGAGGAGGTTGGAATCAATGGTTAACTATAAAGAAGCAGCAGGAGTCATTACCAATGAAATTACATCCACATTGAACAACGTGGACAGCCAGGAGATTGAACGTTTGATCCAACAGATCAATCAAGCAGAAAAAGTATTCTTCGTAGGTGTCGGACGGGTGCTATTATCATTGAAATCTATCGCCAAAAGGTTAGCACACCTCGGTGTTCAGACCTACGTGGTAGGACAGATCACAGAACCAGCCATGACGGAGAAGGACCTGCTGATCGTTGGATCCGGCAGTGGCGAAACTGCCTTTCCTCTTATTATTGCAAAAAAAGCGAAAGAACTGAACGCAACGGTGGCCCACATCGGGACGAATCCGAATAGTTCCATGAGTCAATACGCTGATGCGTTCGTTCGACTCCCTATAAGTTCCAATCCAGAAACAGAAGAAGAAGTGCAATCCAACCAGCCGATGAAGAGTCTATTTGAACAAAGCCTTCTTCTATTAGGAGATACCATCGCGTTAATGATCGTCAAAAAAGAAAACATCGAACTGCAATCGCTCTGGGAATACCACGCGAACTTAGAATAGGAGACCTATAGAAATGGCAAGCCCCTTTGAAGGAAAATTAGAGGGGCAGGCCATGGAATCCTTAAGCGATTCCTAAATCAATAAGTAAATGAGAAAATATGTAAAATTATACGAAAAGGGTATTTTTCTTTTTTCTCTATAGACGCTTTTCCATTGTCCTATTATACTGATTTTTATGGTTTACTGACGCATGGATCAATAGAGAAAGCCTGACGTAAAGGAGGTCCACAAATGAAAGCGCTGCATTTTGGAGCGGGAAATATCGGGCGAGGCTTAATCGGATATCTCCTGAACAAGACGGGATATGAAGTCTGCTTTGTGGATGCAGACCACCAGCTGGTCGAAAACATCAATCAGAACAAACAGTATGTGATCGAGTTACTAGATGAAAATCACACGCAGGAGACGGTTTCTCCTGTGAAAGCCTTGCATACAAGTGCTCAGAATGAAATCATCGAAGCTATTTTAGAAGCGGATTTCATCACGACATCTGTAGGAGCACAAAATCTTTCAAGAATTGCTCCGATCTTATCCAGAGGGCTTCTGTTAAGAACGCAACAGAGCAAACCTCTCATCGACGTGATCGCCAATGAAAATACCATCAATGCTTCTTCACAATTGAAAGAGGAAGTGAAAAAAATAGTTTCTGAACAACAAATGGATGACCTGATCTCTTCCGTTGGTTTTCCGAACTCCGCAATTGACCGGCTTTCGCTATCTGAAAAACGGAAGGAAGGGGAAATCGCCCTTGTGGAACCCTATTATGAATGGATCATCAACCGTACTGAGATGGTGAATAAGGAGCTTCCTCCAGTGAAAAATGCTGTCTACGTCGACACGTTAAAACCACACATTGAACGCAAGTTGTACATGGTGAACATGGGGCACGCGGCTACAGCCTACATGGGTTATTTGAGAGGCTATCCAACCATTCAACGGGCATTAAAGGACGCCAAGCTGGAGGAGTTCTTAAGAGCAACCCTTCATGAGTCTGCCCGCTATTTCACCCATATCCATGATATGGACGAAGATGGGCTGAAAGCTTTTATTGAAAAAACCATCGATCGTTTCAAAAATGAAAACATCAGCGATGATCTTTTGCGTGTGGGAAGGGCTCCGATCCGGAAGCTCGGGTCTGAGGAACGGTTAGTCAAACCAACTAGAGTCCTTTACGATTTGGGCCTGCCGATTGAAAATTTGACTACTGCGATTGCGGCCGCGCTTTTATTTGATAACCCTGAAGATGAGGAAGCTGTACAGCTCCAAGATTATATAAAAAATCAAGGAGTCGAAGCGGCCATCGCTCATTTCACTGGATGGAAAGATGACTCCATCGTATCAAAAATCAAAAGTCATTATGTGCAATTGAAACAAGAACAATCGCTAAAAAGCTGAATGGAAAGGATGCTGACACTATGCTAAGCCAACAATTAAAAGGAAACATTCAATTCTTAAATTCTGTAAGTACATGGGAGGAAGCGATCAAAGAATCAGCAACTCCTTTGCTGGATGGCGGGTCAATCACTCCTAAATATGTGGAGGATATGATTCAAAACGTCCACGAAAATGGTCCGTATATCGTCATCGTTCCAGGAATCGCTATGCCACATGCGAAAAATGAAGATGGCGTAGTCAAAAAAACAGGGATTTCGCTTCTAAAGTTAGAAGAGGCCGTACCGTTTCCAGAAAATAAAAAGGTCAATCTTCTGTTCACACTAGCTGCTGAAGATACCTCCGGCCACTTAGACTTGATTTCTGATTTATCTTCCTTGTTGATCGAAGATGACGTAAGAGAAAAACTCGAGCAGTCAAACAGTGAAGAGGAAATCCTGGATCTGCTCCAAACGGTAGAATAAGTCCAATCACCTGACTGTAAATCGATGAATTTTCATATTTAACATTTGAAAGGGATGAGAAAGATGGCAAGTCCAGCTAAGGCAACAACAGATAGCAATGTAGTAGACATGAATCGTCCTTCTGCAAGGGCCAGAGTACAAGCTTTCGGCGGCTTTTTAACCAATATGGTCCTGCCGAATATCGGCGCATTTATCGCCTGGGGTCTGTTGACCGCTTTGTTTATTCCGACAGGATGGATCCCTAATGAGCAGCTGGCGCAAATCGTCGGTCCAGCCATTAAATTCTTACTTCCATTGCTTCTCGCCATAACCGGCGGACGTATGGTCGGTGGCCAACGAGGAGCTGTCATGGGGGCGATCGGGGCTATTGGTTTGATCGTCGGATCCGATATTCCTATGTTCTTAGGCGCGATGGTGATCGGTCCTTTAGGCGGCTTGATCATAAAGAAATTTGACCGTGCCGTTGAAAACAGAATTCCTGCCGGGTTTGAGATGATTGTGAACAACTTCTCCCTGGGTATTCTAGGATTCTTGTTAATGATCGTATCGTTCCTGTTCATCGGTCCAGTCATCGAATCGGCGAACAACTTCGTTACTTCAGCGATTGAAGCTTTGGTGGCTACAGGGTTACTTCCTTTACTATCCTTGATTAACGAACCGGCAAAAGTGTTGTTCCTGAATAACGTGATCGACCAGGGTATTTACTACCCGCTCGGCATGCAGGCGGCAGCTGAAACAGGCAAGTCCATCTACTTTACTGTCGCATCCAACCCAGGCCCAGGCCTTGGATTGCTGCTGGCGTTTACGTTCTTCGGTAAAAAGACGGCTCGACGGACCGCACCAGGTGCAATCATTATTCATTTCTTCGGCGGTATCCATGAACTATACTTCCCTTACGTATTAATGAAACCCCTTACAATCATCGGAATGATCGCCGGGGGTGCGACAGGGATCGCCGTGTTCAGTATGTTTGATGCAGGGCTCGTCGCGGGACCAAGCCCAGGCTCGATTTTCGCTTACCTGGGACTTACTCCTAAAGGAAGCTTTATCGGCATCATCGCAGGCGTCCTCGCTGCCGCTGCTGTCACATTCCTGATCACATCGCTGATTTTGAAAATGGAAAAGAACAAAGATGAGGAAGAAGATGAACTTTCCGATTCTATCGAAAAATCGAAAGCAATGAAACAACAAGGAAAACAAGTGGCAGGCAGCAGCAAAAAGGAAGAGAAGATTGATAAAATTTCCTTCGCATGTGACGCAGGTGCAGGAAGTAGTGCCCTGGGTGCCACGACGTTCAGAAAGAAACTGCAAAAAAGAGGAATCGAAGGAATGGAAGTGAAACACTACAGAATTGAAGATGCGCCACAAGATTCGAACATCATTGTCGTTCATAAAGATCTCTATGACCGAGCGAAACACGCGCATCAGGATAAAGAGATTATCACCATTGAAAACTATATCAGTGATCCAAACCTGGAAGAATTGCTGGACAGGTTGGAGGAGCGGTAAGTGATCGTTTAGGCAGTCTCGGAAAGAAGGTTCCATGTGAACCTTCTTTTTTGTTGTTATTCCAATGGTATGTCGATCCTTGATTTATTTAGTGTCAGTATGCCCTTCGTAGGGTATTGCCCTTTAGATAGTAAAACCCGTAAAAGAAAAAGGAGGAAATGAGATGAACCACATACGATGGGGAATCATCGGCTGCGGAAATGTCACAGAAGTTAAAAGTGGACCCGCTTTTCAGAAAGTCGATCACAGCAGCCTTGTAGCTGTGATGAGAAGGAATGGAAAAAGGCGAAAGATTATGCCGAACGCCATGGGGTACCGAAATGGTATGATCAAGCGGAAGATTTAATTTATGATGACGAAGTGGACGCTGTCTATATTGCCACACCTCCTTCCACCCACAAGAAATATACACTCATGGCAGCCGAAGCTGGGAAGCCTGTGTACGTGGAGAAACCGATGGCGAATCACTCAGAAGAATGCTGGGAGATGGTGCACGCCTGCGAAAAGTACGGGGTCCCATTATTCGTCGCTTACTATAGGAGGTCTCTTCCGAGATTTCTTAAAGTAAAAGAGTTGATTGAGAACGGCTCGATTGGAGAGGTTCGGTTTGTATCGATTCAGCAGACGCAACCGATTGTTCAAAAAGATGAGGATGGGAATTGGCCGTGGCGGGTGATTCCGGAAAAAAGCGGTGCCGGGTTATTCTATGATGTAGGCTCACATACGCTTGATTTATTCGATTTTTTACTCGGACCGTTGAAAGATGTAAAAGGCTCTGCTTATAATCTCGCCGATTCCTATCCTGCGGAGGACACCGTAAGTGGGGTATGGAGATTCGACAGCGGCGCGGTCGGCACAGGAGTATGGAATTTCTCTTCCTATAAAAAGGAAGACGATAACCGGATTGTCGGTACAGAAGGAGAAATTCAATTTTCAACGTTTGATGACAAGCCGATTATTCTTTCTACGGATTCAGCTGAAGAATCCTTTTATGTAGAGCACCCTGAACATATTCAGTATAGTCACATCCAGACGGTCGTCAATGAATTGCTTGGGAGAGGGATGTGTCCGAGTACGGGGATGACCGCTCTCCGGACGAATGAGGTCATGGAGACGCTCGTCCGTGAGTATTATGAAACAACCAAATAATCATCAGGCCGTTTCGTGCATTTTAGACATGAAACGGCTTTTTTGATCGAGACGATCCCAATGATTGAAGCGTACACGAGAAATCTGTCGGACTTTTTCATTAGGAACCCCCTCCTCTATCATCTATAATAAGAGTAAAGAATAGAGGAGAGAGGAGATTGCGATGACAGAGCCGATGAAACTTTCAGGGACGATATTCTTGTCGAAACTCATTGCCCAATACGCTCACCTGCACAGCCGTACGGTCGGAACAAAAGCCGAGGAATATATCCGCCAATTAGGAATCAGGACAGGTGAATGGTTTGAATCTTTCTACGATGAAAAAGGGCAGGCATGGACCCCGGATCAATATGCCCGTGTAATTGTCGACTTGAAAAATTCAATCGGTGGCCATTTTGAGATATCCGAAGTTTATAAAGATCATATCATTGTAAAAGCATCCGCCTGTCCTTTTGGGGGAGCGGTGCACGAGGCTCCCCATTTGTGTATGATGACGTCGAGTGTTTTTGGTGGGATAGCAGCCAGAAGAATGGGGTACGGAAAAGTGAACTTACGCAAGCGGATCGCAGCGGGTGATGGCGAGTGTGAAGTGGCTGTCTTCTTTACACCGACAGAAGAGGAAGGGCTCATTTATGAAGATATTCCAATCACCCCTGAACAAGGAGATCCTTTTGCGTGGGAAGAGGAGACGATCACCGCTCTAGGGAACGAATTGTGTAAGAGTGATGACATGGTGATGGAATTACTTGGAGAATTGGAGCGGCTTCAAACGGAAGTAGAGGAGTTGAAGAGTAAAGTTCCATCATCCCCTCCTCGTTGAATCTTTTCATTGACCTGTTGTGGCTATAAAAATGTTTTCCCCCTCCTGTTCATATATTTTAAAAAGTGATGGAGAGGAGGAGAAACATTGGGGAAAGGCCACGCTCCATTAATTGTCATTCCCGGTTTATTCGGATCGATGAGCGATGAGATCATTCCTGGAACAGGTGGATGGAGTTTCGGTCTTGCCGGGATGGTCTATGAACCTTTTGTTCTCATATTGGAAACGATGGGGTACCGGAGGGGAAAAGACCTGTTCATCTGCTTTTATGACTGGAGTCAGAAGATCGAACATTCCGCGAGCCATTACTTGGCAAAAACGGTGGCTATGGCTAAACGGCAGACAGGGGCGGAGCGTGTGAATCTCATCAGTCACAGCATGGGAGGGTTAGTCGCAAGAGCGTATGTGCAAGGGGACAAATACCAGAATGATGTCGATCAGCTGATTCAGCTTTGTACCCCTAATGCTGGCTCTGCACCGAACTACAGCTATTGGGCCGGAGGAGAACTGCCGACAGGGCAAAAGGGGAAGGTCAACTTTGTGCATTTTTATATGCAGTGGTACTTGGAGTATTTGAGCCATCATTACAAGGGGAACCGGATGGAAGTGATCCATAGGCACTTTCCAGGTTTATTAGATATCGTGCCGGGGAGTGATTACCAGAACTATTTAATAATGAAGGATGGTAGCAACCGGGCACTTCTTCCTTACACTCATATGAAGACAACCAATGCTTTTCTCGATTCCTTGAATGCCGAACGCGCGGTTGTTGATCAACGGAACATTGATGTGACGGTCATCGCAGGGACAGGGGCAGAATCAATCAAGTACTTGGAAGTTGTCCCCTATAAAGGAACGGGAGCGTGGGTGGATGGCGAGGTTACCGCTGCTGCCTATACAAATGAGGGGGACGGGGATGCTATTGAAGAAAGTGTGTTTCTGCTCGACGGGGATCATTACACGGTGGAGGGAACACATATTGAGGTCCTCTATAAATCCAAGGACATTCTTCGCCAAAAGATTGGACGGTAGGGATGATCCCAGCATTCCAAAACTCAAAAGCTTTTGTTTCCTCGGACCGCAGCTATATCGATCATGGATGTTTGCACTTCTTTTCCTAGATAACCATCGATTCGTGTGACCAATGCTGAAGGTGGATAAAGATACAACAGGTGGGATCATCCCTCAAAATAGAAGAAAAGTATGGAACCAAAAGCGCCAATCCTAACGATTGGCGCTTTAATATGTTTGAAGAGAGGTTCTCTTTGCTGCCAACCGGGACAGAGGTTTTTAATGCGTAGGGATAGACTTCGAGGATGAATGAAGATAAAATTAATAGTTTAACAGCCGGGAGAACTTGGGGATTATATTCAAGGAGCTTTCAGGTAGTAGATTGAATAGAAGAAGGTGTTGAACAATGTTACATAATCCAACAGGGAAAGAAAGAATAGGTCTTGCCTTTTTACTGGGCATGCTTGGCATTCTAGGTCCATTGAATATTGATATGTATCTGCCCAGCTTTCCGGGCATCGCTTCTGATTTAGAAACAAATGCATCTCTCGTCCAGCTTAGTTTGACGACGTGCTTGATTGGTCTTGCCGTTGGTCAAATCGTCGTAGGTCCGATCAGTGATTCACAGGGGAGGAGAAGACCACTCATCGTTTTCCTTTCCCTCTTTGCGCTGGCTTCGTTCCTGTGTGCACTTGCCCCGAATATCCTTGTGCTCGTGATTGCTCGTTTCCTCCAAGGATTCACGGCCTCTGCCGGAGTCGTCCTTTCACGGGCGGTCGTGCGTGATGTGTTTTCAGGAAGAGAGCTGACGAAGTTCTTCGCCTTATTGATGGTGATCAATGCGACAGCCCCAATGATTGCCCCGATGACGGGCGGGGCGATCCTTCTTTTACCTTTTGCGACATGGGAAACGATTTTCTTCTTTTTAAGTATCGTAGGAGTAGCCATCGTTTTGACAGTCGCAGGGAAATTACCAGAGACCCTTCCTGTGGAAAAGCGGATCCCAAGCTCTGTAAAAGAATCGATCCTGACCATCGGCCGGCTGCTGAAGGACCGCTCGTTCATCGGGTATGCGCTCACGATCGGTTTTGTCCATGGGGGGAGCTTTGCCTATGTATCGGGAACGCCGTTTGTTTATCAGGGCATTTACGGCGTGTCTCCTCAAGCGTTCAGCATTTTATTCGGGATCAATGGCCTGGCCATCATTACAGGAAGCTTTTTAGTTGGTCGTCTCGGAGGGATCTTCCATGAAAGAAGTCTGCTGCGGACGGCCGTACTCGTTGCCGTTAGTGCGACGTGTTTCCTTTTAGTGATGACCATAGTCGAAGGACCGTTGTTTGCGATCGTCATTCCTATCTTCATTTACATGACCGCGATGGGGATGGTTTTGACGAGTACGTTTACCTTGGCGATGGAGCATCAGGGGCACCGGGCAGGAAGTGCCAGCGCGGTCCTCGGGATGCTGCCGTTATTATTTGGTGCGACGGTTTCCCCGCTGGTCGGACTTGATGAGACGACAGCTGTACCGATGGGAGCCATTTTGTTTACGACAGCTTCCATTGGTGCTGTGATCTTTTTTACATTGACGAAAAAACAAGCCGCTGCATGATGGTTGTTCAGAATCGGTGCCAGCTCCCCGTTCTTTTACAATAGTAAAGGAGCGGGGGCAGGCAACGATTTTTTTAATACAAAAAGAATGATGAGACTTTCGATTGATTGAATGAAAAGGAAAAATATACTAAGCTGAACAGGAATGAATGTTCATTCCGCATAGGAGGGAGTTTCAAATGGCGACATCAACAAGTAAACGCGACCATATTCTAAACAGTGCGCTGTCGCTATTCGCAGAACGCGGTTTCGATGCGACAACGATTCCGATGATTGCCAGTGATGCGAACGTGGGAGCGGGAACGATTTACCGTTATTTTGAGAACAAAGAAGTTCTAGTCAATACATTATTCCAGCATTACGTCGACTTGTTCACAAAAACACTTGAAGAAGATTACCCCCAGGAAGCAGGCATCCGCGATCAATTTCATCATCTGTTTCAAGGCATGGTGCGGTTTACAAATGAGCACGAGCACGCGCTTTATTTTATCAAAACCCATAATGCCGCTTATTTCCTTGACGAGACAAGCCGGAGTCGATTCAATCATCTATTGATGATTCTTGAAGGCTTTATCGATGAGGGGAAGGAAAAAGAACAAATCAGAGATTTGCCATCGAAGGCATTGATTGCGATCATTTTCGGTGGATTTCTTGAGTTGTTCAAATTGATCCGAGCAGGTGAAATCGAAGAGACGGATGAACTATTGACAGGGGCCGAAGAAACCTGCTGGGATGCTGTACGTCATCATGCGTGATGAGGTTCAGCTTTCTTCTCCTATATTCGGAATGAATATTCATTCCGGTATCTTCAATACGATTAAAGAGGTGTTAGTCCATGAATCATACAGAAAATCTGCCACAACCGAAATCTTATGGACCGCTCGGGAATTTGCCGGCCATCGATAAAGAAAGACCCGTGCAGTCGTTTATGAAGCATGCCCGGGAGCTTGGGCCGATCTATCAACTCCAATTCCCGGGCCGGGTCAGTACATTTATTTCAAACGCACGTTTTGCTGCTGAAATCTGTGACGAGACGCGTTTTGATAAACAAATCGGACCTGCGCTTCAAAAAGTGCGTGCCTTTGGCGGAGATGGTTTGTTCACAAGTGGGACGGGTGAACCGAATTGGAAGAAGGCCCATAATATCCTGCTGCCAAGTTTCAGCCAGCAAGCCATGAAAGGCTATCATGAAAAAATGATCGACCTTGCTTCTCAGCTGATCCAGAAATGGGCGAGACTGAATCCGAATGAAGAAGTTGATGTTCCTGATGATATGACACGCCTGACGCTTGATACGATTGGTTTGTGCGGATTCAATTACCGTTTCAACAGCTTCTATCGCGAAGATTCCCACCCTTTTATAGAGAAAATGGTGCGCGCACTTGATGAATCGATGAGTCAGACCCAGCGCCTGGGGATCCAGGATAAGCTGATGGTCCGATCCAAACGTCAATTCAAAGAAGATATCGATTACATGTTCAACTTAGTCGATCAATTAATCGAAGAAAGAAAACAAGCAGGAGATCAGGGAGAGGACGACCTTCTTGGGCACATGCTGAAAGGGAAAGACCCTGAAACCGGGGAAGCGCTTGATGATGAAAATATCCGTTTTCAAATCATCACGTTCCTCATCGCCGGTCACGAAACGACGAGCGGGCTCCTTTCTTTCGCTACGTATTATCTTTTGAAACATCCGGAAAAGTTACAGAAAGCCTATCAGGAAGTGGATGAAGTGCTTGGTGACGACACCCCATCTTTTAAGCAGGTGAAGCAGCTGAAATACGTGCGGATGATCTTAAACGAAGCGTTACGTCTATGGCCAACAGCCCCTGCGTTTTCCGTTTATGCGAAGGAAGATACTACGCTGGATGGCGAATACGAGGTGGAAAAAGGGGAAACGTTCACCCTGCTTATTCCGGAGCTTCACCGCGATACCACCGTCTGGGGAGACGATGCGGAAGAATTCAATCCAGAACGCTTTGAAAATCCGGCAAGCATTCCACATCATGCGTATAAGCCTTTTGGCAATGGACAAAGAGCATGCATCGGTCAGCAGTTCGCGCTCCATGAAGCGACCCTTGTTCTTGGTATGGTCTTGCAGCATTTCGACCTTGTCGATCATACGGATTATGAACTGGATGTCAAAGAAACGTTGACGTTCAAGCCGGACGGGCTGACGATGAAAGTGAAAACGAGAAGAGCATTCAACGGCTTCCAGACCCAGGAAACGGAAGAAAAGGAAAATACGAAGGATATGCCCGCCCGCGAGTCCCATGGCACCCCATTCCTCGTATTGTACGGGTCGAACATGGGGACAGCAGAAGGGGTGGCCCGGGAGCTTGCAGAAACTGCGCGCCATCAAGGCTTTTCCGTAACGACAGCGTCGCTCGATGAATGGACGGGAAACCTTCCGAAAGAAGGAGCCACCTTGATCGTATCTGCTTCCTATAACGGCAATCCACCAGACAACGCAACCTCTTTTGTTCAGTGGCTGACATCTGCTGAGGAAGGAGAAGTTGACGGGGTAACTTACGCTGTTTTTGGCTGCGGCGACCGAAATTGGGCGAGTACCTATCAACGGGTGCCTGCGACCATCGATCGAGAGCTCGATGCGAAAGGGGCTGTTCGACTGCTTGAACGGGGCGAAGGAGATGCCAATGAAGACTTTGATGGTGATCTGGAAAAATGGGAAGAAAAGCTATGGCCCGCTTTAGCCGACCATTTCAAGTTGGATTTGGAAAAAGGGGAGGATGCCTCCAACCAAATTTCCATGGAATTCGTCAGTGGCACGAGCTATACGCCTGTTGCTCGCACTTATGACGCTTCTACAGCCGTTGTCCTTGAAAACAAGGAACTTTTGAACTCTGAGGAACGCAGTACCCGTCACGTGGAGGTTGAACTTCCTGCAGCTGTGACCTTCCAAGAGGGGGATCATCTAGGTGTCGTACCGGAAAACACGCCGGCTCTTATTAACAGGGTGCTGAACCGGTTCGGAATGAAAGGAGAAGAGCATGTGATTTTGAGTGAAGGTACCGGCCGTGCCGCTCATTTGCCTACAGGCGAGCCTGTACAACTCAAACAATTGCTTTCCTCTTATGTAGAATTACAGGAACCAGCAACAAGAGCGCAAATCCGTGCGCTTGCCGCGAGTAACCCTTGTCCGCCACACAAAATGGAACTACAACAACTCGTTGAGGACGAAAACTATAAAACTGAAATTCTAGAAAAACGTCAGACGATGCTTGAGCTGTTAGAGGCATATCCATCCTGTGAAATGGAGTTCGAACAATTCTTATCCCTGCTTCCAGCTTTGAAAGTCCGATATTATTCCATTTCCAGTTCCCCTCGTGTGGATGCCCATCAACCGAGTGTGACGGTCAGTGTCGTTCGAGGAGAGGCGTGGAGCGGCAATGGGGAGTACGAAGGAGTAGCTTCGAATTATCTGGCATCAAGAGAAATCGGAGACAAAATCGCCTGTTTCGTCCGTACCCCTCAATCCGACTTCCAACTGCCGGAGGATCCTGAAACACCGATGATCCTTGTCGGACCGGGGACTGGAATCGCTCCCTTCCGTGGATTTATCCAGGCGCGTAAATCGATGAAGCAGGAAGGAACGACGCTCGGAGAAGCCCACCTTTATTTCGGGTGCCGTCGACCGGAGGAAGACTTTTTGTATGAAGAGGAACTGAAAGAAGCGGAACGTCTCGGCTTGATTGATCTGCATACCGCTTTCTCCAGGCAAAAGGATGAAGAAAAGGTTTATGTCCAGCATGTGATGAAGAAACATGCGGAAGCGATCCTTTCTCTATTAGATCAAGGAGGTCGTCTCTATATTTGCGGGGATGGCAGCAAAATGGCTCCTGAAGTAACGAATACGCTTGTGGAATGTTACCGTGACCTTCATCAAGTCAGTGAGCAGGAAGCTGTTTCTTGGTTGGATGAGCTTGAAAAGTCTGGCCGACTGGCGAAAGATGTCTGGGCTGGTTCTTAAAAGACGATCATACTTGATGGATGAGCAGACGGGTTCTTAATCGTCTTTTCAAATAAACCCTGATTTCTTATTTTATAGAAATCAGGGGTTTTCATTTTTTTAGAGGTTATAAAATAGCTGGCTATCGGGTTTTGGTCTTTTCTTTTGAATGTCTTTAAGCTGTTTCCTCAATGGTGAAGAAAGTGAGATACATAAGTTTTGATTTATTTCTAATTATGATTGAGTTCAATACTGGAGTTTGAAATAATTGGAATGAACATCACTTTTATGGAAAGGAGGGTTTAATCTAAGGTTACATCACTCGAATTTATATAGTGGTGGAATAGCTGGGGAGTCCTAACATAACAGATCCGGTATCGAAAGCACCATACATAAAAGACGCTGGATAGGGAGAGAGGTAACGATCTATGGATAGTATCATTTTTGATTTAGACGGGACGATATGGGACCCTATTGATACTGTGCTGACCGCTTGGAATAGTCAAATTAAAGAAAACCAGCAGATGGAGAAAGAACTTACCAGAACGGATTTTGAAGGAACAATGGGATTACAAATGGATGAAATCAGTGGAAAGTTGTTCCCTTTTTTAGCTGCAGATGTACGTTCATCACTGATCAGGGACTGTTGTGCTGCCGAACAGGGATATATTAGGCAACATGGGGGCGACTTGTTTCATAAGGTGGAGGAAGTGCTAAGTACTCTCTCTCACCATTATAAACTTTTCATTGTAAGCAATTGTCAAGATGGGTATATTGAAGCCTTTTACGAGTACCATAACCTGCAACAGTACTTCCTTGACTTTGAAAATCCTGGTAGGACGGGTCTTTCAAAAGGTGAGAACATCAAATTGGTCATGGAAAGGAATCATCTTTTAAGCCCTATCTACATAGGAGACACAGAAGGTGATTTGAATGCATCGAGATATGCTGGCATCCCCTTTGTTTACGCAAGGTACGGCTTTGGCCGAGTAAGTGAGTATGATGAGGTCATTGAGACGTTTAATGATCTTCTGAAATTATACGCAACTTGAAAGCTTCAAGGATGTTCGTTTTTTGTATGTGAATCGTAGATGGGAACACCATACAGATTACAACACGTGTTTGTTTTTTACCGAGAGGGAGTGTAGATGTGGAGAAACACCATTTATTTTTATCTCTTCTGGCAGCAGGATTTTTAGTCGCTTGTGCTTCCAATGAAGACGCAACTTCAAGTGCTTTAGTAAATAAAGAAGCAGAAATAACTGAAAAAGAAGAAATTGGTAAAGAGTCGGCTGAGAAAGAGACCGCCCCCATGGAATTCTCTCTTACGGAAAAAGAAAAAGAGAGCTATGAGAATTTTTCCAAAAACATGGACCCTGCCTATCTAAAGGGTTTAACCCCGATCAGTATAGCTAAACTTTTTGTGTATGCGGATTTGATGAAAGACTATGATGTTCATTATGCTCTCTATACCACAAGGCCAGATCATATCCTTTGGACAAAAGAGGAAGATGACCAAATTCCTGAAATAGATAGAGGAACGAAAGAGAGTATTCTGCAAACCTATAACGGGATCCAAGACGGTGAATTTATGATCGAGAACGATATTCATGGCTGGATTAAGTATGATTATGAAGATGGATCCCGTGGGTTCTCTATGGTAAAAGATCAAAGCGGAATCTGGAAAGTTTCTTTTATGCCAATTCAGTAGCTTTGATTGGGCTAATGAAGCACAATCTCTTAGAAGTTAGAAAGGAAAAGAGACGGCTGGAAATTCTTGCGTGAAAGGAAGAAAAGTCATGGTCCTTAACAGCTTATCCATTGATGAAGATGATATTAATCTCAAAGTCCAGACCTCTTTATCAATGAGACATGGGCCTATACGAAAATGAAAACGTAAGGGGGTGTGGAAAGTGAAAATCGATTATTTAACCAACCATCCTGAGAAGATAAAAGATGTTTCAAGGATGATTTTTCATGCGTTTGTTCTCGAATCGGGAAGTGAGAAAACCTTCGATGAAGTAGTCGAATACTTTTCGTATACCAAGCAAAGGAAGCTTCCTATAACGCTTGTTGCTCTAGAAAACGGGGATTGTGTGGGGACGGTCTCTCTTTTTGAACATGACCTTGAAGGAAGAGAGAACTATACACCTTGGCTAGCTTCGCTTTATACTCCCCCTGAGCATCGCGGAAGAGGGATCGGACAAGAACTGGTGGGTAAAACAGTGAAGGTGTGCAGCGATTTGGGTTTTGATAGCGTCTTTTTGAGAACAGAAGACGCTTCTGAGTATTATAAACGTAGAGGCTGGACTTTTGTTGAAACGGTTTCTGATAAAAGGAATGACAGGATCGATGTATTTAAGATTCGGTGTAACAAACAAGATGCTTTATGAGATTGATCTGAGGTGAACGTATGATCTTAAGGCAGCATTTTATGCTGCCTTTTTTCTTAAATATGTTGGATGAGATGCGGACGATTGTTGATCGGAAGTCTATTCATTGCTTTCCTACCCTTGGAATTTTTACAGAAATGTCCTCCCCACTAACGCGTAACTCTACGATCACGTCGCAGTATATAGAAGATACGTCTATCCCTTTCTTATAGAGGTTAAAGATTACTTGATGACTCATTGAAGGTTCTATGAAACGTGATCCATCTTCAGTCGTATAGGCAATAAACAGACTCTACATTTTAACTTTGGTTGGGAGGTAAACGATGACTGTGATCATTCTTTTAGTTGGTAGTCTATTTAGTGTTCTTGCTGTAGGGTACGGAAAAGGAGTATGGAGGAAAAAGAATTAAATCCTTTAGATTAGAAGCACATAGGGAAAAGGAAGTAATGATGATTAGAGATAGACCAGGTCTGTCTTTTGGAATAGTATGGAAAGCAGATGCAGAAAACCCATCACTTTCCTAGATGGAATAGGAAAGATTGAAGAAAGGAAGATGACATGAAGAAATTAATTTTACTTATCGCTCTCCCGGTGTTCATCGTTGGATGTGGTTCTACAGATGGACTGCAGGAGTTTGATCCTACAGGGTTAAACGAAGAATTAGAAAAAGTTTCTTTTCAGCCTCAACTCCCTACGGAACTGCCCTTTGAAGTGAAGCAAGCAGACCTCAGTCGGCCTCCTGAATTACAGCAACCGGTGAATACGCTAAACTTTGACTTTTATGGAGAGGGAAATGAACACCTTAGTTTATTAACCGTGAATGGAAGTGAAGTAAGCTCAACCTCTGAAGAGGACTATCAAGAGGTAGAAATAGATCACATCTCCGGGGGATATTTTATCAATGATTCAGGTGATCAAACGTTAAGGTGGCAAGAAGGGGACATTCAATATGTGTTGAAGTCTATGGATCAGGGGTCTGAGAGTGATGTTTCGAAAGCAGATTTGATCAAAATGGCAGAGTCATTTGAGTAAAAGCTCTCGATCACCCAGGCGAAGTTTCAAGTGGCGTTTTTGGTTTGCGTGAAGATGTATGTGAGATAAAAACGTTGATTGGATCATCAAACAGTAAAATGTAAGAGAAGAATTGGAAGGTAAATAAGCTTATGAAAATAGGGAATCATACGGATGGTCAAGAATTTTAAGGGTTTAGGAATCGTAAAAGGAGCAGGCGGTGATTTATGAGGAATTGGCAGGCACTTTCTAGTAAATCCTATGAGGAAGTATGGAGAAGGATAGATCAGGAATTCAAATTTCAGCCCAGCGTCTCTGAATTTCCATCCTTCCATTTACCTTCCCCTTTTGTTACCTATGATGTTTCAGCTTACTATGGGGCATCCATAAACTTGAATGTTTATCGGGATCTAGAAGAGAAATCATTACAAATGTTTCAAGAGCTTGTTCCAAAAGACGAGTTTTTGTTAGCTCTTGAATGGCAGCATGAAGGCTATCGGGTCAATCCTCATCTGAACTTTCCCAAGAATGAATGGAAAGAGTGGATCATTCCGGTATTTCCTGACGGGGATTATTACTTTTTCATTGAAAAAGATTTTAACTGGGGAATTTTGGGTCATCCTTGGGAAGGCAGCATTTCCTTATACGGGAAAGATCTCCTCTATTCATTGGAGAAAAACAAACCAGCCATGTTTCTAAAAATCATTCGGCAGAAATTAAAAGCATGACACTCCATCGTTGAGTCCATGATCGTTGTGTACCTAACATGAACCTGAGTGTGTCATAGGGAGGTCGTTCGTTTGTTTGAGACCATTCATTGGCGGATCTTCATAGAAGCATCATCTAAAGAGAAAGCTGAAAAAGTTACGAAAAAACTCTCTCAAGAAATTGGAGAGCTTCATGTATTGAAATTTGAGCGGTACTGGAAAGATGAAAAGCTCTTTGAAATCGGATGTACAACCAATCTGCAATTGGAAAATCCGGAAAGAGCCGTATTCCAGGTGTTACAAAAGGCAAATCAGCTTGGGCGGGAAGTTCTTGTGAGAGGCCCTTTTTTAAACGAGGGAAAGCAAGTGGAGTTCGAAGGAATATGTTCTTCTCCTACCTTTACTGGAGTGAAATGGTTTCATTTTACTATCGATAATTTTAGATCATAAAATCGGAATGAGGAATCGTAATGGAAATGTACTCCTATTTAGGAGTGCATTTTTTTGTTAGTGGAAATCTCATTTGCTGCTAGATCTATATTCTTGAGAAAGCGCGATTTTTTAACAACCTGTTCTCGTGGTGAAAGAATGTGCTGGATCGAAGCAGATTTCTTTCGCTGCCTTTTTTTATCTGTAATAATGAAAGATACCGTTGCAAAAGGAGGCAGATCAATGACAAACCAAACAACAACGAAACCTTTATTTAATACGTTTACGAGTGACAAATTAAACCTTCCGAACCGGACTGTGATGGCACCGATGACCCGTGGGTTCTCCCCTGGGAACGTTCCTAATGAGGAAGTGGCGGCTTATTACCGCAGACGTGCGGAGAATGAAGTCGGTTTGATAATTACAGAAGGAACAGGGATCGACCATCCGGCTTCTGTATCTGGTGGGAATATTCCTGTGTTTCATGGAGAGAAGGCATTGAACGGCTGGGCGAATGTAGTGAAAGAAGTACATGAGGCCGGCGGTAAAATTGCTCCGCAGCTATGGCATGTAGGAATGACTCGCAGCAAAGGAGACCTTCCAAATGAAGAGGCCATGCCGGTGGGGCCATCAGGCCTGAGCCTGGATGGGGAGAAGGTGACCGAACCATTGACTACAGAGGAAGTAGAAGGCTTAGTAGAATCCTATGCCAAAGCGGCAGCGGATGCGAAGCGCCTCGGTTTTGATGCGATTGAAATTCATGGAGCTCATGGGTACTTGATTGACCAGTTCTTCTGGGAAAACACCAATAAACGCACCGACCGTTATGGCGGGGATTTCGTTGGGCGCACGCAGTTTGCCGTCGAAATCGTAGAAGCATGCCGTCGTGAAGTCGGAGAAGATTTCCCGATCATTTTCCGTTTTTCCCAGTGGAAAATGAACGACTTCCAAGCGAAACTGGTCCACACACCAGAGGAGCTTGAACGTTTCCTTCAGCCGCTTGTTGAAGCAGGCGTGGACATATTCCACTGCTCGACCCGCAGGTTCTGGGAGCCTGAGTTTGAAGGTTCCGACTTGAACCTTGCCGGCTGGACGAAGAAACTCTCAGGTAAACCGGTCATTTCCGTTGGTTCTGTCGGCCTGGATGGTGTCTTCACCGACTTTTCTGGTGCTGGTACAACAAGTCTGGACGGTTTAGTAGAGAAACTGGATCGTGAGGAGTTCGACCTTGTGGCCATTGGCCGTTCTTTATTGATGGATCCTGAATGGGTGAAGAAAGTTCATGAAGGTAGAGCGGATGATCTTCTAGCATTCAATAAAGAAGCGCTGAAAAAACTATACTAATGATATGACAGGCGTCCTTCAATCAGGACGTCTGTTTTTTTCTATTTAGTTTAGGTAAACAGCAAAGAAGCTTTGCATCTTTTTTAAAGAGGTTGGACGATTCAAAAGTTTCGTTGTCTTCCATGAAGGAAAAACGTCTATTATAAGGAGGGACTTTTCATGAAAAAAGTAAAATTAGGACGCAGTGACGTCGAAGCCTCACGCATAGCCCTGGGTACATGGGCCATCGGCGGTACCGGATGGGGTGGTACAGATGAAGAACAATCGATTGATACAATAAAAGCAGCGATAGATCAAGGTGTGACTACGATCGATACCGCACCCGCCTACGGGCAGGGGTTATCCGAAGAATTGATTGGCAGGGCGATTGCTCAGTCGGAGGTAAACCGGGAGGATCTTGTTCTGGCTACAAAAGCCGGGATCGATTTCACTGATGACGGCAACTACCGGGATAGTAGACCTGCTCATCTGGAAGAAGAACTGCAGAAAAGCTTGGATCGTCTGCAAACCGACTATATCGACTTATATCAAATCCATTGGCCGGATACCGATGAATCAATCGATAAGACGGCAAAGAAGATGAAAGAGTTTTATGAACAAGGGAAAATCCGTGCCATTGGTGTAAGTAATTTCAGCCCTGAACAAATGGACGAGTGGCAGAAATATGCCCCGATTCATACCTCGCAGATGCATTTAAATATGCTGCAGCGATACTTAATCGAGTGGTTTGAATACTGCCACAACCACGAAATTTCTACGTTATCCTGGGGATCCCTCGCGCACGGCATGCTGACAGGAAAGTATTCCAAAGATGCCTCGTTCCCGGATGATGACCTCAGAAGTAATATTGAACTGTTCCAGGGCGATCGTTTCCCTAGTCTGATTGACGCGGTGGAGGAACTTCAACATTTCGCTGAAAAACGCGACCGTAACATTATCCAGCTTTCGATCCGCTGGCTGCTCGACCATAAACCAGGCGCAGATGTTGCTTTATGGGGCGCGCGTAAACCATCTCAGCTGGATGGTGTCAACGAAACCGACGAGTTCCAGTTGACCAACGATGAGCTGCGTGAAATCGATGATATTCTATACAACCATGTGGATGATCTAGAAAACGGCACACTAAAAGAATACGGGCCGCCTGTTCGTTCAGAATTGTAAGGGGGATGGACCAAAACCTTTCTTTTCAGAGGGGGTTGGGTATAAAGCATATTCTTATGTTAATCATCATTCCGCTCTTGATCCTCACTACCACAGGGTGCGGCCATAGCAAGGAACAATTCAAAGGTGATCCTACCATAGAAGGATAGATCATGTCAGTAGAAGATGATTATATATTGGTTGTGGCAGGTATAACAGAAACCCAGGCTGAAAACAAAAATTGGAACGGCTTTTCCCAAAAAGAGAAAAGTAAATACCATCCTTTCTCATTTAAACCTAGTGGCTTTTTTGATGACTTTTCAGGTCTTAAGAAAGGCGATCGAGTAAAGGTATGGGCAGTAGAAGGTGCATCAGAATCGTACCCTGCGCAATCAGAAGTAGGTAAAATTGAAAAAGTGGAATAAGTCGAAATACATTACACCATTCCTTCCTTTAAGTGAAAAAGGTGAACGTGGAAAGCAAATAGTGTCTAAAAAAGGAGTTTCTTCCTTAACCTTCTGTATTGATCTAAAGATATAATTAATAGTCATCATAAAAAACTGAGTAGATGAAGAGGCTACTCAGTTTTGTTTTGATCTCTATAGTGTTATATATTGAAAACCGCTTCTTTCAAAGCGGAAATACTAAGGAAACGATACTAATTCTTATAGATTGTGTAAGTGAGTGCACCTCACTAGCTGGGGCATATTATTTTCATTCTTTTTTAGTAATGATTTGAGAAATAGCGAATTTTCTACTTCCTGTCATAGCTAAAATAAAGGATAAACCCAACAAAGACAGCGGAAATTCAAATCCACCGATTAAACCCATCGGGAGTTTTACAAGAACGATAGCTCCTACCATTGTTAGTCCAAGTAAAATGGCTGACGGCACTACAAAGATTCCAAGAAGTAAAAATAGCCCTCCGATTCCTTCGATCAATGCTGTTACATACGCAAGCCACGCAGGCTGACCGATTTTCTCGAACATTGCAATGGTATCGCTTACCTCCCCAAGCTTCTGAATGCCGTGGGCCAGCATAATTACGCCAAGTACAATTCTTCCGCCTAGTAAACCCCATTCCATTTTTTTTTCCATGATTACACCTCTTTTATGATTTTCCTAGTTAACGTTCAGAAAAAGGATTTGGATCACTTTTTACATCTTTTTGTTGTGTGAATGGATATCTGATCATTAAGGTGTGTATTACAAAGGTATAAGGATCCAGGTAATAATTAGGGTCTCCTCTCGTGCTGTCTTGATACAAGGCAGGATGGGTAAGAGAATAAATCCTTTATACTCTGAGGGGGATTAACAGAGAATACATGAATAGGAAAGAGGAAAGGCTCAATTCATTTTGTTATAAAGGATTTTGATATTGATAATAGAAAGTATATGAAGGGAGAATTTTTTTGAGCTGGGATTAACCTCCATGCATGTATGGTGAAAAAGAAATCAAAGAGGTTGAAGTGGTTTTTCGTGAACATGCATGACCCTAGGAAATAAGATTTATAGAGCTCAAGGCTTATTTAAGAAACGAATGGACATTTATTTGTGAAGAATGCTCTTACGATAAAAGAAATCATTCAAGGGTTATTAAAGATCTACATACAAGTACTATGATACGTAAAATCGGAGGTGTGCAGAATGAGTGAAGTAAAAAAGGTTACGTTTATGCTGCCTGACCAACAAAAAGAGGCGTCTATTGCAGACACCTCAAGCCAAAAGTATTTAGAATTTCTACCGGATGAATTGACGGAATTGGTCAATTCTTTTCATGGGTTTGAGCTTGACACGATTGAATTGCACGTGACAGGGGCTCTTGATTCTGGGGGGGCAACTAAGCTGTTTGTGGATTTCTCAGGTGAGGCCGGTATGAAATTTACGTTGAAGAAAAAGGACATGAAAGGAGAGTAAGGGGCAAAGTTGGATGAGCAAGCTCTTTCTAGAGTGCTAACGTGATGATTTATAGGGGCTTTACTCAAATGAGGGGGAGACCATTTAATAGAGGGAAAAGATAAACTACCTAGAAGAGCTGACTGAATCATTCAAGTAAGGGAAATGAGTCCGAATATAGGATTCTATCTATATTGAAAGAGAATCCGTTTTAGTAAATGATTGATTAGTCATATAGTGCTAATAAACCGTCGTTTTTCTATAGGATGATATATAGGTTCATTATTTCTACATCATAGGTTTGATTGAAAATCGCTAAGTACTAAAAAACAGTGATGTATCATTATACTATAAAATACTTATTTCCACTCGAAATTTATCTCATATTATTGTAATATATTTATGAATATCATTCGGTAATTAAAATAGAGTTATATGATTGATCGACATTTTTGAGGGGGAAAATAGATGACGGCTGAAAAAGAAGCAACATTAACGCCTGTAACGACTACTATACTGGAACAGAAAGAAGAATTGGCCCGTGCGGTTGCTATACCTCGTGAAATAGGTAAAGGAGTCTCAGAACAATTAATTACTTGGAGAATGGAATTAATTGAAGCCTATGCCATTTCTTTCACTCAGGATTCTGAGGAGGTTACTCAAAATCTGGAAAAGTGGAGCGATCGTGTGTCAGGTGAACTTGTAGAACTAAGATTACCACTGAACATAGCCCTGGTCGAAATAAGTGAGTATAGAGAAGTCATAGGTGCGATTATTAAAGACGAAGCAAAAGCACAAAACCTTTCCTTTGATGATTTCTATGATATCCTTACTCCTTTTAATCATGCCGTTGATCAAGCGGTTCAATTTGTCAGTCAATCGTATATGGATGACTTCGAAAATACTATACAAACGGCTAATTATGCAGTGGATGAACTTTCCGTGCCAATCGTTCGTGTCACAGAGACCGTGGGTGTCATTCCAATCGTTGGGGAAATAGATACGAAAAGGGCTCAGCTCCTCATGGAAAATGCATTGAAGCAAGGGGAAGAATACGAACTTGAAACGATCATTTTAGATTTATCCGGCGTTAGTATTATTGATACCATGGTGGCTCATCAATTGTTTAGAGTAATTGATTCTTTAAAACTAACCGGTGTAGAAGGAATTATGAGTGGTATCCGTCCTGATATCGTCCAGACAATGGTCAGCCTTGGAATCAATATGAAAGGGATCCATACATTCAGCAGCCTCCACAGGGCCATTGATTCATTACAATTGCTTGATGAAAAAGCCGTGGTTTAATACGGGATGATTAAAAGGGATCACAATCCTTTCATACTATAAAAAAGGGACCTCCTCAATCAGGAGGTTCCTTTTCTTATCCCATGTATTTTACTGTAACCATACCAAAGGTTGTTCATTGATATTCATTGCTCTACATATCTATTATAATGAACATAACACTAGCATCATTTTCCGGTTATGGGGGGACGTAATGAAAAAGAATTTTTCGATTGTAGCTAGCATCCTTTTTGTTTTAGCTTTTCCTGCTGTCATCTGGCTGTTTTCGCCGTCCACATCGCTTGATGTAACGATTCTTGATAAGACGGTTCCCGATGAGAGCGCTCGTGAACATAAAAGCCTGACATGGCTGTTAAATTACAACAAATACACGACGAATGAGGAGAAATCCTATGAAGCTAAGAATTACTATGGTTTAGTTCCTGATGAAGCGGAGCAAACCATTGAAGCAAGACCGCTTCCGGAAGACCTCGGGGACACGGATTTGATCTACATCGCCGATACATACGGAGTTTATGAAGAAGATGTCCCTTGGGCTGAGGAAACGGATGCTGCAGAGTCTCCTGCTCTGATTAATGGCGGACTGACCATGGACGAATGGCAGCAAATTAAGCAGCAGGTCCAATCCAATGGGAAAGATTTAGTCATGGAGTTTAACAGTTTTGCTTCTCCCACAAGTGAAGCGGTACGCAGCGACGTGACCGACTTTTTGAAGGTGGACTGGCAGGGCTGGATCGGCCGTTACTTTCCGGATTTAAGCGAAGGTGGGGAAGTCCCCGCTTGGGTTGTTTCACGTTTTGAAGAAGAGGGAGAGGCATGGACGTATGGAGGAGAGGGAGTGGTTCTCATCCATGAATTCTCAGGGGAGGTTGTTGTCTTGTCCGTAGAAGAAGGAGACTTGCAGCAGGCAGAGATCCTCGCGATCTTTAATGAAAAAGGGGAAGAACACTTCAACTTGCAGCAAAGTACCCCATACCTTTACTGGTTCGATATCCTTGAGCCCAGAGAAGGAGCGGAAGTTCTGGCGGAATATGAAATTCAAACGAGTGACAAAGGGGAAGAAAAGCTTGGAAGCTATGGCATCCCTTCCACCTTTCCCGCTGTCACCTATCATCAGGAACAAGAATCAGATCGCTATTATTTTTCCGGGGATTACGCTGATCTATCAGACGTCCCTTCGATTTATCAGTATCAAGGCTTTGCGAAGGTGAGAGAGTGGGTCGCGAACTTCCAACCTGACTCGGAAGAGAGCTTTTTTTGGAGTACCTACCGTCCCATGATGGAGAGTATTCTTTCCTCGGCGGTAACGGAGGAGCAAACGAGCACGGTTTCTGCGCCGCAAGCGGTGACAGAAAATATCTCTCATCCCTCTCGTGTCCATGATCAGAAAATCGAAGTTTTCCAGGACAACGAGTGGCAGTCGATGACGATCAAAGGCGTCAATATCGGGATGGGGAAACCCGGATATTTTCCCGGGGAAGCGGCGATTGAGAAAGAAGAATACGCCCGCTGGTTTGACCAGATCGGCCAGATGAACGCTAACGCCATTCGTGTGTACACCCTGCACCCACCCGGCTTTTATGAAGCGTTGGCGGAATACAATGCAGATGCCGAGGAGCCCCTTTATGTGTTTCATGGCGTTTGGATCGATGAAGGACCTTTAGAAGAGACGGAAGATGCTTTTCATGAAGAAAGTACAGCAGCGTTTCAGGAGGAAATGAAAAAAATCGTGGACGTCATCCACGGCGAAGCAAAAATACCGGCACAGACGGGTCATGCGTCGGGACTTTACACGAAAGACATCTCTCCTTATGTGGTTGGATGGATCATCGGGATCGAATGGTATCCCTATATGGTCGATCAGATGAAAAAGGATTACCCTGACCTTGGCGACTATGATGGCACTTACACGAGGACCGAAGGCGCAAGTCCAATGGAATACTGGCTGGCAGAGCAGATGGATGTCCTCACCACTTATGAAATCGAGGAGTATGAAAGCATGCGTCCGTTAAGCTTCACTAACTGGGTCACGACGGACAATCTGGATCAGCCGGCAGAACCATTGGAACAGGAGGATCTGGCCAGTATCGATCCGAATCATATCTTTCCAAAAGGGGAGGCGGAGTCCGTCGGAATGTTCGCTTCCTATCATGTTTATCCGTACTATCCGGATTTTCTCAACATGGAGGAATCCTATACGGAATTTGAGGATCATCGAGGGGAAAAGAACAACTATGCCGGATATTTGAAAGATCTGCATGACTCGCATGAACTTCCGATTCTGATTGCGGAATTCGGCATTCCGGCTTCGAGAGGGAAGACGCATGAAAATCCGTTTGGATGGAACCAAGGCTTTATTTCAGAAAAAGAACAAGGGCAGATCGTCAAGCGTCTGTATGAAGACATTCTACATGAAGAAATGCTCGGAGGTCTTGTGTTCAGTTGGCAGGATGAGTGGTTCAAACGCACGTGGAATACGATGGATTATGACAATCCGGACCGCAGACCGTACTGGTCCAATGCGCAGACCAATGAACAGCAGTTTGGACTCCTAAGCTTCGATCGTCTGAAAGTGAAAGTCGATGGGAAGGACGATTGGGAAGAAGGAGAAATCCTCTATGAGAATGGAAAAGGCGATCTCGAGTCTTTGATGGCTGACCATGATGAGCGGTATCTTTATCTCAAAGCGAAAGTCGGCACGGAAGGATTTTGGAAAGAGAAAGAAGTTCAATTCCATATCAGCGTGCGGCCTGAAAAAGGAATTCAGCTCGAGAATCAAAAACTCGTTTCAGACTTCCGTGTCACGATTCCAGGGAAAGAAAATGCAAAGATTGAAGTAGCTCGCGACTATGATGTGTTTCATTATCAATATGTCCAGGAAAAGGACATGACCGAGGATCCCCATGCGGATGAGGATTTCCGTCCCATTCGTCTAGCACTCAACAAAGGACTCGTCCGCCCGGATACCGGGGAAGAGTTTCCTTTTGATTCTTATGAGACCGGCGTTCTTCGCTATGGGATCGGCGATCCTACATCGGAAGACTATGATTCTCTCGCCGATTATTATTACTCGGAGGAGACAGGGATTCTGGAAATCCGCCTTCCGTGGATGCTTTTAAATGCAAAAGATCCTAGTCAGAAGGAGTTCATCGGCAACTTGTACGAGGAGGGATTGAATTCTTCCATGACTATTGATGGTTTGGATATCACCGCGTCTGTCATAGAACAAGGGAAAATCGTGGACTCATTTGGGTTTGATCATCCAGCCCGTTACACGTGGGATAGCTGGGATTTACCTCTTTATAAAGAACGCCTTAAAAAATCGTACCCGTCTATCAGAGGTGTTTTTTCTAAGGTGAAGTGATCATGATCTCTTCCTGTTCAAGGTAGCTAAATCAAAGGAACTTAAAGTGATATACTTATAAATAGGGATGGTCATAAGGAAAAAAGGAGGATGGCTCGTGGCTAAACATAAGATCTATACGATGAGTTTTGCAAGTGTTTATCCCCATTATGTGACGAAGGCAGAGAAAAAGGGACGGTCAAAAGAGGAAGTTGATGAAATCATCCGCTGGTTGACGGGGTATAGTCAAGAACAGTTAGAGGTGCTGTTGAAGAAAAAGACAGACTTTGAAACATTCTTTGCGGAAGCCCCGGAACTGAACCCTTCCCGGAAAATGATCAAAGGGGTCATCTGTGGCATCCGGGTGGAAGAGATTGAGGAGCCGTTGATGCAGGAAATCCGCTATTTGGATAAGCTGATTGATGAGCTGGCAAAAGGGAAGGCGATAGAGAAGATTTTGCGGAAATCATAAGAAAAAATGAAGAGCACGGCCTCTATGGGAAATAACGGATAGAGGCCGTGCTTTTTTATATAATCGTACAAAGCCCGGCACAAATTCCTTCATTCGGACTGCTTCACACTAAGGGAAGTGATTGTAAACAAGATGAGCCCCATACCGATAAGCTGGATCAAGCTTAATTGGTTTTTTAGAATCAGGACACCGAATAAGGACGCTGTGACTGGTTCGACCATAGCGACCATTGATGCCGTGGATGGAGCCGTCTTGCGGATGCCGATGATATAGAGGATAAAGGAAACACCAGCCCCAACGAGCCCTAACAGAACAAACCATCCGATGTCGCTGGACGTCAACGCATCTGTCATTTCCTGCTTGTCTGTAAAAACAAAGAGAATGATAGTAAAGAAGAAAAAGGCGGTGGCTAAAGCTGTCTCCACGCTGCCTGTATGAGAGGCCTTTTTAAATCCGAATATGAATATGGCATAGCAGATGCCGGCCCCGAGTCCGGCGGCTGTCCCTAGAAAACTCGCGGATAACGTTTCGATATTGTAGGAACCTGTAAGAAGGATGATTCCTATGAGTACGCCAAGGATACAGCCCCATTTCAACCACGTGGAACGCTCGATCCCTAATAGGAAGGAGATCAAAAGGACAAATACAGGTGCCGTGTACATCAGAGTGGCAGCCACGGCTACACTTGAAGCTTCGATACTCAGAAAATATAAAGTGAAATTCCCGGCAACACCGACACCAGCCAGCAGGGACCAAAGATATAAGCGGCTGGTGTACACCCACTTCCTGCTGAAACGGATGAGAAACCATACAAAAAAGCATAGGAAACCAACGGCGCCCCGATAAAAGGAAATGACAATAGGATTCCATCCCTTGTTCATCAAAATATCTGCAATTCCCCCGCTAATGCCCCAGCATACAGCAGCTAATATGACGAATCCTACCCCTGCAAATCTCATGATGAGCCTCCTAATCATTTAGTTTTCGTACTTTTCTTAAATCGTAGAAAGTCCGTGTTATAGACCTCAATGGATGGGGCGCCCTCTCCATTTACCGTACGGACCCGAAACTTATATTCAACGTGTTCACGACAGTTCCTCAAATTTCTTTAACCTAAACGTGCCTTAAGTTGCATGGATGTGGATAATTTTTCTTAAAGAAAAGGAGAAGGTGCTTCATGAGTGGCTTCGATTGGATTGGGATTTTTTTGAAAAAAGTTGAGGGGAAAATCATTCTAGGTTAATGAACCCAGGAGTGTTTTCAACATTTTTCCCTATTTTTCAAGGAAGGACGAAAAAACAGGTTCACTTCCTTATCATCAGGGTAGGAGTTAGAAGGATTCAAAAGTCATAAGAACAGAATGGGGATTCATATGGGGCTCTTTTACTATATAAAAAAATATTTTAAGATGTCGAGACGCCAGCGAAAAAGTGAATTGAAGTCAACGCTGTGGTTCATGCCTTTTTGGTATATCGTAGGTGCGGTCGGATTGTCCGCTTTCACCTTTTATCTGGATTATGTGGTCGATGTCGGGTTACACCTGCCGGCGGCCATCGGTTTCAGCGGGCAGACGCTGCAGGTGCTTTTGAGTGCCCTCGTCGGAGGGGTGCTGACCTTGAGTGCCTTTACAATTAACTCCCTGCTTGTAGCGCTGACGACGTTCAGCGGTCAGTTTTCATCCAAAATGCTGGTGAACTTCGTCAGTGACCGGGCTACTCAGCATGTGCTTGGTATTTTTAACGGAAGTTTCATCTATGTACTGTTGAACTTCCTGTACGTGACGCATGAAGAAGAGGAGTATATTGTTGCGACACCGGTTCTATCTATCCTCACAGCCATTACAGCAGCGGTCACGTTCATTTATTTCATCAACCATACCACCACCTGGATGCAGGTTCATAACATCAGTTTCAATATGAATGCCAAGTCCAAACAGGTCCAGGCGTCTTTGGAAAAGGAATTAAAACCTTATCACCTGGAAAAGGAGGTTGACGTAAGCGCGCTTCCTGCTGAAGAAGGTGGAAAGGTAATCAGTACGAGGCAGTCTGGTTATTTTCAAGTTGCAGACTTTTCGAGGTTAATTAAGCTGGCGAAAAATGATGACAGTCTGCTGAGGTTCGATGTTAGAATCGGAGAATTTGTTTTAGAGGGAACACCGATCCTTACGTATTGGGAACGTGGTCAAACGGTCGATCCCGACCGCTATTTCAAGTCGATCGAAATCGGAGTCAAACAAACAGAAATCCAAGACCTGGAGTACGGCTTGAATAAGCTTGCCGAAGTAGCCATCAAGGCTTTAGGGCATAATGACCCGCTCACCGTTACGAATACGATTCATCAAATTGCGGATCTGCTGAAAAGCATCGGTCAGTCTACGAATTTTTCTCCTTATCTCTTTGACAATGAAAAGAACCTTCGCATCATCCTGAATCAAAAGAACTTCCGCTATTACCTTCATAGGGGATTCGCTTCGATCCGGGAGTATGCGAACCAGAATTCGACCGTAATGACAGAGCTTTTGACTATGATGTCCCTGCTCAGTAAAACGATGGATGAGGAAGTTCACGAAGACTTATGGGAATTTGCCCGTCAGACGATCTTAGGGTTTGATAATTACAGTTTGTATGAAAATGACTGCCTGTATATTTTAGAGCAGCTGTCGGAGCTTTCTAAACGAACAGGCCATCAGCAGGATTATCTCTTCCTGCTTGAATATATGTTGAAGCGGGTGAGTTCAAAGAGTGCGACAGAGGAGGGAGCTTCCCTTTAAGAAGAGAGGGGCATCTAATCCTATAGATGCCCCTCTCCTACATTTTTACCTAGGAAGTGAATACCGCCGCTTGGTGAAAAATCGAATGAATCAACTACATTAGCCATCTGCTTGGAGTAATAAATGAAAAGAAAAATGGCAAATGGATAGAGAACAACAAGAATAACTGTAAAGGAGACGTTACTTTTATATCTCCGTATTTTTTGAAGTTGCTTCTTACATTCGTTTTTATCACTTAAGTACATGGAAGAAAAGACAACAATCCCAATGGCAAGTAAAGGCAAAATGAAATCATAAAAAGCTGCAAAAATATAGTCCACCACACTTCTATTCGTTTTGTAAGCTTCTGCACAATAGGAAAACAAATCAATCTATATTCATTTCGTAACTAGCTATATATGGAAAGATGAGGATCGCTAGTATGGTAATCATGAGAAGAAGCGCGATTTTGATTAATATGGGAAGGGTGCTAACAATTATCCCACCGCTTATTACATGTAACGGGATGGCAAAAACGGTCCGTGTTTTTTTCGTAACACGATGTTCTGTTTTGCACATCCTGCACACTAGAGGCTTAAAAGTCCATTGAATAGCTTTTTGCACTTCTTTCCATGTGAATGTATGGCCGCAAGACTTACACTTTTGTATCCCCAAAGAAACATCCTTTTTTGGGTTAACGTTAACATAATGAAACCTCATGTTTTCAGTTGAAAAATGTACCAATACTCATGAGGATCGCCTGCTCCGTTAGTTGAACATGGAGAGGAGGATAGAAAAGATGACACCAATAAAGAAAGCCTATGGTTACGTAACAAGAATCATAGATGGTCAAACACAAGTATTAGTGTTCCAACACCCGATCCCTGAAGCGGGGGTACAAATCCCCAAAGGGACGGTGGAGCCCGGCGAAGATACTCAGGATGCGGTCCTAAGAGAAATGGAAGAAGAAACAGGATTGAGAAACCTGCATGTCGAAAAACGACTCGCTGATGATCTATGGGAAAATGATGATGGTGCGATCCACCACCGGTTCTTCTATAAACTGATGATCTCGGATGCTGAGGATGAGTGGGAGCAGCAACCGATGGGTGGGGGAGAAGAAGAGGGGCTTACCTTTCATTTCTTTTGGATTTCTTCAATGAATGAAGTTGAACTGATCAGAGGGCATGGAGATTATTTAGACCTGATTTTCACCTGACCCCTCCCTCTGAATGGTTTGATAGTCTTCACCTCTTCCTTAAGCAAAGAAAACGAGTGGCAGGGTTTTTCTGTTATGAAAGCGAACATGTTCCATAGAGCAAATTTTTTGAAGGAGGATCTTCTATGGAACTAGGTGCGTTTTCAGTAAGTTTGACGGTGAAAGATATAAACGAATCAAAAGCTTTTTATGAGAAGTTAGGATTTCAGGCTTTTGGAGGAGATCCTGAGCAGCAATGGCTGATCATGAAAAATGGCAGCTGTGTCATTGGTTTATTTCAAGGAATGTTCGAGAAAAACATTTTGACGTTCAATCCGGGTTGGAATCAAGAAGCAGAAAACATCGATTCGTTTACAGATGTGCGCGATCTGCAGCAACAGCTGAAAGGAAAGGGGATTAAAATCCTCTCAGAAGCAGATGAAGCAGGGGAGGGTCCGGAAAGTTTTACGATTGAAGATCCTGATGGTAATCCTATCCTTATCGATCAACACAGATAAACGTGTTTGGTGAGTGTTCCAAAAAACGACAATAAAAACGGCGGGTCCTTTCCTGGACCCGCCGTTTTTATGTTTCATATGAAGAAAAACAAATCCCTCATCCTACTTCCCCATCATAGGGACAGTCATCTTTAAGGGCGGATGGAACCAGGGAACGGATCGTCCTGGTTTGAATGAAGGCTCCACCGATGATGAGTAGGGCTAAACAAAGAAACAGGATGTGTCCATCAAATATAGCCAGAACCATACCCCCAAGTAAGGGGCCTGTGGACCTGGAAATGTCCCAGTGGAGGCCGAACAAAGCGAAGTATTTTCCTTTATGTTCACTGGGAGCAAGGGTGCTGATGATTGTCTGCATATGGTTCAACGTAAGGATCGCTCCCAGACAGAAAAGCAATTGTGATACAATGAACGCAAAGATATGGTGGAAAAATCCAAATCCAAGAACGGCAAAGACATAAAAGGTGTACCCCGCTTGGACGACGTGAAGGCGGGGGATGTGCTTGGTACGATTGACTAAAACAACTTCTAAACAGATGAACACGATCGTACCGATGGTCTCTATTAAAGAAAAAACGAATAAATAGTTGACGATATTCTCTTTAAGGAAAACGGGCCAATTGGTCTCCATTTGAGCATGAAACAGAGAGAGAGGCAGCATCCCTGCAAGCAGCCACCCAATGGTTCGATAATCCCGCCTGTTAAGTCGGGGAACCGGTTCCTTTGACTTTGCACGGAGATTTGATTCTGGTAACCATTTTAATCCGGTTAATAAATAAACGAGGAGAACGCCACTCAATAGGTAGAATAAGGAACGCGGGTCGTGATAAAAAAGAACCGCTCCGATCACCGGACCGCCGAGCGCTCCTATGCCGGAAGCTGTACTGAGCAAGGCGAATGTCTCTGATTGTCTTTCAATGGGGACAGTTTCTGAAATTTGAGCTCTTGCTGCAGGAATGTAGGCAAAACGTCCGAGGCCGTTGAGAAAGGCGAAAAAGATAAACACCCCCATCTGATCAGAAAGGGCAAAACCTGCAACAGCCACGACTTGGATCATGAGCGATCCTAATTGGACCGCTCGACGGCCTGCTTTGTCGATCCACCCTCCGAAAAGGAAAGTGAATAAGACTTCGGTCAGAGGCTGTACACCGATGACGAGCGTCGCAAGCAGGATGTTATTTCCGAACTGATCATACATATACAAAGTCAAAAAAGGTAAAAGAATGACGGACACAAAGCTGGTGACCGCATGACCAGCCGTTTGTATCCAAACGATTTTCGGAAACTGGTGAAGATAAGATTTCATGGCGTTCATCTCCTGTTCTTTTTAGGAATAAGAACAGAATAACGAAAGAGATTCTAGGAAACTATGCAATTCTTGCTGATCGGTGAGCAGAATTTGCGAAAGGGGAAGAAGAGATGGAAATGCGACTCGACCTCGAACATACAGGGGTGTTGGTTTTTGATCTTAAAGACGGAGAAGCAGACGAAACTCACCCACATGATCACTATCAAATCAGCGTACCGCTCACCGGTGATCTGCTGACTTACCATAATCACAAGCGTACCGTTCTCCATCACGATGAGGTTTTGCTTGTCCCCCCGGGAGATACCCATCAACATGAAGCTTCAGGATCGCGGAAAGAGATCATGTTAATCAGTTTTAATGAGGAAATCATGGAACGTGCGTACACTTCTTTTACAGGGAATGCCTCGAAGGATCTTGATTTTTCTCCCATTCAAATGAACTCCGACTTGTTAGTGAGGAAAGCGAAAGCGTTATTTCAGACGGCCTCTTTCGATGGAGTCGACGCGGCAATGAAACAGGAGGAGGCTTTCACAAGCGTGATCCTTGATCAAATGGCAGGATCCCACTCAAGAGGCTGGCAGAAGGCGAAAGCGGAACAAAACTATGATTCCGACCATTCCGCTTATTTAGTGAAAAGTTTTATTGAGGATTTTCATGAAGAGGACCTGACCCTCGATCGGCTGGCAGAAGAGATGAACATCAGTAAGTACCATCTTCATCGTTCTTTCAGAGCGAAGACAGGTCTGACACCAAAAGCTTACCTGCTGCAGGTGCGTTTAGAGAAAGCAGCCCATCTCCTGCTTTCAGGAAAGGTGGATGTGACTCATGCCGCTTACAGGGTTGGCTTTCAGTCTGTCAGTACGTTTAACCGGACGTTCAAGAGCAGATATGGTGTTACCCCATCTCAGTATGTCAGGGGAAATAAAATAGGGACGTAGGGTTTAAGTAAGAGGAATGGGTTCAATAAGGTTTTCCTTTCACGGTAAGAGGAGGTTGGAAATGGCAAGGTTTGTAATCATGACTGCAGGCATGACGCATAGTGGAAAGACGACATTTGCGAGGCAGCTGGAGGAAAAGGTGAAGAACACGATCGTCATTGACCAGGACGATCAGGCGGCGTTTTTGAATACACGATATCCGCGGCTGGTTCCTGAAGATGGCCCCAATACGATCAAATATGAGATGACGAAAGTGCTCGTCGATTACGCGGTAGAAGAGACAGGGATGCACCTCATCATCTGCAATTCAAACCGGAATCATAAGGCAAGGAAAGCGCTGCTGGAAGGTTTTAAAAGCAAAGGTTTTTCTACGATTCTCGTATATTTCAATGTGCCGGACTCCCTCCTTGAAAAACGTGTAGCAGAAAGAAACTGTGATCCATCCGTGCTGCGAACCGCCTCTTCTTTTGATGAGGTCCTGCGACGCCAGCAGGAAGAATCCCCTTATATTGTGGTTCCGTCTCCTGAAGAAGCGGACCACTTTTTTACCATTGAAAGAGAAGAGGAAGACAACGCCGTGCTTGTAGAGGTTGCAGGACTTCTATTTTCCTAGTATAAGAATCTCGTATTCTGGCTATGCTTGTGATAGAAAGGATGATGAGCATGCAATACATGGAGAAGACGAACAAAGTGATGGCTGATTTGATTTCAGGCAAACGCCGTCATTTCGGAAATTATTCTTATCATCAGTCGGTGTTTACGGATGGCGTGAATGAAGTCCCAGAATGGGAAGTGCGCCAGTTTGTGCTCAATTATTTTATGGCGCTTGAGAATGTGAAGAGTCACGCGTGAGTCCGGGAGTAAAAGCCGAAGGTACACTTCTGAAGTGTACCTTCGGCTTTTTTTTACCTAAAAAATTAAAGCTTGGAGTAATCTTGCCTACTTGGTTTGCATATGAAAAGAAGCGGCAAAGGAATCGCTATCGGGCTCTCTCAAATTGAAAAGCCTTTTGAATACTGATAACATGAAGAAAAATGAACGTAAATGAGGGAAGCACATGCCAAGAGAGTCGAAACGGCAAAAGATTTTGGAAGCCGCCGCACTCATCGTCCGGGAGCAGGGGAGCGATGCGCTCACATTGGACGCTGTCGCTAAACGCGCAGAAGTGAGCAAGGGTGGACTGTTGTATCACTTTTCCACAAAAGAAGCGCTCGTAGAAGGTCTTGTCCAGTACATGAACGATGTCTACCGGGAGAATGTGGAAGAATTAGTAGAAAACGATGAGGAGGACACAGGGAAATGGGCACGGTCGTTCATTAACGTCATGCACGATAAAAGTACGGAAAACCGTCCGCTCAGTTCCGGGATGCTCGCCGCTCAAGGGATCAATCCCAAATTGTTGAAACCTCTGCAGGATACATATGCCGATTGGCAGAACCATATTGAGCATGATGGCCTCGACCAGGTGGATGCGACGATCCTGCGTCTTGCTGTCGATGGGTTGTGGCTGTCCGAGATTTTCGGCCTCGGAACTTTGCCGCCAACGCTTAGAAAACAGGTTCTTGAACGATTGAACGAACAAACATATAAATCTAAATAGGAATCACCAGCTCAAAACGTGAGCTGGTGATTTTTTTAATGGTAAGGTCTCATTGACATAAACAACACGTTTAAGGTGTAGCTATTCAGTCTGTTTCGTCATGAAGGACTGCGACGCTTGCACATAACAATCGCTCGTTTGATTTCTGTTGAACCTTTTCGATTTTAAAATAAATAAACTATACCATTCAGACGGTTTAGCTTGGGTGGTGTTTATGACGAGCATATAAAGCCACGTTTAAGGCATGATAAAGTTGAAGACTGGTCGTGTAAAAATAAGGTGTGCCCTATGGTCAATGATTTTGAAATATGAAGATCCCCATAGGAATGAAATGTTGGAGCATTTTCTATAGGGTGAGGGAGGACAACCTGGAGAGGATTCAAGTAAAACCATTTGAAACTAAACAGTCCAGATGGTATAGTTTGTGCTGGTTGATCAAACAAACAAATTCAAAGGAGGACCTTTGGAATGAAAAATAAAGTATTGCTGACATCTGCCGTGACAGGAGCGGGAGATACAATGAAGAAAAATCCACATGTACCTGTAACGCCGAAAGAGATTGCAGAATCTGCGATTGAATCGGCTAAAGCAGGAGCGACGGTTGCTCACGTCCATGCCCGCGATCCGAAAACAGGCGGGATCAGTCATAATTTGGAGCACTATCGTGAAATCGTCGATCGCATCCGTGAATCAGAAACGGATGTCATCATTAACATCACGTCCGGAGGCGGCGGTGATTTTATTCCAAGTTTGAATACACCGGCAGCTGGAGGCGATGGAACAGACATCCAAACGCCGGCGGAGCGTCATGAACCGGTAGGGGAACTTTTACCGGAAATGTGCACGCTTGACTGTGGAAGTACGAACTTCGGCAACATGATTTACATGAGCCCGACCGACTGGCTGCGTGATCAGGCGAAATTGATCCAGGAAAGTGGTGTAAAGCCTGAGCTTGAATGCTTCGATACCGGCCACATCCGTTTTGCCAATCAATTGGTGGAAGAAGGATTGATCGACGGCGATCCGATGTATCAATTCTGTCTTGGCATCCCGTGGGGAGCAGCAGCCGATGCGGAAACGATGCTTTATATGAAGAACCGTATTCCGGAGAATGCGCATTGGTCCGCGTTCGGCATTGGCCGTATGCAAATGCCGATGGCGTCGCAAGCGGCAATGCTTGGCGGCAACGTTCGTGTAGGTCTTGAAGATAATATTTACCTATCTAAGGGTGTGGTGGCCAGAAACGAACAGCTTGTCGACAAAGCGGTAACGATGCTGCGTGGCCTTGATCTTGAGCCAATGACGCCTCAGGAAGCACGTGAATATTACAATCTTAGAAATCCACGCGGAGGGAAGTAATCATGACTGTACAAAAAATAGCCGTCGTCGGCACAGGAGTTATCGGAAACGGCTGGATCGCCCGCATGCTTGCACAGGGGTATGACGTTGTCGCGACAGATCCGGCAGAAGGAGCAGAAGAGCGCATGCGCCGTGCAGTCGATCAGTCATGGCCTTATGTTGAAGCACTTGGGCTTGCAGAAGGAGCATCCAAAGACCGTTTGACGTTTGAAAAAGAATTGGCGGATGCCGTGAAGGATGCGGACTTTATCCAGGAAAACGTACCGGAAGTGGAAGAGTTGAAGCAGACGGTCCTGAAGAACATCGATCAGCATGCGAAGCCGGATGCCCTGATCGGATCCAGTACTTCAGGTATCATGCCGTCTGAACTGCAGGCGAACTTGCAGCATCCGGAACGCGTGGTCGTCGCGCACCCGTTCCACCCGGTTTATATTCTGCCGCTTGTGGAAGTCGTGGCAGGAAAACAGACGACAATGGAGAACGTAGACAAAGCGAAGGCTTTTTATGAAAGCTTGAACATGAGTGTCCTGCTTGTGCGTCATGAGATTGAAGGACACATTGCTGACCGTCTAATCGAAGCGATTTGGAGAGAATCCCTGCATATCGTCAATGAAGGGATCGCAACGACAGAGGAAGTGGACAAAGCCTTCACCCATGGGGCGGGCATGCGCTATGCGCAGTACGGGCCGTTCCTCACGTTCCATCTGGCTGGTGGAGAAGGCGGCATGCGTCACATGTTGAAACAGTTCGGGCCGGCATTGAAAAAACCATGGACGAAGCTTGAAGCGCCGGAACTGACAGATGAGCTGTACGAAAAAGTCGTGTCCGGTTGTGAAGAGCAGGCGAACGGCATGAGCATGTCTGAACTCGATCAGAACCGTAATGAATTCCTGATCCGTTTGTATGATCTCGTGCAGGAATACTGGCCGCAGGAAACAGAAAAAACAAACGTGTAAAGGAGGGTTTTTATGTCATCCTTTTCTTACAAACAGACCGTCCCGAGTGAGTGGGTCGATTATAACGGACATATGAACGATGCGGAATATAATCGTGCGTTCAGTCTTGCTACCGATGCGTTTATAGATTGGATTGGGCTTGATGAAAAAGGGCGTGAGCAGTACCAGTACACGATTTTCACGCTGGAGACACATACGTGTTACTTGAAAGAGATGCATGAAGGGGCGGCCTTTGATGTGTCCGCCCGCGTTTTGGACTTTGATGCGAAGCGTATTCATCTGTTTTTGGAAATGCACAATGCTGACGGGGAAGTTGCTGCGACGCTCGAAGAGATGCTGATGGGCATCGACCAGAACGAAGGCCGACCAGCACCATTCCCAGAAGAAGTGGCTGCCACCGTGAAAGCGGAGTATGAGAAGACATCCGACCAAGAACAACCCAAACAAGTCGGCCGTACGATCGGCATTCGTAGGAAATGAATATGGAATTATCTGTAAGACCTGGTCACCCAATTCTTGGGTGACCAGGTCTTACTTTTATTGGGAATAAAGAAGAAGTTATTTTCACTTTTTGATATAATTGGAAATGATTTTCTATGAGAGGTAGGCTTTTATTTATGATACGAAGTTTGTCTACTAGTATTCTGTTAGTTTTAGGTTTCTTTGTTGCAGGAATAGCGATCTTTTATAAGTGGTTGATTACTTCGGATATTCCTGTTTCTTATACGTCTGCAGAAGCGATGACCACACATGTGATGTTTACTTTATCCACCGGTTTGTTTCTTATCGCCTCCGTAGTGTTCAACGATAGAAACGGCAATCTCTTGTTAGGAGTCCTTTTCTCTTTCATCTTTATTGCTAATATTGCCATCTTCAAACATCATCTGGGAGCGGAATATTACGATCATTCTTTTGTGCAGCTGCAAGGATCAAGCATATTGTATTCCGGAATTGTGATGGTATTTAATTTTTATTTATCTGCGAGGAAATTTAGGCTCTGCACGCAATCTTCTGAAAGTGTGAAATCTTCTTGAGTAGAAGAATAGCCCTTTATCTTCTGATAGAGGGTTGGGTTATTTATGGGATAATCTGTAAGACCTGGTCACCCAATTCTTGGGTGACCAGGTCTTACTTTTTCATCCATCTGATGATTGTTCACGAGTCATGTTATAATTAAGGGAATATTTAGAATTCTATGATGTTGGCAGGGTGTGTGGAGAAGATGGAAGACTGTACATGTGTGGTTCGTGATCTGTCTTATGTAGTAAGAATCGCTCAAGAAGCGGATGCGAAGGAACTTTCTCAAGTCAGGCTTCAGATTGACGGGGAAACCGAATACCTGGATCGAGAACAGGGAGAGGACTTTTTAAGTGAGACCGATTTTAAAGAGCTCATCAATGAGGATCGAACCGAGGCGAACCGTTTATTCCTGGTGGCTGAATCACAAGGGTCCATCATCGGTTTCAGCCGATGTGCGGGCAGTGATTTGAAGAGGCTCTCCCACCAAGTGGAGTTTGGTGTAGGAGTGTTAAAAGATTACTGGGGATACCGTGTCGGGAAAGAGCTTTTGCAGCAGTCGATCCGATGGGCTGAAAACAACCAAATCATGAAAATAACCCTACGTGTTCTTGAAACAAACGAGAAAGCCATTGAAATGTACAAGCGTTCCGGCTTTAAGGTGGAAGGGGTGCTGAAAAAAGACAAGCGGCTTTCTGATAAGAATTATTATTCGACGATATTGATGGCGCGTTTTACATAAAAGGAGGAAGCGGATGGGTGCTAAAGTATTTCCTGGACGTTACACAGCTGAAGCAGAGGATGAGGTGGTCGTGTTTTTAATTGGGATGAGGGTAAACAAATGGTGGGCTGTCCATAAATGGCTGCCGGTGCTACTTGCCATGCCTCCGATGGTTCAGGAACTTTATTCGCAGAAAGACAATGGATTCTTCTCTGCGGAAAACTTCATCAATCCCAGGACGACATTGATGATCCAATATTGGCGGTCGGAAGAGGAACTTTATGCATATGCCAAAGCTCCGAAGCATTTGAAGGCGTGGAGAAATTTCAATCGAAAAGTGAAGGATAACCCGGCGGTCGGGATTTACCATGAAACGTATAAAGTGACGGACGGGGCGCATGAAGTCGTATATGGAAATATGCCCTTGTTTGGTCTCGCCAAAGCGTACCAGCATATTCCTGTCCTCCCACATACAGCTTCAGCTAAACAAAGGTTAAGAAAAAAGGAAGAAGGACGGTTTGTGGATTCCCGATAATAAAAGGGGAGAACTCTCCTTCCATTTGCATCTTCACAGAGATTAGGGATTATTAATGGAAGAAACTCGTCTAAATGTGAATCGAGGGATGGAGAAAAATGATGCAGCTGAAATTATCGCGTGAACATCACAGCGATAACAAAACAAGGTCGACCAAAGATTGTACGAATACAATCTGAAACACTTTCCGGAAGAATGGAGAGGCAGGTATGAGGAAGTCCAGCTTTATGTAAAAGACAGAGACAATTATGTACGTGGAGGACTGCTTGGTGAAATCTGCTGGAACTGGCTGGAGATTCATACCCTCATGATGGATAAGGAGCTTCGCGGTTCCGGACATGGATCAAAGCTATTAATGGAAGCAGAACGAATGGCAAGGAAAAAGGCGTGCGATTTTATCAAAGTCGATACCCTCAGTTTTCAAGCGCTTGATTTTTACAAAAAGCATGGATATCGAGAGTTTGGTGTACTGGATCAGGTCGGAAGAGAATTTAAACATCATTATTTAAAGAAGGATCTCTAAGGGTTATATAAGAGGCTCCTTCAGAACGGAGAGTTCTACATGAGTACATTGAAACGAACCTTTCGAATTGTCGCCATCAAAGGCCATGGAGCTTTTGAAAATTTTGCAACCGAAGTCCCGGACTTTGCGAGACAGCTTTTACATCGGACGAGAGAAATCGAAAACCATACCAATATCGAAATCGCCCTTTTTGAGCCAAAGATGAATGATGATCATCTTGAGGGTCACTATTATGTAGGCATTTTGGTGAAAGATAGGCCGAGTCAGGTGCCTAAAGGGATGGAGTATTTAGAGGTATCCGGAACCTATGTATCGGCTGAAGGATCCATCGATTGCATAGACCTCCTCTACAACCAAGTGGGGCAGTGGAGAATGGAACAGAATCTCACGCGGGATTGGCTCACTTATATTGTAGAAACTTATCACCCAACGGAAAACGGAGAAGACGTTGAGGTGTTCCTTCCTGTCTTGGATCCTGAATGAGATAATGTGAGCTAATCACTTGATGGAAGCATTGAATAGTCTTATGATGAATGTCGCATATTAGTTAAGAAAAGCGAATCGGAAAGAGGTGCCTCGAGATGAAAGCTGTTCAAGTAACCGGATATGGCGATGTGGATCAGTTAAAGCTGTCAGATATCCCTACGCCAGAACCGAAAGAAAATGAAGTGCTCGTGCAGGTGAAAGCCTGTGCCATCAATAATACAGAAATCTGGATGAGGGAAGGGGCTTATGGACAAGGCGGCAAGTCAGGCTGGCGTCCGGAAGGCGTTCAATTCCCGCGTACCCCGGGTTCTGATATTACCGGAAAAGTCGTCCAGGTCGGTGCACAAGTCGATGAAACAATGATGGGGAAAGATGTCGTTCTATTCCCATTCACATCCAGTGGTCCCGATGGACAAGAACACATTACAGAAGACATGTCCTTCATCGGCTCCGAGTATGATGGCGGATATGCCGAGTATGTCGTGTGGCCGGCAGAGCTTTGCTTTGATATGCCGCTTGAAGATTACACGGAAAGCTGTGTGTTTTCTGTAAGTGGTATGACAGCCTGGCATATGGTCGAACAAGTGCAGCCGAAACCAGGCGAAACCGTGATGGTCACAGGAGCAAACGGCGGCGTCGGCTCGCTGAACGTGCAGATCGCATCAAAAGTATTCGGAGCAGACGTCATTGCACTCGTCGGGGATTTGAGTATGGAAGAGAGAATGAAGGAACTCGGAGCGACTCATGTCCTGTCTTATAAATCCGAGAATCTGGAGGAAGAAATTTTAAAAGCGAACGGCGGTCCGATCGATACGGTGCTCGACGTCGTCGGCGATGCACTGTTCTCTACAGCGCTGACCGTGCTGAAAAAGGGCGGCAAGTTTTGCACATCCGGCTCTTCCGGTGGTCAAAAGACAGAACTCGATTTCCGTACCCTTTATCTGAAACACATCACCATGTATGGATCGGTTTTAGGTACACGGGAAGAATTCAAACGCATGTTAAAAGCGATTTCTGAACAGAAAATACAGCCTGTGATCGACCGAACGTTCCCTCTAGAGGAAGCAAAGGAAGCGCAGCAGTATTTCAAGGAATCGGGCAAAAAAGGAAAAATCGTCCTTCTTCCATAAAAGGTGTTTCATCATTTCAGAGAACCTGTATCACTATCAAAAGTGATACAGGTTCTTATTTTTTTAGTAGAAAGTTGAAAATTGTGTAAGGCACTATTGGCTGGAAAAGGTTTCGTTCCATCAGCTGTATGGGTAAGGAGAGTGGGAAGCTCATCATCCCCCTTTATTCCTGTTTATTCGACGTTTGAAAATGACAGCTCCTTCCTGCAGTTCCATCCTATTTTTTATTAAATTGTTAGTAATTTCCTTGAAAGCGTCAATCATGTGGCGGATTTATTAAAAGTTTTTGAACGATGTATGACAAAGTTGTGAACTTGTATTTCTAATTCCGCAAAATCTGATATAATCAGTCAAGCCCTGATACGTATAACAGCTCCTAGTTTCCGAGTTTTATACTTATAATTTAACAGATTGATAGGAGGGTTAAGATTCATGAAAGCTAAACATCTCCGTAATAGATGGTTAGGTTTGCTGCCGCTCGGCTTGATTCTTTTCTTAAGCGGGTGCGGGCAGTTGGAAATGACTGTGCTCGATCCCAAAGGGCCGGTCGCTCAAAGTCAATATGACCTGATTGTATACTCCCTTTGGTTCATGCTTGGAATCATTGTTGTCGTGTTTGCTCTATTTGCCTACATGCTCATCAAGTACCGTGAGAACCGACCGGGACGTAAAGAAAGTGACTATGACCCGAACTTGCATGGAAATACGACCATCGAGGTCATCTGGACGGTCATTCCTATTATTATTGTCGTCCTATTATCCATACCAACGGTTACGACACTGTTCGATTTGGAAAAGCCTCCGGAGCCCGCTGCCGGTGAAGAGGTGAAAGAGCCGCTCGTTGTCTATGCGACAACTGCGGATTGGAAATGGTTCTTCAGTTATCCGGAACAGGATATTGAAACCGTGAACTACTTACACATCCCGACCGATCGCCCGATTGAATTCCGATTGACTTCGGCAGACTCGATGTCTGCGCTATGGATTCCGGCACTTGGCGGTCAAAAGTACAACATGGCAGGTATGATGACGAAGTTGTATCTGCAGGCCGATGAAGAAGGCGTCTACGATGGACGTAACTCCAACTTCAACGGTGAAGGCTTTGCTGCACAAACCTTCAAAGTGCATGCCGAAAGTGAAGAAGAGTTCAACGCTTGGGCACAAGAGATTCAAAACGAAGCCCCTGAGTTGACGGCTGATCGCTACAATGAATTGTTGCAGCCTGGTTTGACTGATGTTGAATCCTTCTCGAACACGCACTTAGAGTATGTGAAGCACCATACGAAAGATGGTATGGGCTACGTGGTAGAAAACTACCGTGAACAATTCAAAGAGAAGCTTCATTTATATGAAATTGAGAAACAAGAAAGCTTCCAATAGAACGTAAAGAAAGCAGGTGAAGACATGCACATTACAGATATTCTAGTCACCGGTGAACCGATCATCTATGGTGCCATGGTATCGATGGCCCTAGTAGGGATCGCCCTCCTTTTCATTCTGACGTATTTCAAAAAATGGAAATGGCTTTGGAGCGAATGGTTGACGACCGTTGACCATAAGAAAATCGGTGTCATGTATATTTTAAGTGCCCTTCTCATGTTATTCCGTGGTGGCGTCGACGCCATGATGATGAGGGTGCAGCTGGCATTTCCTGATTTGGGATTCTTGAACTCCCAGCACTATAACGAAATTTTCACAACGCACGGAACGATCATGATCATTTTCATGGCGATGCCGTTCTTGATCGGACTCATGAACATCATCGTTCCATTACAGATCGGAGCGCGTGACTTCGCGTTTCCATATTTGAACGCCTTAAGTTTCTGGTCCTTCTTCTTCGGAATGGCGCTCTTCAACATTTCCTTCGTCATCGGAGGATCTCCGGATGCCGGGTGGACAAGTTATACCCCGCTTTCCGGTGCAGCGATGAGCCCTGGACCTGGACAAAACTTCTACCTTATGGGACTGCAGCTATCCGGAATTGGTACCCTTGCTACAGGGATCAACCTGATGGTTACGATTTTGAAAATGCGTGCTCCTGGCATGAAGCTTTTCCATATGCCGATCTTCACATGGTCGACATTGGTGACCTGTTTCATCATCGTGTTCGCATTCCCGATTTTGACAGTAGCTCTTGCGCTACTTACGATTGACCGAGTTTTCGGTGCACAATTCTTTACTTTGACAGGGGAAGGCCTGCCGATGATGTGGGCGAACCTGTTCTGGATGTGGGGACACCCGGAAGTGTACATCGTTATTCTTCCTGCTTTCGGTATTTTCTCCGAAGTCATCGCCACATTCGCGAAAAAACGACTATTCGGCTACAATGTGATGGTTTGGTCGATGATCGTCATTGCATTGCTCAGTTTCCTAGTATGGGTCCACCACTTCTTCACGATGGGTGCCGGCGCTTTCGTCAACTCCGTCTTCTCTGTATCGACGATGTTGATCGCCGTACCGACCGGAGTGAAGATCTTCAACTGGCTTGCGACCTTGTATAAATCGAAAATCGAGTTCACCGTACCGATGCTGTGGTCTCTGGCCTTCATCCCAAGTTTCATCCTTGGTGGTGTCACAGGTGTCATGCTCGGTATGGCAGCAGCGGACTATCAGTTCCACAACTCGTACTTCCTGATCGCGCACTTCCACTACGTGCTGATCGCTGGTACTGTATTCGCCTGCTTTGCAGGTCTTGTGTTCTGGTATCCGAAAATGTTCGGTCACAAGATGAACGAGCGTTTGGGTAAATGGGCATTCTGGTTGTTCTTCTTCGGCTTCCATGTCTGCTTCTTCCCGCAATACTTCCTAGGCCTTGACGGCATGCCGCGTCGTTTGTTCATCACGAACGTCGCCGAGTGGCTTCCATTGAACGTCATCTCAACTGTCGGTGCCTTCGGAATGGGACTTGGTTTCATCGTGTTCGTTTACAACGTGTACTACAGCTTCCGTTACAGCGAGCGCGAAACAACAGGCGACTCCTGGAATGGAAATGGTCGTACGCTTGAATGGGCGACAACGACACCAGTACCTTATTACAACTTTGCAACGGTTCCATATGTCGATGAAATCGATCCATATATCCGTATGAAAGAAGAAGGCAAGACGACGTTTGAAGAAGACAAAGTGAAACCGATCCACATGCCAAGTTATACAGGACAGCCGTTCATCATGATGGCCCTCCTTGGACTTGCCAGTTTCGGTCTCGTCTTCGAATGGATGTATGTCGCCGTCTTCGGATTAATCGGTGCCGTGTTCATGATGATCCGCCGTTCCTTCGATTATGACGACGGGTATTATGTACCGGTAGAAGAAATCAAACGCACAGAGAAAAAAGCGAGGGGGTTATGATATGGCTGCGGAAGAACTGAAAACAGGTCCTTTAGAATATCGCACCCAAGAAGGTCAGATGGGCATCATGGGCTTCTGGATTTTCCTTGGAGCCGAAGTCGTCCTCTTCGCTACTCTTTTCGCAACGTATGCGGTGTTGTTCGGTCGTACGGCCGATGCACCGCTGCCAAGCGAATTGTTCGAACCGGGCATCGTTCTTGTCATGACCTTCCTGCTTTTGACAAGTAGTTTCACCTGTGGTCTTGCGATTCACGAAATGAGAAGGGGATCGGTCAAAGGGCTGATGCTCTGGATGATCATTACGTTAGCTCTTGGTCTTGGATTCCTTGGCTTTGAGATTTTTGAATTCGTCCACTATACGCATGAAGGAGCGACGATCCAGTCCAGTGCTTTCTGGTCAGCGTTCTTCATCCTTGCCGGAACACACGGACTGCACGTCACACTTGGTATCGGCTGGGCGATTCTGCTCTTGATCCAAATCAAGCAGCGCGGACTGACGAATGTCACAAGCCGTAAATTCTTTATCATCAGCTTATACTGGCACTTCCTTGATGTCATTTGGATCTTCATCTTCACAAGTGTCTATTTGATTGGGATGGTGATTTAATATGGCCGATTCTAAAAAACGCGTACCGATGAATCACGTCATTGGATTCATCTTGTCACTCGTGATGACGCTGGTTGCCGCCTGGGCAGCGATTCAATCTGATCTGCCAGTCACATGGGTCATTATCGGCATCATGATTTTGGCTCTCTTGCAGGCAGGCGTTCAATTGTTCATGTTTATGCACGTCACGGAAGCTTCAAGCGGAAATGGACATGTGCCATGGAACATGATGTTTCACGGCTTTGCACTCGCTGGAATCTTAGTCGCTGGCTCCCTTTTCGTTATGTCCTTCGGGCATGACCATGGAGACCACGGGGATATGGGCGAGAACCAACAGCACGAAGAGCAGCAATCAGAAGACCATAGCGGTCACTAAAACAAATGGGGGTTATCAGGATGGAACAAAAACAAAACATGCCGATGGAGGCCGGATGGCCTTGGAAAGATTTAGTTGGATTCGTTCTTTGCATATTGCTCACGGCCTTTTCCTTAGGCGGAGCGCTTTATTCCTCCTATGACCCTAAATTTGTTTTATATATTCTCACTGGTTTCAGTTTCGTACAGGCGATGATCCAACTGTACAAACTTCAGCCGAGAGACTAAAAAAAGAAACGCTTCTTTCCTGAAATCAGGAAAGGAGCGTTTCTTTTTCTTTGTTTAAGCTATCTTGATAACTTGGGCTTGATTTCACCGTTGCCACAATGAACATCACCCAGGCCACGTGCGCGCCGATCAAACCGAGATAGAACATTGACCATGTAATGGAGAATGCTCCCGGATCTGTGTACATCGTCACCTGGAAGAAGTACAACCACATGCCGATGAGCAGAATCGATTGCGCGACGGCGAACGCCATCTTTTTCGCTTGTAAGAATAGAAATGGAGCCACTGTCGCCAAAATCAAGAACATTACGATCGCACCCATGAAAATCATCTCCTTATTGATGTTTCCTTAATGTAAACGTTTTCTTTGATATTATTGTAACAAAAAATTCGCACTTTGGACACAAAATGTTCATAAATTGGGCCGACAATTTTAGAATTACCGTTTCGAGGCTTGTTTAAACAGGTTTTTTCGAAGGATTTAGGATGGCTTGTCCTGTGGGAAAGTGCCCGGGCGGGGAATCAAAGTGACTTAACGTCGGGGGAAAGTGACCGAACGCTTATGCAAAGTGACTTAACGCCAATCCAAAGTGTCCGAACACTAAATTTTATGAAAAAATTCATTTTCTTAGACACCAAACTCTCACTTCTATCGATTATAGTTTGAGACCATTAAATGGGAGTGGAGAAAAATGGATTGGAACAGCGTAAAGGATCATCAGCGCTTCAAAGATAAAAAAGAGCTCGACCTGCATGTGCGCAGTTTTTTGTACAAAAGAAAGGCAGCCTTGTCAGAAGGGACACTCAAGGTACTCACTTTCATCTGGCGTCATGCTGTCAAGTTTCCGGGTGTTGCTTTTCCGAAAAGAGCGACAATCGTGAAAGGAACTGGCTTGAGTGAGAGCACAGTCGTTCGTTCATTAAGGTGTTTGGTGGCCGAGCACCTGATTGAAAAAGTGACAACGAAAAAGCCGAACGGACGGCAGGGGGGCAACTTGCTCGTGTTCCTCCCGCAGCCGGATCTTTTTTTACCCTCGGATGACACCCCTTATGACACCCTTCCTGCCACCCCACAAAAAACGGCAACTCCCCAACAGGACAACCCTCAACCACCCAAATCTACACCCGAAACAAAGAAAAAACAGTGGAAATCTTCTATTAGTAATGTTGTACCATTTGATGCGACATTTCTGCCATCGTTCATCCCGGCTTCTTTTATTGAAACCACACTGCCATTCGTAGGCGTGGAGCAGGTGTTACCGGCTTGGCGGACGGTCCAGAGTGCATTTAAACAATGGAAGCTGGATCAGCCGCTCGAGCATTATTTGGATAAGATTAATGAGACATTTAAACAGGCAGTTTTTGCTTATAAGAAAGGGATGGTGCGTACAGAATTGCTGCGCTATTTTTATGGTGGATTAATGGAAGTGTTTAAACAGCTGGTGCGGAAGGAAGGATTTGAGTCTCGGAAAGGATTGATTTTTTATGATTGGCTGGGGGAGATGGATTCATAATCGTGTGGATCGCGTCCTAACGTTCCACAGTCTCTTAATTGAGAAAAGTTTTCATTGACAGAAATTTGAGTCTGAGGTAGGATAATGTTTGTAATGATAATGAGAATCTTTATCATTCGTTGAAGTTTTATAAAAGGGTATAAAGATGAAGCGATTGATCAAGGGTTCTACATAATAGAAATGTGTGAAAGGATGTCAATCATGAAAAAGTTTTGGCTATTTGCCCTTATGCTTGGGCTTGTCGTTTTAGCTGCCTGCGGTGGCGGATCTGAGGAAGGTTCAGAGAGTGAAGGAACTGACAATCAGGAAGAAGAAACAACAGAAGAAGAAACTCGCTCGGTGACGATTGAAGATGCGAACGGAGAACAAACGATTGAAGGTACTCCGAAGAAAGTCGTTGTCCTCGAGTGGACCTATGCGGAAAACCTTCAGGCGCTTGGAATGGAGCCGGTCGGGGTCGCTGGTCTTGAACAATACGGCGACTGGGTCAACGTTGGTATTCCGTTTAGTGAAGAAGTAGAGGATGTAGGAACGCGTCAGGAGCCGAACTTGGAAGCGATCTCCCGTTTGAACCCTGATTTGATCATTGGTGTTGATTTCCGTCACAATGCCATCAAAGAGGATTTGGAAAGCATCGCACCAACAGTCATGTTCGCCCCGTATTCTGAAGAGGCAGCACAGGATCAGTTCCAGAACATGAAGGATGAGTTCAACACAATGGCGAAAATCGTCGATAAAGAGGACAAGGCTGAACAAGTCCTTTCTGATATGGAGGATACATTCCAAGAGCAGCAGGCCCGTCTTGAAGAGGCTGGAAAAGATGGCATGAACTATGTGATCACTCAAGCGTTCACGATGCAGGATACGCCGACGCTTCGCTTGTTCACAGACAACTCCATGGTCGCACAGATCATGAACAGCATGGGCATGAAGAACGATTATGAGTCCGAAAAGCTTGAAGTGTACGGCTATACGGAAACGACCGTCGAAGCGCTGCAAAACTATCAGGACTCCAACTTCTTCTACATCGTTCAGGAAGAAGACAATATTTTTGAAAATCAGCTGGCTGGCAACCCGGTATGGGAAAATCTTGCGTTCGTAAAAGAAGATCGCACGTATCAAATGCCAGGGGATGCCTGGACATTCGGTGGACCACTATCTGCAGAAGTCCTAGCTGAACAAGTGGTCAACGCAGCACTTGAAGAAAAATAAAGTGAGTGGATGTTATGAATTCTACGCTTAAGAACACAATGATTGCGGTTCTCACCTTCGGAGGTGGGACCGCGTTGTTGTGTCTTTTAACATTTATACATATCAATCAGGGGAATGTAGAGATCCCACTGGGTGTCGTCGTTGAATCGATCTTCAATCCTCAGGATACGCTGCAGCACCATACGGTTCGTACACTCAGGATGCCGCGGGCCGTGATGGGAATCATCGCCGGTGGTGCACTTGCTGTATCCGGTGTGATTCTGCAGACCGTCACCAAAAACCCGTTATCGTCTGCGAGTACGCTCGGCATCCATTCCGGAACGTATTTTGCTGTCGTTGTCACAACGATCTTCCTGCCGGCGGCTATGGTAGGGAACGGAATCATGACCGCTTTTCTCGGCGGTATTTTGACGTTCCTGTTCGTTTACGTTCTATCCGGAGGTTCGGATGCGACACCTGTCCGGATGGTGCTTGCCGGGATGATCGTCACATTCCTGTTCTCAGCGCTCACATCCGTCCTGCAGATTTTTTATGAAAATGAAACGCAGGGACTGTTTTTGTGGGGCTCAGGGACGTTAATCCAGAATGACTGGGATGGCGTTACGTTTTCACTGCCGGTCATCATCGTCGGAGTAGTCGTGACGCTGATCTACTCAAGCAAACTCGACACGCTTACTTTAGGGGACGATGTCGCGACAGCGCTCGGGCAGAATGTGCGCAGTGTAAAAGTGGTGAACATCATCGCTGCTGTGCTTTTGACGAGTGTGACGGTAAGTATCGTCGGACCGATCGGCTTCGTCGGACTTGTCGCGCCGCACTTGATCAAATTGATCGGTTACCGTGCCCACCTGCCGCTTATCTTAGGGTCCTTTTTATGGGGAGGAAACTTGCTGCTGTTAGCGGACGTCCTTGCCCGCGTCATCGATCCGTCCTTCAACGAACTGCCGGTAGGAGCGATCACCGCACTTGTCGGTTCACCATGGCTCATCTGGCTTGTCATGCGCATGAAGCGGACAGGCAGCCAGGACAGTGGGGCGATTATGGCAGGGAAGAACTCCGCAAGCCTTTCCATGAAAAAATTGCTGCCCGTTTTGCTTGCGGTCATTACGGTCACGCTGCTCGTCAGCCTTGCTTCTGGAAACTACGGATTTGAACCGTTGGTCACCTACAACGCGTTCTTCGGGGAAGCGAACACCTTCCTTCAAAGTTTGATCATCGACTTGAGGCTTCCTCGTGCGCTTGTTGCATTGTTCAGCGGAGCGATTCTCGCGGTCAGTGGGCTCATTTTCCAAGGAGTGTTACGGAACCCGCTTGCTGATCCCTCTGTTATAGGAATCACCTCAGGAGCAGGTGTCGGTGCGTTGATGACGATGTACTGGTTCAGTGTGTCGGCCGTTTGGATTCCAGTCGGTGCGATGGCTGGGGCCTTCGTGTTCTTCATCGTCGTTATGGCTCTAGGGGCGAAAGCAGAATTCCAGCCGACCGTGCTCGCGTTACTCGGAATCGGGATGTCGGCCTTTGGTTCAGCGCTGATTCAAATCATGGTCGTCCAGGCGGATATCGGTGTAGCTTCTGCACTAACGTGGCTTTCCGGGACGACCTATGCCAAAGGGTGGAGTGAACTGCTGCAATACCTGCTCTGGCCGGTATTGTTGTTCATCCCTCTGCTTGCGTTTTACATTAAAACGCTCGACGTCCTGTCCCTTGGGGATGATACGGCCAAAGGACTCGGACTGCATGTCGTGAACGTCCGTTTCCAAATGGCGTTGATCGCTACACTCCTTGTCGCTTGCAGTGTCGCTGCGGTCGGTTCGATCGGCTTCGTCGGCCTGATCGCGCCGCACCTGGCACGACTGCTTGTCGGAAGTGTCAATCAGAAGCTCCTGCCTGTCACGATGTTGATCGGCGGTGCGCTGTTGGTCGTCGCTGATTTGTTCAGCCGGACCCTGCTTGCTCCGAATGAAATTCCATCAGGGATCCTCGTTGCCCTGATTGGTGCGCCTTACTTTTTATGGTTGATGAAAAAGCGTGCGGCTTAACGGTCACACGCTTCTTTTTTTACGCGTATGTATGCTATGATAATGAAAAAATGAACGCCAGGGGAGAGGTTTATTATGAAGATTCCATACATCAAATGCCACGGATCGGGGAACGATTTCATCCTGATCGATGAGATTGAACACGACTTTCGTTTTTCAGAAAAAGAGCGCGAGGAACTCTCGCTATTATTATGTGACCGGGAAAAGGGGATCGGTTCGGATGGCATTCTTTTTGTGATGCCGAGTGATAAAGCAGAAGGCCGGATGCGGATGTTCAACTCAGACGGAACGGAAGCGGAAATGTGCGGCAACGGCCTGCGTTGTGTGGCACGCCATATGATTGAGAAACTCGGCAAAAAGGCAATCGCGATAGAAACAGAAAAGGCCGTCCTTCCCGTTTCACAAGTGGAGGAAATCTTCCCGGAGATCGATACGTTCTCTGTCATGATTGAGCCTGTCCGTTTTGAGGTCGACTCCCTGCCGATGATTTTTGAGGGGAAAGAAGCGGTGGATGTGCAGATTCCAGAGTTGTCCGATACCCGCACATTCACAGCCTTAAGCGTACCAAACCCGCATATCGTGAGCCTCGTCGATTCCGTCGATCAAGAGGAGCTGCTTGCGGTCGGGAAAAAGGCGAACAATCTGCCGGATGTTTTTCCAAACGGCGTGAACGTCAGCTACGTCCAGGTGTTAGAGAAAAATAAAATCTTCGTCCAGACATTCGAGCGAGGGGTTGGTTTGACGAATGCTTGCGGCACAGCAATGAGCGCTTCTTCATTAGTATCAACGATTCTAGGTCCGAATGAGCTGGATAAACCGATCGTCGTCATCAACAAAGGTGGACTCGTCAACTGTGTCGTAGAAAAGAAGGACGGACGTTTCTCCATCCAGCTGCGCGGGAATGGAACCAATGTCTATCAAGCAGAAGTCGACATCGATTGGGAAGCCCGCACTTTTGAAGTTTCCGAGAAACAATTTTTTGAAGAAGAAAATGCGACCTATGAAAAACTAGAAGCGTTTGCCGCTTCAGAAATCGGAGGTTGAGGATATGTTGAAGACGTTTCATGTGAAAACCGATCACCATGACCAAATGATCGATGTAACCAGTCAAGTTCAGGATTGGATCAGAGAAGAGGGCGTCAAGGACGGCGTTGTCGTTGTGCAGTCGATGCACACGACGGCAGGCCTGACGGTGAATGAGAACGCCGACCCTGACGTGAAGACAGACATGCTGCGCCGCTTTCGTGAAGTGTATCCATGGGACCACCCGGAAGATCGCCACGCGGAAGGGAACACAGCTGCCCATATGAAGACGAGCACGGTCGGACATGCTCAGACGCTGCTTGTGGAAGATGGCAGTCTTGTGCTTGGCACTTGGCAGGGACTTTATTTCTGTGAGTTCGATGGGCCGAGGAGCCGGAAGTTTGTTGCGAAGTTGTTATAAGTGGAAAGGAAGGCCCGAGGTAGGGTCTTCCTTTTTTAATGGGATAGTCCAAAAAGCCTGTCTGATTCTATGGAAGGACATGGTATAATTTAAAGTGGATCACGCTTTTCGCCAATTGAATAGGGTGTCGGCTAACCCCACAGCAAAGGGGGTGATGCCTCTGAGTATGTATGAATCGTTGATGGTGATGATCGCGTTCAGTTCGTTCATCGTTTCCGTTCTCGGCTTAGTAGTCGCGATTTTACGCATAAAAAAATAGACTCCCTATTCTGACGTGAATGCGGGTGAGTCTATTTTAAGGCTGCGCCCTTTGGCTGAAGCGCTGATCCGGGAGGACCGCAGTGCCAGCTGTGGTCCTTTTCTTATGTGTATCCTTTATCTGCTCTTATCATACCACATTTTCAGAAAAAGAAACAGGTGGGTGGTTTGGACAGGTATCAATTAAATTAAGATTATATCGGTTAAATCACCAATATATCAATGAAGAGCAGGTAAATATCGGCTGAATATTCTATATATCAACAGGTTATAAAAACCTCCAGCCCGGAAGCTGGAGGTTTTCACTTAGCAGATCGAATCTTTCGGGTTCGGATTTTTCATCCCGAACAACGGCCGCAGGAACAGAGCGAGGTACGTGCCGGCGAGCGCCATGATCATCCAGACCCAGCCGTGCAGGCTGAAGGAGGCGATGCCGCCGAAGTAGGCGCCGATGTTACATCCGAACGCAAGGCGTGCGCCATAGCCCATAAGCACACCACCGATGATGGATGCCGCACCGATGCCGGGTTTGATTTTTCCAGGCTTGAAGTTGCCTTGGAAGCTTGCCGCGATGAACGCACCAAGGATGATCCCGAAGTTCATCACACTTGTGGAATCGGCAAGGACGGTTTGATTGAGTGGTGCCGGATCATTGGACCAGTACGTCCAGCTCGCGACATCGACGCCGAACATCTGGATGAATTTGGATCCCCAAAGCGCAAACGCGGAAGTAATGCCCCAAGGATTGCCGCGGACAGCAAGGGTGATGGCATTCAATACGCCCAGGATCACAGCGGCAAGAAGCAGCGGCCATGCGCCGCGCCATAATTTCTTCAAACCGGTCGCCGTTTTCAGTGGCGCCATTTTCGGCGGGTTTTTTTTACGAGCCACTTTAACCGTGATGCCATAGATGCCTAAGAAAATCGCCAGCTGCAGAATCCAGCCGCCGAAATAACCGAAGCCTGTGGACTCCGCTAAAGAAATAGCCGGGAGCGTCGGCGTTTCGCGCCAGAATCCGATGTGATAAGCACCCAGCACGGATCCTCCGATAAAACCGAGCAGCGTGAGGATCATGGAAGATTTACCTCCGCCGACGGTGTAAAGCGTTCCGGATGCACAGCCGGAGCCGAGCTGCATGCCGATTCCGAAGATAAAGGAACCAAAGACGACGCTGATGCCGACAGGGAACACATACCCTTGGGGCGCGTTACCTGTAAAGCTGAATCCTGTTCCTAAAATGATGGCGAAGAGCGTTGTCGCTACAGCGAGCATGAGCATGTGGGCTTGAAGTCCCTGCACATTCCCGACGGAGATCAGCCGTCTGAAGGCTGAAGTGAAGCCGAACCGTGCATGCAAAAGCACCAGTCCGAAAGCAAGGCCGATTAAGAACAAGACGCCCTGCGTGAAGGTAGTGACAGATACAATCGTTATAAATAAAAGCAGCGATAAGATCGCTCCGATCCATACGAATGGTTTTTGTACCGGATCTAACGGAGCGACAACGGTCGAACGGTTGTTTTCCTCGACCGTCTGCTGGACAGTCTGTTGTTGCATGTTTCATTCCTCCTAAATCCGATTTGTTTACTTAGTATTAACTGAACTTTTGGTATTGTAACGGAGACTCGTCTATTTGTAAATCCTCTTGCATACAATGGTTGTACAAAGAGAACAAAGACCAGTCTTTACGTAGAATTAACATGATTCAACGAGGACAAGTGGTAAAATAAATGTGTAGACAGGACGACCTAAAACACTTATTGGAGGGATGTCTTATACCTGTCGCTCGCTCATATGTCACTCGCTGGTTTTTCTTTGTTTGTGGGAAAGCAAATCGAAGAACTTCTTGGCGTACATCTGGCGCACCTCCCCCAAAATACTAACTGATCAGAGCGACGCTTTCGGCGTGGCTTTTTTGTTGTTTTTCAGGCTGAGATAGACGCTACTAAAGGAGGGTGTGGCTTATATATTCTGAACCTGCCAATAAATATAGGAAGGTCGCTAATATATTCACTAAAGCTGCTAATAAACCCAGGAAAGTTGCTAATATATTCACTGAACGTGCTAATATAATTGCGAAAGCTGCTAATAAATAACGAGAAGCACAGAGGCTTTACCTATGTCCCTTGAAAAAGATGTATGAGTTTTAATTTTAAGATTAAACTAAAAAGCAGGTGGGTAAGTAATAGTAAGTTACATATAGGAAAAGGAGTGATTAACATGGCATCAAAAAAAGAGTGGCACGTGATTTTCCTGCTGGACAGTAAACGTGTCGTGACGCATGACCTGGAATTGAGCGAAGATATGAATGAGCGGGAAGCTACTGAGTTCATCACCAAACAGCTGGACAAGGGTACATGGTGGTTTTTAGAAGATGGCGTCGCGCTTCATACCAGTGGGGTTGAAAGTTTTTATTTAGACAAGTGTGCGAAGAAAACAAGGTTCAGCAGAGATTAAAAAAACGCAGCTTTCTTATGAAAAGGAAGCTGCGTTTTTTATTTCTTTTGTTAAGGTGGGGATAGAGAAGGTTCCATACAGACCATAAAAAAACTCTCCCTATAAGGAAGAGTTTAGTTCAAGATTTCCACTTCTATTTGACGACGACCGTAGTCGAAGGCATCTTTTTCCTGTGCCATAAAGAGGTCGATGCGGTGACCTTCGATATCTCCGCCAATGTCACCAGCAACGGCTGTGCCGTAGCCCGGCACGCGGACTTCAGAGCCGAGCGGAATGATGTTCGGATCGACCGCGATCACTTTTTGATCCGGATTGGCACGGAGATCGATGCCTGTATAAGTGATGCCGCTGCATCCATCGCAAAAGGCGGTGTAGGCAGTGGCTTCAACAGCAACCGTACGTTTCACATCATCTTTCTCAGAAGAGGCTGTGACAGCTTTCTTTTCTTTGTCAGGAAAACGTTCGAGATCTTTGGTTTTCTTATCTAAAGAGAGGGATTTCGTTTCTATATTTTGAGCGGGCTTGTCCATTTCATCGGCAGAAGCCGGAAGGGCAAGGCCAAAGACGATCATAGGCAAAAGAAGAAGGGAAAATAGACGTTTGTTCATAAGTAAATGTCCCCTTTCGTTGTTTCTCTTCGCCCATTGTAACAACCGCTATTTTGATATACAAAGACAAAATACCTACAAATAGATTACATTCCTGTGACAAATGACACCTTTTTGAAAAGAGCCGCTATGCGTTGCGGCTCCAGCTATTTTCAGCGGGACGTTCCTTTGCGTTTACGTCCACAACACGGTTTTGAGGGCTTTCTGCTTGGCTTGTTTTCATTAGGATGATTCGACATGAGGACCCTCCTCTCGGGTTTGAGATATACCATTTTATGCGGACAAATGAGAACGGGCCGTGCGCTTATCCTGCATGAAGGAACTTTTTTTAAAAAAGGGACCTATGTCGTTTTCTCATCCAGTGTAAGGCATGCTATAATAGATAAGGATTCTTAGAGATTCCAGAATTATGAAAGTGATAGAAAAGGAGGACGGGACCATGACTGAATGTCCTCATTGCCAACATGTGATGGATGACGGTGCCCGTTTTTGTTCTCAATGCGGAAAGAACTTGATGCGAACACCAGAACAGAATAGCACGGCTAAACGATCGTGGTTGCCAATCATTACGCCTTTCGTCATGCTGGTCGTAATGGGGGTGGCCCTTTATTTTGTTTATGACTACCAGAAAGATGTGAATGCCGAAGTGGTCGCTATGAAAAAAGAAGCGGAGCAGGAAGCCCTTGCCGGGGAGTACCGGGAAGCGGAAAAGCTGCTCGTCGGGGCGATTGACCGCCGTCCAGAGGTGGAAGCCCTTCAACAGGAGCTCGGATCTGTGCAGGAAGCATTGACGTGGGACCAGGAGCTTGAGAAGGTGGGCCAGTGGATTGAAGAAGGTTCATTGAAAAAAGCGAGTGAGAAGCTCACGGCCATCCAGGAGTCCTTACGACAGGAAGACAGCCGTCTACTTGTCACGCTCATTCCGAAAATGAATGAAATGGATTCCAGACTGACGTTGAAGGAAGTCAATCAGGAACTTTCGAAGATTACAAACGTGGATGAACTGGCAGGGAAACTGAATACATTATCCGGCCTTAATTTGGAGGAAGCCTCCAAAGTAGGGGACAAAATTTTTGAAAAAATCGTGAACCAATCGACGAAGAAAGCGGAAGCAGCAGCGGGAGAGAAACGCTATGCAGAAGCGATCGCCCTCATCGATCAGGGCTTGCAGTACGTTTCCAATGATGAAAAGTTGATTCAGTTGAAGGAACGGATCCAACAGGAGAAAACGGCTTTCGAGCAGGCGGAACAGCAGAGGCTTGAAAGTGCGATGCAGCAGGCAGCCCAGGATGAATTACGTAACCAGACTCAGGCGCTTGAACTTGTTGATCTCACGATTACGAAAGATGAATTCGGCGATTATAAAGTAGCGGGGTCGCTGAAAAGTGTGGCTACTCAAATCATCAGTACGGTGACCGTGAAGTACGACATCCTCGATAAAGATGGAAAGGTCGTCCGTTCTGAATCTGTGAAAGTTTTCCCGAACTATATGAACCCTGGAGATCAGGGGACTTTTGAAAAAGTACATTATGAATTGGAAGAGGGAGATTACTCCGTCGAAATGACCGAGATGGAGTGGCTCGTAGAATAGGGGGATGGAAGATGAAGCGCTCTTGGATCATCAGCCTTCTCGCCACTCTTCTTATCCTCGGTGGTGGAATTGCAGGCGTTTTCTACGTGATGGATACCGTTCAACAGGACGTCACGGTTTCGGCTGTTTTAAATGAGCCACCTGATGAGGATGATGAAGAGGGAGAAGTACCGAAAGAAACCCAGGAGATTATATTTGAATCGCAGAAGCTTGTCGTGCAATTAGAGCTCGGAGATGGTTCTGTCGGTTCTGGTTTTTTGTACAATGACCAGGGAGATATCATAACGAACGCACACGTCGTTGCGAATACTGAAAGTGTCAATGTCATTACATCCGATGGTAAAAAAATGCCCGGCGATGTGATCGGGGTCAGCCGCGACATTGATGTGGCTGTCGTACGAGTGCCCGGCTTGAAAGGAAAAGAGCCGTTGCCGATCAGAGAAGAAAATTCAGCAGAACTTCTCGATGAAGTACTGGCGCTTGGAAGTCCACTCGGGCTCCAGAACACCGTCACACGCGGGGAAATCAGCGGCCTTGAACGGACGCTTGACATCGAGCCTTTCCATTACAAAAATTTATACCAAATTTCAGCACCGATCTCACCAGGAAACAGTGGAGGCCCCCTTCTTGACAGAGAAACCGGTGAAGTGATCGGGATCAACTCCGCAAAAATGGATGACGAATCGATCGGGTTCAGCATTCCGGTTGCCGATGTGCTACCAATGGTAAGGCGCTGGAGTGAATCCCCGATGCGCTCGCTTCCTGAATTTCCGGAACTTACCGGTGAAGTCTACTCCCCTGTGACAGGGACGGATGCCGAGCAGGCGAGTTATATGGTGCAGTATTTTTATGACAGCATCAATCAGGGCGATTTCGTCACGGCTTATTCTCTACTGAGCGCAAGCTGGCAGGAGGATATTTCGTTTGAAGATTTCCGATCCGGCTACAACAATACGCTCAGTGTGAAGGTGGATAACCTCGTTGCAGACCCTCAGGGCGATACCGTCCAAGTCACCGCTTTCCTGACAGCGGAAGAAACGGTGGATGGCGAAGTGCAGATGAAGAAATACAAAGTCGTGTATCCAGTCAAAAAAGAAAACCAATCCGTCAAAATTTGGAGCGGCTCTGGTGAAGAGCTGAGTACTGAAGAGAAAGAAGCATCATAAGAATAAAAAACCCCTTCCACTTTGAACGGTGGAAGGGGTTTTTTTGTGGGTGGATGTGAAATGGTGAACAGCAAGTCTGGCACCAGGTAGACTTATTGTGGTGCCAGGCACCAAAAAGTGAAAGGCGGTGTCAGGCCCCCTCCAAAAGGCACCCCTCCAACATCAACCACCCGTATCACCTGTGATTCATTTCTTTCGCAGCGCGGATGCCGGATTCGATCGCTCCTTCAATCCAACCGTGGTAGGAGGATGTCTGTTCGCCTGCAAAGTGGATCCGGCCTTCTGGTAGTGGCATCACGTCTTCAAGATCACGGCTCTGCCCTGGAGTGAACAAGGTGAAGCAGCCGGCGGAGAACGGATTTTGGCTCCAATTGTAAACCACGCTCTGCATGTATTCCTCATAGACAACGTTTCCGTATACACGAGCGAGATTCTCAAGGACTTGTTTGGTCGCTTCTTTTTGACCAAGGCTGTTGAACAAAAGGGCGTTCTGGCCCCATGTGTAACTGGCTAGTAGAATGCCGGGCCCCGGCATACCCTGATGATGGCTCGCCTGATAAGCAAAGCGAATCGGCAAGTCGGAAATGAGGTTGCCGACTGGATATCTTTCCCAAAAACGAGACTTGAATTCAATGCCGATTTTAACGGCAGGTACGTTGATGACTTCTCGTATGGCCTGCCATTTCTTAAGCGATAAGCATCCGAAGGGGAAAATGTCTATGAATTGAAAAGCACTGAAAGGAACGGTCGTCAGCAGAAGATCACCACTCCAACAGGATGGCTTCGAAAAACGCTGGTCTTCCGTATGGACAGTCACGCGGTTATGGTTGTGGACGATTTTTGTGACTTTTTGTTCAAAATAGATATTATCGATCAATTCAGGTAGAAAAGCATGGGGAAGCCGATCATTGCCACCTTGAATTTCTACAAATTCTGTTTGACCATTAAAGATGGGAAACGTGATATCGATTAAAATATCGAGAAAAGAAAACTCAGGAAACCCTTCAATGCCAAGCAAGAGTTTAATCATACGGACAGCATGATTGGACATCGAGGGACCGTAAGGGTTGTTTCTTAAGTATTCTCCCATCGAAAAATTAGAAAATTGATCCTCCAGTTTCTTTTTCTCTTGATCCGAACTACTCCGGTAAAGGTCCAGGAATGGCTGGACCGCATCAAGAAACAGTTGCTTTGCCGTTTTCCCTCGTTCGTGCGGAAGGAGGTGGAATTGCAAAAGGTCAGGATTTTGTTCATATTCAGATCGAAACACCTTTTGGCCATTGATCATAAACAGGTCGTTGGGTTTGGAATTGATAAAGGGGTTGGTCGACAGCCCGAACTTAGCGATATACGTTTGGACGTACTGGTGATTTTTCGGAATCCTCATGGCACCGACATCTATGTAGTTTCCGTTAGTAAAAGGCTCCCGTATCGTATGGACTCTTCCACCGACTCGGTCGTTCCCTTCCAAAATCACAACGTCATGGCCGGCTTTCTTTAAAAGAGACCCGGCGACAAGGCCGGCCATGCCCGCACCTAAAATCAGAATTCGTTTTTTATTCCCGAATTTGGGTAACCCCTCCAGAATATAGGATTTATATTCTTTCACACTTTCTTCATAGACACGCTGCATCGACGCCACCCCCTTTTACTATCTATTCAAAAAATGGAAATAAAAGTATAAGGAGAAATCCTTATCTGAGAAAGGACATATTCCTTTGCTCTCCTTCATTATATAAAAAAGGGGGGATGCGAGATGTATTACCCAGGTATGAGACAATTGGCCAGAGAGGGCGAGAGCCGGCTTCTCAAAGTGAATGGTGTCGGAAAAGTTCAAGTCCGGCCGGATGTTGCCAATGTGAATATCGGTGTCGTGACAAAGGACAAAAACTTGGAAACTGCCCAGCAGGAAAATGCCCGGACGATGGAAAACGTCCGCAATCAGCTTGTTGCTGCCGGGATCCCCGAAGAAAATATTCAGACGGCGGACTACTTCATTTTTCCTGAGTACGATTATGTAGACGGCAAGCAGGAGTTCCGTGGATATCAGGTTACCCATACATTGAAAGTGACCGTTGACGATGTCAGTCAAACCGGTTATGTCATTGATACAGCAGTAGCAGCCGGGGCGAACCGGATCTCAAGTATTGCGTTTACGGTGAGTGATCCGTATCAAAATTATCAGGAAGCATTGAAAATCGCCCTCGGGAACGCGTTAGCCAACGCACAAACGATCGCGAATACAATGGGATTGAACCTGGACCAAACGCCTGTCAAAATCATCGAAATTGGTACCACGCCCGCCGTTCCTGTACAGAGCTTTCAAAAGGCTGACGTACTTGGAGCAACCGCCACCCCGATTGAACCGGGGACGCTGGAAACTGTCGCCAGGGTGGAAGCCCATTTTCAATATTTGCCGTAAGTCACCACTTTCCTGAGCGGAAGGTGGTTTTTTTATGGGCAAAAAAGGAAAGGTTATGCACGGGAGCCTCAAAATATGAATATAAAAGTTAAGAATAATGTGTAGCACTTATTTTATGGGCTCATAAAATATAACTGAAACTAAAAAAGTTGCTCTAAGGAAAAACCTTCGTTACAATGTGCTTAGAGAAAATGTTCGAATTGAAGGAGAGGTACAATGGAAAACTTGTTATTGGCTTTCGGGCTGACTTTACTCGCCGGATTAGCTACAGGTGTAGGGAGTTTGATCGCATTTTTTGCGAAGACGACGAACACGAAGTTCCTTTCCCTTGCGCTCGGTTTTTCGGCAGGGGTGATGATCTATGTATCTATGGTGGAAATCTTTTTCAAAGCCCAGGATTCACTCGTCGATGCGATGGGGAACGAAGCAGGTCAGTGGACGACGGTCGCCGCCTTCTTCGGGGGAATGCTTGTCATCGCACTCATCGATAAATTCATACCGAAATCAGGAAACCCTCACGAAGTGAAAAAAGTGGAAGACATGTCGAAACGGGAAACAGCCGTGAAAGATCCTGATTTATTGAAGATGGGAACGTTCACAGCTTTAGCGATCGCCATTCACAACTTTCCTGAAGGGATCGCGACATTTACGGCAGCCCTCAATGACCCAGCTCTGGGCTTAGCGATTGCGGCTGCGATTGCGATTCATAACATTCCGGAGGGAATTGCCGTTTCTGTCCCTGTGTACTATGCCACAGGAGATAAGAAAAAAGCGTTCAAGCTTTCCTTTCTCAGTGGTTTATCTGAACCGGTCGGCGCCATTTTAGCGTATCTATTGCTGATGCCATTCTTGAACGATATGATGTTCGGTATTTTATTTGCAGGGGTGGCAGGGATCATGGTATTCATTTCCCTGGATGAACTGCTTCCCGCGTCAAGAAGATATGGAGAAGCGCACTTATCGATTTACGGGGTCGTCGCTGGTATGGCAGTCATGGCCTTGAGTCTCCTCTTATTCATATAAAAAATGCCCAGCAGGTCTGAAGCCTGCTGGGCATTTTCTGTTAGCACGTCTTTTCGTGGATGAGGTCTTCAATGGTCTTTTGGATCTTCTGTTTGGACCTCTGGACTAGCCGCCAGTTGAGGTGAATGTGGTCGTCCTCTTTCATTCCCAGCTTCACCTCATCTTCTTCTGCCTCTATTGGCCAATCGGACAGTGTCGGAAATTTTTCACCGGCTTTACGGAACAGCCAACCGTTCACCTCTCTTCGAAGGTGTCCGTTCGCTTCTTCCTCTGTCCATTTTTCAGGATAAGCAAAAAGGAAGGTTCCTTTTTGAAAAGCAAAGCGCGCTTCATCCTGATGTTCAGTCTTCAGCCGATAGGAGCGGCCAAGGTAAGTGATCTTTTCGTGATCGGAAGCAGTAAGAGCATCAACGGCGTATAAATCCTCGTGCGTTTGCTGCCATTTATCGAAAATCCAGTCCGCCTTCTTCTCAACAAAAGCCTGGATTCTTGCTTCCTCTTTATGAGGGGATACGGTCACTTTTACTCCATTCAAATCATCCAGGTAGATTTTAATAAAAGAGACGTCCTGCCTCTCTACAGTATAAGCAATAGTTTTCTCTCCAAAAGTTAAAGTCGGCATGGCGCTCTCCTTTCTAGGTTACAACGTAATGTTCGTTTTCCGTTTTTGGAAATCGACTCCCTCATAGTACGTGTTTTTCACAAGCACATTCGGACCAAGGCACTTCACAGCAGGGCAGTGGCAGTTGAGGCTCTGCGCCGTTTTTGTTGACAGCCAATTCTCATAGGCATCGCCAAGTTTCGTGTCTTGAATGTTTCCGAGGCCAGGCTCGTCGCCGAAGTCTGTCACGATAATATCGCCCGAGAAGATGTTCACGTTCAGGCGGGAGCGCCCGTCCGGATCGTTTCTTACCGTCACATTTTTTTCACTGTACAAGCGCGTCAGCATGTCGAGATCGTCCTGGGAAGAACTGCATGGATAGTACGGCAGTGTTCCAAACAACATCCACATACCGTCATCCCGATGGTCAAGAAGACGATTGATGCCTTCCCGCATTTGTTCCAGGCTCAACGTCTCTAAGCTGCTGGCAAAATCAACGGGATACATCGGGTGAATCTCGTGGCGCGCGCATTTCATTTCCTTGACATGATCATGGATCGATTCAAGGTAAGGGAACGTACGACGATTGAGCATCGTTTCTGCTGAAACCATTACCCCTTCTTCAGAAAGCCGCTGGGAATTTTCCACCATCCGGTCAAAGAACTTTTTACGATTTTCTTCGGAAGGTTTCCGTTCCATACGCGCAAATCCGGTATGGATGAATTCTTCGATCGTTCCCCAGTTGTGGGAAATATGTAAAACGTCCAAATAAGGAATGATCGGGAGGTAACGCTCATAAGGAAGCGTCAAGTTCGAGTTGATTTGTGTACGTACCCCGCGCTCGTGGGCGTATTTCAGCAGAGGAACGACATAATTTTCTACTGATTTCTTAGACATCATCGGTTCCCCGCCCGTGATGCTGAGCGTCCTGAGGTGCGGGATTTCATCAAGCCGCTTCCTGAGCAGGTCCATCGGCAGAGCCTCTGGATCCTTCGCCCCTAACGTATATCCGACCGCACAGTGCTCACAACGCATGTTGCAGAGCGTCGTCGTCGTAAATTCAATGTTCGATAACGTCATTTTTCCGTGTTCTTCCACGTCCATATACGCTTCCCAGGGGTCATAAGAAGGGGTAAGCGCCTGAAGCTTCATGTTCGTACTCATAAAATATGAAACTTCCTTTCTATTCAAATTTATTAGGTCGATAACCTTTACCATTCTATCATTAATATGCCTAAAACCATACATTATGAATCGGGATTATGTCGTGATATGCCGATGTGGAGCTGTTTAGGTTTCCGGGAAAGAGGAGAATAAGGGTGTGACATCGAATGATATGGGGTAACGATTAGCACAAGGGGGAGTCAGATTATGAAACAAACCGTACTCATTACCGGAGCATCCAGTGGATTCGGTTTCCATACAGCCGTGAAATGTGCCGAAAAAGGCTTTCGTGTCATCGCCACGATGAGAAATGTAGAAAAGGCTGCCGCCTACGAAACACTTGATGAGGAAGTGCGCAACCGCATCGAAGTGTGGCCGTTGGATGTGACGGATGAACAATCCATCGCGCGTTTTTCAGAAAAAGTGAATACGCTGGAAAGGCTGGATGTCCTCGTGAATAACGCGGGCTATGCGGTCGGCGGATTTCTTGAACAGGTACCGCTTGAAACATACCGTAAGCAGTTTGATACCAATGTCTTTGGTGTGATTGCCGTTACGAAAGCGGTTCTTCCACTGATGCGTGCCCAGGGAAGTGGGAAGATTTTAAATGTCAGCAGTGTGAGCGGATTGATCGGTTTTCCTGGCTTATCGGCTTATGTTTCATCCAAACACGCATTGGAAGGATTATCGGAAAGTCTCCGTTTCGAAGTGAAACCGTTCGGGATTGATGTCGCGCTGATCGAGCCCGGCTCTTATCAGACCAATATTTGGTCGACAGGACTTGAAATGCCGGAAGAAGTCCAGGATCCTGAATCTCCATATGCCGATTACATAAAAGGGTTGTGGAATGCTCTGAACAGTGAATCCCATGGCAACCCTCAGGACGTGTCTGATCTGATGACCGGACTAATGGAGAAAGAAACGCTTGTGAAACTGCGCTACCCAATTGGTGCCGGTGTGCGGGCGAATGTGTGGTTCAAGCGTTTGCTGCCGTGGAGGTGGCTTGAGAAAACGGTGTTACAAAAAATTTTAGGAAAAGAGAAAGCCAAAGGAGTGGGGTTGAATGGAAAAAGTGATGCATGGAGCGGAGGAGATGCGCTTCGAGGGTAATGAAGTAGGCATTCTTGTCTCTCACGGGTTTACCGGATCAACACAAAGCATGAAGCCGCTAGTAGAAGCGTATGCAAGGTCAGGTTACACGGTCTGTTGTCCGCGATTGAAAGGGCACGGAACGACCCCGGAGGACATGGAATCGACCTCTCATCTGGACTGGGTGCAGTCCGTAGAAGAAGCTTACACCTGGTTGAAAGAAAGGTGTTCGAAAATATTTGTAGTCGGGTTATCGATGGGAGGAACCCTTGCCTTGTATATGGCGAGTCAGCACCGGGATATTGAAGGCGTCATTCCGATCAATGCGGCGATCGATATACCAGCACTTGAAAATACACAGGGAATGGACGAACGCTTTATTGATGCGATCGGATCGGATATCAAGGATCCGGAAACCGTTGAACTTGCGTATGACCGCACACCGGTGAAATCGATCGGAGAGCTTGTCACCTTGATGGGTAAAGTGAAGGACGGGCTTGACGAAATCCACTGTCCGATCATGATTTTCGTTTCGGATGAAGATCACGTCGTTCCACCTCACAATTCAGAAGTCATTTTCGAATCTGTGTTTTCTGAACATAAAGAGATCATCCATCTGGAAAACAGTTACCATGTGGCTACCCTTGATCATGATAAGGATATGATCATCGAGCGTACGCTTGAATTTTTCCAAATGTACACGAACACCAAGTGATTGCCCGGGAAATAGAAAAGGTTTTGTAATCTAGTAAAAAGTTTATTATAATAGAGACAAATCAAGAAAAGTAAACGGTATAAAGCCTTCAAGGGGAGCCTCCGGCTGAGAGTGAACGTATAGTTCTGACCCTTCGAACCTGTCAGTTAGCACTGGCGTAGGGATGGCGGCTTTTTTGATGGTGCAATGCAAAATTGGGACTCCTCCATCAGGAAGCTTCCCTATTTGGCGTTGCTTTTTTTGTGTCTTTTTTTAGGAGGAATGTTGAAATGAGAAATCGTCGCGTTTTATTTCTCGTAGAAGTTGCGATTTTTTCAGCACTCGCATTACTGTTGGATATCATCCCGTTTTTATCATTTAAACTATGGGCGCAGGGAGGTTCGGTTTCCTTTGCCATGGTCCCTGTGTTCATCATGGCCTTTCGCTGGGGCTTAAAAGGGGGCGTCACCACCGGTCTGCTACTGGGAATCTATCAAATCATGACAGGTGCCTATATCATGACCCCTCTCCAGGCGTTTCTGGACTATGTCGTTGCCTTTGCTGTGATTGGAGGGGCTGGCTTAGTGGCGAAACCACTATGGAATGCGATCAAAACGAAAGAGTCCCGTCGTTTGGTCGGATGGATCATTGTCGGCTGCCTGATCGGAAGTGTGCTGCGCTTTTTCGGCCACTTTTTCGCAGGAATCGTTTTTTACGGCGAGTTCGCCCCGGAAGGCCAGCCGGTCTGGTTGTATTCCCTTATCTATAATGGCGGATACATGCTGCCTGCGTTTATCTTAAGCAGTATCGTCGTCAGTCTCCTATTCGTAAAACGACCAAAACTATTAAGCCATTAACAAAAATCCCTCCCTCGATGCTCCGACATCGAGAGGGGGATTTTTATTATTATTAAAGACTCAGTTTCGAGACTTTTGCTGAGTGGATGGGGGCTGCGGGGAATAGCTCGCTTTCCGCGAGAGCGCGGTGAGCCTCCTCGGACTGCGTCCTGCGGGGTCTCACCCTGCACTTTTTTCCCGCAGGAGTCTCGCCATTCCCCTCCGCCCCTTCCATTGAAGATTCTCGAAAACAATTCTGAAATAAAAAACTTTTACTATCAAAGAAAAGGGGGGATATGAATTTTCCAAAGCCGTTATTTTAGATATAAAATCTTTCTATAGAGTGCTTTATTACGATAGATAAGGAATTGCGAGAGACAATCATACACAGTAAAGAGGTTCGTTTCACTCATCCCTGACTCTCAGCACAGCAAACGAACCTCGAAACATCTCATTAAATGGCGCTTTATTCGTTTTTTTCTCCGATCAAGGTTTGAAACGGGCCATTAAAGTGAAAATAGAATAAGCACTCTAGTTGAGGAGGCTACATAATGGACCGTTTGAAGCGGATTGGAAAAAGCAAGTGGTTTTGGATCATCGTTATCATTATCGCTATTTTAAGTGTCACGATTGCTTATCACACTTCATGGAAAGCTCTGCCCGAAGGGATTTCTTATGAAGGAGAAACACACCAAATGGAAAACATCGAATTTTTCCGTGATTTAACATACGAAAATGAAGCAGGTAAGACGGTGCATGACCTTCAGGTTTTTGAAGAAATCAACCAGACGATCTCAGAAGCTGAGGACTTTATTGTAGCGGATATGTTTTTATTTAATGGCTACACGAACGGAAAAAATGAGTTCCCGAAGATATCCAAAAATTTAGTGGACGCCATTTTAAAAAGAAAAGAAGAAGTTCCTGATTTGAAGGTCGTTTTCATTACGGATCGGATCAATACGGTTTACGGATCCTATGAGTCGGAGACGATCAAACGCCTCGAGGATGGCGGGGTGGATGTTGTTTTGACCAATTTGAATAAATTGAGAGATTCCAATCCTATATACTCAAGCGTATGGCGGCTTTTATTTTCATGGATGGGTACCGGAGACAATGGATGGATCAGTAACCCTATGGCCAAGGAAGCTCCAGATGTGACGCTCAGGTCCTATATGAAATTGATGAATATCAAAGCGAACCATAGGAAGATTCTCGTAACAGAAAAATCTGCGATTGTCTCAACAGCCAATCCCCATGACGCCAGTGGGTATCATGAAAACGTTGCGTTTAAGATGACGGGGCCGATCATCAAAGATATTTTAGAAGCTGAAGAAGCGGTGGTGAACTATTCGGGTGAGGCTGATTTTCCTGATTATGAAAATCGTAATTGGGAGGAGCAGGAAGGGCCGATCACTACACGGTTTGTTACAGAAGGAAAGATCTACAAATCGATTCTCGAAGAATTTTCGAAAGCTGGTGAGGGAGACACCGTCTGGCTTGGCATGTATTACTTGGCCGATAAAAAAATCATGAATTCCATTGATGAGGCAGCTAACCGCGGAGCTACGGTGAACATTGTGATGGATCCAAACAAAAAAGCGTTTGGTCACGAAAAAACCGGCATACCCAACTTACCTGTGGCTGCCGAGTTACAGAATTTGGGTAACGAAAATATTCATTTGCGTTGGTATGATGTCAATATTGAGCAGTACCATACGAAGATGCTTTATATCGACCATCCCGAGGAGGATGTCATCATCGCCGGGTCGGCGAACTATACGCGCCGTAACCTTTCCAACTTAAACTTGGAAGCCGATGTTGTCATCAAAGGGAATGGGGAAGAGCATGTATTCCAGGATGTGAATGATTACTTTACCCGTATTTGGAACAATGAAGAAGGACATTACACCGCTGATTATAAAGAATACCAGGATAATTTAACATTCATTCGTTATGCCACTTACTATTTGCAAAAATGGACATGGTTTACGACCTATTGATAAAAAAGGAGCGCACATTCCGTGCGCTCCTTTCTTTATTATAATAGTGTTTCCGCTTTAGCCGGGTTTGTCACAATCAGGAGAACTTTCCCTTCATCCAAGTCTTCTTCGTATTCTTCTGCTTCCTGTTCAGAAAATCCGATTTCCTGCAGTTTTGTACGTAGTTCATCGCCCTGTTTGCTGAAGAGATTGCTGATCACGTTTTTGACGTCCTGTTCTGAGAGGCCGATGGTATTGGCGTTAACGTTCTTGGCAATGCGATCGGTACGGTCGTCATCGTGAGACAGAATGTAGATGTCTTTGTTGTCGATGCCCTCATCTTTAAGACGCTTCACATCTTCCATCAGTTTTTCATCATTTGTGTACTCTCTTACCGTTGGTTTCATATTGGATCGCTCCTTTTTTATAGCTGCTACGTTATGAAATGTACCCGGATGGAAATGGGATAAACTTTTGAATGCGCTATGGTTTTTTCAATCAAATCGAACGAGATATCGATCAAATTATAATCATATCAATTAAACATTTTAGGATATCAACTAAAACCAGAGAAGAACGATGAAGTCTCTCATAGATCCATCGGAACATGAAATTTTGCAGGAAATTGTCCAACCATCTCGAATTACATACAAGATTGGAGGGAAGAAAATGAAATCAAAAATAATTGCTACGTTCTCTATTTGTGCTCACGATCCTGAAACAGGAGAGTGGGGCGTTGCTGTGCAGTCGAAGTTTTTAGGTGTTGGATCGATTGTGCCGTGGGCAAAGGCAGGTGTCGGGGCGATTGCTACCCAGGCGTTTGGCAACCCGCAGTACGGACCGGACGGCCTGAAGCTGCTTGAACAAGGCCTTTCAGCTGAAGAAGTGATCGAGCGGTTAACTTCCGGGGATCCTCAAAAGGAAGACCGTCAAGTCGGAATTGTCGATGCAAAAGGAAACGGGGCTACCTTTACAGGCAAAGAGTGCTACGAGTGGGCGGGCGGAAAAGTCGGCAAGCATTATGCGGCTCAAGGAAATATCCTTGTGAATGAAGAGACTGTCACCGATATGGGGGAAGTTTTTGAGCAGGCCGAAGGTTCTCTTGCCGATCGTTTGATGACTGCGATCAAAGCAGCTCAGCGTGCAGGGGGCGACAGTCGTGGGAAGCAATCGGCAGCCATCCTCGTCGTGAAAGATAAAGCTGGATATGGAGGGCTCAGTGACGTCGCCGTCGATCTCCGTGTGGATGATCATCCGGAACCGATTGAAGAGCTTGACCGTATCTTTCAGCTTCAACAACTCTATTTTGGAGCATCGAATCCTGATGAAGTCGTGGAAGTGGAAGGGGACGTTAAGAAAGAGGTCGAGCATCATCTGCGCCGTCTCGGGTACCTCACTTCAGAGGACGTCTCTTCCGATGAGTTCCACGATACATTCACGACCTACCTGCACACGGAAAACTTTGAAGGACGTGAGCAGGAGCGCGGAAAGATGGACTTGAAAGTTTTTGAATACATGAAAAATCAATGATGGAGAAAAGCCGTACATACGAGATGTGCGGCTTTTTGATTGAACGTTTTTACGAAAGGGAAAGGGGCAGGGTAGGAGGTTGATCACATGACAAAATTGAAAGCGATCGTTCTGAATGCATCTTTGAAAAAGACGAAGGCAGAAGAACCTTCCCATACAGAAGGTCTGAGCCGTGAAGTACTGGAGATTCTTGAAAAAGAAGGCGTGGAAACAGAAATCGTCCGCCTGGCGGATTATCATATTCCCTATGGCATCAGCGGAGATTTAGGTGGTGGGGATATGTGGCCGCAAATCTTTGCAAAAGTGAAAGAAGCCGACATCGTCCTGTTCGGAACACCGCTGTGGCTTGGTGAGAAAAGCAGTCTCGCTACGGTGGCGATGGAACGCTTATACGGCAGCAGCGGGGAAACGAATGACAAGGGGCAGTCAATCTTTTACAACAAAGTCGGAGGCGTCATCATTACAGGAAACGAAGATGGCGCAAAGCATGCGGCTGCGTCTGTGCTTTACGGCATGTCGCACATCGGTTTTGTTGTCCCGCCGAATGTCGATGCGTACTGGGTGGGTGAAGCAGGACCTGGACCTTCTTATTTAGAGGGAGAAGGTCAAAACAACGAATTCACGAAAAAGCATGTTGAAATGCTCGCCTACAATACGCTTCATTTTGCGCGGATGTTAAATGAAAATCCGATTCCGGCAGAGGGAAACCAGATGGAGTAATCCTTCCTCAAGGAGTGGACAAGACCAGGGCTTCAAAAGCTACTGGTCTTTTTCCATGATTGTCATAAAAGCGATTGCAAAACCTCCACCTTACGTATAAAATATAATTAAAGCAGGTCATCTGATGACCTTACTTTTATACTTATGTTGAAAGCGTTGTCAATTCGTGTGATGGGGGAGGATGAACATGATTTTGTTCGTGGCTTTAAGCGCGATACTCGCTCCTTTTATCTTTTTGGTCCTTTTAAGGATGCCGGCAAAAAAAGGGATGTTGTATAGCGCGCTCATTGTGATCGGTCTTGCTTACTTCATCTGGGGTGTGGGGGAAAGGGTGATTGCTGCCTCTATATTGGAGGGGGCGCATAAGACGTTGACGATCCTGTTTATTTTATTTGGTGCGATTGTTCTTTTGAACACGTTGAGAAACACTGGAGCGGTGGACCGGATCAATCAAGGGTTCCGGAGCATTTCCAAAGACATGAGGGTGCAGATTGTCATCGTGGCCTTCTTGTTCGGTGCTTTGATTGAAGGAGCTGCAGGGTTTGGGACACCGGCGGCTGTGACAGGGCCGTTGATGGTGGCTTTAGGATTTTCACCATTGGCTGCCGCGGCCATAGCGCTGATCGCGGATAGTTCAGCCGTTTCGTATGGAGCTGTCGGAACCCCGATCCAGGTCGGGTTGAGTAATATTCCTGGTGCAGACCTTTCTTTTTACAAAGAAATCGGAGTACACATCGCTTTCTTTGATTTATTTGCCGGAAGTTTCATTCCATTTATTCTAGTGGTCATATTAACCGTCTTTTTTGGGAAGAAGCGGCAGCTGTCAGACATAAAGTCAATGATTCCATGGACACTTTTGGTCGGTTTCACTTATACGTTATCCGCTTATCTTTATGCCCGTCTGTTCGGTCATGAGTTCGTAGCGATTTTAGCTTCTTTGACCGGACTGCTTGTGGCCACTCTGACGGCGAGAAAAGGTTTTCTACTTCCTGATGAACCTTGGCAGGAGGCGCTTCAAGAGGAAAAAGGAGCCGAACAGCCAGTATCTATGAGCTTGTGGGCGGCATGGGCACCTTATGTAATCATTGTCCTCCTCCTGCTTGTGACAAGGATCGTTCCTGCGGTCAAAACCTTCACGTTGACCTGGGTGGATCTTACCTGGGCGGATATTTTAGGTGTGGAAGGCATTACCTCATCCTGGCAAGTGCTTTATTCTCCAGGATCTGTATTAGTCTTTGCTGCTATGATGGCAGTCGTTGTACAAAGGAAATCGTTTGACCGATTCACGAAGGCAGCGAAAGAATCTGTTCTTTCCATGAAGGATGCGGCTTTAGCTTTAGTTGCGACACTCGCTCTTGTCCAGGTGTTTACGAATTCAGGAATGAACGCCCAAGACCTTGTGAGCATGCCTCAGTATATTGCCCAGACTCTCGCTGGAGGCTTCGGTTCCATGTGGGTCATGGTTGCGCCTTTTTTAGGACAGCTCGGAGCGTTCATTACCGGAAGCGCAACAGTATCGACTCTCACGTTTTCACCTGTTCAGTACAGCATTGCCGAAGAAACAGCCCTGGCCAAAGATACGGTCCTGTCTTTGCAGGTCCTCGGTTCAGCTGCAGGCAATATGATTTGTGTCCATAACGTCGTAGCGGCAGGAGCGGTCGTAGGTCTCGCAGGAAAAGAAGGGGATATTATAAGGAAAACGATTGGCCCTGCCTTATTGTATGGACTGCTTGTCGGTACCGCCGCTCTCGTGTATCTCTTCTTCACGTAGAAATCGCTTTCTCTTTTAAAGGGTTTGTTTTTCGATTAGAATAAAAGGAAGAAACAAGCGAAACTTTGGAGGAAACCGCATGAATTATAAACCGATTCGGACGAAGAAAATATACGAACAAGTAGCCGATTCTCTTTTGGATTCATTGAAAAAAGGGGAATTGAAGCCGGGAGATAAACTGGACAGTGTCGAAAGCCTGGCCGGCAGTTTCAGTGTCGGAAGGTCGGCGATCCGTGAAGCACTAAGTGCCCTGAGAGCCATGGGCATTCTCGAAATGCGTCAGGGGGAAGGGACATATGTGAAGGCTTTCGATCCTTCGCGCTTTTCTTTACCCGTCTCTGTTGCCTTTTTAATGAAAAAGGAAGATATGAAAGATTTGATGGAAGTGAGACATATTTTAGAAGTAGGGGCGGCCGGGACAGCTGCTAGGACGAGGCAGGAGGATGACCTGCGCGCGATGGCGCAGGCCTTGTTAGATATGGAAAAAGCGAAAGGAAACGGGGAGCTGGGTGAAAAAGCGGACCTTGAATTCCATATCGCACTTGTCCAGGCGACGCAGAATCAGATTTTGATCAATCTGATGAACAGTGTATCGGAAATTATGATGCAGGCCATGAGGGAAACCCGCAAACTTTTGCATACGCCTGAAGGAACAAGCCGGTTGCTTGAGCAGCATAAGCAAATTTTCGACGCCGTCAAAGCTCAGGATGAAGCATTGGCCCAAGAGGCGATGGTCCGCCACTTGCAAAGTGTGGAAGAACATTTAGCTGAATATTTATCATGAAAAGGATTCTGTTGTCAGTATCCTTTCTCAAAAAACAAGTCATCTGATGACCTTATGTTTAAAAGGGAGGACATAACCGTGAAAGTATCGTTATTTATCACCTGTCTTTGTGACACGTTCACCCCAGACGTCGGGAAAGACACCGTCCAACTGCTCGAACGTTTTGGATGCGAGGTGGATTTTCCAGAAAACCAGACCTGTTGCGGGCAACCGGCTTTCAATAGCGGGTACAAACAAGAGTCGATCCAAGCGATGAAGCAGATGATTACAGCTTTTGAAGCGTCCGAATACGTGGTAGGACCATCTGGTTCCTGTGTACAGATGATCAAAGAATATCCCCATGCGTTGAAGGACGATCTTGAGTGGAGCGAACGTGCCCAGGCTGTTGCACAAAAGACGTATGAGCTGACGCAGTTTTTAGTGGAAGTTTTACAAGTGAGTAATGTGAAGTCCACGTTCCAAGGGACCGCGACCTATCATCCTTCCTGTCATATGACCCGTCTCTTGGGAGTGAAGGATGCACCGAGAATTTTACTGGAAAACGTGGAAGGGTTGAATCTGATCGAGCTGCCGCTGAAGGAAGATTGCTGCGGGTTCGGGGGAACGTTCGCCGTTAAAAATGCCGCCGTGTCTGGTCAAATGGTGGAAGAAAAAGCCCAGCATATTGATGAGACCGGGGCGGAATATCTCATCGGCGGTGATATGGGCTGCCTGATGAATATGGGTGGATGCTTGCGCCGCAATAAACAGGACGTGAAAGTGCTGCATATCGCTCAAGTGCTGAACAGTCAATAGAAAGGAGAGAGCACATGGGAATAAGAATTGGGGATAAGCCGTATGCCGAACGGATTCAGGCGGGGATTGAAAACAGCTTCATGAGACAGGCCGTATCTTCCGCTCAGGGCCGCTTCCGAAGTGGACGTCTGAAAGCAGCGGAAGACCTCGGAGATTGGGAAGATTGGCGGACGCTTGGCGAAGAGATCCGGCATCATACGATGGAAAACCTGGACTACTATTTGCACCAGCTCAGTGAGCAGGTGGAAAAGCGGGGCGGAACAGTGTTTTTTGCAGAAACCGCTGAGGAAGCGAATGCTTATGTCCAGGAAGTTGCGAAGAAAAAGCAGGCACGCAAAGTGGTGAAATCAAAGTCGATGGTCACAGAAGAAATCGGCTTGAATGAAGCGTTGCAGCAAAGTGGCTGCGAAGTGGTGGAATCAGACTTGGGAGAATGGATTTTACAGCTCGATGAAGATCCACCGTCCCACATCGTCACCCCGGCGCTTCACAAAAATAAAGAGCAGATCCGGGAAACGTTTGCGAATAAGAAAGGGTACACGAAAACCGATCAGCCCGAGGAACTGGCCGCTTTTGCCCGCGAACAGCTCCGGAAAGATTTCCTGGAAGCGGATTTAGGTGTGACGGGCTGCAATTTCGCTGTTGCGGAATCCGGTGCGGTCACGCTCGTTACGAATGAAGGAAATGCGCGTATGGTCACCTCTCTCCCTGATACCCACATCGCCGTCATGGGCATGGAACGCGTCGTCCCAACGTGGGAAGAGCTTGAAGTCGTCGTCAGCTTACTTACGAGAGCGGCTGTCGGCCAAAAACTGACGAGCTATATCACCGCACTCACGGGTGCTCGGTTAGAAGACGAAACAGACGGGCCGGAGGATTTCCACCTCGTCATTGTCGATAACGGACGTTCGAAAATATTAGGAACAGAATTTCAGTCTGCGCTGCATTGCATTCGCTGTGCGGCCTGTATCAACGCTTGTCCGGTGTACCGTCATGTTGGTGGCCACTCGTACGGATCGATTTATCCAGGGCCGATCGGTGCCGTCCTGACGCCGCTCCTTGACGGGTACGAAGACCATAAAGACCTGCCTTATGCGTCCACGTTGTGCGCTGCCTGTACAGAGGCCTGTCCTGTGAAAATTCCGCTCCATGAACATTTGATCCGCCACCGTGAGATCATCGTCGAGCGCGAACACATGGGAGCGAAGTCCGAAGAGTGGATGATGAAAGGATTCGCCAAGTGGGCTTCTACGCCTGCTGCCTATAAACTGAGTACAAAAATGGCGAGGACAGCAATGAAGCCATGGACGAAAGACGGTCAAATCGAAAACGGCCCGGGGCCGCTGAAAGGGTGGACAGAAAGCAGAGATTTTCCTGCTCCCGCCAAGAAGAACTTCCGTGAATGGTATAAACAACGGGAAAAAAGGAGGGGAGAGGCATGACGATTCATAACCGGACATCGTTTCTGGATCGTGTCGCTGAAAACCTCGGAAGGGAGCGGCGCACAGAAGTGAAGCCCCCTTCTTATTCCGTAAAGCCGCAGGACCGCGTTTTCCAAGGGGCTACCCAGGCGGAGCTCATCGAAAAGCTCGAAGCCCAATGCCGCATCATTCATACTTCCTTTGAGCGGACAACGCTGGCCGCTCTAGGTGACTCCCTTCAAAAAGTACTCGCAGCATTTGAAGGTTCCAGAAAAGTCATCAGCGCAGGAGGTCCGAGATTGGATGAATTCGGCATGCGGGGGATTTATGAAGCGCTTGGGAAAGGTGGCTTTGACCTCCGTATCTGGAATGAACAAGAGGGGGATGTCACATTCGCTGAACAGGCAGGCGTCGGGATCGTCTTCAGTGACATCACCCTTGCAGAATCCGGAACGGTGACCCTTTTCAACGATAAACATAACGGCAGATCCATCAGCCTTCTCCCGGAAACGTTCATCGCTATCATTCCGAAAAGTACGCTGGTACCGAGAATGACGCAGGCGGCGAGAGTCATTCATGAACAGGAACAGAAAGGGAACCCTGTTTCGTCATGCGTCAGCTTTATTACAGGGCCGAGCAACAGTGCAGATATTGAAATGAACCTGATCGTCGGTGTTCATGGACCTGTGAAAGCGACCTATGTGCTGGTGGAAGATTTATAAGCAGCAAAAGCATCTCAGAAGTGGGGTGCTTTTTTTATGAAAAAAGTGAGGGGATCCTTCAAGACGGATTTCTTCTCCCACTGTTCAGTTATCCCATGATTATGGAGAGGAAGTTCATGAACGTAAACCAGCCAAGGGAAGCGAAACTGAGGGATAAGACCGCTACACTCAACAAAGAGTGCTTTATGGATCGTAAAAGATGGATGCTGGAATAAACAAGGCTGATGACAAATAAGGATCCGAGCAGGATATTCCACTCCATGGAGAACCGTAGTCCAAAATCTAGAAGAGCATGCGCGATATAAAATACATTCACACATAAAAGGAATAAGAAAAGCAGCTTCTTCATAAGAATTTCCTCCTTCATTTTCCAGACCTAGAGCTTCTATTCTATTATTTCAGAACTAGAAAAATTATACAAACGGCTTGGGAGTTGTGCATCTTTTAGTATGAAACATTCCCTTCTTCAAAGACTTGAAGCAGAAATCATCGTTGACACTATCATCTAATTAGACTATTGTTTAATTAGATATTCATTTAATTAGTGGGGTGGAAAAATGCAATTAGAAAAAATGGTCGCGTTTCATAAAGCAGTCGGAGATCCGACACGACTGAGGATCATTGCTCTTCTCAGGAAGGGACCGCTGCACGGGCAGGCGATTGCAGGGAAGTTAGGACTGCGTCCGCCGACGATTACCCATCATTTGAAAAAGTTGAAGGATACAGGGGCGGTCTATTCGAGAAGGGATAAAAATACGATTTATTTTTATTTGAATGAACAGAATTTGCAATTCATGACGACCGCAATTTTAAGGATTGGAGATGATGAACGAGTGGTAGCCGAAGAATTGAAAGTAGATGCTAAAGATCAGGCGAAGATTATTAAAAACTTTATCACGGTGGAAGGCAGATTAAAACAGATGCCAAGCCAGCTGAAGAAGAAGAACGTCATTCTTTCTTATTTTGTCCAATGGTTTGAGCATGGGAAAACCTATGATGAGAAGGAAGTCAATGAATATATTAAAACATTCTTCGATGATTTTGCGACCGTCAGACGGGAATGGATCATGCAGCAGTTCATGTACAGGGAAAACAATCAATATGAACTAAACCCTGTAGAAATGTGGCCGGTCGTCGTCCAAAGGTGACGGCATGGCTTCTTTTTTCGAATATCTAATTAGATGTATATCTAACTGGTTGTGGTTTTTATGATTCGCCAACATTCTTACCGTTTTTTGTTTTATTCAGGAATCGTCAATGGGATTGGTGATCGGTTCAGTCAGGTCGCTGTTTTAACCCTTCTATTACAACTGACAGGTTCAGGGGTGGCCGTAGGGATGGCTCTTGGATTGAGAGTTGTTCCCTACTTGCTCCTCTCCCCACTCGGTGGAAAGCTTGCCGATCGTTTTCACAAAAAATGGATGCTCGTGCTGACTGATGTCTTCAGGCTTCCGTTTGCTCTTAGCTTTTTACTAGTGGATACGAAGGAGATGGTGTGGCTGGTCTTCGTGGGGATGTTCATTCTGGCCTGCGGAGAGGCCGTTTATCAACCTGTGCGGAAAAGCTTCATTGCTACGATCGTAGACAAAGAGGATTTGCTGAAGGTGAATGGCTGGGAGCAGCTTCTTCTCGGAGTGGTCTTGATCGCAGGTTCGATTACAGGGGGATTGGTCGCCTACATCTTCGGTACTTCCTTCGCCTTCTGGCTGAACGGTCTGTCATTTATTGCAGCAGCTCTACTGGTTCTTCCTTTGAAGGAAAACAGAACGCTTAGCGTTTTCGAAAAAAGAGAAAGTACGAAACGCGTCCGTTGGGAAGGGTGGATAATGTTCGTATTTGCCATCCAGCTCGTCGGCGCTACGATGGACGGGGCGTTCAATGTCTTAATCAGTGTGTATGGAGCGGGAACGTTTCAGCTTGGCGAACTTGGCGTCGGTTTCTTGTATGGAGCCCTCGGCACGGGACTGGTGGCGAGCTTCTTTATTTCCAGCAAGATCAAAACTTATGGTCTGCCTTTCTGTCTGGGTCTCCTCATTCTTGAAGGGGGGCTCCATATGCTCGCGAGCCGGATGACCCTTTTTCCTGGATTATGGCTGACGTTTATATCGATTGCCTTGACCGGTGGGGTGTTAGGGGCCTTCCTGGACGCTTTTCTCATGAAAAATGTGAAGGCAGGAGAAGAAGGACGTGTCTTCGGCTGGATTGAATCATGGACGAATGTCCAGCTTGGACTCATGATGTTCGCCTCCGGGTGGTTTTTAGATGCTTTCAGTGCCCGCACTCTTGGTATGTGGGGAGGTGGAATCGGCATTACTGGTGGTGTTTTGTTGCTATTCTTCTATTTTCTATTTAACAGAAAGCAGACTTTCGCATCAGTTGAAAAGGGAAGTGATGTATCCTGCGGCAATAAAGAGCGCAAAAAGAACGATAAAAATCAGGACGATGGATAAGAAGATTCCGCGTACTCTTCGAAGGATCTGAAGAAAAGTTTCCAAAATATTTATTGTCCTCACCTCTTCTTTTAGTTTGAGTATTTGTTCATTTCCTGTTTTTTGAAAATTCAAACGTAAACAATAAAGGAAAAAGAAATGAAAAAAGAGAAAAATATAAGAATAGAACCATCACCCAGACACCTGTCCATCTTTTACATAGACAGGTGTTTGTTTTGTCGAAAGAACGGGAATAAGTTAGGGAACGATTGGTAAGGGGGTAAAAAATTGGGGACGAGGTCGTGGCAGATTCATAGGTTTCGAGAGAAAGAATGGACCTCTGAGGAAGATGAAGTCGCTATCGAGTATCCACTCACGGTGACCGTCAACGGGGAGGAATTCGCGACGATGGTCTGTACTCCGATGGACAAAGAGGAAATGGTCATCGGTTTCCTCGCATCTGAAGGTTTGATTCGGAATGTGAAGGAGATCAAAGGGATGACCATCGATGAAGACCGTGGGTTCGCTTACGTGGAAACGGCGAAGAGCCTTCCACAGATGCAAGGCGGTCAAAAAAGATGGCTCGGATCCTGCTGTGGGAAAAGCCGGGCGTTTTATTTTCAAAGCGATGCGGCGACGGCACGGACAGCCATGGATGAAAGTACCTTCGATCCGGATGTGTGCTTTCGACTGATGGAAGAGTTCCAGTCCCAGGCGGGTTTGTTCCAACGCACGGGCGGGGTGCACCAGGCAGCCATCGCTTCGGAAGATGGAATACTGAAAGCGTATGCGGACATCGGCCGTCATAACGCGCTGGATAAATTGTATGGCTTTTTATTGAAAGAAAACGTAAGCAGAAAAGGGAAGATCATTTTATTTACAGGCAGGATTTCTTCGGAGGTCCTTTTAAAAATATCGAAAATGGGGTTTGGTGTCCTGTTGTCGAAGTCGGCACCGACAGACTTGGCCCTTCAGCTTGCGGATGATTTAAACATTACGGCTGTCGGATTTTTACGGGGGGAGCGGATGAATGTGTACACTCATCCGAGGCGTATCGCTGCAGCTAGTGGAGGAGGAGTAACGATTGAATGAACACACAGTAGTAACGATCAATGGAAAAGAATTTCTGGCGGAACCAGGTCAGAATCTGCTTCAACTGATGAACGAGGCGGAAGAACAGGTACCGCAAATCTGCTACAACGAATCACTGGGACCCATCCAGACGTGTGATACGTGTATCGTCCAGGTCGATGGCGAATTGACGCGGGCGTGTGGCACGAGTGTGAAAGCCGGTATGAAAGTCCAAACGAAACTTCCTCATGTACATAAGGCACAGAAGGAGTCGTTGGACCGCATATTGGAGAAACACGAATTGTACTGTACGGTTTGTGATTACAACAACGGATCGTGTGAGATTCATAATACGATGGCGGAGTTTGGACTGGAACACCAATCCCGACCTTTCCAGCCGACCAGTTATGAAAAGGACAATTCCGGATCTTTTTACCGCTATGACCCCGATCAGTGTATCCTCTGCGGTCGCTGTGTGGAGGTCTGCCAGGATGTGCAGGTGAACGAAACGCTGACGATCGATTGGGATCGGAAGGAACCGCGTGTCATCTGGGACAACGATGTGCCGATCGATGAATCCTCCTGCGTCAACTGCGGGCAGTGTTCCACCGTTTGTCCTTGTAACGCGATGATGGAAAAAGGGATGGAAGGCGATGCCGGCTTTTTGACGGACACGGAGCCTGGTATCCTGAAGTCAATGATCAATTTGACGAAGAAAGTGGAGACAGGTTACGGCCCGCTTTTCGCTGTATCGGATACAGAGGCGGCGATGCGCGAAGAAGTCATCGAAAAAGAAAAAACGGTTTGCACCTACTGTGGCGTCGGCTGTTCCTTCGATGTATGGACGAAGGGAAGAGAAATCCTCAAAGTCGAACCGAGTGCCGAATCTCCGGCCAACGGCATTTCCACTTGTGTGAAAGGGAAGTTCGGCTGGGATTACGTCAATAGTGAAGAGCGTCTGCAGAAGCCGCTCATCCGTCGCGGCGATCATTTTGAAGAAGTCGAATGGGATGAGGCGATCGCTCACGTTGCGGATCGCATGACACAGATTAAGGAAGAAAAAGGCGCGGACCACCTTGCGTTCATTTCATCTTCCAAAGCGACGAACGAAGAATCGTATGTGATGCAGAAATTAGCCCGCCAAGTGATCGGGACGAACAACGTCGACAACTGTTCCCGTTACTGTCAGGCACCGGCAACGAAAGGCTTGTTCCGTACGGTCGGATATGGAGGAGACTCCGGTTCCATCGACGATATTGCTTCGAGTAAACTGGTCTTGACGATCGGCTCGAATACGGCAGAATCCCACCCGGTTCTCGCTTCACGAATCAAGCGTTCTCAAAAGCTGTTCGGCCAGAAGCTGTTCGTGTTTGATTTGAGAAAGCACGAAATGGCTAAGCGCGCCGACCGCTTTTATCAGCCGAAGACAGGGACGGACCTCGTGTGGCTTTCCGCTGTAGCGAAGTACATTCTTGACCAGGGTTGGGAAGATCAGAGCTTCCTGAATGAATGGGTCAACGGTTTTGATGAATACCGCGAAAGCCTGGAGCCGTTCACGATGGAGTATGCCTCAGAGTTGACCGGCATTCCTGAACAGGAGTTGAAGGATGTAGCGAAAGAAATCGCCCATTCGGAATCGGTCGTTGTCTGCTGGGCGATGGGTGTCACGCAGCATATGCTCGGAAGTGATACAAGTACAGCGATCAGTAACCTGCTTCTCATTACAGGAAATTACGGAAAGCCAGGCACAGGAGCTTACCCACTCCGCGGCCATAACAACGTCCAAGGGTGCAGTGACTTCGGAAGCATGCCGAACTTCTTCCCTGGTTATGAAGCGACATCAGACGATGAGGTTCGCGCCCGTTATGAAAAAGCGTGGGATGCAACCATTCCAAAAGAGGCCGGCATGGATAACCACGAAATGATCGAGGCGATCCATAATGGTGAGCTTTCCATGATGTACGTTATGGGTGAGGACACAGGAATCGTCGATGCCAACATCAACTACGTGACCGATGCGTTTGAAAAATTAGATCTCTTCATTGTTCAAGACCTTTTCTTAACGAAAACAGCTGAATATGCGGATGTTGTACTGCCTGCATCACCTAGCCTTGAGAAAGAAGGAACATTCACGAATACCGAGCGCCGGATTCAGCGTTTGTATCAAAGCTTTGAGCCGCTCGAAGGAACGAAGCCGGACTGGCAGATCATCCAGTTGATCGCCAAAGAACTCGGTCGTGACTGGAACTACCAGCACCCTTCTGAAATCATGCACGAAGCAGCAGGCCTTGCTCCATTGTTCGCGGGTGTGCACTATGACCGTCTTGAAGGCTACAAGTCCTTGCAATGGCCGGTTGCTGAAGATGGGTCCGATCAGCCGCTCTTATTCACGGAAGGTTTTCCTTTTGAAGATAAGAAAGCGAAGCTGTATCCACTGACGTACGAGATGAAGTACGATACGAATGAAGAATACGACCTGCATGTCAATAACGGACGTCTGCTCGAGCATTTCCACGAAGGGAACATGACGTATAAGTCGGAAGGCATCCGTCGCAAAACGCCGAACGCCTTTATCGAAGTGTCGAAAGAGCTTGCAAAAGAACGAGGCATTGAAGAAGGCGCCGAAGTGAAGCTGATCTCAGAAGCAGGGGAAGCGTCAGGCGTCGTCACCGTCACCGACCGTGTACGCGGAAAGGAAATCTTCCTGCCGCTCAACGACAACGGCAAGTCAGCCATCAACTTCCTCACAGATAATCGTGTCGATAAAGATACGAATACACCGGCATACAAAGAAATCGCGGTGAAGATGAAAGTGTTGAAGAAGAAAGGCAAGTCACCGATTCCGCACAACAACCACCGCCGTGGGAATCCAGTTCCGCAAAAAGGTGTCAAAGTACAGGAAAAATGGAAGCGTGAAGATTATATATTCCCAGGCAAGGGGGGACGATGATGGCCAAAGCCATTTCGAAAATCAAAAGGTATGAAGTGTCTCGTGAGGATCAAGTCGAACAGGACGTTCGGGAAGTGAAAGAAGCCGTCGCTGACAACAAAGATTCCATCCTAAAGGGCATCGAATTGATGAAGGCGCTCGACAACGGAGGTACGCTGGACTCCGTGACCGCTTTTGTAAAAGCCAAGGATGAAGCCCTTGCGAACGTGGTGAAGGAAATCGATAAGGATCAATACGAACCTCTGCTGCGCAACCTGCCTGAACTCGTCTTCCTGCTTGGCGAGATCAATGTGACCGGGATCCGTGACTTGAGTTCACGACTGAATCACGGTCTGGAAGCGATGGAAGGGGAAGGGACGACAGACAAGACGTCGTTCTTCGACCTTGCCAAAGCCTTGAAAGATCCGGAAATCAACCGCAGCATCACGATGCTCCTCCATTTTTTGAAGGGGATGGGAAGGTAACGAACATAGAGGGTGAAGCCATCATGGCTTCACCCTCCTTTAGTAACTAGGCTTTAAGGCCAACTTATTGATAAACTCGGTAAAGTCACCGATAAATGTGGGAAACCCACCGATAAAAGCTCAAAAGTCACCGATAAAAACTCGAAACCCACTGATAAAAGGGTAGAAACCACCGATAAGTACGAGCGCGATCCATCGCTTGCAGAGAACGCTGGTAAAATCGTAATCATACAAAAAGCTTAAAAAAAAGAATTGACATTTTTCTGAAAACTCATTATGATTAAGCTACAGTCAGCGAGTGAAAACTGTGCTCTATAGAGCTTATATAACTCCAAAGGGGAGTAGCTTACAGTTATGTCGTCATTACGTGGCCCATCGGCCTCCGGCATACCTGGCAACGTTAAACGTTGTTCGCGAGACCTTTGCCATAGTGGTAAAGGGATATAATGAAGAACTCTCAAAAACCTTTACCATCTGTTGGTAAAGGTTTTTTTATATTCATAGGAGGGATTTTCATTGTTAAGCAAATGGATGAATGGATTCAGAATCATGGGTCCTAAGGTGGATCTAGTCCTTGATTCAAAAGGGGAGGACCCCTATGTTCTGTCAGGTGTTTTTTATCTGTCCGGCAGCTGGAGAAAGCAGAATATCAAGCGTCTCGAATGCGATTTGGTGGTAGTGGAGAGGGGGAAGAAGCCGATCCTTGTAGAACCGGTGACCACTGTCCTTATGACCCGGACGATGGAAGCGGGAGGATCCGACGTGTATCCCTTCCGTTATGAACTGCCAAGAAACCTTCCTCTTCTGTCAGAGGGGAAATCTTACAAACTGCAGACGCGTCTGGTCTTTGAAAACAATGCCAAAAGATTTGATCATGATGAGATCCTTGTAAACTAAAAAATTTATAAATAAGGAGAAAAGAAAATGGATTTTGGTTTAGTTATGGAATACAGCTGGGTGTTGTTGATTTTGATCGGACTTGAGGGGGTACTTGCTGCGGATAATGCGCTTGTGATTGCGACAATGGTCAAACACCTTCCAGAGGAAAAAAGAAAGAAAGCCTTGTTTTACGGGTTGGCCGGGGCCTTTTTATTCCGCTTTGGTTCTTTGTTCCTCATTTCATACCTTGTCAACATCTGGCAGGTGCAGGCGATCGGAGCCCTTTATCTTATTGGTATTGCCGCTTACCATTTGTTGAAGAAACATGTGTTAAAACCTAAGGTGAAGGAAACAAAAACATCAGTCAAAAAGGGATCCGGGTTCTGGGCTACGGTGATAAAAGTAGAGCTTGCAGATATTGCCTTTGCGGTTGATTCCATTCTCGCAGCCGTTGCTTTAGCGGTAACCTTACCTTTAACGAGTCTCCCGCAAGTCGGAGGTTTGGATGGCGGTCACTTCGCTGTCATTCTCGCTGGTGGGATCATCGGTCTAGTCATCATGCGGTTTGCTGCCAGTTATTTTGTCGGCCTGCTCGACCGCCGTCCGGGTCTTGAAACAACGGCTTACATGATCGTGGGCTGGGTAGGCGTCAAGCTTGCGGTCTATACGATGGCCCACCCGGAAATCGCGGTTTTATCCGAAGGTTTTGCGAAGAGTGCGCTGTGGAAAATCACATTCTGGTCCATTCTTTTGTTGATCGCTATCGGCGGTTGGTTCTTATCTAAGACAAAGAGCTCGGAGAAGAACATGTCTGCCGAAGAACATGTATCATAATAATCTCTTTTTCCATGTGAGCTATATGGAGAAGAAGTTGAAAAACAGAAGGAAGATGTACAGGAAATCAAGTCTTTATTGAAGGCTCTGTTAAAGTTTAATGTTGATATTTATATAAAAAAACAGAGCTTCCGTAAAGATGGAAGTTCTGTTTGGTTTTATAGGGATTTCAGAAAAATTGAAACTTATTCTTCCCATTTCAAAAGTTCAGCAATAACGTCAGAGCTACCGGGAAGCAATAATAATGATAACGACATTACTATAAACCCAATACCAATTACAAATAGAAAAATTACTATTTTAACTGAACGAGGCACATCCTTTTTAAGTGCTCCAATTACAATTAGTACAATTCCGATAACGAGTAAGAATAAATAATAAAATCCCACCAAGACACTCCTCATAAATTTTTCTTCTTTAAAGAATTTGTTCAGATCCTTGAATAAAGAAATAACCTTTACACAGTAAAAGTAGATAATCTAAGGGTATCATAGGTTTTGGCACTTGGGAATAAATTCCTTTTACTATCATATCATGCATCGTCACTTCATTACGCTGATGATGGATACTCTATAATGCCTGAAACCAGGTCAGGTAATGATTGAGATCTTTCATTGCCACGCCGTTAAAACACTGTATCCATATCAATCTAAACTTTAACAGAGCCTTATTGAAAGTCTTAATAAAAGAAAAGCATAGAGAGAAGAACTGAAAATGTATAAAAAAATTTCAGATATCTAATCCCTGAGATCTTTTTTATTTTTGTTAGGTGGGTTTCGAGTAGGTAATCTTTGAAAATACCAAGATCATCCATGATAATATGTCTATATACATAGATAGTCCTATAGAGGCATAGGGGGAAGAGGTATGGAAAATCCGGCCGGGTTCTGGAACAGGCTTGGAGCAAGATTTTTGGATGGGTTCATCTTAGCGGGCTTTTTCGGTGTCATTACGGGAGAGTTCGTTGTACAGGAGAGTTTCACAGTTGCCGATGTATTGTCGATCTTTTATGCTCTTCTTTTACCACCGATCTGGCATGGGTATACGCTCGGCAGAAGAGCTTTGGGGAACAGAATTGTCAAAGCCGATGGGTCAGAGATTACTTTTATTAACATTGTCTTACGTGAGCTCGTTGGTGGCTTATTGTACTTTGTGACGTTCGGCATCGCTCTGGTTGTCAGTGCCTTTATGGTCGGACTGAGAGAAGATAAAAGAGGGATCCATGATTTGATTGGCGGAACCTATGTAACGAAGAATGCGCCTGATGATCGTAATCGAAGCGAACACGACGAAGTTCAAGCTTGAACGCTATTCATAAGACTACATACAAAAAATCTCAGAGCCAATAGCTCTGAGATTTTTTTGGAATTTAAATGTCAAAGAAAAACCAGATAATGAGAATCGCCTGAATAATGATCTTGGCAACCGTACCACTGAGAAATCCGAACAGAGAGCCGATGGCGGCTTTGAACGCCTCTTCCGACGATCGTTTCTGAACCAGTTCCACAATGATGACAAGCACGAATGGAATGACGATGATGCCGAACGGCGGAATAATGAACGATCCAATAATGACACCGATGGCCGCCGAACGCTCGCCCCATTTACTTCCGCCGTACTTTTTCACGAAATAGCTGTTGGCGATAATGTCAGAGACGATAAGCAGTATGGTTAAAACGACCGCTCCGACCCAGAAGAAGACCGAAAGTCCGCTGCCATTGATAAAGAACGCATAGGCAAGGAATCCGATCCATAGCACGAGCGGTGCCGGGATGATTGGAAAAATGACGCTTGCAAAACTAGCGATGAAACAGGCAATGATGATCACCCATATTAAAATATCCATAAACGTGTACCTCCTGATTTCTGTTTCTTTCCTATATACGATTGACGAGAATAAAAGTTTCTAAACTTTATTGGTTTCTAGTTGCCGGTGCTCGTTCAATCTTTTCATGTCCTCTAACTCCGCTCCAATGTCCTGCAACGTAAAAACGGACCCTCATACGAGAGAGGGCCCGCTCAACAACTATTTTAATCCTAATTCTTGACGGTCAGGGGGAGCCATGAACTCTGGTCCAACCGGATCATTCACGTGTTTCAGCAATATTTCATCAATATCCCTTTTCGTTTCTTCATCGATGGTAAAGCTGTCGACACCGTCGATCGGGTTTAGCTGATCCGGGCGCCGGCCTCCCATAAGGGCGATTCCGGATCCTGGCTGGTCAAGCACCCAGCGGATGGCGAGCTGAAGCACACTCTTGCCGAAACGGTTTTCAGCGAGCTGTTCCAGTTCGTTGACGGCGTTCAAGTACTGTTTGAAGCGCGGCTGTTGGAATTTCGGATCATTGTTTCTCAAATCATCGCCTTCAAACTCTCGCTTCGTAGACATTTTTCCTGACAGCAGTCCTCGGCATAAAGAGCCATATGAGATGGTCGTGATATTATGGTCCTGGACATAAGGCAGGGTTTTCGATTCGATGTCCCGTTCAAACAGATTGTACGGTGGCTGCAACGTGTGCAGTGGTGCCGCTTCACGGAAAGTATCCATCTGTTCTGGTGAAAAGTTACTGACGCCGATCGCACGGATTTTTCCTTGTTTGTACAGGTAAGATAGAGCTTCCGCTGTTTCGTGGATCGGTGTCATCGGATCCGGCCAGTGGACCTGATAAATATCAATATAATCGGTTTTCAATCGTTTCAGTGAATCTTCGACTTCTTTATGGATACGCTCTTTGCTGGCATTACGGAAAACAGAGTCTTCGTTCCAGTCGATGCCCACTTTTGTCGCAAGCAGAAGATCTTCGCGTCGTCCATATTGTTCCACAGCTTTTCCGATGATTTCTTCTGAGCGTCCGAACCCATAAGCAGGGGCGGTATCGATTAAGTTGATGCCCTGGTCAAGCGCGGAGTGGATGGTTTTCACGGATTGTTCTTCATCCGTGCCTCCCCACATCCAGCCGCCGATCGCCCATGTGCCAAGGCCGATGCGGCTCGCTTCCATGGATGTATCGCTAATTTTGATCTTTTCCATTTTTTACACCTCCATAATCAAGCACATTCGTCTCATTCCCGTTCCGAAGTTTTTTAATCTATTTTCTCGAAAATGAGATATAATGGAGAAAAGTTCTGGAGGTGGGGGAATGGAGACAGCTAGACAGATCGATCCACAAAAAAAGAAAAAGCCACGTTGGAAAAAGGCGACCTGGCTGACCCTTGGAATCATCTTGTTATTGTTGGTTAGTGCCGTCATTTTTGTAAACGCTTACACACTAAGGAGTCTGCCAGATACAAATGGAGAGGCAACACTCACCGGACTGGAAGCCTCTGTTACCGTGACGAGGGATGAGCAGGGGGTGCCTCACATTCAGGCAGAAAGTGAACTTGATGTCTTTCGCGCTCAAGGCTATGTGCAGGCGCAGGATCGGCTGTTTCAAATGGAGCTTGCGCGCAGGCAGGCCTCCGGGAGGTTAAGTGAAGTAGTCGGGGAAGCAACGATTGATCAGGACCGTTATTTCCGGACGCTCGGCCTCAGGCGAGCTGCAGAAAAATCGCTAGCCGTTTATTCAGACGAAGCCACCGAGCGGCTGGAGGCTTTTGCAGAAGGAGTCAACGCGTTCATGGAAAACGAACCGCTGCCTCCGGAGTTTGCGATGATGAACATCGATCCTGACCCGTGGACCCCGCTCGATTCATTGACGATCGGCAAATACATGGCGTTCGACCTTGGCGGCCACTGGGAGCGTCAGGCGTTCAACTATTACTTACTGCAGAATTTCTCAGAGGAAGAAGCGTATGAACTGTTTCCGACGTACCCTGAAGACGCCCCGACGGTTCTGGCAGATGCAGAAGCCGTTGATATTGAAAAAAGCTTTGCCAACGTCATCATTCCGAACGAGTTCAATGGCAGCAACAACTGGGTCGTGAGCGGAGATCGGACGGCTTCTGGCTCCCCGATGCTCGCTGACGACCCGCACCTCGGAATGGCCACCCCATCGATCTGGTATCAGATGCATTTGGAGGCCCCTGGTTATAACGTTTCCGGGGTGATTTTTGCAGGGGTTCCCGGCATTATCCTCGGCCATAACGACAATATCGCGTGGGGGGTCACGAACGTTGGGCCCGACGTCCAGCAGCTGTACTTAGAAAAAAGGAATCCAGAGAATCCGAACCAATTTCTATATGAAGACGAATGGGAAGAGGCGGATGTTTTCACAGAAACGATTGATGTGAAAGACGGGGATCCGGTGGAACTTGAGGTCGTAGAGACCCGTCACGGTCCTGTCATCAGCGACTATGCAGGAGAGTCCGGAAAAGATACGCTGCTCTCCTTACGATGGACCGCCCTTGATGCGACGACAGAACTGGAAGCGGTGCTCGAAATGAACCGCGCGGATGATTGGGAGTCGTTTGAAAAAGGGTTGGAAAAATTCCTCGTTCCGGCACAGAACTTCGTTTTTGCAAGTAAAGATGGAACGATTGCCTACAAGGCGAATGGTCAAGTGCCGATTTACAATGAACCGGATGATGCCCTCCTTCCTATGCGTGGATGGGAATCTGAGGATGAGTGGCAGGGATTCGTTCCTTTTGACGAGCTGCCGCGAGTGGTCAACCCTGAGGGAGGATTCATTGCAACGGCAAACAATAAAATTACAGCGGAGGACTACCCTTACCACATCAGCCACAATTGGGCGCAGCCCTATCGTTACGCGCGCATCAGTCAGATGCTCGAAGGAGAAAATGAACTGACACCGGAGCAATTCCAAGCGATGCAGATGGATGTGAAAAACCTCCAGGCAGAAGAGTTCCTGCCTCTCCTGCTTGATTATGTTGAACCCGTAACTTCTATGGAAAAAGAAACCATTGCACTGATGGAAGAATGGAACAGGGAGGATGACCGAGCGCTGGCGCAGCCGTTGATTTTCCACCGCTGGATGGCGAACATCGAGGATGAACTTTACAATGTTGATCTGTCCGGAGACATTCAAAAATTCTTCGAAGGTTCTGGGCAAACGACGGATGAATTGCTGCGGATGGGCGAGGAGTCCCGTTGGGTAGAAAAAGCGGGAGGTATGGAGTCCGTGATTTCCGAGGCTTTTCAAGCGACGTTGACTGAAGTGAAAGAGGAGTTTGGAAAAAACCCTTCTGAATGGGCGTGGGGAGATGCACATGCCGTTGAATTCACCCATCCGCTTTCAAGCATCGGATTCCTGGAACGATTCCTGAATCCGGGTGATCCTTATCCTGTTAGTGGGAGCCGAGTAACGGTGCGTGCCGCTGGTTTCAACAGCGAAGGCCTCGTCAATCACGGAGCATCGTGGCGGTTTGTCATCAACATGGATGATTCGACAAAAGCCTACCATGTCGTCGGCCCGGGACAATCCGGCCACTTCAGGAGCGACTGGTACCATGATCAACTGGACGATTGGGTGGAAGGGGAGTACCACCTGACATCCACCGATGGAGTGGATGGCGAAGTTTTGACCCTCACTCCGTAATCATTCAAGGCTCAGAGTTCAACTCTGAGTCTTTTTTGTTTTCCGCCCTCTTCTTCAGTTCAAGGGCACGAAGTTCGATAAAACTTTTCATATATTTCTCCAGAAAAAGACGGTCGGCCATAAGACCTAGGGGCCCGAGTGGTGATTGATAGGCGAACGTATCCACCATCATCGTGCCTCCTGCTTCTTCAAGAAACTCATGGGTGTGAGTGAACGAATGGAAGGCTCCTTTGACCATCACATCGACAAAACGATGCGGCCGATCCATTTCTGTGATCCGTGCAGTCAGTCGTTGCCGGATCCCGAGGTGTTTCGCTTCCCACGTCACTTCATCTCCTTCTTCCATCCACCCTTCCGTCACCCCAGCCACGGCTTTTTCTTTTGTGTTGCTGGTGGTTTGCGTGTGCACATCCACATTTCTTGCAAGATCGAAGCACACCTCCGCAGGTGCTTCGATAAAAGTCCGATGAATAATCACAGGCACTCTAACCACTCCTTCCCCCTGACTTTCCTATCATTATACCGCAACACCATTCTTCCAGATAAGCTCCCTTTACTTGAAGACGCAGTTTCGAGACTTTAGTTGAGTTGATGGGGCTGCGGGGAATAGCTCGCTTTCCGCGGGAGCGCGGTGAGCCTCCTCGGACTGCGTCCTGTGGGGTCTCACCCTGCCCTTTTTTCCCGCAGGAGTCTCGCCATTCCCCTCCGCCCACTTTTCGTAAGACATTCTCGAAACTACCTTCCAGTAATAAGAGCTTTTGTAGTTAGGAACCCTATACCGATGCAGATTAAGCAGGATTTCACAACACAACTAGGCAGGTTTCTATAAGAGGGATTTGGAGAACCTCATTTGGTAAAGGGGCGGAGGGAAACGGTGAGACTCCTGTGGGAAGTGCGTGGTAGATGAGACCCCGCAGAGCGTTAGCTCGAGGAGGCTCATCACTCGCCCACGGAAAGCGAACCTTTTCCCGGAGCCCCTAAGCTCCCATAAAAGTCTCAAAATCAAGTCTTCCACAATCCTGCCAGGTACTTGAACCGTTTGTAAGGAAAATGGAATATGAATAGAGAAATCGTGCCACCCTATAGTAAAGGAGTGTGCGCTTATGACGGAAGAACAAATGAAAGACGTTTTTGAAACATACGGATACGCGGAGATGTACGGCCGTTTTCAAACCCCTTTATACGTGACAGGCCTGCTGGATGAAGTGGAGGAAGAGGTGTTGGAGGACTTTTTCGATAACATCGAATTGACCCCGGAAGTATTTTTCGATGAATTCCGTTTTTGGTTTCAATATTTTTCAACAGCCCAACGATATAAGTGAGGTGACGAGTCATGAGTCAGGATGGTCGTATTGTTCCATTAACTTCAGGGGAGATCGGGGTCTTATGGGCCGGATACATAGGAGAAACGATGCTTGATGTGGTCATGGAGAGTTTTCAGCATCATGTCGTGGACCGGGATGCAAAACAACTACTTGGAGATAACGCGAACCTGATCAAGGAAAGAATTTCAGCTTATCAAGAATTATTCAAGCAGGAGGGGATGAAAACTCCCCATGGTTTCGGCGAGCAGGATGTTTTTCTGGATGCGCCCCGGATGTTCTCAGACAAATTTTATTTGTTCTATCTGAAAGAAATGAGCCGGACGTCCATCATCAACTATTCCAACGCGTTGTTCGCTTCCCACAGAAGAGACATTCGGATGTTCCTTAAGAAGAACATGGAGGAATATGTGAAGGTCTTCAATGATGCGATTGAAGCGCTGCTTGAAAAAGGAATCGTCATTCGTACGCCAAGCATTCCGATACCGACAGAGGTTTCCTTTGTCGAAGATACGTCCTTTCTCGGTAAATTAAGAGGCAAGCAAAGAGCTATTTCTGCGCAGGAAATCAAGGAGCTTTACGTTAACTTGGATACGAACATGCTTGGGAAGTCTTTGATGATTGCCTTCAGCCAGTCAGCAAAATCAGAGGACCTGAAGCAATACTTGCATCGGGGGAAGAAGATCTCCCATAAGCATATCGACATTTTTATCAATCAACTGACAGCTGAGGATCTGCCTGCCCCGCAGTTGTGGGATCCGGAAGTGACGGAATCAAAAATCCCTCCATTCTCTGATCGTTTGATGCATTATCATACAGGTTTGGCCTCAGCGAGCGGGTTGGGCAATTATGGAACGGCTTTATCACAAATCGCAAGAAAAGATTTATCCCTGGCCTTTGCCCGTCTCGTATGGGAAACAGCCAAGTTTGCATCCGACGGAGCGGTCCTGAGTATTAAGAAGGGATGGCTGGAACAACCGCCGCTTGCCCCTGACCGTGATCAACTGTCCTGAGAAGTCTTCTTGTCTCAACAAGAGGCTTTTTTTTTATGGCTTAGAAAAATTTAAAGAGGGGCACTGTGGATCACATATATCGAATAAGCCACTTCCGGCGCAAGAGCTTTTGTTGTTCCTTGACGAAATAGGAAATTGCGTATACGATTAATTGAGAATGATTATTACTATCTCCAATGAACGGATCTATTTTTTTGAATTGAAAAGGTGAGGTGCACAGGAATGGTGAGAATGTCCATGCAGGACTTAGGCATTGCCTATGGTGAAGTGAAAATTGTCGAGGATTTGAACTTGCAGATCCCTGAAGGAGAAATCACGACGATCATCGGTCCGAACGGGTGCGGGAAGTCGACCATTTTGAAAACGATGTCGCGTTTGCTTGAACCAAAGTCGGGCATCGTCTATTTGGACGGCAAAGCGATTCATAAAGAATCCACGAAGGAAATTGCCAAGAAGATGGCGGTTCTCCCCCAAACCCCTCAGGCACCGAGTGGATTGACGGTCTATGAGCTCGTTTCTTATGGTCGTTTCCCACATCAGCGTGGCTTTGGTAAGTTGACGGATGAAGACAGGGATATCATTCAATGGGCGCTTGAGGTCACGGGCGTGCAACAATTTTCGGAACGTCCAATCGATGCCTTATCCGGCGGCCAGCGGCAGAAAGTGTGGATTGCGATGGCTTTAGCGCAAGGGACGGATTTGCTGCTATTGGATGAACCGACCACCTATTTGGACCTTGCTCACCAGCTAGAAGTCCTCACGCTTTTGGAAAAGTTGAATAAGGAAGAAGGCCGCACCATCGTCATGGTGCTGCACGATTTGAATCATGCGGCACGCTTTGCTGATCATTTGGTCGCTTTGAATGGTGGCAAGATCATTAAGGAAGGGACCGCCCATGAAGTGATGACATCTTCTGTTTTGAGACGGGTATTCAATATTGATGCCGCGATTGTCACCGATCCACGGACCCACCGTCCAGCACTGATTACTTATGATTTGATCGGACAAGAGGCCGGAACGGAACAAACAAAGCCCGTCAGTCTCTATGGATGAACAACAAGCTTGGAGGAAATTCCTCCAGGCTTTTTTTTTATTTGCTGAGCATGGCCCGGCTCCTCGTTCCCTCGTCTTTGTATTTCTTTGCAGGAGAGAAACCGTGTGTTATGTTTTGAAAGAGGGTGTTTCCAAAATAAGGATGCACCATCAGTACTACCTTTATAAGCAGGTGATGCATTTGAAAAAAAGAGGAATTCTTTCCTTCGCAATAACAATTCTCCTCTTACTAGCTGTATGGATGATGGTTGGAAAAGCAGGTGCCTACGATGAACCTGAAGAAGCCCTCCACGCCACTGAGGAAGGGCTCACGTTAATTCCCGTTCAACAAGTGGATAAAGAAGCTTTGTTCTTTTTTATCAAGGATGACCGTCATATAGGAGCGGCTAAGGTTCAAAAAGGGATCTTTGGCTGGAAGGCGGGAATGATGTCCATGAACCTTTTGGATACGGAAAGAATTGGTGGGGAATTGAATCGTCTTTTCGTTCATGGGGATGATCTCGTTTACAGCCTTGTTCGAAAAGGCGACGAGCGATCTGTGAAGGTGGGAGATGAAAAAGCAACGATGTTGAATGTAAAATCTTTGCTTCCAGAAGAAAGTGAGTTCATAAAGCTCAGGTGGAATGATTTGTATGTCTGGTACATTGAAAAATCATTCCATTCCCATAAAGAAATTAAACTTTTACATAAGCCGGATGGAGAAGTGATTGATTCCATGGTCTTGAAAAGATAAAGAAATGCGGTATGGTTCGTTGAAAGGGAGGAAAACCTATGAAAACACAAAGGATCGCTGAAAGATTCATAGATTTTGCAAGGGAAGAGTGTGAAGGATCGAGTGATCTTTATAAACAGTTGTCTCTACAAATTGCTGAAGATGAGTATGTTTTACAATTGTGTATGAAATCAGGGGAAGGACAGCCTGTTCCCAACCTGCTCTTCGCTGCTGTCCACGATTTACTTTTGCAAGGGGCCGACCATGAACTATCAAGCTTCTACCAAAGCGTAACCGACAATCCGGATACCGAGCGAAATCCTTTTCCAATCTTTAAATCTTTTTGCATGAAACAGGAGGAAGCCATTGTTCAACGGCTGCAAACGAAACGAGTCCAGACCAACGAGGTTCGAAGGTGCGCCTATCTTTACCCTGTCTTTTGCTCTATGCATAAACAAACGGAAAAGCCTCTATCCCTCATTGAAATCGGTACAAGTGCCGGACTGCAATTATTGTGGGATCAGTACAGCTATTCGTACGGGGACGACCAGGTTTACGGAAACCCAGACGCTTTCGTTCATCTCAAGTCGAAGGTAAGAAAAGGGGCGCTTTCTCGAAATTTACTAGAACGCACGCCTTCTGTGAAAAAAAGAGTCGGGATCGACTTACATGTGAGTGATTTAACTCAGGAGGAAGATGTTCATTGGTTGAAGGCGCTCATTTGGCCGGAACATGAAGAACGAAGAAAAAATTTTGAAGCGGCCGTCGAGCAAGTAAGAACGACCCCACCAGCCTTAATGGAGGGGGATGGAGTCGTCATGCTGCCTCAAATCGCTGATGCCATTCCAGATGATTCTACTTTATGTATCTTCCATACCCATGTCGCCAACCAGATGCCGGAAAGCGTAAAAGAAGAGCTTCTCCGTAAAGTGAGTCATATCGGACAGAAAAGAGACGTGTTCCATATCTACAACAATATGAATGATCGAATGCTCCACGTGGATGCTTTTATCAGCGGCCGTTTTATGACAAAGACGATTGGTGAAACAGACGGGCATGGACGGTGGTTTGATTGGCATTGGTGACTTATGAAAAACGATTCTCTCAAGTTAACTCACAAAAAGAATAAAGGCAACGAGAAAGCTGAAGGTTAATACACCTCTGACAAGCTTAAGCAAAACGTTGCGGGAGACCTTGCCGAGCCATTCATATAAGACCGCAAACAAAGCAACAACGACAATCATTTCGTAGAAGAAAATGAAATAGGGATCAACGAATATCCATATCAACGAACATACCGTTACGTATAAGCCTAATTTGATGAAAAAACGTCCGATTTCCAAGCGGTCGACCATTCTATTCATTAAAAAAGATAATGGGAATAAAACAAGCATGAGTAATAGAAACACCGCTAGATAGACGGTATGCGATTCACCTGGCGTGAATGGGACAGAGGCATGCTCGTAAGTGGCTCTTAGCGGGTTGGAAAACTGTATGAGCACAAATGCGAAGTTCCAGACCACTAAAACGGCTAAGAAATTACGCATACGCTCACCCCCTTACTCGTTGATTACACCCAATTATCTCTATGTCTATGCTGCATGTAAAGGGGACGGCTGTGAGGGAAATCAAAATCTTTTTGAGAAGTGGAAAAGGGGGGATTTAGTATGGGTGAAATGGAATGGGATAGGCAAGAAGTCAAACGTTTAAAAAAGAAACAATTGATTCATTCCAACCTTCTCTTGCTTTTCTTTTTTATTCTTTTCGTTATATATTCTCAAAATGGTGGCGCACTTACGGTTGTCATTGGCATATGCTGTATTGTTTTATCCATTTATGCGGCCAATTTGTTGTACACACTTATAACGGGGCATGCAGTAGGAACGAAGACGTATAAGCGGGTGCTTGCTTTTGATATCGAACACATGGGGAAAAAAAGATGGAAAAGAAGAAGAATCATAGAATTGATCTTCCTATTAGTTTTAATCCTTGGGATCATCGTGGCTTTGTTTACGTTTAACTTGGGTGAGGCAAGTTTGACCTTTCCTCTCGATTTTTTTCCTATGCTGGGAGGATGGATCGGTATGAATATAGGGCAGATCTCCAGGATCAGGAATTTATCTTAAATGGAAAGCGATCCTGTTTTTTGTTTGGCAGACGGTCGGGATCACGCCAACCATTTCCCAATCCCACTTCGTTTGTTACGACCACCTGAACAGTAACAATCCTTAGGCTTTCATCATACGTTGTTGTGAACGTAGTGCTTTGTGTTTTTAGTTCACAAAGGATGGAACGATGGAGGGAAAAACAAAGTGAATGAATTTCAAAATCAAATTCAAAACTTAGACGTCGGTGAATATCGGGCTCAACCATTGGTGCCGAGTCAGCAGCAAGAAGCTTATTCGAATGACGCACGTCTGTGTGTAGGGCTTGGGTTCGGAATCGGAGGATGTTTCGGTTGTTTCAGTTGCTTTGGTTGTGGTGGATGTGGGGGCTGCGCCCGCTGCGCGGGATGCGGAGGTTGTGCCCGCTGTGCCGGATGCGGAGGCTGCGCTCGTTGTGGAGGCTGTGCCCGTTGTGGTGGATGTGGACGATGCGGAGGACGCTGATGCCTGGACGGTGAAGAATGCGATCAATGAAAATACTTACCCCTGTTGGATCTTCCGACAGGGGTTCTTCAGTGTTGTCCACGCATAACCCCGGTATCAGCCTACATAAAATCGGTTAGGAAGTTACCTTAGTTGGCAAGGAGGAACGTCATGATAAAGGTCCAACCTTCCATGTGTTTGAAAATCAAAAAGGGTACGTTCTTTATGCCGGAGACCGACCGTGTTTATTTCAGAAACAATGCGGGTTCATTCCAGATGGAAGGCCCGATGATCCAGCAGTGGATTGAGAAGCTCATCCCGATGCTGGACGGAAGTCATTCGATGGAAAGTCTGACGGATGGCCTGCCGAATCCTTATCGTGAACGGCTTTATGACATTACCGATACCCTTTATCAGAACGGGTTCCTTTTAGATGTCAGTCAGGAACGGCCTCATGAATTGAAAGAGCAGGTAGTGGAAGCGTTCGTCTCCCAAATCGAATACTTAGAAAGTTTCGTTGATTCCCCAGCCTATCATTTCCAAAAGTTTCGGCAGAGCAAAGTGTTGGCGATTGGTGAAGGGACGATGGTGACGGGACTCGTATCCGCCATGCTTCAATCCGGATTAGGAGATGTCTCTGTCTTTCTTACAGATCCTAAGAAAACAAACGTACACCGGTTATCGGAATTAGAAACAGCAGCCAAAAGAGTGGACCCTGATGTATCAGTGAATATCTTTGTTGAAAAAGAGTCTTTTTCCTGGGCGGAGGAGATCGCTCCTTACGATGCGGTTCTCTACGTATCACAAGAAGAAAAGGTGGAAGAACTTCAGAGCATCATGAACCATTGTCTGGAAAATGACAAAGGTTTCCTTTCGGCTGTCGTTCTAGGAGCTTATGGAATCGCGGGGCCCCATATAGATGAAGCTTCACAAAAAGATTGGGAATCAGCCTGGCGGAGCCTGCCACATCCTATGAAAAAAGCATCCACTTTGAATGTCTCTGGTCCCGCTCAATCCATGCTTTCGACGATCCTGGTCTTTGAACTGTTCAAGAAGATAACAGGAGTAAAGGACCCTCATCAGACCAACCACGTCTATCTGATGAACATGGAAACTCTCGAAGGAAGGTGGCATCCTTTTAAACCGCATCCGCTTGCTACAAAGAAGATCTCGACAGAAAAAATGGCTCCTGGGGAAGAAAGAATCACTCATAACAAAGACCAGAACGAATGCCTCTACTATTTTGGTGAGCTGGCGGCGAGCCCTTTTGGGGTCTTCCATCATTGGGAAGAAAATGATTTAGAACAGCTCCCTCTCTCCCAATGCGGCGTTCAAGTCGTCCATGTCCGCTCACAGCCATTGAATCCAGAAATCATTGCCGGCGGGAGAACCCATGAAGAGGCAAGACGGGAAGCGGGTCTCATGGGGGTGGAGACGTATGTGAAGCCGCTGAAACGGGAAATCTTACAAACTTCAAACCCTCACACGGAATCATCACAACCGGTTTCTGAAGATGCTTTTTCCATCGGTTCAGGAGAAAATCAAACAGAGGCCTGCCTCAGAGCACTGCAGAAAGCAGTTGAAAGGAATTGGATGATCGGGGACCATCACAAAGTCAAAAAAGCAAGAAAGATCACCTTGAACAAAATCGAAGATGAACATTGCCGTTATTATTGGCAGGCTCTCCAGACAATGGATCAAGAACCTGAGCTTGCGATATCAGAAGATAGTTTCGGCTTTCCTGTGGTGTGGATGAGAACGCGCCGCAGCAAGTGGAGAGGGGCGGTTGCGCTGCATCAGACCTTGGCAGTCCGACAGGCGTTATTCCTTGTTCTCATGGAGCAGCAAAATAGAGGCCTTCCATCCGCTTACTCCTTCCTTTCGTGCTCGCAGCTATATTTTGAAAATGAATCGATGGACTCTTTTGATCTTGCTTCTATGGAAGCGAATGATAACCAGGAGGTCCTTCATCGCGCAGTCACACAGTTGGAAAAACGACAGTGCAGACCTTGCTTTCTCAAAATATCCATGGATCCTTTCGAAGCGGATGGGATGATCCACCTTTGCGGGGTATGGATGGAAAGGGAGGATAGCCGATGAGCACTTTGATTACGGTTGTAGGCGGAGGTGTCCTGCTTGATTGTGTCGTCAAGGAACTGAAGACGGATTATGAAATGACTCGTTTATCAAGTTTTGAAAAAGAAGTTCCAGACAACACGGATTTACTTCTTGTGTTAGAGGATGGTTGGAGTCCGGCCGCCTCTCTGACAGGAGAAAGGATCGCGCGGGAATATGGCATTGATTGGCTGAGAGGTTTTGTTGCTTTTGGTGAAGGAGTCATCGGCCCGTTTGTGCGTTCTGGTGCTGAAGGGTGTTCGCAATGTGCGGATGTGAGAAGAACCATGACAGCAGGCGACCGCAAAGACCTTTGGAACATTCAACAAACCCTTATGGAGCATACACAGGCAAGGCCGGATGAATGGGCTTCTCTCAACGGAGCCCTGCAGATGGCTTGTTTGATTAAAAATGAGGTCCAGCGTTGGAGCGAAGGGAAACACCCCCTTACAGAAAAGGCTGTCCATTTGATCAACATGAGGACCCTGGAAAGCTCAAGCCATCCTTTTTTGCCCGATTCCCAATGCCCGTATTGCAGCACAGTCATAGAGGATGCCGCTTCCCATGCTGAAATCGTCCTGAATCCGAGTTTGAAAATCAGTGAAGGCAGTTACCGATCAAGGTCGATAGAGGAGCTGAGCACCTTCCTGACCAAAGATTACCTCGACCCGCGTACAGGAATTCTCAACCATAAAATGATCGATTTTGAGACCCCGTTCGCTGATGTGATAGTGAATCTCCCGCTCTTGAACGGCAATGAAGGGTCGGCAGGGAGGACGAATTCCTATGCGGCCAGTGAAAGGACGGCCATCCTGGAAGGCCTCGAGCGCTTCTGCGGGATGGATCCAAAAGGAAAAAGAACGCTTGTCTATGACAGCTACAGCAACCTCCATTCAGCGCTTAATCCTCTCGATGTCGGTGTGCATTCGAATGAACAGTATGCAACAAAAGATTTTCCTTTCACCCCTTATCATCCCGATAAAAAAATGAACTGGGTGTGGGGATACTCATTACAGAAAAACACCCCGATCTTAGTACCGGAAAGACTTGCTTACTACAGCATGGGCTGTAGCGGCGGGTTCATTTTTGAAACCTCCAACGGATGCGCCATCGGAGGAAGCAGGGAAGAGGCTATTTTCCACGGGATGATGGAAGTCCTGGAACGTGATTCTTTTCTCTTATCCTGGTATGCAGAACTGCCGCTTCCTCGTCTGGATCCTTCTTCATCCGGTGACCAGGAATTGCTTTTGATGATCGATCGGATGAAAGAGATTGCAGGATACGATCTTTATTTGTACAATGCGACGATGGAACACGGCATTCCCTGCATCCTGACCGTGATCAAGAAGAGCAAAACGGATTCCGGAGATTTGAATCTGATCTGTGCCGCCGGAGCCCATCTGGATCCTGTCAAAGCCGTGAAGAGTGCGGTATTTGAAAGTGCCGGCATGATTGAGCCGTTGAATAAAGAGTTCAAAGAGAACAGAGAGAAATACGTGAAAATGCTTCACGATTCTTCCCTCGTGAAAAAAATGGATGATCACGGAATGGTGTATGGACTCCCGGAAGCAGAAGAACGCCTCGGCTTTTTATTAAATCAGGATGGTCCTGTGCAGACTTTCGAAGAAGCTTTTCATCAGAAGCAGACACATCCTGACCTTACAGAGGATGTCAAAGATCTGCTGGATATTTTCCGGGAAATGAACTTGGATGTCATCGTCATAGACCAGACCGCAAGTGAATTGAAAAGGAATGGACTATCCTGTGTCAAAGTGTTGATTCCGGGGATGCTGCCGATGACTTTCGGACATCACCTCAGACGTCTCGAAGGATTGAAGAGAGTCCTGGAAGTCCCTGAAAAGCTCGGTTATTCCAATCGGCCTCTGACTCTTGATGAGCTTAACCCTTATCCGCACCCATTCCCTTAATGGCAAAGGAGGCGTGTGATGGATCTTGACCGGTTCTTATACCACTTGCAATTTCAGAGTGAGCGGGTGATTCCTGCGGATTGGGAGCCCGCGTGGGATGATGCGCCGCTTCCCTATAAACTCTACCAGCATCTACAGGAAGTCCCGCTCGACTGTGACCTCCCATTTTCAATCAATGAAGAGTCATTGGCCTCTACAACGGGGCTTAAAAGACTCGGTCATTTACTTTGGTACACGTACGGGCAGACCCGGTACAGCGAAACCGCAAACCCGGGTACGGACGGTTTGGGCGCCGAGACCATGCAGGCGTTCCGTCGTTTCGTACCTTCGGGCGGCGGGTTGTATCCGAGTGAACTTTATATCTATCTGAAAATGGAAGATGTCCCAGAAGGCATCTACCATTACGATGCCGCTCACCACCGTCTGCTTTTGATCAGAAAAGGGAATGTGGATTCTTATTTGAGGAGAGCTCTTGGAAATCGCTGGGATGGAACTGATGCGCAGGGGATTTTATTCGTAACGACGATGTTTTGGAAGAACTTTTTTAAATACAATCATTTCTCCTATCGCCTTCAAGGCCTGGATGCGGGAGCGCTTCTCGGACAGTGGCAGGAAGTCAGCGCCCGTGCTGGATTTTCTACTAACGTTCATTTTCAATTCCTTGACCGTCGGATCAATCATCTGCTGGGGGTTGATGAGGGGGAGGAGACCACTTACGCCATCGTTCCTTTCGCTGATAGAGAATTCATAAGAGAGGAGATGCCTCTTTCAGAATGGAGCGGAGACATTCCCGCAGTCGAGACCCGTCACTACCAGCGTTCCATAAACGTGCTGGATTTTCCGTACATCCAAGAAATCAATCAACAGTCCATGTTTGATTCTCCTCAACAATTTCGTCTACTCACAGGCAAAGAAGACGTCCGCCATACGGAGCCTGCCCAGCCGCTACCGGATGTTGAACCCCCGGACTACGATCTGGCTGAAGCCTGCCGGAAGCGGCATTCACCAGAACTGGATTTTATCAACCAAAAGATTTCTTTGAAGCAGCTTGCTCTGCTTTTAAAAGGGACAGTCCAACCATATTCTACTGACCTTTATGAGAAAGAACACCGCTCTTCCATGACGATTTATGGATGTTTTCATGGAATGGAAGGATTGCCTGACGGCGCCTACCGCTATGACGCTCAAACTCATTCATTGATTGAAGTCGATCAAGGGGATTTCCGCCTTCCCTTGCAGAAAGCGATGAAGCTCGATAACGTCAATCTCCATCAAGTACCGATCTGCCTTCATATTGCTGGAGAACGGACTCACTATAAAAAAGTGTTCGGGTACAGGGGGTACCGGATTCAGCAGATGGAAGCGGGCATGCTCCTTCAAAGACTGCTGTTAACAGCCAGTGCCCTTGGTATGAACGGGCATCCGCTGCTTGGGTATGATGCGAAGGCTTGTGATCGGATCTATCAGTTGGAAGGGTGCGGAGAAACGACACTTATTCAAATCCCTCTAGGCCGTTACCACCCGAAGAGCTGTCTGCTTGGAAGTTTGCATACCTGATCATCGCGGTGCCTGCCTGGGGCAGTCACCGCTTTTCAACAAGATAGTGAAGGGAATTAATACTCGTGAATTCATCCGGTGGTTGAGCAGTTAGACCTAGGCCTTGTGTGTACGGCTCACTCTTGCAGGAAATTTGGACAAGCTCTTTCATGAATGGGAAAAGTCATGCGGAAATTCGGATTAGAAATCAGAAAAAAGTGAATTCCCGGACATTTTCCATATCCATTGACCCCCGACTATTGAATTGTTATGATTCTCCCTATAATTCAAAACAGCAGCACCTTGTATAAGTTCAGGAATACGGCCTGAACGTTTCTACCAGCTACCGGAAATAGCTCGTCTACAAGGGATGGAACGTCTATGTTCCTTTCCTTATGTATAAGCACCGGTAGATGGCCGGTGCTTTTTTTGTTTTTGTTAGGAGGGGACATCATGAGAAACTTTTTTCAATTCAAAGAACGTGAAACGAACTTTCAAAAAGAAACGCTCGCGGGGATTACGACGTTTCTTTCTATGGCTTATATATTAGTCGTCAATCCGATCATTCTGAGTCAGGCGGGGATGGATAAAGGGGCACTTTTTACGGCTACGGCTTTATCCGCCATTGTCGGATCGCTGTTAATCGGGCTTCTTGCTAACTTTCCTGTAGGGATCGCACCCAGTATGGGACTGAACTCATTCTTCACCTTTTCTGTAGTCATCGGGATGGGGATTGAATGGCAGGTGGCTTTGACCGGCGTCTTTATCGCTGGAATCATCTTTATGATCCTCAGTCTGCTTAAGATCCGGGAGAAGATCATCAATGTGATTCCGAAGGACTTGAAGCATGCGATTGCAGGAGGCATCGGCTTTTTCATTGCGTTCATCGGTTTAAAAAATGCCGGCATCGTGGTTGGGAGCGAAGAGACGTTCGTATCCATTGGGCAATTGACCTCACCGACAACGGCCCTTGCCGCGTTCGGCTTTATCGTTACACTAATGATGCTTGTGCGTGGTATTCGTGGAGGGATTTTCTACGGGATTGTCATTACCAGCATCATCGGCATGATTGTTGGATTGGTGGATGTACCTAAATCGGTCGTGGGAGAAATTCCAAGCCTTGAGCCAACCTTCGGCGTAGTATTTCAGCATTTAGGGGATATCTTCAGACCGGAAGTCTTAGCGGTTATTTTCACCTTCTTGTTTGTCGCGTTTTTTGATACGGCAGGCGCGCTTATTGCCGTAGCCAGCCAGGCGGGAATTATGAAAGACAACAAAATTCCAAACGCAGGCCGTGCTCTTTTAGCTGACTCCACGTCCGGAGTAGCGGGGGCCATCTTCGGGACATCGACAACGGCTTCCTTCGTCGAATCATCCGCAGGTGTTGCTGTCGGTGGCCGCACAGGATTTACAAGCGTGGTTATCTCGATTTGTTTCTTTATCGCTTTGTTCTTCTCTCCTGTCCTCGGTGTCATCACACCGGAAGTGACGGCCCCTGCGCTGATCATCGTTGGTGCTCTGATGGCGACAGAAGTGAAAGAGATCGACTGGAGCCGATTTGAAATCGTCGTGCCGGCGTTTGTCACGATCATCATGATGCCGCTCACGTTCAGTGTCGCGACAGGTATTGCGCTTGGGTTTATTCTTTATCCATTTGCTATGATTGCGAAAAGAGATTGGAAGCAGGTTCATCCGATTATGTACACGCTTGGTGGCCTGTTCATTATGTACTTTGTATTCCTATAAATATTCATGAATACTGCTGGAGAAAAAGATCTGCCCTGACTTGATAAAGTCTGAGGCAGATTTTTTTGGTTTCAGCGTACACAAAACGCGTGTGTCCTCTCACATAACCCAGGACACTCTTGAGCTTAAATAAGTTCTTTATAGTAAGATAGAAGATATCAACCATTGGGGAGGAAGGAAGATGACAAAGGACACGAGTATCAGTCAAAAATCGCAACTTTCACAAGAAGAAAAAGAAGAACTGCTTCAAGTATTAGAAGCACGTTTCGAGAAGTATAGGAATCGTCATGAGGAGCTGGAATGGAACCAAGTCCGGGCCAAACTTGAGGAACAGCCTGAAAAATTGTGGTCTCTATACGAAATGGAAAGAACAGGCGGCGAACCAGATGTTGTCGGTTACGATCAAGAGAAGGACGCCTACATCTTTTATGATTGTTCAAAGGAAAGTCCTAAAGGCCGCAGAAGCGTGTGTTATGATCGTGCTGCCCTGGAGTCGAGAAAAAAATATAAGCCTGAAACGAGTGCGGTGGATCTGGCTACTTCAATAGGAATCGAAATTTTGACCGAACAACAGTATCGCGCCCTGCAAGAGCTTGGAGAATTTGATTTGAAAACATCAAGCTGGGTTCATACTCCTGCGAAGATTAGAGAACTTGGCGGGGCGCTTTTTTGTGATCGCCGCTTCGATCACGTCTTCTTGTATCACAATGGAGCTGAGTCTTATTATAAGGCTAGAGGGTTCCGGGGATCCCTCTTGGTGTGATTTCATATGAAAAGCCTGTATCTCCTGTCATTTCAAGGGGCACAGGCTTTTTTTGTATTCATTGCACCATCTCTTCCGGAAGTTGCTTGCTTGCATCAGGAACTTCCTTTGGTTCCGTATTGATCACATCAGAAGAATAGACTTTTACAATCATCTGTCCGCCATACACCTTCGAACGAATCAATAAAGGCTGGTTGTACGGGTTTTGGAATGTGAAATCAGGACCGTACCAGCTCACTGTCGCATCACGCCCTTCCGGTACATAAGGGACACGCTTGCTGTGCGAATAGCGTTCTAAAATCTTCACACCGGCTTTGTCTACCGAGTTGAACAATGTGGAAGATAGCTGACAGATACCTCCACCGATCCCTTCTGTCACTTCTCCTTTGACGATGACCGGAGCTTTCTTATATCCCTTTTCCACTGTCCTTTTCCCAACCACCTGATTAAAAGAGAAAACCTCTCCGGGAAAGACGACATGACTGTCCAATGCTTCTGCAGCCAGACGGATATTGTGGGCGCGTTCGTGATTGTTTTTATTAAAATAAGTGACGTATTGGCCGATCTGTTTCGTGCGGATGGTCGCTAGCAATTCACTATCCACTCTCGGGTGAACGGGGAGGGTGGGGGTTTGGATGACCGCGGGTCCGTTACTATTTAAATAGCGATAAAATTCTTCAGTGAACTTTCTTTGATCGACCTTGGCTCCTGGTTTACCGGGGATGATTTCCTCAGCTTCTCCAATTGATGCGGGTACTGGTTCGCGGTTGATTTCAGTTTCCAGTGCGGCAATCAACTGCGCGGTTTTTTTTGTATCGATAAAGGGCTTTCCTAACATGTCATCCTTGAAATCCTCACGGTTAACGGTCATTAACTTTTCACCGTCATGAGTGATCGATGCATGCTGTTCCTGAATGAACGGGGTACTGATTAATAAGCATAGTGAAAGAATGGCAATTTTCATCCTGACTCCTCCTGAAGTTAGTATGAGTAGGTGCTGTAGGAATCATGTGAAAGACTTTAGGAAAGGGTTGGCAGTCTTTAAAGGTACGATCTGCATACAGTGGTAATAAAATTTTGAATCTTGATGGTTCGGAGAAGAGTTACATACTGAAACAACGTTAAGCTTGGAATGAAAAGGGATGTTCATTCAAGGGGTGAATGGAACATAGGGTGAAACCATTTTAAGGATGAACTCGTATGGGAGGGGAAGGTTTTAGTCTGGATGGCATAAGGAGGCATGATCATGAATGAAGAGTTGCTAAATAAAGCCAGACGCATCCTTCTATACATCGCGTTTCTTCTGGCCGCATTTCTTCTATCCTATTTCCTCGCTTATCCTTTTGGGTATTCCCCGCTCGGTTATGATGTGTTGGAAAAAGAGGGGAATGCAGTCGTTGTACAGTCTATGAATGCGTGGGGGGTTGAAGAAAAGAGGGTCACTTATCAACCGCCTGAAGGGGATGAATGGAGAGCGAAAGCGCTCGTCGATCGTATTGAGTCTCAAGCGATGGAGTACCACCTTTTTTTCACGGCCATTATAGTAGCGATTTTCTGGGTGGGGATGGATGTCCTTAAAGGGAAACCACTCGGGAAAGTGCTTGTCCTCAGCTGTTTTTACGTTTTTTTCTCCGGGTTATCCCTCATCCAGCATTTGGGGGGAATCAAAGAAATCCTGGAAGGTTCCTTCTATTGATGACTTCTCGGAGGGAATCACCTGCCGATGAATAGAAAGGAATAAGAGCACAGCCTGGATCATGAAACTTTTATCGTTCTGGCACGTAAAGAAGTCAATGAAACTTTTAGGGAGGGAGAATAGATGGGTATCGGTTCATGGATCATTTTGTTCTTCATCGTTTTCCTGGCTATCGGTGGGTTTAAAAAGAATAAGAAATAAGCGAAAGAACACCCTGTGACCTTTCTTGTCACGGTTAAATGACTTGATCATCATAGGAATTTCCATTCAAAGAGGCTTTTTAGGAAATGGAAGCTTCTTTTTAATTTCTTGTGCTCATTTTTAAATGTTTGGATTGGAAGTTCGACTTTCGGAAAAGGTGGGGAAGCAATCCTCTCTATCTTTTTGAAGCCGGAGATGGAATTGTAAAAGGTATGGAGAATGGAGGGATTTTCTTGGTAGACGAACGCTTACGCAAGACAGCGCTGATTGTTCTCCCCATCATGGCCGCCGTGACACTGATTGCCGTGGGGGCGACAGGGGCCTACTTTAAGGATGATGTGAACATTGGAAATGTGTTCGTACTCATAAGCATCATAGGAGCAGCCGTTTTCGCCTTTTTATCCTTGCTCTTCAGGAGAAAGACAGGACTGGTGATCGGATTGATGCTTGCTTTTCTTCTGGCTACACCTGTTGTGTTCTATTTGATCAACAAACCAACAACGACCACATTCGGCGAAGCCCTCCCGAATCACATAAGCTCAGGACAAATGATCACGGAAATCCAGATTTACAGTGAGATGGGGAAACCATTCAAATCCGTCACTTTGGAAAGTCCCGAAGAGATGAAAAGCTTGCTGCAGATCCCTTCGGATATGACTCTCGTGACCTCGGATGAGGGCTTATCCACGCACCTTTATTCGATCTGGCTGGAAGGAGGATCTTACGAAGACGAGATTCAAATCGTAGTCGGTAAGGATGCCGTCCGTATTTGGGGGCGTATGGATGGAGAAGGTGTGGGCGGTGAATATAAAATCGAGGGAGAGAACACCCTTTTACAAGTGATTGAGAATGGTGAATTTGATTGGATAAAAGGGTGAATGGTTGTGTAAGTCTTAGCAGTTAAAACGCTCCACACCTGGTGGAGCGTTACGTTTGCTAGTCTCGATATTCTTTCATTGCTTTCTGAATGGCTTCTACATAAGATGTAAACGCTTCGGTCTTATTTGCAGCATCCTTCCTTGATGAATAACGGATGTCCCCGTTTTTAAAAAACGCCTTTCTTTGGGCCCGGGTAATCTCAAGCTGCACCCCTTTCTTTGTCTTCGTTTTGTTGACATAGTTGTCGGGGTGATCGCCGTCCAGGTGTTCAGGAGCTTCTTCGACGGCAAAACCTTCTTCTTCTAAATGATGCTTTACAATACCCATCAACTCTTGATCCCGACCGCCAATCAGTGTTTTAGGCTCATCACCGCCTGCTCCGTGAATGGAAATGTGATGATTGGCTTTTGCGACCATTTCAAGGGCTTGAGGCTCATCAAAGTTTGTTGAAGTGATATGTAAGTTTCTGAAATTATTGGATGCCAACCTTCCTTTGAATGCGTAATAGGGGTAATCATCTCCTGCAATCGCTTCTGCAAGCGTCGAGGTCGTTTCTTCAATCCCACCGCCATGGATCGCGCTGACAAGCCATTGCTGGTTCCCTTCTGTACTTGTGGCAATGACCCAGTCTTTTCCTTCTTCGTAGACCGCAGTCAGCTCTTCAAACGAACAGAACCGATCTCCGGAACAGTCGTCTTCAGCTTTTTGTGAGCTTTTTTCTTTGTCTTCATTTAAAAACCATAGCAGTGCTGCAACGGTAACAGCGACGGCCAGGGTGATTTTCAGCTTCATTTCTACACCTCTTCCTTCTAAAGGTACTCTATCAATAATGGGGGCATATGGATAACCATATGCTTGATCCATGAAGGGAATGAAGGAGAATTTGCACGTATGCATGCGTTAGACATCTATGATAAGTAGGCAGTTTCTGTGGGGCATCAGTTTTTCAAAAAAGCTTCAGGAAGAGGATAGCATATGAAAACAGCCGTGAAAACAGTCCTATATACCTTGAAGAAGTGGCAGGATAGGAACAGAGAGGAAGTTACAAAATCTGTCTGCTCTGCTACGATGAACGTAGGCAAGATTTCAGGAGGCCTGTACATAGAGATGTCGACACCAAAGAGAATGCAGCTTGTCATCCCTTTTCTTCCCCTTGTTAGGATGTTGGTTTTACATCCAACGACGCAAGAAGAAAAGGAGGTCTCGGAAGGGGAGACGGCATTGAAAGAAAAAATGGATCGTTTATTAGAAGATGAGGCTCTACACGGGGCGGTGGCTGGGGTGAGCATACGCCACGCGTACTCCGGAGAGGTGGTTTATGAAAAGAATGCCCACCTAAGGTTGACGCCTGCTTCGAACACAAAATTGTTTACAGGAGCTGCCGCATTGGAGACGCTTGGATCCGAGTACACATTTACAACTGAATTGTGGACGGACGGGGGGATCGATGACGGCACGCTGGAAGGAAACCTATATTTGAAGGGAAAAGGAGATCCAACCCTGACAGTAGAAGACTTGGATGCGATGGCGGTTTCTTTACGGGAGAAGGGCATCAAAGAAGTGACAGGAGATGTCATAGCGGATGATTCGTGGTATGACAAGATCCGCTTGTCTCCTGGGATTCTATGGTCGCAGGAAAGTGAGTACTACGCATCGCAAGTGTCTGCCTTGACGGTGTCTCCGGATCAGGATTATGATGCAGGGACCGTATTAATCCGTGTCACACCTGGAAAAAAAGAGGGACAACCAGCATCGATCAAAGTGACCCCGGATAACGAATATGTAGCCATTTTGAATAGGACAAAGACTGGAAAGGCCAAAACAGAAGATGAATTAAAGGTGGAGAGGGAGCACGGGACCAATAAGATCCTGGTCGAGGGGACCTTGGAGGTCGGTGATCCTGTTTCTAAATCGTGGGTTGCGGTTTTTGAACCGACAGGGCTCGTGACTGAACTCTTTCACCAGTCGTTAGTAAAACAGGGTGTACGGGTAAAAGGATCACGCACTACATTCGCTGAAACGCCAGAACGGGCGACTCGCTTGTATGAGCATTCGTCCATGCCTTTGAAAGAATTGTTTCTTCCCTTTATGAAGCTGAGCAACAACGGGCATGCGGAAGTATTAGTGAAGGAGATGGGCAAGGTCGTTCACGATGAAGGAAGCTGGGAAAAAGGATTGGAAGTTATCGGAGCGAAAATGCGCTGTTTAGGAGTGAACATGGATACGATACAGCTGAATGATGGATCGGGGATGTCAGCGACAAATTTCATTCCTGCTCATGAAATCTCCCAATTGCTATTTCAGGTTCAAGAGAAAGAATGGTTCCCTGAATTCCGACGGTCGCTGCCTGTGGCTGGGAATGAGAGAAGGTTTGTCGGCGGCACGTTGCGCCAAAGGATGCAGGGAACCAGTGCGGAAGGAAATGTCAGGGCGAAAACAGGGACGCTGAGTGGTGTTTCCTCCCTTTCCGGGTATGTAACCACAAAAGACAGGGAACCGCTCATTTTTGCGATGGTGTTCAATCATTTCTTATCAGAAGATGTAGACGAGATCGAAGACCGGTTGGCGGTCATCCTTTCAGAGCATCAGCTGTCAGTATAGGAATAACGGAAGCGCGGACGTATCTTACGTCCGTTTTTTTATGGGTAAGGGGAGACCAAGAAGGGAAAGACTAACTGTAGCTATTTCATACCGGGAGGGTTTTTCATGCACGGATTTCATGATGTTTTTATTCAAATTCTATTGTTGCTCGCCATCTCTGTCACGGTCATCGCCATCGCTAAACTATTGAAAGAACCAGACTCGATCGCCTTAGTTCTCGTCGGTCTCGTCCTCGGCCTGACCGAGGTGCCTTTCATTGAAGAAGCGGAAAGCTACATTACACAGTCGGAAGTATTCCAGGCGACCGTCATCTCCCTTTTCCTTCCGATTCTACTGGGGGATGCGACGTTGAAGCTTCCTTTTCATCATCTTTTTTCCCAAAAGAAAACGGTGTTGGGGCTCGCATTTTTAGGGACGTTCATATCGTCGCTCAGCATCGGGGCAGCGGCTTATTTCTTTTTGGACCTGCCGCTTGCTGTCGCGTTTACCTTTGCTGCGCTCATGAGTGCAACGGATCCGATCAGTGTGCTTTCCATCTTCAAATCCCTCGGTGTGAAACAAAAAATGTCGACGATTATGGAAGGGGAGTCGCTGTTTAATGACGGCATTGCTGTCGTCCTTTTCAAAATTGCGAGCATCTACTTGTTGACTTACATCGAAATGGGGTGGGCTGGTCTTGGCAGTGGAGTGTTCATGTTCCTGAAGTTTGCCGTCGGTGGTGCCCTTATTGGACTTATCTTGGGCTATGTGTTCTCACAAGTGATTCGCGTCTACGATGACTATCCGTTGGAAGTGGCCTTTAGTGCGCTGTTGTTTTTTGGGAGTTACTTCATTGCTGAACATTTCCATACTTCAGGCGTCATCGCCGTCGTCGTCGGTGGGTTCGTCTTCGGTGACTACGGCGCAAAGATCGGCATGTCGGAAGAAACGAAAACGAATATCAATACATTCTGGGATAGTGTCACCCTGCTTGCGAATGCACTGATCTTCCTGATGGTCGGTATTGAAATTCGGAACATTGATCTTGCAGGGAACTGGGGCTATATTGTCGGAGCGATCGCTATTGTTCTCATTGGACGTACCATCGCCGTCTATATCGGAACAGGATGGGTGAAAGAACTGTCTTCCAAGGAAAGAATCCTCATCAACTGGGGTGGGTTGAGAGGAAGTCTTTCCATAGCTCTCGCCTTGAGTCTGCCCATGGATTTCGACGGCCGGGAACAAGTACTGCTGCTCACCTTTTCCGTCGTCCTCTTCTCCCTGATCGTCCAAGGACTCACCTTAAAACCAGTCATCAAAAAACTTGGATTAATATAATATCCATAATCTGGTGTACCAGGTCATACAGATAATGGAAAAAAGCCTCCTTCAGCTGAAGGAGGCTTTTTTTTACATGGCTTCTTTTATTCTCGAGATCGCTGCTGACAGGTCTTCGTGTAGGACATAGTCAAAAAGACGGTCCTTATCTGTCGGTTCGTTGTTGATGAGAACGGTTGTCGTGTTTTCCTGTTCATAGGCAAGGTAGGGGAGCAAGTTGAAAGGAGTGACGAAAAGCGACGTGCCCATGACGAGCAAAAGATCAGCTTTTTCAATGATCGATTCAGCCTCATCATGAGCGGTGATCAGATCACCAAACAACAGAACATCCGGCTTCAAAACCGCCCCGCAATCCTCACAAACCGGTACAGCGACATTCATGACATCATCCAACGAATAGGATCTGCCGCAGGCCGGACAGCTCGATCGGTTCAACGTCCCGTGATATTCAAGGACACGGGAACTTCCGGCAAGGCTGTGAAGTCCGTCCACGTTCTGCGTGATGACCGAGACTTCACGGTCATCGGTTTCCAATTCTTTAATAAATTGATGGACAAGGTTCGGCCGGTAGTTTTTCAACAGCTTCATCCGGAAGATCGCCTTATATTTCTTCCAGAAGTCCTCGGGGTCTTGGAAAAAGTAATCGGTCGACATATAGTACTCGCGATCATGATCTTCCGTCCATAACCCTTCGCTTGAGCGGAAATCCGGAATTCCACTTGCCGTCGACACCCCGGCACCCGTCAGGACGGCGATCCGTTCGGCACTCTTTATGTTAAGAGCAATCGTTTCATACATAGATGGCAACTCCTCTTACTGCTTGTTGAAGCCTTTCTTTTTCACGATACTGGTGACGTCCATCCGCATTGGCTTTGTGAAGCGGCGCAGCATTTGGTCAGTCCAGGAGTCATTTCTCGTATTCGTCTGGCGAGACTGATAATAGGCGGCGATCGTCTCGTCAAAAGCACCGAGCTCATCTTTATGGTCGCGCTTGTATTCATTTTCAAAATAGATGGCTTCTTTCGGGAGACGCGGTTTCTTGTCAGGCTGGTGAGCAGGTTCCCCGAGCACCATGCCGAACAATGGAAGCACATGCTTCGGCAGCCCAAGGATTTCATCCACTTTATCGAGCTGGTTACGGATGCTTCCGATATAACAGATACCAAGCCCCATCGACTCTGCAGCAACCGCCGCATTTTGTGCAGCAAGGGCTGCGTCAATCGCAGAAACGAGAAAATGTTCACTGTTTTCAAGATTGGAAAGCATCTCCTCGTACTGCTCTGAAGAGGCGTGAAGGGTATGACGGTAAAGATCAGCACAGAAAATCATCAAATGACCGTTATCTTTCACATACCCTTGACCGGTGATTTCCGCAAGTTGTGCTTTTTTCTTTTCATCTGTCACGCCAATGATCGTGTAAGCCATCATGTAGCTCGATGTGGACGCCTGCTGGGCCGCAGACAAAATCGTGTTCAGCTGGTCGTCTGTCACTGGTGTATCTTTGAATTTTCGTATCGAACGGTGGTTCAAAATCGTTTCAATGGTTTGATTCATGATTCTGTCCTCCTATTGGTAGATCCATTGCGTCCGGACCGGGTCCTTCGTATCCGAGTCTGCCATTGGATCGTCACTTGTGATTTGTAAACGTTCTTCATCCATAAAAGTAACAGAATGGATCGCGTATTGATACTGATTCGGTTTCGGGAGGAGGTGGTCTTCTCCGGGTTCAAGCTCAATCGGTTCGAGCGTATCCAGGTCCATGACGACCAACTGGTGTACCGCCATTTCTTCATGCGTGCGTTCGAAAAGGAACGCCACATACTGCTGATCAGGAGAAATGTGGCTTGAAACCAGTTGGCTCAAATCACTCATGAGAAACGAGTGATTTTGTTGAAAATCAATCAATAAATGTGAGCAGCGCTTCTCATGACAGGCAAACTCCACTAAATACTGATCTTCTCTTATTTTAGAAAAAGGAAGCTTGCGCAGGTATTCTTCCGGCTGATCAAAATTATGTATATATTGGGATAAAATCGGGTAATCCTTGGCTGTGAACGGATAAGAAACTCCATCGAGGGTGAGCTGCATTTTATTTCCATTCCCTTCAGCTGTCTCTTCCTCTGTGAGGGCATCTTCTCCTTCAAGTGGATTTATATTTAACGTGTCCTCTGCATCTGCATTAGAACTGCATCCGACCAACAAAAGGAGGAACAAGCCGATCCACCCCGCGTTTTTCATCATCATAAATTATTCCCTCACTTAAAAAAGCTCTTTTCTACAGGATACCACAACAGGCAAAAATTCATGAGGGTGAAACTTTTACAAAGAATATCTGCATTCTTGAAGGATTAAGGAAATGAAAAAAAGAAATATATCTTCATAGAGAAACAAGGAGGTAGGGGGATGGGGGAAATCTACAGTTTCAGAGCTTTTCAGTCAAAGAAAGAAAAGAAAAAGGCCCAGGACCCAAGAACAACGGTCGCCATTTATCGGAGTGTGGTCTATTATGTGCATTTGTACAGCGATGAAAGGAATGAACATCCACTGGAACACTTGACCACAAATATCGAACTTGCCACCATTTTTAAAAATGACCGTGATCCATTTATGGAAGCGTTCGCGGCCCTCATTCAACATTGGGAGCTCCCTCCGAACAGCCATCAGGAGCTACCGAGAGGTCGAGAGTTATCTCAATTTCCGACGCTTGGAGATTTATGTATCTATATAGAAAAAAAGGTGAAAGAACTATAAGACGATGATTCCTCATGTCTCATAGCCTTTCACCTTTTTCATGTTGACGATTCCTACGTAGAATTGTGTCAACCCAATCCCGAACAAAAGCGGTCCGACACTTGTTGCAAGCATCGTACTAATCAGCGTCTGTACCATACCAATCGCCATCAACATCATGTATTTTTCTGCTCTAAACGTTAAGTATGAACCGAACAACGTACCGATACTAATGATCAAAAGGGCCGGCATCAACCAAGGATACAATTGAGTAATCTCCATGGTATTCACCTCCTCAAATTTATTCTGAAAATTCTTATTATTAAAGATTCTATCACGTTTTGAAATCCTGTTTCAACCGTGAAAACCGTCTAGTTTTGGCGGTTTTCCGTTGTGACGTAAGAATATAGATTCCCCGCTTGAAACAGTTTCAAACCTCAAATCCTTTATTTTTATTTATCTTTTAATAAAGCTCCCCATTCTTAAAGACTTAGTTTCGAGACTTTTGTTGAGTGGATGGGGCTGCGGGGAATAGCTCGCTTTCCGCGGGGCCCCGCACGAGGTGGGGTCGTTCGATGTTGGCACAGGACGTGCCGAACTTAATCGAACTTCCTCTAATCTTTTGAGCCTCCTCGGACTTCGTCCTGTGGGGTCTCACCATGCACTTTTTTCCCGCAGGAGTCTCGCCATTCCCCTCCGCCCCTTTGCCTATAAGTACCTCGAAACCTCATCTGGAATAAGCTGCCTTCATTCGCATGGCAACTTAAAGTGAATGAACTGCCAATGAAGCTATTCTGTATGCGGCAAGCTTATTATAGAGCGTTTTATGCTTACAAACACCAGGATAGTGAAAGCATCCTCTCCCACAGTGAAGGGGTTCGTTTCTCTCTTACACCCACCCCTGACGCTCAACAAGGCAACGAATCCCGGAGCCATCTCGAAACTGAGTCTTCCACAATCCTGCCCAATAACAAGTCAATGTAGTGGGATGGGTTTGGGGAAGTGATTATGGTGGGACTTTTGTATATAGTAGAGATATGGATCGATGACTGGAGGGATAGGGATGAATGGAAAAATCGTTGTCGAGCATTTGACTAAAACGTTCAAAAAAGGAAATGTTCAAGCTGTAAAAGATGTTTCATTTGAAGTAGAGGAAGGAGAATTTTTCGCGTTTTTAGGTCCTAACGGAGCAGGAAAATCGACCACCGTCCAAATTTTAACGACGCTCATTAATGCGACATCCGGCAAAGCAGAAGTGGCTGGTCATGACGTCATTCGAGAGCCGGAAAAAGTCAGACGTTATATAGGAGTAGCGCTGCAGGAAACTGGCGTGGATCCTGACCTGACCGGAAGGGAAATGATCGAGCTTCAAGCGAATATTTTCGGATTCCGTAAAGAAGAAGGAAAAAAGAGGGCCCAGGAGCTGTTGGAGATTGTGCAGCTGACAGAAGCAGCGGAACGGAGAATCGGCAACTATTCGGGCGGGATGCGCAGACGTCTGGACCTCGCTCTGACACTCGTCAATGAACCGAAGATTCTTTTTCTCGATGAACCGACCACAGGGCTTGACCCTTCGAACCGCATGGCCATCTGGGAGGAACTGCGGCGGCTGAATGAAGAAGTGGGCACCACCATTTTTCTTACCACCCAGTATTTAGAGGAGGCCGATTCTCTGGCTCACCGCATCAGCATCATCAATGATGGAGAGATTGTAGCCACAGGCACGCCGAAAGAGTTGAAGGCCCAAATCGGGAATGATTTGATCACACTTACATTAAAAGATGAAAACCAGCAAGCCGAGGCTGTGGAGTACTTACGTGGACAAATGGCGGACGTTGATGTGATCAGTCGGCATAATAAGGTTCTCATTTATGTAGAAGAGGGGACAAAACAATTGCTTGAAGTTGTCCGTCTGTTTGATCAGGAAGGCTATGAAATAGAGGACATCCAACTCTCCTCTCCAACCCTGGATGATATTTTCTTGAAAATCACGAGTGAGAAAAAAGAGGGAGTGAGAGCAGATGGGGAATAATCTATGGAAAGATACGTGGCTCATGACGGTAAGAAACATCAAAACGACGTTGCGTAATCCATTTTCTTTCATCCCTAACTTGATCATATCGGCTTTTTTCCTCCTTGTTTATGAAGGCGGTTTGAGTGGGATCTCCCAACTGCCGACATTCGAAGGTGCGAACTATTTAGCGTTCATTCTGCCTGTCTCCATCGTCTCTGCCGCCATTGGGGGAGCCGGGGGAGCCGGACAGAGCATTGTGAAAGACATCGAGAACGGTTTTTTCTCGCGGTTGCTGCTGACACCTGCCTCGAGACTGGCAATCGTCCTCGGACCGATCATCGCAGGAATGCTTCAACTTGTCGTGCAGACGCTTCTCATCATAGGCATCGCCTTTTTGCTTGGGCTTGAAGTGGTCACCGGTTTTGGTGGCATTCTGTTTGTGTTGCTGATTGCCGTTGGCTGGGGGCTGGCGTTTGCCGGATATTCTGCTGGAGTCGCGCTCCGTACAGGAAATGCCCAGGCCGCACAAGCGGGAACATTTATCTTTTTCCCGCTCATTTTTCTAAGTACGACGTTCGTCCCGTATGATCTGATTGAAGCCCAGTGGCTGAAAATCGCAGCGACGATCAACCCGACGACCTACATTTTCGAAAGTATGCGCACGGCTCTTATTGACGGCTGGGTGTTTTGGGATTTGATGCAGGGGGTTTTTGCCATCCTTATCGTATGCACCATCACCATCACATTCGCAGCCGTTTCTGCAAAAAAAGCCGTTTCCCGCGGATAAATAGAATCACTGACCAAAAATTCTGATATAATAGAACCAACTAAAAAGTTAGGAGTGATGTTTTATGGCAAACGTAACCATTCTATCCAATATAAATCAATCAAATCACGGAGGACATCACTCGTAACGTCCTCCAAAATTTCAGGAGGAATCGAATGAAACGGAATGATTTTACAGAATTTTTCAAAGCACAAATGCACGAAGGGGACCACATCGGAAGGGTCACCCGTCTGACTCATGGCTTGTACACGGTCGTGGATGATGAGCAGGAGCGAAACGGAGAAGTATCCGGAAGGTTTCATCATACCGTCGAGGTAGACAAAGATTATCCGGCTGTCGGGGATTGGGTCGTATTTGAACCTTATGATGCAGGCGCGCGTGCAAAAATCCACCGCGTCCTGGACCGTCAGACAGTCTTGTCGAGGAAAAAGGCGGGCGGAAGTCATCAGGAGCAAATCATTGCAGCGAACGTCGGGACGGTTTTTATCGTCACTGCCCTGACTCAGGAATTTAACTTGAGAAGAATAGAGCGGTATGTCCAGCAAATTTATGAGAGCGGCGCAAGCCCCGTCGTCGTCTTAACCAAAAGGGACTTGTGCGACACGGTTCCTGAACATATCGCTAAAGTCGAAAGTGTCGCCCCTGGTGTTCCTGTCTATGCCGTCGATAGTTTGACAGGCACAGGAATGAAAGAACTGGTCACTGAATTGCGAGTGGGCGACACGATTTCCCTTGTCGGTTCTTCTGGTGTCGGCAAGTCGACACTCATCAACCATCTGCTCGGTATGGAGAAACAAGCCACCCAGGGCGTCCGTGAAGAGGATCAACGCGGGCGGCATACGACGACACATAGAGAGTTGTTCGAACTGCCGAACGGAACCTACATCATTGACACACCCGGCATGCGTGAATTGCAGCTATGGGGTGGCGATGAAGAAGGGGTCGACCAGACGTTCTCTGATATCGATCGTTTGAGCGCATCTTGTAAGTTCAGAGACTGCAAGCATGAACGAGAGCCGGGATGTGCGGTCCAGCAGGCCATCGACGAAGGTGAACTCGATGTTGCACGTCTGAAAAGCTACAACAAGTTGAAACGGGAGTTGAAGCGGCTCGAGTTGAAGGATCGGTACGGAACGCATCGCACAAACCGGATGCTGCACGGACCGAACGCGATCAAGTAGGAAAAAGAGGTGCCGGTTCCGGTGCCTCTTTTCTTATGGAGTTGAAACATTCTTATTGAAAAGGAAGATATTATGCCGGATTGGTCTTATCATGTGTTGTTCAAACCTTGGCTATCAAAACTTTCCCCTGTGACTTCAAGGGAATTTTTACATAAAAATATGAACCGGATTGCCTCTCTTCCAGGAGGCGGGCATATCATTCATTTCCTAGGGAGAGAGGAGATCTCTGAACGACTCGCAACTTCATTAGGAGAAGAGCCGATCCCTGGACCTGTGGGGCTATCAGGAAAGATCGATCCACGATTATCAGGTACGAAAGCCTTCCGTAATCTAGGATTCAGCATGATTGAAATTGGACCGGTGACACTGGAACCAGAGAAAGGGGACGACCCCATAAGAAATGAAGGGCGGCTGCTGCTTCCTGATCAGGGGGAGGCGATCGGTCTGGAAGAAACGGTCCGACGTCTTGAAACGGTGGATGCAGAGATTCCCTTTCTCTTTCACTTGCGTGGGTCCCAAGAGGAAATCATGAAAATGGCAGAAGCACTACAGCCTTTTCACGGGATATTCAGTGTCCCGCATCATGAGTGGAAGCCGGAACTTATCGATATCCTCTCAAAATGGAAACCTGTTTTTTTAAGAGTGCCCAGTGGAGACGTTTCTGAAGTTCGTAGACTTGAAGGAGTGGAAGGGGTCATCTTAGAAGAATCCAGTAGGGAGGGGACAATAGAAGCGCACAAGGATGCATTGGAAAAGCTCCAGGGCTATGATGTGATCACGGTCGGAGGGGTGGGAGAGCCTGCAGATGCGCTCGACCTCCTATCCGCAGGAGCAAACATGGTGTTTCTCTCAGCCGAATACGTTGAATCTGGCCCTGGATTACCCAAGCGGATCCATGAAGCGCTGCTGGATGAAAAATTAGAAGCATGTGAAAGAGAAACCGGCTGGATGTGGTACTTCCTTTTTGGACTGGCCGTTTTTCTAGGGGGACTCCTTGCCTTGGTGTTCAGTTTGACCTCCGTCATCCTTCCTTATGATGAAGCATTTCTGGGGATATCGAGACAGGAAGTGCTTTTGTTCAATGAACGGATCCTCTGGTTTATGGCCCATGACCGGATGACGCTTGCCGGCACGATGATTTCCGGTGGGCTGCTATACATGTGGCTGGCTCGATTTTCTGTTTCAAAGGGAGAAAAGTGGGGGAAGCAGGCCATTGATTTTGCTGCAATCGCAGGTTTTCTAGGTATTCTCTTTTTTATCGGTTATGGTTATTTTGACTGGCTGCACCTGTTATTCTGGATCATCCTCCTGCCCTTATATGTGACGGGTTGGATTAAGTCCAGAGGTCTGTCTGGAAATCCAACATCGAAGAATCGGAAAAATGATCGTACGTGGCTGCTTGGTGTCTATGGGCAATTTTGCTTTGTCGTTCTGGGATTCTCGTTTGTCCTTGGAGGCATGATCATTTCCTATATTGGCATGACCGGGGTCTTTATTCCGACAGATGTCCAATACTTATGCATGCCGCCTGAACTGATTCAGAACTTCAATGAACGATTGATCCCCGTCATCGCTCACGACCGCGCCGGATTCGGAAGCGCACTCTTCAGTGTCGGTTCTCTCGTCCTGATGAGCGCTTTGTGGGGGTACCACCAGGGGAAAAGGTGGTTCTGGTGGATGTTCCTAATCGGAGGAATCCCCGCCTTTGCTGCAGGAATTTTTGTACACGTCATGATCGGTTATACGACATTCATCCACTTGCTGCCTGCGTACATCGCTCTGTTCTTTTACGTAGGAGGCTTGGTTCTGTCCTATCGTTACTTAATGGATAAATGAAGCGAATGGGTCATCCGATTTGAGGAAGCCTGAATCACGCCCAAGAATTTTGAAACAAACGCACACAAAAAAGCAGCGCTCCATCAGAGGAGCGCTGCTTTTCTTTATCTTACTTGTTCATATATTTGTCGATTTCCCACTTGCTTACTTGCAAGGAGTACTGAGTCCACTCATCTTCTTTGTCTTCGATATACGCATTGGCTGTGTGATCGCCAAGAGCTTTAAGAAGAACTTCGTCTTTCTTAAGAGCAGAAAGAGCTTCTTTCAAGTTTGTAGGAAGTGTTGGTACACTGTCGTCCTCAACTTCGTAAAGGTTACGGCTTTCTGCTTCACCTGCATCATATTCGTTACGGATCCCTTCAAGACCAGCTTGGATCAGTACCGCAAGCGTCAGGTAAGGGTTCGCTGTCGGGTCCGGGTTACGGACTTCGAAACGAGTACCTTGACCACGTGTTGTTGGTACACGGACCATACAGCTACGGTTGGAGTGAGACCAAGCGATACTTACAGGTGCTTCATAACCAGGAACAAGACGCTTGTAAGAGTTTACGTTCGGGTTCGTGATCGCTGCGATCGCACGAGCGTGGTGAAGGATACCTGCGATGAACTGTTTCATTGTTTTAGAAACGCCATCTTTCGCATCTTCATCATAGAAAGCACTGTCGCCATCTTTGAATAGGGAAAGGTGGGCGTGCATTCCAGAACCGTTCTCGCCTGCGATTGGTTTAGGCATGAATGTCGCGTGATAATCGTGGTTTGTAGCGATATCTTTTACGACGTTTTTGAACGTTTGGATGTTATCTGCTGTTTTCAGCATGTTATCGAAGCGGAAGTTGATTTCGTGCTGACCCATCGCTACTTCGTGGTGGGAAGCTTCCATTTCGAAACCGAATTTTTTCAGTGTACGTACGATATCACGACGCACTTTGTCCCCTTTATCTTTAGGAGAAGCATCGAAGTATCCACCGCGGTCGTTCATTTCGCGGATTGGGTAACCATCTTTGTCCAATTTGAATAGGAAGAATTCTGGTTCTGGACCGACGTTTACAGTGTAACCCATCTCTTCGGCTTCTTTCATTGCACGTTTAAGGATGTAACGAGGGTCTCCTTCGAATGGAGTGCCATCTGGCTTGTAGATATCACAAATGAAGCGCGCGCTGCGATCTTCATCGACCAAAGAAGGAAGTAGTAGGAATGTATCTAGATCTGGAACGAGATACATGTCACTCTCTTGGATATCGGAAAAACCGGAAATGGAAGAACTGTCGAACATCGCTTCATTTGCTAAAACCATTTCTAGCTCTTCAGCTGGTAGTTCAACATTTTTCGTATCCCCATACATATCTGTGAATTCTAATAGTAGAAATTCAACGTTGTTTTCTTTTACTTCCTGAATAATTTGCTCTTTTGTGTAAGTCATACATTACCCTCTCTTTAACAATTTTATTATGAGATTTGTATCCGGAATAGTGCTGGATATGTACCTCACTTTTTCTTATGTAAGGAATTCTAACACATAGTGTAGACAAATCTCAAATGTCTTTTATGTAAATTCCCTTATTTTTTTCACTTAAACCTATGATTTAGCAAAAAATATCGTGCTCCTACATAAGGTAGATTATAAGTGGAATGGAGGGATGGAATGAACCGTAAAAAGCTTGTTATCATGCAGTCTTTGTCCATTTTTGGGTACTTGATATTTACATCATTCGCCACAGTGAAAGTCCAGGGGACGGCTCTTATGACAGAAAATTTTTATTTTTATATTATTTTCTCACAATTTGTCTATGTCCCGGTAGGAATTCTACTCGCTCTGCCTGAGTTGCTCCGTCAATGGGAAGAGGAAGGGCAGTGGAAATGGAAGAAAAGGTACGGGCTGTTTTTTCTTTTCCCTACTTTATATATGATGCTGGTTCCCTACGTCATCCCTGTCGATTCACTCTTTCCGAATCTACTGATCACTAATCCTTCGGTAAGTTCAGTCATCCAGGTTCTATGCGGTTACTTTTTGATAAAAGGGTTCGAAAAAGAATAGCATTCCTTCCATATTAAGGGGAATGATAGGAGAAGATGGACTATGGCTGCAATCTATTTTATAATCGAGACGGACAAGACATCCTACATACCCTTGATAAAGAAAGGAAGATTTTTGTGAGCAAAACATTCATTTTCGGACACAAGAACCCCGATACGGATACGATTACTTCAGCACTCGTGTATGCTGAGTTGAAAAAAGCCCTTGGCGAAGTGGTAGAAGCGGTTCGTCTCGGGGAAGTAAATGGAGAAACTCAATTTGCATTGGATCAGTTCAATGTCGACGCGCCGCGTCTTGTTGAGCGTGTATCGGATGAAGTCGAGCAGGTCATCCTTGTCGACCATAACGAGCGCCAGCAGAGTGCTGACGATATTGATGAGGTGCAGGTGCTAGAGGTCATCGACCACCACCGGATTGCAAACTTTGAAACAAAAGGACCTCTTTACTATCGTGCCGAGCCTGTCGGATGTACGGCAACGATTTTGAACAAGCTGTATAAGGAAAAAGGCCAGCAAGTATCGCAGCCAATGGCAGGGCTGATGCTGTCTGCGATCATTTCCGATTCCCTGCTGTTCAAATCACCAACATGCACAGACGAAGATCGTAAAGCAGCGGAAGAACTTGCAGCGATCGCTGGTGTAGATGCTGAGGAATACGGCTTGAAGATGTTAAAAGCAGGCGCAGACATCGGTGACAAGACAGCAGAAGAACTGATCTCCCTGGATGCAAAAGAGTTCGACATGGGTGATAAAAAAGTAGAGATTGCTCAAGTGAACACGGTTGATACAGATGATGTGCTTTCCCGTAAGAGCGAACTTGAAGCAGCGATCGAAAAGAACGTTTCTGAAAAAGGATTGGACTTGTTCCTGCTAGTCGTTACAGATATTTTGGAAAGCGACTCTACAGTCGTTGCGGTCGGTAACGAAACAGAAGCAGTGGCAAAAGCTTTCGAAACAGAGCTTGATGGCAATCAGGCTGTTCTGAAAGGCGTTGTCTCCCGTAAGAAGCAGATCGTACCTCCATTAAACACCTATTTCGGTTAAGATGAAAAAAGCGAACGCCTCACAACGAGGCGTTCGCTTTTTTTATAGCATTCATTCTCTTCCATATAAGCTCCCAAATGCGGAAGGATAGGTTATGAGACTTTTAATGAGTGGGTGGGGACTGAGGGGTGCGGGGAATGGCTCGCTTCAACCTCGTGCAGGCCCTTCATTCGCCCACGGCAGGCGAACCTTTTCCCGGAGACCCTAAACACCCGCAAAAGTCTCAAATTCAAGTCTTAAACAATCCTGCTATTTTTTAATAGCTGCCATAGATATCTACGATAGAAACTGGTCATTAAATGAACGGATCGTTTCTGTCAGGGCCTGCATTTTTTCCTTGTCAGATACCGTGAAAGATTCTTTTTCTATTATGTATTTCACGTCGGTATGGATCTGTTTTAAAGCGGTTGTGATTTCCTTGATTTTGTCAGACTCCTCATTTTTGAATGACTCCCTCGTAATCACCGATCGAAGTTTGAATAACTCATTCGAATAATCACGGAAGTATCCTTTTTCCAATTCATTTGATCGTTCGGCAGCATTCAATAGCCTTTGATTTCCGGTCAGTTGCTGGAGGCTGCGGGTGAGCAATGTCCCAGCGTAGAATTCTGCTTTTTCATCTTCTGTGCTATGAAACGACTCAAAAGATAGGGTGACGTCTTCTATTCGAAAGGGAAGTTCCGATACTGCAGAAGTAGCGGCATCTCTAGTGAAGGTGTCAATCTCTGAGGACCTGGTTGCATCGAACCAAAGATAGGCGAAAACGATACTGGTTAATAAGAAGATTCCTGTAAGAATTTTGTACATGGGGATCGGGCTCCTTTTTGCTATCCATCATTAACCGTATCGTATCATGGAACACGTCCACATGTTGATAAAAAGAATTGAGTATTCCATGAACTTTTGAAATAATTGGTAAAGAGTGAGTGGATTCAACCATGCGGATCTTCGTGCAGTATGTCGTTGCTTTCTGTATTTCTTTCTTGAGCGGAGTCGTTACATTTCATAAAAGAGAATGTTCACAAATGACGTACTATGGGCTATGGTGTTCTTTCTGGTAGGTTTTCTTATTTTCCCCGCTCATTCCATCGGGGTGACATGGTTTCGTGCTGTTTTCATAACATTCGGGAGTTCGAGTAGTTGGGCTGTTGTTCTTTTGTACATGTTCCATAAAAAGAAAGGTGAGGTGGAATGGGAGCATTAATTCTTTCAGGTGGCGGAAGTGCAGAGCAGAACGTGAAAGCTCATGAAGCGTTCGTAGAGAGGCTTGACCAAAGAAAGCCGCTCCTTTATATCCCGGTCGCCGGGGACCCTGAACAGCGGCCTCATGAAGAGAGTTTCCGTTACATAAAAAATTGTCTCAAGCCGTTCGGTATGTCTAAGTTTAAAATGTGGACGGAAATTAACGATCGTTCAATAGAGGAAATTCAAACATACTCGGGGGTCTATATCAGCGGAGGTTGTTCCTTGAAGCTGCGAAGGTTGATGGGTGAGAGTGGATTCGATCGTATTCTCCTGGAGTATTACAAACAAGGCGGCGTCGTTTTCGGTCAGAGTGCAGGTGCGATGCTGTTCGGAGAGGCCCCTTCAGGAGGAGTTTTGAACCTTGTGGAGGGCTACAGGATCTGGTGTCACTACAAACCTGAGAATAAAAGGGAAATCGATATAGTCACAAGAAGAGACGGATTACAAATCCTCGCTATGGAAGACGGCGGATCTGTCCTTGTTTCTGATAAGACGATAAAGAGGGTCAGTGGTGGTATCTATATATTTGATAGAGGTAAGAAAAACACCATTCAATAAACCCTCGATGGAAGGGACCTCGACAAAGTCTTGGTTCATGTTTCCTTCATGAGCGGAGGTTTTTGTTCACCAAATTGTCCATGTTTTCCTCTGGTATTCCTACCTTTGCTCTGATTAAATGAGAGAAGGAGTGAACCATCGCTCCTTTACATTCGTAGTCTTTATAAAAGAGAAAAAGGAGTAGGACCATGAAATATATCTCTATGTTTTGTTTACTTACTGTACTTGCACTGCCAATGACGGTAGGGGCACATACACATCTTGAAAGCTCAGAACCTGCATCAGGAGAGGCGTTAACCTCTGAAGACCCTGGTGTCACACTGACCTTTGACTCAAAAGTCCAGGAGCCTACTGCCCTGACGGTTACAGGTGAAGATGGACAGGAGTTCGACATAAAGAGCTATACCCATTCCCCTGAAAATGTGATTGAATTCAGCATTCCTGATGAAGTCGATGGTGGGGAGATCGAGGTCTTCTACAGCATCATCGGGGAAGACGGGCACGTTATGGAAAATCAGCTGCCTTTTACCTATGCGGTGAACGAGGAGTCAGCTGTACCTGAAAAGGACACCGAAACAGAAGAACCAGCAACGACTTCAGGTGAAGATGAAAATGCGAACGGAGAAGCATCTGAGAGTGACCAAGTGGCAGCGTCCAACCAGGGGAATGAATCGATGGTCTGGATTGTACCGGTACTTGGATTCGGGATTTTGATTACGGCTGTCCTTGTATTTCTAGGGATCAAGAAAAAATCATGATTCATGCGTTAACGAATGGAGGCCTCTATGCTTGTCTCTCCATTCTGATCGGAGCAAGCCTCCTGTCCTTTTCCGATGAAAAGCTTGCTCATCGAAGAAAGACATGGACTGTCATCACTCTGGTTGTACCTGTTTTCGCTTTATTTCCCATCATAGAGCTCTCGGTTATGCTTCAGGGTTATCGCGATGGCAGCTTTTTGTCGAGTCTCATTCACGTGCTTACCCAGTTGAAGGGAGGACAGTCATGGATTCTTTTATTTTCCCTGTCTGTTCTTCATATGGTGTTGCTGAACACAGTTAAAAGGCCAAAGATCGTCTATTCATTCAGTTTACTAATCATCGTGGGTATGATTCTCACCCAAAGTATGACGGGGCATTCCGCGAACACAAATTCTTTTCAAGGGGCTCTCTTTCATACCATTCATTTTATCGCTGTAGGCGTATGGTCTGGAATATTGCTGGTTGTCAGCTTTTTTTCTGATTGGGAGCACCATTGGGAATCCTTTGTGGGCTGGTTTACGAAGGTAGCTATCGGCTGTATCGTTTGGGTGATTCTGACTGGAGTAGCTATGAGTTTATTATTATCAGAGAGTATCGTAGGTTCATGGATGCTCTCCTATGGTCAGGCGTTGTTAGTCAAACATCTTCTGTTTATCGTTCTCCTGCTGTTTGCTTTCATCAATGGTTTTCTCATAAAGCGCTTAGTAGCGGAGGATGCCGGTTTCTCACCCAAGCGCTGGTGGAAAGCGGAAAGTCTTCTCGTCGTTTTCATCTATACGATTACAGGATACATGACTGAACAAGAAACGCCGCATAATATTGCACAAACACTGGAGCAACAGGAACCTTCTGTCCTTTTCCGTCTATTCACAACGGTTGACGGGCTCGGCCCATTGACCCTTGCTCCAAATTTGATCAGTATCGCTTCTTTGGTCTTAGCTTTCATTTTTCTGCTGTTTACCGCAGTGATGGTCAAGCGCAACTCGCTGTCAGGTACTTTTTTCGTCAGTGCCATGGTTGTATGGTGCTTGTACCTGGGTCTTATGAGCAGTGTATCACTGAGTTAAGCGGACACCTATGCGGGTGTCCGTTTTTTATAAAATGAAACCATTAACCTGTTGAATCGTATTTACGTTTATTCCTTATTAAAGGAGGTAGGAAATGGAACGATCCATGAAAAGAAAACTGGAACTATTGAAGGAAGACGAGATGCGTACCATCCTGCTTCATCAGTGGACGCTCTTCTCTTATGTAGAAATGGGGAAGATTTCAGAGAAAGAATGGTTCGATCGGATAAAAGAAATGAATGAAAGAACAGAACGAGAGTGTGATGATCGTCTGACTCCGTTCCAAGGGGAGGAAGGGAACGATGTAGAGCACGTACATATCGTCTTTAGTGAATCTACGAAAGGCTCTTTGCAACTTGCTTTGAACCAAAAAGAGTCGAGGGAAGAAGTCATAGCTCTTTCTCCTATGTTTTCCATCGGGCCCATTCAGGATTTGGATAAAATGGAAGGCATCGAAAAGCGGAAGGAATGGCTGTTCTATCATCTTGTCATAGATGATGAAGAGTGGATGCACATGGGAGAAGATTCCCTGAAGACCATTGAAGACTTAAGGTCCATTCCAACTGGGGTGCCGATCACGATCTGGGCCGGTACCAATGCCCATGAACAGACCGGATTACGTTTTGTTATGCACCTTTTGAAAAATAAACCCAACGAAATCGATGTGGTTCAAGTAACGGATGTTTTAGATTTTCCGCTTCACACAGGGGAACTCTCTCCCGATCGTTTTGCGGTTTTGTTGGAGCGTTCCTTTAGGTTCCCCGTGTCCGGACAGATCAAGAAATCCTATCAGGACGAATGGCACGCTTTATCCGAGGAAAATGCGAATCTCCGAGTTTGGGAGGACGGCATCCAATCGAAGTCTGAAGACTATTTTGATGCGGCTCTCATCCAATCATTAAAAAGGTTGCAGGGAGAAAGCGGAGATTACATAAAAGCAGCCCGATTAATTGGGGAAGTACTGGGGCACTCGTCACAAGTCGTGGGGGACAGCTTTTTTGAGTACCGAGTCCGTGAACTTGTCCTGCAGAGGGAATTCCTGATTCGTGGTGTTCCTAGAGGGATGAGGTATTACGAAGTGAAAGGGAACACAGGACAAGTCATTTAGAAGGAAGGAAAAAGAAAAAGCTTGGCTGCTTAGCCAAGCTTTTTTCTATGCACGTTTCATCCATTCTTCTCTAAGGATACCCATACGGATCGAATCATAAAACCGTCCCTCATAAATGCGGCATTTCCTTAAGCGACCTTCGACTTTCATGCCGAGCTTTTCCCCGACACGCATCATGCGCTCATTTTTGGACCATGTCGTGAGACCTACGCGGGCAAGGGGGAGCGTGCGGAAAAGGTAGTCGACCCAAAGCTCAAGGGCTTCAGAGCCATACCCTCCGTTCCAATAGTCGGGATCATAGATGCCGATGCCGACTTCGAGCCATAGGGATGCTTTGTGCTCCCAATAGTAGGTGACCGTACCGATGGTCTTTCCGTCTACTTCGATAATGAGTCGTGAGTCGGGTTCGTTTGGGCCGAGTCTGTTTATGCGGGCTTTTTCATGACTCCGATAGCTTTCAAGCGTATGAGGCTCGAGCGGATAATAGGGCGCATCCCATTTCTTCCATTCCGGTTGGTCGCCATTGTAGATCAACTGGTACAAGACGGGAATATCTTTCTCAGTGATCGCCCGTAAAGTTACCCGTTGTCCTTTCAATTGTTCGTCGCTTTTCAATCGTTGCAGCATCCACGTGCCTCCGTTCCTTCTTTTCTTCCATCGTACCATAAGTAAGAATGGTTGTTTGAATCATTTCATTTACGGTTATAAAAGAATAAGACGTACATAGGCAGGTGAAATGCATGATTGAGGTTATGGCTTATAATCGAGAGTCTGGGTTGCATGACGATCTCTCCATCGAAGAACTTTCCAGTGGGGATTGGGACTGGTATTGGGTCGACTTCAATCAACCCTCGGAGGGGGAAGTGACCCTCTTAGAAAAAACGTTCGAGTTCCACCCATTGGCGGTTGAGGACTGTTTGCACGGGCTGCAGCGTCCGAAGCTGGATTACTATGACGATCACAGCTTCATCGTTGTCCACTCCATAAATCCACAGACCCTGGAGCGGGAGGAAATCAACGTTTTTCTCGGTCATTGTTCCATCGTCACTTTTCACAAAGAAAAGAATGAACCGCTGGAACAAGCGAAAAGGATCGTCAAGGGGAACAAGCAGCATGAGGATGTCGACGAGTATTATGTCTTTCATCAGATCCTGGATAAGGTCGTCGATCATTATTTTCCGATCATTTATAAAATTGAGGACCATATCAATGAGATCGAAGACAACACGAAAGATTTGTCGATGGAAAGGCTGCTGGAGGAGTTGTTTGATCGACGCAGTGAACTGCTGACGTTGAGGCAGACGATTCACCCGATGCGAGATTTGCTCTACCGAATATTGAATACAAGGCACTTGGACGGGGTGTTTGATCGACGGGAATACTTTGCAGATATCCATGACCACTTGATTAAAGTGGCCGACATGGTTGCATCGAACAGGGAAATGACCCAGGACATCAGAGACAGCTACTTATCCCTGAACTCCCACGAAACGAACCGGACGATGCAGATCCTTACCGTCATCAGCGTCATTTTCATGCCGCTGACATTCATCGTTGGTGTGTATGGCATGAACTTTGCCAACATGCCTGAGCTGCAGACAGAGTACGGTTATTTTGTCGTCTGGGGAGTCATGATTGCTGTCGCGATTGCTATGTTCATCTGGTTCCGAAACAAAGGATGGTTTGATTGAACCTCAGACGTAAGACGGAAGCCACCCGGGTGGTTGGCTTCCGTCTTTTTTCAGTCTGGAGGATGAAGGGAAATCACTCCAACGGCCGTTAGAAAGAAAAGCGAGGCGGTCTATACTTAAAGTACCAACAAAACGAAGGAGATGACCGGAATGATCAACATCTTTGAAATCTCTATCGATATCCATGATCGCCGCCCTCGCTGATTATATAGAAATAACGCTCGTGACTGAGAGGTCGCGGGCGTTTTTTTGTTGAGCACATTACATAGGATCTGCTTGTTAGGGGCTTTGGACATTTATCAGTCTCAATTAAGAGTTTATCGATTACTTTTAAGCTTTTATCAGTGGCTATTGAGGTTTTAACGGTAATTTTTGCACTTTTATCGGTGGGTTTGAAGCATTTATCAGTATCTATCTCTCTGAGACAGAAGGCGGAAGCGGCTCAGTCCTTTCTCCTCCGTCTTTTTTCGGTCCAGAGGATGAAGGGAAATCACTCCAACGGCCGTTAGAAAGAAATGGAAAGCGCTCTATACTTAAAGTAACAAGAAAACAAAGGAGATGACCGGAATGATCAACATCTTTGAAATCTCTCTTGATATCCAGGAGCGCCGCCCTCGCTAATAAAAAACGGTCGTGACGAATGTCACGACCGTTTTTAAATATTCATTTAAGATTCTTCTTCGTCCTGGTCGAACCAAAGAAGTTCCTGTTCATCAACAAAACCATTGTAGTTGATGTACACTTCTTCATCCGCTTTGATATCTTTGTAAGCATAAAAGTCGAACGTGTGTGTCTCGAAGTTGATGACATAGTTGGCATTCGGCTCATAGGAGTGGTTGAACATCATTCCATAGCCGAGCACAAAGGCCGTATGGTTTTCGCCATATTCGAACGCATAATCAGCCAGGCGGGTTTTTTCAATGTGGACGTGTTCTTCATTTGGATAAGGGATGACAGGAGCCTGGTGGATGAGCTCATTTTTGGCAATATCCCTTTTTGCGAAAATGCCGCGGTTCAATTCTTCGTTTTCCAGTGTAGACGTACGTACTTCGATCATCGTCTCACCTCCGTAATTTTTTCTTCTATAAAAGCGATCCGTTTCCACGGATATTCTCGTTTCTTCGACTATTCAAGTCTGACAGGTATCGAAATGGAAAGCAACTTTCTTATTTTTCAGTTTTCCTCAAAAAGAATAGGAAAAGCATGTGGAAAGATACTATCTCTAACAATCTTTTTTGGAAGGGATCGCTTGCTGATGAAAAAATTCAATACAGTTTTCAAGGTTTCAGCTGGAATCATGCTTGTCCTCGTCATCATTGGGGTCGTCTGGCCGGATGGTTTGGAACAGATGACTACGAATGTCAAAAGCTTCATCGCCAACAAACTGGGATGGTATTACCTGATCGTCGTCACATTATTTGTGCTTGTTTGTCTCACGTTCCTTTTCACACCGCTTGGGCGGATCAAGTTAGGGAAAAAGGGGGAAAAACCCGAATTTTCACGTCCGACCTGGATTGCAATGCTGTTCAGTGCCGGCATGGGCATCGGGATCGTGTTCTGGGGAACAGCGGAACCGATCAGTCACTATGCGCTCAGTTCACCGACAGGAGAAACAGGGACCGATCAGGCGATCAAAGATGCGATGCGGTTCACCTTTTTCCACTGGGGCATTCACGCCTGGGCCATTTATGGGATCGTTGCGCTTGTGCTCGCTTATTTCAATTTCCGTCACGGTCATGCAGGGCTTATTAGTGCCACATTAAAACCGTTGATCGGAGAAAAGGCAGCAGAAGGGGTGGTAGGAAAAGTCATTGATATCCTTGCCGTCATCGCGACCGTCATCGGGGTGGCGACGACTCTTGGGTTTGGTGCCGTGCAGATCAATGGAGGGCTTTCCTATCTTTTTGGTATTCCGACCGGGATTGTCGTTCAATTCATTATCGTAGCGATCGTCACCATTTTGTTCATGATTTCCGCCTGGTCGGGTTTAGGAAAAGGAATCAAGATCCTCAGTAATGCGAATATGGCGCTCGCCGGGCTCCTTTTCCTTCTCGTCTTTATAGTGGGACCGACGATGTTCATTTTGAACATCTTCACCAGTTCGATCGGTGCCTATTTTCAATACTTGCCTACCATGAGCTTTCGGATTGCTCCTCTTAATCAGGAAACGCGTGAATGGATCAATGCGTGGACGATTTTTTACTGGGCATGGTGGATTGCGTGGTCACCGTTTGTCGGAGTATTTATTGCCCGGGTTTCGAGAGGGCGAAGTATTCGTGAGTTTGTTTTCACAGTCCTTGTTGTTCCGTCCATCATCGGATTCTTATGGTTTGCTGCCTTCGGGGGTACAGCTATACAACTGGAGCACAATGCGATTGATACGATTTCATCTCTGGCGACAGAAGAATCGTTATTCGGAGTATTTTCAAACGTACCACTCGGCTGGCTGGCTTCAATTGTTGCCATGACACTGATCGCTACGTTCTTCATCACCTCCGCAGACTCAGGGACTTTTGTCCTCGGAATGATGACAACAGGCGGTTCCGAAACACCTGGAACATCCATCAAGCTGACATGGGGTGGATTACTGTCTGCCACAGCTTTAGCGCTTCTTTACACAGGAGGGCTGCAGGCATTGCAAAATACGATGATCATCGCGGCTTTGCCTTTTTCGATCATCATGTTGATGATGGTCATCAGTTTTGTGAAGGCGATCTATAAAGAAGGCAGGGAGCTGGGTGTAGGACGGTTCAACCCGCCGGACGATAAAAAATCATAAAGCAAGCCCCTGGTCTGAAAAGATCAGGGGCTTGTTTTGTTACGTATTTATTTACTCATAACGTCATGATCTACATAGCGTTTTCCATTTAACTCACTAATGACGTTGATGGCGACCTTCGCCCCATCACCTGATGTCACAATCGTATGGACACTTACTCCCGCAACGGTGCCGGCGGCCCAGACTTTCGGCTTGGACGTCCGTCCATGTTTGTCGGTTTCGATGATTTTTGCCACACGCGGTTCGGTTCCTTCGACAACATCAAGACCGAAGGATTCGGCAGCTTTCACAGACATGCCGGTCGCGAAAATGACGTGGGAGGCTTCATAACTGCCCTCAGTTGTCTGGATGACGTAGAGCTGTTCTTTTTCCTCAATGGAAACCACATCATTCCGGATGATTTCTGCCCCGAATTTCTCCGCCTGTTTTTGTCCCTGCTTTAATAACTTCGGACCTTCAATCGGATCGACGCCGTAGTGGTTTTCGACCCAGGCTTTCGCTGTAATGCTTTTTCCGTTATCAAAAAGAATCGTTTTCTTTCCTGCTTTTGCTGTGAAAAGTCCGGCACTGGCACCAGCAGGTCCGGCACCGATAATCGCTACATCGTACATCCAACCACTCCTTTTTGAAGTCTCTCCTCCATTATATCTGAATTTTCCGTCTATTTAAATTTTGACAGTATGGTTATGTTGAACAATCGGGAGCTTAGACGAATAAAGAATAAGGTTGAATTGAATTTTCCATATCCAACGTTTGACCGTTGCTTTATTTGGTTATGTCCTGTAGAATCATTTCGGGTAACGAAATAAAGGGAGGGAGATCAAAACATGAAAGAAGAACAACAAGTCCGTAACCCAAAGGGATTATTGATCTCTCTTTGCGCGGTTATGATGATGTCAGTGATGAATGGAACAATGTTCAACATCGCTGTTCCCGATATAGCTAAAACCTATCAATTGATGCCATCGGAAGTCAGCTGGGTCATGACCGGATATATTATGGTCTATGCTGTCGGAGCTCTCACATACGGGAAATTGGCGGACTTCTATCCGTATCGAACATTGATTACGTTCGGCCTCAGTATTTTTTGTGCCGGCTCTTTATTTGGCTTTTTCGCTCAAAACTATGGGATGGTGCTGCTAGCCAGGGTCATCCAGGCTGTCGGTGGGGCCATGATCCCAGCGCTCGTTTTCCTGGCACCGATCCGTTATTTTCCGAATGAACGCGGGAAAGTGCTTGGCATCGTTTCCTCTGTGATGGCGTTCGCTTCAGGTGTAGGCCCGATTGCGGGCGGCTTCATTGCAGGTTTTCTCGATTGGCGTTATTTGTTCTTAACGTCCGCATTGATTATTATTACCTTGCCATTCCTGCGTAAAAACCTGCCGCAGGAAGAGTCGAAAAAAGGGTACATCGATTACGTCGGTGCCGCTTTGATCGCTGGGGTGATTTCCACGCTTATGCTTGGTATTACACTGGGTATCACATGGTTATTCGCCTTTACGGTTCTATTCTTTGCTTTGAATTTATGGAGGATGAAGGCGATCGATGAACCATTCATCCCGGCTCATCTATTCAAAAGCAATCAGTACAGAGCCACCATCATTACAAGCTTTCTCGGCGTCGTGTGTTTGTTCGGCATGATGTTCATGCTGCCGATCATGTTTCGTGATGCCTATGGACTCGGAACGATGATGATTGGTCTCGTCCTTTTCCCTGGTGCCTTAAGTGCTGCCTTGATGGGTCAAAAAGGTGGGAACCTCGTCGATTCGAAAGGGAACACGTTCGTTCTCTATATGGCTTTAGGGTTGCTGGGGACCGGGTTTATCGTGTTGTCTACACTCGTCGGAGCTCATCCGTATATCGTAAGTGCAGCGATTATCGTTTCCTACATGAGCTTCCCGCTCGTGCAGGCATCATCCGCTGACATCCTTGCGAACATTTTACACAAAAATGAAACCGGAGTAGGCATGGGAGTGTTCAACTTGCTCAACTTCGTATCCGGTGCTCTGAGTGGCGCCTTGATCGGCAAAGCGCTTGACGTATTCAATCCGATCCAGCCGTTCAACTGGTTTGGCTTTGAAGGAACAACGGCGGTTTACAGTAACATTTTTCTTGCTTTTGCCCTTATCATTATTTTAGGGTTCCTGCAGTTCCGATTAAATTTTTATAAAAAAGAACAGACGTATGCACAAAAGAAACCCGCTTCCTTGTAAAAGGAGCGGGTTTTCGTCTTATGTAAAAAAATTGGCGAAGGAGTCTCTGAGATAGGCATGAAGACAAAGGGGGTCACTCCTTCGCTGGGAAGAAGATTCATTATGATTCGACATTTACATCCTACAAATGATTCTATAATAATTGCACAAAAGTTATACCAGGATAGAAGTTTCGTTTTCCACCATATCTTCACTGTATTTTCTTCGGCACGTACTTTCAGCAATATGGTCCTGCCATTCGCCTTCAATTTCTTGATAAACATCATCGACACACTCGCCATCGATAATCATGACGAACGGCTCTTCTTTGTTCATGAATAGGAAAAATGATAATAATTTCGGAAGGTGCCCAGCATCAGCGATCAGCTGATTTTGATGTAAGTATAAGTCACACCCATTTTTCGAAATCGTTTTGTACACTTTCATGATCTGGTTGGTTTTCAACGGGCGGTTCAATGTGATTTGGTAAGAAGACAGTTGATTCACTGTCGTCACCTCCGTAATGTTTTGTTGCTATATCACTACCCGTACAAAACTTGTACTAAACATTTCGCCATTTTCAGTGTTCATAAATCATCTTTCGAGTCATACCGCCATCCAAGGTCACATTTTCTCCATTCACAAAACCATTTTCCCGATCCGTTAAATAAAAACAAGCTTTCGCAACATCCTTGACGGTACCTGCACGATTGGACAAATGTTGATGATGGTCCTTGTCTCTCAAATCATCAGGATCTCCCGTATGGATCCAACCTGGACTGATGCTGTTCACCCGAATATTGTAGGGAGATAAAGAAGCGGCCATCGCATGGGTCAGTGCGAAAATGCCCCCTTTACTTGCGGCATACGCTTCCGAGTCAGGCTCAGACATGAATGCCCTCGTGGACGCGATATTCACAATCCGTCCTGGAATGTCTTCTTGCTTCCACCGTTCCGCTGCATATTTAGCAAAAAGAAAACAGCTGCGCAGGTTCGTATTCAGCACATGGTCCCATTCGTTAACATCCAGCTCGAACATCGATTTGAACTCGCTCACGCCAGCATTGTTGATCAATATGGAAAAAGGCTCCCTAATGTTTTGAAAAAGGGTTTCGACCTGCTTTGGATCACTCACATCACACCGCAAAAACAGCCCATCCACACTTTCCATTGTTTCCCGGCCTTTTTCTTCATTTACATCACAGCCAATCACGCGGTACCCTTCCTCTGCATAAGCTGTAGCTAATCCACGTCCAATGCCCTTGGCAACGCCTGTGATCAGAACCGTTTCGTTCTGTTTTGTCATGGTTATCCCTCCCCGGTATCGTTTCCTTTTTCTATTATAGGGTAAACTTCCTTGTGGATGTGAAATAAAGGGTTGAGCCATAAACTCCTCACCACGTATCCCTTCACCATCAATCTCTCCTAAAGCGGCCATCCTTATGAGTGGAATCTTGTTCTAAAAGGGTAAATCATGGTATGATCTTTCTTAAAAATCGGAGGTGATCGTATGAAAAGAGTGACACTCGTCGATGTGTTCAAACACCGCATTACTCAGAAGTACTTGCAGCGCTCAGGCATCAACCACGCGGTCACCGTTGCAGGATACGCATTTGATATGGCTGTGAAAAAGGGAGTGGACCCTGATCTTGCTACCAAATCAGCTTTGCTTCATGACATGGGACATTATGAATGGTACCGGGACGGCAAATGGGATTATGACGAATACCGAAAGTCCGATATCCATGCAATCAAAGGAGCAGAACGGGCGCATAAGCTCCTGATCCGGCTCGGAGAAGACCGTCTTGTAGCGAAAGAGGTGTCTGTCGCTGTTCTTCTCCACACAGACAGTTATCTGCCTTTTGGTTTGGAAGAAAAAAGAACCGCGCTTCAAGATGTGGTTGCAAAAGCCGATGAAAAGGATGAGCAGCCGATGGGGCTGCACCATTACAAACAAATGGACAGAAGCGAAGCCTTGAAACGATTGCACGAATTGGATTTGAAAATCGAAGAATTTTTAGAAAATGATGATGAGCTGGCATAACTGACGCTGGCCTTTCATACAATGGATCAGAGCAGGGGCGTTAAAGGGCAGAATTTTCTGCCCTCCTAAAAAAGTCAAGAATATTTTGGAAATGGGCTTTACTTTCCGTAAAACGTCCTATATAATTTCCAGTGTAAGAAAAATTTCTCAGAAAGCGAGGTCGGAAAACCATGAAAAATTGGATGACACAAAACCAAACCAACTTCATACCATCGACCTGCGCGGAGATCCAATACTGAGATCTATGACTATTCATAAAAAGCATTCATAGGAGCCGCAGGAGATGCATAATGTATTCCTGTGGCTTTTTTAATGGAGAAATTTCTCTAAAAAAGCCGCAGCATGCCCTGCGGCTTTTTCTTATGCTATCTAAGAGTAAAATTACTCTTTAGATATAAATATTACACTTAAAAAGGAGGGGTTTTCATGACGATTCAATTTTTCATTTTTACGATTACCGTTGCGAAAAACAAGAGAAGTTATCAGCCGTTACCAGGATACCGACCGACGGCCAAAGACCAGTGGCTCGACCGGAAGTCCGCATTCAGCCGTTACATGTAACAGGTACAAATAATAAGGAGGAGATGGAAATGGGAGAATTACTAAGAATGGCGTTTATGAACTGGTTGAATGTTGAGAAGGATACCGCTTAGCCTCAGTACAAAGAGGAGGAAAATACATGAGAATCCATATGATTCTGTTTACCATCATTATTGAACGTGCGGATGTCGCCTCTGTCGAGAAATCGAAACGACGCAGCCGGCAGATCGGACAGAAAATCAATGATGTAAAAATCAAATATACATTCATATAAACGATGAAACCTCTGCTTAACAGGCAGAGGTTTTGTCATAAAATCCTTCTTTCCTTGGGACAATAGGAAAGAGGGGAGTGAATGAACATGGCATCTGGAAACAAGAAAATAACGAAGCGTAATGAGAAAAAGCATGCGCGTAAAGAAGAAAGACGCAGCAAGAAACAGGATGAGACAGCAATCAACCACGTTGTCAATGTGTACGATCCTATTTAAATGAGACCAAGCCCGGAGCTGTTGCTTCGGGCTTTTTTATATCCAAAACATCAGCAGGATTCGCGTTTATTTTCCGAGCGTTTGGGGAAAAGAACACAATCCTGCATAGACAATCTTTGAAAAAATATGAATATTCCTATATGTTCAAAGGAAGACGTTATTAAAGGAAGGATCGAAGATGAACTTACATAGAAAACCACTCCCTGTCTCTGAAGCTGTCGACAGGGTCATGATGGATAAAAAAGCAGGAAAGGTTGAAACCATTCCTCTTGAAAATAGCGATGGCCGTCATTTAGCTGAGGACTTACTTGCCACTCATCCTGTTCCTCCGTTCAACAAATCTCCTTACGACGGATTTGCTCTGCGTGCGGAGGATACGAGGCATTTATCACGGGATAATCCAGGACACTTTCATGTAACGGAGACGATTGGTGCCGGCCAGCTGGCAAGTCACCCGGTAGAAAAAGGAGAAGCGGTCCGGATCATGACTGGGGCTGAAATTCCAGATGGTGCGGATTGTGTCGCGATGTTTGAAATCTGCCAAACCTACGATGATCAGGGCACTTCCTATATGACATTGAAGCGTTCAATGGATAAGGATCAGAATATTATCGGCAAAGGTTCAGAGACAGAGGAGGGGACCGTGCTCGTTGAAGCTGGTACCCGCATCAACCCTGGTGTGAAGGCTCTGCTCGCAACATTCGGATATCCGGAAGTCAAGGTATATCAGAAACCGAAAATCGGCGTTTTTGCAACAGGGACAGAACTGCTTGATGTGCACGAACCGCTTCAACCGGGGAAAATCCGCAATTCCAATGCTCCCATGATCTTATCCCAAATCGAACGCGCCGGAGCGGAAGGCCACTTTTTAGGAAAACTTGTAGATGACTTTGACGCTTGTTACGAAGCGGTTTCCCGTTCCTTGCACGATTACGATTTCCTGATTACAACAGGAGGTGTATCGGTTGGGGATTATGACCTGATGCCAGACATTTATGAAGAGCTGGGGGCTCAGGTGCTCTTTAACAAAGTTGCGATGCGCCCGGGGAGCGTAACCACCGTCTCAGAGCTTGACGGTCAGCTTCTTTATGGACTAAGCGGCAATCCGTCTGCCTGTTACGTTGGTTTTGAGCTATTCACCTATCCAATCATTCAAACGTTGCTTGGGAACCCTAGACCTTTCCATACACGAATCAAAGCAACACTCGGGGAGGACTTCCCTAAACCGAATCCATTCACCCGGTTCGTACGTGGAAAAATTCACTACGAGGATGGGAAGGTGATGGCGTCACCCGCAGGGATGGACAAATCAAATGTCGTCACATCCTTAGCTCATACAGACGCCTTTCTTGTCCTTCCCGGAGGAACGAGAGGGTTTGAAAAAGGAGACGCTGTAGAAGCGATTCTTTTAGAAAATCAAGGCGGACAAAAATATTTCGAGGAGGGGTGATCTTATCAAATCCCACATCATTGATCAACTCGGTCGTCCCATTAAAGATTTAAGAATATCTGTAATCGATCAATGCAATTTCCGATGTACATATTGTATGCCGGCAGAAATCTTCGGTCCGGATTATGCATTTTTACCTAAAGAAGAACTCCTGAGTTTTGATGAAACCGTGCGGCTTGCTGAAATCTTTGCTAAATTTGGAGTGGAAAAAGTACGTTTGACCGGTGGCGAACCGCTGATGAGGAAAGATCTTGCTGACCTTGTGCGCCGGTTAAAAGAGATCGACGGCATCGAGGATATTGCCGTTACGACGAATGCGGTCTTTCTCGTCAGACAGGCCCAGAAACTGAAGGATGCCGGGCTTGACCGTGTGAACATCAGTCTTGATGCGATTGAAGATCACGTTTTCCAGGAAACGAATGGACGCGGAATCAAAACGAAACCGGTATTAAAAGGGATCGAAGCAGCAAGAGAAGCAGGTTTGAAAATAAAAATCAACATGGTCGTCAAAAAAGGAATGAATGAAGATCAAATCCTGCCGATGGCGCGTTATTTCAAAGGAACGGGCGATACGCTCCGATTCATTGAATTCATGGAAGTCGGCAACCACAACGGCTGGAATATGGATGCGGTCGTTTCGAAAAAATGGATCATCGAACAGATCGATCAAGAAATGCCGCTCGTCGCACAAGATCCGAATTACTATGGAGAGGTAGCCTCCCGTTACAGCTATAAGGACGGATCGGGAGAAATCGGAGTCATTTCCTCCGTGACGGAAGCTTTTTGCTCAAGCTGCACAAGGGCTCGTTTGTCCGCAGACGGCAACCTGTACACATGTCTTTTCGCCTCTTCCGGCTATGATTTGAAAACTATGCTGCGTGAAGGGGAGAGCGATGATGCGATTACGGATTATCTGCTTGCGATATGGACAGGTCGAACGGATCAGTATTCGGTCGACAGAGCCCAAGGAAAGCCGATGAAAGAGAACAAAATCGAAATGTCTTACATCGGAGGATAAAAAAAGGTCGAAATCAGTCTTTGCTCCAGTCCTCTCCGTGTTCTATAATAGAGGTAATTATCATTCTCGGAGGTCATTCGAATGAAAACCTTTAAACTGATTTCACTGGATATCATGGAAGAAAAGCACGATGATATTACTCAAAGACGCATTAAGCTCGAAGACGGTTTAATTATCAACAGGGAAGATGATCACGGCCGTTGGATTATTGAAGTTTACGTAGATGAGAGTTATCGGGATTTCTTTGAAACGATGAAAGAAAAGGAAGAAGAAATCATCATCCAAGTAAAGATTACGAAACAAAGCAACCGTCCAGCGACTTTCCTTGTGAAACCGATTGATGTCAATATGATCGGTGACCGGATGAATGTCATCTTTATGGGAACGATTGTCGATCGTCAGCAAGAACAAGTGGAATGGGTGTTAAAGCAATTGATGGATGAAGGCTATCAGGGAGAAGACCTCTTAGAAGAATTCAAAAAACGTGGCCAGGAATCAAAAGCATAAGCAAACGATTGGAGGCGTCTGATATTCAGACGCCTCCGACGTGTGTATTAGTTCAAATGTCTTACATTTTTTAAAAAACGGAAGTAATTTGTCGAATATCCTGCTATACTATTAGTGGTGATAGACATCCATTAGACCTGGCAACATCAAAGGAGTTTTACTATATGTGGGTGAGAAGAAAAAGCCTGCGATGGCTGAATGACTTATCGCCATTCCAATTAATCGCATTATACTATATGGTCGCGGTGACCATATCTTCCATATTGATTGCCCTGCCTGTAGCCCATCGGGACGGGGTCAAAGTTGAATTCATCGATGTACTATTTACAGCGGTCAGTGCGGTCAGCGTTACAGGTTTGACCACCCTGCCGACGGCTGAAACGTTCAGCACAACTGGATATTTCATCCTGGCGATCGTGCTCCAATTCGGAGGGATCGGTGTCATGACCTTAGGTACGCTGGTCTGGTTGATGCTCGGCAAAAAAATCGGTTTGAAAGAGCGCCGTTTGATTATGACCGACCAGAACCAGACTTCTTTCTCCGGGATGGTCCGGCTTGTCAAACAAATCGTGCTTGTCGTCCTACTCATCGAACTCGTCGGCTTTCTTGTTCTTGGGACTTATTTCCTTCAGTACTATGAACCAGGCGAAGCTTATCTGCAAGGCTTCTTCGGTACCATCAGTGCCATGACGAACGGTGGATTTGATATCACAGGCCAATCACTGATCCCTTTTAGTGACGACTATTTTGTCCAGTTCATCAATATTATCCTCATCATCGCTGGAGCCATCGGCTTTCCGGTTCTGATCGAGGTCAAACAATACTTGATGCAAAATCATGAGGAGAAAACGATACGCTTTTCATTATTCGCCAAGCTGACGACGTTTACTTTCTTTGCTTTGGTCGTATTGGGCACGATCATGATTATCATTTTAGAGAGCAACCATTTCTTTATGGACAAGTCCTGGCATGAAATTTTCTTTTATGCCTTGTTCCAGTCTGTTACAACGAGGAGTGGAGGGCTCTCCACGATGGATATCAATCAATTCACTGAACAAACCCAGCTGTTCATGTCTTCATTGATGTTTATCGGAGCGTCTCCGAGTAGTGTTGGAGGCGGAATCCGGACAACGACGTTCGCCCTTGTGGTCATCTTCGTATTGACCTTTGCAAGAGGCGGGAACAACATTCGATTGTTTAGAAGAGAAGTTCACCCAGAAGATTTGAATAAAGCGGTTGTCGTTACAATCGTTGCTTTGTTCGTCTGCTTCAGTGCCGTCATCACCCTGACCATCACTGAACCTTTTACACTGAATGAACTCGTTTTTGAGGTCTGTTCTGCGTTCGGTACCGTCGGATTATCCCTCGGCATCACTCCAGGACTGTCTTCCTTTGGAAAAGTTGTGCTTATGCTGCTCATGTTCTTAGGACGAATCGGATTATTAACGTTCTTATTCTCCTTCAAGAAACATGATAAAGCCCAAGGGAAATATCATTATCCAAGAGAAAGAATCATTATTGGTTAGAACACAGCTGTTTTAGGGGGCACACCAAATGTCGGACCGTTTGAGAGAGCTTGCATTACCTATAGATGAATGGATCTATCAACAAATGAATGATGCCCTCCTTTTTGTGGATGCAGAAGGCAGGCTGCTTCGGTTTAATGAGAAATCGGGAGAGTTGATCGACGGAGATGTCCAATCACTCCTCGATCTCCTTGATTTTCATCAATTGAAGAAGGAAGAAGCACCGAAAATGGTGGAGCTTTCCCCATCTGGGGGCTGTTTGTACAAGGTGCAGTGCCGACAGATGGAGCACGATAGATCCTTATACGCCATCTTTCTTCAACCCGTCCCCATGCTTGATCAAACGTTCGAAGTGAAGAAGAAAATGGAACAACGATTGGTGGTTCCTTCCGAGGGGATGGTCATTCATGACAAAGGGAAGATCATTGATTGTGATCATACCCTCGCTTCCATGTTCGGTTACAAAAAAGAAGAAATGGTGAAGCAGGACGCGTTCACACTCACCTCAGAACGTGAGCATGAAACGCTTCACAGGCTTTTTCTAAGCTATCCCGAACAGCCATATGTGTTGCAAGCGGTCAAGAAAGACGGGACCCCTTTTTATATCGAAGTCCTCGCCCATCCTTACCCGCAGGAAGGCCGTATTTTACGCGTAGCCATCGTTCGGGACATCACCGAACGTGTACATAACGAGAGAAAAATTGAATTCATGTCCTATTATGATGAGCTGACGGAGCTTCCCAACCGGTATTATTTCATGGATATGGTCAAAGAGGCCATCGAAGAAAAGGAGGGGCTCGCTGTCCACTTCATCGACCTCGATTATTTCAAACAGATCAATGACACCCTTGGATATTCTTTCGGGGATGAACTGTTGAAAGCTTGTGCGTCAAGATTGAAACAGCATCAGGGGGCAGACACGTTCATGGCCCGGATGGGAGGGGATGAGTTCCTTGTACTGCAAAGACAAGTCAATGACCAGAAGGATGCAGAGTGTTTGGCACAGAAATTGATTGAAGCCTTTCGTGAGCCTGTCGTCATTGACGGGTACGAGCTGTACACATCCGTAAGCATTGGCATCAGTCTATACCCACAGCATGGAAAAACAGCGGGCGATCTCATCAAGCAGGCCGACAGCGCGATGTACACCGTTAAAGAACAGCAGCGAAATGATTACCTTTGCTATAATGCATCCATCAGTGAAGAGTTTGAACAAATGCTTTCCATCGATTCTGAACTTCGTAAAGCATTGAAAGAAAATCAATTGGAGTTGCACTATCAACCTCAAAAAAGCATTCACACAGGCGAAATTGTCGGCCTCGAAGCTTTGATCCGCTGGAATCATCCTGAAAAAGGGAGGATTTCCCCCGCGACTTTCATTCCGGTCGCAGAGAAAAACGGCCAGATCTTTGAAATTGGCGATTGGGTCATACGGGAAGCCTGTCGTCAGAATAAGCAGTGGCAGGAAGAAGGGTTTCCAGCTGTCATCGTTGGTGTGAATCTTTCAGCCCTGCAGTTTTTACAAAAAGATCTCGTCAGCCGGGTGAAACAGGTCTTAGAAGAAACCGGACTTGACCCTATGTATCTTGAACTTGAAATTACCGAATCCATGGCGATGACGAATGAAGAGTACATTATCCAGACGCTGAATGACCTCCGAAATCTGGGCGTACACGTCTCGATCGATGACTTTGGTACCGGATATTCATCACTCAAATACTTGAGTCGCTTCCCTGTAAGCAAATTGAAGATCGATAAAGTTTTCATCAGCGAGAATCAGGTGCAGAATCAAGCGATTGTAAAATCAATCATCCACATGTCCCATTCATTAAATATGAAAGTCATTGCCGAAGGTGTAGAGACCGCTGAACAATGGGACTTCCTGAAAAGTGAAAAGTGTGATGAGATCCAAGGGTATTTCTACAGTAAACCGCTGCCCCCTGAGGAATTAATCACAGTCTTTGAAAACAAATCCATCCACTAACAAAAAGGACACAGCCCATTGAAGGCTGTGTCCTTTTTTAGGAAAAAGAAAAAGATGAGTCTTGTAAAGGGGGAGAAGTATGTTCTTCTCCCTTCCTCACTCAGCGTCTGCTTCTACTTTTTCCAAAAGACGCTGGACAAGTCAGGGGGAAGGTCATCCTCCTGTCCCTTGTCTTGTGTTGATCGTTTCTTTTTCAAGCACCCATCCGTATTAGCAGTAAAATGCTGCACCTACGATGATCAATAGGATGAACAATACGACGATCAAGGCGAAGTTATTGCCGTAACGTCGTGGTCTGTGGCACCGTCTTCCTCCGTAAGGATAGCCTCCGTACATAAGCTCACCTCCTGTTGTTACATTCGTAGCCTATGCACGAGAGAGGGACTGTGTATGGTCATCTACCCACGTTCATCAAATCATGAAAGTCGGGGGCGAAAGTTTTGTGATTTTACTTTTTTGGTGCATGCTGTCCGATTGTTGCTCCTGGTGATGTTCACACTGATCCAGCTCCTCACACCAATGGTTCAACTGTTCGTTGCTGTATTGGTTGTGAGGCGGGTTGTGGGTCGAATGGGAAGGGTAATAAGGTCCGGAAATTCTTTGATTTGAATACATAACCATGCCTCCTTCGACCATATTATCCCCTCGATTCCCTTTATTATCCTTGTGTGATCCACCTTAAATCGTAAGAAGGAATATGAAGATCAAGGAGCGAAAGTAATACTTTACTAAAGTAGAGGGTTATAACATCCACCGGAAGGGTAAAAAATGAGTATATAGAAATGGAAAAAATGGCAGAGCACATTGATGAAGATGGATCAATAGCTCCCTTTGTACATATTTTGTATAATGATTGCACAGTAGAAGTTCAGGAGAGAAGGTGGATGGTTATGAAGAGAATCGCCATAATCGGAGCGGGACCTGGAGGCTTAGCCTCAGCGATGATCCTAGCAGCTAAAGGCTATGACGTTCATGTTTATGAAAAACAATCCTATGTGGGCGGAAGGAACGGTCATTTTTCGCTCGGGGACTATACATTCGATATTGGACCGACATTTTTGAGTATGCCCCAAATCATGGAGGAGATCTTCGAAATGTCAGGAAGAAATGTCCATGATTACATGGATTTGAAAGAACTTTCCCCCATGTATGAACTTCAATTTGACGGAAAAAGAGTACCCATGTACCGGGAACGGGAAAAAATGCTGGATGTCATTTCTGAGCATTTCCCGGGCAATGAGGCCGGATATGAAAACTTCATGCATGATACAAGGGAAAAAATGCAGGCGCTGATGCCTCTTTTGCAAACGAAACACAACAAACTGACGGACTATATGAGTAAAAGGGCGCTGAAAGCACTCCCGAAACTATCCCTTGGGAAATCCGTTTATGACGTGCTTTCCGATTACTTTACAGACGAGCGGCTCAAAATTGCTTTTACGTTTCAGGCAAAGTACTTAGGCATGTCCCCATGGGAATGTCCGGGAGCCTTCTCTATACTCTCTTACATGGAACACGAGTGGGGAGTGTTTCATCCGATCGGAGGAGTCAATCAACTGTCGAAAGCGATGGCTAAAGTGACGGAGGAGCACGGGGGAAAGATTCATTTGAATGAAGGAGTTCAGAAAATCAACGTCTCAGGCAAAGAAATCACTGGCCTTGTGCTTGACTCAGGAGAGACGGTGAAGGCGGATGAATACATCATCAATGCAGACTTCGCTGAAGCGATGACCCGCTTAGTCGATGACGGCGTCCTGCGCCGCCATTCCAAAGAGAAGCTCGAAAAGAAGAAGTTTTCATGCTCTACATTCATGATCTATGTAGGGCTTGATAAAAAGTACGACATGCCACACCATACCATTCTTTTTGCAGAGGATTATCAAAATAATGTGAATGAAATGACGAAAGATCTCGTCCTGTCCGATGAGCCGTCCATCTATATCCATAACGCAAGTGTGACCGATCCTACGCTTGCGCCAGAGGGACATTCGGCCGTCTATATCTTAGCCCCGGTGCCGAACAATTATTCCGAAATCGACTGGGACGACAAGCAGGAAACATTCAAATCGTTGATCTATGACGAAATCGAGAAGAAAACAGGGTTTACGGATATCCGCAGCCACGTCGTCGAGGAGAAAGTCCTTACTCCCAAGCAGTGGCAGACCGATCATTTCGTGCATCAGGGCGCGACGTTCAGTCTTGGTCACCAGCTTTCCCAGATGATGTACTTCCGGCCGCACAACAGATTCCAGGAACTTGATCACTGCTGGCTCGTCGGCGGCGGCACCCACCCGGGAAGCGGATTGCCGACCATTCTTGAATCAGCCAGGATAACGACAGGATGGATCAGGGAAGAGGAGGTGCAGCCGATATGACAAAGACGACGATTGTCGGCGGTGGTATCGGGGGTCTCGTAACGGCCCTGCTCTTATCCAACGATCCGAACAGGAAAGTTTCCATCTATGAAAAGAAAGATGTGCTCGGAGGGAGACTTACTTACGAACGGCACGGAGCGTTCAAAATCGACCAGGGACCTACGATCGTCCTTCTGCCTGAAATGCTTCTCAGTATACTAGAAGAGGGTGGAATTGCGAGGGACCGCATTCCTTTGATTCCATGCGACCCTCTTTATAACATCCATTTCCCTGACGGCACGACGTTCAATAAATATTCCGAAGCTGAAAAACAAAAAGCAGAGTTGAAGGAGAAGTTTCCTGGCAATGAAATGCATTTCGACCGGTTCTTAAATGATATGCGGGTCCGTTTTATGCAAGGGAAAGCTCAGTTTCTTGAAAAATCTTTCGTAGAAAAACGAACGTTTTTCTCCCGTAAAAACTTAAAAACATTAATCAAGTTAAAAGCTTACCAAAACGTGAAGAAAATGATGCGCAGCTACTTTGACGATGAGCGTCTTGTAGAAGCCTACACGCTACAAACGTTGTACATCGGAGGTCATCCTGAACAATCGCCGGCGATGTACTCGCTCGTGTCTTATAGTGAACATGAGCATGGCATCTGGTACATGAAAGGCGGCTATGCTCATCTTGTTGAGATCATCGAGGAGGAATTGGAAAAAAGAGGCGTTCAAATTTTCAAAGGAACTTCTGTAGACCGTGTGGAAACTAAGAAAGATAGAGCGATATCCATAATGGCAGGGGGAGAAAAGGTCACATTCGATGAGCTCATTTTGAACGGGGATTTTCCTCTGATGGACAAAATCATGCCTGCTGAAAATCAGCTTCAACGGAAATATACTCCTTCCTCAGGTTGTCTCTTGCTCTATATGGGACTTGACCGCATCTATGAAAACGACTCCATCCACCAGTTCTTCATGTCCCGAGACTTTGACCGCCATATGCGGCAGGTGTTCGTGGATAAACAACTGCCGGATGATCCGTCGTTTTATACCTTCCATCCTTCCTTAGTGGACCCTTCACTCGCACCTGTAGGAAAAGGAGTCCTCTATACATTGATCCCTGTTCCTACAGGAGAAGCTGTGGATTGGGAGAAAAAGGATCAGTTGGTCGAAAGCGTCATTGATGCCATGGAGGAACGGGGATTCCCAGATTTAAGAAAACATATAGAATGGATGCATGTCCGGACCCCTGAAGATGCTGAACGTGAAGGCTTATATGCAGGAGGAAGTTTCGGAATAGCCCCGACCCTTTTCCAATCAGGGGTGTTCCGCCCACAACTGCAGCCGTACGCGATAGGAAATGTGTATGCGGTTGGAGCTTCCATACATCCAGGCGGAGGCGTACCAATCGTCATGCAGGGAGCAAAATTGTTGGCAGATTATTTGCAATATGAGGTCAAAGAAAGGCATAATTACAAGCGAGGTGTTTAGTGATGACGGACTTGAACCAAGCATACGATCATTGTCGTAAAGTAATCGAAAAGCACTCCAAAACGTTCTCAAAAGCATTCGCTATGCTGCCCAAACAGCAGAAAAGAGCGGTTTGGGCGATTTATGCCTTTTGCCGTCGCGTCGATGATATCGTAGATGAAGGAGATAACCCAAAAGCAGAACTAGAATCTTTTTCCCAGCAATTTGATCAATTTATGGAAGGGAAGCTCGAACTCACAGACCCTTCCTGGCTCGCGCTCGATGATGTCTTCAGACACTTCTCCATCGATCCCGCACCCTATTATGACATGATCAAAGGTCAGCGCATGGACCTGTACCCCACCACCATCCGTACAAAAGAAGATTTGTTAGACTATTGTTATCATGTCGCAAGTACCGTTGGTCTGATGCTTCTGCCTGTCATCGCTCCAGGAAAAGTGGGAGCTCTCCGTCAAGGGGCGATTGAACTCGGCTACGCCATGCAAATCACCAACATCCTCCGGGACATTGGCGAGGACATGGAAATTGACCGCATTTACTTACCCCAAGAAGTGATGGATCTTCATGGCTATACGTTTTTTGATCTGAAAGAGAAAAGGGTCAATCAAGCGTTCATCAGCATGTGGGAAGACTTGGCCTCTGATGCAGAATTCTACTATGACAAGGCAATGAGGACATTACCGGATTATCCGATTTATTCACGGACACCGGTCGGAGGCGCCGCCAAAATGTATCGGGCCATCCTCCCGACCGTAAGAAAAAACGGCTATCATGTATTCAACCATCGTAATTACGTGACCGATCAGGAGAAGAAGCAGATCATTGCAGACATGCAGTGATGCTGCTTCTCTTTTGTTTGAGCGAATCAGGCCTTCAGTGCGTGATTCACGCGCAAGCCCTCCTCAACCCCGCGCAAGGTTGCCCCAACCCGTACAAAAGCCTACCATGTATATTCCTGTCTATTCCTGCAAATACTTGAAGCAAGAATGAACCAGGAAAGGTAGAGTAGAATGGCCGAAAAATATTTAATCTATTACCAGGCAAAATCAGGCGTAGTGAAACAGGTACCTGTGTATGCTTCGCATAAAGAAAAAGCGCGCGAGAGTCATTTGAAAAGTAACCCGCAAGCAAAAATCACACATATTCGTCTTTTATAACCTATTTTCTCTAGAAAAAAGGCAGCGCCGCACGAGGCGCTGCCTTTTTTATGTGAAGAATAATGAATTCGAGATGTCAGGTTTCAACAATCTTGAATGTGGGAAATGAGAGAAATATAGTGCTTTACCGAAATAAAGCGGATTTTAACGAACAGAGGATGATGATATGAAAAAGAAGACGTATATCCTGGACGAGCTATTGAACGGTTCTTTCCAGGGCCCGGATCGCCAGGAAATTCGTTCTGTGTCTTATGATTCAAGGGAAATCGAAGCAGGGGATGCCTTTATCTGCATAAAAGGTGAACATCATGATGGGCATTTCTATATAAAACAGGCGATTGAAGCGGGGGCTCGCACTGTTGTTGGAACGGATAATCATATGTTGGACCTTTTTGCAGCCGAACATCCTCACCTGAGCTTTATTCATGTGAAAGACAGTCGTTCTGCGCTTGCTGTATTGTCTTCTATTGTGTGTGGTTCACCTTCAGAATCTTTACATACGATTGGGGTTACGGGGACGAATGGGAAAACGACGGTGGCAACATTCACGCATTCCATTTTAAACAGCCTTTCATTCCGGACAGGATCGCTCGGAACTGCAGGGATTTGGGATGACCGCGAGAAAACCAATTTCAAACAGACGGTTCCAACGACTCCTGAAGCACCGGATATCCATAAAGTATTGGAATATTTTTGTGAGAAAAAGATGCAGGCAGCCGTAATTGAATCCACATCGATCGCTCTTGAACAAAAAAGACTGGAAACCATCCACTTCAATGTAGCGATCCACACCAATCTCACCCCGGAACATTTAGAATTTCATCAAACCATGGACGCTTACAAAAAGGCGAAAATGAAATTGTTTAAACAAGCGGATCAAGCAGTGATTAATGCCGATGACCCACTGATGGCTGATGATCTCATCCATACATTTAAAGGTCCAGCCATCACGTACGGGATCCGTCAGCCCGCCGATATTCAAGCCTCTCATATCCATACGACTAGAACAGGGACCACCTTTGAACTGGATGCTTTCGGAACCAAATATACGGTCCAGGCTCCTGTGTTTGGCGAATACAATGTATCGAATTTACTCGCAGCTATGGCCGCCTGTCATCAAGTCGGTTTCTCGATCGCCTCAATCCTTTCTGTCATCAGTCACATTCGCAAACCTGAAGGCCGTTTTCAAATAGTGGATAAAGATGTACCTTATCAGCTTATCCTCGACTATGCCCATACCCCGGATGCGTTGGCCCATGTCTTAGAATCCGTTAAACAAATTCCACATCGGAAATTGATTGTCATGATTACCGGAATTGGATTACGAGATCCTAAAAAACGACCCCTCATGGCAAGGGCAGTTGAAAGTGTGGCGGATGAAGTGATTGTAAGCGTCGATCAACCAGGCCATGCGGATCGGCAAGAGGTCGTGAATGATGTTTGTCGTGGATTCAAGCAGCCATCCTCCCCGCACATCCATACACGGTTGCATAGAGAAGAAGGCATCCACTTGGCGCTTGATCTTGCAAGGACAGGTGATGTGGTATTGCTGACCGGCATAGGATTTGGAGGTTACCAAATTGTCGGCGATGAGAAGATTCCTTATTCTGAGCTTCAAGTCATTGATTCCTACTATGAAAACCAATCATTAGTCAAAAAGCCTGTGTGAAACCTGGAGTCCAGACTCCAGGTTTTTTTGTGTGAGCCATGCCAAGGGGTTTAGAACGTTTACGCTTTAAAGAGAAGTAGAGTAAGAGTCCTATTGCAAAATTTGTCAGCTACTGGTAAAATTTTATGAAAATTAACAATATTACCAAAAAAGGAGATGATTTCATGAAATTGTACCTCTCCGTCGACATGGAGGGAATCACGGGAATACCGGATTACACCTTTGTTGATTCTTCGAAGCACAATTATGAACGGGCGAGGAGGATCATGACACAAGAAACGAACCATGTCATTGAAGCCGCGTTTCAAAACCATGCGGAGGAAGTATTGGTCAATGACAGCCATTCGAAGATGAACAATTTACTGATTGATGAGATTCATCCGGATGCCACATTAATTACAGGAAGTGTCAAACCGCTATCTATGATTCAAGGGTTAGATGAATCATATGCTGGAGCGATCTTTCTAGGGTACCATGCGAGAGCAGCTCAAAAAGGCGTCCTTTCACACTCGATGAGCTTCGGGGTTCGTAATTTTTACATAAATGATGTGGCTGTGGGAGAGCTTGGCTTTAATGCCTATGTGGCCGGGTATTACGGGGTCCCTGTTTTGATGGTGGCCGGGGATGACTGTGCAGCGATGGAAGCAGAAGCATTGATTCCGAATATCGTCACAGCACCGGTGAAAGAAACCATTTCCCGGTCTGCAGTGAAGAGTTTGACACCGAAAAAGGCCGGGGAACTTCTGCAAAAACGCACGACGGAAGCGATACATAACCGAAATCGAATCGAGCCGCTCGTCCCTCCTGAACATCCCACTCTGAGGATTGAATTTATGAATTACGGCCAGGCCGAATGGGCCAATCTCATGCCTGGTACGGAAATCGAACCAGATTCAACAACGGTACGGTTTCAGGCTAAAAACATAGTGGAAGCATACCAAGCCATGATTGTCATGACAGAGCTTGCCATGCAGACAACATCCAGCTAGGGGGAGTAGTCGTGGCGAAATACATATTGAAACGTTTCATTTACATGATTGTTACTGTTTTTATCATTGCAACGCTTACGTTTTTCTTAATGAACTTACTTCCGGGTTCTCCGTTCAATGAAGAGCGGACAACCAACGAAGCCGTTCAGAAGAATTTAGAAGCCCATTATCATCTGGATGAACCGTTAGTTGTGCAATACGTTTTGTATTTAAAGTCGATTGTGACCCTGGATTTCGGTCCTTCGATCAAACAACCTACAGAGACGGTCAATTCGTTACTAGGCAGAGGTTTTCCGATATCCGCTGAGTTAGGCATATGGACGATCCTCATTGCGTTAATTTCTGGTGTTGCCCTCGGTGTTTTTGCAGCATTGAAGCACAATGGAGTGATTGATTACATAGCGATGACCATCGCCGTACTTGGGATATCGATTCCTAACTTTGTATTAGCTACCTTGTTAATCCAGCAGTTAGCGGTGAATCTGGGCGTGCTTCCTGCTGCGACATGGAGCAGTCCCCAACATATGGTGCTCCCGATTGTTGCGCTTGCCACCGGCCCGATGGCGATTATCGCCCGTCTGACCAGGTCGAGCATGCTCGAGACGTTAACACAGGATTACATAAAAACCGCGCGAGCCAAAGGGTTATCACCAGCAAAAATCATTGTGAAGCACGCATTGAAAAATGCACTCATGCCGGTGGTCACCATTTTAGGTACCCTTCTTGCAGGGGTCTTAACCGGGACGTTCGTCATTGAAAAGATCTTCGCCATCCCCGGTATGGGTAAGTATTTCGTTGAAGGGATCAACCAGCGGGACTACCCGGTCATTATGGGAACCACCGTTTTTTACAGTGCTTTTCTTGTATTGATGCTGTTTCTGGTGGATATCGCATACGGAATTCTCGATCCTAGAATCAAGCTTCATAAAGAAGGAGGCAAATAAAAGTGATTCCGGCAAAAAAACAGAAGGAACAAACGCCTCATTCATCCATTCCGGACGAATGGTTTAAGCCAAAAGAAAAAAATACCGATGATGCGGAATCCGTTGTCCGTCCTTCTCTTTCCTATTGGGAAGATGCCTGGAGAAGACTCAGACAGAACAAATTAGCGATGTCAGGGCTCATTTTCCTTATTGTTCTGGGGGTTATGGCTGTCATCGGTCCTTGGATTTCGCCGCACGATGTGGACACTCAAAACCTGCCCAATCAGAATCAGGCTCCGTCGCTTAACCATTGGTTCGGGACAGATGAATTAGGCCGGGATGTATTTACAAGGACATGGTACGGGGCAAGGATCTCCTTATTTGTAGGTCTGATGGCCGCTTTGATCGACTTTTTTATTGGAGTCGCTTATGGAGGACTTTCCGGATATAAAGGGGGGCGAACGGATAACGTCATGATGCGGATCATCGAAATTCTTTATGGCCTGCCTTATCTTCTCGTCGTTATCCTGCTCCTCGTGGTCATGGGCCCGAGTCTTTTAACCATCATCATCGCTTTAACGGTTACCGGTTGGGTTGGTATGGCCCGAATAGTCAGAGGGCAGGTTCTGCAGTTGAAACACAATGAATTCGTCATGGCATCCCAGTCGTTCGGCGCGAAAACGAAGCGGATCATTCAAAAGAATCTGCTGCCGAATACGATGGGGCCGATTATCGTACAGATGACTCTCACTGTTCCAACCGCTATATTTGCTGAAGCTTTTTTAAGCTTTTTGGGACTGGGTATTCAATCTCCCTATGCAAGCTGGGGGATGATGGCCAATGATGCACTGGGTGTCATTTTATCAGGCGACTGGTGGCGTCTTTTCTTCCCTGCCTTTTTCATTTCAGCAACCATGTTCGCTTTTAACGTGCTTGGAGACGGTCTCCAGGATGCGCTTGATCCTAAGCTCAGGAGGTAAACATCAATGGAAAAAATCTTGGACATTCGTGACCTGCATGTGTCTTTCAAAACATTCGGGGGAGAAGTACAGGCCGTACGCGGCGTGAATCTAGAATTATATCGCGGGGAAACCCTTGCCATTGTCGGGGAGTCCGGTTGTGGGAAGAGTGTCACGGCGAACAGCATCATGCGCCTTATTCCAACCCCTCCCGGTGAGATCAAGGATGGATCCATTCTTTTCAAAGGACAGGATATGACTCAGCTTTCGGACAAGGAAGTAAGGAAAATCCGCGGAGTTGATATCTCGATGATTTTCCAGGATCCTATGACGGCTTTAAATCCCACCTTGACCGTCGGGGACCAATTGACAGAGGGGCTTCGCCAGCATCGTACGATTTCCAGAAAAGAAGCGGATAAGCAGGCGATAGAAATGCTGACCCTTGTCGGAATCCCCAATCCTGTGGAACGTATGAAACAGTATCCTCATGAATTCAGTGGCGGCATGCGCCAGCGAATCGTGATTGCGATGGCGCTGATCTGTGATCCTGAACTTCTGATTGCCGATGAACCCACGACAGCTTTAGATGTAACCATCCAGGCGCAAATCCTTCAGCTGTTTCAAAAGATTCAGAAACAGACCGGAGTTTCCATCATCCTCATCACGCACGATTTAGGGGTGGTCGCTAAAATAGCGGATCGGATTGCGGTCATGTATGCCGGGAAGGTCATTGAAACAGGGACACGGAAAGAGATCTTTTACACCCCGCAGCACCCTTACACAAAAGGGCTGCTTCACTCCGTTCCCCGGATGGATCAAAAAGGAGAAAAACTTATTCCCATAGACGGCACACCGCCGGATTTGTTTTCCCCACCGGAGGGATGTCCATTTGCTGCCAGGTGCCCGATGGCCATGGAAGTGTGCACAAAGGTGTATCCGTTTCATTCTGAGTTGAGCAGAACACATGAAGTGGACTGTTGGCTGCAGGATGAGCGGGCAAAGAAATATATGGCGTCAACTTATTAAACATTTAGAGAGGAGAACGAAAATGAAAAAATGGTGGACAATCTTAACAGGGGTTTTACTTGTCCTTGTATTAGCCGCATGTACAGCTTCGGAAAGTGCAGGAGATAGTGATGAGGGTGGTTCTGAAGGAGAAAGTGATTCAGGAACCAAAACGCTTTTACTCAACAACGGAGAGGAGCCGACATCATTCGATCCATCTCAAGGGTTTGATGCGGTTTCCTGGAACGCGCTGAACAACTTGATGGAAGGTCTGACCCGTCTTGGCAAAGATCATACGCCAGAACCAGCAACCGCTGAGGAATGGGAAATTTCCGAAGATGGGAAGGAATATACCTTCTTCATCCGTGAAGATGCAAAATGGTCGAATGGAGATGACGTGACAGCAGGGGACTACGAGTTTGCATGGAAACGTCTTCTGGATCCTGAGACGGCTTCACCAGCCGCGTTCCTTGGATATTTCATTGAAGGTGGAGAAGCCTTCAACAATGGAGAAGGATCAGCTGATGATGTAATGGTGGAAGCGGTCAGTGACAAAGAGTTGAAAGTGACCTTGAGTGCACCAACAGGATATTTCTTGAATATCATTTCCAACCCGGCCTTTTTCCCGGTCAATGAGTCTGTAGCTACAGAAAATCCAGAGTGGTTTGCGGAAGCGGACAGCTTTGTAGGAAACGGACCATTTGCATTGGCAGAATGGAAACATGATAGCGAAATGCTTATGAAGAAGAATGAAGAATATTGGGATCACGAAACAGTGAAGCTGGATGAAGTCCACTGGGCGATGGTGAATGATACCAATACCGAATACCAAATGTATGAAAGTGGAGAGCTTGACACCTCTAATATTCCATCTGATATGGCTGAGGAGCTGTTAGACAGTGAAGAAATGTCGATTCAGGACCAGGCAGGTACAGCGTTCTACCGTTTTAATGTCAATGAAGAGCCTTTCCAGAATGAGAAGATAAGAAAAGCGCTTGCCATGAGCGTCAATCAACAGGAAATCGTCGATTATGTGACGAAGAATAAAGAGGAACCCGCTTATGGATTCGTTTCTTATGGGTTTGAGAGTCCATCAGGGGAAGACTTCCGTGAGCACAATGGCAAGCTTGTCCAACCAAATGTAGAAGAAGCGAAACAATTGCTACAGGAAGGAATGGAGGAAGAAGGCTACGACGAACTTCCTGCCATCACCCTTTCTTATAACACGAGCGAGGACAACAAGAAAATTGCAGAAACCATCCAGCAAATGTTCAAAGAAAATCTTGGCGTAGAAGTTACATTGGAGAATGCGGAATGGAATGTCTTCCTTGAAGCGCAAAAAGCTTTGGAACACCAACTTTCCAGAAGTTCTTTCTTAGCAGACTATGCCGATCCCATCAACTTCCTTGAAAGTTTCACGACGGATTCTTCCATGAACCGTACAGGTTGGTCGAACGAAGAATACGATCAGCTGATCGCCGATGCTAAAAATGAAGCGGATGAAGAACAGCGTTGGGAATTGATGTATGAAGCAGAGAAGCTTCTTTTTGAAGAGATGCCGATCTTCCCTGTACATTTCTATAACCAAGTCGTTCTTGAGAAAGACAGCGTATCCGATATCGTTCGTCACCCTGTAGGGTACCTTGAGTTGAAGTGGGCAGATAAACAATAGACTTTCTTTGAAAAGAGGCGATATTTTCGCCTCTTTTCCTTCATTGGAGGAATGGAAATGATGAAGCCGAAACGGTTGAAACAGGGGGATACGGTGGGGGTTATAGCTCCTGCAAGTCCGCCGGATCTTAAGAACCTGGACAAAGGCCTTTCTTTTCTGGAAAGCTTAGGCTTGAACGTGAAACTAGGAGCTCATGTAAAGAAAAAGCACGGGTATCTAGCAGGAAATGATAAAGAAAGAATGGAAGACTTCCATCAGATGTTTCAAGACTCGGAAGTTGCCGCTATCTTTTGTGCTGGTGGGGGATACGGAACAGGAAGGATTCTTTCGACCATTGATTATGCAACAGTGAAAGCAAACCCTAAAATTTTTTTGGGGTATAGTGATATCACAAGTTTACATACGGCGATTCGTCAGGAAACAGGACTGGTCACTTTTCACGGGCCTATGCTTTGTTCGGATGTTGGAAAAGAAGATTTTGATGAGGAATCAAAAAAAATGTTCCAGCAGCTTTTCCAACCTGAGGTGATCCATTACGATGAAAGTCTATCTCCACTAGAAGTTATTGGAGAAGGAGAAGCATCAGGGGAAGTGGTAGGCGGAAATCTTTCTTTGCTTGTAAATACCATGGGTACCCCTTACGAGATTGATACAAAAGGCAAATTACTGTTCATGGAAGATGTCGGAGAGCAGCCCTACCGTTTGGATTCCTTTTTTAATCAATTGAAACTTGCAGGCAAACTGGAAGATGCGGCGGGGATCATCCTTGGAGACTTTAGTGGAACGGAAACAGAGAATACAAAAGAAACCTTGTCTTTGGCACAGGTTTATGAAGACTACTTTTCTCGTTTGAATAAACCGGTATTAGCCGGGTTTAAGATTGGTCACTGCCTGCCCCATTACAGTATTCCGTTTGGAACAGACGCGGTGTTATCCAGTCACAAGAAGGCCTTGATGATCCAGCCAGGCGTCTATTAAGAAAGGTGGAGGAACATGAGAATTCAGTCGATTGAAACGTATCCGGTGGCGATTCCCTTACATACTCCGTTCAAAACGGCATTACGCACCGTGACTGTCGCTGAGTCCATTTACGTAAAAGTGGTTGGTGACGATGGGACCGCAGGGTGGGGAGAAGCCCCGCCGACGGTCGTGATTACCGGAGAGAGTTTAACGAGTATCGATCATACGATAAATAAAATCATCACTCCTGTTCTGCTGGGAAAGGACATCACTTATAGAGAGGACCTTTTTGAAAAGCTCAACAGCTGCTGCATTGGGAATACAAGCGCTAAAGCGGCTGTGGATATCGCTATACACGACCTTCTAGGTAAAGTCTATCAACTTCCTCTCTATCAGTTGCTAGGAGGAGCGAAGTGCGAGTTGGAAACCGATTATACGGTCAGTGTAAATGAGCCGGAAGAAATGGCGGAAGATGCGGCTCGCTATGTCAGCCAGGGGTTTAAAATCTTAAAGGTGAAAGTAGGAAAAGATACCATTCAAAAAGATATCGAACGGATTCAGACCATCCATGAGCAGGTAGGTGAAGGGGTGCGGATCAGGCTGGATGCGAATCAAGGGTGGTCGCCGAAAGAGGCCATCTATGCCATCCGCAAAATGGAAGACCATAACCTTCCCATTGAATTAGTGGAACAGCCTGTCCATGCCAAAAATATAGAAGGGATGAAGCAAGTAACCGAACATACGTACACACCGATCATGGCTGATGAGAGTGTTTTTAGTCCAACAGACGCAAGGCGGATCCTGGAGACAAGGAGCGCCGATTTGATCAATATCAAACTGATGAAATCCGGTGGTATTCATCAAGCTATGAAAATCAACCATCTGGCAGAAGCGTATGGAGTGGAATGCATGGTTGGCAGCATGATTGAGACAAAACTCGGAATTACGGCAGCCGCGCATTTTGCAGCAAGTCAGAACAATGTTACAAGGGTCGACTTTGATGCCCCATTGATGCTTACCGAAGACCCGATTGAGGGCGGGATCCAGTATGAAAAAGCGCTGCTTACGTTTCCGGAAGGCTCCGGGATGGGGCTTGCAAACGTAAAGACCGAACAGATTGTAAATATATAAAACACGTCTTTTCAAGGAGGTCCATGATGACACAAACGAAAGAAAACAAAGAAAAGAGAGTGGTGCGTGTCCCTGTAGCTACTCTTTGGACAGCCCCTGATTCTCCAAGAGCAGTGGATCAAACTTCACTTACAGCCTCACCTTCTATGAGAGACTGGCTGAAAGTTTTGAATGACGATCAAAAGCGCGGGCTGTGTGATGAGAACCTTGTTCAATCCCAACTTCTATTAGGTGAAGAGGTGTGGGTAGAGGAGTGGGTGGATGACTGGGCAAAAGTCGTGGTTCCCTCACAGCCTTCCAAAAAAGATAAGCGGGGCTACCCTGGTTATATTCCGGGAAGTCAGCTGGTCGAAATAAGGGAAGACGAATGGAAGGCAAACAAACAGGCGGTTGTCCATAAGAAGCAAGCATGGCTCTACAATGGTGCAGAAGAACCGCTTATGGAAGTCAGTTATTTAACTTCCCTTCCTGTCCTCGAGGAAAAAGATAGATTTGTAAAAGTTCTTTCTCCGGATGGGGCTGCGTATTTTGTTTCCGAAGACGTCGCGGTACAAACGAAAGAGGAAACGACGGCTAAAGGTAACGGGGAAGATCTCATCCGCTCAGGAGAAGCCTTCGTCGGGCTTCCCTATTTTTGGGGAGGGATGAGTGCTTTTGGATACGACTGCTCAGGCTTTGCCTACAACATGCATAAAGCCTTCCACTACGAAATCCCAAGAGACGCGACAGATCAGGCGAAGAGTGGAAAGGATGTCCCCTTGGATGATCTTCAAGTGGGGGACCTGCTGTTCTTTGCTTATGAGGAAGGAAAAGGGAGCATTCATCACGTCGGATTTTACTATGGTGACAACAAGATGCTTCATTCACCGAATGTTGGGAAGAGCATTGAAATCATTGATCTGGAAGGAACCGTCTACGAAAAAGAATTATGTGTGGCAAGAAGATATTGGAGCGAGATGGAGGAGACCTCATGAGCCTGCATAAAACACTTGAAGTGAAAGATCTTAAAAAGCATTTTAAGATGGGGAAAGGGAAATCATTGAAAGCGGTCGATGGTGTCAGTTTTGACTTGTACAAAGGAGAGACGCTTGGACTTGTCGGAGAATCCGGCTGCGGAAAGTCGACGACAGGGCGCACAATCATGAACCTCTACGAAAAAACTAGTGGAGAAGTCCTTTTTGAAGGACGAAGTGTTCAAGACCGTACACCGAAAGAACAATTTCGTTTAAAGCGCCAAATGCAAATGATTTTCCAAGACCCTTATGCATCACTGAACCCACGTTCTACCGTATCCGAAATCATACTCGAACCTATGGAGATCCACGGTCTCTTTCCTTCGAATAAGGAAAGGATGGAACGTGTCTACGAGCTGCTTGAAGAAGTGGGTTTAAATCGGGATCATGCCAACCGCTACCCTCATGAATTCAGTGGAGGACAGCGTCAGCGGATTGGGATTGCGAGGGCGCTTGCACTCGACCCGGAGATCATTATCGCAGATGAGCCAATTTCTGCCTTGGATGTATCTGTCCAGGCGCAAGTGGTTAACTTACTGGAGCGGCTTCAAGAAGAAAAAGGGCTGACGTATTTGTTTATTGCCCATGACCTTTCTATGGTGCAGCACATCTCGGATCGGATTGGTGTCATGTATCTCGGTCACTTAGTCGAGTTAACCAGCAGTGACCGGCTTTATGATACTCCTCTACATCCTTATACCCAAGCCCTGCTTTCAGCCATTCCTATTCCGGATCCAGATATCGAAGATCAACGGGAACAAGTCATAATCGAAGGGGAAATCCCAAGCCCGATCGATCCTCCTAGTGGCTGTGTATTCCGGACGCGCTGTCCTTTTGCGATGGATGTGTGCAGCGAGCAGTCTCCTGTGTGGCAGGAAGTGGAAAAGGGCCATAGAGTCGCTTGTCACTTGTATGATGATTCAGTGGTCGATCCTTCCGAAAGAAAGAAGAGAACGGAACAAATGAAAGTAAATATTCGTTAATACTGAAAGCATGCCTTTACACGAGGCATGCTTTTTATTAATGAAGCGATAGGAATCGAAAATCCTCACCGTCGATGCAAAGGATGTCGTGTTTTCATTTGAATACCCCGTGTGGTAACATGGTGGAATGAAAACAAAAAGGTAGCAGGTGATGAAAATGAAACCATCCATAAAGATAGGAGTAAGGGAAAATATCCTTTCATTTTCCCTCCTCGTCCTCGTGAACTTCTTTGTTGGCTCCATGGTTGGCTTGGAACGCACGATCTTGCCGACCATTGGAGAAGAAGTTTATGGAATAGCTTCTACGAGTGCCGCGCTGTCTTTTATCGTCAGCTTCGGTTTTTCAAAAGCGGTGATGAACTTTTTCGCGGGAAGCATGGCGGACCGGTGGGGGAGAAAGCGCGTGCTATTAGGTGGCTGGGCCATCGGTCTTATCGCCCCTCTGCTCGTCATTTTTGCAGAGGCGTGGTGGGTGATCGTTGTCGCTAACCTATTTCTTGGAATCAATCAGGCCCTGACATGGTCGATGACGGTTAATATGAAGGTGGACCTCGCGAAGCCTGAACAAAGAGGTTTGGCTGTCGGGTTCAATGAATTTGCTGGATACATCGGTGTAGCCGTTATGGCTGCTGTTTCCGGTTACGTGGCTTCTCAATACTCCCTTGTACCAGAACCTTTTTACATCGGCATTGTTCTCGTCATCCTAGGGTTCTTCTTATCCTGTTTTGCTGAAGATACGAACAAGCATGTACAAAGCCAGGTGAAAAAGACGGGTTCGACAGTCGCTTCATCAACCAAAGAGGTCTTCAAGCAAACGACATGGAAAAATAAAAATTTAGCGAGCGGTAGTCTGGCTGGTCTCACGACGAACTTAAAAGATGGAATGGCGTGGGGACTGTTTCCTATTTTCTTGAGTGCTGGGGGTCTGAGTGTCGGTCAAGTAGGGACAGTTGTCGCGCTCTACCCGGCGGCCTGGGGATTCTTTCAATTGTTCACAGGGATATGGAGTGACAAAATCGGCAGGAAGAAATTGATCGTTTCAGGAATGCTGCTTCAAGGCCTTTCCCTATGGTTTATTCTCCTTGCCCAAACGTATCCCATGTGGCTGACCGGTGCTTTTTTCTTGGGAATTGGTACAGCGATGGTCTACCCTACCATCCTTGCCTCGATCAGTGATGTCGCCAGACCGGAATGGAGAGCGACTTCCTTGGGCGTCTATCGTTTTTGGCGCGACAGCGGATATGCGTTCGGCGCCATTCTTGCCGGTGTCTTTGCGGATCTTTTTTCCGTACCCTGGGCGATCGGGATCGTTGGAGCACTTCCGATTTTGTCTGGTATGCTTTCGCTCTTCAGAATGGATGAAACCTTAACAGACGAGGACTAAAAAAGAGGAAAACATAGCTGTGCGGCTATGTTTTCCTCTTTTTATTTCTTACGGTCGTGCAGACGATCTTCTTCTTCCGTCTCAAGCATGCCGTAATCGCCGTTCATCGCCTGTTCATCCTGGTCGACTCCAAGGTCATTGGTCACAGGATTCATCGGGCGCTTTTCTTCTTTTTGCGGTTTGTTGCGTTTGTTCTTCTCCATTCCGGACACCTCCCTTTTTTAGCTTGGCTGAAAAGGGAAGGAGTATGCAGGAGGCTATTCGATTTGGACAAGTTTTCCTAAAATCTCATTCGCAACATTCTGTCCACTCAACACGACCATCGGAGACCCGCCGCCCGGGTGCGTACTTCCCCCACAAAACCAGAGCCCGTCAAGATCCTGGGATTTGTTGAACGGCCTCATAAACGCTTGGGACCTGCGGTTGGAAGAAGGACCATACAAAGATCCACGGTAGGCACCAAAATGTCTTTCGATGTCCGCGGGATCCCATACTTTTTCGACCTGGATATGATCTTTAATGGGAACCCCGGCATCCTGGAGTCGATCATAAATATGGTTTTTGTACGCCTGCTTATCGTAACCGCCTTTTTGTTGGAGGGCGGGTGCGTTGACGAGGATAAAACAGTTATCTCCTTGAGAAGAGACGGAATAATCCGATTTGGAAGAAGTACAAATGTAAATCGTCGGATCATCCGCGTAATAGCCGTTTCTTAAAACGTTGAATTCTTTTTTATAATCGCTTGAGAAAAATAAATGATGATGCTTCAACCGACGGATTTTTGTATCAAGTCCGGCCATGATGACAAAGGCTGAGATGGAAGGATCGTAGCCATTTAATTTCCGGTTGGTCATCGTGCGTCTCGCTTCTGGATCAATCAATTCAGGAACAGCCTGGAGGAGATCGCCGTTCATGATCACATGGTCTGCTTCAAATTGGTCGCCATCATCCGTCTCTACACCTGTCACTTTTTGATTTTCGTGAAGGATACGGGTAACCTTTGTTCCGCTGTATAACCTTACCCCTACGTTTTCTGCAGCTTTGACGAACCGGTCCGCAATCCTCGTATTGCCACCGCGGACAAAATAGACCCCATCATTCCACTCGAGATGAGCGATCATACTGAACGTGGCGGGTGCCTGATAAGGGTTGGAACCAATGTATGTGGAATAGCGGTTCAAAGCCTGGATGATCTTCGGATTTGAAAAATAACGCCTGAAAAAGTGATCCATCGATTCGAGAGGACGCACTTTCGTCATGCTTTTGGCGAGGGAGGGGGAAAGGTAGTCGCTCCACCCATTGAAAGTCCTGTGCAGAAAATGTTTTTGGGACAGGTGGTATAAGCGTTCAATTTCAATTAGGAAATCTTCATACATCACGTGCCCCTTAGGATCCAAGCGTTGTAGCTGCTGTTTCATATACCTTTGATCTGTGGAAAAATCAAACGTCGTCCCGTCGTGAAATTCATTTCTCGTATGTGTGACGATTTTCGCAAAAGGAAGCTCCTCCCGTGGATCGAGTCCTCCTTGTCTGAGCACGTCCTGAAACACTTCAGGCATCGTGATGGTATTGGGACCAAAATCAAAGTGAAATCCACCTTCATCGACGCTCATCATTTTTCCACCAAAGTGATCATTCTTTTCGAACAGTCTTACATCAGCTCCGTGCTTGGCGAGGGTGACGGCAGCGGATAAGCCGCCAAGGCCTCCCCCGATGATGGCCACTTTCATTGATAGAACCTCCCTTTCCACTGGTATTTTTCTCCTCGTTTATGAACGAACATCGACGCCATCATGATTGCGATCAACAACACGACTGCGACGGGCAGAAGGAAGGATAGCCATAACGGATGTCCGGTCCGGGCGTCCACATACATCTTGAACGCAACTGTTAAAAGATACGGAAGAAATAAGGCATAATTTCCGCTGACAAGTCCTACGACTGCAAAGACAGCGGGGGCTAAGAAAACGACAGCATAGAACAAGGTCAAAAACACCACCATGCCCGCCGATCGACCAATCCCTGTGTACACATTCTTCTTAAAGCCTTCCCATGTCTCTTTTCCAGAATCGTACATGTAGGAAAGCACGGATTCCGTAATGTTTGCAAGGATCATTTTGTATCCGTGCTTTTTTACTTCTCTCGCAATATGTACGTCTTCCACAAGAGAGCCTTTTACGGATGCATGTCCGCCGATCGCTTCGTAGACGTTCTTTTCAATCATGATGAAAATTCCGCAGGCAGCTGTGAACATCGGCTTCGTTGTCCGGTTAGCGACGAAAAGGGGGAGGTGCAGCAGGACAACCATATGCTGTAGCGGAACGAGCATATGACTGAGAAAATTGGCATTGGGATAATTGGGAAACCCACTCAACATGCCTGCCTTCTTCTGCTGCATCCTAGCAAGGGTTTGTTGAATGACACCAGGTGCGACCCGGGCATCGGCATCAAGGAATAAAAAATACTCTCCGGTAGCCGCTTGCGCGAGCTGGTGACAGGCATGAACTTTTCCGTTCCAGCCTTCGGGGAGCTCTTTTCCCTGAATGACAGTAAGACGTTCATCACCTGCGACCTGTTCGTTGAGCCTATCGAAGGTGCCATCTTCGGAATGATCATCAAGCAGGATGATTTCCAAATCGGGATAAGTAAGCGAACGTAACGACCGGATCAATCCTTCTACATTGTCCACTTCATTTCTCAGTGGGACGAGTAATGAAACAGATGGCTTTGCTTCAAGCTCCTGTTGCGCTGATAAAGGGTACAGGAAGAGGCTGTTGAAAATGGTCCACACATTCAGAACGATGGTGATGATCAAAAGAATGAAAAATACCAACGACATCTTGATTCCTCCTTTCCACTATAATTTTTTAAAGGAATGAAGGTTTTCCTGGATGATGTCTTCTCGTAATTCATCCAGCTGTTCGGTGACCTTCTTCTCAAAATACCGGGTCATTTCTTTTCTAGGGAGTGATACGTATTCCTGTTTGGGGAGAGCTTCTCCCAGTCGTATGTACGCATTCGGCTTTCTTGTATGCTCAAGCGCATAGTACAAGGAAACGGGAACGATTTTAATGTCCCGACACTTCTGGGTGAGGTAACTGATGCCTGAAAAAAATTCAAGCGGTCTTTTCTCAAGAGGCTGTTCATTCCCTTGAGGAAAGATCCACACTGTTTTGCCCTGCTCAAGCAGACGCTTGCTGTATTTTAATGATTCCATCAAATGGCGGCGGTCCTCACCGCTCACTGAGTAGGCACCGATCCTCCGGAAAAAAGGAAAACGGCGGATCCCTTCTTCGTGCATCATGCCGTAACCGTCTGATTGAACAAGGCGATCGTTGATATAAAAGATAACGAGCGGATCCCACCATGTCGAATGATTGATAAGAAACAGTGTCTTCTCATCAGGTATCGACTCAGGGGTCTGAATCCGGATGTCATTGAAATGATAGTTTAAAAATAAACGATTGAAGCGGGTGAATCCCCAATCGATCCAAGGTGTTTTACGTGCGGGTTGAAACATTTGATCTCCTCCAAAAGTACAGACCATACCATAAGAGTGTAAGAGCACTTACGAACACAATCGCTCCATACAACCGGCCGGTGAATGCGATACAGAGAAAAAGGAAAATAATCAGGCCGAACGTCAGAACCATCCTTCCCGGCCAAGGGTGAACGTCTCTACCTTCCAAGTCCCGATGGATAAACAGAAAAATCAGGTGAAAGAAGGCAGCCAATACAAACCAGCCAAAGAAGTTGGAAAACGGAATATCGTAATAGAAGCCGGGATCTTCCCAAATCCAATATTCCTTCACTTTGAAAGAAACCGGGTCGAGAATAAGGTCCATGGTCACCGCTGCAAGCGCACCTGAGAGAACAAAAATGAACCGGCTGGCCCAAAGACTCCATCCCTTCGATAACACCCGGGCCAGTTCATGAGAACAGCCGATAATCAACAGCCACGCAAATCCAATCGTAATCGGTGTATCGGCAATCTTTAGTCCGAAGTTTTCCGTATAATGATAGGCTCCGAATAAGAAATTGTATTTTACTCCCAAATGTTCCACATAGATACTGACAACAATGATGATCAGGCTGTAGATGATTCCGCGCCAAACGCCGTACATCTTCATAAAATAGATCCCTGCCACGACCCCTGCAGTAATCAAGAAAACGCTGTTCGCCCATTCCAGCCAGGGGGGAAGCAAGTCAAACGTCACTAAAAAAACTCCACATATGTACCAGAAAATAAAAAATCGGAAAATATAAGTAGCCATAGAGCACCTCTCTCATTTTACGGTCCTCAAAAGAGTTATGTATAAAATCATCATACCTCATCCGGAAGTAAAATAAACGAAAAAAGCCCTATGCGCAATCCATAGGGCTCGGGTGTATTATTGATGAGCAAGTCTTCCTCTTCTCATGTGAAGTTTGGTGCCTTGTTTTTTGAGTGTTGGCAAGACCCAGCGATCTAATCCATAGCGCCCGGCATTGGCACCGGCAACAAGGATAAAGATGGTGAGCAGAACCATCTGCGGGTTCGTGCTGACTGTTCCACTGAATAAGAAAGCGAAGTTCATGAGAATGCCTCCGAAAGCGGCTACGTTCGTGAATAATCCTAAGATAAGTGCAAGGCCTGCAAGAACTTCTCCCCACATAACGATGAAAGCGAAAAACTCATGATTCGGAAGGGCGAATTGTTCAAGGAATGCGGCCCACCATCCCTGGACAGCCGGGTGTGCGCCTTCTGCCTTCGCAATCGCTCCATTCAGAAAACCACTTACTTCAAACCCGCCTGTCATTTTTCCGATGCCAGCGGTCAACCAGGCATACCCCAGGTAAACACGAAAGACGGTAAGGATCATCGCAACCACCTTGTTGTTTCGTAACATTTCATTCAACATGGAACTCACTCCTCATAATAGTTTGTTCACCATTTCACATGATGTTTTGTAAGAAAATCTCTTTCTTACAATTCAAGTATAGTCCCAGAAGGAAAGGATATCCATATTTTGTTCAGTAATTCACAATCTGTTCAATGTTTTATGGCGGAATTGTGAAATCGCGTGTGTTTACGTTTTCTATCCAGGGTATGATAAAAATATCAGAGGAATAAAAACAAGCAAAGCAAACGCTTTAAATATTTGCTATGATAGAGAAGAAAGAGGGGTGGAACAAGAATGGAAATGATTATGTTTTTTGTCAGTATTATTGTAATGTTGGGCCTCATAGGGTTAACGATTTTTGATAATGGTTGATACTTAATGAAAAAAAGCGTCAGGGGAAGGAATCCCATCAAGGTTCCTTCCCCTGACGCTTTTTTTATCTCCTTTCTTTATAAGCCCCATATTTCCTCTTCTGCCATCCACCATACGGGCTGATACATAGATGAGAAGCAAAGAAAAGAATAATAAGAGTACAACCGACACTTTTTCCTCTTCTCCTTCGATTATAGAAGTGAGAGGAGGTGAAGCAGATGGCCGTAAATACTTTGAAAGTAGACAGTCGCTTGCAGCTAGTCTTTTCAACAGGAACGGATGAAGACGGAAACATGATTCTTAAGCGTAAGTCATTCAACAACATCAAGACGGAGGCAACAGATGAACAACTGCATGAAGTGTCGATCGCTCTATCCCCGTTACAGCAGCATATCCTTGTCGATATCGCCCGTGATGACCGCTCAGTTTTGACTGAATCTTAATCTAGAGGAGGAGGGAAATCAATGAAAAAGCTGGAGCTTAAATTTCTGAATGAAGAAGGAAAAACAGTCACCATCAGCCTGGACGACCCGGTAGAGCCTGTCGATCCTGTACAGGTGAGTGCGGCGATGGACGCCATCCTTGTTCAAGGCTGCTTCTATTCTAATGGGGGAGACCTTGTTGAGAAGAAAGAAGCCCGCATCGTCGAACGCAACGTTTTTGATATCACATTCTAAAAATGAAAGAGCCGCTAACCATAAGTAGCGGCTCTTTTTATCAGAATCAATCATTATAATTATTAAATGTTATGTCAGTCTTGTGAAAGACTGAATTTCGAGATATTTGTGACCGCTTAGTGTCTCGAAACCACTTTTCCAAATAAGCAGCCATCCAGATTGATGGGGCTGTTGGAATAAACTCCTACGTACAGGTGTTTAAATCCTAAAAGCTTAAATAGCGCGCTTTATGCTTCTAATAGTAGATAGTGGAAGACAATTCAACTCGATAATAGGGGGCGAGATTCCGCAGGACGCAGTCCGAGGAAGCTCGGCGCTCCCCACAGGAAAGCAAGTAGCTTCCCAGCCACCCCTGAAGCTCAAAACAGCAACGAACCACGGAAACATCTAGAAACGGAGTCTTTCAAAACTGGCCATATATAAAAAGAGAAGAGGTGGATGTATGGGGATTGATGCTTGGATTTCGATTTTGGCGGATGTTGGTTTCCCTGTAGCGGTAACGTTTTACCTGCTGCACCGCGTGGAAGGGAAGCTTGATCAACTGATTGAAACACTTCATCAAATGCCGGAAAAAATCGCCACGACTAAATGAATGACATTGGAGATGAAAAAAACGACCCGCCTGATCAAGGGTCGTTTTTGAGTTTATTTCGTAAGTCCCCATTCATTGAATGGGTAAATGATCAACTCTGTACGTCCGATAATTTCTTCCTCTTCAACAAAACCAAGCCCATTCCGGCTGTCCTTACTGATGGAACGGTTGTCTCCCATGACGAAGTATTTCCCTTTTGGAACTTCGATGGGTCCGAAATCTCGCGTTGCGGAGGCTGCCTCTTCCGTCAAGTACTCCTGGGTCTGCTCCTCACCGTTCACATACAGCTCGTGATTACGGATTTCCACCGTGTCGCCCGGCTGGCCGATGACTCGTTTCACATAACTTTTTACTGGTCTCTCAATGATGACAATATCCCCGCGTTCGGGTTCATCTACATAATATATAATCTTATTGAACATGACACGTTCACCATTTTTGAGTGTCGGGTCCATGCTGGCCCCTTCAACAATCGAGGTGGCAAAGAAAAAGGTTCGTAATATAAATGCGAGTGTAATGGCAACAGCAATGGCCTTCAACCATTCCAACCATTCTTTTTTTGATTGCTCAGACAAACTCATCTTCCTTTCTAGATGAACATAGAATATCTCATCCTTAATTTTACCATATCGCAACGGAAAGAAAAGATGCTAAGGAATGCTTTTACGAAATTGTAAACTCCCGTTACTGATTTCTTTCGTTTTATCAACCTCTGTCGAAATATAAGAACCTTTCCCGATTGCCTTTACAATTAAAAAGAAAATTGAGATAATTCTTCTCGTGCAAGAACTGGATGCGAACACACATTCTTTTCATTTCTGCAAAAATGTTGTACAATAAGAAGGAAAATTAAGTCAGGAGGTAGTCGATGGTGCAAGTGGCCGACAAAGATCCTCGTATTGCTGAATTAGAGTATTTGCGGAATAAAATGACAAAAGTGGCATTTGAAAAAGGGTTGTCAAGCCCCGAGTCTGTCAAGATCAGTCAACAACTCGATGCCCTTTTGAATGAAGTACAAAAAAACAATCCAAATTAAAAAGAACTCATGGGAATGGCATCCATGAGTTCTTTTCATGTCCGGAAAAAAGAATCCAGCCCATCGTCAAACCATGTCTGGATTTCCAGGCCAAGCTTAAACCTCTTTTGAAATTAAGTCCTGCAGGCGCTGAAGTCCTTTTTCCAATGTATCCTTACTGTATGCATACGACAGGCGCATATAGCCTTTGCCATATTCTGAAAAAGCATCTCCCGGAACAAGCGCGACCCCTGCCTCTTCGACGAGCTGCACCGCACGATCGAACGTCGTTTTGCCGTTCAGCGGAAAGTTCAAGAAAATGTAAAAAGCTCCTTCAGGCTTAGCAAATGGTATGTCCATTTGCTTCAGACGCTTGACCACGAACGCTCTTCTTTCTTGATAAGCATCACGCATCGCTTCGGCTTCTTGTTTGCCGTTTGTCAGAGCTTCGAGGGCCGCGTGCTGACTGATTGAAGTCGCGCAGGAAACGTTGTACTGATGGACTTTCAATAGGTGGCGGCTCAGCCAGGATGGAGCGAGCAGGTAGCCGATCCTCCATCCGGTCATGCTATGGGATTTCGAAACCCCATTGATGACGATGACCTGGTCACGTACATCAGAAAAGCTCGCGATTGATACGTGCGGCCGATCATATACAAGTTCACTGTAGATTTCATCGGCCAATAAGAAGAGTTGATGCTCTTTGATCACATCTGCAATTCCGCGCAGCTCTTCTTCCGTCAATGAAACGCCCGTCGGGTTGGAAGGGTAGGGTAAAATAACAGCTTTCGTGTTGGGGCTGATTTTTTGTTTGATCATTTCTCCTGTTAACTTGAATTCATGCTTGCTTGTATCAATGAACACAGGCGTCCCCCCCGCTAACCGGATCAGCGGCTCATATCCAGGATAAACGGGACCTGGCAACAGGACTTCATCTCCCGGCTGGATAATGGTTCGAAGCGTAATATCAAGAGCCTGAGAAGCACCGATCGTGACGATGATTTCTTCTTCTGCATTATAATCAAGGCCATACGCATTTTTAACGTGTTGCTGGATGGCTTTTCTAAGGGGCAGCATCCCTGCGTTATGCGTGTAACTCGTCTGATTATCTTTGATGGCCTGGATTCCAGCTTCCTTCACTTGCGGTGGGGTAGGAAAATCAGGCTGGCCGATGGTCAATGAAATGACGTCGTCATAATGGGAGACCATGTTAAAAAAACGACGGATGCCAGAGATTTCAATTTGTTTCACTTTTGGGTTGATGAAGTGTTCCATAGCAAAGTCTCCTTCTTTACATAAAGTTAACAAAATGTTCAAACAATTAACATCTGGAATTTGTTGAATTTTGTTATAATTTAGAATAAGCCTATGAAAGGAGTTGTAGAATGAGAAGCCACAAACGAATTTCCTTTGAAGACTTAGTGGATCGTAACAAGCGACAATTGTTAAACGATCAGGAAGCAATCGAAAAAATCGAACGTCAAATAGATGAAAAACATACAAGAAAAAACGATTCCGATGCTTATGTAAACTGATGATATCACACCAAAAAGCAACCGCATAGAAGGGGTTGCTTTTTTACTTTTCTAAGAGAACATGGCAAAATATAGATAAACGAACCAAATGTGAAAAGGAAGGTGTTTAATCCCATGGATGATGTCGGTTTAGTTCTTGAAGGTGGCGGGATGAGAGGCGCCTATACCGCGGGCGTGCTTGATTTCTTTCTCGATGAAGACATTCACATCCCTTATGTGGTCGGAGCATCAGCGGGAGCATGCAATGGCAGCTCATATGTTGCGAGACAGCGGGGAAGGAACTACGAAGTGATTGTTGAGTACGGGGCGCATCCAGAATACATATCGTACAAGCGGATGATTACAAAACGGCAGTTGTTTGGAATGGATTTCATATTTGATAAGCTTCCCAATCAGCTTGTTCCGTTCGATTATGACACGTTCCTTCAGCAAAAAACGCGTTTTGTCGTGGGGACTACAGATATGAATACGGGAGAACCGGTCTTTTACGACCGCTTCCCCGACAGGGAAAGTCTATTGAAAGTGATACGCGCTTCGAGCTCTTTGCCGATGGTCGCCCCAAGTATTCAGTATGAGGGTCGTGAGTTGATGGATGGGGGAATTGCCGACCCTATACCGATGCAGGCTTCTGAGCGGGATGGGAACAAAAAACATGTGGTCGTGCTCACACGTAACGATGGCTACATCAAAGGTAAAATGAAAGCCGGCTGGTACTTCAACCGCAAGTACAAGAAGTTTCCACTTTTCGCGAAAGCCTTGCTTGAACGACACGTTCGTTATAATCAGCAATTGCAAAAAGTGAAAGAAGCGGAACAAAACGGCGATGCGTTCGTCATCCGTCCTTTAAAGCCTTTGAAAGTGAGCAGAATCGAAAGGAATCGCGACCGTCTGCACGACCTGTATGCTCAAGGATATGAAGAAGCGGAGGCCCACGCAATTAGACTGGAACGTTTTTTGCAGGTGGGAGGATGATGATCTCCTAGGTTGAACGGAAAGTGGGGAGAATGGTGGCCGGCATGATTGCTGTTATATTCATGGCTTTTACCATCATCTTTTCTTTTCCATGGCTTCCTTGGTATGGGCACAACGGGCATTGCCGCCTACGCCTTTTAAAAGAAACGGAGGAGAATAAATGGACAGAGCTGCTGAATTCTGTGAGAATATGACGACCGCATTAGAAAAACATAGAGATGAAGACCAACGAATTCCTATGGAGAATTACATGAAGAATCATTTTCCTTTTTTCGGAATTAAGGCCCCTGATCGGAAACGCATCCTCGCACCTTTGCTGAAAGAATACAAAGATATCACGGAAGACGAGCGCCTGGAAGCGGCGGTGCTGCTTTTTGAAAAGTCGGAGAGAGAATGTCACTACGCTGCTCTCGCTTTTCTTGAAAAAGGCATCAAAAAAGCTCCAGAACACAGCATTGATACATACAAACAATTGCTTATGACGAAACCGTGGTGGGACACGGTCGATATGATCGCATCTACGTTGTGCGGCGGATATTTTCTTCAGTACGAAGACAAGCTGCGCCCCTGCACAGAAGAGTGGAGAGAGTCCGATCACCTATGGGTCAGACGTTCGAGTGTTCTGCATCAGCTGAAATATAAAGAAAAAACAGATGCGCCCCTCCTTTTCGAAACGATAGATGCCCTCAAGCATGAAAAAGAATTTTTTATTGAAAAAGCCATCGGATGGGCCCTTCGCGAATACAGCAAAACCGATCCGCGTGCAGTTGTGGATTTTCTGGAGAGGGAGGAAGTCCGTCCGTTGAGCCGCCGGGAAGGGTTAAAGTGGCTGAAAAGCAAACATCCACAGCTTTTAAAGGTATGAAGTTTATTCCTTACTCTCCTTGTTCATAATGGTAAAAAAAGAACAAGGAGCGGTAGAAGATGAATATTATGGATTGGTTCGATCCTTCGTTTTTAGATGAGACCATAAGCTGGCTTGATCACGATCTATTGGATGTTTTCGGGCTGAAGCCTGAGTATGTTCAATTCTCACTCGTCTTTCTTTTCATGCTCTCCCTCATGTGGGTCGTCAAACCAATCATCGAATGGATGATGCTGAATCATTGGAAGACCTTATCAAGTTATGTCACAAGCACTCTTCTAGCCCTGGTATTTCTTCAGCTTGTCGATCGTTATGCTATGTCGGATACGACCTCAACACTGCCCGCTTCCTACTGGTCTGTCTGCCTTCTTGCCATCAGCAGCTTCGGTGTGGTGTATGTAACCATAAGATGGATGCGTAAGCTCTACACTCGCTTATCGAAAAGAAGCAAAAGAAAAGCGGCCTGATTTGAAACCTTCTCTTTTCTAAATCGTAGAATAAGTTAGAAACGGGAATAGAGGAGGAACACCATGGAAATCGGCATCTTATTTCTAACTTTCCTGATCTTCGGAATCGGGTTGTTGGTATTGAATATCATCACGAGTGTATGGGCGTATCGGGATTCTGTCCGCAAAGGCAGAAGTACAGCCTACAGTCTCGTCGTCCTTATCGGTACATTATTCTTCCCCCTAGTCGGGCTGATTGTATATCTCATTATAAGAAACGATTAAAAAAAGAGCGGGTCTCCCGCTCTTTTTTTATGCCCTTCGTTTTTAAAGCAGGATTCTTTAAGAATCGATTTCCAGATGTTTTTGAGTGGACGGGGCGGAGAGGAATGACTCGAGACTTCTTTTGATTTCCTAAAGAAATGAAAGACTTGTTCTAGTATTCGAGGGCAACGGCTTTACATTTAACGGCTGATAGACGATATAAAAAGTGGATTCTATCAAAGGAAGGACGATGCTTCATGAAGCAGGATCAAGGCATTTTACTCGAAAGTGGAACGAATGAATTAGAAATCGTTGAGTTTGGGATCGGCCATAACCGTTTCGGAATCAACGTTATAAAAGTAAAAGAAATTCTGAACCCTCAACGTGTAACAAAAATCCCCCATTCCCATAAATCGGTGGAAGGGATCATCGAAATCCGGGGGGAAGTCGTCCCTGTCGTGGATGTAGCCCATGCTCTAGGGTTTTCACCTTCAGAAAACCCGAAGCAGGATAAGTTTATTCTGGCAGAGTTTAATAAGACCAAAATCGTCTTCCACGTACATACCGTGACACAGATTCACCGGATCTCCTGGGAACAAATTGAGAAGCCGAATAAGATGTACCAGGGACTTGAAACGCAAATCACCGGAGTCATCAAAATGGATAACGACATGCTGCTTCTGCTTGATTTTGAAAAAGTCGTGGCGGATATTAATCCTGAATCCAGTATTAACGCTGAGCAGCTGCGTGAACTTGGCCAAAGGGACCGCTCACAAAAGAAAATCCTGATCGCTGAAGATTCCGGCATGCTTCGGGCTATGCTTCAGGAAACGTTGAGTGAAGCAGGTTATGAACATACGATTTCCTTTGAGGATGGAAAAGAAGCCTTCGAACATTTGGAAGATTTATTGGAAGAAGGGAAAACGATCCAAGAGGAATATCAGTTGATTATCACTGATATTGAAATGCCGCGAATGGACGGCCACCACTTTACTCGTTTAATAAAGGATCATAGCGATTTGAGTAAACTCCCTGTTGTCATCTTCTCCTCACTGATCACGGACGACCTTCGTCATAAAGGAGAAATCGTAGGAGCCGATGCTCAAGTTTCCAAACCGGAAATCGTCGAACTCGTAAAAATCATCGATCATCACATCCTCTGAAAAAGCAGGTGCTCTTAATGAATGTCTGTTCTTTTTATAAAGGAAATGGCAGGATTGTTGGAGATTCAGTTTCGAGATTTTTGTTGAGTGGGCGGGGGCTGCGGGGAATAGCTCGCTTTCCGGGGAGCGCGATGAGCCTCCTCAGGCTGATGCCTTGCGGGGTCTCACCTAGCACTCTTTTCCCGCAGGAGTCTCACCATTCCCCTCCGCCCCTTTTTATCAGTGTCTCGAAACCATTTCCTGAATAATCAGCTATTCAGCTTGTTGGGGGTGAACGTAAAAAACGCCCATGCCTAAGTATTTGACCCATGAAATCTTGAGACAGAGCATTTTATGCTTTTCATTAGAGAAACCGGAAGATTCCCACCCACCCCTGACTCACAATATAGCAAGCAAACCAATCATTGTGGGAGGGGTCTTTTCTCTAGCCTGGTGTTATAAGCATAGAACGCTCTATAACAAGCTTTCCGCATACGGCATAGCTTTCATAAAAGGAGATTCTTTTCCAGTTAACATGTGTATAAAAGAAGCTTAATCCGAAAGTGGTTTCGAGAGACTTATTAGGTAATGGGGGGGAGGGGAACGGTGAGACTCCTATGGGACGTGTGGGATAGGTGAGGCCCCACAGGACGAAGTCCGAGGAGGCTCACCGCCCCGCCCCATGGAAAGCGAACCTTTTCCCGGAGCCCCAAAACTCACACAAACATCTAGAAACTGAGTCTGCCACAATAGGGAGCTTTTGTGGCCTATTATTGAATACCAGGTATAAAAAAGAAGGAATAAAAAAATCCGCTCCGTGGCGGATTTTTTTATTCCTTCTTTAATCGTTCGAACAATTCATCGTGCCAGTCATAGGCATGCTTGGACAACGTTTCCGGTCCAGCTTTTGTCGGTGATGACTCCACGACGATATTTTTGTGATGATCGGAAAGGTGTTCGTAGGAAGCACGCATTTCGGTTGTGTATTCCATATACTTCTTTAAATGATATAAAAAATCTTCGACTTCACTTACTGGCATTCTATCATCCTCCTCTACCTGTCCATTCCTTATTTAATAAGAAATGAAACCTCGAAAAGGGTTACGGGCGCTTTCTTCGGCGCTGGTTCCAAGGGCTGCCTGTCGGCTGGCCGAGCATACTCGGTTGAGAACTCGTCTGGAAAGAATACGCAGGCTTTTTCGGCTGCTGCCAATCCAAGTAATGATAAAGCGTTCGTTTGGCTCTCGACAGTGATAATTTGGGTTTCGGGTTCCGGTAGGACTGGTCGACTTTTCCTAAATGCTCCAATTCTTGAAAGTCTTTTTTTGTCGCAGGAACATGGAAATAGTAACCACCAATTTCGATGAGGAGGGTCGAGTGCTGCTGGCTGAATTTCGGATGGTCGGAGAAATGGAGTCCGACCTTTTTGGCGCGGTTTTCATTTAGGAGTTTGTCAATCGTATGCTTCTTAATGTCATACAGATGCCTCGGTTCTGGTGCTGTTTTGGCATGCCGGTTGACGATGAATAGAGATTCGGCTAATTCGCGGTTGGATATTTGATTGTCTTTCATCTATGATCTCCTTTCCATCCAAGTATAGCTCTCTTTTTGTCTATTTACAACATTTTACAATATTAGGATTCTTTTTTATATTTTTTTAGATCTTCGACGATTTTCTCTACTGATTCAGCTTTCGTCCCACTGTAAGTTTCTGCAATGTTTCCGTCAGGATCGACGAGGAAAAAACTCGTTCCGTGAGCGACCTGGTCCGAATCTTCCATTTTCTTGACGGGCGATTGGAATGATTTGATGGACCATTCTTTCACTTCCTGAAAAGAATAACCTGTAAGGAAGTCCCACTGCTCATAATTCGGCTGATAATTATCGGCAAAAGAAAGTAATTTTTCCTCCGTGTCGTTCGCAGGGTCTACACTGACCGAGACAAGTTGAACGTCTAAATTTTCCTGTTCTAATTGTGTCTGCAGCCGGGCCATATTCCCTGTCATCGGAGGACAGACGGTTTCGCAGTTGGTGAAAATGAAATCCGCTACCCAGTAATCTCCCACGTAGGCTTGTGGCACAGCGATCTCTTTTCCATGTTGATTGATAGCTGATAATTCTCCGACATCCTTTGACCCGCAGGCCGCTGTGATGGATACGAGAATGATGATGCTGATCCAAAATCTTAGTTTCATGAGATCCTCCAACTTTCTAAATTGTCTTTAGTGTATCACTCCAAAAGCAAAAGGCCAGGCTTGTTTTTTATCTGTCACAAAACTGTAAGAGTTCCCTTTGGTTTATGGGGTTGATTTTAATTGGAACACCGAGAATTCAGGACGGCACAAGAATCGGTAAGGCAGTCTTGTCGTACCGATGCCACGGCTCACATATAGATTGAAGCCGTTCACTAATGGATAGTGTCCTTCGACGAAATGCTCAGCAAACGGAGGTGTGACAAGGTAACCAAAAAAAGGGACCTGCACCTGCCCGCCATGGCTGTGCCCGGACAATTGGACATCCACGGGGTAATGCTGATATTCAAGCGCTACATCAGGCTCATGAACCATTAGTAAGGTAAAAGAATCCTCGGGGGCATTTTCGAGTGTCTGTTCTAAATCAGGTTGGCCGAGCATGATGTCATCGACACCAGCAAGTGTGAAGGAGGCGGATCCATTTTCAATGAGAGTATGCTCATTTTGTAAAAGTTTAAAATTACTTTGTTCCATGACATCACGGATTTTTTCCGTTCCATAACCGCCATGATCATGATTTCCATAGATCCAATACTTCCCTTGCTTGGCTTCCAACCGTTTCAGTATTCGGATCAGACGGGGTGGAAACGAGTAGGTGTGTGGTTCGTCCACAAGATCTCCCGTAAACAATATGAGGTCTGCTTCTTCTTCATTGATCTTTTCAACGAGACGCTCCAAATCATCCAATTCATAATGAAAGCCAACGTGGGTGTCAGAAAACTGGAGGACTTTGAAATTATGAAAATGCGGGGGAATCTTCCCATGTACAATATCGTGACGGCGGATGGCGAGCATATTCGGTTCCATGTAACGCGCATACGTATATCCGAACGCATTGAGGCCGATCAAGGCGGCGGCACTTGCTAATGTACGTTTGATGAAGGTTCTTCTGGTTATTTTCATGACGTCTCTCCTCTGAATTCTTCCGCCATTATAACATGGGTGGAAGAAAGATTACGTCGAATTTTTATACTTTCTTTTGAAAATGAACAGGTATTCAGTTTGTTCTTGTTGAATTACTTAAGTAGTCAAGAAGAGGAGGTATGTACATATGGAAAATCAAGTCGTCATCGTTACAGGTGGTTCCAGTGGAATGGGGCTGCATATGGCAAAAAGGTTTGTAGAAGAAGGAGCGAAGGTCGCGATTACCGGTCGGAATGTGGAAAGGCTGGAAGAAGCGAAAAAGCAGATTGCAGCAGGAAAAGAAGATCATGTCCTAACGGTTCAAATGGACGTCCGTGAAGTCGAAGATACCGAGCGAATGGTGAAAGAAACCGTGGAGGCCTTCGGAAGAATCGATCATCTCGTCAATAATGCCGCTGGTAATTTCATTGCACCTGCGGAAGAGTTGTCTCCAAACGGATGGAATTCTGTCATCAACATTGTCTTGAATGGAACATTTTATTGCAGCCAGGCGGTCGGTAAGTATTGGATTGAAAATGAGATCAAAGGATCGATTTTGAATATCGTCGCTACCTACGCGTGGAATGCAGGCGCAGGCGTCATCCATTCCGCTTCTGCGAAGTCAGGAGTGCTCACGATGACACGTACACTCGCCGTCGAATGGGGAACGAAATACGGCATTCGTGCTAATGCCATCGCTCCTGGACCGATCGAACGTACCGGTGGTGCGGAGAAATTGTTTCAATCGGAAAAAGCGGCCCAGCGTACCCTTGCATCCGTCCCCCTTGGCCGCCTAGGGAAACCGGAGGAAATCGCAGGTTTGGCGAAATTCATTCTATCTGAAGAAGCCTCTTATATGAATGGAGAAGTTGTCACCCTTGATGGTGGTCAGTGGCTGAACAAATTTCCTTTTTAAAAAGGGGAGAGTGTATGGAAAAGAAATGCTTCTTTTGTAAAAAGACGTACAACTTAGACCGTTCAGATCCGCAATATATGAAAATCAGTAAAAATCCTAAAGCGTCCTATGTATGTAAATCTTGTAATCAGTCGATGCAAAAAGATGCGCAGACAAGCACCGGACTCCATCCGGATATGATTGATTCACACGATAAGTTTTTGAGATAGAACGACTTGGCATTTTGAATTGGGTTCCTGCCACAGGCTTCATAGTCAGAAGAATGCATCTGGGCAGGAACCCATTTTATATGAAACTCCCACATTTAACTTCATCTTTTGTTCACTTCATTTGCAGCACGTATCGCAGACTCGATCGCACCTTCTACCCATCCATGGAACGTGGAGGTATGTTCACCGGCGAAATGGATCCCTCCTTCTGGTGTATAAAGACGGTCGGCAAAATCAGTCGCTTGGTTTGGAGCAAATAAAGTAAAACATCCGGCTGAGAATTCATTTTGACTCCAACTGTAAGATGCACCTTTCGTAAATTCTTCGTACACTCTCTTACCATAAACTTTTGATAAGCCATAAAGAGCCTCATTGATTCTTTCTCTCTCAGGCAAACTGTTCCACAAATTGGCATTCGCTCCCCAGCTATAGCTTCCAAGCATCACCTGACGTCCTGGGCTGGGGGAGTAAGTGTACCTTAAAGGAATATCTGTTAAGACATTCCCAATTTTCAACTCCTCCCAAAACCTTGATTTGAATTCAAGTCCGATTTTCACTGATGAAACGTAGGACAACTCTTTGATTGCTTTCCACTTCTCAAAAGAGATGGAATCATAGGGAATGATATCAATGAACTGCATGACGGAATACGGGACGGTGACAATCACATAATCTCCTTTGAAATTTTCGTATTCATACGTGTGCCGGTTAATGGCGACGACTCTGACTCCATCTTCTTCCTGAAAGATTTGCTGTACTTTCCTTTTGTATAAGATGTGGGGACTTAATTCAGGAAGGAAAGCTTTAGGCAGTAAATCATTTCCTCCCGTGATTTCATAGAATTTGAGGTCTGGATTAAACACGGTCCGGACAATATCCAACAAGATATCGACAAAGGACAGTTCAGGAAAACCTTCAATTCCTAACAACACTTTGACTTTTCTTATCGCACCCTCAGATAAGGAAACCCCTAAAGGGTTATATCTCAGAAATCCTTCAAATGAATAACGGTCAAACTTTCTTCTTAAGCGCTCTTGTTCAGTGGGGGAGGCATTCTCATACAAGTCCAAGTAGGGTTGAACAGCAAGGGAAAGCAATTCTTTTGCCGTTTTCCCTTGTTCTTCGGGAGCCAATGGGAATTTAAGAACGTTGGGGTTTTGGTTGTACGTGGTAGTTGTGCTCTGGACGCCATTGACGTAATAGAGGTCATTCTCGTTATTGAATTCATTGATGGGCAAATCGAATTTGCGAATGTAGGAAAAGGTCAGCTCATGGATATTCGGGAAGCGCATAGCCCCGACATCCAGATACTGCCCTTCTGAAAAAGGTTCTCTTAATGTGTAGATTCTTCCACCGACCCGATCATTGCCTTCGATGATCTTTACCGTATGTCCCGCTTGTTTCAATAGGGAAGCAGAAACCAATCCGGCCATGCCGGCCCCGATGATGACCACTTTTTTCGGTGGGCCATCCAGAGCAGGCAATCCATCTTGAATAATGGAAAGCATGTCTTTGGGGTAACTTAGTTCTCCGTAACTGTGAATATCTACTCGCATGTTCATCTCAACCTCCCCCTCATCGTATATCTTACGATGGGGGAAGTAAGGAAATTCCAGGATTGTAGAATCTCTTAAGGACTTGCAGGGGGAGCGGAGAGAGTGGAAGATATGGGGTTACTCCCCTTTTTTATAGGATGTAAAAAACTCAAATACTATGCATTCATAAAAAAGAGTGGACGTGTCTCTTTGCCTGGTGGGAATTACCTCTATAGTCACTGTGGGCCTTGCTGTTAAGATGATTTATAGAATGGAGTATTCTTACATAGAAAGCAGGGGTAGGATGTTTCCGGAGGCAGACAGTGTGGCTCAAGTGAATTTTTATACCTTCATTGCCACAATGGTTTATCTATTTTGTATCTCGGCATTAGTCTTTCATATCTTTTATAAGATCGCGATCATCTCCCCTCACAAAGGCATGAAAAACTTCTTCTTATTTTTAATGAGTTTATTGCTGAGAATACCTTTCAAGCCTGTTGAGGATGTGGGACACACGAGAATATCGTTCGGGATCATTTGGAGAGAAATAAGGAAAGACGTGTGGATCGTTTTCTTCGTTACTCTTTGGTATGTTACAGGTCTTTATTTTGCTGACACACAAATAGAAGATTTCAAAGGTCCATAAAAGATCAAAAGCTTTCCAACCCCGTCGCCTACATATTCAGAAAAATTGTATAGGTGATCGTTTCGATGGGCTTGGGTTTCTGAACAAAAAACGGCTGAGGAAAATTTTCCTCAGCCGTTTTTACTCTTATTACATTTCTTCTTTAATTCCTTTCCTCACCAATACCCAGTTGGCAGGATAACTGGTAAGGAAGCCTAAGATCATTGCAATCTGCATCATGAACCAATACGTCGCCTCGTTCGGCTTCGGCGGCTCCTGGAAAAGGACGAAGTGCACGATGGCCATCCATCCGAACATCCCGACTTCAAAAGCGATCAACGATAAAGAGTCGGCTTTGATCGCGGCCCATACGGCTCCTTTTTTACCAAGGTCTTCATTCATTGGAAAAATGGCATAAAACTGAAAAAGGATGCCGAATAAGTAAGCCAGGATAAATTCAACGGTGTAGTGGGCAAATAATGTGGACCCGGCAATGGTCAGGCCTGTTAAAGCGACAATCGGTACACCAACAGCATCACCAAGGGTGCATCCTGCTGAACAGTGACTTGTGGAAACAAACACTTTCGCAGGTCGGCCACGATGATCCTCTTTTTCATTATCCTTACTCTTTAAACGTCCCCATCTGAAATAGGTCCATAAGGCAACCGGCCCCATAAACCATCCATTGATGGGCCAGACGACATTCATGATTTTCATCATTTGAGGGTGCCTTAGAACATCGATGGTAATAATAAGGGAACATAAAAGACCAATCGCAAGAGCGATTACAGAAATCGTCGACAACAAAACAATCACCTCTATACATTTAAAGTTTAAATATCTATACCCTAAGGTAGTAAATTGATAAACACCAAAAAAATTTAGGATTACCAAGGTGAAACAATTGACTATAATACCTATACCGGGTATATACTATTCATTAAGGAGGCGGTGGCATGACAGAGGATCATCTTCCGGAAGATAGCGGCAAACAACCAGCTAAACCGAGGACTCAGGATGAGAAGCTTGCAGTATTAAACCGTTTGAAACGAATCGAAGGTCAAGTCCGTGGGATTCAGAAAATGGTGGAAGACGATCGGTATTGTGTAGACATTCTTGTTCAAATTTCTGCAATCAATAATGCTTTGAATAAAGTTGGATATAACCTGTTGGAGCGTCACACGCATCATTGCGTCAAAGATGCCATACAAAAAGGGAACGGGGACGAAGCAATTGATGAATTGATGAAAGTCGTCCAGCAATTCTCCAAGTAAGGAGGGAGACCTATGGCAGATAAGAAACAGATGAACGTCGGGGTCACTGGAATGACATGCTCTGCCTGCTCCACAAGAATTGAAAAAGTACTCAACAAAATGGAGGGTGTTGAAGCCAACGTCAACCTCGCCATGGAAAAGGCGAGTGTCCTTTATGACGAGTCCAAAGTGCAGCCGGAGGATATAGAGGCAAAGATCGAAAAGCTTGGCTATGGTGTTCAAAAAGAGCGTGTCGAGCTCGATATCCAAGGGATGACCTGTTCTGCCTGTTCAACAAGGATACAAAAAGTATTGTCTAGAACAGGTGGCATAAGTGAGGCGAACATCAACTTAGCTACAGAAGCGGGTGTCATCGAATACGATCCCCATACACTGAGCGTCGATGACATTATTGGAAAAGTGGAGAAGCTCGGCTATCATGCAGTGACGAAACAGAACCGGGAGAAACAGAAAGAGCAGAAAGAAGAAGAAATCAAAGAGAAAAAACGAAAACTCTGGATTTCAGCTTTGCTATCCTTTCCTCTTTTGTACACGATGGTCGGCCATCTACCTTGGGATATCGGTCTTCCGGTCCCGATGTGGCTGATGAACCCGTGGTTCCAATTCCTGCTCGCAACCCCCGTCCAATTTTATATCGGGGCCCAGTTTTATAAAGGAGCCTACCGGGCACTCTCCAATAAAAGTGCCAATATGGATGTCCTTGTAGCTTTGGGAACTTCGGCTGCCTATTTTTACAGCCTGGTCGAAGCCATCCGCTGGCAGTTGAATCCATCCATAACGCCTGAACTATATTTTGAAACGAGTGCCGTCCTGATCACCCTCATCCTCGTAGGGAAACTTTTTGAAGCGCTCGCCAAAGGCCGGACGACAGCAGCCCTGACAAAATTGTTGAATCTTCAGGCCAAAGAAGCGACGGTCATCCGTGATGGAAAAGAAGAAAAAGTTCCTGTCGATGATGTACAGGTCGGCGATGACATCCTCGTCAAGCCAGGAGAAAAAATCCCTGTCGACGGGACGGTTATCACAGGCGTTACGTCTGTCGATGAATCGATGATCACAGGAGAATCGATCCCTGTCGATAAACAACAAGGTGAACCTGTCATTGGTTCAACGATCAACAAAAATGGAACCATTACAATGAAAGCAGAAAAGGTAGGAAAAGATACGGCTCTATCCGGCATTGTCAAAATTGTAGAAGAAGCGCAAGGATCGAAGGCACCGATCCAAAGAACCGCCGATCAAATTTCTGGAATTTTCGTTCCGATCGTCGTCGGAATTGCTGTTTTGACTTTCCTTGTGTGGTTTCTGTTTGTATCTCCGGGAGAATGGCCGCCGGCCTTGGAAGCTGCTATTGCGGTGCTCGTCATCGCTTGTCCATGTGCGCTTGGCCTGGCTACACCGACCTCGATCATGGTCGGTACAGGAAAAGGAGCGGAACAGGGCATTTTGTTTAAAGGCGGTGAATATTTAGAGGGCACCCACCGACTGACGACGATTCTTTTAGACAAAACAGGTACCGTCACAAAAGGAAAGCCGGAAGTGACTGATTTTGTAGCTTTTGAGGAAGAGGAAACGTTACTGCCACTCGTCGTTGCTGCAGAAAAATCATCGGAACATCCGTTAGCAGAAGCGATTGTCCAATACGGAGAGGAGAAGGGTGTCACGAAAGCAGCCGCTGTTGAGTTCGAAGCGATTCCTGGGCACGGAATTAAAGCCGTAGTGGACGACAATCGGGTCGATATCGGAACAAGAAAATTAATGCAGCGGGAAAACATCGATTATGGCTTTTATGAAGAGTCCTTGGTTACACTGGAACAACAAGGGAAAACCGCGATGTTCATCGCTGTTGAAGGTGAATTGAAAGGCTACATCGCTGTCGCAGATTCAGTCAAGGAAACCTCCAAACAAGCGATTGCCGATTTGAAAGCGATCGGTCTGAGCGTCTATATGGTTACAGGAGATAATAAACGTACCGCCGAAGCGATTGCCAAAGAAGTCGGAATCGATGGAGTCTTTGCAGAGGTCCTTCCTGAGCAGAAAGCTCAAAAAGTGAAAGAACTGCAAAAACAGGGAGAAAAAGTGGCCATGGTCGGAGACGGCATCAATGATGCTCCTTCTCTTGCTACTGCCGATATCGGCATCGCCATCGGTACCGGATCCGATGTAGCGATTGAAACAGCAGACATTACACTTGTCGGTGGAGACCTTGCTCACTTGAGTCAGGCGATCCGCTTAAGCAGAAAGACGATGCGTAACATTCGTCAAAATCTCTTCTGGGCACTTGCGTATAACTCGGCCGGTATTCCAGTCGCTGCGATTGGACTTCTCGCTCCATGGGTGGCCGGCGCTGCGATGGCTTTCAGTTCCGTCAGCGTTGTCACAAACTCCCTACGCTTGAAGCGGGCGAGAATATAAACCCACGATAATAATGAAAGGATGTTGAAGATGGAAACAACATTAAAAGTAGAAGGAATGACATGTGGACACTGTAAAAGTGCTGTCGAAGGAGCTTTGAAAGAAGTCGACGGCGTAACCTCTGTTGACGTCAACCTTGAGACGGGTAATGTAAAAGTATCTCATTCAGAAACTGCCAATAAAGTAGAAATGAGAGAAGCGGTCGAAGAACAGGGCTACGATGTGGTATAACGAACAAACCCCCGGTGTAACACGCCCCGGGGGTATTTTTTAAAATGGGGTGAAATCTTATGGGTCATTTGAAAAAAGCAGTACTGAGCCTCCTGGCAGCCTCGACTATCCTTGGGGCTTGCAGTCAGGAAGTGGAAGAAGAAGCAACGGATTCTAAGGACAGCTCAGAAGAAAAGGGAGAAAAGCAGGAATACTTACAACCCTTTGAAGGAAATCTTGGACATGTTCATGGGCTTGGCCATATGGAAGAGGGGTTCGCTTTTGCCGCCCATACGGGAATCAAAATATACCAGGAGGGGGAATGGCAAGAAGCGGTTGATCACCCTCATGATTACATGGGCTTTCAGGTGAGAGAGGACGGATTTCTCTTTTCAGGTCACCCGATTCCCTCCAGTGACCTTCAAAATCCACTGGGTCTACAAAAAGGGAAAGTTTCTGAAGAGAGCTTAGAACCTCTTGCATTTGTCGGGGAAAGTGATTTTCACGTCATGGGAGCAGGGTTTGCCAATGAGTCTGTTTACGTGTTCAATGAGCAGCCTAATTCTCAATTGGATCAAGGGTTTTATAAAAGTACCGATCTTGGCTCAACATGGGAGGCTATCCCAGCTGAAGGAATCGAGGGTGGCGTTTTCCAGATGGCCGTCCATCCTACAGATGGAGAAACGATGGCTATCGCTACAGATTCCGGGGTTTTCCTGAGCGAAGATGGTGGACAGAGTTTTGAAGGGATTTCGGAGACTGGACAAGCGGGGGGCCTTTATTTTAGCGAAGACGAACTGTTTTACGGCTTGTATACCGGGGAAGCGACGATGACTTCCTATATCATTGGTGAAGCCGGCACTTCGGATGTCCCGCTCCCAGACCTGACAGAAGACGCGGTCATGTATTTTACCAAAACGGATAACAAAATGGCCATTTACACCTTTAATGGTTCCGCCTATATCTCTGATGACGGAGGAGAGAATTGGGAAAAGATTGTAGAAAAAGGGGAAACCGTCTCGTAATGAAGAAACTCCAATGGGATGCCGTTGGAGTTTTTTTACTTTTGGATACGCACCTGAAGATCTCTTCACGTCCGGTTATAAGAGAAAGACTCGCAGGAGGCGCCTGCGAGTCTTGAATCAACCAATAATATAGAAGAAAATCGAGAAAAAGTGAAGAATCGAACCGCCGAGCACGAACAAATGCCAGACCATGTGGTGGTATTTGAAGCTCCGCCAGACGTAAAAAATCGATCCAATCGAATACATGACGCCCCCGACAACAAGGTAAGTGATGCCTGCTGCAGGGACTTCTGCTGTCAATGGCCCCCAGGCAAGGACGATTAGCCAGCCCATCAGTACATAAAAGACCGTGGACATCACCACAAATCGTTTGACGAAGAACACTTTGAAAATGATGCCGAGAATGGCCATTCCCCAAACGATGCCGAACAACGTCCATCCGAGTGTACTGCGTAACGGAACGAGCATGATCGGCGTGTACGTTCCGGCAATGAAAAGGTAGATGGCGGAGTGATCAAAAATCTCAAACAAATCTTTGGCACGGCCGGGTGGGAAACTGTGAACAAGGGTCGAGGATACGAACAGGATGAGCATCGTGACCCCGTAGATCGTCACACTCGTAATATGCCAGGCATTGCCGCCGATACTTGCGAACACGATGAGCAGGACGAGCATGGCGATACTGAGAATGGCACCAATCCCATGGGTGATGGCATTGGCGATTTCTTCGCGCTTTGTAAAGGTGTGTGTCAGCACATTTTTCAACTCCAATTTCATGAACTGACTCCATTATACGCTTCAATCGTTTTTTTATAAAGAATGGAGGATTAAACAGGTTTATCCAGAACAGAAATGGGGGTACTAGATAGTCGGAAGAATGCTAGAGAGAGAATTGTCGGAATTTGCGTTCGTGCTTAGGGAGAAAGTGTGTTAGAATATGTAATGGTCTTAAGAGCGTCTCTTTCTGCTCCTTCAATGTTCAAGAAAAAGAGGAGTGAACAAGAACATGGTAAGTTTAGAAAAAGAAGCATTGAGAATCCCACTCGTTTCAGAACTTATGATTCCAGCTGAGAAAGTAGCCCACGTGCAAATTGGTAACCCGCTTGAGCATGCGCTTTTGGTGTTAGTGAAGTCTGGGTATTCTGCGGTACCGGTACTGGATCCTACCTTTAAATTTCAAGGAGTCATCAGCAAAACGAAAATTTTGGAAGAAACATTGGGAATTGAACAATTTGAATTGAACCGACTATCTGAAATGACGGTCAGTGAAGTGATGGATGATGAAGTGCCTTGTCTACAGCTTGGTGACAGTATGATTGATGCGATGCACAAGCTTATTGATTATCCGTTTGTCTGTGTGACGAATGAAGAGGGAGAATTCGACGGGATTGTAACACGTCGGACAATCCTTAAACAATTCAGCAAGCATTATCATGAAACGTTTAAACATACAATGGTAGAAGCAAGTCAATAAATTGATTATGATAGAATAGATGGCATCTAAGATGTCATCTATTTTTGTATTGAAGGTGAATCTACATATGAAGAAAGACAAAGAAAAACGGGGACTTGTGCTGGCATCGATCATGCTTGCCATGTTCCTTGCAGCGATAGAAGCGACGATCGTGTCCACGGCGATGCCGAGTATCGTAGCGGATCTCGGAGGGTTCAGCTTATACAGCTGGGTGTTTTCTGCTTATCTTCTGACGAATGCAGCGACTGTCCTGCTTTTCGGCCGATTAGCTGATGTTTTCGGTCGGAAACCGATCTTCATGCTCGGAATCAGCCTTTTTCTATTGGGAGCTGTTCTTTGCGCCCTTGCCCCTTCCATGAATGTTTTGATTGGGGCGAGACTCGTCCAGGGGCTCGGTGCTGGAGCCTTGATGCCCATTGCAACGACGATTGTCGGTGATATTTATACGAAAGAAGAGCGGGCGAAGATCCAAGGGTATTTATCGAGCGTCTGGGGCATCTCTGCTGTGACGGGGCCTGCACTCGGGGGGTTCTTCGTTGATTTTCTCTCCTGGCCGTATGTGTTTTGGATGAACCTTCCTCTCGGCCTGCTCGCGTTTTTGGGCATTCTCTTTTTCTTTAAAGAAGAAGTTTCCAAAGAAAAGAGGAATGTGGATATAGCCGGATCCATGTGGGTCGTCATCACGGTCAGCACGCTGATGATTATCCTAGTGGAAGGCGGAGTAGGGATCGATTGGATGTCCTGGACCATGCTTTCAATGGTGATTGTCGCTCTTGTTGGTGCACTGGCCTTTTTCTTCCATGAGAGGAAAACGGACGACCCAATGATGCCGATGGATTTATGGCACATTCGTTCCATCCGCTATGCCAACCTTACTTCACTTACGACCGGGATGATCCTCATCGGGGTGAGCAGCTATTTACCGGCCTTCGTGCAGGGGGTGATGGAGCAATCAGCGACCGTTGCCGGATTTACGCTTACGACCATGTCGATCGGCTGGCCGATTGCAGCCACCGTCGCCGGACGCTTGATTTTAAAAATCGGCTTTCGCCCAACCGCCGTCCTCGGCGGGGTCTCGCTCATCATCGGGGGAACCATCTTTTCCCTGCTCAGCCCGGAAAAAGGCCCCGTGTTTGCCGCCATGGGCTCCTTGTTCATCGGAATCGGGATGGGGCTGTCATCAACCTCCTTTATCGTCTCGATTCAAAACAGTGTCGATTGGCAAAAAAGAGGCATTGCGACAGCGACCAATATGTTCATGCGTACGATTGGCAGTGCCATTGGTGCAGCACTCCTTGGAGGGATTTTAAACAGCCAGGTGGCAAATGCGATTGAAAGTTCAAATCTTCCGGCCTCTTTCAGCGTCGATTCTGCCAATTCCCTTCTCAGAGAGGAAACGAGAGAGCAATTGAGCCAGGAAGCTCTCCTTGTTTTACAAGACGGTTTGACATCAGGGCTGCATCTCGTCTACATGGGATTACTTGTACTCGCTGTCTTGAGTTTTCTACTAATTCTCAGAATTCCAAAAAAAGAAGATTGAAAAAGTCTCTCTTCCTTTGATAAAGTAAAGGATGAAAGATACATAAAGGAGGAACTACTCATGAAACAGATGGACGCTAATGAAATCATTTCATTCATATCAAATAGTGAAAAATCAACACCGGTCAAAGTTTATTTGAAAGGTGAAAACTTAGAAAGCCTTGAGTTTGGTGAACAAGTACAGGATTTCATCACAGGCAACTCTGGAGTGATTTTCGGAGAATGGAAAGTCATCCAGCCGATTCTAGAAAAATATGAAAATGAAATCGAGGACTATGTCCTTGAGAACGACCGTCGAAATTCTGCTATTCCTCTGCTTGACTTGAAAAAAGTCAACGCGCGTATTGAGCCAGGTGCTGTCATCCGTGACCAGGTGGAAATCGGAGACGGAGCGGTCATCATGCTCGGAGCGATGATCAACATCGGTTCTGTCGTCGGTGAAGGCACGATGATCGACATGAATGTTGTCCTTGGAGGACGTGCAACGGTCGGAAAGAACTGCCACATCGGAGCAGGTGCAGTTCTTGCAGGAGTTATTGAACCACCTTCTGCCAAACCGGTTGTCATTGAAGATGGTGTCGTCATCGGTGCGAACGCTGTCGTACTTGAAGGGGTAACGGTCGGTGAAGGGGCGGTCGTTGCTGCAGGAGCGATTGTCACAGAAGATGTACCAGCGAACACCCTTGTTGCCGGCACACCTGCGAAAGTGATCAAGGAAATTGATGATCAGACGAAGTCCAAGACGGAGATCATGCAGGCACTTCGTAAACTGGATAACTGATTTTTTTTGATCCGATGAATAGAAGGAAGGGCCTTGCTCCTGGAGCAGGGCCTTTCGTATAGGGAGGGACCTTTTTGGAACAAGAATGGTTGAGTCAAATCAGAAGAGAGCTGCATCAAATTCCTGAACTTGGCTTTAAGGAGTACAAGACACAGCAGTATTTGTTGGATTATATAAACAAACTTCCTCAAGAAGCTTTGACAGTAGAAACGTGGCGAACAGGTATTTTTGTACGTGTCAAAGGGAGCGTCGGGGGAAAAACCATTGGTTACCGGGCGGATATCGACGGACTTCCGCTAACGGAAGAGACGGGTTATGAGTTTCAGTCCACCCATGAAGGACACATGCATGCCTGTGGTCATGACTTTCATATGACCATCGCCCTTGGAGCATTGACGCGACTCGCTCAGAATCCCGCTGAAGATGATGTCGTTTTCCTATTCCAACCCGCGGAGGAAGGGCCGGGAGGAGCAGAACCGATGCTTCAGTGTGAAGTGATGGAAAGGTACCGTCCGGACGTCATTTTCGGATTGCACGTGGCACCTGAACTTCCGGTCGGTTCCGTTTCTTCAAAGCCAGGATTATTGTTCGCCAACACGAGTGAACTGTTCATCGATTTCAAAGGTGTCGGGGGGCACGCGGCCTTTCCTCACTTGACTCACGATATGGTCGTAACAGCAAGTACCTTTGTTTCGCATCTGCAGCAAATCGTTGCCCGCAGAGTCGATCCACTGGACAGCGCGGTCATTACCATTGGAAGAATTGAAGCGGGGACGGTGCAGAACATTATCGCCCAGGCGGCCCGCTTAGAGGGCACGATCCGAACGTTGTCTCCAGAAGCTATGGAAAAAGTCAAAGCGGAGATCGAGAAGGTTGCGCGAGGTTTTGAGATCGCTAACGACTGCAGCATTCACATCGATTACGGGTCCAACTACCACCAAGTGTTCAACGATGCTGAACAAGTGCAGCGCTTTGAGCAGCTTGTACAAGAGACCGAATATCAATACAAAGAAGCGAACATGGCGATGACCGGTGAAGACTTCGGCTATATGGTGAAAGAGATTCCAGGGTTTATGTTCTGGCTTGGCGTCGATTCGAAAGCAGGTCTTCATCAATCCACGTTGAAACCGAAGGAAGAGGCACTCCCTGTAGGGGTCAATATCGTTGAAAAAACACTTAGAGAACTGTAAAAGGACGCATAGGTTGGTCATTCCAGTTAACAATAGAGGATAGATGAGAGAAGGAGGAAGTTTCCTCCTTCTTTTTTATAAGGAGTGGCCTTGATGGAAATAACGATTAAATTGACAGCAGTCGCACTCTTGATTCTGCTTACTGCTTTTTTTGTAGCCAGTGAATTTGCCATCGTAAAGGTTAGAAAAACAAGACTGGAATCTAAGGCAGCGGAAGGGCATAAGAAAGCAGAGAATGCCATCCGTGTTGTCAGTGATCTTGATTATTATCTCAGTGCCTGTCAACTAGGCATCACGATCACCGCCCTTGGGCTTGGTTGGTTAGGGGAACCGACACTGGAAGTTTTATTGAGACCTTTATTTGATCAAATTGCTCTACCCGAAGGTCTCACCCACACGCTTTCATTTGTGATCGCCTTTTTTGTCATCACCTTTTTACACGTCGTCCTCGGAGAGCTTGCACCTAAAACGATGGCGATTCAGAAGGCAGAAAGTATCACCCTGCTTTTATCCAGACCTCTCATGTTGTACAGCAAATTGATGTATCCGCTCATCTGGCTGTTGAACGGATCTGCAAATATTTTTGTGCGCATGCTCGGTTTCCAGACCGCTCGTGAATCAGATGAAGTGCACTCAGAAGAAGAGCTGAGACACATCCTTACAAAAAGTTATCAAAAAGGGGAGATCAACCGATCGGAGTATACGTATGTCGATCGCATCTTTGAATTCGATAACCGGACAGCGAAAGAGATCATGATCCCCCGCACAGAAATGGCCGTGCTTGATGTCAGGCAGTCGGTGACGAACGCGGTAAGGGAAGTGAAGCATAACCGCTATACCCGCTATCCGGTGATCGATAGCAGCAAAGATGAAATTATCGGCATTATTCATATGAAAGAACTGCTCTATGATGATGCGGAAAATCAAAGTACACTCCGGCCGTTTTTGCGACCGGTCATGAAAGTATTCGAGAATATCCCCATCCACGACTTGCTCGTGAAGATGCAGAAAGACCATACCCATATGGCTGTGCTCATTGATGAGTATGGGGGAACATCCGGAATCGTGACGGTGGAAGATATTCTCGAAGAAATTGTCGGGGAAATCCGCGATGAATTTGACGCCGAAGAAGAACGGGATATCAAACGACTGAAAAACGGTCACTTTTTAATAGAAGGTAAGACCGCCATCCAGGATATCAATGATTTCTTTGACATCCAATTGGATCACATGGATATCGATACAATCTCAGGTTGGATTTATACGAAAGATTTTGAGGCGAAAGAGGGGACCGTTGTCGAAGGAGAGGGGTACCGATTTAAGATCGTTGACCTCGTCAAAGGCCAAATAAAGAAAGTGGAAATGTGGAAAGAAGAAACAAAATAACCCGACCTCATCAGGTCGGGTTATTTCTATTATTAAGATTCTTTTTGAATATACACTTGATGCGGGAATGGAATTTCGATATCCGCAGCATCCAAGGCCTCTTTCATCGCTTTTCTCATATCACGTTCAACCGCCCATTGTTCCATGTTTTCCGTCTTACCAAGGATACGGATCACGACATCAGAAGAACCAAGGCTCTGGACACCAAGCACGTTCGGTCCTTCAACGAAACGCTCGTCCTCTGCAAATTGGTCCGCGACTTTTTGAAGAACAGCGAGTGCTTCATCAATGTTCTCATCATATCCGATGCCAATGTCCACAAGCGCACGCATGTTGCCGCGGGAGTGGTTGGCGACACCAACGATGTTACGGTTTGGAACAAAATTCAATGTTCCATCAAAGCTGCGGATCTTCGTTGTACGAATTCCGACTTCTTCAACGACCCCGTCATAACCGCCAGCTGTGACGTAATCATCGACTTCAATCTGGCGCTCAATTAGTAAGAAGAATCCGGTAACGATATCAGAAACAAGACCCTGGGCCCCGAATCCGATGGCTAGACCGAGAATTCCTGCACCTGCAAGCAATGGTCCAATTTCAATATTTACGGCACTGAGCAGCATCATAACCAAAATAAATAGTAAAACATAAGAAAACAGATTCACAGCAACTTTTTGCAGCGTTTTATTTCTTCCGTCTGTAATGTTCCGTTGCTGACTCATCCGGTTGATCGCTGCTTCAATCGCTTTCGTACCTAAAGGTTTAATTATCGCGAAGGCGATAAGGATAACAGCGATTTTAAGTCCTCCCGTGATCAGCCACTCGACGAGGACATCAAAATTAAAAACTAATCCTTCTTCAAATAAATTCATCAATAAACTCCTTTCTATCTTTTAGTCTCCTCTAATAGAATATCGGAATCTGACAGTAGAATTCAACGTTTTGCATTTAAAGACACAAATTTTATTTGGATAACACCAATATAAAGGTTGGATGCGTTGGAGAGAAGGGGGCAGGAGGTAGCGAATGAAGAAGGCATAGAAGGAAAACAATTTCCATAAATATGGAAGGATTGAGTTTTTTCAAGCTTTGGTAAGGCTGGAAGGTTTGATGCTTCTTATAGGATCGTTGAAGTCACTAGTAAAAGAGCAAAAGTCACCGATTAAAGCCCTAGAACCGCTGATAATAAAGACCATTGAAAGGTATATGATGTACTTTTTTTTAGAGAGTTCTGTCATACCCTTCAACAAAATATTCATCTACAACTTTGGAATGAGGGAAAATCATCCTCTAGATAGAAAATTTCAAAAATTATTGCAAATGGGTAGATATTTATTTCGTAACCCGATATATTTAATATTACGTTAAAAAATAAGAAGGAGGAAAACCTTTGGATACGTTTAAAAAACTAAAAGCATTTTATTGGCCATATCGAAAATTTTTCTTTTGGTCTTTGTTCTCATTATTTTTCGTAACCATCATTACTGTGGTCTACCCAATCGTATTGAAGATCACCATCGATGATGTTGTTCTCGCTGAAGAGTATCGTCTCATTCCTTATATATGTATCGCATTTATCGCACTCATGATCATCAAGGGATTCGCTACATATTTTCATCAGTATTTAGGGGACTTCTTCGGTATACGCTCGGTTTATACCCTTCGTGACGAGCTGTACAAAAAATTGCAGCGGCTTCCTTTTCGTTATTACGACAATGCCAAGACAGGAGATTTGATGTCGAGATTGACGGCAGATGTGGAAGGGTTCCGTTTTTTCCTTTCCTTTGGATTCTCAGAACTGATCCGAATCTTCCTTTTGATCGTCATCAGTTTGAGCGTCATGTTCTACTTCTCCGTTCCCCTTGCCCTTGTGACAATGGCTGCGATGCCGTTTCTTGCCCTTGTGGTGTACCGGTTTGATCGCAAAGTACACCCGGCATTCCGAAAGATCCGTAAGTCGTTCGGGAAGCTGAATACAAGGGTTCAAGAAAATATCAGCGGGATGAATACCGTTAAATCTCTTTCAAGAGAAAGTTTTGAGATCGGGCGTTTTTCAAATAGAAGTGAAGATTACCGATCCAAATTCATTACGACATCCAACATATGGGCGCGTTATTTCCCTCTGATGGAGTTCATCGGCAACGTGTCGGTCGTAGCCTTGCTTGCCTACGGCGGGTATATGGTTATGAATAATATGATGCAGCTAGGAGAACTGGTCGCCTTTTTCAGTTTGGTCTGGTACATTCTCGGGCCATTGATGAACTTAGGTTTCGTCATCAACCTTTTCTCACAGGCGAAAGCTTCCGGTGAGCGCTTGCTGGAGATTTTAGAAGCACCTGAAGAAATCTCTGAAAAAGAGGACTCCATTCACCAGGATCGTTTACAAGGGCACGTGACGTTCAAAGATGTCACCCTTACTTATGTTGAAGATGACGATTCCGCATTGAAAGATATCAGCTTTGATGCTCCTCCTGGAAAAACGATCGGACTGATCGGAGCTACAGGCTCAGGTAAAACGAGTATCACGCAATTGATCACCCGTTTTTACGAACCGGAAAAAGGGGAAGTCCTCGTCGATGGTCGTCCGGTACAAGATTATGGATTGAAAAGTCTTCGCAAAAACATCGGTTTTGTTTTACAAGAGTCATTCCTTTTCTCAACGACGATTAAAGAAAACATCGCATATGGAAATCCAGATGCGACGCTTGAAGATGTCATCGATGCCGCCAAAAGGGCACAGGCGCATGAATTTATCATGGATATGCCGGATGGGTATGACACCCTCTTAGGTGAACGTGGCATGGGACTCTCCGGAGGTCAAAAACAACGGATTGCGATTGCACGTGCGATCCTCATTGACCCGGCGATCCTCGTGTTGGATGATGCGACTTCTGCTGTTGATATGGAAACAGAATTCAAAATTCAAAAAGCGTTGCAGGAAGTGATGAAAGGACGCACGACCTTCATCATTGCCCATCGCATTTCTTCATTAAAACACGCCGATGAGATCATCGTTCTTGAAGACGGATGCGTCAAAGAACGTGGGGTTCATGAGGAACTTCTTACGAATGGTGGACCGTATCAACGAATTTACGATATTCAGTATCAGGATAAAGAGAAAATTTTAAAGACATCTAACATTTCATAAAAGGAGGGAGACCATGGCTCGCAAACCAAAGCATGAACCAGAAACGAGTACTCATTTGAATCGATTTAAATATACGCAGGACCAGGCGATTGAAAAGCCGTTCAACTGGGCTCAAATGTGGCGGCTGCTTACGTACTTGAAGCCTTATGCCAAAACATTGCTGCCTGTTGCCATCGTTGCGATGCTCATTTCCACCATCGTGAGGCTGGTTGTTCCCGTGTTAATTGGTCAAGTAGCGATCGACATTGCGATTGCTGAAGGGGACACCAATCTATTGATCCAACTCGTGGTGGGCATTGCCATCATGTATTTACTCAGTTATATCGGTAATGCACTTAGAATTAAATATGTGAACATCCTCGGTCAGAATGTGATCTATGACCTGAGGCAGCATTTGTTTTCCCACGTCCAAAGACTTTCTCATAAGTTTTTCGACTCGAGATCCGCAGGTTCGATCCTTGTCCGGATTATGAACGACATCAACTCCCTCCAGGAATTGTTCACGAATGGAATCATCAACCTGCTGATGGATGTCGTCATGTTGACAGGAATTGTCGTTATTCTATTAGTTTTCAGTCCAAAACTTGCCCTGGCGATTCTCGTTATCCTGCCGCTCATGTTCTATATCTCAACAAAGCTGCGCCGTAACATCCGCCGCTCCTGGCAGAATGTCCGGATTCAACAATCTAAATTGAATTCGCATCTAAATGAAAGCCTTCAGGGCATTCGTATTACTCAATCGTTTTCTCAGGAAAAAGAAAATACAGAATACTTCAATGGTGTGAATACGGATAACTTCCAATCCTGGAACACAGCTTCAAAGAAAAGTGCCATGTTCCGCCCATTTGTTGAAATGAGCAATGCAGTCGGAACGGTCATACTTATCGCTTATGGAGCTCATTTAATCTTGCAGTCAAGTATTGAAGTCGGTGACTTTGTCATGTTCGCTTTCTTCCTTGGCATGTTCTGGGAGCCGATCTCCCGTTTAGGTCAGATGTATAACCAACTCTTGATGGCGATGGCCGCCTCTGAAAGAATCTTTGAATTTCTGGATGAGGAACCGAATGTCGAAGAGAAGAAAGATGCGATTGAGCTGAAAGATATGCGCGGCCACATTGAATTTGATCATGTTCAATTCGCTTATGATTCCAAACGCGTTGCTCTACACGACATCAACCTTGAAATGAAGGAAGGGGAGACCGTCGCCCTTGTCGGTCATACGGGTTCTGGTAAATCGACGATTGCGAACTTGATCAGCCGCTTTTATGATCCGACTAAAGGAGCCGTCAAAATTGATGGGGTAGACTTGAAAGATGCTACGATTGATAGTGTGCGCCAGCAGATCAGTGTCGTCCTTCAGGATACCTTCATTTTCTCAGGGACGATCATGGAAAACATACGTTTCGGACGTCCGGATGCTTCCGATGAAGAAGTCATCGAAGCCGCGAAAGTCGTCGGAGCCGATGACTTTATCCAGCGTCTGAACAATGGATATGAAACGGAAGTAGAAGAACGCGGAAATATCCTTTCCGCCGGTGAACGACAGCTCTTGTCCTTTGCCCGTGCGCTTCTTGCTAATCCGAGGATTCTTATTCTGGATGAAGCGACCGCCAGCATCGATACCGAAACAGAACTGAAAATCCAACAGGCGCTTCGTAGACTGCTCAAGGGACGAACAGCAATCATGATTGCGCACCGCTTGTCGACCATACGGGAAGCGGACAATATTTTCGTTCTGGAAAACGGGCGCATCCTCGAGCAAGGCTCGCATGATGAATTGATGGACCAGGAAGGCGAGTACTATGATCTAGTAAAAGCCCAGTTCCAAATGCTCGATGCCATATGATTAAATATGTTTATTTCAAAAGACACCGGAAATCCGGTGTCTTTTTTATTCAACTAATTGGCAGGATTGTGGAAGACTCCGTTTCGAGACTTTTATTGAGTGGATGGGGGCTACGGGGAATAGCTCGCTTTCCGTGGGAGCGCGATGAGCCTCCTCAGGCTGACGCCTTGCGGGGTCTCACCTAGCACTCTTTTCCCGCAGGAGTCTCGCCATCCCTCTCCGCCCCTTTACTAAATCAGTGTCTCGAAACCACTTCCAGAACAAACAACTATTCGTTTGATTGGAGTATAAAATTAAAACTCCCATGCCTAGGGATTTGAACTTTGAAAGCTTGATACAGAGTGTTTTTGCTTCTAACAATCGGGATAGCGTAAGACAATCCAACTTGGTAAAGGGGTTCGATTATCACATACATCGAATGGGGTGGGTGGGAAGCTGCGAGACTCCCGTGGGAGAAGGAGATAGGCGAGATCCCGCAGGACGCAGTCCGAGGAAGCTCGGCGCTCCCCCACAGGAAAGCGAGTAGCTTCTCGGCCACCCCTGACGCTCAATGCAGGCAACGACTCCCGTGTCTCTCGAAACTGAGTGTTCCACAATTAGGAGCTTTCGTGGAAGAAGTGGTGTGCTGGTTATCGGCATTCGTACGTTAATTTAAATGACCAATAGGGAAGAAGAGATATAGGCAAAACGTTCGACAATCAAAAAGAGATCGGGTAATATCCTAATCAAATAGAAACTTTGTGAAGGATGTCACAAAATCGTCAACAACCATCTGACCATGAACCGTTTTCAAGCTTTATACTAACGGTAGAAGTGACCGATTTTAGTTAGGGGGAAGAAAGATGTTTGGTTTTGAAACCGTTGAAGTGAGCCGGGCACTCACGGCTATGACACTGCTTTTCCATGCGATTTTCGCGACGCTTGGAGTCGGTGTTCCTGTCCTCGTATCGATTGCCGAGCTCATCGGAATAAAGAAAAAAGATCCACACTATACCCTGCTTGCCCGTCGCTGGACACGCGGCTATACGATTACCGTAGCCGTCGGTGTTGTAACAGGTACAGCCATTGGTTTGCAGTTGTCACTGATATGGCCTAGTTTCATGCAGTTGGCGGGGAATGTGATTGCACTGCCACTATTCATGGAAACGTTCGCTTTCTTCTTTGAAGCGATTTTCCTTGGGATTTATTTATATACGTGGGATCGTTTTAAGAAACCGATCTACCACTGGCTATTATCCATTCCTGTTGTCATCGGTGGGACATTGTCAGCATTTTTCATTACTACAGTCAACTCCTTTATGAATACACCTCAAGGCTTCGAAATGGAGGACGGGCGTTTCACAGCGGTTGACCCGATAGCAGCGATGTTCAACCCTGCGACACCGACGAAGGTGTTTCACGTTATTTCATCCTCCTATTTAACGGCGGCTGCGGTCCTGGCTGGTATTGCAGCCTTCATCATTCTTATAAAAAAAGGGTCGCTCTACCATAAAAAAGCCTTGAAGCTAACGGTTACGATGACGTTTTTATTTGCGATTCTGACAGCTGTGGCCGGCGACTTGTCTGCCAAATTTCTTGCCGAGTTTCAGCCGGAAAAACTAGCAGCAGGGGAGTGGCATTTTGAGACTGAAGAAGGTGCCGATCTAGTCGTCTTCGGTACATTAAATGAAGACAATGAAGTAGAAAATGCCATAAGAATTCCAAACGCATTAAGTTTCCTTGCCTACGGCGATTTTAACGCAGAGGTGGAAGGGTTGAATGAAACGCCGGAAGAGGAACGGCCCCCTCTATGGATCCACTACATGTTTGATCTCATGGTCAGCATCGGGTTTTATACGCTAGGTATCTCGTTCCTATTCCTCATATTCTGGAAGATGAAAAAATGGAACGAATACAACCCGCTTCTCTTATGGGGAATTGTAGCTACAGGCCCGCTTACGATGCTTGCTATTGAATTTGGATGGGTTTACGCAGAAGTAGGCCGCCAACCATGGATTTTACGTGGGTTTATGACCGTAGCAGAAGGTGCCACAACCTCTCCGTATGTGTTTTCGATGTTTATCCTTTTCGCAGCTGTGTATCTTGTCCTCGGTATGGGATGTCTCATCACACTGCGGAAAATATTTAAAGGAAAACCGGCTGAATTGGAGTTGGAACATCGTTATCCTCAAACAGCCGCTGCAAGTAAGGAGGATGACGTATGAGTTATGAATTGATTGGGATTTCCGTTCTATGGCTCTTCCTCTATGGATATTTGATCGTTGCTTCCGTTGATTTCGGTGCTGGCTTCTTCGCTTACTACGCAAGAATGACAAAGAAGGATCACTTGATCAACCAGCTGATTTCCCGGTATTTATCGCCTGTGTGGGAAGTGACCAACGTATTTTTCGTCTTCTTTTTCGTAGGACTCGTTGGATTTTTCCCGGATATGGCCTACTATTTTGGTCAAACGCTTTTGATTCCGGGAAGTATCGCCATTGTCCTGCTCGCAATCAGGGGGTCCTTTTATGCCTTTGAGAATTATGGATCGAAGGATAACTCTCTTTATATGTTTCTGTATGGGGCCACTGGATTACTCATCCCTGCATCTCTTTCGACTGCACTTACCATATCTGAAGGTGGATTCATTGAGGAAACGGCATACGGGGTGCAGCTCCTATACGGAGAGTTGATATCAAGTCCCTATTCCTGGAGTGTCGTTTTCCTTGCCATCGTTAGTGTCCTTTATATCAGTGCCATGTTCCTGACGTATTATGCTAACCGGGCAGGTGATAAGCCTGCGCTTGAAATCCTTAGAAAATACGCGTTATTTTGGAGTTCGCCGACCATCATTGCCAGTCTCACGACGTTTATCGCGCTTAGTCAGCAGAATATGGACCATTACCAACGAGCGATAGAATTATGGTGGGTCTTCGGTATATCCGTAGCCTTTTTCATGATTGCTGTCTTCCTAGTCTATCAAGGGAAGTATTACGGCTGGGCGTTTATTGCTGTCATGATTCAATTTTTCATCGCCTTCTTTGGTTACGGAGCTTCTCACTTGCCGTACTTGCTTTACCCATATGTAACCATTACAAGTGGCGTGACCAATGAGTCCATGGCTATTGCTCTGGTCATCGTCTTCATTGCCGGACTGCTTTTGTTAATCCCGTCACTCATCCTATTGATGCGTCTATTCCTTTTCGATGCGGATTATGTCAAAGGTAAAAAATAAAGCCATCCACTAAAAAGCTTAGAGTCTATAGACTCTAAGCTTTTTTTCGAGTTTACTTGATGATAGGGTATCGTTCTTATAAACGGTTTTGCCTGATCACTAAACGGTTCTAAATACAAAGAAAACTAGCAAAGTACAGATAGATTCTAAATTGAAATTGATGATTCCGCATGTGGAGTAAGGTTTTATATGATAGAATAAGCTTAGATTTTGCGAGACAGTTGGAGGTTGACGTATGAAAAAAGAATTTGCCGTCATCGGTCTCGGCCGCTTCGGGGGCAGCATCTGCCGCGAATTGAGCCGAGAGGGAATGGAAGTCCTTGCCCTCGACCTTGATGAAGATAAAGTAAACGAATATCGGGATATCGCCTCACACGCTGTTATAGCCGATTCTACAGATGAAAATGTGCTGAAAGAGCTCGGGTTTCGGAACATTGATCATGTCATCGTAGCCATTGGTGATAACATTCAGGCGAGCATGCTGACAACATTAATTCTAAAAGAAATGGGCATCAAGATGATCACAGTCAAAGCCCAAAATGATTACCATGAAAAAATACTGAACAAGATTGGAGCCGACCAAGTCGTTCACCCGGAACGAGATATGGGGAAACGAATCGCTCACAATATTATCTCAAATAACATCCTTGATTATATCGAACTTTCTGATGATCACAGTGTCGTCGAGGTAAAAGCCGGAAGCAAAATGGGCGGACAAACACTTGTTGATCTTGACATCCGAGCTGAATATGGATGTAACGTCGTCGCAATCAAACGGGATAAGGATGTCATCGTCTCTCCGATGGCAACGGAGGAAATTAAAGAGAGCGATGTGCTTATTGTGATTGGTGCGGATAAAGATATCAGTCGCTTTGAAAAGAACCTCGTATTAGAGGATTAATAAGAAAAGCCATAGAAATAGATAAAAAGGAAGAAGACGCCATGTAATTTGAGCGTCTTCTTCCTTTTTTATCTTTATATATAGGATTTATTCGTTAAGTTTGTGATACAAGGTAATTTCGAATGCCCTTTAGTAGACGAAAGTCATTAAGTTTATGAAACATAAAATAAGAACGCACATTTCCTCTCATTCGGAGGCGAGTGGATTAGGTTCTCTTTTTACCGCAGCATCCGCCACGGGGACGAATGGCTTTACTTGGAGTTGTGTTAATGATAATCGGTTGGTTGGAAGCTTTCACAAAAGGCTTATTTTGAACTTGTCTTTTCACTTTCCTGGCTTTCACGTTTACCTCTCCTTAACCTTGATATTTTATTATAATCAAAAATGGTGGAAAGGGAAGGGCAGATGTTTATTCTATGGAAAAAGGGTGTTCGTCATAAGTGCGATTTTTAATGGAATAACATTTTACGGTTGGAGGGATATTTTTATAGGAGATAATCATCATTTTTATATCGTCATCCGGATGATTTTTAAGATCATAAAAGGAAGGAACTGGTGCTGTGGTTGGGTGAGAGTGATAAACGCCCAGCACCGTCTGATGGATTGCTGTTATTCTCTTTAATGTCTCTTCGACGACCTTCTTACTCACATAAAAGCGATGAGGCGACTTCCATTCATTTTCTAACGGCCATAACTTTTGAATATCGCTGGGACCTTCACCAGTGAGTAGACCACACGTTTCATAGGGGAGAGCTTCAGAACCTTGGAGAATCATCTGATCATATAAATCCTTCAGTATTTTCATATCAGCTGTTCCACCGCTGGAAAATAGAAAGCAGGGATCGTTCCTTTTTCTTCATGGATTCACTACTGGAAGGAAGGTTTGAATGATCCTTGGTTTCTATTTGATTATTTTCACTGTTCGATTCATCTCTCTTCATCCTTGGTTTCTGCGCTTCTGCATGGTAAATGGCCATTTGTGCAGATTCTGGTTTCATCAATTGAAATTGAATATTCGTTTTCTTTGTGGTCTTCTCTTTGTTTATTCCGACGTGGGCGGTTTCTTTATCGTTTTTTTTTGAGTTTGCCTTTATCGTTGTCTGCTGGTTGAAGTCGAACTGAGGGTTGACGTAAGTTTTTGATTTTCCAGCTTTGGCTCTCGTCGGTTTAGGAAACGATGAGGGGCCTTGGAACCCCTGTGTATTGGCAGAGTAGTTTTGCTGGTAGGACGTATAGGGATGTTGGTGACTCATTGGCTGATGGTAATCATTTCGTTGTGGTGAGATCCTCTTTGATTGAAGCATATTTTGAAGCTTCCGAAAATCGGAGGTTTGAACTTTTCCTTTTTGCTTTGCAGGGTGTTCAGCAACAGGGATTTCCTTCTGATGCTCAACGGTTTGCATTTGTTGCTTCAACTGCTGGATTTCCTGAGTCAAACGAGTGACCTCGTTCACTTCCTCTGCTTTTTTAGCAGACCCTTGATTATCCATGAAACGATTCATTTTCTCCATTAAATCATGGACTTGAAGGCGGTCCATTTTCTCTTTAATAAAGTCGATGTCTTTTTGCAATCCGTTCACCGTTTCCTTCACGGATTGTATTTGAGCAGCGAGTTGTTGGGATCTCTGCTCGGCGTTGTAATGGTATTCATCCATTTTCTTTAAAACTCCTTCTGTTTGATTCTTAGAATCATGAGATTCTTGTTTGATAAGAAGGTAGTCATCGATGACATTGGTTTTCTGTAGTGATTGCAGCATCTCTTTATAAAGCGACAATTTTTCCAGTTTAGATTCTAGTTCTTTTGAGTTGTTCGGACGTTTTTGATCCATCACTCATCACCCTTTTCAAGCACATTAATATACTATTTTTGTGTTTCCAATACGTGACATATGTGCCGGTTATTTCGTAAATTCCTCAATTGTATTCGTGTACTAATCATTGTATGCCTTGAAAAAAGGATTATTTTAGATTTTTCTTTTTATAAGGACAGTCTCAGCCATCCATGTTCATGAATCTACTATAGGTGTTCGCACAAAATGCTAAAACGTACGAAATATCAGCATTTGCACTAGACCCATCGGTACATCTGTTCATATGCTACGAATGAAAGAAAAATCTTATTCGGAGGTGTTTGCATATCATGCAAGCAAAAAATCTTACTGGGGGCCAGGAGCTCCTATGTATCAACACAGAAAAAGTTTATGATTGGATTATCAATGAAGCGACTTTCGATTTGAGTGTTGATGGACTTGAACTACCAGTCGGTCCAGATGGGGCTCAGTTGACATGTGACGATATCGTCATCGATTCAGTAACATGTGAAGTGGAGCCTGTGGATGTCGAGGTTCTTGGCCGAGTCGATCAGGAACTTGTTGTCGATGGTACGTTGCTGACTTTGCAGCTTGTCAACATCCGTAAAAACTTTGAAGTGACCATTTCTGTTGAACTTACACCTGAATTAGGTGGAGGAACCGTTGAGGTTGGAAGCGCTACATTCACGCGCTGTGAGCAGGTCCTTCTTTGCGCACCAGAAGGAACAGACATTGATGTGGATTACACGGACTTGAGCTGCTTCGTTTGCACAGCTTCCTGTGTAGAAAATGGAACAGAAGTCGACGAGCTTGATGTTGATGTGACTGTACGTCTATGCCAAAGCATTCAGTCCACATACGATGTCACACTTGAAATCGTAGCAGAGTTCTGCCAACCGCGTGATATTCTTCCTATCCCGCCTTGCCCGACTCCTACAATTCCACCACAATGCCCTGTATTGTTCCCAAATGTTGATGGCGACAATGGTGATGATGCTTAAATATTAAGCATAGATTAAAAGAGAGGATCTGATCCTCTCTTTTTATTTTTGCAAAAAATGGTGAACCCTCAAACGGCGGGTCCTCCATTAATAGGAAGTCATGGAGACTAGAGGAGGTGGTCAATGTGGAGGACAACATTTCACAATGGAAGAGAAAGAATGACCAGTATCTTCAATCCATTAAAGCGAAGATTCAAGCACTAAAAAAACACCAGGCTCGATCCACGTACTGTTATTTTACATATTCTATTCATTTTTCCCACGACCCAGCTCAAGAAAGCATGCTTATTGGAAGTTTTCATATCTATAATCATCAAATGGAACCCTTCCGTAACCCCTACATCTGTCTGAAGCTTAAAGAAGCTTCCATCCTTCGGTTTTCCGGAAAATATGTTTACAAGGACTCAACCATGAAAATGCGCATGCCGGGAGCCTGGGAAAGGATGAATGAAAAATCCGATAAAGAAGAGTTTTGGTTGAAGCCAATAGAGGTGAATCAGATAGAGCCTGGCAACCTCTTATCGTTTAATAATTTCCAAATGAAATGGTCACCTCAAGAGAATTATACAGAGAGCATGAAAGGTTTTACGTATGGGGATGGATTTGAAAATGGCATCCCTTCTTTGAATCAAATTCATGTTAGTGGAACGAATGTGAGGGAGGGGGAAGGCTGAGGTGGATGACCTGGAACTCCAAATTTTAATGAAAAAGTATCTAAAACAATGGATGGTTCGTAAATTGGGAGAAGTAAAGGAAGGCGATACAGGCAAGAGTTTCATGTTTTTGGATGGGGAGACCATTCATATGCTATTTATAATGATGATGTTCCATCAAGGACACTCCTGGAATAAACCTGTGGCTTCCGCTCCTCTAGACAATGAAAAATGGGAGTCCCTTATGGAAGAACAAGAAAAAAAGCTCAAGGACATTCTTGATTTGTTGGAGGAGTAAGTGGATTTGTTGATGGGAGGAATGAAAATGGAAAAAGACACAATCGTTCTTCAACAGAAAATCATTCATTTTAAGTCAGAACTCGCCAAATACAAAGAGAAAGTCAAGGATTATCAGGAAAACTACCATTATGCTCTTTTAAGTAAATTAAAAAAAGAAAATGCTGAACTCTTGCAGGAGAATGAAGAACTGATTAAAGAAAAAGGCGTAGCCACAGAAGAAGCCCATCGCAGGATTCAAGGAATAGAATCCCAATTGTCCAATAGCCAGAAGCGTCAAGAAGCGTTACAAGAGGAAGCGGCTGTGTGGAGGGAAAAAGCGGAACGGTATCAAAAAAATTTCTCGGAGATTTCCCAACACCTTTCCTCATCTAAAAAAGAGATCACTCAAGTCGAGTATCGGCTCCATAAGAAAGAAAAAGAACTGGATGAGATAAAAATAGAGTGGAAAAAATCCATCCAGGAGTATGAAGAAAAAGCATCTGCACATGCGGCACGCTTGGCTGATCTATCCGGAGAAAACCAATCGTTGAAAGAAAGCATGGAAATGATCCTTCAAGAAAAAGAAGAATTAAATGGAAAGGTCCAGGGGTTAGAGTCTCAACAAGTGGAAAGAGACAAACAAATGGATACGTACAAAAAATCCTTACATCAGGCAGAAGAAACCTATGCTGAATTGATGAATAAACAGGAGAAAGAGAAAGAAGAGTATACAAAACTGAAAGCTGCCTATGAAGATAAGGATAGAAAATTCAATAAACTCCTTGCTAAAAATGAATCGCAGGCAAGCAGGTTAAAGAATTCTTTAGAAGAAAAGTCCGAACAGCAGGCCACGATTCGACATTTAAAAAATGAGCTTGAAAAACGAAGTGCCACGAGTAAAGCGTTTGAGCAGAAATTGCCGACTTTACAAGACTCGATTCAAAAATTGAAGCAGGAAAAAGACAAATTAATGGGTCAGCAAAAAGTAAATGACCAATTGCTTCAACAATTAAAAAAAGAAAAAGAGCAGTTCGAGACGAACAATCAGGTTTACGAAAAGGAATGTCAGCAATGGAAGAAGAAAGAGGAAGAATGGGAGCGGACGAAAGGGCAGTTAGAAAAGAAATTATCTGCCGCCCGCTCTGAACTGGAGCAAAAAGAACAGTCTTTGCATCAATGGAAGGCTGAGAATGAAAAACTGGTGAAACTCAATCAAAAATACTTGCATGCTTTTTCAAATGAAACAGGGGATGCTTCCGAAGATATGATAACCTTTTTAGATGAGCAAATGAAAAAGATCCTTGGTCAGACTTTTGAATACGAAGAAGAACTGGATTCGAAAATTCTGTTTATGAAGTCTCTGGAGGAGAAAATTGATCAGCTGGGAAATGAAATACTTGAACTGGAAGACAAAGAGAATAAAAAGTAGTTCAGAAAGCGCTGCGAATGATTATTCGCAGCGCTTTTTTTATTTTATCAGTAAATAGATCGAAAATGAGAAACGATAAGACTGATAGGCAGCACATGGATGATTAGGTTTGCTCATCCATCTTTTTGTTTAAGAAAAGCGGGAAAAGGAAATAAGAAAGGTTATAGAAGATAATATGGAGCTTGAAAGGATGATTTGGATGTTCAATAAACGAACAGGTGAAGTCATGACGCAACAACTCATTAATTGGGGTGTCGATCATATATATGGTATGCCGGGAGATTCCATCAACGAGCTAATCGATGATTTAAGGAAAAGGCAGGATGAAATTGAATTCGTCCAAGTCCGCCACGAGGAAACCGGAGCCTTGTCAGCAGCTGCTTATGCTAAATTGACAGGGAAGATCGGAGTTACAGCCGCTATCGCTGGACCTGGAGCGGTTCACTTACTTAACGGCCTTTATGATGCCAAAGCGGACAGCGCGCCTGTTCTTGCGATTGTTGGACAAGTGCATAGTGAAGAAGTAGGGACAGGGGCATTCCAGGAAATCAACCTGGAGAGAATGTTCGATGATGTCGCGGTATTCAACCGCCGGGCAGAGACGGAAGCACAGCTCCCAGACCTGCTTGACCAGGCTATTAAAGAAGCCTACGCACATAAAGGTGTATCTGTCCTGATTGTCCCTGATGATTTATTTGCGGCCAAGCAGACAGATGAGGTCCGCCTCACTTCCGGAGATTATTATAGACCAGAAATTTTCCCTTCACAAAAACAATTAAACGAAGCAAGGCAACTTATTGAAAAAGCAGAAAAACCGATCATTTTGGCAGGGCAGGGAACGAGAAATGCCCCGAATGAACTGATCGATTTTGCCGAGTCGATTAAAGCTCCCATTATTTTAAGTCTGCTTGCAAAAGGAGTGATTCCTGATAATCATCCCTACTGCCTCGGACAGCATGGTCAAATCGGTACAAAGCCGGCTTACCATGCCATGAAGGAAACGGACCTGTTGATTCTCGTAGGCACACAGTTTCCATACCGTGATTTCCTGCCTGATGATGTTGCAGCCATTCAAATCGACAATAAGCCTGAAAACCTCGGGAAGTACTATCCCATTGAAGTCGGACTTGCTGGGGACAGTAAAGAAACGCTCGCTGCTCTTGCCAAGCTTACGGCTCCTGTTGAAAAGAGAGAGTATCTCGAGTATTACCAGGAAAAAATGAATGACTGGAGAATCGCTCTTCAAGAGGAGAAAAGATCCACAGAGAACCCATTACATGCGCCTCAGGTGATGTACGAACTTGAAAAACATATGGAACCGGGGGCTATTATCTCTGGCGACGTAGGCAACGTGACCGTATGGCTTTCCCGCTTCCTGCATCTTGTGAACCAAAAGTTCGTTTTGTCTGGCTGGTTGGCAACGATGGGAAGTGGACTTCCTGGAGCGATTGCTGCGAAAAAAGCGTATCCGAATAAACAGGTAATCGGAGTTTCCGGTGATGGTGGATTCTCCATGGTGATGCATGATTTTGTGACGGCCGTTAAATATGAGCTGCCGATCAAGATGATCGTGCTGAACAATAGTAAAATCGGGATGATTAAGTACGAACAAGAACAGATGGGGCATTTGAATTATGCGACAAACTTGGGAGAAGTGGACTTCGCTAAGTTTGCGGAAGCTTGTGGGGGAGAAGGCTATCGAGTGGAGTCCTATGAAGAGCTCTCTACAAAAATGAAGCAGGCCTTCGTTTCCGAAAAACCTGTACTGATTGATGTCGTCATTGAAGACCAGGCGCCACTCCCTGGGAAGATTGATTATCAGTCAGCCGTTAACTTTTCCAAGTATATCGTCAAAGAATTTTTTGAATCCGGAAACCTCGACTTACCGGACATGAAAAAAGCATTGAAACGACTGACATAAAAAGAAATCCCCGCTGGAAATCCAGCGGGGATTTTTTTACGATCACACTTCCATAATGATTGGAAGGATCATCGGACGACGCTTCGTCTTTTCAAACAAGAACGGAGCAATGGTATCTGTGATTTCATTTTTGATCTCAGACCATTGAGTCGTACGACGCTCCATCACTTTTTCAACATGGGAGCTGACGAGATTCTGTGCTTCTTTGATCAAGTCTTCTGATTCTCTCATGTAGACGAATCCACGCGAGATGATATCAGGACCTGATGCGATCTTGAATTCTTTCATATTGATACTGACGACTACGATGACAAGACCTTCTTCAGAAAGAATTCTACGATCACGAAGGACGATGTTACCGATGTCACCAATTCCGCTTCCGTCGACATAGACAGACCCGGACGGGATTTTACCTGCGACACTTGCTTCTTCTTTACCAAGAGCAAGGACGTCACCATTATCCATGACGAAGCAGTTCTCAGGCTCGACGCCACAATCGTGACTGAGCTTCGTGTGCTCCTTCAGCATACGGTATTCCCCGTGAATCGGCATAAAGAATTTCGGTTGGATCAAACGAAGCATCAGCTTCATTTCTTCCTGGCTACCGTGACCGGATGTGTGGATGTCATTCAATGGGCCGTGGATGACATCAGCACCGGCACGGTAGAGTTTATTAATCGTACGGCTGACACTGATCGTGTTTCCAGGGATTGGGGAAGAAGAGAACACGACGGTGTCGCCAGGTTGAATTTGAATTTGACGGTGAGTTCCGTTGGCGATACGTGACAGGGCAGCCATTGGTTCACCTTGTGAGCCTGTACAAAGGATCACGACTTCATTTGCTGGAAGTCGGTTGATCTGCTGGGCATCAATGAATGTATCCTTAGGGGCACGGATATATCCAAGTTCCTGACCGATTCGGATGGAAGATTCCATACTTCGTCCGAAAACAGCCACTTTACGGCCTTTCTTAACGGCAGATTCCACCACTTGTTGAAGACGGTGGATGTTTGATGCAAAGGTTGCAAAGATTAATCGACCATCATCCATACGCGAAAAGATGTCATCGATACTTTGTCCTACGATTCGTTCGGACTTAGTAAAACCAGGAACTTCTGCATTGGTACTATCGGATAATAGGGCAAGCACGCCTTCTTTACCGATTTCAGCCATCTTAGCAAGATCAGCTGGTTCTCCTACAGGGGTGAAGTCGAATTTGAAGTCCCCTGTGTGTACGACGTTTCCTGGTGGAGTTTTAACTACCACACCGTAGGAATCAGGGATACTGTGCGTCGTACGGAAGAACGATACGGACGTTTTACGGAATTTGATGACATCGTCTTCCTGAATAGGATTCAGTTTCGCATTCCGCAAGAGACCGTGTTCATCCAACTTATTGCGGATCAGGCCGAGCGCCAGTTTGCCCGCATAAATTGGAATGTTGATTTCACGCAACAAGTAAGGAATTCCACCAATGTGGTCTTCGTGACCGTGCGTAATGAACAGCCCTTTGATCTTGTCTTGATTTTGGACGAGGTACGTATAATCCGGAATAACATAGTCGATACCGAGCAGCTCGTCTTCCGGGAATTTGATACCAGCGTCAATGAGGATGATTTCGTCTTGGAATTGTACTCCGTACGTATTTTTACCGATCTCACCGAGTCCGCCCAGGGCGAATACGGCTGTCTGGTCATTTTTGACGAATTTCATCGGTTAAAAATTCTCCACTTTGTAATCTTCGGATTGCTGTTCATACTCAAGGTGATCCTCATCAAGCACCTGAATATATTCAATATTGAATCCTTCATTTTTTAATTTTTCACGAACTTGTCTTTCTGTTTCCGCTTCCACGTACATGCTGTCTGTACGTTCACGGACAGGAACTTCGCTCGCAAGTTCCTGATAAAGTACTTTAAATATCATTACTCTATCGCTCCTAACTAGATATAATTTCCACATTCTTGTCCTGTCATCATCATAGCACGTTTGTTTCCTGTATGGGAATGATAATGGTATGTGCGGGTGCTCGGTACACCCTAAAACAATGGTTTACGCGTATGTTTTTCGTTTCATGAAATTTTTCCAACGTTTTCTAAGCTTCCTTCGTAGACGCTTCATCATGTGCATCTATCCCCTTTCATTGTGAAGAAGAAAACAAAAAAACGTTAAACCGCCCAATCCCTGTTATCTCTAGTATAATACGGTTTGTGGAAGAATGAAACATTTACATATTAGATTTTGTATATATCGTGTGTTTTTCTTCTCAAACCTATCCACTCATGCTACAGTATAGCCAAAGAGTGGGGTATGCTATGATACATAAACGAAATTGCACTGAAGACGCCGAGGAGGAACAATAGGATGACAAAGAAAATTGCTTTTTTTGATATCGATGGAACACTGCTGGATCACGATAAAAAGTTACCAGAGAAAACGAAAGCAGCGATTCAAGCATTAAAAGATGAAGGAGTGTACTGCGCCATTGCAACTGGTCGTGCTCCTTTCATGTACAAGAAGTTGAGAGAGGAACTTGGAATCGATTCCTTTGTCAGTTTCAACGGACAATATGTCGTTTTTGAAGGAAAAGAAATTTACACAAATCCACTATCTGAACCTGAGTTAGAAAGACTTCATAAACACGCAGAGCAGAATGACCATCCAATGGTCTTCATGAACCATGAAGAAATGAAAGCTTCTGTACCGGATCACAATCATATCGAAGAAAGTCTAGGAACGCTGTATATTGATCACCCTAGTGCGGACGCCTCCTTTTTCAAAGGAAGAAATATTTATCAGTCCCTCCTGTTTTGTGAAGGGGATGAAATCGAAGAATATAGAGATGCATACGAATCCTTCGATTACATCCGTTGGCACCCCGTTTCCTGTGATGTACTTCCTAAAGGTGGATCAAAAGCGGAAGGAATCAAGAAGATGATCGAAGCAGCCGGTCTCAAGATGGAGGATACTTACGCTTTTGGTGACGGGTTGAACGATATCGAAATGATCCGTGAGGTAGGAACAGGGATCGCGATGGGAAATGCGGTATCTGAAACGAAAGCCGTCAGTGATTTTGTAACTAAAGATGTAGGGGAAGACGGCCTCTCTCATGCGATTTATGAAATAGGCTTGCTGAAGTAACCTTTCTTTAACAAACCGAACCTAATCCGGAAGAATTTTAAAAAAGCTCCACCGTCCTTGGACGGTGGAGCTTTTGGTTTTTATCGATCGGCTGGTGTAGCGTTGTCAGGCTCCTTAAAAGGATTCTCCTGGTCGATGTGATCATAAAACATAACACCATGGAGATGGTCAATTTCATGTTGAAAGACAATCGCTGCATAATCCCTCAAGCGCAGCTTCACATCATTTCCTTCAAGGTCCGTGGCTTTCACTGTGATACGGCGATAGCGTGGCACATAACCAGGCACTTCACGGTCCACGGAAAGGCATCCTTCTCCTGTAGAAAGGTAGGTCTTTTCCACAGAATGACTGACAATACGAGGATTGAATAAGCCATAGCTGTATAACTTATCTTTCATATCAGTGAAATGAACGGCTAACATCCGTTTATTCACATTGATCTGTGGTGCAGCCAAGCCTACACCGGGACGGAGGCCGTAACGGTTACAAACTTGTTCATCCTGGCTGTTTTTCAAGTATTGGATCATTTCTTCCAACGTTTTTTTATCTTCCTCAGAAGGGGGAAGAGGCACTTCCTCTGTCACTTTACGCAGAGCAGGGTGACCTTCACGAACAATATCGTCCATTGTGATCATTCAGCAACATCCTTTCAACCTATACATTTTCAAAAAAAGCCCCAATCATGTAGTCATAAAAATAAAATAAAGAGCTCTCAAGTAAGTCCTTTTCTCTTCTATGTCAATGGTAACATATGTGAAAAAGGCACTTTTCATTTAATATCATTTATTATACTATTGTAGATACGTTTAGATTACAATAATGTTTCACGGAATTCGAGGGGGAAAAGGTGTGCGAGTACATAAGCTAGTGGTGCTCCTGGCAGTTGCAGTTTTCTTATCAGCCTGCACAGGGCAGTCAGCAGAAGAACAGATTTATGAACATCTGGAAAAAGCGGTGACTCAAGAAGATGCTTTCCGCGAACAACAGCAGCCGATGGTGGATCTTGAAACGGAAGAACAACAGTTATATGAAGAAATCATCAATTTGAATATGGATCAATTTGATGAAATCAAGGAAAAGTCGAAGCAGGCAGCCTCAATTGTTGAGGAACGAAGAGAAAAGCTCGAACTGGAGAAAGAAAGCATTAATGCAGCTAAAAAAGAATTTGATAAGATCGAACCTCTTATTGAAGATTTAGAGGAAGAGAACGAAGATGCAAAAGAAAAAGCAGAGCAGCTTGTAGACACGATGAATGCAAGATATGACTCTTATCAAAATTTGTACGGGGCATACGACGAAGCATTAACCATGGATGCCAAACTCTATGAAATGATGCAGAACGAAGATTTGACGGAAGAACAACTTCAAGAACAAATTGATAAGATCAATCAGAAATATAATGAAGTGATTGAACATAATGAAACATTCAATGAACATACAGAAGAGTACAATACATTGAAGAAAGAACTTTATGACGCGATGGAACTTGATGTAACTTATGAAGAACAATCAGAATCCTCTGCTTCAGAAGAGGAATAATAGGAAAGCCGTTGACGGACATTCGTCAACGGCTTTTTATTTGAGCGCACACGCATGATGACGGGACCAGTAGGAAAGCTCATACGGAACAATTCATTTGATTGTAAAGGAAAAAAGACGTAAGATTAATACAGGCTTAATTTTGTGGTGATACAGTATCGTGTTCTGAAATAACAAAATAAGTCATTTTTCGACTGCTGTCAGAAGCCTCTATGACTATGTATAGATATTATGTAGTGAAGTGATTGACGAATGATGACGATTTGAGCTAAACTACATAATGGATTGACATTGTACCATTGAATCTTACTTGAAGAATGTAACAGTTTCTATAAACGCCCCTGCATGATTAATAAATATGTGTTCAGGGTAAAACGTAAAGAGCAAATCGGTACAGTTTTTTTTCATAATTGGGAAAGCTACTCACAGCATCCATTTTAAAATACGAAAGGAAAGGGTGAATGACTTTGAAACGAACTCTTGAGAACATTGAAAACCAGTTCGAAACGTTTCAAATCCTTAACGAAGAAGGCGAAATCGTAAATGAAGATTTTATGCCTGACCTATCTGATGAAGATCTGAAAGAAATTATGCGCCGTATGGTTTATACGCGTATTCTTGACCAGCGTTCCATCGCACTTAACCGCCAGGGACGTCTTGGATTCTATGCTCCAACTGCAGGACAGGAAGCATCTCAGCTTGGAAGCCAATTTGCATTGGAGAAAGCAGACTTTATTCTTCCAGGATACCGTGATGTACCACAATTGATCTGGCACGGTCTTCCACTTTACCAAGCATTCCTATTCTCCCGTGGACACTATAAAGGAAACCAAATGCCTGAAGGTGTCAACGCAGTAAGCCCACAAATCATCATCGGTGCGCAAATTACGCAAACAGCTGGTGTTGGTCTTGGTTATAAAAAACGCGGTGAAAATGCTGTAGCAATCACATACACAGGTGATGGCGGAGCATCCCAAGGTGACTTCTATGAAGGAATCAACTTTGCTGGTGCATTCGGTGCGCAAGCGATTTTCGTCGTACAAAACAACCGCTTTGCGATCTCTGTACCTGTTGAGAAACAGTCTGCAGCACAAACAATCGCTCAAAAAGCAGTAGCTGCCGGAATCGAAGGCATCCAGGTTGACGGTATGGACGTTCTTGCTGTTTATGCAGCAACGAAAGATGCACGTGAGCGTGCTGTGAACGGTGAAGGTCCGACATTGATCGAGACACTTACTTATCGTTATGGCCCACACACAATGGCCGGAGACGATCCGACTCGTTACCGTACGGAAGATGAAGACAACGAGTGGGAGAAGAAAGATCCAATCGTTCGTTTCCGTAAGTTCCTCGAAGCGAAAGGCCTATGGTCTGAAGAGGAAGAAAACGAATTGATCGAAAAAACAAAAGAAGAAATTAAAGCAGCTGTTAAAGAGGCTGACAATACTCCAAAACAAAGTGTTACTGATCTGATCGGTATCATGCATGAGGAACTTCCTTCAAACTTGAAAGAGCAGTTGGAAGAATATAAGGAAAAGGAGTCGAAGTAAATCATGGCACAAATGACAATGATCCAAGCCATCACAGACGCGATGCGCACAGAACTTAAAAATGATGAAAACGTGCTTGTTTTCGGTGAAGACGTTGGTCAAAACGGCGGAGTATTCCGTGCGACTGAAGGTCTTCAAAAAGAATTCGGCGAAGATCGTGTATTTGATACACCACTAGCTGAATCCGGAATCGGCGGTATGTCCATCGGGCTTGCTCTTACAGGCTTCCGTCCGGTACCTGAAATTCAATTCTTCGGTTTCGTATACGAAGTTATGGACGCAATCAGCGGTCAAATGGCTCGCTATCGTTACCGCTCTGGTGGTACTCGTCCAATGCCGATTACAGTTCGTTCTCCTTTCGGCGGCGGTGTACACACACCAGAACTTCACGCAGACAGCCTTGAAGGTCTAATGGCTCAACAGCCTGGTCTTCGTGTAGTTATCCCATCCAATCCATACGATGCGAAAGGTCTTTTGATCTCTTCCATCCGTAATAACGATCCTGTCATCTTCCTTGAGCACATGAAACTTTACCGTTCATTCCGTGAAGAAGTGCCGGAAGAAGAATATACAGTAGATCTTGATAAAGCTGCCGTTAAGCGCGAAGGTACAGACGTTACTCTTGTTGCTTATGGTGCAATGGTTCACTCTTCTCTTAAAGCTGCAGAAGAGCTTGAAAAAGATGGAATCAGTGCTGAAGTCATCGACCTTCGTACTGTATCTCCAGTCGATTACGAAACAATCCTTGAATCTGTTAAGAAAACAAACCGCGCTGTTGTTGTCCAGGAAGCTCAAAAACAAGCAGGAATCGCAGCGAGCGTTGTTTCTGAAATTCAAGAGAAAGCCATCCTTCACCTTGAAGCTCCTGTATTGCGTGTAGCAGCACCAGACACGGTGTATGCATTCACACAAGCAGAAGAAGTATGGTTGCCAAATCACAACACGATCGTTGAAAAAGTCAACGACGTTATGAACTTTTAATCATCTCTAATACTAGGAGGTAATAACCGTGGCATTCGAATTTAAACTGCCTGATATCGGTGAAGGTATCCACGAAGGTGAAATTGCGAAGTGGTTCGTCAAGCCTGGCGACGAAGTAAAAGAAGACGATGTACTTTGTGAAGTACAAAACGATAAAGCAGTAGTAGAAATCCCTTCCCAAGTAGATGGAACGGTCAAAGACATCCACGTGGACGAAGGTGAAACAACGACTGTTGGAACAGTTATCATCACAATCGATGATGGATCTGAAGATGCTCCTGCTTCTGAAGAGCCTAAAGAAGAGCCGAAAGAAGAAAAACAAGAAGCACCTAAAGAAGAAAGTAAAGAAGAAAAAGCTGAACAACCAGCTGCATCTGCAAACGATGGTGACGTCGACGAAGACCGCCGTGTTGTAGCGATGCCTTCTGTGCGTAAATTCGCGCGTGATAACGATGTCGATATCCGTAAAGTTCAAGGATCCGGCAAAAACGGACGCGTTCTTAAAGAAGACGTTGAAAGCTTCATGAACGGCGGACAAGCGGAAGCAGCGACAGAAGCTCCGGCTGAAGACAAGCAGGAAGAAGCAGCTTCTACGCAACAAGCAGCTCCAGCTGCAGGTGAAGCTTACCCTGAAACTCGTGAGAAGATGAGCGGGATCCGTAAAGCGATCTCCAAAGCTATGGTGAACTCCAAGCACACAGCTCCTCACGTTACGTTGATGGACGAAGTGGATGTATCTGAACTAGTTGCTCACCGTAAGAAGTTCAAAGCTGTTGCAGCTGAGCAGGACATCAAGTTGACTTACCTTCCATATGTTGTGAAGTCTCTTGTTTCTACTCTGAAAAAATATCCTGTTCTTAATACGTCAATTGACGACAATACGGATGAAATTATTCAGAAACACTATTATAATATTGGTATCGCTGCAGACACAGAGAAAGGCCTAATGGTTCCAGTCGTTAAAGACGCAGACCGCAAGTCTGTCTTCTCAATCTCAAGCGAAATCAATGAACTAGCTGTAAAAGCTCGTGACGGTAAACTATCATCTGAAGAAATGAAAGGTGCTTCCACTACAATTACGAATATCGGATCTGCCGGTGGCCAGTGGTTCACACCAGTCATCAACCACCCAGAAGTGGCGATCCTTGGTATCGGACGTATTGCAGACAAGCCAATCGTACGCGATGGTGAAGTTGTAGTAGCTCCAGTTCTTGCGATTTCCCTAAGCTTCGACCACCGTATCATCGATGGTGCGACAGCTCAGCACGCAATGAACAACATCAAGCGTTTACTGAACGATCCACAACTAATCATGATGGAGGCGTAAAGTATGGTAGTAGGAGATTTCCCAATTGAACTAGATACGTTAGTTGTCGGTGCGGGTCCTGGCGGTTATGTTGCCGCCATCCGTGCTGCACAATCCGGTCAAAATGTAACCATTGTCGACAAAGGTAACCTTGGCGGCGTTTGTTTGAACGTCGGTTGTGTTCCTTCCAAAGCGTTGATCCAAGCCGGTCACCGTTACGAACACGCTCAAGGCGCGGAAGACATGGGAATCAAGTCAGAAAATACAACCGTTGACTTTTCTAAAGTACAAGAGTGGAAAGGCGGCGTTGTAAACAAACTGACTGGCGGTGTCGAAGGTCTTCTTAAAGGAAACAAAGTAGACATCGTAAAAGGCGAAGTTTACTTCGTAGATAAAAACACAGTTCGTGTTATGGACGAGAAAAACTCTCAAACATACACGTTCAACAATTGCATTATTGCAACAGGTTCTCGTCCAATTGAGATCCCTTCTTTTAAATTCTCTGATCGTGTTCTAGATTCAACAGGTGCTTTGAACCTGGATGAAATCCCAGAGAAGATGGTCGTGATTGGCGGAGGTTACATCGGTACTGAACTTGGTACAGCGTATGCAAACTTCGGTACAAAAGTAACCATCCTTGAAGGAACAAAAGACATCCTTGGCGGCTTCGAGAAGCAAATGTCTTCCATCGTTAAGAAGCGTCTGAAGAAAAAAGGTGTAGACGTTGTAACGGAAGCTATGGCTCAAGGTGTGGAAGAGACGGAAAACGGCGTGACGGTTAAGTATGAAGCTAAAGGTGAAGAAAAATCCATCGATGCGGATTACGTACTTGTCACTGTCGGTCGCCGTCCGAACACAGACGAAATCGGTCTTGAAGATCTTGGACTTAAGATGACAGACAAAGGTCTGATCGAAATCGATAAACAGTGCCGTACAAGCATTGATAACATCTATGCGATCGGTGATATCGTTGAAGGACCACCGCTTGCTCACAAAGCTTCTTATGAAGGTAAAATCGCTGCAGAAGCGATTTCTGGTGAGAAGTCAGAAATCGACTACCTTGGAATTCCAGCGGTCGTATTCTCTGATCCAGAACTAGCTTCTGTTGGTTACACAGAGCAGGAAGCCAAAGATGCAGGCTATGATGTCAAAGCATCTAAGTTCCCATTTGCAGCAAACGGACGTGCGCTATCTCTTAACGAAAGTGACGGTTTCTTGAAACTCGTTACACGTAAAGAAGACGGCCTTGTCATTGGTGCTCAAATCGCTGGTGCGAATGCTAGTGACATGATTGCTGAGCTTGGCTTGGCGATCGAATCCGGCATGACTGCCGAAGACTTAGCGCTTACGATCCACGCTCACCCAACACTAGGTGAAATCACGATGGAAGCAGCTGAAGTTGCGATTGATCAACCGATTCACATCGTTAAATAATAAGATTAAAAGCCCGACGGCTCCTATGAGTCTGTCGGGCTTTTTTGTTTCGGAAAGAGTTCATCGTCCGCTCACCGGACTTTAATGTCCCTTAGCGGTCAGTCAATGTCCTCAAACTGAGCATCAATGTCCTATAATAGGGAGTTAATGTACTCAAACTAAGCTTTAACGTCCTTTAACTAAAATCCTTACTAAGTACATAAAAAAGCCTCCACTATACTAAGGGAGGCTTGGAATTCATCTAACCATCGCTATATGATTTTCCAAAGTCATTAAAATTTTTTCCCGTGGGTTGTTTCCGGAAATCGTGGCTATCGTTTTACCTTTTTCTTTAACTACGAGGACGGGTAATTCTTCCGTCGGGATGCTCAATTCGTTTTTGTCCTTTTCCGTCTGTTTGAACTGTAATTCAGTCCCGTCATCCTGTTTCATTTTCCAATCCAGAAGGGCGCTCAAGTAATCCTGTGCGGACTTTTCCTGGTCCGCCTCGGAGTATAAGTATAATTCATAATCCTCAGGTGTAGCTGTAAGTACTTGTACGGTTTCCCCTTTTTGTAGACATCCCGCGAGTAAGAATATTGCTAAAAAAGATAGGATAATACGATTGATCATAGTCCGACCCACTCCCTTGTCTTTGATCCATTTTTAGTGTAACAAGGAACTAGGCAGATTATTTACATGTTATCGTTTTGTCATGGAAATGATAGTGGCATGTTGTATTGTGACATCGATTGTAAAATCCTTAATAAAACCTAAAGGGGCGGTATCTATCTTTAGGTGTTAATATGCAGCGTAGGCCGAAGTGTTGAAACAAAGGTTGCGCGTATAGAGGGGACAGGGGTGTGGGGCCTTTGTTGACTTTAGAGTAAGCCTCATAAGGATCAAAATAAAAAGGAACCCAGAAACAAATTCTGGGTTCCTTTTTGATGCTTTATTTTGTTTTCTTCTTAAGGTCCACTTTTTTCGCTTCTTCTTGGAATGCTTTAAACAAGGAGAAGCATATGAGAATCATGATAAAGGTGAACGGGAAGGCTGCGATGATCGCTGCCGTTTGTAATGCTCCTAATCCACCTTGCCAAAGAAGGACAGCAGCTGCTCCAGCCTGAATGACTCCCCATGTGAATTTCACTTGGTTTGTAGGATTCAAGCTTCCGTTTGTCGTCTGCATGCCAAGTACGAATGTGGCAGAGTCAGCAGATGTGATAAAGAACGTACTAATGAGCAATAGTCCAATGATGGACATGATTGATCCTAGTGGTACATTTTCCAACATAGAGAAGAGAGCGACTTCAGCTCCAAGTTCGCTGACATCTGAATAGAGATCAACATTATTGAAGTACTCAAGTGAAATAGCTGTTCCACCGAATACAGAGAACCATAGAGCTCCGAAGACTGTCGGTACTAGAAGTACACCTAAAATAAATTCTCTGATCGTACGCCCGCGGGATACACGTGCAATGAAGGTTCCAACAAATGGAGCCCAGGAAATCCACCAAGCCCAATAGAATATCGTCCAGCTTTGAACCCATGAACTATCTTCCTCAAATGGAGTCATCCGAAAACTCATGTATGGAAGATCCCTGAGATAAGATCCGAATGATGTTGTGAAATAATCCATGATAAAGTTTGTCGGACCTGCAAACAACATGAATACCATCAAACCAATAGCAAGTACGACGTTCGTATTACTAAGGTATTTAATCCCTTTGTTCAAACCAGTCATGGCTGAAGTCATAAAGAGGATAGTTACAACAGCGATAATCGTAAGTTGTAGTGTGAACGTATCTTCTAACCCATCAATGGTAAAGGCAAGACCACTGGAAATTTGTAGTGCACCTAATCCAAGAGATGTCGCTACACCAAAGATTGTTGCGAATACAGCGATAAAGTCAATCATCGTACCTAGAGGACCCTTCACTCTCTTTTCACCTAGGACTGGTGTGAGAGCGGCACTGATCACGCCAGGAGCGTCCTTTCTAAATTTAAAGTAAGCAAGGGCTAGAGCGATGACAGAGTAGAAGGCCCATGGGTGAAATCCCCAGTGGAAGAACGTGTACTTCATAGCTGACTGAGCCGCTTGTTCGCTCATCGGTTCTTGACCAGGGATCGGTGGAGTATGGAAGTGGAAAAGGGGTTCTGCAGATCCCCAGAAAACTAGTCCAATTCCCATACCAGCACTAAAGAGCATGGCAAACCATGTAATGTATGGATATTCCGGTTCATCATCAGGCTTACCTAGTTTTAATTTTCCATATTTCGAGAAGACCAAAAAGATAGCAAAAATTAAGAATCCTGTAGCTGACAGCAAGTAGAACCATCCAAATTTCTCTGTCAGGAAACCTTGAATGTTTGATGTTACATTTTGTAAGTTCCAAGTCGGTAATGTAGCTTCTGGGATGATTCCCCAGCCAATAAATAAGAATGCGATAACAACTGAAATGTAAAACACTTTTGATACTTGTTTCATTACTGACTTCCCTCCTAATAAAAGATTTCTTCACCACATTATGAATGATCTGTTAAATAGCATTTTTTCACTAATTGTTCTTGTTTTTCTGACAAATTTTGCAATTCTTCCAAGACATCGTGAAAACAAAGCAATTCATAAATTAAGATCGTCTGCGGTGGTAAATGGTGTCGGTAACCTGTCTGCTTTACGACATGGTCTTCTTTCCATTTCCAGAATGCATCATCCAATTGATTGACCATCTCGAATTGCCTTTCATTAATCGAGTGGGTCGGGTCACTAAGTACTTTGGTGAATTCCTCTGTAAGTGCAAGCAAAAGCTCTTTTTCCTCTTTCGTAAAATCAGAGGCTTTTGTTTGGACGTACTGTAAGTTTCCGAGATGATAAGCAATTTGTTGGAATGCCGCCAGTTTCCGTTGAGAGAGTTGAAAAGCGACCATCTCATCTTCTAAGTGGCGGTGGTATTTCCACTCTTCCCTTTGGTATTGAGAAAGCTGATTTGTCTTTTCCAGATGGGCCGTCAATTGCCGGTAGGACCTCTGAATCACACGAGTTTTCTCTTTAGATTCTGCCGTAACCTCAGAAATTATTCGTTTCAAAAGCAGACCAGCATGATTATACAAACCGTTGATGTTTTTGTAAATCATAGGCGAATAATTGGGTGGTAAAAGGAAAAAATTCACAAAAGTAGAGATGATGATTCCAATGGAGGTTGTACCCAATCTCGTGAAAAATGAAACCACATAGTGGTCCTGGAAGTCTGGAATCATGGCAGTCGCCGTGATGGTAGCGACTAAAATTCCATCATCCAGTTTCAGTTTGTGACAGACGGCGATCGTCACCATAGCTACAAGAGCGAATGTCAAAGCACCTTTTCCAAGCATCCCGTAAAATGCCGTCGCAAGTAAAGCGCCAATGGCTGAGGCAGGGAAGCGGACGAAGGCTTTCTTAATCGAATCTGCAGCGGTGTGTTCAATCGTTACAATAGCTGTGATGACAGCAAATATGATGGGTAAATTAAAAAAACCGCAAATCAATGCAGTCAAAAAGACAGAAATCCCCGTTTTCAATGTACGGCTTCCTAAAAATTTGAATTTTTTCAATGAATGTAGCATTTTGATCACCCATATGTAAGAAGTCATGAGACCACGGTTAAACATTATATAATATTTTACCCGAAAACGATAGAAAAAATGTTGATTTTTCTTTTATAATGGAGGAAGTGGAAATACATAACAGTGGAGGGAACACCTATGAAAAGATGGACAAGTTTGTTGTTTGTACTGATCTTTCTGCTTTCTGCCTGCTCGGGAGCAAACAGTGAAGAGGTTAAAAAAACGAAAGAAGAGCCAGCTGAGAAAGAGGCGACGGAAGAAGTTGAACAGGAAGAAGAATCGAAAGAAACAGCTGCTGAGGTAGAGGAGGCTGAAGAACCTGAAGAACCTGTCGAGAGAGGCGAAGCCTTCGACAGGAATGTAGAACCACAATATGAATTGACGGGGAACTGGTCTTTCAAACCGATCGCAGATGCGAATCCGAAAGTCGCTCTCCTTACCATTGATGATGCACCAGATACTCACGCAGTAGAGATGGCTAAAACGTTAAAAGAAAAAGATGCACCTGCAATCTTTTTTGTAAATGGCCATTTCATTGATACACCAGAAGAAAAAGAAAAATTAAAAGAGATTCACGAAATGGGTTTTCCTATTGGAAATCATACAGAAACCCACGCGAGCTTACCTGACCTAAATGAAGAAGAACAAAGAAAAGAAATTGTTGGACTGAATGATAAGATCGAAGAAATTATAGGTGAACGACCAATCTTTTTCCGTGCCCCATTTGGACAGAATACCGATTTTTCTAAGCAATTGGCAGAAGAAGAAGGCATGCTCGTCATGAACTGGACCTATGGATACGATTGGGAAAGTGAATACCAGGACGCTCAAGCTCTTGCTGACATCATGGTTAATACTCCCCTTCTAAATAACGGTGCTAACCTGCTCATGCACGACCGGGAATGGACAAATAAGGCACTCGGTCTTATCGCAGATGGTCTGCGAGAGAAAGGCTACGAGCTGTTAGACCCAGCCCTGATTCAAACACCATAGCTGAAAAGATCACTCCCACGAGTGATCTTTTTTTAGGCTTAAAGATGAATCCTGATCATATACTAGTAGGAAGAGAAATTATTAGTATGACACATTTTATAAAAAGTTATACTTTTGGGCTTGATTTTTCGATTGTGCCATATTAGAATAAAATTACGTTGAAAACGATTACAAATATGGGGAGTGGATGTGAATGGGTACAATCGTATGTCAAGACTGTCAGAAGGTAATTGAGCACTACGAAAATGAAAAGGTTTCTACTCTTTACAGCACCTGTCCTACTTGCAACAAACCAGAAGATAAATAAAGAGTATGTACTATTAAATGGGGGCATCATTCCTGAATAGGACGCATAAAAGGAAAGAACCAGGTCATGGACCTGGTTCTTTTTTGTTCCGCGAAAGGATTTACGATGTGAGGAAATCCTTTCGCGCCAAAGAGGCAGAGGATCGCGCCAAAGAGGCAGAGGATCGCGCCAAAGAGGCAGAGGATCGCGCCAAAGAGGCAGAGGATCGCGCCAAAGAGGCAGAGGATCGCGCCAAAGAGGCAGAGGATCGCGAAAAAGAACAATAACATAAAAAAAGAAGCCCGCACGGGGCCTCTTTTTATTTAAAAGCGCGTTGTTCACGAATGACTTGAATGGTTTCTAGTGTATCATCTTCAGGGCCTTGTACAGGTAGACCGGCTTCGACATTATCGTGGATGTAGTCGATGTTTTCTTGTGTAATGATTTCACCCGGGATGAAAATAGGGATGCCAGGGGGGTAAACCATCACGAATTCTGCACTGATCCTTCCAACTGCTTCTTTTAGCAAAATCGTTTCTGTCGAAGAGTAGAAGGCCTCTCTTGGAGAAAGGGCAAGCACAGGGATGTCTGGAACCTTTACCCGAATGTTTTCTGTCTCTTCTTTATCAGAGTGCTCATTGGAAAGTGTTTCTAAGCTTGAGATAAGCGCGTCGATTTCTTCTTCTCCATCACCAGGGGTGACGATACATAAAATGTTATACAAATCGGACAGTTCCACTTCGATATTAGCTTTTTCCCGGAGCCAAACCTCTACATCATAGCCAGACAATCCCAGTTTTTTCACGGAGATGATCAATTTCGTAGGGTCGAAGTCTACGGTCGCATCGCTTGTCAATATTTCGCTACCTGGGCAGTAAATGCCCGGTATTTCATTCAGTCTTCTTCTCGCATGATCAGCCAGACGTAGCGTTTCTTCCATCACCTCTCGGCCGTTGATAGCGAGGTGTCTGCGGGCAGCATCAAGACTCGCAAGCAAAAGGTATGAAGTTGAAGTCGTATGGAGCATAGACAAAATGGACTGGACCCTCTCATGTGACACGAGTCCCTCTCGTAAGTTCAGTACGGAACTTTGGGTTAGAGATCCGCCAAGCTTGTGCACGCTCGTAGCTGCCATGTCTGCTCCTGCCTGCATAGCAGAAAGGGGAAGACGCTCATGAAAGTGAATATGGACGCCGTGTGCCTCATCAACAAGGACGGGGATATCAAAACTGTGGGCAATGTTGACGATCTTTTTCAAATCGGCAGACACTCCGAAATAAGTCGGGTTGATGACGAGCAGTCCTTTCGCATCGGGGTGAGCTGCGCAAGCCTTCTCTACAGCGTCAGAAGTAATTCCATGAGAGATCCCGAAGCGGTCGTCAAGTTCCGGGTGGATAAAGACGGGTTTCGCACCTGAAAAAATAATCGCTGTCGTTACGGATTTATGGACGTTTCTCGGGACAATGATTTTATCACCGGGATGACAGACACTCATGATCATCGTCATAATCGCACCAGATGTGCCCTGGACGGAGAAGAAGGTATAATCTGCACCGAAGGCTTCTGCTGCAAGATCTTGCGCCTGTTTGATCATGCCTTGAGGATGGTGCAGGTCATCCAACGGCTCTATATTAATAAGATCGATAGAAAGTGCTTGGTCTCCAATAAAGGACCGGAATTCTTCATCCATTCCTTTTCCGCCTTTATGACCTGGGATATGAAATTGGACGGGCTTTCGGTCTCTATGTTTTTTTAACCCTGTAAACAGGGGAGTTTCGTGTTGGTTCATATGTGTTTCCACCTCTTTAAATTAGAAAAGCACATGAATTATAGCAGGTTCCGCGTTCCCTTGCTAGTCTTTTGTGTATCCTTTTTCCAATCATGCTAAAATAAAACACAAGGGAGGGATTCATGTGGAATGGAAAACTCGCATCACAGAAGCTTTAGGCATTACATACCCGATTATCCAAGGAGGACTTGCACATCTTGCTTATTCAGAATTGGCGGCAGCGGTATCAAACGCTGGGGGACTCGGTCAATTAACAGCGATGAGTATGGAAGGTCCAGATCAATTGAGAGAAGAAATTGATGCTGTAAGAGAAAAAACAAACCGTCCGTTTGGTGTGAACTTCGCGATTGGTCAGCATGGTCGTCCATTTGAAGAAATGGTTCAAGTAGCCGTGGAAAAAAAGGTGCCGGTCATCTCAGTTACAGGTGGGAATCCTGCCCCTGTTCTTGAACTTGTCAAGAATACTGGGATCAAAACCCTCGTACTTGTAGCAGCTAGACGGCAGGCTGTCAAAGCGGAAGAGCTTGGAGCTGATGCTGTTATGGTCGTCGGTCATGAAGGCGGTGGACACCTCGGTCGTGATGATGTAGGTACATTTGTCCTGACTCCACAAGTCGTAGACGCCGTGGATATACCTGTCATCGCATCAGGAGGAGTAGGAGACGGTAGAGGGCTGATGGCTGCACTTGCTTTAGGAGCGGAAGGAGTGGAAATGGGGACACGGTTTATCGCAACCAAAGAGTGTGTGCACGCACATCCCGCTTATCTGGAAGCTTTAATTCAAGCGGACGAGACATCCACTACCGTCATCAAAAGGAGTTTAAAGGCCCCGGCCCGCGCCTTGAAAAATGAGTGGACAGCACGTATTTTGGAATTAGAAGATGATCAAGCAGGTTATGAAGGCTTGAAATCATACATTAACGGCGAAGCGAATAAAACGTTCATTTATGATGGAAAACAAGACTACGGATTCGGTTGGGCTGGTCAAGTAGCTTCGAGGATCCATGATGTTCCATCGGTGGATGAATTGTTCAGGCGCATTGTCACAGAAGCAGAAGAAATCCGCGACCGGTGGAACAAGTAAGGAGGAAGAATAATGAGTTATACGTATCCAATCGATGAAATTTATTGGTCAAAAGAAGAAATTATCGATGTCGTCAATTTTTACAGCATGGTGGAACAAGCCTATGAAAAAGGAGTCGACCGTGAGGAGCTGATGCTCGCATACACCCGGTTCAAACAAATCGTTCCATCTAAAAGTGAAGAAAAAACGCTGTGCGGACAATTTGAAAAAGAATCCGGCTATTCCTGCTATAAAGCTGTCAAACAGGCGAAAGGTCTCAGTAAAGGCGACAAAGTGAAGATGTAAACAAAAAAAGGCGCTCCCAAAGGGGCGCCTTTCTTACTGATCCAGTTGTTTTGTTAAGCGGTATAGGGGTTCAAGGGTTTGAAACGTTTCTTTGCAAAGTTCAAGAAAAGCATCAGGATCTTTCAACCGCTCGTCACCACGTTCAATGTTCCTGCCACACAAAATCTCGGCTTTTTTTACCGTCTTCAGACGCTCCGTCATAATCAAGAACTTGTCCTCATCTACATCAGATTGCGGAATGCTGTCAGGCTTTGTGTGATCAATGGACCATACAAAGTCCTCCGGAATATGACCAAGAACTTCATCCTTGTTCTGCTCCAATTTGTAAGCAAAATCCTGTTTAATGGGGCTTTCGTAGATCACAGCAAACCAAATGAAAACATGAGTCTCCCACAGGCCGATCTGGAAGTGAGGAAGCTTCTTATAACCGCGTTTATTTGAGGCGAGTGCCGCCCATGTATCATTCGGCGGGTTCGTTTTCCGGCGCGCGTGTTTTGCTACGTGTACGAACATTTCGTCACCAGTCATGGCGGTAACATCTGCTGAGAGTTCTGTCGCGATAGCCTCAAGTTTCGGGGAAATACGATCTCTCAAAGCTTCCATTCTATTTTCTAATCCGGGAATGGTAAAAACGTCAAAATCCTCTTGTGTAAATCCACTAAATGTCGCCATTCGATCAACTCCTTCATTTCTCGCCCTTATTTTACCACAAGAAACCAAGCTTACTAAGAAATGTGTTCGGTTGGTTTGAATCCTGTAAAAATGGGTTACATATAAGTAATCTAATTGAAACTTCTGTCGCAAAAGTCACATATATATATAGTAAGGATTTGAAAGGGAGGGGTTAGCAGTGAAACATGTCATGGAAGCATTGCGTAAAAGAGAAGCTGAAGAGAAGCTCCCGGTAATCCGTATGGAAATTGATTACGAATTGGTGACGTTGCATGATGCCATGATCGCCGGAGATGTCGAACAAATGACAAAGACAAAGCGAAGACTCTCTGAACTTCGTAAGCAATTGATTGAATGGTCCATATAAGAGCGAGCAACACTATAGTTGCTCGTCTTTTTTATTGCCTTAAAATCCAAACGGCTTATTCAAGTATATGGCAGGATTGTTGAAGACTCAGTTTCGAGATGTTTCCAGGGTTCGTTGCCTTGTTGGGCGTCAGGGGTGGCTGGGAAGCTACTCGCTTTCCTGTGGGGGAGTGGCGAGCTTCCTCGGACTTTGTCCTGTGGGATCTCGCCTATCTCCTTTCTCCCACGGGAGTCTCCCAGCTTCCCAACCACCCCTTTCGATGTAAAGGAGAAACGAACCCTTGTACCAATTTGGAGGGTCTTCCACTATCCAGCTGTTAGAGGTTTAAAGCGTTCTGAATCAAGCTTTTAAGTATTATGGAGGTCTGCTATGATCCACTTCCCATAATCATACGAGCTGACCTTTTAGTAGTGGTTTCGAGAATCTTCCATGGTAAAGAGGCGGAGGGGAATGGCGAGACTCCTGCGGGAAAAAAAGTGCAGGGTGAGACCCCACAGGACGAAGTCCGAGGAGGCTCACCGCGCTCCCGCGGAAAGCGAGCTAGTCCCCGCAGCCCCATCCACTCAACTAAAGTCTCGAAACTGAGTCTTCAAGTAAAGGGAGCTTTAGTTGGACAAGGGGCGGATTTGATGCAATGTTGGGTTGGATTTGGTACGATAAAGATTGATACTTATAAAAGGGGTACGATGTTATGGATCAACAGAAAAAGAACGAGATTTTTGAAAACGCAAAAGCTTGGGTCTTGGAAGCTGGTGAACGAATCAAAAACAACATTGATTCGCCTCGATCCATTGAAACGAAATCCAACCCGAACGACCTGGTTACAGAAATGGACCAGGAAACAGAACAATTTTTCGCAAAAAAAATCAATGATACGTATCCGGATCATTACTTATTAGGAGAAGAGGGGTTCGGGGATGAAATAGAAGACCTCGGAGGAACCGTCTGGATTGTAGATCCCATTGATGGAACAATGAACTTTGTTCATCAAAAAAGGAACTTCGCCATTTCTGTTGGTATTTATTTTGACGGAGTCGGCGAAATCGGTTTAATTTACAACGTTATGGATGGTGTTTTGTACTCAGCTAAAAGAGGAGAAGGTGCTTACAGAAACGAAGTGAAGCTGCCACAGCTCAGTGAAGATCGACCACTGAATCAGTCCATTCTCGCGCTCAATACATCCTGGTTAATTCCTGAAAATCCACACGTAGACCATAAAGGCATGGAAGATCTAGTTAAAAAATTACGAAGTACCAGATCTTATGGATCAGCCGCCTTAGAATTTGCTTTTGTAGCCGAAGGACTGCTGGATGGGTATTTGACAATGACGTTGATGCCGTGGGATTACGCAGCTGGAAGCATTATCGTTCGTGAGGTGGGTGGAATCGTTACCCGTGCGGATCGGGAAGATTTGGACTTGTTGAACAAGACGACCGTCCTCGCGAGCCGTTCCAACATTCATGAAGAAATATCAAAAGATTACGTCCGTTTGAAGAAATAAAAGAAAGCGACCTCCATCGGGGTCGCTTTCTGCATGATTCAAGACGTTTGCTGTTGCTTTCTTTTTCTTCTCAAACCTACACTCATAAGAGCAAATCCTGAAAAGAAAAGGACGGCTGCCAGCCAGAAGATTTCTTGTCCGATCGCAAAACCAACAGCGATGAATGATAAAATAACGAGACTTGCTAAAAGTGCTGTGTTCAAATGAAAGTTTTTCAAAAGGCTCACCTCTATTCAGGTCTATTATATAGGATTTGTTTAAATAATGAAAATGGTTTCACGGGTAGCATCGAGCGAGGCTTTCTAGTATGATAGAAAGCAGAATAGGGTATCCATGAGGAGGAACATCATGAACGATATGTCCACACTGCCCGTGCCAACGGATCTATGGCCTGTGGCTGATTTCTTTTTCCGAGGTTTCGGAAGTGAAGTGAACTTAAATGATGAAAGCGAAGTAACCATGCTCTTTCGTTCTTTCATGCTTCTATACTTAACGACTGTAAGTCTAGCTATTATTACGTTCAAGCTCGGGTTCGCGAGAAAATTACCTTTAATGAAAACGATTGTCGTTTATTCCGTTCTCATTATAGGGACATTTATCTTAACCTTAATCCTTGGATTAAACTTGCCCCTTCCTGAAAGTTTAGTGGTGGCAGCTTTAATTCTTGGGATATACCGGGTCAGACTCCATAGAGAGCGCGGCGCCCGTCAGCAAAACGAATCATCCTGATCTAAAAGCCCCTCTCCTTTCAAATAAGGAGAGGGGCTTTTGCTTTGCCCTAAAGTGTCTAGTTATTAAAGAATATGGCAGGATTGTGGAAGACTTTATTTCGAGACTTTTATGGGAGCTTAGGGTCTCCTGGGAATAGCTCGCTTTCCGCGGGAGCGCGATGAGCCTCCTCAGGCTGACGCCTTGCGGGGTCTCACCTAGCACTCTTTTCCCGCAGGAGTCTCGCCATTCCCCTCCGCCCCTTTGCCAAGGAAGTTTCTCGAAACCACTTCCAGAAAATCAGCTTGTATGGTTGTGAGGAGTGGAACCCAAATACAGGGTAGATCAATTTCCAAAACCACTGCTCTCTAGTTATAAAGATCTCTATATAGATATTTCACAATCTAGATCCTTGTTTGACAAGTATATCCTCCTGCGACTCCCTTAGGTACGAAAACAAAAGTAGTTTGGTGACACTTATTTGATAGAGGGGCGGAGGGAAACGGTGAGACTCCTATGGGACGTGTGGGACAGGTGAGACCCCGGAAGGCGTAGCCTGAGGAGGCTCACCGCCCGCCCCATGGAAAGCGAACCTTTTCCCGGAGCCCCTAGAACCACACCATCGTTTCGAAACCGAGTCTTCCACAATCGGGAGCTTTTCTTTAACTGTGAAATTAAAAAAGAGAGAGGCAGAACCTCTCTCTTTTAGTAACTAGCTTAAATGCTTTTCTTTTTTGCGTTCTCTGTTGAAACGGAAATTCCCGGTAGCTAAACGTCTGTTGGTGTTTTCTTCTATACGATCGTGGCAGGATTGACACATGTACGTGTGAATCCGGCGATTCCGAAGTCGTTTTGCCTGCAGGCAGTAGCTGTCAATTCTCTCAATTTCATCGCAAATGACGCATTGTACACGCATCTTTTTCACCTCTATTTTTCCATTCGATTACATATAGTTTAACATAATAAGTTTTTTATAAATAGATTGGATTTCGACGTTTGACTTATCAGGGGATTGGGAAATGTAATTACAGAAGTAGAGGAAAGGATGATTTGTTTGAGAAAACGTTGGATATTTACGGCTATCGGTGCCACTCTTGGAGGAACAATTGCTTATTTCCTGAAAGATGAGGACAAGCGTCAGCAAGTCAAAGACAAAGCAAAATCAATCCAGAGCAGCCTAGGGAAATCAGAGGAAATGCCGATTGAAGAAGCTGGGAAACCTGAAACCGCTTCACTGGATAATTCGGATATGGTTGCAGAAGGATCTCAATTCGGCGTCCAATACTATAATGAGTTGACCGAAAAAGAAAGAGAAATCCTTGAGAAAAGCAACAGCTAAATCCCTGCGAGGATTTAGCTGTTTTTCTGTTCGTTTAGTTCTGCTTTGATTGTTCTTTTTCAACTTGCTCAAGCTGTTTTTGCTCTTTTTCCGGCACAGAATCCTGGTTGGAGTTGGATTGTGGTTTTTCTTCAACGGAACCACTCGGCATATAACGTCCGACAATTTTACTCAGTTCATCGGTGACTGCTTCCACAGGGTGACCTTCAGCCATTTTCTGACCAAGTCCTCTTATTCGTTCCACACCGTCTGCGTCTGCAATGACAGCCGCTTGTTTTCCGTAAGGGTCATGTTTTAAAGCTTCGGCTACAGAGTATTTAATTACGCCGACGCGGGAACGATCCAGGTCTTTGTCTACATCAATTCCTACAACTACATAGTTGCCAAGGACAAGGGCGGTTGCATCATGGACATCCGGAACCTGGACGGCAAGCTTTGCAAGATGTCTTGCCGCTTGCTGGCTCGTCATGTTTTTCTTTTCCACCGGATCTGAATCCGTGACATACTTCAACTCAGGGTCGCTTTGTCGCTCTTGAAGCAGTGACTCTTCACCGCCATTTTGCTGACACGCTACTAAGGCCAAAAGGGCTGCTAACCAAATAAATTTTTTCAAAGGAATCACCACTTTTTTATTTATAGCCTGTGTCAGCTTGCAGATAATATACAAAAAGGACAGCTAAAAAAGCTGCCCAATCCTTACTGCAATACAATTTTTTTGATTCCCTTGATCGGTTCGGAACGGTTGGATCCGTCTTTGAAATAAAGGTGAACGGGGCCGTGCTCTTGCAAAGGCTTTCCATTTTCAGCGAAAAGTAAAAGGGATTCGGATAAAACATCGGCATCGATCACTTTTTCGCCTTCATCCGTGACCAGGGCCGCTTTTTTCACATCAGCGGCTGGTTCGCTGGTATGTAGGAACGGCTTCAGTGGCATGAGAAACGTACCTTTTAGAATCCTTTGTTTTTCATAACGATTGATGCTTTTGTTGACAGGCGGGTTAATTTTTTGCTGATAAACTTCTCTGTCAAAACGGGTAGACTGGCGCTTTAATTCGTCTTCTTCCGTTAGTGCTGTCGGGTTTTCTTCACCTTCGAAGACCTCCGGAAAAGTCATTTTTCGATCGTCGAATATCCAGACGGTTGGGTCGAGTGTAATTGGGAATTTAACATTTCCTGCTATTTGAACAATCATGGCTTTGGCCACCTTTCGATTAATAAAAAGTCATCCATCCAAAATCATAGCAAAAAATGAATTCGATTTCATTAAAGGAGGCATGATCCATTGATTAAAGATATTACAGAAAGTGTTCTGGAAGATTGGTTGGACAACGTCCGCCCCTATGCCTACGACGGTCAGGTGGCCAACTATATCCCGGCACTATCACGCAGCAATCCAGAGGATCTAGCTGTCGCCATCCACTACTTAGATGGAGATGCAGTGGAGGCCGGAGAGACAGAAGTGAGGTTTACGCTTCAAAGCATTTCGAAAGTCATCTCACTCGCTTTGGCTCTTATGGATAATGGGGAAAGTTATGTGTTCGACCGTGTAGGCATGGAACCAACAGGGGATCCTTTTCATTCGATCTACCGTTTGGAACAAATCCCATCTAAGCCGCTCAATCCAATGATCAACGCAGGGGCCCTTGCGGTAACAAATATGATCCACGGAGATACACCTGATGAAAAGGTCGGCCGCTTATTGAGCTTTATTCATGACTTGACCGATGATCATTCCATCGGATACAACGAAGAAGTGGCTACCTCGGAATTCGAATCTGCTTTTTTGAACCGGTCCCTGCTTTTTTACATGAAGCAGCATCAGATTGTCACCGGGAGTGTAGAAGAAACTCTTGATGCCTATACCAAACAATGTGCGATTGAAGTGAATGTCTGTCAACTCGCCCGAATCGGAGCGCTGCTTGCAAATGGAGGGAAGGATATCCACTCGGGACGGAGAATCATACCGAAGCATCTCGCAAGAATTTGTAAAACATTTATGGTGACGTGCGGGATGTATGATGCTTCAGGTTCTTTTGCCATCAAAGTTGGTATCCCGGCCAAAAGTGGTGTATCAGGATCCGTCCTCGCATCCTTAAACGAGTTTGGAGGAATCGCGGTATATGGGCCGAGCCTTGATGAAAAGGGGAACAGCGTTGTAGGCTTAAAACTTTTAGAAATCCTGTCCAATCGATACGATTTATCGATCTTCTAATTGTTCATTCCTATCTTGCATTTTATTGTGTTAAACGATAAGATAAAAAAAGAAAGACTCGTACATTGGAGGGGATTTTGATGTTGTCTGATGTGGCTGTGGATCATCGAGAAAAAGCCTATGCCCTTCTAAAAGCTGACGCTGATAAAATATTGAGGTTAATAAAAGTACAGATGGACAACTTGACGATGCCTCAGTGTCCACTTTACGAAGAAGTTTTAGATACACAAATGTTTGGATTATCCCGCGAAATTCATTTTGCGGTTCGCTTGAATTTAATCAGCGATGAAGAAGGAAAAGCACTTTTGGATAACCTTGAAAAACAGTTGAACGTTTTGCATGAGGCTGCACAGAAGTCATAAGATAAGAACTCAAATTGCGACGGTTTGTTGTAATTTGAGTTTTTTTATTTCTCATATACAAAAACGAAGAGCTTTTTAATCCAGTTTGCCAGGTACTCTTCCTACTAAAATTGTCAGATTTGAAGGAATTTTCGTTACTTGAGTAGAAAACTAAGTAACAGAACGTTCAAATTCCTAAAATATAGACAAACAGGGAGTGGAATCATGGCAAATACGAAGAAAATCAATAAAGTTTTAGTCGCTAACCGTGGCGAGATTGCTATTCGAGTCTTTCGTGCGTGTACAGAATTAAATATTCGTACCGTCGCCATTTATTCGCAGGAAGATACGGGGTCCTACCACCGTTATAAAGCTGATGAGGCGTATTTGATCGGCGAGGGGAAGAAGCCGATCGATGCGTATTTGGATATTGAAGGAATTATTGAAATCGCTAAGAGTGTGGGGGTTGATGCCATCCACCCTGGATATGGATTTTTATCTGAAAACATCGAGTTCGCGAGACGGTGTGAAGAAGAAGGGCTTACTTTTATTGGGCCGACTAGTGAACATCTGAATATGTTCGGAGATAAAGTGAAGGCGAGGGATCAAGCCGTCCAAGCGGAAATTCCCGTTATTCCAGGGAGTGATGGTCCTGTCAGTGGCTTGGAAGAGATTCGGCAGTTCGGTGAAATGCATGGCTATCCATTAATGATCAAAGCGGCGATGGGCGGTGGCGGCCGGGGGATGCGTGTCGTCAGAAGTGCTACCACCTTGGAAGAATCCTATGACCGTGCCCGTTCGGAAGCACGAGCCGCTTTCGGCAGTGATGAAGTATATGTCGAAAAGCTGATCGAACAACCCAAACACATTGAGGTTCAAATCATTGGTGACCGGGAAGGAAATATTGTTCACTTGTATGAAAGGGACTGTTCGGTCCAGCGTAGACACCAAAAGGTTGTGGAGATCGCTCCGAGTGTCAGCTTAAAGGATGGAGTAAGAGAAGCCATATGTGATGCAGCAGTCAAACTTATGGATAATGTGAAATACATCAACGCCGGTACGGTAGAATTCCTAGTAACTGGAGATGAATTTTACTTTATAGAAGTGAACCCCCGTGTACAGGTGGAGCACACAATCACAGAAATGATTACCGGTGTGGACATCGTTCAGACCCAAATTCTTGTCGCGGAAGGATATGACTTACATAGCGACCGCATCTCCATACCGAAACAAGAGGACATTGTCACGCATGGATATGCGATTCAATCCCGTGTCACAACCGAAGACCCTCTGAACAACTTCATGCCGGATACAGGGAAAATCATGGCTTATCGTTCTGGAGGCGGCTTCGGGGTGAGACTGGATGCCGGAAACGGGTTTCAGGGAGCGGTCATCTCTCCTTACTACGATTCTTTGCTTGTCAAACTGTCTACGTGGGCGCTCAGTTTTGAACAAGCCGCTCATAAGATGGTTAGAAACTTAAAAGAATTCCGTATACGCGGAATCAAAACGAACATCCCTTTCTTGGAGAATGTCGTCCAGCACAAGCAGTTCCTGAACGGAGAATATGATACAACGTTTATCGACCGTTCTCCAGAGCTCTTCGTTTTTCCAAAACGAAAGGATCGCGGGACGAAAATGTTGTCCTATATCGCTGATCGGACCATCAATGGTTTCGAAGGATACGGCAATCGTAAGAAACCGAGCTATTCAAAGCCAAGAATTCCAATGATCAAGCATTCGGAACCGATTCCAGATGGGACAAAACAAATTCTTGATGAAAGAGGTCCTGAAGGTCTCGCTTCATGGTTGAAAGAGAGGAATGAAGTTCTGCTCACAGATACGACCTTCCGGGATGCCCACCAGTCGTTACTCGCCACCCGGGTAAGGACGAAAGATCTTGAGAATATAGCAGAGCCAACGGCCCGTCTCTTACCTGATTTGTTTTCATTAGAAATGTGGGGAGGAGCGACGTTCGATGTTTCTTACCGTTTCTTGAATGAAGATCCTTGGGAGCGTTTGTTGAAGTTGAGGGCTCAAGCACCGAATGTGCTTTTCCAAATGCTTTTAAGAGCTTCCAATGCGGTCGGATACAAAAACTATCCCGACAACCTCATTCGTGAATTTGTAGAAAAAAGCGCATCAGCAGGGATCGATGTCTTCCGGATTTTCGACAGCCTTAACTGGGTAGAGGGCATGAAGCTCGCCATCGATTCTGTGCGGGAGAGTGGAAAAGTTGCCGAAGCGGCGATGTGTTATACAGGGGATATCCTTGATAGCAGCCGACCGAAGTATGATCTTGCTTACTATAAAAAGCTGGCGCTCGAACTTCAGGAAGCTGGTGCTCATATCCTTGGTATTAAAGATATGGCTGGATTGCTCAAACCGGAAGCGGCTTACCAGTTGATCAGCTCACTGAAGGAAACCGTCGACATCCCGATCCATCTGCATACGCATGACACGAGTGGAAATGGATTGTTCACATATGCGAGAGCGATTGAAGCAGGTGTCGATGTCGTCGATGTTGCCACGGGTTCAATGGCAGGATTGACCTCCCAGCCGAGTGCAAACAGCCTTTACTATGCTCTTGAAGGTAGTGAGCGTAAGCCGAATTTGGACATTTCCGCTTATGAAGAGCTCGGACACTTTTGGGAAGATACGAGAAAATACTATCAGGATTTCGAGAGCGGGATGATGGCTCCACACACAGAAGTGTACGAACACGAAATGCCCGGAGGACAATACAGTAACTTGCAGCAGCAGGCAAAAGCGGTTGGGTTAGGGCACCGTTGGGATGAAGTCAAGTCGATGTATCGCCGGGTGAATGATATGTTCGGTGATATCGTAAAAGTAACACCGTCTTCGAAAATCGTCGGAGATATGGCTCTCTATATGGTCCAAAATGAGCTGAATGAAGACGATATTTATGAAAAAGGCGATTCTCTTGATTTCCCTGACAGTGTCGTTGAATTCTTCCAAGGCTACCTCGGCCAGCCCTACGGCGGATTCCCTGCGGAACTACAACGCATCATATTGAAAGGGCGGGAGCCGATCACGGTGAGACCAGGGGAGCTATTGGAACCGGTCGACTTCAATAATTTGAAAGAAACACTGTTCCATTCCCTAGATCGACAAGTAACAAGCTTTGATATGATCAGCTACGCTCTTTATCCAAAAGTGTTCATGGACCATCATAAGTTTAGAGAGCAATACGGGGATATGTCAGTACTCGACACCCCAACCTTCTTTTATGGAATGAGGCTGGGTGAGGAAATTGAAGTGGAAATCGAGCAAGGAAAAACCTTAATCGTGAAGCTTGTCTCCGTGGGTGAGCCGCAGATCGATGGAACCCGCACGGTATATTTTGAATTAAATGGCCAACCTCGTGAAGTCGTTGTGAAGGATGAGAACGTGAAAGCAGCTGTTCAACAGCGTCCGAAAGCAGATAAAGCGGACAGCAAACACATTGGTGCAACAATGCCAGGGACAGTCATTAAAGTGTTGTCTAATAAAGGTGAGGAAGTGAAGAAAGGCGATCACCTGATGATCACAGAAGCGATGAAAATGGAGACCACCGTCCAAGCACCTTTTGATGGTGTCATTAAGGATATCTACGTAGAAAACAATGAAGCTATCCATGTCGGTGATCTACTCATTGAATTTGAATGATCCAAAAACAGTGGAAGCCACTTAGTGGTTTCCACTGTTTCATGAATGAATCAACAATTGGACTAAAGTGTTCAGTAAATCTTTGCAACAGCAGTATATGTAGACGATTAAAAAAATCTCAGAGGGGTCCCTCTGAGATTTTTGTTTGGTTTATTTCACCGAACGTTCATATTTGGCGCTTCTTGAAGAAAGTAATAGGAAGTATGATAGAAGGCCGACATATAGAGAAATAACCAACGCATGCAGGAGGGCAAGGCCCAAATGCACATACGTCATGATAACGAAAGCACCTACGAGAACCTGTAAGACCATCAGACTTGCTGCAAGGATCCAGCCTTTTTTCATAATTGGACTGTTTTTGTAATCTTTGAAAGCTTTTAACATGAGAAATCCCGTCCATATTAAAACTCCGGCTGCTGCAGCCCGGTGTCCCATTTGAATCCATTGAGCTGAGCCATACGATGAAAAGTCAAAAGGGGAAGCATTCGTGCAAAGCGGCCAGTCTAAACAAGCCATCGATGAGTAGGTATGACGGACAAGTGCACCTGTATAAACAACGATCAATGTGTATGTAGTTAAAGCATAAATTTGAAGCCTAAATGGTTTACGAATAAGTAGGGAATGTGCGTCGAATTTCCGGTCAATCTCAAATATGATCAGCATCAAAAGGAGGACTGCTGCAAAAGATACCAGGGATATTCCGAAGTGAAGCGCTAGTACGAAGTCGGACTGTCCCCATTTTACGGCAGCGGCACCAATTAAACCTTGAGTGAGCAAGAAGAAGAAGGCAAGAAAGGAAAGGAATTTCACCTCTCGTATATGACCAACTTTCACCCAAGCAATCACGGAAAGGGCCAGCACTAGTAAACCTACACCTCCAGAAACAAGTCGGTGACTTAATTCAATGATTAAGGCGACATCTATTTCTGATGGGATCCATTCTCCGTGACATAGCGGCCAACTGTTTCCGCATCCCATACCTGAGTCAGTTTTTGTAACAAGTGCTCCGCCTAATAGAACGAGCAGCATCCCTAATGTGGCAAAAACCGATAACCACTTTAATAATCGCATGGCACGAAGCCACCTCCATTCCTGTCAAAAGAACACGAGGGATATCATACCATTTAACCTCATCAAAATCACTAAAGTCTTGAAAAAAACTTGCAATGTATGACAGGGTTTGCTAGAAATAAAAGGGTGTGTTTAACGTCAATGTCGTCGCTTTTTCTGAGGGAAAAAGGCCAGCAGCGTTAAAATTGCTGAGAATGGTAGATACTAAGAGAGAATGCCGTTTCACAAAGTTGTCACAAATAAATAAAATTGTGCAGTTTAAATAGATAGAACCACAATTACATGATACAATTATTTTGATGTTTCTTGTCATCCTTTATGATGCAAGACTGGAAATAGCCCTCGGTGAGTCCTTTAATGAATAAGGATTCATGTTATTCTTTTAAGAGGGTGGTAGAAGGAGGAAGATAATACGATGGACAATCCAAGAACAGTCGAATCTGCTTCTACAGAAATGATCCAAACAAAAACCAATGACCATTCTTTGTTAGCTGATATAAAGAGCTTGATCAAAGTCGGTATCATTAACTCTAATTTGATTACTACATTTGCAGGATTTTGGCTGGCTCTCCATTATACGGGTACATTATTTTTTGATCAGTGGGTCACCTTCCTGCTGACGATGCTCGGAACCGCTTTCGTAATTGCTGGTGGATGTATTCTTAACAATTGGTATGACAGAGACATTGACCCGATCATGTCACGGACAAGCAATCGTCCGACGGTTACAGGAACGATGTCTTTATCATTTATAAAAACATTGGGGATCAGCGTGTCCATTCTCGGATTTGTCACTTTGCTCCTCACAACATGGCAGGCAGCCTTGTGGGGCGCATTTGGTTGGTTCGTCTACGTCGTCCTTTACACGATGTGGACAAAGAGAAAATACACGATCAATACAGTGGTTGGAAGCTTCTCAGGAGCTGTTCCACCATTAATCGGATGGGCTGCTGTTGATCCAGGATTGCAATTGGAAGCTCTGATTCTGTTTCTAATTATGTTTATTTGGCAGACCCCGCACTTCCTGGCACTTGCCATGAAGAAAAAGGATGAATACAAAGCAGCTGGAATCCCGATGCTTCCCGTTGTTCACGGGTTCGACATGACTAAACGTCAAATCGTCGTTTACGTTGCTTGTCTGCTCCCATTACCGATTTATTTGGCTTCTCTTGGCACGGTCTTTCTAATCACGGCTTATGTGCTCTCTATCGGCTGGCTGGCTCTAGGGATCGCAGGCTTTTTCATGAAAGATGACTACAAGTGGGCGACATGGATGTTCATTTTTTCCTTGAACTATCTGACGATCATGTTCTTTATGATGGTCATCGTCACATTGCCATTCCCATTTTAAAGAACTGACCTCCTAATACCAGGAGGTCAGTTTCTAAATAAAAAAATGCATTACAAGAGAAAGAGAGGTATGACGCATGAGAGGTTGGATGGGAAAATTCCGTTCATTATTCTTATTTGGTGCACTAACCATGCTCCTTACCGGATGTGGTATTGAAAACATCAGTGCACTAAAACCAAAAGGGTATGGCTCGGAATTATTATTTGATCTTATGTTGATCAGTATTGCGATAATGATTTTCGTTTTCGTAATCGTTATGGCCATTTATGCTTTTGTTCTTCTCCGTTATCGTGAGAAGAAAGGGCAGGAACACATCGTTCCGAAACAAACAGAAGGGAATAAAGCTTTGGAAGTGATTTGGACAGTCATTCCAATTATTTTGCTACTTGTGCTGGCAATCCCTACTGTGCAGGCGACTTTCGACCTCGCTGATCAATCGACGCAAGGAGATGAAGGCGTTTTAACGGTCGATGTCACAGGTAACCAATATTGGTGGCAGTTTGACTATGCAGATCAAGAGATCTCTACAAGTCAAGAAATCTACATCCCTACAAATGAAAGGGTATACTTAAACATGAAAGCCAGTGATGTCATCCACTCCTTCTGGGTACCGGCAATTTCGGGTAAGATGGATACCATTCCTGGTGAAAACATGAACACTATGTACTTAGAAGCTTATGAAGAAGGGGTTTACGAAGGCTTTTGTGCAGAACTTTGCGGACCTTCCCACTCCCTGATGTACTTCAAAGTAATCGCTGTCAGCCCTGATGAGTTTGATCAATGGGTAGAAGACATGCAGAACATTGATCCTGAAGCAACGCCAGAAACAACAACCGCTCAGGAAGGTCAAGAGTTGTTCAACAACAACTGCATGAGTTGTCACGCAATTGGTGGCGCGTCAGCTGGTGTAGGACCGAATTTAGGCAACTTCGCAAACCGCGAGAAAATTGCAGGGATCCTGCAGCCATCGAAAGATAACCTTGTAGATTGGATTGTTCATCCGGATGAAGTTAAGCCGGGGAACCAAATGCCTGCAGAGCTGGTTTCAGAAGAAGATGCAGCAAAAATTGCTGATTATCTTCTAGAGTTGGATCACTCAGATGTAGGAAACGATCTTGAGATGCAAAGTGTTGAAGAGTAAGGATTTATGAGAAAGAGGTTGAAAAGGGAGGTTAAAGCGTGAGTACTGCAGTAGCACAAAAACGTGGGCTCGGCGCTGTGATTTGGGATTACCTGACAACAGTAGACCACAAGAAGATCGCGCATCTTTACTTGGTCTCTGGGGGGCTGTTTTTCCTAATCGGTGGGCTCGAAGCCATGATAATTCGTATCCAGTTGATGAAGCCTGACAATGATTTCATCTCCGCTGGACTTTACAATGAAATGATCACGATGCACGGTACAACTATGATTTTCTTAGCGGCCATGCCGCTCATCTTTGCCATTATGAACGCCGTTGTCCCCTTACAGATCGGGGCAAGGGACGTTGCCTTTCCATTCTTGAACTCCTTAGGTTTCTGGTTGTTCTTGTTTGGAGGACTTATGCTGAACGTATCTTGGTTCACAGGTGGTGCACCGGATGCCGGCTGGACCAACTATGCACCATTATCGACGACTTCACCAGGGCACGGGGTAGACTATTATGTCATGGGTCTGCAAATATCCGGTGCCGGTACGTTAATTGGTGGAATTAACTTCCTTGTAACGATTGTAAACATGAGAGCTCCAGGTATGACGTATATGCGTATGCCATTGTTCACATGGTCTGTATTCGTCACAAGTACCTTGATTCTATTTGCTTTCCCTGCTTTGACAGTAGGACTATTCCTTATGATGTTCGACCGTATGTTCGGATCTGCCTTCTTTGACGTGGGGCTAGGTGGTAATGCCATCATCTGGGAACACTTATTCTGGATCTTCGGTCACCCGGAAGTGTACATATTGATTCTTCCGTTGTTCGGAGCTTTCAGTGATATCTTTTCAACATTCTCTAAGAAACGTCTTTTCGGTTATTCTGCGATGGTATTTGCAACCGTTTTAATCGGATTCTTAGGATTCATGGTATGGGCTCACCACATGTTTACCGTTGGTATGGGACCTATTGCAAACTCCATTTTCGCTGTAGCTACAATGGCGATTGCCGTACCTACAGGGATTAAGATCTTTAACTGGTTGTTTACGATGTGGGGCGGACAAATCCGGATGACGGCTGCGATGCTATGGTCCATCGCCTTTATTCCATCGTTTACCATTGGAGGAATGACTGGAGTTATGCTAGCTGCAGCAGCTGCTGACTTCCAGTATCACGATACTTATTTCGTTGTTGGACACTTCCACTATGTCATCGTTGGTGGGGTAGCCTTTGGACTCTTCGCTTCTCTACACTACTGGTGGCCGAAGATGTTCGGTAAAGTTTTGAATGAGAAACTAGGTAAACTGGCATTCTGGCCGTTCTTTATCGGTTTCCATTTGACATTCTTTATTCAGCACTTCCTTGGTCTTATGGGAATGCCTCGTCGTTACTGGGTCTTCCTTGAAGGACAGGGGCTTGCTACAGGGAACTTGATCAGTACAATCGGCGCCTTCTTCATGGCGATTGGTACGATTATTTTCCTAATCAACGTTGTTTACACATCCGTCAAAGAGAAGAAAGTGAGCGGAGATCCTTGGGAGCATGGCCGTACGCTTGAGTGGTCGATCCCATCTCCACCACCACACTACAACTTTGTACAAACACCACTCGTACGTGGGCTTGACCCTCTATGGGTGGAAAAAATGGATGGAAAGGAAGGCATGACACCTGCAGAACCACTGGGTGACATTCACATGCCGAATGCTTCCATACTTCCATTTACCATTTCACTCGGTACATTCATCGCCGGTTTCGGATTCATCTACCAAGTCGATGATCCGATCTGGTTAGTGGCTGTCTTTGCTGGTATGGGACTTACACTCGGATCTATGCTGACACGTTCTTTGAAGGATGATCTGGGGCACCATATTCATAAAGAAGAGCTTGAAGAAGATATTAAGAAGGGGGTTGGCAAATAATGAGTTCTGAAGATGTACTCAATCCAAAACGAATGCCGCATGACCCGGAAAAAGCCACCCTTGAAGGTAGAAACAAATTCCTTGGCTTCTGGTTTTTCCTCGGTGGAGAAACCGTATTGTTCGCAAGTCTATTCGGTACCTACCTTGCGTTGAATGGCTCAACACAAGGGGAGAACACTCCTGAACATCTGTTCGGATTGGAACTTGTGTTCATCATGACGATGCTACTTTTGACAAGCTCGTTAACAAGTGTATATGCGATGTACCATATGAAAAATCATGACTTTAAAAAAATGCAAATGTGGCTTGGGATTACCGTAGTATTAGGACTTGGATTCCTTGGCATGGAGATTTATGAGTTTTATCATTACATCCATGAATATGGGTTCACGTTCCGATCCTCCGCATTTGGCTCAGCTTTCTATACACTCGTCGGTTTCCACGGAGGGCACGTTCTCTTTGGACTAAGCTGGATTGTAGCGCTTATGCTCCGTAACCAGAAGCGTGGATTGAACTTGTATAACGCTCCGAAGTTTTATATTGCAAGCCTGTATTGGCACTTCATCGACGTTGTATGGGTATTCATCTTTACAGTTGTGTATCTTATGGGAAAGGTGGGTTAATCCATGGCAGATCAATCACATTCCAAACCCGTACACCACCAGGAATATGAGAAAAAGCAGCATCGTGAAGAAATGAAACAGCAGGTACTTACTTTCGCCTTGATGATTTTGTTCACGTTCATTGCTTTCGGAATGGTTATTTTTGAAGTGGATTCTTACTTCATCATTCCGACATTGATTATCCTTGCTGTCGTCCAGGTAGCTTTTCAGCTTTATTACTTCATGCATATGAAGAATAAAGGCCATGATATGGTTGCTGTTATGATGTATGGAGGAGTAGCTGTCGCTGCATTGACCATCATCACGTTCACATCCATTATTTGGTGGTAAGTCAATAGATATCAAAGGAAAAAGACCGGATTCCGGTCTTTTTCTTTATTTTTGCTTGGGAGATGATAAATTTCGGGTTCTGTGCATGACACCGACCTAATCATACACGCCCGGCGCAAAGGCCTTTGTCCTCCTTGAGAGATATGACTAAATTATGAACAATGGATGAATTCCTTATGCGCGCTCGTTTTTTCGGCGATAATTAGGTAAAATGGAGAAGAACAAGTAAAACAATCTGGGGTGAGACACCAATGTGGTTAGAACTTCAAATCTTTGGCTTCCGTGCCTTGTGGAGTCCATATTATTTTGTATTCGTTCTGTTATTATCAGCCTTATATTATTACATAACAGGACCTGGACGTGAAAAGGGCACGGACCGTCCGAGTACTTTTCAGCAAGTAATGTTCTATAGCGGGATGCTTCTTTTATACATCGTCAAAGGTTCTCCTGTCGACTTGCTTGGGCATATCATGTTTACAGCCCACATGACTCAAATGGCGATCTACTATTTGCTGTTTCCGATCCTGGTCATCAAAGGACTTCCTCGATGGATATGGGAAAAAGTTTTTGCTGCCAAGGGAATAAAAAACGTGCTTCATCTTCTGACAAGGCCATTGATTTCCTTATTGCTTTTTAATGGACTGTTTTCAATGTATCACATGCCTGTCGTATTCGATTACGCAAAATCAAGCGATCTGGCGCACACCGTGATTACTACGATCATATTGTTTATCGCTTTTTGTATGTGGATTTCTGTCTTTCCTCCACTAGAGCGTTTGGATAGGTTAAGCCCGATTTTAAAAATCGGCTTCATCTTTGCCAATGGTGTGCTGATTACACCGGCGTGTGGTCTAATCATTTTTGCTGGCACACCGCTTTATGAAACCTATTCAGAAGCTGGAGCGTGGATGCAGGCGATGAGTTTATGTGTACCTGCAGATGTTTTGAATGGTCTCGCATCCAACCTGAGTGGTCCGAATTATTTTACACCGATGCCATTAATTGAAGATCAGCAATTAGGTGGAATTATCATGAAGATTGCTCAGGAAGTAATCTTTGGTGCGATCATTGCTTATATCTTCTTCAGTTGGTTCAACAGGGAAAGAGATACGATTGATCCACTGCCGAGCCAAGTACAGACAGAATCTTAAAGTTTTGCTAGAGGGGAAGAGGTGGAAGTATGCCGTTACTGCCGACACTGAGTACATTCTTCATTGTATTAAGCGCTGTACTCGTCGCTATCGGTTGGGTACTGATTGTTAAAAATAAAAGAAGCTCGCATCGTAAAGTGATGATTGCAGCGGCCATCAGTGCTCTTACATTTTTTATCATTTATTTAAGCCGTACGATTTTTGTTGGAAACACCAGCTTTGGTGGACCGGACGATATAAAAATCTTTTATACGATTTTCTTGATTTTTCATATCTTCCTTGCGACAGTCGGAGCCGTTTTCGGATTGGTGACTTTAACATTCGCTTTCAAGCGTAAGATTAAGAAACATCGAAAAATTGGTCCGGTAACAAGTATTATCTGGTTTTGCACGGCTGTGACGGGTGTCGCCGTTTATATGCTGTTATATATCATTTATGATGGTGGTACAACGACAAGCATGATTAAAGCCATATTAGGGACATAAAGAAAAACAACGAATCGTTGATGAGCGATTCGTTGTTTTTGGTTTATCTTGTGTTGGGAGAGGGAAACAGTGTATGGATGCATAAATTTCCATATACATAAAAATAGGAAAGGGATGACCCACTATGGAATTAAAGACAGAGAGATTACAGCTATTCCCGATTACCTTAGACCTTGCACAGACACTGATGAAGAATTCGCTTGCCTTTTATTACAAGTTCCAGCTACCCTGGAACAAAAACTGGCCTCATGATGGCTTGAAAGCCCTTATGCCCATGTATGCGGAACGGTTAGAAAACGATTCGGATGAATTAGGTTTTGGTCCATGGGTGATCATTGATTCTGCCGGTGAGCATGTGATCGGTGACATCGGATTCAAAGGCAAACCTGACAATGAAGGCAATGTAGAGATCGGTTATCATGTTGTCGCTTCAGAAAGAAATTACGGTTATGCTTCAGAAGCCGTTCAAACTCTCTGCGAATGGGCTTTTAAGCATCCGGAGGTAGAGGGGATCGAAGCACAGTGTGATAAAGATAATATCCCTTCACAAAAAGTACTGATCAATAATGGGTTCAACCATACGGGAAGAAGTATGGATATCCTTGTCTTTAAGAAAGAGAAAAAAATCCATCAAAAAGAAAATACCATGAATAAAGAATTTTAAAAAACCTGAAGCAATGCTTCAGGTTTTTCTTTATAGCTTATAGTTCCATCGAATGATGCCTGCTTCTTTAGCAGAGTTGAAAGCAATAACAACGAGTGGCCCGAGGATAAACCCGAGAAGTCCAATCAGTTGTAACCCTAAATACATAGCAATCAACGTGGCAAGCGGGGACAGACCAATGTGTCGTCCCATGACTTTCGGTTCAACGGTTCTTCGAATCGCAAGCAGGACAATCGCGAGTAACCCAAGCTTTGTGCCGATTGCAATATCCCCGACAATAAGCATATACACCGACCATGGTCCAAGAATGACGATGGAACCGATAATGGGGATAAAATCGATAGCCCAGATGATCAGCGACATAATGAGAGCGACATCTGGAGCAATCCATAATAAACCTATCAATGATACGACGAAAATGATGATGCTGACGAGAAACTGCGCTTTTAAAAATCCGAACACGACATAAGAAAGACGGGCGTTCATGAATTTCACTTTTTCTGATGTGGCTTCTGTGAATTGATCGTGCATTTTATCTCGCAAGCGTGGAAGTTCAAGCATGAACAAGAACAGAGCGATTAAATAAACGAGAAAGCTGACGAGCAGTTCAGGTATTTTGGCAGCCACAGCTGCTATGTTGGATAATTGAAGCTTTTCAGAAATGGCGGTCGTCGTCCGGTCGATGGCATTCATCATTTCTGCTGTTACTTTATCTACAAATTCTTTCGGCATCGATTGTGAAAAACTAGCCATATGGTCTTCCCAATCCAACAGCACATTATTGATTTGATTGATATACTGTGGAGCGTTGTCAGCCAGTTGTACGATTTGGGTGACGGCGCGGGTCACAGCGAATGTTCCCAAGAGGCCAAGAAAGACAAGGAACAATAAGAAAACAATCGTCACGGACATTTTTCGATTGATACGGAACTTGAACTGGGTGAATCTTACCGCCGGATTTAAGAACAGGGCCGTAACGAAAGCGAGTATCAATGGAATAGAGACAGGTAAAATGAAGTAGCCTGCAATGATAAGTAGAGCGGAGATTAGTATTAAAATCCACTGTTTTTTTGATAGATAACGGAACAATTTATGTATGAGTCTCCTTTCCCCCATAGACCAGTCATGAGTTCGATCTTTTACTTCCTTTTAAAAAAGTCGCTCACCATACAATGATGTGCGACTGTTGTTCATCCGGAAAGTGTGGATGAGTGATTATATTCGGCGATCGGAATCCGTGGATAGTTCTTCGACTTTCTTAAGAACTTCCTCGTTTTCGTTCTCTTCCGCCCATTTTTTCAGCTTGTCCAAAACTACATGTTCTGGAACTTGGCTGTGGTATTTTTTCGCAGGTTCACTTACTTTGGAAACCAATGATTTCGCTTTAGAGATGATGCTGTCTGTAAACCCTTCCTGGTGACCATATTCTACACCGTGTGGGTAATAGTGGCGGCCTAGAAGCGGTTTCATCAAACGAACAACAGCATCTCCCTTATCGACATCCCCTTCAAGGGCAAATCCCTGGATGCGGATATAATAAGTAATGTTTTTTTCTGGAGCGGGGATTTTATAATCGTATGTGACACGCTCATAATCCCAGGATCCACCGAGGATGAATCCATTTCTTTCCATGATTTCTGTCAATGGCTTGTAGTCAACAACGAGACCTTCAATCCCAGTACCTTCTAATTTCATTTGTTCCACCTCGCAATTGTTATGTATCTTACCTCATTTTAGTATGAAAAGGTAATGCTTGCAATTTTGGCATGACAAACGTCCTGCCATAGGTTTAATATCTGTGATTACGTTCTCATTATACTATAAAAGGAAAACGGATGCATGTAATAAATTCGGTAAAAAGGGGACAATAAACATTGATCATGATTAATGAGGAGGATCTTTCATGAAAAGTGTAAAAGATATCATGACAAGCGATGTCTCCATCTGTCATACGAATGACCAGTTGAGTGACGCAGCTTCTATGATGAAAGAAAAGAATGTCGGCGCGATACCTGTCTGTGATGATCAAGGCAACCTTATGGGTATGGTGACAGACCGTGACCTAGTTATTCGTGGATATGCAGCGAAAAAACCTGATTCTACACCGATTCAACAAGTGATGAGTGACCGCATGTACAGTTGTACACCAGATTGTTCACTAGAAGAAGCGAGCAGAATCATGGCTGAGCACCAGGTACGCCGTTTGCCTGTTGTTGAGAACGGGAAACTTTCCGGCATCCTTTCTCTGGGTGACTTATCGACAGAAGAAATGTCCGACCATGCAGCGGGTGTTGCATTACAGGATATCTCTGAACGTCCTGAAGTTCACTAATTACATGGGCCTGCTTCTATGGAAGCAGGCTTTTTTCGTTCTGAATCGCTCATTCTAATCATAGCCTCCAACCCATCCGCTTATACATAAAATAAAATGGTCTTTGATGAGGAGTACGATATGATAAAAAAATCCGTAATCTTATGTTTGGTTATACTTCTTTTCATTGGGTTGTTTCTACTATTGAATTCTCCTTTAGAAGAACAGGTAGTCGAAGAGTTTTCAGAACCTACATTAGAAACCGTTGGTCAGCCCCCGGCTGAAAATGAAGCGGATTTTTTCTCTTTGCGTGGGTTATCCTCTGATGCACTTTTGGATAAAATGGGAGAACCGCTGAGACAAGACCCAAGTGAGTATGGATACGACTGGTGGGTTTATGGCTCTGATGAGGAGATCGAGATGCAGTTCGGTATCCAGGACAGGGAAGTGGTGACAGGTGTTCTATTCAAAAGGGAAGCGGGTCCCGTCCGTGTGCTCGATTCATACGAAGAGGTAGCTGAGTCTTATCCTTTTGCATCTTCCTACCGCCTGGATAGTGAAGGAGCGTACACCTTAAAGCTTACAGAGAAGGATATCGCTGAGAGACCCGTCATTCCTCTTGGGGACCGCTGGAGTGCGCAATTGTACTTTGACAACGTGACCCATGAAATTTTTGCAATTCGAATGTTGAGGAATGACCTTCTTCTGAAGCATCAACCATACAAAGTCGTTTATCGCGGCACCCTTCCTCTTCAAGAAGTTTTGGACGAGAAGGCATGGGGCAAAGTTGAAGATGGAATGGAAGCTCAAATCCTATCGATGACGAATGGCGTCCGTGCTCTCCATGATGCCGGCCCGCTGTTGGAGCACGAGGAAGCCTCATTTGTCGCCTATGCCCATAGCAGGGATATGAATCAGAATAATTATTTTTCTCATTATTCCCAAAATGGGGACGGTTTGAAAGAGAGACTGGGGGAGATTTCATATGTGCGGGCTGGTGAAAATATAGCCTCCCAATATGTAGACGCGACCGCTGCGGTCCATGGTTGGTTGAACAGTCCGGGGCACAGAAAAGCTCTCCTTGATCCACACTACACTCATCTCGGTGTCGGCGTTCATCACCGGTATTATACACAGAATTTCTTGACTGTCCCATGAACGCCTGTTTATTTTCTGCATAGGCTATACTGTAGTTCTTACAGTGAGGTGTAGAAGGTATGAGTACAAATGAATTGCACCCGAGCGTTCAGCAGTTCAAAGCCTTTGTCAACAAACACCCGAAAGTGAAGGGACAGTTGAGGAAAAATCATAAATTGATACAAAGTTATTATGAGAAATATATGATCCTCGGCGAAGATGACCCTTTCTGGGATTCCCTGCCATCTGCCAAAAAGGAAAGCTCTACGGCCAAGATGGACTGGATCAAACAGCTGGGTGGCCTGATGGAAGATATCAATTGGGAAGAGGTTTCTAGACAAATCGATGAACTGAACGGAGCGATCGGGCAATTTCAGCAGCTGATCACCAACGTCAAAAAGGAATCTGGAAAAAATCAGAAGGAAATGGAATACCCTTATTACTAAAATCAGGGCAGATGGAAAAGATCTTTTATTTCCATCTGCTTTCCTATTTGATAAGATAGAAGATGGAGGTGGACATGTACTATGCTAGCTACAATGGAAATTGTCGATCTGCTAGATCGCTCTGAATCGATCGGCCAGATGGTCATGCATTCAGACACCATGCAAGAGTACCAAGAGGCTAAGAGCGCTCTTGAAAATGATAGAGAGGCGCAAAGACTCATTAAAAGCTTTGCAGACATGAAAGAGCATTACGAGGACGTGCAGCGTTTCGGCCGTTATCACCCCGATTACAACACCATCATGAAAAAAGTCCGCTCCGTAAAAAGAGAAATGGATATGCATGAGACGGTAGCCCACTTCAAAAAAGCTGAACGCAATATCCAGAAGCTGCTGGATGAGATCAGTGAAAGTGTAGCCTTCAGTGTAAGTGAGCAAATCAAAGTGCCGAAAAATGGTATGGCGCTTACCGACACAGGGTGTAGTGGAGGATGCGGAAGTGGCGGCAGCTGTGGTTGCGCCTCTTAAGGATCAGTAAAACGAATACAGTCGTCGCATAAGTTCCCGCAGCAAAACATTTTACGCTGGGGAACTAAAAAGCGGACGCGATACACATAGAGCGCCTGATTCTTGCGTACATAGCTCATCGCAAGGGTCAGGCGTTTTCCTTTCATTGCCTTCGATGCACACCATTTTAAAACTTCTTCCACCTCTTTCTTTGTTGTACTTTCTTCTGGGTGCAAATAGACGAAAGGGATTCCAGCAATTTTTTTGAAGACGGCCGTATTGATTTTGTCCGATTTTTGTAAAAGCTCTTCAAAAATAAGGGATGCCCGTTCATGATCTGTGAGCAACACTACCAACCTCCTCATTGCCGTACGCGGGGATATTTGGTAAACTGACGTTAACTTATTATGTTCGATGGGGAGTAGAGTCAAACAATGATCCGAACAAAACGACAAGGACTAATCGTATATTTTCAGCATATGAAAAACATTAGGCAGATTAAGAAACATGGTCATTTGATTCATGCATCTAAGAAAATGAAGTATGCCTTAGTATATGTGAATCAGGAAGATGTCGAGTATAAAATGGAAAAGCTCGAACGCTTACCATTCGTTTCCCGTGTTGTGCCTTCTTATAAACCAGATGTTCGCACGGAATACGAAGGGGCGAAGCCTGACAAAGCCAAGCAATATGACTATAAGATGGGCATCTGACTGCACCAAAAAAGCGTCCGCTTCTTGAGTGGACGCTTTTTTCTTCTCTCGAGTGCATGGTCACAGGTCTTAACTTAATGGAGCTATGAATTTATTCATACGGAGAATTCCGATTAAATGCTGATAAAAAAGTTCGGTTTCAGGAAAAAGGTTGGAAGGTTTGATGGTGAATTCCGCAATTTCTTTTCCTGCCTGTTCGACCATTTCTTTATACATATCGAAGCGTTGATTCGGTTTTTCGTGAGGATTGGGAATGCCTTCCCTGCAAATATAGATGGGCTGGAATTTATCGTTATGGGCAGGCTTCATCACTAAAGATAAGGAAGCCACCGGTTTGCCCTCTTTTTCGCTATAGAAAGCGATGGCATGCTGAATGCGTTCAGGCATCCGCGTACCGAGGTCGATCAGTTCATAAATATCCGCATACCCTTCGCCAAGTTCGATGAATTTTTGTATCATAAATATGTACACCCTTTCTAATCAGTTCTGATACTCATTTCTAATCAGTTCTGATACTCATTGATTATTTTATAATTAAAGTAAATGACAGGAATCTTGAAGACTCAGTTTCTAGGCATTTATTGAGTAGAGGGGGCTGCGGGGAATAGCTCGCTTCCGCGGGAGCGCGGTAAGCCTCCCCATTCCCCTTCGCCCCTTCAACATATCAGTGTCTCGAAACCACTTCTGGAAACAGCTCACTTCCAGCTTCATGGAGGTAAGTTGTGTGAGCATGTGAATCAGGTATTTATTTCACAGCTACTCGGTAAAGAGAGTTTTCTGTGTATAGCACAGGGATCGTATAAAACAGTCCTTCTGAGTGAAGGGGTTCGTTTCTCCCCTTCATCAAATGGGAGAATCCTTAGTGCTCATACAGCCCGAGGAAGCCCCCCCGCAGGAAAGCGAGTAGCTTCCCATCCATCCCTAACTCTCAACAAGGCAACGAACCCGGTTACCTCGAAAAAATGAGTCTTCCATTATTGGCCTTCATCTGGAATAAACATTGAGATATAACAGAGCTTTCTAGTAAACAATCAAATTAAAGGTAGCACGAAACGTTGTGCATGTAAATTGGAAAAGGAGGGGAGCAGGATGAAGCCCTTATGGTTTCCGCTCACTTTGCTTCTCAGTGTGTCCACCCTTATGCTCCTTTATCAGTGGGACCGAGCTGAAGCGGGTAGTGAACAAGTCACCAAATCTCCAAATCTGGATGTTTCAATGACCGTCAAAGAGGATACGCTGCAATTTCACTATACATATGATCAATTAAAAGCAGGGATCTACAAGCTTGATCCTCCGGAAAAAGCAACAGGAATCGTCTGTTCCCATCAAGAGTCGTCCTGTCGTATAACCCATCAGAAAACGACAGAAATGATTATAGAAAAAGAAGGGAAAGTCCTTGTAGATTATACCATGCCGATGCCTGAAAATGAGGTCATCAACGATTGGATGCTTGTATTGAAGAAAGAGGACCGTGTGTTGCAGTCTCCATTTTCATTGACCATAAAAGATTTGGATGAGAGGAAGGATCCATGGCTTGTTCCTTCCGCTAAGGAAAGTGATATCCCGATGGAAAACCTGCGTTATTATAAGTTTTCTTCTATGAATGAATCACTCCCGCTTACAAGAAAAGGAGAAGCCTCTTTGTGGAAGAAAGGGAATAGTATTGTTACATATGAAGCAGGAACAGAGCTTTCTGCTGAAGTACAGCAGGAGTTACAAACCTTTCTAGAGTGGACCGGTCCTATTTTGATTCAGCTCGATCAGTCCGATACGAAAGTATTGGACAACCACATGAAGGTTGAAGGAAGAGATGTGAAGGAACTGCAAGCGGAGTATGTGGTGGAGCATTTGAAAAAAGTTACGACAGAAGAAAACCCTTGGGAGTTGAAGGTTGTTAAAGATGTTTATACAGGTAACAGCATGTCGATGGCCAACGAAGTGGTCACTTCTTTAACCGAAGAAGATCTGCTGACGTGGAAAAAACGTATGCTGCAAGCTGAAAGGACAGAAGATTTAGGACTATTTCTGGATGAGTCGTTATCCGACGTATATGGAGCAGAAACAACCTATTTTCAAAACTATGAAGCTCCCACAACTGATCATCTCTGTTATGTTGAAAAAAAGCGTGTGCTTTACCATGATCAGATGGTCACGGATCGCATTGTTCATTATCATGGATCATCGTATCTTTCGCTACCGGAGATCAGTCGTGTGATGGATTATGAACTTACGGAAATTGAGCAAGGTGCTGTTTATCGGTTGGAGGTTCCCGGCAAAGAGTATCGATTTTACGTTGATCAACCGACGTTTATCGTAGACAAAGAAAGGTTTGGAATGGGGGAGGAACTATTGATCATGGTCGAAGATTCTCCCTATATAAAATGGCAGGATTTTCAGGGATTGTTTGATATAAACTTTACGACTAGACCGAAATAATGGCAAAAAAATAGGGTCGCCCATCACGGGCGACCCTGCTTTTCTGATTCATCAGAGATGAAACAAAAAAGTAAAGGGAGAGGAGAAACCGGAGGAAGAGCTTATGGGGATGTAAGCCTTCTCCGTTTTCAGAAGCAGTATCATCCGCTTCAAGTGCTAGTATGTACGTTGCTGAACCACCTTATTCACTTGAAATAAAAAAATGTGCAAAATTCCATGCTTGATTAAGTTTCTAGTCTATCCTCACTGCAAATCTCATTATGCGTGTCAGGTCTCCCAGCCCATCTCCACTCCCTAATAATCCGGTCCCAGTGCCCAGACACTCGAGACATAAGCAAATCTGCTCTGTGGCAAAGCCCGCCACTCCGCAGATTTGCTTATGCTTGTCGTGTCTCCCAGGGCACTTCCACACCCTGTACTTCCCTGTGACGTCTGTTTTGTGGTAGGATTATGGGGAATGCTGACAAGTGAGGTGTACAGGATGCGAGTGATTGCTGGTGAATTTAAGGGACGTCCGTTGAAATCTGTCCCTACACATAAAACCAGACCGACGACAGACAAAGTGAAGGAAGCGGTCTTTCACGGGATTGGGCCTTTTTTTGAGGGCGGAAAAGCTCTGGATTTGTTTGCAGGGAGCGGTGGTCTCGGAATTGAAGCTTTGAGTCGTGGTGTGGAATCTTGTGTGTTCGTCGATCAACAGCAAAAAGCGATCCAGACCATTTATGAAAATATAAAAACGCTCGAGATCAAAGAGCGTACAGAAGTTTTCAAAACCGATGCCATGCGTGCCATCAAGGCGGCTGGGAAACGGGGACTGACGTTTGATTATATTTTCCTGGATCCACCCTATAAGAAGTTTTCTTATCAGGACTTAATGGAAGCGCTTTTAGAATTTGATTTGATCTCAGAACACGCGGTTATCGTTTGTGAACACGATGCTTCCGAAGAAATACCTGAAGAAGTGGGGCGTCTGAAACGTATGAAAACCGATCATTATGGAAGTAATATCGGTGTATCGATTTTTGAGTAAGGAGAGAAGGGTATGACACGTATTGCGATTTGCCCGGGAAGTTTCGATCCCGTTACATATGGACATTTGGATATTATCCGAAGAGGGGCGAAAGTCTTTGACCACGTCATCGTGGCGGTATTCAACAACCAGAGTAAATCTCCTCTATTTGATGTGAACGAACGCAAGGAATTGTTGGAAGAAGTAACCAAAGATATCGACAATGTTTCCGTGGACGCCTGCAGCGGCCTTTTGATGGATTATGCCGAGGAAAAAGGAGCGCATGCGATCATTCGAGGTTTACGGGCCGTGAGTGATTTTGAATATGAAATGCAGATCACTTCCATGAACCGGAAGCTGAATGAAGATATTGAAACGTTTTTCGTGATGACAAACAATCAATACTCTTTCTTGAGTTCAAGCATTGTTAAAGAGGTGGCGAAATACCGGGCGAACATCAGTGACCTTGTTCCACCGCCTGTAGAAAAAGCTCTTTCAGAAAAATTTTAAACACGACAGAAAAAACGATCTCTACGGATTATACGTGTAGGGATCGTTTTTTTGTTTTCCGTTCACTGTTCCATTTTACACAGATCATGAGCATGATCATGAGCAAAGTAATCGGCGGTCCATAATGATTGAAAAATTCGAGAATGGGGGTCGTGAAGTTTTCATTTGGATTCCAGATCGGCATGCTTTGTTGTTGAAAGGGGCGGTAAACGAAATACAATACATAAATCAACGCAGCGGCGACCATTCCATGAGCAATCCTTGCCAGTGCGTAAGGTTTGAAGCGGATGTCTGTTTCTGCAAGAATGCTTGCGATTTGGGCCTGAATCGAAAATCCATGAAAACCGAGAATGAAGCTTACGATTAAAAGCTGAGCGAGCAAAGGTTCATGGGTTTCGGTAACCGCTCCGATACCAGTCGTCAATTCCAACATTCCTGCTGTAAAAGGAACATGGAACGTTTCAGGAAGTCCTGTATAAAGAAGCAGGTGTGAAAAAATATGAATGGCACCTGTCTGCTTCAACAATTCCGTGAGAACGGAGAAAAGCATGATAAAACCACCAACCATAAGCAGTGTATCCACTGATCTTGTCACTGCATCTCCCATCAATTTGCCTAGTGTTCGTCCATCATCCAGCCGAGATTGGTGCATTTTACTGAACGCATCTTTCCAGGAAGCAGACGTACGTTCCATGCTACGTTCCTGATCATTTCTCTTATAGAAACGCATGCCGATGCCCACGAGAAAATTCCCACCATAATGGGCGATAGCAATGAGAATGCCAAGGCTTGCATCGTGAAAGAATCCGACAGCGATGGCTCCGAAAATGAAAAGTGGACTAGAAGCGTTAGTAAAAGCGACCAACCTCTCCGCTTCGACACGGGTCACTTGTCCTTTCTTACGCAGGTCGGCCGTCCACTTCGCTCCGGAAGGATAACCGCTTGCCATTCCCATCACCCAAACAAAACCGCCGCAACCAGGAACATTAAACAAGGGCCTCATAAACCGTTCACTAAGGGCCCCGAGCCCGTGTACGACACCGAAACCGATTAAAAATTCTGCGGTTATAAAAAATGGGAGAAGGGAAGGGAAGACGATTTCCCACCAAAGATCGAGTCCTCTGAGACTGGCGGATAGGGCATCACGTGGATATAAAATCAAGGAAACCGCAAGCGCCGAAGCAAGCAGCGTCAATGCGATGGTTTTCAATTTGGAAATCGAGAACGCCTCCTTAGACATGGCTGTTTTCTGTACTTCTCATCATAGGAATAGTAGAATGGGTATAGATTTCGACGCGTGCTCACAGGTTGTCTATATTCCATGTGTACGCTCATAAGGGAATGGTTTATTCCATAAAATAAACCACATGGATGAAGGAGGAATGGCGAGTGGCGAGACCAAAGATCGGATTGGCTTTAGGTTCTGGAGGAGCGCGTGGTTTTGCACACTTGGGTGTTCTGAAGGTCCTTCGTGAACATGATATTCCCGTTGATTTCATTGCAGGAAGCAGTATGGGGGCGCTCGTCGGCTCTTTTTTTGCTGCCGGACAAAGAATCGAAGATATGTATAAACTTGCCTTTACGTTTAAAAGAAAGTACTATTTGGATTTCACTGTCCCCAAAATGGGGTTTGTTCAAGGGAAAAGAATCAAAGAATACATCCGGCTTTTCACGTTCGGAAAGAACATCGAGGATTTTCAAACACCCATGTCCATTGTCGCTACGGATCTCTACGCCGGAGAGAAGAAAATCTTCACGACAGGTCCTGCAAGTGATGCGGTCAGAGCAAGCATTGCCATTCCCGGGATTTTCGTACCCGAAAGAATTGAAGATCGTCTCTATATTGATGGAGGGGTCATTGATCGTGTCCCTGTCTCTGTGGTGAAAGATATGGGGGCTGCATTTATTATTGCTGTGGATTGTGCTCACTTTGACTCTGACCCAAACATTAATTCAATTTATGATGTCATTACCCAGAGCATTGATATTATGCAGGATGAATTAGTCACAGCTATTGGGGTCTCCTCTGATGCGGATGTGATGATCAAACCGGATGTATCCAAATTCAGCTCCCGGGCTTTTACGAAGATCCAGGAAATTGTAGAGGCGGGGGAGAAAGCAGCGGAAGATTGCATACAAGAAATAAAGATGAAGCTCGCTGCGTGGAAGGAGTCAAATGACGAATGAAAGCAAATCGTAAACTAATTATCACTGGAATTATAACCGTACTTATCGTGGCATTCCTGGGGGCCTTCCGCCTCCCTTATTATATTTATAAACCGGGAACCGCGGATGCGTTAAATGACATTGTCGAAGTCGAGGGTGGTTACGACAGTGAAGGGGATATGCACCTTGTAACCGTCAGAGGTGGACAGGCGACACCTATTCAATGGGTTCTTGCCCAGGTCCGTCCATTCCATCAAATCTATCCATTAGAAGACATTCGTCCGGAAGGGGTGTCAGAGGAAGAGTACTTCCATGCCCAGCTGCAAATGATGGAATCTTCTCAGGAAGCCTCCAAAGTCGTCGCCTATCAAGCAGCCGGCAAAGAGATTGAGATTAACTATGAAGGCGTCTATGTCATGAATGTGATTGAAGGGATGCCAGCCGAAGAGATTTTAGAGACGGGCGATCAGATTGTGAAAGTCGATGGCCAGGACATTCAAGAAACGAGTGACCTGATCGACTATGTGAGCAACAAGGGTGAAGGAGAGTCCGTCATGCTTACCATTGTAAGAGATGAGGAAACAATCGAACGTGAACTTGAACTGGCTCCTTTTCCTGATAATCCAGACAAGGTAGGGGTCGGCATTTCCCTTGTGACCGACCGGACAGTAGATGTGAATCCGAAAGTGAACGTCAAAAGTGGTGAAATCGGAGGGCCGAGTGCCGGACTGATGTTTTCTTTGGAAATTTATGATCAATTGACAGAGCCTGATATCACAAAAGGTTATGAAATCGCAGGGACCGGAGAAATAAACTATGAAGGACAAGTAGGAAGAATCGGAGGCATTGATAAGAAAGTGGTGGCCGCTTCCGACCACGGTGCAGAAGTTTTCTTTGCACCAAATGAAGAGGGAAGAGAAGGATCCAATTATCAAATTGCCAAAGAAACGGCAGAAGAAATCGATACCGACATGAAAGTCGTTCCTGTGGATACATTCCAGGATGCACTGGATTTTCTGCAGGAATTAAAACCGAAGAAGGAAGCATAAAAAAACAGCCGTTCCGAAGGAGGAGCGGCTGTTTTTATTTTTAAATAAATACTATACAGGGAACGTTCACGGTGATATAGGTGCAACCTTTGGTTTAAAGTACCATTCGCACTCCTGGGGGGATGATTTTATCCCGTTCATGAATGGATCACAGGCGGGCCGTATTCACGTTTCAGTTGATCTACTCTACGCTCAGGAGACAAGACACTATAATAAGCGGCCGCAGCCCTTGCTTCCAAATCCAACATTTCATGCTCCAGCTGCTGAGGTTGTGTGATAAGCGGGATAGAGGTTTCTTTTTTTATACCGCTTAAATACTTTTTACCTGTGTCTGACATGCCAAGGATTCTTGCATAAGGGGGCGGTGTTTCTCTTAAAAGCACGCGGGCTTCCTGTTTATCCGTTCCAACAAGAATATGGGCAAGGGTCCGCTGAAGGCGTGTCCACGTGTACCTCTTCGTTTTCAAAGAAGAGATAAACTGATGGAAGGTTGCAGCCTCTTTGATGGTCCTTTTAAGACGGTATTCCAAACCTTCGTCGACTCCATGGAAACAGCGGAGGGTACTTTCCTCCATCGTCATGATCTTGTATTGAAGCAGGTGAAAATAGGCTTCCCAATCGTGCCAAAGGCCATGGGTGTTTTTGTACTCATGTAAAACCTCAACTGTGGAAGGGGGAAGCGACTGTCCAGCCTTCTCTGTCAGTTCTTTTTCTTCAAACAATTCTTTTCGAATGCTTGTTGCACTTGCAATCTTTCCATGAATCTCTTCATCATGGTAGTGGTTATCTTTTCGTAAAACGGTCAGTGGTTCAATGTCTGGAGCATAAGTAAGAAGTTGTTTGACGTAACTATAGCCAAGGATGTTATTCGGTTGTGTGAGGTCGATGGAACCAGAGGGGAAAGAAATGGATTCATATCCAAGGCGGGAAGCCTCTGGGTAGGCATATCCTTCATTCAAATATCTTCTCACGGTCACATCATACTCTTCCTGATGTCTGCTCATATGCTCAAAAGCCTCCGTGAACGCCGCAATCCTGCCGTTTTCACTGCCAAAGCAAACGCTGTCCACCCCGACTTCAGCAAGTGTCTGGATAGCCCCTTGACTAAAGTAATCGCTGTGTTGGACCGCATAAAGGAAGGGGAGTTCAAGCACGAGATCCGCCCCGCCACGGAGCGCGGCTTCCGTTCGGTTCCATTTATCGATTATCGCAGGTTCTCCACGCTGTAAAAAGTTCCCGCTCATGATGGCGATCATGCAATCGGCTTCTGCATGTTTTTTCGATTCTTCCAAATGATAAAGATGTCCATTATGAAAAGGATTATATTCAACAACAACTCCACATGATTTCACAAAAGATCCTCCCATCCGATTCTTTACTATTGAACAAGTGTTTGGTTTATTTTATCATGATACTATGGAAATTTCGCATTCCTGACCGTGAAATATGATAAATCTTACTAAAACCGCACGAGAATAAGGATATGCTGTAAAGAAAAAATATTGACAAATCAGCGAAATCCTTTTACAATAACTCTTGTTGCCATGAGGTGATAACTATGAAATTTCCTCTACAAAAACTCAAGCAGACAGGTGATGAGCCATTCTACTTTGAGGATGACGTAGATATTCGCGAATTAGAACAACTGAACAATGACATTCGCAGGATTTCCCCTGTTCATGTCAAAGGTCAAGCAATGACTCGAGGAAATGATATAACGGTAACTTTTTCGATTGATGGAGAAATGGTGTTGCCTTGTGCCCGAACGTTAGTTGATGTGACTTATCCATTTCACATTGATGCTCTGGAGGCATTTAATCTGTCACCTTACCATACAGAAGAAGATGACTCTGAAGTTCATTCCGTGAATGGAGAAGTGCTTGACTTAACGCCTTATATCAAGGAAAATGTACAGTTGGAGATTCCGACTCGCGTTTTTTCCCATGATGATGAGGCTCATGAAGCAGCCCCCCAGGAAGGGAAGGGCTGGCAGGTGGTTACAGAGGAACCTGAGGAAAAGAAAGTGGATCCTCGAATGGCTAAACTGCAATCATTATTAAATGAAGAAGAGAACGAGTAAAACAATATGTTATGGTTCTCAGAAATCCCTTAAAGGAGGTGTACAACATGGCAGTACCTAAGCGTAAAACGTCTAAGAAAGTCAAAAACCAACGTCGTACTCACAAGAAACTTCACGCACCAGGAATGGTTCAGTGTGATAACTGTGGCGAGTACTCAAAACCACACCATGTTTGCAAATCTTGTGGACAATATAATGGAAAACAAGTGGTGAACGACTAAGTTCATCAAAGAAAGGCCTGACATCCGTCAGGTCTTTTTTTATGTCCGCAAACTCTCCCACTAACGCTCCCTATACTTGAAGACTCAGTTTAAGACTTTAGTTGAGTGGATGGGGATGCGGGGAATAGCTCGCTTTCCGCGGGAGCGCGGTGAGCCTCCTTGGAATTCGTCCTGTGGGGTCTCACCCTGCACTTTTTTTCCCGCAGGAGTCTCGCCATTCCCCTCCGCCCCTTTGCCATGGAAGATTCTCGAAACCACTACCAAAAGGTCAACTCGTATAATTATGGGAAGTGGGTTATAGAACACCTCCATAACACCTTTATACCTCTAACAGTTGGATAGTGGAAGATCCTCCAACTTGGTACAAGGGTTCGTTTCTCCCTTACATTGAAAGGGGTGGTTGGGAAGCTGCGAGACTCCCGTGGGAGAAAGGAGATAGGAGAGATCCCGCAGGCCGTTAGCCCGAGGAAGCTCGCCACTCCCCCACAGGAAAGCGAGTTGCTTCCCAGCCACCCCTGACGCTCAACTCAGCAACGAACCCCGAAAAAGTCTCGAAACCGAGTCTTCCACAATCCTGCCATATAGTTGAACAAAATCTATAGATTTCTGGTACATTAGTATTGGAAGGGGTGGAGGAAGTGTCACAACTAATTTTAGTAGAGAAAAAAGAAGGGTATGCGGTTTTAACCCTGAACCGACCAGAAAAGATGAATGCGATCTCAAAACAAATGACGAAAGAATTTTATCAAGCGCTCATAGAGTTGAAGAAAGAAAACTTGAAGTTCCTTGTGGTCACAGGTGCGGGTGATCGTGCTTTTTGTGCAGGGGGGGATTTGCGTGAACTCCATGGCGAAATGAGTGCCGAACAAGCCTACACCACGCTGCATCCAATGAAAGAGGTCCTGTATGAGTTGGCTGCGTTTCCTGTCCCTACGATTGCCGTATTAAACGGACAAGCAAGGGGAGGCGGGTGTGAAATCGCAACGGCCTGTGATTTTAGATATGGAATAGAGGGCGCGTCCTTTGGTTTTATCCAAGCTAATTTAGGTATTATCCCTGGATGGGGAGGGGGCACCCTTCTATATCAGCGGATAAACAACGACGTAGCTGCTCATTGGTTAATGGATGCTGACATGTACTCAGCAGAGCAAGTCTATCGAATTGGATGGTTACATAAGATGATTACAGTAAACTGGAACGAAGACATTTTCTCATCTTTTCTCAATAAAACACATGAACAAATGAAAATTTTCAAGCGACAGTATATGGATCATATGGAATTCAACAGGCTTTCTGAACGTATGGAGCGTGAGGTCAGACAGTGCTCCCTGTTATGGGAATCGGATGAGCATAAAGAAGCGGTTCGAAACTTTGAAGCTAAGAGAAAAAGATGAGAAATGCGATTCTATCAATCATTCCTCCTGCATAACTATAAGCAAACGATAGAGGAGGGATGCTATGGATGCCCCGAGACAAGATGCCTGGAAGGACGAGGAAGACCTGTTATTGGCAACGACGGTTTTGAAACATATTCGGGAAGGGAAGACCCAGCTGGAAGCCTTCCAGGAAGTGGCTGAACAATTACACAGGACGCCTGCTGCATGTGGATTCAGGTGGAATGCGACTGTGCGCAAAGAATATCAGAAAGAAATTCAGGAAGCGAAAAACAGCCGTAAAGCCACACGGACGATTTATTCATCCTCTAAGTCTTCTGATGATGCCCCGATGTCTTTGGATGCCGCCATCTCGTTTCTGAAAGAAATGAGATCAAAGCAGTTTGAAGATTACGGGAAAGAAAATTTAGAAACCCAGTTGAAAAAACTGAACGAAGATAATGAGAAGCTTAGAGAAGAATTGAAACAGTGGGAAGCGGCGTGGAATGAAATGGATAAACTTGTCCATTGGGTAAGAGAAAAAAGAAAAAGTGAGAGTGGTGTTTGATCGATCGATTCACCTGCCATTCATATTATTTACCATCATAAACAAAGGCCCCTACAACATTGTGTAGTGGCCTCATTCATGTTTTATGCGTTTACATCTCTTTCTTCCACACCTGAAGGCATCCAGATCAGTGGATTTTCTCCGAGGTCACGTTCTACATCATAATGCGCTTTTTGAAAGCCCATTTTCTCCCAAAAACCATGAGAATTAATTCTAGGGTTTGTTTTAATCGGTAAATCAAAGCTTTTGGCGAATTCCACGAGCGCTTTTCCATAGCCCAGCCCACGATAATCCGGAAGAACCTCAAGTTTCCACAATTCCAGATAGTCCTGAGAAGGATCAAAATAATGGTCATACTTGGCTTTAACTCGGTATAAGCTCATGCGTGCGACTAAAGCGCTTCCATAATACACTCCGTAAAATGGTGACTCACTATCGTTTTCCACGATATTGCTCTCCAAGTCCTCGAGCATCGCAAGTTCCTGGTTCCCATATTCTTTGAACCGTTTAAATTCCTCAAGCGTCTTATAGTTGACCAATAAAGGTTGAACTCTTGTTTTCGTCATCATGAAAGAATCCCCTTTCAAATATCTGTCTATATCCATATTATAATATAAAAATTTTCAGAATGAAATGAATAATAATACATTGGACAAGAATCGACTGCAATATCGTTTAGGAATCTGCTACAATAGTGAAGCAGATTAGTACGAAATGAGGAGAGAATCATGAAAATCGGCATCATTGGGGCGGGTTCCATAGGATTATTGGCAGGGGCCTATTTAGGTAAGAATCACGAAGTGCATATGTTTGTGAAAAAGGAAGAACAGAGAGAAATCCTTGAGGCACAAGGGATTATCTGTGAACAATTTACAGAGGCTGTGCCCGTTCATGCGCATCTTGTTACACAAATGAGTGAAGGTTATGACTTATGGATGGTAACCATTAAACAACATGCGATGGATGATTTTCTTGACCAGGCCCTCCCTGGTGACGCCCCGTTTTTATTCCTCCAAAATGGGATGGGGCATTTGGAGAAACTATCACAAACTCGTTTGATAAGCTGTGTCGGTGTCATTGAACACGGTGCACTGGCTAAAGGTCAAAACGTAGTCGACCATAGGGGGCGTGGGAATATTCAAATGGCCGTCTATAAAAAAATGGATCCTATTCAGGGACAAGCCCTCTCAAAGGAATTACATACAGCACATTTTCCAGTCGTATTTAAAGAACAATATGAGCCTATGCTAAAGAGCAAACTAATCATAAATACGGTGATTAATCCTCTCACGGCACTATTCTATCAACCGAACCGTTCCATCCTCACGAATCCATCCATAAATGAACTGGCCCGTTTCTTGTGCGAAGAAGCTTGTTCCGTTTTAGGCCTTTCCTTTTCTGATGAATGGGAGCGAGTGAAGAAAGTAGCAGAGGCAACGGGAGAAAATCATTCCTCGATGATGAAGGACATCACAGAAAACAGATTGACAGAAGTGGACAGTATTAGTGGTTACATCCTGAAACATGGAAAATGCCCACTTCCTTACCATCATTTCGTCTTGCATGCGATTCATGCACTCGAATATGAAAGGGGGGTTCGAAAAAGATGAGTGATCTGATCGTTTATACGATTGCGTTTCTGCTGACTCTTCCTCTTCCTTTTCTGGTGGTTTTCTATCTATGTGCCAGAAAGTGGAGCAAGCATAAGTTAAAGGCCTTGCACCGCACAGCAAACTATACCGCGCCTATCTTTATTTTGTCGGTCCATGTTCTCCTTGTCGTTTTGTTTGACCGCAGCTTTCTACCGTTCATTATTATCTTCCTTTTGATCCTCTTAGGTATGTCGATGGTAGCGCAGTATAAAATCAACGAAGAAGTCCGCCTGTTCCGGGCACTCAAAGGATTCTGGCGCGTAAGTTTTCTTTTGTTCATCGTATTCTATATGGGATTGAGTGCGTTTGGGTTCGTAACAAGAGTCTTTTTCAGCTAGTGCCTGAACAAAGCATTTACATGAATTCTTCAGTCCGACATAAAATAATGAAAGCAAACGATAAGCACAGCCCAAATCAAAAAGGCTGTGCTTACCTGTGGAAAAGTCTCCTTCGTACCCTGCACTTTTCCCCCGCAGGAGTCTCGCCACTCCCCCACAGGAAAGCGAGTAGCTTCCCAGCCACCCCTGAAGCTCAAAACGGGGAACGAACCTCGAATGATCTTGATATCGAGTCTTCCACAATTTTGATATTTTCTTTAATAACAAGTACGGGAGCTTATATGGAATTAGAGTTTCAAACAGATAATGTGAAGTCTGTGGTGGTTTTTTGTACAATACAATAGGATACATAATTAATCATGTAATTATTGCCGATAAAGGAGTCGTATAGAGATGCGCATCGAACCGATTAAACTTGAACCGAAACAAACGTTGTTTCGTGACTATAAAAACAATTATGAAAATATAGCTGATCGGTTTAACCACCACCCGTTTGAAGAATCTACTTGGGAGCGTCGGTTATCTGAAATAAGGAATCAAACGTATCAAAGGACTGAGCTTTCTGAAGTGCTGAATCGAATGAATCGACGGTGGGAAGCTCCAGAGGAAACCCTTAACAATATTGAAAAGCTAAAAGATGAAGATAGTGTGGTCGTCATCGCTGGCCAGCAAGCCGGCCTGCTTACAGGTCCGCTCTATTCCGTCCATAAAATCATATCCGTTCTGCAGCTGACAAAAGAAAAGGAACGCGATCTTGGAAAACCGGTCATTCCTGTTTTTTGGATTGCTGGGGAAGATCACGATTTTGATGAGATTCACCATATCATGATGAAGCAGGGAAGCGGTATGGAAAAGATGACAATCGATCATACCCCTGAGACGAAAGCTTCCGTTTCTGAGATCACCATTGATCAGCAAAAAGCCTCTGCCTGGTTGAAGGACGTTTTCGGAATGGTGAAGGAAACAGAGCATACGCAGGACTTTTATAAAGAAATGGAAAGGTTATTAAAAGAATCGGACAGTTACAGTGACTTTTTCGCCAAAGTGGTTTATCATCTTTTCCCTGAGGAAGGCCTCGTGTTAATGGATGCTCATGATCCTGAAGTCCGCCGCCTTGAAACGCCTTACTTCAGTACGATGATTGATAAAAATAGAGAAATAGCCAGTGGGGTGTACGCGGTCTTGCAGAAAAACCGTCAGGAAGGGTATGAGACCATTCTTGACAGCGAACTTGATGACGCCCATTTGTTCTATAGTTTCGAAGGAGAAAGAGTTCTCCTTGTTCGGGACGAAGAAGGGAATTATCGTGGAAAAAATAATGAAGTCGTTTTGACGGAATCAGAGTTGTTGAAGGTCGCAGAAGAAACACCAGAGCTGCTAAGCAATAATGTGGTGACAAGACCGTTGATGCAGGAGGCCCTTTTCCCAGTCCTTGCCTTTATCGGTGGTCCGGGAGAAATCAATTACTGGTCTGTTTTAAAGCCGGCTTTTGAAGCGGCGGGGTTGTGTATGCCGCCTGTGCTTCCGCGTCTATCCTTTACAATGATTGACCGGAAGACAGGCCAGCAGTTAGAAAGGTTTCATATCCCTGCGGATGAAGCCATCCGCTCTGGAGTGAGAGAGAAGAAGATGAATTGGATTGCTTCCCAAAGTACCCCTCAGGTCCATCATTTAACCGAACAGGTGAAAAAAGAAGTCGAGGCCGTCCATGCGCCGCTCCGTGAAAAATCTGCTGCACTAGGTGCAGACCTTGGTCAGCTGGCTGAGAAGAATTTGGAATACATCCTGGAAAACATTGACTTTCTAGAGAAACGGCTTCACCAATCGATGGAATCACGCCATCAACATGAGATGGATCAGTTTGAAAATATGGAATGGACACTTCATCCTGGTGGTGGACTGCAGGAGAGGATGTGGAGCATCGTCCCATGGGTGAACACATACGGAACGACGGTGTTTCAGCAGATGAACAGACACCATCTGAGCTTTAGAAACGATCATTATGTCGTATATTTGTAGGGAAGGTCCTCCACCATCCCCCACCACAAAAAAATATGATTAAACCCTTTAAAATCTTGCCTTCACGGGCAGGATTTTTTTCATGGGAAGAGAATGATAAAAAAGTAAGTGGAGAAAAGTGGGGCGATGTGGTAAGGTGAAATTAGAAGGTGGGGGAACTCTATGTTCATGGGTGAATTTCAACACAACATTGATACAAAAGGACGGATCATCGTACCTTCGAAATTCCGCCCGGACCTTGGTGACAGCTTTGTTCTCACCCGAGGTTTAGATCAGTGTCTGTTTGCTTATCCTATGAACGAGTGGAAGCTGCTTGAAGAGAAGCTGAAAAAACTCCCCTTAACGAAAAAAGATGCCCGCGCTTTCACCCGCTTTTTCTTCTCTGGTGCTGTTGAGTGTGAAGTAGACAAGCAAGGAAGAATCAACATTCCACAACCTCTAAGAAAATATGCATCATTAGAAAAAGAATGTGTCGTCATCGGTGTATCCAATAGGATAGAGTTTTGGAGTCATGATGAATGGGAAAGTTATTTCGAGGCATCGGAAGATTCCTTCTCAGAGATCGCAGAAAATATGTTGGATTTTGATATCTGATCGATAGAAACGAGTGAAACCATGTTTGAACATTACAGTGTATTAAAAAGTGAAACCATACAACATTTAGATTTGGACCCGGAAGGCATTTATGTCGACTGCACCTTAGGAGGTGGAGGGCACTCCGAAGCGATTGCCAAAGCCTTGAAGGGGAATGGTCGGTTGATATCTTTCGATCAGGATGAAGTTGCCTTGAAAGCTGCAATGGACCGTCTGAAGGATTATCAGGATCGTGTTACTTTCGTCCATGCTAACTTCCGTCAGTTGGAAGAGAAATTAGCAGAGCTTGAGGTAACGGAAGTCGATGGTGTTATTTATGATCTTGGCGTTTCCAGTCCCCAATTGGATGTAGAAGAGCGAGGGTTCAGCTACCATCAGGACGCTCCGCTCGATATGCGGATGAACCAGGAAGCAGAGCTCAGTGCGAAAGAAGTTGTCAATGAGTGGCCATACGAGGATCTCGTCCGTATCTTTTTCAAATACGGAGAAGAGAAGTTCTCCAAACAAATTGCAAGGAAGATCGAAGCAGCAAGAAAAGAGAAAACCATTGAAACGACAGGAGAATTGGTTGAACTCATCAAGGAAGGGATCCCTGCGCCAGCCAGAAGAAAAGGCGGACACCCTGGTAAAAGGGTTTTTCAGGCCATCCGTATTGCAGTCAATGATGAGCTTGGAGCTTTTCAGGACAGCCTTCATCAGGCAGCAAGAGTCGTTGGGATCGGTGGACGGATTGCTGTCATCACCTTCCACTCTCTAGAGGATCGTTTATGCAAGCAGGCGTTCAAGAAATGGAGTACAAATCCTCCATTGCCGAAAAACATCCCAATGATCCCGGAAGATAAACAGCCACCTTTCCAAATGGTCAGCCGAAAGCCTATTGTAGCTGATGAATCAGAGCTTGAGGAGAATCGTCGTTCACGTTCTGCGAAACTGAGGATTGTCGAGAAAGTCAAACCTTGGAATAAAGAATTCGAATTTAATGAAGGGTGGAAACAAACATGAGTGCTGAACAGATTAGAAAACAGCAGCCTTTACAACAGCCTGAAAGACAAAAACAGGCGAAAGTAAAGGTACATAAAAAGAAAAAATGGATTAGCACAGGGGAAAAGTTCCTCTATTCGTTTGCAACGACTGCAGTGCTTGCAGCGTCGGTGTTTTTAGTGCAGACATCTGCTCAAACAGATACGATCAACCGTGATATCCGCGGGCTTGAACAAGAGATTCAACAACAGGAGTCCCTTAATGAAAACCTTGCTTATCAGGTGAAAGAACTTAGTAACCCGGATCGGATTTTGAGCATTGCTAAAGAAAATGGGTTGAATATCCAAAATGCACAAGTGAAGCAAGCCGGTAAAATCAATAACGAGTAACGGCTGGTGATTTCCTAATGAAAAAAAGCAACAATAATAAAAGCTCCGCATTTTTGATGGTCGCCTTTGCGATTGTATTTTTCATCATTGCGGGGCGTTTCATTTATATTGAGACAGCAGAGACAGTGGAAGGTGTCGATTTACAGAAATGGGCGGAAGACATCCGGACAAGCTCTTATGAAATCGATGCAGACAGAGGGAAAATCTATGATAAAAACGGGATGGTACTTGCCTATGATCGTCCCACTTATAGAATCTATGCCATCGTAGACCCGGAGTATTCCGCTAACCTCGATCCACCGAGGCACGTGACGGACCCTGGGGAGACAGCAGAGAAACTTGCTCCACTGCTTGATATGGAAGCAAGGGATATCAGACAAACGATTGAAGAAGGCCAGGAAAATGAACGCTTCCAAGTCGAATTCGGTTCCAACGGACGTTCGATTTCCCAGGAGGCGAAAGATGAAATAGAAGATCTTGAGTTGTCCGGTATCGAATTCAAACAAGAGTCGAAACGCTACTATCCAAATGGGAAATTTGCTTCTCATGTCATCGGATTTGCCCGTAGCCAGGATGGGAACATCAACGGCGTGACAGGCATTGAGAAGCAGATGGAAGAACATCTGCAAGAAGAAAAGGGGAAAATCAGTTACGAACGAGACAAATACGGAACGAAACTGTTAGATCCGAACGAAGTGATGACAGAACCTGAAAACGGGAACGATGTTCATTTGACCATTGACCAGAAAATCCAAACCTTTTTAGAAGATGCCCTATCACAGGTAGATGAACAGTACAGTCCGGAAAAAATCATGGCGGCTGTGATGGACCCTGATACAGGTGAAATCTTAGCGATGAGTAACCGTCCGAGCTATAACCCGAACGATATTGGCGAGGTGGATAATTGGTATAACGACATTGTTTCCTACACCTTCGAACCCGGTTCCACTATGAAAATCTTCACATGGGCAGCTGCAATCGAAGAAGGTGTGTATAAAGGAAGCGATATGTTCAAATCAGGAACATACAAAGTACCAGGTCATACGATCGGGGATCATAACAATGGGGAAGGCTGGGGACCGATTTCTTATGACGAAGGATTTCAACGGTCTTCAAATGTGGCCTCATCTAAAATCGCCCTTGAGGTTCTTGGGCCTACGAAACTACGAAAATATTTGACTGATTTCCATTTTGATGAAAAGACAGGGATCGATCTTCCGAATGAGAAAAATGGACGCTTTGTTTTTAATAAGCCGTCTGAACAAGCGACGACGTCTTTCGGACAGGGTTCCACATTCACGGCGATTCAACTGATGACAGCGGCGACATCTGTCGCCAATGAGGGCAAAATGATGCGGCCTTATATGTTGTCTAAAATCACCTCAAGTGAAACGGGTGAAGTGTTGAAGGAAAACAAACCGGAAGAGATCGGGCAGCCTATTTCTGAGAGCACGGCCAAGCAGATGCGTGACCTTATGGGAACAGTCGTCACGTCTGAACAAGGGACTGCTCAATCGTTCAAACTGGATGACTACACCCTTGCAGGTAAAACAGGTACGGCCCAGATGATTGAAAATGGAAGGTATTTGACAGGGCGGAATAACTACATTTTCTCCTTCATGGGGATGGCTCCGAAAGAGGATCCTGAACTACTCATGTACGTTGCTGTTCAGCAGCCGGATTTAGAGGTTACGGAGCTTGGTTCTGAGCCTGTATCTTACATTACCAGAACAGTGCTCGAAAACAGTCTCCATTACATGGATATTCAACCGGATAAAGAGGTGGACGAATCCGTTTCACCGTTGACTATTCCAGATGTCGTTGGTAAAGGTACTTCAAAAGCCAAAGAAGATCTGAAACAGACGTTCTCGAATGTAGAAGTTATTGGAAACGGCGGCGAGGTGACCGCCGTCCTTCCACAACCGGGCTCAGAAGTGGTCGAAAATCAAAGGATTATGGTCATTACAGACAAACCGACCATGCCTGATTTGACCGGATATTCAGCCCGTGATGTGCACAGACTTGTGAAACATTTCAACTTGAACATCGAGACGATGGGGAATGGCTTTGTTGAAAAACAGAGCATCCCTGAAGGTTCCAGTATAAAAGAAGGCGGCTATTTAGTCGTAGAATTAGCTCCTCCGAGAGAGGAGTGACACCATTCCAGGCAGTGTTCTAATCGTTTCTAGATTGCATATAGTGATACAAGCTGACTCTATTGACTTCAAAAAGGAGTTATTAAGATGAGACGAGTATCACAAGTGGTCGTAAAGAAACGATTAGTCGCTGTCTTTCTTGTTGGAATGGTTATTTTTTTTGTCATCGCAGGGAGGCTCGGGTATGTCCAGTTCTTCTTGAGTGATTTCCTCATTTCAAAGGCGGAGGAATCATGGAGCAGGGATATAACCTTTGAACCGGAGCGGGGGAAGATTCTTGACTCCAATGGCGAAGTGCTCGTCGGTAATCAATCCGCCCCAACGGTCATGGTCGTCCCGAGACAAATCAAAGATGCGGAACAGACGGCACAAAACCTTGCCCAGATTCTGGACATGAGTGTGGAGAAAGCTTATTCTCACGTCACAAAAGTGACCTCTATCGAAAGGATCCACCCGGAAGGCCGTAAAATCAGTGAGGAACAGGCGGAGGCGATCCAGTCTTTGCAGATGCCTGGTGTCTATATCGCCGAAGATTCAAAGAGATACTATCCTCACGGCTCTTTCCTTTCACACGTCCTTGGATTCAGTGGCATCGATAATCAGGGGCTGCTCGGCTTAGAGGCCTATTATGACGAAGAATTGAGAGGAGAAAAAGGGGCTTTGTCTTTTTTCTCTGATGCAAAAGGGAAAAGGATGCCGGATATGGCGGATATCTATAAGCCGCCCGAGGATGGAAAAGATCTGCAGCTGACGATTGATTACAAAGTCCAATCCATTATGGAACGAGAGCTTGATATCGCTCAGGCCAAATATAACCCTGATGGAGCGGTGGCTTTAGCGGTTGATCCAGATACAGGGAAAGTGGTAGGAATGGCGACTCGCCCCAATTTTGACCCAGCTAATTACCAGGAAGTGAAACCGGAAGTCTACAACCGAAATTTACCTGTCTGGAGTACGTACGAGCCTGGATCCACATTTAAGATCATCACCCTCGCGGCAGCTCTGGAAGAAGATCTCGTTGACCTTGAAGATGAACATTTCCATGACTCCGGTTCGATCAAAGTAGACGGAGCGACTCTTCGCTGTTGGAAACGAGGCGGACACGGGGACCAGACGTTCCTTGAAGTCGTCCAAAATTCGTGTAACCCTGGGTTTGTGACTCTTGGACAACGACTTGGCACAGAAAAGCTTTTTGAATACATCGATCGGTTTGGTTTTGGTGAGAAGACCGGTATTGACCTTGAGGGAGAAGGGAAAGGGATTCTGTTCAAGCCGGAGAACGTCGGTCCTGTAGAGCAGGCGACGACGGCCTTTGGTCAGGGGGTATCGGTCACGCCGATCCAGCAGGTCATGGCTGTAGCCGCAGCGGTGAACGGGGGCTATTATTATGAACCGTATATCCAAGAAGCATGGGTTGATCCAACCACTGGCGAAACGTTAGAAAAAAATGAACCGAAACTAAAAGAGCGAATCATTTCTGAAGAAACGTCGGCAGAAATCCGCCGTGCTCTCGAAAGTGTTGTCGCCAAAGGGACAGGCCGGGGAGCGTACGTGGAAGGATATCGTGTCGGCGGGAAAACCGGTACCGCTCAAAAAGTCGGCCCGGATGGAAGGTACATGGAAAATAACCATATCGTATCCTTCATCGGATTTGCTCCAGCGGACGATCCTGAACTTGTCGTGTATCTGGCCATCGACAATCCAAAGAATACGGTGCAGTTCGGTGGTGTCGTAGCTGCTCCAATCGTAGGAAACATTATGAGTGACAGTTTACGCGCTTTAGGAGTGGAGCCTAGGAAAGACGGGTTGGAAAAAGAATACTCTTGGCCGGATGAGCCCTTAGTAGAAATACCGGACGTTACAGGGATGGAGAAAAAAGAATTAAGTCAAATGCTTCTGAACTTAAAAGTGGAAGTCAGTGGCAGCGGGTCTAAAGTGATTACACAGGCGCCTGAAGCCGGTGTGAAAGTGCCTAGTGGTTCGACCATTCGTGTGTATCTGGGGAATTAAACCGACGTTTGGTATAATAAAACTTGTGAGCAGGTAAGGGTGACACATATGAAAATGAAGAAACTCTTGCGGTACATTCCTTTTTATAAAGTAACGAAACCAGTGGCAGACCTTCATATTAAAGGGCTGTCCATGGATTCAAGAACGACGGAGCCTGGAGATGTGTTTGTCTGCCTGCGCGGTGTGGACGTTGATGGGCACCGGTTTGCAAAAGGCGCAGTGGAAAGAGGGGCCGTGGCTGTCATCGCTGAAGAGGAGGTGGCTCTCTCTGTTCCTGTCGTTCTTGTGAATGATACATCAAGAGCGCTTGCCATGGCGTCTGCTGCTTTTTATGGATGCCCTTCAGAGTCTCTCCATGTCATAGGAGTAACCGGCACAAATGGCAAAACGACCATCACCTATCTGCTGGAAGAAATCTTTCAGCAGCATAAAAAGAAAACCGGGATCATCGGAACCATCCAGGTGAATATTGCTGGAGAAACGTTCCCTGTAAAAAACACGACACCAGACGCTCTTACCTTGCAGCGCTATTTCCATAAGATGCATGCGGCGGGCGTCGATCATGCGATCATGGAAGTATCTTCCCATGCGCTTGATCAAGGAAGAGTATTCGGCTGTGATTTTGATATCGCCGTGTTTACGAATTTGACCCAGGATCATTTAGATTATCATGAAAATTTTGATGATTATCTTCGTGCAAAGTCCCTATTGTTCGCACAATTAGGGAATGGGTATAATAAGGAACGTGAGAAATTCGCAGTCATCAACAACGACTCCCCGCAGGCAAAAAAATTTATCCGCTCTACTTCCCAAGGATTGCTGACTTATGGCATTTTTGAAAAGGCAGATATAAAAGCGGAGGAATACACGATGACAGAAACGGGTACTGCCTTCATTATGACCACTCCCATCGGTTCGGTCTCCATTAAGAGTCCATTGATGGGGCTGTTCAGCATTTATAATATGCTTGCGGCAGCGGGTGCGGCTATTTTGTCCGGGGTCCCTTTAGAGACCATCCAACGATCCTTCCAGCAGACTAAAGGTGTGAGGGGGAGGTTCGAACCCGTAAGAGAAGGTCAAGGTTTCGGTGTCGTGGTGGACTATGCCCATACTCCGGATTCACTAAAGAACGTATTGCAGACGCTCCGGGATTTATGTAAAGGCACCATCACCGTGGTTGTCGGATGCGGAGGTGATCGTGATCGCAGCAAACGTCCTGAGATGGCGAAAGTGAGTGTCGACTATGCGGACCGGGTGATTTTCACCAATGACAACCCTCGGACAGAGGACCCTAAACAGATTTTCAGAGATATGACCACCCATGTAAAAGGGCGTTATAAACTAATAGAGGATCGTAAAGAAGCCATCACCTATGCGATTGAACATGCAAAAACAGGTGATATCGTTCTAATTGCAGGAAAAGGCCACGAAACTTACCAGGAAGTCAAGGGCATCCGTCATCATTTCGATGATTGTGAGGTGGCCCGTACGATATTAAGAGAGATGAAGGAGCATCCATCATGATTGTAGAAGTAAATGAACTCACACAACTTTTTTCGAAAAATAAAGGAGCCGCATCGGATCGGATACAGCTCAGGTCTGTGATGACTGACAGTCGTAAAACGGCGAGGCAAAGTTTGTTCGTTCCGATTGTCGGAGAGAATTTCGATGCACACGATTTTCTTGGAGATGCCATTAAACAGGGAGCGGTAGCAACATTATGGCAGGAAGACCAACCTTTGCCGAAGTTGACACCTACAGACTTCCCTGTCTTTTTTGTGGAAGACACGACGAAAGCACTTCAACAACTGGCTTCCTATTACTTGAAAAAGGTGGATCCAGTCGTCATCGGTGTCACGGGATCGAATGGGAAAACGACAACGAAAGACCTGACAGCATCCGTCCTGCAAGTCAAGTACAAAACCCATAAGACCGCTGGTAATTTCAATAATCATATCGGTCTCCCTCTCACTGTCCTTGCCATGGATCCAGAAACAGAAGCTGTCGTTCTGGAAATGGGCATGGATCGTGCAGGGGAAATTTCTGTTTTATCAAAGCTTGCTGAACCAAATTACGCCATCATTACGAATATTGGAGAGTCCCATATTGAGAATCTCGGTTCCAGAGAAGGAATCGCAGGGGCGAAGCTTGAGATTACAGAAGGCCTCTCTGAAAAAGGGGCCTTAATTCTCGATGGAGATGAGCCTCTATTGCAAGAACAAATGTCTAAGAGCTGGACGGTTACTTGTGGTTTTGGTGATCAGCTTGACTATCAGGCCGAGGTTCTTCGATTGACAGATGAGAGCAGTACATTTAAAGTCGGTGGGCAGTCTTATGATTTGCCTATGGCCGGGAAACATAATGTGAAAAATGCTACATACGTCATCGCTCTTGCCGAACGCTTAGGGTTATCTCCAGAAGAGATCCAGCAAGGGTTTCAGCAACTGCAAATGTCTGCCATGCGTTTTGAAAAACATGAGGGGCCAAAAGGTTCCTTAATCATTAATGATGCCTACAATGCTTCCCCGACTTCCATGAAAGCAATCATCGAAGTTGTCAGTCAATTGACATCTAAAAGCAGGAAAGTGTTAATATTAGGTGATATGTTTGAGTTAGGAGAGCAGTCAGAATCGCTTCATAGGAGCGTAGCCGATGCTATTGATGAGAAGATTCATGCGGTTTATACGATTGGCCAAGATTCCAAAGCCATCACGGAGGCCGTAGAAAAGCAGTATCCTTCCATTGAAACGCATCATTTTACAGACAAACAAACGTTAAGTCATCACGTCCGTCAAGAGTTAACAGCGGACACCGTCGTACTTATCAAAGCTTCCAGAGGAATGAAACTAGAAGAACTACTTGAAAATCTCGTGGATTGATCGATAGGCGATGATGATGGAAAAGGAGGAGAACTACACATGAACGACTACATACTACTAATCACTATGGCTATTTCATTTGCAATCACTGTTGTGATCTCGCCGATGATCATCCCTTTTTTGAGAAGGTTGAAGTTCGGTCAGGCTATAAGGGATGAGGGACCTGAATCCCATCAGAAAAAATCCGGAACACCGACGATGGGCGGGGTGATGATCATTGTAGCTGTGGTCATTACCACGATCCTAGCATCCATTTGGTTCACCCCGGACACGGGGAACACGCAGTTGTTCTTAGTATTATTTGTTTTAATCGGGTATGGACTGCTCGGGTTCCTGGATGATTACATTAAAGTGGCGATGAAAAGAAACTTGGGTCTTACATCAAAGCAGAAAATGCTCGGGCAGATTGTCATTGCCCTCGTTGTCTATTTCATTCTTAGAAATTCGGATTTCCCAACGTATATTAGTATTCCTGGTACAACCTTTGAAGTAGACCTCGGTTGGGGTTATGCTCTATTGATCCTGTTTATGCTCGTAGGTGCTTCGAATGCTGTCAATCTGACCGATGGTCTCGATGGTCTTCTTGCAGGGACGGCAGCGATCGCGTTTGGCGCGTTCGGTATTCTGGCGTGGACAGGCCAAATGAACGTTGAAATCACCATTTTCTCTCTTGCTATTGTTGGAGCGCTGCTCGGTTTCCTTGTGTTCAACGCGCATCCGGCGAAAGTTTTCATGGGAGATACTGGATCGCTTGCTTTAGGTGGAGCGATTGCCATTATTGCGATCTTAACGAAACTTGAACTTATACTTGTCATTATAGGCGGTGTCTTCGTCCTTGAAACTCTGTCTGTTATTATCCAAGTGATTTCTTTTAAGACGACAGGAAAGCGTGTCTTCAAAATGAGTCCACTTCATCACCATTATGAATTGAAGGGCTGGTCCGAATGGCGTGTTGTAACGACATTCTGGGCTGTGGGACTTGTCTTTGCAGTGATCGGTATTTATATTGAGGTGATGTTTGGATGAAAACATTAAAAAACTTTCCATATAAGCAGGTTCTCGTACTAGGGCTTGCTAAAAGTGGTACAGCAGCTGCTGAATTGTTCCTGGACAGCGGTGTTCAAGTGAGAATCAATGATTTAAAGGCGGATCAACACGCACCAGACGTGCGTAAACTGATAGAAAAAGGGGCAGAGGTCATTACAGGGGGACACCCGTTATCCGTATTGGATGATGTGGATTACCTCGTCAAAAACCCAGGCATTCCTTATGAAAACCCAGTTATTGCAAAAGCTGAGGAACGGAATATTCCGGTCGTAACCGAAGTGGAATTGGCAAGTTTCCTTCATGAAGGTCCATTCGTAGCCGTAACAGGCTCGAACGGGAAGACGACCACGACGACGTTGATCCATGAAATGATTCAAGCAGATCAACAAAAGGTTTCCCTTGCAGGCAATATTGGGCATGTTTCTTGTGAGGTGGCAAGAAGCACGGAGCAAGATGAAACGATGGTGACCGAACTTTCATCGTTCCAACTGCTTGGGACAGAAAAGTTCCATCCAGAGATTGCGGTGTGGCTCAACCTTTACGAAGCCCACCTTGATTATCACCATACGTTAGAAAACTATCATCAGGCGAAGGCGAAAATCACAGCTAACCAAACGGCTGATGACACGTTGGTATACAATGCGGATGATGAGAGCATCGCCCGATTTTTGCCTGATGTCAAAGCGAAGCTCGTTCCTTTTTCTATTAAGAAAGAAGGACAAGGTGCCTGGGCTGATGATACGTTCATATACTTTGAAGACGAACCGATTATGAAAAAACAAGACATTGTTTTGGTAGGAGAACAAAACCTGCAGAACATCCTGGCTGCAGTTGCTGCGGTTAAAGTGAACGGCATACGTAATGAAGCGATTGTCAAAGTACTGACCACTTTTGCTGGAGTCGAACACCGCCTGCAGTTCGTGATGAAAAAGAACGGACGCTCATTTTACAATGATTCTAAAGCGACGAACATTTTAGCCACCTCTTATGCGTTGAAATCATTCGAAAATCCAGTCATTCTCCTTGCAGGCGGCCTTGATCGTGGGACAAGCTTCGAATCACTGGTTCCCCACATGAAAGGTGTCAAAGCCATGGTTGTCTTCGGGGAAACCGCTGATCAATTGAGTGAAACGGCACGAGATGCCGGCATTGAGGAAGTCACCAAAGTAGAAACGATGCAGGAAGCGGTTGGTCAGGCCTACCAGTACTCAGAAGAAGACGATGTCATCCTGCTCTCACCAGCTTGTGCGAGCTGGGATCAGTATCGTACATTTGAAGAAAGAGGCAACATGTTTATCCAAGCTGTGCATAAGCTCTAATAAGGGCTTTATGCGACAAGCTTAAGCCCTGTTTTCCACTTAGATGGGAGGTAGGGCTTTTTTTATGGAAGAAAAAAAGCCGGATTTATGGTTGGTTGCCGCCATACTCGGAATTTTGATCATCGGGGTCGTGATGGTTTATAGTTCATCAAGCATCTGGTCTGAATATAAGTTTGACGATCCGTGGTTTTACGCGAAAAGACAGATTCTCTTCGCTGTGGCTGGTCTGATTGCCATGGTGGTGTTATCAAGAATTCCGTACTACGTATGGCATGGACATTCAAAGATGATTATGATCATTTGCCTAGTATTCCTTGTACTCGTACTCATTCCGGGAGTAGGTATGGTCCGTGGAGGAGCACGAAGCTGGATCGGGGTGGGGATGTTCAGCATCCAGCCATCAGAATTCATGAAGCTCGGCTTGATCCTATTCCTTGCGCGCTTTTTATCGGAACGCCAGAAACTCATGAACTCTTTTCAACAAGGGTTTCTGCCTGCACTAGCATTAATTCTGTTCCCGTTCGCACTCATCATGCTTCAGCCCGACCTGGGAACAGGGGTCGTCATGGTAGGGACATGCCTTGTCATGTTGTTTACAGCAGGGGCGCGCATCAGCCACTTTATGTGGATTGCCGGCGCGGGAGCAGCGGGTATGGTCGGATTGATTGCTTCAGCTCCTTACCGTATAAAAAGAATCACCGCTTTCCTACATCCGTGGGAAGACCCTTTAGGAGCAGGATTCCAGATTATCCAGTCTTTATATGCCATCGGGCCCGGCGGCTTAATGGGATTAGGGTTAGGCAACAGTATGCAGAAGTTTTTCTATTTGCCGGAACCTCAGACGGACTTCATTTTTGCGGTACTTGCTGAAGAACTAGGATTCCTTGGAGGATTACTCGTCCTTGGTCTTTTCTTTATTCTTCTATGGCGAGGGATCCGTGCAAGTCTCCTTGCTCCGGATCTTTTCGGCTCATTACTTGCCCTTGGCATCGTCGGAATGATCAGTATCCAAGTCATGATCAATATTAGTGTAGTCACTGGGCTGATTCCTGTCACAGGAATCACGCTTCCCCTTATCAGCTATGGAGGCTCCTCTTTAACCCTGACCCTTGCCTCCCTGGGATTACTTCTGAGTGTCAGTCGTTTCTCTATAAAATAAAAAGGCCATGGAATCCATGGCCTTTTTATTTTGCTTGTTTTCTTTGGGTGAAAAGAGGGAGTATTAGTGGGGGAACAAAGAAGGATTTGTTATAGGAAGTTTACTTCATCGGGAGAATGGGTATACGAATTTAGCGAAATCACTTGAGACCCATCGAAATGCGGGTTTTCCTGTAATAAAATTGATAGCAAACTAGTAAAACTCTATCAATATTTCACTCTATTTTTGTGATATAATGGGAAACGTATAGATGTAGAGTAAGCTCGGCATCTTTTAGAGGAACATCATTCTTTCAAACAGCTAGGACAAACAGCGTAAAGGGTGTCTAGCAATAAGGAGAAATGCCCGTTATGGAAGAGAGAAAAGTGGTTTCCATAGAAGATCGCATACCTAAATTGAAACAGACGAGGCGGAAAAAAGCCAATCGTCGCTTGATTCTGTATTTGACTATTCTATTTTTGCTGATTGCGACGGTCATTTACCTTCAGTCGCCACTCAGTAATGTTCGTCATATAGTTGTGGAAGGTGAGTACCACGTTTCTGAAGAAGAAATTATCGAGCTTGCCGGAGTCACAACATCCACGAATTATTGGAGAGTCGATGAAGAAGAGATGAAACAGCAGATCGAGTCGCATCAAGAAATCACCTTTGCTTCCATCGACCGTTCCTTCCCGAACAATGTTCAAATTGAAGTGAAGGAAGCAGAACGAATCGGTTACGTTAAGCAGGATGGTGCCTTTCATGCCATTCTTGAAAATGGAACACGCTTGGATGGACAAACAGCTCTTCCTGGAGGAGATGCTCCGATCCTAGCCGGGTTTAATAAGGAAACGTATCTGAAAGAAATCTCTCAAGAGCTGAAAGAACTGCCTTCAAGTGTAAGCAGTCTCATTTCAGAAATTCATTGGGACCCTCGTGACGGGAATCCATATCAAATCCTTCTTTATATGAATGATGGGTATCAAGTACAGGCCTCGATCCGCAGCTTTGCCGAAAAAATGCCGGCTTATCCTTCCATCGTTGCACAGCTTGATGAAGGAGCTGAAGGGATTATACATATTGATGTAGGGGCCTACTTTGAGGAATATCCTCAGTCTGAGGGAGAAGAGCCGCAAGGTGATTCAGGTGCTGGTGAAGAAGAGGAGAACACGGATGAAGAGGCGTAAAGGGAAACCAATCATCTTATCTCTCGTCCTTCTCATCTCCGGTTTTCTTGTCAGTTACAGCTATCAATTGACTAAGAGTTCACCACAGATGGTACAACTGAATGATTCGCAATGGGAAAAAGAGTACTTTTACCAACAACAGCTGCTGGACATGGAAAAAAGGAACAAGCAGCTGCGTGAGGAGTTAAAAGAAAAGCGGCATACGATTCAAGACTTTGAGAATGAGATGGCCGATCGTGAACAGGTGGTCGCCGACTTCGTCGAACGAAAAAAGAAGCTTCAGATGCTGAATGGTGAGGTTCCGATTCAGGGTCAAGGAGTGGAAGTCGTTCTGAGTGATGCGGAATATATCCCGGATGAAGATCAGGTGAACCAATATATCGTTCATGAAAGTCATATTCACAGCGTGATCAATGAACTTTTAAGTGCTGGAGCAAAAGCCATTGCCATCAATGGACAACGGTTTATGAGAGATAGTTATATTGCATGTACAGGACCGGTCATTACGGTGGACGGTGTTCAACACCCGGCTCCATTCGTCATTTCTGCAATCGGGGACCCGGAGGTGCTTCATTCGAGCCTTGAACTGACCAGAGGTGTCGTCGATCAGCTTCTCAACGAAAATGTTGATGTGCAATTATCGAAAGAAAACCAAGTGGAAATGAAGGCAAGGCTATCCGCCGAAGGGTGAGCGACATGAAGCGAAAAACACAGTGGCTGCTGTCCGCCGTTTTTCTATTGATTGGATTCATGGTGGCTGTGCAGTTCCAAACCACCTCCCATGAGACAGAGATGCGAGATACAAGAGATGTATGGGAAGTGCGAGAAGATCTGAAGATCCAGCAGGAACATCAACAGGACCTCTTAGAGAAAATTGCCGGGGCGGATCAGACCATTGAAAATTATGAAAAGCAATCGTCAAGCGAACAAGTGGAGACATTGAAAGGGTCCATTGAGACTTTGGAAAAAAAGATAGGCCTGCAGAAGAAGAAGGGGGCAGGGGTGGAATTGACCATTCGTCCCATTTTTGATGAAGGTGTTGCAGGACAGGCATACCCAAGCGTCTCCCCTCTCCTTCTAAGCCGACTTTTTAATGAACTGAACACATACGGTGCGGAAGACATTAGTATTGGGAATGAACGATTAACAAACCTTTCACCGGTGAGAGATGTAAATGGGGCGACCTATGTAAATAATCGACCCATCGGTTCACTGCCGCTGACCATCAAGGTATTGGCTGAAGATCCTGAAAAACTGCAGGATCATATGAAAGCGAGCCCCACTCAAGATATATTCAATATCGACAATATGGAGATTGTCTTCGAAGTGAAAGAGCAGTTGGTGCTTCCCAAGTATGATAATCCGCTCCATTTAGAAATTTTAGAAGAAGCTGGTGGTTAATTTGTGGTTACCCCTTTTATTTCTGATCATCGGTGTGACCCTCGGCATTCTTACGGATATTCGTATCCCGGATGCCTATTCCGATTATTTATCCATTGCTGTACTGGCCGCTTTTGACACGCTACTTGGCGGCATCAGGGCACAGCTGGAAAAAACGTTTGATGATACAGTGTTTCTGACAGGTTTCTTTTTCAACATTACACTTGCTGCCATGCTTGCCTTCCTCGGCGTCCAATTAGGCGTGGATCTCTATCTTGCAGCCGTCTTTGCCTTTGGTGTCCGGTTGTTCAGAAACCTTGCGATCGTCAGAAGAATTGTCATTGACCAAAAATTGCTAACGAAATTCAGAAAAAAATAAACGTATTTAAGAGGAAATTCACGAAACACTGTGGAAAACAACATAGGAACGAGTTTTTTCTCTTACATTCCAAGGTTATACCCCTTGGAATATATCATTTCATTTACGTTTGTATTTCAAAGATTGTTTTTTAAGCGTGAATTCGATATGCTTTGAACTACTTATATGGCTTGCTACAGGAGGTGCGTCACTGGTGAATCAAAATGAAATTTTAGTAAGTTTAGATATAGGCACAAGTCGAATCAAAGTGATTATAGGAGAAATTATGAATGATAACCTCAATATTATTGGGGTAGGAACAGCTAAATCGAACGGAATGAAGAAAGGCGCGATCGTAGATATCGATCAAACGGTTCATTCAATCCGCTCAGCGGTTGAACAGGCCGAACGTATGGTGGATATGAAAATTGATCGTGTCGTTGTGGGTGTGAATGGAAATCATATTCAATTACAGCCATGCCACGGTGTTGTCGCTGTTTCCAGTGAAAGTAGAGAAATTGGAAACGAAGATATCACTCGGGTCATCGATGCTGCTCAAGTGGTATCCGTACCGCCGGAAAGAGAGATTATCGATGTCATTCCTCGTCAATTCATCGTAGATGGTCAGGATGAAATTACAGATCCGCGAGGTATGATCGGGGTACGGCTTGAAATGGAAGGTATGATTATTACCTGTGCCAAAACCGTTTTACATAATACATTAAAATGTGTAGAACGAGCAGGTTTGGAAGTATTGGATGTTTGTCTGCAGCCGTTAGCTTCTGGAACTGTCTCGTTATCCGGGGATGAAAAGAATCTGGGCGTAGCCCTTATCGATGTCGGTGGTGGTTCTACCACGATCTCAGTATTTGAAGAAGGACATCTAAAAGGAACGAGCATGATTCCATTCGGTGGTGACAATTTAACGAAAGATTTGTCGATCGGCCTGAGGACTTCTACAGAAGAAGCTGAGCAGGTGAAGTTGGAACATGGTCATGCATTTTTTGACGATGCGAATGAAGAGGAAAATTTTTCTGTCACGATTATTGGAAGTAATCGTCAACAGGCATTCAATCAATTGCAAATCTCTGATATGATTGAAGCTAGACTAGAAGAAATATTTGTCTTTGCTGCCCAGGAGATCCAGCGTATGGGTGTACGCGAACTTCCGGGAGGCTTTGTACTGACCGGAGGTACGATGAACATGCCTGGTGTACTTGAGTTAGCGCAGGATGTTTTCCACGCAAACGTAAGACTGGCGATTCCGGATTACATCGGAGTAAGAGAACCGCAGTTTACGAGTGGGGTAGGAATCTTGCAATTCGCCTATCGTAATGCGAAAATACAAGGCAAAGAGATCTTTCCATCTGTAACTGAAGAATTTCAAGAAAAACCTCAACCAAAAAAACAAAAGCGTACGACAAAGCAGCAACAACCGAAAGAAGAAAGTGAAAAACCAGAGAAGAAAAAAGAATCAGGCTTCAGTAATCTCTTGAAGTATTTCTTTGATTAATGAACAAGTTTGAGTCGGTCAAGGGACGGACGAACCAATAAATCTTGTAATCTCGTGTATTAGGAGGAACGTAAGATGTTAGATTTTGATACAAGCATGGACCAACTAGCAACGATTAAAGTAATCGGAGTAGGTGGCGGTGGAAGTAACGCCGTCAACCGAATGATTGAACATGGTGTCCAAGGCGTCGAATTCATCGCCGTCAATACGGATGCTCAAGCGCTGAACCTTTCTAAAGCAGAAGTTAAAATGCAAATCGGTGGAAAACTGACTCGCGGACTCGGTGCAGGTGCGAATCCGGAAGTCGGTCGTAAAGCCGCGGAAGAAAGTAAAGAGCAAATCGAAGAAGCCCTTCAAGGTGCAGACATGGTCTTCGTAACGGCAGGAATGGGAGGCGGAACAGGTACAGGTGCCGCTCCCGTTATCGCTCAAGTAGCCAAAGAGCTTGGCGCCCTAACCGTAGGGGTTGTTACTCGCCCATTCACGTTTGAAGGACGTAAGCGTTCCACACAAGCGAGCGGTGGTACGGAAAGCCTTAAAGGCGCAGTTGATACACTGATTGTCATCCCGAACGATCGTTTGCTTGAAATTGTAGATAAGAATACGCCAATGCTTGAAGCGTTCCGTGAAGCGGATAACGTCCTTCGTCAAGGTGTACAAGGTATTTCCGATTTGATTGCCGTACCAGGATTGATCAACGTCGACTTTGCCGACGTGAAAACAATCATGGTGGACAAAGGATCCGCCCTTATGGGAATCGGTATCGCGACAGGAGAAAACCGTGCGGCTGAAGCAGCTAAAAAGGCGATCTCTTCTCCATTACTCGAAACTTCTATTGACGGGGCACACGGCGTCCTGATGAACATCAGCGGTGGTGCCAACCTGAGTCTTTATGAAGTACAGGAAGCGGCGGATATCGTAACTTCTGCAGCAGATCAGGAAGTAAACGTTATCTTCGGTTCTGTGATTAACGAGAATCTGAAAGACGAAATCGTTGTTACTGTTATTGCTACAGGTTTCGATGAAGCGCAAATTGCTCAAGGTCAGCAGAAAAAGCGTCCAACCGTAAACCCTGTGAACCAGCAAAAGCAAGTAGAACAACAACAGCCAGAGCGTAACGTACGAGAAGAGCAACCTCCTCGTCGTCAAGCTCCGCAACAGCCACAGAACAAGCCGAATCAAGAAGAAGACACACTTGATATCCCGACGTTCCTGCGTAACCGCAACCGTCGCCGATAATAACCATCCAAACCCGTCACACATTCCAGTGTGGCGGTTTTTTTATTTCCTTTTTGTTCTTTCCATCCTAATATTTATTAACGATAATGGCAGGATTGAGGAAGACTCAGTTTCGCGATGTTTCCGGGGTTCGTTGCTGAGTTGAGCGTCAGGGGTGGCTGGGAAGCAACTCGCTTTCCGGTGGGGGAGTCTCGCAGCTTCCCATCCCCCCATATCATGTAAGGGAGAAACGAACCTCTATACCAAATGGGATGGTCTTCCACTAACCAACAGTTAGGGGTACAAAACGCTCTGGAGCAAGCTTTTACGTGCTGTGGAGGTTGTTCTATAATCCACCTCCCATAATAAAACGAGCTGAGCTTTTGGTGTTGGTTTCGAGAATCTTCCATGGCAAAGGGGCGGAGGGAAACGGTGAGACTCCTATGGGACGTGTGGGACAGGTGAGACCCCGCAGGACGAAAAGTCCGACGAGGCTCACCGCCCGCCCCATGGAAAGCGAACCTTTTCCCGGAGCCCCTAGAAACACATAATCGTCTGGAAACCGTGTCTTCCACTATAGGAAGCGTTTGTGGAGAAAAGAGATCTTTCCATCCTTCTACAAAACTTGCTAGTGAGTGGTTCAGATTGTGACAGACTTTTTAACCGGACGGGCTTATACTTTTCAGTACAGCAGATAAAGAGAAGGGGGGAGAGAGGATCATTTATCTTGATGCTGTCTGGTTGCTCAACCTTTTGATGGATGGCATGATTTTATCGCTTACACAGGGGATTACGAGAGCGAAATCATCGAAAATCAGATTGGCCACTGGGGCGTTTGTCGCCTCTACGATCGTCCCGATTACCATTTATATGCCGGATTCCTGGCTTGTAGGAAGTTTCGGGAAAATCTTTTTTTCAATATTCATCATCTGGGTGGCCTTTTCCTACACCTCTCTCCGTGCATTTTTTGTCCAGTGGATCAGTTTTTATTTTATTACCTTCGCCATCGGCGGAAGCATGATGGGGGTTCATTACTTTCTTGCGACAGAGATCAGCTTACAAGGGGGTTCAATCGTAACATTCAGTGGTGGTTATGGAGACCCGGTCAGTTGGTTGTTTGTAATCATTGGTTTTCCATGTTCCTTTGTTTTTACGAAATGGCGTTTGAATCAAGTCAGCGTCCATAAGATGAAGCTTGAGGATATTTATGATGTGACAGTAGAGTGGAATGGAAAGACCGCCCACTGTAAAGGGTTAGTAGATAGCGGAAACCAGCTCGTGGACCCGGTTAGTCGGAAAATGGTATTTCTCGCAGACTCTTTTTTATGGGAACAATTTTTATCAGAGGAACAGATCCAGCAGCTTGAAGTAGATCATGTCGTCACCGCTCTAGCGGAATTACCAGATGAGATTCAGTCCTCTGTACGGCTTGTTCCTTACCAGGCGGCAGGTGTTGCAGGAAAGTTACTCGTGACATTAATGGTGGATAAGATCACAGTAAAAACAGAGTCAGGCAATTTGGAAATGAAAGCGCCCCTTTTGGGGGTGCAGCAACAGGATTTAACACACGATCGCCTATACCAAATGCTCATCCATCCGCACTTGATGGTCAAAGGCAAATCAGCGTGATTTCAGGAGGGGGATTCCATGTTCAAGTGGTTCTTTAAAGCACGCCTATGGTATTATCGCTTACTTATGAAGCTTGGAATTAAACAAGATGAGATTTATTACATTGGTGGAAGTGAAGCCCTGCCACCACCATTATCGAGAGAAGAAGAGAGAGAATTGCTTGAACTTCTTCCCAAAGGAGATAAGGCGGCACGTGCGATGCTCATTGAGCGGAATTTAAGACTTGTCGTCTATATCGCCAGGAAGTTTGAAAACACGGGGTTGAACATAGAAGATTTAATCAGTATTGGGACGATCGGCCTCATCAAGGCCGTAAACACGTTTGATCCGGAAAAGAAAATCAAACTTGCGACCTACGCTTCCCGCTGCATAGAAAATGAAATACTCATGCACCTTAGAAAAAGCAATAAGTTGAAAACAGAAGTATCCTTTGATGAGCCATTGAATGTGGACTGGGACGGAAATGAACTTTTATTATCTGATATTTTAGGAACAGACGAGGATTTAATTACGAAAGGCATCGAAAAGAAAATCGATAAGAAATTACTCAAATCGGCGCTTGAGCAATTAAATGATCGTGAAAAACAAATCATGGAACTTCGTTTCGGATTGATTGGGAAAAAAGAAAAAACACAAAAAGATGTGGCAGATATGATGGGCATCTCACAGTCATATATATCAAGGCTTGAAAAGAAAATCATCCGCCGTTTACAACGCGAATTCGACAAAATGGTCTAACGGACGACGACCCTTTGATGCATAATTTTCCCACCCAGGGAGATACTGAGAACTGATTACAGCTTCCTGGGAGGGTCTTACATTGACACGACATAAAGTAGAGATATGCGGCGTAGATACATCAAAACTTCCGGTACTGAAAAATGCAGAAATGCGAGACCTGTTTGAACGCTTGCAAAGTGGAGAGCTGGAGGCAAGAGAACAGCTGGTGAATGGCAACCTCCGCCTCGTTTTATCCGTTATTCAGCGTTTTAACAATCGCGGAGAGTATGGAGACGATTTGTTCCAAGTTGGATGCATCGGTCTCATGAAATCCATTGATAATTTTGATTTAAGCCACAATGTGAAATTTTCTACTTACGCTGTACCTATGATCATTGGTGAAATTCGCAGGTACTTAAGAGACAACAACCCGATTCGTGTATCCAGATCCTTGCGCGACACAGCTTATAAAGCTTTGCAGATGCGTGAGAAAATGATTAGTGAGACGAGTAAAGATCCGGCTCCTCATGAAATCGCAGAACGAATGGGAGTCCCGCACGAAGATGTAGTCTTTGCGATGGATGCCATCCAGGATCCCGTATCCCTTTTCGAGCCGATCTACAATGACGGTGGTGATCCGATTTTTGTTGTCGATCAGTTGAAAGATGACCGGGAAAAAGATTCTGTTTGGCTTGATGAACTATCGCTAAGAGAAGGAATGAAGCAACTGAATGACCGAGAGAAAATGATTTTGACGAAACGCTTCTTTCAAGGGAAAACGCAAATGGAAGTCGCTGAGGAAATCGGAATCTCGCAAGCTCAAGTGTCGCGGCTAGAAAAAGCGGCCATTAAAGAAATGAATTCATCTATGTTCCAATGAAACCTTAAGCTTCTGCCCACGCAGAAGCTTTTTTTTATGACAAAACTTCCTCCACAAACGCTCCCTTTACTTGAAGACTTAGTTTCGAGACTTTAGTTGAGTGGATGGGGCTGCGGGGAATAGCTCGCTTTCCGCGGGAGCGCGGTGAGCCTCCTCGGACTTCGTCCCGTGGGAAGTGAGTGGTAGATGAGACCCCGCAGAGCGTTAGCTCGAGGAGGCTCATCACTCGCCCACGGAAAGCGAACCTTTTCCTGGAGCCCCTAAGCTCCCATAAAAGTCTTGAAACTGAGTCTTACAGAAACCTGCCATATCCATTAAAAAGAGTTTGAGTAAATGGGAGAATCATTTTCTCTGTTTTCTAATTTGTTGATGTTATGCATATAGTGGGAATAAGGAGTGTGAGGAGACATGAAAATCACGGAACTGCAAATGAAAGACGTCATTGCAATGGAAACAGGAGAAAGACTGGGCTATATAAGCGATCTTGATATTGATACTCAAAGAGGCCGGCTCAAGGGGCTTGTCCTCACGATGAAAGGAAAAGCCATGGGGCTTTTCGGAAAAGAAGAAGAGATGACGATTCCATGGGATCAAATTGTCAACATCGGAGCCGATGTCATTTTAGTGAAAAAGAACGGCTACAAAAGCATTTCTACAGTACAAAAGACAGAATCAGACGAATAAGAGAAGAAATTGGATGAAAAATGTGTTAAAATGGAGTGAAATTGAGGTGGTGTTCAAATGGAACCTTTCCAATCACATTCCATTAGACAGATGACTTGTTTTCATTCCCACCAGAATGTGACTGCAGGATTGACGACACGACAGGGCGGGCATAGTGAAGCCCCTTTCGATACGCTGAACATGGGGCTCCATGTATCCGATAAAAAAGAAGATGTATTGAATAATAGACGAGCGCTTGCCGAGGAGATTGGTATCCCTCTTTCCAGATGGGTCATCGGTGAGCAGGTTCATGGCACGGAGGTTGCTGCTGTAGATCAGAGGAGTGCCGGAGCTGGCACGACTTCTTTGCAGACAGCCGTGACGAACGTTGATGGATTGATTACCAACGAGAAAAACCTTGTCCTTGGCGCTTTCTTTGCAGATTGCGTACCTTTATATTTTGCTGATTCTGAATCAGGGTGGGTAGGCATTGCTCATGCTGGATGGAAGGGCACAGTAAACGGGATGGCAGGAGAGATGCTCCGCGCGCTGCAATACAAAGGATGTAAGCTTGAAAACATCCATGTCGTCATCGGGCCATCCATTGGTATGAAACACTATGAAGTAGATGACCATGTCATCAGTTTCATCCCTGAAAGTTACCAAAAAGAATGTGTGATAAACAAAGGAAAAGGGAAATATCAATTAGACCTTAAAGTTCTTCACAGGAGAATGATGATCGAAGAAGGTTTGAGGGCAGACAATATTCAAATGACTGACTTTTGTACATACGAGGAAGAAAAAACGTTTTATTCCCACCGTCGGGATCAGGGGAGTACGGGGCGTATGCTTGGGTTTATCACGCTTCGAACTTGATGAGCGGGAAGGAGTTCTAACATGTCGGTTGTAGATAACTTAGCAAAAATAGATCAAAAAATTGAACAAGCTTGTAAAAATAGTGGACGTGCTAAAAATGAAATCACCCTTATTGCGGTTACCAAATACGTCACTACTGAACGGGCACAAGAAGCCCTTAAGGCAGGAATTAAACATCTTGGAGAAAACCGTAAAGAAGGTCTTCTGGAAAAATATGAGGAAATCGGCGATCAGGCAACCTGGCATTTTATCGGGACCCTGCAATCGCGAAAAGTGAAGGATGTGATTGGACAAGTCTCCATGATCCACTCTCTTGACCGGAAATCCCTAGCGAAAGAGATAAACAAAAGGGCCAACTGCCCGGTTCCATGTTTTATTCAGGTGAATATTAGTGAAGAGGAATCCAAACACGGGTTGGCTGCTTCAGAAGTTGAATCTTTTATAGAAGTGTTAAGTCATTACGAAAATGTTAAAGTCGTCGGTCTGATGACGATGGCCCCTCATACAGACGACGAGGAGAAGTTGCGTGGTGTATTCCGCCAACTCAGGGCTTTAAGAGATCGCATCAGGGACAAAGGTTATCGTCATGCCCCTTGTGAATATTTGTCCATGGGAATGAGCAACGACTTCGCACTGGCGATCGAAGAAGGAGCGACACATATCCGCCTTGGCTCCAGTCTTGTCGGTGAATAAATAAAATCAGAGGTGATGAAAATGAGCATGAAAAATAAATTTCGTTCGTTTTTCACGTTGGATGATGAATACGAGTACATTGAGGAAGAAGTAGAAGATGATTACGAAGAAGAACCTGCACAGCGCCAACGAACGACGAAGAAACAGGAGCAGGGCAACGTCGTCAGTTTGAAAAGTGCTAAATCCTCATCAAAAATGGTATTGAGTGAGCCGAGCAGCTACAATGAAGCTCAGGACATTGCTGATCAGCTGGTCAACCGTCGTGCCGTGGTCATCAACTTACAGCGTGTTGATCATCATCAGGCAAAACGGATTGTAGATTTTTTAAGCGGAACGGTATATGCTATAGGTGGAGATATTCAGAAACTTGGTACACAAACATTTCTATGTACGCCTGATAACGTTGAGATTTCAGGGTCGATTTCAGAAATGATTGCACAAGAAGACGATGATATAAACAGAAGGTGGTAAGACATGGCGTTTTTGTTTCAGATTTTAATGACAGCACTACAAATTTACAGTTGGATTCTCATTATCTACATTTTGATGTCCTGGTTCCCTGGGGCACGTGAATCCAGTTTTGGTGAAGTTCTTTCACGATTGGCTGAGCCTTTCTTGGAGCCTTTCCGAAAAATTATTCCTCCTCTAGGTATGATTGATATTTCACCAATCGTTGCTATTCTCGTTTTGAACTTTGCTCGAGCAGGTTTAGGCGAACTATATTACATCATTATGGGATTATGAGTCTAGGAACAGATCAGAGAGCACATCTATGTTCTCACATCTGTTCCTTTTGGTAGTTATGGAGGTTTTTTAGGTGGATATCTATCAGCACTTTCGGAAAGAAGAAAAGCCATTCATTGATCAAGTCTTATCTTTTCGCGAAGATGTCGCTCTAAAATATCAGCGGAAACTGACAGATTTCCTCGACCCGAGGGAGCAGATGATCATGAAGGCGATTATGGGAAACGATCCGGATCTTATTTACGGATTGGAAGGTGGCGCGGATGCTAGTGAAAGAAAACGAGCCATCATCGCTCCTGATTACGAGATTATTGAAAAAGAGGACTTTCAACTGACTCTGTTGGAAGCTGCTTATCCTCAAAAATTTGTAACGCTGGAACACCGCGATGTTTTAGGAGCCTTTATGTCCTTAGGAATTCGCAGAGAGAAAATGGGCGACCTCGTGGTTCAAGATGGGACGATTCAAATTACAGCAGCTTCTGAGATTAGTGATTACATCAAAATGAACTTAACCGGCATTAAGCGTTCCAACGTACAATTTGATGAAAAACCATTATCCGCACGAATAGAGAGCAATGAAACATGGTCCACCAAACAAACGACGGTGTCTTCATTGCGCCTGGACGTTATGGTCAAGGAAATATACGGCATGTCCCGCAATAAAGCTTCGATGTTCATTGAAGCAGGCCAAGTAAAGGTTAATTTCCGTACCGTCGAAGACGCTTCTTTTCCATTAGAGGAAGGCGATCTCATTTCTCTACGTGGAAAAGGGAGGAGCAGGTTGGATGAAATCCTCGGCGAAACGAAGAAGGAAAAATATAAAGTCATGACATCAAAATTAAATTAATGCACCAACAAAGAAGGATAACGTAGGTTCCTGTCGAATTTATTAACTAGATCGATGTTTTGGGGAGGTGGATGGTGTGCCATTAACACCACTGGATATTCATAATAAAGAATTTACTCGCGGTTTCAGAGGGTATGATGAAGATGAGGTCAATGAATTTCTCGATCAGGTCATCAAAGATTATGAAATCGTCATACGCCAGAAGAAAGAGTTGGAGCGAGAAGTCAGTCAATTGAACGAACGTCTCGGTCACTTCAACGATATTGAGACGACGCTCAATAAATCAATTCTCGTCGCCCAAGAAACGGCAGAAGACGTAAAAAACAGTGCAAACAAAGAATCGAAATTAATCGTCAAAGAAGCAGAAAAGAATGCTGATCGTATCATTAATGAAGCATTGGAAAAGTCACGCCGCATTAATATCGAAGTTGAAGATATGAAAAAGCAGGCGAAAGTTTTCAAAACAAGACTGCGTATGCTGATAGAAGCTCAAATCGATATGATCGACAACGATGATTGGGATCATCTATTTGATACAGAGCTTGATGATGAGAAAGAAGTGGAGCGTAAAATGGAAGAGGAATACAGCTCCCAGCCATAATCCCATCCCGTACATACGGAAATTATTCTTTCATACTAACCAAGGTGCCGTTCCCACAAGAACGGCACCTTTTCTCTTCCACCCCTTCTTAAGCAAACGGGCAGGATTGTTGAAGACTCAGTTTCGAGACTTTTATGGGAGCTTAAGGCTCCGGGAAAAGGTTCGCTTTCCGTGGGCGAGTGATGAGCCTCCTCGAGCTAACGCTCTGCGGGGTCTCATCTACCACGCACTTCCCACAGGAGTCTCACCGTTTCCCTCCGCCCCTTTACCAAATGAGGTTCTCCAAATCCCTCTTAAAGTAACATGCCTAGTTGTGTTGGGGAATCCTGCTTAATCAACATCGGTATAGGATTCCTAACTACAAAAGCTCTTATTACTGGAAGGTAGTTTCGAGAATGTCTTACGAAAAGTGGGCGGAGGGGAATGGCGAGACTCCTGCGGGGAAAAAAAGTGCAGGGTGAGACCCCACAGGACGAAGTCCGAGGAGGCTCACCGCGCTCCCGCGGAAAGCGAGCTATTCCCCGCAGCCCCATCCACTCAACTAAAGTCTCGAAACTGAGTCTTCAAGTAAAGGGAGCTTATGTGGAAGTGAGAAGTTGTTCTTTGCAGAGGGAGTTTTGTGGTACAATAGGCTAGGACTAAGATTCATGGGGGACGCTTATGATTTTGTATTATATCATCGCCATTGGTCTCATCATCCTTGATCAGTGGACAAAGTGGCTTGTAGTCACGAAAATGAATATTGGAGAAAGCATAACGATCATTGAGAACTTTTTCTACTTGACCTCTCACCGAAATCAAGGAGCTGCCTGGGGAATCCTACAAGGGCAGATGTGGTTCTTTTATATCATAACAGTGGTCGTCATTGGTTTTGTCATTTATTATTTACATCAATATGGAAAAGAAAGTCGTTTTGTAGGTGTAGCTCTTGCATTCATCCTCGCAGGAGCGATTGGGAATTTCATCGACCGTGTATTTCGTAAGGAAGTCGTTGATTTCGCCAACACGTACATTTTCACTTACGACTTTCCTATTTTCAACGTAGCGGACTCTGCTCTTGTCGTCGGAGTGATTTTTGTCATGATTGCCACGTTCGTGGATGAGCGCAGAAAGAAAGGAAGTTTAAAATCTTGAGTGAACACTATAAGGTTACAGAAAACGATCAGTCCAAGCGGATTGATAAATTGTTAACAGAAGTCATCGAGGAAGCATCCAGATCTCAAATTCAGGGATGGCTTAAGGATGGCATTGTCTTCGTGGATGGGAAAGCGGTAAAGAGCAATTACAAGGTTCAGGAGGGGGAGAGCATCACTTGGCATATTCCTGAGCCTGAACCGATGGATATCCTGCCGGAGGACATTCCGATCGAGATTGTGTACGAAGATGAAGATGTGATTGTCGTCAATAAACCATCAGGAATGGTGATCCACCCGGCAGCGGGCCACTATTCCGGAACACTCGTAAATGCTCTATTATTCCATGTGAAAGATTTGTCTGGAATCAATGGGGTGGAGCGTCCGGGAATCGTCCACCGGATTGATAAAGACACGAGTGGTCTATTGATGGTTGCTAAAAATGATCTTGCTCATCAATCACTCGCTGAGCAACTGTCGAAAAAGACAGTGGAACGTAAATATGAGGCGATTGTTCATGGGGAAATTCATCATGAATATGGCACCATTGATGCACCGATTGGACGGGACCCTAAAGATCGTCAAAGGATGGCAGTGGTTGATGGTGGACGTGATGCGGTCACCCATTTCCGCGTGCTGCGTCATTTCACTGATTTCACCCTGGTCGAATGTAAACTGGAAACAGGACGTACGCACCAGATCCGGGTGCATATGCGCTACATCGAGCATCCATTAGCGGGAGATCCAAAGTACGGCCCTCGTAAAACGTTAGATCTTGATGGGCAGGCCTTGCATGCGAAATCCTTAGGTTTTGAGCATCCGAGAACAGGTGAATGGAAAAAGTTTGAGGTGGAGCCTCCAGCAGAATTTAAAGAGACACTGAAGTACTTGGAAACAAGAGAGGTATAAAAAGTTATTGACAAACCCTAAAGGGAGTGTCATACTTCCATATAGAATATAAAGACCTTTAAGGACAGTCCCGTGAGGCTGAAAAGGTGACGGTTATATACACAGGCTACGTGTATCGAGAACCCCTTTTCTGCCATTATGCGGAAAAGGGGTTTTTTCGTCACTATACCCATGATGCAAACAAGGAGGACTCAATCATGAATGCAAAAGCTACAGTACTCGATGATGCAGCGATCCGACGGGCATTGACCCGGATCTCACATGAAATTATAGAAAAAAATAAAGGGATTGAGGACCTTGTCCTAGTAGGGATTAAAACCCGAGGCGTTCCAATCGCTCAACGTCTCAAGGAAAAAATCCAAGAGATTGAAGGTGCAGACCTTCCGGATGGAGAGCTTGATATCACGCTTTACCGCGATGATTTGACTCCTAAGGAAAATGGAGCGGAACCTCAATTGAAAGAAACGAATATTACGACGGATATCGATGGCAAAAAAGTCATCCTCGTCGATGATGTTCTTTATACAGGCCGGACGGTGCGTGCCGCAATGGATGCACTGATCGACCATGGGCGACCGAAAGAAATCCAGCTGGCAGTTTTAGTAGACCGGGGACACCGGGAGCTGCCGATCCGAGCGGATTATGTAGGAAAAAATGTTCCGACTTCCCATGAAGAAATCATTACCGTCACTTTATCTGAAACGGATGAAGCAGACGAAGTGAAAATTTTTGAAAAATGAATGAAGAGTAACCTTTAAAGGAAGTCCCGTGAGGCTTAAAAGGTTCGTAAGGATACGTGTGTCTCTACACGTCTACCTCTTTGCGTTCTTTTTAAGCGCAAAGAGGTTTTTTTATGGGGAATTTTCGAGGGCTCAAAGCCACTTACTACCTCTCGCAGAAGAGGAGACATCAAGGAGGAATTCAATATGAAACAACATAAAGCAGCACTCGACGTTAATGAAGTCCCAGCACTCAATAAATGGCTTGTTCTAAGCCTCCAGCATCTGTTCGCGATGTTCGGCGCAACGATTCTCGTTCCTTTTCTGACCGGCTTATCGCCATCAGTAGCGCTCGTATCAAGCGGGTTTGGAACACTTGCTTACCTGCTTATTACAAGAGGGAAGGTCCCGGCCTATCTCGGCTCAAGTTTCGCTTTCATTGCTCCGATCATAGAAGTTTCAAAATCGAGCGGGGTTGCCGGGGCGATGGTTGGAAGTTTTCTTGCCGGCCTCGTCTACGGGTTGGTTGCACTTTTAATCTCCATTTTCGGTACGAAGTGGCTTATGAACCTGCTTCCTCCGATTGTCGTTGGCCCGGTCATCATAGTTATCGGTCTTGGATTAGCATCAACCGCTGTGGAGATGGCCATGTACTTACCGGGGCAGGAAGAAAACATCTACAGTGGCACACACTTCATGGTTGCGCTTGTCACATTGGCAATTACGATCATCGCATCAATCTACTTTAAAGGATTCTTCTCTCTGCTGCCGATCCTCTTCGGAATTGTCGGCGGGTATGCTTTCGCTATGACTCAAGGAATCGTAGACACAAGCGGGATTCAAGAAGAATGGACAGCAATAACCACAGCAGGTTCGTTTACAGGCGCCATAGCAGCTCTCTTCCAGGCTCCTGATTTCGTTGTCCCATTCATCGACTTCTCACCGCTGGAAGTGATCAGCTGGGAAATCGCCTTTCTGATGGTTCCTTTTGCGCTTGTCACCATTACGGAACATACAGGCGATCAAATGGTCTTATCAAAAGTCGTAGGAAGAAACTTTTTGAAAAATCCAGGTCTGGACAAATCCATTCTTGGGGATGGAGTCGCCACATTCATTGCCTCCTGCCTAGGAGGACCTCCGAACACGACGTATGGAGAAAATATTGGTGTGCTCGCGATTACACGAGTGTACAGTGTGTTCGTCATCGGAGGAGCGGCTGTCATCGCCATCGTCTTCGGTTTTATCGGCATGGTAACCGCGGTCATCAGCTCCATCCCGACAGCCGTTATGGGAGGGGTATCCATCCTTCTCTTCGGAATCATCGCCTCCAGCGGCCTGCGGATGTTAATTGATAATCAGATCGACTTTGGTGAAAAGCGAAACTTGATCATCGCCTCTGTCATCCTCGTCATCGGCGTAGGCGGTGCTTTCGTCCAAGTGACAGAGGATGTACAAATTGCAGGAATGGCGCTTGCAGCCATCATCGGTGTGGGACTTAATTTAATCCTTCCAGGGAAAGAAAAAGGACACGGAAATGGCCAGATGTTCGAAGCTCCTGAAGTCGAGCAACAGGAAAAGAAGAATCATGTAGCATAACCAACACTAGCTTCACGTTTTAACTGAGTCCCGAGAGGCTCAAAAAGGTGTACTAGGGATGGGCTCGTTTGTCATGCGACGAGTTCAGCACCCCCAGACACCTGGGGGTGCTTTTTTGCTCCTTAGTCCCCGTTACATTAATTAAAGGAACGGAGAGATGTACATGACCGCCATTCAATCCAAAAGGAATTTGCTTTCCATGAAACAGCTGAGCAATGAACAGATCTATCATCTGATTCATTTAGCAGATCGATTGAAAGACCCCGCAAACGTCCTCTCTTATTCGGGACTTTTTGCTGCCAATCTATTTTTAGAACCGAGCACACGTACAAAAACGAGCTTTCACATAGCCGAAAGGAAGTTGGGTTTTGATGTCGTCGAGTTGGATGGAGTTGATTCCAGCTTAACGAAAGGGGAAAGCTTGTATGACACGTTAAAGACGTTGGAGTCCATCGGCGTAGATCTAGCTGTCGTCAGGCAGTCCGAAGTCGGCGGCCTGTCAGCATGTACAGAAGAATTGGAGATGCCCCTCATCAATGCCGGGGATGGCTGCGGGGAACACCCGACACAATCCCTTCTGGACTTGTACACGATCCATGAACATTTTCATAGTTTCAGAGGCTTGCATATATGCATTGCGGGAGATTTGAAACATAGCCGGGTGGCAAGGTCCAATGCTTATGCACTGAGACAGCTCGGGGCCCGGATATCTTTTGTCAGTAAACCAGATTGGCAGGACCCTACCATGACAAAGGACTACATTACGATGGACGAAGCCGTTGAAACGTGTGATGTCCTGATGCTGCTGCGGATTCAACATGAGCGGCATACAAACCATGGTGGAACAGGAAGTTATTTAAAAGAATATGGGCTGACCGTCGAAAGGGAGGCACGAATGATGAACCACAGCATCATCCTTCATCCAGCTCCTGTCAATCGCGGGGTGGAAATCGATGTGAGGCTTGTGGAATGTGAAAAATCAAAGATTTTCAGGCAAATGACGAATGGAGTGACAATGCGGATGGCCATCATCCACGCACTCATGAAAGGGGAGCTTTAAATGAAGAAGAAAATCATCAACGGTCAGGTGTTTAAGGATCATAGCTTTGATTCATGCGAAATTCTGATCGAGGACGGTAAAATTGTTGAAATAGCTCCGGATGTCGGAGAAGCGGATGAAGTCATAGATGCGAAAGAGGGGCTTGTTCTGCCCGGGTTGGTCGATGTCCATATCCATTTGCGTGAACCTGGAGACGAACAAAAAGAAACGATACGTACTGGGACAGAAGCTGCGGCTCGTGGAGGATTCACAACGGTGTGTGCCATGCCGAACACAAAGCCTGTACCTGATTCCGAAGAGAACATGGAAACATTAATGGAGAAGATCAAGCAGGAGGCATCCGTTCGAGTGCTGCCTTATGCTTCCATAACGATTCGTCAACTTGGAAGAGAGCTTGTTGACATGCCGACGCTGTCAAAAATGGGTGCCTTCGCCTTTACCGATGATGGAGTCGGTGTTCAAACCGCGGGCATGATGTACGAAGCGATGAAGGAAGCGAGTCGTCTGAACAAAGCCATTGTTGCTCACTGCGAAGATAATTCACTCGTGTACAAAGGTGTCGCTCATGAGGGCGAGGTAAGCGAGAGGCTCGGCCTCCCTGGCATAGCGAATGTTGCTGAATCCGTGCAAATCGCAAGAGACGTCCTTCTTGCCGAAGCGACCGGCTGCCATTATCACGTGTGTCACGTATCAACGAAGGAATCGGTGAGGGTCATCCGGGATGCGAAAAAGGCAGGGATTCATGTCACCGCAGAAGTGACACCGCACCATTTGATTCTTAACGAAACGGATATCCCTGAAGACGATGCCTTTTTCAAAATGAACCCACCGCTTCGTTCCAAAGAAGATCAGAAAGCGCTCATCGAGGGTTTGATAGACGGAACCATTGATTTTATTGCGACCGATCATGCCCCGCATACGGAAGAAGATAAGAAAGAAGGCTTCCTCTACTCGCCGTTTGGTATTACAGGTTTGGAAACCGCCTTTCCGCTGTTGTACACCCACTTTGTAGAAAAGCATGGAATTCAGCTGGAACGTCTTGTGGCATGGCTGACGTCGAAGCCGGCAGAGACTTTCGGGATCCCTTATGGAACATTGGAAAAAGGAGCTCCAGCGGATGCAACCATTGTGGAAGTGAATCAGGAGCGGATGATTGACCGTCACAGCTTTGCCTCAAAAGGAAAGAACACGCCTTTCCATGGCTGGAGAGCGAAAGGATGGCCGGAGCTAACAATGGTTGAAGGGAAAATTGTATGGGAGGGGAAAACGCATGAAACAACTCGTGCTTGAAGATGGGACGGTATTTGCAGGGGAAGGATTTGGAAGTGAACGGGAAACAATCGGAGAGGTCGTATTCAATACAGGGATGAGCGGCTATCAGGAAGTGATTTCTGACCCGTCTTATTACGGGCAGCTGATCACCTTCACGTATCCACTCATCGGAAACTATGGGATAAATCGCGATGATTTTGAAACCGTCAATCCGGGAGTCTTCGGGGTCATTGTAAAAGAACACTGTGATTTTCCATCCAATTTCCGGAATGAAGAAACCATCGATGAATTTCTAAAAGCGAAAAACATTCCAGGCATCAGCGATATTGATACGAGAAAGCTGACAAAAATCATACGCCAACATGGAACGATGAAGGCGATGATCACTTCTACTGATCGTCCGGTATCGGAAGTTCTTCACATACTGGAAGCTACTCCTTCATTGAATGACCAAGTCAAGCAAGTGTCAACGGTGAAGCCTTATGTCGTTCCAGGACGTGGAGAGCGGATCGTCCTTGTTGATTACGGCATGAAACACGGCATTTTACGAGAGTTCACGAAGCGCGATTGCCATGTGACCGTCGTTCCTTACCATACTTCAGCAGAAGAGATCCTAAGGCTGAAACCGGATGGCGTCATGCTGTCGAACGGTCCTGGAGATCCAAAAGATGTTCCGGAAGCGATTCAAACGATCCGTGAACTGATTGGTCAGGTACCGATTTTTGGAATCTGTCTCGGGCACCAGCTGATTGCTCTCGCATCTGGCGCAGATACTTCTAAGATGAAATTCGGACATAGAGGAATTAATCAGCCTGTGAAAGATCTGGATACAGGCAGAACCTATATCACATCACAGAACCATGGCTATGCAGTCAATCTTCATTCACTGGAACAGACCGAACTGCGTCTTTCCCAAGTTTCTTTGAATGACAACTCCGTGGAAGGGCTGAAACATACGAACCATCCGGTTTTCTCTGTACAATACCATCCGGAAAGTTCACCGGGACCGGAAGACACCGCCCACTTATTCGATGAATTCCTGAAAATGATCGATCACTATCAAAAGACAACGAAGGAGGACTCTCAATGCCTAAGCGTACAGATTTAACTAAAATTCTCGTCATCGGATCCGGTCCAATCGTCATCGGCCAGGCGGCTGAATTCGATTATTCCGGCACACAAGCATGCCAATCGTTGAAAGAAGAAGGGTATGAAGTCATCCTTGCGAATTCGAATCCAGCCACGATCATGACCGACCATACCTTTGCCGATCAGGTCTATATGGAACCACTGACCCTTGAGTTCCTTCAGAAAATCATTCGAAAAGAAACCCCGGATGCGATTCTTCCGACGCTTGGAGGGCAGACGGGGCTGAATATGGCAGTAGAATTGAGTGAATCTGGCATTCTAGAAGAATTTAATGTAGAGCTGTTAGGGACGCCGCTCGATGCCATTCAACAAGCGGAAGACCGTGAAAAATTCCGGGCCTTGATGCATGAGATGAACCAGCCTGTACCTGAAAGTGAAATTGTCAGCACAGTAGAAGAAGCACTGGATTTTGCGGGGGAAATCGGTTTTCCGGTTATTGTCCGTCCGGCTTACACGATGGGCGGAGCCGGCGGGGGCATGTGTGATGATGCCGCTCAGTTGAAAGAGATTGCTAGAAGCGGACTTGCCGCTTCTCCGGTCAGCCAGTGCTTGATAGAGAAAAATATTGCCGGTTTCAAAGAAGTGGAGTATGAGGTGATGCGTGATGGTGCGGACAATAAAATCGTCGTTTGTAACATGGAAAACTTCGATCCTGTCGGGATTCATACCGGAGATTCCATCGTTGTCGCTCCTTCCCAAACGCTGAGTGACAGGGAATATCAAATGCTTAGAAATGCTTCCTTGGAAATTATCCAGGCTCTCCGAATTGAAGGTGGGTGTAATGTCCAGCTTGCGCTTGATCCGAATAGTTTCCAATATTACATCATCGAAGTGAATCCGCGGGTCAGTCGTTCTTCAGCGCTTGCTTCCAAGGCGACCGGCTATCCGATTGCAAAACTAGCAGCCAAGATCGCAGTGGGGATGACACTAGATGAAATCAAGAACCCGGTCACTGGTACGACCTATGCCTGTTTTGAACCAGCCCTCGATTATGTCGTTACGAAAATCCCGCGATGGCCGTTCGATAAATTCGCAAAAGGGAACCGTACACTTGGTACGCAGATGAAAGCGACCGGTGAAGTGATGAGCATCGGCAGGAGCTTTGAAGAATCTCTCCTGAAAGGCATCCGTTCGCTAGAAGGCGATACAGAAGAGTTGTATCTCTCTTATGCGGAACATATGAAAGAAGAAGAACTTACGAGAAGGTTGAAAAAAGCGGATGACGAACGGATTTTCTTAATCGCAGAGGCGTTAAGAAGAGGATATTCCATAGAAAGTCTGCATGAAACGACAGGCGGAATTGATTTATTCTTCCTTTATAAATTGCAGCGGATCATCCAGCTCGAAAAACAAGTCGCACAAGGTGAAGTGGATGCTGCCTTGTTGCAGAAGGTCAAAAGAATCGGATTTTCTGATGCTCAGATTGCACGATTAACCCAACGGAAAGAAGCAGAAGTTCGTGAATGGAGAAGAAGTCACGGTATTCGCCCTGTGTACAAGATGGTCGATACGTGTGCTGGTGAGTTTGAATCTGAAACACCTTATTTTTACAGCAGTTATGAAGATGAAAACGAAGCCATTCCGAGTGAAAATAAAAAAGTGCTTGTCATTGGTTCTGGCCCGATCCGGATTGGCCAGGGGGTCGAATTCGACTATGCAACCGTCCATTCTGTCCTGGCTCTCAAGGAAATGGGCTATGAAGCCATCATTATGAACAATAATCCAGAAACAGTCTCCACAGACTTCAGCGTTTCTGACAAGCTTTTTTTTGAGCCATTAGCGCTTGAAGATGTGATGAACGTCATTGATCTCGAACAGCCTGAAGGTGTCATCGTCCAGTTTGGGGGCCAGACAGCCATTAACCTGGTAGACGGATTGACGAAGGAAGGCGTCAAAATTCTGGGCACCACAATGGAGTCCATTGATAAAACGGAAGACAGAGACTTGTTTGAACAGTTGCTCAACGATTTGAACATCCCTAAACCAGGAGGGGAAAGTGTCACAAGCGCAGAGGAAGCATTCCTTGCTGCTGAGAAAATCGGCTATCCACTTGTGGTCAGACCTTCTTATGTCCTGGGAGGCCGTGCGATGGCGATCGTCTATTCAAACGAAGAGCTCTCTTCTTACTTGGAAACAAATGCAGCCGCACACAATGGTCACCCCATTTTGATCGACAAGTACATGACGGGAATGGAGATCGAAGTCGATGCCATCTCGGACGGGGAAGATGTTTTCATTCCAGGGATCATGGAGCATATTGAACGCGCCGGTGTTCACTCCGGAGATTCTATGGCGGTATATCCGACGCAGCGGCTTACAAAGGACCTTGAACAACAGTGTATCGATGCGACAACGAAGATTGCCAGAGAGCTGAATATGAAGGGGCTCATCAATATCCAGTTCGTCGCTTACAAAGGAACGGCTTACGTTCTGGAAGTGAACCCGAGAGCAAGCCGGACGGTACCTTTCCTGAGTAAAATCACAGGCGTACCAATGGCACGACTTGCGACGAAGGTTCTCTTAGGTAAAACGTTGAAAGAAGAAGGATTCCCTTCCGGAGTCGCTGCCAAGCCAAATGGTGTCTATGTCAAAGTCCCTGTGTTCTCCTTTGAAAAATTGAGAAGTGTCGATACGACGCTCGGGCCTGAGATGAAGTCGACGGGTGAAGTCATCGGGTATGATCAAACGTTGGAAAAAGCCCTCTATAAAGGAATGACATCCGCAGGGTTGAAAATACCGACACAAGGATCAGTCCTGTTGACGGTCGCAGACAAAGATAAATCCGAGATGCTGGACATTGCGAAGACATTCTTTGAGCTGGGCTTCCGGTTGTTCGCTACAGAAGGTACAGCTTCAGTAATAGAAGAAGCGAAGATTCCGGTGGAAGCCGTAGGAAAAGTGGGTTCTGATCAGCGCGATGTCATTGATCTGATCCAACAAGGGGAAGTACAATTCGTCGTCAATACACTCAATAAAGGCATGCGTGCAAGATCGGACGGATTCAGAATCCGTAGAGAAGCCGTCGAACATGGCCTCGCCTGCTTAACCAGTCTGGACACGGCAAAAACCATTGTTGATGTCATCAATGCTATGTCCTTCTCGGCACGTGCGATCACACCGATGGAAGGGGTGTCAGGATGAAAAATGAAAGGATGATCATTGTTAGGCATGAAAAGCTTGCGAGAGATACGCACCTTCTCATGCTGGAGGGGGATTTGGCCCGGGACATTGCAGATCCCGGCCAATTCGTCCACGTCAAGATTGATGGATTCTACCTGCGACGCCCCATATCCATTGCGGATTATGATCCGTTAAATGATACAGTGACTCTCATTTATAAAGTCATGGGAAACGGGACGAAGGCTTTGACGCGTTTTCAGATAGGGGAAAACTTAGACGTTCTTGGTCCTGGAGGTCAAGGGTTTCCGACATCTCAAATCCATTCCGAGCATGTCCTGATTATAGGTGGGGGAATCGGAGTACCCCCGCTTTACAGCACGGCGAAGAAACTGAAAGAAAACGGAGTGGCAATCACGAGTATTCTCGGTTTTAGATCCAGAGAGGATGCTTTTTTAGTGGATGAATTCCGAGCCCTTGGAGAAGTCCACGTGACGACAGAAGATGGATCATTGGGAAGGAGCGGCCGTGTGACGGACGCTCTTCCTGATGTGAAAGATAATTACCAGCACTACTTGTCCTGTGGTCCGACAGTGATGCTGAAAGCCGTGGCTGATCTTCTTCCCGACAAAGAAGGATACTTGTCCATGGAAGAGCGAATGGGCTGTGGAATCGGAGCTTGCTTTGCGTGTGTCGTTGAATCGAAAGATGAAAAAGGATACAAGCGCATCTGTTGTGATGGACCTGTATTCAAAGCCGGGGAGGTCGTCTTAGCATGAATTTATCTGTGAATCTACCGGGTTTGAACCTGAAAAATCCTGTTATGCCGGCATCAGGCTGTTTTGCATTCGGGAAGGAATTCGCCCAATTTTATGATCTATCCACCCTTGGAGCCGTCATTATGAAAGCGGCTACGAAGGAACGCCGCTTTGGAAATGGCACGCCACGTGTCGCAGAAACCGCAAGTGGCATGTTGAATGCGATCGGACTGCAAAACCCTGGGGTGGAAAGCATCATCTCAGACGAGATTCCTTTTTTGAAAAACCATCACCTTCCGATTATTGCAAATGTTGCTGGCAGTACAGTAGAGGAGTATGTGGAGGTCGCTGAAAAAATCTCTCCTCACGTGGATGCCATTGAATTGAACATTTCTTGTCCGAATGTGAAAGAGGGGGGCGTGCAGTTCGGCACCGATCCGGTCTTAGCTAAAGAAGTGACCCGTCATGTCGTTGAAGTTAGCCATGTACCTGTGTATGTGAAGCTTTCCCCGAACGTGACCGACGTCGTCGAGATGGCTCTTGCAGCAGAGGACGCAGGTGCATCAGGCATTTCAATGATTAATACGTTAACAGGAATGAGGATTGACCCTAAGACACGAAAACCTGTCATTGCAAATGGAACAGGTGGGCTCTCAGGAGCAGCGATTAAACCAATCAGTATCCGGATGATCCATCAGGTTTATCAGGCCGTATCTATTCCGATCATTGGCATGGGCGGGATTGAAACAGCTGAGGATGTATTGGAATACTTACTTGCCGGTGCGAGTGCTGTGGCGATCGGAAGTGCGAACTTCAAAAATCCTTTCATTTGTAAGGAAATCATTGAAGAATTGCCGGCAGTTCTTGCGCGCTACGGTTTTTCAAACATAATGCAAGCGATTGGAGGTGCCCATGTTGAAAAAGTTGAAACCCCTGTACTTCGCTCTTGATTTCCAAACAGGAAACGAGGCCTTGGATTTCTTGGAGTGTCACCATCTTACGGCCATTCCGGTTAAAGTGGGTATGGAGCTTTTTTATAAAGAAGGCCCTAGCATCATCCATCGATTAAAAGAAAACGGGCACGAAATTTTTCTCGATTTGAAACTGCATGACATTCCAGAAACGGTCCGCCGTGCGATGAGAAATCTTGCAAGCATGAACGTCGATGTCGTCAACGTCCATGCTCAAGGTGGGGAAGACATGATGAAAGCAGCTAAGATTGGCTTAGAAGAAGGGGCACACAATCATGTGCCTGTGTTATTAGCTGTCACCGTCCTTACTTCTTCAGATCAACAAATGCTGAATGAACAGTTGCTGATTGAACATCCTTTAGCTGAAGTAGTCAAGCATTACGGCATGGGGGCGGAGAAATGTGGGGTGGATGGTGTCGTTTGCTCGGTAGAAGAGGCCGGGATCATAAAGAAAAATACGGGGCTGGTTACTTTGACACCCGGCATCCGTCTCGCTGGTGGAGAACATCACGACCAGAAACGTGTCGCTACTCCTGAGAAGGCTCGGATTAACGGAAGTGATGCAATGGTTGTAGGTAGAGCCATCCGAGACGCAGAAAATCCCCAAAGAATGTATAGAAAGATAAAGGAGGCCTTTCAGTATGAGTCAATCAACCCTCATTCGTGACCTGCTTCACATAGGAGCGGTTAAAATTGAAACCGATCACTACTTCACATGGACGTCCGGATTAAAGTCTCCGATTTATTGCGACAATCGTTTAACGATGTCTTATCCTGAAGTAAGAAAAGACATTGCTGAAGCATTTGCGAAAAAAATCGAGGCTCTAGGTCCTATCGATGTGATTGCAGGGTGTGCGACAGCAGGCATTCCCCATGCGGCCTGGGTGGCAGATCTTCTGAACCTTCCTATGGTATATGTACGTTCTTCAGCCAAAAAGCATGGAAAAGGAAATCAGATTGAAGGTCATATTGATAGGGGGCAAAAGGCGATCGTCATCGAGGATTTAATATCAACTGGAAAATCGTCGATAGAAGCAGCAGAAGCCCTCCAGGATGAAGGAGTTGAAGTGGTTGAAGTACTGTCGATCTTCACCTATAATCTTCAAGCGGCGCAGGAAGCATTCAGGGAAAGAAGCTATTCGTACCAATCACTGACCAGTTATGAAGAGCTCCTTCAGCAGTTACTTACCGAAAATCAAATCGAAAAAGAACAAGAGCAGCTGTTGATGAAGTGGAGACAGGATCCTTATGTTTTTACGAATTCTTAACAGCTAAGGGAGTTGCTATTTCTGCAGTCTCCTAGTACGATGAAGTCATCAAAACGTATTGGTGATGAAAATGAAATCTAAAAAACATTCTTTTTTCATACTCATGAATGCCTCGCTCGGCTTATTGACCTGTTTTGTCTATCTATATACGTGGGTGGCGTTTGCATTTATGGAGTCTATGTGGTCCTTAGAACCCTTATTAAGCTTGTTCGCTTCTCTCGCGTTGTTTATTCTCTGGAATGTTTACATGCTGAAGCGCGAGAGACGAAGATACTGGGCACAAGCGATTTTTTCTTATCTTGCATCGATAGCGGTATTCGCATATTTCCTAACCTGAAACCACGATTCAATCGTGGTTTTTTTTATCCACTGACAAGAATGCCACTGAAGATTTATTATAGATCATCTCCCTATTCTTGAAGAGTCATTTTTGAGGCTTTTGTTGAGTGGATGGGGCAGAGGGGAATAGCTCCTTTTCTGCGGTGCCCCACACGAGGTATGGGCGTTCGATGTGGGCGCGCGACGTGCCGAACTTAATAGAATTTCCACAATTCTTAGACGCTCCTCGGACTGCGTCCTGTGGGGCTCACCATGCCCTTTCTTCCTCTTCGATATCCGATGCCGGACGCCCCCATTAAAACACTGTTACAGCGCGCTTTATGACTACTAATCAAGGAGGTTGGAAGTTGCTCCCCCGCAGAGCGAGTGGCTTCCCAACCACCCTTGACGCTCAATTCAGCAACGAACCGTGATTATCTCGGAGTCAAGTCTTCAAAAACCCTGCCATTTTGCTAAACAAGGAAACAGCGATGAAAGACAATCAGATAAATGCTTAAGAAAGACCGGTTCCCTTTTGACAGATGGGATAGAGCGCTCTATAATTTATCTCTATCTATCCTATCCTTAATTATGGAGCGTAAGGGGATTAAGGACGTGTGTACTTATTGAAAAGTGATGATTTATTTTATAGATGGAACGGATCCATTACATGAAAAGAAATAGGAGAGGAGGAATGGGTACATGTATGAATTAGGAAAACAATCCTATTGGTTAAAGAGGATGTTGGCGTCAGATCCTGGTCATAAGCGGCTGCAGCAGGCTGGGAAAGCGACACTCAGTGTCATCTCGGCTGTATTCACTACCTTGCTGATATTGAACCTGCTGGGGCAGGATCCGCTTCTCCCTGCAATCATTTCCGGCGCCTGTGGGCTGCTGGGCATCATGGCAGTTATGGATGATACCAAAAAGGAAAAGCAGGGGACGACACTTTTGCTTCCTTTATCAGCTATCTGTGGAGTGACGCTGGGTTCTCTCCTTTCCTGGAGTGCCGTGCTCGTATCCGCATTGATGATTTTGATCATCTTTTGCAGCTTTTATTTTTCTAAATTCGGCAGTCGTTATTTTTCATTAGGGATGATCGGTTTTATAACCGTATATTTTTCTTCCTTCTTAAAACTTCCTCCTGCACAATTCCCATGGTTTTATGGTGCGATTTGTATAGGGGTCAGCTACGCTTTCCTATATAATTTCATTATTTTCCGAGATACGGCTCAGCAGCTAAAGCGTAGTGTCCAATCTTTTCATAGGCAGGCGAACCTGACTTTTGAACTGTTGGCAGATGTTATTGAGGATCCAGACACGAACCATTTTCGCTCTAAGAAATTGACCGAAAATGTAAAAAAGTTGAGGGACTATGCCAATCATGTGTCCACAGATTTGAATGCGCAAAACATTAAAGGAGTCTGGCCAGGAGTTCGTACGGAACAATTGCGGTTATATGTGTTCGATACGGCAATGTTCGTCATGACCCTTTCAGATAGTTTAGAGAAATTGAAGAAAAGCGGAGCGCTTGAGACAGAAGAAATCCGAATGATCCTCTTCCGTCTCATTCGTACATTGCAAAAGTCAGAAGTCCTTAAAATGGAACAGGAAGAGAAGCATCTTGCTGAAGCCGAACGTGTAATACACGCGTTGAGGAAGTTGATTGATCAAAGATTTGGGGAACATGAAACAAGGCCTGAGGGATGGCTCTATCTGCTTCGCAGGATTGAGGCGATTGCTACACATGTGACGGAGGGAGCCCTCGCCATCAAATACAGTGGCGAACATGATTCCGGTGATGAATGGTCCGAAGAAAAGAAAGCAGCAGAAAAGGAAGATGAAAATAAGGGGATGGAGCCTTCAACGAAAAAGGCGATTCAATCGGTGATTGCCGGAACGATTGCTGTCATTGTCGGTCATTTGATCTCTCCTATCCAACCCTACTGGGTGTTGCTAACAACCTTCATCATCCAATTGGGCACCCCGACCGTCGGGCGCACATATCTAAAAGGTTTGGAAAGGTCAATTGGCACGGTAGCCGGGGCGATCATTGGTTTCTTTTTAGCGAAATCTGTGTCGGGTCAATCGGAGTTGGAAGTAGCCCTCATTTTTGCGGTTATTTTCTTTGCCTTTTACATGCTTCCGGTCTCCTACACAGTCATGAGTATGTTCATCACCATGCTCATCGCCTTCATGTATGACCTCATTCTTGGTGGAATCAGCTATGCATTGCTACTTGCACGGGTGGTCGATACAATTGCAGGAGCAGGCATTGCTCTAGCTGCTGCGGCCTTTATATTCCCTACACGGACGCTTGATAAAATGAAGGAACAGTTGGTTGATTACTTAGAGGATCTCGAGGGTTATGTCCTTTCATATATTCAAAATTTCCGCCGTTCCGAAAGCATGAAGGGGCTTGCGGATCTCGCTTTTGAGATGGATGAGAAGATTCAGCTGCTTGAAGAGGATGCAAAGCCTGCCCTGCAGAGGCCTGGAGCTAATAAATATTCCGGTATTCCCCGGCTGCTAATGTCGTTTACGGCTATTAATTATTATGCGAAACAGTTAGTGGCGTCCACGTACCAAAAGGATTTTCATCGTTCCGAAGAAATTACAGAGGCTCTCAAGCGAACGGAAAAGGTGTACAAGCACAACATTCGCACAATCATGGCGGTATTGAATGGGGAAGTCATGAGTGGGCAACTGTTTAGACTTCAACATGAGCGGGAAATGATTGAACGGTTTGCCCCAGGACATAAGGATGGGCAGGGGGATATTGTCCACCATCTGTTTTATATTTGGAAAATCAATCAAGCTTTGCTTGCTGTTGGAGAAAGAATGGGGCTTGAAACAGTAGAACGGATGGAAGAATAGAAGCAGCACGTGTGAATTTTCACACGTGCTGCTTTTCATTTATCTGTTTCGATCGTAAGGACTTTCTCCAGCTTTGGAGATCGTAATTCGTTCTTCTCCTGAAGCTGGTTGAACCGCATCCCTGCTCTTTTTCGGATTGCGTTTTGATTTTGAATTCTTCGGCATAAAGGCAACCTCCTTCATCATATTCAGTTGCCTTTATATTATTTGTTATCCGGGCCTGTGGTATGTGAAAATCCCTGTGCCATTTATAGGCACAGGGATGAGGGTTCAGTCTTTTTTCTTTAATCTTTTAATGAAGGTTGAATCAGGTGTCACGAACAACGTCTGTTGCTGGTCATAAGTGACGAACCCAGGTTTCGCTCCTGACGGCTTCTTCACATGCCGGATACGCGTGTAGTCTACTGGAACGGAGGAAGACTTGCTTGATTTACTGAAATTCGCAGCAAGCTGTGCGGCTTCAAACAACGTATCTTCGCTGGGGTCTTCGTCTCTGATAACGACATGCGAGCCGGGAATGTCTTTAGCGTGAAGCCAAATATCCATTTTATTTGCCATGCGGTTCGTCAGATATTCGTTCTGCTTGTTGTTACGCCCTACATAAATCAACGTACCATCCGTTGATTCAAAACTTTCCGGCTTCGGTTTTTGGGGTTTGTTTTTACGGTTCCCTTTCGCAGCCGTTTTTTTCTTTAAGTACCCTTGTTCACGCAATTCTTCTCGAATTTCCTCGATATCTTCTTCCCTGGCCGATTCGACTTGTTGAAGGAGTCGATCGAAGTAAAGGATTTCGTCTTCTGCTTTTCGGATTTCCTTTTGGACGACTTCTTTGGATTTCTTCATTTTCGTGTAGGTTTGAAAATAGCTTTGGGCATTTTCACTCGGCGTTTTATTAGGGTTGAGTTCAATTGTCATTTCTGATTGATCTGGATCGTAGTAGTCAACGACCGTCACCGATTCGTCTCCTGTTTTGACCATATGCATGTGTGCAGTCAAGAGTTCGCCGAGTTTCTGGTACTCCTCGGCGGATTCAGATTTCTTCAGTGTTGTTTCGTGTTTCTTTATTTTACGTTTGTTTTTATCCCGTTCATTTTTTAAGAAACGGTGCAGATCTCCTGCCTGCTGCTTCACACGGTCGCGCTCAGCTTTCCCGGAATAATAATCATCCAGCATCGCACTTACGCTGTCGAATCTTTCTACATCATCTGAAAAAGCGTGTAAAGGAATCACATAGAACTGTTCTTTTTCTCCCCGATGGATTTGTGGCTCATACGCGTGGCTCAGAATGATCTCTCGTATTTCCCGGTAAGCTTCTTTTACGGCCTGTGACCCACCGAGTCCAGCCCGATGCACGATTTCCTTTGTTATCATCGGTGAAAAACCCATCACCACATTCAAAATTTGTTTATCCATTTTGCCTGAGTTAAAGTCCAATTTTCTAATGAACGAATCTGGTTCAAGGTCCACAGGGTTGATTTTCCCTTGTTCTGGTGGGAGTTTATAAGGCTGGCCGGGCATAATCGTCCGGTGCCGGTTTTGGGAAGGGGGCAAATGCTTGATGCTGTCGAGCATATGTCCTTCATCTTCATCAACCAGCAGGATGTTGGAGTGTTTTCCCATCACCTCAATAATGAGGGTTTTCATTGTTTCATCCCCGACTTCGTTACGGGTGCGGATATGGAACTTCACAATCCTTTCCATGTCCACCTGTTCAATGCGTTCGACAAACCCACCAATTAAATGCTTTCGTAGGAGCATGCATAGCATGGGTGGTTCTTTAGGGTTATGGTATTGATCGTCCGTCAAATGAAAGCGAGCATAGCTCGGGTGGGCGGACAATAATAGCGTATGTTTTTTTCGATTGGAACGGACCGTAAATACGAGTTCCGTTTCGGTTGGCTGATAAATTTTCATAATACGTCCGGACTGAATCGTTTCATTCAATTCATTCGTGATCGCCCGGGTTACAATTCCGTCAAAAGACATCGTCTTCACCTCTCTACTGTTAGAAGTATAGCATGAGTAAAGCTTGTTATTCTAAGATTTTTCTTTACGTAAACGCAAACATTCGCAACGTTATACTTTCTTTTGCTAAAATGGAGGGTGCATTCATTTTACATATAGGTGATGATCGTAATGATAAAAAGTATGACAGGGTATGGAAAGAGTACGGTGGAAGTCAACGAAACAAAGATACATGTAGAGATCCGGTCTGTGAATCATCGTTTTCTGGATATGACATTCAAGATGCCCACCGCCTTGCTGTTTCTGGAAGATCGTCTGAAACAAGTCGTCAAAAGCCGGTTAGCCAGGGGGCGCATCGATATCTTCGTATCCCTTGAAGGAGAAGATTTGGTTGAAAAGAAAATCGATGTGAATTGGGAAATGGTCGATCAATATATTACACGCTTGAAGGATATTCAGCGCCGTTATGAGTTGACGGGGGATATTTCTATTGATATGGTATCCAAGTTAGACCATGTTTTTTCGGAAAAAGAGATGGAAAACGATTCAGATGAGTGGAAAGTGGCTTTATTAGAAACCATGGATGACGCTGTTAGACAATTGGTTGAGATGCGGACGAAGGAAGGTCACAAGTTACACGATGATCTTGAAAAACGCATCGCTAAAGTCCGGTCATGGTTGAACAGCCTGGACGAAAGGCGGCCGATGTTAATCGAAGAGTATAAAGAGAGGATTCGGACCCGCGTAGAAGAATACACCAAAGAGCAAATCCGCCCCGATGAAACGAAAATCCTCCAGGAAGTCGCTTTGCTTGCAGAGAAAGGGGACGTCACCGAAGAGTTGACAAGACTACAGTCCCACTTCACTCAATTTGAAAGCACCCTTTTCTTAGATGAGCCTGTTGGAAGAAGACTGGATTTTATTGTGCAGGAAATGCACCGTGAAGTGAATACAATCGGGTCGAAATCCAATGACGGCAAAATGACGGAAATGGTTGTGAATTTGAAAAGCGAGATTGAAAAGATGAAAGAACAAGTACAAAATGTCGAATAACAATTGTGTTTATGCCTAGTTTTTTCATATAATAGAGGTAGTCATAAAAGTGCTTGGTCAGAAGAAGGAGGAGTCAGCTTTGAGCTTGAAATTAATCAATATCGGTTTTGGAAACGTGGTATCTGCGAATCGTATTATTTCTATTGTTTCGCCTGAATCCGCTCCGATCAAACGTATCATCACGGTCGCCCGTGACAATAATAAATTAGTAGATGCTACATATGGCCGCCGTACGCGTGCGGTCATCATTACAGATAGTGATCATGTCGTCCTTTCAGCCGTCCAGCCGGAAACCGTCGGGCAGCGTGTCATCAGTAACGACGAGATCTCAGATGAAAACTAGGAGGACTTTTTGCAGTGATTGATCAGAAAGGTATTTTATTCATCCTTTCCGGCCCATCAGGTGTCGGAAAAGGAACGGTACGTAAAGCATTATTTGAGCAGTCGACAGATCTGCGCTATTCCATATCCATGACCACTCGTGATCCAAGGGAGGGTGAAGTGGACGGGGTCGATTACTTTTTCAAATCAAGAGATGAATTTGAGAAATTAATCAGTGAAGGCCAATTGATTGAACATGCGGAATATGTGGGAAACTATTATGGTACCCCCCGTCAATACGTGGAGCAGACATTGAACGAAGGCAAAGACGTCTTTTTGGAAATTGAAGTTCAGGGAGCACTCAAAGTAAGGGAGAACTTCCCTGAAGGCGTGTTCGTATTTTTGATTCCACCTTCTTTGGAAGAATTGAAAGACCGCATTGTTAACCGCGGCACGGAAACGGAAGACAAAGTGAAAAACCGCCTGAAAGCAGCGAAAGAAGAAATTGATATGATGGATGCGTATGATTATGTCGTCGTGAACGATCAGATTGACAATGCTGTGACGAAAGTGAAATCGATCGTTGCCAGTGAACACTGCAAACGTGAACGTGTCGCCCATCAATATAAAAAAGCATTGGAGGATGAATAATCATGATGTTAGAACCGTCCATTGATTCCCTACAGAAACAAATCAAATCAAAATACACGCTTGTCACGCTATCTGCGAGAAGAGCGCGTGAATTGAAACAAGGAAGCGCGCCGATGATCGATAATCCGACTTCCCACCAGCAAGTCGGTGTAGCGCTTGAAGAGATCCGCGATGGCAAATTGAACTATATCGAAGCGGATGAAATCCAAGAACGAACAGAAACCACATAAGAACATCGAAACAACGTAGGAAAAGCCGCGCTTCTTCATTGAATCAGCGCGGCTTTTCCTACGTGTTTTAGTGACAACATTTTTCAAGTACAGGGGGCTATCAGATGTTGAATGGAAAAAAGATCGTCTTAGGAGTATCAGGTGGAATCGCCGCCTACAAAGCAGCCGCTTTAACCAGCAAACTCGTTCAAGCTGGGGCAGTCGTTAAAGTAATCATGACAGACAGCGCTCAGAATTTTGTATCCCCGACTACTTTTCAGGCATTGTCCAGACAGCCTGTATATACCGATACCTTTGATGAACAAGATTCTTCTCAAATCCAGCACATTGATGTCGCTGACTGGGCGGATCTCTTCTTAATCGCCCCCGCGACTGCCAATGTAATCGGAAAGCTCGCGAACGGTCTCGCTGATGACATGCTCTCGACGACCTTACTTGCGACCGAGGCACCTGTTTATATCGCGCCAGCAATGAATGTCCATATGTACAGTCACCCGGCTGTGATGAAAAATTTAAAACAACTCGATGCATGGGGCTTCCGCTTCATCGAGCCCGGCGAAGGTTACCTTGCTTGCGGCTATGTAGGAAAAGGACGCTTGGAGGAGCCCGAGACCATTGTCGAAGTACTTAGGAAAGAATATCAACGCCCTCAACCACTCAAAGGAATGAAAGTACTCATAACAGCCGGCCCTACACGTGAACAGATCGATCCAGTACGTTATTTCACGAATCCATCGACGGGCAAAATGGGGTATGCGCTGGCGAGAAAAGCTAAGCAGCTTGGCGCTGACGTGACTCTTGTTTCTGGTCAGGTAGCTTTGGAACCTCCCGTTGGTGTGCATGTGATTCCAATTACAACCGCTCAGGAAATGTATGAGGAAGTCTTGAAAGCTTATCCAGATCAAGACCTTGTCATTAAGTCGGCAGCGGTAGCCGATTACCGGCCAAAAATCACTTATGATCAAAAGATGAAGAAGAAACCCGGGGACTATGTCGTCGAGATGGAGCGGACGAAAGATATTCTCATGGAGCTGGGAGATCGTAAAGAACATCAATACTTAATTGGCTTTGCTGCAGAAACGACAGATGTGGAAAAATACGGAAGAGAGAAGATGGCTAAAAAGAATCTCGATGCGATTGTCATCAATAATGTATCCGAAGAGGGTTCAGGGTTTGGCACGGACACGAACGCCTCCTTGTTTATTACCAAAAAAGGGGAAGAGATGACGTATCCATTAATGAGCAAAGACGAGCTCGCTGAAAACATTCTTATGGTGGCCAGCGGGGAGATGGAGAGTGAAAACCGGTGATTGCAAACGTAATCGTTGATGTACCCTCACAAAATACGAACCGTCCTTTTGATTATGAAATACCTGAAAAATTCGAGGGGATCGTTCAGCCGGGGGTACGGGTCATCGTGCCTTTCGGGCCACGCAAAATTCTGGGGTATGTCGTCTCTCTTTCAGAAACAAGTTCTTTCTCTTCCGTAAAGAAAATCACAGATGTTCTTGATGTTATACCAACCTTGACGGAAGAACTTCTCCAACTTGGAAAGTGGTTATCGAAAAATACGTTGAGCTACTACATCTCCTGTCTTCAGGTCATGCTTCCTCAGGTGATGAAAGCTAAATATCGAAAAGAACTCTGGAAATTGACTGAAGAACCCCTCGGTACTGAACTGGACCCTTTATTTGATGGACGGGCAGTTGTTGATTTTGAGGAATTTGAGAAATCAGGCATCGGATACCATACCCTTCGGAAGCACATGAATGATGGAGCCGTGGATGTCCATTATGAAGTGAAAAGCCGGGAAACAAAGAAAACGATGACGATGGTCGAGCCCTTGTTAAATCCGATGGCATTAGAGGAGAAGCTTGAAGATCTATCCCCACAAGCCAAAAAGCAGCGGACCATCATCGAGTATTTTCTGGAGTACCCGGATGCGATGGAGAAGAGGAGGCTTTTGGATATTCTATCCACCACACCCGCCTCATTGAAACCGCTGATTGAACAAGGGATGATCCGGGAATTCAAGAAGGAAGTTTTCAGAGATCCATATGGTGACCGAGACTTCGAACGTACTCAGCCTTTCCCGCTGACAGCAGAACAGGAAACAGCCATCGAGCCGATCCTTAAGACCATCGAAGAAAACGTTCATGACGTTTTTCTTCTTCATGGAGTGACCGGAAGTGGGAAAACGGAAGTGTATTTGCAGTCGATCCAGGAAGTCATTGATAAAGGCGAGGAAGCCATCATGCTGGTTCCTGAGATTGCTTTGACTCCGCAAATGGTTGAACGCTTTAAAGGGAGGTTCGGCTCAAAGGTCGCCGTCCTTCACAGTGCTTTATCGGCGGGAGAAAAGTACGATGAATGGCGTAAGATCCAGCGCAAGGAAGTCCAGGTGGTTGTCGGAGCAAGGTCTGCTATTTTCGCTCCGTTTACGAACATCGGCTTGATCATTATTGATGAAGAACATGAAACGAGTTATAAGCAGGAAGATCGGACACGTTATCATGCGAGAGATGTCGCCATTGAAAGGGGAAAAACCCATCAATGCCCGGTCGTTTTAGGGAGTGCAACACCAGCTCTCGAAAGTTATGCCAGAGCTGTGAAAGGCAATTATCAACTGTTGACGATGAAAAAGCGTATGAATGAGGCAGTCATGCCCACGGTGGATCTCGTTGATATGAGAGAGGAACTTCATAGTGGAAACCGCTCGATGTTTTCCATCTCGTTGAAGGAAAAGATCGAAGAAAGGCTTTCCCGAGGGGAGCAGATCGTTCTTTTTCTAAATAGACGTGGCTATTCGACCTTCGTCATGTGCAGGGACTGTGGTCACGTGAGTGAGTGCCCGCACTGTGACATTGCACTTACGTATCATAAAAGGCAGAATCGTCTGAAATGCCACTATTGTTCCCATGAAGAACCTATGCCGTCGGAGTGCCCGGAATGTGAGAGCAAAACCATCCGTTATTTCGGTACAGGGACACAAAAAGTGGAAGAGGCGCTTCAGGAGTTGATCCCGGAAGCACGTGTCATCCGGATGGACGTCGACACGACAAGGAGAAAAGGGGCCCACGAACGGCTGCTTAAAAAGTTCGGAGAAGGACAAGCAGACATCCTGCTCGGCACGCAGATGATCGCTAAAGGACTGGACTTCGGAAACGTAACCCTTGTCGGTGTTCTTGCCGCCGATGCCCTTCTCAACCTGCCTGATTTCCGTGCATCAGAAAAAACGTTCCAATTGCTCACCCAGGTAAGCGGACGGGCAGGCAGACATGAGAAGCCCGGAGAAGTCGTTGTCCAAACGTACACACCGGAGCATTATAGTATTGAACTTGCCAGCCAGTATGATTACGAACAATTCTTCAATGAAGAGATGAAATTGAGGAAAGCTTTCCGCTATCCTCCATATTTCTTCTTGACACTTTTTACAATTTCACACCCCAACCAATTGAAAGTGCAGGAAGTGACACAGAAAATCACCATGTTCATGCAGCAGAAGCTTTCCGACCAATCGTATGTCCTCGGGCCTACTCCTTCTGCGCTCACCAGGATCAATAATAGATATCGCTATCAATGCATGATAAAATACAAGAAGGAACCTGAGCAGCGAAAGTTCGTTGAACGGATATTGCACTATTACGAAGATGAAATGAAACAAGAAAATGGTTTGCAGATCACGGTGGATTTCCAACCGTATCAGCTGATGTAAGCAAGAAGGGAGCAACAAAGTCATGACACGAATCGCATTTATGGGGACACCGGATTTCGCCGTACCTGTCCTTGACCGCATCATTGAAGAGGGGTATGAGGTTGTCCTCGTTATTACACAACCGGACCGACCGAAAGGGAGAAAGAAAACGATGACCCCTCCTCCAGTCAAGGTAGCAGCGGAGAAACACGGGATCCCAGTATTTCAACCAGAAAAAATCAAAGAAGAATATCAAGAAGTTCTTGCTTACGATCCCGACTTGATCGTAACCGCTGCCTTCGGTCAAATTTTACCAGAAGCTTTACTCAAGGAGCCGAAACATGGATGTATCAATGTCCATGCCTCCTTACTGCCTGAATTCCGAGGTGGTGCACCCATCCATTACAGCATCCTTGAAGGAAAGCAGGAGACTGGCGTCACCATCATGTATATGGTTAAACGCCTCGATGCAGGGGATATGCTTTCAAAAGTGACGGTGCCGATCGAAGACGATGATCATGTAGGAACGCTCCATGATAAACTTTCCGTCGCCGGAGCGGACTTGTTGGCGGACACGCTGCCGAAGTTATTGAGCGGAGATATTACCCCGGAAGAGCAGGATGAATCCAAAGTCACTTTCGCTTCCAATATCAAAAGGGAACAGGAGCTCATTGATTGGAGCAAAGAGCAACAAACGGTCTATAATCATGTGCGTGGTCTTCATCCATGGCCGGTCGCTTACACGTACTGGAACGGCAAGCCGATGAAAGTCTGGTGGATCGAAAAAGTGGAAGATACATTCAGGGAAGCCCCTGGGACAGTTGTAAGAATCGATGAAGATGGGTTTCTTGTAACCACAGGTGGAAATAAAGCCGTAAAGGTCGTTTCCCTCCAACCTTCTGGAAAGAAAAAGATGGACGGGCAGGCGTTTATTAATGGTGCTGGACAGTCCTTACAGGTCGGCGAGCGCCTGGGTGAGACGCATGACTAAGTATGCATTAAGAGAGTCAGCCCTGGATCTCCTTACTCGAATCGGTGAGCAGGGCGGATTCAGTCACGTTTTGCTGGACCGGGAGATTTCTAAACAAAAGCTTTCCCGCCAGGATGGTGCATTGTTAACGGAAATCGTATACGGTACACTCCAACGCCGGGATTTGATCCACTATTCCATCCAGCCTTATATTGCCAAGCAGAAGAAAATAAAGCCATGGGTCCGCTGGCTGCTTTATATGTCGGTTTACCAGATGATCTTTCTTGAAAGAGTACCGGACCATGCCATTATCCATGAAGCCGTGGAAATCTCCAAGAAGCGCGGACATAAAGGGATTTCTTCATTTATGAATGGCGTACTTCGGAACGTCCAGCGCAAAGGTGTTCAAAGCCTGGATAAAATCGAAGATCCAGTAGAGCGAATGGCGATTGAAACCAGTCATCCTCAATGGCTCGTGAATCGATGGGTTGATCAGTATGGCATGGAAACGACAAAAGCGATGTGTGAAGCGAACAATCAACACCTCCCTATGTCGCTGAGAGTCCAGCCGCTTAGAATTTCACGTGAAGAGGCGATGAAGCAGCTGCAGGAGGATGGATTCAGAGTGGAAGAGAGCGCTCTCTCCCCTCAAGGCTTCCTTGTTCTTGAAGGTGCGATTCTCTCGCATCCCCTTTTCCAAGAAGGATATGTAACCGTTCAAGATCAGAGTTCTATGCTTGTAGCGGAAATGATGGATCTTGACAAGGGATTGACGGTGCTGGATGCCTGCAGTGCACCTGGAGGTAAAACCACCCATATCGCTGAAAAGATGGAGGATGAGGGAGAAATCGTCGCTTATGACTTGCACGAGAAAAAAGCGAAACTGGTAAGTAAAAAGGCTGAACAACTGCAGCTCACATCGATTACTGCCAGTCAGGCTGACTCAAGAAAGCTTGGAGAAAAACACACTCCGGGCACTTTTGACCGTATCTTACTCGATGCTCCTTGTTCCGGTCTTGGAGTTTTACGTGGAAAGCCAGATATTAAATACCATAAAAAAGAAGAAGATATTTTCTCCCTAAGAAAGATCCAGGATGATCTATTGAAAGAAGTTGCGCCACTACTTAAGCCTGGAGGCAAGATTGTCTATAGTACATGCACGGTTGACCGTCATGAAAATGAGGAAGCTGTCAAGCATTTCTTGAGTCAAAATCCGGACTTTGAAGTGGATCCTGCTTTCTTTGAGGAGCTTCCAGAAGCCCTTCAGGAATCGCAGGGTCTTACCGAAACAGGTCTTCAGCTTTTCCCTCAAGATTGGGATACAGATGGATTTTTCTTAACCCGATTGTATAAAAAGTAAAGAATCTTAAATTGAATAGCAAAGCCGTGGGGGTGGAATCTGATTCCAATACTCGGATTCCTATCCTTCAGGCAGAGTGTAAGATACCACCTAAGAATGAACACCCATGTTTAGTCTAAGTTATAAATATGAGGCAGGTGAGACCATGATAGGTTATTACGAAACAGATCAAGGGAAAGTCAGAATTCATAATGAGGATGCCGGCGGGGTTTTTAAAAACGATGCAGGCCAGGTCCTTGCCATCGTAGCAGACGGAATGGGGGGGCATCAGGCCGGTGATATTGCCAGTCAGATGACGACCTCACACTTACATAAAAAATGGCAGGAAGCCAAGCTCATTGATACTCCTGATCAAGCTGAAAATTGGATCAAAGAAGCGGTCCTCTCTGCGAACAATGAAATCAAAGCCTATGCCAATGAACATGAAGAATGCGCAGGCATGGGAACGACAGTTGTCGTAGCGTTGTGTACAAATGAATTTGCGACGATCGGTCATATTGGAGACAGCCGCTGTTATTTTGCTAATGCTTACGGCTTTAAAGTGATCACAGAGGACCATTCCCTCGTGAACGAACTTGTGCGTTCCGGACAGATTACCGAAGAACAGGCCGAGCACCATCCCAGGAAAAATGTATTGTTAAAAGCGCTTGGGACAGAATTTGAATTGACAGCCGATGTGAAAACAATGGAATTCGAGGAGGATGACCGCCTTCTATTGTGCACAGATGGCTTAACCAATAAGGTTAGTGATGAGGAATTAAGTGAATTGAAAACATTTGAAGGGGAATGGTCGTCATTTACGAAGCAGATGATCGATCTTGCGAATGAGCGTGGAGGGGAAGATAATATTACGCTTGCAGTCGTCCATCATCATCCTTCTTCCGACCAGAAAGAAGGTGCGGAATAATGTTGAATAACCGTCTCCTTAATGACCGTTATCGTGTACAAGAGATGATCGGTGGCGGCGGTATGGCGAATGTCTACCTTGCTCATGACACGATTCTGGACAGGGATGTCGCCATTAAAGTACTGCGACTCGAACATGGAAATGATGAGGAGTTTATTGCTCGCTTTCATAGAGAGGCACAATCAGCTACGAGTCTTTCTCATCCAAATATCGTCAACATTTACGATGTCGGAGAGGAAGACGACATTTATTTTATGGTGATGGAGTACGTCGATGGAATGACGTTAAAGCAGTACATTCAACAACATAGTCCAATCGATGTGTCTGAAGCGGTGGATATTATGAGGCAGATTGCATCTGCAATCGCTCATGCGCATGATAATGGAATCGTTCATAGGGATATTAAACCGCAGAACATTCTTATTGATCATTATGGTCATGTGAAAGTAACGGATTTCGGAATTGCCATGGCCCTCAGTGCGACGGCCTTGACTCAGACTAACTCTGTGCTTGGTTCTGTTCATTATCTATCGCCTGAACAAGCGCGGGGCGGGATGGCAACAAAAAAATCTGACGTCTATTCACTCGGTATTGTTTTTTTCGAATTACTGACAGGCAGGCTCCCTTTTTCCGGAGAATCTCCTGTCTCGATCGCTTTAAAGCATCTTCAGCATGAAACACCGTCCTTGAAAAGATGGAATGCGGATCTGCCTCAAAGTGTTGAGAATATCGTTTTGAAATCAACGGCCAAAGATCCTTTTCATAGGTACGAATCGGTATTGGAGATGGAGCATGAGATTGAAACTTCTCTTGAACCATACCGCGCTAATGAACCGGTATTTACTTTACCCGATGATGGTGATGAAGAAAAAACCAAAGCCATCCCAGTGATTACAAATGAAGCATACGGAAATTCAACCGAAGAAGATACGATCATCAATACCAGTGATCATAAGCCTGTCAGCCCTACGCCTGCATCGCCTACTAAAACCTATAAGGAGACACCTCCTTCAGCTCCTCAAGCTGACGAGAAGAAACAAAAGAAAAAGCGGAAAGTGTGGCCCTGGTTCCTTACAGTTATTCTTTTGTTATTGATCGGGGGACTTGTGGCATTATTTACAATCCCTGGGATCATCCAGCCGGCGGATGTGGAGATTCCTGATCTTGCAGGAGAAGAGTATGAGGCGGCTTATAGTGAACTCAGTGACTTGAACTTGACTGTGAAACGAGAAACGCGTTTTTCCGATGAAGTGGAAGAGGGCGATGTCATTGAAACAGACCCTGAAGCTGGGATGACAGTGAAGGAAGGTTCCGAGGTAACCGTATATCTTAGCAACGGTAAAGAACGCGTGGATTTCCCTGATTATACCGGGCAGGATTATGAACAGGTAAAAGAAGAGTTGGAGAGTAAGGGGTACAGTGGTATCGATTTAATTGAACAAACAAGTGAGGAACAACCAGCAGGAGAAATAATTGCTCATGTAAGTCCAAGCCCTGGTACAAGTGTCATTCCAGATGAGACCACGGTGACCTTCCGGGTTAGTTCTGGAGTGGCTAAAGTTGAACTTGCGAGTTTAGTGGACGCGAATGAGAAGTTTGCCACAGAATACCTCCAAAGAAATAACTTGAAATTTGAAGTGACACGTCAATTTTCCGAAGAGGAAAGGGAAGGCATTGTGATTAGACAGGATCCTGCTGCTCAAACAGAAGTAGAGCAAGGGTCTACCGTAAACTTAGTCATTTCTAAAGGGCCTGAGCCAAAGCCTCCTAGAGATGAAACCGTTTCTATTGAAGTTCCGTATGAACCGGCAACGAATGAGGAAGAAGGCCAAGGGGATGGCGAGCAAGAAGGAGAGCAGCCGGAACCCGAGGGTCAGGAAGTATTGATTTACGTCAATGATGCTAATCGAGACGGAAGTACACCGGTGATTAGTGAAACGATTACCGAGACGAAAACGTTTGAAATTACACTAACCATTGAACCGGGAGAAGTAGCCACCTACTATGTAATGAGGGACGGAGAAGTCTATCAAGAAGAAGTGGAAGTACCGTATTAAGAGGTGAAAAGATGCCAGCAGGAAAAATTATTAAATCATTGAGCGGGTTCTATTATGTCCTTTGTGAAGGGGAGATTTATCAATGTCGTGGAAGGGGCAACTTCCGTAAAAAGAAAGTCACCCCTTTAGTTGGTGATCTAGTAGAATTCAAGGCGGAAAATAAAGAAGAAGGTTACATCTTATCCATTGAAAACAGAAAGAATGAGTTGGTCAGGCCTCCAATATCGAATGTTGATCAGGCGTTAATCGTCACTTCTGCTGTTCACCCGGATTTCAATGCTTTATTACTGGATCGCTTTCTCGTCCTTGTGGAAGAAAAGAGGATTGAGCCTTTTATTGTCATTTCCAAAGTGGACCAATTGGATGAACAACAAATGGAAGTGATGGAAAGCTACAAATCCTTGTATGAAAAAATCGGCTATCCAGTTATTTTATCTGCTGTAGACGATACAGAAGCTATGGAACAAATTGAATCTCACCTGGCTGGGCGTACAACGGTGATTGCCGGTCAGTCCGGTGTCGGCAAATCCTCCTTGCTTAATTCCATCGATCCTAGACTCTCCATTGATACTGATGAAATATCTGAGAGTCTGGGCCGCGGGAAGCATACAACACGTCACGTAGAACTTTATGAAATAGCAGACGGGCTTGTAGCAGATACCCCTGGTTTTAGTTCATTGGAATTTGGCGAATTGGAACTTGATCAACTGCCTGAGTGTTTCCCAGAGTTCGTAGAAGTACAGAATGATTGTAAATTTCGAGGTTGTTTGCACAACAAAGAACCGAAGTGCGCAGTCAAAAAGGCCGTAGATCACGGGCAGATATCCGATCAACGGTACGAGCATTATTTACAATTTTTAAATGAAATACAGAATAGAAAGCCGAGGTATTGAACATGACAAAAATTGCACCATCCATTCTAGCTTCTGATTTTTCAAAACTTGGAGAAGAAATCAAGGATGTCGAACGTGGAGGAGCGGATTATATCCACGTAGACGTCATGGACGGACATTTTGTTCCTAATATTACAATCGGCCCACTAATTGTGGACCACATTCGTCCGGTAACCGACCTGCCTCTTGATGTCCATTTGATGATCGAAAATCCAGACCAATACATTGAAGCTTTTGCCAAAGCAGGATCTGATATCATCACCGTTCATCAGGAAGCATGTCCACACCTCCATAGAACAATTCAATTGATCAAAAGCCATGGGGTAAAAGCAGGAGTCGTCATCAATCCAGCAACTCCAGCGGAAGCCATTCGCCCGATTCTCCAGGATGTCGATCTTGTCCTATTGATGACGGTTAACCCAGGATTTGGGGGGCAATCATTTATTCAGTCGGTCGTACCAAAAATTGAACAAATCTCCCAGTGGAGGGAAGAAGAAGGACTTTCCTTCGAAATCGAAATAGATGGTGGAGTGAAAGTTGATACAGCTAAACTTTGCACAGACGCTGGAGCGGATGTGCTTGTGGCTGGCAGTGCCATCTTTAACCAAGTAGATCGTAAAAAAGCGATTGAAGAAATTAGACAAGCGGCACAATAAATGAAAAACTCAAAGGACTCCGATCCTTTGAGTTTTTTATTGGCTTTTTTATTGGCATCCAGTTCAGAAATAAGTTACATTTTACAATAGAAGAAACCGTCCTATTGTAATATATAACAGGATTGTGAAAGACTTGATTTCGAGACTTTTGTTGAGTGGATGGGGGCTGCGGGGAATAACTCGCTTTCCGAGGAAGCTCGGCGCTCCCCCACAGGAAAGCGAGTATCTTCCCGGCCACTCCTGAATCTCATTATGGCAAACGAAGCCCGAAACATCTTGAAATTGGGTCTTTCACAAACAGCTGATCCTGAATAGTGAAGGATTGATTTTTTTATGGTGAAAGGTACAGGGAGGATGTTATGGATATGAAGAGAGTTATTGTTGTCGGTGGCGGACCGAAATCATACATACCGGATTTAAAAGCGTATGCATGTGATGAATGCATTTGGATCGGGGCCGATCAAGGAGCAGAAGTCCTCGTCGAGCAGGGAATAGCCCCCGACATTGCCATTGGAGATTTTGATTCTGTATCAGAAAAATCACTGGTTGAAATAAAAAAGAAATCCAAAAAAGTCCTAGTTTATCCAGATGAAAAGGATGAAACGGATTTGGAATTAGCAATAAATGAAGCACTCCGTTTAAAGGCAGGGCATATTCTATTATTCGGAGTGACCGGTGGTCGGATCGATCATTCTCAGGCGAACATGCAGCTTCTTTACCCCCTCATGGAGGAAAATGTAAAAAGTGCGATCATTGATCGACAGAATCGGGTGGAATTAGTCTCAGCTGGTGAGCATAAAATGGAAGCGGATGAATGTTATCCATATGTCTCTTTCTTGCCAGTGACGCTGGAAGTAACAGATATTACCCTCGAAGGGTTCTACTACCCTTTGGATCGTGCTTATCTTCCATTTGGATCCACCTTGTGCATCTCGAACCGACTGATTGAAGATACAGGTACTTTTTCATTTGAGTCAGGCATACTCTTAGTAATAAGAAGTACAGACTTGCCTACTTGAGGGTTATAAGGGAGTTCGCATTAGTTCATATAGGAGGAGGGGGCTCTTTTGAAATTTTATACCATCAAACTCCCACGGTTCGTCGGGGGTTTAGTGCGCGCAGTCATAAGTACATTTAAAAAAGATTAGGACCAAATCAAAATGGAGAGCTCCGGAGTACACATGGGCTGAGCTCCGGAGAGCACCAAAAGCGCCCGTTAACTTATCTTAGCAAATAAAAAAAGCACCCGGAAAGGGTGCTTTTTTTGTGAGCTTATAAGCTCTGTGTCAGCAATTATACGCGTTGTACTTTGCCGGACTTAAGTTCACGTGCTGTTACGTAAACTTTTTGAGGCTTGCCATCCACAAGGATGCGAACTTTTTGAACATTAGCTTTGAATTTACGTTTATTAGCGTTCATCGCGTGTGAACGGTGGTTACCTGAGCGTGTACCTTTACCAGATAGAACACTTCTGCGTGCCATGAAAATCCCTCCTGTTACATACATAAATCATCAGATACTTAGTAACTTTATCATATAGAATACGTGTTTGCAATAATCTAGTCAGAATTATATCAAGAATTTTTTCTTGACAGAACTTATGAATTGTTACACAGTATAGTAGGGATATCCAGGTCATTTTCTTACCATTGAACAGAAATTCATATCACATTTTTGTGTTATAATAGGGTAGGATTGAAGAGGATTAAAAGGAGGATCTATATATGTCTGTTGATTTAAATAACCAATATGGTCATATTACTATTAGCAATGAAGTCATTTCAACGATTGCTGGAGGAGCCGCTGTTGAGTGCTACGGCATCGTCGGTATGGCATCTAAAAATCAGATCCGTGACGGTTTATCTGAAATGCTCCGCAAAGAGAATTTTTCCAGAGGGGTCGTTGTCAGACAGGAAGAAGATCGCCTCCATATAGACATGTACATTATAGTGAGCTACGGTACGAAGATTTCCGAAGTCGCTCACAACGTCCAATCACAAGTAAAATACACACTAAACAAAACAGTTGGTTTGTCCGTGGATTCTGTGAATATCTTCATTCAGGGAGTTCGTGTGACGACCGAATAGATCGCGGTTGTAGTCAAAGGAGGAAGTAAGTGTGACGTTACAAAAGTTAGACGGCAAGACGCTTGCCGAAATGATCTTGCAAGGAGCTCATCATTTAAAGCAGAACTCTCAGATGATTGATGCTTTGAATGTTTTCCCTGTACCGGATGGAGATACGGGGACAAATATGAATCTGTCCATGACTTCTGGAGCTGAAGAAGTTCGGAACGTGGACCAGAATCATGTAGGAACAGTGGCCCAATCTTTATCCAAAGGTCTCTTAATGGGAGCACGTGGAAACTCAGGGGTTATTCTTTCCCAAATTTTCCGTGGCTTTGCGAAGACGATTGAAGACAAAGAGGTCATTACAACCAAGGACTTTTCAGACGCTCTTCAAGGTGGGGCCAAAACAGCATATAAAGCCGTCATGAAGCCTGTGGAAGGAACCATTCTTACTGTAGCGAGGGAGGCTGCTGAAGCATCTGTCGAGATTGCTGAAAAGGAGGAAGACTTCATTCCGTTCATCGAAGGAGTCGTTCAAGCTGCTAAAAAATCCTTGAAGCACACACCTGAGCTGCTTCCTGTATTGAAAGAAGTAGGGGTTGTGGACAGTGGAGGACAAGGTCTCGTCACTATTTATGAAGGTTTCCTGGCCAATTTAAAAGGGGAGGAACTTCCTGACCTTGAGGAAACGGTATCGATGGATGACATGGTCAATGCTGAACACCACAAGTTAAATCAGGATTTCATGAATACGGAGGATATTGAATTTGGCTATTGTACAGAGTTCATGGTCAAATTTGAAGAAGATAAACTTGCCGAACATCCATATGATGAAGAAGCCTTCCGTAATGAGCTAAGTGAAATGGGTGATTCTCTACTTGTCGTTTCTGATGAAGACTTGATCAAAGTCCATGTGCACGTGGAATATCCAGGTGAAGCCATGACCTTGGGGCAAAGATACGGTAGTCTTATCAACATGAAGATTGAGAATATGCGTGAGCAGCATACGTCAATCGTTGGGGACAAAAAGAAGGCCAAGCCTAAGTCAGCGGAAAAAGCGGAGTACGGAATTGTAACAGTGAGCATGGGAGACGGAATCAAGAAGCTGTTTGAAAGTCTTGGCGCTACTGTTGTCATTCAGGGTGGTCAAACCATGAACCCAAGTACTCAAGATCTTTCAGAAGCGATTAAAGAAGCACATGCAAAACGTGTGCTCATCTTGCCGAATAACAAGAATATCGTCATGGCTGCTGAACAAGCGGCAGAAATAGCGGATGTAGAAGTTGCTGTTATTCCGTCGAAAACCATTCCTCAAGGGATGAGCGCCCTTCTTGGATTCAATCCGGAAGCGGATCTTGATGCCAATAAAGACGAAATGCTGAGTCTTATGTCTGAAGTGAAAACAGGACAAATTACGTACGCCGTCAGAGATACGCAAATTGATGGGTTGGACATTTCCAAAGGTCATTTCATGGGAATCGCCGATGGTAAAATTTCCGCTACCGATCAAAATGCTTTGACGACGGCTAAAACGTTGTTGAACCAGATGATCGACGAAGATGAAGATGAAATTCTGACTATCTTGACCGGTGAAGAAGTCGACGAAAAAGATGTAGCAGAACTTGAGTCATTTATCGAAGAAACGTATGAAGATTTGGAAGTGGAAATCCACAATGGTGGACAGCCGATTTATTCCTATATCTTCTCAATAGAATAATTTGTGCAGAAACGCAGCCTTAGGGCTGCGTTTTTTTGCTTGCTTTCCCCAATAGCTTAAATCGAAGGTAATTTCTAAGCGGAAAAATAACAATCAAGAGATACCCGGAAATCAGAGAAGTGTACACAAATGTTAGGATTTCATCGCTGGCTTGGATAGAAGATAGTAAAGTCCTTGCATTGGTGGGGATAATAAACCCACCAGCTAATACTCCCAGAATAGAAGAAGGGAGGATTTTGACACGCCAGGTGGCGATGGGTGCTGCTATAACACCACCTATAACGAAAGATGCAATGAGCAGCCAGCTGAATGACTGATGCCCTAAAGAGATGAAGAAACCAGCCGTTGCTGAAAACGTTTTTGGAAATTCGCTCGTATCCACCGTTCCAATGACTTTTCTGAGAGCGATTGCCGATTGAGAAAGAAGTGCGGGAGTATTCACTGGCCCTCGTCCCCCTCCGCTGACACTATCCGAAAAGCTTCCTTCTATTCCAACCAGGAAGTTCATTCCGTAAGCGGGAAGATGGTGAAAGGTTTGGAGATTTTGTCATACGTATAGGATACATCCAGCCGGTAACTTCAGGCCAGGATTTTCATTCATCAATGAAATGTTCACCAAACCGAGCGCCGTGCATAAAGTGTAGGGCAGACTTTATGCAAAAAGAGGTGCAAAGGTATGGATGATAAACATAAACAATTGCCGGATTTGTTTGACAAAAGTTTTCGTGACATCGTCAAGGCGTTCGATTCGTTCTTTGACGAATCGATTAAGCACGTCCATGACTTTTTTCAACAGACCACAATCCCTGTGGAAGTGTTCGAAACAGATCGAGACGTCACTGTCGAAGCTTACCTTCCTAATGTGTCGCGTGAGCAAATACGCATAGATCGATCTGGGAATCAGCTTCGAATCCGCGTAGATGAACAGCAACTACGAGAAGTAAAGAATGAAGAGGTTCATTATTACAACCGTTCTCATTCATTAAGCCAAAGAGAACGCGTAGTGACTCTTCCATTTGCCGTTGCAGAGACAGCGAGCAGTGCATCCTTTAAAGGTGGCGTTCTTACGATTGTCTTCCCAAAGCATAACTCTACAATCAAGGTCATAGATGTAGATGATCAATAACCTCGCACATAGTAAAAAGCGTCCAGAAGTTATGGGCGCTTTTTAGATGATTGTCTATTCATTATTGTGTGAGTAAGCTAAATGGCAGGAATGTGGAAGTCTCACTAGCCGCTAGGCGCCGAAATCGGATATCGAAGAGGAAAAAAGTGCAGGGTGAGAACCCACAGGACGAAGTCCGAGGAGGTAAAAAGAATAGAGGAAGTTCGATTAAGTTCGGCACGTCCTGTGCCGACATCGAACGACCCGATTTCGTGTGGGGCTGCGCGGAAAGCGAGCTATTCCCCGCAGCCCCTATCCTTTTAATGAATGTCTCGAAACAGATTCTTAAAGTGAAAGGAGCGTTACATGAAAGTGAGGAAATTTTTGAAGCTTCTGAAATGATGTTTTGAAATGATGTGGGGTACATATATTTAATAATGGTTTATAGAAGAGGATAAGTTCTAGAGGGCCCGGGGGGTTTTTGTATGTATGTCGTTTGGGTTCCGTGCTATGTCCCTGTCGTATATCCATATGCTTACTATCATGATCATCAACGTCGGTCTATTCGATTGTATCCGGAAGTTGATGAGGAGATGTTTGTTCAGTCTGCCTCAGAGATGGAGAAGTTGATGGATGATGCCAGGAAAGTAGTGGGAAGAATCAGCAATTCTCATGATTTTGCCAATGATATAATGGGGGCTGCGCAAGAGTCGGATCAATCAAGAGTAAACAAGTTGATTCGAAGCACTGGAGTGGATTCTCCCTTTCAAGCGGAATATAATCCCGACCAGATGAAAATCCACTTGTCTGCAAGCAACCAACAAGTAGAATGTTGTCAGCTAACCATTGTTTTACGCTGGAGAATACAATAAACCCCGCACATCTTAAATGTGCGGGGTTTATTTGCTTTTTCTAGCCAATTAAAGGTACAGAGCATAATTGCGCTGCGGCTAAATTAATGACCAAGCGAGCGCATGATAAATTCAATGAGAAAGACCATGGCGATGAGTACGACTGGCGTAGTTAGTTCTCTTTGTTTTCCGATGGCGAACTTTACGATCGGGTAAGCGATGAATCCAAAAGCCATTCCATCAGCGATGGAGTAGGTGAATGGAATCATCACGATAATCAGGAAGGCTGGCATCGCTTCGGATAATTGATCCAGTGGAATTTCCTTAATGTTCTGTACCATCAGCGCTCCGACGATGATGAGGATCGGTGCGATAGCGGTAGATGGAACCATGGAAATCCAAGGAATTAAAAAGATCGTACCAATAAACAGGACAGCCATTGTGAGGGATGCTCTTCCTGACTTACCTCCGGATGCGATGACAGCTGCACTCTCAGCTGAAGAAACCGTCGGTGATGTACCGAGGAATCCCGTACTTAATGCTGAAAAGGCAGAGGCCTGATAAGACTTTTTGAATTTGCTTTGTTGATCCAGCATATCCAATTGTCCGTGGATCAGACCCATATTCTCAAAAATGAGAACGATCGCAAGGGGGAAAACAGCCATCCAGAATCCGAATTCGGTCACGCTTGTGAAGTCCGGCATAAAGACCCAGGGTTGTTCGCTGAGAGCGAGGGAATCGCCCCGCTCTCCTAATACTCCCGTGAAATGTGCGATGATGGTACCTGCAATCATTGTCACTAAGAAATTACCGGGAACATTTTTTGTGAAAAGGAAAATCCCGATAAACAAGGTGAGGATACTTGTGATGACGATTGCGGAAGAAGGGTTGCCGAGTGTGATCAAAGAGTGTTCCCCTCTGACAACAAGGCCGCCTTTCTCTAATCCGATTAACGTCAAAAATAGTCCAAGACCAACCGTAATCGCATGTTTCAAGGAAGCTGGAATTGCGTGTTTAAGCCAGTCTCCAAGTTTGGTGAAGGCCGTGATTAAAAAGATCAAGGAAGCTATGAATACAACAGCCAGCCCTTCTTGAAAAGTTAGTCCCGTGCCTTCAACGATGGAGTAGGCAAACAGCGCGTTGACACCCATACCTGGAATGAGAACCATAGGCGCATTAGCGTATATGGCCATGATCAAACAGCCGAGTGCGCTGGCAAGAATCGTTGCGATCATTCCGCTTTCAAGCGGCAGACCTGCACTATGAAGGATTTGGCTGTTCACGGCCACGATATAGACGGTCGTGAAATAACCGATCAATCCAGCCAAACCTTCTTTCTTCCAGCTCACTTTTTGATGATGCTGATTGAGCATTATAATCTCCTCTATGAAATTTATCCCTCTCCCGCCCGGTTACCGAGTAACCCACAAACGTTTATTTTACTCGTAAATGAACAATCTATCAACCTGATTTGTTCGCTTTTTGTAAAAAATGAGGTGTAGAACAACAGTTTGTGTTAAGATATAAAAGGATTATAATATAGTAGAAAGCGTTTTCTTTCTTTATATATAGATGAAAAGGGAAGGTGATTTTCATGAAATATCGTTCAGTATTCGATATTATCGGTCCCGTCATGATTGGACCATCCAGTTCACACACCGCAGGAGCGGCCAGAATTGGGCGTGCCGCACGCCATTTATTTGGCAGGGAACCAAAATACGCCCATATCCATTTGTATGGATCCTTTGCGAAAACATATAAAGGTCACGGCACTGATGTAGCCATCATTGGTGGATTGCTAGATTACGATACGTATGATGAACGAATCAGTCAATCACTCGTTACAGCTCGGAAAAATGGTATGAAGATAAGGTTTCACGAAGAGGATGCCCATACGGATCATCCCAACACGGCAAGAGTTAAAATTGGTGATGATGATGGAGAGCTCGAGCTAGTCGGAATCTCAATCGGGGGAGGAAAAGCGGAAGTCACGGAATTGAATGGTTTTGAGCTCCGCTTATCTGGAAGTCACCCGGCGATTCTGCTTATTCACAATGACCGTTATGGTGCAATTGCCTCGGCAACGGCCATTTTAGCGAAAAACGAAATCAATATCGGACGCATGGAAGTGTCCCGTAAAGCGCAAGGGGAACAAGCCTTGATGGTCATCGAAGTGGATCAGAACATTGATGATGCGATTCTCGATGAACTCGAACGAGCGGATCACATTACACAAGTAGCTAAAATATCAGATTAAATAAAGAAAGGAGAGCTCACATGTTTCGAAATGTAGCTGAACTCGTAGAATTAGCAGAAAGTGAAAATATCCAAATCTCTGAAGTCATGATTCGTCAGGAGATGGAAGTGAAACAACTAACGAGGGAGCAAGTGTTCTCTCAAATGGAAAGAAACCTCGATGTAATGGAAAAAGCGATAGAAGATGGTTTGAAGGGAGTTAAATCACACAGTGGTTTGACCGGGGGAGATGCAGTACTCATCCAAAACTATATGAAAAACCATACCCCGTTATCCGGAAACCTTCTTATGGATGCTGTCAGTAAAGCCGTGGCAACCAATGAGGTGAACGCAGCCATGGGGACGATCTGTGCTACTCCTACTGCAGGAAGTGCTGGTTGTGTTCCGGGGACACTCTTTGCTGTGAAAAATCAGTTGAATCCTACACGGGAGCAGATGGTTCGTTACCTGTTTACTTCAGGAGCCTTCGGGTTCGTGGTAGCGAATAATGCTTCTATTTCAGGAGCCGCAGGAGGCTGCCAGGCAGAAGTCGGCTCAGCTGCGGGAATGGCGGCAGCTGCAATCGTTGAAATGGCTGGGGGTACCCCTTCACAATCTGCCGAAGCGATGGCTATTACGTTGAAAAATATGCTCGGGCTCATTTGTGATCCTGTTGCAGGCCTCGTAGAAGTGCCGTGTGTGAAGAGGAATGCTATGGGCTCCTCCAACGCAGTCGTAGCTGCAGATATGGCACTTGCAGGTGTAACAAGCCGGATTCCTTGTGATGAAGTTATTGATGCGATGTACAAAGTCGGACAGCGCATGCCTTCAGCGTTCAGGGAAACGGCGCAAGGTGGACTTGCAGCTACACCAACAGGACGTGAATTGGAAGCCAAAGTGTATGGAATATCGTTGAAGAAAGAGTGAATGACGTGTTGCAGCAATCGATCAGTGAAGTAAAAGGAGTAGGAGACAAACTACAATCACAATTGAATGAGCTTGGACTCTTTACAGTGGAGGATCTATTATTCTACTTTCCTCACCGTTATGACACCTATGAAGTGAAACCTCTTACTGAACTCACGCATAATGAAAAGGCGACCATTGAAGGCGAGATCGTCTCTGAACCAGCTTTAAGTTTCTATGGCAGGAAGAAATCTCGACTGACTTTTACCCTTCAAGTCGATCAGTTTGCGGTAAAAGCTGTCATGTTTAATCGTGCTTTTGCAAAGAAACAGCTGAATCAGGGGGACACGGTTACGGTGACAGGGAAATGGGATCAGCAAAGACTCCAAATAACGGTCAGTCAGTTTAAAAAAGGAGAATCGAAAAGTCAGGAACCTATCCAGCCTGTGTACACGTTGAAAGAAGGAGTCAACCTCAACACATTAAGGAAAGTGATCAAAAACGCTCTTGATGATTACAGTGCAGATATTCCTGACATTCTTCCTGAAGATCTGGCTCTTGCATACAAACTTCCTGACCGTTCTCAAGCTTTGAATCAAATGCACTATCCGGAGACCAGGGTCATGCTGAAGCATGCCAAGCGTCGCTTTATTTATGAAGAGTTTCTCCTTTTTCAATTGAAAATGCAGCTGTTAAGGAAACATAACCGAGAGTCGACAACAGGAATTGGCCAAATGTATGACAACGATCAGTTGACCGGATTTGTTCAGTCCCTGCCGTTTGAATTGACTTCTGCTCAGAAACGGTCCCTGGCAGAGATTTTGAGTGACATGAAAAGTCCTCACAGAATGAACCGTCTACTGCAAGGGGACGTTGGATCAGGGAAGACAGCGGTTGCCGCGATTGCTCTTTACGCATCGATTACTGCAGGTCATCAAGGAGCTCTCATGGTTCCGACAGAAATTCTGGCAGAACAACATTACCATTCCTTGAAAGAAATGTTTGAAGGACGTGCCAAAGTTGCTTTGCTGACAGGATCTATAAAAGGGAAGCGAAGAAGAGAAATTCTTGAAGCTGTCGAGCAGGAAGAGATCGATATCTTGGTCGGCACCCATGCGCTCATTCAGGACGAGGTCGTTTTTAAAAATCTTGGCTTCGTCATCGTTGATGAGCAGCACCGATTTGGGGTTGAACAGCGCAGGTCATTACGGGATAAAGGCCTTTCCCCTGATGTCTTATTCATGACAGCTACACCCATACCAAGAACTCTTGCGATCACGGCATTCGGAGATATGGATGTAAGTGTTATTGATGAAATGCCAGCGGGGAGAAAACCTGTAGATACGTATTGGGTCAAAGGGGAAATGACCAACCGTGTTTTAAGCTTCATCCAAAAAGAGATCGACCAGGGACACCAGGCTTATGTCATTTGTCCTTTAATCGAAGAGTCGGACCAACTTGATATTCAGAATGCCATCGACCTCTATGATCAGCTTAGCGCTGTTTTTGAGCCTTCCACATCAGTCGGGTTGATGCATGGTCGTCTCCATAACGAAGAAAAAGAGAGTGTAATGCAGCAGTTTGCTGCAAACGAGCTGAAAATTCTCGTTTCCACAACGGTTGTCGAGGTAGGGGTGAACGTACCGAATGCAACCGTTATGGTCATTTATGATGCGCAAAGATTCGGCCTATCCCAACTTCACCAGTTGAGAGGGCGTGTAGGGCGTGGAGCTGACCAAAGTTATTGTATCCTTCTTGGTGATCCTAAGGGAGACGTAGGGAAAGAGCGCATGAGAATTATGACTGAAACGAATGATGGCTTCGAATTATCTGAACAAGACTTGAAGCTTCGTGGTCCTGGTGACTTTTTCGGCAAAAAACAAAGCGGTCTTCCTGAATTCAAAGTCGGAGACATGGTCCATGATTACCGCGCTCTCGAAACCGCGAGAAAAGATGCCGCTGAAATGATTATGGAAAACACGCTGGATAATGACGAACGGTACAAAACTCTAAAAGAGCACGTTTATAGTGACCAACACCTGCTCGGTAATGTGTTGGACTAACGATCAAAGAAAACACCCGGTTTCCAAGAGCCGGGTGTTTTCTTTTATTAAAGGAGTCATCGATTGTGGGACTTCGACAGCCCATACCCTGATGATGTTCAAAGTTCCTATGGGGAATAATTTCTTCTCCGTACTCCGACTGCGATCAAACCGATTGGGAGAGTTTAAATAAATTATTATGGAGTGGAAAATAGGGAATCATAAGCAAATCCTTGCGTAATTGAACTTGGTATTATATATTACTATTAGTACCTAGTCATAAGGTGATGGGATTATGACTAAATGAACGGTGGCATTCGTATGAAGAAGTCTAAAAAAGTACGTCAGGAAGAATTGAAGACGAAGATAGACCATACCCCCTTCATCACAGACGAAGAACTGGCAAAGACATTCGGGGTCAGCATTCAGACAATAAGGCTCGATCGAATGGAACTCGGAATTCCAGAATTGCGTGAACGGATCAAGTCGGTCGCCACGCAAGAATGGAATGAAACGGTAAAAGCATTACCGGTGGAAGAAATCATCGGGGAAGTGGTGGACCTGGAATTGGACGACCGTGCCATTTCGATTTTGGATATCCGTCCGGAACATGTCTTTTCCAGAAACCATATTGCTAGAGGTCACTATTTATTTGCACAAGCCAACTCCCTGGCCGTCGCCTTGATCAACGATGAACTCGCGCTTACTGCGCATTCGGAGATCACATTCACGCGTCCAGTAAAACTTGGAGAACGTGTGGTGGCCAAAGCGACGGTCAAAGGGGAAGATGAAAAGGGACGAACACTTGTGAATGTGCATAGCTACGTAGGTAACGAAGAAGTATTCGGGGGCACTTTTGAGATGTATCGTTCGAACCAACAGAAGGAGATGGATCGAGAATGAAGCTAGCCATTGACGCTATGGGCGGTGACAATGCTCCTGAGGCGATTGTAAAAGGAGCCGTCCAGGCCGCAGATACAATCGACGGTCTGGAAATCACCCTTGTAGGTGATGAAGCACAAATAAAGCCCTTTTTAAAAGGGCAGTCAAATGTTTCCATATTACATACAACAGAGGTCATTACAGCAGAGGATGAACCGGTAAGAGCTGTAAGGAGAAAGAAGCAATCCTCTATGGTTCTCACGGCCACTGAAGTGAAAGAAGGACGGGCGGATGGTTGCATATCTGCTGGAAATACAGGGGCCTTGATGAGTGCAGGATTGTTTGTCGTCGGTCGCATGAAAGGTGTGGATCGGCCTGCCCTCAGTCCAACCCTTCCAACGTCAGATGGCAAAGGGTTTCTTATGCTGGATGTCGGGGCGAACGTGGATGCCAAGCCCGATCACTTATTGCAATATGCAGTGATTGGAAGTATCTATGCTGAAAATGTACGCAAAATCAAACAACCGAGGGTCGGTCTTTTGAATGTCGGTACGGAAGATGGCAAAGGAAGTGACTTGACCAAAAAAGCGTTTGATCTGATGAAGGAAGCTCCCATCAATTTTGTCGGAAACGTCGAGGCTCGTGATTTACTTGAAGGGGTAGCCGATGTAGTCGTGACGGATGGGTTCACAGGTAATGTAACCTTGAAGACGATTGAAGGAACGGCTATGACGATGTTTTCAATGATCAAGCAAACATTCATGAGTAACTTTAAAACTAAAATTGCAGCTGGCCTTGCAAAAAATGATTTGCGTAATTTAAAAGCCCAGCTTGATTATAGTGAATATGGCGGAGCGGGGTTGTTTGGCTTGGCCGCGCCAGTCATTAAAGCGCACGGCTCCTCCAATGATCGAGCTGTTTTGAATGCGATCCGTCAAGCTTGCCACATGATTGAGCTTGATGTAACGAATACCATTTCAGCAACACTTTCTAAAATGAATACAGAGGAGGATAAATCATGAAGCGAATCGCATGTGTTTTTCCTGGGCAAGGGTCTCAGGAAGTAGGTATGGGGAAGGCGATGTATGAGGCTTATCCTGCTGTGAAACAATTGTTTGATGAAGCGGATGAAGCCCTTGGTTATTCATTGACTCGTTTAATGTTCGAAGGACCTTCAGAAGAATTAACGAAAACAGAAAATGCTCAACCGGCATTACTTTTGAATAGTATAGCCATCCAAAAAGTACTACAGCAAGAAGGGGTGGCCCCTGCTATGACGGCAGGTCACAGTTTAGGAGAGTACAGTGCCTTGGTCGCAGCAGGAGCACTGGATCCAATGGAAGCTGTCCAACTTGTCCATGTCCGCGGGAAGCTGATGGAAGAAGCTTACCCGACAGGCTTGGGAACAATGGCAGCTGTACTTGGTCTATCACAAGAAGAAATAGAAGAAGTTTTGCGTGACTTTGATGGAGAGTCAGCAGTAGACCTTGCGAACATCAATTGTCCAGGGCAGATTGTCATTTCTGGTACAAAGGAAGGCGTGGACAAAGCTTCTGAGCAATTGTCAGAGGCGGGGGCGAAGCGTGTACTTCCACTCAATGTCAGTGGTCCCTTCCACTCACGTCTGATGAAATCAGCCAGTGATGATTTTGCTGACCATTTGTCCGAAACTACCATCCATGATGCTGATGTGCCTGTTTATGCGAACGTAACCGCAGCGCCCGTGACAGATGCTGAAGAAATAGAAAAGCTTTTGGTGGAGCAACTCTACTCACCTGTAAGGTTTCATCAGATTCTAGAGGCATTTGTTGAAGAAGATGTGGACGCTATTGTAGAAGTAGGACAAGGGAAAGTGTTGAGTGGTCTTGTCCGTAAAGTGAAACGTCGCATGAAAACGTTCAGTGTGCAGGATCCAGAGTCACTGCAAGCGTTCATCGATTGGTATAAGGAGGAATCGTAATGTTACAAGACCAGGTAGCTCTTGTTACAGGAGCATCCCGCGGCATCGGAAAGGCAATTGCTCTTGAACTTGCTGCACAAGGGGCTAAAGTAGCTGTCAACTATGCCGGAAGCGAAGATAAAGCTGAGGCAGTTGTTCAGGAAATTCATGAACAGGGCGGTGTGGCCATCAAAATACAGGCCAATGTCTCTAATGATGAAGATGTAAAACGAATGGTGAAAACAGTCGTTGATGAATTCGGACGTCTGGATATCCTTGTTAACAATGCAGGGATTACCAAGGATAATCTTTTGATGAGAATGAAAGAAGAAGAATTTGATTCAGTGATTGACACAAACTTGAAAGGCGTCTTCCTCTGTACAAAAGGGGTAACACGCCAAATGATGAAGCAGAAATATGGACGTATCATCAACGTGGCATCAATCGTAGGAGTTTCCGGGAATCCAGGGCAGGCGAATTATGTCGCTGCTAAAGCTGGTGTCATCGGAATGACGAAATCGAATGCTAAAGAATTGGCAGCTAGAAACATCCAGGTAAACGCGGTAGCTCCGGGATATATCGCTACAGATATGACTGATGCCCTTACAGATGAGCAGCGAGAGCAGATGCTTGCCTTGATTCCACTCAAGCGTCTAGGAGAAGGGCAGGATGTGGCACGCGTTGTGCGTTTCCTGGCTTCTGAAGACGCGGCGTACATGACAGGACAAACATTACATGTCGATGGTGGTATGGTCATGTAAAACATGACTCTTATTAAGCGCGGATCTCTATTGAAACAAAGAGTTCATGAGTCGGGGCAAAACAGCCTCTTGCGCTTTTGGACACACATTACTATAATTACTGAAGGGAGGTGAGGTTCCAATGGCAGAAACATTTGATCGTGTAAAACAAATCATCGTCGATCGTCTTGATGTTGATGAGTCTAAAGTGACTATGGAAGCTTCCTTCAAAGAAGATCTAGAAGCAGACTCTCTTGATGTCGTTGAGCTTGTAATGGAGCTTGAAGACGAGTTTGATATGGAAATTTCTGATGAAGAAGCTGAAAAAATCAATACAGTAGGCGACGCTGTGAATTACATAAGCAGCCAGTCGTAATAGGATCGCTGTCCGTTCTTCGGGCAGCCTTTCCTATATTTTTTAAGAAATTCATTGTAAAGGACAAGGTGATTTATGGATGATTTTTCCAGTTTCCAGAAAAAGATAAATTTACAATTCAATGATATCTCGTTACTGGAACAGGCTTTTACACATTCATCATATGTGAATGAGCATCGGAAAACCGATCGGGAGGATAATGAACGGCTGGAATTCTTGGGAGATGCTGTTCTTGAACTAGGAGTCTCGCAGTATTTATACCGGGAGTTTCCGGATATGGCTGAAGGAGAACTTACGAAGTTCAGAGCCTCGATTGTGTGTGAAGTCTCATTAGTAGAATTTGCGAATGAGCTGAATTTCCAAGACCTGATTTTACTTGGTAAAGGGGAAGAGCTTACAGGAGGACGCAACCGACCAGCATTGCTTGCTGATGTCTTTGAAGCGTTCATCGGAGCTCTTTATTTAGACCAGGGTTACGATGCAGTTATACAGTTCTTAAGAACGTATGTGTATCCAAAAGTGAAAAAAGGTGCTTTTTCTCATGCGATGGATTTCAAAAGTCAGCTACAAGAATTTATTCAACGGGATAAAAACAGTAAAATTGAATATGAAATCGTTGAAGAGAGAGGACCTGCACACAGTCGGGAGTTCATCGCGCATGTATTGATCCAGGATGACATCGGCGGGATTGGTGTAGGCCGGACGAAGAAAGAAGCGGAACAGAAAGCGGCTCAACAAGCATTGGAAAATCAAGGGGCCCATTCGTAATCCGCCTTTAAAAGTGATCAAAAAGAGACCGTTTTCCGGAGGGAACCTTTGGAAAACGGTCTTTTTTAGTAGCGTTCGTTATTTTCTGTATTGGCCAAGCTCCTGAACGAATGCCTGGATTTCAGAAACACTCAATGAACCTTTCATTTCAATAATGTCGTGAAGGGATTTGATTTCTTCGTATTTGTTGAGATCGTAATCCTCTGGGTCCATAAGGGAACGGTTCACGACCTGCAGTTTTTCTGCCATATCATTGATGATGACTTCTAAGTTTTCTTGGTTCGCTTCTTGTAAACTCAAAAATGAATCCTCCTTCAAGGCTCGGTATCTAGGCTATTACATATGATAAAGGACTTTGCCGAATTTTGAAACCCTTCATTAATATTATGACTTATTAAAATAACTGCCAGGGGTGTGTAAGACTCAGTTTCGAGACTTTTATTGAGTGGATGGGGGCTACGGGGAATAGCTCGCTTTCCGCGGGAGCGCGATGAGCCTCCTCAGGCTGACGCCTTGCGGGGTCTCACCTAGCACTCTTTTCCCGCAGGAGTCTCGCCATTCCCCTCCGCCCCTTTGCTAAATAAGAGTCTCGAAACCACTTTCAGAATAAACAGCTATACTGTTTAATTGGAATACAAGCTTGAAACTCCCATACCTAGGTACTTAAACTCTGAAAGCTTGATACAGAGCGTTTTATGCTTTTAACAATCGAGATAGTGGAAGACAATCCAACTTGGAAAGGGGTTCGTTTTTCACATACATCGAATGGGGTGATTGGGAAGCTCGGCGCTCCCCCACGGGAAAGCGAGTAGCTTCCCAGCCACCCCTAACGCTGAACCTGGGTAACGACCCCCGAAAACATCTCAAAACTGAGTCTTCAAGAAGTGGGAGCTTATGTTGTAAAAATGGGATTTACCAGGGTGTTATAAAAGTAGCTTTCGGTTCCTACCGTAGGGGCTTTCTTTATGATAAAATATATAAGTTGAGTGAATGAAAGATTTGTGAAAATACAGGAGGATGAATATGTTCCTCAAACAATTAGATACGATAGGTTTTAAATCATTTGCCGAACGAGTGACCGTCGATTTCGTTTCTGGAGTCACATCTGTCGTCGGACCGAATGGTAGTGGGAAAAGTAATATAACGGATGCAATTCGCTGGGTATTAGGTGAACAATCAGCCCGGTCGCTCCGTGGTAGTAAAATGGAAGATATCATTTTTGCAGGTAGTGAGAGCCGGGCACCATTGAATATGGCAGAAGTGACTTTGACTCTTGATAATACCGATCAGGCACTTCCTTTGGATTACCAGGAAGTCAGTGTGACGAGACGCGTTTACCGCTCTGGCGAAAGTGAGTTCTATATAAATAATCAGACTTGCCGGTTGAAAGATATTGTCGACCTATTCATGGATTCCGGGCTTGGAAGAGAAGCCTTCTCTATCATCAGTCAGGGAAAAGTGGAGGAGATTCTCAGTTCCAAAGCAGAAGATCGCCGTTCCATTTTTGAAGAAGCGGCAGGAGTCCTGAAGTACAAACAGCGAAAGAAAAAAGCGGAATATAAGTTGTCTGAAACACAGGAAAACTTGAACCGTGTGGAAGATATCATATGGGAGATCGACGGTCAGCTGGAACCGTTAAAAGAACAAGCGGCTGTCGCGAAAGATTACTTAGAGAAGAAAGACGAGCTTAAGAACGTTGAAATCTCTTTATTGATTACTCAAATACAGCAAGTTCACGGAGAATGGGAAAGTATTCTCAAAGACCTGGAAGAAGTCAAAAGCCAGGAAAACGAGTTAAGTGAGAAGATCGAAGCTGATGAGGTTTCACTGAAGAGTCAAAGGGATCATGTGGAAAGTCTTGATGCTTCTATAGAAAACATGCAGGCGAAGTTGCTTCAACTAACGAGAGACCTCGAAAATCTTGAGGGGAAAAAGCAACTAATGAAAGAGCGTCATAAGCATTTCGAAGAAAACAAGTCCAAGTTGGAAGAAGCTTATGAGGACCTCTCTGACAAATTGGTGAACTTGAAAGCAATTGCAGAAGAAGAAGCTCAAAAGTTAGAACAGATGAAAGAAAAAAGAGAAAATACGAAGCAGGAATTAAACCAAACCACCCAGGCGTTAAAACAGGATCTTCATCTTATTGAAGATGAAATTGAAGACTTGAAGAGTGAATATATTGAATTGCTAAATAAGCAGGCAGCTAAACGGAATGAGAAGCAACTCTTAGAAAAACAGCTGAACCAAATTCACTCCAAAAAAGGCAGTCAGATTGATAAATTCAAAGACCTTAGAAGTGAACGAACAAAGCTTGAAGAGCAACTGACTTCTATGACAGTCGAGTTGGAAAACCTGACCAAGCAACGGGAGGAACTGGAGTCTCAAGTCCAAGAGTTAAGTAAAAGATACGAAAAGAATAAACAGACGTATCAGGAGTGGCAGGAGAAGTTGTATAAAGGGTATCAATATTTGGAAAACATGCGATCGAAGAAGGAAATGCTTGAAGAGATGAAGGAAGACTTCTCCGGTTATTTCCATGGAGTTCGTGAAGTTTTAAAAGCTTCTCAAAAAGGTCAGCTGCAGGGAATTCATGGAGCTGTGCTCGAATTGATTGATATCCCTTCCCACCTTTTAACAGCCATTGAGACAGCACTCGGTGCGCAGGCTCAGCATATTGTCGTAAAAGATGAACAAACCGGAAGACAAGTGATTCACTGGTTGAAAACGAATAATAAAGGGAGAGCTACCTTACTTCCTCTTACTTCCATTCAGCCTCGTTCTGTCCATGGGAGTGCATCGCTCTCACAGCAAGAAGGGTATGTAGGAGTTGCAGCAGATCTTATCCAATATGATACGGGGCATTCAAAAGCGATCCAGCACCTCCTGGGTCATATCGTCATTGCTGAAGGGTTAGAACATGCAAACCAAATTGCCCGAGTATTGAATCGAAAGTACAGGGTTGTGACGCTGGATGGAGATGTCGTCAACCCAGGGGGTTCGATGTCAGGAGGGGCGAAAAAACAATCCAAACAATCCTTGTTCACAAGAGAAAAGGAATTGCAGGAACTTAGTGAAAAAATCGTCGCTTATGATGCGAAGGCGTTGGATGTTGAGGATAAAGTTAAAAAGTTGAAGACGACATTGGCTGAGCAAGAGAAGGAAAAAGAACAGTGGAATGTGAAGCTCTCTGAATTAAAGGATGAAGAGTACGAAAAGCAGTCCGATCAAAGGGAAGTGCAGTTGAAACTCGATCATTTGAATGATCAGCTTCAATTGTTTGATCAGGACCAGGCCCAGTACGATCAAGATTCTCATCACGCAGATCAGCAGTTGAACGAGCTTGACGATACTTTGCGTACCCTAGAAAAACAACTCGTCTCGGTTAATACAAAAATCGAAGAGTTGACGACAACAAAAGAACGTCAAAAAGAAGACGAGGCTAACTTGCAGGAACGCAGGCAGAAGCTCCAAATTCAACTAGCCGAGCAAGAATCAGCGGTAAACAACCAAAAGGAAAAAGCCGACCGTTATCAGCAGGAGAAAGACCTAATAGAGCAGGAATTACGAGGCAACCGTGTTTCCTATCAACAACTGATGGAAGTCAAGGAGTCCAATCAGACCGAAGAGGAAATTCAGGCTCAGATTGAAAACATGAGAACGGCTAAGGAAGAAACCACTTCGTCCATTGAAATGAAGAGAAAAGAACGTCAAGAGCTGGCTGCGGACATTCAGCAAGCGGAACAGAGGCTTAAGGAGTGGAAGCGAAGGCACCAAAACTTCATCCAAGACTTGCAACAAAAAGAAGTAAGGGCCAACCGGCTGGACGTAGAGCTTGAGAATATGCTTCAATACTTGCAGGAAGAGTATGTCATGACATTTGAAAAAGCGAAGAGAGACTACCCTGGGGTAGATGATATTGATGAAGCTTCCACGAAGGTCAAGCTGATTAAGCGGGCCATTGAAGAGTTAGGAACTGTGAATTTGGGAGCCATTGATGAGTATGACCGGATCAAAGAACGCTATGAATTCTTGAAAGGCCAGCAAGAGGACTTACTCGAAGCCAAACAAACGCTTCATACAGTCATCAATGAGATGGATGGTGAAATGAAACGTAAGTTTGAAGATACCTTTACAAAAATCCGTGCTGAATTTGGTGAAGTCTTCCGTACCTTGTTTGGTGGTGGGCGAGCAGATTTGCAACTCACCGATCCTAATGACATGTTAGAAACGGGAGTAGATATTGTTGCTCAGCCCCCTGGTAAGAAACTGCAAAATATGAGTTTGTTATCGGGAGGAGAGCGTGCACTGACGGCGATTGCGCTACTATTCTCTATCTTACGCGTACGTCCCGTGCCATTCTGTGTCCTTGACGAGGTGGAAGCAGCATTGGATGAAGCGAATGTGGATCGCTTTGCTAAGTTTTTGAAAGAATTCAGTGAAAAGACACAGTTCATCGTGATCACTCACAGAAAAGGGACGATGGAAGAATCGGATGTTCTTTATGGGGTGACCATGCAAGAGTCAGGCGTATCTAAACTTGTATCCGTCAGACTAGAAGAAACACCTGAATTATTGGAAGCATAGGGAGGATGAGTCGATGAGTTTTTTTAAGAAACTGAAAGAAAAATTTGTGAAAGGTCCTGAGTCGGAAGAAGAAAAAGAGCAGCAGAAGTTCGATGAAACAGAAGATTCCGACGATAAGGCACACTCTCTAGAGGCAGACTCTGCAGATAGTGAGCATCAGGAGGTTGCAGACCTTCAAGGAGAAACAGAAGCTCCGGAAACGGAGGTCTCTGCAGAGGATGAGGAAGAAGATACTCTAGAATCGGCAGTAGATGAAGAAGATGATCAGGATGTTGAAGATCTTGAAGAATCATTCGGTGAAGAGGATGGTGCAGAGAGCCAGGAAGAGGATGAAAAAGTTTCTATAGCATCCAAGTTTAAAATGGGTCTGGCTAAAACGAGAAATTCATTCTCGACTAAAATCAATGATCTCGTCGCACGTTATCGTACCGTTGATGAAGACTTCTTTGAAGAACTCGAGGAAGTATTGATCTCTGCAGATGTCGGGGTTACGACAGTTATGGAAATGATAGAAGAGCTTGAGATGGAAGTGAAACGCAGGAACGTTCAGGACCCACAAAAAGTGAAGGAAATCATTTCTGAAAAGCTTGTTGAAATCTACTATGGTGATGACCGTGCTGAAGAAATCGAAGGGTTGAATGAAAACCCAGATGGCTTAACCATTTATCTTTTTGTCGGTGTGAATGGGGTTGGGAAAACAACAACGATTGGTAAACTCGCTCACCGACTGAAAAGCGAAGGGAAGAACGTGACACTTGCCGCAGGAGATACATTCCGTGCAGGTGCCATTGAGCAATTAGAAGAATGGGGCAAACGCGTAGGGGTAAATGTCACGAAGCATAGTGAAGGCAGTGATCCCGCAGCCGTCATTTACGATGGCATACAGTCTGCAAAATCAAAGAATGCCGATGTTCTCATTTGCGATACAGCCGGCCGTCTTCAAAATAAAGTGAACTTGATGAATGAACTCAGCAAAGTCAAACGCGTCATTGAACGTGAAGTTCCTGGAGCTCCTCATGAAGTGCTGCTTGTACTCGATGCTACAACAGGGCAGAATGCTATGAGCCAGGCGAAAACATTCTCCGAAGCAACAGATGTATCCGGTATTGTTCTATCAAAACTGGATGGAACAGCAAAAGGCGGGATTGTTCTTGCGATTCGTAATGAATTGGAAATCCCGGTAAAACTTGTCGGCCTTGGTGAAAAAGTGACCGATCTTGAAACCTTTGATGCTCATGCCTTTGTTTATGGACTGTTTGCAGATATGATTGAAGAATATGACGAAGAAGAAGAACTTTCTTAAGCCTTGACATAAAGGTACATGTTCCTTTAGTATTTATGTGTAAAGGCATTTCACTTAACAAGGAGTGCTTCAAGCATGCTTGAAAAAACGACACGGATTAATTATCTATTTGATTTCTATCAATCGTTGTTAACTCCTAAGCAAAGAAACTACATGGAGTTGTATTATCTCGAAGATTACTCTCTTGGTGAAATATCGGAAACCTTTGATGTCTCACGTCAAGCGGTGTATGATAATATTCGCCGAACAGAGACGATGCTTGAAGAATATGAAAAAAAGCTTCATCTATATGAGAAGTTTGAGAAACGGCAGAAAGTGATCAAAGAAATGGAAGCTCAGTTTAAAAAGGACGAGCTGCCAGCCCCTTATGAATCATGGCTGCACGAATTACAAGAATTAGAATAGGAGGGGATCTTCGATGGCATTTGAGGGTTTATCCGACCGTTTGCAGGAAACGATCAAGAAAATCAAAGGCAAAGGGAAGGTAAACGAACAAGACGTAAAAGAGATGACCAGGGAGGTCCGTCTCGCCCTCCTCGAGGCCGATGTAAACTTTAAAGTCGTTAAAGATTTTGTGAAGCGTGTACGTGAACGCGCCGTCGGTCAGGAGGTCATGGAAAGTCTGACCCCTGGACAGCAGGTCATCAAAGTGGTTAAAGAAGAGCTTACAGAATTGATGGGTGGCGACGAAAGTAAAATCGCTGTCGCCAAGCGTCCTCCGACGGTCATCATGATGGTCGGTCTGCAGGGTGCAGGTAAAACGACAACGACCGGGAAGCTTGCGAACCTGCTGCGTAAAAGTTACAACAGGAAGCCGTTACTCGTAGGAGCCGACGTTTACCGGCCAGCTGCCATCCAGCAGTTACAGACACTCGGGAAACAGCTGGATATGCCTGTCCACGAGGAAGGCACCGATGCAAACCCTGTCGATATTGCCAAAAATGCGATTGCCAAGGCCAAAGAGGAGCACCATGATTATGTGCTTATCGATACCGCTGGTCGTTTGCATATTGATGGTGATTTAATGGGTGAATTGCAGGAAATCAAGGAAGCGGTCAATCCTGATGAAATTTTCCTTGTTGTCGATGCTATGACAGGTCAGGATGCGGTAAACGTTGCAGAAAGCTTTGATGAGCAGCTCGACGTCACAGGAGTACTTCTTACGAAACTGGATGGAGACACCCGTGGTGGTGCCGCGTTGTCCATCAAAGCTGTGACAGGTAAACCGATTAAATTCGCGGGTATGGGGGAGAAACTGGACCAGTTGGAGACCTTCCACCCTGAGCGTATGGCCTCCAGGATCCTTGGAATGGGCGACATGCTTACATTAATTGAAAAAGCACAGACGCAAGTCGATGAAAAGCAAGCGAAAGAGCTGGAGTCGAAAATGCGTAATGCGTCCTTTACTTTCGAGGATTTCCTTGAGCAGATGGAGCAAGTGAAAAACATGGGACCACTGGATGAAATCTTGAACATGATTCCTGGTGCGAACAAAATGAAGGGACTTCAGAATGTGTCCTTCGATGACAAGCAGATCGTTCATGTTGAAGCGATTATCCAATCGATGACAAAGAATGAACGACAGGACCCTTCTGTAATGAATGCAAGCCGTAAGAAGCGGATTGCCAAAGGTTCCGGGACTTCTGTGTCAGAGGTCAACAGACTGTTGAAGCAGTTTGAAGAAATGAAAAAAATGATGAAACAAATGAGCAATACAAAAGGGAAAAAAGGCAAAGGAATGAAATTTCCTTTTATGTAATGGAAAAAACCTTTACACACCCTTGAAGTTCTGCTAAAATCTAAATCTGTGTGAAACATTAAAGAAATTTTGGAGGTTGTTAAAAATGGCAGTAAAAATTCGCCTAAAACGTATGGGATCTAAGCGTAACCCATTTTATCGTGTAGTAGTTGCTGATTCTCGTTCTCCTCGTGATGGACGTATCATCGAGCAAATCGGAACATATAACCCAGTTGCTAACCCTGTAGAGGTTAAACTTGATGCTGAGAAAGCGATCGACTGGATGTCTAACGGCGCGAAGCCAAGCGACACTGTTCGTAACCTATTCTCTAACGAAGGCATCATGAAGCAGTTCCACGATAAGAAAAACCAATAAATCATAAAGTAGTGGTGATCCCATGAAAACCTTGATCGAAACGATCGTAACTCCGCTTGTCGATCATCCTGATGACATCGTGGTGGATGAGAAGAAGGAAAATCACAAAGTGGTTTATCATCTCACCGTCCATCCGGATGATGTAGGGAAAGTAATCGGTAAGAACGGGCGGATTGCGAAAGCGATTCGGACTGTCGTCTATGCGGCAGGGTCAGATTCTGAAAAACGAATCTATTTGGATATCATGTAAGAGAACTAATTTTATTGGTGTAAGAAGGGAGAAGGGAAACCTTTTCCCTTTTTTACTATTCTCATGGACTGGCAGAAGGGCGGGCGAAAGATGCAGATCATCCGAACAGTACCTGTCAAACAGATTTTGACAGAGACGAGTCGTGCGCAAATTAAAGAAAAGTTCGATGAAAGATATCAACGTCTGGAACGAGAATGCAAGCAGCTTTCCTTTGAGCAGAAAAAATTAGAACGCAAGCCCGGAGTGTCAAGACAGGAAGTGGAGCGCCGTTTTTCAAAGGAAATCGGACGCAGAAAAGATCAATTAAAGTGGCTAGAATATCAGCGTAAACAATTGGATATCCTGCCTGATGGAAGTGAGCTTGAAACGGACGAAGTACAGGCACTGATTGAAGTTGGAGAAGGCGATCAATGGGAAGAGGTCATTCAGGATCGTCAAATCGTCTTGAAAGACGGAAAAGTCATACGAGCGAGGTAATTGCATTCATGGAAAAACAGTTATTCAATGTTGGTAAAATCATAAACACACATGGCATAAAAGGAGAAGTCAAAGTTCATCGCGTCACTGATTTTGATGAACGTTTTGAACCAGGTCAGCTTTTGTATTGGGTAAGTGATAACAACGAGCCGAAACCACTGGTCATTCGAACACACCGGACTCATAAAGGTTTCGATCTTGTAAGTTTCGAAGATCATCCTACGATTAATGATGTCGAAGGATACAAGAATGGAAAGTTGATGGTATCAGAAGATGATCAGGAAGAGCTTGATGACCATGAATTCTATTTTTATGAAATTATCGGGTGTACCGTATTTTTGGAGTCAGGTGAAGAATTAGGTGAAATCAAAGAAATTCTTACCCCTGGCGCGAATGACGTTTGGGTTGTGAAGCGGAAGAATCAACCGGATGTTCTCATACCGTATATCGAACCTGTCGTTAAAGAAGTGGATACGGAGCGGAAGACAATCATCATCGATCCAATAGAGGGGCTGCTAGACTGATGCATATCGATATTCTGACACTTTTTCCAGAAATGTTTGATGGAGTATTGCAGAATTCCATCATGAAGCGTGCTCAAGAACAAGGAGCCTTTTCACATCAATATGTCAATTTCCGTGATTTCACCGAAAACAAACACAACAAAGTCGATGATTACCCTTACGGAGGAGGGGCTGGACTTGTTCTATCCCCTCAACCCATCTTTGACAGCATTCAGTCCATCAAAGATTCAGCGGAAAAGCCTCCGCGTGTCGTGCTTCTTTGTCCTCAAGGAGAACCGTACTCCCAGCAAAAAGCGGAAGAGCTTTCGGAAGAAGATCATCTTGTCTTTATTTGTGGACATTATGAAGGATATGATGAACGGATCAGACAGGAATTGGTGACTGATGAAATTTCCATAGGTGACTATGTCCTTACTGGTGGAGAGCTTGGTGCGATGGTGGTCATCGATTCTGTTGTCCGTCTCCTTCCGGGGGTTCTAGGAAATGAACAGTCGGCACCGATGGATTCATTCTCAAACGGTTTGCTGGAGCATCCCCATTATACGAGACCAGCTGACTTCCGGGGGCATAAAGTGCCGGATGTCCTTTTATCAGGCAACCATGCAAAAATTGATGAGTGGCGTCACTATCAGTCATTGAAGCGTACTTTCGAAAGAAGGCCTGACCTGCTTGAAGGAAGAGAATTATCTGCTAAAGAGCAATCGTGGTTGGAAGAGTGGAAAAATAGCTGAGTATTGTTGATGTTTGTCTCTAGATATGGTATATTAAATTTTGTGCTTAAACGTACGGTTTAAGTGGAAAACGATGTTCCGCTGCCTCTTAGAAGACATGAGCATTAGTTAAAAAGGAGTGAAAATCATGCAACAATTGATTCATGACATTACAAAAGAACAACTTCGTACGGATCACCCAGATTTCCGTCCTGGTGATACTGTAAAAGTACACGTGAAAGTTGTCGAAGGCACACGTGAACGTATCCAGGTATTCGAAGGTGTTGTCATCAAGCGTCAGAACGGCGGAATCAGCGAAACATTCACTGTTCGTAAGATTACTTACGGTACAGGTGTTGAGCGTACATTCCCAGTTCATTCTCCACGTATCGCTAAGATTGAGCGTACTCGTCGTGGTAAAGTACGTCGTGCGAAACTTTACTACTTGCGTAACCTACGCGGTAAAGCTGCACGTATTAAAGAAATTATCTAATTTCAGTCAAAAGGAGCTTGCGATGCCAAGCTCCTTTTTTCTACTTATCTTTAGGTGGACGGAAGCATTTTCCCTATTTTAATGGAAGCAGCTAAAGTCTATGCAGGATTATGATATCCTCAATTTCTAGACTTTTGTGTGAGTGGACGGGTGGGGGAATCGTCTCCTCCACCTTCATCCTTTCAAACAAAAGTCTTGAAATGAGTCTTAAAGAATTACGAGTTAAACTGCAATGAACCAAGGGTAAAGAATGGTATGATAGGATTTGAAAGACAAACGTAAAAGAAAATCAAGAGAGCGTTTAGCAGCAATTAAAACCATAAAATTATAAAAAGGTTGTATCTACAGCCATTACACTATGGTTTTGCCGCTCCAGACTCCTTCATTCAAGGAAGAAGGGATAATGATGAAACAACAATGGTTGGACTGGTTGAAAGCATTTCTGATCGCCGGCGTATTGGCTGTGGTCGTAAGAGTGTTCTTGTTTGCACCGGTCGTCGTTGAAGGGCCTTCCATGTTGACCACCTTACATAGCGGGGATCATTTGATTGTAAGTAAGCTCAATTATAAGATTGGATCGCCGGAGCGTTTTGATGTGGTTGTATTCCATGCAACAGAACGTAAAGACTATATCAAGCGGGTAATTGGCCTTCCTGGTGACCATATCGCTTATGAAGATGACCAGCTCTATGTGAATGGAGAACCCGTAGAAGAACCATATCTAAATGATCGGAAACAGCAATTAAACGGAAATCGCCCTCTGACAGATGATTTTACGATGGAAACCCTCCCGGGTGAGTATAAAGAAGTTCCTGAAGGTCATTTGTTCGTTCTTGGTGATAACCGTAACAACTCGACAGACAGCCGGATGCTCGGCATGATTGACCAAGACCAGATGGTAGGGGAAGCAGTCGTTTCCTACTGGCCATTAAATCGCATCCAGCTCGTGAACTAGGAGGATCTACATGACCATTCAATGGTTTCCAGGCCACATGGCCAAAGCAAAGAGGGAAGTCGCGGAGAAGCTGAAGCTTGTGGATTTCGTCATTGAACTCGTGGATGCACGAGCGCCACTTTCTTCTCAAAACCCTATGCTTCATAATACTTTACAAGAAAAGCCCAAAATGATGGTGTTAATGAAAAAAGACCTCGCTGACACCCAAATCACCAATGAGTGGATTGAACATTTTAAAGAAAGAGGAATCCCTTCAGTTGCCATTGAAGCAAATCAAAAGCAGGATGTACAAAAAGTTGTCCAGCTAGCGAAAGAGTTAGGCAAAGAAAAAATGGACAAGCTCAAAGCGAAAGGTATACGTCCGAGAGCTTCAAGGGCGATGATCATAGGGATTCCGAATGTAGGGAAATCTACATTGATTAATAGACTGGCGAACAAGAAAATGGCTAAAACAGGTGATAAACCAGGGGTCACCACGAAGCAGCAATGGATCAAGGTAAAAAAAGAATTCGAATTGCTTGATACTCCTGGGATTCTTTGGCCGAAATTCGAGGAAGAAGAAGTGGGCTATCGCTTAGCGGCTATCGGAACGATTAAAGATCAAATCCTTCCAAAAGAAGATGTAGCTGCTTATGTCCTGAATTTTCTGCATCAATCTTACCATGATCGTCTTGAAGAGAGATTTAGTCTTGAGAATGTGGATGATATGATGGAGGCTTTTGAGGCTATAGGGAAAAAACGAGGTTGCCTTGAAAGTGGAGGCCGTGTTAATTTTGAAAAAGTCTCTGATATTATCTTACAAGACTTGCGGACAGGGAAGCTCGGAATGATCACCCTTGAACGCCCTGATTCATAATCCAAAGCGCAAAGAGGCTTTTGCCCCTTGCGCTTTCTTTATGGGGTTAAATCTAAAGTGTATCTGAAGCATATTAGATAGGGGATTCAATCTCAGCTCCTGTTCCACTGAAGTACACAATTACTATTGATCATGCTTTATTTATAGAAAAGACATTCGATTTTACATCAATGAAAAACGACCGATATGATAAGAAGTGGAGGAATTAATTTTTATGCCTCAATTGACCGTAGCCCAGGTGAAAGAAAGATTGAATGACAATGAATTGACCGATCATGAGTTAGCTTCGTTTAAAGAAGATTCGAGAAAAGGTGTCCAACAACTCTTGAAGCGTTATGATAAGGAAGTTCAGCAGAAACAGGAGCTGAAAAGACAATATGAGATGATGATGACGTTTGAAAAAAATCTCTTACAACATGGTTTTACCCATGTAGCGGGGATAGACGAAGCGGGCCGAGGGCCGATTGCCGGTCCTGTCGTTGCAGGTGCTGTTATTCTACCTCATGACTATTATTTAGAAGGCCTGAATGACTCGAAGAAACTTTCCTTAAAAACTCGGGAGGCTTACTTTGATCGGATTAAGTCCGATGCTGATTGGGGTGTAGGAGTTGTCACAAATGAAGAGATTGATCAAATCAACATCTATCAAGCAACAAAACTTGCCATGCAGAGAGCCGTCGAAGATCTTTCTGGTCAACCCGAACATTTGCTGATTGATGCGATGGAATTGGACGCGATTCCAAGTCCTCAAACAAAACTTATTAAAGGGGACGAAAGAAGTGTTTCGATCGCTGCTGCGAGTGTTATCGCTAAAGTGACGAGGGACCGGATGATGGCTGAATTAGATGAACAGTATCCAATGTATGAGTTCCGTAACAATCAGGGATATGGAACAAAGCCACACGTGGAAGCATTGAAAACTCATGGACCTTCCCCGATTCACCGGAAAACATTCGCCCCTGTAAAAGATCTGCTTTAAGAAAGGGATGGAATAAAGATGAACCATTTGATCAACAGCCTTACACGCTTATCTGCAAATGCAGCCCTGTCTGTAGAACCCAAATCAGGACAACTGATAAAGGGCAAAGTCATACAACTTTTACAAGACAACAATGTGGTGGTGAATATAGGCAGGAAAAGCGTGGAAGCACTGGTGAATCAACCGTTGATCAAAGGTTCGTCTTACTTATTCCAAGTTGAAAAAGAGGAACCAGATCTCGTTTTACGGGCCGTATCACTTTCTGAAGCGCGTTCAGGACCGTTGAATCTCGCTTCACTTCTTAAGCAAATAGGAGTTCAGCCTTATCAACACAATGTGTCATTTATGAAAGCTATTATGGACTTGAATGTGCCAATACATAATAAAGATTTAGCAAAGGCGTTCGGCTTGATTCAGTCTTCAGACAATCAACGTCAGGCACGCGAGATAGTACTACATATGCTTAGCAGGAGAATGCCCGTTCAGTCTTCCGTTTATGCAGCGCTAACAGCGAAATACACGGTCGAATTCACTCAGGCTTTATCAGCGGTTGAGCATCAATTGGGAGGAAAGACACTCTCTTCTAACGATGAAAAAATCAGAACTATGGTCCAAACATTGCGAGGAGAACAGAAATCACACTCTGAAAATAGGGTGTTTAAGAGATTTAAAACTGAGGCAGCAAATGGCTCCAAAGCAACTTTTGAACTATTTAAAAGCGCCGGAATCATTGATGCCAAGCATACCCTGACGTCGTTCAAGGAACACTGGTCTCAACAGAATCCTACTATGGATCGATTCCCATTCACTAACGAACGAGTAGCTGGTTCTTTACAACAGCTGTTACAAAAGCAACTTCCGTTATCCCCATCAGAAAACCAGATCATTAGACAGTGGGTCCATACGGCAAAAAAACTTAACTCACTCTGGACTCAACAACCTTCAAATACTGATTTCTCAATGTTGTCTAGACAAACACGTACCCGATGGACAGAGACATTTAGAAAAATAGTGGAACAAAAGATGATGGAGCGAATAACTCCACACTTACAGGAGTCGACGAAGCAATTCATTGATCAAGCTGTTCCTTTGTTAAGGGAGGAAGGGATTGAAAGGAACCCATTTACAAGAAATGCATTCAGTTCTTTTCTTTCAGATATCCAAAACTTGATGGCCAAACAACTTCCTGCTAAACAACAAAACCTCCTTATCCATTCCCTGCAGTCTTTGAGCGAGAGTATTCCAATATCCGCAAAAGATAGAATGTGGCTTCAAATGAAAACGATAATGAATGAAATTGGATACAATGATGAGCATGTGCTTGCTAAACTCTCTCAACGGACCGATGCACTCCCACAGCCAGATCATACTTTAAAATCGTTGCTGTTAAAGGGTTTAAGTGAAGGTTCAGAGGTGAAAGCAGAAACGGCAAATCGGCTGATCAACTTCATTAACGGGACTCAACTCGCTTCCTTCTCAGATCACTCCCAAACCTTGCAAATAGCGCTTCAATTCCCGGGTGATTTCATTGGAGCATTAAAGGATGTACATATGAACATGGAAGGGCGGAAAAATGACGATGGGCAAATTGATTCTGACTATTGTCATGTGATGTTCTACTTACACCTTTCTCAGCTTGAGGAAACCATCATAGACCTAAATATCGTTGAACGCCGTGTATCGGTCGTCATATATAATGATAACCCGGAGGTTGAAAAGCTTTTTAAGCCATATCAAGAGAAATTAGAAGAGGGATTGGCAAATGCGGGGTATGATTTGAACTCTATAAAGGCACGCGTCATACGTGAGGCTTCAAGAACTTCAGACTCGAGCAAACAAAAGGTGGTGGAAGAAGGGGTGGATGTAAGAATATGATGAAAAAAAGAAAAGAAGCGATTGCTCTGACCTATCAAACTGAGAAAGCAGCTGCTCCAGAGGTAGTGGCGAAAGGGAAAGGGCATATTGCTGAAAATATTCTAAAAGCCGCAGAGGAGCACCAGATCCCTGTACAAGAAGACGCCTCACTCGTTGAACTGCTCTCTGAATTGAACATCAATGAACAAATCCCGGAAGATCTTTACCATGTCGTCGCTGAAGTTTTCGCCTTCATTTACAACGTTGACCAGCAACAAAATAAATAATTCTTAATAAAGTATATGGCAGGTTTCTTGAAGACTCAGTTTCAAGACTTTTATTGAGTGGATGGGGGGTACGGGGAATAGCTCGCTTTCCGCGGGAGCGCGGTGAGCCTCCTCGGAACTGCGTCCTGTGGGGTCTTACCCTGCACTTTTTTCCTCTACGATATCCGGTTCCGGCGCCTAGCGGCTATTGAGACTTCCCTCGCTTCTGTACGATAAGTCAACATCGAATCCCTTCGTTCTTCGTGTTTCCTTTATCTCCGCCAGCTCAGTCCAGTCCACACACCGCTGATCGAGGCGCCTGCACACTTAAATTAGGAGTCTCGCCTTTCCCCTCCGCCCCTTTGCTAAATCAGTGTCTCGAAACCACTTCCAGAATAAACAGCTATTCCGTTTGATTGGAGTATAAAATTAAATCGCCCATGTCTAGGTACTTGAACTCTAAAAGCTTGATACAGAGCGCTTTATGCTTTTAACAATAGGGATAGCTGAAATCCAGCTTGGTAAAGGGGCTCGTTTCTAACATGCATCGAATGGGGTGGTTGGGAAGCTGCGAGACTCCCGTGGGAGAAGGAGATAGGCGAGATCCCGCAGGGCGTAGTCCGAGGAAGCTCGGCGCTTCCCAGCCACTCCTAACGCTCACCCTAGGTAACAAACCCTGAAAACATCTCGTAACTGAGTCTTCCTCAATAGGGAGCATTTATGCAGGATTAAGATGGTGGAAACAGACAACTCTAAAACTAGTTTACATAATATTATACCTGTGAATCTAGTGAATTTTTCGACAGATATCTAGCTTAGTATGGACAATTGATAGCGTTTTTTTATACAATGTACATGCAGTGAAATTTGATGGGAGGATGAAACATGAACATTCACGAGTATCAAGGAAAAGAAATCATGCGTGATTTTGGCGTATCTGTGCCAAATGGACACGTCGCATATACCGTAGATGAAGCTGTCGAAGCAGCGAAGAAATTAGGTAGCGATGTCACAGTTGTCAAAGCGCAGATCCACGCAGGTGGCCGCGGGAAAGCGGGCGGAGTCAAAATTGCTAAGAATCTTGACGAGGTGCGTACATACGCTGACGAAATACTAGGAAAAACACTTGTAACCCATCAGACTGGACCAGAAGGCAAGGAAGTAAAGCGCTTACTTATCGAAGAGGGTTGCGATATTAAGAGCGAATACTATGTCGGTCTTGTTCTCGATCGCGCGACAAGCCGTGTCACAATGATGGCATCTGAAGAAGGTGGAACTGAGATTGAAGAAGTCGCAGAAAAGACTCCTGAAAAAATCTTCAAAGAAGTTATCGATCCTGTGACAGGTCTCACACCATTCCAGGCGCGTCGACTTGCATTTAATATTAATATTCCGAAAGAATCATTAGGAAAAGCCGTTAAGTTTATGCTTGGCCTTTATGACGTCTTTGTACAAAAGGATTGCTCTGTTGCAGAAATCAATCCACTCGTTACAACAGGTGACGGGGATGTACTGGCGCTTGATTCCAAGTTGAACTTTGATGATAACGCTCTTTTCCGTCAAAAAGATATTGCTGATCTTCGTGATCTTGAAGAAGAAGATCCAAAAGAAGTAGAAGCATCCAAATACGATCTTAGTTACATCGCGCTTGATGGTAACATCGGCTGTATGGTCAATGGTGCGGGTCTGGCGATGGCTACAATGGACACAATCAAACACTATAGTGGAGATCCTGCCAACTTCCTGGATGTCGGAGGCGGCGCTACAACTGAAAAAGTAACCGAAGCTTTCAAGATTATCCTTTCTGATGAAAATGTCAAAGGAATTTTCGTTAACATTTTCGGAGGCATTATGAAGTGTGATGTTATTGCTGAAGGTGTGGTCGAAGCAACAAAACAAATCGGACTTACATTGCCGCTCGTTGTTCGTTTAGAAGGTACGAACGTAGATGCTGGGAAGAAAATTCTTGATGAATCAGGCTTGAACATCACTTCTGCAGATTCTATGGCAGAAGGCGCACAAAAAATCGTTGAACTAGTCAAGTAAGAAAGGCGGGGAATCAGATGAGTGTATATATTGATAAGAACACAAAAGTCATTATTCAAGGTATTACAGGGTCCACAGCACTTTTCCATACCAAACAGATGGTTGAGTATGGAACACAAATCGTGGGCGGTGTAACGCCAGGGAAAGGTGGCACTGAAGTGGAAGGAATTCCTGTATATAATACAGTTGCAGAAGCTGTAGAAAAAACAGGAGCGAATGCTTCCGTCATTTATGTCCCTGCACCGTTTGCAGCGGATGCCATCATGGAAGCGACGGATGCAGATTTGGATCTTGCCATTTGTATCACTGAACATATCCCTGTACTGGATATGATCAAAGTAAAACGTTATATGGAAGGAAAGAAAACACGCCTTGTAGGACCGAACTGTCCCGGCGTCATTACACCTGATGAATGTAAAATCGGTATCATGCCTGGTTACATTCATAAAAAAGGCCATGTTGGTGTCGTATCTCGTTCTGGCACATTGACTTATGAGGCTGTTCACCAGCTTTCTGAAGCTGGAATCGGTCAATCAACAGCGGTTGGAATCGGGGGAGATCCTGTAAATGGGACCGATTTCATCGATGTACTGAAAGCTTTCAATGAAGACCCAGATACAGAAGCCGTCATCATGATTGGTGAAATTGGCGGAACAGCTGAGGAAGAAGCAGCTGAATGGGTGAAAGCGAATATGAGCAAACCAGTGGTCGGCTTTATTGGCGGCCGTACAGCTCCTCCTGGCAAACGTATGGGTCATGCTGGTGCGATTATTTCTGGTGGTAAAGGTACCGCTGACGAAAAAATCCGTGTCATGAATGAGTGTGGAATTCAAGTAGCTGAAACACCTTCAGTTATGGGTGAAACATTGATCCAAGTGTTAAAGGATCAGGATTTATTTGAAAAATGCAAAACTCACTAAGTAAATGAAAGAAAGAGGCCGTATCGATGAACAGGTACGGCCTCTAAACTATGAAAATGAGGTGCCTGATGAAAGACCGTAGAAGACGCTTACTCCTCCTACATGATTCACCCCACATGACAAGGCCAATTCTTAGAAAATTGTTTCAGATCGACGCTTCTTTACTTTACCCCTTCTCATGTACACCTTCTCAGTTATCCACTACTCTATCTATCCCCCTTTCTAGAGCTCAATCTATCCACCGACATATAACTGACAATAATATAATGAAGAAACTCGACATTTATGACCAAAAATATACAATTGTCACTGTGTTTGATCCAACCTATCCAGAGTATTTAAAAACGATTCCAGATCCTCCTTATGCTCTTTACACGGAAGGTGATGTATCCTTGTTTCATACACCGCTTTCGATCAGTGTGATTGGCACTCGCAAGCCCTCATCTTATGCGTTTCCAGCTATGAAGTCTATCCTTATTCCACTGATCAGCTCTGGGTTTACCATTGTCAGTGGTATGGCACAGGGAATCGATCAGCTTGCTCACAAGTTAGCGGCTGAATTTAATGGAAAAACGATTGCCGTACTCGGTTCGGGATTTGAGCATATTTATCCTAAGAATAACCCTTCTTTGTACGACACTTTAATACGAGAACATTTGGTTGTAAGTGAATATCCTCCGGACTGCCCACCGCAAAAATATCACTTTCCTGAACGTAACCGGTTAATTGCAGGATTGACCCCAAGTACCTTTGTCATTGAAGCACGATTGAAAAGCGGCACATTGATTACAGTGGACCAGGCTTTAGAGCAAGGCAAGGATGTTTATGCACTCCCGGGACCTGCTGGACATGTAACGAGTGAAGGATGTCATAAAATGATCAATGAAGGTGCAAAATTGGTTCATACGCATCATGACATTCTGGAAGATTGGTTAGAAAAATTTGAATAATCCGTTACAAAGGTGTTACATTCAAGGGTGAGAATGGACCAATTTGAGACTTTTTTGAAAAATATATGTTTGACAAACGGTTTCATTGTATTTAATAATAGGGAAGATTTATTTTATAAAAAGCTGATTCAAACAATTACATGGAAAAATCACCCCGTCAGATCGACTTTTTCTCATTGGAGAGGACGGTTAAGCTTTCTTTTCCATTAGAATAAGTGATCCAGCAATAGGTAAATCAAAACTTGACAATATAAAAAGAGTGTATGATGCAAAAAGAGAAAACACCTCTATGGGAGGAACATATATGGCAGATTATCTGGTAATAGTAGAATCACCTGCAAAAGCAAAAACAATTGAACGATACCTTGGAAAAAAATACAAAGTCAAAGCATCCCTCGGGCATGTGCGTGACCTGCCTAAGAGTCAAATGGGCGTGGATGTAGAGAATGAATTCAACCCCAAATATATAACTATCCGAGGAAAAGGTCCTGTTTTGAAAGAACTAAAGACCGCAGCCAAAAAAGCAAAGAAAGTATATCTCGCTGCCGACCCCGACCGTGAAGGGGAGGCCATTGCCTGGCATTTAGCCCACAGCTTGGAAATTGATGATACATCAGATTGTCGAGTTGTTTTTAATGAAATCACTAAAGAAGCCATTAAAGATTCATTTAAACAACCGAGGTCGATTGATTCAGATTTGGTTGATGCCCAACAGGCTCGCCGGATTCTTGACCGACTTGTCGGATATAACATCAGCCCCATTCTTTGGAAGAAAGTTAAAAAAGGCTTAAGTGCAGGTCGTGTTCAATCTGTGGCTGTTAAAATCATTATTGATCGTGAAAATGAGATTAAAAAATTCCAGCCAGAAGAATATTGGACGATAGAAGCAGATTTCTTAAAAGATAAAGAGACATTTGAAGGTTCCTTTTATGGTGTTGATGGTAAGAAGAAGGATTTAAAAACACAAGACGATGTCGACCAAATTCAAAAGCGGATGAAAGGGAAAGATTTCTCTGTAGAAAAAGTAAATAAAAGAGAAAGAAAAAGAAATCCTTCCCTTCCTTTCACCACTTCTTCACTACAACAGGAAGCGGCACGTAAATTGAACTTCCGCGCGAAGAAAACAATGATGATTGCCCAACAGCTTTACGAAGGAATCGACCTTGGAGGAAAGCAAGGAACGACTGGTCTGATTACGTACATGCGTACAGATTCCACTAGACTCTCGAATTCCGCCAAAGAGGATGCCAAACAGTATATCGAAGGTAACTTCGGTAACGAGTTTCTCGGACAAAGTAAAGCGGCTAAAAAGCAAGAAGGTGCTCAAGACGCTCACGAGGCGATTAGGCCGACGGGGGCAGATCGTGATCCAAAAGCAATGAAGAGCATATTATCCCGTGACCAGTATCGTCTTTATAAATTGATTTGGGACAGGTTCATTGCCAGCCAAATGGCTCCAGCAGTGTTAGATACGATGACTGTTCACCTTTATAATGAAGGGGTAGAGTTTAGAGCTACAGGTTCTGAAGTCAAATTCAAAGGGTTTATGAAGGTTTATATCGAAGGTCGCGATGATAACAAAAAAGAGAAAGACAAACTTCTGCCTCACCTTGAAGAGGGCATGACCGTAAAAGCGGAAGAAATCAAACCGAACCAGCACTTCACGCAGCCTCCGCCGCGTTACACGGAAGCACGTCTAGTTAAGACGCTTGAAGAGCTCGGAATTGGGCGTCCTTCTACTTATGCCCCGACACTCGATACGATTCAGCGCCGTGGATATGTCGCTCTGGATAATAAACGTTTTATTCCAACGGAGCTTGGAGAAATTGTCCTTGAACAACTCAGAGAATACTTCCCTGAAATCATCGATGTCGACTTTACGAAGGGGATGGAAGATGATCTAGATGCGATTGAGGATGGAAAAGAGGATTGGGTGAACATCATCAGCCAATTCTATGAAGGCTTTCAACCCCGCTTAGAGAAAGCGGAAAAGGAAATGGAAGAAATTGAAATCAAAGATGAGCCTGCGGGAATTGATTGCGAAAAGTGTGGGCATGAAATGGTTTATAAGATGGGTAGATACGGCAAGTTTCTTGCCTGCTCAAATTTCCCTGACTGTCGCAATACGAAACCAATTCTTAAAAAAGTCGGTGTCACTTGTCCAAAATGTAAAGATGGAGAAGTTGTCGAGCGAAAAAGTAAGAAAAACCGTAAGTTCTTTGGTTGTGAAAACTATCCGGAATGTGACTTCATATCCTGGGATAAGCCAATCAGCAGACCGTGTCCGAAATGTGAGTCTCTGCTTGTAGAGAAGAAATCGAAGAAGGGCACACAAATTCAGTGTACGGAATGTGATTATAAAGAAGAGCCTCAATCCTGATTTAGTTATAAAACCAAGAGTCTATGACTATCCTTTTAGTTGTAGACTCTTTTTTTAGTGGCTGAATCAAATGTTGCAATAATTTCTTTCAGCCCCTAAAACCACAAGTGATCTCTAATCTGAGCCTTAAAGAATAGGAAGATATTATGAAACCTGCCGTGAGTTTTTATGGAACGTAAGTTTTTGATTGACAGCTATAAGGTGGGGCGCTATAATTACGCTTTGGTAAGTATACATACTTGACACATGATCACGCTAAAGTATGATTTCATAAAATACCTGATTCATTAGAGTTGGAAACAATTCAGAATTTTGTTACATTTTAATTAAATGCATTGTTATGCCAATGAATGTTGTGATAAAATTTAGACGCCTTTGTGAGGTGGAAGGAATCATGCAATCTTATAAAGAGCTTTTTATGGAATATCTACAAATTGAAAAAAACGCTTCGCCTCTTACATTAAAGCATTACGGAAGGGATTTGGATGAATTTGCATCCTTTCTCAAATCAGAGGGATTGTCAATACAGGAATGTGAATACCCTGTGATCCGAATCTTTTTATCAAGGCAGTACGAAGCGCAGTATTCAAGAAGGACAGTTTCCAGAAAGATATCATGTTTAAGAAGCTTTTTCCGCTTCATGGAACGTGAGGAAATTGTCGATCAAAACCCATTTTTGAATGTGATATTACCAAAGAAAGAAAGTCCCATCCCCAACTTCTTTTATGAAGAAGAGTTAGAGAAACTTTTTACTGTGAGTGATATGCATACGCCCCTAGGACAGAGAAATCAGGCTCTTATCGAACTTCTCTATGGAACGGGCGTACGTGTCAGTGAATGTGTGAGAATGGAACTCCCAGACTTGGATTTTTCATTGAACACAGCTCTAGTTCATGGAAAAGGAAGTAAAGACCGTTATGTTCCTTACGGGCAGTTTGCTGCAAAAGCACTTCAGACATATATAAATGATGGCAGAAAACAACTGGCTTCTAAGAAAGATGCCTCAAGTAAACGATTGTTTTTGAATGCTAAAGGCGGTCCTCTGACAGCTGATGGAATCAGGCTCATACTGAAAAAGATGGTCGAAAAAGCAGCGATGACGGTGGATATTCATCCCCATAAATTAAGACATTCGTTTGCTACTCATCTTCTGAACGAAGGAGCAGATTTGCGCTCAGTACAGGAATTATTAGGACATGAACGACTCTCTTCAACTCAGATTTATACACACGTATCGAAAGATCGGTTGAAAAATGTATATATGAACAGTCATCCACGAGCGAATAAGAGGTGAAAATGATGGAGCAGCAATTTCATGCAACAACGATCTTTGCCGTCCAGCACAATGGAGAGTGTGCGATGAGTGGAGATGGTCAAGTAACATTAGGCAATCAGGTAGTTATGAAACATAAGGCAAGGAAAGTTCGTCGACTATTTAATGATCAAGTATTAGCAGGCTTCGCTGGGTCTGTGGCCGATGCTTTTACACTTTTTGAGAAGTTCGAGGGAAAACTCGAAAGCTTTGATGGCAACCTGGCAAGAGCTTCCGTAGAACTTGCAAAAGAGTGGCGGAGTGATCGTGTTCTTAGGAAATTAGAAGCGATGTTGATTGTTATGGACAAAGAAAATATGTTTCTTGTTTCAGGTACTGGGGAAGTAATAGAACCGGACGACGGTATACTTGCCATCGGTTCAGGTGGAAACTTCGCTCTAAGTGCAGGGCGGGCGTTAAAACGTTATTCACCGGAACAATCTGCTTCACAAATTGCTAAAGCAGCCCTTGAGGTTGCAGGAGAGATCTGCGTCTTTACAAATGATCAAATAATCCTGGAAGTTCTCGATTAAGGGGGACCATAAATGTCATTAAACTTAACTCCTAGACAAATTGTAGAAAAACTAGATCAATATATCATTGGACAGGAGAGCGCTAAGCGATCTGTAGCTATTGCTCTTCGGAACAGATATCGTCGTATGCAGCTGACAGATGATTTGAAGGATGAAATTGTACCGAAGAACATTTTGATGATGGGACCTACAGGGGTAGGGAAGACAGAGATTGCCCGTCGCTTAGCGAAATTAGTGGGAGCCCCTTTTGTTAAAGTGGAAGCCACGAAATTCACAGAAGTTGGTTACGTTGGTCGAGATGTTGAATCCATGGTGCGAGACTTAGTGGAAATGGCCGTACGTATGGTGAAGGAAGAGAAGATGGAGGCTGTGAAAGACAGGGCGGAAGAACAAGCAAACAAGCGTCTTGTGAAGCTGCTCGTTCCTTCTAAGAAAAAGCAGTCCAATAACTTCAAAAATCCATTTGAGATGATCTTTAATCAAGGCAACCAGCAGGAAGTGGATCCTGATGAGAAGAGTGAAGAAGCAGAAATAGAGACAAAAAGAAGCCGCATCCGCCATCAATTGGATCTCGGTGAGTTGGAAGACCGGATGGTAACCATAGAGGTGGAAGAGTCTCAGTCTTCCATGTTTGACATGATGCAGGGCTCCGGTATGGAACAGATGGGTATGAACATGCAGGACGCATTTAGTCAATTCATGCCGAAGAAGAAAAAGAAACGCAAACTCCCGGTGTCAGAAGCGCGAAAAGTACTAACACAGGAAGAAGCGGGCAAGTTGGTGGATATGGACGAAGTCGGCCAGGATGCTGTTGCTAAAGTAGAACAGGCAGGAATGATCTTTATTGATGAGATCGATAAAGTGGCAGCAAAGGGTGACAATCAGGCGAATGTATCCCGTGAAGGTGTACAGAGAGACATTCTTCCGATTGTTGAAGGCTCAACGGTTGTGACAAAATACGGACCCGTAGCAACTGACCATATTCTCTTCGTTGCAGCCGGTGCGTTTCATATGGCTAAGCCATCGGATTTAATTCCAGAACTGCAAGGAAGGTTTCCAATCCGCGTAGAGTTAAATAAACTCAGTGTTTCAGACTTCAAAAGTATCCTAACAGAGCCTTCAAATGCACTTTTGAAACAATATAAGGCTTTACTTGAAATAGAAGGTATAAAGGTTGAATTTTCTGACGATGCTATTACTAGACTCGCAGAAATCGCTCATGAAGTAAATCAGGAAACAGATAACATCGGGGCGCGGAGGCTGCATACGATTTTAGAAAAACTGCTTGAGGATTTATCATTTGAAGCTCCTGACGTAACGATGGAAACTATTGAGATCACACCACAGTATGTAGACAGCAAACTATCATCGATCGTAAAAAACAAAGATTTGAGTCGATTTATTTTATAGGGTGAACAACAAGGAGGAAATGAACATGAAACTACTAGATCGTGCACGTAAAATCAATGCAATGCTGCAAAAGACAACCGGAAAATCGGTGGACTTCAACGACATGTCCGCAACGATGAGAGATGTAATTGAGGCGAATACGTTTGTCTTAAGCCGTCGAGGAAAGCTTTTAGGCTTTGCTATCAATCAAGAAATTGAGAATGAGCGAATGAAGGCTATGCTCTCTGAGCGTCAATTCCCAGAAGAGTACACTCAAAACCTTTTCAACATTGAAGAAACTACACCGGATATCGATATCAATAGTGAATACACGGCATTCCCAGTTGAAAACCGTGAGTTGTTTGAAAATGGTCTGACGACTATTGTTCCAATCATTGGTGGTGGTCAGCGTCTAGGTACGCTTATTCTAAGCCGACTGAACAGCAATTTTAATGAAGATGACTTACTTCTTGCTGAATACGGTGCTACTGTCGTTGGTATGGAAATTCTTCATGAAAAAACAGAAGAAATCGAACAGGAAGCCCGTAGCAAAGCCGTCGTACAAATGGCGATCAGCTCTCTATCCTATAGTGAACTTGAAGCCATCGAGCACATTTTCGAGGAACTAGAAGGAAATGAAGGGCTGCTTGTAGCAAGTAAAATTGCCGACCGTGTAGGAATCACGAGATCAGTAATTGTTAACGCATTGAGAAAGCTTGAAAGTGCTGGTGTTATTGAGTCCCGTTCACTAGGAATGAAGGGAACGTATATTAAAGTACTGAATAACAATTTCCTATTAGAGCTTCAAAAGCTTCGTACGAATTAATAATAAAAAACCGCTACTCTTTAAAAAGAGTAGCGGTTTTTTTATGTATGAATGTATTGTAGTTCATGAGTATTTGTATCCTTTTAGTTTCGATCACCTTGTCAATGAATGGTTCCTTAGAGGAGTAGCTTAACAATCTTAGGAGACTCCGTATCGAGGTTTCTAATGAAGGGAACTTTAGGGGAGACTCGACTATTTCTAAAGGAGCGGGTTCACTTCTGCCAAATCAGACTCTTACGCCCAGCGGCTAGTGAGACTTCTCTATCTTCTATACGATAGGGCAACATCAAATCGCTCCGCACTTCGTTTTATTTTACATTCACCAGCTAGTCGATGGCATACGCCGCTGACCGACGCTTCACCATATTTGAGTTAGGAGTTTTCCCTATCCACAGCTCTTGACGCTCAACCATGTACCGAAACCCGTCACGCTATTGATAAACCCATACACGTATTTTACGTCGTGCTTTTTTTAACAGATTTAACCTATTTTCACTATCTTATGTCGTGTTTTAAAAATATCCATGATAAATTCACTATTCGACAAAAAGTTATGTAATAATGTTCATTATGGGAAAGATTTCGACACATGGAAACAAAAGTAAAAAAGTGAGGAATTTGTCCCTGATTCATTTGGGGTGTTTGTAATACTCTCGTAAAAAAGTGGTTTTTTGTATAGACACAAGTACGAGAATTTTTTTACAATTGTGTCTGTGAGTATAGAAAAATGTCGAATAGAGGTGGAGGAATGACTCTTTTCAGCAGCACTTTTACAAGCTTAGAAAATGCTTTGGATTATTCTTCGGCTAAAAACAGAGCAATCTCTAATAATATTGCCAATGTGGACACACCGGGATACAAAGCGAAAGATGTGGCTTTTAAGGATATCTTGAGTCAAGAACATTCATTTCTACAGGCTAAAAAGACGAATGAGCGCCATTTACCCTTTACGAATGACTCTCGTGAACCGTATCGGACCTTTACAAAGACGAATACGGTATACAATCATAATGGGAATAACGTGGACATTGATAAAGAAATGAATGAACTGGCACAAAATCAAATTCAATATCAAGCCTTGGTTGATCGTATGAGTGGGAAGTTCCGCAGCCTGGAATCTGTCATCAGAGGGGGGAACTAAAAGATGAGTATCTTTCATGCTATGAATAACAGCGCTAGTGCTCTTACAGCTCAAAGATTACGGATGGATGTCGCTTCTTCGAATATGGCGAATGCGAATACTACACGAGCCACTCTTAATGAGAATGGGGAATGGGAACCTTATCGCCGAAAGATGGTGGTTTTTGAACCGTCTGAAAACAACTTCAAAAGTTTTTTACATAAAGCAGCCACTGATTCATCACAGGGAAGTGGTGTAAAAGCAACAGCAATTATTGAAGATGATGAGCCTTTTAAACTCGTATATAACCCGAATCATCCAGATGCCAACGAAGATGGTTATGTAGAACTGCCTAATGTCGATCCCCTAAAGGAAATGGTCGATATGATGAGCGCCACGCGTTCTTATGAGGCGAATGTTACAGCCGTTAATGCATCGAAAAGTATGTTAATGAAAGCTTTGGAAATCGGGAGATAAGGTAAGGAGAATTTATAATGTCAAACCATCTAGTTAACACCATCCCCTTAAGCCAACCTTCTCAAACACAATGGAAGAAAGTTGTTTCTCCTGGTGAAGCTCATGCTACATTTGCCAATCAGTTGAAAGATGCAATCGCTGGAGTGAACGAAGCTCAAATCCTGTCTGATCGTAAGACAAAAGCTCTCGCTCAAGGAGACATCAATGATTTGCATGATGTGATGATTACTTCACAAAAGGCAAGCATCACTATGAAAACAGCTGTGGAAATGCAGAGCAAAGTCGTAGAAGCATATAAAGAAGTCATGCGTATGCAAGTGTGACGCTACTATATTTAATTCGCACTAAACCATTCGCTTAGGTCGTGCTTTTTATGGGGGCAACTATGAAAGAAAAAATAAAAAAATATCAGGATAGACTGGCAACCTTTTGGAAAGAGCGGAAAAAATCACAAAAAGGGTGGACCATCGGCGGGATGGCTGCCATCATCTGTATCCTTCTCCTAACGAGTGTTTTAGCCTCTCAGACCAAAATGGTTCCGCTATACAGAGATCTAACTTTACAGGAGATTGGTCAAATTAAGACAGAACTTGAAACAAGAGGAATTACATATGAACTTGACCAAGGTGGAGCTACCATCCTGGTTCCAGACACTCAGGCAGAAGGTTTGCTGGTGGACCTTGCAGCCGCCGGCCTGCCCAATAGTGGAACGATCGATTATGGTTTCTTCAGTGGAAATACTTCATGGGGAATGACGGATAATGAGTTTGATGTCATCAAACTGGATGCGATGCAAACCGAACTTGCAAATTTGATGAAGGGGATCACAGGCATCCAAGATGCTCAAGTTATGATCAATATGCCGGAAGAGCAGGTTTTTGTTTCTGAATCTGCCCAACCGGCCTCTGCCTCGATTGTACTCAATGTACAGCCTGGGTATCAGATCGAAAATGGACAAATTGAAGCTCTTTATAATTTAGCTTCAAAATCCGTACCAAACCTTCCTAAAGATAATATCGTCATCATGGATCAAAATTTTAACTATTTTGACATAAATGATTCACAGATGGGTGGGTCTGAAAATGCTTATACCTATCAGCAGAATGTAAAGAAAGAAATTGAAAGAGACATTAAACAACGACTGCAACGCATGCTTGGTATGATGATTGGTCAGCAGAAAGTGATTGCTACCGTAACGGCAGATATCGATTTCACTAAAGAAAATCGTGTAGAAGAACTGGTGGAGCCTGTAGACCCAGAAACGATGGAAGGGCTGCCTGTCAGTGTAGAAAGAATTGAAGAAACGTACGAAGGCGGTCTGCCTGAGGGGGGCCCTGTAGGTACGGAAGAAGGGGACATACCTGAATACCCTGCTGGAGCAGAAGGCTCAGGTGGCGATTACGAAATGAATCGCGAAACCATTAATAACGAGTTTAACAGAATCAAGAAAAATATTGAGGAGAGCCCGTACAAGGTAAGGGACCTGGGGATTCAAGTAGCCATTGATAATACCAAAAGTGTTAGTCCTGAGGGGGAAATCGAATACCTTACTGCCGCTGAACAACAAACCGTTGAAGAAAGCGTACAGTCCATTGTCGATTCGATGATTACAACATCGATTAATGGCGAATACGGAGAAGTGGATACACAAGAGAAAGTTTCGATCGTATTCCAGGAGTTTAACGGAGGCCCTGAGTTTCCTGAATCAGGCGTCGAGGGTGTACCTTTTTGGGCTTATGTTATAGGAGGTGTACTCCTTTTCACAATCATCGTACTTCTCATCGTCCTTGCACGTAGGAAAAGGACTAAAGAAGAGGCTGAAGAAGCGTACATGGTGTTTGAAGAAGAGGTTCAACAAGCCCAGCCTCAGGAGGTACCATCCATTGAAGAGCGTGACGATGAAGGGACGCATAAACGTAAGCAGTTGGAAAAGATGGCCAAAGAAAAACCAGAAGATTTTGCGAAATTATTGCGATCATGGATTGCGGAAGATTAAGGAGGTCTTTATATGGCCTTGAGAAAGTCGGAATTGACAGGCAAACAGAAAGCGGCTGTCCTGTTAATCTCCCTTGGGCCAGATGTTGCAGCCCAAGTGTACAAACATTTAGATGAGGAAGAGATTGAACAATTGACGTTGGAGATCTCTTCGGTACAAAAAGTAGATAAGAAAGAAAAGGAAGAAATCCTAGAGCAGTTCCATCAAATAGCATTAGCCCAGGATTATATATCACAGGGTGGAATCGGCTATGCAAAGACAATTCTAGAAAAAGCGCTAGGTTCTGATGAAGCTTCTAATATCATCGGACGCCTCACTTCATCTTTGCAGGTGAAGCCATTTGATTTTGCAAGAAAAGCAGATGCGCATCAGATTCTCAACTTTATCCAAAACGAGCACCCCCAAACGATTGCGCTCGTACTGTCCTACCTAGACCCGGAGCAGTCCGGACAGATTCTGTCAGAACTTCCACAAGAACTTCAGGCGGACGTTGCACGGAGGATTGCCACAATGGAGTCAACATCCCCTGAAATTATCAGTCAGGTGGAACAAATCCTTGAGAAAAAGTTATCGGCGACGGTGACCCAGGATTATACAGAAACCGGTGGAATCCAAGCCGTTGTGGAAGTGTTGAATGGTGTTGATCGCAGCACAGAAAGAACGATCCTTGACTCTCTAGAAATACAGGATCCAGAGTTGGCGGAAGAAATTAAGAAACGCATGTTCGTCTTTGAAGATATCGTTGCTCTTGATAATCGTGCGATTCAAAGAATCATCCGTGATGTTGAAAATGATGATCTGCGTTTGTCGCTTAAAGTGTCCAGCGAAGAAGTCAAAGACATCGTATTCAGTAATATGTCTGAACGAATGGCCGCCACTTTCAAAGAAGAAATGGAGTTTATGGGGCCCGTCAGACTTCGGGATGTGGAAGAGGCTCAAACGAGAGTGGTTACGACCATTCGCCGTTTAGAGGATGTTGGTGAAATCGTCATAGCAAGAGGTGGAGGAGATGACATCATTGTCTAAGCACGGCCCTTCATCAAGTGGCAGAATCATTGGTTTAAGGCCCGTTCATATTCGAGAAACGCACGTTCAGGAAAATGAACAGGAGCAAAAAAGTCATCAAATCAACCAAGAGTTAGCACAAGCTCAAAAAGAGTTAGAAGTAGCAAGGATTCAAAGAGAGCAGTTGATACGATCAACAGAAGAAGAAATACAATCTATGAAAGAAACCTGGGAAGAAGAGAGAAAAGTGATCGAAAATGAAGCCTATCAAAAAGGGGTGGACCAGGGGTTCAGGAAAGGTCATAAAGAAGGGCATGAAGCCTTAGAAGACAGATTATCCCAGGCAAATAAAATTATTCAGCAAGCCAAAGCTGCCCATGATCGTATGGTGACAAATAGTGAAAGAACCATCATAGAAGTAGCCATGAAAACCTCCGAGAAAATTCTCAACGCAAAACTTGAAGAAGACCCCACTTTGTTTTCGCCAGTAGTTAAAAGAGTAATCGAAGAGGTTAAAGGCCAGCCAGAGGTCGCTTTGTATGTCCACCCAGAAAAATATGAATTTGTCTACAAACAGTCCGACGAGCTAGAACGGTTGATTACTCCATCTTCCTATTTAAGCATTTACGCAGAAGAAGAGTTAACGCCTAACGCCTGTATTGTAGAATCGCAGTTTGGAAGGCTTGATGGAAGTATAGATACTCAACTATCAGAACTCAGGCACCAACTGCTCTCTGTGGCGAATGAGGAGATGGGAAATGAATAACCAGCGTTACTTTGATGCGATCGCTAATGCAGAATCTATGAAAAGGTATGGGAAGATTCATAGAGTTGTCGGACTCATGATCGAATCCAAGGGACCTGAAGCTTCTGTCGGTGATTTGTGTTATATCCATACATCCCATCAAACAGGAAAGATCCCAGCCGAGGTGGTCGGATTCAATAATGAAAACATCCTCTTAATGCCTTTTCGTGAAGTGAAAGAAGTTCGTCCTGGCAGCATTGTTGAAGCCACCGGTGAACCGATGCGAATTAAAGTGGGAGTAGGGCTGATCGGGAAGATTTTGGATGCTGCAGGCCAACCGTTGGATGGAGCAGCAATGCCACTAGGGTTAAAAGGGTATCCGACGGATCAAAACCCTCCCAACCCTCTCATGCGCCCACCCATCCATGAACCGATTCAAGTCGGCGTGAGAGCTGTGGATACTTTATTGACTGTCGGAAAAGGGCAGAGAGTCGGTATTTTCGCAGGGAGCGGGGTTGGTAAAAGTACCTTGATGGGGATGATTGCCAGAAACAGTTCGGCTGATTTGAATGTGATTGCTTTGATTGGCGAACGAGGGCGGGAAGTGAGAGAGTTCATTGAGAATGACCTGGGAGAAGAAGGGTTGAAAAACTCCATTCTCATCGTGGCTACTTCTGATCAGCCTGCACTTATGCGAGTGAAAGGGGCTTATACAGCAACAGCCATCAGTGAATATTTTCGCGACCAAGGGTATAACGTCAATTTGTTGATGGACTCTGTCACCCGTTTCGCTATGGCTCAGCGTGAAATCGGTCTTGCTACTGGCGAACCTCCTACGACTAAAGGTTACACTCCATCCGTTTTTGCTCTACTACCGAAATTATTAGAAAGAACTGGGTCAAGCGTGAATGGTACAATTACAGCTTTTTATACGGTTTTAGTTGATGGCGATGATTTGAATGAACCCATATCTGACACCGTAAGAGGGATTCTCGACGGTCACTTTGTTCTTGATCGTAAACTAGCTGAACAAAGCCATTTTCCAGCTATCAATATACTAAAATCCATAAGCCGCGTCATGAAGCAAATTGCTTCCCCTGAACATAAAGAATCCGCTGATAAGCTACGGGGCCTGTTGGCTACTTATGAAGAAAATAGTGAGCTGATACAAATTGGAGCCTATAAAAAGGGGTCGAGCAAGGAAATCGATCAAGCGATTACCTATCACCCTGCCATCACTCGATTCTTAAGACAAGGAATACATGAACCGGCAAGTTTTGAAAGGTCAGTCGAAGACCTGAGAAAACTGTTCGTATAGGAGGGCCCGTAAGATATGGCTGATGTCCAAACGTTCCAAAGAATCAGGGACCTGAGAGATCGAGAGAAGCAAAAGACTCAGAAAATCTATCAGGATGCTGTCGACAATTTTGAGAACCAGGCAGAAAAACTTTATGAATGTCTAAAGAAGAAGGAACTAGCGGAAAAAAGCTTTGAGGAAGACTTGAAGAACCATACAGTAAGAGCAGAAGATATCGTGCGACATCAACGGTACATACAAGGTCTACAGCATATGATCGATCAACTTCAGCCCGCGGTCCAGAAAGCAAGAACGAATATGCAGCAAAAACAAGTCAAACTTTCTGCAGCTCACATAGAGGTGAAAAAGTTTGAAAAAATTGTAGAGCATAAGCGGGATGAGCAGTGGGATCTAATGAAAAGTGAAGAGAACAAACAAATGGATGAACTATCCATGCAGCAATACTTAAATTTTCAGAATAGGTGATGTAATGGCAAAGAGTGACCCTGCGCAAAAAAATAAGAAATCTTTCTCTAAAGTGATTGCTGCCATTTTCTTTCCCCTGGTTTTTCTTATTACACTTACATTGATTATTCTCACCTTGAGTGGGGTCAATGTTTTTGAAGAAGCTGAAAAATATACAAGCCGTATTCCAGGCCTATCCAAAGCTGCTACATCTGATGATGGTAATTCAGAAACCGGCGAGGTGGACCAATTACAGGCGGTAATTGCCAACAAAGAAGCTGAAATGGAAGAACTCCAATCAGAATCTGACAGCAAGCAAAATCAGATCAACGAACTAGAACAACAAGTGGTGCAGTTGGAAGCTGATTTGGAAGCGGCTAGATCAGAAGATGAGAACAACGAAAATTCAAAAGTGATAGAAATGGCTCAATCTTTTCAGGAAATGGACCCAGAAAAAGCGGCTCCTATTCTTCAAAGTATGAAACAAAATTTAGCGGTGCAGGTTTTAAATGATGTAGCTAGTGAGGAAAGAGGAGAAATCCTCGGTCAGATGGATCCAGAAACTGCTGCAAACATCGCCGGTCTGCTTATCGAAGAATGATGCTTAATTGAAAGGGGGTGTAAAAATGAATACGGCTTTAATAACGAACTTGGGAAATTCTCAAAAAATGTTAACGAATTCTAATGTAAAGCAAAAAGAAGAGTTCAAGGGGGAAGACACTCTTTTTGGATCTCTTCTTGGAGAATTCCAGGGGATCTCCACAGTGACGAATGCAAATAAACAAAACACAGAAGAAATGAAAGGAAAATTCCTAAAGCTCATTGAAAAAATCGAGGCAATGATTTCAAACCTAGTCGAACAAGGAGAGGCTCATGATGTCGTCGGGTTGGATTGGGAGGAAAACATTTTAAAAGCTAAGGCGGATGCTTCTGAAGGACTTATCCCGGAGATGGTCTTCTCAATCGAAGAGTTGAAACAAAGGGTTACACCTGAAGGAACTTTTTCCGAACTAACTGTAGAAAAACAAGAACTGGCTCTGGCGTTTAAGGAGCTGATTTCACTGATGAAGGCAGTTGCCGAGAACAACGGGAATTCAAGCCTTAGCCTCATCTCACCATTACCAACATCTCTAAGGAAAGAAATCCCGTCCCCTACAAATCCTGTTCATACAGAAGAACACTTACATAAGACATGGCAGGAGATGAGGGGGATCATACGGACCTTTACTGGAAATGAATCTTCGCCACACGTTTCCCAAAAAGATGGTAAAGAAATGAAAGAATTGATGCAGAAGTTCATGCAACTCGTTGAGTCTTTGCCGAACAAAGATAAAGGAATAGGACAGAGTGTATTGGATCAGGTCACGAAAGAAGCTTCTATTCAAGAACGACAAGTGTTTAAAAAGCTGATCCATATGTACCAAAATCGAATGGACGTCCCAAAAACCTACCATCAACAAACACCGGTGACAGGGAAGGAGATTGTTCAATGGGTAAAGCAGGCTTTGGGAGAGGAAGTTCAACACGAGTCTAAATCTCAAGCATCCAAACATCAGCCAATATCCAATGTGCCTGTGTTGCCCATGACAAAAGTGGAACAGCACGTGATCCATATGAACCAGAATCAAGAGGGCTCTTCTTCTACTAAGCAGGTGATCCATGAGCTGGAAAGAATCATACAATCCAGCCGCATGTTCACAAATCCAAAAGGCGACATGGAGATGCTGATTAAATTGAAGCCGGGAAATCTTGGGGATCTAACTGTGAAATTTGCTCAAATCAATGGCGAAATGGCTGTGAAAATACTGGTTACGAGTCAAGCCGCCAAAGAGATGCTCGAAGGGAACAAAACACAACTGCGACATATGTTCTCCCCGCAGCAAGTGGTCATAGAAAAAGTGGAAGCTTCTGCTTTACAGCAACAGCTTCATGATCAGTTGGATAGCAGCAAACAAGACCAGGATCAGCAGCAAAGACACACGCATGACTTTGACCAGGAGCATGTGGAAGATCGACAGGACGAAGAACTCTCTTTCCACGAAATATTAATGAACGAGAAAGTATAGGTGATGGTATGACAAGTATTGATCCTTCTCTCTATTTGAAAAGCCAGCAGGTTCGAAGTACTGGAAGCAGTACGCTCGACAAGGATGACTTCTTGAAAATCCTTATGACTCAAATCCAAAATCAAAATCCCTTGGATCCCATGAAGGATAAGGAGTTTATTTCCCAGATGACCCAGTTTTCAAGCCTGGAACAAATGACCAACATGTCCCAATCCTTTCAAAGATTTATGGATAGTCAGAGTATGCCTCCGCTTATTCAGTACAGTGGAATGATTGGAAAAGAGGTCACTTACCCGGTCTATGATCAGGAAACAGGATTGTTAGATCGAACGGAAACAGATGTTGTTCGATCAGTTAACCAGAATGGGGGAGAAACTTACCTGGAATTGCAATCGGGGAAGAAAATTTCAGTTGAAGAGATTACTAAAGTGAGTGATGTAAACGACAAATCTAATAGCGCAGTCGAAGAGGGTTAATATGGATCCGCGTATTCAATCTTTACACCGGCCGCTACCTGTCCCGGATAGAAGGCCGCTGAACCAGAAGCCCAACACCTCCTTTCAACAGGTTCTTCAAGAAGCAAAAGAGATTAAAGTGAGTAAACATGCGATGGAGCGAATGAGAGACCGAAAGATTGAAATTAGTGAACAAACCTGGTCACAAATCGGGGAGAGAATGACCGAAGCGAGCAAAAAAGGGGTGGACCAATCTTTGGTCGTGCTCAATGATGCGGCACTTGTGGTCAGCTCAAAAAATCGAACAATCGTGACAGCCATGGATCGTAACGAGACACAGTCACAAATTTTCACGAACATAAATGGAACCATGTTTATAAACGAATAGGCTGGACCCAGAACGGGAAGCCTTGACCATCTGCTGACTGATTGATGCAGATGAATCTACCGAAGGAAAGGAATGTCGTCAATATGCTACGTTCAATGTATTCAGGGATTTCTGGTATGAAAGGTTTTCAGACAAAGCTTGATACAATTGGCAACAACATCGCAAACGTCAACACGTATGGTTACAAGAAAGGCAGGGTCACTTTTCAGGAAATGATGAGTCAGACGGTGTCTTCCGCTCAAGGGCCTATTCAAGGGGATGGGGGTAATATTCAAGGTGGTTTGAACCCTTTACAAGTTGGTTTAGGTACTAAAGTCGGTACCATTGACAAAATCCATACACAAGGAAGCCGTCAAACAACGAACCGCCCTTTAGATCTAGCGCTTGAAGGTGATGGAATGTTTGTCTTAGCTGAGGCAGGAGAAGAACCTATTGATACCGACGCGCAAGTGATTAACCTGGAAGCTACTCAAACGAGCTTTTCCAGAGCCGGTAATTTTTATCTTGATTCTGAAGGTGCCATTGTTAACAGTGAAGGGAAGTACTTAGTTGGTCAACCTTATGAAGCTGATACCGTTGACGGAGAGGTTGTTCTTAATCAACCGATACCTGGCGGTGAAGGAGGGGCTGCTGGCGTTATTAAAATACCTGAAAATGCGCAAAGCTTCAGTATACAGAATAATGGCATGGTTAATTATGTGGATCAGAATGGTAACACCATAATTGCCGGACAAATCCGTCTTGCGAACTTCTCAAACCCTAGTGGACTGGAGCAGGCAGGAGGAAACTCTTTCGTTTACACGGCAAATGCCGGGGAGGCTTTAACAGGTTTAAATAACCTTGCCATACCAGGACAAGGCGGTGCTGGTGAAATGGTATCGGGTGCACTTGAAATGTCCAATGTCGACCTTGCAGAGTCGTTTACAGAAATGATTACCTCTCAACGTGGTTTCCAGGCCAATACTAAAATCATCACGACATCAGATGAAATCTTGCAAGAGCTCGTCAACTTGAAACGATAAAAGGGGTTAGAGGGGCATGAAAATCGTCCCTCTCTATATAAGATGATTACTCTAACTAAATTAAACGGGCAGCCTTTTACTTTCAACGCAATCTACATAGAGCAAATCCAATCGAACCCTGATACCACAGTGATCACAACCACTGGCCGGACGTTCCTCGTGAAAGAGAGTGAGCAACAGGTCTTAGAAAAGGTTACTAGTTTTTATAAAGAGATTGGGATCGTCAGGGTCTCAGACAAGGCGGGTGAAGACAAATGAATGGATTTAAAGTGATGGTGATTACGCTAAGTACTTTGACCGTCATCGGTGTCGTAGCGCTTGTGCTTGTGCTCAATTTTAATGGAGAAAGCGAAGCGAGTGAAGAAAGATCGATTGATGATATTCGTGAAGCGTCATTTCTAACCGATGAAATTACGACCGATTTGCAAAACGGAGATTATGTCCGCATCAGTTTCCGTGTGGTAACGGACAGCAAAGAATCTATGGAAGAGTTGAAAAAGAGAGACTTCCAATTGCAAAATGTTTTGCTTAAAGAATTATCAAGTATGGATTCAGAGACGTTTCAATCCGGACTATCTGACCTGGAAGCAAAGGTCAAGTTGAAACTGAATGAGTTTATGAGTGAAGGAGAAGTCACAGAGGTTTACACGGTAAACAAAGTCCTTCAATAACATAGAAGAAGAAAGGGGGGTGAGGTTTTGGCAGAAGAGGTTCTCTCGCAGAATGAGATCGATTCATTGCTTTCGGCCCTGTCTACCGGGGAGATGAATGCAGAAGAGCTTAAGAATGAAAAAAAGGAAAAGAAGGTTAGAGTTTATGATTTTAAGAGGGCGCTTCGCTTTTCTAAAGATCAGATTAGAAGTTTAACAAGAATTCATGAAAATTTTTCCAGATTGCTGACGACTTATTTTTCAGCGCAGCTGAGAACTTATGTGAATATTGAAGTGGCATCGGTGGATCAGTTGCCTTATGAGGAATTTATCCGGTCGATTCCTACGATGACGATCCTGAATATTTTCAGCGTACCTCCCCTTGAAGGACGGATCTTGTTAGAAGCAAACCCGAACGTATCGTATGCCATGATGGATCGTGTCCTCGGAGGCAGAGGAAGCAGCGTCAACAAGGTGGAGAACCTGACGGAAATTGAAACGACGATTATGTCCCATCTTTTTGAAAGGTCTTTAGAAAACTATCAAGAAGCATGGGGGTCCATTGTCGACATTGATCCTTTACTGGAAGAGTTTGAAGTGAATCCGCAATTTTTACAGATGGTCTCACCAAATGAAACTGTGGTCGTCGTCTCATTGAACACGACGATTGGTGAGACGAGTGGAATGATCAATATTTGCATCCCCCATGTCGTTTTAGAACCAATTATCCCGAGGTTATCTGTTCACTACTGGATGCAAAAAGAAAAGCCGAAAGAACGGGATCCAGAAGAAGTACAAGCTATCAGCCATACGATCAAGGAAGCGAAGTTGGATGTGCGGGCGGTGTTGGGAGAGGCTGACATGAGCATCGAGCAATTTTTAGAGTTAGGTAAAGAAGATGTCATCCGACTCGACCAGCCGATCGAGCAACCACTTCAGTTGAAAGTGGATGATGAAGTTAAATTTTACATACAGCCAGGGAAATCAAAAAACAAGCTAGCTGTGCAAGTATTAGAGGAATACCAAGGGGGTGCCGGAGAAAATGAGTGATGATATGTTATCCCAAGATGAAATCGATGCGCTTTTGAACGGCGGGGGTGGCACAGACAACGAAGAGGGGCCCTCGAATATTGCAGGAGACCAAATGATTTCGTCCTTGGAAGAAGACGCTTTAGGTGAAATCGGCAACATTTCATTTGGAAGTTCAGCCACTGCTCTGTCTTCGCTATTGAACCAGAAGGTTGATATTACAACACCAAAGATAAGCGTCTTGGAAAGAAAAGATCTGCCTGATGAATTTCCAAAACCGCATGTAGCGGTGGGCGTAACCTATACCCATGGTTTTTCTGGTGAAAATGTACTTGTCATTCGCACGAAAGATGCTGCAATCATTGCCGATTTAATGTTGGGTGGTGACGGGACCGACCCGGATGAACACTTGAATGAAATTGCATTGAGCGCCGTACAGGAAGCGATGAATCAGATGATGGGGTCATCGGCCACGAGTATGTCAACAATATTCAACAAGAAAGTAGACATATCACCGCCGGCCATCGATGTGCTGGATTTGGAGGAAGATGAAGGAACGCAAAAGATACCTAATGAGGAAGTCCTCGTGAAAGTGTCCTTCCAGCTTCAGGTAGGGAATTTAATAGACTCAAATATTATGCAGCTCATCCCAGTCAGTTTTGCAAAAGAGCTGGTGGAGGAATTAATGAATCCACAGCAGGAAGATTCTGTGGTTGGGGAGAGCTACAAAACCAAAGAAGAACCAGCGGCAGAAAACGAACCACAACCAGTGCAGGATCAGTCACCATCACAGAATCAAGAGGCACAGCGTTCCAGCCTGCCTGACAACACATTCTATGAATCTTCCACTACTAAAGAGGCTCCTCAATATGTTGGAGGTCCAGCCGGACAAACAGCTGAAGACGCAAATGTGCAAACAGCAGAGTTTCAAAGTTTCAGTCCAGTTCAGTTGAATGGCACAGAACAAAAGAACTTGGATATGTTGATGGACATTCCGTTGAAAGTAACGGTAGAACTAGGACGAACAAAGCGTTCTGTTAGAGAAATACTTGAATTATCATCAGGCTCTGTTTTGGAGCTTGATAAATTAGCCGGAGAGCCTGTAGACATCCATGTCAATGAGAAGCTCATGGCTAAAGGAGAAGTTGTCGTCATTGATGAGAACTTCGGCGTCCGGGTGACGGATATTTTAAGTCCAAAAGAACGTTTGACAAAATTACGATAATCAATGAATGACTAGGGAGGATTTAACATGGCAGAAAGAATTTTAATTGTAGATGATGCAGCATTTATGAGAATGATGGTGAAAGATATTTTAACAAAAAATGGCTATGAAATTGCAGGAGAAGCGGAGGATGGGAAGAAAGCCGTTGAGCTTTATGCAGAAGAGCAGCCCGATTTGGTCACCATGGATATTACGATGCCGGAAATGGATGGCATTACGGCATTGAAAGAAATCAAAGGCCAGTATCCTGATGCCAAAGTCATCATGTGCTCAGCTATGGGACAGCAGGCCATGGTAGTGGATGCCATCCAAGCCGGAGCGAAAGACTTTATCGTTAAACCATTCCAGGCTGATCGAGTGATCGAGGCTATCCAAAAAGCGTTGAGTTAAGTAGGTATGCACATGTTTTTTACAACAAGAGTGACAGTTGCAGTTATTTTATTCATCATCATGATGGGTGTGTTCCCTTTCCAAGGTTTTGCGCAGCCCACGGCCTTTGAATGTTTGGAGAACCCTCAACTCGAGGGTTGTCCTTCATCAGAAGGTGGGCAGAAAGAAAATCAGCAAACATCAGATTCCACTGTAGAAATGAATGACGGGGGTGGCCTTGTCTGGAATGTGGTCAAACTCATATTTGCGTTGATTTTCGTGGTGGCTCTTCTATATGGCTTGCTTAAGTTCTTTAATCAGAAAAACAAGGTGTTTAACCAAAACCGAACCATGGAGAATCTCGGTGGAATGAACCTGGGCCCAAACCGCTCCATCCAGGCTGTCCGTATTGGAGGGCAGGTCTTTATTCTAGGTGTAGGGGAAACGGTACAAATCATTACAGAAATTACTGAAGAAGAGACAAAGCAGACGTTGATAAATCAAGAATTGAACGGAGGGTCATCCCCTCAATGGAATTTAAAAAAATGGACAGACAAATGGAAAGAAGACCGGCAGGAAGCGGGAACCCCCTCTTCCATTCAGTTTCAGCAGCTGTTTGAGAATCAATTGAGTGATATGAAAAATAAAAGGAAGAAAGTGATGGATGAGAAGAGGAGGGATTCTGAGCATGAATGAATTCATTGATATCTTCTCAAGTTCCGACCCGGAAAGTGTGGCTACATCGGTCAAGCTGCTTTTATTACTGACGGTGTTGTCCTTGGCCCCGGGAATCTTAATATTAATGACAAGCTTTACGAGAATTTTGATCGTTTTGTCTTTTGTCAGGACTTCTTTGGCTACTCAATCCATGCCCCCCAATCAAGTCCTCGTTGGTATCGCCTTATTCCTCACATTCTTTATCATGGCTCCTACTTTTCAGGAAGTGAATGAACAAGCCCTGACACCGCTCTTTAATGAAGAGATCACGTTGGATGAAGCCTATGAGGAAGCGAGTGAACCTATGAAAGAATTCATGGGGAAACATACTAGACAAAAGGATCTGGCTTTATTTATGAACTATTCAGGTTTGGAAGCACCGGAGAGCATTCAAGATGTCCCGCTCACGACTCTGGTCCCCGCCTTTGCCATCAGTGAATTGAAAACGGCATTTCAAATGGGATTCATGATTTTTGTTCCGTTTCTCGTCATCGACATGGCTGTTGCGAGTGTACTTATGTCTATGGGAATGATGATGCTTCCACCAGTCATGATTTCCTTGCCATTTAAGATTCTACTCTTTGTTTTGGTGGATGGTTGGTACTTAATATCAAAATCATTATTGGAAGGCTTTTAATGATCGGAGGTTTAAAGAATGAACAGTAATATGGTGATCTCATTTGCAAAAGAAGGCATATATACCGTCCTCCTCATATCTGGCCCCTTATTGATTTTGGCACTTGCGATCGGATTGCTCGTTAGTATTTTCCAGGCAACTACGCAGATTCAGGAACAGACGCTTGCATTTATACCAAAAATCGTAGCGGTTATGATCGGTCTTATAGTCTTTGGACCGTGGATGCTTACCAATATGGTCGAATTCACCGCCAATATTTTTAACAACTTGAACATCCTGGTGGGATAATATGCTGGATACAATAAATGGGGCCAACGTGCCAGCGTTTTTGCTTATATTAGTCAGGGTTACATCTTTCTTCGTAACGCTGCCTCTCTTTTCATATCGGACAGTTCCGACGAGACATAAAGTGGCGTTCAGCTTTTTCTTAGCTGCGATTATGTATTTCACGGTTCCTGCCCCTGAACTAATCATAGACGGAGAGTATTTTCTTTTGCTGTTCAAAGAAATGGCCGTGGGAATCGGTGTCGGTCTTTTAGCTTACATCATTCTTTCTGCAATACAAATTGCTGGTGGTTTCATCGATTTTCAGATGGGTTTTGCCATTGCTAATGTGATTGATCCGCAGACCGGTGCTCAAAGTCCATTGATCGGGCAGTATTTATATATCATCACGCTTTTATTTATATTAGCTGTTGATGGGCACCATTTAATGATTGACGGCGTGTTTTACAGCTATGAACTGATTGCGTTGGACCAATTTTTACCATTAAGAGAAGAAGATTGGATTATGTTTGTCATCCAATCTTTCAACCAAATGTTCGTCATCGCCTTTCTCATGGCCATTCCCATCGTAGGGTGTCTGTTTTTAGTGGATATCGCTCTCGGCATTATAGCGAGAACTGTTCCTCAATTGAATGTCTTTGTTGTTGGTTTACCTTTGAAAATCTTTGTTGCCCTTTCTGTGCTTGTCATTGCGATGACTTTTTACGTAATGCTCATAAGGAATTTATTTGAAACGATGCTGACGACAATGCGAGACCTTATGCAAGTATTGGGAGGCTGAGAATGATGGTTTGGTTAAAGGTTGATCTTCAGTATTTTGCTGCGGATGAGAAAACTGAAAAAGCAACACCTAAGAAACGTGAAGATACGAGAAAAAAAGGACAGGTTCCGAAGAGTCAGGATGTGAATACAGGCTTTTTGCTTCTCCTTATATTCGGAACACTTTTCCTTCTCGGTGGCTATATGGAAGGAACACTCAAAGGCATGTACAAAATGGCCTTTAATGAATACATACATAAAGATCTTTCTCAAGAACAGACCCATGCCATGTTTGTAGAGATGACAATGGAAATATCAAAGATCATCGCACCGATTATGGGGGTGGCGATTGTTGCCGGGGTTGCTTCCAATCTACTTCAGGTGGGAATTATGTTTACAGGTGAACCTCTGAAAATGGATTTGAAAAAATTGGATCCCATCAAAGGGGCAAAGAGAATTTTCTCAGCAAGGGCATTGGTCGAGCTCCTGAAATCGCTCTTAAAAATCAGTATGGTCGGGGTCATCACTTTCGCTATCATTTGGGTTAATAAAGACCAAATGATGATGATGTCGCAAAAATCGGTGGGAGATGCGCTGACTTTTTTCGGAACGATTACAACCGTTATGGGGCTTGCATCTGCTTTAGCATTGCTGATCTTATCGGTCCTTGATTATACCTATCAAAAATACGACCATGAAAAAAATATCCGCATGTCCAAAAAAGACATCAAAGATGAACATAAAAACATCGAAGGTGATCCTCAAATCAAAGCTAAAATTAAGGAGAAGCAGCGTCAAATGTCTGCGGCGAGGATGATGAGTGAGGTCCCTGATGCCGACGTCGTCATAACCAATCCGACACACTATGCGATTGCCATCAAATATGATGAAGCGAAATCAGATGCTCCTTATGTGGTGGCGATGGGCGTGGACTTTATCGCTTTGAAAATCAAGGAAGTGGCGAAATCCAATAACGTAGTGACCGTGGAAAACAGGTCGCTGGCAAGAGCTTTGTACCAGCATTCCGAAATCGACCAGCCAATTGATGAGCAGTTTTATAAAGCTGTTGCGGAAGTATTGGCTTATGTTTATCAATTAGAAAGAAAAATGTAAGAAAGGAGTAGACCCTATGTCAGCAAGAGATTTATCTGTTCTTATCGGCGTGATTTTAATTATCGTCATGCTTGTCATACCATTGCCTGGGTGGCTCCTTAGCTTTTTCATACTGATCAATATTACCCTTGCCCTTATTGTCATCCTTGTGTCCATGAACATGGATGAAGCCTTGCAGTTTGCCGTCTTCCCGACTTTGTTATTATTACTTACTTTATTCCGGTTGGGGTTGAACGTTTCCACCACACGTTCCATTCTCTCAGAGGCAGAAGCCGGGGGAGTCATTGCGACATTTGGAACGTTCGTCATCGGGGGCAACCCACTAGTCGGGTTTGTAGTCTTCGTGATTTTAGTCATCATCCAATTTCTTGTCATCACAAAAGGTGCCGAGAGAGTTTCTGAAGTTGCGGCCCGTTTTACATTGGACGCAATGCCAGGGAAACAGATGAGCATTGATGCAGACCTCAATGCAGGAATGATTAATGAACACCAGGCAAAAGAACGCAGGGCGAAAATTGAAAATGAAGCCGACTTCTATGGAGCGATGGACGGGGCGAGTAAATTCGTTAAAGGAGATGCGATCGCTGGAATCATTATCGTTTTAATCAATATTATCTTCGGTTTGATCATCGGTATGGTCCAGATGGGAATGTCTTTCAGCGAAGCGATTGATACATACATGCGTTTAACAGTTGGGGACGGCCTCGTCAGTCAAATCCCTGCTCTCCTCATCTCGACAGCGACTGGGATTGTCGTAACGAGAGTGGCTTCCGAAGGGAATTTGAGTTCAGATGTCACAAGTCAGCTGCTGCGGTATCCGAAGTTGCTTTACATTGCTGCAGCGACCATTTTCCTGCTTGGTTTGACTCCGATTCCATTCTTCCTGACCACTCTGATTGCTGCTGTTCTCGCTTTCGGGGGATATTGGTTATCCCGACAGGAAAAAGAACCGGAATTCGAAGAGCCAGAAGAGATGGATGAAGCGGAGAGCGATCAAATGAAATCACCAGAAAGTGTAGTGAACTTGATTAGCATGGATCCGATTGAGTTTGAATTTGGTTATGCCTTAATCCCGATTGCGGATACGAACCAGGGAGGGGATCTTCTAGACAGGATCGTCATGATCCGGAGGCAGCTGGCGATTGAACTAGGCATTGTCATCCCTGTAGTGAGGATAAGAGACAACATCCAACTGAATCCGAATGAATACCGTCTTAAAGTGAAAGGCAACGTAGTAGCTCAAGGAGAACTGTTATTGGACCATTACTTAGCGATGAGTCCAGGAGATGATGATGGAATTGACGGCATCGAAACCCAGGAACCTGCGTTTGGCCTTCCAGCTAAATGGATTACAGAGGACCAGAAAGATGAAGCAGAATTATCGGGTTATACGGTTGTGGATCCACCATCTGTCGTTTCGACACATATTACAGAAGTGATTAAACAGCAGGCGCATGCGTTGCTCGGAAGACAGGAAACACAACAGCTCATCGACCATTTGAAAGAATCTTACCCAATTTTAGTAGAAGAAGTGACACCAGATCCACTTCGTGTCGGAGATGTACAAAAAGTACTTGCGAAATTACTGCGGGAAAATGTATCAGTGAAAAATCTTCCTGTCATATTTGAAACGCTCGCTGATTTTGCCAAAATGACCAATGATACAGAGCTGTTAGCTGAATATGCGAGACAATCATTGTCTGCGCAGATTACGAACCAGTATAAAAAAGACAATCAATTAGTAAAAGTCATTACCGTTTCCGGAAAAGTAGAAAAGATCATAGCTGATCATATTCAACAGACGGAGCATGGAAGTTATTTAGCTCTTGATCCTGAAAGTCAGCAAACCATTATTTCAGCCATTGCAGAACAAGTCGAACAAATGTCCTTACAGGAAGAGACCGCCATTCTTCTATGCTCACCAGCGGTACGGATGTATGTAAAGCAACTTCTCGATCGTTTCTTGCCACAAGTCGTTGTATTATCTTATAACGAATTAGATCCAACGGTCGAAGTCCAGAGTGTAGGGGTGGTGAATGTAGCGTGAGAGTGAAAAAATTCCAAGCTGCAACAATGCCGGAAGCCATGAAAAAAGTAAGAGCCGAATTAGGAACCGATGCAGTGATCCTTAATTCCAAAGTAAAGAAATCGGGTGGATTTCTAGGGCTTTTCAAAAAAGAGTTCACAGAAGTTATTGCTGCCATTGACCCTTCGGAGGAGCATCAACAAATGACAGATCTGGCTGCAAAAACGGAGGAGAGAGAGGGAAAATCTGCAGCGCCGGTCAATCCCAATCGTGAAATCATGGAAGAGTTGAAAAATCTAAGGTCCCTCATCCAAAACCCTAAGGAAGCCTATCCTGAGAAGCTTGAAATGGCCTATCAGTTCCTATTGGGTCAGGAAGTCTCTGAAGATGTGGCCGGAAATGTGATGGAACGTCTGTTAGAGATGGGAGGCAGCTTTGACGATTTAGCCGAGATTGAAAACCTCCTGAGAATGGAATTGTATGAGTCTATGAAACAAAAGGGGTTTGGCAAGCCTGCTTTTGATAAGAAATTCATCCATTTAGTAGGGCCAACGGGTGTTGGGAAGACAACAACGCTCGCGAAACTCGCGGCGGATGCTTCGTTAAATCATCAACTTAAAGTAGGGTTTATCACAACAGATACTTACCGGATTGCTGCCATCGATCAATTGAAGACGTATGCAAAGATCCTCGATATACCTCTCGAAGTTGCCTATAGCATGGAAGACTATAAGAAAGCTAAGAAACGCTTTCAAGATTTCGACCTCGTACTTGTGGATACCGCTGGAAGGAATTTTAGGGATCCAGCTTTCATCCAAGAACTTCAAAAGATGATTGATTTTGACGAGGAATCGGATAATTTTCTTGTATTAGGACTGACGAGTAAATTCACAGACATGAGCGAGATCTTCGAACAATTTAAGGATATTCCGATCCATCAGTTGATTTTCACGAAAGTGGATGAAACCGCAAGAAAGGGAAATGCCGTTAATATGGTCTTGACTCATCATGTAGGAGTTGCTTATTTAACAGATGGTCAAAATGTACCAGACGATATTAAAACAGCCTCCGCTATGGGTCTTGCAAGAGAAGTGATGGAGGGGTTTGCAGATGAAAGATCAAGCTGAAATCCTTCGCAGACGAATGCAGGAACTGGAAGGGAAACCACAAGCTAAAACCATAGCCATTGCAAGTGGAAAAGGTGGAGTGGGGAAATCGAATTTTTCTATCAACTTTGCATTGCAGCTCATGAAAAATGGGAAGAAGGTATTGATTTTTGATTTAGATATCGGAATGGGAAACATCGATATTTTAATGGGGAAGTCACCTACACGAACATTTGTCGACTTATTTCGGGAAGAGATGTCGATCCATGATATTATTGAACTAGGACCAGAATCCTTACCTTATATCGCTGGTGGTTCGGGACTCTCCCACATTTTTGAACTTGACCAAGAAAAATTCACCTATTTCCAAGACGAATACGAAAAGCTTGCCAAATCTTTTGATTACATCCTCTTTGACATGGGCGCGGGTGCCACTCAAGACAGCCTGAATTTTATCAGCTCGGCCCATGAGGTGATCGTTGTGACTACACCAGAACCAACTTCGATCACGGACGGTTACGCGATGATCAAGCACCTGGTACATAAAGACAAAAATCTGCCGCTTAAAATCCTAGTAAACCGTTCACTTAGCGAAAAAAATGGCAGGGCTACTTTCGATCGTCTATCGCTCGTAGTCAAGAGATTCTTAGATTCAGAAGTGACTCTATTAGGTGTTTTACCTGATGACAGGTCTGTAATTGAAGCGGTTAACAAGCAACGGCCATTTGTGATTGACAGACCTAATAGTAGTGTGAGCCGTGCCATTGAGAAATTGGTGCAAAGTTACTTGAACGAGGGTCATCTTCAATCGTCCCCACGATCATTTGTAGATAAATTAAAAAGATTTGTTTTTGAGAGGTAGAGAGATGAAACAGATGAGGGTATTAATAGTCGATGATTCCGCCTTTATGAGGCGAGTATTGACGGACATTTTAGAAAAAGACCATCGGATTCATGTAGTCGGGACTGCGAGAAACGGAAAAGACTGCCTGGATAAGTTAGCTGACTTACGTCCTGATGTCGTAACGATGGATATAGAAATGCCGGTGATGGACGGTTTAGAGGCATTAGAAGCGATCATGGAAAACTCTCCGCTCCCTGTTGTTATGGTGTCCAGTCTGACCCAGGAGGGTGCAGAAAGCACGATGAAAGCCATGAGCCTTGGTGCCGTCGACTTTATTCAGAAGCCATCTGGTTCCATTTCTCTTGACATGGAAAAAGTAGACAAAGATATCATCCGTAAGGTTCTTATTGCAGGGGAGGCCAAGGTAAAGCCGCCGTCCGAAAGCTCCACTGAAAGAGTCCGAGTTCCTGAAGATATGAAAGAGGAAGACAACCTGATTGCCATCGGTACTTCCACAGGTGGACCTAGAGCTTTACAGGAAGTTTTGGGGTCTCTTCCTAAAAGCCTTCCTGCTCCTGTCTTAGTGGTTCAACACATGCCGAGGGGGTTTACAAAATCTTTAGCTTCTCGTCTCGATCGCCTGTCTGAAATTTCAGTGAAGGAAGCTGAACACATGGAGGAAGTACATAATGGGGTTGCCTATATCGCTCCAGGTGGGTATCACATGGAAGTTGTAAAACATCATCAGCGCCTTTTTATTCAGTTAAATGAATCGGAGCCTCTCAATGGTCACAGACCTTCCGTCAACGTGATGTTTTCTTCCATCGCCAAACTACCAGACATCTCCATTACCTCTGTCATCATGACAGGGATGGGATCCGATGGTTTAGAAGGAATCCTCGCCATGAAGGAAAAAGGGAGAAAAGCCTTCACGATTGCGGAAGATGAACGTACGTGCATCGTGTACGGTATGCCAAAGGCAATCGTGAAGTCAGGTCTTGCTGATGAGGTCCAAAAACTTAATGAAATCAGTCGCAGTATAGTAGAATCTCTTCAAAATAAAAGGAGGTAGTCCCATGGAAACCAATCAGTACTTGGAAGTTTTTATTGATGAAAGTAAAGAGCACTTGCAATCCATCAACGACCAACTATTACGTTTGGAGAAGAACCCTCAAGACCTTTCCATCGTCAATGAAATCTTCAGGTCTGCCCATACATTAAAAGGCATGTCAGCAACGATGGGGTATCAAGATCTTTCTAATCTGACACATAAAATGGAAAATGTCCTTGATGCTGTACGGAATGAAAAGGTGAAAGTGGATGAAGGTATTTTGGATGTCGTTTTTGATTCAGTTGATGATTTGGAAGCGATGGTCATTGATATTTCAGAAGGTGGATCTGGAGAAAGAAACGTCGAGAGGGTCGTCGAGCTTTTAAGAACCATTGAAAACGGTGGGGGAGAAGCAGCCCTTGTTTCGGAATCAGCTGCATCACGTAAGGCTGAATCTACCCCCGTGCTTTCGGTTGATGAATACACAAAAGCAGCCCTGGAACAATCTAGTGAACTAGGAAAAAACAATTACCAGATTAAAGTGGAATTAAGAGAAGATTGTCTTTTGAAAGCCGCACGCGTCTATATGGTTTTTGAAATCCTAGAGCAAGCAGGGGATGTTATTAAGTCATCCCCATCTGTTGAAGCTTTGGAAAATGAAGAATTTGAAACGTCTTTCCATGTTCTGCTTGTAACGGAAGATTCTTCAGAGGACATAGAGGAACAAATTAAGAAGGTATCCGAAATTGAATCTGTGCATGTTGATCTCTATCAAGTTTCAGAAGAGAGGAAAGAGGAATCAAACCCTCTGCAGAAAGAAATGGCTCCACAAGAAAAGCCGCTTCAAAAAGAAGAAAAAGATGGTAAGCAGGTAGGGAACAAAACGATTCGAATTAACATAGATCGACTCGATGCTCTTATGAACTTGTTTGAGGAGCTTGTTATTGACCGGGGACGCCTCGAGCAAATATCGGATGATCTGAAGCACACCGAACTGCGTGAAACGGTTGAAAGAATGACAAGGATTTCCGGGGATCTGCAAAGCATTATCCTGAACATGCGTATGGTCCCGGTCGAGCAGGTATTCAATCGATTCCCCAGAATGGTCCGTCAGCTCTCTAAAGATCTGAATAAGAAAATCGATTTGAGTGTGGTCGGCGCAGAAACGGAGCTGGATCGTACCGTTATCGATGAAATCGGTGATCCTCTCGTTCATCTGATTCGTAATGCGATCGATCACGGCATTGAAGGACCGGAAGAAAGGGAAGCCAAAGGAAAGCCTGCCACGGGTAAGCTGGAGCTGAAAGCATACCATAGTGGAAATCATGTGTTCATTGAAATAACGGATGATGGCGGTGGTATAGCCCGTGACAAAGTCGTCCAAAAGGCGGTAAACAATCGTGTGGTCACAGATGAACAGGCAGCGTCAATGACCGACTCTCAAGTGTACGATTTGATCATGGAAAGCGGTTTTTCAACAGCTGATACCATTTCTGATGTTTCAGGCAGAGGGGTCGGACTTGATGTAGTAAAAAGCACAATCGAGTCCCTTGGTGGTAACATTTCTGTTGATTCGATACCCGATGAGGGAAGTGTCTTCTCCATTCAACTTCCACTCACCCTTTCGATCATTTCCGTCATGCTCGTAGAAGTCCAAAAAGAAAAATACGCTGTACCGCTCTCATCGATTATCGAAACGGCCATTGTAAAAAAGGAAGAAATTATGCATGCGCATAATAAAAAAGTCATCGACTTCCGCGGGAAAGTGGTACCTCTCGTCTTTTTAAAAGATGTGCTGAGTGTACCGGAAGAATTAGAAGAAGAGGATTACTATTCCGTCGTAATCGTGAGAAAAGGAGAAAAGATGGCCGCTCTTGTCGTCAATTCATTTATTGGACAGCAAGAAGTCGTCTTGAAGTCTTTGGGTGATTATTTATCCGGTGCTTTCGCTATTTCTGGTGCGACAATTCTAGGAGATGGTCAAGTAGCCTTAATCCTCGACAGCAATGCTTTAATCAAGTAACAAGGGAGGGAACAGAAAGTGGCAGAAGATAACAAAAAACTGAAAGTGATCGTTTTTCAAATCAATGATGAAGAATACACCGTACCGGTTGATCTAGTAGGTTCCATCGAGCGAATGATGCCGATCACTCGTGTCCCAGGCACAAAATCATTTGTAAAAGGTGTTCTGAATTTGAGGGGGGTCGTCACACCAGTCATTGACTTGAGAGAGAGGTTCGGGATTGAAGAAGTGAATGACACGGATGCAACAAGGATCATTACCGTGCAAATCCATGAAATAAATGTTGGTTTAATCGTGGATGCTGCGAACGACGTCCTGGACCTTGAAGAAGAAAGCATCGAACCCCCACCTGAAGTGGTAGGCACCGTAGAAGCTGAGTATATCCAAGGTGTATCCAAAAGAGAGCAGCGTCTGTTTATTCTATTGAACTTAGAAAAAGTTCTCGCTAAAGATGATGTCCATGAGTTGAATGAGCTTTATGTCTAATTCAGGGAATTTCACAGAAGGGTTTAGTCCAATTCAGTTGGATGTTCTAAAAGAAATCGGCAACATTGGGTCAGGCCATGCGGCAACATCTCTATCGAATCTGTTACATAAGAAAATAGAGATGCATGTCCCCGGTGTGGAAGTTGTGGACTTTGATCAGGTCATGGACCTTGCCGGGGGAGCAGATACAGAAATGGTCAGCATCTTTCAAAGAATGGAGGGAGATGCTCCTGGCTCCATGTTCTTTATCATGGCCCCTTCTCAAGCGCATCGCTTTGTAGAGCTGATGACCGGCAGCGCCCAAGGATTTGAGGATCATTCTGAAATGGCATTTTCCGCTTTGAGGGAATTAGGAAATATCCTATCAGGTGCATACCTTACTGCGCTTTGCGATTTTACAGAGTTGGAGCTTCAATCTACGGTTCCATCAATAGCTCAAGATATGGTCGGGGCTATTTTAAGCACGGGTTTAATTGAGCTCTCGCATGTGAGTGATGCAGCCATTGTCATCAAGACTTCTCTCACGGATAGAGAAGGAAGAGAAGATGAATTCCTGGAAGGTCATTTCTTCCTCTTTCCTGACCCTCCCTCCTATCAGAAGATTTTTTCTTCCTTAGGAGTGTGTGTAGATGATTAAGGAAGGACAGGTTGTGAGGATTGGTATCGGAGACTTGGGAATTGTTCATTCTCCGGATGTGATCCGGACTTCAGGGCTTGGATCCTGTGTCGGAATTGTCCTTTATGATGACTTAAAAAGGTTGGCGGGAATGGCTCATGTCATGCTCCCTGAGGCTTCCCTGGCTAGAAACCAGGGGATGAAAAGAGCAAAATACGCAGACACAGCGATTGAAGATTTGATTGCAGCTCTTATTTCTGCTGGAGCTTCCCGCTACCGTTTAAAAGCGAAATTGGCGGGCGGGGCGCAAATGTTTCAGTTCACATCTTCCAGTGACACGATGCGCATAGGTCCGAGAAACGTGGATGCGGTAAAAGAGAATCTTCAAACCCTAAATATACCGATTCTGGCGGAAGATGTCGGCGGCAGGAGCGGACGTACGATTGAATTTAATCCTGAAACGATGGACCTCCATATTAGGAAAGTAAATCAAGGGGAGAGTGTCATTTGATGAAAGGAACACTTTTGTGGAATTTATCGGCTGCTGTGTTTGCTTTTCTTTTTGTATTTGCGATCAGCACTCAAGTGACGACTTTTGATACAGCTATCAATAGAGGGACCATAGGCTTTTTTAGTTTTTTTATACTCTCTTATTTGTTTCGTTCGTTTTGGAGTTTCATCACAGCACCGGGCGATACAGCTGAAGACAATCATGACACCGCTCAATCAGCATCATCATTGAATGTGGATGCAGTAGAAACATCGAAAATGGTGCGGGAATTATTAAATGAAGACACGTGAGATGTTTGAGAATATTAAACAATTAAAGGACGGGGAGGATTGGAATGGCCAGCTGTTTATCTCCTCAAGAACAACAGTGGTGGAATCTATGGACAAATGAGCAGGATGGAGAGGCCGCAAATCAATTGGTACAGCAGTACGACTATTTAGTGAGCTACCATGTCCAGAGGATCTCCGCTCACTTACCGAAGAGCGTAAGTAAAGATGACGTGAGAAGTTTAGGGATGTTAGGCCTTTATGATGCACTGAAAAAATTTGATCGAACAAGAGATCTCAAATTTGATACGTATGCCTCCTTCCGTATCAGAGGGTCGATCATGGATGGTTTAAGAAAAGAAGACTGGCTTCCAAGATCAGTAAGGGACAGATCTAAAAAAATCGAACAGATGACAGAAAAGCTGGAGCAGGAGTTCCAGCGTCCCGTAAGTTCCAACGAAATTGCCGAAGCCTTGCACATATCTTCAGAAGAGGTAGAGGAAACCGTCAAGGACTCTCTTTTTGCAAATGTCCTCTCTATGGAAGAAAAACCGAATGATGGAAGAGAGGATCATAAAGAAGGGATTGGATATGCAATCCCGGATGATCAAACGTCTACTCCTTCAGAAACGGTAATCAAAAAAGAAAATTACATAGAGTTAGCGAGAGAGATCGACCGCTTAAACGAGAAGGAGCAACTAGTCATCAGCCTTTTCTATCATGAAGAGCTTACTTTAACGGAGATTGGTCAAGTTTTAGAATTGACGACCTCCCGGATCTCCCAAATTCATGCGAAAGCGATCTATAAGCTTAAAGGTGCTTTGCAAGAAATTGTTACCGTGTAGTCGGTCGAGCTGAAGAAATGGATCGATCCGTCTCCGCTCAATAAAGTAGAATCTGTAAGCTTCCTTCCTGCAGAATTTGAGATTCGTAAAGGTCAAAGGCGCTGAAAACTGCTGTTTTAACAAGAATGTAGGAATGCCTTGATAATTAGGCCTTCTTAGTGCAGGGTGAAATTATGGTCTGCAGTAGTGTTAGTTATGGACTGGAAATCGGATCAGAAATGAATGGTGTGGATAGATATGACAGTGTTTTTATTGATCTCAAGCTTCATTATTGATGGTGTACTGCTTTTTACACTATTCATTATGATGAATAAAGTACGTAAGACAGAAGAACTCGAACTTAGGCAAAAACAAGTAGCATCTGAAATTGAGGATCTCTTCACATCGTATTTAATGGAAATCAAAGAAGAGAATAGACGGATGGAAAGCCTCATTGAGAAGAAGAATAGCTATTCTGATTTTCACAGCTCTCAAAAGGAAAACAAAGAAGAAGAAATAGAGGGCCACTCTGAAAAGGAAATCATTACAACCAATGGTTCTTCATCCAGCTATTCCCCTCCTGGACTGCATGTAATGGAAAGCTATCAGCCGTCTTTTCATTCACAGGTATTCGAATTGAAGGAAAAAGGGTATAGTATAGACCAAATTGCTAAAAAAATGGACAAAGGGAAGACGGAAATCGAATTACTCCTCAAAATTCATCAAAAACCTATGAAAAAAACTTGAATGCCCCCGTGTGTTATGATATATTTACTGACGGTGTCAATACGCACGCCTTTGGATTCTCAAGTGAGGTTGCTCTTTTTTAGAGTTCACTAGAGAAGATGAAAGAGGCGGAGGATACTAAAAAAACCAAACAGGAGGAACTATCATGTCTGTAATTTCTATGAAACAGCTACTTGAAGCTGGTGTTCACTTTGGACACCAAACCCGTCGTTGGAATCCAAAGATGAAAAAATACATCTTCACGGAGCGTAACGGGATCTACATCATCGACCTGCAAAAAACAGTGAAGAAGGTTGATGAAGCATTTAACTACGTAAAAGAGGTCGCTGCTGACGGCGGTAACATCCTTTTCGTAGGTACGAAAAAACAAGCTCAGGATACAGTTCGTGACGAGGCGACTCGTTGTGGCATGTATTACATCAACCAGCGTTGGTTGGGTGGTACCCTAACGAACTTTGAAACCATCCGCAAGCGTATCAATCGTCTTAAAGACATTGAGCGCATGGAAGAAGACGGTACTTTCGATGTACTTCCTAAAAAAGAAGTGGTCGACATGCTTAAAGAAAAAGATCGTCTTGTTAAATTCCTAGGCGGTATTAAAGAAATGAAGAGCCTTCCAGACGCAATGTTCGTAATCGATCCTCGTAAAGAGCGCATCGCGATTGCTGAAGCTCACAAATTGAATATTCCAGTTGTAGGTATCGTTGATACAAACTGTGACCCAGACGAAATCGATTATGTCATCCCTGCAAACGATGATGCAATCCGTGCCGTTAAATTGTTGACTTCTAAGATGGCAGACGCTGTCCTTGAAGCAAAACAAGGGGAAGAAACAGAAACAACGGAAGAAACTGAAGCTGCTGTAGAGGCTGCTCAAGAGTAAGAAGGTTCAAAAGGTGATAAGGGGGTATACCTTTATCACCTTTTTTAAAGAATCCACAACAGCTCAAGCGTTCCGAAACGCAAGAGCTATACTTATATGCAACTAATAAGGAGGCTTTACAATGGCTGTAAACGCTAAAATGGTAAAAGAACTTCGTGAAAAAACGGGTGCTGGTATGATGGATTGTAAGAAAGCACTTACTGAAACTGATGGTGACATGGATAAAGCAATGGAATGGTTGCGTGAGAAGGGAATTTCCAAGGCAGCTAAAAAAGCTGATCGTATTGCTGCAGAAGGTTCTGCTGCAATTGAAATTTCCGGTAACACGGCTGTACTTTTCGAAGTAAACTGTGAAACAGACTTCGTTACGAAGAACGACCAGTTCAAAGACTTGCTAAAAGACCTTGGTCAGCACTTGCTTACTCAGAAGCCTGCAACAGTAGAAGAAGCACTAGAGCAGAAGCTTCACGGTGATGGAGAAGTACTTAGCAGCTATATCACAGAACGCGTAGCGAAAATCGGTGAGAAGATTTCCCTACGTCGTTTCGTAATTAAAGAAAAAACTGACAACGATGCATTCGGTGCTTACCTTCACATGGGCGGAAACATCGGTGTGTTGACTGTCCTTGAAGGCTCTACAGATGAGTCTGCAGCGAAAGACGTTGCGATGCACGTTGCCGCTGTAAACCCTCGTTACGTTTCCCGTGACGAAATTCCACAAGAAGAAGCAGATAAAGAGCGTGAAATGCTTAAAACTCAAGCGATGAATGAAGGCAAGCCTGAAAACATCGTTGAGAAAATGGTCGAAGGCCGTTTGAACAAGTTCTTCGAAGAAATCTGCCTTCTTGACCAAAGTTTCGTTAAAGATCCAGACCAGAAAGTAAAACAATTCGTAGCATCTACTGGTGGACAAATCACTGGTTTCGATCGCTTCGAAGTTGGAGAAGGTATGGAAAAACGCGAAGAAAACTTTGCTGATGAAGTTATGAACCAAGTTAAAAAATAATGATTATGAAACATAGGGGACACTGCCGGTGTTCCCTATTTTCAAACATGCTACATATTTGCAGATGTGCAAGAAAATGTAGAGGAATATAGTTATAACACGGGAGGTTACTATGACTACTGCTCGCTATCGTCGTATCGTATTAAAACTAAGTGGAGAGGCATTAAGTGGAGAAGCAGGGTTTGGATTAGAACCCAGCATTATCAAATCAGTCTCCCGTCAGGTCAAAGAAGTGGCTGAACTCGGTGTGGAAGTCGCTGTGGTCGTCGGAGGTGGAAACATCTGGCGTGGTAAAGTAGGAGCCGAGATGGGGATGGATCGTGCAAACGCTGATTATATGGGAATGCTGGCAACGGTCATGAACTCCCTCGCTCTTCAGGATAGTCTGGAAAACTTAGGGATTCCGACCCGTGTCCAAACTTCCATTGAAATGAGACAAGTTGCGGAACCTTATATCCGCAGAAAAGCGATCCGCCATTTAGAAAAGAAACGCGTCGTCATTTTTGCGGCTGGGACAGGGAATCCTTACTTCTCTACTGACACGACAGCTGCTTTAAGAGCCGCAGAAGTGGAAGCGGATGTGATTTTAATGGCGAAGAACAATGTAGACGGCGTGTACACGGATGATCCTAAAGTCAATGAAGATGCTGTGAAATACGATCAGCTCTCTTACATGGACGTATTAAATGAGGGTCTTGGTGTCATGGATTCTACAGCTTCATCATTATGTATGGACAACGATATCGATTTATTGGTATTCTCAATAACAGAGGACGGAAACATCAAGAAAGCCGTAATGGGCGAAAATATTGGAACAATTGTGAGGGGGAAATAATTATGTCTGATGCTGTAATTAATGAAACGAAGCAACAAATGGAACAAGCTACACAAGCTTTCTCTCGTCAGCTTGCAACGGTTCGCGCAGGTCGTGCGAATCCATCAATCCTTGATAACGTGTATGTGGATTATTATGGAGCGGCAACTCCACTTAATCAACTGGCACAAGTCTCTGCACCAGAACCACGCCTGCTTGTCATTACACCGTATGACAAGAGTGCGATTGCAGAAATTGAAAAAGCGATCCAAAAAGCGGATCTTGGCTTGTCTCCTTCTAGTGATGGCAATGTTGTAAGAATCAACATCCCTGCACTGACAGAAGAACGTCGTAAAGACCTTGCCAAAGTTGTAGGGAAGTATTCTGAAGAAGCGAAAGTACAAATCCGTAACATTCGTCGTGACTCCAACGACCGTCTGAAGAAGCTTGAAAAAGACGGTGAACTTACGGAAGATGATCTTCGTTCTTATCAAGATGACGTTCAAAAGGTTACAGACCAGCACGTTGAGAAAATTGATCAACTTGCAAAAACAAAAGAAGAGGAAATCATGGAAGTTTGATTCTCCAATTCTATATGCCTTAAGGTGTATCAAGCCGCGCTGTAGATGTTTGGCAGCGCGGCTTTTATTTTAGTTGAGCCGTATAAAACATTCGATTAAAAGGCGAAAATTCTTTTAAGGTGTCCTTCGGCTGAAGCTGTTAGGCACGCGCGATCCATTTCATACGTTTTGGAAGCTTACTGTGTCGTTATGTGCTCAGCTTAAGCCTCTGTTTTGTACACCCATGTTATAGGATTTCGGCATTTTTGTTGGATTTAGTATATAATAAATAGATGGAACAATTGGACTGGAGGATTGAACATGCCGATCAAGTTTCCATTCAAAAAAGATAAAAAGCATCCCCGCACCGAGCCATTAGGACTTGAAGAGAGCCATATTCCAAAACATGTTGCGATCATTATGGACGGAAATGGACGATGGGCGAAGAATAGAGGTATGCCTCGGATTGCCGGTCATAAAGAGGGCATGGGCGTCGTGAAGAGAATCGTTCGTTATGCTTCCGATGTCGGTGTGAAAGTTCTTACCCTTTATGCTTTTTCTACGGAAAATTGGAAACGCCCCAAAAATGAGGTAGACTTCCTCATGAAGCTTCCTGTCGATTTTTTAAGTACATATTTGCCTGAACTGATCGAGAGAAATGTCCAAGTCCGGACCATTGGTGATTTTGACGTTCTGCCTGCACACACTCAAAAAGCCGTCAAAGAAGCGATGGAAAAAACGAAGGACAACGATGGGCTGATCCTCAATTTTGCGCTAAACTATGGAAGCCGTTTTGAGATGGTGCATGCAGTCAAGCAAATTGCTTCTAAAGTACAACAAGGAGAATTGGACATATCAGAGATTGATGAATCCATGTTCTCTCAGGAATTGTACACGTCAGAGTTGATAGAACCTGATCTGCTTATCCGGACGAGTGGAGAACAAAGGTTGAGCAACTTCTTATTATGGCAACTGGCCTATGCTGAATTCTGGTTTACAGAAGTTTATTGGCCGGACTTTGATGAAAGTCATTTTGAAAAAGCTCTTTATGACTTCCAAAATCGTAAACGTCGTTTCGGCGGAGTATAAGGTGTGAAAAAGACTTATGAAACAAAGAACAATTACAGCCATCGTTGCAGCACTCATCTTTCTTCCAATCGTGATGTTGGGAGGATGGCCTTTTAAGGCTTTTGTGTACATCATTGCAAGCATCGCCCTACTTGAATTGGTTCGTATGAAAAAGATTGCCCGCTATTCGGTAGCCTCTGGACTTGGTTTGCTTCTGATGTGGGCTCTGATGTTTCCTTATGAGGTATTAGATGAAACCATTACTTCAGAGAACATCATTACAAAATCCGAAATCACGCTACTCGCGGTGCTTGTACTTCTAAGCTACACAGTTCTTGTCAAAAACCGCTTCACTTTTGATGATGCTGGATTTCTTTTACTATCAGCGATCTATATTGGAATGGGATTCAATTATCTAATGGAAACACGAGAGCAAGGGTTGGAATATATTTTCTTTGCACTATTTGTTGTTTGGGCGACAGACACAGGTGCCTACCTGTTTGGTCGTGCCTTAGGCAAACACAAACTTTGGCCACAGATCAGTCCCAAGAAAACAATTGAAGGATCCGTCGGAGGAATTATTCTCGCTTGTGTCGTTGCTCTAATTTTCCAGTTGGTATATCCTTTGGAGCATTCCTTGATCATCGTGTTACTCGTTACTGTCCTTGTATCCATTGCAGGTCAGATCGGGGATCTCGTAGAATCAGCATTCAAGAGACATTATGCGGTCAAAGATTCAGGGAAAATCCTGCCCGGGCACGGGGGAGTATTAGATCGGTTCGACAGTTTGATCTTTATTTTACCGATCCTGCATTTGATTAACTTTATTTCCTAGGAGAGAGGGGCCATGGAACAATGAAGCAAGTATCTTTACTTGGGGCAACGGGTTCAATTGGGATTCAAACTCTTGATGTTCTTCGACTGCACCCAGATCAATTTTCTTTATATGCCATGGGGTTTGGCAGAAACGTCGAAAAAGCTCTTCCTCTGATCCGAGAGTTCGATCCTTCTATGATCGTCGTTCAAGATGAAGAAACGAAGCGAAAACTGGAAAAAGAAGTCTCCCACGCACAGATTCTTTGTGGTGGAGAGGGTTTAATTGAAGCAAGTATAGCCGAACCTGTAGATGTAGTCGTGAATGCAGTTATGGGGAGCATAGGCTTGCCAGCTACTTTAAAAGCCATTCAATCAAAAAAACAAATTGCGATTGCCAACAAAGAAACACTCGTGACAGCCGGTCATCTAGTCATGGAAGAAGCTAAGAAACACAATGTCAACCTTCTCCCTGTAGACAGTGAGCATTCGGCTATCTTTCAGGCTTTGAACGGTGAACAGAGGAAAGACATCAATAAACTCATCATTACTGCATCTGGTGGAAGCTTCCGTGACCAAACAAGAGAAGAACTTGTCGGGGTCACAGTCGATGATGCGTTAAATCACCCGAATTGGAAGATGGGCGCAAAAATCACCATCGATTCTGCCTCGATGATGAACAAAGGGTTAGAAGTTATTGAGGCACATTGGCTTTTTGATGTACCTTATGACCAGATTCATGTTATTCTTCATAGAGAAAGTGTCATCCATTCTATGGTGGAATATGTCGATCGCAATGTGATTGCCCAGCTTGGAACACCGGATATGAAAGTACCCATCCAATACGCTTTGACTTATCCTGAGCGTAAGGAGCTTCCAATTACGAAAAACTTGAACTTGGAAGAGATCGCAACATTGAATTTTCAAAAGATGGACATGGATCGCTTTCCTTGTTTGAGAATGGCATTTGAGGCAGGAAAAGCAGGCGGCTCGATGCCGACGGTCCTGAATGCTGCCAACGAAGAGGCTGTCCAACAGTTTCTCGAAGGGAAAATATCTTTTCTTGATATTGAAAAATACATCGCTCAAGCTTTAGAAAAACATGACAGGATTCATAACCCTGACTTGTCTACCATAATTTCTATTGATAAGGAAACAAGGGAAAGAGTTCGTTTCCAAATAAACTAAAAGCTCTGGTGGTTTAAAAAGTTTATGCGACCGTCTAAATAATGATGGTTCACTTCCACTATAAACATCACATTCCATAGAATGACCCAGAGCAAAAAAAGGAAGGTGCTTCATTTGACTACAGTGGTTGCATTTATTCTTATGTTCGGACTTTTGGTGTTCGTGCATGAGTGGGGGCATCTCATTTTTGCCAAGCGAGCGGGAATGCTCGCAAGGGAATTTGCAATAGGATTTGGACCTAAGATTTTTGCATTCACTCGGAATGAAACTCTTTACACAATCCGTATTCTTCCCATCGGTGGCTATGTTCGAGTTGCAGGAGAAGATCCAGAAATCGTAGATTTGAAAGCTGGCCACCATATCGGCCTTGAATTCAATGATGCAGGAAAAGTAAATAAAATAATCGTAAACAATAAAGACAAGCACCCACATGCGCGTGTGATTGAGGTCGAACGCGCGGATTTAGATCACCGTCTTGTCATTGAAGGTTACGAAATTGATGAAGACGAAAAGCTCTTCTTTGAAGTCGATCCCAAGGCGATGTTCGTCATGGATGAAAAGGAAACACAAATTGCTCCTTATAATCGCCAATTTGCTTCAAAGTCTGTTCCGCAGCGTGCGATGCAGCTTTTCGCTGGTCCTATGATGAACTTCGTCTTGGCGATTGTCTTGTTCATGATTCTTGGTTTTATTCAAGGAGTTCCTACGAATGAAGCGAAGCTTGGAGATATCCAGGGGAACTCCCCGGCTTCTCAGGCTGGTCTACAGGCTGGTGATGAAGTCGTTGCAGTGGACGGAGAATCCGTCAGTACGTGGGAAGAGTTTACGACCATCATTCGAGCTCACCCTGATGAAGAAGTAACGTTGACAGTTAATCGTGAGGGAGGCACTCAACAGGTGAACGTCACGCCTGCCGCCGTCGAAAGTAGAGAGACGACCATCGGGCAAGTGGGTGTGTCCCGTGCTTTTGAGGAATCTTTCGCGAAGAAATTAACGTTCGGATTCACACAAACTTATGAGTGGTCAGCACTGATTTTAACGAATCTTGGTAAATTAGTGACAGGCCAATTTTCATTAGATATGCTTTCAGGACCTGTAGGAATATATGATGCGACAGACCAGGTTGTCCGCACAGGATTTACGAATTTTGTCATGTGGACATCCATCCTGAGTATTAACCTTGGAATTGTAAACCTGCTTCCACTTCCTGCTTTGGATGGAGGACGACTCTTATTCGTAGGCCTTGAAGGGCTGAGAGGGAAACCGATCGACCCTCAAAAAGAAGGGATTGTTCACTTCATCGGATTCGCTTTACTCATGTTATTGATGCTCGTCGTCACTTGGAACGATATCCAACGTTTATTCTTGTGATTGATTATAGCTGGAAGTCCTGAGGTGATCGGTGATTCCTAGGCTTCCGGCTTCTTTTATTATTAACGTCAAAAAGATAGGGAATCTTTGAGACTAGCGATTTCCTCCTTTTATAAATTTTGATTATATAGAACTGAGGTGCATTTATGAGACAAAGTCATATGTTAATACCTACCCTTAAAGAAAACCCTGCTGATGCTGAAATCAAGAGCCACCAGCTCCTCGTTCGTGCTGGTTACATACGCCAGATTGCATCCGGCATCTATAGCTTCCTGCCAATTGGCCGACGCGTGTTAAGTAAGGTTGAAAACATCGTCAGGGAAGAGATGGAAAAAATCGGTGCTCATGAAATGGCGATGCCTGCTCTTGAGCCCTCAGAGCTTTGGAAGGAAACGGGGCGTTGGACGACGTTCGGTTCGGAACTGATGCGTTTGAACGACCGCCACAACCGGGAGTTCGCCCTTGGTGCTACTCACGAAGAAGTCATCACAAGTCTTGTAAGACATGAGGTGAAAAGTTATAAGCAACTTCCTTTGACGGTTTTCCAAATTCAAAATAAATTCCGTGATGAAGCCCGTCCTCGCTTTGGTCTTTTACGAGGAAGAGAATTTTTAATGAAGGATGCCTATTCTTTTAATGAATCCTATGAAAGCCTTGACGAAACCTATAACAAAATGTTCGAAGCCTATTCGAACGTATTCAGACGCTGTGGGTTGAACTTCCGTGCTGTTATCGCAGACTCAGGCGCCATGGGCGGGAAAGATACCCATGAGTTCATGGTTTTATCTGAAGTAGGCGAAGATGTCATTGCCTATTCAGATACTTCCCGTTATGCAGCCAATATCGAAATGGCTCCGGTTGTCGCAACCTATGAGAAGTCCCAAGCGACTCCTCAAGCGTTGGAGAAAATCGAAACTCCGGGTCAAAAGACAATGAAGGATGTAGCCGAATTCCTTGGACACGATTTACAGGAAGGGATCAAGTCGATCCTTTTCCAAGTCGATGAAAAATTTGTGCTTGCTCTTACTCGTGGAGATCATGAAGTGAATGATGTTAAATTGAAAAACCTTTATGATGCTGATATGGTTGAACTTGCTTCAGAAGAAGACACGAAACGACTGCTAGGTTCAGGATTTGGTTCTCTTGGCCCAATTGGTGTTCCTGAAGAAGTGGAAGTAGTTGCTGATTATGCCGTAGAAGCCATGGTGAACGTATCTTGTGGAGCTAACGAAGAAGGATGGCACTTCAAGAATGCAACACCTGAGAGAGACTTTGAGGTCAAGTCTTATGCTGACTTGCGGTTTATTGAAGAAGGAGATCCCTCACCGGATGGAGAGGGAATCATCAAGTTCGCCCGAGGGATTGAGGTTGGACATGTCTTCAAGCTGGGTGAATTTTATTCCGAACGGATGAATGCCACATTCCTTAATGATCAAGGAAAAGCGAAGACGATGATCATGGGGTCCTACGGTATCGGCGTGTCGCGTACGCTTGCAGCAATCGTAGAACAATACCACGATGAAAGAGGGATTACGTGGCCGAAGAATATCGCCCCTTATCAAGTCCATTTGCTTTCATTGAATCCTAAAAAAGATGAACAGAAAGAATTGGCAGATCAAATCTATGACATGCTGCTTGATGCAGGGATCGAAGTCTTATATGATGATCGTAAAGAACGTGCCGGCGTGAAATTTGCTGACAGCGACCTTTTCGGTGTACCTGTAAGAATCACGGTAGGAAAGCGTGCTGGTGAAGGCGTTGTGGAAGTGAAGGAACGTGCAACAGGCGATCAGGATGAGTTAGAAACTAGTGAAGTTTTAGAATATATTAAGAACTGGTACAAAGCCTAATATTTTTTATGGAAAACTATACCCTTGCTAAAGGAAAGAGCAAGGGTTTTTCCATGTCAGGTATTGGGTTAGGAAAGAGGAGGAATCCCGTTTGAGTGTGAGCAACAAGGAAAAAATGCACTATTTGCTGGAACAGATTCAGTTCCCGCATGATCTAATAGAGCCTCACTTTAAAGACAGCAGCATGCAGAAGCTGGTGGTTTACCGCGAACAGAAATTGTGGCATTTTCATTTTCATATGCCAAAACCGCTTCCACCATCTGTCTACGATTTATTTACAAGCAAACTTGTAGCCACTTTCCGCTCCATTGCAGAAGTAACGTGGACAATTGAGACCTCAGAAAAAGAGCTTGCAATGAATGATGTGCTTGAATACTGGCAGAGCTTCATTAAAACCTTAACGAATTTAACACCAAGCTACAAAGATTTATTGATGGAGCAGCAGCCTGAAGTGAACGGGAATAAGGTTATGTTAACTTGTAGGAACTTAGCTGAGAGTCATGCCATTCAAAAAAAATTGGAAGAACCATTAAAAAGCTTTTGTCTCAAGTGCGGCCTTCCTTCTTTCATGCTTTCAACACGAGTGAAAGAAGAAACGGAACAAATCAAACGTTTCCAGGAAGAACGTCAAAAAGAAGACAAAATACTAGTTCAGCAAGCGGTGAAAGAACAAGAGGAAAGAACCAAAGATAAAGACGACTCCAAACCAAAAGGGCCCCTTGAAATTGGGTACAAGATTCAAGATGATATCATCCCGATGGAGGAAATCCAGGAAGAAGAGAAAAAGATTGCTGTCCAGGGCTATATCTTCGATGTCGAAATTAAAGAGCTTCGTTCCGGACGTCATCTGTTACTCTTGAAAGTGACAGATTACACGGATTCTTTCTCCATAAAGATGTTCTCACGAGGAGACGACCATGCTGAACTATTTAAACACGTGAAAGAGGGCATGTGGATTAAAGCGCGAGGTGGAATTCAGACAGATAATTTCACGAACGAATTGACGATGATGGCTAACGATATCAATGAAGTTAAGCCAAAATTGAGAGAAGATAATGCACCAGAGGGTGAGAAAAGGATTGAACTGCACGCCCATACCACGATGAGTGCCATGGATGCACCTGTCTCCCCATCACGTTTGATCAAACAAGCGGCAGATTGGGGTCACGAAGCGATCGCCATCACAGACCATGCTGTCGTTCAAGCCTATCCCGATGCCCATGCGGCAGGACAGAAAAATGGTGTGAAAATCATTTATGGTGTAGAAGCGAACTTGGTGGATGATGGTGTTCCCATTGCTTATGAAGAACAAGATCGTGAGCTTGAGGATGCGGTATATGTAGTCTTTGACGTGGAGACCACTGGTCTTTCTGCTGTTTACGATAAAATTATTGAACTCGCTGCCGTCAAAGTGCAGGGGGGCGAAATTATCGATCGATTTGAATCCTTCGCAAACCCCCATCAAGCTTTGTCACAAACAACGATTGACCTCACTGGAATTACAGATGACATGGTCAAGGATGCTCCTGAGATTGAGCAAGTACTCAAAGATTTCCACGAATGGACAGGAGAGGACATCCTTGTCGCTCACAACGCCAGTTTCGACATGGGCTTTTTGAATGCCGGTTACCAGAATATTGGACTGGAAAAGTCTACGAATCCGGTCATCGACACGTTAGAGCTCGCTCGTTTTCTAGTTCCAGAGTTAAAGAACCACCGGTTGAATACCCTATGTAAAAAATTCGACATCGAATTGACACAGCACCACCGGGCCATCTATGACGCCGAAGCCACAGGCTATCTGCTTTGGAAACTCTTAAAACGTGCAATGGAGAAAGGAATTACGAACCATAAAAATCTCAACGATTACATGGGAGAAGGGAAAGCGTACCAACGTTCCCGACCTTCTCACTGCACGCTGCTTGCAACAAACAGTACAGGGCTGAAAAACATTTATCGGCTTGTCTCAGAAGCGCACGTGAATTACTTTTATCGTGTTCCGCGTGTCCCTCGTTCCCTTTTAGCCAAAAACAGAGAGGGAATCCTTGTAGGATCCGGTTGTGACAAGGGCGAAGTCTTTGAAACGATGATGCAGAAATCTGAGGAAGAGGCAGAGAAAGTGGCTGAGTTTTATGATTACATTGAAATCCAGCCACCGGGAAATTATTATCACTTGCTTGAAAAGGACCTAGTCCAGACGGAAGCGCAAATCCTCGATATTTTGAAAAGGCTTGTCGCTATGGCGGAAAGAATGGGAAAAACAGTGGTTGCCACTGGTAACACTCACTACGTAGAGCCTCATGAAAAGCAGTACCGTCAAATTCTCATTTCATCCCAAAATGGGAACCCGCTCAACAGACAGACACTGCCGGAGGTCCACTTTAAAACGACGGATGAAATGATTGATGAGCTTGGTTTCTTAGGAAAAGACAAAGCGACAGAATTAGTCGTAACGAACACTCATAAAATTTCTGAACAGATTGGTGAAGTGTCTCCAGTTAAAGATGATTTATATACGCCCAACATCGAAGGGGCGGACCAGGAAATCCGTGAAATGTCCTATAACAAAGCACGTAGCATTTACGGTGAGCCTATCCCTGATTTGATCGTCAAACGTTTGGAAAAAGAACTCGATAGTATCATCGGAAATGGATTTGCGGTCATCTATCTCATCTCCCAGAAACTTGTAACCAAATCGTTAGAAGACGGGTACCTGGTTGGATCCCGTGGTTCCGTCGGTTCATCCTTTGTTGCTACGATGACAGATATTACTGAGGTAAACCCTCTTCCACCACATTACGTGTGTCCTTCATGTCAATATAATGAATTTTTCACAGATGGATCGGTCGGAAGCGGGTTTGATCTTGAAGAAAAAGCCTGCCCGGAATGCGGTACATCACTGACCAAGGATGGTCAAGACATTCCATTTGAAACGTTCCTAGGCTTTAAAGGGGACAAGGTTCCGGATATCGACTTGAACTTCTCAGGAGAATATCAGCCTCATGCACACAATTATACGAAAGAGTTGTTCGGAGAGGACAGTGTGTTCCGTGCCGGCACGATCGGTACGATAGCTGAAAAGACCGCTTATGGCTATGTAAAAGGGTACGCCGGAGACCATCAGCTTCTTTATAAGAATGCTGAAATCGATCGTCTCGTACAAGGGTGTACAGGTGTGAAAAGGACAAGCGGACAGCACCCTGGAGGGATTATCGTTGTCCCTGATGACATGGAGATCTATGATTTCTCACCGATCCAGTTTCCCGCGGATGATACGAAATCAGAGTGGAAGACGACCCACTTCGATTTCCACTCCATACACGACAACCTTTTGAAACTGGATATACTCGGACACGATGACCCGACCGTCATCCGTATGCTCCAGGACCTAAGTGGGATCGATCAAAAGGAGATCCCCGTGGATGATCCTGAAGTCATGAAAATCTTCAGCGGACCTGAAGCACTCGGAGTGACGGCGGATCAGATCATGTGTAAAACAGGTACCCTTGGTGTCCCCGAGTTTGGTACAAGGTTTGTCAGGCAGATGCTCGAAGATACAAAGCCGAAAACATTTGCAGAACTCGTCATCATCTCAGGCTTGTCCCACGGAACTGACGTGTGGCTTGGAAATGCTGAACAGCTGATCAATGATGGGATCTGTACGCTTCCGGAAGTAATCGGGTGCCGTGACGATATCATGGTATATCTCATGCATAAAGGTCTCGATCCTTCTCTTGCCTTTAAGATCATGGAATTCGTTCGTAAAGGGAGAGGCCTTCAAGATGAGTGGATCGAAGAAATGAAAAAACATGGCGTACCGGACTGGTATATTGATTCTTGTAAGAAGATCAAATACATGTTCCCGAAAGCACACGCAGCAGCTTATGTATTGATGGCTGTTAGAATTGCATATTTCAAAGTCCACTATCCGATCTATTTTTATGCTGCTTACTTTACTGTCAGGGCGAGTGACTTTGAACTCGAAACGATGATGAAAGGATCTGAAGCGATCCGCAAGCGCATGAAAGAGATTCAGGAAAAAGGTTTCGACGCCACACCAAAAGAAAAGAGTTTGATGACTGTTCTTGAACTATCCCTTGAAATGTGTGAAAGAGGATATGGATTTAAAAACGTGGACCTGTACCGTTCCAGTGCCACGGACTTCCTTGTTGAAGGCAACGAGTTAATTCCTCCGTTTAATGCGGTTGACGGATTAGGAACAAACGCAGCCATTAATATCGTCAATGCAAGAGAAGAAGGCGAATTCTTATCCAAACAGGATTTGAGAGAACGCAGCCGTATTTCCAAGACTGTTCTCGAGTATCTGGATAACTTCGGATGCTTAGAGGGCATGCCGGATGAAAACCAACTGTCCCTTTTCTAATGTCTCTGCTCCACGACAGGGGACAATGCCGTTTCATTGTTTAAGGCTACGACAGCATAGTTGAAGACTTAATGTCGAGACTTTTATTTAGTGAATGGGGGCTGTGGGGAATAGCTCGCTTTCCGCGGGCCCCTACACGAGGTGGGGAGGAAAAGCTGTTGATTTCTTCCTTTGTTGCATAGAATACGCATCTATGATATATTTTTTATGGTGAGAAGAGTGATACGAACGACGAAAGAGTGGGGCAACCCACTCTTTCGTCATATTCTAGCCTCTTGCTTGTGGAGAAACTTCGATGCATGAGGGGTTTTTAAGTACCCGCGAGACGAACCGCTATGATCTATGTCATAGCGGTTTCTCATGGTACTTGCAGTTCTAATCCCTGTTACTTAATGAAATGAGCGAATACATCCCATAATAATAAGTACTAACCATTACATTGTGTTCGAAGGAGGGAAGAGCATGAGCAATCATGTTACATCCGTTACAGAACGTCTTGTCCAGCCGATCCTTGAGGATATGAACCTCGAACTTGTAGATATTGAATACAAGAAAGAAGGTCAGAACTGGTACCTTCGCGTCTTCATCGATAAAGAAGGCGGTGTGGACATCGAAGAATGCGGACAAGTATCTGAACAACTGAGTGAAAAATTAGATGAAGAAGATCCCATTGAAATCCCGTATTTCCTTGAAGTTGCATCACCTGGGGCGGAACGTCCTTTGAAGACAGAAGCAGACTTTGAAAAGTTTGTTGGTGAATATGTGTATATGAAACTATACGAACCGATTGATGGGGAGAAGGAGTTTGAAGGGACCCTCAAGTCTTTTGAAAATTCCGTAGCAACCGTAGAAATTCGTATTAAGACACGTAAGAAACAACTGGAAGTACCATATCAAAAAATAGCTAAAGCCAATTTAGCTGTTACGTTTAATTAAGGGGGAGAAACTGTTGAGTAGTGAACTTTTTGATGCCATGAATTATTTAGAGAAGGAAAAAGGCATCGACAAAAATCTTTTATTGGAAGCTCTTGAAGCAGCATTGATTTCTGCTTATAAGAAAAACTTCAATTCCGCGACAAACGTACGAGTGGATATTAATGAAGAAGAAAGTGCCATGAAAGTCCTTGCGCGAAAAGAAATTGTAGAAGAAGTCATGGATCCGCAGCAGGAGATTTCTTTAGAAGAAGCGAATGATATCGATCCAAACTATGAGATTGAAGATGTCATTGAAGTGGAAGTGACACCTATGGACTTCGGCCGTATTGCAGCACAAGCGGCTAAGCAAGTGGTTACGCAGCGTGTCCGTGAAGCAGAGCGAGGCATTATTTACGGTGAGTATGTCGATCGTGAAGAAGATGTTATGACAGGGATCATCCAAAGAAAAGATCCCCGCTTCGTCTATGTGAATCTAGGTAAAATTGAAGCACGCCTTCCAGAAGGGGAGCAAATGCCGACGGAGACCTATGAAGTGCATGACCGTCTCAAAGTATTTGTGACGAAGGTGGAAAACAGCAACAAAGGTCCACACATCTATGTTTCCCGTACACACCCGGGCCTCTTGAAGCGATTGTTTGAGATGGAAGTGCCTGAAATTTATGACGGTACAGTCGAAGTCATGTCTGTAGCCCGAGAAGCAGGGGACCGTTCAAAAATTTCAGTGTATGCTGAAGATCAAGAGATCGATCCAGTGGGCTCTTGTGTAGGCCAAAGAGGGCAGCGTGTGCAGGCCATCGTTAACGAACTGAAGGGTGAAAAAATCGATATCGTGCAATGGTCTGAAGATCCTGTTGAATATGTGTCGAATGCCTTGAGCCCTTCCAAGGTCGTGGAAGTACTTGTGGATGAAGAAGATAAGGCTACAACGGTAATCGTTCCTGATTATCAACTATCTCTTGCCATTGGTAAACGCGGTCAAAACGCGCGTCTTGCGGCTAAATTGACAGGCTGGAAGATCGATATTAAGAGTGAAAGTGAAGCACGTGAACAAGGTCTTCTATCTGCAGAAGAAGCCGACATGGAAGATGAAGACTCTTTTGACGAAGAACTTTCTGAAGATTAAGGAGGGGGAAGAACGATGGCCCGTTCCAAAAAACAACCATTGAGAAAATGTGTCGTCACTCAGGAAATGGTTCCTAAACAGAAATTGATCCGTGTTGTCCGCAATAAAGAGGGAGAGGTTTTTGTGGATGACACTGGAAAGAAGAATGGGCGTGGAGCCTATCTTACGAAAGATCTTCAAGTCATTGAGCAGGCTGAAAAGCAGCAGGTGTTGAACCGTCACCTCAAGACGAAGGTCGAAGACAACATCTATGAGGAATTGAGAGCTAAAGTGAAGGCTGACCCATCATGAGTGGCAGCTACTTAAACCTGTTGGGACTGGCTTTAAGAGCCGGTAAATGTACGCTCGGTGAGGAATCGATCGTACGAGACATTCAAAAACGAAAAGCTAAGCTCGTTCTCATTGCCAATGATACAGGGAAACAAACAAAGAAGAAGCTGACAGATAAATGCAGCTTCTATGAAATACCTTGCTATGAAGTCGATGATCGAGATACATTATCACAGGCTATCGGAAAGGCAGGGAGAGTTGCGATCGCAGTTCTTGACCAAGGATTTGCGAAAAAGTTGCAATCGCTACTCGATGAATCTATTCGGGGGTGAAGATTTTATGAGTAAAATGCGCGTATACGAATATGCAAAGAAAAATGAACTATCTAGTAAACAAGTCATTCAAAAACTGCAAAATCTGAATATCGAAGTGAACAACCATATGTCCACTTTGGAGGAGGATGCAGCGAAGAAGCTGGATCAGGCATTTGGAAAGGGGCAAGCATCCAAAGGTCAAAACCAGAATAAAGCGAAGTCTCAGAAACCGAATAACAATAAGAAACAAGCGAATAAAAAGCAAAAAAACAATAACCAGAAGAACCATAAGCCTGCACCACAGCAAGCACCTAAGAAATCTAAAAAGCAGACACCTGAAAAAATTACTTATGCAGGCAGTCTGACAGTTGGTGAACTTGCAGAAAAACTAAACAAAGATTCTTCAGAAATTATTAAAAAGCTTATGTTCTTAGGCACAATGGCTACGATCAACCAGGAACTTGATGCAGATACGATTGAATTGATTTGTGACGAGTTCGGAGTAGAAGTTGAAGAAGAGGTTATTATTGATGAGACGGACATTGAGAACATGGTGTTCGACGACGAGCCGGAAGATTTGCAGGACCGCCCAGCTGTCGTTACAATCATGGGACACGTAGACCACGGAAAAACGACGCTTCTTGACCAGATCCGTAACACGAAAGTGACGGAAGGCGAAGCCGGTGGGATCACCCAGCATATTGGTGCTTACCAAATTGAAGACAATGGAAAGAAAATTACGTTCCTTGATACACCTGGTCACGCTGCATTCACAAGCATGCGTTCCCGTGGTGCTCAAGTGACAGACATCGCCATCCTTGTCGTTGCTGCAGATGATGGAGTTATGCCGCAAACGAAAGAAGCGATTAGTCACGCGAAAGCTGCAGAAGTACCAATTATCGTTGCGGTCAATAAGATGGATAAAGAAGGCGCGAATCCTGACCGTGTCATGCAGGAGCTTATGGAATATGAGCTGATTGCTGAAGACTTTGGTGGAGAAACGATCTTTGTCAAAATGTCCGCCGTCAATGGGGAAGGGATTGACGATCTAGTTGAAATGATCGGCCTTGTATCCGAGATGGAAGAATTGAAAGCCAACCCTGATCGTGCTGCTTATGGTACGGTTATTGAAGCAGAATTGGATAAAGGACGCGGTCCAGTAGCCACATTGTTGGTTCAGAACGGTACCTTGAATGTCAGTGATGCTATTGTAGTGGGGAATACTTGGGGACGCGTACGTGCTATGGTGAACGATATCGGCCGTCGCGTAAAAGTTGCCGGACCTTCCACACCAGTTGAAATTACAGGGTTAAACAATGTTCCTCAGGCAGGCGACCGCTTCCTAGTCTTTGATGATGAAAAGAAAGCGCGCTCTGTAGGAGAAGCACGTGCTCAAAAACAATTGGAAGAAAATCGTGGCTCTAACGCAAAAGTAAGCCTTGATGACTTGTTTGATCAAATTAAACAAGGTGATGTCAAAGAAATTAACCTTATTGTTAAAGGCGATGTGCAGGGATCTGTAGAAGCCCTTGCTGGATCTCTTGAGAAGATTGAAGTGGAAGGTGTGAAAGTTAAAATTATTCACACAGGTGTCGGTGCCATAACGGAATCTGACATTACACTTGCTTCTGCTTCCAATGCAATTGTTATTGGTTTTAACGTCCGTCCAGACGGGAATGCTAGAAAAGCAGCTGAATCGGAAGATGTAGAGATCCGACTTCACAACATCATTTACAAAGTGATGGAAGAGATCGAAGCGGCAATGAAAGGGATGCTCGATCCAGAATATGAAGAGAAAATCATCGGTCAAGTGGAAGTCCGTGAAATCTTTAAAGTATCTAAGATCGGTACAATTGCCGGATCTTACGTTACAGATGGTAAAATCGGGCGTAATTCCGGTATCCGTGTCATCCGTGATGGTGTCGTCATTTACGAAGGTGAAATCGATGCACTGAAGCGCTATAAAGATGATGCAAAAGAAGTACAACAAGGATACGAATGTGGAATTACAATTAAGAACTTCAATGACATTAAAGTGGGCGACATCATTGAACCATTTGAGATGCAGGAAATCGAACGTAAATGATCGTAAGCGCAGAAGTGGATGGTATCATTTATGATGCGCAGTCGCTGAAGAACAAGCGTGCGGTTCTGAAACGCATCATGACAAGGCTCAGGAACGAGTTCAACATTGCTGTAAGTGAACTTGAATATCAAGACTTATGGCAGAGAACTCGGATCGGCCTCGTCACGATTGCCAGTGACAAAGTGATTGCGGAACAAACGATGCAGCAAGCTTTGGCTTTCATCGATTCATTTCCTGAATTTGAACGGACAGAAACCCATCAGGAATGGCTATGATGTCTGGTTAGAAGAGGTGAGAATACATGAACGATTTAAGAGCGAACCGCGTTGGAGAACAAATGAAAAAAGAGATGAGTGACATCATCAGTAAAAAGATCAAGGATCCACGTGTAGGGTTCGTCACCGTCACAGAAGTGAAAGTGACAGGTGATTTACAACAAGCGAAAGTTTATATTTCTGTATTGGGTGATGATAAACAGAAACATGATACACTCGTAGGTCTTGCGAAAGCGAAAGGGTTCATCCGATCTGAGATCGGCCAGCGAATCCGTCTTCGTAAGACTCCGGAAATTATGTTCGAGTTTGACGAAGCGATCGAAAGAGGGAATCGTATTGAAACGATCCTTCGCGATTTAAACGATACGGAAGATTGATATGAAAATCCGTGCTGTTTCAGCACGGATTTTATATAGGATAAAAAGTTTTGAGGTGAGAGGTAAATGGACGGGATTCTTCCATTATGGAAGCCAAAAGGCTTTACATCCCATGATTGTGTTAGCAAGGCTCGTGGTATGTTGAAAACAAAGAAAGTCGGTCATACAGGTACTCTTGACCCAGAAGTAGAAGGGGTTCTGCCTCTTTGTGTAGGAAAGGCTACGAAAATCGTTCCTTTTTTGACGGACACAGACAAAGTGTATGAAGCTTCTGTTACGCTCGGGTATGCGACAGACACCGAGGACGCAACAGGTGAGATGGTTGAAACCACCCCAGTTCATGATGGTATTTCCACAGAAAAGATTAAAGGCGTCCTTGAAACGTTTCAAGGCTGGATTACTCAGACACCACCCATGTACTCTGCTGTAAAAGTTAACGGAAAAAAGCTTTATGAGTATGCCCGGGAAGGGGTGGAAGTGGATCGGCCATCAAGGGAGGTACACATTAAACACATGGAATGGATGCCGCCTGAACCTAAACAAGAAGGGGAAACCTTTACCTTTTCTTTCCGAGTCATCTGTTCAAAGGGCACGTATGTGAGAACGCTCTGTGTAGACATTGGAAAGGCCCTTGGTTATGCCGCTCACATGTCATCATTGGTACGCACACAAACCGCGGATATTACAAAAGAAGATTGCTATTCTTTCGATGAAATCCAACAGGTTGTTGATGAAAGATCTGGAGAGCAATTACTCCTTCCTTTATCCAGAGGACTCGTCCATATGGATTCATGGGAAGTCGATGCTGATCAGGTTGAGAAAATCAAACATGGGCAAGTTTTCGAAAAGCCTGATGATGTGGATGAAGAGCAATTTACAGTGATGTACGCTGGTGAGGTTTTGGCCATTTATCAGCAGCATCCACGAAAAAACGGACTCATAAAGCCGGTACGTGTATTTTAACCCTTCCGCTTTTGGGAAGATCAGTGAATGGGAGTGCATGAGACCGCACAACCATATTTTTTATCAGAGTTTGTTGGTTTCACTTGCATTTCACTTTAAAAAAATGTACCCTTTAATATGGAACCTTCGCTTGGCGGAACGTAACTCCGACGTCCGCTCGGGGAATGGGAATTCTAAATTTTACCAGGAGGTGTAGCTATAATGGCTATCACACAAGAACGTAAACAAGAACTAATCAATGAGTACAAAACTCATGACAACGACACAGGATCTCCAGAAGTACAAATCGCTGTACTAACTGAGCAGATCACTACTTTGAACGAGCACCTTCGTGCTCACAAGCAAGACCACCACTCTCGTCGTGGATTGCTTAAAATGGTAGGTAAGCGTCGTAACCTATTGAACTACCTTCGTAATAAGGACATTACACGTTACCGTGAGCTAATCAAGAGCCTTGGCTTGCGTCGCTAATGTATGGGAAAAAGCGGGAGTTATTCCCGCTTTTTCTGTATGTTTACATACAGAAGGGTGTAAACTGACAATAAACCCTTATAATGAAATAAGAAGAGTTATCGAGAGGAGTTAAGTTCTTTATGGCAGAAGAAAAACAAGTGTTTTCCATTGACGTGGCCGGTCGTACTTTTTCCGTGGAAATTGGCGAGTTGGCGAAACAAGCGAATGGTGCAGCACTCATCCATTATGGAGATACGACTGTCCTATCCACAGCTACTGGTAGTAAAGAGCCAAAGGACCTGCCGTTTTTCCCATTGACTGTAAATTATGAAGAGCGTCTTTACGCTGTAGGTAAGATCCCAGGAGGTTTCATCAAACGTGAAGGTCGACCAAGTGACAAAGCTGTCCTTGCCTCCCGTCTGATTGACCGTCCGATTCGTCCATTGTTCCCTGAAGGGTTCCGTAACGATGTGCAAGTAATCAGCTCTGTAATGAGTGTTGATCAGGATTGTTCCTCAGAAATGGCTGCAATGTTAGGATCATCCATATCTTTGGGTGTATCTGATATTCCATTTGAAGGACCGATTGCAGGTGTCATCGTTGGACGAGTAGATGGTGAATTTGTCATCAATCCAACAGTAGAACAACAAGAAAAAAGTGATATCGACCTTACAGTGGCAGGTACGAAGGATGCCATCAATATGGTTGAAGCCGGTGCCGATGAAGTTTCTGAGGAGGACATGCTTGAAGCAATCATGTTCGGACATGAAGAAATCAAGCGTCTCGTTGCTTTCCAGGAAGAGATCGTTGAAGCTGTAGGTCGTGAGAAGATGGAAGTGCAGTTGTTCGATCTAGACGCTGAACTGAAAGAGAAAGTCGAAGCAGAAGCAACAGACGCTATTGTTCAAGCGATCAAAACGGAAGAAAAGAAAGCCCGTGAAGAAGCCATTGCACAAGTGAAAGCTGACGTTGTAGCTTCTTACGAAGAGCAAGAAGCCGATGAAGAAACAATCAAACAAGTAGGATCCATATTAGAAGGTATGGTGAAAACGGAAGTCCGCCGTCTCATTACGAAAGATAAAATTCGTCCAGATGGCCGTGGTGTTGATGTTATTCGTCCACTGACTTCCCGTGTAGGATTGCTTCCACGTACACACGGTTCCGGTTTGTTCACACGTGGTCAAACCCAGGCCCTTAGCGTATGTACTCTTGGAGCTCTTGGAGATGTACAGATCCTTGATGGACTTGATCTTGAGGAGTCCAAGCGTTTCATGCACCATTACAACTTCCCTAAATTCTCTGTTGGGGAAACAGGACCGATCCGTGGACCTGGTCGACGTGAAATCGGTCACGGCGCTCTAGGTGAACGTGCTCTTGAAGTCGTTATTCCGTCGGAGAAAGAGTTCCCATACACCATCCGACTTGTTTCTGAGGTTCTAGAATCCAACGGTTCTACATCACAAGCAAGTATCTGTGCAAGTACGCTTGCTATGATGGATGCTGGTGTCCCAATTAAAGCACCGGTTGCTGGAATTGCGATGGGACTTGTAAAATCAGGCGATGATTATACAATCCTAACAGACATCCAAGGAATGGAAGATGCTCTTGGAGACATGGACTTCAAAGTTGCTGGAACAGAGCAAGGAGTAACAGCTCTTCAAATGGATATCAAGATAGAAGGTCTTTCAAGAGAAATCCTTGAAGAAGCGCTGGCTCAAGCGAAAAAAGGACGTATGGAAATCCTCGGCCACATGCTTGAGACCATTCCTGAGACTCGTAAAGAACTCTCAGCCCATGCTCCTAAGATCATGACGATGAAAATCAATCCAGACAAAATCCGTGATGTTATTGGACCGAGCGGAAAACAAATCAACCAAATCATTGATGATACTGGTGTTAAAATTGATATTGAACAGGATGGAACGGTGTTCATTTCTTCTACAGATGCCAGCATGAATGCAACAGCTCAGAAAATCATTGAGGATATCGTACGCGAAGTAGAAGTCGGCGAAGTTTACGATGGTAAAGTGAAACGGATTGAAAAATTCGGTGCGTTTGTTGAGCTCTTCAAAGGAAAAGAGGGGCTTGTCCACATTTCTGAAATGGCTGAAGAGCGCATTGGTAAAGTGGAAGACATCGTTTCTCTTGGAGATACAATTAAAGTTAAGGTAAAAGAAATTGATAACCAGGGACGAATCAATCTTTCTAGAAAAGCGATTCTTCTGGATGAGAAGAAAAAACAAGAAAACGTTGAACAATCTTAATAGGTTACGTAAAGAAGAGATACTGGCTTGCCAGTCTCTTTTTTTTGCCTGAAAATTCATCTTGGATCTCTTTCGAGGGGATTGGGAAAAGAGAGTAGTCCGTATTTTGGTCTAGAAGGAGGACATGCCCCATAGAATGGAATAGGGGTGATGGTCCATGAGCTTCAGATTAATCGTATTATTCAGCGTCAATCTCTGTTTTTTTATAGGGTTTGGCATGGCTTTTTTAAGTGCAGACCATGTCGTAACCGTTAATAAAGAAGATACCATCTACCAAAAAATCCAGGTCGAAAAAGCAGAATACGAATGGGAAGCACAGGATGCGAAGATCGATTCTGTCTGGAAAAAGACTCCGGGAATTGTTGGTCGAAAAGTAGATGTCGAAGCCTCTTATAAGAAAATGCAGAAACACGGCAAGTATAATCCTGAATTGTATGTTTATAAATTGATCAAGCCTGAGGTTTCTTTAGAGGACTTACCGGCTTCTCCTATATATAGAGGTCATCCGGATAAAGAAGCCGTTTCTTTTCTCATTAACGTCTCCTGGGGTGAAGAATACATTCCAGACATGGTGGAGATTTTAAACGAGCACCAAGTAAAAGCGACCTTTTTTATTGATGGAGCCTTTGCAAATGATTTTACTCACCTTGTGCAGATGATTGAAGAGGAAGGGCACACAATTGGCAGTCACGGGTACAGGCATAAGGACATGGGGAGAATGACAAAGGAACAAGCCAAAGCAAATTTAGAACAGGCGGATGAGCTACTATTCGCCTTGACCAAGGAAAAAGTGAAATATTTCGCTCCTCCGTCCGGCAGCTTTAATATGGCTACTGTGGAAGCGGCAGATGAAATGGATATGGAAACCATCTTGTGGACCGTGGATACCATCGATTGGAAAAAGCCAACATCCGATGTGCTCATCACAAGGGTCATGGGCAAGGTCCATAATGGTGCCACAATTCTAATGCATCCGACCGAGGTGACAGTGGAAAGTCTTCCGAATCTGATTGAACAAATTAAAGATCAAGGGTATAAGCTGTCTTCACTTCAGAAATTATTGAGTGAAGAGAGATAGAGAAGAAGGAGAGTAGCCAAAGTGAGAATGAAATCTCTAGCCCAAAAACAGGTGATTGACATTGAGAACGGAGAAAAATTAGGAATTCTGGGAAAAGCGGACTTGATCATTGATCCTGATTCTGGAGTCATCAAGTCATTAGTCATCATGAATCAGGGCTTCATTGGTTTCGGCTCCTACAAAAAAGAAATGACGATCGATTGGAGTCAAATTGAGACCATTGGTGAGGAAACGATCCTCTTGAAAAAACGATGAACACTGCAGCCTGTGCTGCAGTGTTTTTTGTTTGCTAATGGAAATCACTAACTCCGCATTCCGGCATAGGATACAAGGAGATAAGATACTAGATAAAGGAGACATCCGGGATGCTAACAGGATACCATGTAGCAGTCATAGGGGGCGATGCCCGGCAGATCGAACTTATTCGAAGGTTGAATGAGTGGGATGCCACCGTCTATTTGGCTGGGTTCGACCAACTGAATGAAAGCTTTAGAGAAGCCATCGACCTTGACTTCGACAGTGAGCAGGTGGAAAAATTGGATGCCATCATCCTTCCTGTACCTGGGACGGATGAGGAGGGGAAGATTGAAGGAATCTTCTCCAACCAGCTGATTCACTTGTCAGAGGAATGGTTGAAAAGGACACCCGACCATTGCCAAGTGTTTTCTGGAATTGCCAATGATCATTTAAAAGATTTAGCTGCAAAAACCAATCGTACACTCATCCCTTTAATGGATCGGGATGATGTTGCCATTTATAATTCTATTCCTACTGTAGAGGGAACCCTCATGTTGATCATTCAACATACCGATTTTACGATTCACGGATCTAAAATTATTGTACTCGGTCTTGGTAGGGTAGGAATGAGTCTTGCACGCACGTTTGATCACCTCGGTGCTAAAGTAGCTGTTGGCGTGCGTTCGTCAAAAGCAGCGGCAAGAGTTTATGAAATGGGGCTCGAGCCAATTGATATGAAGAACATGGAAAATGCAGATATGTCATGTGACATCCTGCTGAATACCGTTCCGCATCTGGTCGTAGATGCTTCGGTTATTAAACAGTTGCCATCTCATGCGATGATTCTGGATTTGGCATCCAAACCAGGAGGAACTGATTTCCGTTATGCCGATAAACGTGGGATCAAAGCATTACTCGCACCAGGTCTGCCGGGAATCGTAGCTCCTAAAACGGCAGGGAGAATCATAGCAGATGTTGTTTCACGAATCGTTCAGGAAGGTCCACGAAAGGAGAATGAATGATGTCTAAGTTAAAAGGGAAAGTGATTGGATTTGGGTTAACTGGATCCCATTGTACGTACCATGAGGTTTTTCCTGTCATGCAGGAACTCGTCGACCTCGGAGCCACTGTGGTCCCTGTTTTATCTTACACCGTACAGAAAACAGATACCCGCTTTGGGGATGCGTCCGATCATTTAGAAAAAATAAAAGAAATTACAGGTGAAGAACCAATTTTGACGATTCCCGATGCGGAACCTCTCGGACCTAAACGTCCTTTGGACTGCATGCTCATTGCTCCTCTCACAGGGAATTCAACAAGTAAATTCGCCAATGCTCTGACGGATTCCCCTGTGTTGATGGCTGCTAAGGCAACTTTAAGGAATGAAAGTCCTGTCGTCGTCGCTGTTTCAACAAACGATGCTCTCGGATTGAATGGTGTAAACATCATGCGTCTCATGGCAACGAAAAACATTTACTTTGTACCTCTAGGTCAGGATCATCCTTTTAAAAAGCCGAATTCATTAGTAGCGGATATGACATTGATCCCAGAAACGATTGAAGCGGCTCTGGAAGGGAAACAGCGTCAACCGGTTTTAATTGAAAGGTATCCGAATTAATTCTTTTTTTCATACCAGGTGTTCTTGTAAATATGATAAAATAACAAAAATAGTGACATGTCTTACTATTCTTACAAATGATATACAAGAGAGGATGCCGAATATGAGTGAAATGAAAAAATATAATGTAGCCGTTGTCGGAGCGACGGGAGCCGTCGGACAAAAGATGTTGGAGACTTTAGAAGATCGAAAGTTCCCTGTTAAAAACTTAAAGCTACTCTCGTCAAGTCGATCAGCCGGCTCGAAGATGATGTTCAATGGAGAAGAATACACGCTGGAAGAAGCGACTCCAGAAAGTTTCAAAGATGTGGACATTGCGCTGTTTTCTGCTGGAGGGTCTGTATCCAAGAAACTGGCTCCTGAAGCTGTCAAGCACGGAGCGGTCGTCATTGATAATACGAGTGCTTTCCGTATGGCGGAAGGTGTACCTCTCGTGGTACCTGAGGTGAACGAAGCAGATATCAAGGAACATAAAGGTATCATTGCTAATCCAAACTGTTCGACCATTCAAATGGTGGCTGCTCTTGAGCCGGTTCGTAAAGCTTATGGCATGAACCGTGTCATTGTTTCAACATACCAAGCTGTTTCTGGCGCTGGAAATGAAGCTGCCGAGGAACTGCGAGAACAATCTCAATCCTTCTTAAATGGAGAAGAGCTTGAGGCTAATCTCCTTCCAGTGAAAGGAGATAAAAAGCACTATCCGATCGCATTTAATGCGCTGCCACAAATTGATGTCTTTCAGGATAATGGTTATACATTCGAGGAAATGAAAATGATTAATGAAACGAAAAAGATCATGCATGCACCGGATCTTTCTGTTGCAGCTACTTGTGTACGCCTTCCTTTTTTCACATCTCACGCGGAAAGTGTATATATTGAAGTAGAAAAAGAAGGGGTTACGGTTGAAGAAGTCAAACAGTTGATGAATGAAGCGCCTGGAATCGTTCTCGAAGATGATCCTGCTACCCAAACATACCCGACACCTTTAAGTGCGGCCGAAAAACGGGATGTTTTTGTCGGCAGAATCAGAAAGGATCTCGATGAAGAAAAAGGGTTCCATTTATGGGTTGTATCAGATAACTTGTTAAAAGGTGCAGCATGGAATTCCGTGCAAATTGCAGAACGTTTGATTGCGAATGAGTGGCTGTAAACTTTTATTGAGTTGAGGTGGCCAAATGAAGCTACTTGTACAAAAGTTCGGTGGAACGTCCGTCCGGGACCAGGAAAGTCGGTCCCGGGCGATCCACCATGTGAAAAATGGCTTGAAAGAAGGATTTAAAGTCGTCGTTACCGTCTCAGCTATGGGGAGAAAAGGTAGTCCATATGCGACCGATACTTTGCTTGGGTTAATTGACTTCCCAAAAACGGATGTTTCGCCAAGAGAGCAGGATTTGATGATGTCATGTGGGGAGACGATTTCTTCGATCGTTTTTGCTCATGAGTTGAATCTGGCTGGCGTAAACGCTGTTTCGTTAACAGGAGCACAAGCTGGGATTATGACCAATGGAGATTTTACAAAAGCTAAAATCACCCAAGTAAATCCTGGAAGGATATTGGAAGAACTGAAAAAACACGAAGTCGTTGTCGTTGCAGGATTCCAAGGGCAAACCATTCATGGAGAAGTCACAACAATCGGTCGAGGAGGCAGTGACACCACAGCTGCTGCTCTAGGAGCGGCTTTACATTCCGATTTTATCGACATTTTCACAGATGTAGAGGGCATCATGACCGCAGATCCCAGACTGGTTCAGGAAGCGAGACCTCTGAACACCATCACATACAATGAGATATGCAATTTGGCCTATCAAGGAGCAAAGGTTATCCATCCAAGAGCTGTAGAGATTGCGATGTATGCGAAGGTTCCCATTCGTGTACGCTCCACATATTCTGATCTTCCCGGGACGCTTGTGACGGGAACGAAGGAAGATCGAACAGGAAGAGACATATCTGAACGCACCGTAACAGGAATTGCTCATATGGATGGCCTCACGCAAATCAAAGTCCAATCGAAAGAAGACCCTTCCAAACTACAATCCGATGTATTCAAATCCATGGCTTCGGCCAATATTTCCGTAGACTTCATCAATATATCTCCCAGCGGTGTTCTATACACCATTAACCACATTTTTACAGAGAAAGCGGTCCAAATTCTTGAAGACCTAGGTTATGAACCTGAGGTTAGAGAAGGCTGTGCAAAAGTTTCCACAGTCGGGGCTGGTATTACTGGCATTCCTGGGGTAACAGCAGAAATCGTTCAGACATTGACCGATCGGGGCATTCAAATTCTCCAATCCGCCGACTCCCACACGACCATCTGGGTATTGGTGAAGGAAAAAGATCTTATAGAAGCAGTCAACGCTCTCCATAAAACTTTCCGATTGAGCAAAGCACCTAAGAAAGGGGAACAACTGACATGAATTTCGGAAAGGTTCTGACAGCCATGGTGACACCGTTTGACCGCCATGGTGAGATTGATTTTAACAAAACGACAGAGCTGGTCGAATATTTATTAAAAAACGGGACCGACGGACTTGTCATTGCTGGAACGACGGGTGAATCTCCGACGCTAACTGCAGATGAAAAAGTAAGCTTATGGAGTCATGTCGTAAAAACAGTCGCCGGACGTGTACCTGTCATAGCAGGAACAGGGAGCAACAGCACAGAATCCTCCATAAAGTTATCGAAAAGAGCTGAAGCCACTGGCGTAGATGCCATCATGCTTGTCGCCCCTTACTACAATAAGCCGAATCAAGACGGTCTCTATCAACATTTTAAAACTATTGCAGGATCCGTGAAGCTTCCCGTAATGATTTATAATGTACCAGGAAGATCAGTCGTACGAATCCAACCAGAAACCATCATGGAACTTTCTAAGATCGAAAACATTGTATCTTTAAAAGAAGCCACAGGTGACCTTGAAGGAATGGCCAACATTCGTGCTTTCACTGATCAGCATTTTTCTATATACAGTGGAGATGATCATTTGACTCTTCCTGCCTACGCTGTCGGCGCAAACGGCATCATATCAGTTTCCTCTCACGTCATAGGAAATCAGATGCAGATGATGCTCTCTCTTTTCGAAGAGGGTAAATGGAAAGAAGCAGGAGCTATCCATCGAAAGCTGTTGCCAGTGTTCAATGGAATGTTCAGTGCTCCTTCCCCTGCTCCTGTAAAAGCCGCTTTGAAAATCCAGGGGCTAGATACAGGTGGTGTAAGACTCCCATTAGTTCCCTTAACAAAAGACGAAGAAACAATCATTGCAAACTGTTTGAAACATCTTACCTAAACCAGGGCAGGTCGCCCTGGTTTTTTGTTGGCCTATTATAGATAAGCTCCCGATTGTGGAAGACTCAGTTTCGAAAGGATGGTGTGGTTCTAGGAGCTCCGGGAAAAGGTTCGCTTTCCATGGGGCGGGCGGTGAGCCTCCTCAGGCTACGCCTTCCGGGGTCTCACCTGTCCCACAAGTCCCATAGGAGTCTCACCGTTCCCCTCCGCCCCTTTACCATGGAAGATTCTCGAAACCACTTCTAAAAGGCCAGCTCGTATGATTATGGGAACTGGATTATAAAACACCGCCATGACACTTAAAAGCTTGATCCAGAGCGCTTTATACCAGTTGGATAGTGGAAGACCCTCCAACTCTTGGTACATGGGTTCGTTTCTCGCTTACATCAAAAGGGGTGGTTGGGAAGCTGCGAGACTCCCGTGGGAGAAAGGAGATAGGCGAGATCCCTTAGTGCTCAGACCGCCCGAGGAAGCTCGCCACTCCCCCACAGGAAAGCGAGTTGCTTCCCAGCCACCCCTGACGCTCAACTCAGCAACGAACCCCGGAAACATCTCGATACTGAGTCTTCCACAATCCTGCCAAATACTTTAATAACGATCTCGATGAGGGATTTATGAAGAAAGTAATCAGGAGCACCATATTAAAAGTATGTTTCACACCGTTTGAGTCATACTACGGGAAAAGAGCGAAAGGAGATCGATCCATGAAAGACGATTCTAAAGAAAAAGATCAATCCAAATCGCAATCCTCTCTCGTTGACAAAATTCAGCAGCTTGGACAAAGCAATGTCCCACAGCCGGCTGATTCCAATATCCATGTGCTTCCTATCATCGGGCAGGTGGAAGGGCACGTTCAGCTGCCTTCACAAAATAAGACAACGAAGTATGAGCATTTAATTCCTCAATTGATTGCGATTGAACAAAACCCTAAAATTGAGGGCTTGGTCGTCCTGTTAAATACAGTTGGAGGAGACGTTGAAGCGGGTCTTGCCATCTCAGAAATGATTTCTTCCCTTTCCAAACCGACGGTATCCATCGTATTAGGAGGCGGACACTCCATCGGTGTTCCAATCGCTGTATCGGCGGACTATTCGTTTATTGTCGAAACGGCGACGATGACGATTCATCCGATCCGTATGACGGGTCTTGTCATCGGTGTCCCTCAAACGTTTGAATACATGGATAAAATGCAGGATCGTGTCATCAGCTTTGTAACGAAACATTCCAATGTGGCAGAAGATAAATTCAAGGAGCTTATGTTTGATAAAGGAAATCTCACCCGTGATATCGGAACGAATGTGGTCGGACAGCAAGCCGTGGATCATGGTCTAATTGATGCTGTTGGCGGTGTGAAAGAAGCGATGTCAAAATTGAATGAGCTCATTGAGCAGAGTAAAGGTTCTGAACAGCAGGTGGTTCAATGACCATTCTATACACACCCTTGAGTGAACATGACATATTTCCAATGGAAGAAGAAATGTCGGTCGTGTATCATGAACATAACAATTGTCCATTAATGTGTCGTAAATCTGCAGATGGAAAAAAGCAGATTATGCAAGTACTTTCGACAGACCCTTCCCATTACATGGATCCAGATCTTCAACCAGGACAATGGTTGGACTCGTAACATTGTGGACGGCTATGGTATAATAGAATAAATGAGTGGCTGGATGCCGGTGTTGTATTTCTTCATGAATATTGAAGGAACCATCGGCATTTTTCTCGTTTTAGTTTTACATATGGGGGAGGAAAGACCATGGCTAGGAAAAGAAAAAAGAAGAAAAAGCAATCGAATGTGAAAAGCCATTTGAAGTTTGAACTTATAGGGCTGTTTTTCCTCTTCATTGCTGTCATTGGTAGCGGGGCTTCCGCTATTAGTGATGGAGCGGTTCCAGGAGGTTTAGAGAGGTTCTGGCAGTTCTTGTTTGGCGTATGGTACTTTATCGCCTCCTTGTTCTTTCTAATTGTTGGTGTGTATTTGATGGTAAAAAGAAAATGGCCTGTTTTTTTACATAAACGTCTCTTAGGCGTGTATACCATAGTTACAGCTTTACTCTTGTTCACACATCTTGAAACACTTTCTGCTGAGCTTGGGACAGGCGAAGGTTCTATTTTCGCCATGACCTGGGACAGAATCACCGGAATGATGAGAGGAGAACTTCCGTTTTACAGCATTGGTGGAGGGTTAACGGGTGCGATCCTTCTTTCAATCAGCTATTACCTTTTTGCAAAAGCTGGAGCAGCTATTTTGTCTTTTTTCCTATTTATTATCGGTGTGATATTCGTAAGTGAAAAATCCATAGGTGAGCTCTTTGCTAAGCTTGGACGAAAAGTAAAAGAAATGAGCTTAGAACAAGTGCAAAAGGTGAAGGATCAGAAAGAGCAAAAAGCAGAAAAGAAAAAGCAGGCATTGGAAGATCAGGAAGAAGATGCAATCGTTTATGAATTGAATGATACATCTAATGATCAGGAAGAAGAGCAGAACCAAGAGCCGATCATACAAGACTTTACTGATACTGCTTATGCTTCTGAGAAGACGGATAAGCCTAAAGAAAGGGGCACGGAGGAGCAGCAGGATGTCGATGAAGTAAATATTGAAAAATCGATGCCAACAGCTGAGCTTGAAAACATGGATTACCAGTTACCAAGCCTGGAGTTATTGGACGAACCTACTTCCACTCCGCAGAGTCAGGGCCGTTCTCACATCCAGGCAACCGTAAGGAAGCTTGAAAAGACTTTCCAAAGTTTTGGTGTGAAAGCGAAAGTGACAAAAGTCCATGTCGGTCCGTCGGTAACGAAGTACGAAGTGTACCCAGATGTAGGGGTGAAAGTCAGCAAGATTGTGAACTTGAATGATGACCTTGCCTTAGCCCTGGCGGCGAAGGATATCCGGATTGAAGCGCCTATTCCAGGAAAATCAGCGGTTGGAATTGAAGTACCGAACCAGGAAGTGTCTATGGTCTCTTTACGTGAAGTATTGGAAACAGGCAAATCAAAACCAGATGCCAAGTTAAGCTTTGCCCTTGGAAGAGACATCTCTGGCGAGGCTGTTATGTCAGAATTAAATAAAATGCCTCACTTGCTTGTGGCAGGTGCGACCGGAAGTGGTAAAAGTGTTTGTATTAACGGCATCATTACGAGTATTTTAATGAGAGCAAAACCACATGAAGTGAAAATGATGATGATCGATCCGAAGAAGGTTGAATTGAATGTCTATAACGGAATTCCGCACCTTTTAGCTCCGGTTGTTACAGATCCTAAGAAAGCTTCACGGGCATTGAAGAAAGTCGTATCCGAAATGGAACGAAGATACGACCTCTTTTCGGATACAGGCACAAGAAATATCGAAAGCTACAATGAATACATCAAAAAGCATAACCAGGAAAATGAAGATGAACAGCCACAACTTCCATACATCGTTGTCCTTGTAGATGAACTTGCAGACTTAATGATGGTCGCTTCAAATGAAGTGGAAGATGCCATCACCCGCCTTGCACAAATGGCCCGCGCAGCCGGCATCCATTTGATCATCGCTACTCAGCGTCCTTCTGTAGATGTCATCACAGGTGTCATCAAGGCAAACATTCCATCAAGAATTGCTTTCAGTGTATCTTCACAGACCGATTCGAGAACGATCTTGGACTCTGGAGGAGCAGAAAAGCTTTTGGGAAGAGGGGATATGCTGTTTACACCAGTCGGCTCCAACAAGCCGACAAGGGTCCAAGGCGCTTTCTTATCCGATGAGGAAGTGGAGAGAATCGTCAATTTCTGTGTGGAGCAGCAAAAAGCGCAGTACCAAGAAGAGATGATCCCTGAAGAGGAAAGTGAAGTGAAGCAGGAAGTGGATGATGACCTCTATCCTGAAGCGGTCCAAATGGTCATCGAAATGCAAAGTGCCAGTGTTTCTATGATTCAACGTCGTTTTCGCGTCGGATATACGAGAGCAGCCCGGTTAATCGATGCCATGGAAGACAACGGCATCGTCGGACCTTATGAAGGTAGTAAACCACGTGCTGTCCTTGTTTCACAACAAACAGAAGAACAACATACTTCATAAATCTTAAAAGGATCCAACCTAATTAGGTTGGATCCTTTTTTGTGTGTTTAAATAGCGTCAGGGGTGGCTGGGAAGCAACTCGTCTAGCTCCATCGCCCAGACACTCGCGTCATAAGCAGAACAGCAAAGGAATGAAAAGCACATTCCGTTGCTGTTCTGCTTATGACAGTCGTGTCTACCAGGGCGATTCCGCATTTGAACACTTTCCTGTGGGGGAGTGGCGAGCTTCCTCGGGCTAACCCTCTGCGGGATCTCGCCTATCTCCTATCTCGCACGGGAGTCTTGCAGTTTCCCAACCCCCCCTTTCAATGTAAGGGAGAAACGAACCCTTGTACCAAGTTGGAGGGTCTTCCACTATCCAACTGTTAGAGGTATAAAGCGCTGTGGATTAAACTTTTAAGTGTTATGGAGGAGTTCTATAACCCACTTCTCATAATTATATGAGCTGACCTTTTGGTAGTGGTGTCAAGGATCTTCCTTGACAAAGGGGCGGAGGGGAATGGCGAGACTCCTGCGGGAAAAAAGTGCATGGTGAGACCCCACAGGACGCAGTCCGAGGAGGCTCACCGCGCTCCGTCGGAAAGCGAGTTATTCCCCGCAGCCCCATCCACTCAACAAACGCCTCGAAACTGAGTCTTCAAGTAAAGGGAGCTATTCTATTATAAATGTAGATAATTTACAGTCATGGAATGCTAATCTAAATCTATCAAACGTTTTCATGGAAATGAGTCAAAATTCATAAAAATGTCCTAATTCTATTTATTTATTTATCGAATAGTGTTATATTATTGTCAAAATGTGATGTGTCGAACGTCAGAGGTCAGATCTCTAGACGATAGTTCAATAGACTTGGGGTGAAAGGAATGTCCATCAGACAAGACACTCGACATCTTTATTTACAGGTGATCGAGCAGATTAAACGAGATATTGAAAACGGTATCTTTTTAGAAAAGCAGAAGCTACCATCCGAATTCCAGCTTTCCAAGTCCCTTGGTGTATCCAGGGCGACGCTTAGAGAAGCATTGAGAATTTTAGAAGAAGAAGGTGTGGTTACTCGAAGGCATGGGGTGGGTACTTTTGTTAATCCAAAACCTCTGTTTACATCAGGAATTGAAGAATTAGATAGTGTAACAGGCATGATTGCGAAATCAGGTATGACTCCGGGGTCTCAGTACCTGTCTGCGGAACTTATCGAACCCACAGAAGAAGATCGGAAACGATTCTCTCCACTGGAAGTACATAGTATTGCGAAGGTCGAGCGCGTCCGAACAGCCGACGAGCAGCCAGTGGTTTATTGTACAGATAAAATTCCGGAAGGTTTACTCCCGATTGATCAAATTAGAGAAGCGGATTCATTATTTAATGTTTTAGAGCGTTATACAGGGAAAACCATCGGTTATGCGGTTACCCACATTGAACCAATCGGCTTTCATGAAAGGATTTCTCCTATTCTGAATTGCGAGCCCGACCAGGCTCTCTTACTTCTGAGACAAATGCATTATTCTCAGGATGATGTACCGATGTTACTTTCCTCCAATTACTTCCGGGCTGATAAGTTCAGCTTCCACGTGCTAAGAAAAAGAGTGTAAGGGCTTACAAAAGTGTGACAGATTCATTTTAGGGAGGTGAGGCTGGTCATAGATACTTGAAATCTGCTGGATTTTGATTCATTTCATACTAAACAATTAGGGGGTAATCGTTTTGTTGAAAAGTCGTTTTCTTATGGTTCTAGTATTTCTATTAACTTTTGGTGTGTTCTTAGCAGCTTGTGGTTCTTCTGGAGGAGAGGAAGAAACCAGTGGAAGCAGCAGTGACGACTCTGGCAGTGAAGAATCTTCTGGAGAAGAAAACAGCGATTTCTCTGTAGCTATGGTTACAGATGTGGGCGGGGTTGATGATAAGTCATTCAACCAATCCGCTTGGGAAGGCCTACAGGCTTTCGGTGAAGAAAATGGAATGAGTAAAGGTGAGGGAATCGATTACGCTCAATCTGAGAGTGATGCCGATTACGCAACAAACCTGAACCGTCTTGTACGCCAGGACTATAATTTGATTTATGGAATCGGATACCTTCTTCAACCGGCAATCGCTGAAGTTTCTGAGCAATATCCAGATACGAACTTCGCCCTTGTTGACTCCGTCCAAGAAGGAGATAACGTTGCGAGTATCGTGTTTAAAGAACACCAGGGATCATTCCTTGCAGGAGTAGCTGCAGCAAACAAGACGAACACGGATAAAGTAGGCTTTATTGGTGGGGTAGATGGAAGCTTGATTAATAAGTTCGAAGCAGGATTCGTTGCAGGTGTTAAATCTGTGAACCCTGAGATTGAAGTTGAAGTAGAGTATGCAGAAAGCTTCAACGATTCTCAAAAAGGACAAGCTATCGCATCCAACATGTACTCTAAAGATATCGATGTCATTTACCATGCTTCCGGTGGTACAGGTAACGGTGTATTCGCTCAGGCGAAAGACATCAAGAACAGTAACCCTGATGAAGAGGTATGGGTCATTGGTGTCGACCGTGACCAACACGAAGAAGGTCAGATCGGTGACTCCAACGTAACACTTACTTCCATGGTTAAACGTGTAGACATAGCTGTTCAAGAAGTAGCAAATCAAGCAATGAACGGAGAGTTCCCTGGAGGGGAAGTTCTTGAGTTTGGTCTTGCTGATGATGCGATCAGCATTGCTCGCACGAACGAGGAAGCGATGACAGAAGAAATCGTTTCTGCTGTTGAAGAGTGGAAAGAGAAAATCGTCAACGGCGAAGTTGAAGTGCCAAGCACACGTGAAGATCTTCAAACATTCTTAGATTCAATGTAACAACTGTCAGAAAGGGCTGGTGAGAGCCGGCCTTTTCTTCTGTCAATGAAAGTCATCAAATGAAAAGATTGTTCCGGCCCTTTTCCTTTGGTGATTTTTTAAGGTGAACGGGGGAGGGAGAGAGACGAATGGACTATGTAATTGAAATGTTGAATATTAGAAAAGAGTTCCCGGGTATTGTAGCGAATGACAATATTAATTTGCAAGTGAAGAAAGGTGAAATCCACGCTCTTCTTGGGGAGAACGGAGCGGGTAAATCTACACTGATGAACGTTCTGTTCGGCCTCTATCAGCCGGAAAGAGGAGAAATCAGAGTGCGTGGAGAGAAAGTCAACATCACAGATCCTAACGTCGCAAACGCACTGGGTATTGGAATGGTTCACCAGCACTTTATGCTCGTGGACACATTTACAGTCACTGAAAACATTGTTTTAGGAAGCGAACCGAAGAAAGCAGGAACGGTGAACTTGAAACATGCCGAAGACCAGGTGAGAGAGCTTTCAGAGAGATACGGTTTAAATGTCGATCCAAAAGCGAAAATACGTGATATATCCGTAGGGATGCAGCAGCGTGTGGAGATATTGAAAACGCTCTATAGAGGAGCGGAAATCCTAATTTTTGACGAGCCTACAGCGGTTCTTACTCCGCAGGAAATCAAAGAGCTGATTGATATTATGCAAAGCCTCGTAAAAGAAGGGAAATCCATCATCCTTATTACCCACAAGTTGAAGGAGATTATGGAGGTTTGTGACCGGTGCACGGTCATACGGAAAGGGCAGGGAATCGGGACTGTAGATGTCTCTGAAACCAATCCTACTGAGCTTGCTTCTCTGATGGTGGGGCGTGATGTCAGCTTTTCTACTGAAAAAACAAAGGCTGAACCTAAGGAAACCTATCTTTCTATAAAAGATTTACGTGTGAAGGACGTCCGTGGTGTCGAAATGGTCAAAGGGCTCAATTTGGAAGTGCGTGCAGGTGAGATTGTTGGGATCGCTGGTGTAGATGGAAACGGGCAGTCTGAGTTGATTGAAGCAATAACAGGCTTAAGAAGAAGCGAATCCGGAACCATCCGCCTCCATGATAAGGAAATTACCAATTTAACGCCTCGTAAAGTAACGCAGTCCGGTGTTTCTCATATCCCCCAGGACCGTCATAAATTCGGTCTTGTCCTTGATTTTCCCATTGGTGAGAATATGGTGCTGCAAAGTTATCATCAGAAACCTTATTCGAAAAAAGGTGTCATGAACTTTAAGAACATTTACCAAAAAGCAAAAAATCTAATTGCTGAATATGATGTCCGCACACCAGATGCTTACACACCGGCGAGGGCCCTTTCAGGAGGAAATCAGCAAAAAGCGATCATCGGCCGGGAAGTGGACAGGTCTCCGGATTTGATTATAGCTGCTCAACCCACACGGGGCTTGGATGTTGGAGCCATTGAATTTATCCATAAAAAATTAATTGAAGAGAGAGACAAAGGTCGTGCCGTTCTCCTTCTGTCATTTGAACTCGATGAAATCATGAACTTGAGTGATCGAATTGCCGTCATGTTTGACGGACAGATCATTGCTGATGTTCAACCGGAAGAAACAAATGAGCAAAAGCTCGGGTTGCTGATGGCTGGTAATTCAACACAGAAAGCAGGTGAGCAGTGATGTTTTCCAATCGACTTTTCAATATATTAGTGCCGATCATTTCTGTGTTGCTCGGTCTGATTTCTGGTGCCATCATTATGCTGATATTCGGTTATAATCCGATTGCAGGTTTTGCAGCTCTATGGAATGGTGCTTTTGGTGATGCTTACTTCTTCGGAGAGACGATCAGACAGGTAACCCCTTACATTCTTTCCGGGCTTGCAGTTGCTTTTGCTCTACGGTCAGGACTATTGAACATTGGGGTGGAAGGCCAGGTGTTTATGGGGTGGCTTGCTTCGGTTTGGATTGGTATTTCTTTTGAACTGCCAATGATCCTTCATTTGCCTCTGGCGATATTAGCTGCGGCTATTGCAGGTGCTTTCTGGGGCTTTATTCCTGGTCTCCTTAAAGCAAAGTTAGGCGTCCATGAGGTTATCGTTACGATCATGATGAACTACATTGCCTTGTATTTAAGTAATTCCATCGTTCGTAATCTATTGAGCGACGGTGCGGATCGAACAGAAAATGTTGCAGCAACGGCATCTTTACAATCGAACTGGCTTGCAGAAATGACATTTTACTCAAGAATTCACTATGGTTTTATTGTCGCTTTATTGATGGCACTTGTTATGTGGTTCATTATAAACCGTACAACGACTGGATTTGAATTGAGGTCCGTAGGTTTCAACCAGCACGCATCTAAATATGCGGGCATGAATGTCAGTAAAAATATCATTCTGGCGATGGTCATTTCCGGTGCTTTTGCTGGTCTAGCAGGAGCGATGGAAGGTCTCGGTACTTTTGGCTTCATGTCGATTAAATCTGGATTTACGAATATTGGATTTGACGGAATTGCCGTCGCTCTTCTAGGTGCAAACACGGCTTTCGGTGTCATTCTTGCGGCCTTCCTTTTCGGTATCCTGAAGATCGGAGCTTTGAATATGCCGACAGCGGCAGGGGTCCCTACGGAGCTTGTGGAAATTATTATTGCCTTGATCATATTCTTCGTAGCCTCAAGCTACATGATTCGATGGGTCATTCTTCGGTTTAAAAAGGAGGGGAAATAAATGGAGATTATTGAACTGATCAGCCGTATTCTCGGTGCATCTGTTGTCTTTGCCACCCCTCTTATTTTCACTGCTTTAGGGGGAGTGTTCAGTGAAAGATCCGGAGTGATTAACATTGGCCTTGAAGGCTTGATGATCATGGGGGCTTTCGTAGCGATTGTTTCAAACTTGACTTTCTATAGTGTTTTCGGCTCAGCGACTCCGATTGTTTCCTTGATCATTGCTATGGTCGTATCTGCTATATTTGCACTCGTCCATGCGGTCGCTTCAATTACATTCAGAGCGGATCAAGTCGTAAGTGGGGTGGCTATAAACTTTCTGGCTTTAGGAATTGGGCTGTTCCTTACTAAACAATGGTATGACAAAGGACAGACGGATTTCATTGAAAGTCCGATCTATTCTTCAAATGTTCCTCTACTTAATAAGATCCCTATCCTTGGGGACATGTTTTTCACCGGTTGGTACTGGACTTCATACTTAGCGATTGCCCTAGCATTCCTTGTGTGGTTCATTATCTTCAAAACACCATTCGGGCTCCGTCTACGATCTGTAGGGGAGCATCCAATGGCTGCAGATACCAACGGAATCAATGTCTACAAGATGAGATACATCGGAGTGATGTTATCTGGTGCTTTCGGTGGTCTTGGTGGGGCTGTGTATGCCTTGACAGTAACCCATAACTTTTCTCACGGTACGATTGTGGGGCAAGGGTTTATTGCGCTGGCAGCGGTCATCTTTGGAAAATGGCATCCGCTTGGCGCTCTCGGCGCAGCTATTTTCTTCGGATTTGCGCAAAGTTTAAGTATTGTTTCATCAGATATTGCTCTGTTAGAAAATGTCCCTTCAGTCTTTATGCTCATCGCTCCTTACGTATTGACAATTCTTGCCTTGGCAGGATTTATCGGAAGAGCGGAAGCACCAAAGTCATTGGGAGAAGCTTATGTAAAGGGCAACCGATAATCATTTTCTAGTCCGGTACACATGTGCCGGACTTAATTTTTTTACTTTTTCACACATATACCTTAGCATAAGACTTAGTTGGAATGGATGAATATGGACATGTAGGTCTATAATAGAAGAGACTGATAAGGAGGATGAATATGAAAATAACTGAAGAAACGCTACTCGAAAAAGAAGGGTATCGTCTACATATTTTACCAAGCAAAAAATACAAAACCATTACGATTGTTGCAAAATTTAAAGCCCCTTTGAAAAGAGAAGGAATCACAGAGCGAGCACTTTTGCCACATGTCCTGCAAAAAGCTACGAACAATCACCCGAATGTACGATCACTTCAGTCTGCATTTGAAAACCTTTATGGAACCGCGCTATCAAGTGATGGATCTAAAAAAGGAGAAAACCATGTCATTAGTTTCCGCATGGAAGTTGTTAATGAAGCATACTTGAATGACCAGGAACCGATTCTTGAAGAAGCAGTCCAACTTTTTAATGAGGTGCTTTTTGATCCAAAGACGGAAGGGCAAGGCTTTGACTCCTCTATCGTCGAGCGTGAAAAACAGACCCTGGAGCAAAAAATCACCAGCATCAAAGACGACAAAATGAGTTATGCCAATATGAGACTCATGGATCACATGTGCAAAGACGAACCTTATGCGTTGCATGTGCATGGGTACTTGGAAGACCTCAAGACCATTACGTCTGAAAAGCTCTACGCTTATTATAAAGACATGATCGCAAAAGATATGCTTGACGTGTATGTGATTGGTGACATGGATCAAAAGGCGATTGAAAAGCTGACAGATCAGTATTTCTCAAGAAAAGGAAGCACCAATGCAGATGACGACCAGGTATCTGTCACGAAAGAAGTGAAGGAGTCAAGGGAAGTTGTGGAGAGAGAAGAAGTCAACCAGGGTAAACTTCATCTTGGATACCGCACATATACGAAGTTCGGTGATGATGACTATTATGCCCTGCAAATATTTAATGGAATTTTTGGAGGCTTCCCTAGTTCCAAGTTATTTATGAACGTTCGTGAAAAACACAGTTTAGCTTATTATGCCGCTTCAAGGTTTGAGAGTCATAAAGGTCTCCTGCTTGTCTTCAGTGGGGTAGATCCTAAGGATTATGATCAGGCAAAATCAATCATTCTAGAGCAGATGGACGCAATGAAAAACGGAGATTTCACGGAGGAACAAGTGGAAGAGACAAAAGAACAGGTCATACATCAACTCCAGGAAACGATGGATAATGCAAACGGAATGATTGAAGTCCTTTATCATCAAATGTTATCAGGTGCAGAAATGCCTGCGAATGAATTGATCGATAATATTCGTAAAGTTACGAAAGAACAAGTGGTCCAAATGGCTAAAAAGATCGAATTGGACACGATTTACTTTTTGACGAGTAAAGAAGGAGGGGAATCTTAATGGAAGAACTGGTCTATACTCAGTTGAACGAAACGGTATATCAGGAAACTTTAGATAATGGGTTGAAGGTGTTCTTACTTTCAAAGCCTGAAATGGCCAAAACATATGGGATCTTTACGACGAACTATGGGTCCATCGACCAAACGTTTACACCGATCGGGAAAAGTGAAAAGGTGACGGTTCCAGAAGGGATTGCACACTTCCTTGAACACAAGTTGTTTGAAAAAGAAGATCGTGATGTGTTCCAGGACTTTACAAGACTAGGTGCATCGGCCAACGCTTTTACATCGTTTACAAAGACGGCGTATCTGTTTTCGGCAACGAGTCAAATTGATAAGAATGTCCAGACACTCCTTGATTTTGTTCAGGACCCTTATTTCTCAGAGGAGTCTGTGGAAAAAGAAAAAGGCATCATCGCTCAGGAAATCCGTATGTACGATGATCAGCCTGATTGGCGGTCCTTCTTCGGAACCATCCAAAGTTTATATCACGACCACCCGGTGAAGGTGGATATCGCAGGGACAGTGGACAGCATACAAAAGATCACCAAAGATGATCTTTACACTTGTTATGAGACGTTTTATCATCCTTCCAACATGGTCTTGTTCGTGGCTGGAAATATCGATCCTGAGTCCATGATGACATTGATCAGAGATAATCAAGACAAAAAAGAATTCCCTGATGCACCTGAAATCAATCGTTCCTATCCTGATGAACCGGCTTCTGCTGCTAAGAAAGAACATTCAATCACCATGCCAGTGACAACAGCAAAAGCGATGGTCGGGGTTAAGGAAAATGTTGAAGGATTAACAGGTGAAGAATTGGTACGCGGAGAACTTTTATCAGGGATGATCCTTGATTATTATTTCTCAAGAAGCGGTGTTTTCTATGAGGAGCTCTACAAAAACGACCTTATCGATGACAGTTTCCAGTTTGAAACAGAACTCGACCGTCAGTTTGGTTTCACTATTCTTGGTGGAGACTCCAGAAAGCCTGACGAAATGGCAGCTCGTATTAAGGAAATGCTGCATGAGTTAAAAGAACAGAGGATATCCGATGAAGACTTCACAAGGATGAAAAGGAAGAAAATCGGCCAATTCATGAGAGCGATGAACTCGTTGGAATTTATCGCCAATCAATTTACGCACTATCATACTCTCGGTACAGACTTATTTGAAGTTCTGCCAATTATTGAATCCTTGACCGCTGATGATGCAGAAGAATATTTGCAACACTGGTTGAAAGAAGATGCGATTACCGTCTTCCAAATTAAACCACAAGCCAATGAATAAAAAGTGTCTGATTATTGGAGCCAGCGGTGGTATTGGTCAGGCACTGGTTCAAAGTGCTGTTGAGCAAGGCTTTTCCGTTGGTCTGCATTACAACCAAAATAAAAAAAACATAGAAGAAAACAGAAAGCAAATCCCGGCTTCTCAATGGGCGGGGGCATTCGGGGCGGACCTTTCCACATTAGAAGGCATTCATTCCCTTCTAGATCAAATCGAGGATGAATGGGATGCCATACTCTTCGCGGGTGGGCACATGCACAGCGGATTATTTCAGGATATGAGGACAGAAGAGATGGACGCATTGTATCTCGTTCACGTCAAATCACTGTGGATGATTGCCCAGAAGGTGCTCCCCTATATGATCCGAAAGAAAAGTGGCAATATTATTGTCATCAGTTCTATTTTCGGACATGAAGGTGCGAGTATGGAAGTCGTTTACAGTTCTGTGAAAGGTGCACAGAACAGTTTTGTCAAAGGACTGGCGAAAGAAGTAGCGCCAAGTGGAATTAGAGTTAACAGTATTGCCCCAGGCTTGATTGCTACAAAGATGAACGCCCATCTGAGCCAGGAAGAACTGGACTTCCTAGAGGATGATATTCCTTTAGGACGGTCCGGCTCGCCTGAAGAAGTCGCTCAAACGGCCGGCTTTTTATTGAGTGACAAATCAAGTTACATAACGGGACAAGTGATTCAAGTGGACGGTGGCTGGTCATAATTCCGTTGCATAAGATCCGTGATTCCTTCTCATACTAAGCATGAAAAAATTCAGAGGAGGTTACATCATGTCTGTTCTCGATAATTTCGATTCATGGAAAGATTTCTTGGGCGATCGCTTACATCAGGCGAAAGGTCAAGGTATGCAAGAAGGAGCGGTTTCTGAGCTTGCTTACGAAATTGGTGGTTATTTAGCAAACTCCGTTGATGCGAAGAACGAGCAGGAAGCTGTCTTGCGTGATCTTTGGAATGTAGCAGATGAAAAAGAACAACACGCCATTGCCAATATGATGGTGAAGATGGTTCAAAACGAAGGAAACCAAGGTTAACCTCGTCATCAATCCGCACAGACGTCTGTGCGGATTTTTTCTAATGATACCAAGCTTTTTCAATTTTTGTATGTTTATGTAGGATCGTCCTTTCCTATTTAGAAAAAATCCTTTATGATAGATAGAGAGTGAAAAATTCCATAAATCACTCGACTTTGACAAATAACGACAATTTTTCAGAGGAGTTGTATTATGGAAAAAAAAGAATGGTACTTAGAATATGAAATTCAGTATAACCGCCCAGGATTGCTTGGGGACATCTCCTCACTGCTCGGTATGATGGCAATCAACATCGTCACCATTAATGGGGTCGAAAATTCCCACCGGGGAATGCTTCTCCTATGTAAAGATGAAGAACAAATCACTCGTTTGAGATCGATTCTAAATACAATGGATACAATAAAAGTAACTAAACTCCGCCGGCCAAAATTGAGAGATCGTTTGGCAGTAAGACATGGTCGATATATACATAGCGATGTGGATGATCGTAAAACATTCCGATTCAATCGGGAGGACTTGGGATTACTTGTTGATTTTATGGCTGAGCTCTTCATGAAGGATGGGCACAAGCTGATTGGAATCCGTGGGATGCCAAGGGTAGGAAAAACAGAGTCTGTTGTAGCAGCAAGTGTATGTGCAAACAAACGATGGTTGTTCGTCTCCAGTACGCTTTTAAAGCAGACGGTGCGAAACCAGTTGATTGATGAAGAGTACAGTGAAGACAACCTCTACATCATAGATGGGATTGTGTCTGCGAAACGAGCAAATGAAAAGCACTGGCAGCTGGTGCGTGAGATCATGAGACTTCCTGCAACGAAAGTCATAGAACACCCGGATATTTTCGTTCAGGAAACGGAATATACAATGGATGATTTTGACTATATTATTGAACTTCGGAATAACGAAGATGAAGAAATTACTTATGAACCTGTGGAAAAACAAGAAATGTCTATGAATGAAGGTTTTTCCATGTTCGATTTTTAGAAATTGGATGGTGTTAACATGGAGATTGGAGAAAGACTGAGGGAAGCCAGGGAATCAAAAGGCCTTTCTTTAGAATCGTTGCAAGAGACGACAAAGATACAAAAACGCTACCTTCAGGCGATTGAAAAGAATGAGTTTCAAGTGCTGCCTGGAAAATTCTACACCCGTGCGTTTATTAGGGAATATGCCTCTGCGGTCGGATTAGACCCTGAAGTAGTGATGGAAGAACATAAAGGGGAGCTTCCAACCTTCGATGAGGAGAGTACGGTACAATACAGTCGTGTCCAAAGGACTAAAAAGGAAGCGACGCAGAAAAGCGGCCCATCCTCCCGGGTACTGCCGACAATCTTAACTGTTGGATTGATTATAGGGTTGATCTTTGTCGTATGGCTCGTATGGCAGAATATGAGTGGGGCAGAGGATGCCAATACAGCTACAGAAAATGGTTCCGACAATGAAATCAGCGTGCCTGAGAATTCTGAAAGTGAAACTTCCGGCGACCAGGGCGATGTCGAAGGTAATGAAGATGGAAGTGAATCTGAAGAAACAGGATCAGAAGACGAGCCAGCGCCAGAGGAAGAAGAGGAAACACCTGCGGAAGATAAAGAAGAGATAGACATTCAAATGGTTCAGGAAGGGACAGGATCTTTTCCGGAGCATACTTATGATGTGAGCGGCACAACTGAACGTAAGGTTACCATCGAGTTAACAGGCAGAGCCTATATGGAAGTTAAAGCTCCTAAGAATGGTGAAGACCTTGTGACAGCGAAAGAATACACAGCGGAGGATTCACCGATCTCCCTTGATTTAGGGGACAAGGATGAATTGTACATCAAGACAGGTAATGCACCGGGAACAACCGTCATGATTGGGGAGAACGAAGTTCCTTATCCGAACCCGGAAGTTTCCACACAGAAATTATTGTTGCAATTCAAGTAAGAAACTAAATATAATCAAACCAGGCTGCCCCAGTGGTTCATCGTGAGAGTGTAAGGCCACTCTTTGTGGACGGGCAGCCTTTCATGTATTGAAATGATTGTTAGGAGAGTGAGCTTTATGAATTTACCAAATAAAATCACATTATCAAGAATTTTTCTTATTCCAATTTTCATCATCCTCATGAGTGTTCCATTTGAATGGGGTACCTTCCAAATGGAAGACCGCGAATTACCTGTCGCTCACTTAGCAGGAGCACTCCTGTTTATCTTAGCTTCTACGACGGACTGGATCGACGGATATATTGCAAGAAAATATAACCTTGTAACAAACTTAGGGAAATTTCTTGATCCGCTCGCTGACAAGCTTTTAGTTAGTGCAGCCCTTATTTTACTTGTTGAAATTGGTCTCGCCCCTGCATGGATTGTCATATTGATCATCAGCCGTGAATTTGCAGTGACGGGACTCCGGCTGGTAGCCGCAGGGGAAGGCAGTGTCCTTGCAGCCAGCCAAATGGGAAAACTGAAGACATGGATCCAAATCATCGCTATTTCCCTTCTGCTCTTGCATAATTGGCCATTCGCCTTCATCGGGTTTCCTTTGGGAATGATTGCACTTTATTTGGCGCTGTTGATTACCGTGTACTCTGGTTATGATTACTTCAAAAAAAATTGGCATGTAATGAGGGATTCTAAATGAGAGCAGAAATTATAGGTGTCGGTACAGAATTACTTTTAGGTCAAATTGCGAATACGAATGCTCAGTGGATCTCAAGTAGGCTTGCGACTCTCGGACATTCCGTTTATCACCACACTGTTGTCGGTGATAATTTGAAAAGGGTGAAAGATTCTTTTGCATTAGCGGAGTCAAGAGCTGATCTAGTCATTGTTACAGGCGGGCTCGGCCCTACCGAAGATGACTTGACCCTGGATGCTGCTAAGCTCGTCTTTGATGAGGAATTGGTCGAACATGAAGATTCAATGGAAAAGATCAAAAGCTACTATCAGAGAAATCAAAAGTCTATGTCTGAGAACAATCGTAAACAGGCCCGTGTGTTTGAGAGTGCCTCCGTTTTTCAAAATCTAGAAGGTATGGCGCCTGGTCAACTGGTAAAACATGAGGATACCCTGTGGGTTTTCCTTCCAGGGGTCCCAAGAGAAATGAAGTATATAATGGATGAGTATGTTATTCCTTATTTACAGAATAATTACCACATTGAATCCCAAATCGTTTCAGAAATGATGCGTTTTATAGGGATCGGTGAGTCGGATTTAGAAACGAAACTCCAATCCTTAATCCGTTCTCAAACCAATCCCACTATTGCCCCGCTCGCTTCTGAAGGAGAAGTGGGTTTAAGGCTGACAGCTACAGGGGAATCAACAGAACAGGCGAAGGAAAAAATTCTCACGCTTAAAAACGAGATTCTTGACCATGTCGGAAAGTATTATTATGGCAGTGATGCGATTACCATTGAAGAAAAGGTCAGAGATCTCCTCAAAGAAAAAGGATTAACAATCGGTTCAGCAGAGAGCTTCACCGGTGGAAGATTTTTAGAGCGGCTCATCGCGCTTCCTGGTGCTTCAGCCGTCTGTCAAGGTGGATATACTGTCTATACTCCAGAGATGAAAGAAAGAATACTTCAGGTACCTAAATTCCTAATTAAGAAATATGGGACCATCAGCCACGAATGTGCGGAAATGATGGCTCTAAATGCCCAAGCAAACTTAGACGTCGATGTTGTTGTCAGTTTCACAGGTGTCGCAGGTCCGGATGCAAGTGAGGGACATGAACCAGGTACCGTCTTTATCGGACTTCAAATAGGAGAGAGAAAGCCTGAAGTTCATAAATTCCACTTCGATGGTGGACGGGAACAGGTGCGAGTGAGAGCTGTAAAGAGGGCGTATGAATTGATTTTCCATAGATTGAAAAAATAATTTTCATTGCTGTAAAGGTGCAATTTTGATAATTTCACGTAGAGGAAATAAAAAATTGCACCTTTTATTCTTTATAAAAAAAGGGAACATTTATTCGCTTTTTAGTTGGCAAACGATTAAAAACAAGTTATGATAGGGATAGAAATTTTGAAAGGCGGTATATAATGAGCGATCGTAAACAAGCATTGGATATGGCATTGCGTCAAATAGAAAAGCAATTCGGAAAAGGCTCCATAATGAAGCTGGGGGAAAGCGCTGAGCAGAAAGTAAACACGGTACCAAGTGGATCTCTTGCTCTTGACGTAGCCCTTGGAGTGGGCGGCTACCCACGTGGTAGAATTGTAGAAATTTATGGACCAGAATCCTCTGGTAAAACAACAGTCGCTCTTCACGCGATTGCTGAAGCTCAAAGAAAAGGCGGCCAGGCGGCCTTCATCGATGCGGAGCATGCCTTGGACCCTGTCTATGCAAGAGCGTTGGGGGTAGACATTGAAGAACTTCTACTATCTCAACCGGATACGGGAGAACAGGCACTTGAAATTGCAGAGGCTCTTGTCCGTAGTGGTGCAGTTGATATGGTTGTCATCGACTCTGTAGCAGCACTTGTACCAAAAGCTGAGATTGAAGGTGAAATGGGTGACGCCCACGTCGGTTTGCAGGCCCGTTTGATGTCTCAGGCGCTTCGTAAGCTTTCTGGAGCCATCAACAAATCGAAAACGACGGCCATCTTTATTAACCAAATTCGTGAAAAAGTGGGAGTAATGTTCGGTAACCCTGAAACTACCCCTGGTGGACGTGCGTTGAAGTTCTATTCTTCTGTTCGTTTGGAAGTCCGTCGTGCGGAGACTTTGAAACAAGGAAACGAAATGGTGGGAAACAAAACCCGTTTGAAAGTGGTCAAAAACAAAGTGGCCCCTCCATTCAGACAGGCGGAAGTAGATATTATGTATGGAGAAGGGATTTCTCGCGAAGGAGAGCTGCTTGATATCGGAACAGATCTCGACCTTATTCAGAAGAGTGGTTCCTGGTATTCGTATAAGGATGATAGACTTGGCCAGGGTCGTGAGAATGCTAAGCAATTCCTTAAAGAAAACGTTGAGGTCTATGAAGAAGTGAAAAAATTGATTCGAGACCATTATGGCATGGAAGCAGATGAAGAAGCAGCAGATGCCAATAATAAAGAAAGTCAGGAAACGCTGGACGTTTAATCGTTCGAGTGAAAAAGAGTATGAAACGATCGTTTCATACTCTTTTTTTTCATCTATTATATTTTTAAGTCCCCACAAAGACTATTTTTGTTCCTTATATGGCATCTTTTCTTTAGCCGTACGGTGTAGAAAAGAAGGGAATAATAGACTGACATTTTTAAATATTTGAATATGTTAGCAGATACATAGGGCGTTTCCTTGACATTCCGTATAGTCAAGCATAAAATGAATGTGTATCATTTTCATCTTTATACCCTTATCTTAAACAAATGAAACTGAAAATGAAACGTTTGTAATTGCCGACAAACGGACCAAGTTCATAGCAAGAGGAGGTGAAATTATGGATATAATATCCTCGCTCATCTTCATTTTGCTTGCCCTTATCATCGGTTCTGTTGTTGGTTATCTTATTCGGAAATCGATTGCGGAAGCGAAAATTTCCAGTGCTGAGGACCTTGCGAAACAGATTGTGGAAGAAGGTCATCGCAACGCTGAATCAGCCAAGAAGGAAGCTCTTCTTGAAGCGAAAGAAGAGAACCAGAAATTTCGCCAGGAAGCGGAGAACGAAATCCGTGAGCGCCGCATGGAACTGCAGAAAACTGAAAATCGTTTAACTCAGAAAGAAGAGAATCTTGATCGTAAGAGTGGAACGCTTGACCAACGTGATCTTTCACTCGAAAAGAAAGAAGGGACTCTTGCCGAGAGACAACAACAAATTGAAGAAATGGAAAGCAAAGTGAAAGCTATGCTTCAAGAACAACAAACGGAGCTTGAACGTATCTCAAGCTTAACATCAGACCAGGCGAAGCAGATGATTTTAGAACGCGTCGAACAAGAGGTATCGCATGAGTCAGCCCTTATGATTAAGGAAGCGGAAAACCGTGCGAAGGAAGAAGCGGATAAGAAAGCGAAAAGCATTCTTTCTCTAGCCCTTCAGCGTTGTGCAGCTGATCATGTAGCTGAAACGACCGTTTCCGTTGTCAACCTTCCTAATGACGAAATGAAAGGCCGCATCATTGGACGTGAAGGCCGGAACATTCGTACATTAGAGACACTGACAGGTATTGACTTGATTATTGACGATACCCCTGAGGCTGTCATCCTTTCAGGGTTTGATCCAATTCGACGAGAAACAGCAAGAATGGCCCTTGAGAAGTTGGTGCAGGATGGACGAATTCACCCTGCTCGTATCGAAGAGATGGTGGACAAGTCCAGACGAGAAGTTGATGATTACATCAGAGAAGTTGGGGAGCAAACCACTTTTGAAGTCGGGGTTCATGGTCTCCACCCAGATCTGATTAAAATCTTAGGACGTCTGAAGTATCGTACTAGTTACGGACAAAACGTCTTGAAACACTCAATGGAAGTCGCTTACCTATCCGGTTTGTTAGCTGCCGAACTTGGAGAAGATGAAACCCTGGCCCGTCGTGCAGGACTGCTTCATGATATTGGTAAAGCCATTGACCATGAAGTAGAAGGAAGTCACGTGGAAATCGGTAAAGAACTGGCGATGAAGTACAAAGAGAACGAAACGGTCATTAATGCTGTAGCATCCCACCACGGTGATGAAGAGCCGACCTCAATCATTTCTGTACTTGTTGCTGCTGCTGATGCTTTATCCGCGGCACGTCCTGGAGCCAGAAGTGAAACCTTAGAGAATTACATCAAACGTCTTGAAAAACTGGAAGAGATTTCAGAGTCTTACGATGGCGTAGAAAAATCTTTCGCGATCCAAGCTGGACGCGAAGTTCGCATCATGGTTCGTCCTGATGAAATTGATGATCTTGAAGCAACAAGATTAGCACGAGATATTCGAAATCGAATCGAGGGAGAACTCGATTATCCAGGTCATATTAAAGTTACCGTTATTCGTGAAACACGCTCTGTGGAGTATGCGAAATAAAATGAATGAAGCGGCCTCCTGGGCCGCTTCATTTCTGTTTTTGCGGGTACAATAAAGAAACGATTGTAGAAGGAAGGTTTTTATTATATGAGAATTTTATTTATAGGTGATGTTGTAGGTTCACCGGGACGGGAAATGGTTGACGAATACTTACCGAAACTTAAACAGAAATATCAGCCTGCTGTCACTATAGTGAATGGTGAAAATGCAGCTTCCGGAAAAGGCATTACTGAAAAAATTTATCGTCGATTCCTTGAAAAAGGAGCCCAAGCTGTAACGTTAGGGAACCATGCATGGGATAAAAAAGAGATTTTTGAATTTATCGATGATGCGGAATACCTCGTTCGTCCAGCCAACTTTCCGGAGGGTACGCCAGGGAAAGGGATTACTTTTGTCAAAACTCCTAAAGGTGAGGTCGCTGTTATTAACTTGCAAGGACGTACGTTTTTATCTCCGAATGATGATCCGTTCAGAAAGATTGATGAGCTGATAGAAGAAGCGAAGAAACGGACATCTATCATTTTTCTGGATTTTCATGCGGAAGCAACGAGTGAAAAACAGGCGATGGGCTGGTATGTAGATGGCAGAGTGAGTGTGAATGTGGGGACGCACACCCATATCCAGACAGCTGATGAAAGAATCCTGCCAGGAGGCACGGGCTATATATCTGACGTTGGGATGACAGGCCCTTATGACGGAATTCTTGGAATGGAGCGTGAAGCGGTTTTAAAGCGTTTTCTTACAAACTTACCCGTACGTTTCGAAGTTCCAAAAAAGGGAAGAGCACAACTGAGTGCTTTCTTGGTGGATGTAGATGATAAGACAGGAAAATCTACAAAAGTCCAGCGTATTCTAATCAACGACGATCATCCATTCTTTGATTGATTATTTGAATTTTGCGACAAATTCATTCATAATGAAAAGGTAATATCCTACATCTCCAAGAATATAGTAGTTATGGAACAACTATAGTGATTGAAGGAGGAGCTAGTAATGGAAGTCTTAAAAGTATCAGCCAAATCCGTACCTAATTCAGTAGCAGGGGCCTTGGCCAACGTAGTACGAGAGCGCGGAACAGCCGAAATTCAAGCGATTGGAGCCGGAGCATTGAATCAGGCCGTGAAAGCCGTCGCCATCGCAAGAGGGTTTGTTGCTCCGAGTGGGATGGACTTGATTTGCATCCCGGCATTTACAGATATCATGATTGACGAGGAGGAGCGAACAGCGATTAAGTTAATCGTCGAACCTCGATGAGCTTATTAACCCACGCGTTTTTATAAGTTTCGCGTACTTAAGTGGTTTGCTAGCAAATACCTTATCCTTATGGATGAAAGAAAAATAGAATGGAGCAAAAAAAAGGCGTACTCCCTATTGTGAGTACGCCTTTTTTATTTGATGTTTTTTAGGAAACGGCGTTTGTTTATACAAAAGAAGGAACTCCAACGATAAGGTTAGTGCAAGAATCATTCGTTGAGATAAGCAGCGTTGTTTGCTATATCAAGGTTTATATGTGATGAAATAGGCATTTGTCTCCTGTTGACCACCCCAATCCCGCTCTTAAATAGTCTCAAGTCATGTCTTAAAAGATAGAGGGGTGGTCTATAAGCATTGGAGAGAATGAATAGAGGTAAAGAGAGCAAGGTAAGGTGTGAGCGTTTGTGTTTTTCCAGTGGACAAATAAATTTGCGTTTTTCTCAATACATGTTACTATTGTTTATATAAGAGGTTTAACAATGATTTATTGAAGTTGGGAGTGTTCACTGTGAATGGAACGATGAAAGCGATCGTTAAGCATCACCGCGGTCCAGGAGCGCAGATGCAAGAAGTTGAGATTCCGGAAATCCGTGACGATGAAGTATTAATCCGTGTGAAAGCGACATCCATTTGTGGGACGGATGTCCATATATATAATTGGGATGAGTGGTCTGAAAGCCGCGTCAAACCACCGTATGTTTTCGGTCATGAATTTTCAGGAGAAATTGTGGAAGTAGGAAGTAAGGTCCATAATTTCCAAACAGGAGATTATGTGAGTGCAGAAACTCACCTTATTTGTGGGCACTGTCCGCAATGCTTGACGGGTAAATTCCATATTTGTGAAAACACTAAAATTATTGGTGTAGATACGCAAGGGTGTTTCGCGGAATATGTAGCTCTTCCCGCAGATAATCTATGGAAGAACCCAGATGAAATGCCGACAGACATCGCTTCCATTCAAGAGCCGATGGGGAATGCTGTACATACGGTTTTGAATGGCGATGTAGCAGGGAAATCAGTAGCCATCATTGGTTGTGGTCCTATTGGTCTGATGGCTGTAGGCGTAGCCAAGGCAGCCGGAGCATCCCAAGTGCTTGCTTTTGATTTGAATCCATACCGCCTCGAACTTGCTGAAAAAATGGGAGCGACATCCGTGATCCATTCCGGTGAAATCGATCCTGTTGAAAAAGCAAAAGAGTTAACAGGTGGGCATGGAGTAGATGTTGTTTGTGAGATGAGTGGACATCCTGTAGCGATGGACCAAGGATTTAAAATGATTACAAATGGCGGCCGTGTTTCTATACTCAGCTTACCTACGAAGAGAGTGAGCCTCGATGTGACGAATGATATCGTATTTAAAGGCGTAGAGGTTCAAGGGATTACTGGAAGAAAGATGTATGAAACGTGGCAGCAGGTTTCACGACTTCTTCAATCCCAGCAGGTGGATGTTACTCCGTTGATCACCCATCATCTAAAGCTTGAAGAATTTGAGAAGGGCTTTGACTTGATGAATCAAGGTCAATGTGGAAAAGTAGTTTTACACCCATAATTGTAAGGAGGATGTTTTATGAAAGGCTTTGAATACTTACAAAAAGAACTAAACGAGATGCAAGAACAGGGGACGTTCCGTACGCTGATCCCCTTGGAATCTGCACAAGGTTCCAAAGTGACCATCAAAGGAAAAGAAGTGATTCAACTTTCTTCCAATAACTATTTAGGGCTTACCTCACACCCTAAAATGAAAGAAGCAGCAGAAAGAGCGAATGAAGAATATGGCGTTGGAACAGGTTCTGTTCGCACGATTGCAGGTACATTGAAAATGCATGAGGATTTTGAAGAAAAATTGGCGAAGTTCAAACATACAGAAGCTGCGTTAGTGTTTCAATCAGGCTTTACGACAAACCAAGGAGTTCTTTCTTCTATCCTAGGGAAAGAAGATGTTGTCATTTCTGATGAGTTGAATCACGCCTCAATCATCGACGGGATTCGTTTAACAAAAGCAGATCGTAAAATATACAAACATGTCGACATGGAGTCACTAGAATCAGCGTTGAAAGAAAGTGGCGATTATCGAACACGGTTAATCGTTACCGACGGCGTCTTTTCCATGGATGGTAATATCGCTCCGCTACCGGAAATCGTAGAACTTGCTGAAAAATATGATGCTCTTATTATGGTGGATGATGCGCATGCGAGCGGGGTCCTAGGTGATAACGGACGCGGGACGGTCAATCACTTCAATCTGGATGGTCGTGTCCACATTCAAGTCGGAACTCTCAGTAAAGCGATTGGAGTCCTTGGAGGGTATGTCGCAAGTACAAAAACTCTTCGAGATTACCTGATCCACAAAGGACGTCCTTTCTTGTTCAGTACTTCCCACCCGCCAGCAGTGACGGCTGCGAATGATGCAGCGATTGATGTATTGCTCGAAGAACCAGAACTGATCGAAAAACTTTGGGACAATACAAAATTCTTCAAAGACGGCCTCAATGCTCTTGGATTTGATACTGGAATAAGTGAAACTCCGGTTACTCCTGTAATGGTTGGGGATGACGCACTTACCCATAAATTCTCCGATGAATTGTTTGAAGAAGGAGTATTCGCACAAGGGATCGTCTTCCCGACAGTTCAACGCGGAAAAGGCCGCGTCCGCACAATCGTTACAGCAGAACATTCTAAAGAAGAACTGCAAGAAGCTCTTGACGCCTTCGGAAAAGTCGGGAAAAAATTAGGGATTATATAATAGTGAAAAAGCCAGCTGTGAAATTACATAGCTGGCTTTTTTTACATATAAAACAGTACCCCTCTCTATTCAACAAACACTCCCGATTGTAGAAGACGCAGTTTTGAGATTTTTGCTGAGCGGATGGGCTGTGGGGGATAGCTCGCTTCCCGCGGGAGCGCGGTGAGCCTCCTTGGACTGCGTCCTGTGGTGTCTCACCAAGCACTTTTATCCCGCAGGAGTCTCGCAATTCCCAACCACCCCTAACGCTCAACGAAACAACAAAACCCTGGAAACATCTTGATCCTGAGTCTTCAAGAATCCTGCCGATTAGTTTAATAAAATGACTGGAAATCAGATGAAAAAACGTGGAATTCATGTTTACGCTTAATTTATCATGTAAAACTTGATATAATGGTACAGTTAGAAGGTTCGGCTTGAAAGGAGATCATTATGAACGAACAGCAACGTAAGGAAATGTCACAAATTCGTCAGCCATCCACGACGGACGGTAAAGCAGAACAAGATAACTTAAATCGACTAAAACAAAAAACAAGTGAAGATTTTGTCAAATACTTTGAAACAACATACCAACCCCCGAACATGAGAGATGCGCAGCGCCGGAAACGGAAAGAAACCGATGTGCATTATGATTTTGAAATCCCTGAAGATATGGATCAAGCAGGCAAGGGTAAAAAATATTTGATCCGTACATATGGATGCCAGATGAATGAACATGATACTGAAGTCATGGCAGGGATATTTGAAGAAATGGGTTATGAACCTACAAAAGATACGAAAGAAGCGGACATCATTCTATTAAATACCTGTGCCATCCGCGAGAATGCAGAGAACAAGGTGTTCGGTGAAATTGGACACTTGAAGCCTTTGAAAATGGAAAATCCGAATTTGATCATCGGCATCTGTGGTTGTATGTCACAGGAAGAATCTGTCGTAAACCGCATTCTTAAAAAACATCCATTCATCGACCTTATTTTCGGTACACACAATATTCATAGAATCCCGCAGCTTGTAAAAGAGGCGATGTTCGGGAAAGAAATGGTGATTGATGTGTGGTCGAAGGAAGGTGACATTATTGAAAACCTTCCAAGGTCTAGAAAAGGAAAAATCAAGGCGTGGGTGAACATCATGTATGGCTGCGACAAGTTCTGCACCTACTGTATCGTTCCATATACAAGAGGTAAAGAAAGAAGCCGTTTACCGCAGGACATCATCCAGGAAGTGAGGCATTTAGCAGCTCAAGGGTATAAAGAAATCACCCTCCTTGGACAAAACGTCAATGCGTATGGAAAAGACTTGGATATGGCCTATGGACTCGGAGACTTGATGGATGAATTGCGGAGTATAGATATTCCGAGAGTTCGCTTTACAACCTCTCATCCAAGAGACTTCGATGATCGTTTGATTGAAGTACTTGCTAAAGGTGGTAATATGCTCGATCACATCCATCTACCCGTGCAGTCAGGGAATAGTGATATACTGAAAATCATGGGTCGTAAATACTCGAGGGAAGAGTATCTTGAACTCGTTCGCAAAATTCGTGTAGCTATGCCGGATGCCACCCTTACGACAGATATCATCGTTGGCTTCCCGAATGAAACGGAAGAGCAGTTCCAGGATACGTTATCTCTTGTAGAAGAAGTCGGCTTTGAAGCTGCTTATACGTTTATCTATTCTCCAAGAGATAATACACCTGCAGCTAAAATGAAAGATAACGTTTCAATGGAAGAAAAGAAAGACCGTTTGCAGCGGTTGAATAAAATTGTTAACCAGCAATCTGCAGACGCCATGAAAGCATACGAAGGTGAAATTGTAGACGTGCTTGTTGAAGGAGAAAGTAAAAATAACCCGGATGTTTTAGCAGGGTATACGAAGCGGAACAAGTTGGTCAATTTCCGCGCCCCTGAGTCTACAATCGGTCAAATTGTACCTGTAAGGGTGACCAAAGCGAAAACGTGGTCCCTTGATGGAGAGTTAGTAGAAATCAACGCAGAGGTGAAATAAATGGCACAATACACAAGACAAGAAGTTGTAGAAGAAGCAAAAAAACTGGCTAAAATGATGGCTGATATTGAAGAGATCGATCGTTTCAAACAGCTGGAAGCGAAATTGAATGATAACCAAAAGGTTCAATCCCATATTAAAAAAATCAAAGCTTTGCAGAAGCAGGCTGTGAACTTCCAAGCTTATGGGAAAACCGAAGCTCTTCAAAAGATTGAAAAAGAAATCGATCGTCTCCAAGATGAGCTGGATGAGATTCCGGTTGTTGCTGAATTCAAAGATTCTCAAACCATTATTAACGATATCCTTCAAATGGTTTCAAACACGATTTCACGTGAAGTTACTAATGAAGTGATCCGTTCTACGGGTGGGGATCTTCTGCAAGGAGAAACAGGTTCTAATAAATCAAGTCATGGTTGCAGCCATTGATGCATACACTTCCGTCAGAGGGTTTTCCCCCTCTGGCGGATTTTTTTCGTACAATTTTATGGGCTAGTGCATAGAATGAATTAAACACGTCCTTAGGCCATTTTCCCGCTAGTCACCATTCGCCCAACCCACACATAGGATGGGTGGTAGAATAAGGAGGAGTGAAACCCTATGTCTTTTTTTGAACGAGATTACAGAGAGATCATTACAAAAGCTGTAATCGGTAAAGGTAAAAAGTTTACAGAATCCACACACACCATCAGCCCTTCGCACCGTCCGACAAGTATCCTAGGTTGTTGGGTCATCAATCACATCTACAATGCCAAAAAGAAAGGAGATCACGTTGAAGTTTCTGGCAGTTACGACGTAAACGTCTGGTATTCGTATAACGACAATACAAAAACAGAAGTCGTTACAGAGCGTGTCAGCTATTGTGATCACGTCAAGTTGGCAGTGAAAGATGATAATTGTGTACATGATGACTTTGAGGTAATCGCTAAGGTCGTACAGCAACCGAACTGTTTAGAAGCAAACATATCAGGGAATGGGCAAAAAATTTGCGTTGAAGTAGAAAGAGAGTTTGCTGTAGATGTTATAGGTGAAACGAAGTTATGTGTAAAAGTGGATCCCCATGGATGCGGCCATGATGATGATTACGATTATGATTTGTCATCCGATGATTTTTCAGCCATTGAAACGGACTTCCTTCCATCTTCTTCAGACAGAGATCACGATAGCCACGATTAATCATGAATTCCTTGCTGCTTCAGCGAGGAATTCTTTTTTTGGGTATTTTCACGTTAATTAAAGAATAGCTCCCTATTCTTAAAAAATTCAGTTTCAAGGCATTTGTGAGTGGTTCTGTTGGGAGGAAAGCGAGTTCTTAACACCTACCCTAATGTTTAAAAAACATTTCGAAATCAATTCTCTTAGAATGAATCCTGCCCTATACTTGGTTCTTTCGTGTAAGAACATTTGCCTCGTATGCTATAATGGTTGGAGAATCTTATTGTACGTTTTGGAGGTTTAACCTTATGGCACAATACACACCCATGATGCAGCAGTATTTGAAAATTAAAGCAGACCAAAAAGATGCCTTTCTGTTTTTCCGGTTAGGCGATTTTTATGAATTGTTTTTTGAGGATGCACTGAAGGCGTCCCAGGAGCTTGAAATTACATTGACCAGCAGGGATGGAGGCTCTAACGGACGTATTCCAATGTGTGGAGTCCCTTATCACTCTGCAGACAATTACATAAAGCAGCTGATTGAAAAAGGATACAAAGTCGCAATATGTGAGCAGGTTGAAGATCCGAAAACGACCAAAGGGGTCGTGAAACGGGAAGTGGTCCAAATGATCACCCCGGGTACGGTCATGGAAGGCAGCATGCTAGACGAAAAGGAAAACAACTACTTGGCTTCTCTGAGCGACTTTGAAGATGGCTCTTATGTCGTCAGTTACAATGATCTTACTACAGGAGAAAACAGTGTAGCTCTTATCCCCGGTGGTTTTGACGCGGCTATGAGTGAATTATACAGCCGGCCGGTTAAAGAAGTGGTCGTATCCAATGATTTTGATGTCGAACAAAAACAGATGTTGATCGACCGTTTGGATTACACGGTCTCTCACCAGGACGTGACGGACATTGCTCCTGAATTTCAACCTCTTGTTGAGGGCGTTCATCAAGACAAGCTATTAGTAGGCTTCGGAAGGCTTCTCAATTATATTCAGCATACGCAAAAAAGGTCGCTCGATCACCTGCAGCCTGTAAAAGTGATCGAATTGAAACAATACATGACCCTCGATATGTACTCCAAAAGAAACTTAGAGCTGTTGGAAACCCTCAGAAAGAAAGGGAAAGCGGGGAGTCTTCTCTCTGTCATTGACAAAACCGTCACTTCCATGGGCGCTCGTATGCTCAAAAAATGGATGGAGCGTCCGTTGTTGTCAGCGGATGCCATTGCGATGAGGCATGACCAGGTCGAAGGATTTTTAGATCAGTTTTTTGAGCGAGAGACTTTGAGAGATGAGCTGTCGAATGTTTATGACTTGGAACGTTTAGCTGGAAGAGTAGCGTTTGGCAATGTGAATGCGAGGGATATGATCCAGTTGAGGAATTCATTGAGTCATATACCAGATATTTTAACGACCCTTTCTAAATTTGAGCACCCTTCCATTGCAAGTTTATATAACATGGTCGATCCTCTGCAGGAATTGAAAGATCTTCTTCAGGGAAGCATTGCTGATGACCCTCCAATCTCTGTAAAAGAAGGGGGCTTGATTCGGGACGGCTTCAACGAACAGCTGGATGACTATAGATACGCGTCTAAGAATGGAAAGCAGTGGATTGCTGAGCTTGAACAAAGAGAACGAGTTGAAACAGGGATCAAATCTTTGAAAGTCGGCTATAATCGTGTGTTCGGCTATTACATCGAAGTGACAAAAGCAAACTTGAGACATTTACCAGAAGGAAGGTACGAGCGTAAGCAGACCCTTACAAATGCCGAACGTTTCATTACTCCAGAGCTGAAAGAAAGAGAAACGCTGATCCTCGAAGCTCAGGAAAAAAGTGTGGAGCTTGAGTATGAATTGTTCCTTGAAATCCGCGAAAAGGTGAAGGCTTATGTCAAAAGACTTCAACGGCTGGCGGACCAAATCAGCCGAATTGATGTCCTCCAAGGTTTTGCTCAAGTAGCGGAATCCTATCAATATGTACGACCGGAATACCAAGAGCAACGAGTGGTGGACATCCGTCAGGGGCGTCATCCTGTTGTAGAAAAAGTGATGCAGGAAGGAACGTTCGTCCCGAATGACATTTACATGAATGAAGAAACGGATGTGCTACTGATTACGGGACCGAACATGTCCGGTAAGAGTACGTACATGCGTCAACTTGCATTGACGGCCATTCTTGGACAAATGGGCTCTTTTGTGCCATGCCAGTCTGCGAGTTTACCAGTTTTTGATCAAATCTTTACAAGAATTGGTGCAGCGGATGATCTTGTCTCCGGGCATAGTACATTCATGGTCGAAATGCTAGAAGCAAACCATGCATTGACTCACGCAACCGAAAACAGCTTGATCCTCCTTGATGAAATAGGGAGGGGGACAAGTACGTATGATGGGATGGCTCTTGCTCAGGCTATAGTGGAATATATCCACGGAGAGATTAAGGCGAAAACGCTGTTCTCTACCCACTATCATGAGTTGACCTCTTTGGATGAGGAGCTTGACCGTTTAAAAAATGTTCATGTCCGTGCGGAAGAGTATGAAGGCAATGTTGTTTTCCTTCACCAGATCAAAGAGGGGCCAGCGGACGAAAGTTATGGTATTCACGTGGCGAAGCTTGCGCACTTGCCTGATTCACTGATCAACAGAGCAACTGCCCTTCTTGATCAGCTTGAAAACGGGCCAATTAAAAAGGATGCTTCCGGCTCTAAAGAAGAAGAGGAACAATTAAGCTTGTTTGTAGAAGAAACAAAGCCTGAGAAAAAAGAGAGGGCGGCCCCTCAGACTTCTCATGTAGAAAAACATCTGCAGTCATTAGATTTGATGGAAATGACTCCGATGGATGCTATGAATGAATTGTACCAATTGCAAAAACGTTTAAAATCATAAAGGAGGAACAGAGATGGCGCGGATCCGACTAATGCCAGACCACCTAGCAAACAAAATAGCGGCCGGGGAAGTTGTTGAGCGCCCAGCCTCTGTCGTCAAAGAACTGGTAGAAAACAGTATTGATGCAGGTGCCACTTGGGTGAAGATCGATTTAATGGAGGCCGGGTTACAGCGCATCCGGATCACCGATGATGGCGCGGGCATGGAAGAAGAAGACTGTGAAATTGCTTTTCATCGGCATGCAACGAGTAAAATTATGGATGAGAACGATCTTTTTCATGTCCGTTCTCTAGGCTTTCGCGGTGAAGCATTAGCAAGTATCGCTGCCGTGAGCCGCTTGAGTATCCAAACTTCTACGGGAGACAGTGCTGGGACAAAAATGAACCTTGAAGGTGGCCACCTCGTCTCCAGAGGGAAAAGTGATGCGAGAAAAGGAACAGACATTACAGTGGAGGAGCTGTTCTTCAATACGCCTGCCCGATTGAAGTATATGAAAACGATCCATACAGAACTCGGTCATGTGACAGATGTATTAAATCGTTTGGCCTTAGCTCATCCTGAAGTCCAGTTCCTTTGCAATCATAATGAAAAGCAGATCTTCAAGACGAACGGACGTGGAGATCTTCTCCAAGTCATAGCGAACATTTATGGAATGAATGTTGCAAAAAAGATGATTCCGATCAAGATGGAGACGGCGGATTTTAAAGTCGATGGGTACATTGCGAAACCAGAAGTCTACCGTGCTTCAAGGAATTATATGTCAACCATTATCAATGGCCGTTTCATTCGGAGTATCCCATTGAATAAAGCTGTTTTGCAAGGCTATCACACACTGCTGCCAATCGGAAAAAGTCCGATAGTCGTGTTAAATATAGACATGGATCCGATCCTTGTCGATGTCAACGTTCATCCATCAAAAATGGAGGTGCGTTTTAGTAAGGAGAAGGAATTGTATGATTTGTTAGAAGAGACCGTCCGCCAGGCTTTTCGGAAACAAACACTCATTCCTGATGTGTCACAGCCAGCACCGAAGCCTGCAAAAGAGAAAACCACGCAGGAATCCTTCAATCTCTATCATACGAGGGAGGAGGATGCCCATCGGGAAAGGGAAACTACACTGGACCACTTGGTGAAAAGCGAGCAGGGACTTCCCGAAGAGGATGGTTATCAAAAAAATCAGGACGAGTTAATCAAGGAGATGACCCCCACATACGATTTAGAGGACTCTGTTTCAAAAGAGAATGTACCGACTGAAAGTAAAGTCGAAAAAGAACCACCTTCTCATGAAAAGGAAAGAGTCCCGACCATGCATCCGATTGGTCAGCTGCATGGCACATACATTCTTGCTCAAAATGAGGAAGGCATGTATATCGTTGATCAGCATGCTGCCCAAGAAAGGATCAAGTACGAATTCTTCAGAGACAAGTTGTCGGAAGTTGACCATGAGGTACAAGAATTGCTTGTACCGATGACCTTTGAACTTTCCAAGGCTGAATCTTTAAGAATAGAAGAGTATAGAGACGAACTGGAAAAAGTGGGGTTGTTTTTTGAACCATTCGGAGACACGACCTTTATTGTGCGCAGCCACCCGCAGTGGTTCCCGAAAGGGTTCGAAGAGGAAGTCATAGAAGAAATGATTCAGCAGCTGGTGGAGAAAGAACGGATCGACATTCTTAAACTAAGAGAAGAAGCAGCGATCCTCATGTCGTGTAAACGTTCGATTAAAGCCAACCACTATTTGAACCAAACCGATATGTTTCATCTCTTAGAAGATTTGAGGAAGTCTACGGACCCTTTCACTTGTCCTCATGGAAGGCCGATTATTGTATTCTTTTCTGAATATGAAATGGAAAAGATGTTCAAACGTGTGATGTAAGAAAAAAGAGAGACTCCCTGTATGCGGAGTCTCTCTTTTTTGTTCAGTATTTGTTTACATAACATTTTTATCATCAACTATATATAAGTGCGAATGACAGAGTAGGGGTCAGGAAATATTTTTTTGCTGGAGAAGAAAACGAAAATAGTTATCAATTTGTTTAATGTCTTCCGGCTGGATTCCGAACCATGCTTTCTTGTCAAAAAATACAGGTTTTGTGTATCCCTTTGTTTCCAGGAGCTGCTTAATTTCGCGCATTTCATCCTCTTGTTCATCACTTAAACCAAGGAGATAATCTGCGGTGGTATGAAGAGCGTGAGCAATCTTCGTGAGATCGTCAAGATCCGGCGAAGTGTAACTCCGTTCCCAATTCGATACGACTTGTGGGGACACACCGACTTTTTCAGCCAACATCGATTGTGTAAAACGTCTTTCTTTTCTAAGTGAACGAATTCTTTCATGAACCACTTTAAGACGCCTCCTTTTCTATACTATAACACAGACTAACGAAATGCGATAGTACGACTAACGAATATTTTGAATATTTATAACGGAACTCGTTGGTAGTAGTAACGGATTGCGTTACTTTGCCCGCTGAGGTATGATTGTAGAGCCATTCATGTATAATAGATACGTATGAAGGAGGTGGGAGTGTGAAACCATTGGTGATCTCAGTGGTCGGTCCTACAGCAGTTGGAAAATCGAATTTGGGGATTCGGATCGCTCAGCGTTTTGATGGGGAAGTGATCAGTGGAGACTCTATGCAGATTTACCGGACGATGGATATCGGAACAGCAAAGGTGACCAACGAGGAGATGCAGGACATCCCGCATCATATGATTGACATTAAAGATCCGGCTGAGCAGTTTTCAGTCGCTGAGTTCCAGGAGAAGGTGCAAGCGTTAATCAGGGATATCCATAACCGGGGAAAGCTGCCGGTTTTGGTAGGGGGGACAGGCTTATACATACAGGCAACACTTTTTGATTTCCATTTTTCTGAACACAAAAAGGATCCTGCCATCATTCGTAAACTTGAAAAAGAATGGAAGGAAAATGGCAAAGATTATATGTACAAACGCCTTGTTGAAATTGACCCTGAACAAGCGGAAAAAATCCACCCGAATAATGAAAGGCGAGTACTAAGGGCGCTTGAAGTTTATGAAACAACAGGTCGGGTGATGAGTGACCGCCATGATCAAAAACAGAGCGTATCTCCATTTAATCCATTATTAATCGGATTGGAGATGGACCGTGATTTACTGTATGCGCGTATCAATCATAGAGTTGATCAAATGATTGAACAGGGATTGGTACAAGAAGTCCAAAACCTTTACGAACAAGGATTGAAGGACGCTCAATCGATGAAGGCGATTGGTTATAAGGAATTGATTCCATATTTCGAAGGTTCATGTACACTGTCGGAAGCCGTAGAGTTACTTAAACGTAATTCCAGACGTTATGCTAAACGTCAGTACACCTACTTCAAAAACAAAATGGAGATCGACTGGTATGAAATCTCTCCTTCGGACTACGAGGAGAAATTTGAAACAATTTTAGGCGATTTAGCAGGAAAGATAGGCTAAAGCGTAGAATCGTATTATTACAGATAGAAAAGAGGAGGAAGATCCATGGCCCAATCGGTTAATATCCAGGACAATTATTTAAATCAATTAAGGAAAGAACGCATGCAGGTGACTGTCTTTCTACTCAATGGCTTTCAATTGAGGGGCATCGTCAAAGCCTTCGATAATTTCACTGTCTTGTTGGAGACAGAAGGAAAGCAACAATTGATTTTCAAACATGCCATTTCGACATTTGCTCCTGTCAAAAATGTTTCATTGGATAAAGAATAATGTGAATGGATCACGAAATCGAAAAAAGCGGGTGCCTTTAGAGGTATCCGCTTTTTCATGGAAAGGTATGATTTGGGCGTCTGTCACAGGAAACCCCACCTACGCGTATGATGAAGAAGAATGAGGAGGGATCGATGTGCAACCCCAAGCGAAAACGGCGAGACCAAACAGCACGATCAATATTGTGTTGAATGATTCTAAAGATAAAGCGATTCCTGATCGGAAAGCGGCTGCTCTAAAACAGACAGGTGCTCCTTTTCTGAAAATAGAGGAATTTTTTAATTCTATCATTGGGATGGAGGATCTGAAGACCAGGGTAAAAGAGATTTACGCACAGGTGCTTGTTTCAAAGAAAAGAGAAGAAGCTGGATTAAAGTCGAATGCGCAAGTCCTGCACATGGTTTTTCACGGGAATCCAGGTACTGGGAAAACGACCGTCGCCAGGATGGTTGCTGCTTTGTTCCGTGATGTCGGCGTGCTTGAAAAGGGTCAATTCATTGAAGCCGATCGGAGCGATCTTGTCGGAGAGTACATCGGGCATACAGCTCAAAAAACGAAAGATTTAATTCATAAAGCACTAGGGGGCGTCCTTTTTATTGATGAAGCCTATTCTTTAGCCAGAGGTGGAGAGAAGGATTTTGGAAAAGAAGCGATTGATACATTAGTGAAATGCATGGAAGATCATCATAATGAGTGCATCATCATCCTTGCTGGCTATCCAGATGAAATGGAAGATTTTCTGACCTTAAACCCAGGCCTTGCTTCCCGGTTTCCCATCCAACTTTCTTTCAAGGACTATTCTGCGAAAGAACTTACTCAGATTGCTTTTGGAATGATTGAAGAAAGGGAATATTGTTTAACAAAAGAAGCGGAACGAAAACTTTTTCATCATCTGGCTCATGTGTATAACAGACGGGAGGAAAACTTTTCGAATGCCCGCTATGTAAGGAATCTTATCGAAGAAGCCATTCGGAAACATGCATGGAGAGTCATCAGCACCCCCAACCCGAAGAAAAAAACACTCATGACGCTTCAGGCAGAAGATTTTGATGTTCCCTTACAAGAAATAGACTTGATCTAATAGGCCGCCCACTCATAGGGAGCGTTTTTCTGTTATGATGAACGTGATAGAGGCAGACGAAAAGAGTAGGTGAAAAGACAGATGGCAAAAGAATTGGTCGTGTTAGTCGCAAGAAAAGATCCATTCGAACAAGAAGAACGGTTTCAGTCCTCTTTAGAGGAGCTTCAGTCACTTACGGAAACCGCGGATGGAGAAGTATGCAAAATTATTACTCAAAAGCGTGACCGGGTTCACCCGGCTACATATTTAGGTGAAGGGAAACTTGAAGAAATAAAAGAAGCAGCAGAAGAGGCTGAAGCTGAGCTTGTGATATTTAATGATGAACTATCACCTGGTCAGCTTAGAAATATAGCGGACAGAGTCGGGGTACGTGTCATCGACAGAAGCCAGCTGATTTTGGATATCTTTGCAGGAAGAGCTCGCACGAAGGAAGGGAAATTGCAGGTAGAATTGGCACAATTACAGTATTTGCTTCCGCGTCTATCTGGCCAAGGGACAGCGTTATCCCGGTTAGGTGGAGGAATTGGTACACGTGGTCCTGGTGAAACCAAATTGGAAACGGACCGGCGTCACATCCAACGAAGAATTGATGATATCAAGAAGCGGCTGGATACGGTTGTAAAGCAGCGTGAACAGTATCGAAAACGGAGAAAAGAAAACCGTGCCTTTCAAGTCGCGATCGTCGGGTATACGAATGCGGGCAAATCAACATTCTTCAATAGAGTGACCGACAGCCAGTCTTTCGAAGAGGATTTATTGTTTGCTACACTTGATCCTCTCACAAGGCAGATGAGCCTTCCTTCTGGCTTTCTGGCTCTTCTTTCTGATACCGTAGGATTTATTCAGGACTTGCCGACAACGCTCATCGCGGCCTTCCGATCTACGTTAGAGGAGGTTACGGAAGCGGACTTTATCGTTCATATGGTTGATGCTTCACACCCCGACCATATCCAGCAGGAAAAAACGGTTTTAAAATTGTTGGACGACCTTGGAGCAGGCCAACTTCCGATCCTGACCGTTTACAATAAAAAGGATCTACTGAAGGAGGATTTCATTCCTCACTCCTTCCCTTCGTTGACGGTGAGCGTTCATGATCCCATCGATCGTAAAAGAGTCCTTCACAAAATTGAAGAGGTATTGAAAGAAGAATGGAGTGAGTATGACGTTTTCGTACCGGCATCTGAAGGAAAAAGACTGCAGCAATTCAAGGCCTACAGTATGATCACGAGCATCCATTTTTATGAGGAAAAAGAAGGCTATGCCCTTCATGGCTTTATCCACCCTCACCATCCATTGAAACACCAAATATTATAAATAAGTAAATCGCTGAATAAACGAAATTCTGCAAGATAGGAAGAGGATTCATCATGAAGATTCAAGATATGAAGCAACATGTAGAGAAAGAGATTAAGAACCAGCACCATAGGGTGGGCGAGATTGTCGAGTACAATCAGGAAAAGGTATTACATGCCTTCCATAAACTGAGGGTCAGTGATTCTCACTTTAACCCAACGACAGGTTATGGCTATGACGATTTCGGGAGAGACACACTTGAAGCATTATATGCAGAAATATTTAAAGCGGAGGATGCCCTTGTCAGGCCTCAGCTCATATCCGGAACGCACGCAATCACGACGGCCTTATTCGGAGTTCTGCGCCCGGGAGATGAACTGCTTTACATATCTGGAGAGCCTTATGACACCCTAAGGGATGTTATTGGTTCTGAAGGCAATAAGGACACCGGTTCATTACGTGACTTCGGTGTCAGCTATCAAACCATTGCATTAGAAGAGAACGGCGCTTTTTCCCATGATCGAATACGAGCAGCTATACATGAAAAGACGAAGGTCGTAGCCATTCAAAGGTCCAAGGGATATGAGGATCGTCCTTCATTCAACATTGACGAGTTGCAATCGATCATCCAGTTCGTACGTGAGATTAAAGATGATGTCATTGTTTTTGTTGATAACTGTTATGGTGAATTCGTAGAAACAAGAGAACCGCTTGAAGTAGGAGCTGACCTCATTGCTGGTTCGCTAATAAAAAACCCAGGTGGCGGGATTGCAAGGGTCGGTGGTTATATTGCAGGGGGGAAAACACTGATTGAAAAATGCAGCTATCGTTTAACTGCTCCTGGCTTAGGGAAGGAAACGGGACCTAGTTTGAATAGCCTGCAAGAAATGTACCAAGGCATTTTCCTCGCGCCTCATGTTGTAGGAGAAGCTTTGAAGGGTGCAATTTTCACTGCAAGATATCTGAAAGAATGGGGATTCAATACAAATCCTGCTTTTGATGCGAAGCGGACCGATTTAATTCAATCCGTCAACTTCAACACAGCTGAACAAATGATCAGATTCTGTCAATCCATTCAGCAGGCATCCCCTGTTAATTCCCATTTCAAACCAGAACCGAGTGCCATGCCAGGTTACGAGGATGAAGTCATCATGGCTGCGGGTACTTTCATTCAAGGAGCAAGTCTCGAGTTGACAGCTGACGGTCCTATTCGCCCCCCTTATACGGCTTTCGTCCAAGGTGGATTGACTTATGCGCATGTGAAGATCGCTGTCGTACAAGCTGTGGAGCAGTTGGTAGAAGAGGGTATGGTTAAAGCTTGAAGCAAAGGGAATGGTAACCCTTTCAAAAAACAGCTTCAAATTGTGTGAACATTCCTCACATATGTTGACATATCCCTTGCGTGACGTATAATTAAAGTATCATTCTTATGGGGAGGTGGCACATCGATGAGTGATGAAATTCGTCGTTCTATGCCGTTATTCCCGATGGGGATTGTTCAATCATTGACAGACCTTACTGCACGGCAGATCCGGTATTACGAACAGCACGAGCTTGTTCAACCGGCACGTTCAGAAGGGAACCGCCGTATGTTTTCATTCAATGATGTCGATCGACTGCTTGAAATTAAAGACTTGATCGATCAAGGAGTGAACATGGCCGGAATCAAGAAAGTTCTGAAGCTGAATGATCAGCCAGATAATGAAGTATATGATGAGGACCAAGTGAAGGAAGTGCACAACGAGCTTACCGAAAAAGAACTTCGTCGTATGCTGCAACGAGAACTATTCACAGCGGGAAGACAAGGGAAATTAGCAATCAGACAGGGAGAAATGTCAAGGTTCTTCCATTAATTTTCTGTTGAGAGGAGAAATTCAATGGGTTTAACAAAAGAAGAAATTTACAAAAAAATCAATGAGGAAAACGTCAAGTTTATCCGTCTTCAGTTCACGGATATGCTTGGTACAATCAAAAACGTGGAAATTCCACTAAGCCAGTTGGATAAAGCTATTGATGGCATGATGATGTTTGATGGATCCTCTATTGAAGGGTTCGTTCGTATCGAGGAATCTGACATGTATTTAGTTCCAGACCTGGATACATTCGTCGTTTTCCCTTGGACCTCAGAAAAAGGGAAAGTCGCACGATTCATCTGTGACATCTACAACCCAGACCAAACTCCTTTTGAAGGGTGTCCGCGCTATAACTTGAAGCGGAACATCAAAAAAATGGAGAAACTCGGATTTTCTGCTTTCAACATCGGTACAGAACCTGAATTTTTCCTATTCAAATTAGATGAAAAAGGCGATCCGACGATGGAGTTGAATGATAAAGGCGGCTATTTTGACCTGGCACCAACGGACCTTGGTGAAAATTGCCGTCGTGACATCGTCCTGGAGCTTGAGGAAATGGGCTTTGAAATTGAAGCCTCACACCACGAAGTAGCTCCAGGCCAGCACGAAATCGACTTCAAATATGCGGATGCCGTCAAGCATTGTGATGATATCCAAACATTCAAACTCGTCGTTAAAACCATTGCCCGCCAACATGGTTTGCATGCAACCTTTATGCCTAAACCATTGTTTGGTGTAAACGGATCTGGTATGCACGCGAACATGTCTCTTTTCAATGAAAAGGGTAATGCTTTCTTTGATGAGAAAGGGAAGGAACAGCTGTCAGAAGTGGCTTACCAGTTCACGGCAGGCATCATCAAACATGCAACGAACTTCACGGCCGTGACGAACCCTACCGTCAACTCCTATAAGCGTCTTGTACCAGGATATGAGGCTCCGTGTTATGTAGCATGGTCCGGTCAAAACCGTAGTCCACTCGTACGTGTTCCGACATCCCGTGGCTTGAGCACAAGAATCGAAGTCCGCAGTGTGGATCCATCAGCCAACCCATACATGGCGATGGCTGTGCTTCTTGCTGCTGGACTTGATGGTGTGGAAAATAAACTGGAAGCACCTGCTCCTGTCGACCGAAACATTTACGTGATGGATAAGAAAGAGCGTGAAGCTCACGGAGTTAAAGATCTTCCTGCTACTTTATATGATGCATTGGAAGAGCTGCATAAAGACCCGATCATGGTAGAAGCTCTTGGAGAGCACCTATTCGAACATTTCATCGAAGCGAAAGAAATTGAATGGGATATGTTTAGAACCCAGGTTCATCCATGGGAACGGGAACAATATTTACAGACGTATTAAATTTAAAACCCTTGAAGCAACAAGCTTCAAGGGTTTTTCTATGTGTACAAAACATCTTCATGAAGGTTTGCTGACATTTCAAGATATTGGTCGTATATTTTGGAGGAGTTACAGATGATAATGGTGAGAACGAGCGTTCCTATTCAGGGGAGTCACCAATGGAAGTATGGTTTCAACGATCTAAACTGGAAAAGATTAAGTTGGAATGGATCTATATTAATCACAAAGGCGGATGGTCACACCGAATGATCCTGGTGATTGACATCCATAATGAACATGCAGCAGCTTACTGTTATGAGCGTAAACAAGTGAGAACGTTTCTAAAAGATAATATGTTGGGCGCATGAAATAAAAGAAAGAGGCGAGTTTTCAAAAAAACTCGCCTCTTTCTTTTTAGTGTACGGTCCTGTAAAGACCGACAACTTTCCCTAAAATGGATACATCTTGAAGTAAAATTGGTTCCATTGTTGCGTTTTCAGGCTGCAAGCGAACATGATTTCTTTCCTTGAAGAACCGTTTGACAGTAGCTTCTTCGTCTTCTGTCATGGCTACGACGATATCACCGTTCTGCGCGGTCTGTTGTTGTCTGACGATGACCATATCCCCGTCAAGAATTCCTGCCTCAATCATACTTTCCCCTTGTACGATTAGTACGAACGTGTTGTCATCTGACCCTGCTAGCGTATCTGGAAGTGGAACGTATTCTTCAATGTTTTCTACAGCTGTAATCGGTGAACCTGCCGTGACTTTACCGATTACTGGAGCATAGGAAGCTTCACTTCTCGGGATACTGTGATCTTCTTCTAATTCAATCACTTCAATGGCACGAGGTTTGGTCGGGTCGCGTCGAATGTATCCTTTTTTCTCCAATCTGGATAAATGACCATGCACAGTGGAACTTGAAGCCAGACCAACGGATTGACCGATCTCCCTTACGGATGGCGGATACCCCTTGGATAAAACTTGTTCTTTAATGAAATCTAGTATTTCCTGCTGCCGTTTTGAAAGTTTACTCATAGATTAGCACCTCGTACATAGGATTATAGTAACCACATTGTACCATTTATATTTTCAAAATACAAACACGCGTTCGAAAAAAACCATTGACAAGAACCTGTGTTCGTATATAATTAAAAGTAACAAATGCGAACACAGGTTCTTGAGAACGTTCGTTCTAGAAAAGCGGAGGGGTTATCAATGTTTAACAAATTATCTAAGCTGGATTACACCTACATTATTCTTTTTATTGTTAGTTTTATCATTCTCTATTATTCTATGGTCACAGCTGTTTAATAGAGAAAGAGAGAGGATCATCCAAGTGAAAGTAATTTTATATTGCAGGGTAAGTACGGAAAAAGAAGAACAAGTGACTTCATTAAAACGACAAAAAGCCGAGTTGACATCGATGGCAGAGGGTCACGGCTTCGAAGTTATTGAATGTATTGAAGAACAATCGAGTGGTTATGAAATTGAACGTGAAGGAATTTTCCGCATGCTTGAATGTTTTTCTTCCGGGCGTGCGGAAGCATTATTGATTCAAGATGAAACACGATTAGGTCGGGGAAATACGAAGATCGCTTTGTTTCATCAATTGAACCGGTTGAAAGTCAAGGTGTACTCCCTTTCAAACCAGGGAGAATTACAGTTGTCAGAATCAGATTCGATGGTCCTCCAGATTGTAGGCATTGTAGAAGAATACCAAAGGAAAATACATAATATGAAAATACGCCGGGGGATGAGAAAAGCCGTAGAGGACGGCTACGATCCATCCGCCAACTTATCCAACCGTGATCAGGCACCCGGGCGTGAAAGGATCGACTTTCCTATAGAAGAAGTTATTCGTCTAAGGAAAAATGATTTGACTTTCAAAGATATCGCAGCGACTTTGAGAGGATTGGGATTTGATGTATCAAAAGCTACGGTGCATCGTAGATACAAGGAGTACCTATCGCTTGAAAAAGAAGAAGAATCACGATAATATAAATGTAGGACAAGGATCTTTGGATTTCTTGTCTTTTTCATGTTTTACGATCCAGACTATGAGTAAAGGAGAAGGATCTATGTTATCAAAAGAAAAAATTAATCGTATAAATGAACTTGCTAATAAATCTAAGCAGGAAGAGCTTTCGAAGGAAGAAAAAGCAGAACAGCAGAAGCTGCGCCAGGAGTATTTGAAAAATGCGCGTAAATCTTTCAAAAATCAGTTGAAAGGTGTGACCGTCATTGATCCGAAAGGGAATGACGTAACTCCAGAGAAGCTTCGTCAAATGCAAAAGAACGAAAAAAAGAATTAATACCAAATCATCCGTATTCGATAATTTTCGAATGCGGATTTTTTCTTGTTTAATTCCCTGAATAAGGGGGAAATTAGGTTTGAGGCTGTGCGAAATTTTGCACAAAGCTTGTTTCGAAAGGAATTTCATTATAGGATAATACATGGTACATATACCTGAAAAGAAAGGGGAATGTTGAACATGGCAAACAGCCTTGAACAAACATCAATCAATACGATAAGAACTTTAACAATCGATGCAGTAGAAAAAGCAAACTCCGGACACCCTGGAATGCCAATGGGTGCAGCACCGATGGCCTATACGCTATGGACTCAGTTCATGGATCACAATCCGAATAACTCGAACTGGTTCGACCGCGACCGTTTCGTCCTATCAGCTGGACACGGATCTATGCTTCTTTACAGCTTGCTCCACTTATCCGGTTATAACGTGACGATGGACGACCTTAAGTCCTTCCGTCAATGGGATTCAAAAACTCCTGGGCACCCAGAGTTTGGTCATACAGACGGTGTAGAAGCAACTACAGGTCCCCTAGGACAAGGTATTGCAATGGCGACCGGAATGGCGATGGCTGAAGCTCATCTTTCCGCAAAATATAATCGCGAAGGGTACAATGTTGTAGACCATTACACATATACGATTTGTGGTGATGGTGACTTGATGGAGGGAGTATCACAGGAATCAGCTTCTCTTGCCGGTCACCTAGGCCTTGGTAAATTGATCGTTCTTTATGATTCCAACGACATTTCCCTTGATGGTGATCTTGATCGTTCCTTCAGCGAAAGTGTTGAAAAGCGCTATGAAGCGTACGGATGGCAAGTGATCCGTGTTGAGGATGGTACGAATACAGAAGAAGTTGCAAAAGCACTAGAGAAAGCAAAAGCGAACACAGATCAACCTACAATGATCGAAGTGAAGACCGTCATCGGGTACGGTTCTCCTAACAAATCTGGTAAGTCGGCTTCTCACGGTGCTCCTCTAGGTGATGAGGAAGTAACAGCTGCGAAACAGTTCTACGAGTGGGAACACGAGCCTTTCCACGTACCGGAAGAGGTTTATCAGGATTTCAAAGAAAAAGTTCAGCAAAATGGTCAGGATAAAGAAGATTCTTGGAACAACCTGATGGCTCAATACAAAGATGCATATCCTGAACTTGCGGAAGAGTTCGAGCGCGCGATTCGTGGAGAACTTCCTGAAGGTTGGGATCAAAGCCTTCCAACCTACCAGGTAGGGGAGGACAGCCCGGCAACACGTGCGGCTTCTGGAGATGCAATCAATGCTCTTTCTAAAGCTATCCCTAATTTCTTTGGTGGTAGTGCCGACCTTGCAGGTTCAAACAAAACGGCCGTTAAAGATGAAGAAGACTTTTCACGTAACAACTACGCTGGTCGAAACATCTGGTTCGGTGTTCGTGAATTTGCCATGGCGGCTGCTATGAACGGAATGGGCCTTCATGGTGGACTTAAAGTTTATGCGGGTACATTCTTTGTCTTCAGTGACTACCTGCGCCCAGCTGTCCGTCTTTCTGCCCTGCAGAACCTTCCAGTGAACTATGTCTTCACTCATGATTCTGTTGCCGTTGGAGAGGACGGTCCGACCCACGAACCTGTGGAACAATTGGCTTCTCTTCGCGCAATGCCTAATCTTTCTGTGCTTCGTCCTGCGGATGGGAACGAAACCAATGCAGCGTGGAGACTTGCTTTAGAGTCTGAATCGACTCCAACTGCACTCGTTCTCACACGCCAAGGGTTACCGACTCTTCAAGGTACAGAGGAACTTGCGTACGAAGGGATGAAGAAAGGGGCATACATCCTTAGCGATTCAGACAAAGAAGAGCCGGATGCGATCCTACTTGCTTCAGGTTCTGAAGTACAATTAATTGTTGAAGCACAAGCGGAATTGAAAAAGAATGGTTATGATGTACGCGTCGTCAGTGTACCTTCTTTCGATCGTTTTGAAGCTCAGCCTAAAGAGTACAAAGAACAAGTCCTGCCTTCTTCTGTCCGCAAACGTTTGGCAGTCGAAATGGGCGCATCGTTCGGATGGGACCGTTACGTAGGTTTGGATGGCTCAGTCATTGGAATCGACAAGTTCGGTGCTTCTGCTCCAGGCAATACTGTGATCGAGAATTATGGTTTCACGGTAGAGAACGTAGTGAAGCATGCGGAAAACTTGATGAAATAATCAAGGGAGAAGCTGCCTTTTTCTAGGCAGCTTCTTTTTATGCCGGGAGCTTCATTCTCCTCTCAAAAACGGGGGAAATAGTAGGGGCAACCATTTCCGATTTCCCCCCTACATGTGATATAATAAGCATAAGAATGCTTGTTGTCTCTATTAGAATCAGTGTTCGCACTAGATCGTTTTCTTTTTTATGAGGTTACTATTTGACATTTCATTCGTATAGCACCGTCTGGATTGCGCTCATATAGAAACGACTATTGTATTCTAGAGAACGTTTTACTATACTGTTATGGGAGACAACACGAAGGAGGAAGACGAAGTCATGACATTGGGAATCGTATGGGTCATCATCATTGCTTTATTGACTCTTGTCGGTGGTGCAGCTCTAGGCTTCTTCATCGCTAGAAAGTACATGATGAATTATTTGAAAAAGAACCCACCAATTAACGAACAAATGTTACGTACACTGATGATGCAGATGGGCCAAAAGCCTTCTCAGAAGAAAATCAATCAGATGATGCGTTCAATGAACAATCAAATGAAATAATGACACTAAAGCCTTCTTTCATACTTGAAAGAAGGCTTTCTCTATGACAACTTCTATAGATGTTCACAAGATAAACATCGTGTCAGGCCTATAGCTCTGTTACAATAGGAATCGACAATGAATGAAGGTGTGATGATTAAATGGAGGTAAATCTTTTCCTTGCTTTCGGAGCAGGTTTTTTATCATTTATATCCCCATGTGTTTTTCCTCTGTATCCTGCATTCCTCTCCTATATTACAGGGATGAGTGTGAATGAATTAAAAGAGGACAATGGGATGTTGAAAAGAGCAAGTCTGATCCATACTGTTATGTTCTTATTAGGATTTACGACAATCTTTTTGATACTAGGCTTTTCAGGGTCGTTTTTTGCGCAGTTTTTCATACAATATGAACCTGTGATCCGTCGTTTAGGGTCCATCCTGATTATTTTCTTTGGGTTTGTTATTATTGGCGTATTCAACTTTGATTTTCTGATGAAAGACCGAAAGATAACTTTTAAGAATAGACCATCTGGTTACATAGGTACATTCCTTATCGGACTTACGTTTTCACTCGGATGGACGCCTTGTACAGGTCCCATATTAGCGTCTGTGCTTTCGTTGGCGGCTGATTCTCCTGAACTTTTCTTGGTCATGATGTTATCTTATTCTCTTGGCTTTTCTATTCCCTTCTTAGTCCTGTCCTTTTTCATTGGCAAATTGAACTGGATTAAAAGACACAGCGCGGGAATCGTAAAAGTAGGTGGGTATATCATGATTGTAGTGGGAATTGCCTTGTATTTTGACTGGATGACGATGCTTACTTCCTACCTTGCTGGACTCTTTAATTTCCAGGGGTTCTAAGACGTGGATTTTAGTGAGCATTTGTATTAAGATGATACTAGAGAAAAAAATAAAGGAGCTTTTTTTATGACCCAGACCAACGACATAATATTAAGAACTACAACCACACTTATTGCCTTTATCCTGCTAGGGTTTTCCGTTTATTTATTTTTTGCTGGCCATAATGCTCCAGGTGGAGGGTTTATCGGTGGTTTAATGACTGCTGCAGCAATCATCCTCATGTATATGGCTTATGGAAGTAAGGCGATGGAGAAAATTTTGCCGATTAATTTCCGTTTTTTGATTCCTGTAGGATTGATGGTGGCGGCAGCAACCGGAATTGGTGGAATGGTTTTTGACGCGCCTTTCCTCACGCAAACGTTTGCTTATTTTCAACTGCCGATCTTAGGTAAGACCGAACTTGCTACGGCCCTTTTGTTTGACCTTGGTGTGTATCTAGCTGTTGTAGGGGTAACCATGACGATCATTTTGACCATTGCCTACGATAGGGAATAAAAATACCAACAGTGCCGGCGTTTGATTAATGATACGAGTCTCATCCACCTTATTTATAGAAACTATTGGAAAGAGGACATCATCAAATGTCTAAATAAGCGAATGATGGAAACCCCCTCATTGTAAACCCTTATTGAAGCTCAGGTCCTGAATGCCATCGAATTTGCGTTAAACTGATATTAAGGACAGAGTAGAAAGAGTGAATCGTTATGTTTTGGTTAATTGCAAGCACTATTGTTGCGGCCGGCATGGCTACGGCTATGATTTTCGTCCGATTGCGGGCGGCAAAAAAACCGGCAAGTGTAAAAAAGATCATTCTACCACCTTTCATGATGAGCACAGGAGCTCTCATGTTCGTGTTTCCGGTGTTCCGAGTTGAATGGACCCAAGTAATGGAAGCCATTCTCATTGGAGTTATTTTTTCCATTTTCCTCATTCGCACTTCAAAATTTGAAGTGAGGGATGGAGATATTTATTTGAAACCATCAAGGGCTTTTGTATTTATCCTTTTTGGTCTGCTGATTTTACGAATTGTTTTCAAGCTCATTATAGGACAGCATGTCTCCCTTGGGGAAACGAGTGGAATGTTCTTTCTACTCGCTTTCGGGATGATCATGACATGGCGGATGGCCATGTTGAAGCAATACTTACATTTGGAAAAAAAGTTGGAATTAAAAAAGGACCTGGCTTAAGCCGGGTCCTTTTTAGCGTTCAATTAGTGGGTCGTAAGGGCTCATGTCTATTTTTTTCTCTTCTAACTTTTTGACAAGAAACTTGTGATCCCGTTTCGGGGTGGCACGTATGTAGCCCTCGATTAAAATCTCCTGTGTGATTTTCTTTTTCTTTTTCTGCAGCGCGATTTCTCCTATACGTCCAGCGATCTTCTGCCTTGCTACATCCCGGAAGAGCTCTGGAACGGGAGAAATCAACTCTTCCAATAAGTCTTTTTGTTCTGCAGACCACATGTGCTTTGTCTTGTCCACATAATACTCTTCCCAGTCAATGATTGATTTTCCGTCTTCTTTCGGAAGACGCTTCAGGAATTTGCGGAACATAAAGAAGCCGCCAATGCTCATCAGACCAACCATGATGACAATCCACCCAACGATAAATAGGGCAAATCCACCTGACATATTATCACCTGTTTCATTATCTTGGACTTATCTAAATTCATTATAAAAGGTTGACACTTTAAATACAAGCATGCGTTTTTGTAGGTTTTTGTATAAAATTTATCGAATTCAGAAAAATTTGTGGTCATTCATTTTACTTATAAATCGTTTTCATTTACAATAAGGATTGCAGATTTGTGAACTTGTTCTATACAAGGAGAACAAATATGAAAATTTGGGGAATGGTGAAACCTTAAAAAGGTTCACTATTGAATATTGATGAGGGGGTAAAAGGAATATGGCTAGCAATGCTTTTAATGCTCGCAAACAATTTGAACTCAATGGCCAAACGTACAACTATTACGATTTGAAAGCCTTAGAAGATGCGGGACATGGTAAGATTTCCCGTCTACCTTTCTCCATCCGTATCCTACTAGAATCTCTATTACGTCAACACGACGGACGCGTCATCAACGATGATCATGTCGAGAGTCTAGCAAACTGGGGAACTGAAAAATCAAAAGGGGAAGATGTTCCATTTAAACCTTCCCGCGTTATTCTGCAAGACTTTACCGGCGTACCTGCCGTGGTCGATCTGGCATCTCTTAGAAAAGCGATGGTGGATATGGGAGGAAGCCCTGACAAAATTAACCCGGAAGTTCCTGTTGATCTTGTCATTGACCACTCTGTACAAGTAGACAAGTACGGTACTCCTGATGCCTTGAATGTGAACATGGAACTTGAATTCGAACGAAATGAAGAGCGTTATGAATTCCTGCACTGGGCTCAAAAAGCGTTCGATAACTATCGTGCAGTTCCACCTGCAACAGGTATTGTTCACCAGGTAAACCTTGAATACATCGCAAATGTCGTTCACGCGAAAGAAAACGAGAACGGCTCTTATGATACTTATCCTGATACACTTGTCGGAACCGACTCACATACAACGATGATCAATGGTCTTGGTGTCCTAGGTTGGGGTGTTGGTGGTATTGAAGCCGAAGCTGGAATGCTCGGTCAGCCGTCTTACTTCCCAGCTCCAGAAGTCATTGGAGTGAAGCTGAATGGAAGCTTCCCACAAGGAACAACAGCTACAGACTTAGCACTGAAAGTCACTCAAAAGCTACGTGAACAAAACGTAGTCGGTAAATTCGTTGAATTCTTCGGACCAGGGTTGCAGGAAATGCCACTGGCTGATCGTGCAACGATTTCCAACATGGCTCCTGAATACGGTGCGACATGTGGTTTCTTCCCGGTTGATGGAGAGTCTCTTGAGTACCTTCGTCTTACAGGCCGCAGCGAAGAGCAAATCAAGCTTGTAGAAGAATACTGCAAGAAAAACAGCTTGTGGTATGATCCTTCCTTCGAGGATCCGGAATTCACATCACTAGTTGAAATCGATCTCGGTGAATTAGAGCCGAACTTATCCGGACCAAAACGCCCTCAAGATTTGATCCCTCTTTCTCAAATGAAAGAGTCCTTTGAAAAAGCGATCACGGGGCCGGCTGGGAACCACGGCTTTGGCTTGGACAAATCTGAGTTCGACAAAGAAGTAGAAGTGAAGTTCGATAATGGAGATAAGTCCGTCATGAAGACTGGTGCTCTTGCGATTGCTGCCATCACTTCTTGTACGAACACGTCCAACCCACACGTTATGCTTGGCGCAGGTCTCGTCGCTAAGAAAGCGATCGAAAAAGGCTTGCAGGTTCCAGACTACGTGAAAACATCATTAGCACCAGGGTCCAAGGTTGTTACTCGCTACCTTGAAGATTCAGGGCTGATGACTTATTTGAACGATCTAGGATTCAACCTTGTTGGATATGGATGTACGACATGTATCGGTAACTCCGGCCCGTTACTGCCAGAGATCGAGAAAGCGATTGCTGACAGTGATTTGACAGCATCTTCTGTCTTGTCCGGTAACCGGAACTTCGAAGGTCGTATTCATCCTCTAGTAAAAGCCAACTACCTGGCTTCACCGCCATTAGTGGTTGCTTATGCACTTGCGGGTACGGTGGATATCGATCTGAAGAATGAACCGATCGGAACAGACAGTGAAGGAAACGATGTTTATTTCAATGACATATGGCCTTCTCAGGAAGAAATTAAATCAGAAATTTCCCGTGTTGTTACTCCAGAAATCTTCCGTAAAGAGTATGAGAATGTATTCAACTCGAATGAAAAATGGAACGAAATCGAAACAACGGATGAGCCATTGTATGATTGGAACGATAAATCCACATACATTCAGAACCCTCCGTTCTTTGAAGGGCTTTCCAGTGAACCTGAAACCGTTAAACCATTGGAAGGGATGCGTGTCATCGGTCAATTCGGTGATTCTGTAACCACAGACCATATCTCTCCAGCGGGAGCGATTCCAAAAGATATGCCTGCAGGTGAGTACTTGCAAGACAATGGTGTAAGTCCTCGTAACTTCAACTCTTACGGCTCTCGTCGTGGTAACCATGAAGTTATGATGCGCGGTACGTTTGCAAATATCCGTATCCGTAACCAATTAGCTCCTGGCACAGAAGGTGGTTTCACTACTTACTGGCCGACAGAAGAAGTAATGCCAATCTATACAGCGGCTATGAAGTACCAGCAAGACCAAACTCCATTGATGGTTATTGCAGGTAATGATTACGGAATGGGAAGCTCACGTGACTGGGCTGCCAAGGGGACAGATCTACTTGGAATTAAGACAGTCATCGCTGAAAGCTTCGAGCGTATCCACCGTTCAAACCTTGTCATGATGGGTGTTCTTCCATTGCAATTCAAGCCGGAAGACAGCATCGAGTCTCTTGGTTTGACGGGTCGTGAAACATTCGATATCGAAGTCGGCGAAGATGTTAAACCTCGTGATCATGTCAAAGTGACAGCAACAGATGAAGATGGCAATAAGAAAGAATTTGAAGTCATTGCCCGCTTCGACAGTGAAGTGGAAGTCGATTACTACCGTCATGGTGGTATTCTACAAATGGTTCTACGTAACAAATTGAACTAAATTTCTTTCTGAAGATCGCCCTTTCTAAAGGGCGATCTTTTTATTCTTCGTAAACCATGTGTTCGATCATCACAATAGGACACGATCACTGATGAAAGAAGAAAGTTCAAGTCCCTACAGGAACCCTTATGATCTTTCTTTATACTTAGTAGCAACTCCGAAAAGTATATAAAAAAACATCAATACAATATTGTTGCATTTTCCGTTAAAGCTTTACAAGCATAAATGGTTTTCTATATTCTTATACATAATACACATACGTTTGGAATCATGGACGGAGGCTATCATCATGAAACAGTGGTTGGCAACGGTTTTCTTACTTATACTTTTAGGTTTAGTTATTTTTACAACCTTTTCTGAAAAAGATGAGGTGGAACAACAAAAACCTTCTGCAACTCAGGAAACAGGGATGGTTGCGCCTAACGCCCCCGACGGATTACAAGTAGGGGAGAAAGCTCCGGATTTCAGCTTAGAAACACTGAACGGGGAGACCGTTAACCTTTCTGATTACCGCGGGAAAAAAGTTTTCTTAAATTACTGGGCCACATGGTGTCCACCTTGCCGAGAAGAAATGCCTGAAATGCAGAAGTTTCATGAAAAATATGGAGAAGAAGTGGTCATTTTGGCTGTTAACGGTACCGGTACTGAGAAAAAAACGGAAGATGTTGATCGGTTTGTTAAAGACGGAAATTACACATTCCCTATCCTGTTGGACAAGGAACTTGAAATTAATCAGACATACCAAATCCTCTCTATTCCTACCACTTACTTCATCGGTATAGATGGCATTATTCAAGAGCCAAGAATTGTTGGGCCGATGACCTACGAAATGATGGAAGAGAAGAAAAATGCGCTGGAATAGGAATACTTTTATCAAATCATGGAAATCCTACCTATAAAAGGAGAGATATCCATGAGAAAACACAAGAGCATATCTTTTGAAGAACGTGTAAAAGAAAATATCCGCTCCATCAAAGCTGATCAAAAATTGTTGGATCAAATTGATGAACGGATTGAGAAGCGTCATAATGAGCGCATGAAACAGATCCCATCGTAAACGGGGTTTGTTTCTGTACATAAACTAGGTAATCAAAAAAGGAAGGAGCATGCTCCTTCCTTTTTCTTTTGATAATTCGTCTCCTTCCTGGGAAAAGTAAAGAATGACTCATCAAGGGTCTATTGAAACTTACAGGAGGGGTACGAACATGTCCCATAAACAACAGCACATGGCGAACCAAAAACCAAATCCTGACAATCGCGCAGACAACGTGGATCGTCTCCAAGAAAAAGTGACGAATACGATTGAGAACATTGAAGCTTCCCACGATGCCTTGCGGTTTGCAACGGAAGAAGAAAAGAGAAATATCGAAAAGAAAAATAAACGAAGAAACCAATCGTTAGAAGCTATGCGTGATGAAATTAAGGACGAAGCCCGTCATCAACAATATTAACGTACTCAACAACCGCTTCTCTATTGAGGAGCGGTTGTTTTACCTTATCTAAGCTCTAATGCATCTTCATCTACATTAAATCTCGACTATGATAAAATGGATATCGGCGATAGAAAAGGAAGTGATGAAGATGTTAGAACAACTGAAACAGTGGGACAGTTTAGAACAACAGCCTCCTATTTCCGAAGTGGAAGCTTTACGATATATGGACCAAACGGATGGGGAACAGGAGAAAGAAGCTAAAGCATTGCTCTATGTGACGCTTGCTTACCATCGGATTAAAAGACACCCTGGAGATGATGCTCTAGCTGAGCAGTTCATTGATGAGGCACGGGTTCTCAATCCTTCACATCCCTTAGTAGCGGAGTTATATGAGTCTCAACAGTTGATGCAGGCCTATACATTATTGAAAAAAACACCTCTTGATCAGTGGATCCTTCATGAAACGGATCATGATTCAGCAAAAGCTAAAAAAGCAAAAGCCATTTATTCTGATGTTTGTGATTTGAAGGAGCAGTGGGACCAAGACCTAGCCAAAAAAACAATCATAGACGCTTCCAGCCGTTTGAGCCTTTATCAGGACGTATATGAGGAATTGTCTGATTTGGAACAAATGTTGGAAGAAGCCATTAATTCCATTGAAAATAGGCGTATTCGAGTTCCCGTCAAGGAAATCAATGAACGAACAAGACGCCTCTCGGATAATCAGGATGAGATATACAAAAGATTGCCAAGCTTCCTGACAGATCAATCCATTCAAAATCCTTTGGAAGCATTCGATCAGATGGTAGGATTGCGTGATGTGAAAACGTATATTCGCCGGTATTATCACTTTTTAAGATACCAGCAGCAGAGAAAGAGCTATGGTTTTTCCATGGTAGATGAACCTGGATTACATATGATTATTACTGGAAACCCAGGGACTGGAAAAACAACGATTGCTCGGCTGCTTGCTAATATTTATCATGAGCTTGGAATTTTAGATACGAAAGAAGTCGTGGAAGTGAATCGGTCTCACCTTGTCGGATCTTATGTCGGGCAAAGTGAAGAGAATACGATGAATTACGTGAAACAAGCGATCGGTGGTGTGTTGTTCATCGACGAAGCATACAGCTTGAAAAGGGAAGGTCAAACAGGAAATGATTATGGTCAGGCGGTCATTGACACCCTTGTTTCTGCGATGACGAGCAAAGAATACGGAGGCAGATTCGCGGTGATTCTTGCTGGTTATCCAGAAGAAATGCGTCAGTTTTTATGGTCGAATCCAGGCCTCCGCAGTCGTTTCCCTGAACAAAACCATATCGAACTCCCTGATTATCACATGGATGAACTGTTGACGATCGCTGAGCAGACGGCGACTGACAACGATTTCTTTTTCACAACTGCTGCATTAAACGAATTCACCTCGCTTATTGATCGAGAGCGTGTGGATGACTCATTCGGAAATGCTCGTACGGTCAAAAACTTGGTTTTGAAGACCGTATTCCAAAAAGGAGCGAAAGAAGCCGAACAGGATAAACACCATTGGCTCGATCATATGAGGATATCCTCAGAAGACCTTGCATGGGATTTGAAAACAGATGAAGACGAACGTTCTCCAATACAACGACTGGATGAACTGATCGGGTTGTCCAATGTAAAAGAAGAAGTAAAAAAACTTTCATCTTTCGTTCAAGCCCAGCAAAAGAGGAAAGAAAAAGGATATCCTGTCGTCCCTATCCAACTGCATTCCGTATTTTCAGGAAACCCAGGAACCGGAAAGACAACGGTGGCAGAAATCTATGCAGACGTTTTGAAAGAATGCGGGTTGTTGAAGAGAGGTCATACTGTGGTCGTCTCGAGAAGCGATCTTGTGGCCGGTTATGTAGGTCAGACAGCCATAAAAACAAAACGGAAAATCAGAGAAGCGCTCGGTGGTGTCTTGTTCATTGATGAAGCTTATGCGTTGTACAACGGAGGGAGAGATGATTTTGGCAAAGAAGCCATTGAAACCCTCGTCGACGAAATGACCAAACACAACGAAAACCTTGTCGTTGTCCTTGCTGGTTATCAACGCGAGATGGAGCAGTTGGTAGAGAGCAACCCAGGTTTGTCTTCAAGGTTCAAAAAGTACTTCCACTTTCCGGATTATACCGAGGACGAGTTGATTGCCATGACTCACTATCAGGCACAACAATACGGGTATCATTTTAATGAATGGGCGGAGTCATTCCTCTTAGAAAAGTACACGGATCACAAAGTCAGAGGGAATGGACGCTTCATTAATAATCTTGTGAACGAAGCGATTCAATTCCAGGCCATTCGAATAATGGAGAATGAAGCGGAAGATATGAATGAACTTGAGCTCGTCGACTTAGAAAAAGCATGGCATACGGTGCGAAGGGAGTCTTCATAATGAAAGTGGTCGAAACACCGATTCAAGTAAGGTACCAGGAAACAGATATGATGGGGGTCGTTTACCATGCCAACTATTTAGTCTGGTTTGAAATTGGGCGAACATCCTTCATCGAAGATCTTGGGTTTATGTACTCTGAAATTGAAAAGCAGGGTGTCGTTTCACCTGTTATTGATGCTCAGGTGAGTTTTAAAAAACCTGTGAAGTACGGGGACCCTGTCCATGTTAGGACATGGGTGGATAGTTATGATGGTCTTCGCGTTTCCTACGGGTATGAAGTGGCGTTCAAAAACGGAGATGTAGCAGTTACTGGTGTAACGAAACATGTGATTGTGAAAAAAGATAACTTCAAACCTGTATCCATCAGGCGGAGCTTTCCCAAGTGGCACGAAGCTTATTTGGCTGCCATGGAGTCTGAATCCTAATGGCTTTCGGTGTGAAAAAGGCTGAACTGAAGGATTGGAAAGCAAAAGTAAAACAAGGGGAAATTGCTTTTTTGACTCATTTCTGGCTGGATGACCGCTTTCCTGGTTGTGATACAGTCACAAAAGTCGGCTGTTCTGATCTCAACAAATTAAAGGCATGGGGGAAACAATATGGTTTAGAACCGGGCTGGATCCATAACGATCCGCGATTTCCTCATTTTGATTTATTTGGTGATCGTCAGTTGCGTATATTGAAAGAAGAAGGGTATTGGGACCATATTCACCGTTTCCAATTACAAAAAAAATAAGACGCCGTATCGGCGTCTTATTTTTTGTATTCAAATGATGGCTCATTCCATTTTTCGTCCAACGTAACTTCCAATGAATGTTCATCGAAATACCACTCATCGTCCGCCTCAATGAAGAAATGAATTGGGCCGGTTGTCGTTTCTGCAATTGGTTCTTCAGGATCCTCCAGTTTAATCGCTAGAGAAAAACCAGGTTGAAGACCACCGACGCCACCATAACGGACGTAAAATCTTAAGTCGACGTTTCCATCGATATCAAGTTCCTCTTCATACCATTTTGCTGCTTCTTCTGTTACTGTTAAGTTCATTAGATCAACTCCTGTAATGGGTTCCGTGTTTGTCTCTTTCCTCTGGCGTCGTTTCATAAACCTATTTTTCAGGAGAAGACGCATCAGAGTTATGATTCGTTTGCTTCATAGGTACAGGGTCGAATCCTCCCGGATGGAAAGGGTGACACTTTAGAATTCTTTTGACAGTCAAATAGCTGCCTTTGAAAAAACCGAAACGGCGAAAAGCCTCCAATCCGTATTCTGAACACGTCGGCTGAAACCTGCAAGACGGTGGAAAAAAAGGACTGATGCCTTTGCGATAAAATTGAATCAAAGCGATCATGATTTGCTTCATCGTATTTTTTACTCAGCTTCTTTTTTCTTATCATAGCTAAGAGTAGCCACCGCATCATGCAGGTGAATGGATTCTTCGTTACGGCACTTCACTGTGAATGCTTCTACAAATGAATATTCATAAAGATCGGCGGCTACAAGTCGTACGATATCTTCAACAAATCGAGGGTTTTCATAAGCTTGTTCCGTAACCATCTTTTCGTCCGGACGTTTCAATACAGGATGGATGCGGGCACTTGCATTGCTTTCTGCCGCTTCTAAGAGTGCTGCTTTCCAATCGATTTCCTGCTCTTTAAAGTCATCTGTCAGTTTTACACTCATAGTCACGTTTCCGCGCTGGTTGTGCGCACTATATTCACTGATTTCCTTAGAGCAAGGGCAAAGGGTCGTAATTTTTCCGGTGAGAGAAACCGTCACATCATGTCCCGTATCTTCGTCATACTCGACGCGGATCGTTGCATCCGCGTGGTTCATCCCTGCAAGACCAGAGTATGGACCTTTTCGTTCAAAGAACCAAGGAAAGGATACTTCCACTTCCGCATCCGACTGCTTGAGGCGGCCGGCCAGTTCCTCGGTGAATTGTTTTAGAGTGGCGATGTCGACGGCAAATCCTTCATTGTGGTATTTATCGAGCTGCTCGGTGAACCGGCTCATATTCGTCCCTTTACTCCCTTGAGTAATCGAGGACCCGAATGAAAAGCTCCCGATCGTTGTTTGGATCTCAGGTGTCATCGTGCTGGGAATACGAATAGGGTGTTTGACGTTGGAGACCCCCACCATATCAATATCGAATAAAAAGTCCTTTTTCGAGTTTTGAAGATCAGCCATCTGATCTTTTTCCATAGGCTTTGTCCGTGGACCCGGCTCCACTGAGCCAAATAATTTATGACGTTCTTTTTTTGATGGTAATTGTTTGTTTTGGTTCAATTCAGTCTTATTCATAACAAAGACTCCTTTCAGGCCTTCTTTCTATGTCAAAGTATACAATATGTATTTCTGAATATACAATGGATTGCTTGATGAGTGTGCATTTATAGAATACACCATAAAAGAAAGCCTATCCTTCTATGGGATAGACTATCTTCGCAAACGTTACCCTTTTTAAGTTTGCATAGATCCTACATCCATGTGATTTTAGGCTCTGTTTTATTGACGATTCTCTTGATGTTAGCGCGGTGACGATAGATCACAAAGATGGTAAATAGGGAAATAATGATGGTCAACCCATAATCCTGTACGACCAAAGTGGCTATAATGCCGACGATTCCGCTTATCATGGAAGATAAGGACACATATTTACTTAAGTAGAGAACGATGAAAAAAGACAATAATAACACGCCAAAGATGATTGGATTAACACCGAGAATGACGCCCCCGGATGTGGCGACAGCTTTTCCACCTTTAAAGCCTGCAAATACAGGGTACATGTGTCCGACAACAGCAAAAATACCAATAACGAGAGGGATGACCTCAGCGCCCATAAAATAAGGGAGAGCGGCGGCTGCAGTCCCTTTCAGAATGTCAGCGATGGTAACGATTAATCCTGCTTTAATTCCTAAAACCCGGAATGTATTCGTGCCTCCAAGGTTTCCGCTTCCATGTTCGCGTATATCCGTATCGTAACCGATTTTACCTACAATTAACCCTGAAGGGATGGACCCAAGGAGATAGGCGATGAGGATATAGAGTACATATTCCAATAAGTTCAACTCCTTCTGCACTTTCTACTATTTTATCATGGGCTTCATAGTTAAAGAACTCTAATTTCATAAAGGCAGCTTCTCTATTATATCAATTTAGTACCAGGTATCAAGTTGTTTTGTCATACCTTTGGAGGAGATGGTGGCTTTGTGTTCAATAATCTCGCACATGATTAATAGGCATTATGATTGCAAAATGTTTCGAACTGTGGAAATGTGGTTATAGAATTAGGTCTTTTATTTTTTGTCTAGGGGGAAAACGATGATCACGTTCACTGATGTAACGAAGACTTACCCGGATGGAACGACAGCGTTGAAAAAAATCAACCTGGAAGTGCAAGAAGGAGAATTACTCGCACTGATCGGTCCAAGTGGCTGCGGGAAAACAACAACGATGAAAATGATTAACCGTCTGATTAAGCCGACGGAAGGGACCATTACCATACATAATAAAGATATTAGAGAATACAACATTCACGAACTGCGTTGGAATATCGGTTATGTGTTACAGGAGATTGCTCTCTTCCCTCATATGACGGTAGAAGAGAATATATCCGTTGTACCGGAAATGAAGAAGTGGAAGAAAAAGGATTTATCAAAACGTATTGATGAATTGATGAATATGGTTGGACTGGATCCGGAAAAGCACCGTAAAAGAAAACCAAGTGAACTCTCTGGAGGACAGCAGCAGCGGGTCGGAGTCATACGGGCGTTGGCGGCAGACCCTGACATTATCTTAATGGATGAACCATTTAGTGCCCTCGATCCAATCAGCAGGGAACAGTTGCAAAACGACATCCGTCAGTTGCAGAAAGAAATCAAGAAAACCATCGTCTTCGTCACCCACGACATGGACGAAGCTCTCGCACTAGGCGATCGAGTCTGCCTTATGAAAGCAGGGGAAATCATCCAGTTGGATACGCCACAGAACCTCATATTGAATCCATCCAATAAGTTTGTTGAAGATTTCATTGGAGGAAGAAAAACTCCCTGGCAGACAGCTGTGGATGTCATCATGAATCATTCGGAAAAGCGTGTGGTCTCAGTAAAAGAATACAAGGAAGGCCATGTCCTTCTGGATGGGCCTTTTGCCCTTAAAGATCAAAATGGGACGTATCAGGGGTTAATTGAGGACGAAAAGCAGGTGCAAGTGTCTCCGTTATCCAATGATATGATTTTAAGAGATGCGGTTCGAATTTTCGAAGAAGGCCACTCCTCTATTCTACCAGTCGTTAAAGGTGACCAATTGATCGGTACCTTATCCTACAGAGATATTGTCCTCTACCTTAAAGAACAGTCTCGTAAGAAGGAAGAGGAGGTAGAAAATAAATGAGTGAGTTTTTAGATGTTTTTAACCAAAGGCAGGGCATTCTATTAGAGAAAATATGGGAACACCTGCAAATATCCATTATTGCATTAGTCATTGCTACTTTGATTTCCGTACCTCTCGGCTTATGGCTTACAAGAAAGCAGAGAATTGCGGAACCAATTATCGGCATGACAGCCGTTTTGCAGACGATTCCTAGCCTTGCTGTGCTGGCTTTCCTCATTCCATTTTTCGGTATTGGACAAACACCAGCCATCATCGCTCTTGCTGCTTATGGGCTTCTTCCTATCCTTCGAAACACGTACACAGGAATCAAGGAAGTTGATCCAGCTTTAAAGGAAGCTGCGACAGGGATGGGGATGAAATCATTCAGACGTCTTTCTAAGATTGAACTACCGATCGCCATGCCGGTCATTATGGCTGGAATACGCACATCCATGGTACTGATCGTAGGAACGACAACCATCGCTGCTCTTATAGGTGCAGGCGGTCTCGGGGACTTGATCCTACTCGGTTTGGATCGAGGAGGAGATGCCAATCTTATTTTGCTGGGTGCTATTCCGGCTGCGTTGCTAGCCATTATTTTGGATCTTATTCTTCGCCTATTTGAACGAACATCAGCCAAATCCGGCTTCCGTTCACTTGTCAGTTTATTAGTGATTTCAGCATTGATCGCTGTTGGGCCATTAGCGTTCGGTGGAAAAGTGAAGAATGACTTAACTTTGGGAGCTAAGCTTGGATCAGAACCTGCCATTCTCATTAACATGTATAAGCTATTAATAGAAGAAGAAACAGATTTGAACGTAGGTCTTCAACCGAACTTAGGAAAAACGGACCTGGTTTTTAGTGCGTTGGAAGAAGGCAGTATCGATATTTATCCAGAGTTTACAGGAACCGCAATCGTTTCTCTTTTAGGAGAGGAAGCGAACAGTAATGAACCACAGGAAGTCTATGAACAGGCAAAAGAAGGCATGGCAGAAACCTATGATATGGCCTTTTTACAACCGATGCAATTCAACAATACTTACGCTGTAGCAACTACTCAGGAGCTTGCAGAGCAGTACGATCTGGAAACGATCGGTGATTTGAAACCAGTTGAGGATCAAATTACAGCTGGGTTTACACTTGAATTCAACGATCGTCAGGACGGTTATCAAGGCATGAAAGAAATATACAATTTAGACCTTGGTGAAGTTCGTACAATGGACCCTGGTTTGCGACAGGGAGCTATTGAGAGCGGTGAAGTTGATATCATTGATGCTTACGCGACTGATAGTTATATGGTGGACCTTAATTTGAAAGTATTAGAAGATCCGGAAAATCTATTTCCACCATACCAGGGCGCACCATTGATGAGGCAGGAAACCCTAGATCAATACCCAGAACTTGAGGAGATCCTGAATCAATTAGGAGGAAAGATTACCGGCGATAAAATGAGGGAAATGAACTACCAGGTAGATTTTGAAGACCGCGATCCTGAAGAAGTGGCCAGAGAGTATTTAGTCAATGAAGGATTAATCGACGAATAGGAGGTTTAAGGATGACTTTTGAAAATCCGTCCAATGCAGAGATTCGTGACCTATTGGCCCAATCGAAGACGATTGCCGTTGTAGGACTTTCCGATAAACCTCACCGCACATCCTATCAAGTGAGTGAGGCGATGCAGAATGCCGGGTATAAGATTATCCCGGTGAACCCTCAAATTACGGAGTCTCTTGGGGAAAAGGCCGTGGCTAGCCTTCATGATATCCAGGAACCTATAGATATTATCAATGTCTTTCGACGCTCCGAACATCTGACGCAAATTGCTAAGGAATCGAAAAATATTGAAGCTAAAGCTTTTTGGGCTCAGCAAGGGGTGTATTCCGAAGGAGCGGCTCGCATCCTGAAAGACGATTCAAAGCTTGTCATCATGGACTCTTGCATTAAAGTCGCCCATGCGATTTATCGGTAAAAGAATAACAGTGAAAATGAAAAAATCCCTGTTCACTCAGGGGTTTTTTCATGTTTTTTGGAAGATTTATGTTTGCGAAACCTTATAAAATCGCTACAATATAACAAGCGACGTTTTTTGTTTGATACATTGATCAGCTCTATAAAACAGAAAAGGTCCCTTTCTTAGAAAGACCTTTCTTATTTGGAGAGCTAATGTTTAACAGAGCGGTTGTCTAAGAAACAATAAGAAATGTAAGCGAAATCAGACGGGGTCCTTTTACGACCCCTTCACTTGTGCAAGGTTCTTCAGCTTTATCTAGATCATAAGCCAATCAATGGAGTGGAAGAGCGAGACTCCACACCGTTGATTGACTTATGTCATGAGTGTTGAAGTACCTGGAGATGCACTCATCGTTTACACAATCGAACGTTTGTTCTATTATTGAAGTAGCAGTGTGTGTTAGAGAAAGGAGCCGATGGTAAATTGTCGAGTCAAAATCAAACGTATTCAGATGATTCTATTCAAGTGCTGGAGGGATTGGAGGCCGTTCGGAAACGACCGGGGATGTATATTGGATCCACGGATCATAGAGGTCTACACCATCTCGTTCACGAAATTGTAGATAACGCGATCGATGAGGCGTTATCTGGATTCGGCGAAAAAATGACTGTCACGCTCCATAAAGATGGTAGTGTATCGGTTCAGGATGAAGCGCGGGGAATGCCTACAGGGATGCATAAAACAGGAAAGCCTACACCAGAGGTCATTTTGACCGTCCTTCATGCAGGAGGAAAGTTCGGACAAGGAGGCTATAAATCCTCAGGTGGTTTACACGGTGTCGGAGCCTCTGTGGTCAATGCTCTTTCCGAGTGGCTGGAAGTACACATCTGCAGAGATGGCGAGAAATTTTATCAAAGATTCGAGAACGGAGGCGTCCCTGTCACTTCCTTAGAAAATAAAGGGGCGACACGTAAAACCGGGACGACGATCCGTTTCAAACCGGATGCTTCTATTTTTTCGGTAACCAAGTTTAATTTTGAAACTTTATCCGAACGGTTACGAGAAGCGGCTTTCTTGTTGAAAGGATTCCGTATTGTCCTTGTGGATGAACGCAAAGAAACGGTCAGAGAAGAATATCAATATGATGACGGACTGGTCTCATTCGTCGAGTATTTAAATGAAGAAAAAGATACTTTGCATCCCGTTGTCTCTTTCGAGGGAAGTCATAGTGGAATTGAGGCGGATTTTGCTTTTCAATTCAATGACGGGTTTGCAGAGAACATTTTATCCTTTGTCAATAATGTACGGACAAAAGATGGAGGAACTCATGAATCCGGAGCCAAAACGGCCATCACCAGGGTCTTCAATGACTATGCAAGACGAGCGCAACTTCTGAAAGATAAAGACAAGAATTTAGAAGGAAACGATATCAGAGAAGGGTTCACTGCCGTTATATCGGTAAGAATTCCAGAAGAACTCCTTCAATTTGAAGGACAAACCAAGAGCAAACTTGGTACATCTGAAGCCCGTTCCGCTGTCGACGGCATTGTCGCGGAACAGTTGTCTTACTTCCTTGAAGAGAATCCGGATGTTGCTTCTATGCTCATTAAAAAAGCGATCAAAGCAAAAGAAGCGAGAGAAGCCGCCCGAAAAGCGAGGGAAGATGCTCGTTCAGGGAAGAAAAAGAAACGGAAGGATACGCTTTTAAGCGGGAAGCTCACTCCAGCTCAATCGAAAAATGCCAAGAAAAACGAGTTGTACCTCGTGGAGGGAGACTCAGCCGGCGGATCGGCAAAGCAGGGGCGTGACCGAAAATTCCAGGCCGTTCTTCCTTTGCGGGGAAAAGTAATCAATACAGAGAAAGCAAAAATTGCGGATATCTTTAAAAATGAAGAGATCTCCACAATCATCCATACCATCGGTGCGGGAGTTGGTGGGGACTTCACGCTCGAAGACTGTAACTATGATAAAATCGTCATCATGACCGATGCCGACACCGATGGAGCACACATTCAGGTGCTTTTGCTAACCTTCTTTTATCGATACATGCGACCGCTTGTAGAAGCGGGGAAAGTATTTATCGCCCTTCCTCCCCTTTATAAAGTTTCCAAAGGGAAAGGGAAGAAAGAAAAAGTCGAATATGCGTGGGATGAAGAAGGCATGCAGAAGATATTGAAGGAATTTAAAAACGGGTATACGATCCAACGATACAAAGGTTTAGGTGAAATGAATGCTGATCAGCTTTGGGAAACGACGATGAACCCCGAATCACGCACATTGATCCGTGTTACGATTGACGATATTGCCCGTGCTGAACGCAGGGTTACAACGTTGATGGGAGATAAGGTTGAACCTCGCCGTAAATGGATTGAATCCCATGTCGCTTTTGGTCTTGAAGATGAAGCGAGCATACTAGAAAACGACAAAATACAGACGTAAAAGGGGGACCTTCTGTTGGCAGAGGCAGAGAAGTTTTTAGATTTACCATTAGAAGAAGTTCTCGGAGATCGCTTCGGGAGATATAGTAAATACATCATCCAGGAACGTGCCCTCCCTGATGCCAGGGATGGGCTAAAGCCTGTACAGAGGCGTATCCTTTATGCGATGCATCAGGAAAAAAACACCCATGACAAAGCTTACCGGAAATCCGCGAAAACGGTTGGTACCGTCATTGGTAATTACCACCCTCACGGGGACACCTCCGTTTACGATGCAATGGTCCGTTTAAGCCAAACATGGAAAGTGAGAAAATCCCTGGTAGAAATGCACGGAAATAACGGAAGTGTTGACGGCGATCCACCCGCTGCCATGCGTTATACGGAAGCAAGGCTTTCCGCTATTTCATCTGAATTGCTCAGGGATATTGAAAAACAGACAGTGGAGTTTATTCCAAACTTCGATGATACGATTGATGAACCAACCGTTCTTCCGGCCAAGTTCCCGAATCTTCTCGTCAACGGTTCTACCGGGATATCCGCAGGTTATGCGACAGAAATCCCTTCTCATAACCTCGGAGAAGTGATCGATGCGGTAATCATGAAGATTGATAAACCTCAGGCGACTGTACCTGAACTGATGACCAAATTAAAAGGGCCTGATTTTCCTACTGGTGGAATCATTCAAGGGATTGATGGCATTCAGAAAGCTTATGAAACGGGAAAAGGAAAAATTGTCTTGCGCGGCCGTGCAGAAATACAAGAGCAGCGCGGGGGACGAGAACAAATCGTTATCGATGAGATTCCTTTTGAAGTGAATAAGGCAAGCATGGTCAAGCGGATGGATGAACTGAGAATCGATAAGAAAGTTGAAGGAATCGCTGAAGTCCGCGATGAAACTGATCGTACTGGGCTGCGGGTTGTCATTGACCTGAAAAAAGATGCAAATAGTGAAGGGGTTCTGAATTACCTTTACAAGCATACAGACCTTCAAATCTCTTACAATTTCAATATGGTCGCCATCCACGAACGCACGCCCAGCCTCATGAGTCTTCCGATGATGCTTGATGCTTATATCAAGCACCAGAAAGAAGTGGTCACAAGACAGTCCATCTATGATTTGAATAAGGCGAAGTCTCGTGCTCATATTGTGGAAGGTCTGATCAAAGCGATTTCCATCTTGGATGATGTCATCGCAACCATTCGTGGCTCAAAAGATAAAGCGGATGCAAAGAAACAGCTCATCGCAAGTTATGATTTCTCAGAAGAACAATCAGAAGCGATCGTTACGTTGCAGCTTTACCGCCTGACAAATACAGATATTACAGCCTTGCAAAAAGAAGCGGATGAACTTCAAAAGCAAATTGAGTACTTAGAAAAACTTTTATCCAGTGAACGTGAGATGCTGAAGGTCATTAAAGCCGATCTCCGTTCTATGAAAAAGCAATACAACGATGATCGAATGACGAAGATTGAGGAAAAAGTGGAAGAGTTGAAAGTTGACCTTGAGGTGACTGTTGCAAGTGAAGATGTCCTCGTATCTGTAACGAAAGATGGATATATTAAGCGGACAAGCCTCCGTTCCTATGCGGCATCAAACGGGGAAGATTTCGCTTTGAAAGACGGGGATCACCTGTTAGGTCTATTCGAAATCAATACAACGGATACCATTTTACTCTTTACGAACCTTGGTAAATATTTATTCTTACCTGTTCATAAACTGCCGGATATCCGGTGGAAGGATCTCGGGCAGTACATTTCAAACATTGTCCAGGTAGACAAAGAAGAATATATCGTTGAAGCTATCCCCGTTCGCGACTTTACAAAAGAGGAATACCTCATTTTCTTTACGAAGAACGGAATGGTGAAGAAGAGCGATCTACAGCTTTATCAAGCCCAGCGTCATTCCAAAGCTCTCGTTGCCATCAATCTCAAAAATGATGATGAAGTAGTGGATGTTCATAAAACGGATGGCCATTCCGAGTTGTTCATTGCAACGAAGAAGGCTTATGGCCTTTGGTATCATGAAGAAGAAGTAAACACTGTCGGTCAACGAGCGGCAGGTGTCAAAGCGATCAATCTGAAAGAAGATGATGAAGTTGTGTCTGGGCAGTTGTTCAGAGCTTCTGAAGACCCATCCATCCTTCTGACCACTCATCGTGCGGCGGTGAAGCGGATGCGCTTGAAAGAGTTTGAACGAACCACCCGGGCAAAACGCGGGGTGCTCATGTTAAGAGAGTTGAAAAAAAATCCGCATCAATTAGTGGATGTGCACCTTGTGACTAGAGATGATCAAGTGATGATTATGACAGAAAAACAAGAGACCATCGTCGTCAATACGATGGACTTTAAAGCAAATGATCGATACAGCAACGGTTCTTATGTGCTGGATACCGAAGAAAAAGGACAAGCGGAAGAAGCATGGATCAAACCGGTCTACCGTGTTCCGTTTGAAACAGAATCCGATACCCAATAATAAGTAAAGCCCTCTGCGTTCAGAGGGCTTTTTTTATGGTAGTAAAGGTGTCTCTTCCTCTACCTTGCTCGAATCTGTTCATGCACCCTCTCGAACCGAACCGATTATAGATAGGTATAGCTGTAGGTATCGATGTACATTTGAAGTCATTCTTTAGACCGTTGTATTTTCAGAAAAATGTGATAAAATGAGTGTATATTCAGCAGATGGGAGTTGATGTATGAGCGATTTGCGTGAAAAGATTATCCAGACGTCTCTAGAACTGTTCGACCGCTACGGGTTTCACGGCGTTACAGTAAAACAAATAGTCCAGCAAACAAATACATCTAAAGGCGGCTTTTATCATCACTTTCAGTCAAAGGATGAACTTCTATTCGTCATTCACGACACGTTTATTACATATGTATTGAAGGAAGCACAGGCCGCTAATGTAATTCATTCTTCCCCTATACCAAAAGTCCAGGCGATCATTCAATCTTTTGTTCAAGTGTTTGACTTGTACAAACCACATATTTCGGTGTTTTATCAGGAAAGCCTGTATTTGAAACCAGCGTATGAGGAAGAGATCAAAGGAAAGCGCGATGAATTCAAACGCATGGTATTCAATGTCATTGCGGAAGGCCAAGAGTCTGGCCACTTCCGGAGAGAACTTCCGCTTGAGATCACCGGCATGGCGATCTTGGGTATGGTCAACTGGATCTATAAATGGTACCGGAGGGATGGAACGTACACCATCGATCAAATTGCAGAAGTTTTTACTGACCTGGTGCTTCACTTTTTGCTTCCAGGTAAAGAAGACAGTGAATACTTCCGTCATATGTTAAAAGTTCCTTTTTTTTATGAAAGCGAGTAAACGCTTTCATTATATTTATCATTACAACAGACCAACCAGTCGGTCTTTATTTCCCTAAGGAGGAATCATATGAATTTCGATTTAACGAAAGAACAGGAAATGACGAGGAAGATGGTTCGTGATTTTTCAGAGGATGTGATCGCTCCACGAGCCGTGGATATCGACATCAACAGTGAATTTCCAAAAGATATCTTTGATGAAATGGGCAAGCTTGGACTTCTTGGCATCCCGTTCCCTGAAGAGTATGGCGGATCAGGCGGAGATACGGTCAGTTATGCTCTTGCTGTAGAAGAGATCGGTCGTGTTTGTGGATCTACGGGCCTCAGTTACGCAGCGGCTGTTTCTCTAGGAGCGAGTCCTATTTATTATTTTGGGACAGAAGAGCAAAAGCAAGAATTTCTTACCCCGCTTGCTAAAGGTGAAGGGTTGGCTTCTTTTGGATTGACCGAACCGAATGCGGGCTCTGATGCAGGAGGAACGAAGACGCGTGCCGAATTGAAAGGTGACCACTATATTATCAATGGAGAAAAGTGCTGGATAACAAATGCTGAATATGCGAGATCCATCACGGTCACTGCAGTTTCAGGAAAACGCGACGACGGAAAAAACATCATATCCGCTTTTATTGTTCCAAAAGATACACCAGGCATGAAGATTACGAGTCCTTATGACAAAATGGGCGTTCGTGGTTCGAACACGTCTGAAATCATTTTGGAAGATGTTAAAGTACCAAAAGAAAACATTCTCGGCGATCCGGAAAAAGGGTTCAAGCAATTCCTTTACACGCTGGATGGCGGAAGGATTTCTATTGCTGCACTGGCAGTAGGAATTGCGCAAGCGTCGTTGGACCGCGCCCTCGCCTATGCGAAAGAACGGAAGCAATTTGGTCAGCCGATCACAAAATTCCAGGCCATTCAGTTTAAGTTGGCTGACATGGCTATGGAAGTGGAGCTTGCGCGTAACATGGTTCTGAAAGCAGCGTGGTTGAAAGATCAGGGAAGGAATTTCACGAAAGAATCGGCTTATGCCAAACTCTTTGCATCAGAAACGGCGTTCCGCTCTGCCAATCAGGCTATCCAAATCCATGGTGGTTACGGATATATGAGAGAATACGAAGTCGAGCGTTTTCTACGTGATGCGAAACTCCTCGAAATTGGAGAGGGAACATCGGAAATCCAGCGCTTGGTCATTGCCCGTCAGTTAGGTTGTTAAAAATTTCAAAGGAGGAAATGGTATGTCCCTACTAGAACAGACGGTTGGTGAATTGTTAGAACAGCAGGCAAAGGCCCATCCCGACCATGAGGCGTTCGTTTACCCTGAGCAAGGTCTTAGAAAAACCTATGCTGAATTCAACGATATGACGGATGAAGTAGCGAAGGGATTTATGGCTCTTGGAATAGAAAAAGGTGAGCATGTCGCCATCTGGTCTGATAACAAGCCGGAATGGCTACAGTCCCAATTCGCTTCTGGAAAAATGGGTGGTGTACTCGTCACCGTCAACACGAACTATCGTGCTCAGGAGCTCGAATACTTATTAAAACAATCGGATGCGTCCACATTGATTCTTGCAGAGGATTTCAAGGGCACTTCTTACATTGATATCCTGAAAGAAATCTGTCCAGAGCTTGAAACTTCTGAAAAAGGAGATCTCCAGAGTGATCGACTGCCATTTTTAAAGAACGTGGTCGTTTTGAGTGACAAGTCCTATCGCGGCTGTTATTCATGGCAGGATATTCTTGATATGGCGATGACCGTGACTGACGATGAATTAAAAGAACGAAAAGAAACCCTTCATCATCGCGATGTGATCAACATGCAGTACACGTCAGGAACGACAGGTTTTCCTAAAGGAGTCATGTTAAGTCACTACAATATCGTGAACAACGGAAACCAGGTTGCGGATTGCATGCGTCTCACAGAAGAAGACCGTCTTTGTATCCCCGTGCCATTTTTCCACTGTTTCGGATGTGTGTTAGGAACGATGGCTGCTGTTTCCAAAGGGACAACGATGGTGATTCTGGAACAATTTGATCCGAAAAAAGTTCTCCAGGCTGTGAAAGAGGAAAACTGTACAGCGCTTCATGGAGTGCCTACGATGTTCATTGCCGAGTTGAACCATCCAGAGTATGAAGGCTTGAAGCCGACGACCTTACGAACAGGCATCATGGCGGGATCCACGTGTCCGATGGAAGTCATGAAGAGTGTAATTGAAGATATGGGAGCGGAGGAAATCACGATCGCCTATGGCCAGACGGAATCGTCCCCTGTCATTACACAGACAAAAGCGGATGATCCCATTGATTTAAGAGTGAGCAGTGTCGGCCGGGCCCATCCGAATGTCGAAGTGAAGATTATCGAGCCTGCTACAGGTGAAGAAGTCGAGACAGGGGTTCCTGGTGAACTTTGTACCCGTGGATACCTCGTCATGGAAGGTTACTACAAAAACGAGGAAGCGACGATGACTGCGATCGATCCCGATGGCTGGCTTCATACGGGGGACATTGCTGTTATGGATGAGAATGGATATGTCGAAATTACTGGTAGAATCAAGGATATGATCATTCGCGGAGGCGAAAACGTCTATCCGAGAGAAATTGAAGAATTTTTGTATCAACACCCGGACATTCTCGATGTGCAAGTGGTCGGAGTCCCTGATGAGAAGTATGGGGAAGAGATCATGGCATGGATTATTCCGAAAGAAGGCAAACAATTAAATGAAAGCGATATCAGGGATTTCAGCGAAGGGAAAATATCGAAACATAAAATCCCTCGGTATATAAGCTTCACAGACGAATACCCGATGACTGCGAGCGGGAAAATTCAGAAGTTCAGACTGAGAGAACATGCGCTTGAAATGATGAACTTAAAATCCTAATAAAGAGGTGATCACTGTTGTTCAAAAAAATCCTAATTGCTAACCGTGGAGAAATTGCCTCCCGTATTATTCGGACGTGTCAAAGGCTGAACATCCAAACGGTCGCTGTTTATTCGGAAGCGGATCAAACTGCCCCTTACGTACAAATGGCGGATGAGAGTCATCTCATTGGTAAGCCTCGTGTCAATGAATCGTACTTGAACATCGATAAAATTTTGCAAGTAGCCAAAAATTCTGGAGCGGAAGCGATTCACCCAGGATACGGTCTTTTGAGCGAAAATGCTGAGTTTGCGAGAAGAACCGAAGAAGCAGGCCTAACGTTTATCGGGCCGAATGCGGATGTCATTGCGAAAATGGGAGATAAGATTGCGGCAAGAGCAGAAATGAAAGCGGCTGGCGTCCCAATCATCCCTGGAACGGAAGATGCTGTGGCGAACACAGAGGATGCTAAGAAGATTGCTGCTGAATTCGGATATCCGGTCATGTTGAAAGCAGCCGCAGGTGGCGGTGGCATCGGCATGCAGGCGGTCTATAACGATGAAGAACTTGAAAAGGCGTTTGAAGGGAATTCCAAACGCGCGCAGGCCTTTTTCGGAGATGGGAAGATGTTCATAGAAAAATTAATTGAGCATCCGCGTCATATCGAAATTCAAGTGTTAGCGGATCGTCACGGAAATGCTGTTCATTTATTTGAAAGAGAGTGCTCCATACAACGGAGGCACCAAAAGGTCGTCGAAGAGGCTCCATCACCGGTTCTATCTGAAGCTACACGAGAGAAAATGGGAGAAAGCGCGCTCAAAGCAGTATCTTCCCTTGGCTATTCCAATGCCGGTACGATTGAGTTTCTAGTTGATGATGATGAGAATTTTTATTTCCTGGAAATGAATACACGCTTACAAGTCGAGCACCCCGTTACAGAACAAATTACAGGGATCGACCTTGTTGAACAACAGCTGAGGGTAGCGGATGGAGAACTTTTATCGATTCAACAAAAGGATCTGTTGATCGACGGACACGCAATTGAAGTAAGAATCTATGCGGAAGATCCGAACACTTTTTACCCTTCTCCAGGAAAATTGACAAAAATGGTGCTGCCAGAAGGCCCAGGAGTCCGGCATGAATTAGCGGTAGAAGGGGATTCACAAGTGACGCCGTTCTATGATCCTATGATAGCTAAACTCGTCGTTCATGGAGAGAATCGCGAGGACGCCATAGAACGACTAACAAAAGCCCTTCATGAATACGAAATTGAAGGGATTAAATGTAACCTGACGATGCTGAAGCGCGTCATCACCCATGAGAAGTTCAAAGAAGGCGAAACAAAAACCACATTCGTAGAAAACTATTATTTACCAACATTGACGAATCATTAAGGAGGAACAATCATGACAGAAATCAAAGCATCCATGGCAGGAAGTGTATGGAAAATTGTTGCAAACCAAGGGGACCAAGTGAACGATGGGGAGGATATCGCCATCCTGGAATCTATGAAAATGGAGATCCCTATCCCTGCAGAAACATCTGGAACGGTCAAAGAGTTGAAAGTGAGTGAAGGGGATTTCGTCAACGAAGGGGACGTCATCGCAATCATTGAATAAACAGGAGGTTCTTATGATGGAATGGCCTGCAAAAGTGACAATCAAAGAAGTCGGTCCGCGAGATGGCCTTCAAAATGAACCTGTGGAAGTACCGCTTCAAGATAAGGTTGCCTGGATCGACCTTTTATCTGAAGCGGGATACCCGTACATCGAATTCAGTTCATTCGTCCATCCCAAGTGGATTCCACAATTGAAAGATGCCAAAGAAGTGGCAGCAATGATTTCAAGAAAAGAAGGGATCACTTATGCCGCCCTTGTTCCGAACCGGAAAGGACTTGAAGCAGCGATCGATACGGACGTGGATGAAGTTTCAGTATTCATGTCCGCTTCCGATACGCATAACAAAAAAAACATCAACAAGTCTATTGAAGAAACATATCCGGTTCTGAAAGAAGTTGTCCAAGAAGCAAAATTAGAAGGTAAGAGCGTTAGAGGTTATGTCTCTACGGTTTTTGGATGTCCTTATGAAGGAACCATTGCCACAGATCAGGTCGCACGGGTAAGTGAGCGTCTACTGGAGATGGGCATTGATGAACTCTCATTAGGAGATACGATTGGTGTAGCAAATCCTAGACAAATCGATCAAGCGCTTTCCGAATGGAAACAATGGCTGCCTTTCGATAAGCTTGCTATGCATTTTCACAATACCAGAGGGATGGCTTTATCCAACGTCCTTGTCTCCATGCAGCATAACATCACCACTTTTGATGCGGCCCTAGGAGGACTCGGTGGCTGCCCTTATGCTAAAGGAGCATCCGGAAACTTAGCAACAGACGACCTTGTGCATATGCTCCATCAAATGGGGATTGAAACAGGGATTGATGAAGAAAAACTGAAGGAAGCGGCAGTCTATATCCAGCGCGTCCTGAATAAGTCATTGCCGAGTCATCAAATGCAAGTGGTAAACAAAGAAAGGGTGTAACGGATGGAGGAACTAGTCACATTAGAAGAGCTTTCCCCTCACGTGTATGTACTGAAATTGAATCGATCCGATGCAGCGAATGCATTGTCTTCAGAGTTGCTCGATCAACTGCAGGAAAAAGCACACGAAATCAACCGGCGTCAGGAGATCAGGGTTGTTCTTGTGACTGGGGAAGGAAACAAAGCGTTTTGTGCAGGTGCTGACCTGAAAGAACGAAGGGGAATGAGTGACGAGGAAGTCGTCCAGACCGTAACCAAAATCGGAGATACCGTTCGAATGATTGAGGACATTCATGTACCGACGATTGCTGTTATTAACGGAGTCGCGTTTGGTGGTGGACTGGAACTTGCGCTTGCCTGCGATTTACGTATGATGAGTACATCCACAAAAGTGGGACTGACGGAAACATCGCTTGCCATCATCCCAGGCGCTGGTGGAACGCAGCGTTTATCCAGACTGATTGGAATCGGTCAGGCGAAAGCAATGATTTATTCTGCGAAGCCGGTGGAAGCAAAGCGAGCGTATACCCTTGGTCTTGTCGAGTATATCCATGAACCTCAGTTCCTTATGGAAGAAGCGAAAGACCTGGCGGCATGCATCGCGCGAAACGGTCCCGTCGCTATGAAACAGGCGAAAAAAGCGATCAATCAAGGGTATGATACGGATTTGAAATCAGGTCTTGAGATTGAGCGTGCCTGTTATGAAAAGACGATTCCAACGGATGATCGGGTAGAAGGACTTCAAGCATTTAAGGAAAAAAGGAAACCGGAATACAAAGGAGAATAAAAGGTGGAAAAAACGATGCCTACAAATGAAACATTAGAAGAACGAGCGAAGAGAATAGCTTCTGGTGGTGCTGAAAAGTATCATAGCAAGAACGCTGAAAAAGGGAAAATGTTCGTACGTGAACGTCTACAGCTTTTGTTTGATGACAACATCGATATCGAAGACGCTTTTTTCGCCAATTGTCAAGATGACTCCCTCCCTGCTGATGGTGTCGTCACAGGCATAGGGAAAATCAACGGGGAAAAAGTATGTGTAATGGCCAACGATTCCACCGTAAAAGCGGGTTCATGGGGAGCGAGGACCGTTGAAAAAATCATACGGATTCAGGAAACCGCATTAAAACTGAATGTGCCGATGCTCTACCTCGTCGACTCTGCGGGGGCAAGGATTACCGATCAGGTTGAAATGTTCCCTAACCGCCGAGGAGCAGGACGTATTTTCCATAATCAAATCAAACTATCCGGCCGTGTGCCACAAGTCTGTTTATTATTCGGACCATCCGCAGCGGGCGGGGCGTACATACCTGCCTTTTGTGATATCGTCGTCATGGTCGATGGCAACGCCTCCATGTATTTAGGATCTCCGCGAATGGCTGAGAAAGTGATCGGGGAAAAAGTGACGCTCGAGGAAATGGGTGGCGCGAATATGCATTGTTCCGTCTCTGGATGCGGCGATGTACTTGCAAAAGATGAAAGTGATGCGATTGCATTCGCCAGAAAATATTTAAGCTATTTCCCACAGTCCTACAGGGAATTACCGAAAAAGGCAGAATCAAGAGAGCCTGCTCCGTTTGAGAAAAGCGTGGAAGAACTGATTCCTAAAAACCAAAATGCCCCTTTTGATATGTATCAGTTGATCGATCGTCTCATTGATGATCATTCATTCTGTGAGATTAAGAAAAAATTTGCTCCGGAGCTCATTACTGGTCTATCAAGAATTGAAGGTCGGCCAGTAGGGATTATCGCCAACCAGCCTAGAGCAAAAGGAGGCGTCCTTTTCCCTGATTCTGCAGATAAAGCAGCGAAATTTATCCAGCTCTGTGATGCCTTTAATATTCCACTGCTTTTCCTTGCCGATATTCCAGGGTTCATGATTGGAACTAAAGTTGAGCGGGCAGGGATTATCCGTCACGGGGCGAAAATGCTTTCTGCGATGAGCGAGGCGACCGTACCTAAAATTTCTGTTGTTGTTCGTAAAGCTTACGGAGCAGGACTCTATGCCATGGCAGGACCTGCGTTTGAGCCGGATGCATGTCTTGCTCTGCCTACCGCACAGATTGCTGTCATGGGGCCAGAAGCGGCTGTAAACGCTGTTTATGCTAATAAGATCGCCGCACTGCCTGAAGAAGAACGACCAGCATTTATTAAAGAAAAGCATGAAGAATACAAAGAGAACATTGATATTTATCGTTTGGCTTCTGAGATGGTGATCGATGACATCGTTCAGCCGAATAAACTGCGAGAAGAGCTTTCCACTCGATATGATGCTTACGAGACCAAAGATGTTCTATTTACAGAAAGAAAACACGGCGTATATCCGGTATAAAAAAAGCTCCTGGACCTTTGATGTGTCCAGGGGCTTTTTTGTTGAATCGTGATCAATAAGATTCTAAGCTTTGAATTTATGAAGCGATACAAAAAACATGCTCCAAACGTACTTTTCATATTGATGAAGCATTCTGTCCAATGCTCCGGATCTGATTGATGCTTTGAGGATTGACGAGCGCACTCAAGTCCCCGGCTGGCTTATTTAAATAAGCAGATTTGATCGCTCGCCTCATCACTTTGGCATTTCTTGTCTTAGGAAGGTCATCGACAACGAATATCTTTTTAGGTGCGAGGGCTTTGCCTAATTTTTGATGAAGGAGAATGGTCAATTCTTCCGTTAGATTATCTGGAGGGTGAATTTCCTTAAGGACCACAAATGCGACAGCTTCTTCTCCTTTTACCTCATGAGGGACTCCAATAACTCCAGCTTCTAATACTGCGGTATGTTTAAGGAGAACAGACTCTACCTCCGTAGGACCTAATCGTTTTCCAGCTACATTTAAAACATCATCCGATCGTCCGGTAATCGTAAAGTACCCTTCTTTATCTTTCATCACCCAATCGCCATGAACCCACGTATCTTTGAAGCGGCTCCAATAGGTCTTTTCATAACGCTCATCATCTTCAAAAAAGCTCTTTGTCATCCCGACCCAAGGGGCTTTGATAACCAGTTCGCCAACTTCATTAACGATAGATTGACCATTCTCATTATAGACATCGACATCCATCCCAGGAAGAGCCGCATTGAAGGTGACCGGTTGAATCGGTTTGACGAGTACATTACCGAGAATCCCCCCTGAAATTTCTGTTCCACCTGAATAGTTGAAAATCGGTATTCGCGAACCTCCTGCATGTTTGAATAGCCAATGCCACGGCTCCGAATTCCACGGTTCTCCTGTTGAGCCGATAAGTTTTAAAAAACTGAGATCATGTTTTTCGATCCAATCTTTCCCGTGTTTCATCATGGAGCGGACAAGGGTGGGAGAGAGTCCTAAATGGGTGACGTGATACTTCTCTACAAGTTCCCATAAGCGGTCGGGTTTTGGATAGTCAGGGGTGCCTTCAAACATGACAATGGATGCTCCATTGACCAATCCTCCGTAAACGAGGAAAGGCCCCATCATCCATCCCATATCTGTGTACCAGAATAACGTATCTTCTTTCGTGACATCCATGCATATGCCAGCATCAAAGGCAGCCTTGATGGGGAATCCTGCATGTGTATGGACCGCTCCCTTTGGCGTACCTGTTGTTCCTGATGTGTAAATGAGCATAAATGGATCGTTCGCTCTTTTCACCTTCGTCTTGTACTCGGATTCTTTCTTTCTTAAATTACTCCAGAGAACATCACGAGGTTCTTCTAGGTTCACTTGCATTCCAGTACGTTCAACGATGAAAACATGCTCTAGAGATGGGCATTGATCCGCAACGAGATCTGCTTCCTGTTTCATTAGTATCGTTTTTCCTCTGCGATAAAAACCATCAGCTGTTATTAACGCTTTCGATTTGCTTGCATGAATTCTTGACGTGACGGCATCTGCTTTGTAACCAGAGAAGGCAGGTGAAAAGATGGCTCCTATTTTTGAAATGGCTAGCATGGCAATGAGGGTCTCAGGAAGCATTGGCAGATATAATGTAACGATATTGCCCTCAGATATTCCATAGCTCTCTAGACCATTAGCGACAGCATTCACTTCTTTTTGTAAGTCTATAAAGGAGTAGGAGGAGGTTTGTCCGTTATCTCCCTCCCAGTAAAGAGCGATATCATTCTTTTTAGACGGATCATTTGCCCAACGATCAAGGGCTAAGTGAGCGACATTCAGCTCTCCGCCTTCAAACCATTGAGGATACATAGGGCCATGGGATGAATCCAATACCCGTTTGTAAGGGGTATACCATTCTACGGCGAGCTCTTTTACTGCTTCTTCCCAAAACCATTCAAGATCATGGATAGATTTAGCGTGAAAGTCATCATAGCAGTTGCAGCCAAACTTCTTCATCCATCGGAATAATCGGGTCGCTTCTTTATATTCTGCGGTAGGGGTCCATGCATTGATATATGTACTCATGAATGTTCCTCCTTTTCAGAATCTTCTCATAACTATTATACCTGAATTCTCTCCTTGATAGAATTCATAGGTCTATGTTCCTCAAAGAAAATTTGGCGGATATTGAAAATTTCCTGAAACTTTAATAGAGTTGTAATCGTTATGTAATATAACCCCTTTTGTTACATAAATAGGGAGAAAGGAAAAGGAGTGGTTATTTGTTTGAAGGTGCTTTATTTTTGTTAATTCTAGGTGTTATTGGAGCGGTTGTTCTCGTTGGGGGAATCATAACTTTTATCGTCTTCCGAATGCGCTATAAGACGGCCAGTTCGAATGAGGCGTTGATTGTTACAGGTCCAAAACTTGGTGATCCGGAAAAAGAAAAGAATGTATTTGAAGATGATAATGGACGTTCGGTAAAAATCATTCGTGGTGGTGGGTACCGCCTGAGAATGTTCCAGACAGCGACACCGATTGATTTGACATCTTTCCAACTTCAAGTCAATTCAGACAAGGCTTATACAAAAGAGGGGATACCCGTCAGAGTTGCTAGTACAGCCGTCATCAGTATTGGCAGTGAGCTTGAGATTATGGCGAACTTTGCGGAGAAATTCCTTGGGAAAAAGCAGAAAGAAAGAGAATCAGAGTTGAAAGATGTGCTGAATGGTCATCTACGTTCAATCATTGCATCGCTTCCGATTGAAAAAATCTATAATGATTTCAAGGAAGTCAACACCCAGGTTAAGAAAATCGCTGAAGCTGACTTAAAAGGCATGGGGTTTGAGATCACTTCTTTTGCATTGAATGATGTGGAGGATGTGGATGTTGAAAATGGATACATCGATGCGCTTGGTCGTCCTCATATCGCTGAGGTGCAGAAGAAAGCGAACATGGCAGAGTCCGATGCCACGAAAGAGACTCGCATCTATCAGGCGAAAAACGATCAGGAAGCACAAGATGAAGAAAACCGCCGTTTGACTGCGGTTGCGGCATCGACGAAGGAAAAAGACATTAAAGAAGCGGAATTCCAGAAAGAGACGAACCGAGCCAAAGCGAATGCAGACCAGGCAGGGGAATTGGAAAGGCAGAAACTTGCTCAGCAGATCAAGGAAGAAGAGTTGAAAGTTCAATATATTGAGAAACAAAGAGCAGTCGAATTGGAAGAAGAAGAAAACAAACGACGTCGCTCGATCGCTGATGCGGAGGCTTATGAAGTGACAAAACGCGCACAGGCAGAAGCCGATAATGAACGAATCAAAGGGGAATCAGAAGCGGAAGTCATTCGTCAGCGAGGAATCGCGGAAGCGGAATCGAAAGAACGTATGGCGAAAGCGATGGAACATTATGGCGAAGCGGCTATTATGGAAATGCTCATTAAAGTATTGCCGGAATATGCAGAAAAAGTATCCGCACCGATCAGTCAAATTAAAGATATGAAGGTCATTGATATGGGAGGAAGCGATTCCCGCGGGGGTTCTGCGAAAGTAGCGAACAGTGTCACTTCTACCATGCTTGGCATTCAGGAATCTTTAAAAGAGACAACAGGCATGGATTTAAAAGCGATGCTAGAGAGCTATGTATCAAGAGGAGCAGTCCATGAATTTGGAGCATCTTCTGATGATGAACTGAAGGAAGCGGCTGCTACGAAGGAAGAGGATGAGAATAAGGAAGAAGAAACATCCTTACCAGAAGGCCAGGAAGAAGAAAAATAACCGGTCAGCCTGCAGAACTTGTTGTTCTGCAGGCTTTTATTGTAAAGTAGGTTTGAAGTATTCTTCTTTTGGGGTAAATAGGTTTGAGGTCTCACAAGCATATCTCTACATAGAATCGACGGTTTAACAAAGAATTAATTGTTTCAAAATTAAATTAATGGTAAAGTCAAAAACGTAGAGACCTTGACTTTTGTACTTCTTCGAACTAAGACGATTGGGAGAAGATAGAAGAGTCATAGGAGTCATTCTATAATGGAATACGAGTATGCAAGACGTAACTAGGAGGTAGATTATGAGAATTATTGTAGCAGGGGGAGACGGTTTTTGCGGTTGGCCAACGGCACTATACCTATCCAAACAAGGACATGATGTAACCATCGTAGATAATTTAGTGCGCAGAAAGTATGATGATGAACTACGCTCGAATTCAGTTACACCGATTGCATCACTAGAAGATCGGGTAGCTAAATGGAAAGAAGTTTCAGGAAAAGAAATCAAAACATTCATTGGGGATCTGAACCATTATGATTTCCTTAGCGAAGTTTTCCGACAAACGGAACCTGAAGCATTCGTTCACTTCGCTGAACAGCGTTCAGCTCCATATTCAATGATCGATCGCGAGCATGCGGTTTATACACAAACAAACAATGTCATGGGGAACTTGAACGTTCTTTACGCCATTAAAGAATTCGCACCGGAATGTCACCTCATCAAACTGGGCACAATGGGCGAATATGGTACTCCTAACATTGATATTGAAGAAGGATATATTGAAATTGAACATAAAGGACGGAAGGATACCCTTCCATATCCAAAACAACCAGGTTCCTTCTATCACCTGTCTAAAGTACATGACAGCCATAATATTATGTTTGCATGTAAAATCTGGGGCATCCGCGCCACTGACTTGAATCAGGGAATTGTATACGGTTTACATACAGCCGAAACGCGTCTGGATCCGATGCTCGTAAACCGTGTAGACTACGATGGTGTATTCGGGACGGCTCTGAACCGTTTCGTTAACCAGGCAGCTATCGGCCATGATATCACGGTTTATGGTTCAGGAGGGCAGACACGTGCGTTCCTAAATATTGAAGACACAGTAAGATGTGTAGAGATCGCGGCTGAGAATCCAGCAGACAAAGGTGAATTTCGCGTGTTCAACCAATTTACTGAATGGTTCTCTGTTCAGGATCTTGCTGAACGCGTACAAAAAATCGCCAAAGAAGAAGGCCTTGATACACAAGTGAAAAAGATCGAGAATCCTCGTATCGAGAATGAAGACCACTATTACAACGCTGTGAATACAAAACTGCGTGACCTTGGTCTAGAACCTCACTTGTTGACAGACGATGTCATTCGTGACATTCTCCGAACAGCTGTCGAAAATAAAAACCGAATCATTGAAGAAAACGTATTGCCGTCAATCACTTGGAAGTAAGGAGTTTTCCGCTTTGAAAATCGCCATCATTACAGAAACATTCCTACCATCAACAGATGGAGTCGTCACACGATTAAAAGAGTCCATCAAATACTTGCGAAATCAAGAACATGAGGTCGTCGTCATTGCTCCAGACTTTGGTGTGACGGAATATGAAGGGGCGATCGTCGAAGGGGTCAAAACGACAAAAATGCCTTTCTACAGGTATCGAGAATTCAGTTTACCACAGCGACGAGTGAAGGACTTGCTTCAAAAACATAATCCTGACCTCGTCCATGTGGTCAACCCCGCTCTTGTAGGGGTCTCCGGCGTTTATTACGCGGATAAACTGGACTATCCATTAATTGCTTCTTATCATACTCACGTTCCTAAATACTTGGATTATTACCGGTTATATCCTTTCAAGCCTCTTGTTTGGTGGTATTTCAGAAAGTTACACAACTATGCAGACGTTAATTTGTGTACCTCAAGAGCTATTAAAAAGGAACTGGATGAGAAGAACTTCCATAATGTGAGTGTGTGGGACCGGGGAGTCGCTGTCGATCATTACCATCCTCGGCATAAAAGTGAAGAGATGAGGGAGCGATTGTCTGCAGGCAAGAAAGATAACAAACTGCTTGTCTTTGTGGGTAGATTGGCTCCAGAAAAAGAAATTCATAAAATCAAGCCGTTATTGGAAAAGAGAGACGATATTTCTCTTGCTATTGTTGGAGATGGCCCTGTGAAAGATGAATTAGAGGAAACTTTCAAGGATACCAATACAGTGTTTACAGGGCTTATGCACGGAGAGGAGCTTGCTCAGGCTTTCGCTTCTTCTGATGCTCTGATTTTCCCATCGGTTACTGAAACGCTTGGCCTTGTCATCCTCGAATCTATGGCTTCTGGTCTGCCTGTGATTGCTGCAAAAAGTGGGCCGACCATGGAGCAAGTAGAAGATGGAAAAACAGGTCTATTATTTGAAAATGAGAACACCGAGAGCATGATTCAGGCGATCGAAAGACTGGAAGATGAGGAGTTATATCAGACACTTTGTAAAAATGCACGACAAGAAGCTGAAAAGTATAGCTGGCAAAAACCTTCGGAGCAGATCCTTGAGTATTACTATAAGACGTTAAAGGTATATGAAGAGCAGGCAGCAACAACGTCAAAAAAATCAAAGGTTAAAGTCACAGAGTAAGCGCTCTGTGGCTTTTCTTTTTTGTTTGTTTATATAACAAGAACTTAGTAGTAACTCCAAATACATAAAATCACCCTCAACAACAGAACGTATGTTCTAACCCCCGTGAAATGAGCACCTATTACATAATTACCAATTTATACTTAGTAGTAACTCCGAAATATTCAGAAAAAACAATCAATAAACCGATTCTCAGTATGATAGCAACTGAGAGCAAATAAAATGACATGTTGTGAGCAGGAAAGAAGGTAGGCATGCAGATTACAATGAGTCCATTTAAGAAAAGCATCTTGCGAATGAAGGCAATAGTAAAGCTTAACCGTGAGTATATAGTGTTTGATCGTAATCCGAGAGTCAATCAAATGATAGCTCGAGATTATAAATATAAAAATGTGTGGCAAAAGTCCCGATATAGATGTAATGACATTATTTTATTTATGAACAAGTAAAGGAGATTGGAAAAGCGTATGAAAACTGAATGAGATATAGTTTAGATTAACCATGTTGAAATGGAAAGATAAATTGTGTAGACATGATATAAAAATATGCTGGAGATCATAAAGCAAACGTTCTGAATTTCTATAATGATTATGGAAGATAAAAAAGGAAATGAAGCTAACTGAAGATAAACAACAATCCAAAGTTAGAATTTTTATTGAGACCATCATGCATAAAACTTACGGAGAATGAATGATTGGTAAACATTAATAAAATCGGTGTTAAAATCAGCTTATTTATTTCTATTTTATCTCAATATCATGAGTATACTTTTTTAGTGAGACAAAATAATCGTTTCTGAAATGAGTAAGTATAATAAATATTATGTAAACTAGATGGAAACAAAAAAGTAAGGGGGATTTCCTCTCCTTCTTTCTACTTCAACAATTTTAAAAACGTTGAATATTTTCTTTCCAAGCATTTATCTTCTTGAGCGTATATCCAATGGAAGAAATTTTCTACATCTTTTTTACCGCTAACATAAACTCTTACTATTAAGTCATCCTGGATTCGTATTTAATCTCGATTCCATATCATTTGCTCTAAGTACATCCATTAATTCCATCATAAATGACTTGGATCCACCTACGATATTGATAAAATATTTATCCTTGTATATACAGCCTTCACCATCCAAATACCCTCTTACAAAATGTGATTGATATTCCCTTGGTACATTTGGATATGATAAAGTCATTGATTTCTTAGGTATTATTCCATGTATGCGAATGAGATCCTCCTTGAGAATTTCACTTCGGATATTATGCATATGTACACCTGTCCGTTCATTTTTTGTTATTGGATGGCTGGAATCCATTTCGCGCTTAATATACAGCAGTATATCTTTTTCTTTTTGTGCTATGCTAATTAACTGCGCATGACCTGAAATCATTCCACCTGCTGCAATAAATCCTAAAATATGAGCCATGTTGTTAGACCACGTTTTAAAATAGTCTTCGGTGACCTTAAACTTCCTTTTCCAGCTCTCTCTAGGTCTTAATGGAACCCTTCATTCTTTTAACACGATACGGATATAATCGGGTGAAACATTCGCTTTTCAGCAACGACGATTGTACTCTCGCCGGCCTTATACAGTTGAGCAATTTCTACTTTAGACATTGTTCTTTTTCTCAATGGTCTAATCATTTATGGTTCCCTCCCAAATGTTCGTTCATTTCACATTTATCGAACATACGTTCTTAGGGGTGCTTTTTAGCACTTTTACTTTGTTATTTGGCATATAATCCGCTAGGATAATGATATAAGAAGACTAAGGAAGGTGTTTATGAAAAAGCTGCTCTTCTTCCTAAGTACTGTATTTTTTGCATTCATCATAAAGCCTAAGAAAATTGTTGCACCAGTGATTCAAAAACATGAACATCTATATCCAGGAACAAACCTACCCATCGAACCTGGAGATTTGCTGTTTTCTCCTATCGGCAAAAAAGAATCGCGTTATATAGGCCATGTAGGGATTGTAACGAAAGATAATAAAGTGATTCATTCGGTTCCTTCAGGAGTCGTGCAAGATCACATGGAGGCTTATTTTAACAAATTCAGTAATATGCGCATTTACTCAGCTAAGGATAGGAAATCAGGAGACGCGGCTGCTGATTGGGCGGTAAAACTGCAACGAGAACATCCTCATGCCAACTATAAGATATGGACGCCTATAAGCAGGATGAACGGACAACAGTATTGCACGAAAATCGTGTGGCAATCTTATTATTTTGGTGCAGGTGTCAATTTAGGAAAAATTTCTCCTCATGCTAAATCAGTCCACCCAGAGCGGTTAAAAAATCGCAGGTATCTATCCAGGAAATAAAAACGCTCATCCCTATTTATGGGATGAGCGTTTTAAATATTGGTGAAACTCTGACTCTGAAATGATTTCGATTGGATATCCCTGGCTTAGCAGCGTCTCTGCTCTTTCCAGTTTACTGGTTTTTGTGCCGTTTTTATAAGCCTCGAACGTTTGTTCGCCAACAACTACAAAGCTTGTATTGGATTCAATTGTGTTGTGAAGGTGGCCACCTAAATCAACGACTTTTTGACTGGCTTCATCTCTCTTCATTTTACTTAACTTTCCTGTAAACACAACTGCAGCGTCATAAAATGGATGGGAAGGATCGAATTGGTTGGTTGCTGCTATATACGACGATGGATGTGCTTTTTTAGCACGTTTCTTTTTGTTTATGCGTGCCGGTTCATAACCACGATCAAACATCATTCCGTTTGTCGTTCCTGATTTGTCTACAAGGTCTTTAGTATCTGTTGCGCCAAGCTCCTCTTTTGCTGACATCAGGATATGTGCAGAAGCCTTAGCATCTTCTAATGCATGGTGGTGGCTGAATGAAAATCCGAGATAGTCAGAGACAACATTCAAGTTATACTTTGGAAAATGCCACGTTTTCTTAGATATATTGACGGTACAGTTGTACGCAAGCATCGGGTAGCTAAGGTTGTATAGATCCAATACAGCACGTAAAACCCCCATATCAAACTGCGCATTATGAGCTACGACAAACTTACCTTCCAGCCATGACCTGATCTCACGTTCCCATAACACATCAAACTCTTCGGCATCTTCAACATCGCTTTTAGTTATTCCATGCACACGTATATTGATGGGAGCAAAATAGTTTTTCTGTGGTTTCACTAACCTGTAGTATTCTCTTTTTATGGAGCCCTGTTCGTATTCCACCATACCAATGGAACAAACAGAACCTCTTGAAGAATTAGCTGTTTCAAAATCAAGGGCTACAAAGTTCATGTCGATCTCCTTTATTTATAGTCTTATCTTTATCATAAATGGGCGAGCATAGGTTCGTCTATTGTTAAGCCTTGCCATTCAAATTGTGTTGATATCGGAATACTCCTTGTTTAAAAGCAAAGGATAGAACTTAAGGAGGCGAATGATGATGGCTTTTGATTATGCAGAGCTGCCGAAAGAAAAGCTTGTTAAGGTAAAAGAGCTTGAAAATCAACTCAATGTTGTTTTAATCGCCTACGATTCTAAGTATAAAGATTAAATAAAAGACGCCGATGATCGGCGTCTTTTGAATTGGTTCAAACATTATTTTTTATAGATGGTTAATTTCTCTTCTATTGGCGTGCGTTTTTTCTGCTTTGGCTGTTGCTCGAAAAAGCCCATATGGATAAAACCTACAATTTTTTCCCCAGGTTGAACACCTAAAAGTTCACGCACTTTCGGCTCATGAATTTGTGGGTTTGTCTTCCAACATACACCTAACTCACGTTCCCAAGCCAGCAGTTGGAAGTTTTGAAGCATGCTGCTGATCGCTCCGAAGTTTTCCTCCCACTGTTTTTGACGAGGGTCTTCATCCATAATTGCTATAAGAAAAGCTGCCGGCTGACTAAAGTAGTTTCTGCGGTTTTCCTGCATGTCTCGAGGGAATGTTTGGACAAGGGATTCCACGAAATCTTCTTTTTCGTGAGAAGGAATGAAAATGAATCTCCATGGTTCACGTAAACCGTGAGTTGGTGCCCATCTTGCGTCATCTAACAGTTCAGTAACAAGTTCTGTTGGGACCTCTTTATCTAAATATCCACTCTTTACAGAGCGACGTTCACGAATGATTCTTGCTAGTTCTGTTTTTGTTTGTTCCATACCTCTCACCTACGTATCTAAAGTTTTATTTACGGTAATGATAATCGTTCTCATTGGTTTTGTCAAGGCGTATTCCTTTAAATGCGAGATTCTAGAGAATTAGTCCATGCATACTTGTAGGTAATAGCTAGCTGTGTCGAGGGAGTTTCTTACACCATTTATTCCAGTGTAAATCAGTTTTTCAACGAATTATATTACCCAAATAGGGTCGGCATGGGTTCCCCCCATGTCTTCCCTTCGTTATCTGGGAATTCAGGTGGCGTATATGTCAGGACAGCATAGACTCTACATAAAACCACTTTTAACGACAATTGTCTAATGAAATTCCAATATAAAGAAGAAGAAGGGAAACTCACCCTTCTTCTTGAAACAAATATAAGAATTCACCGTAACCCTCGTTCTTCATCTGATGCTTAGGAATAAACTCCATGGCTGCACTATTCATGCAGTACCTCAAGCCCGTCGGTTCTGGTCCGTCTTCAAATACGTGACCAAGATGATTATCCCCTCGCTTACTTCTTACTTCTGTCCTCATTCCGAAAATCCCTGGATCATCCTTTGTCGTGATGTATTTCTCGAGAATGGGTTTCGTGAAACTCGGCCAACCTGTACCCGATTTATATTTATCTGTAGAACTGAATAATGGCTCACCAGAGAGAACATCTACATAAATGCCTTCTTTCTTATGATCCCAGTATGCATTATCAAAAGCTTTTTCTGTTCCGTCTTTCTGCGTTACTTCATACTGAATATCCGAAAGTTTATTTTTTAATTCCTGTTGAGAATATTCTACAACATCCCCGTTATATAACTCTACTCTCTTCGAATCTTCAGGATCGCCGCTTGTAGAAGCTCCAGAATTTTTATTGAAAAAGAAAAGGACACCGACACTCAATAGTAATACAAGGGTGATTGCAAAAGTGGTCATTTTTCTCATTCCTTCTCCTCCCTAAATAAAAGAATTCCTAATTTCATCTTACCATGGGACCTCATATTCAATAAATTCCAATGCTCATCATACATAAACGAAGTTATGAAATCAGTAATTTTCGTCCATCCTAAGTAAAGGATATGAATGGAGGGATCATGAATGAAAACTGTAACCTCAATAATGGCCATAAGTCTCATCGTCATGAGCGGATGTACGGCTGACAACAATGGAGAGCAAATGATGGATTATGAACAGCAGCCATTATCTACTGCCCCCACCACCGATTCACTTAATGATATGAATTATGAAACGAATGAGAAGGTGGATAAAGCAAGAAAAGCTCTTCCATTTCAACAATTTGATTTGGAGATTGATTACGTAGATACACTTTCATATCAAATCAAATATGTATCTAATGAAGCTCAAACCAGAGCAGTTATCAACGAAATTGGCGAAGAGAAAATCTCAGGAGAAAAGGCGCTAGATCAACTGACTCCACATTTCATGGAACTCAGTTTTGATGAAGATTCTTCTGAACAAGAAGTGATCGAGGATGTTTTACAGGTTTTTGGACTTGATGAAACCTACAAGGAATTTAAGTTAAGAGTTGTATATAGCAACGGGTTAGAGGCAGAATACGAAGATTAAATAATGGAAAAGAAAACAAGCACCTTTGTTCTATGACTTAGATGCTTGTTTTTAATTTTTTTAATTAGTTTCGGAGTTGCTACTAAGTTTTAAGTGCGATCGTGATTGATTACTGTCTTACCATTCTCTTGGACAACTTTTCGTTCTTTCATTAATTGCCCAATGGCGCGCTTAAATGCTGCCTTACTGATTTTGAAGGTTTTCCGGATATCTTCTGGATCACTTTTATCATGAAGGAACATCACACCGTCGTTTTCTTGTAAATACTCATAGATTACCTCTGCATCTTCCTTCATCCCCTCTTGTTTTAGTGGACGAAGAGATAAGTTAATTGTTCCATCGTCTTTTACATCAATGACTCTAGCTGTAATCGTCTCTCCAAGTCTTGGTTCTTCTTTTCTTTCACTTGGATGGATGAATCCGCGGTATCCTTCTCCAGACAAAACTGTTGAGCCTGCTTTTGTTGCTCGGTACACACGCGCGGTCACCTCTTGTCCAAGAACTTCTTTAGGCGCAGGTTCCAGATCATCCATGACTTCTTGTTCAGAAATAGGTTCTGCCAAAAGACGACTCTTTTTATCGAGTTCTAGACTAACAAATAAATGATCCCCTTCTTTAGGCCATACAGATTTCAACAAAGGGAGATGGTCAGAGGAGACAAGAATATCCTTATTATTTAACCCAATATCAACGAAGACCCCCATATTGGGAACAACTTCTACGACTTCAGCCCATCCATAAGTATCTTTTGTAACTTCCGGAATCTCCATCGTCGCAGAAGCTTGTCCTTTTTTGTTTTCATAAATAAACATGTCTCTGCTTTCATCCAATTCAATCTCTTCTGTTACATCTTCGTCCTGGAGTACAAATTCTTCATTTTGGATCTGAACAATAAAGCCTTCTGTGATTTTCTTTTTTATCTTTGCTTGTTGGATAGTTCCCAATATATTGACATCTTTCATGTAATTTCATCCTTTTTCGTAACGTAATGGTACTTATTATAGCTTACATCGATCCATTTTAAAACGGTGATTTATGATAATTGAAAAAGCGTGGCATCTGCCACGCTTTGTAGTGATTAATACCACCAAGAAGCTCCTACAATAATTAGGAGAATAAACAAAACAACGATTAGCGCAAAGCCTCCACCATATCCTTTACTCATTCCAATTCCCCCCTTTACTTCTATATATGAGGTTGGATAAGAATCGGTATGGGTAAAAGACTGAGCTCCCTGATGATTAGGCGGATATATGATTAATGAGAAATAGTATTTACTAAAGGGTATGACAGGGTAGTGGAGGACTCAAATTAGAGATGTTTGCATGAGGAAAGGGGTTTTCTCGAAGCCTCTTTAAACCACGTCCTGTGGGGTCTCAGTCGTCCTAACACCACATAGGAGTCACCCGTTCTCCTCTAGCTTATGAAAGTCTCGGTTTTCCTTCATCGTGACCTGCCGAGCATAAATGTTGACAAACTTAAAAAGAGTCATTTCAGCACTTGAGGTATAAATTCTTTATTATATAGTGGTATAAGGGTTAGTTTCGGAACTCTCATAATACAAGGGGGATCGCAGCCCCTTCGGAAAACGTGTGGAAACTAAGCCTTCTGCAAAAGGGAATCTATCTCTCATGAGATTTGATTAATGATTGAACGACTGCGCAATTCGACTATAGGATTTTTTCTTTTCTTCAAAGTCGAATATATTTGTAATGATCAGAAACTCGTCCGTACCGTAGTATTCAGACAGTTCTTCCAATTGACTTTTTACTTGATCTGGGTTTCCGATAATGCAGCGTCTTCGATTGCTCCTGATTTTATCCTTCTCTACCTTTGTATATGGGTAATTTTTGGCTTCGTCTAAAGAAGGTACTCGGGTATCCAAGCCTTTTTCCACCCGAAGCAACCAGAGATCCTGACTTTTTGCCAGCTCCTCTGCCTGCTCTTCTGTTTCTCCACAAACAACAAACACACAAACATTGACGCATGGTTCTTTCTTATAAGGGTCTTTAAATCGCTCCCTATACGTATCAATAGATGCCTTTCCATGATCAGGATTAATGAAATGACCAAAAGTGAACCCTGCCCCGTTCACTGCTGCATGTTTGGCTCCGCGCTCCGTCAAACCGAGGACCCAGAGTTCAGGCTGATGAGGGGTTTCTGGCCGTGCTTTCACACCATAAAATCGATCTCCTTTAGGAATGGAATCTTGTAAGAACTGCTTAAGCTCCTTCACTTGTCTAGAAAAAGAACTGAGGGGCTTTTCAATTCCATCTGTAAGAGCAAGTCTTGTTTTTGGTCCACCTCCAGGGGAACGCCCTACCCCAAGATCCATGCGTCCTGGAAACAAAGCCTCAAGCATACGGAAATTCTCTGCTACTTTCAATGGACTGTACTGTGGAAGTAAGACCCCACCAGATCCGACCCGAATGGAAGTTGTGGATTGGGCAATCATGGCTATAAGGATTTCAGGAGACGTATTCGCAAGACCATTCGTATTGTGATGTTCTGCGACCCAGTATCTGTGAAAGCCTAATTTCTCCGTGTATTTGGCTAAATCTAATGATTTCTGTAATGCATCTTGAGCAGACTCCCCCTCGGATATGGGGCTTTGGTCCAGAACACTTAATTTCACTGCAAGCTCACCTTTCTTTTATCTATAAACATCATCCATTATTTGTTTCAGTATTTGCATTTGCTCTTCAAATAACAGCTTATAACGTTTTTTTAACACATCAAATTCTTCTTTTCCTTCATCCGTCAGGTAATACCAGTACACTTTTTGTCTCTTTTTATCATGTGATTTGTAATCATCTTTACGGTATAATAATCCTTGCTCTGTCATTTCATGTAGGGTATCAAGTAATGTGGAAGGTGCTGGAATCCAGTTCTTCGTCAGTTTTTTGAACTCTGCTTTGAAGTGCTCACTGATCATCGGCTGACGAACTTGCAACAGGTGCATGATATAAAACTTCGTAAATTGCGCGGCACTCATGTTTAAAGCGAATCTTTTCGGATTGTTTTTATGTGACAAAATCATCCACCCCTTGTCATAAAATGGTCTTTCTATCATTCTACTACAAAAGATGGATGAATTGTCCAATTATACGCACATTCGTTCGCTTAATTGTTATGTTTTTATATTTTTATTCGGAGTTACTACTAAGTTTAAAGTAGAACATCTAACGCACCTGAAAACCAATTTTACCAAAGTTTTTGGATTCTTGAATGTATTCGAAAGCTTCCTTGTACTGTTCCATTGAAAAAACCTTATCCAGTTGAGGTTTTATTTTGTGTTCACTAATAAAACCGAGCATTTCCCTGAATTCTTCGGCACTTCCCATCGTAGATCCGAGTAAGTTGTATTGCCCGTAAAAGAATTGCCGGATATTAATGGTCACTTCATCATCCGTCGTGGAACCGAATGTCACAATCGTTCCTCCCTTACGAACAATATCCAGGGATTTATTAAAAGTGGCGTTCCCGATGGTTTCAATAAGTAAATCTACTTGTTCAGAAGCCAGCGCCTCCTGCCAGTTTTCTTCTGTAGAAATGGCTACATCCGCACTGAGCTTCAAAGCTTCTTTTTGTTTGCTTTCTGTTCGAGAAGTTACAATAACTCTTGCTCCAATTGCTTTCGCAAATTTCAGGCAGAAAGTGAGAACTCCGCTTCCAATTCCCGGCAACATGACGGTTTGACCCGCTTCAAGATTTCCTCTTGTAAACAAGGCGCGATAGGCAGTCAAAGCTGCTAATGGAAGTACGCCTGCTTCTTCAAAAGTCAAATGCTCAGGTTTCCTTTCAAGATGGTCTTCTGTACACGTGTAATATTCAGCGAAGGTTCCGTGATCCGGAAGGCCGACAATTTCAAACCCTTCCGGAGGAGCATCACTGTTTTTCTGCCAGCCAAGTCCAGGGTTGACAATAACTTCGTCACCTTCTTTGAACTTTGTGACACATTTCCCCACGGTTTCTACAGTACCGGAAGCATCCGAACCAGGAATTAAAGCAGGATCTTCCGCTTTATGCCGCTTCGTTACAACAGCCAGATCCCTTCGGTTCATTCCTGCTGTATGTACTTTCACTCTTACTTCGTTGTCATTGAGCTGGCTGTTCTGCATCTCTTTTAGTTTTAAACCCTCAAGTCCATCTTTTCCTTCATGTACAATTGCTCTCATTTATACCTGCTCCCTTCCTATTACAATTGTCTTTAGTCTATCAATAAGTAATTGGAACTCAAAATAAACCGCATAAAAAAACTCCTTTCTGTAGATTCAGAAAGGAGTTTTTTTATAGAATTAGTCGACCAGTACTTGAACTTTAACAGATTTTCTACCAAAGGCAAGCGCATCTTCACGGGAAGGCATGAAAACATCGATACGGTTGCCATTAATGGCGCCGCCGGTGTCTCCAGCAATGGCTGTTCCGTAACCTTCGACATATACTTTAGATCCAAGTGGAATAACGTTCGGGTCTACGGCAATGACTTTTTGGTCTGGGTTTGCACGCAGGTCGATTCCCGTAGCAGTCACACCGCTGCATCCTGTGCAATAAGCCGTATAAGCCGTAGCTTCAGCTGTAAACTCTTTAATTACATCATTACTTGTATCTTGACTAGTGCTTGTTTGCGTTGCTGTTGATGTGCTGTTGCTGGAATTGCTGCTAGAGCTATTGCTGCTGTTGGAACTTGGAGCAGAAGCTTGTACCGCCTGTCCATCAACTTTGAACTGGTCGCCAGGATAAATGAGGGTGGAAGTCAGGTTGTTCCACGCCATCAGCTGATCGACTGAAGTATTGAATTTTTGAGAAATGGCGAACAACGTGTCTCCAGACTTCACTGTATAAGTGGATGCGTTGGAAGACTTAGTAGATGAAGGTGTGCTGGATTTAGACTCGCTTGATACTTTCAATGTTTGGTTTGGATAAATCAGGTTTGAATTTAACCCATTCCATGTCTTCAAGTCTTGAACACTTACGTCATATTTTTGTGAAATTCCCCAAAGAGTATCTCCTTGATTAATTTTATATTCCGTTTCGTGGGCACTTACCGTAGTGGCGAATGCTCCCGTTAATGCGACAGTAGCTACAACAGAAAATACAGTTTTTTTCATGAAATTCTGCCTCCTCTTGATTGGTCGATCCCTATGTATTTAGGTGATCCGTTCACAATTACAAGATTAACAGAATCTCAGAATAAATTAAGAACAAACAAGCAACAGTTTGTTTTCAAACATAACATCCATATTTCATAGCCATTACAAAAGGAGCATTTGCACCGTGTATCTGCCAGCAATGCCTTTATTTTTCGGTATTTCGTCATTATTCTACAATGGGAGTGGCTACCTATTTATGCATTTTTTTACCCGAAAATGATAGAAAAAAACATATTCTAGCGAAAAAAAGCACAGATCCAAGATGGACTGTGCTTTTAAATCATCTTTATTTAGCTGCTACTTGCTTTTGGACTTCTGGGTCATTCAAGAACTCATCATACGTCATTTCTTTATTGACAATCTTACCATTAGGCGTAATTTCAATAATCCGATTAGCAATGGTCTGAATGAACTCATGGTCGTGGGAGGCAAAAATGACGGAACCTTTGAAATTAATCAGTCCTTTGTTTAAGGAAGTGATGGATTCAAGGTCAAGGTGGTTGGTCGGTTCATCTAGAAGAAGAACGTTCGCACCAGAGAGCATCATTTTAGAAAGCATACAGCGCACTTTCTCGCCACCTGAAAGGACATTCGCTTTCTTAAGCGCCTCTTCGCCAGAGAAAAGCATGCGTCCAAGGAAGCTGCGTAAAAACGTCTCTGTTTCATCTTCTGGAGAATACTGACGCAGCCACTCGACAAGGTTCAGATTCGAACCTTCGAAGAATTCTGAGTTATCTTTAGGGAAGTAACTTTGTGAAGTCGTTACACCCCACTTATACGTTCCTTCATCCGGTTCAATCTCTCCCATTAGAATTTGGAAAAGCGTTGTTTTTGCGACTTCGTTTGATCCTACAAGGGCGACTTTATCATCCTTGTTAAGACTAAAGCTTACATTATCCAATACCTTCTCACCATCAACCGTCTTCGAAAGGTTTTCAACGGTCAGCAAGTCATTTCCGATTTCACGGTCCGCATTGAAAGCAATGTAAGGATACTTCCTGGAAGAAGGTTGAATATCATCCAGCGTGATCTTGTCCAACAGTTTTTTACGTGAAGTCGCTTGTTTGGATTTGGAAGCATTGGCACTGAAACGCGCGATGAACTCTTTCAAATCCTTGATCTTCTCTTCTTTTTTCTTATTTTGTTCTGCAGCCATTTTCTGAGCCAATTGACTGGACTCATACCAGAAGTCATAGTTTCCGACATAAATCTGGATTTTCCCAAAGTCAAGGTCAGCAATATGTGTACAGACATTGTTCAAGAAGTGACGGTCGTGGGAAACCACAATTACAGTATTCTCAAAATCGATCAAAAAGTCTTCCAGCCATTGGATCGCTTTAATATCCAGGTGGTTGGTCGGCTCATCGAGAAGAAGAACATCAGGATTGCCGAAGAGCGCCTGCGCAAGAAGAACCTTCACTTTTTCAGATCCTTGAAGTTCACTCATCTTCTTATCATGAAGTTCTTCGCCGATGCCCAATCCTTTCAATAGACGGGCTGCATCAGAGTCCGCTTCCCATCCATTCATTTCGGCGAACTCTCCTTCAAGTTCCGCTGCACGCATACCGTCTTCTTCAGAAAAGTCGCCTTTCATATAGATCGCGTCTTTTTCCTTCATTACTTCATAGAGACGGGTGTGACCCATAATGACGGTTTCAAGGACTTGATATTCGTCGTACTCAAAATGGTTCTGTTTCAACACAGCCAAACGCTGATCTTTTTTAAGACTTACATCACCAGTTTGGGCTTCAATCTCCCCACTCAAAATCTTTAGGAATGTGGATTTTCCTGCACCGTTCGCACCAATCAGACCATAGCAATTACCTGGTGTGAATTTTATATTTACGTCTTCAAACAACTTTTGATCGCCGAATCGAAGACTTACATTGTTTACTGTTAACATGTGATAATCCTCCAGTACTCTCGTTTCTATAACATAGAAATTATATCATTCTTGAGCGTTGTATGATAGCCACCTGAGATATTAAAAATATCCACGCTCTGTACCCCACTCTACAAACAATTCATAATCTTCATATACCTTACTTTCGTAATGAGCTGCCCATAAACTGAGTTGATGACGGAACCTCTTTTTCTCCGTCCCGATCGCTTCCATAATGCTGTCCTCACTATGATGGTCAAGCACTCCCTCATCGATGTCCACATCCGCCCTTGCATGGATTTTCGCACTCACTTTCGCCATCGTCTTTACCGTCTGTTTAACAGACTTCAGATCATGTAAGTGCTTTTCCTTTACATCTTTGGAAAAAGGCGAGCGTTCTCTAACGTAAAAATCTTTTCCTTCCATTGTGAAATATCCGAGAAATGGTTCAGAAAGGTGGTGCATCGCCTGTTGTGTATGAATGACTCTTCTTCCCTGGTGTTTATGATTGTTCCAGAATGTCTCATCATAAGGAAAGAAGTAAGCAGGGATAGGCGTACGTGCTTCTTTCGCTTCAAGGATAATGTCATCTTCATGATTTTCATCACATTCACCTTCAATAAGAATGTAGTATCTTTTCAAACCTGTCGACCCGATCCCCGCTCCTGTCTTTTTGACGACATCTTTGATCCGGTAATAGTCCTTCGACTTCCTTTTCTTTGCGTCCAGAGAATGATAATAATCCTCCCACGCTTTTTCAAGCCGTTGTTTTTCGTGTTTAGGAACAGAAGACAACTTGTCCTTCCCAATATCGAAAGACCGTATTGAATCGTGATTAATGATGGTCTGTTTTTCCAGTTCGTGTGACAAACTTCTCTTTTCCGCTTTATTTATCGCCTTTTTGACAGGACCTTTCGTGGCCTCTTTCGTAAATTGGACGGTCTGAGGGTTCAATTCCCGTTCGTGGTAAGCCTTTATTTGTTTCACGTACGTTTTCAAGTATCGATGAACCATCTCATCCTTAGACTCATCATCATACGAAAGTGAATGCATCATTAAACGTATACTTACGACCATGCGCAAGACATCGTATAGATATGATCCAAGGTATCCTTCATCAAAGTCGTCCACATCGAAGACAATCTGTTTGTTTTCGTTTTGGAAGACACTGAAATTGTTGAAATGTAAATCCCCCATAATCCAAGTCGGTTTGTCACTGGCTGTATGAAAGGTAAAGGGAAGCTCTGTCGTATCATGAAAGAACAAGTAGGCACTTCCTCTAAAAAAGCTGTAAGGATCGGCACTCATTTTGTTATATTTCTTCTTTCGCTCTTTTTCGGTTAATGCCATTAAATCCCCATCAAATTTATCTAAAACCGTAGAAAGCGAATGTTTTCTCAAGAGTTGTTTGGTTTCGCGCATCTGTTTAATTTTATGATCCATCATTTCCCCTCCCTTGAAATATAAGAAAAAGCGATTGCCCAGGGAGCAACCGCTTGATTCATTAAGACTCTGATTTATAGTATAAACTATTGTTTTCCACAACTTGAAGCACTTTGTTTTCTTCTTCCATATCACTTCCGCACATTGGACACTTCTTATTGTCATTGGTTCTGAAGTTGTCTCTCATCCAACAGTTGCAGTCATCAGATGTACAAACCCAAATCTTTGTATCTTCTTCTTTAATCTCTGCTTGATTTTTCTTTCCGAAAGCCATCGGCGTAGCCCCCCCTTTAGAATGTCATGATATAAAAGAGACTGACCTTCAAAAGCCAGTCTCTTTCTAATTTTATTATAGTTTCGTGACGTTTGCAGCTTGTGGTCCGCGATTGCCTTCTGTTACTTCAAACTCTACAGCTTGACCTTCCTCTAGAGACTTGAAGCCTTCTTCGTTGATCGCGCTGAAGTGTACAAATACATCATCTTCACCTTCAACCTCGATAAAACCAAAACCTTTTTCCGCGTTAAACCACTTCACTGTACCTGTTTTCATAGGGATGGATCCTCCAATGTTTCAAAAATTAATATGCGTTTTGCAATAAAGAAAAAATCACATATTATAAAAAGTACCAATAAGGATTGATCACTCTTTATAATAGGTGATTGGAAGTGCGAACTTCAGAATATTGGTAAATTTTATCCTTTTGTACACTATACTATGACTCACCGGTGAAGTCAAGCAGAGCGTTCTTTTAACGTTACACGACTAGTATATACAGTGAGAAGGTGAATTATTCCATTCCGTTAAGAACTTTCTATGATGGCACAAGCGATTCTCTTCCCTGCATTGCCGCTGGGCTGGGACTGATAATCATCTGGTCCTTCATGGATGATCACCGATTTGCCCATGATGTCCCGCACCTTAAAACGGTCAGTGAAAAAAATCATTCGTGCTCTTCCTTGATTAGAAAACAACACGGGGAAGTCTCCCGCATGATTCCCGTGCGGCTGATCATCTGGATTCCAGTGTCCCCCGGCAGTGGCGAACGGATCTTTACCGTCCCCGATTTCACAAACTCCTTTTTCATGGATGTGAAACCCATGAGGTCCGACCTGCTTTCCGTTTTTTGTCTTCTTGAAATCAGGCAGTCCTTCCACCTGGACAAAGACTTCTACACCATACGGCATTTGGTAAAATTGGATGGTTCCTTTCAAGTTAGGAGCAAGGGGACTACTCAAAAATTTAGCTTGCGCTGTTTCAGAAGCATACGTTTGTCTATAAGGGCCATTTTGGATATACACTGAACAACACCCACCTTTCAGTCTAAGCTTATGACACCCGCTTCCCCCTTAGACCAAGTCGGATTCCGCAAAAGAACAACTCCCCTTTTCCGAGGAGGAGGAAGAAATCCTTAGAAAGGGGGAGTGCTGATGTATTACTTTATGTTTTGGTTCAGAGAATTAGAACTTAGGAATTCGAGATAGGATCTCCTCAAGATCCTGCGTGTTTTCTGGTCGTTCAAGGTGAGATTGAAGCTGAGTAAAATGATCCGACGCATCTTCCCTCCATATGTTCATACATTCCGCATACCTTCTTTGCCATAATTTTGTATAATGTTCGATAATCAGTGATTCTAGTGTTTCCAGTTCGGCTTTCAGTTCCGGAGAAATGATCGCTGACATGGAATCCCTCATCTCTTCTTTCTCATTTCTTTCAAAGAAAGCTTTAGGGTTTCTGAACAGCTTGAGCAGGCTTGCTTTTTCTTTTTCTCCAATATTAACCTTTCCACTTAAGATCGGAAGAGGGTAGGTTCCTTCTTCGATTCTTGACAGTTGAAGAGTCGGTCGGATTTTATACAGATCGCTTTCGATGCGCTCTTTCGTCTGACTCACTAACTGATCCAAGAACCGCTCCATACGCACACAAACCGCTTTGACTTCCTGAAGCATTTCAAAACTCAATTCATCGAGAAGCTCCTTCTGAGCAACCTTCAATGCTTCTTTTGTATCCCCCTGGTTTTGAATGGTCGCTGGGTTGAAATGCCGCTTGAACAAATCGTTGAAATTCAGCATCATTCGTTCATGGACGAAGTGGATTTGTTTATCGGCTTTGTTATGAATAGCACCTTCTGTCCCCTGGTCAAAGCTCTTTTCAAGGTTTTCAGATATGTGATGTTGTTCCTGTTTACTCTTTTCTATTTCTTCCCGACGCTCTTGTTCACTGAGCTGACTTGCAGCAATAAAGTTCTCAAGAACTTGCCTGATGCTCTTAATATCCTCATCAATTGCATGAATCATCATCTGCGCGAGATCCTCGTGAAGGAAAGAACGAAAGCTTTCTTCAAAAGGTTGCATCCCTGATTCCAGGTCCGTTCCGTCCATTTTTTCATCCAGAGCTTGTAAACTTGAAAGAGAGAATAGTTTCGGGTGACGAATCTGGAATTCATTCAATTGTCCTCTCACATAGCTTTCCACCTGTTTTCGTTCCTCATCAGATGATGCCAAATCTGCTGCATTAACGAGGAAGAACATTTTATCCAGACTGAAACTATCTTTCACACGTCCTAGTTGCTTTAAGAACGTCTGATCTGCATGTGAGAATGGGTGGTTATAATAGGTGACAAATAGGACGGCATCCGAATCCTTGATGTACTCAAAACTCACATCTGTATGCCGAGCGTTGACAGAATCTGCTCCAGGTGTATCAACGAGCGTGACTCCTGCATTTGTCCAGGGACAATCATAGAAAAGTTCCATAGACTCGATGAAGCAGGATTTTTCTTCTTTGGAAACATACAAAGAAAAATCCTCCCAAGAAACATCGATGCGTTTTCCTAGATTCAGTTTCATACTCGGATAACCATCTATGAAGGCTCGTAAAAAAGAATGTTGCTTATGACCAAGCAGCTGCCAATCCTTTTCTTGCAGTTTTTTAGTTTTCGCGTGTACGTCTTCCAGTGTTGGTGCGCTGAGATTAAGGTCACCAAGGATCGATGACAGATCTTCAAGCATCTCCGATTCCGTTTTTATATAAGCGTCTATCGTGCGGTCTGGTCTTTCATCCGTAGGTGGAGAAATTTTATTGATTGTAGCTGTGGTCGGATTGGGTGAAACAGGCAGCACAAGATCTCCGAGCAAAGCATTGGCAAAGCTGGATTTCCCTGCACTGAATGCCCCGAATAAGGCGATTGTAAAGTGTCTGCCATCCAGACGGTTCCGTTTTTTCTTTAATTGGGAATAAAGCCGTTTCGTACCTTCTAAGGATTGAATGTTTTTCAGTGTTTCATCTGCCCTTTGAAGCGCCTGTTCAATGGATGATCCACTCCCTTGAGAAGAATCGGGACGAGAATCAAGCTCTTCTTCTTCAACGACCGAATTCAAGGAAGGGATTTCATCAGCACTCCTGCACACCACCTTCTCTTTTCGCTTCTCCCATGCATCCTTGATCCATATAGTATTTTCTTTTGAGTTTTCTCTTTTTAGGTATTCTTCAAGGTTGGACCGGTATTCATTGATTTTTTCATTTAAAACCTCTAATTGGTTATCTAATTCTTGTTTTTTTTCAGCCGCCTCAAAAACTTCTTTGTGGTTTTCGACCATTTGCTGTTGGTTCGCTGCAATCGACTGAAGGAACAACTGCTTCCACTCCTGAATAAAGCGCCGTGTTTCCTTTTGGATATCTTTGGATAGATCATCCGTGTAGCGTAATACATAAGCCCCTGTAACAGATGCTCCACGTTCGACAAGAGCATATAACCGTTCCCTCGGATATTGGAAAGTCTCCTTTTGCACCTTTTCAAGAAGCTTTTCATCACTCACTGAATAATGTTCCATCAGCTGAATCATGCGTTCACGAAGGGGCCAGGACAGGTTTTTCTCCACAGATTCTCTCAGCTTTGTGTAAAACGCTTGTTCACGCGCCAACCGTTCCTCCTCTGTTTTCTTTTGCGTGAAAAGAAATCCTACCTTGAAGTCTGGCTGCACAGACTCTAAATAAGCCTCCGCATATTCCCGAAGCGCGCTCGGCATAAGGTAGGCGTTGAATATGAATTGACTGACCCTTTCCTGAAAGTCTGCTTCTGCTTTTTCGTGGAGAATTTGCTGATTTTCGAGCTCTGTGACATGGAAGGGACTTTGATCAATTTTTTTCTCCCATCCTTCTTTTTCTTCCCGAAGCTCTGCCATCTCGTCTTCAACGTGATCCGAATAATTCATCACCGCTTCTTCAGCCATCCACTCCAGTTGTGTTTCCGCATGTTTCTCAAGTTGGAATGTTGAAAAAAGAGAGTGGAAGTTTTCCTTTAATGATGGAAGCTGGTTAAAAGGAAGGGAATAATCTCTTAAGGATGTAAAGTAGACTTCTTCCGGATGAATGCCCCACTTTTCAAAAGCGTTTCTTACCGACTTTTGATAAGCCTCAAAAGAAAGCTCTCTTTCTACGTGTTTATCCACCTGGTTGATGACTACTGAAAAAGGTGTCTTCCGCCTTTGCATTTCCAATAGGAACATAAGGTTCACTTCAGACTGGACATGATTATAGTCCATGACATAATACATGTAGTCCATTAAATGGAGGGAAGATTCAGTAATCAACCGGTCTGCATCATTCGTTGAGTCTACTCCAGGTGTATCGACGATCGATACATGGGAAGGCAAAGACTGTCCTGGTTGTGAGATTTCAAGTCCGGTAATTTTCTCTCCATCTTTACAAAGAGCTTTAATCGTTTCCAGGTCGATATCCTCATCATATTGAACGACCGTCCCGTCCTGGAAATGGACCAGGGTATAGGGATCACCTGTCCTCAACCGAACAATATTCGCACTCGTGGGGATCGGGCTTGAAGGAAGAAGGTCATTTTCTAATAACGTATTGATCAGTGTCGACTTACCAGCGGAAAAATGACCAGCAAAGCCGATAATCAATTCTTCATGGATCAACTTTTCATATAAATCCAATACCTTTTCTTTTTGTTCTTCTTCCCCTTGATCTTTTAAAAAAGCGTATAAATTCTGAATTTTATCTATGTTTACTTCTGTCAAATGACTCATGTCTCGTCTCCTTTGCCGTACAATGTCCTCCCTCATTCTACTCTTATGAGCTGTGATTCCTCAAGGGGAAGTTATTTAAATCGAAGGGGGGTCCACATAAGGAATGTCTACATCCGTGTCCAATTCTCCATAGATCTTATTTGGGAGAGTGGCTTCTTCTTTCAGCCAATCACGAAAAGAAATCACGCATGGTGCCGTATCTCCCCCGAGTCCAAAATGGAGGGTTAATCGTTCAGGACTATAGCACGCTGTATGGATCGTACCCGTCCATTGTTTATACCCATGAGAAAAAATCGGTCCATAGGAATCATTCAATAAATGAAAAGCTTCTAGTTCATCAAGAATATAAGCCTGGTGACTTTTCAGGTCATCCAACCTTTCTTGTGAATCCGACAAATGCCTGCGGTTTTCTTCGGAAATTTCTGTAAAGTGATTGGTGCAAGCAATCCCCTCTTTTACAAAAACCCCGCGCGGAGACCCTTCAATGATCTTTGATGTGCCTTCAAGATCAAATACGACATAGTTAAAGGAATGTCTATGAGGGATTTTTTTCAATAGGAGAACCGCTTCGCTCGTTGTTTTGCATGTTTCTAAGACCATCCTTGTCAGCAGGCAACAAATGAAGCCGTCTTCCGGATGGATTCTGTTGACGAAATTATACCCGATACAAAGTCCATGTTCGTTCATGCCGTCTGTCCGTCCGATGATGCGTTGAGAGGGTCCGATGCTTGCATACCCATCCTTGGGCTGAAACAAAATCAAACGCCCCTCATACGTTTTCGGATAATAATCGTAATTTCTTGCAAAGTATCCGTTTCCCGTCAAAATCGAGCAGCCTGAACCTTCCCAGTCCTGTTGATAGCCGCTGTATTCATGAATGACTTCTTCCAACGACCATTGTAACCCTTCAGCAAGGCCTCTAAGCTCATCGAAGAGACCTTTGCAATAAAGGTCCATTTGTTCTTTTACAACTTGAACATCCACATCATACCGAAGCCTCGATCGTTTCCGTCTTAGCTCATGGTGTTTATACAAAAGCGTATGTTTTAAACGTTTTCCTTGTTCGTACCCGAAATCATCATGACGTCCTCGAAAAGATATCAATTGAGAGTGAAAAGGTTTCATTTTCCCGCCCATTCCTTATGTAGCTGAGGATGGTGAAGAATATGGTTATGATCGGTTCCCTGAATGACGCGGACCGGAACATTCCAGTGCTCTCTTGCATAACGCTTGAACTCTTCATGTAATAAAACTTCATCCTTACTCCCAACATAGATGGATATTCGATCCCTTACATCATTCAGCAATTCTGGAGGGATTTTTTCGAGAAACCTTGAGACTAGAAGGCGGAAACTCAAGGTTAGTTTTTCACTTTTATTAAATTCATCTGGAATTTCCGCAACTGTCCGATCATTGAATCGATCGATATTCATCTTATATAAAGTCATGAGAAGCATGACTCTTTTGTCAAATACCGTATAATCCACATCGGTTCGGTCTGAAGATTGTTCAGTTGCATCCTCATGATAGACAGGAAGAGTAGGGTGAAAAAAGGGAGCGACAAAAAGATACTCACTGGCAGCCGACTTGTTTTTTTGAATGAGTCTTAATAAATTGGCACACCCCATCGAGTGACCGACCAGCGTCACTTTTTCATATCCTTTCTTCTCAATAAAATGGAGGAAATCAAACAGATCATCATCATATTGCCCGATATAGTCAATGTCACCTCTCTTAAGGCTCTGATCATAACCTCTCAACACTGAAAAATAAATATCCGCATCACGTGTACATTCATCCGCAAATGCTTCATGATGATGAAATTCAGCTGTTATACCATGTATGATAATAATGGCTTCTTTCGCTGATGCTCTTTCCTTAAGTACGGTATATTGCAAACGAGTAAAATCCCTGGCTATATAATTGGACCACTTGACTTCTGTCATTTTTCCCGTCCCTTCCTCTCTAAATAAGCTCTAAATTCGGGTATCTTCCATCCTTCCAAAAACTTATGTTCTATGGATTTCATATAACTTTCAGAGAGGTATTTCGATCCTCCGCGGTGAATTTCTTCTGCGTAATGAAAAGGAGGTGCAATTTCAGTTTTCTTTTCAATGACAGTGAACGAAAGAGCCTGGAAAGCAACCCCGTCGTCTCCCGTCACATGTACAACCGTTGGACGGTAGACTTTTGCTTCCACCCCTTCCCTTAAGTATAAATACTCGCGCGCTTCCTTTCCGACATCATAAACAACCCCCTCCACATAAGACCCGAAGTTTTCAGTGATATCGGCTCTCGAACCGTCTTCAAAATGAGTAGAAAAAGTGAGCCTGTAATCGCTGAGCTTCCCCACCCCTTTAATTGTAGTAAATAGGTGGTCTACTTCATGGGCACACAATCTGGAATTATCCATACATGACCCATAGGCAAAATAATGGAGACGCTCATTTTGGATATATCGATGGACTTTCCAATCGTTATTGTGAACCATTACACCTTGGGCTTTTCGCGGCCAATAGTAGACAAAGGCCTCCGTCACTCCATGAGGGGTGAAAACTTCACATACCTCTCGCACGAAATAAGGTTCTTCTATTTCTTCAGAATAGCCTTCTAATTCATCCAATTCCTCTAATAAAGACGATGGAATGTCGTACAGTTCTCCATAGGTGACATCCTGTTCGCCCTTCATGAGGAGGGGGTAATAAGAGTGGCCACTATATAACCTCCCTTTCACAAAAGCCTGTTCTGACAGACATGTCGCTTTTTTCATATAATGATGATTCTCAAGATTCTTACAAAGAGAACCGTAAACAAATACCTTCATTTCAAGATTCCTCCCGCTGAATATCGTTAGCTGATAAAAAACTGTTTGTTGATTGTGCATGAGTCACTGCATTTTGAACTGCTCTTTCGATTGCTTTCACAGCCATGACTCCGAGACTGTTGTAGTCACAGGAAATTTTTCCTGACCCCATAAAAAATATCGTATCTCCATCAACGAATGTATGCGAGGGACGGATGGTACGAGAGAGCCCCGCATGCGCCATGGACGCCAGTTTATTTGCTGCTGGTTTATCCACACTCGCATTCGTAACGACAGCTCCGATGGTCGTATTCCCACGAAAGCGATTCGTGTGACCTCCCATGATTTCACTCATTATCACTTCTTCGCTATTTAATAACTTTCCATTCCTCTGGAGACCAGCGATAATCCGGCCAGTCTCAGGTTCAATGACGTCTCCAAAACAATTAACCGCGACTACAGCTCCCACTTTCACGTCTCCGACCTGGATGGCATAGTGCCCCAATCCGCCTTTCATGCTGTAAGATGGTCCTTTCCCTTTGCCGACAGTCGCACCAGCACCAGCGCCATAATTGCCTTGTTTCAAGTGGGAGTTTTGGAAAGCGGAAGAGGCAGCTTCATACCCCATGGCAGCATCCGGGCGCATCCCTCGGTCATTTTCCCTTAAATCAAATAAAATTGCCCCGGGGACAATTGGGACACGAGTCACCCCTGCATCAAATCCGATTCCTTTCTCTTCCAAATATCGCATCACACCTGACCCGACTTCCAGTCCAAAAGCACTGCCTCCAGATAAAAACAGTCCATGAATGTGCTGCACAAGATTTTCGGATTTTAACGCATCGGTCTCTCTTGTACCAGGTGCTCCACCCCGGACATCCACGCCTGCGGTTGCGCCATCTTGACTTAGGATGACTGTACACCCTGTGTGATGATCTTCACTTTCTTTCTGACCAAAAAAGAAACCCTCAACTTTTGTTATGTCAATTTCTCTCATATAAGTTCACTCCTTTTAAGGTTTGCCGAATTCTATTTATGGGGAAACAAGAGGATAGATGAGGAGGTGGAAGAATGGAAAATAATCAAATAACTGTTCATGGCCGTGTTCAAGGGGTCGGATTCCGTGCTGCTACCAAACAAATCGCTGAACAAATCGGTGTTACAGGATGGGTCAAAAACCAGCCTGATGGTACCGTTCTAATCGAAGCGGAAGGTGAGCATGGGAAATTACAAAAATTCATAAAAAAAATCGACGAGGGTCCGACACCATTTAGTAAAGTGGAAGCTCTTGACGTTAAAAATAAGAGTGAAATGAACAATTATAAAAAATTCAAAGTCGTACAATGAAGATGACCGCACCCCTGCGGCCATCTTTTTTTTCTTTATTTTTGGTGCATCGGACGGACGATGACTTCATTTACATTCACATAAGACGGCTGAGTCACAGCATAAGAGACCGCACGTGCGATATCATCCGCTTCTAGCGGATCCATACTACGGTTCTTGAACATTTCAATGACATCTCCATCGGTTATATGATCGGTAAGCTCTGTATCTACAGCCCCAGGTGAAACGTTCGTCACCCGCACCCCAGATTTAGAAAGTTCTTTCTCCATCCCCATCGAAAGAGCTTTCACAGCATATTTTGTCGCGCTGTAAACAGTACTGGATGGAAAGACTTCATGTCCTGCAACAGAAGAAACATTAACAATATGACCGGACTCCTGTTCAATCATTGTAGGTAAGCTTGCATGGATCCCGTACAGAACCCCTTTAATATTGACATCGACCATCTGCTCCCATTCATCCACGTGGTCATTCTTTAAGAAGGAGAGCAACATGACCCCTGCATTATTAATGAAAACGTCCACCGTATTGAACGCTGATTTGGTTTCAGATACTAGTCTCTCGACATCTTCTCTTTTGGTCACATCTGTTTCTACCACTTTCGCTTCTACATTGTATTGTTCAGTAATTTCTTCTGCCAGTTCATTCAACTTTTCTGCTCGTCTAGCTGCGAGTACGACATTCGCCCCTTCATTTGCTAAATGATGGGCAATTGCTTTACCGATTCCACTACTCGCCCCGGTTATGATGGCTGTCTGGTTTTTTAGTTTTGTCATGTTTTATGTCCTCCCTTGTAATCATTCTTTTTCTATCTACCCTGCCTAATGAAAATTTATTCACGCAATAACCAACCGGAACAAAAAAGCTGCATCACAATTCAGCTTTATAGAAGGCTCTAGAATAATTAACTTCGAGATGTTTATGGAGTGAATATGGCCAGGGAGATTCTCAAGACTAAGTTTTCCACAGTAGGCAGCTATAGTGGAAGAAGGGAAAGGAAAATAGGGTATGAAAAAGACCGTCTCTTTAGATAAGAGACGGTCTGGTTATGATACTTATTGTTCTTCAAAGAACTTACGGTTAATCTCGATGTATGGAGTTTCTTCTTCTGGTACCTCGTCTTCGATATAAATAGCTTCAACTGGACACACCGCTTCACACGCACCACAATCTATGCAAATCGCAGGGTCGATATAGAACATATCTTTCCCTTCTTCGATACAATCAACTGGGCACACATCCACGCATTCTCCAGCTTTCTCATCTTTACAAGGGGATGTGATTACAAATGCCATATCTATTTCTCCTCCTTTTATAAAATTTCGTGTGCTTATAAAATACTATTCACCCATAATGGCTAGAATAAACACCACAATATACTATAACGATTTTGATAAAAAATCGCAATTCCCGTAGATGTTCGACCATTTTCGCATCGAACTGAAAAAGAAATGGGAAGTAGGCTCTCAGTCTTCCCAAATGCGTTCGACTGTATATTCTCCCCCTTGTTTTTGAACAAGAAACACATCTGGACGGGAGAGACGCTTCCATTCATAAAAACCGATTTCACGGTTATATTTTTGTAGCAATAAGGCGAGCAGATTCCCGTGAGTAACAAGGAGAACGTTTCCACAATCCTCATTTTCAAGTTCGTCAATCAGAGAAAGGACACGTTTTTTTGCTTCAGTGGAAGATTCTCCTCCGGTAAATTTCAATTCTGGGTCGACGAACGTATCATGAAGGACTTCTTCCCAGTCATCTAGTGGTTCACGGCTTAGGACACGCTCCTCTAAACGATCATCCATTTCGATGGTCACATTGTTTTTTCTGGCAAAAGGCTTGATCGTTTCAATCGCCCGCAAATAAGGGCTTGATATGATACGGTCAATGCTGTGACCGTAATTCTCTAAAAAAGTCGCGAGCATTTGCGCCTGCCTGATGCCCGTCTTTGTTAGCGGGGAATCTTCATGCTGACCTTCTGTTTCACTGTGACGCACTAAAAATAATTTCTCCATTGCTACCCATCCTCCCCTTTCCTTCACTTATGTCCATTATGGCTGATGGAACGAGTGTTGACAAGGAAAGTTGCAGAAGACATCACTTCCGATAAACGCACTTTCCTCTATGCCATGTTTCCAATACTTTTATATCCTTTACCCTTTCAGACTTTGTATCTTCGGGATGTTTGTCAAGGATTAGAAAATCGGCTTGATAACCAGGTTCTATTTTACCCTTTTCTTCTTCCCTGTATTCAAGTTCAGCTGGAGTTTTTGTAAAACCAAGAAAGGAATCCTTTATGCTTAATTTTTCCTGTGGCATCCAGCCGCCTTCAGGGTTTCCATCGAGGTCTGTGCGATTAACAGCCGTAAATATGGTTGTGAAAGGATTCAGTGCACCAATAGGGAGATCAGAACTTAACGTCAAGGGAATGTGCTCTTTCACAAGACTTTGATAGGCATCACAGTAAGGAAGAAGACTCTCTGGTGTCCATTTCCCTTTTTCACTCCACTCATCAAGAAGGAAGGAAGGCTGTGTTTCAATGTAAGGCTTCAGCTCTCTTAACCTGGCAATCAGATCGGGAGCTAATGTCTGGGCATGAATAATTCGGTGGCGTAAACGTTTCGTAGCTTCCTTGGATTTCTCAAGAGCCGTAATTGCCTGTTCGACAGCACGATCGCCGATCGCATGCATAGCGACTTGCATATCATTATCACTCGCATATTTGACCATTTCATCCAGTTGTTCTTGGGTATAAATCAAACGGCCGTCTGCACTTGGTTCTACAGGATAAGGGTTCCTCATGGCTGCCGTATAAAGCCTTTGGGTACCGTCTAGGAATATCTTGAAAGATCCCACTCTCACTTGAGGTGTTCCTTGACCTGTGCGAAGCTCGTTTTCCTTACAATAGGATTTCATGTCCTCAATATTGAAGACATAATGATGAAGTTGTACATCGATCGGTAATCTTTCTTCTTGTTCTAGTTCTGTGTAGGCCTGCCACAATCGTTCATACGAGCCGATGAAGTTAATATCATCCGTATGCACAGAGGTTAGGCCGTGTTCACTAAGGTTAGGCACTGCTTTCTTTATTGCTTCTTTTGCATCCTCTGCAGAACGTCCCCAAAAATGATGCTTGATATAATGAACCGCTGTATCTTTAAAGCGGCCATTCCAGTTCCCATGTTCATCTTTTTCTTTAAATTCATCCGGTTCTTTCTTGAAATCCTCTTCTTCTTTCAACAGTTCCATCGCCTGTTCACTAATGACACATTCATGACCATCCTGATGCATGAAGTACATATACGCATTCACTTGAATTTCATTTAAATCTTCAGAGGTTAAGAGGTGATCGATATCATCAAAGTTTCCATCGTTGAAACCTTTTCCAAAAATCCAGTCGTATTGTTGAAGTTCATCGTAATGATTCTCAATCACAGCTTTCATTTCTTCCCAGCTCGTTACTTGGGTAAGGTCTAATTCTTTCTTTAACAGCCCGTAACGGAGCAGGTGCATATGGCTATCGTTGAAGGAAGGAGAAAGGACTCGTCCTCTCCCGTCTATGACATCTTCCTCTCCATCATAAGGCGATTCATAGATGGCCTCAATCTTCTCTCCTTCTACTTTAACCGCATAAGTCCGGTCACTTTTATAAGTTGGATCGGGTTGATAGATTCGTACGTTATCCAAAATCATGGCATACTCTTCCTTTCAATAACTTTTTAGTTACCCTTACCCTACTTAATCTTTTGTATAAACATGAGAACAAATCCCTATACCAATCTTGAAAGAGAATTTACATATACAGAAAAAGCCAGGGACTTAAGTCCCTGGCTTTCTTAGTCATTCACACTTCTTTGAAATACTCCTTATAAAAACCGCCCATGCGGCCCGAATTATCAATGACAAAGTAGAATTCTTCACTTTCGTTTTTCACATCATACACTTTGCCTGGAGTAAGCACATTGTTCACGACGAATTTTTTTGCATCGTTATGAACACATTCGATTTGTTTAATAGTATCGTTGTTTTCCCAATTCTTATGAATCATAGAACATCCTCCTTGCTCTTCGTGTTCCTATCATACAATGAACAAAAGAAGGACTCAATATATTAGAAGATTAAAATTGACCTTTATACCAATCTGCCGCTGTTTTCACTTCATTTTCAGTCAATTGATGCCCCATACGCTCCCAATGGACAGTTACATCCGCTCCGGCCTCTGTCAATAGCTCCTCTAAGTCTTTGGTTTCTTGAGCTGGACAGATCGGGTCATTTTCACCAGCACCGATAAATACAGGAAGACCTGCTTGATCAGGGAGTTCAATTCCCCTCCGTGGAACCATTGGATGAAAAAGCAAAGCCCCACGTAAGCTCTCTTTATAATGAAACAGTAGGCTTCCTGCGATATTCGCTCCATTGGAATATCCGGCAGCAATGACCTGGTTACGATCAAATCCATATTCCTTACTGGCCTCTTCCAGGAAAGTATTCAATTCATCCGTTCTGGCAATCAAGTCCTCTTCATCGAAGACTCCTTCTCTTAGACGTTTGAAAAAACGCGGCATTCCATTTTCTGATACATTCCCTCTTACAGAAAGGACAGAGGCATCTGGATCAATCATCTTTGCAATCGGGAGCAAATCTTGTTCTGTCCCTCCTGTACCATGAAGAAGCAGCAAAGTCCGTTCTGAATTTCCTCTTTGGAAAATGTGTTTCATATTCATTGTGCTTCATCCCTTCTTTCATTAGTTTACATAATATTTTTATTGATACCTAATCTATTCTTCCTACATTTTATCTTTAATTCGAGATAATGTCAAAACTCAAGTTCTTAACTTTTTGAACAACCAGGGAAGCAATAGGACGATGATCAATAATCGTATCGTCTGCAAGGAGCTGACGATTGCAGGTTCACCGCCCGTTTGTTCAGCGGTGATGGACATTTCTACCAGACCCCCAGGCGCAAGAGCCAAAACAGCTGTTTTAGGTTCCATGGTTGTCCACCAACTCAATAAAAAAGCCATTCCAATTCCTACCCCTATCATGGAAACAGCTAAAACCAAGAAAGCTATGCAAGTCTTCCCAGCTGTAATAATCTCTTTTATAGACACTGTATGTCCTAAGTATGCCCCTATAAGAAATTGAGCAAGCGTGAAAAACAGCTCCGGTAAAGGATAGAAAGGGACACCAGTGGTTTGGAGAGAACCTACAAAAAGCATGGGAATGATGACGAGTGAAGCTGGAATCCACTTTCTCAATTTCCAACCTGTCCAACCAGCTGCCAAATATAAAGGGATGGTATAAATAGAACCTTTATACACCGCTCCGGATACACCAGCTCCGACTGTTGCTGAGTGATCGAAATTCCCATGTGTGACGTAAAAAGGAATGATAAACAGGACGCTCATCAAACGTAATGTATGGAAAATGGTCACAAGTGCGCTATTCCCTTCCATTGAATCACTCACAGCAATCATGGCCGACAGTCCGCCTGGAGAGCTCCCTACAAGCGCTGTCGTTTTATCTATGGCCCCATATTTGGAAATGTACCAACCAGCTAGTAAACTGATCGCAATCATCGCTGATGTTAGAATGGTATAAGGAATCAAATAAGGACCGATGGAACGAAAGGTTTCCGCACTGAATGTAAGACCAATCTGGATTCCTAGTAAAACGAAAGCCGTATTTTTTGTCGAGGGGCCTGCTTCCGATTCCAATGACGTGAGGGATTTAGCAAGTACGATGAACACGAACGGCCCTAATATCCATGGGATCGGCAGGTTCAAAAGATCGAACAAAAGCCCGCCCGGCCCTGCAATTATGTAGGTCTTCATTTTGTTTGAAGCTCTCATGGAGCGAGCGCTCCTTTCGGATGATCTAAAAGGATTGAGAAAATGAGAAATACAAGAAACCGCTCCCCATTCGGGAAGCGGTACATTTATTCTTTTTTCAAACCATATTCAATCATTCTAAAAAGTTGATCCGTCATTTCTTTTACTCCATATTTGTGTCTGGTGGGAAATAATATGGAATGGAAAATGAGATCGGCCACCATTTCACTCTCTATATCATTCTTCCAGATACCTGTTCTCTTTGCATCTTCAATCCATTTCAGCATTTGGTCATACGTTCCCATTAGATCTTCATGAATTTTTGTGCGATAGAATAGAGCAAGGGTATGGTCACTGCTCTGAAGCTCCCGGATCATTTGATCGATATGGTGAGTTTCTGCATGGTCGAGAAAGATGAATAGTAAATGGTATAGCTTCTGATTGGGGGCATCCTCTTCAGGAATTGCATCAATTTGAGCCGTCATGTCTTCCATCATAGTTCTCATATAGGAGAGAATGAGATCTTCTTTATTTTTAAAATATTCGTAAAGGGTGCTTCTGCTCACCTGGAGCTCCTCCGCCAGTTTTTTAAAATGAACCCCGTGGATTCCCTCTCTCCTGAGCAAAGCACCTGTTTCATGTAAAATTTCTTCTTTTGTAAGAATTCGTTTCCTTCCCAATTCGGTACCTCCTCAAACTACCTTCATTATATCATCATCAAAGGTGAGAAGGGCACCCGTTGGGCTTTACTGAAAAAGGTACATCAAATATCCATATCCTTTTTCTTCCATTTCTTCTTTAGGAATGAATTGCAAAGCAGCAGAATTGATACAATAGCGCAATCCGCCTTGAGCTTTCGGTCCATCTTCGAACACATGGCCGAGATGGGAGTCCGCCCTGTCACTCCGGACTTCCGTACGGAACATGCCATGAGACCGATCGACTTCTTCTTTCACCTGTTGCTTTTCAATCGGCTTTGTAAAGCTGGGCCAGCCACAGCCCGCATCATATTTATCTTTCGAACTGAACAGCGGTTCTCCTGAAACAATATCAACATAAATGCCTTCGTCTTCGTGATCATAAAATTCATTTTGAAAAGGGCGTTCGGTCGCATTCTCCTGCGTAACTTTATACTGAATATCGGTTAGGCGATGCTTTAATTCTTTCTCGTCTTTTTCATAACTCCATCGATCTTTTATAAAATCAGCTCGTCCAGACCCTTTTTTGTACCGTTTGTAATGAAAACGATTCTTCTTATAATAATCCTGGTGCTTATCTTCAGCTGGATAAAATGTTTCGGCCGGCAGAATTTCTGTTACAATCGGGTCTTTGAATTTTCCAGATGCTGCAATTTCATTTTTACTCTCTTCCGCCACTTGCTTTTGTCTTTCGTTATGATAATAGATGGCTGTCGTGTAAGAGTGACCTCGGTCAGCGAATTGACCACCAGCATCTGTAGGATCGATTTGCTGCCAAAAAAGCTCAACCAGCCGCTCATAAGGGAAAATGGTTGGGTCGAAAGTGATCTGCACTGCTTCCCTGTGCCCTGTCGTCTCTGTGACCACCTGCATATATGTCGGGTTTTCTGTATGTCCCCCTGTATAGCCTGAAACGATGGATTCGATTCCAGGGCGTTCATCGAAAGGTTCGACCATACACCAGAAGCATCCTCCTGCGAATGTCGCTTTTTCTAATCGTGTACTCAATATAAAACCTCCTAAAGGCATAGGCTCTGAATTCTATTTGTGGGTATGTTCTTATTCTTGCTAACTCCACAAAAAAAATCAAGCTACACGCACAGCCTAAATGAATAATTTAGGCTGTGATGCACCTTGAGATCGTTTTTTTACTTTTTTCTTTTCAAGCACACTGGTGGATTCCCAATCTTGAGAAACAGAAGTCTTTTCACTGCTTTCATCCAATGAGACGAGACTCTCATCATCATCGTCGTCTGGTTCATTCATGATTTTCATCATATTAATCATGGCTGGGATGTTTTTGAGCATCGGTCCGTATTGCTGCATCATAGGTGCTGCCGATTGCATGGCTTTGAGGGCCGTCTGCATATGACCGAGCCACCCAACTCCTCCTGACTTTGCAGCTGTACCTGCAGCACCAAGAGCCTGTGCACCAAAACCAGTACCTCCACCTCCACCAAGAACCCCCGGGAATCCAGAACCGAAACCTGTATTTCCTAAAAAGCCTGGAGCACCATAGCCACTAAAGCCTCCGAACCCCCGAGTTCCTGCATTTATATACGGAGCCATCGACCGCATCATTTGCGGTGCAGCTTGCTGAAACCCTGGAAACTGGCCCATAGGAGGGAAAGGCGGTTGACCTGTCGGAAACATAAAAACCCCTCCGAAACATTAGAATACTCTAGCATATGCCTTTTTTATGAACTGGTTTGGGCTCCTGTCTCTGTGCTCATATGGGGGAGCGACCAATCCACCGGATCCATTCCGTTACCGGATAAAAACATATTCGCCTGCGAAAAGGGCCGACTTCCGAAAAAGCCTCTATGTGCTGCAAAAGGACTGGGATGGGAAGAAGTCACGACCAGATGTTTTTCACGATCGATGAACGCCCCCTTCTTTTGTGCATGTTTCCCCCATAAAAAGAATACCACCGGCTTCTTTCTTTCATTCAATGATTGGATGACGGCATCGGTGAACGTTTCCCATCCTAGCCCTCTGTGAGAATTTGCATCCCCTTCCCTTACTGTTAAGACATCATTTAAGAGAAGCACTCCCTGTTCTGCCCAAGAACGAAGGAAGCCATGATTCGGGGGTTGCACACCTAGATCCGCTTCTAGTTCTTTGTAGATATTACGAAGGGACGGCGGGATGCGGTTGCCGGGTAGAACTGAAAAACTGAGACCATGAGCCTGGTTCTTTCCGTGATAAGGATCCTGCCCTAGAATCACAACTTTCGTTGACTCATATGATGTGTACTGGAGGGCTGCGAATACATCTTCCCAAGCAGGATGGATAGAGTTGTCTTTATATTCCCTCTCTAAAACACTTTGTAATTCTTTGAAATAATCTTTTGTAAACTCATCGTGCAAACGAATTTCCCAATCATTCGTTGGCAGGAACATACGAACACCTCCTCTATGAATAATCTCTGATAATGTTTCAGATATTTCCCGGGCAAGCGCATAATATGACACAAGTTTTTCTTTATTTCCATTATAGAAACATAGAATTTGGAGACTGCTGTTGAACGATGGCGTTTCTTCACAAAAATTCTTACCTAATGCGGGAAATATTCCTTTCATTATTGAAAGACAAATTTAACTTTTGATCCTTCCGGTCCTGATTCTATTTGCAATTTCGCAGGTATTTCCTCTTTCAATTGCTGCACATGGGAAATAATCCCGAGCATCCGGTTGCCGTCCTGGAGACCTCTAAGACAGCCAATCGCTTGTTCCAAAGAAAGATCATCCAGTGTTCCGAAACCTTCATCGATGAACAATGTGTCCAACTGAACACCACCAGCATGGGCCTGAACAACATCGGCCATCCCGAGAGCTAAGCTTAGGGATGTTTTAAAGCCTTCCCCACCAGATAATGTTCTCACTGAACGCTGTTGTCCTGTATGATGGTCAATGACTTCAAGATCGAGCCCACTTTGTGCCCCTCGCTTTGCAATGGAATCGCTCCGGATAAGTTGATAACGGTGGTCCGTCATTTGATCCAAGCGCAAATTGGCCTGAATAAGAATTTCATCCAAGTAAGAAGCCAGTACATACCTTTCCAAAGAGAGGCGTAAGTGGTTGTCCCCGTTTGCGATTTGAGCCAATTCAGCAATATCATAATATTTCGCTGCGAGCTCTCCTTGTTCTTCTACCAGTTTCCGGATATTTTCTCGTATGGCTTCATTTTGTTGCAGCGAAATATTAAGTTGATTGACAATTCCCCGCTGCTCATTCAATTTTTCCTGCATTTCTTCCAATTTCTCCTGTGTATTGGATAATTCTGGCCTTTCTTGATCATGTAGCTTTTCATTTAACTCCTCCAACCGCTCATGGACGACATTTACTCGTTGGCGATACTGTTGGATTTCATTTATCATTTGTTCCATCTTTTGAGGAGATCTAATGGCCGATTGATATTCCTCGACTGAACCAAATGAAAATTGAACAAGCGTTTGATCAAATTCTGTTTTCCGTTGTTCTAAAGCCTTTTTCCCTTGCTCCAAGTAGTTTTGTCCTTCTTCTACAGAGGTTTGGATCTTCTGCCATTCGTCCCGTTTTCTTTGATATAAGTTTTGGATATCTTTCCAATTCTTATCTGCATCTTTATATGCACGTTCAAGCTTTGCCGCTTCTTCAACCAATTTTTCAGGGCGAACCGTCAACGAAGGTAAGTTTTCTTCCAGTGATTCCAATTCTGTTTTTCGTTTGGTTTGCTCCTGCTGCTGTTCATTAATTGTTTGCTGAAGCACGTCTTTTTTTCCTTGCAGGGATTCCAATTGTTGATCCATCTCGTCCATTTTCTTTTCGATCGCTTGTATGTCTTCGATTTTTTCTTTAAGATCGTTATATTCTTGCAGTATTTTTTCCATCTCACCCGCGCAGGTCTGTCTTTCTTTTTCAATTGCATCTTCAGAAAGATCCTGTTTCATATCTAGATCGCTCCAGATGCTCTCCGTCAATTGCCTTTGCGCTTCCCCTTCGGATTTCACCTGAATCAATTCATCCTGAGCCTTTTCGAAAGATCGTTCCACTTCTTTATAGCGCTCTCTAAGCCGGTCGACCTGTTCTTCACTCATCACACCATCCGGCTTCCCGGCCGTTTCTGGATGTTCAGATGATCCGCAGACCGGGCACGGTTTGCCATCACTTAAATGTAAGGATAGGGTGTAGGCATGATGTTTTCTAATCTCATCCAACGCTTTTTCGTAAGACTCTTTTGTTGACTGTAACGTTTGTTTCTTCTCCAGATAGTGTTTAGAAACTGACTGATATTGTGTGCGTAGCTTGGCCAACTGCAACCACTCTTTGGATAAACGTTCAATGGTTTCCTTTCTGGTTTTCAATGTTTGATAAGCCTGCTTTTTCTCATAAGCCGCTTCTCTTAAAGGCCTTTCGCCTTTTATTTTTTCTTTCATCCATTTCGTGTTTTCATGAATCTTTTGTTCCGTCTCCTTTAAATCTGAGAAGGAACGACGATTATTGGCCATTTCCTTTTCGAGATTTTCCAGTCCCTGATTCTTTTTCAGGAAGTCTTCCAAATGTTCTTTTTCTTTTAATTTCTGTTGCCAGGATTCTTTCAACCTGTCGCGTTCTTCTTGTTGATCTGCTTTCTTAACATACTCTTCCTGAATCCTATCAAACTCTGATTTTACACGGTTGTATGTTTCTTCTCTCTTTTTTTGACTCTCGCGGAGCTGATCAAGCTCTGTTTTTCGTTCTTCATACTGCTTCTCATAAGGACGAACCTCAGCAGCCTGTTTAGCCTCGGCATGCTCTTCCTCCAGACCTTTGATGACAGGGGAATGTTCCTTAAGTTTCTGATTTTCCGTGGACAACTTGTCCCTTTCTTCATATAAATCCAGGAGTTGCTTTGATTCATAGTATTGGTTTTGCAGGTGCTCTGTCGTTTGCTGGAGTTGATTCACATAGCTTTTTTCATCAGAAATGAGTTGTTTTTGACGATTGATCCGGTGATTAAGTCGTTCCCGAACCTTCGAGAGTTCTTCATTTTCTAGTTCAACATCATTCTCTTCTCCCCAAACGATCCTCTCTTTCTCCTGGGAAATTTTCCATTCGAATTGGTTGATCTCTGTTTCCAGTTCCTTCGACTGTTTCTTGAAGTAATCGGTCACTTCTGCGAAAAACTCCGTTTTGAAGATGCGTTGCAGGATTTCCTCTCTCTCTTTACTATTCTCAGAAATCAGCTTACGGAATTCCCCTTGGGGAATCATAATCATTTTTCGGAATTGTTCATAATCAAGACCCAGAATGTCTTCAATATATTCGTTCACTTCTTTAATCTTTGATGCTACCAGTTTCTCTTCTTCACCTTGTTGGATATAAAAATCGGCCCGGGCAGGGTCTTCTTTCCACCCTTCCCCGCGCTCCTTTTTTTTCATCTGCTTCGGCATACGTACAATTCGATACGTCTTGCCCCGCAATTCGAAAGTAAATTCTACATAGGTCGGCTCTTCTGAATCTGCGAAATGACTACGCATAGAGTCCTGATCCCGATCACTTCCACTTGCCCTTCCATAGAGGGCAAAGCACATCGCATCAAAGATTGTTGTTTTTCCTGCTCCTGTAGGACCGGTGATGAGGAAAATCGATTCTTCTCCTAAAGTTGTAAAATCAACAACTTGTTTATGTCGATAAGGACCGAAAGCCGCCATCGTAAGAGTGAGTGCTTTCATCTTATTTCCCCCTCTCTTCTTTCCTTAACTTATCTATGGCTCGTTCAATCAATTCTTTCCGTTCTGAAGGTATGGATTCCCCTTTAATATCTTCATAGAAAGAAGCGAAAAGATCGGCATGTGATAGCTTCTGGCGCTTTTTGACTTCCTGCAGTTCTTCCATCTGAAGGTTTGTCTTTGACCTTCGCCTTTCCAAATGTAGGATATTCGGGTAAACTTTACGTAATTTGCCCATAGGATCCACAAGCTGTCCATCATCTAAGAGGCGGACGTGCAGGTAGTTTTCGGGGTTGTCGGTGGCCTCTCCGACAAGCAGGTCTTCAAAGTAACCTTCAATGACTTGAAAGTCTCTGATTGGAGTGAGTGGAATCTTTTCCCACTCGCAGGATCCTTCTTGATCCATGTGAACCATCGTCACAGTTTTTTCATGATTAACTTCAGAAAAGGAATATTTCAAAATGGAGCCGCTGTACCTTATATAATCTTCTGTTACTCTCTGAGGCTGATGAAGGTGGCCAAGGGCGACATAAGAAAAAGCTTTGAATAAGCGGGCGTCCACGTATGGACTCCCACCAATCATAGAGAGCCTCTCTTCAGATTCCGACTCCATTCCCCCAGCCAAAAAGGAGTGGCCGATCCATACATGACGATCGGCCATGTTAAAGCGCTGCTCGATATCATTGATCAAAACTTCTGCTGCCTGTTGATGGGTTTTAATACTTTCATCTTCAAACGCATAGGCCACTTCAGCTGGTTCTACGTAAGGAATCAGGTGAAAATGAACAGGTCCGTCTTGATCGTACAATGTCACAGGCTCTCTATCTTTTATTATTTTTGTATCTAAAAAGAGCCCTTGTTTCCTAAACATTTGACTCCCAAAGTTTAACCGATCTGGACTATCATGGTTACCCGAAATGGCCAGTACAGGAACTTGGTAATCATTAATGAGGGTCGTTAACGTTTCATTCAGCAATTCCACCGCTTGTTTGGGTGGAATAGAGCGATCGTAGAGGTCCCCGGCAATAATAATGACATCCGGCTTTTCTCTGTCTACAATTTCAACGAACTTTTGAAGGATATGGCGCTGGTCTTCCGTCATATGTACATAGTTCACGATTTTCCCCAAATGCCAGTCAGCCGTGTGTAAAATTTTCATGGGTCCACCTCCCTTTTATTCTTCTTCTATTTGGTATTTCTCATATAATTGATCAAAAACAGATAAAGCAGAAGGAAAAGGTGCATTCCATTCTAAGTAGGAACTGATTTCGTCATAAGATTTCGCCTGCTTTGGGAAGCTGTGGTCATCGAACATCCATTCAGCGAGTTGTTTTTCCTCATTATTTTTCTTGTTCCCTCTGTATCTCATCATGTAGTGATAAAAAGATCTCATTCATTTGTTCCTCCTCGCATATTCCTACATTATTTTTATCACGTTCCGGGCTGCACAGCAAAAGATAATATTGTAAAACGAAAACTTGACCTTTTTAGTATTAAAGAAATCAATCAATAAAAAGCCCAGAGATGTGCATCTCTGGGCCACTTCAAGTGCCTTCATATTCAATGATTTACAGATCTAATCTTCAGATTCCATGAATTCACGGTGATTTTTAAGTTTCTTACGGTAGACGATCCTTGATAGGATAATGCTTACCTCATATAAGAAAATCAAAGGTACCGCAACCACCAACTGCAAGATGAAATCCGGTGGAGAAATGATGGTTCCTATGATGATCAAAATAAAATACGCATATTTACGTACCTTCACTAAAAAGACGGGATTGACGATGCCGAGACTTGTTAAGAACATAATGATGATCGGTATCTCAAATAAAACTGCAAAAGGAATCGTCACCCTGAAGAGAAACCGGAAATACCGCTCCACGGTGTATATTTCATTGAACATACCATTATTGAGTGATAACAGAAACGGCAGAATCAGCTGGACAAATACGATGTAGCCAAACGTCAGCCCCGCAAGGAACAATAAAAAAATCGCCGGTACGTAGGAAAGCGATACCCTCCGTTCCTTTGGTGTTAAGGCAGGTTTAACGAACAACCATATTTGCAGTGACAAGATAGGCAGTGTCCCTACGATTGCTACAAGGCTTGCAATTGTGAAAATAATCCAAATGATCTCACCTGGACTTGTCATATTCAGTTCAAATGGTAAATCTTTAATAAAGAAGGTCTGTATTTTTTCAACATAGATAAAACCTACGATGAAGAATGTGATAAAAAAAGCTAACGTCCATAAAATGCGTTTACGAAGTTCACTCAAGTGATCGGTCACATTCATTTCAATATCCTGAGTTATTTTCTGTTCTGACACTACATTCACCTCCAGGCTGATAGGAGCCTGACAAAAAGAAGATGTAAGGGAAAGACCCTTACACCTTCTTTATTCATTTTATTCTTTGGTTTTCTTTTCTGTCTTACTGCTTTCATCATCAGACATGATGTCCCCTGTAGCTTTCTTGAACTCTTTAAGAGAACTCCCAAATGCTTTCCCTATTTCAGGAAGTTTGGAAGGGCCGAAAACGACAAGTGCGATGATTAAGATCAGAATGAGACCTGGTACACCAATGCTTGATAACATGGTCAATCACTCCATTAGTTATGTCTTAGGGAATTTGTGCTTATGTTATTTATTCGTCTTTTCTTCACTAGAGTCACTTGTAAGATCGCGAGCAGAATTTTTAAATTCTTTTAACGTTTCTCCAGCAGCCTTACCGATTTCAGGTAACTTTTTCGGACCGAAGATGACTAACGCAATCGTCAAAATCAAAATCAGACCTGGTATTCCGATACTTGACAGCATGTCCATTCACCGCCTTCAACACGTACTTTATATCCATTTTACAAGAGTGAACAAAGAAAAGAAACAACTTCACGAAAAATTTCTTCCCATCTTTGTCGTACCTATCATATCATGCGCTGTATTCTATTGTCTCTATTTCTTCCTCTTTTTAAACAAGTCACAGGCTAAAGCATAATCCTCCGGCGTATTCATATTAAAGAAGTGCATGGATAGTTCTTCCTGATCGACGCCTGGATAAGTGTCCAGTTCTTTGACTTTAATACCATCGAAAAGCCCTCTGACTTTCCGGCCGCCTTGAGCAAGATAGGTTTCTAATTTGTCTAGAATCCGGCTATTATACACGCCGGAGATGGGGTGAAAACGCCCCTCATAGATGGGAATCACGGCATCAAACGTTTCATCCGCCTCCTGAATTAGATGACGGTAAACCTTTTCACTAACGAAAGGAGTATCACAGGCAGCCATAACAATCCAGGTGGCCGGCTTTTCTTTCATCACCGCATGCAAACCAGCGAGTGGTCCTGCATCTTCATATAGATCTCGGACGACATGATAAGGCTCATTTTTTCGTTCTTTTTGATTTACTATGATCGTGTCGGTCACTTGTGACAGAGAGTGAGCAATCAACTCCAATGAGGTCATAGAACCGAAATTCAATGAAGACTTAGCGGTCCCCATTCTTGTCGATCCACCCCCATTGAGAATTACTGCACACAAATCCTTTTGATCCATCAAGATTTCTTCCGGTCGTAGGTACGGAAATAATAGTCGTACGGGTTGTTTTCATCTTTCAGACCCTTTGTCTCGGAAACTAGTGTCCAATCGGATTCGTCATACTCCGGAAAATAAGTATCCCCTTCAAAGCTTGCATCAATATAAGTCAAATACATCCGGTCTGCATATGGGAGCATTTTTTCAAAAAGAACACTTCCTCCGATCACAAACCATTCTTTATCAGGGTTGTTTTTATCCATTTGTAGAATTTCATCTATGGAATGGATCACTGTACATCCTTCCCTGTCGTAATTTTTATTGCTTGTAATTACGATGTGCTCCCGCTCAGGAAGAGGTTGAGGAAAAGACTCGAATGTTTTCCTACCCATGATGATAGTTTTTCCCCATGTGGTGTCCTTGAAAAATTTAAAGTCGTTCGGAATATGCCATGGTAAATCATTGTCTTTTCCAATCAGTCTGTTTTTATCCATTGCAAATATGAATGAAATCATCCTTAACACCTCTTTTTTTATTTTCAGTTATTAAAGTATATTGCAGGATTCTTTAAGACCCATTTTCGAGATGTTTATAGAGTAGATGGTGCGCGGGGAATGACTCCCCCCTTGCTATAACAGTGTCTTGATACCACTTATTCCCAACTTGAAGGAGGTGAGTAGTTTAATCTACCCGGATTATATATATCCATTGCTAATGCTAGATACAGAGCGCTTCCTGCGTGCAGCTAAGGAACAATGGAAGACCGCCCTGGTTGGTGAGAGAGGCCGTTTCCCAACCACCTCACCCACTTAATCAGGCAAACAAACTCTGGTTATCTCGAAGTGGAGTCATCAGTTCGAAAAACATTAACTTTGAGTTATACAGCTACCGGAGCTTTAATGCTCGGATGAGGATCATAACCTTCGATGGTGATATCCTCCAATTCAAAATCAAAAATGCTTTCTTTTTCCTTATTCAAGGATATCGACGGTAAGGATCTAGGTTCTCTAGATAATTGTTCAGTGATCTGCTTCGTATGGTTGCTGTAAATATGAGCATCTCCAAGCGTATGAATAAATTCACCGACTTCCAACCCGCACTCATGTGCGATCAGATGGGTAAGCAACGCATAACTAGCAATATTGAACGGGACACCTAAGAAAATGTCGCCGCTCCTTTGATACAACTGACAGGATAATTTTCCATCCGCGACATAAAACTGAAAAAGAGCATGACATGGGGGCAAAGCCATATTCGACGGGACATCCTCTGGATTCCAGGCAGTAACAATATGTCTTCGTGAATCAGGGTTATTCTTTATGCTTTCGACAACATTTTGAAGCTGATCGATGGTTTGCCCTCTGCTTGTCTTCCATTCCCTCCATTGCTTTCCGTAAACCGCTCCGAGATCACCGAACTCTTTTGCAAACGCATCGTCATAGAGGATCTTTTCCTTGAACTTTTCCATCTGCTCTTTGTACTGATTGTTGAATTCATCATCCACCTGGCTCCGGCGCCCAAAATCAGACATATCTGGGCCTTGATAGTCTTCGCTCTCCACCCATTTTTGAAAAGCCCACTCATTCCAAATGTTATTCTTATGCTTCAATAAATAGCGGATATTCGTATCTCCTTTTATGAACCATAACAGTTCACTAGCAATCAACTTGAAAGGAACACGCTTTGTGGTCATAAGCGGAAACCCTTCTTGAAGATCAAACCGCATCTGATGTCCAAAAACAGAAAGAGTACCGGTCCCTGTTCGATCGCCCTTTGTATTTCCTTCTTTTAATACGTATTCACACATATTCAAATAAGCTTTTTCATTCTGTGACATGTCTCGTCTCCTCCCTGCATGCTTGTTCACGGTGGAACTCTTCTAAGTATTGAAGCATGAATTGATGGCGCTTTTCAGCTTCTTGCTTTCCACTCTCGGTAATCATCAATCCTTTTAATTTTAAAAGTTTTTCATAAAAATGATCGATGGCATCCTTTCTGTCTTTTTTATAAATCGGTTGATTAATCGTCCCGCCATAAGCAAAAGCTCTTGCAATGCCTATGGCTCCTATGGCATCTAATCGGTCAGCATCTTGAATGATCTCTCCGAGTCTCGAATTGGGAACCATACCTTTTGAAAAAGAAACCGTACGAATCGCTTCAGCGATACTATCGACCTCCTCTTCTGTAAAACCGAGATCTACAAGGAGTTTATCCCTTTCGTGAACTGCCTGTTCTGGTTCAGAGAACAGTTTTCGATCCCCTACATCATGAAGGAGGGCTGTCACTTCACATAAAAATGGATCTTCATCTTCCTTCACCGCGATGTATTTAGCCCATGAGGCCACTCTGGTCATGTGGACGTCATCGTGTCCACTCGGTTCGTCTTTGAATAGATCTTGTATATAATCCTTTATTTGTTCGAGTGCTTTTCTTCTGTCCATGCTTCCCTCCTAAAAGTTAAACAGGTCCATTTGGCGTGGATTAAGGTCGTCATACTTGATATCCAGGAGTTCTTGCATCTGTTTAGCATTGTCTGCTGCATCGCCCCCAGAATTATTGTTAAACAAAAGAGTGACCTCTGGTGTCTCTTCTTCGAGCTTTAACGCCTGCTCTTTCCACTCCTGTAACTCCTCCTCGTTATACCGATACAAAAAGCGGACTTTACGCCAGTCTTTTCGTCCATTTTTGTTCCAACCATGTATATTGCGCCCATGAAAACGGACCAATGTCTTTTCAGGATGGGTGGGTACAAGAATACGAGGTACAGAGCCCTCTCCTGCTTGTGGTTCATCACAAATGCTGTGAATCCATTGTTGATCTTTCATAAAAGATAACGTTTGTTCATAGTAGGCAGGCTCGAACCATGTACGGTTCCTAAACTCCAGCGCCAATGGATAATCTTCCATCCACTCCCGGATATAACGGAGTTTTCTTATGTTCTCTTTACGTACATCAAACCAAGGAGGAAATTGGAACAACAGAGCGTTTACCTGACCACTTTCCCATACGGGCTGGATGGATTCTTCGTAACGCTTCATCAAATCCTTCGCTTCCTGTACAGTCCTTGATTCTCTGTCATGACCTGTCAATTGTTGAAATGCCTTAATGACAAATGAAAAGGACTCGGGCGTTTCCTTCAGCCACTTTTCATAACGGGAAACGGGTTGAATTGCATAAAAGGCTGTATCTACTTCAACGACAGGAAAATGAGAAGCATAAGCAGATAATTTCTCTTCAGATCTCGTCCGATCCGAATAAAGAGCAGGATGGTCTCCCCAACCTGTCAAACCAATGCGTATCGTCATACTAAGTCCCCCCACCATCGTTTAACGGTTCCTTCTCTTCATTCACTTTCAAACCTAAAAATAAATGGCCGACTTGTGATTATAGCAGATCTTAATCAAGCCTTGTATTAAAATAAACCATGGATGATGCCCTTGTCGTCTACATCCATCTTCAAAGCGGCAGGTTGCTTCGGCAATCCTGGCATAGTCATAACTTCCCCTGTTAAAGCGACGAGGAAACCGGCTCCTATCGATGGATAGACCTCTCTTACGGTCACCCTGAAGTCTTGCGGACGGCCCAGCTTTTTAGGATCATCAGATAAGGAATATTGAGTTTTAGCCATACAAATAGGTAGATCACCAAAACCGAGTTCTTTCAGTTGTCGAATTTGTTTTTCAGCTTTCGAAGAAAAATCAGCTCCATCTGCTCCATATACATGCGTCACAATTTTACCGATCTTTTCTTCTATTGAATCTTCTAATTCGTAAATATACTTCATGGGAGCGTTTTTCTTTTCGCAAGCACCCATCACTTTTTCTGCCAGGTCCTCCCCGCCTTTGCCACCTTCGGCGAAGACATTTGTAAGAGATACCTCAACCCCCTGCTCTTCACACCATTGAGTGAGGAATTCAATTTCCCGATCGGTATCGGAAGGGAATTGGTTGATCGCTACAACAAAAGGAAGACCATACTGCTGGATGGTTTCCATATGCTTTTTCAAATTTCCGATCCCATCCTTTAATGCTTCCACGCTTTCACTTTCCAGCAAACCTTTTTCCATACCCCCATGCATTTTAAGAGCTCTTATTGTAGCTACTATGACCACTGCATCAGGTTCAAGGTCGCCTGCTCTTGTTTTAATATCCAAAAATTTCTCAGCTCCAAGATCAGCTCCGAAGCCAGCCTCTGTCACCACATAATCTCCTAATTTTGCCGCTAAGTTTGTGGCCATCACACTGTTACATCCATGGGCAATATTCGCAAATGGTCCTCCATGAATAATCGCTGGCGTGTTCTCAAGGGTTTGCACAAGGTTCGGTTTGATCGCATCCTTTAAAAGAAGTGTTAAAGCCCCTTCCACTCCTAGCTGGTGGACTTGAACGGGTTTTTTGTCATAGGTGTACCCAATCACTATTTCCGCTAGTCTCTGTTTCATATCAGGAAGATCTTTCGCTAAACAAAGGATCGCCATAATTTCAGATGCAACGGTAATGTTAAAGCCATCTTCTCTCGGAACTCCTTTCACAGGGCCTCCAAGACCGACAATTACTTCTCGTAAAGCTCGGTCATTTAAATCCATCACACGCTTCCAGGTAACTCTTCGCGGATCGATGTTAAGTTCATTACCTTGATGAATATGATTGTCTATGAATGCAGAAAGCGCATTGTTCGCTGATGTAATGGCATGGATATCTCCGGTAAAGTGCAGATTAATCTCCTGCATCGGTACAACCTGGGAATACCCTCCCCCTGCTGCTCCGCCTTTTATTCCCATCGTAGGTCCGAGGGAAGGCTCTCTCAGTGCGATCACTGCGCGTTGATTCAACCTGTTTAAGGCTTGTCCCAATCCGACCGTTACTGTGGACTTCCCTTCTCCGGCCGGTGTGGGGTTGATGGATGTCGTTAAGATAATTTTCCCTTTTTTTCGATCAGAGAGTTTATTCAACAGATGATCCGACAATTTAGCCTTATAGTGTCCATAAGGTTCCCAATCTTCCTCGGATAAGTTCAACTGTTCAGCAATCTGTTGGATGGGTTTCATATTAGCTTCTAAAGCAATTTCTATATCGGATTTCATTGTAAATCTTTCCTTTCCTTATGTATCTTTTATCATTGTACCTGACTCTCCTTATGAGATATAGTATCCCATCCGAGCAAACGATTACAAACTGCTGAAATTTATTATAGTCAGAATGTTGACGCTCCTTTTTTCATACGATATATTTGAGGTAAGCAAATAACACGATCGGAAACGTAAATGACAGGTAACTCCTCATAGAAGTGCTTCGGATTTTATTGTTCCGGACCTACTATGAGGTTTTTTTCGGTCTGATATTTGTAATTTCCACGTTTTACGTGCAAGATTTAGGAGGAACAAATCATGCAAAATGGTACAGTCAAATGGTTCAACGCAGAAAAAGGTTACGGTTTCATTCAAGTTGAGGGTGGAAACGACGTATTCGTACACTTCTCTGCTATCCAGGAAGAAGGCTTCAAATCTCTAGAAGAAGGTCAAGCTGTAAGTTTCGAAATCGTAGAAGGCGACCGCGGTCCACAAGCTGCGAACGTTGTGAAAGAATAGATGGATCATCAAAAAGCAATCTCCCCGGAGATTGCTTTTTCTTTTTTCTTTTCTCTCTAAAGACTAACCATATATATCCCCACTCAATATTCAAGATTAGCTTCCTTTTCTTGAAGACTCAGTTTCGAGACGATTGTGTAGTTCTAGGGGCTCCGGGAAAAGGTTCGCTTTCCATAGGGCGGGCGCTGAGCCTCCTCAGGCTATGCCTTCCGGGGTCTCATCTGTCTCACACGTCCCATAGGAGTCTCACCTTTCCCCTCCTCCCCTCTATCAAATAAGTGACTCGAAACCACTTATGTTTTCATATTAAGGGAGCTGTCGGAATATATACTTGTCAAGCTAGCATCTTGATCGTGATATTTTAATATAGAGAGCTTTTTAACTAGAGAGCAGCGATTTTGGAAGTTTTTCTAGACTGTATGTGGATTTCACTTCTCACAACCATACAAGCTGATTTTCTAGAAGTGGTTTCAAGAATCTTCCTTGGCAAAGGGGCGGATGGGAATGGGGAGACTCCTATATTTAGTATGGAGACCAACCCTCGGTCAGCGGCGTATGGACTGAGCTGGCGGTGATAAAGGAAACACGAAGAACGGAGTGATTCGATGTTGACTTATCGTACAGAAGCGAGGGAAGTCTCATCAGCCGATAGGGCTGGAACCGGATATCCAAGCAGGGGGAGACCCCACAGGACGCTGAAGTGAACTGACCTCAACAATCCTGCCATATTATTGAATAAGAGTAATCATTCTTGTCAAATAGCTCGTACCATCGTATAATGGATCGCTGTTGGTTCTATTTACCCGCGGTTCGTAAACTCCCGCGATACCAAAACTAAGGAGGAAATACGATGAGTAACGAAATCTTATGGATATTATTTGCATTCATTAACTTCGGATTATTAATTGGAATTTACCGGTTGTTCGGAAAACCCGGTTTGTTTGTATGGATCGGAATGTCCACCGTCCTTGCGAATATCCAAGTGGTCAAAACAATAGAGATGTTTGGCCTCAATGCGACTCTTGGGAATATTGTCTATGGAACCGCCTTTCTAGCTACCGATATTCTCAATGAGAAATACGGAAAAAAAGAGGCGAGAAAAGCAGTGTGGTTAGGTTTTTCCACATTAATCATTATGACAATCATCATGCAGTTCGCCATTCTTTTCAACCCAGGTGAAAACGACATCGCTCAACCAGCCTTGCAGTCTTTATTTGGTCTCGTCCCGAGAATTGCACTTGGCAGCATGCTTGCTTATATTGCAAGCCAATATTTTGACGTATGGTTATATGCTAAACTGAAAGATCAGTTCCCCTCTGATCGTGCGCTTTGGATCAGGAACAATGGGAGTACAATGATCAGTCAATTGTTAGATACGAGCATCTTCTGTTTCATCGCTTTTTTCGGTTTGTATCCTTTCGAGATTTGGCTTGAGATTTTCATCACAACGTATATCATCAAGTTCGTCGTGGCAGCTTTGGATACACCATTCTTTTATTTGGCTAAAAAAATGCCGCATTCTGAATGAGGAGGTCATGAGCCATGTTGGAAGTGTACACAGACGCTGCTTGCAGTGGAGAGCCAGGCCCGAGTGCTGCAGGAGTGGTCATTAAACAAAACCAAAAAACGGAAGAGTATCAATTTTATTTAGGGACTTGGACCAATCATGAAGCAGAGTTCCTCGCCATCATCCATGCTTTGCAGGTATGCAGGGAGAAATATTCAGGAGAAATCATCTCGATCAGGTCTGATTCAAAAATCGCCGTGGATACAATGGATAAGCGATACACAAAAAATCAGAAATTCCTTCCCTTGTTTGAAAAAATTATGAACCTTGAAGAAAACTTTTCCTATGTGTTTTATAAATGGATTCCTGACAAACAAAATAAAAATGCAGACCGCCTGGCCAGAGAGTGCCTACAGACAAAACAAAACCCAGATCAGCAATGATCTGGGTTTTTATTTTTGTGTCGTCCTTGCAATGGAAAGTTGTTCTTCAATGGATTCATAGGCCATTCTTTTACTTGTGATGGATGCATTTGAAATAAGTTCTAAAATACTAATAAAAAAACTTGGATCAAAGGACTGTTGAAGTTTTAAAGTCATGTTAACTGCTACAATGGTTTTCCATTCCGGAGCATGAGAAGAGTTATTTCCGAAATATATAAATTGCACATCCTCATCACTCAATTTGAATCCCTTACTCCAAAGATCTTCCAAGAAGTAAGCTAACGTGTCTCTATCCATAATACTCTCCTAACCTGATCCGTCATCGGTATGTATTTTCGACATTTTTCTATATCATAACAAAAATTTTGAAGTGATCGACAGTAAGTCCTTAATTTTTCACCAAATTTTTATTCTCTCTTCACAGGTTCCAAACATGAGAAAAGCCAGGTGTATTCACCTGGCCGAAAGGGTCCGTTCATATCTTTTTTTATCATAGAAATGAGAACTTTGGTTTTTCATCCTGAGTACATTCATGACCGTCTGAGCAGGAACACTTCCCAGCTTAGCTAATACAAATATCATTAAACCACTGTAAACGGCGACCGTTAACAATATGAAAACCACCATTATCGTTCTCACCCTTCTAATTGAAAATGAATTTCATTTCTAATTAGAATCTTACCAGACATTCAAGTGTTGGGCAATGTTTTTTGATTAATCAAATACGTTCTTGTAACGCCCTTTCCTCCGCAGGAATTCTCACTGTAAGGACGAGCAAGTGGAGGAAAGGGAAAATCAGTGCTGTTAAATAGGCATGAAACAGTACAGGAATAACCATCAATTCAAAGAAAACAATTACATAGTTTGGATGTTTCACAAACCGATAAATGCCCTTCCGAATCGGCTCTTCATCGGGTAATACGAGTATTCTCGTATTCCACCGTTTGCCTAAAGTTCGAATGCAAGCGATTCTAAGAATCTGTAACCCAAAGAATCCAGTGAGTGCGTAATAGAAAAATGGCTGCTGAACATATGGAGTCCAAACGAACTCTGCAATGATACATACAAAAAAAGCACTATGCAAAAGAATAAACAGGAAATAGTGACCCTGTCCCCACTCTTTCGCCCCCCTTTCCACCATCCACTTACGATTACGGTTGGCTAGAGCGAGTTCCCCCAGCCTCTGAAAAATCAAAAAAGCTAAGATCATCCATAAAAAGATTTCCATTCTATACCCACTCCAAACTGACAATTTCTGAACTAAACCCAGGTCCGAGGGAAGTCATAATCGATTTCGTTCCTTTTTCATGTTGCGTTTTTAAAACTTCATGCAGGACGAAATGCACAGTTGGGGAAGACATATTCCCATGAGAAGACAATACCTTTCTAGGAATACTTAAAGCGCCCTCCTTCAAATTGAATACTTCCTCGTAAGCTTCCAGCACTTTTCTACCTCCGGGATGAGCTACAATGAAAGGCAGTTCTTCAATCTGCCAATCATTGCTTCGTACGACTTCTTTGGCATGGACACTCCAAAATTCCTTGACTAATCGGGGAATACTTTTATTGAAAATCACTTCAAAGCCTGTATCTACAACCCTCCACCCCATGACATCAGTACTGTGAGCTTTTGTTTTGGAATGGGAATTAAGGATTTTCGGAAGCGGGTGTTTGATTTTCTTTAAAAGGGAAGAATGATCCCCCGCCACTAAGACAGCTGAAGCTCCATCACCAAATAACGCGGTACCTACAAAATTGCTCACTCTTGCATCCTCCGCCTGAAAGGTCAAGCTGCATAGTTCTGCACAAATGACAAGGACATTCTGATCCGGATGACCGAGAAGCCATTCATAAGCTTTAGCGACACCGCTCGTTCCTCCAGCACATCCTAACCCAAACAATGGCGTCCGTTTCGTATCCTCCCTAAAACCAAGTTCATTCATAATATAAGCATCGAGGGTCGGGGTGGAAATACCTGTAGAAGACACAAAAATGAGATGATCAATGTCCTCTGTTGAAAATTCATCATCTCCAGATAAATTGGATAAACAAGAAGCGATCGCTTGTAAACTGTAGGCTAATGCTTTTGTATGATATAAATGGTTCCTCTCTTCTAATCCATGATTTTCTTTAAACCACTCTAAGGGAGCCGCGAACTGCCTTTTTTCAATATTGGCGTGTTCAAAGATCGGCATCAACCTCTTTTTCTCGTGATCTTTCAAAGGAAACAATTCATAAACCAGTTCTTGAACATCTGATTGATCGCAGGAATAGTCAGCACATTGAACGCCCGAAGATAATATGTATGGCATTTTCATCCTCCTTTTTTTTTACTATGTGCAAATTAGCGGAAATTATGTCTGTAAATGGAGTTTTTTGTGGTATGATAGACCTATGTCAAATGAAGCTATTCTGGAGGGAGCCGCATGTCTTTCAATCCATCCATTACCGCTGTTCTAAATGGGAGTGTACATACAGTACACCGCATGATTCCTCTAGAAATAAAAAACGAAGAGCCATCCCTTCTAGATCAAACCTATATGAATGGGGATCTCGGCGTGTTGATCGGAATGACTGGTGACCTTGCCTGTCAGCTTTTGATCGAGGGAAGTGAAGCGAGCTTCAGTTTAATAGGAGAAAGGATGTACGGATTGCCAATGGAAGGTGAAATGCTTTCCTCTTTTACTGCTGAACTCGGTAATATGATTGCAGGAAATCTCGCTACCCATCTCTTAGAACATGAAGTGACGATCGATATCACGACCCCGACACTCGTTGGAGGGAACAAAAAGCTGGAAAAGTCCCGGGAAGGGTTCCATGTCCCTTTAAGTATTGAAAAGGAGCATCAGCTCTCCCTGATTTTATTGATTGAAAGAACATAGCAAAAGCGCCATAATCTTATGGCGCTTTTGCTATGTCATCCTGCGGGAAATTCAACTCATATGATTGGCAAGTTCGACTAAAAGCCGTATATAGTCATACCTCCATCAACAAACAATGTCTGGCCTGTCATGTAATTTCCGGCCTCAGAAGCTAAGAACACAGCGGCCCCGCTTAATTCTTCTAATTTTCCTATCCTGTTCAGCGGTGTTCGTTCAAGAATCTCTTGGACATAGGACTCATCTTGAAGGAGTCTTTCCGTAAGTGAAGTCGGAAAATACCAAGGGCCAATCGCATTGACATTGATATTGTACTTTCCCCATTCAAGGGCCAGATTTTTTGTCATTTGAATAAGCGCGCTTTTAGTCATCGCATAGACGACGCCTGTCCGTAAAGCGGTGTGGCCTCCGACGGAAGAAATGTTGATGATCTTCCCCTTCTTCGAGGATTTCATCACTTGACCTGCATATTGAGAAAGGAAGAAAGCACTTCGCATATTCGTCGATATGATTTGGTCCCATTCTTCCTCTGTCACACTTTCTGCTTCACTTCTAATATTCATTCCCGCATTATTAACCCATATATCAAGCTTCCGCCCTTCACGAACGCGTTCAACTTCCTTAATAATCTCCTTATAATCATTAATGTCGTGACATATTATCGATGCTTGTTGCCCAAGCTCTTCCACCTCTTTTTTCGTCTGTTCCAGGTCTTTCAAGTTTCTGGCAATTACAATCACATCCGCACCAGATTCTGCAAAAGCAAGAGTGATGGCTTTTCCAATTCCTTTCGTTCCTCCCGTAATCACAGCAAGTTTTCTTTCTAATCTAAAGTCTGGTAAGTACATGGCTTAGCCCCCATCGATAGTGTTGAATTTTCAGTATAGTATAACATTTTTGCAATTTCTTTACATACCGGAAAGCCTGGCATAGAATGAGAATCGTGAATAGATTAAAGGGGGTTGTCTGTATGAAGAAATGGTTGTTAGCTTTAGGTCTTACCGGAGCACTCGTTTTAGCTGGATGTAATGGTGACACGGAAGAAGGCACAGACGCAGACACGGAAAATCAGACAGAAGACACGACAGAAAATCAAGAAAACGATGAACAAAAGGTGAAGAAAGAATTGCTCAGTGCACAAATGGCTTTGACGAACACTTTCAAACCGTATCAACAGAAAATTTCTGCTTACCAATCAGCCGTCTCAGCAGAAGAACCTGATGCAGAAGCCATCCAAACGGCAGCAGAAGAAGCGAAGACAGCAGCAAGCGAAGCATCTACCATGGTCGATGACTATACAATTGAAGCCGATCTACCTGAAGATGTCATGACGAAACTAGAAGAAACACTGCCTTCTCTTCAAGCCTATTATGAAGGTGTAGAGAAAGCATTGAATGAAAACATGGAAAATGCTGACTTTACAGCAGCTGAAGAGAAATTCACAGAATTCAACGATCAGTTCAACGAAATCCTTAAAGAAGCTGGTTTCCCAGCTACACCGAATCTGATGGAAGAAATGTCTTAAAAGACACAAAGCCCGGCTTATTCAGCCGGGCTCTTTTTATACTAAAAATGATAGATTTTTTTGTATTTATTTGTCAGATAATCAATGAGAAAATCAGGATTGAGTCCTTCACCAGTAATGTCATTTAAGATTTGCAGCGGTTTTTTCATTTTTCCATACTGATGGACGTTTTCCGTCAGCCATTCCTTGACCTTGTAGAAATCGCCTTTTTCAATATAATGATCTACATCGATCTCTTCCCTCATTTTTGAGTTCAGCTGGGCCGCATACATGTATCCTAAGGCATAAGAAGGGAAATAGCCGAAGTCCCCGCCGGACCAGTGAATGTCTTGAAGTACTCCTTCAGAATCATTGTCAGGAGTGATTCCTAGATAATCGTTCATCTTTTGATTCCACAAATCAGGAAGATCCTTCACTTCAATCTCACCTGCAATCAACGCTTTTTCCAACTCATAACGAACCATAATATGCAAACAGTACGTCAACTCGTCCGCTTCAATTCGAATCAGTGATGGTTTCACTTCATTGACAGCCGGATAAAACTTTTCCAAAGGCAGATCTTGAAAGTGCTCAGGTGCATAGGATTTAAACAATTCATAATGATTTCGCCAAAAACCTTCACTGCGAGCTATGAAATTTTCCCAAAAAAGTGATTGTGATTCATGAATGCCCATGCTTGTACCATCAGCAAGCGGTGTGAAAGCAAGCTTTGGATCTATATTTTGCTCATATAGGGCATGTCCACCTTCGTGAATTGTCCCAAAAACAGCTGTCCGGAAATCTTTTTCGTCGTATTTTGTGGTCACTCGGACATCATTGGTATTCAGTCCAATTGCAAAAGGATGAACGGTCTCATCTAATCGTCCGGCCTCAAAATCATAACCCATCCGCTCCAAGATCACTTCACTGAACTCGGCCTGGCGATCTTTAGGGAAATGGCCCTGCAGGACTGACGGGTCCGGTTGATTAGGAGCTTCTTGGATTTGTTTAAGAAGATCCGTTAAAGCTTCCCTCACTTTCGGAAACACTTTATCCAGTACTTCCACAGTTACACCCGGCTCGTAATTATTCAACAATGCATCATAGCGGTGGTTTTCATAACCCCAGTAATCCGCAAATTTACGGTTGTATTCAACCAGCTTCTCTAAATATGGTCGGAAACTTTCGAAGTCATTGTTACTTTTCGCTTCCCCCCACATGGATTCTGCCTGGGTTTGCAGCGTCACGTAAGCTCTATACTCTTCAGCAGGAATTTTAGCCGTTTTGTCGTACGTCTCTTCCGCTTCTTCCACGGCTCTTTTCAATATGGGATCTTGAGTTTTTCCTTTTAATTCATCGATGTATCCACGCATTTCTTCTGATGTTTGAATTTCATGGACTTTTTGCGACATCACGCCGATGACTTCAGAACGACCTTCCATTCCTTTTCGCGGAGCTTTTGTACGCATGTCCCAAGCCATCAGTCCAATCGCTTCCCCATAAGCCGATTGTTCCTTTAATAACTCCATAAATTTCTGTTCGGTTGTTTTACTCAAAACTACCTCTCCCCTTCATCTGAATGGATAACTATGTCAAACGAATTAAAAGCCGAATCCTTTGCCATTATCCGGCTTCGATTTTGGCTTCCTTCCGAAATATTGATAATAATCCGTTTTGATAAAGCCATTGAAGAGCTTACGTTTTTTTGTGGCAGGTTTTCCGTATAGTTTCTCAAACCCTTCATGAGAAGTAAGAATGTACACACTCCAAGTTGGATGATCACGCATGATCGTACCAAGGTTGCGGTACATCTGTTCCACTTCTTCACGTTCACCCATTCGCTCTCCATAAGGAGGATTAGACACGACGTACCCATTTTCCTGCTTCGGTTTGAAATCACTCATCTGCATTTGCTTCCAAGTGATCAAATCACCGAGCCCTGCTTCCATCGCATTTTTTTTCGCGATTTCAATTAAACCAGGATCAATATCCGAACCGAATATTTGAAGCGGTTGATCATAATTTGCGGAATCTTCCGCTTCCTGGAAGGCATCATCCCAAGCTTTTTGTGGAATAAAACTCCAATCTTCTGAAGCGAATTCTCTGTTAAAACCAGGTGCAATGTTCTGACCAATCAATGCGGCTTCAATAGCGATCGTACCGGATCCACAAAACGGATCCACAAACGGCTGGTCAGGGGTCCAATTTGTAATCTGGACAAGTGCAGCAGCCATGGTCTCTTTCAATGGTGCTTCGCCTTGGCCCACGCGGTATCCTCGTTTATGCAATCCAGTTCCTGATGTATCGATCGTCAGTAACGCTTCATCCTTATGAATCGCTACTTCCACTCTGTAAAAGGATCCCGTTTCTTTCAACCACGAATCTATGCCATGTTTGACTTTTAATCGTTCTACGATGGCTTTTTTAACAATGGATTGACAATCAGGAACACTATACAGCTTGGATTTCACGGATTTACCAACTACTGGAAACTCTCCATCTTCTTCTATAAAAGTTTCCCATGGCAATGCTTTCGTGTTTTCAAAAAGTTCATCGAATGATGTGGCCTTGAACTTTCCAACCAGCAATTTGACACGATCAGCCGTTCGAAGCCAGAGATTGGCGCGCGGTATCGCTGACACGTCTGCTTCAAATACGACTCTTCCATTTTCAATCTGTATATCTTCATACCCTAATGCTTTGACTTCTTTCCCTACTATGGCTTCAAGTCCCATAGCTGCCGTTGCAATCAACGTCACTTTTTTCGACATGATGAACCTCCTTCATATGTAGCATGGACAAATTAAAACGATTTCCTTCTTACGGGGGCAATAAAAAGAAAAAACCCTTCTAAAAAGCATAAGGCTTTCCAGAAGGGTGTCATCTGTATCATTAGCGACCTTTGAATACTCTGTAAGCCATGTTCTGTGCCATTGTACTGCAAACGGTGGTCAACCTCGTACTCCGGTGGCAATCATCTATCTGCCGTCAAACGGCCTCTTCTCTGGTTCATTTCCCATTGAAAAGTGCCCCTACCTATATTTGGGTTGCTCGCTCGTGGGGTTTACCTCGTTCCACCCGAAATATTTCTACTCCGGCTCCGTCACTGTGGCACTTTCAAGGTAGTCATTCCCTATCATAGACTTAGGAATTTTCCCTGCCGTAAGTTCTAAAGAACTCCCTTGACTTATGGTTTCGTCAAGCACGAACACTACAAGCATCGCAGCTTGTGCGAGCATGGACTTTCCTCTGCATAGAAACCTATACAGCGATTACCCGAGTATTCAAATGAGCATTATCATTTGTCATTGCGTCTCTTAAGACGTGCTAAACCATTATAACAGACACTTACTCGCTTGTCATTGGAAAAAATTAAATACTAGTCAGCGTATTTATTCCCAAAAACAGCTTTCTCTAAATTTGAAACACGCTTTAAGATGTCATAATTCACTTGATGATTATTCGTAGATGGTTGCCTTTGTCTTTGTGCAGATTCCCGTGATGACATTTTCTTCAACCGGTCATTTTCCTGCTGCAGACGTTCAATTTCCTGCTGAAAACGGTCATAATCCTGAATGATCAAGTCCAGATACTCATCTACTTCTTCCTGGTTATACCCTCTCATAGACGTTTTAAAGTCTTTCTCAAGTATATCCTTTCCGCTTAAATGATACTCTTCTAAGTTCATTTTTCTCACCTCTGTTTCACACATTACATCCATTTTTTCAAAAGGTCACGAAAATGTCAATTTCAAATCTAGAACATTTACTGACTCCAGAAATCCGGATCAGCCATACGAAGCTCTTCTACCGTCTCTTCAAGGTCCAAAGGGGTAATATAAACGATCTCATAACGCCCTTGATCTTGAACCTTTTTTGCTAATCTCAGGAAGTATTGCGGGCTACCTTCTGTATCTTCATCAAACAGAACGAGGCACCCTTCCGAATGGTCGATGAGAAATTGGTCTTTTGCTTTGAATTGATAAGGACCCTCGTATCCTTTATTATAGATCGGCTTGTAAAAATCAGCTGTCATTGTTATTTCCTCATAAACAAGTTTAAGATCTTCAGGCCAGCGCTCTTCCTGGTTTTCAAACGGAGGAAGAACACCTAATTTCACATCGAACTCTTCTTTTAAATCGAGAACGACTTCAGCTGTCCATAACTCAACGCCCATTTGTCCAGAAATGAGCACCCATTGCAAACCTTCTTCTATGTAAGAACGTAATCTTCTTTTTATGGTCTCTTTTACGTAATCTATTTTTGGATCATTGTGTTTGAAAATGCCCATTTCCATCGGTTTATAACCTGTAACAACAATGGTTTTCAATGTTCTACCTCCTTTTTCTTCATTCATTTTAATATGTTTCCTAAAAAAAAGAAAATAAGCCACAGGGTAGTGGCTTATCTATCTCAGCTATTAGAACCTGAGCCCATCATTGGCATTTGTCCTTGACCCATCATCGGCATCTGGCCGCCTTGGCCCATCATTGGCATCTGACCGTTACCCATCATCGGCATCTGGCCGCCCTGACCCATCATTGGCATTTGTCCTTGACCCATCATTGGCATCTGGCCGCCTTGGCCCATCATTGGCATCTGACCGTTACCCATCATTGGCATTTGGCCACCCTGGCCCATCATACCTTCCATCTCTTCCATATCCTCATCGTTCATCATTGGCATTTGTCCTTGCCCCTGGTCCATAGGCATTTGCCCCATATCTTGAGGATTCATATAATCCATCCAGTTATAATCTGGTGAAGATCCTTGAGGAAAAGCGAAATCTTGAGTTCGGAAGTTATTTTGCTCAGAAACCATGTATGGGAAATAATGGTTGTTATTCAACGTGTGATTGTTTCGCACGAGAATGTGCGTAGGATGAATGTAATCTTGGTTTTCACAGAAGTAGTTATCCACTACACAATTTTGGACAGGACAAACGATCGGTCTACGGTTTCCGGCTGGAGACGACATTGGGGACATAGGTCCACAGCCGCAAGAGTCCTGCATAGAATGTTGATGCATTGTGCTTTCACTCCTTGTTCTTTTTATTCCTTATCAGCGTATGTCACAAAGAGCGTGAATGTACTAGGCGATATCATCATATCCACTACTTTCTTATGAACAGGTACCTATTTTTACAAACATGCATTCTAAAAGGAAACAATAAAAACAAGCTTTCATTAGGGTTGAATTATAAAGGTCTTTGATCCACAAAATAAAAAAGGATGAGAGTCTCATCCTTTTTTTGCCTATTATGCTTCTTCTTCTGTAAGATCAGCCGAAGAAAATGAAAATGGAAGAATTTCTTCCATTGTAAATGTTCTCGTATCCCCATGAAGATTTGTTGTATGAATTTTAACGTCCGACTGGAAAAATTCACTCATAACTTGACGACAAGATCCACATGGAGGCACTGGTCTTTTGGTGTCTGCAACAACAGCCAGTTCCTTGAAATGATCATGTCCGTCGGAAACGGCTTTGAAAATTGCCACTCTTTCTGCACAACAGGTTACAGGATAGGCAGCATTTTCAATATTACATCCTGTATAGAGGGTTCCGTCTTCTGTGACAAGAGCAGCACCCACAGGGAATTTTGAATAAGGTACATAAGCTTTTTCCCTTATCTTTTTAGCTTCATTGATTAGTTGTTTTGATTCCATCTTCATTCCTCCCTACTCATGGGAAGGTTATTATATATGAATATATGTAAAATGTAAAGCGGTTTCACACTCAATTTCCCAAAGCACATCAGGAGAGCATTTAATTGACACATGTGTCGGAAAAAAGTTTATACTGAAAGAGCATTAAAATCATATGGCTTAGGAGGAACAAAATGAAGGCAATTTTAAATTACAACAAAATCATTTGGATTTTTATTTTGTTATTGATTTTCACAGGGATCTTCACCTATTTGCAACTCCCGAAAAGGGAAATTCCTGAAATTAATGTGAACGTCTCTTCCATTTCTACAGTATATCCTGGAGCAACTCCTCAAGAGGTGGAACGTACAATCATCAACCCTCTTGAAGAAGAGCTGTTGAATACAGAAGGGATTGATAGTATTACCTCTGCGTCGACTACCGGGTTCGGTACAGTGACCGCTACTCTATCCGGGGGTGAGAATACAGATACAACGAATGCCAAAATCCGGCAAGCTGTATCGGATGTATCCCGGTCTTTTCCCGAAGAAGTTCAAGCCCCCAATGTAAACACTGATATGACTATGTCAGCTGTTGCCTCTTATCACTTATACAGTAATGAGCGAACAGATTTGTATGACTTACGGCAAGAATTAGAAGAATGGAAGGCAGAATTGACAAAGACTTCTGGTGTCGATTCCGTTTTAATTAAAGGTCTACCTGATCAAAAAGTAGCTGTCAGTTTGGATAATGACCAATTGAATGAGCTGCAGATTTCTCCATCTTCTGTCATTCGTTCGTTGAGTGAAGAGTTAGGACCTTCACCAATTGGCACAGAACAAAGAGACGGCACCATTCATCAACTCATTTTCGAGAAATACTCAGACATTGAAGAGTTGGAGAATTTATTTGTCGGAAACAATTCAGAAGGAGAACCTGTCACCCTCGCTGACATCGGATCCATTGAAATAACAAACCAAGAAGTTGAAGATCTTATTACTTATAAAGACCAGGCTGCTTTATCGGTCACCGTGCTTACAGAAGAAGGAGTAAACATTAGTGCTCTGCAAGAAGAATTGACAGACAAGATTAACGTTTTGTCAGAAGAGTTGCCGGAAGAAATTCAGGTCGATCAATTTTATACACAAAGTACAATCATTGATGAGGTCTTTTCGAACCTGATTACCTCCTTTGCCATTTCGTTTCTAGCTGTCATCATCATCATGGTACTTGGACTTCCTTTATCGTCAGCGATTCTCGTTGCCTTATCCATTCCCATATCCATTCTCATCGGTTTGATTCCTCTTCCATATGTTGGAGTCGATTTAAACCAAATATCAGTCATTGGAATGATTATAGCCATTGGGATATTGGTTGATGATGCTATTGTTGTCAATGACAACATTCAAAGAAGATTCCAACTTGGAGATGGACCGATGGAAGGCACCATTCGAGGCGTGAAAGAGGTCGGCAAGTCAATTATAACTTCAACACTCATGATCATTTTCAGTTTCTTGCCTTTAACGTTTTTATCCGGGACCAATGGGGATTTCATCAGAGCCTTACCATCTGTCTTAATTTTTACGGTGCTGGCATCCACGATTATTGCACTGACGTTCATTCCCACCGTTCAATATGCTAGAAAAAAACGCAAGAAAAAATCCCAAAAGGCAAAGTCTGGACTTCTTGGGGGTATGTTTGACCGGTTAGAACGTACTTACGCTGACAAGGTTCTTCCTAAGACTACGAAGAAACCTTTAATCACTTCCTTGATCGGCCTTGTTATATGTGCTCTTTTAGCCACATTGGCCATAAGGATTCCATTTGAGTTCTTCCCAGCTGCTGATCGTCCTGAAGTCACCATTACTGTTGAAAATCCTCAAGGGACTACTATTGAGGAAACAGAAGAAAAGTTACAAGAGTTGACCGACTATCTGGAGGATTCTGATGATACCATCACTGAAACAGCGGTTTATTCAGGAAGTGGACTTCCCAATCTGTTCAGTTCAGGATTACAGCGTTCAGGTGAAAACACAGGTCAGGTTCTTGTCCGAGTGGACAGAGACCAGACGAGTGCAAGTGATTTTATAGAGGAATGGGAAGAGCCTTTAAGGAAAGAATTTCCAGATAGTGAAATATTCCTCGAAACCATTGTTTCTGGTCCACCACCTTCACCACCTGTCCAGATCCAAATCCAAGGCCCTGAAATTGAAACGTTAATTGCTGAGGCAAAGGAAGCAAAAGATCGATTAAGTGAGCTGGAAGGTGCTGAAATCGCTACACTAAATGCCGAGACGCAGCCTTTCACAGAATACAATGCGGATCGTTCATTGCTTGCAGAAAATAATATTCCAATCAATCAGATCACTTCTCAACTCCAACTGGCAAATATCGGAGTACCTTTAGGGACCTTTGATAATGGTGTGAATTGCTTACCCATTGAGGTAATCGTTGACGATGGTGTTGAGAACGGAGTAGCCCTTTCTGAGCTGAATGTAGTCAGTCAGCAGACGAATCAAAGCGGGCCGCCAGAAACGCTGTCTCTTGACGAAATTATCACAACAGAATCAACCGAACGGATCGGTGTCATTCCACACTTGGATGGAGAGAGGACCATTACTGTGGAAGCCTATCCTGAAGAAGGAATGGAAAGCACATTCAATCAACAATCAACTGAAGTCGTAAGTGAGATAAAAAACAACCTTCCGGAAGGTTATACGCTGGTTGAAAGTGGCGAATCCGATGCACGTTCCGAATTTTTTGTAGAGGTAACGAAACTTTTCGTCATCGTATTGTTCTTAATTTACTTGACGATTGCCATCCAGTTCAATTCCCTGCTCATGCCTCTACTTATTACTGGAACCGTATTTTTAGCAGTGACAGGTGCTATTGTGGGGCTATTTGTATCAGGTGAACCTCTCAGTTTCTTAGCTGTATTGGGCATCGTCTCTCTTTCAGGTATTGTGGTAAGGAACTCTGTGATCCTCGTCGAGTTTATTGAACAAAACCGTGAACGATACAGCAGTAATGTTGAAGCTGTTATTGAAGCAGGCAGGGCAAGAATCCGTCCAATTGTCCTGACCTCGTTAACATCGATTGCAGCTCTTGCTCCTATCATTTATACAGGAGATGTGTTGTTCAAACCATTGGCCGTATCGATCGTATCCGGACTTGCTTTTTCAACAGTATTGACACTTTTGCTCGTTCCATCGTTTTATTTAATACTTTCCAAAAAATAATCCATTTCACTTGTTATTTCATTCATAACAAGCTAAGAAAAGTCGTTGAAACTTTTGAGTGGTTTGGAAGTACTGTTGATCCGAGAAAAGTTTGCTTCCCGGAGCACCTCATGGTTTGGGCATCTGAATCAAAGTTCTTACGCGTTGCTCATCGTTCGTCTGTTCGAGTCAAGTTCGAGTGGGTTTACCGGCCCCTATTGACATACGAGGTGTATCCCGGAAGGTATGTGTAGTCAACTACAGTGTGGAAACAGAATTTTCTGCTACCTTCTTTTCAAATGAAAAAAGCTCCCGTCATAGGGAGCTTTTTTCATTATGTTCTAAATCGTCAAGGACCATATCCAAAACATAATGGGAGGACTGATATAATTCTTTGAACCTTTTTCGATGCACATCCAGATAATAACTATGCAGGATGATCATTTCAATATTTTCATGGGTTGATTTCACTTGGTTCGGGTGCACATTCGTCTTCCGGTCTTTAACGAAAGCCTCTGCTTCCTTTACCCATTCATTCGTCAATCGGAACATCGGATCCGTTTCCTTTTTGACTTGATTAAAAAAGTCATAGCTCTTTTTATCTACAGGACCTTCCGTATTTAAAAAGCGTTGATGACGTTCATCAATTAGACGCTTCAATTTATTTGTATCGGCTTTTAAACTCATTACATCCACACCTTTCCTCCTTCATAATAGCATGAGGGAACAAAGGGTATCAAAATCAACCTACAGAACGACGTCGGGCTTGTTGAGCAACTTTCTCCATATATTCATAACGGCGTTCTTTTTTGATCTTTCTCAATTCATCTCGAAGCCCAAACACTTCATTCTTCAATTCATCAATTTCTTTACGGTGGGAGACGGCCATATTAAACACGATTTCATCTGCTTTGATGGACAACCTGCGCTCAAGTAAGGAGAATTTCTCCTGTAAGTGCGAGAGCTGCTCCTCAAATTCATACGGTGTGATGACACTATTTTTCTTCATACACTACTCCCCCTTTTATTGGTGTTTAACAAATTCTCTATTGCATGCATAACTCCTCTACGGATGACAAGACTAGAACTAAAGCAACAAAACAAGTCAAACCAGACTTTAATCTTCGACATAAAAGGAGAAAACCATATGGCTAAGAAAAAAGAACAGAAAAATAAAAAACCAACACCGGCAAAAACGGACAATCCTAAATTATCTGGTGAGAACCGCCCTTCTACGTGATTGGACAGAAGCTGTTGCTATTTTTTATAGCAGCAGCTTTTTTTATAAACTGTTTAGAAACGGCCCTATGCCGAATCCTTATTCATATCCTTCCATATGATCCATTCGTTCATAGAGGATGCCACCCATACCAACGGGAGTCAAAAAACATCGTTCAATATCGAAAGAGTATGATTAGGGTTTTGGATGGAATATAGAAGGGAAAACAATCCTGGCGGTTTTGTTGTTTGTGTCAATCTTGTGAACAGGTGAAACTTTCCTGCCTTTAATACGTCTAAATAAAATGAGTCGCATGTATATATTCTTGGACTCGAAAATTTGGTATGATACTCTCATGGCTATAGGGAGGGATTGGTTGTGAATTATCCCAATGGGAGACGTAGTTCCAAGGCAAATTTAGCTCCTAAAGGAAAAACAAAACCGGATTTCAGTAATCGGGGAATGTCACTGGAAGAAGACATTAATGTAACGAACGAGTATTACTTGCAGGCAGGGGTGGCGGTAGTCCATAAAAAGCCTACGCCGGTTCAAATCGTACAAGTGGATTACCCGAAAAGGAGTGCCGCTGTCATTAAAGAGGCGTATTTCAAACAAGCCTCTACGACCGACTTTAATGGAGTTTATCGTGGAAAATACATTGATTTTGAGGCAAAAGAAACAAAAAATAAAACTTCTTTTCCACTGAGTAATGTTCACCAACACCAGATTGACCATATGAGAGCTGCTCAAGCGCACGGTGGGATCAGCTTTATGATCATAAAGTTCACACCTTTAGATGAGACGTACCTCCTTCCAACATCATCAATTTTTCCGTTCTGGGAAAATCAGTGGAAGGGCGGGAGGAAATCGATTCCTTATGACCACATCGCTAAAGAAGGAATCAAAATCCCTTTTCATTATCAGGCCAGGGTTCATTATGCCACGGCCATCGATAAGCTTTATTTCTGAAATGGAGGAAATGTAAATGGCCAATGATAGCCAGTCACGCACAGCAAGAAGAAAACAGATGAAATCATCGAAAAAAGGAAAAAGCACATCAAAATTCAAAAGAATTTTCATGACCCTCTTAACCATCGGAGTCGTTCTGATGTTAGGGGTTGGAGCATTATTTGCCTATTATGTTGCTACGGCTCCAAGTTTAGATGAATCGAAATTATCCGATCCATTCTCTTCCAAAGTTTATGATAAAAACGGAGACTTGTATGCTGATTTAGCCGGAGACGAGCGACGGACGAAAATCACGTACAACGATATCCCTCCCGTTCTTGAAGACGCTGTACTAGCGACCGAAGATGTTCGCTTCTTCAATCATATCGGAATTGATTTCCGAAGAATTGGAGGGGCCGTCCTCGCTAACATTACTGGGGGGTTCGGTGCTGAAGGAGCCAGTACAATTACTCAGCAAGTCGTCAAAGAATCATTCTTAACCAAAGATAAAACCATAAAACGTAAAGTGCAAGAGCAGTACATGGCAATTAAGTTAGATCAGGAATATTCCAAAGAAAAGATTTTAGAAATGTACTTGAACAAAATTTACTATGGTGCTGGGGCTTACGGGGTTGCTGAAGCTGCAGAAACTTATTTTGGCAAAAAAGACCTCAGTGAGCTTACATTACCTGAAGCCGCCTTATTGGCAGGACTTCCGCAAAGACCAAGTGGCTACATGCCGTTTGAAAATCCGGATTTAGCAAAGGATCGAATGAACACGGTGCTTAGCTTGATGGTACAACACGGAAAAATTACAGAAGCAGAAGCTGAAGAAGCACGCCAAGTGAAGGTCGAAGACATGTTGATTGAAAGACAGCCTGAAAAAGAAGCACCATTCCAAGCGTTCCTCGATGAAGTGGAACGTGAGATCAAAGAGAAAATGGATGGCTCAGATATCTATAAAGATGGGTTGAAAATTTATACAACTTTAGATCCTAAAGCGCAGGAACAAGTTCAACAGCTCTTAAGCAATGAGGGGCCTACCCCATGGCCGGATGAAAAATTAATGGCTGGTGTTGCTGTCACAGATACTCAGACAGGTGCCATTCGAGCAATTGGCGGAGGCCGGAACTACCAAAAAGGTCAGTTCAATACGGCCACTCAAATTAACCGTCAACCAGGTTCAACATTCAAACCGATCACTGCATATGGTCCGGCCATTCAATATAATAAAATGTCCACTTATCACCAAATTAAAGATGAGCCTTACGAGGTTAATGGTAAATCAGTCAATAACTTTGATAACAACTTCAGAGGCTGGGTATCCGCTAGATATGCGCTTAGTCGATCCTTGAACATCCCAGCATTGAAAACGATCAATGAAGTTGGACTGGATAAAGCGCAAGAATTCGCAGAGGGGCTAGGTTTTACTTTCCGAGGCGACACCATTTATCAAATGGATGCCATCGGCGGAGGTTCCGGAACGAATCCTAAAGAAATGGCTGCCGCTTACGCTGCCTTTGGTAATGAAGGCGTATATAATGAACCACATACGGTTACCAAAGTCGAAGTTCCTGGAGAAGGAACCGTTGAACTTACGCCAGAGCCAAAGTCTGCCATGAACAGTTACACGGCCTTTATGATTTCGAATATGCTGCAAACCACTATGAGCGAAGGCACCGGGACAGCTGCCAACGTACCTGGTGTACCTGATGCAGGAAAAACCGGAACCACGAACCGTGGGGACTATGCATCAGACTCCTGGTTTAATGGTTACACAACGAACTATTCCATTTCCATTTGGTCAGGTTACGATGGAGAAGATCCGATGTCCCAAGCGGCGAAAGATATACCAAAACAGATTTACAAGCCGTTGATGACTCAGCTATCGCAGGGAATCGAAACAGCAGACTTTACTAAACCGGATTCCGTTGCATGGGTAGATGTCGAGAAAGGTTCCAGACCTGCACGTTTACCTAGTGAATATACACCATCGGACCGCATTGTTACGGAATTATTCCACGTAGACAATCAGCCATCTAAAGTATCAGAAACGTATCAGAAATTGGATCCTGTCCAATCCCTGGCTGGACAATTTAATGAAGAAACATCCAGTATTGATCTTTCTTGGTCTTACGGGAATACAGATAACATCAGTTTCCGTATTGCTGCCTCCATTGATGGTGGAGAAATGAGAGAATTGACAACAACGAAAGAAACGAGTGTCGAAATTACGAACGTCGACCCAGGCGCCTCCTACGAATTTGCTGTAGTCGTTGTTAGTGATGACGACAATACAGCAAATAGTGACCCTGCTACCGTCACGGTTCAAGCCCCGGGTTCTCTTGAACAGGAAAATCCTGAAGAATCCGAAGAAGGAGAAAATCAGGAAGATCAAGAAGAGGACACGGAAGGTGAAGGGCCTCCTGAAGAGAATAATGAAGGAGACGGAGAAGGAAATAACAACGGAAACAATAATGGAGAAGGTCAAGGGAATGGTCAAGGCAATGGCCAAGATGATGGATCCGGCACTAATGATGACGGTGAAAGCGATGATCAAAACCAAAGTGATGATTCTGGTTCAGGCGGGAACGGTGGTTCTGACGAAGAACAACCTCCACCTGAGGAGGACCAGGAACAGCAAGATGCAGCTTAATCAAAAATACCCTCTCGAAATAAATTCGAGAGGGTATTTTTATTGTGATTTTTCTTTCTTTTTCATTCGTTTTTGCCCTTCCCTACACAAGAATAACAAAGGACACTCTTCACAATTCGGGCGCTGGGCTTTACAGTGATAGCGTCCGAAAAATATCATTCGGTGATGGGTTACACTCCACTCTTCCACCGGGATTTTCCTCATTAATGTCTTTTCGACTTCCAAGACAGAGTCTTTCCACCTGCAAAAAGCTAGACGTTTGGAAACACGCTCTACGTGAGTATCCACCGCAATAGCAGGTTCATCAAAAGCGACGGAAGCTACGACGTTAGCCGTTTTTCTACCTACTCCCGCTAAGCTCTCCAACTCTTTTTTTGTCGGGGGGACCTCCCCATTAAACTTTTCAACAAGGGTTTGGGAAAGCTTCTTTATGTTCTTTGCCTTGTTCCTGTATAAACCAATCCGTTTGATGTCATTCTGTAGCTCTTCTAATGGAACAGCGATATAGTCCTCAGGCTTTTTATATTTCTCAAAAAGTTGAGGAGTCACTTTGTTCACTAACGCATCAGTCGCCTGAGCTGACAGAACGACAGCAACGAGGAGTTCAAAAGGATTGCTGTGCGTCAATTCACACTCGGCCTCAGGAAACATTTCTTCAAACGTATCTAGACAATGACGGATCTGCTGTTTATTCAACATCGTGTGTTTTAAGAATCCTCCTCCAACCAGTTATAGTAAAGGGAGATATCACGCTTCTTATTCTCCTGCTTTTGAGTTTTCGGTGCCTGTTGTCCTTGACGGAACTGTTTGCCCTGTTCCCGGGCTTGTTCCACCGTTTTAACACCTTTACGCTTCCACTCCCTCAGGATACGGTCAATGTACTTGAAGTTCAGTTTGCTCATTAATACCGCTTCTCTTAACGCAGCCTTGATCAATGCTGGAGATTGCTCTTCCTCATCAAGCCATATATTGATGGTCTCAATTTCAAATGGAGACAAGGGTCTCCCGAATTCCTGTTCAAACAGTGGAAATATATTTTCATCATAAGTTCTGTCACTTGTTTGAGGCTTCGGGGATACGGTAAATATTTTTTCCCATAATGGTTCTAGTGAATAATATTCATTAAGGACTCGATGCTCATTTTGATTTTGCTCAATGGTCATCATCCTTTTTTGGATCAAGCTCCTAAGTACCTGTGAACATTCCTGGGACGTAATGGTTAGATGAGTCGCCAGTTGTTCAGGTGTCGGAAATCCATTCCCTTCTGTGCGAAAACGGTGGATTTGTAAGAGAACGACCAGTTCTGTTTCATTCAATTTTAATTGATGAAAATTTTCAAGTAGTTTCGTTGGAACGACCATTTGGTTATCCATGATGTTCTGAAAGCTTTGGTATTTAGCCAAATCAATCCCTCCATTCTTAATCTTCATAGAATGAAAAACACCGATACGCCGCAGCGTTAAATCGGTGTTCGTTCATCCGCATGATTAGTGATCACGGGTACAGTCGATTCAATAGACGAGGGAATGGAATCGTCTCGCGAACGTGCTCGACTCCTGAGATCCAAGCAACGGTACGTTCAAGTCCTAATCCAAAGCCGGAGTGTGGGACACTTCCGTATTCACGTAATTGCAAATACCATTTGTACGCATCTCCAGTGAGATCATGTTCTTCATATCTCTGCTGCATTAACTCCAAATCATCGATTCGTTGCGACCCACCGATGATTTCACCATACCCTTCAGGAGCAATCAAGTCTGCACATAGAACTACTTCAGGGCGTTCCGGATCCGGCTTCATATAGAATGCTTTAATATCAGCAGGATAATTGGTAATGAAAACTGGTTTGTCATAACTTTCTGCAATCGCTGTTTCATGCGGAGCTCCAAAATCTTCTCCCCATTCGATATCATCAAACCCTTTATCTTTCAAAAGTTGGATGGCATCGTCATAACTAATGCGCGGGAATGGAGCCTGGATTTTTTCAAGTTTCTCTGTGTCCCTTCCGAGTGCATCAAGTTCGATCTTACAATTCTTAAGCACCGATTGTACGACATGAGAAACATACTGTTCCTGGACTTGTAGGCTGTCTTCATGGTCCATGAATGCCATTTCAGGCTCAATCATCCAAAATTCAATCAAGTGGCGGCGGGTTTTGGATTTCTCAGCACGGAAAGTCGGTCCGAAACTGAATACTCGACCGAAAGCCATTGCAGCAGCTTCCATGTAAAGTTGACCACTTTGAGACAAGTAAGCATCTTCATCAAAATATTTCGTATGGAAAAGTTCTGTCGTTCCTTCTGCTGAAGATCCTGTAAGAATAGGAGGATCGATTTTGACGTATCCATTGTCATTGAAAAATTCATAAGTGGAGCGAATGATTTCATTTCGTACTTTCATGACAGCATGCTGACGTTTTGAACGGAGCCACAAATGGCGGTGATCCATAAGGAACTCAGGACCGTGCTCCTTAGGTGTGATCGGATAATCGACCGCTTCATGAATTACTTCAAAATCTTTCACTTGCATTTCGTAGCCAAGTGGAGAACGCGTATCTTCCACGATCACACCTGTTACATAAAGGGAAGACTCCTGCGTTAAAGCTTTCGCATCTTGAAACTTTTCTTCTCCAATTTCTGCTTTTACGACGATCCCTTGCATAAAGCCTGTTCCATCACGAAGTTGAAGGAACGCAATCTTACCACTGGAGCGTTTGTTGCTAAGCCAAGCTCCTAACGTTACTTCTTCCCCTACATATTTTGATACTTCAGATATCGTTGTTTTCACACTAAAACCTCCAAAAGCTTAAGATTGATGTTTGTTTACAAAACGTTCGATTCGATGAGCTGCTTTTTCGAGCTGATCCAAGGATGTCGCGTAGGACAGGCGCACATTATCCGGGCTTCCAAACCCTGAACCTGGGACAAGGGCCACTTTTTCTTCATCCAATAAAGCTTTCACCCATGCATCCACATCCTCAAAGCCTCCGTGCTCCACCGCTTCTTTCACGTTAGGGAAAAGGTAAAAAGCGCCAGATGGTTTCGCACAATGCACTCCAGGAATTTGAACCAGGCGCTTGTGAAGGACATCCAAACGTTCCTTAAATGCCTCTTTCATTTCGTCTACTTTCTCTTCGGAAGCCGTATAAGCAGCGAGTGCTGCATACTGGGCAATGGTGGTCGGATTTGATGTGGAATGGGAAGCCATATTGGACATCGCTTTAATAACGGTTTTATTTCCAGCAGCGAAACCGATTCTCCAACCTGTCATCGAATGAGATTTGGAAACCCCATTAATAATGATCGTTTGATCATACAGTTCTTTAGACAGCTGAGCAACTGAAACATGTTTTTCATCTGTATAGATCAATTTTTCGTAGATTTCATCTGACACGATCAGGATGTCATGCTCAAGGCACACTTCTCCGAGCGCCTTTAATTCTGATTCCGAATACATCATACCTGTCGGGTTACTTGGAGAATTAATGATAACCGCTTTTGTTTTAGGTGTAATCGCTTCTTTCAGTTGCTGTGGTGTCAGTTTAAAATCATTGGATTCATCAGCTGAAACAATGACGGGCTTACCTTCAGCGAGCTTAATCTGTTCTGGATAACTGACCCAGTAAGGAGCAGGGACGATCACTTCATCTCCCTCGTTCAGAAGGACCTGGAACAGAGTGAACAAAGCATGCTTCGCACCTGTAGTAACAATGATTTGCTCATTTGTGTACGTTAAACCTTGATCACGCTTCAGTTTTGCTGTAATGCTGTTTTTCAGCTCAGGAACTCCACCAGCTGGTGTATATTTTGTCATTCCTTCATCCATCGCACGTTTAGCGGCATCCAAGATGTACGACGGAGTATTGAAGTCAGGTTCTCCTGCTCCCAATCCAATCACATCATGACCTTCAGCCTTCAATGCTTTCGCTTTGGCTGTGATTGCCAGTGTTGTTGATGGTGTTAAAGCTTTCACTCGTTGTGCTAATTCCATAAACGTTCACTCCTTTTACTCATTCTGTCTGAAAGCAAAACGCTGATCAAACGCTTCACCCTGCAATGTGAAATAATCCAATACATAACGGTTCTGATCATCGATATAGGTCAATTGAAAGACAGGTTCATTTTCCTCAAAACCATATTGAATATCTTTGAAAGTACAACTTGAGCACATTTTCTCCCACCGGGAGCGCATCTCTTCCAAACTAAGCGCTACTTTTCCAGAAACCTCATCAAGGATCTTATTTTCCTTTATGTCTATGAATAAAATGGATGCTTCTTTGGACTCGTTCATTCCTTGGACGATATGGAACTCTCTTTTCCCATGGTATGTAGATACATGGTCGATCGTAGTAAGGTCGCCTTGTTCTTTCGCAATCGCCTCTGCTTCAGGATGACCTTCTTTGCGGTCCTGGTTCACATCTATATATACCCATAGGAAAAGGATAAAAGCCAAAAGAAAGAGGGTTCCTGCTATCGCAAGGCTCCACTTCAACCAACTAGGTGCGGTAAATGGTGAAGACTGCGGTCTCAGCATCGTCATCATCCAGTGCCAACCCAAACATCAGATTATCTTCTTTAAGTGTGCGGTTCAATGTATCGACAATTTTATAAAGATCGTCAGACTTTTGGATCCGGACTGTCGATAATGTTTCAATCTTATTTTCCATCGTTAAAAAACCTCCATTGTGCGGGGTCCGCTTATTATTATAACAGGTACGTCCAGTCCCATGCGCTGAAGTCAGAGCCACTTATCAATTTTATTGATCAATTGGCGGGTGGACTCATAAGAAACAGGAACTTCTGGCAAGGAGTTCAAGAAATATTTACCGTATCGAGCCTCCATCAACCGCTGATCGCAAATAAAGACGATTCCTCGATCCGAGCTGCTTCGGATCAACCTTCCAAAACCTTGCTTGAATCGAATAATGGCATGAGGAAGCGATTTTTCCATAAAGGAATTTTTTCCTTCTTTTTGCATTCGCTCATTCCTAATCGATTGTATAGGCTGATCTGGTGGTTGAAAAGGTAAACGGACCATCATCAAACAGGAAAGATCCTCTCCGGGGATGTCCACCCCTTCCCAGAAAGAACTAGTCCCGAGAAGAATAGCCTGATCAAACGCTTGAAAGTTTTTTTTCAAACGATCCCTGCTTCCACTGGAAACACCTTGTGCAAAAACCATGAACTCTTCTGGGTCAATAAACTCTTTTAAAAGTGAGTAGGTTTGACGAAGCATTTCATAGGAAGTAAATAAAACGAGCATTCTTCCTTTCGTCACTTCTGCAACAGAATAAATCGCTTCACTGAGTGCTTCAACAAACGCGTCAGGCTCACTTTTTATATTTGGAAAATCATTCGGCACCATAACCTGGACCTGCTCCTTAAACTGATAAGGAGACGGAATCGCAGCTTCCATTGTGTTGACAAGACCTTTCATCCCTAAGGATTTCCGAATGTAATCGAAAGAACCATCTGTGGTTAAGGTGGCACTCGTTAAAATTACACTGCTCTTCCTTTTGAAAAGTCGTTGTTCGAGCAGATGAGCGACATCATACGGTTCACTGAATAAGTAGATCGCGTTAACGGCACCTTCTCCTTCAATTTCCACCCATTTTACTTCTTCTTCTCTTGTAAAATCAAAGTAATGAATGAGCTGGGAGCGAATTTGGTGACAGACATCGATTTGATTGTTCAATCGTGAGAGCAGGATCGGGATACTGTAGTCCTCTTTGACGGCAAGCTGCATTCTCAACTGTTCTTCCATTCTTCCCATATAGACAATCAACTTTTTAATCATAGCCAAGAAACGATGGGACATTTCTTTGGCTGTGTCAATAAATGCCGGCATTTCTCCGGGCTTTAAAAGAAGCTGGGTCCGTCCAATATCACTCTTCCCTTTCCCTAACCGCTTCTGCTTTTTGACGCTTTGATAAATATAACGTGAAAGATGGCTCAGCTCTTCCTTCGCCTCATCAATGGATTGTTGACCTTTGATTAGATTGGTGTAAAAGTCTTCCTGCAAAGACCAACCCTTATAAAGACTCTTATGGAGGATCTCTCCAAATTGGGTCAAATGCCGTTGAAGTTCACGATAATTCATTCGCACACCAAAGTACCGACTAGCTACAGCTTCCAAATGATGAGCTTCATCAATAATCACATGCTCATAATCAGGCAACGCCGATTCCTCTTTCATTATATCCATACACAGAAGGGCATGATTGGTAATGACAAGGTCGGCTTGAGCCGCTTTCTCTTGAGCCCACTGGAAAAAACTATCATCCGTGAAACCAAGTCTGACGGTTTTGCTTGATTGTTCCGAAGACACTTTATGCCAAAACTGTCTTCCATTTGAAGGGAGTTGAATTTCATCTACATCGCCTGTCCGCGTTTTGGTCAACCAAACGAGGATCATAGCCTTTGTCAGTGCAATATCGTAGTTATCCTGGTACGATCGTTCAAGTTCATAATGAAAGTGTATCAAACTAATGTAATGAGCTTTTCCTTTATAAAGCACAGCTTTAATCGGACGGGGAAACATCCGTTCAACTTTTGGTATTTCTTCCTCTAGCAATTGTTTCTGAAGACTTGTTGTGTGTGTGGAGATGACGACACGTTTACCACTTTGCATAGCTTGGAAAGCAGCGGATAGTAGATAAGCGACTGATTTGCCCGTTCCAGCACCTGCTTCTATGATCGCGTGCTTATTTTCTTCTAGAGCTTGTTTGACACTTGAAGTCATTTCCTGCTGCCCTTTTCGGACTTCATAATCAGGAAGCAGGCTTTCGAGGCCATTTTCTCCCTCAAACACTTGCGTTTTCCATGTGTCGAACGCTGGAAGTTGAACAGTTTTAGATTCACGCTCCTGCACTTGCTTCCTGACGGCAATTCCGTGCTTCAGCATCACATCAGATTCAGGGTTCGTACCATACCTTTTTTCTTCTAAATATTTGAGAAAGAACTCCCTGAAATCACTTTTCAATTTCCCTTCAATCTTTAGCAAATGATGAATGGTGCGTTCAGGGAGACGCTGAAGTTCTTTCAACAAATAAAGAAGTAGATCGGCGGTCACCTGAGCATCTGACAATGCTCGGTGTGGTCGATCATGCCCCATCTCCAGACGTTCTGCCAGCTGCCCTAATTTGAAAGTAGGAGAAGTCGGCATCAATATGCGTGCGAACTCAACGGTATCAATGATCGGATTATGTAACGGTTGATAACCGCATCGGGTCAATTCATCATTTAAAAATCCAAGATCGAATTCGATATTATGCGCCACGATGAAAGCATGTTGAAACAGAGGATAGACATCCTCGACGATTTCAGAGAAGAGCGGTGCATCCAAAACATCGTCATTTTCGATTCCAGTTAATGATCGTATAAATGGGGGAATTTCTTTTTCAGGATAAACAAGAGAAGAAAACTCTTCCACGATTGTCCCATTTTCCTCCATAACAACCACACCGATTTCTATGATCCGATCCCCTTTTGATGCCGCATTTCCTGTTGTCTCTAAATCCACAATTGCAAATCTCTTCATGTTCATCCCTACTTTCACAACAAAAAGGAAGGACCTTGCCTAAGACCGTGGCATAGATCCTTTCTTCACTCGCTAGTCATTTCTTATAATGGCAATGCTTGTAAAGGTGGTTCTTCCTCGATGATTTGCTCGACCCTGTTGTTCTCATCCATGAGAGCGATCTTCGGGCGGAATTCTTCCAGCTCTTCTTCATCAAGCATCGCATAGGAAACAATAATAACAATATCATCCGGCTGGACACGGCGGGCAGCTGCACCATTCAGGCAGATGACCCCACTCCCACGTTCACCAGCAATCACGTAGGTCTCAAGCCGTTCGCCATTATTATTGTTCACAATCTGCACTTTTTCATGGGGAAGTATACCGACTTGATCAAGCAAATCCTGATCGATCGTCACACTACCCACGTAGTTCAAATTCGCTTCCGTTACGCGTGCACGGTGTATTTTCGCTTTCATCATTGTACGTAACATATGAAATGGCCTCCTTGAAGATCACCCATAAATGACATGTCCTTCTTGATCGAACACGACATTATCAATCAATCTCACATTGTCATAGAATACAGCCGCAGCGAGAATCACAGGACGATCCATCTTCTCTATAAATTCTAACTCAGGATAAGATAATAATTCAATATAATCTATCTTACCACGAGTTTTCTTTTCAAGAAACTTCTCTGTGGCTTCAACAATCAATTCTTTTGACTTCTGTCCTTCCAAAACAAGTTTCCTGCCATACTGCAGTGCTTCCTGTATAAAAGGAGCCTCTTTTCGTTCTTCATCGGAGAGACGGACGTTTCTACTGCTTTTCGCAAGACCGTCTCCTTCACGTACCGTAGGGACAGGGATGAGGTTAACAGGCATATTATAGTCTTTGATTAAGGCATCTACGACAGCTACTTGCTGTGCATCTTTCATTCCGAAGTAGACATTGTCAGGTCTCGTGATATTAAAAAGTTTCGTGAGGACAGTAACAACGCCATCAAAATGCCCTGGACGACTCTTTCCACACAAGACATTCGTCCGTTTAGAAACCGTCATATTCACGGATAATGGCTGTGGATACATCGTTTCATTTGTCGGAAGAAAAACAAGGTCGACGCCGTTTTCTTCTGCTGCTTTACGATCATGTTCCTCATCACGAGGATATGTATCCAAATCTTCTCCTTCCCCAAACTGAAGCGGGTTTACAAAAATGCTGAGAATTACTTTGTCATTTTCCTTCTTCGCTTCCTGAATAAGGCGGATGTGGCCTTCATGAAGATAGCCCATTGTAGGAACGAATCCAATGGTCTCCCCATTCTTCCTCCATTCGGAAATGCATGTGTTCACATGATCAATTTCTCTTAGTACTTTCATTTATCTCCCTACTCCTCTGGCAAATCATTAAGGTCCATAGTAAATGTATGGGATTCTTCCGGAAAAGCTTTCATCTTTACATCCTTCACATAAGATTGTACTGCTTCTCCTAAAAGGTGGTTGCTATCGATATAAGGTTTTACAAACTTCGGTAATCGATCAACCCCGTACTTTAAGATATCGTGGTAGACGAGGACCTGACCATCGCACGCTGCCCCGGCACCAATTCCAATGGTGGGGATAGATAGCCGGTTTGTAATCTTTTCTGCTAACTGTCTGGGCACACACTCAAGGACGAGCGCCATTGCCCCGGCCGCTTCGATTTCCAGCGCTTCTTCGATCAGTCGTTCTGCGGATTGCTGGTCTTTCCCCTGAACCTTATAGCCTCCAAGAACATTGACGGATTGCGGAGTTAGACCTATATGTCCAACCACAGGAATTCCGGCATGAACCAGCTTTTTAATTACTTCAGAGACCTCTCCACTTCCTTCAAGCTTCAATGCTTGGGCTCCTGTTTCCTGATAGAGTCTGCGAGCGTTCTTTAACGTGTCCTCTGTGGATATGTGATAGGACATGAAGGGCATGTCAATGACTTTGAAAGTGTCAGGGGCACCACGGTAAACCGCTTTCCCATGGTGAATCATATCCTCCATAGTCACCGGAATCGTTGAGTCATAACCCAGCACCGTCATTCCCAAGCTGTCGCCGATCAAAATCATATCGACATCCGCTTCTTCTGACATTTTCGCTGATGGATAGTCATAACTTGTGATCATGACTATTTTTTCTTCGTCATGCTTCATACGCAGGAATTGTGCCTTATTACGCATGATATCCTCCCTCTCCCCAATGAATTTCCGCTGAATACAGTTTCTCTTCCTCGCCGCCTTTGCTTCTTGCACGCAAAGCACCATCAGGCTCGATCCCTATGAGAGTCGCCTGCCAGGTTTTTCTCATGGTAGAGATTGTCACCTCTTCGCCGATTTTGTAACCGAAGTGTTCCCAATCCTGTTTTATGGACGCAAACCCATGGGATTCAAACTGTTCATAGGTTTCTTCAAAAAGACGTAAGATGTGTTGAACCGTTTGTTGAATATTCCAATGCTGGCCGGATTCGACTTTAAGGGAAGATGCTTTATATTTAATATCTTCAGGTATTTCGCGGTCTTCTTGATTAACGTTCATTCCCATACCGAGCACAATATATTGAATCGTATCTTGCTCTGCTTGCATTTCTGTAAGAATTCCTGATACTTTTTTGTGATTGATCAATAGATCATTCGGCCATTTAATCTGCGGAACCAACGAAGACCTTTCTGCAACCATCCTTGCTAATACAGTCGCTGCCAGGAGGGTAATTTGAGGTGCTTGGACCGGAGGTAGATTCGGGCGTAAGAGGACACTCATCCATATCCCCTTCCCTTTCGGTGAATCCCAATTTCTAGACATTCGTCCTTTCCCTTTCACTTGTTCATCTGCAATGACCACCGTTCCATGGGGTTTTCCCTGCTTGGCTAGCTGATGCACAATTTCCTGGGTCGATTCTACCTGGTCGTAATGATACAACTCATGGCCAATCCATTTTGTATCTAATCCCCATCTGAGCGTATTCTCACTAATTTTATCGGGGGAAGACATAATTTTATACCCTTTACGTTGAACGGCTTCTATTTCATATCCGTCCTTTTTCAATTCATTCATGTGTTTCCAAACGGCTGTCCTCGATATTCCTAATTGGTCGGAAAGTTCCTGGCCTGAAATATGACCATCTATGTTCCTCAGTAACTCGATTAATTGCTTGCGGGTGGATTCCATCCCCTCACCCACTCCTTTATTTTTTCATAATCGTTTTCTATTTCCCCTGTGACCACATGGTGTTCAATCGTGTCCATCCACTCTGAGATCCATGGACCTTTCGGTAGATGTGTGTACAATTGCAGAAGATCTCTAGCCTGGAAAGACAGCTCTTTTTTATTTTGAATAGGCAGCTGCTCTTTCCTATCAGTCAAATCCTTGTCTAAATTCATATTTCCTTCATGGAGAGCAGAAAATAATCTAGAGAATGATGCGAACAATTCATCATCTAATTGATAAACCAGCCATGATGTCACATTCTTCTTTCTTTCGTAAGTTTTGTAAGCGTGCAACAACTGTTCTGTTTTCTTCTTTGTATCCTTTGAGAGTTTCCATGACTTCATGAAATTTTCTGGAGATAGATGTGGATACTGCAAAGCATAAAAAGCAATGATCTCGTGCCACCCAAAGAGAGGTGAATACGGCACATTTCTGTGAATGTCCAAATCTTTGAGAATGGGCAAATGATTCTTTAACCCTGTTGATTGCAGAAGCTGCAATCCTAAAGCATAATCCGAACCTCCGAAAATTTTCTCCACTTCCACTGCAATCCTTTCAATGGAAATGTGCTGAAGCAAAGGGGACAAGTGAGTCAGGGCTTCTTCGGTCCTCTTTTCAATCTTAAATGAAAGTTGACTGGCAAACCTGACAGCTCTCATCATTCGCAATGGATCCTCGTGAAAACGCTCAGACGGCTCCCCAACAGCTTCGATCTTCTTATTCCGAATGGCATCATGTCCGTGGTAAGGATCAATAAGCCTCCCGTCCCTGCTCATGGCGATTGCATTGGTCGTAAAATCTCTCCGAGCCAGATCAAGAGTGATATCCCGTACGAATGTCACCTCATCTGGGTGGCGATAATCTTCATAGCCTTCTTCTACCCGATACGTTGTCACTTCGTAAGAAACAGAACGATGGCGCACGATTACCGTCCCGTGTTCGATTCCTACAGGGATAACTTTTTCAAATATTTCCTGAATCCGCTCAGGCGTTTCCGATGTAGCAATATCGATATCATTGACAGGCCTGCCGCTCAAATAGTCACGCACAGCACCACCGACGATGTAGGCTTCCCCACCCGCTTCTTCAATCTTTTGGATCACTTCAAAAGCAGGTTTAAATACATCGTGACTACTCATGGTTCAAGACCTGTTCATATAAAGTTTCATACTGCCTAAGGATTGTATTCGTTGCAAACTTGTCATGGACGACTCTTTTCGACTGTTCAGCCATCGTTTGATGCAGTTCCTTATCCTCTAATAACTTTGTGGCGAAGTAAGAAATCTGTTCAACATTTCCAAGTTCTGCGATAAAACCGGTCTCCCCATGATCAATGACCTCTGGGATTCCTCCGATATTTGTTCCGATACAAGGAACACCGCAAGCCATAGCTTCAAGAAGGACAAGTCCAAAGCTCTCTTTTTCAGATAACAATAATTTTAAATCTGAAATGGAAAGCAGTTCACTTACATTTTCCTGCTTACCTAAGAAGAGGACACGGTCTTCTAATCCCAACTGTTGGACAAGTTGATGGCACTCTGAATACTCCGGACCATCACCGACAAGTAGCAGTTTTGCAGGCATTTGCTCTGCCACAGCTGCAAAGGTTTTAATGACATCGGTCACTCTTTTCACTCTTCGAAAGTTAGATATATGGATGAGTACCGCATCTTCCTCCTGAATCCCATAATGTTCTTTCAGACGTTGATCTTCTCTTCGATAATACTCCCGTTCATCTACAAAGTTATAGATGACGTCAATAGACCGGTCTGTATGTAACATCTCTTTCGTCTGGTCCACAAGACTTTGCGATACAGCTGTAACTCTGTCTGACTGTTCAATTCCAAACCGAATCATTTGTTTAAGGCTTGAATCAATACCAAGGACGGTAATATCTGTACCGTGAAGGGTCGTAATAATTTTTACGTCACGTTCACACATTTGCTTGGCTAAAATCGCACAAATGGCATGCGGCATGGCATAGTGGACATGAAGAATATCCAATTCCTCTCTATTGATTACATCGGCCATCTTCGCTGCTAGAGCTAAGTCATAGGGAGGATGCTGGAAGACTGGATAGTTGCTGACTTCCACTTCATGATAATAAATATTCGGATATACACGGTTCAGACGAAAGGGCACTTGAGAGGCAACGAAATGGATCTCATGCCCTTTCTCTGCCAGCAATTTCCCTAGCTCTGTAGCAATGACACCTGATCCCCCTACGGTGGGGTAACAAGTGATACCTATTTTAGCCATAATCGATCACTCCTGTTATCTGTTCATTTCAATGATGCCTTTCCAATCGAAATCTTCATGATCCAAAGCTTGAATCATGATATCTGCCATCGCTTGATTTGTCGCTACCGGGATTTGATGAACATCACATAACCTCAGCAATGCACTAATATCTGGTTCATGAGGTTGTGCTGTTAGCGGATCACGGAAAAAGACAACCATATGCATCTCTTCACTTGCTATTTTTGCTCCGATTTGTTGATCCCCACCGAGCGGCCCGGATTGAAACCTCGTCACCTTCAAATCTGCTTCGTCTGTGATCCTCATTCCTGTCGTACCTGTAGCAAACAATTGGTGCTTCGATAAGATGGAATGATATTTTTTCGCAAAATGAATGATGTCTTCTTTCTTTTTATCGTGTGCAATCAATGCAATATTCATGGTAAACCTCTCCTTGTTAGTCAAGTATGTGTTCAAGACCATATACGAGGACGTCAAGTTCCATCACACGCTCGGCAGCAAGTTTCACACCGCTCATAAATGATTCACGATGAATGGAGTCATGTTTTACGGTCAAGGTCTCTCCATGCCCGCCGAAGATAACTTCCTGGTGAGCCACAAGACCTGGAAGCCTCATACTGTGAATTCTCATTCCATCAACATCAGCCCCGCGAGCGCCCTCAAGCGTTTCTGTTTCTGATTCATGTCCCTGTTTGTGAGGATCGCGCACCTCTTTAATTAATTCAGCAGTCTTAAGTGCTGTCCCTGAAGGTGCATCAAGCTTTTGGTCGTGGTGCTTTTCGATGATTTCCACGTCTGGGAAATGCTTAGCCGCCCATTTTGAAAATTGCATCATGAGCACAGCCCCAATCGCGAAATTAGGAGCAATGATGGTCCCTATCCCTCTTTCAGATGCGAGATTAGTTAACTCGGATAATTCCTCTTCAGAGAATCCCGTTGTCCCAACGACAGGTCTGACTCCGTTTTCAATAGCTAGCTTTGTATGTTTGTATCCATTCTCAGGCGTTGTCAAATCAATAAGAACATCAGCTTCCACTTCACTGAGACATTTTGCAGCATCCGTATAAATGACCGCTTCCATATCAGGAAAGCCATCCAGTTCTCTCACAGTCATTCCTTCGTGATTCCGATCTATACAAGCCACCAGTGAAAGAGTGGACTGGTTATGAATCATTTTTAATGCTTCTTTGCCCATTTTACCACGCGGGCCTGCGACAATCACTTTAATATTACTCACCTTTCATTCCTCCTTCTTTCCGTGTCCAGCGATCTTTATCCCTCGTCTCAATTTTACTCATGGATTGTTCAAAAGCATCAGAGAGGTCGATGTCCAGTGAATTTGCAAAACATGTAAGTACGAAAATAACATCGCCAAGCTCCTCTTCAAGAGCTTTATCTACTTCGGTACTCTTTTTTGGTTTCTCCCCATACCGGTGGTTTATTTCTCTTGCCATCTCTCCGACTTCTTCGGTCAAGCGCGCCTGAAGACTGAGAGGAGAAAAGTAACCTTCCTTGAATTGTGATATGTAATCATCTACTCTTTTTTGGATATCTTTTGTCGTATAGTTCATGCTAAACCCTCGCTTCTTTAAGGACTCTCTCTAAATGTTAGCCAAAAGGCCGGCATTTGACAAATTTTTTAGTTTGAGCCTGTAAATATTTTTATTATATAGGAGCTCCCTTTAATTAAAGACTTAGTTACGGGATAACAGGGGTTCGTCTGCAACATATGGAGTCAGGGGTGGTCGGGAAACTACTCGCTTATCTGCGTGCGACGAGCTTCTTTGGCCTGCGTCCTGCGAGATCTCGCCTATCTCCTTCACCCACGGGAGACTGGCATCTTCTCAACCACCCACTCCATATAAGTGAGTAACGAACCCTTATCCACTCGAAAAACATCTCGAAACTGACCCTTCCACCCTCATGCCATTAAAAACTTCCTTATGAATAATCAATCCCAAAGTTACATAGCCAAAATTAAAAACCGGAAGATATTGCCGCCATCCGTTGAATTATCTATAATTGAAGTCGTGTGAAACAACTATTGGAGGTGTACATATGAAAATCTTTGGACTACGTGTGAAGAATATCATATGGATCTTAATCGGATCCGCTATCTTTTCTTTTGGACTTGTTCATTTCAACATTCAGAACGAATTAGGAGAAGGCGGATTTACTGGTATTACCTTACTACTTTTATACCTGTTCGATTGGGATCCTGCGCTTATGAATATTGTGCTCAATATTCCAGTCCTCATCATAGGATGGAAGATTCTTGGCCGGATCACGTTCTTTTATTCCCTAATCGGCATTCTTGCCGTTTCCGTTTTCATTTCAGTTTCTCAAAACTATATGATTGAATTCAACCTCTCCGATGATCTTACCTTGGCTGCCTTGTTCGCAGGTGTGTTCATAGGGGTTGGGCTGGGCATAATATTTCGGTACGGTGGGACGACAGGCGGAGTCGATATTATTGCACGCCTTGTCAATAAATACCTTGGTTGGAGTATGGGAAGAGCCATGTTCCTTTTTGATGCCCTAGTCATTTTTGTATCCATTATTACTTACCTCGAATACACAAGAGGGATGTACACATTAGTAGCTGTTTTTGTCGGCGCAAGAGTCATAGACTTTATACAAGAAGGGGCGTACGCAGCGAGAGGGACAACGATTATCTCTGAGAAAAGTGAGGAAATCTCACAACGTGTGATGGAAGAAATGGATCGAGGCGTAACCGTGCTCGAAGGAAGAGGGTCCTTTTCCGGTTCGAAAAGGGATGTGCTTTATTGCGTCATCGGTAAAAATGAAATTGTTAGACTAAAGTCTATCATTGATCATATTGATCCTCATGCGTTTGTCGCTGTTAGTCATGTACACGATGTCATGGGCGAAGGTTTCACTTTGGATGAGAATAAAAACCCTATCGACTAGATTGAATAAGCATTTTCAAGCAAAACAAAAAACCGACCCTTTTCCAAGGATCGGTTTTTCTATTTATTCTTCGTTCATGCCTACAAACATGAATACGAAACGCAGCAATTCTGCAAGTGCCACGAGAGCACCGGCAACGTAAGTCATCGCCGCAGCGTTCAACACTTTCTTCGTTTTGCGCTCTTCATCATTTCGAATGACTCCAGTTGACACCAATTGACTCATGGCGCGGTTTGACGCATCAAACTCAACAGGTAGAGTAATCAACTGGAACAAGACAGCAGCCGCGAAGAATACAATTCCTGCTAAAGCAAGACCGGTCATCCCGAGTAGAAATCCACCGATAATAAGAAAGATGGAAATGTTAGAACCAAAACTCGCGACGGGAACAAGGGCACTTCGGAAGCGTAAGAATGCATAATCCTGTGCGTCCTGAATCGCGTGACCGACTTCGTGTGCAGCAACAGCAGCTCCTGCAGTTGAACGGCCATGATAGATATCTGTTGAAAGACGAATGACTTTCGATCGAGGGTCATAATGATCCGTTAAGTGTCCACGGACTTCTTCAACAGCAACATTGTATAATCCATTATCATCAAGAATTTTTCTAGCTACTTCTGCGCCTGACATGGCTGAGGATGTCGGAACTTTTGAATACTTTTTGTAGGTGCTTTTCACCTTTGATTGCGCCCACAGTGGAATAATCAATATCAGCGCAAAGTAAATAATAAAACTCATCTTTCATTCCTCCATCTTGGATGTGAGTATATAGGTCAATTTTAGTCAAAAAATAATGAAAAATCAACTATGACCGCTTCTCATTGTGTGTCTATTTTTTGAACTTTCTCTATAATTGACCGCTCCAACGTAAAGCAATGTCATGATAATCGCCCCACCAACAAAAATGGCGGTCGATAAGAAAGCATTCCAGTCCTGCTGGGAGTTCCCTTTGACAAGTTCTGTGATTTTCCCAGAAAAATGTTCACGACCAGTAATTGTATCCTTGATTGATAATTCCTGCAGCGCTTGATCGGCTTCGTTTACTTTTAATCTGTCTGAATAATTCATCACAACAGGACGTATCATATTCCACTCCTCCTCAATATCTTCGAGTGAAAATGAAGAAACTGAACGATCTGAGAAGGATTCAAATTTTTCTTCTAAAACGGTGTACGGATCATCAGATGAAGTAACGATGAGAAAAGTGAGGAGACCCTCTTCCCATCTAGTTTCTGTAAGCTTATCTGTTGAACCATGGACCTCCAGGCTTGCCCAAGCATCTTTATGTTCATCCGGTAGGGTTTGAACATATTGTTCCATCTCCGCATATTTACTATTCCAAAGCCGATCAGCAAGGTCAAACTTTCCATCAACAGCCAACCGGCGGTATTGTGATGCAAATGATTCCCAATCAGGAGATCCCTCCGACCAAGAATGCACAAGGCCAGATGGTACGAGTGTGAAAATAAGGGAACAAATGATCAATAACATGGCACGTCCCATTTCACTTCTCCCCTCTCACAAGTATTATTTCATCTTATGAGAAGGACCAGAATTTTAGACCCGGGAGTTTCTTTTAACAGTTAGGAGATAAGTACAAAGGATACATGCGATACTAAGCCAAAATGTGAAATACCCGATTTCATCCATATACTCAACAATGGCTGGATATACAGGCATTTGACCGAAAACATAATCAATCACATCATTGTGAAGCGTCCATATGGCAGCAACGACGATATGTTTCATTTTTATTTTATAAAAGGGAGCATACAAAAGGCCTTGTACAGCCATAGCTCCATGGGAAAAAACTAACATATAACCGGTCCATGGAAGCGATCCATACTCTAATAAAGTCAAACCATTCATAACAACTGCCCATACTCCATATTTAAGTAGTGTTATGATGGCGAGTGCTTCTATGTAAGGAACATTTTTACCAAAGATATAAAATCCAAGGAATATAGTAAAGAACAAACTGGCTGTAGGGCTGTCAGGAACAAACAGCAGAAAGATGGGCTCAGTCACAGATAGCTGAGGCTCATACCATATGTATCCGTAAATAGTTCCAAACAAATTTATGAAGAAAAGTAAAACTAAAAATGTTCGGTTCGTCAGTAGATAGGTAATCAGTTGTTTCATGTTACCTTGTACCTCCAATACAAATGTAGCCGCGCTTTTATAAGCGCGGCTACATTGAATTAAGTATCTAATTACTCTTCAGATCCAGAACCTTCTGAATCACTGGAGCCTTCTTCAGATGAACCCTCTTCAGACCCTTCTTCAGAAGAGCCCTCCTCAGATCCACCTTCGGAACCTTCGTCAGAAGATCCCTCTTCTGAGTCTCCTTCAGACCCTTCGCCAGAGGAGCCTTCTTCAGATCCGCCTTCGGAACCTTCACCAGAAGACTCTCCACCTTCGCCACCAGCTTCACCGCCGCCAGCTTGAACGACGAATTCAGCCAGTTGCTGGAGTTCTTCATCACTTCCGCCAAAAATACCGGCAGGCATCTCTCCGACACCGTTAACAGCAATATCTTTGACTTCTTCTACAGTAACATCTGCTTCAATCAAGGATGGATAGTTTCCTTGTCCTTGGAGAGCATCCCCGTGACAGCTTAAGCAGTTCGCTTCATAAACCGCATAACCAGGATGCTCTTTATCGATCGTTGATTCAACCGCTTCCACGTTGACTCCGTACTTTTCCGCACGCATTTCATAATCAGCATGAGAAACAGACTCATATGTCAACCAGAAGGTTGCGATAAAGCCTAAAATCATCAATCCAACAGCAATCGGACGCTTTTGAGGGCGACGTTCTGGACCACGATCTAGGAATGGCGCAAGCAGCAAAGCACCGAAAGCTAGTCCTGGCATAACGATGGCACCAAGAACAATGTAATCTCCACCTGCGAATTGATATTTTAGAAATTGATACAAGAATAAGAAATACCAGTCCGGCAATGGAATATAACCGGCGTTGTTTGGATCCGCCTGTTGCTCAAGTGGTGATGGGTGAGCAGCAGTCAAAATAAGAAATCCGATTAAGAAGACAGATCCTACGAGCCATTCCTTCAACAGGAAGTTAGGCCAGAAGGCTTCTGTACGGCCTGGGTATTCCGAATAGTCTTTTGGTAAGTTGGCTTTTCGTTCTGCCGTGATTCGTGAATCACCGACGAACTTCATCCCTTTTCCCCTATGCACAGCTTTCCCTCCTTTTTAACGTTACATTTTATAGTGGTCCGGAAATTCCTTGTTTACGGATTAAAATGAAGTGGAACGCCATTAACCCGAACAGTGCAGCCGGCAAGAAGAATACGTGAATAGCAAAGAAACGTGTAAGCGTTTGAGCACCTACAATCGATGGGTCCCCGGCCAGTAATGTCCGAATCTGATCACCGATAAATGGTGTGGCTGCTGCTATTTCAAGACCAACCTGAGTCGCGAAGTAAGCTTTGTTATCCCAAGGTAACAGGTATCCTGTGAAGCCTAACCCCAACATGACGAAGAACAAAAGTACACCAATAACCCAGTTCAACTCACGTGGTTTTTTATAAGCTCCCTGGAAGAATACCCGTAGCGTATGTAAGAATAACATGACGATGACGAGACTCGCTCCCCAGTGGTGCATACCACGGACGATTTGACCGTAAGCAACCTCTCGCTGCAAGTAATACACAGATTTCCAAGCGTTTTCAATGTCCGGCACATAATACATGGTCAGGAACATCCCGGACAGGATTTGAATGACCGTAATAAAGAAAGTCAATCCACCAAAACAATACACGAATGCTGAAAAATGGTGTGCTGGGTTTACGTGTTCAGGAACTTCGTGATCCGCGATATCACGCCACAGCGGGGTAATATCTACACGCTCGTCCACCCAGTCGTAAATTTTCTGAAGCATGTATTATGCCCCCCCTCCTGAATCTTTCGTTTCACCTAAGTAAAGCATACCTTCTTCTACCTTAAACTCAAATCGAGGCAGTGGCGCCGTCGGTGGAGTTCCTGGCACGTTGGTTCCGTCTTTCGTATAACGACCAGCGTGACAAGGACAGAAGAATTGGTTCGGGTACTCCTCATTGGAAGCCCAGTCAACCGTACAACCCAAGTGAGTACAAATCGGTGATAGTGCTACAATTTCATCATTCTCGTTTCTGTACACCCATGCTGTTTTTTGAACTTCTGATTCATACCAAGCATCCACTTGATCGATCGTCCATTCAAAACGCTGCGGTTCATTCGTAAGTTCATCAACGGAAGCTACGGAGACGAAATCTCCACCCTCTTTCGTTTTCAATACAGGATCGATTGCGAAACGAACCATCGGTGCAAGCATTCCCGCTGCCATGAAACCGCCTACACCAGTGAGCGTGTAGTTTAGAAATTGACGTCGGGATACTCGTTTTTTATCGCTCATTCTTTTCCCCCCTCTATGCTGTAATCCATGCGACATGGATTGATTACACACAGTTTACTAGGACATTACCATGATAGCGCAATCTCAAGGCGCGGTCAATAAATTATCAAACCTTGTCGGAACTTTTATCCAGTTACCAATAGGCCTGGATCAATTCACTGATTTGGTGAGCTTGCTCCTTAACAAATGATTGTGTTTCGGTAGACTGAATATCACCAGAACCCATACCAGGCACCCAGAGTACGTGTCCCTCAAGCTCTGCTTCGTATTTTTTCCATTTGCTGTCGAAAGTAAAAAGGAATATATGATGGAAAGGCTGCTCTTTAAACTTATGAATCCAACGATTGATCCTTTCTGTTTCGTTAGCTTGTGATCCTTCAAGATAATGATAATCCGGCGCTAAGAATATCCTTCCCTTGTATTCTTTCTCGATCAGGTTCGTAAACACTTGATTCAATTCACGCTGAAACGCTTGTTTCACCATCTGTTGGTCATTACCTGGATCGAATGGAATCAAAGGAATGATTACGGTATCAATATACTGTTTTTCTGGTATGTATTGCGTAGTATCTGCTTTCGTCCATCTCATAATTCATTTCATCCTTTATCTATGTATCATTTTCTCTTTATTTTACTATATTTAAACAAAAATGAAAGCCGGGACCTTTTCTTTTTAAGGGTCCCGGCTTTCTTATTTTATAAAAATGCATTCAAATCCTGTTTGACCTTTTGTAGCTTTCCACATAGTACTTTGAATTCATCCCGTTCCCCATTAATCAGAGCTTCGTCGATCCGATTTTCAATACTTTTCTGTCTGTGCTGTAAAAGACTGACAGATAAAAGGCGTTCCGCTTCATTTTTATCTCTGTCATTTAAGTAATAGTCTTTTGGAAGATACGGGTTTTCTTCAAGTACCAGAGCATATTTTGAGCATTGCTGTGCATTCTCAAAGTTCATTTGGATATAGACAGGTTCTCCCTGATTCATCCTTAAGTCATGAAACGATTTCTCGGCATCATTTGTCATAACCTGGCCTTTATAAAAACGGAAAGGTGGGTCAGAAACACCCTGTGCACTGATTTCCATACCACGCGGACAAAACTTCACTTCCTGGACAAAATGGACACTAGACAAAAGAGATTCATGGTTCATTAAATAATTCAGAATCCACACACTCTCTCGCTTTTTCAACTGAAAGTGATTTAAAAACCAGCGGACAAAGTCTTTTTTCTCATCCACAGAGATTGGTGTTTGCATATGGGCGCCCCTCCTGCGCTTTTTTAATCAGCTCATTGTTCTTTCAGCCGCTCAACGAAGTCCTCAATTTCTGTATCTGTAGGGTCAATAGCCAAGTATTCTTCAAAGATCTGTCGTGCTTCAGACATCCTTCCTTCTTCTACAAGGAAATAACCGTAAGATTTCAAGAAATCTGTATCTTCCTTCAAGGAAGGGTACGCTTGCTGATACTGCTCATAAGCCTCCTTGAATTTCTCTTCCTCTTCATAAGCTTGAGCAAGTTCCCACAAGTAATTCGGGTCTTCCTCTCCAAGAGAGATCAACTCGTTGATCAAATCAATGATCTTGTCATTCATATCATCAGACTTGTAATTTTCAATAAGGAAAAGTATCGCTTCTTTATAACCTGGGTCCAAAGCAACCGCTTCTCTCATCCACTTGTATCCCTCTTCTTTGTTTCCCTGTCTATGAGACAAGGTACCGGCGAGGTGATAGAGTTCCTTATTGAATTCATCTTTGGTAAGGCCTTGTTTAGCCATATCCAATGCTTCCTTCGGCATCCCTTCTGAATCATAAGCCTGCGCTAAATGTGGGTAAACAGACTGGAAGTAAGGGTCCTTTTCAATCAACTCTTCCCAGACATGTATCGCAATGTCGTTACGGTTTGCCTGGTAAGCTACGAAACCATAGCGAAACATCACATCTGGATTATCTTCTTCGACTTTTTGGAAATACTCAAGCGCTTGTTCAAATTCACCATTTGCCGCATAAGCTTCGGCAAGTCTTGTAGCCACTTCAATATCACCAATGACCGGTTGATGATGCATCGCATTTTCATAATAAGGGATACTCTTCGAATATTCCCCATTGGAGAATGCAAGCTCACCTAAAGCAAAGTCAATGATCGCTGAATTCGGCTCCACTTGTTTAGCCATCAGTAACTTCTGTTCAGCTACTTCATAAAGTCCCTGGGCTTGATAAAGATCGGCAAGCTGCACAAGCGCTTGCAAGTAGTCTTCATCCTCCGGCCCAAATTGATCAAGCAGTTCAATCGCTTCGTCGTCTTCATCAAGGTCAATGTGGATCTCTGCCATCATGACTTTCAGTTCCTGTTCTTTAGGATAGCGTTGAATGAGTTCGTGCAACACCATTTTGGCTTCCTCGAGCATCCCCCATTGCATGTATAGTTCAGCAATCGTGAATCTCTCTTCTTCGTCAGCCTCTGGTAAATATTGTGTTAGAGTTTTTATAGCATCTTCCGTCTTGTGGGCTTCCATTTGACGGATGGCTTTTTGTATTTCCTCCATGATGACATCCTTTCCGTTTAAACAAAATGCTTGTGAATCTTCACTTGTATGTGGGATCCAGGCTTCTCATCGATGACCTTCTGGTTCACCTGTTTCACCTGTCCATTCATAACCGTTACATTCGGAACAGAATCATGATATCTAAAATCGTCTGCCTCTTCAAACGTTCGGTCTTCTGAAAGGCGATAGAGGTTATAATCTGCATGCCCTCCAGGGATAATTCCACCTTTGTGAGGATAGATCCCGCTGTCTTTTAAATTTTTCAGAGAGAGCATTTCATCATCCTGTACATCTGTTAGCTTTATGATACCATACTGTTCGCAAAGTGAAGACCACAATTCTACGTAGTTGTTCGACGTATTCTCTGTATCTTTGACGAACATCGTCAACGGCATTCGTTTATAAGCCTGCGCCTGAGCTACCCATTCCCAACAAACCTCGGTAAGGTCTTCTACGGACTGCACTTCCACACATAAAAAGGGGCTTCCTTTTCTGGCAAAAAAACGGACCATTTCAGGCCGTAGGATTTTTACCGGCACAACAGGTATGACCATATAATCGAGAGGCAGTGATTCACATCGATTTAAAAATTGGTCATATTGACTTCGGTAGTGACGTAAACTAGTCACTAGGTGTTGTGTGAGTAACAAGGTACACCCTCTTTTTATGTAATGATTTCCTGTCTCGGTCACAGAGGGTGAAATAGCAAGCGGTTCTTTCATATCCATCATCACATGGCCAGGACTGACGTGAAATCCATCCACCACCATCAACGTATAGGGTGCTTTTCCGGTTCGATCTCTGACGAACTTCTCTTCCTTAACTGTGCATTCGCTAAAACAGGGACCACTGTCATTTTCAACATACCCTTGAAACCAATAAGCTCCCATACGACGAAACCTCCAAGTAGGCTTTTTATATCGTATGAGAGCTTTACATAAACTATGAAGTTAATTTAATTCAAGACTTGATTTAAGTCGGTGAAAAACGAAGGATAAGAAATGTTAATGCATTCCTTGTTATGAACGGTCACTTCTCTTTCACAAATTAAGGAAGCAATTGCCCCCATCATCCCTATACGGTGATCTCCATAAGAATCGATGGTTCCACCATTTAAAGGGGTGCCTCCCTGGATAATCATCCCATCTTCTTGAGCTTCGATATCAGCTCCTAATGAAGAGAGTGTATCCACCACAGCTTCAATTCGATCCGTCTCTTTGTAACGGAGTTCCTCCGCATCTTTAATGATTGTTTTCCCTTCAGCTTGCGTCGCTGCCAAAGCGAGGATTGGGATTTCATCAATCACATTCGGTATAAGATCACCTTCTAATGTCATTCCTTTTAGAGGACTGTGACGAACAACAATGTCACCGACAGGCTCACTACCAATATGCGTATGTACCTGGACTTCTATATTCGCTCCCATACCTTTCAAAGCTTTTACGATCCCATCACGGGTCGGGTTGAGCCCGACATCCCGAATCACTAATTCACTATCAGGAACGATTGATGCGGCCACTAGGAAAAAGGCTGCCGAAGAGATATCACCAGGAACCTTAATATCGGAAGCACTAGGTTCTTGTCCGCCCTTGATTTTGATAGATCTGCCTTCCACATCTACATCTACTCCGAATTCAGGTAGAAGCATTTCCGTGTGGTTTCTTGTTTCCCCAAGCTCTATTACTTCTGTTTCACCTTCTGCAAGCATCCCGGCTAAAAGTAAAGCAGACTTCACTTGAGCACTTTTCACTGTCAATTCGTGCCGTGTCCCCTCAAGCTTTTTACCTCGGAAGGCAAGTGGCAGCAAAGAGTCATTTTCACGACCCTGGATATCCGCTCCCATGACAGTAAGTGGCTGGATAACCCGGTCCATGGGTCGCTTGGACAATGATTCGTCACCAAATGCGGTCGTAAATAAAGGAAGTCCAGCAAGCACTCCGCTCATCAATCGTGCCGTTGTCCCTGAATTTCCAAAATTGATCGGTTGTGAAGCTTCTCTTAAATGTGAAATGCCCTTTCCATGAACCGTAATCTTATTTCCTGACTGCTCGATATTTACTCCCATAAGACGGAAGGCTTCGACGGTTCTCAAGCAATCTTCACCCGTAAGAAAATTCGTAATGACAGACGTGCCTTGGGCTAAGGCTGAGAATATCACGGATCGGTGGGAGATGGATTTGTCTCCTGGAACAGATAAGTCCCCTTTCAGTCGTTTATCTGTTGGTTTTAACTCAATGCTAGACATAGGAATCCTCCTTTACTGTTGGATCATCACCTCATATTGGTAGTGATCTAAAATTTCTTTACTCTTCCATTGTTCTTCACTTGTAGCAAAGCTGATTCTCAGCACACCAGTAATCCCTTCTCGAATTTCGAGGATTTGAATATTCTTAATGCTGATGGCTTCTTCTGCTAAGATTCCTATCACATCACGGATCGCACCTGGTTGGTCATGGATATCAACGTAGATATCATAGAAAGAAGGAATAGCGCCTTTGTCTTTCGTTGGAAGTCCGTCTCTATACAATTTAGCATCAGATAGATACTTGTATGTCTTCTCTTTCTCCCCTTCGGAAAGGTAGGTCCTTATCCTCTCCATCTCCCCAATCCAGTCATCCAGCATGGAAATGAGGAGTTTTTTATTTTGAAAGAAAATATCCTGCCACAATTTTGGATTGCTGGAGGCGATTCTTGTAATGTCTTTGAATCCCCCGGCCGCCATCTGTTTAATATATGGGTGTGTAACTTCCCACTCTTTCGCTTGATGGACGAGAGAAGAAGCGATCAGATGCGGAAAATGAGAGATGACCGCGGTCATCTCATCATGTTCTTGAGTCGTAAAAGTAACGAAACGAGCCTTCGTTTCTGATAACAAATCCTTAATCACTTCCGCTTCCTTTTCATCTGCATGAACGGACGGAGTCAAAACATAAATCGCATTCTCGAACAGGTGGGGTTTGGCAGCTGTATAGCCATGTTTATGCGAACCAGCCATCGGGTGTCCCCCTACGAAAGAGAGAAGAGGGTGTGAGAGTCTGTTCGCCGCTTCAAGCACTTGGTTTTTCACAGACGAGACATCTGACACTAGCAACGATTTTTTTAAATCCATCGACTCTAGTTTGTGAATGTAGTCGATGGTAATGGTAATAGGCGTGGCTAAAATGCAGATATCTGCTTCTTGAGCAGATTCTTCAAAGTTAAAAGAGGCCTGATCGATGACCCCTTGCTTCAAAGCCATGTTGAGGGTTTCGTCATCCCCGTCCATTCCGATGATAAAAACATCCTCTTTCTTAGAGACGTTCATAGCTATGGAACCACCGATGAGTCCTAAACCAACGATCAGAATTTTCTGCTTCATTGTTCACCGACCGAAGCAAGCTTTTGTTTCATTGCTTCCTGGATGTCCTGCATGTCTTCTTTTTTCCCAATCGTCAACCGGATGGTATTCGGTAAACCTAACGCTTCCCCTGAGCGGACGATGAACCCTTTGGTCAACAAGTATTCAAACATCTCATCACCACTGCAAGGCAAATGAATCAATAAGAAATTGGCCTGGGTATCAAAATAACTCAATCCTTGATCCTCACAAAATTGCATCAAAGCTTTTTTATTTTTTTGGTTTTCTTGAACGGTTTCTTCAATGAATTTTTGGTCATCCAAGGCTAAGAGAGCAGCCGCTTGTGCAACCGTTGAAGTGTTGAATGGCTCACGCGATGGTTCAAGAATTTGAATGACCTCTGGATGGCCGACACCATAGCCGATTCTTAAACCTGCTAAACCGTACGCTTTAGAGAAAGTACGGAGTACCATCAGGTTAGGATAATGATCCAATGCTTCTATAGAATCAAAAGCATCATCCGCTTCCAAATATTCGTAATACGCTTCATCAATGACAACTAGAACGTGATCAGGAGTACGTTCCAGGACTGACTGGAGTGTCGCCTGATCAATATGGACACCCGTCGGATTATTTGGTGTACAAATCCATAAGACACGTGTCTGTTCATCGATATTTTGAAGCATGCCTTCTAAATCGTGGTGACCATCGACCAGTGGGACTTCCCTGACTTCAGCACCTTCAATCAAAGCATTGTGGCGGTATTGCGGAAAAGTCGGTGTCGCCATGACGGTATTAGCACCCGGTTCTAAGAATGTGCGGCAAATGATCTGGACCACTTCATCTGAACCATTTCCGAAAATCAACTGGTTCTCTTCTACGCCGATGAAATGGGCGACTTTTTTTCTAATTTCTGCACCATATCCATCAGGGTAGATTTCTAAATTTGAAATAAGCTTCGGTAATTCTTTTTCTACCACGGGAGAAAAACCGAATGGGTTTTCATTAGAAGCAAGTTTCACGATTCGATCCAGACCGAATTCCTTCTTTACTTCCTCAATCCCTTTCCCTGGCTTGTATGGTTTCATATTTTTTAGAATGTCTTTGGCTTTCATTGGGATACTCCTCTCAACTCTTTAAATCTGGTCTCAATTGTTTTGCGTGATTATGATAGATATGATGGATATCTTTTTGTGCGATTTCTGTCTGTACAGTCACCATAACCCTTATACACTTCTCAAGACTACCAGGAACCGGAATTTCACGCATACACATGACTGGAACATATGTCCATCCATCTAATTTTCTTAGTGACTTTGCAGGAAAAGCATCATTCAAATCCTCTGTCACTGTAAAATAAACGGAAACAACGTCTGTTGCTTCAATATGATTGGAATCTATGACATCTCGAAGCAGTTGATAGGATTGTTCTACAATTTCATCATGCTCATTTCGTTCGACCGTTGTCGCTCCCCTTACTCCTCGAATCATCATTCTCCACTCACCTCATCCATTAAAAGAGACATATGTTCTACAAGCTGGTTCTCCTCGATTTCCACAACATAAGGATCACTCAGTTCATGAAGAAGGACAAAATTTATCTTCTGCCGAACGGTTTTCTTATCCAACTTCATTTTTTCTACCATTTGTTCAGGGCGGATTCTGTTTAAGACAGAAATGGGATAATTATTTCTTTCCAGCCACTCCTTATAGTCTTGTAGAGGAAGCTCGGCACCTTTCAGGTCGTTACTCAACTTCATCATCAATAGCAGCCCTACAGCGACAGCTTCCCCATGGGTGATTTCACCGTAACCGAGCTCCGCTTCAATCGCGTGGGCAAGGGTGTGACCTAAATTTAAATATTTCCGGATCCCGGCTTCTCTTTCATCCTTCTCTACAATCGAAGCTTTCACTTGGATTCCTCTCATTAAATCGCTCTCTAACTGATCAACTGAGAGTTCAGAAAGCTTCCCTTTCAACAAGCGGTGCGCCCATTTTGCATCACTGAGAAAAGCATGTTTCATTACTTCTCCATACCCTGAGCGGATTTCACTCTCCGGCAGCGTTTCAATCGTTTCCATGTCATAGATGACTTTTACTGGATGATAAAAGGAACCAATTAAGTTTTTCCCTTTAGGATGATTGATCGCGACTTTCCCACCTACACTACTGTCATGGGCTAAGATGGTTGTAGGCATTTGAATGTAATCAATTCCACGTAAATAGGTCGATGCCACAAATCCGGCCAAATCCCCGATCATCCCTCCCCCTAGGGCGATGATCAGGGACTTGCGATCCAATTTCAGTTCTACACATCGGTCAAGAAGTTCTTCATACCTGCCCATGCTTTTTGAAGACTCTCCCGCAGGGACAACTGCTGAAAATACAGGAGCTGCCTCTGATAAGCTCTCTTGCACATCTTGCAAGTAATAATCCTGAACCGTACTGTCTGTAATGACTAATATAGATGTGTAACCGGTTGAGATCACTTCACCCAAATTACGTCGTAGACCTTTTCCAATCAAAACTTCATAGTCATGACTACTGGATTGGACTGTAACAGAGTTCATTAAAATTCACGTACTTCCTTGCGGTAATCATCAACAGCACGTTTTAGGCGAGGGAAATAGTCAGCTGGAAATTCATCAGTAATGGCTTTAGCCAGCTCAAAAGCTACAATGTGCTCCATCACAACAGAAGCTGCCGGAACAGCGCATGAATCGGAGCGTTCAATACTTGCATTAAACGGCTCTTTGGTTTCGATATCTACACTTTGCAACGGTTTGTACAACGTAGGGATTGGCTTCATGACCCCTTTAACGACGATCGGCATCCCCGTTGTCATTCCGCCTTCAAATCCACCAAGGCGATTCGTACGACGGTAATAGCCTCGTTCCTCGCTCCATAAAATCTCATCATGGACTTCACTTCCGTTTCTACGAGCCGCTTCAAAACCGATTCCGAATTCAACCCCTTTATAGGCGTTGATACTCATAACAGAGCCTGCGATTTTCGCATCCAGCTTTCGATCATATTGAACATAAGAACCGATTCCAGGCGGCATCCCTTCTACATATACCTCTGTCACCCCGCCGATCGAATCTCCTTCTTTCTTCGCTTCATCGATGGCATGCATCATTTTCTCTGCTGCTTCTTCATCAAAAGTACGGACAGGCGATGCCTCTGAAATTTCTCTTCGCTGCTGTAAAGTCAGGTTTTCATCAACATCTGACACAATGCCTGCGATTTCACGTACGTAACCTGTCACTTCGATTCCAAGTTCTTTCAAGAGCACTTTGGCAACGGCACCTGCCCCAACACGAGCGGCCGTTTCCCTTGCTGAAGAACGTTCAAGGACGTTCCTCATATCTCGGTGACCATATTTCATTCCACCATTTAAATCCGCATGACCCGGGCGAGGTTTCGTCACTGTTCGACGAATTTTTTGCGTATCCTCAGGTAAAGGATCTTCACCCATAATGTCTGTCCAATGTTTGAAGTCATCATTGCTTACGACGAGAGTAATGGGTGAGCCAAGGGTGTATCCATGACGAACCCCGCTTGTTATTTCTACTAAGTCTTTTTCGATTTGCATACGTTTCCCACGCCCATATCCGCCTTGGCGTCTGATCAGTGATTCATTTATTTGCTCTCTCAATAAAGGTAGATGAGAGGGGATTCCTTCGATAATTGTCGTCAATTGCTTTCCATGTGATTCACCAGCGGTTAAGTAGCGCATAAACGTACCTCCTATGTATTCATCCCCTTGAAGGGGGTGTTCTAAATTTTAGATACTACTATATCATATGGATGTAGGTTTGTGTCGTTAAAATATCGGAATTTTTATAAAATAAGATCAGAAAGCGTTTCCTGTGGCTTGTTTTTGCCCTTTTTGATAAAAAAATGAATCATAAACTTCAAACCCGTGTTTTTGTGGTGAAAAGATCTGCTCTGTACTTCCAACGAAAAAGATTCCCCCATCTACTAGAGAATGGTTGAAGTTTTTATAGATGGTCTTCTTCGCATCTTCTGTAAAATAAATCATCACATTACGACAGACGATGAGATCAAAATCCCTTTGATATCGATCAGATAAAAGGTTGTGCTTTTTGAAAGTGACACTTTTTCTTATATCATCAATCACTCGATAAGAGCTTCCTTCTTTTCTGAAGTATTTGCTAAGTATATCAGGTGATACTTCCTTCAATGATCTTTCGTGGTACAAGGCTTCCTCAGCCTTCCTCAACGCATTTACGTCGAGATCTGTCGCAAGGATCTCCACTTGATGGAGGGGGATATAGGGCTGCAGGATCATGGCCAACGTGTACGGTTCTTCGCCCGTCGAGCATGCGGCACTCCAAATCCGTAACTTCTTCTTTTTATCTAATAGATACGGAAGGACTTTATGTTCGAGTACTTCGAACCTCTTCCTGTTCCGGTAAAATTCTGACACATTGATGGTCATACGGTCTAATAATTCCTCCAACAACCATGAATCGTTTTCTAAAGCATCATAATAACTATTGAAATCATGATGACCGCGTTTCTCTCTTAACGAAGTCAACCGCCGTTTCATTTGTGCTTCCTTGTACTGTGATAAATCGATTCCTGTCTTACGATGGACTTTCTCTATGAATTGTATGTAATCGTGACTCATGCCCAAAACTCCTTCTGCTTATTCCATATAAGCGTACTCCAGCTTCGTCAGGTTGTAAACGAACAACCACGATTATGTAACAAAAGCTCCCGGTATTGAAAACTCCGTTTCTAGACTTCCATGAGAGGAAATGGTGGCTCCGGAAAGCGAGTCATCCCCCGAGCCCCGAATCACTCACACAGACATCTCGAAATTAAGTCTTACTCAACCCATCGTATTGTGATAGCAATTATTATGTTTATAAAATGAAAAAAAGCCACCTTTGGTAGGTGGCTTTTTTCATTAGTAGATCCAGCTTAGTGAATCTTTTTCGTAATCGACAAGTTCTTTTTCACTAAAGAACAACCCAATTTCTCTTTCAGCACTTTCTTTCGAATCAGAGCCATGGATGACGTTTTTTCCTACTGTTACACCATAATCACCACGGATGGTTCCTGGAGCAGCCTCAGCAGGCTTTGTAGCTCCCATCATTGTACGAGCCGTTGCGATTACATCTTCGCCTTCCCAAACCATAGCGAAGACAGGACCTGATGTGATGAAGTCTACGAGCTCACCGAAGAATGGTTTTTCCTTATGTTCACCATAATGCTCCTCTGCAAGTTCTGTAGGAATGGCCATCAACTTGGCCCCTGCCAGTTTAAACCCTTTGCGTTCAAATCTTGCTGTAATGTCACCGATCAAATTGCGTTGTACACCATCTGGCTTAACCATCAAAAATGTCTTTTCCATGACAAACACCTCATCTTATGTATAGTGTGAAAGCGCTTTTAATAAGTGCCATAAAAAAGTCTATCAAACAAAGGGAAGAAAGGCAATAGATTTATGCCCTTCTTTTACCAATATACTTCGCAATTCCTTTGAGTGTCTGTTTGGCACGGTTTGCCGGTAATTTGTCCAAAGCTTCATAAGCTTTTTTCAGATAACGATCACTCAGCTGCAGGGAGCGTTCAATTGAACCATTGGATTGGACGTTCTCAATCAAGGGTTGAAGTTGATCCGCTGTCAAATCTTCTTTCTGTTGGAACACTAAGTCCAACTCCCTTTTGAACTCATGATTTTCCATAGAAAAGAGTACAGGTAAAGTAATATTCCCTTGAAACAGATCACTGCCGGCAGGTTTTCCTAATTCTTTCTCAGATGCCGTAAAATCAAGCACATCATCAATGATTTGGTAGGACATTCCGACATAGTACCCGTACTGATAGAGCGCACGCTCCTGAGCTGGCTCAGCATTCGCGGCTATGGCCCCAAGTCTGCAGCTCGCAGCAATAAGCAGTGCGGTTTTCCTTTTGATTCTACGTAAGTAAGTCCGGAGATTTTGTTCAATATTATACTTATCCCTGATTTGTTCAATTTCCCCTAAACATAATTCAACCATTGTACCAGCAAGAATCTGGTGAGCACGAGGGTTTTCAAGCACAGACAAGTTTTCAAGAGATCTGGCAAAAATATAGTCCCCTGTGTACATAGCGATCCGGTTATCCCACCGTGATTTGATCGTAGGTTCCCCGCGTCTCAATTCTGCTTCGTCGATGACATCATCATGAACAAGGGATGCGGTATGTATGAGCTCTAAAGAAACAGCTACTGCCTTCATCCGTTCGATATCATAGTTTCCAAATTTACCTCCAAGCAACACAAAGACAGGACGGATCCTTTTCCCTCCTGCTTGTAACAATTGGCTGGATGCTTCTCTGAGTACCGGATTATCCGATTGAATGGTATCGTTTACAGCCTCTTCGATTACCGCCAGGTCATTTTTAAGAAAAGAGTAAATCATAGCTAGTTTCATGGCATTTCATCCTTAGTTATTGCTTTTCCCCCATATGCATGGCTGCAACGCCGCCCGTATAGGATTTCACTGTTACATTCTTAAATCCAACTTCTTCAAACATCGCTTTCAGTTCCGTTTTTCCAGGAAAGTCTTTCGCTGATTCGTGGAGCCAGCTGTATTCTTGATAACTCTTGGCAAATAGCTTACCAAATACTGGCATAACCTTCCCGAAATAAAAATAATAGAGCTTCTTGAAGACTGGATTGGTCGGTTGTGATGTTTCTAAACAGACCACTCTGCCGCCAGGTTTTACTACCCGATGCAATTCTTTTAGTACTTGGTGGTAATCAGGTACATTCCTTAAACCAAAGCCGATCGTCACAAAGTCGAACTGGTGATCTTCGTAGGGCAAGCTCATGGCATTCCCGTGCTGGAATTCCACTTGCTTTACACCACCGGCAAGTTTTTTCTTAATTCCGACCGATAACATATTTTCACTGAAGTCAAGACCGATCACTTTTCCGTCTGCACCAACTGCATTTGCTAATGCCATCGTCCAGTCACCCGTCCCACAACAGACATCAAGCGCATGGTCACCCTTTTTAACATTCATTCGTTTCATAACGTCTTTCCGCCATAAACGATGTTGTTGGAAGGAAATGATTGAATTCATACTGTCATATCGTTCATAAATCTTTTCAAATACGTGATGTACTCGTTCTTCTTTTGATTGTGGTTCCATGTTCACCCTTCTTCCGCTATCTTTCTATGGTTGAATTGATGATGAATGGCCGCATGCATATAAGATTTGAGCCAGTTGAAGTGGACGGGAAGCTGAGTAATGGTCATTTCCAACCGGTGCATATGGGACTGAAGCATTTGCTCAATGTTCACCAATATTTGTCCACTATTTCCAAGCAGAGCCGGGCGCTTGATGAGGGCATCAATAAGTGGTGAGAAATTCCCTTCCTGATAGCTGCGTTTTTCTTCCAATAATTTTTTCGCTAATAACCATTCACCTGCCATATCGTTGATGGCTGTTTTTTGGACATATGAAGCGACCCTTTGAATAAGAAGGGATTCGATCTTTTTCAAACCTTCTAAAAATTCTTGGAATGACTCCACATCTTTATAATAAAGTTCCATTTTCAATTCATTGATTTCTTTAATCGCTCCCGCAAGCGTATGAATCATAGGAATGTCGTCTAGCTGGGAAAGCAGATAATAATATAGACCGCTATAATAATCTCCGGCAAGGACCGTCAATTGACGGCTGCGGACGATTTCGCGATCATCGTCTTCATCCGATAAAGTAACGAGATCATGTGTATCAAGGGCAATCTGGACCAGCATTGTTGTAATGATGTATTGTTCTTTTTTCACGGCAGACAAATTCGTGTGATCCATGATTGAAGACAGAATCACGAGCTTGTCTTCATCTATCGTCGGCTCAGGGATAAAACGTACCAAATAAGGGTGGCGAACTTTCGATGCAATTTTTCGTTTGAGTTGTTTGATGTCATTATCTGAAGAATTCAACTTGATCACCTTGTCCCTTCCTGAACACTATTAAACCATTCCTATTATAGCATAATTGACCTACTACTGTTTACTATGTATACGTTCGCAGAGCGAATAGTCACTCTGCATCGTTCGTCATTTCCCCGTGGCTCGTTTGGATGACAGCTTTCCCACGTACTTTAACGGCCGAAGTATGCTCGGTAAACTGAGCGATCATTACTTCTCCACTGTCAAGCTTTTCGGAGTGGTGGAAACGCGTATCCGTACCGCGGGTCAAACCGATGACATTTACGCCATCTTCAAGGGCTTTTATGACGAAGAAATCATTGTTGGATGTAGTCATAAGGATCGCCTCCTTCTAGTATCATTACTATCTCTTACAAAGGGGACTTTTGTCAAAGCATCCACCTTGTTGAAAACTGAAAATAAACGGCCTTTCCATCATTATGGCCTCATTCCAGGTTTTTTAATAAAAATAAAAAGAAAAAGGGTGCACATGCACCCTTTTTCGAAGCCCTATGTAGCTATTATTTAACCGCATCTTTAAGGGCTTTACCAGGTTTGAAAGCTGGTACTTTGCTCGCGGAGATTTCGATTTCTTCTCCAGTTTGTGGGTTACGGCCTTTACGTGCCGCGCGCTCACGTACTTCGAAGTTACCGAATCCAATGAGTTGGACTTTATCACCGTCTTTAAGTGAATCCATGATAGATTCGAATACAGAATCCACAGCTTGTGTAGCATCTTTCTTAGAAAGATCAGCTTTTTCAGATACAGCGTTGATTAGATCTGTTTTATTCATGCCATTCACCTCCTCCCAAGAAGGTTTAACTCATTCAAGTGGTTTCATCCACTTCAAATGTTTATTTAGGTGCCATCTTTTGATGACAAGCCTTATAATAAACGAGTTTAAAGCGAAATTCAATAGACAATCGTGTTAAAAACGCGTAACAACGCGACTTACGGGCTGAATTCCGCTTCATTTCAGGTGTAGCCTGCCATAATCTTCTTCCAGTGGCAAACCCTCTAAAACCTTGATATGACGGGGTTTTCACAACTTTATTGATCTCCACATAGGTAATTACGACATCCACCTTGAAAAATCCTTTAAACTTCGCAATTTTTTTCTTAAAAACACTGAAATATAAGCATTTCTGGTGTTTTTGAGAATGAAATCAAAAGGATCACGCCGTTTTCTCATGTGAAAATATCACCCATATTTTTTCTCCATCACACCCATCAAGTGTCAAAAAAACCTACGGAAACCTGCGGATGTGCTTTGGTCAAAAAAAAACAAATTAAAAACGGCTCACACGGAGCCGTTATAAAATGATTGCGATCATACCACCAGATCCTTCATTGATGATACGCTCGAGCGTTTCCTGTAATTTGTATCTTGCATTTTCCGGCATGAGTGCCAGTTTAGCCTGGATGCCTTCACGGACGATCGAACTCAAAGATCTGCCAAAGATATCTGAATTCCAAATGGATAGTGGGTCTTCCTCAAAGTCCTGCATGAGGTACCTCACCAGTTCTTCGCTTTGTTTCTCTGTCCCGATGATCGGTGAAAATTCTGATTGGACATCCACTTTGACCATGTGGATCGACGGTGCGACAGCTTTCAACCTTACACCGAACCTTGAGCCTTGTCTGATGATTTCAGGTTCGTCAAGAGTCATATCCTCTAAGGTCGGTGCAGCGATTCCATACCCTGTTTGTTTGACCATCTGTAACGCATCCGCCACTTGGTCATACTCTCTCTTGGCATGTGAGAAATCCTGCATGATCTCAAGTAAATGATCTTTCCCACGGATTTCTTCTCCGACAATTTCTTTTAACACATGATCATATAAATGCTCCGGGGCTTGAAGATCGATTTCAGCAATTCCTTCCCCAAGGTCCATCCCTGAAATATGAGCACCTGTAATGTATTCATATTGATCGAAGTTCCCTACGACGGTATCCACATCTCGTAATCGTTTGATGTCCTTAACCGTATCTTCAATGGCCTCTTGAAGGTTGTTTCTTAACCAATGGCGGGAATCAAGAACCATCACCCAGCTCGGTAAATTCACATTCACTTCCAGCACAGGGAATTCGAATAATGCTTCTCGTAAAACATTCTGTACATCATTTTCCCGCATGCTTTCAACGGAAAGTGCAAGGACGGGTATATCGTACTTCTCAGACAGGTTCGCTCTCAGTTTTTCCGTATTCGGATGATGAGGCTGTGCGGAGTTCACAATCATGATGAAAGGTTTTCCCACTTCTCTCAACTCTTCTACGATTTTCTCTTCGGCTTCCACATAATCCGCCCGGGCGATTTCACCAATGGTCCCGTCTGTAGTCACGACGATTCCAATGGTCGAATGCTCCTGGATGACTTTCTGCGTACCGATTTCCGCTGCTTCATGAAAAGGGATTGCCTCTTCATACCAAGGTGTATGAATCATTCTTGGTCCGTGCTCATCTTCATACCCGACCGCGCCATTCACAGCATAGCCCACACAATCGACCATTCGGACGCGGATGTCGAGGTGGTCATCAATATTGATGTTTGCCGCTTGATTAGGGACAAACTTAGGTTCAGTTGTCATAATCGTCTTTCCAGCCGCGCTCTGAGGCAGTTCATCTAACGCACGCTCACGCTCTGATTCTTCCTCCATATTAGGTAAAACAACGAGCTCCATGAATTTTTTTATAAAAGTAGATTTTCCAGTACGAACAGCCCCCACGACTCCTAAATAAATATCTCCATTTGTCCGTTTGGAAATATCACTGAAGATATCAACCTTTTCCAAAGGATCCCCTCCCAAATAAAATTTCACCTTCATACAAGCCTAGACAATTTAATTCTATGACGTTGTCCTAGTGAAATATGCAAGAAATTATAAGTACCGGAACTCATAATGGACGAACAATCATAGATGATTCGCATAAACAGGAGAAGAGAAACGCTGGATAGGTATGGTGTAATCAAGTGTAGTTTATGCTCACTAAAAATCTATGAAAAAAACCGTCCCTCTATGCAGGAACGGTTCACAATCATGTCGATGGCTGTGCTTTAGAAAATACGGGCTCTCCATTTTCCACTGTATAAGTCGTCGAATAAGCAGGGACAATTGGGGTATGATCTGTCAGTAAGTAACGGATATCTTCCCCTTGCTCGTAACTATGCTCTTCTTCTCTTAAATACGTGTATAAGTCTTTTCGATAATCAATATATACTCTCCCCTGTTCATCAAGGTACACGGGAAGCTTCTGATCGGAATATGGGCTGTTGACCATCGGAGGCTCGTCCATTCCAATTTTCTCATGATCCAATTCATACACCCCTGGAGCTACGAAGTCCCCGAACGGAGGATATTTATTGTTATCTCTGTAAAACTTCACTTTGACCTGCAGTGAACGAACCTCCTCTGTCGTGCGGAGGTCCAGCACTTTCACGGTTGGATCTGTTTCAGGATGGATGATGACGTATTGATAATGACCGCCGTTCTCAAAGGACGTACCCGGTAAATCGCTAAGAAGGTTCATTTCCTTCAACTTACTGAATTCAATGGGATACTTTTGAAAAATGGGCGTATCTTGATCTTTTGTTTTAATTGGCAGGAGACCGTTTTTCTTCTCCTGATAGGTGTCCACAGCATTTTGAACCATCTCAAGCTGCTGATCATTCGGCACCTGATTCTTAGCCAAGTTACTCTGGGGATAGAGACATCCGGAAAGCAGCAGTGCCGTAAAGGGCATTATTATGAATAGAAAGCGTTTCATGTTGTTTCTCCCTCCTGTTATGCTGTCGGTCCGCTCAGGACGATATAAAGAATGATGATTCCTCCGAAAATCATAAATAAATAAGCGAAAACAGCGATCATTATTGATAGAAAACCCTTTAATTTATACCTGCTTAAGTAAATTAGACCAACAGCCAGGAACAACGAAATAATCCCTGCGAAGGATATGTACATTTTGAGCATGGATTCTGACACAGCTCTTCCTCCTCTAAACACACTTTGCTGATGGTATTATACCACAAGTATCCATAAACGGACAGATGAGAAAACAGAGTCTATCAGTCTTTTAATCCCTTTCTTACTATTTTTAATATCTGTTTAACACTGTATCGATGATTAATGATTCAAGTATAAGTCAGGATTGTTGAGGACTCTATTATGAGATGTTTCCGGGGTCCGTTTCCTTGTTGAGCTTCAGGAGTGTTTGGGAAGATACTCTTCTTGCTCCATCGCCCAGACACTCGTGGCTACCAGCGCGATTCTGGATTTAAACACTTTCCTGCGGGGGGAGTGGCGAGTTTCCGCGGAAAAGGGAGCCATTTCACTGAAAATGATCAAAAAAAAACCGAGGCAAAATGGTTTGCCCCGGGTGACTAAACAATTCCCTGACCAGCTCATGTGTAATGATTGCTGCGTAATATCTTATGCATACGAATGAAGGACCGCCTCCTCAGGCGCCTATTGGTTCGTAATCATTTTAAAAACTTGCCTAAGGTATTCATATCCAGTGGCATGTTTTGTTTGGTGATTGCTTCAACGATTTTATCTTCCTTCGATTTTGACACATTCTTATTAGCAACCTTTGCGAGCTGGCGAACAAGACGTCTGACCGTCTTCTCATCACTGAAATCAGCATTCTGTACAGAATTCGCCACTTTGAAAACATCTTCTGGGTCGATGTTTGCCTTTTTCTTCAGATGATCAAAAATATTCTTTTGAAAATCATTCATGAACAATTGACCTCCTCGTGCGTTAGGTTCTGTGTAGTATATGCACGAGAGTCGATATGTGTCAGTCATTCATCTTTTCATCAAGAATATTTGTCAGATCCTCCATTTCATGACGACGAATCCTTGTCATCAGTTCGTCCACGACATCTCTCGGGTCAGCCGATTCAAATAGAATTCTATAGATCCCTGAAGTAATCGGCATTTCCACCCCTTGCTCCTGAGCAAGTTGAAAAGCGGCTTTTGTCGTCCTTACACCTTCTACGACCATTCCCATTTGATCTAAAACATCATCCAATGGGTACCCTTGTCCTAGTTTATTCCCTGCTCTCCAGTTTCGGCTGTGGGAGCTCGTACAAGTTACAATAAGGTCACCGATTCCTGTCAAACCGGAAAAGGTAAGCGGGTTTGCTCCCATCGAAGTTCCAAGGCGGGCAATTTCAGCAAGTCCTCTTGTGATAAGAGCCGCTTTGGCGTTATCCCCGTACCCAAGACCGTCAGAAATACCAGCACCAAGAGCGATGATATTTTTCAACGCGCCTCCGAGTTCCACACCGACGAGGTCTGGAGATGTGTAGACACGGAATTGGCGGTTAATGAAGAGGTCCTGTACTTTCTCCGCAACTTCTAATTCATCTGAAGAAACCGTTACGGTTGTCGGCTGTCTGAGACTCACTTCTTCCGCATGACTCGGACCGGAAAGGACAACGATATCCTCATATTTCTCTTCAGGGATCTCTTCGGAAATCACTTCTGAAACACGCTTATAAGAGCCAGGCTCTATCCCTTTTGAGGCGTGTGTAAGAATTACTCTTTCGTTGAGTACTTGCTTCAATTGACCGCATACTTCTCTCATGGCCTTCGTAGGAACGACTAATATGACATGTTTAGCATCTTCTACAACCGCTCCTAAATCATGGCTTGCCTTAATCGAATGAGGAAGATCGATATCATTCAAATATTTTTCATTTCGATGCGTTCTGTTGATTTCTTCAGCTAGATTCTCCCTGTGTGTCCAAAGACGGACCTCGTGCCCGTTATCAGCAAGAACGAGGGCAAGAGCTGTGCCCCAGCTCCCCGCACCAAGTACAGCTACTTTCTCCATGCTACCTACTCCCTTCCTGAATGAATCAGCTACGTTTTCTTGCAAAGATCTTGATTGGCGTTCCTTCAAAACCAAAAGCTTCGCGGATCCTATTTTCCAAGAATCGCTCATAGGTGAAGTGCATCAATTCAGGTTCATTAACGAATACGACGAAACTTGGCGGTTTGACAGATACCTGAGTGGCATAAAAGATCTTCAGCTTTTGCCCCTTGATGGATGGAGAAGGATTCATAGCAAGGGCGTCCATGATCACTTCGTTCAGCAAATTCGTCTGCACACGCTTCGCATGGTTCTCACTTGCTTCCAGAACTTTAGGAATCAATGTATGGATCCGTTTTTTTGTTTTGGCAGATAAAAAGACAATCGGAGCGTAGTCGAGGAAACGGAATTGATCCCGCACCTTGTCTTCAAACTCTTTCATCGTCTTTTCTTCTTTCTCTACGGTATCCCATTTGTTGACGACGATAATAACAGCTTTTCCGGCTTCATGGGCATAGCCAGCGATCTTTTTGTCCTGTTCATGAATGCCTGCATCTGCATCAATTAACGTCAGGACAACATCAGAACGCTCAATCGCCTTCAGTGCTCTCATGATGCTGTATTTTTCAGTCGTTTCATAAACTTTGCCTCGTTTTCTCATGCCAGCTGTATCGATGATTACATAATCCCGTTCATCTTTTGAAAACGGAGTATCGATAGCATCCCTTGTCGTACCAGCGATATCACTGACAATGACGCGCTCCTGACCGAGGAGACTGTTAACGAGCGACGATTTCCCTACATTCGGTCGGCCAATTAAGCTGAAACGAATGGTATCATCATCGATCTCTTCCTGAATTTTTTCAGGGAAGTGTTTGACTACTTCATCAAGCATATCTCCAAGTCCAAGCCCGTGCGTACCCGAGATCGGGAAAGGTTCTCCGAAACCAAGAGAGTAAAATTCATAAATGTTTTCTCTCATTTCAGGATTATCTACCTTGTTCACCGCAAGGACTACCGGTTTATTCGATTTAAATAGAAGTTTGGCAACTTCTTCGTCAGCCCCTGTAATTCCATCACGGCCGTTCACCATGAAAACAATAACATCCGCTTCATCAATCGCTACTTGGGCCTGGGCTCTCATCTGTACGAGCAACGGCTCGTCCCCAAGTTCAATTCCACCGGTATCAATGACATTAAAACGGGTGGTCAGCCATTCGGCTTCTGCATAAATCCGGTCTCTAGTGACACCGGGCGTATCTTCTACAATGGAGATTCTTTCTCCGACCAGTCGGTTGAATATGGTTGATTTCCCAACATTCGGTCGTCCTACAATAGCAATTACTGATTTTCTCATGAAAGGATCATCCTTTCTTTATTTCTATTTTCATTATTCCATGTTTCCTCAGTAGTGAAAAGCAAAAAAATACTGCTCTCCCCCGGGCGATGGTTTAACAGCCCATCTTCCGAAGAACAGCAGGAAGCCATTAACTTTATTATCTTAGCAAACTTTAGAAAAAGAAACAATTCTTTCTCAATGCTTGACAATAATATATAGTTGATCGCTTAATGCATGAGCGATTCCATCTAAAATGGCTTCTAGGTTTGCCGCAACAGCTTCCATCTCTTCCTTCGTGTCGCATTTAAACACAGCTGCACTGCCATGGACCCGATCATCCTCCGTAGTCACGGCCGCCAATATGGCCTTCTCCATTTTCATGAATGATTCCTCCTACCCTTTCTCGAAGGCATTTGAATTGCGTTTTCCAGTACAGGTACGTGTTCAATAATCTCTTTCGCTCGTTTTGAATCCTTTTCTTGAGGAAGAATAAACACTCCAATCCTTCCATCATTCAAATCTCTCTTGATCAATGGCACAAGAGCAGGCGTGCCGGAATCCCTGAAAACTCCCAGGGTGACGGATACATCATGCAGGATGGCCTGCCGTTGCCCGAGGTTTGCAATCGTAGAACGGACGCTGAATTCCTTAGGAGTTAATACGAAGCCCATTCCATATTTTAAAATCTCTTCCTGGCGCTCAGGTAAACCGATGTTCATAATATAAATGTTATCGACATATAAACCAGCTCCGTCGAAAGAAATGGTTTTCTCTTCTACTGTTACGATATCCGAAAGCTTCGAACCGCTCATTAACACCCTTGAGAGAAGAAAGCATACGACAGCTGCCCCTAAAGCGACCCAAACATTGAGCGCTAAATAACAGAGGGTGACTACGAAAGAAGTAAAAATGACGAGGTAATTCCTGCTCTCAAAAGCGACAGCTATCCCTTCAATATACGTATTGCCTCGCGGGACAAGTTCATAGGAGTCCATTTCCGTCAATGTGTTCCTTTCCATATTGCGTACTTCCCGAAATTGGGAAGCCGCTAACGTCAGGAACGTGACAGCGGTGAATTCTTTTTCCATAATAGAGGGGATGGCGATCGTTCCAAGCGCCGCGGCAATAAACCCTAAAGATAAGTGGATGATTTTCCCGTGAAGATAAGTCGGATACTGCCTGTAATCCGTACGCAGCATGAAGACGCGAAGAGCTGTACCGACAAGGATTCCTAATATAATTGGATAGGTGTATTCATTCACACAAAAGCAGCTCCTTTTGATATGGATTTTCTTTTTTTACGTATCGATCTCTTCAATTGATCCACCCCGTGGAAAAAAAGCAGCACAAACATCCCTTTTATCGAAAGAGAGAGCATCGCATGTGTATCAATCAGCCCTTCCTTTTGATAAAGGGCGAAGATAAGGAAAGCGAACAGGGTGCCCCCGGCGTTTGCTAACACCCACAGCCCCATCTGGCCGCTTACATCCTTAACAAACATCCGAAGGAGACCCACAATCACAAGGAGAAACAGAGAAACTCCAGGGAACTTCACCCACACTGGATGGACAATAAGAAACATCCAAACCGCTGCGTAACCCACGCTAAAAATGAAAGGCCAAAAATAATCAAACATTGACCTTCTGATCGATATAAAAAGATAAGTTCCGAAAACGAGGAGGATACCAATGTGAAAATAAAATTGTCCATTCGGGCTCCAAGAAAGCCAATCATATGTACACATAAAAACACCCAATACCAATAATAAATCGCGTTTCAATCTCCTACGTTGAATAAAAAAGACGGCTATAACCGTTAATGACCAAGCAAACCAATAAAACGTTGCCTCCAAGACCCCACACCTCCCAAGCTTCACCATTTATTATGTGTGGTTCAGGAAAGCTTTAAACATCTTATAAAAAGAAATAGTCTGTTAACTAGCGGTTGTGACGAAGAAAATAGAAGGATTGCGTGAGGCTTAATTCCGAGACTTTTGTGGAAGTTTATGGTCTCCGGAAAAAGGGTCCAGGAAACGTCCCGACTGTGAGAGACTCGGTTACGTGACGTTTGAGGTGTGGGTGGGGTTCAATGATGGGAAGCTTACCGATAGAGAGGATAGAGCACGTCCCAAAGATCCCTGAAGAAGTGCTTGATGAGTATAGTAGGGAATTCTACATAAAAAAGCCTATGACCAGCTGGTCATAGACTTAAATCATCCTTTGGTCATACCATTGTTTCGTATAACCTAACATAACGTGTGCTTTTCCATTTAATTCTCTAGGCTGGACAGCGTTTTGAAGCATCATAGCTATTTTGAATTCATGCAGAACATGATGGATTTCTTCGACCAACGCTTCTCTTCCCACATTGACTAGTACCTTTAGTAGTGATCCCGCCATACCGAAACCCTTTGCACCGAGTACCATGGCTTTTGCCCCATCAAGGCCGTTGCGTACACCCCCTGATGCAAAAACATGCAAATCATTGTTCATAGAAGCTTCAAGCACAGAAACCGGAGTGGGGATGCCCCAATTGTTAAACGAAGTGAATGCACGCTCACGCCTCATGTTTTCCACTTTAGAGAAATTCGTCCCCCCTCTTCCTCCTACGTCAAGGTGGCGAATTCCCATTTGATAAAGTGTATCAGCGGTTTCTTTAGACATTCCATAGCCCACTTCTTTCACAATAACTGGAACATCAGCATGATCAATCATGTCTTGGATTCTATGCATCCGTTGGGAAAAATCACGATCCCCTTCAGGCATAATCATTTCCTGAAGGGTGTTGATATGAATTTGCAGCGCATCAGCATGGAGCATACGAACCGCTTCTTTTGCCTGTTCTAAAGTAGCTTCACTTCCAACATTGGCAAAGATGATTCCTTCAGGATTCATTTCTCGTACGATTTCATAAGTCTTTCGTTCTTCGGCATTTTTCAAGGCTGACATTTGAGAACCGACAGCCATTCCAATACCAGTCTCTTTGGCAGCTATTGCCAAATTACGATTAATTGCCATAGTCTCTTCTCCGCCACCGCCAGTCATCGCATTAACAAAAAGAGGGGAACTTAAATAAAGTTCCCCTACTTGTATATTCATCTGTATATCCTCGAAATTGAGACGGGCTAGACTTTGATGAACAATCTCGATATCATCAAAATGATTATGAATCTCCCGTTCGTGACTGATAGCATGGCGGATATGGTCAATCTTCCTTTCAGATCTACTCATATCCATCCCTACTTCTTTTCAACTCTTTCGAACGATTCCGATTCAGTGACCAGTTTTTCATCGTTCTAGAGCTTATTTTTTATATTTGTCGAGTTTGTCCCCGATCATATCACTTAAAGAGAAACCGGAATTGTCATCTTCTTTTTCATACTGTTGAATTTCAGCACGAGTTTCGTCACGCTCCAACTCTTTCATGCTTAATGAAAGACGTTTAGCGTCTTCGTCAACATCCAGAACTTTCACTTCAACCGTTTGTCCTTCTTCTAGCACTTCATCAGGTGTACCGATGTGGCGGTTGGAAATTTGAGAAATGTGGACAAGACCTTCCACTCCCGGGAACACTTCAACGAAAGCCCCGAAACTTACGAGACGGCGGACAGTCCCTTCAAGAGTTTCACCAGGGTTCACTTTTGAAGTGATGTCATGCCATGGTCCTGGCTGCGTAGCTTTCAGTGACAGAGAAATTCTTTCATTGTCACGATCGACGGAAAGCACTTTGACTTTAACTTCCTGGCCTTCTTCTACAACATCCGATGCTTTTTCCACATGCTGATGGGATAGCTGGGAGATATGTACAAGTCCGTCAATACCTCCAAGGTTTACAAAAGCACCAAAGTCTGTCAAACGTTGTACAGTACCCTCGATGACTTGTCCTTCTTCCAGGGATTGTAGCACTTCATGCTTTTTCGCTGATTCTTCTTGTTCAACGACTGCACGGTGGGAAAGGATTACACGATTTTGCTCACGATCCAATTCCACGACTTTAAGGGAAAGTGTTTTTCCTTTGTAGTCTTCAAAATCTTCAACGTAATACGTTTCAACCAAAGAAGCTGGAATGAATCCACGCAGGCCGATGTCTACGACAAGCCCACCTTTTACAACATCTTTAACTTCAGCTTCAAAGATTTCTCCGCTTTCGAACTTAGCTTCTAAATCTTCCCATGCCTGATCTGCATCAACGGCACGCTTAGAAAGTACGATTTCATCATCTTCCACTTTCTTGACTTGCAGAGTAAGCTCGTCTCCTTCGCTCACTGCATCTGAAGCTTTTTCTACATGAAGGCTGGATAATTCACTGATAGGTACAATACCTTCGACTTTATATCCAACATCTACGAGGACCTGTTTTTCTTCAATCTTCACGACTTTACCAGTCACGATGTCCCCTGCAGAGAATTCTTTCATTCCAGATACTTCTTGATTCATTTCATCCATACCAAGCTACCTCCTTCAAATTCCGACACAACCTAATAATACAGAAATGCCCTTTTGTCTAACTTCTAATATTTAGAGCATTTTGTCAAGTGATTACGCCTCATCATTGGTGAATTTTATGCAATTGTCTGATTTCTTCCATGATCCGATCGGTAACAACCTGGGCAGAAGCCTTCTGTTCACGATATTCCGTCATATCAATCGGTTCCCCATATACCACTTTCAGTTTCTTGAACTTTTGATATGGACCGATGATCGCGCAAGGAACGATGGCAGCTTCGGATCTCAACGCAAAGAATCCAGCACCGGCAAGGCCTTTGCCGATTTCGCCACTTTTCTGCCTCGTCCCTTCAGGGAACAGCCCAAGAGCATGGCCATCCTTCAATATATCCAGCCCTTTTCTCAAGGCGTTCCTATCCCTCATGCCACGTTTGATCGGAAAAGCATGGACTTTTTTCAATATACCCCCGATGACTGGGTTTTTAAACAACTCTTCTTTCGCAAGGAAGTAAATATTGCGACTGCTCGTTATACCTACAACGGGCGGGTCCAGATTAGAGATATGGTTGGAGCATATAATGACTGGACCTTCTGCAGGTATGTTCTTTTTTCCGACAATTTTTATTCTGTACATCGGATATAAGATGATGCTGCACAAGGCTTTCCCTATTTTGTATAAATTCATCCCTGCTCTCCTTTCTCCCAATTCTCTTTTACAATATTTAGAATTTCACTGACTACTTCGTCAATATTCATGGATGTTGTATCGATCTCGACCGCATCCTCTGCTTTTACTAAAGGAGCAATTTCTCGATTGGAGTCAATTTCATCACGCTTTCGGATTTCTTCTTTCAATTGATTCAAATCGGAAGGGTAACCCTTCTCCAGGTTTTCTTTATGGCGCCTCTCTGCTCTTTCTTCCACGGAAGCAATCATAAAGATCTTCACTTCCGCGTCTGGAAGCACATGGGTTCCAATATCACGGCCATCCATGACAACACCTTTGTCCTTGACGAGTTCCTGTTGTCTCTGCACCATTTCTTCGCGTACATTTTTGTGTTTAGCCACGATTGAAACTTGATTGGTTACCTCCGCTGTTCTGATTTCCTCTGATACATCGCGCTGGTCGAGGATGACCCTTTGTCCAGCGTCACTTTGAACAAGGTTCAAATCTGATTGACTCAGAAGATGAGAAAGACCAGCCTCATCTTCAAGGGAAACGCCTTGTTTTAGAGCCTTCCAGGTCAGAGCTCGATACATAGCCCCTGTATCCACATAAATAAAAGAGAGTTTTTCTGCGACTTTTTTTGCTACAGTACTTTTTCCGGCTGCCGCTGGGCCGTCAATGGCAATTGTCATAGTGTTCATACGATTCGTATCCTCCATCTGTCTTATCAAAGAGAAAACGCACTGGCACAGCGCGTTTCCTCTAAAATTTTTGCTTAATGATCACAGTCAAGAATAACACAAATCTGTGATGAAAATCTATTTTAATTACGTGTTCTCATTCTTGACTGCATTTGTCGTTCAAAACAATATTTTATGATCATTTGCCTATCCTTTTCATGAATATCTATAAATTCCACAGAAACCCTTTCAGGTTGAGAATCTTTTGCAGGAATGACGCGGATCACTTGACCCTCCGCAAAGACATAATGGGTTTCTCCTGTATTCATAGGCAGGACAAGAGTTAAGCCGATCTCTTCCTCTTCTGTCAGTTTTTCAAAAGGCGATTGTTTCAACATCACGCCTCCGCCGCTGATATCATTCGTTATGGTAGGGAAAGAACCAGAATTCCTTTCTACCGCTGCATCTACAGAGGCTTCAACGCGGACATATTTGCGTCTTTGGACCCTATGTAACTCTTCTAACCCTGGAAAAAATAATCCGATCACAGGGATATTCCTTTTCTCCCTTACCATCACCTCGGTTTTAAACCAATAAACGGATTGGTCTTGACCGACGAAACTTGCTTGGAATTGTGTCCCATTCAAAAAAAAGCCAGTCCGGCCAGTTTTGGTATGTACTGGATAATCAATGTAAATATTACTACCTTCAAAATCCACCAATTTGCACTTGTAATGATCGACTTCATCCACCTCTGGCTTTTTTAACTCTAGTGTCAGAGGTGTCCCCACCTTTAGATTCTCCATCATGCTCCTCCTCTATGAACATGATTCTATTATCTCATGTCTCATTTGAAAAAGGAAGATAATAGGTCTAAAGACAGAGAAAAAGAACCCTCTTAAGAGGGTTCTTTTTTAGACTTCCTGATTAAATTTCATCTCTGCTTTTTTCAACGTTTCTACTTTTTCTTCTTGTCCATTGGTGGCATTTATGAAAATGCGATAGGTCGTATTTTCCATCGTAGCAAGAAATTCATAGCAAAGGACTTGTTCGTTGATATCATTTTCAATCACAGAAAGGTGATTCTCCTGAATCTCAACATTCGGGTTTACTTTTCCTCTTGCTTCTTCCAGTGAAATTTCAGGTTCATTCAGTTCTCGCTCACTATGGAAATTATAATACTCACGCGCACTCATTCCCAGTACTTCGCCATTATCAAGCGCTACTTTTACCACAACGGAATCAGGGAAAAACCTGACATCATTTTGAGTGTAAAGAAAACGAAACACACCCATATTGTCGTATTGATTGCTTTCCACGAGCTCTAGATTTGATATTTCCAAACCTTTGGCATACTCTTTCGCCTTTTCAGAAGCTTCGTAAAGTGAAATCTTCGGCTCTCCCACTTTTCGGCTAATCATAATGGTCAAAGGATGTCCACCTTTTTCCGTCAAGTCGATGTATCCATTCTTATCGCCGTTTTGGAAAGAAGCGGTGTACATAGGTACATCGGCGCCTTTCCCTGATTTTGTGACTGTGAGCTTATCCGTGGATACTTTCTCCAGCCATTGACTGGCGATTTTCGTCGCTTGCTTTTTATCAATTTTATCACCTTCAAGGTGTCGGAAGCTTTTCTCCGGGCCGGAGGAACCAAGACTGGTTTGAGTCACGGATCCTTCAAATCCATCCACGGATTTTTCTACTGTCTTGAAACCGTTGACGATGGTATTATCTCCGACCTCATCATTGGTAGCTAACGCAAGTTCAACGTCCATCCACCTTAGATTATCCTTCATGACGACATTTTGTACTTTTCTAAGTTCCCCTTCAATTTCACCCGACTTTTTGTGAAGATCTTCCAGCATTTGAATCTCCTCTTCACTGAGGGGTTTCTTTTCCAGGTCTCGCACAGCTGTCCGATAAGTAAACTCACCGATGTCGTGTAAGAATTCTTCCGTTTTATTAAAAGGGAGAAGCGTCAGAGGCAGTTGGCCTACATCTGAACTTGCATCAGAAGAAATCTTCCATATTTCAGCGAGTTGGGGTGATAACCGGTCTCGGGAGTTCATCGCTAAGCTTGAACCGATTTTGTCATGGAGAAGATCGACATTGTAAGTCAGTTCATGAAATGCCCTTTGATAACTGTTTTCAGCCTGGATCAAGACAGCATTTTTGTCCTGATTTTCTTTATAGCCCCAAATACCTGCACCGACCGTAGTTATACTTAGTAATATGATGGCGATCCATTTACCCATACGCCCACCTCCTATTTACAGAAAATATGTTTACCGATTTGCTTGATTTGCGGTCTGGACCAGATCCAGTCCGAGGTAGCTGTGGCCGGATTGAAATAGTAAAGAGCCTGACCAGAAGGGTCCCAACCATTAATCGCATCCATAACTGCTTCTTTCGCTTGATCATTCGGCTCAAGCCAAATTTGACCATCAGCTACAGCTGTAAATGCACGTGGTTCAAAAATGACACCAGAAGCATTATTAGGAAATGAAGCACTCTTAATTCTGTTTAAGATAACAGCTGCTACTGCCACTTGACCTACATAAGGCTCACCGCGCGCTTCACCGTAGACAGCATTCGCCATCAATTGAATATCATTTTGTGAATAACCACTTGGAACATTGACGGCTGTAGGTTCCTCCGGCTGTTGTTGCTGCTGGTTTTGTTGTTGTTGCTGATTTTGCTGACTTTGCTGATTTTGCTGCTGTTGATTTCCTTGTTTGGTTTGTTGTGATTTAGGAGTGCCTCCATAATGTGTGAAGTCATTTCCTTTTCTGATTTGTTCTTTCACGTAACCCTCATCATAGTTACTTGCTTTGTTGAGCTTATTTTTCACTTCCTGCCCTACAAGTCCATCGATCTCCAGGCCGAATTCGTACTGGAAATTACGGACAGCCCAGTAGGTTCCCCATCCAAAAACTCCATCAATTTCTCCATTGTAAAAACCTAAGTACTGCAGCCTGGATTGAAGTTCAATAACATCATCACCCGTGGCCCCTTGCTGAATGACCTGATTTGAGAAACCTAGGACAGATTTGACATAGGTCAACTCTGATAAAGGGAAAAGCAACAAGGCTAGACCCAAAAAAACGACCATCGTCTTCTTCCATACCATCCAATATCCACCCCTGACCCAAAAGTTTTGTTATAAGGGTAGTTTTTAACAGAACCAAAAGATTATGCATATTTTCATTTCTACACTAAACAACTATGAAAGGCACATGATCATCCGTAACTTCTATATAAACTCCCGAGTATGGAAGACTCCGTTTTAAGATGTTTTCGGAGTTCGTTGCTAAGTTTAGTGTCAGTGGCGGGTTTGGACCCTATTGTTTAAACATTCATTTGTGTCAGAATCTGCAAAGGATCATACTTTCAAATAAAAAAAGAACAGCTCGGTTGCTGTTCTTCATGGTTTTAATAATTTTTCATGATGCTGATTTGCTATTTTGATTTTACGAAGACCGATCAGCCATAAGATGATCATAAAAGGTGTAATCCAATACATCCATGTCATTTCTTTTACGGTAATAATATAATCATAAATGACGTGCAATCCTACGGGGATCGACAGCCCTAACGCTAAGCACCAGTTCGACCGGTTCGTTCTGAACTTTGCTTTCCCCATATAAAACCCCATGATAATACCAAAAAGGGCGTGGGATGAAACTGGAAAAACAGCACGTAATATGGCGATTTCAATTCCGTTTTGGAAGATATAAATAATGTTCTCAATCGTTGCAAATCCTAAACTGACAGCCACCCCGTATATAATTCCATCATAATGATGATCAAAATCAGAGTGGCGATAGGCCACGAATAACAAAAAGAACCATTTAAAGAATTCTTCAAGTAATCCAACGAGGAAAAAGGATTTCAAGAATGAGGAATGAAATACGTTTTCAGTTTCAAAAGCATATTGAATGAACATGATAGGAAAAACCATGATTACGCCTATGATAAACATACGGATAATCAGAGGAAGGGGCTCTAATTCGATCCGTTTACTTAAGTATATAAATGTCATGATGGCCACGGCAGGAGATATAGCGGCAGTCAATATGGCCATGTTTCTCAACCCTCTCTCTTTCATTCACCTACGTTTCATCGTATCATGAAGGTATGAGAAAAGGAACATTTGAATGGAAGATGGTGTAAATATGAAGCGAATACTAGTCATTCACACGGGTGGCACAATATCTATGAAGGAAAACAAAGAAACAGGTGAAGTGAACACTTCATCCAAGCACCCTCTGGATGAGATCTCAACCATGCTTAAAGGGAACACGGTCATTGAAGATGAGATTTTGTTTTACCTCCCTTCTCCACATATCCGGCCCGACCATATGTTGAAACTGGGCCGGTCCATCCATGAGAAAATGTCCAGAAAAAGTTATGACGGCATTGTCATCACTCATGGTACTGATACATTAGAAGAGACCGCTTATTTTCTGGATTTGTTTTTGCAGACGAGAAAACCCGTCGTCGTCACCGGTGCTATGCGGTCAAGTAATGAAATCGGGTCAGATGGGTTATATAACTTATTAAGTGCGATCAGGGTAGCCAATTGTGATGAGGCGCAGGACAAAGGTGTACTTGTTGTCATGAACGATGAAATTCATACAGCTAAGAACGTGACTAAAACGAGTACGAGTAATGTAGCGACGTTCCAAAGTCCTCAATATGGGCCGATTGGAATTACTACAAAATCGGAAGTGTTCTTCCATCACAAAATGACGCGCCGTGATTCCTACCCGATACAGGACATAGGCAAGCAAGTGGCCCTTGTTAAAGCTTACGCAGGCATGGATGGGACCTTGATCGACGCCGTTCGCAAAAGCCATGTGGATGGTCTTGTTATTGAGGCTTTAGGGCAAGGAAACCTCCCACCAGAAACGGTAGATGCTTTAAAACGCACCCTCGAGGATGGCATCCCCATTGTCTTAGTCTCTCGCTGTTATCAAGGCATTGTTCAGGATACATACGGTTATCCAGGCGGCGGGCGTCAACTGAAGGAAATGGGAATCATCTTTGCCAACGGTCTTACTGGACCAAAAGCTCGCATTAAACTGATGGTCGCACTTGAAATGACCACAAATATGACCGAATTGGAACATATGTTCAGCTGAAGAGTTCGATGAAAATAGGATATGAAAAAGCCTGAAGTTCATAAACTTCAGGCTTTTTTTGACTTTATTTTGTAGTGATCGCTTTTGCTATTTTTCCTCCATGATGACGACCATTTTCAATGAAGATTTCATTGTTGTTATAACCTGCTGCTATGACACCAGCAATATAAATTCCCTGAATATTTGTCTCCATCGTATCCTCATCAAACGTTGGCCTTCCCGTTTCCTCATCCATTTCTACTCCCATTTTTGTGAGAAACGCATGATCAGGTCTGTAACCCGTCATAGCAAATACGAAATCATTTTTGATTCGTTTTTCTTCGCCATGACATTCATAGACAACTTCATCCTTCGTGATTTCTTTAACGTTTGCACAAAACTCCATATCGATGATGCCTTTTCTCACCAATGCTTCGAATTGAGGAAGAATCCATGGTTTAATACTTTTCGAGTAATCCTCACCACGGTAAAGAACGGTAATGTGAGCTCCTGACTTCTCTAATTCCAGGGCAGCATCGGCTGCGGAATTTTTACCACCTACAATGACGATGTTCTTCTTATAATACGGATGGCCCTCTTTGAAATAGTGCATGACTTTTGGCAGCTCTTCACCTTTGACATTCATATAATTCGGTTGATCATAATATCCGGTAGCGATGACGATTTGGTTCGCGTGATAACTCTTTGTTTCACCGCCTGCTATTTCAGAATGGATCACAAAACCATGATCGTCCTGTTCCACTTGAGTTACTTTTTCGTACGTGTTCACTCGAAGGTCTTCTCTTCCAGCGACGGCTCTGTAATAAGCCAATGCCTCATTACGGACCGGCTTTTGACGTTCTGTTATGAAGGGGATATTCCCGATTTCAAGTTTTTCACTCGAACTGAAAAATGTCTGATGGGTCGGATAATGATAAATCGAATTGACAATGTTTCCTTTTTCTATAATCAGTGGTTCTATTCCTTCTTTTTGCAATTCGATGGCTGCACTCATTCCGCATGGTCCACCACCGATAATGATGACTTTTTCTTCTTGCACGACAAACACTCCTCTTTCATTCCGCTACAGGTCAATCCTTTAATTCAATCCACTTCAGATCTGGGATGGTTTCCATAAGACAAGGACTCCATCTATGATCCTTTCTCATTCCAAACTAGTGTTTTCGCCCCCACGAGTGATCATCTCATAGAGGAAAGACATTATTAACAGTTTTTATAAAAAATGAATCTCCTATCATAACCATGATAGGAGATTGCATTCTTAGAATCAAGTTAGATCCATCCACGGAACCTGGATGCTTCCGCCATTTTTCTAACCCCGACCATATAAGCGGCGAGTCGCATATCTACGCGACGCGTCTCAGCCGTCCGATAGACGTTATCAAAGCCTTTGACAATGACTTTGTGAAGCTTTTCTTCCACTTCTTCTTCCGTCCAATAATAACCTTGGTTGTTTTGTACCCATTCAAAGTAGGATACGGTCACTCCACCTGAGGAAGCTAAAACATCTGGTACAAGCAGAATTCCACGTTCAGATAGGATTCTTGTAGCATCCAATGTCGTCGGTCCATTGGCTGCTTCAACAACGATGCTTGCTTTTATGTTATGGGCATTATCTTCCGTGATCTGATTCTCAATCGCTGCAGGTACAAGAATGTCACAATCAAGCTCCAATAACTGCTCATTTGTAATGGTATTCTTGAATAAATTCGTGACTGTACCAAAACTATCACGGCGATCTAGTAAGTAGTCAATATCGAGTCCATCTGGATCGTGAAGCCCACCGTAGGCGTCTGAAATACCAATTACTTTCGCTCCGCGATCATGCATGAATTTCGCTAGGAAACTTCCTGCATTACCAAAGCCCTGGACTACGACTCTGGCGCCTTCTACATTGATCCCTTTTTTCTTCGCAGCTTCTTCAATACATATGGTCACACCCTTGGCCGTAGCCGTTTCACGCCCATGTGAACCGCCAAGAACCAGAGGCTTACCTGTAATAAATCCAGGATTATTAAATTCATCAATTCGGCTGTACTCATCCATCATCCAGGCCATGATTTGAGAATTCGTAAATACATCTGGTGCAGGAATATCTTTTGTAGGACCTACAATTTGACTGATGGCACGCACGTATCCACGGCTGACTCCTTCAAGTTCACGGAAGGACATTTCGCGAGGATCACACACGATTCCACCTTTACCTCCACCGTAAGGAAGGTCAACAATTCCTGCTTTCAAACTCATCCAAATTGAAAGTGCTTTGACTTCTTTTTCAGATACGTTTGGGTGAAAGCGGACGCCCCCTTTTGTTGGACCAACCGCGTCATTATGCTGGGCACGATAGCCTGTGAAGATCTTGATCTGATCATTATCCATACGGACAGGAATTCTTACCGTCATCATTCTTACAGGTTCTTTCATCAACTCATATACTTCATTGGGATAACCTAATTTATCAAGTGCTTTTTTTACCACCGTTTGTGTGGATTTCAACACATCGAGTTTGTCATTATTTTGGTTTGTAGAATCTGTTGGCTTATCGGCTACCATCCATTTACCTCCTATATCAATCCATTCGATTAGGGCTCGTTCTTCAGTGATTAGTATACACGTTCACTACTAATTAGGAAAGCTGAATGCGGCTTTTTCTAACCGTTTTCAAAGAAAAATTGTAAACGTTTACACTTGTGTGGTTTTATTTTATTACGATAGCTCTACGAATTTTTGGATTAGGTCGTCATAGCTTAACCCGATTGCCTGAGCAGAATCAGGGAAAAGGCTTGTCGGTGTCATGCCTGGCAGTGTATTGACTTCTAATATGACCGGCTCTTCCTTTTCATTGATGATGAAGTCGACACGTGAGTAAACGTCACACCCAAGCAGCTGATGTGCCAGCACCGCATCTTGCTGCAATCTTGCAGTCAAATTGTCACTCACTTTAGCAGGTACAATATGTTCACTGCCTCCAGGTTTATATTTTGAATCAAAATCATAATAATCATTCTTAGGAATGATCTCAATCACAGGAAGTGCCTGTTCTTTCCCTTTGTAACCCATAACAGGTACGGTCACTTCTCTTCCTTTTACATAATCTTCGACTAGAATCATAGAATCCGAATGTGCAGCCGTTTCAATCGCTTGCTGTATATCCTCTTCATTCTTCACGATGGTTAAACCTAGAGTAGAACCTTCTTGATTCGGTTTTATGACGAATGGGAGAGTGAACGTTCGCTTGATTTCATCCTCGATGTTTGAGAATTCATGTGGATCTGTAACATCAAACACTTCACTTTTCGCTGTGTGTAAACCATTCAAGGAGAATATTTGTTTGGATTTTGCTTTGTCCATGGCCAGAGCTGAAGCTAAAACGCCTGAGCCGACATAAGGAATGCCGAGCATGTCTAAAAGACCTTGGATCTTTCCGTCTTCCCCGAACCGTCCATGCAACCCGATGAAAACGAGGTCCACGTCTAAATTCAGGACTTCTTCCATTTTCTCAGGAGAAAAGTCGATCGGCGTAACACCGTGTCCCTTGTTCTCCAATGCTTTTATGATTCCCTTTCCAGTTGAGAGAGAAACTTCTCGTTCCCCTGACGTACCACCATATAAAACCGCAATCTTCATTTGTTACACTCCATTTCATAGACCACTAAATAATAATTAACTTACACCAACTCTTATCTTAACATGTTCCCTTTCAAGCATCTATTTAAAAATAAAGCACTGCACTATTTTATATTCCTAAACCTCCAACTCCAACATTTGCTCCAATAGATCTAGTTTCCATAGGGCGGGCGCTGAGCCTCCTCGGCATTCCCTCCACAAGAAAGCGAGTAGCTACCCAATCATCCCTTCCGCTAACTTTAGCAACGAACCTGGAAAACGTCTCGGCTTTCAATAGCGGAAAAACGTGCCCGTTACATTGTTATGTCATAAAAAAAGAACGACTCTTATGAAGCGTCGCTCTTGCAGTTTATGAAAAATGTTTATAGATGGTTCGGCATGCATCTTTGTCCATGATTTGTTTTCCATATTCAATCAAGCGGTGCGAAGTCGCTGCTGTAGCGGAAGCATATTCAGACATTAATGCGATCACTTGATCCTGATCCAAATGGAAGATCTCCTCATCTTCAAGAAGCATATAATAGGAGTCATGATAAAAGAAAACACTGCCTCCGGTTACATCAAGCTGATACAGCTGTTGCCCTGCCCGGATGACATGTTCGAAGTCTTCAAAGGAGAACATCATTTCTTTACTTTCATCCAAAGTGACTTTCATTTCAATGTAATCTTCATCGTCTTCTATATCGGCGGGCTCTGTTTTCGTTACGACCACTAACATACCCTGGGCTTGCAGGAGATACACCTGCACCAACAGGACACCTGACAGTTCGACACCTAGTTCAATTCCTGCATCATACATCATATCGCTGAAAATACGATGCACCCTAGGTAAATCGCTCCAAAGCTCCTCACGAGACAACCCTCTGTCCATTAGATCATCAAACGTAAGGAAAATTTTAAATTTCTCGTTTGTCATTCTTTCCACTCGCACATGATCGCCCCCCTGTCACGATGTGTTATCTATATCTTATGATGACTGATGCGATTATGGCACCTTTTTTCAAATTATATCTAACGATTTGGGCAGGGGCAAACATTTTCCAACCCCACAGAAGGGGATATGTAAAAGAACCATTCTCTCAGAAATGTTTTGATCATCGATGGACAGCTCATCTATTCAACCACCCTACTCCTGCCCGATCACCTAACATAGGCTTATAGGCGCGAACACTCTTCAAATTTAAAATGGAACGGTCCCTCTTTTAATAAGGTTCCGTTCCATTATCAAAGATCCATGTACTTTCAATGTAAATTTAAGCGTTAAGTGGCCTGCAACCAACGTTCCCACGCCTTTTTGGAGTTTCCTACAATAAATGGCTGGATGCGTTTTTTGTCAAGCTCAGAAAGGCGGTCATAAGCATATCCACCAAGACCAATTTTCAAATCTGGATATTGTTTTTGTAATGATTCTGCAAGCCTTACTGTGATAGGGATATTCTTTTTAAGGGTACACGACATGAACATATATGTGGGTTCAATCTCATCAATGACAATATCAATATCTCCGCCCGCAATACTTTGACCGAGATAGATGACATCATATCCTTTTCGTTTCAAGAACAGGGCAAAGATGAGCAACCCTAATTCATGACGTTCATTAGGACCACACACGAGCAGCGCTTTCGGCAGCATTCCATCTACGGGAATAGACAGAAGCATCATGCCCACCCTTGAACGGATGAACTGGCTGGCGAAATGCTCATGAGCACTCGTAATCCGGTTCTCTTCCCACAAGTCACCGACCTTCACAAGAATAGGACCGATGATATCGATGGCAACCGTTTCTGGCGTAAATAAACTAAACGCATGATCCAGGTGACGCTGTGCATCGTTTTCATTAAAGGAGAGAAGGCTGTTCAACAGCTCGTCCCCTATTTTATCCAACTCTGATTTATGCTCAGAATGATGATTTGAACTCGATACCGCTTCTTCATTACTTTCTAATAAGGAAACGGCTTGTGATATGGTGAACCCTTTGTTCACTTTTTCCATCAGCCATTTTAAAATTCGGACATGATCATCGGTGTACAGACGATGGCCAGCCTCATTTCTTGATGGGCGGATCATTTTATATCTTCTTTCCCAGGCACGGAGCGTACCCGGCTGAATTCCTAATAACTGTGACACAGCTTTGATATTATATTTTGCTTTTGTTGTCGCCATAAGTCTGCCTCCACCTGTCCATTTTCTTCTATTATATAGGAAGTCAAGAATGTGTGTAAAATTTCAATATTCTCCTATATGCTTTGAAAGTAGGTCTAATTTTCGGGAGTTAATTCGATCCAATGGCATTCCGCTCTCGTCCCCAGACGCAGAGGCAGCAATGATGTTCCATATCCTTCACTGACAAGGAAAGGCTGGGCTTCATCGACCTTCCAGCCGCCCCGTTCATAAGGTCCGAAACCAAGCAGCCGGATTTGTCCACCATGTGTGTGTCCACTTAAAACAAGATCAAACCTTCCCTTGGCGTCCTGATGGATCCGTTTGAAAACATACGGATCATGGACACAAAGGATCTGCAGGCACTCTTCATCCTCTAAGTAGGAAGCATTTCGATTCGGTTTCATAAAGTATGGATCCAGAGCACTTAATACCACTGGTGTTCCATTTGACAACTCCACACGCTCATCCTCATTGGAGAGGGGAACGACACCTTGTTTCATTAATTCATCCAAAAATGATCCAAACTTCCACTCATGATCATTATTACCAGGAACGAAATAAACAGGCGCCCCCCATTTCTTTAATATTGATAGGTTGTACATAAAGCGTTCGTAAGATGTCCTATTATCCACAAAATCTCCCCCGATCATAACGAGATCGACGGATTGTATTTTTTTGAATGTCTCTTTTGATAATCTACGGTTATGTATATCACTAATGAATAATAGTTGAACCTTTTGGTGAGCACTCAACCCTCTACAGGGCAGTCGATTTTCTCGCAAATGATCGTGTTCTGCCAAAAGATACATATAAACCAAAAGTATGACTCCACCTATGAGGACAAAAAACAGCACCTCCAGCATAGGGACACCCCCTCACCATAGTTTTAGAACTTTTATATTATCATAAACGACAGAGTCTAATAAAATCTAAACATTAGATATCTTACACCCCCCTACAAGAAATGCCTTTGTAACAAGAAGTAAGGTATGGATGCTGGCTGAATATTGGATATAAGAAAACCGCTCCACATGACACATCGAGAGCGGTTTTGATCCATTCTTATGTCTCGCTTAAAATTCCCACGTAAGAATCGTACTCACTCATACGTTCTTCACGCTCAAAATTCTAAAGCCTGTCTTTTCCAGTTTCCTCGTAAACGCATCAATATTATCATTATCTTCAATCTTTAAGACAATTCTTCTGGCGAGCTTATCGGTTTCATCAAAAGTGGCAAGTGAAATCACGTTTTCATGGTAACTTTTAATAATATCCCCGAGTCTTTCGATCCTGCCTGATGATTCCTCGGAAGTGAAGGCAATCCTTACCCCTTTTTTATTGACCCCGAACGCGCTTTCGAACTGTTCGATGACATCAAACCTTGTGACGAGACCGAGAAACTTCTTAGATGGGGTGACGACAGCCAGTACGGCAAAACCTTTGAACATAGGAAGTGTACGTTCAAAAACCTCTTCATCGTGAATATAATAATCTTCATGCATGGCAACATCACCTGCAGTGGTCTCACTAAGAAACGTTCTGCGATCCATTCCATCTTCTGAATTAAAGTAGGCCCGGAAAATAATTTCTTTAGAAATCATTCCTATAAATTGACCAGATGTCAACACAGGCATGGCCTCAATATCTTTCTCATCAAGTACTTTCAAAATCTCTGAAAGTGAAGCGGATGATTCAGCCGTGACAGATTTGTGGGCGGGTTTCATAATTCCTTTAACAAACATACACTCACCTCTTCTTTTGATTTGCACGGTAATCATTTCGCCACGAGAGTGGGAATATCCTCCCTAAGTCGAATAGGACAAGAAAGGAGCACATAAAATTCCAAGGAAAAGGATGTGATTTTGGATGTACACACCAATCAAATGCTATCAGCCATACCACGGCCCTTTTGATCCTTGTCCATCAAGAGGGACGGTTTGTTACCAGACACCACCTAACCTTTACCTGGGTTTTCAACCTCCAAATTTGCAGCAATTTCCAATTCAAGAAGCCTTGTATAAAGGAACACTTTGGCCGGCATTGTACGACCCATACCCTACACCTTTAGAGAAGGGAGCAAAAAGATGAAACAAGCGACCGATCCTGCTAAAGAGCGGTATGCTTTAATGGAAAAAATTCAGATGGTGGATTTCGCTTTAGTGGAACTTACTCTTTACCTGGACACACATCCACAAGACACTCAGGCGATCCAGCAGTTCAATCAGCTCGCCGTAGAGAGCAGGGATCTTAAATCTGCCTATGAGCAGCGTTTCGGCCCGTTAAGACAATATGGAGGCAGCTTTTCAGGATATCCTTGGAACTGGGGAGACAGCCCGTGGCCATGGCAGTTATAACCCTTCATTTATGAAGGAAATAGGAGGGCGCATATGTGGTATTATGAAAAAAAGTTGCAATATCCTGTCAAAGTAACGGAATGCAACCCGAGGCTTGCAAAATATTTAATCGAACAGTATGGAGGAGCGGACGGCGAATTATCCGCAGCCCTTCGTTACTTGAACCAGCGGTATAGTATACCAGATAAAGTGATTGGACTTTTGACAGACATTGGGACAGAGGAATTTGCCCATTTGGAAATGATTGCGACGATGATCTATAAACTTACGAAAGATGCAACACCGGAACAAATGAAAGCGGCTGGTCTTGGTGCCCATTATGCAAACCACGATCATGCCTTGTATTACAATAACGCGGCAGGAAGCGCATGGACAGCCACTTACATCCAGGCGAAAGGGGATCCAATTGCGGACCTTTATGAAGATATTGCTGCTGAGGAGAAAGCCAGGGCTACCTATCAGTGGATCATCAACATGTCGGATGACCCATGCTTGAATGACAGTTTGAAATTTTTACGCGAACGAGAAGTGGTTCATTCTCAAAGGTTCAGAGAAGCAGTCGAAATACTTAAGTTCGAAAAGGATCGAAAACAGTTTTTCTAACCGTTACCGCTCTACCGTGATTCGTTCATGGTAGGGCGATTCTTCTATGATAGACTGTTCGGGAAATGGTTGTCCGAACCATTCATCCCAGTATGGATAGGACAGAATCACAATGATCAAGACTAGAAGAATGACTAAAAGGAAGCGCATCCATAACGCATTGATCCTCCATCTCGTCTTCTCTTTCTTGCCTTCGTGGACATCCTTTCTTGGTGGCAGATCAAGGATGTCCAATTCTTCTTTTTCAAATCCACCCTCTTCTGTATGTTCCCTGAGATTTACTGTTTGATCTTCTGATGAATGCTGCTCACTCATCGGCTTCCCCCCATTTTCCGAAACGTATCCAAAAGGCTAATACAACATCAATAAGGAAATGTGCCACTATGGTCACCAGTAAATTACCCGTAACCTCATACATATAACCAATAAAGAAACTAACGAATAATACCGAAACAAGTAACACGATTTTCGTTAAATAACGAATGTGCATGACAGCAAAAAGCACGCTTGCCACGACATAGCCAAACTCTGCGTGGAGGACCCCCCGGAATAACATTTCTTCACTAACCGCTACCAACAAAGTAATTGCGATGATACTTATACTGGAACGGTTCTTAAATACTTTAACATTAATCCCGCCATCATCGTACATCCTTTGAGGTAAACGATACACGAGAAAAAGATCGATGAGAAGCACCATAAGTCCTGGTATGATCCCATAAACCAGCAGTTCGGTCGTGTGAAAATCAAATTGACTGCTCCAATCGGCCCAAAAGGCATCAAATAAAAATGCGCTGCCAATGAGAGCGAGGACCAGAATACTTAACTGAGTAAGAATTAATTGTAATGTAATTTCCCTATCGTTCATTTCCATGATCAATTCGGATTGACTCTTTCGTTTCATACACCGTCTCCTTGTTTAAAAATCAGCTTTAACCGATCTTCCCAGCTGAATGTATCATAGGTTTGACTCTCCTCTTGGAAAGATAAATCCTCCATTCGAAAATCACATCCATCACAACACGGGACGGTCGGCTTTCTTACCATGTCCTGAAACGGTTTATACAACGCCTCTCTACGACATGAAGATACATGAATCCACTTCAACATTTCATTCAGTTTGTTGTGTTTATACATCCATCGCTCCTCTAGGAAGCGATCAATTTCCTGAATGAGTTCAGGCGTCACACCTACTAATTCCCCTTCTTGTAACGCCCCTTCTTCCTCTAATTGAAACTTGATAAAATTCCATTGTGACTCCGATAATTCAAATTGTTCGATCATGACATCATCTTCCGGTACTTCCCTCCCCTCCTTTCTCTTTAAAAAGGAAAATACGCGTTGAAGGTCATTTTTTTCTGGTAATTCACTCTGAATGAGCCGCTGGGGAAGATAATGATCCTGACGTGTGAAGAGCAGTAGACTGACAGCCGCTCCACCGTCTCTTCCCGCCCGGCCAACCTCCTGAATAAATGACTCCAGTTGAGGGGGCAGATGAAAGTGTATAACGATTCTTATGTCTTTTTTGTCTACCCCCATCCCAAAGGCACTTGTACAACAGATGACATCCAATTGATTGTTCATGAATTGCTGCTGCACTAGCATTCGGTCCGTTTGTTCCATGCCCCCATGATAAAAAGCGACTCTCTGCTTCAACCGATCCCGCAGTTCAAAACTGACTTTTTCTGCCCACTGCCGGCTGGAAAAATAGATCATCGTCGGGGCTTGGTTTTTCTTGAGGATTTCAACAATCCGATCTGTTTTTTCTTCTGGACTATTGCATTCTTCCACAGCGAAACTGATATTTTGTTTATCCATCGGATAGATTCTCTTTTTCATGTGGGGAATCTTCAACTTTTCCATAATGTCTTGCTGCACATCAGGAGTTGCTGTTGCACTCAAGGCCATCACGGTTGGATGTCCCAGGTATTCGATGACCTGATGAAGTTTAAGATAATCCGTTCTGAACTCATGTCCCCATTGAGATATGCAATGGGCTTCGTCTATAACAAAGAGATTGACGCGCATGCGCTTAAACCGTTGCTGCAGCCAGTCGTTCTGCAACATTTCTGGAGAAATATATACGAGAGAGTATTTATGAAGGTTTTTTAATACAGTATTTCTTTCAGGCTGATCCATAAAGCTGTTTACAGCTGTGACTGCCTTATACCCGGATGCTTTCAATTGCTTCACCTGATCCACCATCAAGGATATGAGTGGAGATACGACAAGCGTTGTTCCACCAAGAACCTTAGCAGGAAGTTGATAGCATAGTGATTTTCCTGTTCCGGTAGGTAGGATGCCTAATACATCTTTGCCTTCAAGGACATCTGTAATCACTTCCCTCTGTCCTTCCCGGAATTCGTCAAAACCGAAATTCTCTTTCAATATCGTACTCAGATCATGCCTCATCCTGCGTCATACCTTCCTTTATTGCGTGCTGTCCTTTCGCTAATGCGAGGCGCAATTCGAAATAATCATACTTTCCATCGAGAGCTTCATAAATTTGCTTCAGCTTTTTTGTATTCAATTGACTCTCTATTTTATTTATCTCCCGTACGTCTTCCTCATTCAAGAAAGAGGTGATTGAAAAATCAGGAATGATTAAGGCTGATTCTACAATGTGGTCTTGGATCGTGCTTTTTTTCAATCTTCTTTTCTTTATGATTTCCTGCATGCTTAACCCTTGTTGAATATATTGATACGTCTTTCTTGCCGACCTAGTGATCAGGTGGGTGGCATCCAGACCTTTTGTACAAAGGTGCAGCACAGGATAGTGCTCTTTACTCTTTTTCGATTCAAGGAACAAATAATAGTAAGTGTGCTGCAGCATAACCTCGACATCTTCTACATTCAATTCGAACTCCCGCTTAAGCTGATCCATTGTCATTCCAATGACGCCTCCCCCTGTGAGACGATAGACGAACAGATCCGCTTGAATCGAGGGATGCTTTTTTAATAGGTGTTGGATTTCTTCGTACATGGATCCCACCATCTTCGGTAGTTTATCCTGGAATTGATGATAGACCGTCCGCACCCATTGCTGTGTGCCAAAGTCATCAACAATGGGGACATAATGGTGAATGCCTGCCTTGGAGTTCGCCATCATCTGTAATAAAAGATGGACTCTTTTGACGAATGTAGGAATCACATCATGCCAGACCATACCATCAAAATATTTCATCTCTTGAACCGGGACAGAAGCCAGCCGCTGAACCCCTTTTTGTGTCATAGATGGGAAGGATTGTTCATTGATTTGGATAAGCCCCTCATCCTTCAGTGATTGGACGTGACTTTCCAATTGCTCGCGCTTTAGCGATGGATAGATCCCAAAAAGTCTGTCCAGTTCATACCCTTTGGCATCCTGTAATGTCTGTGATGACCGTTTTCCGTTCAATAAATGAAAAATCCCAGAGACGGTCCGCTCCCCTCTGAATCGATCCACACATGTCAAAACCAAATGCTCGAACATATTCTCCCCCCTTTTTTCCAACTTGTCCAACCTTGTATAGTTGAAAACCATTCACTAGCGCTTTACAATAAACGTTGTACTTATGTAATCAATGCCTCGATCATACAGAATGTCTCATGAAGGAGGTCGTTTTATGGCCAAATATACAATCGTAGATAAGGAAACCTGCATTGCATGCGGGGCGTGCGGTGCTGCTGCCCCTGATCTATATGATTACGATGATGAAGGAATCGCTTATGTGGTCCTTGATGATAATGAGGGAACGGAAGAGGTTCCTGAGCTGTACGAAGAGGATATGGAAGATGCACTGGAAGGGTGTCCCACAGATTCCATAAAAATTTCTTCTGCTCCATTTCACGGGGACCCTTTAAAATACGAAGAGTGATGTACTTGTTTATTAAAAGCCCCTTTCGTAAGGGGCTTTTTCATTTGACTAATTCTTCAAAACGGATTTCCGCTTCGGTCCGGTCAATCGTAGAGAACATACGAAAATCTTCTGAATCAATGATTCTATAATGGTGACTGATCAAATTCTGCTGAAGAATATAGTTCTCTCCTTCAGCAATCGTCTGCCACCATACTTTCCCTCCAAGCGTCTTCTTCCCCTGTGGTTCCACTTGCTCATGAGCAATGGTTTCCACGATTTCTACAGGGGCATCACCTAATATACCTTTTAATACATCGCTCTCTTGAAAAAGCGCACAAACGGCGACAACGGTTGTCCACCCTGCCATTGTCCTTTGCTTCTCAATTTGAACAAGGGTTTTTTTTGATAACCCAAGGATTTCTGCCATCCTGTCCTGCGTATATCCATGTTCGACACGAATCAATTTAATCTTCTCGGAAACCTGTTTCCTCACTACGTGTTTATCCATAACCTATCGTCCCCTTTTCTACGTTCCTTTATTTTAACATGAGCATGAGAGGCATTCCCAGAACAAAGCCTCGTTGACCGTTGGAATCGGTATAGAGACTTTTATAGATTTAATGGGAATGGTTTTTCCTTCCATAGCTTATATCTCTAGGAAATAAGTAATGATTTTCTAAGCGGGTAAAAAAGAACCCTCCACAAAATCTGCAGAGGGTTTCAGGTCCTTATTCGGCAACAGGGTTGATTCCTTGCGGGACATCGATGGGCTCCTCAAGATCATAGGTGGAAAACTTGCTTACATTCACCCCATTGAACTTCACTTTTTCAAAACCGAATTGTCCTGCTGTTGCAAGGATGGCTTCAACCATAGTCAAGAGCTGCTGCTCACCCGCCCATGATTCATGTTGAAGATTAATACTGACTACTCCTTCATCTGCTGTCACTGTATTGAACTGAACATGCTCTGGGACAGCCGGGCTTACATAGAGACCTCTTCCTCTTTCCTTCATCATAGAAAGAGCATCCTGAAACGTCGGAGAACCATCCACCGATATTGGAGCCAGCAAACGTTCAGGGGAATCTTCGTATTGATACAATTGAAAGATGTACTCTCCTTGTTGAATGACAGGAACTTCAGATATTTCTCCGTAACTTCCTAGTGAAACAGGATTCCCAGACTCGGTTTGAACGATGATTTCATCCAAATTGAAGTTTTCCAAATCCCAACGAATGCTTTCAACGATCGCGCTCGCCCATGCAGAGCCACTAACGTTAAAACCATCAGGAAACGTAACGACAGCCGAACCTTCTGTTTCATCGACCTGATATTCCAGTTCTCCAACAGCTCTCTCAGCTAAACCGTACCTTTCTGGTGTAAATGACGCCTCTTGCTTTTGAGGAATGGGAAGGATGACTTCCCCATTTTTCCCTGGATACGAACGTGTAGTATATCCATCTTCATCTTTACTTAAAACAAGTGAGTCAAGCTCTGTGTCAGGCTCTCCTTGTTTTTCTTCAAGTTTTGATGCGTTCTCTTGGGTCTGATTTTCATCATTTTTTTCGGACGGGAGATTTTTTTCCTCACTTGAAGGTTCGGTTTCCTTGATTTCAGCATTTTCTTCTCCATTTTCTGAAGGGGGAGAATCAAAAGAAGGAGTCGTTTCTTCATTTGCTGTTGAAGATTCTGCATTTTCATTCGTACGATCAGCAGACTCTTCTACCGTAAGCATTCCATTGTTACTGAAAAAGACAGGAATGAATACAGCGAGCACCAGCAAAACTGCAATGGTAGCTAATCCTGGAAACAGCCATGGAGCTGCCTTTCTTTTAGGCTTATTTACGCGTGAGGAAACCTTTTGATAGAGCAAGTCTTTCGATTGGCGGTCTTCCATAGAAGGGAGGTTACCTAATGCTTCTTTTATATCTTCATCACTACGCTTCTTCACGATCTCCCCTCCCTTCTTCCATTTCTTCTAGTATTGTCTTCAGAGCTTTCATGGCGCGATGTTGAGTCGTCTTCACTTTACTCTCACTCCAGCTTAAGATTTCTGCTGTTTCCATTATGGACAGGCCCTGAATGAACCGAAAAATCAACACACTTCGCTGATCGACCGTACATTTGTCCAGCGCTTGATAGACTTGTTGAATTTCATCATTTTGAACAGCAATCTCTTCAGGAATTTTATTTTGATCTTTAATCTGCTCGCCTTTCTCCGTCCAGTCAAAGAACTCCATGAAGCGGTTCCTCTTTCTTTGTTGTTTACGGAAATAATCTATGGCTACGTGTCTGGCTATGGAAAACAACCATGTTTTCTCAGAGCTCTTGCCATTAAATGAATCGTATGATTTCATGACCCTTACATAAACATCCTGAACCAGGTCCTCGGCAAGACTTCTGTCCTTGACCATATAGATCAGAAACTGAAACAGGTCATGGTGGTAGTTTTCATATAGTTCATCAAAGAACGTTCGCAATGGTGGTACCTCCTGGGTCACTTTAGTAGTCGTTTTATGTATGAAAAAGTTACACTATCTATCTTAATATGCAAAAAAAGAAAAAGGAACCGCGTTTCCCTAAGAAAATCACCGGCCTCCCTCTCTATCCCAACTTCAACTATAGCTCCCTTACTTGAGGACTCAGTTTCGAGATGGTTGTGTGAGTTTCGAGGGTCCGGGAAACAGTTCGCTTTCCATGGGGCGGGCGGTGAGCCTCCTCAGGCTACGCCTTCCGGGGTCTCACCTGTCCCACACGTCCCATAGGAGTCTCACCGTTTCCCTCCGCCCCTTTGCCATGGGGGATTCTCGAAACCCCTTCTAAAAAATCGGCTCGTATGTTTGAGGGAAGTGGATGATTAGAACACTCCCACAGTACTTAAATGCTTGATTCAAAGGCTTTGCACCTCTAACAGTTGGATAGTGGGAGCCTCTAACTTCGTACAGGGGTTCGTTTCTCACTTCCATCGAAAGGGGTGGTTGGAAAGCTACGAGACTCCCGCGGGAATGGATCGACTGGCAAGACCCCACAGTGCGAAAGCATTAGGAGGCATGCCGTCATCTCCGCAGGAAAGCGAGTAGCTTACCAGCCACCCCTGACGCCCGACAAGGCAACGAACCCCGGAAACATCTCAAAACTGAGTCTTCAAGAATCCTCCCATTAACTATAATAAATGACAGGGTTAAGATAGCAAAAAAGCTACCCCTTGTTTGGGTAGCTAAGATACTTTCGATATGGCGTTTCTTTTTTCATAGCGTTGGAAGAGTGTTCCAAGTATCGGGGATAAGGCCAATATGAATACAGTATTCGATATGGCATGATTGAGATCCATCGGGAGGCCGGCTAAATAATACGCCCAAAATGGCTGCCCGGCTGCCCGCATCGTCAGGGAAAGGACAACGCCATAGAAAAGTCCGCTGATAAAGCCATAGATGGAAAGGCCCCAGGACGGCAATTTCGACCAATATTTCCCTAGTAGTCCAGCAAAGATTCCTATGAGCGACCAGGCGATGATCTGCCAAATCGTCCATATTCCCATGCCCAGCAACACATTGGATACGAAGGTCGTAAGGAGAGCAATGAGGATTCCCGCACTAGGTCCGAGCCAGAAACCAGCGATAATGATGATCGCGGTCACCGGCTGGATGTTTGGCAAATGAGCTAAGGCCATCCTTCCTGCAATGGCTAAGGATGCGAGCATAGCAATCAATGTGAGTTTATAGGTATTCATGATTCATCATTCCCAGGATTGATAATCAAAAACGATTTCGTCTCCATCCTCTACTTCGTACTCATTAGCTCCAACCATGGCTTCTTCACCGTTAATCGTATACATCCAAGCCATTTTTTCTTCTTGATTACCAGCAACCCCTTCGATGCTGTTGATAAACCCTTCGGATTGTTCCACTTCATAGTTATCTTCCATGACTTCCATAAGGGTGGTTCCTTCTTCTACTGTAATTTCATCTTCTGCCATCATTTCTTCGCCATCGTTTTTAGATAGCTGAACTTGTACCGTAACTTCCTGTACTTGTTCTTCCTGTGTGGCGGATGTTTCTTTTTCCTCTTGTGTTCCACATCCAGCTAGTACGGCAACAGCTAAAATCATGGCTGTTAAAACAGTGTTCCATTTTTTCATGACAATCTCTCCCTTTTTAATTGTATTTCACGGCCAGGAGGAGAGAAGAGTGAAGACAACCAAGTGACATGTATGTAGCAAGCGGAAAGTGCTTTCCTTCCATAAAAAAAGCTTACCCTTCTACAAGGGTAAGCTTAAGACAAGCGAAAGGATAAGATCTAAGTTACACGTCATACCGATCGGTTGTCTCAAATGCTCAATCCCCGAAGCTTTGAAACATTGGATCAGGCAGGTCTACTGACTTGTGCGTCATCCTAATCAGGACCCTTCCCATGCCAGACAGCACAGTGGAAATTCCTTTTCGTCTACACTTACAGTTGCGAGGACAGTTCTGGTTTTGCACCAGATTCCCTATCAAGTCTTTTCAGACACCTGAATCCTCTTCATATGAAGTTTCCATAGACAAGATTACAACAATTTTCCGAATATAGCAACATTATTTTTCCTTATGGTAAAAAGGAATCTTAAATGTGAAGGTTGTCCCTTCTTTCAATTTACTATGGACACTAATGGTCCCTTCATGGGCTTCTACAATGTTTTTCGCAATGGCAAGCCCGAGTCCCGTGCCTTTTTTGTAGTTCTTATTTTCACGTTTTCTCGATTTATCTGCTTTATAGAAACGCTCGAATACAAATGGAAGATCTTCTTCCGCAATTCCGTACCCCGCGTCTTTGACACTCGCAACCCATTCATTCTCATCTTTTTCAAGAATCACCTGGACCTCACTGCCTGGGTCGGAATGTCGGATCGCATTATCAATCAAGTTTGTGAACACTTGTTCAATACGATCAGGGTCAAAATTGAGGAACCCGAAGTCTCCATCTACCTTCAACTGCAGGTCTACGGCTTTTTCTTTGGCGATTCCGCTGAATTTACGTATGATTTTGTTGAGAAAAGGCTCGATTTCCACGGATTCTTCATTCAACTGAATATGCCCCGCTTCCATACGCGCTATATCCAGGAGCTCGTTTACGAGACGACCGATTCTCAACGATTCATCATGAATGATTTGTGCGAGCTCATTTTTGTCTTCTTTTGATTCCGCAATGTCATCCACGATGGCTTCACTGTAACCTTGAAGCATGGATATCGGCGTTCGCAATTCATGAGATACATTTGCGATAAAGTCTTTGCGGAGCTTGTTCAGTCGTCTTTCTTCTGTCATGTCCCGAAGAACCGCAACAGCTCCACGTACTTTTTCTTTGTCATACAATGGGGTCATGATGATCACCCAGGACCTGCCCTGTAACGTCATCTCGATCATGGATTCATTCTCATCTGTAATGACATCATTGAACAAATCCCTCAATGGTTCCGGAAGGGATGTTTTTTGATCAGCGTTGGTCGATGCAGCGTCCCTTTCGAACTCGTAGGCTTCTAAATATTGCTGCGCAGGAGGATTGGAAATGAGCACATCCCCTTCACGGTTAAATGTAATGACGCCATCTGCCATCGACCTCAAAATTCCTGAAAGCTGTTCTTTTTCTTGATTTAAAGCATTGATATGAAACTTCAACTCCCGCCCCATCCGGTTAAAGGCCATCGCTAATTCACCGATCTCGTCATGGGTACGTATAGGGATTTTCGTGTTGAATTCGCCTTTAGCGAGTTCGAGTGCTCCTTCTCTCATTTTAATTAAAGGAGCTGTGATACGCGTCGATAGGAAAAAAGCGAAGATGGTCGTTAATACAATAGCAATGCCAGCACCCAGGAATATGATTTTTGTCGTCTGCTCGGATGTTTCTTCAATCGTATCCAAGGATTGATAGACAAAGACAGCTCCATCCTTGTTATTGAGCGGCGTTCCGACAACCATGACTCCCGTTTCCCCATTTCCTAGATCCGCAACTTTTTTTACATCTGCGCCTTCTTTCAGAACGGTTGCTGTGTCTTCGTCATTTTCAAACCATGCAAAGTCAAGCACGGGAAGAGAATCGGAATCACCTTCCGAAACCAGCTGCTCCCCCTCTCCCGTTACAATAACCGCACGACTCGCCGGGTCTTTAACTAGGGCGGTTGTTGAAAGTAAGAGGTCTTCCTCTTGTTCATAGCGATCCACCACATCTGAAATTCGATCAGCCGTTTGCAGCAAATGCCTTTCTGCTTCAACAACATGATAGTTTTGAAAGAACTCGAGGAGAAGAACAGTTAAAATGAATAAGACAAAACAAACCAACAGTAAGATGGTGAACCATAATTTTCCGACTACACTACGCCAGAACATCAGTCACCAGATACCTCAAACTTATAGCCGATTCCCCAAACCGTAACAATCATCCCGGCTGCTTCTGCAGAGACTTTGCTTAATTTTTCACGGAGACGTTTGACATGTGTATCCACCGTCCGAAGATCACCGAAGAATTCATACTGCCATACTTCTTTCAGCAATTGTTCCCTGTCAAAAACTTTATCCGGAGACTGCGCCATGTAGTGAAGAAGTTCGTACTCTTTCGGTGTCAAAGCCACTTCCTTCCCATCAGCCTTCACACGATGGGCGTCATTATCAATGGTCATATGAGGGAAAACAAGCACATTGCGGGCGGATGTTTCCGTCTCTAAGAACTTCGTTGAAGAAGAACGGCGCAGGAGTGCCTTCACTCGTAGAACGACTTCTCTTGGACTGAATGGTTTAACGATGTAGTCGTCTGTCCCGACTTCAAAACCTTGCACGCGATTGGCCTCTTCTCCTTTTGCCGTAAGCATGATGACAGGAGTCGCTTTCTTTTCACGCAGCTCTTTACACACTTCAATCCCATCTTTACCAGGAAGCATCAAGTCGAGCAAGATCACATCATATTCATTCTGAAGGGCTTTTTGCAGGGCTTCTTCCCCGTCTTCCGCTTCATCTATGACATAATCTTCTCTTTCAAGGTACATGCGAATCAGACGTCGGATTCGTTCTTCATCATCCACTACTAACACTTTCGCTTCTTGATCCATATAAAAACCTCCAAATCGTAGAAATGGTACTTCTATGGTGCCATGATCTTTATCCTTTACACAAAGGGCAGGCGGAGTTTATAAAAATCTCGCCTGCCTTTTGTTTTATGCATAAGAATGTAAGCCTGAAATAATTAGGTTGACCGCAATCAAATTGAACATAATGATTCCAAACCCACCGACTGCGAGCCATGCGGACTTCATTCCCTGCCATCCTCTGGACAGGCGCAAATGAAGGTAGGCCGCATAGAAGAAGAAAGTAATCAGGGCCCAGACTTCTTTCGGGTCCCATCCCCAGAACCGATCCCAGGCTTGTTGAGCCCATATCATGGCGAAGATGAGTGCTCCCAGTGTAAATACAGGGAACCCGATAGCCACGGCGCGGTAGCTTACTTCATCAACAAGTTCAGGATTCACTTTTTTGTTTAAGAGTGGTTGAATAGCTGCTGCGATCCGCTTTCTTAAGATCAGCCTCGTCCCCCAGTATAAGACCACTCCACCAAGAAGTGCCCACAGGAAGGTATTGAATTTCTTAGCCGCATCCTCTCCGCGCATCCATTCCGGCGCCTGGAACAACGGAGACATAGCATCTTCACTGATCAATTCTCCATTATAAGGCCCTGTAATGGCTGGCATATTGTACGTAATCTCTGCCTGCTGCCCTTCAATCGGCGCCTCAAAGGTCGCTTCATAATTCGTGGCACTGAATGAAGATGAAACGATAATGAAAGCAAGAGTTACGGCAATAATATAAATGACAACTTCGAGCCAAATCGTATGTTTGGAACGTTTGCTCTGGTCCACCTGGCTGATTAGGAAAATCAAACCTGCCACAAAACTAACGGATAAAATCCCTTGACCAAGAGATGCCGTTGTTACGTGGATGTATAACCAGTGTGACTGCAACGATGGCACCAGGGGTGAAATCTCTGTCGGGAACATGCTTGCGAATGCAATCAGTAAGAGGGCAATCGGTAAAGCAAATAATCCTAAGAGATCCACTCTGTAAATAAAGTAGAGAACGATGAATGCAAATACAAGCATCATTCCGAAAAACGTCGTGTACTCAAACAAGTTACTGATGGGGGCATGACCACTTGCAATCCACCTAGTAATAAAGTAACCGATTTGTGTGATAAAACCGATGATCGCAAGCGTAATTCCGATGTTTCCGGCTATACGGCTCTTTCCTTTCTTTTTGTCACGGATGGTGCCCGCGAAGAAGAAAGTCGCTATTAAATAGATGAAAAAAGCAGCGTATAGCAGATTGCCGCTTATGGCTGTCCAATCTCCCATTATTTCATCCTCCTGACTCTATGATTTCATTTCATACTGGTCCTGAGGGGCCTCGATGTGAGTGCCTTCAATTGATTTTTCAATTTCCATTCTCAAGGCGTACCAGTTTTTATTCGTATGTCCAGCAATCCAGGCTCCATCTAACCTTGGCTGCAGCCAGATTCGGCGGTGGTTCCAATACATCCCCTGGATCACACCGATCATGAAGATTGCGCCTCCCAGGGAAATGATTCCTAATGTATGATCCTTTTTCACGGTTAAGCCTGTGACATCCCGCGTATCGAAACCTGTAAGACCAAGTTTATATTGGTTATTTTCTCCAGCGCCGATGTTCGCTCCTATACCTAGAAAACTAGTTTCCGGTGTTTCTTCACCAGGTGGGTACAAATTGAATACGAAAGCTGGGTTCTTCGGATACTTGGATACGGAAGCAGGCTGACCATCCTGCATTTCATACTCTGGGAAATAATTCACGACCTCTATTCGGAACCCGCCGTCCAGCTCATATGTAGATTGAGGGTCCGTCAAATCGACTGTAAACTCACCATAGTTGGTATCTTCATCATCCTGATCATGGATTTTGAAAGACATTTCACTGAACTCGTCCAATTGATAACTCGCCTGATAGAGGGCAAAGTCATCAAACTTCAATGGATTGTTTAACGTGGCTGAACCTTCTTTGATTACGTCAAGATCTGGATCAGCTCCAGCGACTCCCTGATTCGTCCGCTCATAAATAACAGCGTCTGTCCGGAACGTTTTCGGAATCGGTCCATCCTGATTTTCAATGGCTTCTTTAAATTTTGCATCATCCGGGTTGTCTTTATCATAGGTTTCTAGAGTAAAGGACTCATTCTTAATATAGTACTCGCCTTGCGTCCCAGGGATCAATGTGGTTTCCCCTTCTCTCACCCAAACATGTTCATCGACATAAAAAGCAGGAATGAACCGGAGTATTGCGCCTAATAGGAAAATAATAAGACCGATATGATTGACATAAGGCCCCCACCTTGCAAAGCGGTTCTTCTCTGCCAGGATATGCCCATCTTGTTCATAAACCTTGAAGCGTCTTTTTTTCAAGTTGGCTTTGAATGTTTCATAATCGATAGAATCCGATTTCGTCTCCCCGAATACCCGCTGCTTTTTCATGAAAAGTTCATGACGCTTCGGTTTCTGCTTTTTCAATGTTTTATAAAGCGGGAAGAAACGATCAATGGATGCAATGACGATGGATATGCCGATCATGGCAATTAAAAGCATATACCACCACGAGCTGAAAAGGTCATGAAATCCGAGTTGATAATAAATCTGTCCGGCTATCCCGTATTGATCCTTATAGTGGGTTGCAGGATCTGCCCCGCCTATAAACACAGATTGAGGAAATATCGTTCCGATGGCAGATGCCACAACGGTGATAAAAATCAGGGTGACCCCTACCTTTACGGAGGAGAAAAAGTTCCATATTTTATCAATGATCGTACGATTATAGGTTTGAGAACGACGGGCACTTCCATCGTAGCGCATGTTAAGCAGCTTTTTGTCTTCATTACCGTCGATGTGCTGGTTCTGCTCCACAGGTTTCCCGCAAGCTTCACAAAGCACCGTGCCCTCAGGATTCACATGACCACATTCACAGGTAATCTCTTTCATAGTAAAACCTCACAATGTCAAGTAGACTCTATTCCTCCGGTGCAATATCTTGCAAGTGGCCTTCAAGTTTGTCTAGCGTCAGTGGGCCGATGACTTGCTCTTCAATTTCACCTTCAGGATTGATGAATAGCGTAGAAGGAATGGGACCGATGTTATAAAGATCCATCACTTCTCCATTTTTGTCTTGCAGAATAGGAAAGGTCAGGTTGTATTCGTTCACAAAATTCTCCACAACAAGTTCAGTCGAATCGAGATTGACAGCTAGAATTTCGACACCTTTCTCTTTGTACTCCGGATACAACTCTTCCATATAAGGCATTTCATCTTTACATGGCTTACAATACGTTGCCCAGAAGTTGACCATCACGCCTTTTCCTCTAAGGTCACTTAATTGAACCGTCTCGTCTGTACCGAATTTTTTCAATTGAAAATCAGGGGCTTTCTCCCCTTTGGCAATCACTGACTGTTCATCCTTGCCGTTCGCGACGAGAGCGAACACGACGAGTCCGACCATCACGGCAAGCATAGCTGTTCTAAAGATGAGGCGCTTTCTTTTTTTCCTAATGGTTTCTTCCTTCATTATGACTCACTCCCAAACCATTATAACATTGATCGAAGGCTGTAAATTTGAACGTTATTCAACAGTTTTTTCTGCCAGTGCACGAAGCTGCTTCACTTCAAATGGTTTTAATGGCCGGTAATCTCCTGCGTTCATCCCATGCAGGTCCAGCGTTCCATACCGTTCGCGCTTCAATTTGTCGAGAGGATATCCTAGTGATTCGAACATCCGACGAACTTGACGGTTTTTCCCTTCATGAAGAATGATTTGCACGATGGCCGTATTCTTCTTCGAATCCGTCGAGTTAATTTTAGCATGGACGGCTTTCAAATATTCCCCGTCCACAGTCATTCCTTTCTTCAACTGCTTCAGTTGCTCTTTAGTAGGAATGCCTTTGGTTTTTGCGATATACACTTTGTCCACTTCATGACTTGGGTGCATAAGTAAATTAGCAAATTCCCCATCGTTCGTTAACAAAATCAATCCTGACGTATCGTAATCGAGCCTGCCAATCGGGAAAATCCGCTCCTGAACTTCCGGCAAAAAGTCTGTGACTACTTTACGTCCTTTATCATCACTGACACTCGAAATCACACCGCGCGGTTTATATAACAAATAGTAGACAGGCTCTTCTTTATCAATCGGTACGCCTTCTACTTCAACATCGTCGTTTTTACCAACCTTGGTTCCTAATTCTGTTACAACTTTGCCATTGACTGTCACCTTACCGTCAACAATCAACTTTTCTGCTTTTCTTCGTGATGCGACACCTGCGTGGGCGATCACCTTTTGTAGTCGTTCCATATCTGCCATACGACCGTCACCAACCTTCTTTGAAATCACTTTTTTTCATGAAACGAAGCCACGCTCACAAAGCGCGGCTTGTCCGTTCCTCTACATTATACACATTCTATAAAGTTTTGAACAAAAAATCACCCTATTAACCAAATAGGATGATTACAATGACAATTGATGCTATTATACCAACTAAATCGGCCATCAGTCCAACTTTCAAAGCATCTCCCATTCTTTTGATCCCAACGGCACCGAAATAAACCGTGATGATATAGAGAGTCGTATCGGTACTTCCCTGCATTACAGAGGCGAGATGGCCGATGAACGAGTCAGGACCAAACGTGCGGATCAGCTCCGTCGTCATACTGAGTGCGGCCGTTCCTGATATAGGACGTATGAATGCCAAAGGGAGAATTTCAGCTGGCGCGCCGACCAAAGACATAAGTGGTTCGAACAGTTTTACGATGGCTCCCATTGCACCAGATGCCTGAAACACAGCGATCGAGACCATCATCCCCAATAAAAAAGGAAGTAAGCTGATGGCAATTTGGATCCCCTCTTTACTTCCTTCCACGAATACCTCGTAAGACGGCACCTTCTTGATGGTAGCTGTGACCAGCACAAGCAGAATAATGGATGGGATAAGCCATATGCTGATCATAAGCGCATCGCCCTCTCCCTTTTATAATGAAAATAACGGTCGATCAATAAAGCGGCAATGGTGGAAATGATGGTTGCCAAAATCGTAGCCCCTACGATGGAAGTCGGATCCTGGGAATCATATTTCATCCGAATCGCAATAACAGTTGTTGGAACCAGCGTCAGGGAAGAAGTGTTGATGGCAAGGAGTGTAATCATAGACCGACTCGCTTTATCCGAACCTGACAATTTTTTTAGTTCCTTCATCGCTTTCAATCCCATCGGGGTCGCCGCATTTCCAAGACCGAACATATTCGCTGTCATATTGGAAAGGATGTAGCCAAGCGCGGGATGGTCTTTAGGTATTTCAGGGAAAAGACGTGTGACAAGAGGACGGAAGATTTTTGCCAGGCCGGCAAGGAGCCCTGCTTCTTCGGCAATTTTCATTAGTCCCAGCCAAAAAATGAGAACACCTGCAAGGCTCAACGTAATCATGATTGCCTCATCCAATGTCGAAAAAATTGCTTTATTCACGTCCTCCATCGTACCATTGAAAGCCGCATAGATAATACCTGTAACCGCAAGGAATGCCCAAATTAAGTTGACCATGGCGCAACCCCCACCATCCTGTTCAAGAAGTTTTTCACTTCTGAAAAGAAGGATTGAGAAGGGCGTTCATTCCACACAGGCGCTTCAACGATCGGGGTCTGTCCGATCATGAAGTATGTGACACCCGCTAAATTCGAATCCCCTTGCTGATCATATCGATAGAATGTTGCTTGAAGATCCTCTTTCTCAGATAAAGTAAGAGGGTAATAGATGTCCCTTGGGATATATAAAGATTGACCGTTCACTTCCACGGTACCTTCACTTTGAAGTTTGACCGTTTCAAAATGATCGAATCCCCACTCGAACATCCGTGTATGGTCCTGCCAGTCATCAGGAGCATTTAAAGTTACAGCGATCAGTTCCATGCCATCCTTTTGGGCACTTGTCACCAACGTTCGCCCAGCGGCTTTAGTAAATCCTGTTTTCCCACCATTCGTCGGTTCATAATATTGGGTCAGCAGTTTATTTTTATTTTTCCATGAGTATTCACGATTTTCAGAACGATACATTTCGCTGCCCGTCACTTCACGGAACGTATCATTCTTCATGGAATAGGCCATGAGCAGCCCCAAATCATAGGCACTTGAATAATGGGTTTCTCCATCCAGGCCATGCGGATTTTCAAAATGGCTGTTATTCATTCCAAGCCAAGCCGCTTTTTCATTCATCATCTGCACAAAACCTTCGACGCTCCCGCCCACATGTTCGGCAATCGCTACAGCGGAATCATTTCCGGACCTCAGCATCAGCCCATATACTAGATCTTTCAAAGGGATTTTTTCTTTCTCTGTCAAATAAATGGAGGACCCTTCTGTATAAACGGCCCTTTTACTTACTTTCACTTTTTCTTCCATCATTCCTGATTCAATGGCTATGATTGCGGTCATGATTTTGGTGGTGCTGGCAATCAATGTTGGATCATAGGCATTCTTTTCATATAAAACCCGGCCCGATTCCGCATCCATCAAAACGGCCCGCTCGGCAGAAACCGATATATTAGGATTCGCTTGTACCTGATCCACCATAAAGGTTGGAAGTAGTAAAGTCATTGCCACAGCTACATAAAAGAACCTTCTCAAGAGGACTTCCTCCTATTCACATCATTTGCTTCAACTTATGCAAAAGCGTACAAGCTTATGATTAATAGAAAAATCCATCCATAGAAGAACTACGGAAGATTAAGTTTCGAAATGTTTGTGTGAGCGGATTCGGGGCGGCGGGGATGCACTCGCTTTCCGTGGGCGTGCGGTGAGCCTCCTTGGACTGCGTCCTGCGGGGTCTCACCAAGCACTTTTCTCCCACAGGAGTCTCCCCATCCCCGCCGCCCCTTGCCATAGAAGTTATCGAAACAACTTTAATTAATAGCGCAGCTTACCAATACTAATGAATGTACGTGCTCTATTAAACCAGGTACAGAGCTCTTTATTGTAGGAAGAAGGGTGGAAGACACTAAATTGAAAGAAAGGGGTTCGCTTCTAATCGCTTCCAATCACCTTTGTCGCCCAATATGGTAAACGAAGTCCGCATTATCTCGAAACATAGCCTCCCACAATCGGAAGCTTATATAGAAAAAAGCTGTTCCTGGTAGGAACAGCTTTTTAGTCGTCGGCGAAGGGGTCTTCGCTGAATTTTTCGAAGAACAGGTCGGCGTCGCCTTCTTCGTCACCTTCGCCTTGCTTGAGTTCAGAAAGAGGCGGAAGCTCTTCAATAGACGTCAATCCGAAATAGATCAGAAAATCTTTTGTCGTTCCATATAGAATGGGGCGCCCTATCGCATCTTTCCTGCCTTTTTCTTCAATCAAACTGCGATTGACCAGTGTCTGGATGGCCCGGTCACTTTTGACTCCTCTTAAGTCATCGACTTCGATTCTTGTAATCGGTTGTTGATAGGCAATGATCGCGAGCGTTTCAAGAGCCGCTTGAGAAAGTCTTGTCGATCCTGGTGAATCCAAAAGACGCTTGTAGTACGAAGCATGCTCCGGCTTCGTGGTCAAATGTAACGTCCCTTGTGAGTCCATGATGGTAAGACCCCTGTTCTTTGATTGATAGTCTTTCATCATTTCTTCCAATAATGATTTGAACGTCTTCGCATCCAATTCCAGTAGATTGGTCAATTTCTTTTTTGTGATTCCTTCTTCTCCGGCCGCAAAGAGCAGACCTTCGGTGATCGCTTTGTAGTCTTCTAACTCCATGGTGCATCCTCCATCTTATATACGATTAGTTCATCAAAATGTTGTTGTTGGACACACACGATATCGTTGCTCTTCATCAATTCAAGTAAAGCGATGAAGGTAACGACGATATGCGGTCGTGTTCGTTTTTCAAATAACTGATGAAAAGGAGTGCCACCTGCTTGAACATCAATTTTCCCAAGAATTTCTTCCATTCTCATTTGAATGGGGATTTCATCTCTTCGAACTTTCGCTTCCTGCGGTTTTTCCGTTTTGGCACGCTTTAATAGATTACCCATCGCCTGAATCATATCGTAAACAGAAGCTTCACCAGGGCGTACTTCCGGCATCTCTTCTTCCCAACCTTCCATATTCAAAGGAGGCCGGGTATAGATGCGGTTGGCATCGAGTTCTTTTTCCTTCAGTTCCTCTGCCGCTTGTTTATATTTACGGTATTCAATCAAACGCCGCATCAAATCTTCACGAGGGTCATCTTCAAGCTCCCCCTCTTCGAATTCATCTTCCACGGTCTGATTAGGAAGAAGCATCTGACTTTTCATCGCCAGTAAAGTAGCAGCCATAACGAGATATTCGCTCGCGAGATCCAACTCAAGCTCCTGCATCGTATGGATATAGTTCATGTACTGATCGGTAATTTTGGAAACAGGTATGTTATAAATATCGATTTCGTATCGATTGATCAGGTGTAAAAGAAGATCAAGAGGTCCTTCAAAACCTTCCACTTTCACTTGGTAGCTTTTTTTCATATCATTCTTCCTTTACGGTCCAAGGTTCTTTTTATTAATGGTATCAAAAAATATCCTGCTGGGACAGTATGTATTTCATGGCTAAGCAAGTCTTTCGTCTTACGTCTTCCGTTGAGTTATACTATAGATATACTTACAATGTCTGCTAAATCAACAACCAAACTTCCAATGGTTGGATCAAAGGAATGGATGAATGATATGTATCCGAGAGCTTATATCGAATTCCTCGCTCATTTCCACGGTACGAGAGATTATTTCGAGTGTCATGAAATCCTTGAAGAATACTGGAAAGAAGTAGATCCAAGGAATCAATCTTCCATCTGGGTTTGGCTCATCCAAATTGCCGTAGCCATGTACCATGATCGCAGAGGGAACCAAAAAGGTGCCAGGACTCTGGTGCAACGGTGTTTACGGAAGAAACCAGAGCACGAAAAGGAACTCCCACTCCTTGGTCTGGACGGGGAACGCCTGGAAAAACAGCTGCAAGAATTTAAAGCCCGTTTAGACGCAGAAGTCCCCTACCGCAGCTGGAATATGCCCATCATTGATATGAAGCTTCTAAAAGACGTACACCTTTTATGCCAACAATGGGGCGCTGCCTACGGCTCTCCAAGTAACATGACCGATGAGTTTCTTGTGGACAAGCATAAAATGAGAAATCAGTGAAACGAAACAAAGGAGGTGTCGTGAATCGACACCTCCTTGTTCTTTATAGCTGTGACGAGGCACTTTCTTCATCACATTTCTCAATGAATGATTCTGTAGCTACATCAGCACATACGTCACACTCATTTTTGAAGTGATCACGGACACGGTGGATCATCTGTCTTCCAATCCCAGTGTTACGATGGGAAGGGTTGACGGATACGTGCTGAATGACAGCTTTGCCATCTTCTAAACGCACGCCGACCGCACCGAGGATATCTTCCTCTTTCCACAAAAATAGATTCCAATCAGGATTGGAATCGTATTCCTTTATAATTTCCTGAAGTGTCTTTACGTCTGAAACTTCAGGCATGAAAGAAAGCAAACCCATCGCAATCTTTTCAAATGATTTTTTATATCGAATTAACATATTAACCCCTCAATTATGAAAATAACTTTCCTAGAGTTCCAGATGATCAACCGATGGATCGAATTAAGAAATTGGTTACTTTCAATCATTGTCTAATTCTTCCTATATGTCAAGCTCACATGACGATGACGAACCAGTAGTATAAACCCCAGCCGATGCTGAACAACGATAGAAACGTAAACAGCATCCAATTTTTCATTTTCATTATACGTTTCCCCCGGTTTTTTGTGATTTGCCCCGGTACATAGAATATAGCATAGCCCCTAATTATTCAAGCCTGTCCAAAAACCGGCGTTTCACGACCGACCAGAGCCGATACCCGTCAGAACCTTTCCCTTTTACAGAAAATGGAATGAGATTCATCAGAGCAAGATAAGTATTGAAAAGGAAAGAGATCCGAAGGAGCGCGCCCCCCTCTTCCTTAAACCATAAAAATAATACGAAAGCCGTTATAGCATTAAATAATGGACCACCCATGCTGATCCAAGCTTTTTCGGAATCTTTGAACGGAGTCTTCCGTTCATTCACCGAGTAAGCTCCCTGGAAGAAAAAAAGGTGGATGTACACCTTTATCCTGTTTTTTTCCCATTGACCAATCACTTTTCCCCGACCAAGGTGAAGAACACTCTGGTCTGCCCGAAAGTACAGGCCGGGGAAAAGGTGACCAAGCTCATGGATAAACAGGCTTAAAGGTGCCACCATAAAAATCAATAAGAATAGTGTAACAATCATGAAGGGCTCATTCGGTGATTATTTGTCCTCGACACGGACCTTCTGCATCACATCTCCGACACGAACACGATCGACCGTGTCCACGCCTTCGACCACTTTACCGAAAACTGTATGACGTCCGTCTAGATGTGGCTGAGGAGAGTGACAGACGAAGAATTGGCTTCCTCCTGTATCTTTTCCAGCATGGGCCATGGAAAGGGTTCCTCGCTCATGCTTGTGAGGATTGCCTTCCGTTTCGCATTTGATCGTATAACCTGGGCCACCTGTTCCTGTCCCATTCGGGCACCCACCCTGAATGACGAAGTCAGGGATGACACGGTGGAAAGTCAATCCATCGTAAAATTCATCATTGGCAAGCTTCTCAAAATTTGCAACCGTATTCGGTGCTGCTTCCTCGTATAGTTCAATCTGCATTTTTTCTCCATTTTCAAATTCAATTGTTGCTTGTTTCATTTCTCATACCCCTCTCATTTTTCATAACTTAAATCGAGTCGTGTCATCTCTTGATAGCTCTCTCTTCTGACGACAAGCTGATGCTTTCCGTCTTCGACAAACACGACGGCCGCTTTTTGAAAGCGGTTATAATTGTTAGCCATAGCATAACCATACGCTCCCGTGCTGAAAACTGCAAGTCTATCTCCATGTTCAACTGGCGGAAGCGCCACATCCCATATTAGCATATCTCCAGATTCACAGCACTTCCCAGCTATGGAATACTCTTTTTCCGGCTTTTGATCCATTTTTTCTACAAGCGCCGCTTCATATTTCGCCTGGTAAAGGGCTGGACGAATATTATCAGTCATTCCACCGTCGACAGAAACATAGGTCCTCACCTCAGGGACTTCCTTCGTGGAACCGACGGTATAGATCGTTGTACCCGCTTCCCCGACGATTGCTCGCCCTGGCTCGATCCAGATTTCCGGCATAGGATAATCGTACTGGGAAGAGAGATTTTTCACTTCGCGAATGAGAGCATGGGCATATTGATCCAGCTCCAGAGGTTCGTCCTCTTTCGTATATTGAATACCGAAGCCGCCACCTAAATTCAGTACAGTCGCTTCATATCCGTAGTGGTCACGCCACTCTTTCAAGGTAGTGAAGAGTTTTCTTGTTGCCATTTCGAAACCACTAGTCTCGAAGATTTGGGAACCGATGTGGCAGTGAAGTCCGACTAAACGGATATTGGCATTCTCCTTGACTTTCATGAATGCCTCCTCAGCCTGGCCACTACTCAAATCGAAGCCGAATTTTGAGTCTTCCTGCCCTGTCAAAATATAATCATGGGTATGGGCTTCGATCCCTGGTGTCACCCTCAATAAGACATCCATCTGTTTGTTCTGCTCTTCGAGGATGGAATGAAGGAGTTCGATTTCATAAAAGTTATCGACGACGATACATCCGATCCCATGTTCTACCGCCATCTCCAACTCACGGATACTCTTATTGTTTCCGTGCATGTGGATCTTTTCTACCGGGAAGCCTGCTTCAAGGGCCGTATGTAGTTCTCCTTCAGAAACGACGTCCAAACTGAGTCCTTCCTGGTTCGCAACCTGGAGCATAGCGACAGAAGAAAAAGCTTTACTCGCATAGGCGACTTGCGCCGCTACCTGATTTTCTTTGAACGTCTGTACGAAGGCCCGCGCCTTTTTTCTAATTTCACCTACATCATATACATAAAGAGGGGTGCCATATTGTTCAGCAAGGTCCGCAGCTGGGACCTGTCCGATCAACAATTGCCCTTTTTCATTCACATCATGCTTCATCGTAACCCACCTTTTCTACTTACGGAGAAATGATAAAAAGAAAATGCCCCTTGAAAACAAAGGACATCAAGATTTATTTTAATTTATCACATTGCTAAAGAACGGGCAATACGATTATTTTTGACGATGATTGTTCTGAGGGTGAACCACACTCGGCCTCACTTTCAACGATGGCATGCTGAGGCGGAGAATGATCTGGACCGCCGCTTTTCCGTTGAACGGTAGAAATGGCCACAAATATGGAGTGTTCAATGACTTTGTATTTGCTAAAAGCAGAACATAAGCCAAAAATCCACACATAAGCCCTTTGATTCCGAATAAAGCGACTAAAATCACAAATAGGATACGTGCCATTTTATTGGCTACAGATAATTCATAACTCGGCGTTGAATAAGATCCGATGGCTGATACGGCGACGTAAAGGATGACTTCGGGTACAAACATTCCTACGTCAATGGCGATTTGTCCTATAAGAACAGCGGCAATAAGTCCCATAGCCGTCGATAAAGGCGTCGGTGTATGAATGGCCGCGATCCTTAACATCTCCAAGCCTAAATCGGCAATTAAAATTTGATAGATGATAGGGATCGAGCTCTCCTCATTGGGGCCGATAAAAGCAAACGGTTCGGGAAGCAGATCCGGCTGCATGACGAACAGCATCCATAATGGCAGAACAAATACTGAGGCAAAGATCCCAAAGAAACGCACCCATCGTACAAAAGTCCCTACAGGAGGAGACTGCCGGAATTCCTCTGCATGCTGCACATGGTGAAAGTACGTGGTGGGAGTAATGATCGTACTTGGGGATGTGTCGGTCATGATGACCACGTGGCCTTCAAACAAATGGGAGGCGACGACATCCGGACGCTCCGTATATCTTACGAGCGGAAACGGGTTCCTTCCCTGGTTCACAATATACTCTTCAAGACTTTTATCAGCCATCGACAAGCCGTCGATATCGATTTTTTGAATTTCATCCTTTAATAACTGCACGAGACCTGGATCGGCTACGTCTTTGATGTATGTGATACAGACATCTGTTTTCGAACGATTTCCGACCTGCATGATTTCATTTCTCAAACGTTCATCTCTGATGCGACGACGTGTAAGAGCTGTATTTTCTATGATGTTTTCCGTGTACCCGTCTCTTGAACCACGGATGACCTTCTCCGTATCCGGTTCCTCTGGAGTCCTTCCCGGATATGTCCGCACATCGACGATGAACGCCTCTGTTTCGCCATCGACGAAAATGACCATCAGACCGGAAAGCATCTGCGTGATACACTTATCGATGTCTGAGGTTGTTTCTACTTGCTGATGAGGGATTTCCTCTTTTATGGATTTAAATACAGAGTCGACATGGTCTTCCGTATCATTCATTTCCATCAATTGACGCATCACTTCAACAACAATTGGAGTCTCGACTAACCCGGTGACATAATAAAAATTCACTTCAACACCGAGCAGGGTCAATGTACGGAAACCGGCATCAAATGATTGGTCTACGCCAATTCGTTCATTCATCGTCTTTCGGTTTTGATCAAGCTTCATGACGATGGGCGTTTCTTTTTTCTTCTCAGGCATAAACCTCCACTCCTTGAAATTCATTTATCCTTTTGGCTTGAAAATGACAGCAACGATAAATCCAAACAATATCGCAGATGCAATACCTGCAGATGTCAATTCGAAGATCCCGACGGCAACTCCGATAAAACCATGTTCATCCGCCTGTTCCATGGCCCCATGCAAAAGAGAATGCCCGAAGCTTGTGATCGGCACAGTCGCTCCTGCACCGGCAAATTCAATAAGGTTATCATAAAGATCGAACGCATCCAGAACCGCCCCAGCGACAACGAAGGAAGACATCACATGGGCAGGAGTCAATTTAAATACATCCAATAAAATCTGTCCGATTACGCAGATGCTCCCCCCGACGATGAACGCCCATAAAAACGTCATGACTGCCCCTCCCCTCTTGTGAGGACGACAGCATGAGCAATTCCTGGAATTGATTCTTTCTGCTGAAGCATCATTGGACTCATGAGGGCACCTGTCGCTACAATTAACACCCGGTTGTATTTTCCACTGATCAGATCCTGTACAATTTTTCCGTAGGTGACAACAGCTGAGCACGCACATCCGCTTCCTCCGGCAAACACAGGTTGATCGCTGTGAAAGACCAGCAGCCCACAATCTTTGTGAACATCACTGATATCAAAACCGTCCTGTTTCATCAGGTCCTTCAATATAGGGGTCCCGACAGCAGACAAGTCCCCTGTCGCAATCACATCATAATCACCGGGAACCCGTCCCATATCCTGCAGGTGTGTTTTAATCGTATCCCAGGCAGCAGGTGCCATCGCTGAACCCATATCAAACGGATCTTTGACATTGTAATCCATAACTTTTCCGATGGTTGCAGCTTCTACCTTGATCTGTGATGGGGTTTTCGAAAGAAGGGCGGCCCCGCTTCCTGTCACAGTGAACGTAGCGGTTTTTGGCTTTTGTCCTCCATACTCTGTCGGGTAACGGAACTGACGCTCAGCTGTACAGTTGTGTGAGCTAACGGCTACTAATGCTTGTTTAGCGTATCCTGATGAGACGAGTGCCGCTCCTGTCGCAAGGGTTTCCATACTCGTCGAACATGCCCCGAACATGCCGAGTACGGGAATGCCTAGGTGTCTCGCCACATAGTTCCCTGTGACGTTTTGGTTCAACAGATCCCCCGCTAAAAATAAATCAATATTGGACTGGTCCACCCCTGCTTTTTGCAAGCATGTGTTGACCGCATCGGTCATCAATTTGCGTTCGGCAAGCTCCCAGTTGGATTCACCGCAATGAAGTTCTTCATGTATGACGTCAAACGTATCTTTCAGTGGACCTTCTCCTTCCATCGGTCCTACAGCTGTGCCCGTGGATTGTAAGTACACAGGTTCTGTAAATGTCCATGATTGTGTTCCCGTTTTTGCCATATGCATTTCCTCCTAAAAAATAAGCGACCACACGTATCGAATGATTCCTAGTACATAAGCAGCAACGACACCGAATACAATGACTGAGCCTGCTAACTTGAATAAGTTGGTGGCCACCCCTAGTACAAGGCCCTCGGATTTGTGCTCCAGTGCCGCTGAGGTAATCGAGTTCGCAAATCCAGTGACAGGAACCGCTGAACCAGCACCAGCAAACTGACCGAGCTTATCGTACACACCAAAACCTGTAGCGAGAGCAGACAAAAGAATCAGAGTTGCTACCGTCGGATTGATGGCATTTTTTTCACTATAATCGAACCAGTGGATATACATTTGAGTTAGGAGTTCACCAAACACGCATATCAATCCACCTACAATAAAAGCTTTGATACAATTCATTACATAAGGCGGTTTTGGCTGGTATGATTTTCTCGCCTTATCAAAATTTTTCTCATTCAGCGGTTGTTTATCCACACTGCTTCCTCCTCATCACAAATCGTTCACCTGACAAAAATAATCCATTGAAATAAAGAACCCGCGATTTTCCCAAGAACGAGTGCCATTAAAAGAGTGAAAAGGAAGCCATCCACTCCGATTCTTTTGAATAAAAGAGGAAAGACGTTGAGGACCTCTGTGAGAGCAGCGGCCAGCATCCCGACAAAAATCCCATGGAACAGCCCCCATATGACAAGTCCGATCACAGTCATTTTCACAGGTCCATCGCCAAAGGAGAGGTAAATCCCAGCAAAAACTCCAAGAATCACAGCCATTTCATAACTGCGGAGTTTTGATTCCGAGTGGCTCAACTGCATGAGTCTCGGGACGATGCCAAGGACTGTTAAAAAAGCGACAAAGCCGGTTCCGACTGCAATGCCTGCAGCAAGTCCAATGAGTACTTCAACGATCCACATCCTGTTTTTCCACCTTATTCTCTTTTATGGCCACGTAATGATCGAGGTCTTCCTGATAGTTGAAGATCTCAACCTCCATCGGACTCGGCTCTTCATTGAAACGTTTTTGGAACCAGTGGTTAAAAAATAAAATCATCCCAATGCCAAGACCAATAGAATACGGCACTTGAATCCATAATGGATGCTCTACTTTCTCCCCGGTCAACATAAAGTGTAATTTCTGTTGCACGGCCTGCATGCTCACATCATAATGGAAGTTCATGATCGCCATCGCTGCTCCGATAAAAAGCAGGACCCATATCGCACTGATCAGTAAGGGGGATGGCTGTTTCTGGTGTTTCTCCACATGAACCACACATTGATTCGGACCGATCAGCTCGACTTCAAGTTCTGGGAATTTCTCAATGACTTGCTCAATGATCATGAAAGAGTCGATGACGACAATGTTTTGATCCTCTTCCGTGACTTGATGCAGGACCATCTGTTCCAAGACAGGTTTATGACGCTTTTGCCCCGTAACACGCGCCACATCCTGCAGCCGTATCTTCGCCAAGGGTGGAACATAGATCGATTGTTTTGTACGTATATAGACAGGAGTCGCCAATCCTACCGCCTCCCCTGCGTAAATTTTTCTTAGACTTATTATGTGTGAGAAAAGAAAAATCATACGAAGAGTCCTTGAGTGTGAATGCTGATGATCTTAGTGGCTTTTTGAAAAATAAAAAAAGCTGTACCCTTTTAGGTACAGCCCTCAGCTTGTATCGTTCATTGTTTCCTTCATGTCGGCGAGAATCTTCTTTTCCAACCGTGATACTTGAACTTGCGAAATGCCTAAACGCTCGGCCACTTCCGTCTGTGTTTGATCTTTGTAATAACGCAGATAAATGATCAGCCGCTCCCTTTTGTCCAGTTTGCTCATGACATCCTGGAGGGTCAGGTGATCGAACCAATTACTTTCTTCTTCGGCAATCTGGTCAACGAGTGTGATCGGGTCGCCTTCGTTCTCATAAACCGTTTCATATATGGACTGAGGCGTGCGTCCAACTTCCTCCGCCTGGACGATTTCCTCCCTCGTCAGCCCGAGCGCATCGGCCAGCTCATTAACTGTCGGCGAGCGTCCATATTCCTTTAACAGCTCTTCTTTCTTGGCACGGACCTTATGATTCAGTTCTTTTAAGCTGCGGCTTACTTTCACACTGCCATCATCACGAATAAAACGCTGGATTTCACCAATGATCATGGGTACGGCATACGTAGAAAAGCGTACATCATAACTCAAATCAAATTTATCGATCGATTTGAGCAGGCCGATACAGCCGATTTGATACAGATCATCCTGATCGTATCCACGTCTGAGATATCGCTGGACGACCGACCATACGAGACGGGTATTTTTTTCTACTAAAAAGTCCCTCGCCTCTTGATCGCCCGCCTGACTCTTTTTAATCAGTTCTTTGACATCTTTGTCGGACAGACGTTCTTTTGTCGTATCGCTCATAGGCGGCGCCTCAATTACACAAAGCGCGGGTTGACGTCAACTGCTTCGTCATTCGGATTGTCGTTCCGACCCCGGGCTCTGAAGTAATATCTACGCGATCCATGAAATTCTCCATGATGGTAAAACCCATTCCCGAGCGTTCCCATTCCGGTTTCGACGTGTAGAGCGGTTCTTTGGCAATCTCGATATTCTCAATCCCCTGACCGCGATCCTGGATGATCAGTTCGATTTCTCCGTCATCAATGGCACAAGTAAGCATGACTTTCTCATCGTCTTTCTCTTCGTAGCCATGAATGATGGCATTGGTGACGGCTTCAGAGACGACGGTCTTAATATCCGTCAACTCCTCCATCGTCGGATTGATTTGACTGACAAAAGCGGCAACAGATACACGGGCCAGTGATTCATTTTCACTCACACTCGTAAATTCCAGCGTCATTTCATTTCGCATGATGCCACCCCCAACATCTCAAGCGCGGATGCCTCATCATCCACGAGCTTCATGATTTTGAACATTCCCGACATATCAAACAATCTCCGAACCTCAGGCGAAATCGAACAAAGCACCATTTCATTTCCTTTTGCTTGTACCTCTTTATAACGACCGAGCATCACACCAAGGCCTGAACTATCCATGAAGGACAATTTTTGTAAATTGACAATCACATGTTCGACACCGTTGTTCGCGAGCTCCTTCTGCCAAGCTTCTCGAAGCGTTGTAGCTTCATGGTGATCCAGCTCCCCATTTAATCGGACGAGCAAAACATTCTCTCTGACAGCAAAATTAACTTGAAGACTCAAGTGAATTACCTCCTCTGACTTTATAAGAGTCACTATGTCTTTTCGTACTTTTCGCTGTCATTTCCTGCTCGAAAACATAACTAGTGGGAAAATGCTAAAACCTCTGAAAGCTCGTCAAATTCTTCCAAGACCGCTGCCATAGAGCAGGGAATCCTGCTTTCTCCACATTTTCGGATGTTTCCAAACGGACTTTAGCTACTTCCTGATCTCCATTCTTCACGATCACCCATCCCATATGAGCGCCTTTTTCCAATGGAAGGTCTGACTTTTCCGCTACTTTCAGTTCTGTCTCATATTTGCTCTTCTTGTCATTTTTCTTCTTCAAAACAACGACATCTTTTTCCGGAGAAAGGTTCAACTCCAGAGGCTTCCCTCTTGTGATTTTCATTGTTTTCATCGTGTCGTCCTTCGAATAAAGTTTGACCCCTTCATATTGACTGAATCCGTAATCCAGTAAGCTCGTCACATCTGAATTCCTCATTTTCGGATTTTCTGCACCCATGACTACGGCAATCATATGCATATCATCACGCTTGGCTGAAGCGGTAAGGCAATATTTTGCTTCGTTCGTATAACCCGTTTTCAATCCGTCCATTCCGGGGTAGTTTTTGATCAGCTTGTTTGTGTTGACTAGCCAAAATTCATTTTCCTGTCCCTTACGCAAATAATCGTCGTAAATCTTTGTATAGTTCGTCACTTCATCATGGAGCAATAACTCCCTTGCCATCACAGCCATGTCATGAGCCGTACTATAATGATCTTCAGCCGGAAGACCGGTCGGGTTTTGGAATTGTGTATTTTTCAAACCCAAGTCTTTCGCCTTTTGGTTCATCTGAGCGACAAACTCTTTTTCACTCCCGGCGATACGTTCAGCCATAGCGACACTCGCATCATTGCCCGAAGCTACCGCAATCCCTTTTAGTAAATCTTCGACCGTCATCTCTTCACCGGCCTCAAGGAAGATTTGAGATCCTCCCATGGACGCCGCATGTTCACTGATGCGGACCTTCTCATCCAGCTTAATGCCGCCTTTGTCGAGTTCTTCCATGATCAACAACAGCGTCATGACCTTCGTCATACTCGCAGGGGGCAGCTTTTTATTGGAATCCTTATCATAAAGCGTCATCCCGCTGTTCTTTTCCATCAATATCGCAGACTTCGCCGAATTGACGATTTCTGTTGACTCCCTTTCTTCTGCAAAAGTCATGTTTACTGGAAAAAGTGAGACAACTAAACAAAGAGCGAGACACACACCCATCATTTTTTTCATAACCAAAACCTCCCATTGCTTTAAGTGACCCTAGCATTCCCTTACCATCTTCTTCTATACATAATTCAAGGTCATGAGACGGATGCTCGTCGGAATGTTGTCGTGTGTGTGCAAGAAGATTCTTATCAGTGGGATCCGGGATTTTATCAGTGACTTTAGGGCGTTTATCGGTGAGTTCGATTATTTTATCGGTAGGGATCTTTGCATTTATCAGTGATTTTGCTGCTTTTATCAGTATGTTGTAGATACGACAAAAAAACACGACCTGTGTAGGTCGCGTTTTAGATGTGGCGTTTGTTTTCTTCTTGTTTGAGCCAGTGACGGATGCCTTTACCTGCGTGGGGTTCGTCTTGGAAGCGGGGGATGATGTGCATGTGAGCGTGGAATATATGCTGTCCACCGGTTTCGTAACAATTGTAACCAATGTTGTAGCCATCTGGTTGAAGGGTTTCATCCAGCCATTCTTTGACCTGTTGAATCATTTCCTGCGTATCCATCCATTCCTCTCTGGAAAGGTCGAACACCGTGGTTCGATGTGATTTTGGAACGATCAAGCCTGATCCTTTTAAAATCCGTTGGTCTTTTTGAACAAAGTAGCAGGAGTCGTTCTCGAAAATGATTTTCTGCTCTTCATCCGCCTCTAGTGAGCATAAGATGCATGGATCCATGTCTTCCCCTCCCTATGTAATCGGTATGAAACTTTCAATGAGGATAAAAGCCATCATGGAGGAAATCACAAGAATGATCGTTCCTCTGATGACGCGATCCTCCTTCAAATAACGAACGCCTAAGAATACATACAAAAAAGCCGATACAAATGCTATGAGTTCAATGCTAACGTTAAAAGAGAAAATCCAATGGGACAATAAAAGGATAAGAGCAACTGACGCGACCATCACCTCTAAAATCCGGAACATCCTTTTCCCCCTTCTACAAGAATAATATCATGAACCTCCCCGTTTATGAATATCCAATATCTCTTCGCCTCCGATTATTATTCTCTACAAAAAGCAGGCTTGGATAGGCAAAGAAAAAGCGAACCAGTCTAAGAGGGTAGACGGTTCGCTTTCTGGTTAAGTTTGAGAACTTATTTAATGATGTTGTGAATTAAAGTCGGTTTTTCGACTTTTTCACCAGAAATCGTGTAGGCTTCCTTCACTTTCTGGATAGAATCATCCGGCTGCTCATCATCACTGATCAAGACGACAAGCGCTTCGCCGGCTTTGACTGGATCGCCGATTTTCTTCTTAAGGCTGATTCCGACGCCGTGATTGATTTCATCTTCTTTCGTTGCACGGCCGGCTCCGAGATACATAGCAGCTATACCGATCGATTCTGCATCAATAGCAGATACGTAGCCATCCTGATCTGCCGCGACTTCGATTTCATGAGCCGCTCTAGGCAGACGATCAAGATCATCAATCATAGAAACGTCTCCACCTTGGGCTTCAATCAATGTGCGCAGGGACTGGAAGGCTTTCCCGTTCTCGATATTGGCTTCGATTGCTTTGTAAGCTTCTTCATAAGTAGAGAATTTCTCAGCAAGCACAGCCATATGGGAAGCGATTTCAAGGGAAAGCAAACGCAAGTCTTCTACATTCTTCCCTTGTAGAATTTCTGCTGCTTCTTTGATTTCGTTCGCATTTCCTACTTCATACCCTAGGGGCTGATTCATATCACTAATGACAGCTACCGTGTTACGTCCGAGGTTATTTCCGATATTCACCATCTCACGAGCAAGGGCTTCAGAGTCTTTAAGCGTTTTCATGAAGGCTCCAGAACCTGTTTTCACATCAAGCACAATGCTGTCTGCTCCTGATGCGATTTTTTTACTCATGATGGAACCAGCGATCAATGGCAAGGAGTTTACGGTACCTGTCACGTCTCTCAGTGCATAAAGCTTTTTGTCTGCAGGGGCAAGGTTTCCGGTTTGACCTGCAACCGCAAGCTTGTGGGTATTCACATTCTCGATGAATTTTTCTTTCGTCATTTCGATTTCAAGGCCTTTGATGGACTCTAATTTATCAAGCGTTCCACCTGTATGTCCAAGTCCACGCCCGGACATTTTTGCAACGGGGATGCCGACAGAAGCGACTAATGGTCCTACGATGAATGTTACTTTATCACCTACACCACCTGTAGAGTGCTTATCCACTTTTTTCCCTTCAATCGCAGAAAGGTCAATGGTTTCTCCAGAGTCTACCATCGCTTGCGTCAATGTGGCTGTTTCTTCGGCGGTCATGCCTTGGAAGTAAATCGCCATTGTGAAGGCTGAAGCTTGATAATCAGGGATTTCACCTTTGGTATAACCTTCAACGAAGAATTCAATCTCTTCTTTTGTCAATTCCCCGCCATCACGTTTTTTTACAATAATGTCGTACATTCTCATCTCGATCACCCTTTACTTAAAATTTAAGTGAGAAAGCGTCTCTTAGGGACGCTTTCTTTTTTTATGCTGGTAATGTTTTTAAAAGTTCTTTTACGAATCCTAGGAAATCCTCACGCACTTGAGCCGTCGTTTCGATGACTTCATCATGGGTAAGCGGCTGATCTAAGATTCCGGCAGCCATATTGGAAATACAAGAGATCCCTAGCACCCGAATGCCTGCGTGGTTCGCCACCATCACTTCTGGCACCGTGGACATTCCGACAGCATCTCCGCCGAGTGTACGCAGCATACGTACTTCTGCACCTGTCTCATAAGCAGGTCCTGTGTTTCCTACATAAACCCCTTGCTGTACCTGAAGGTTCAAACGCTCCGCTGACTGCTTCGCGTGATCGATCAAGGCACGATCATACGCTTCAGACATATCTGGGAAACGAGGGCCAAGATCTTCATCATTCGGTCCGATCAGCGGGCTGTCTCCCATATTGTTTATATGGTCGGTAATGATCATCAAGTTGCCCGGTTTGAACGTTTCATTGATGCCGCCCGCAGCGTTGGTCACGAAGAGTGTTTCCACACCAAGTGCTTTCATGACACGGACAGGGAAAGTCACCTGTTTCATATCGTAACCTTCATAATAGTGGAAACGCCCCTGCATCGCGATCACTTGTCGCCCTTCTAATTCACCAACAACCAGCTGCCCTTTATGTCCGGAAACCGTGGATTCAGGAAAGTGCGGGATTTCTGTATAGGGAATGGTGGTCGGATTTTGAATTTCCTCGGCAAGTACACCCAGGCCTGATCCTAGAATCAGTCCGACACTTGGTTCATGAGTCAATTTCCCTTGGATAAATTGAGCTGCTTCTTTTACTTGTGTTTGGTTCATATTGTTTCTCCTCCCTTATTAAATATCTTTCAAAAAGCTCTTGCCATGTTCAGGCATTTGGATTGAGAAGTTTTCAGAAACGGTGGCGCCAATATCCGCAAACGTTTGGCGCTGGTCGAGTTCTTGCCCTTCTTTGATGCCGTTGTGATAGACAATCAATGGAACAAGTTCACGTGTGTGGTCTGTGCCATGATGTACAGGATCATTGCCGTGGTCTGCCGTGATGATCAATAAATCATCATCGTTCATTTTTTCCAGCACTTCAGGCAGGCGCGCATCATATTCCTGCAGCGCTTCCCCGTACCCTTGAGGATCACGACGGTGGCCATATTTGGCATCGAAATCGACCAGATTCAAAAAGCTCATACCGGTGAAATCTTTATCCAGTGTCTTCACCAGCTGATCCATCCCATCCATATTGTCTTTCGTGCGGATCGCTTCTGTTACACCTTCTCCGTCATAAATATCGGAGATTTTACCGATAGCGACAACATCGAGTCCTTCATCTGCCATCTCATTCATGACTGTGCGTCCGAATGGCTTCAAGGCATAGTCATGACGATTGGATGTACGTTCAAAGGCTCCTGGTTCCCCGATGAACGGGCGGGCGATGACGCGTCCGACCATGTATTTCTCATCTTTCGTGATTTCACGGCAGAACTCACAAATTTCATAAAGCTCTTCCGGTGGAATGACATCTTCATGGGCAGCAATCTGCAAGACAGAATCGGCAGACGTGTAAATGATCAAATCTCCCGTTTCCATATGATGCTCCCCTAATTCCTTAAGGATCTCCGTCCCTGAGGCCGGTTTATTTCCAACAATGCCACGACCGGTTTTTTCTTTGATCTGATCGAGCAGCTCATCTGGAAAGCCGTCCGGGAATGTACGGAAAGGCTGGTCGATATAAAGCCCCATGATTTCCCAGTGGCCCGTCATCGTATCTTTACCGTTCGAGGCTTCCACCATCGTTGTGTAATGCGCTTTCGGCTTATCTGCCTTGTCTATTCCCTGGATCTGTCTGATATTGCTGAGGCCGAGCGATCCCATATGCGGCATGTCCAACCCGTTCATATGTTCTGCGATATGCCCCAGGGTGTGAGCTCCTTTATCATCGAATTTTTCTGCGTCCGGAGCTTCTCCTATCCCTACAGAGTCCATAACTACTAAAAATACACGTTTGAATGAATTCATCAAAGATCCCTCCTAATGTTTAATTTCCCAAATTCGTGAAAAACTACCCACATTCTTAAGATGTAGGATGTCAGACAACTAAAAATGCAAAAGAGTTTATGCCCGTGGATGATACGAGCGATAAACATCTTTTAACCTTGTCTTGGAGACATGAGTATAGATTTGTGTTGTTGAGATGTCTGCGTGGCCAAGCATTTCCTGAACGGCCCTAAGGTCGGCGCCATTTTCCAGAAGGTGTGTAGCAAATGAATGGCGCAGCGTATGGGGGGTCAATTCTTTATTGACGCCCATATCCCTAGCAACCGCTTTCAATATCTTCCAAAACCCTTGTCGGGATAAGGCGTTCCCGTGATGATTGACAAACAGTTCTTCTGTCTGTTTATGCTTCACGAGTGCATCGCGACCGACTTGCAAATAATTTTCAACTGCATCTTTGGCCATGTCACCGAGAGGAATAATCCTCTCTTTCGATCCCTTTCCAAGACAACGGACAAACCCCATCGTCAAATGCAGATCCGTCACTTTAAGAGAAACAAGCTCCGTGACCCTCAGTCCAGTGGCATACAGCATTTCAAACATCGCTTTATTCCTCGCTGAAAGCGGGTCTTTCGCGTGGATGTTCAAGAGCTTGTCCACATCGTCTGATGAGAGCACTTTTGGAAGCTTCCTTTCTTTCTTCGGTGTCTCTATATGTAAGCTCGGATCCTGTTCTGTCACCTTCTCCCGGATCAGGAACTGGTGAAAAAGACGAATGGATGACAACAACCGTGCGATGGTTGCTGACGAGCGCCCCTCGTCGTTGAGGTGATGCAAATACTTCATAATATGGGAGCGGGTCATTTCATCCCAGCTTTTCACTCCTAATTCCTGCTGTAAAAAGCGATCGTACTGTGTCAGGTCCCGCTTGTAAGATTGAATCGTGTTAGGTGATAAACCGCGCTCTACGGTCAAATAATGAAAAAAATCTTCCAGCGCATGCTGCATCGTCCATCTACTCTCCTAACCGAAAAAATATCGACAGCCGATCCGTCCATGGCTGGTCCACAGGTTGATAGACTTTGACTGCTGTACCTCCTGGTGGATCGTATCGATGTTGGCGCTCATATTCTTCATGCACCATTCGTAAAGCCATATAGAAAACGCAAGTACAAACAGTAAATACAATCAGGACTTTAACCAAATCTCTGAAACTGCTCTTTAAACGGGTCATGATACTCCCCTCACTTCCGTACCTTTTTGTAAAGGATATGCCTAAATTCCTTACAAATATACGTAGAATGATGAGAGAATCACAGAATGGATCCGCTTATGAACAGTATAAGTCCCATCTAGCTTTTAACCTACACGATTTTCACTCATTTGTAAATAAAAATACAAGAGTCAGAGATTTTAAAAAACGGATACACGAAAGTTCATTCACTGCCCTCGAGCTTATGTAGAAAGACAAAATAAAAGCCACTATGTCCTTCATAGCGGCGGTCTTTTTTATTCTTCATTTGATTTGGCAGATGATGTCGTCACGGCCTGCTTCTGGCACACACGGCATATGCCATGGAACGTCAAGCGGTGATCTTTCACTTCAAAACCCCACTGAGTTTCAACGATTTTTTCTACATCCCCTAAAAGATCTTCATCGATTTCTTCCACAGATCCACACTCTATGCATACAAGGTGATGGTGAAAGTGTTCGGCACCTTCTTTTCTCAAGTCATATCGGGAGACGCCATCTCCAAAATTGATTTTATCGACAACTTTTAGTTCTGATAGTAATTCCAATGTTCGATAGACGGTTGCTAGACCAATTTCTGGTGCTTTCTCTTTTACGAGGAGGTAAACATCTTCCGCACTTAAGTGGTCTTCTTCATTTTCCAAAAGTACACGTACTGTAGCTTCACGCTGCGGGGTCAGCTTATAACTCTGGGAATGCAGCTGCTTTTTTATTTTATCTATACGATGTTCCATATCGTTCGTCCCTCCCTCGTAATACCAACTTCATTATAATCAGAGACAGAACGAGTGTCAAATTATAATTATTTTAATCTGTTAACGATAATCATTATTATCTAATACATTTTACTTGTAAATCCATTTCAATACATATTCCAAAAAAGTGTTGCTGAGAAAAACTTCCACAACGGAAGAAACCATCAGAATGGCAATCAACGCACCGAACAGAGCACTATATCTTACAAAGCCCTTCATGATCGGCTGATGAACGCGACGAATGAAAAGCTGTTTGCATAAAGTCAGTGAAAAAATCAAAGCAAGAGATCCTGCTATCAAATATACAGGAATAATAATGACATTTTGAGGGGCGATGGAAACGGATGAAATCAACAATCCATACCAACCCATCTGATTGACTAGAAAACCGACGGAAAACCCGAGCACCAATCCTTTGAGGAAAAGTAAAACCGTGATGATCGGCATCCCGATGACAGAGATCCCTAACAAAAATAAGAGAAGCATATATTTAAGATGGTAAAGAACACTGTCTTTCCACAACGTAGCCTTTCCTGTTCCTCCGATCATCGTCTGCTGCTCGAAAAATTGTTTCAGATAGAAGAAGAGATCCTGCTTTTGGACAAAGTTCATACTGTTTACGATCACTGCTCCGAAAATCATCCCCATGATAAAAAGAACGAAAATGAAAACAAAAATATTCATATGGGTTTGAACGTCGTTTTTAACCATTCGCATTCCCTGCTGCATCTTTTATCCACCTTTCTCTTCACCGGTCTATGACCAATCTATGAGAGAGATGGAAAAAGTAGACCAAATCCAGCTCAGTTTCTATTGAATTCTTCCATACCGTCCGCCTCCACCCGCTTGTATGGTGAGTGTGCCTTTTCTCATCGCGATGATCCGTTCAACCACCTGTTCAGGAATGACTGCTGTCAATTGTTCGCGTGAAACCTCATGGATGACAGCCATCTCCGTTCCAAAAGCTTTAATAAGTTTCTCGTAGGTACGCGTTCCTACTCCCGGGAGAGATGATAGAGGCACTTGATAGACATACGGTGGCCTTTCTTTCTTTTGTGTACTAGATTTCAACTCCTGCACACGGTCGTTTACCCCTTTGACGATCTTTCTCGATCCACAGGCTTCGCAGTGAGAAGCAGAAAGTTCAGCTGGCGCGAGACATTTCGCACAAACGGTCTGATGGTATTTCCCCATGGCAGGGCTCATCCCATAATTGGTGAGGACTTTCCTTCCCTGCTGGTTATGAAGGGCCATCTGCAATTCCTCAAAATTCAGCGCCTTCAATGTCATTTGCTGATACTCCCGGGCAAGCTTCCCTAAGGAATGAGCATCAGAGTTGGTCACATAGGTGTACGGTTCGAGCTCTCCAATCAGATCGGCCATCCCTGTATCCGCGCTCAAGCCAAGTTCCACAGCATCAATTTTGTCAGGATCAAGAACCTCCCTTAATGTCTCCTTCACCCCTTTTCCATAAAGGCTTTTAAAAGGTGTGAAGACATGAGCAGGAATGAAAATCCCCTCATGATCTTTCACATACTGCTGGAGCTCGCGAGCGGTGCCATAAAAACGCTGAGAGCTTAAATTCACATTTTTCATCTTATGAGAAAGCCAGGCGGTGAACGCTCTCATCCGATTCACCGTCGGAAAATAACAGAGCACATGGATGGGACCGGAACAAGCCGCATCATACACTTCAATTTCAGAACCTAAAAGGAGGACCGTATCTTGATAACGGATACCCCCTCCCTTTAATTCCACTGCTTTCCCGCGATCAATAAGATCCAACATTTCTTCCTGTACAGAAGGAGCCTGAGCATCAATGACTCCAACCATATCGAGCCCTTTTCGATTCGTCGCTTCTTCAAGGATATTCGAGAGTGTCAGCGATTTGGATCCGGTAATTTTGACAGGCTTTCCGTTCCAATCCCTCCCGATATGAATATGTAGATCGACGAAAAACGTATCCATCATCTCGCATTTCTCAATTTCATGTAAAGGATGGCATAGGCGGTTTTCGCATCATGGATCCGCTCTTCTTTTTCCAGAGCTTCTGCTTCCTCCACTGTCAGTTCGATTTGTTCGACGAACTCGTCCTCATCTCCGTCCGGCTGCTCCTCCATCGGTTGAATCCGGTCCGTGAAGTATAAATGTACGATCTCATCAGCGAACCCAGGAGAGGTGTAGAAAGAAGTAATGAATTCAAGGTCATCGGACGTGTACCCTGTTTCCTCTTCCAGTTCCCTGAGCGCACATGTTTTCGGGTCTTCTCCTGGCTCAAGCTTGCCTGCAGGGATTTCGATGATGCTTTTCTCCATCGGTTTTCTGTACTGTTCCACACAAACGAGCTTTCCTTCTTCCGTGATCGCAATGACGGCGACAGCACCTGGATGACGAATCAGTTCCCGTTTAGATGTATTCCCATCGGGTAAAGTAACACTGTCGATATCCAATTGAACAATTTTCCCTTTATAAATCGTTTCTGTTTCATATGTTTTTTCTTCGAATTTTTTCAAAACATTCATCCTCTCTTGTTCCTATCGTTATTTTATCACAGGAGTGGCATGGAACCGGAATAATCCGCTACACTTAACTTGGAAAGGATGATGACATGAACAAACGTCAATTAGGATCTTCCGATTTATATGTATCCGAAATCAGCCTTGGGTGCATGTCGCTCGGGACGGATCATAACAAAGCGAAAGACATCATCGACCGCGCCGTCGATGCCGGCATCAATTACTTAGATACGGCCGATTTATACGATTTTGGAGAAAACGAAAAAATCGTAGGAGAAGCGGTCAAAGGAAAAAGGGACGAATTATTAATCGGAACGAAAGTCGGCAACAACTTTAATCGTGATGAAAAGGACTGGCACTGGGACCCCTCCAAAGAACACATTAAAGAAGGTGTGAAAGACAGCCTGAAACGACTGGGTATCGATTATATCGACCTTTATCAACTGCACGGCGGGACCATTGAAGACCCGATTGAGGAAAGCATTGAAGCTTTCGAAGAGCTTAAACAAGAGGGACTGATCAGAGAGTACGGCATCTCTTCCATCCGCCCGAATGTCATCAAAGAGTATGTAGAAAAATCCAATATCGTCAGTGTGATGATGCAGTACAATGCCCTTGACCGCCGCCCGGAAGAGGAAATTCTCAATCTGCTTGCAGACAATGAAATCAGTGTCCTGGCAAGGGGCCCGCTGGCAAAAGGGATGTTATCTTCGAAAGGTCAAGAAAAGGCCCGGGAAAAAGCAGAGAATGGATTTTTAGAGTACAGCCAGGATGAAGTATTGGAAATCGCAAAGCAATGGCAATCCTTCACCACGAACGAGAGTACAGCAGAAACGCTCGCGCTTCAATATGTCCTGCAAAATCCAGCCGTCGCGACCGCTGTCTTCGGAGCAAGCTCTGTGGAACAGCTGAACGACAACTTGCGCTACCTTGAGTCCCCTCCATTGACGGACCAGACTTTCAAGAAAATGCAGGATTTAACAAGAGGAATCACCTATCAAAAACATAGAGCCTAATCATGCAGTACAAACCAAAAGACGAGAACTCCCTGCCCCAGGGTCATTCTCGTCTTTTTCTATAGGAAACGGGGATCAACGGTCGTCTTTCCATGTTTCCTTTAGTACACGAAGCCAATTTTTATAGGCGATCTTCTCGATATCTTCCCGGCCCAATCCTTCTTTTTTCAACAGCTCAAGTACTTTCGGCACACCGGTCACATCTTTAAGAGCGGACGGTACCCGGGTGCCATCAAAATCCGACCCTAAAGCGACATGATCGATTCCAATACGATCGATCATGTAATGGATGTGTTTTGTAATATCAGATAGAGAGGCCCCTTCGTTATTCGCCCCATCTTCTGTCACCATATTGGGATTGATACTGTAGGTGACCCCGATCAGACCGTTCGACTTTCCGATGGCATCGATTTGTTGATCTGTAAGGTTTCTGGTAACCGGACAGATTTGATGCGCATTGGAGTGGGTAGCTACAAGCGGAGCATCACTGATCGAGGCGACATCCCAAAATCCTTTTTCATTCAAATGAGAAAGGTCGATCATGATTCCTAATCGGTTACACTCACGCACGAGATTTTTCCCATATTCTGTAAGACCTGGTCCCGTATCAGGAGAAGAAGGGAATCGGTATGGAACTCCCTCTCCGAATGCATTGGCCCTGCTCCAGACGGGACCAACGGATCGCAATCCGGCTTCATACAAGACGGAAAGCGCATGCAAATCTTCATCAATGCCCTCGGCTCCTTCAATATGTAGGATTCCTGCCATGTATTCTCCCGCGATCGCCTTTTCTAGATCGTCAACTGTCCGCGCTGCTTTGAATTTCCCACCTGATTGTGCTTCCATTTTTAAAAAGCGTGCAACCATCTTGTAGGTGTACGCACACGCATAGGCATAAGACAACTCTCGTGGAAACGGTTTTTCATAACCCTTTTCCGTTTTGTAGGCGACAGGGAGTGGATCGGTTTCCGGGTTCGGGCAGAAAACGGCGTAGAATCCCGCAGCAAGCCCCGAGCGGTTGCCGCGTGGCCAATCTATGTGCCCTTCTTTCGTTCCTGTAAAAAAGGGCTTCACCCCATTTTCATAGTTCATCATCGTATCATTATGTCCATCTATGAACGGCATTTTCATCTATTTCTCCTCCTTAAAAATCATCATTTTGCTCCATAAAGGTTGTGGAAGACGCAATTCCGAAACTTTTGCTGGGTGGATGGGGGCTACGGGGAATAACCAGCTTTCCAACCACCCCACACTCACATAATTGGTAACGAACCTCGTTTATCTCAATATAGCCCTTACACAATCCTGCCTTACTCTTAAATTACGAATAATATATATGGATTTGACAAGTATTCATTGAGAGCGTTCCTGCATAAGGAATGGGAGCGGGAGTCCGTCTTGAGGATGATGAAGATTCTTCCAAATTCGATTACACTAATACTATCAAAACCTTAGGAGGAATGATATGAAGAATACGGTAATGAAAAAATGGGACTTGGAGCGTCTTTTTCCTGATGGACTCGAGCATGAACTGCAACTGAAGAATGAACAGATGGAAGCTCTACATGACCAGATAAAGAACTCAAATACCCCTGAAGTCTTCAAGGATTTTCTACTGATTGTAGAAGAAGTACAAAAGCTTTACTCTGACGTTTTTGCGATCGATGAATATGCCATCTGCCTATCCTCTGAAGACGTTCAGGATCGGAACGGCCACTACTCTATGGATCAAAGTCAAAGGTTAAAAGCAAAAATGGAAACTCTGTTATTGACCTTCGACCAATATATCGCTGCCATCCATGAATCTTCCTGGCATGAATGGATCCAAGCAGAGGAACTGGCCGGGATCCGTACTTCTTTAATGGAGCGGAGGAAACAGATGAAAGAGCGATTAGCCCCCGAATTGGAACAGGCCATCCACACATTGTCCATGAATGGATTCGAAGGATGGGAAGACCTTTACGAGCAGGAATTCGCCCGCCTTCGTGTACCTGTGGAAGAAGATGGTGAGCGAACGGAAATGTCGTTTGATATGGCGTTCATGAAGGCGATGTTATCCGAGGATCGTTCCGTCCGCTCTTCCATTGCAGCGTCCATCATTGAGGTTTGCAAACAAAATCAGGACCGTTTCGCTCTTATTTTTAACCACTTCGCCGGTTTCAGAAATGATTTATACGAGCTCAGAGGCTGGACGAATCCCCTGAAAGAAATGTATGAGCAGAACAGAATTACAGAAGCCTCTGTCAACAGCATGATGAAAGCACTGCACGACCATAAGCATCTTTTCTATCAATTCCTGAAAAGAAAAGCCCAGATCGATCACATTGCAAAACCGGACTGGTATGATTTATATGCACCTTCTTTCACAGCTAAGACAACACTTACATATGAAGAGGCAACGGAAATTGTGATCAAACAGTTCTCTCGATATAGTGAGAAACTCGGAGACTTTGCCAAGCAGGCTTTCCATGACGGATGGATCGATGCGGAGCCATATGAAAACAAGCGACACGGTGCCTTTTGCGCCTCGTTCCCGCATGCGAAAGAAAGCCGGGTGCTCCTTTCTTTCCACGGAACGTATCAGGATGTCGTGACTTTGGCGCACGAGCTTGGACATGCTTATCACAATACGTTGCTTCATGAACAACCCGGATTTGCCCAGCATGCAGGAACAGGGCTTGCAGAAACAGCATCCACATTCGCAGAGAACCTTGTATTGGACGCGGCGATTGATCATGCAAAAACAGAAGAAGACGCCCTCTCCCTCTTAGAAATGAAAATCATCAACGGACTGAAATACACTACGTTCATTCCAGCTAAATTTGAATTTGAAAAGGATTTTTATGAAAAACGGAAACAAGGAAAGCTCTCCTCTTCAGAGATGATCGATTTGATGGAAGCAAAAGAACGGGACTGGTTCGGAAACCAGCTGGAACAGGTGAATGCTTATAATTGGATGAGCATTCCTCATTTCTATGATACCGAAAAAGCTTTTTATAACATTCCTTACACCATCGGTTATCTGTTCAGTAATGGCATGTACTCACACTACAAAGAACATCCTGCATCATTCCCTGAAAAGTACGATGACTTGTTGAGTCGTTCCGGAGATCTGCCGATGGATGAACTGTGCGCAGCTTTTCTCGGTCAGGACCTAAGTACGCAGTCGTTCTGGAACGAGGCATTCCGCCCCTTGGAGGATGCCATTGAGGATTACCTCAAGAGAACAGAAAACGATATAACATAAAACTAATACTCTACCCGTAATAGACTGGAGAGTTAAAAAGAAGCGGCTCCGCTACGAATGGTAGGGGGCTGTTTCTTTCTTTCATGGTATGTAGTCCCTTTATTAGTAAGAGTTGTGGAAATAAAAGGGGATTGGAGTACGGTTGTAGAACATGGAACAAGTCATAAAAAAAGGAGGGCGATTATGAGCAAATTCAGTTTGTTCGGTAAGTTTACTGTTCAAGAAGGCGAACGTGATCCAATGGTCAATCTTTTGTTGGAAGCAGCTGAATCCATGAAAAACCTTGAGGAATGCGAGATCTATCTCGTCAATGTTTCTGAAAGTGAACCAAATGCTGTTTATGTTTATGAAGTGTGGAAGAGCGAAGAGGCTCATCAAGCTTCTCTGACTCTTGAAACTACCCAAACGTTAATTCGTCGCGCAAAACCAATCATAACGGGAATGGAAAGAGTAAAAACCTTACAAACAAGAGGCGGAAAGGGTATCGGGCAGGATTCGAATTGAGGGAACGAGTATGAACATGCATGATTCCATCCTAAAAAATAGAACTTCCTATGTTAAGGAAGTTCTATTTTAGTATGTTCTTATAAAACTACTTTTTTATGTTAGAAACTACTGATTTTCCGCTGTTTCTTCGACCGGATCATGGCACGGATCTGTCCACGGTGGCTGATTTCATCTTCCATGACGTGGAACCATAAGTAGTAAGGGTTATACTTTACTCCGTTCGGCCAGGAGCGTTCCTCAAACAGCCAATCATCGTCCTTTTCTTTCAAGTATTCAAGCGTCGTATCTCTCGTCGTCTCAAGAAGATCCAAATAGTCGTCCACAGGTATATCACGGAACTTCGCACGTGCCTTGTCCCCCAGTTCAAGTGCCGCTCCCCATTCATCCTGTTCCTCTGGCGTTAAATCCCTCTCGTCAAAACTGATGATCTGATGGACAAACTCAATCGCTGCCATGTGGGAGAGAAGCATACCAATGGAGTTTCCACCGGTTTCGCACTCATCAAGTTCATCCTGCGTGAGATCCGCGACTTCCTGGATCGTCACCGCACGTGCGTGTTCAAGCATACAAACGAGTTCCCCGATTTTCTCAGAAAAACCTTTTTCTGATTGAACTTGATAAGAAATCATGAAAACTTCCTCCTCTTCTTTTTTACAATTTCTCAGATTTTGAGCCCGATTTCTTTGTTTTTTTACAGGCTCTTTATACATATTCGACACTTTCATGAATGAACCTTCTTCAAATCGTTGAGAGACTCGAATTTTGTAGATATTTTTGTTGTTTAATCTTGATTAAATGACGGTATATGCTAAGTATGAACAAAGCGGTGAGGTCTGTTCGTCAAACATTTGCTAGCCCCATTAAATTTTGAGGAGGAACATACGATGAACATTAAAGTGGGCATTTGGAACAAGTTGACAAACCAAGACAAGATGACCCTTTTAAAAGCCGTAAGCCAACACTCTCTTACAAAAAAATCAGCGTAATTATACACAGCCTTCCACGAATCTCTCTTCTAACCATCGCCATACTCTCAAACCCAACCCGGAAACAGCCTCCATATTCTTCTGACAAAAACCTGCATAGGCAGGTTTTTTTGTCGTTCCCTCCTTTTGTCAACTTTATGTAAAGTTGTGTTCCATTCGTCTCCCTCCTGCATAAACCCTTTTTTGAGCGAATAGATAAGTACCGAAGGACAAGGCTGGAACACTCTTCGGTTAAAAAGGGGGAATGGAACATGAAAGTGGCGATCTTCACAGATACGTATGTATCGCAGGTCAATGGAGTCGCTCGAACGTTGAAACGGTGGACCGAATATCTCGAAAAGAAACACATCTCCTACAGGGTGTATGCTCCTGACGTGCGGAGCAATGAGGAGTACGTGAATCATATCCATAGATTTAACAGCGTCCCTTTCTGGTTATACCCGGAATGCCGGCTGGCCCTTCCGAATGTAATGAAAATTAAAAGGGACCTTGACGCGTTCCAGCCCGACCTGATTCATATCGCCACTCCTTTCAACATCGGACTCGCGGGGCTGCATTACGGAAAGAAGATGGGCATTCCACTCGTGGGTTCTTATCATACGCACTTCGATCAATATTTAGACTATTATAAATTGTCATTCCTCTCCCCTTTTGTCTGGAAATACATGCAATGGTTTCACCAGCCCTTCAAAAAAACATTCGTCCCTTCCCTTCATACCAAAAGTGAATTAGAGCAGCACGGTTTCCCTAACATCACCCTATGGCAGAGAGGTGTGGACCATCAGCTTTTTTCCCCCGCACATGATGATGACACCGTGAGAAATCATTTTGAAATCGTTGCCCCCATTCTATTAACCTATGTCGGACGACTAGCGCCGGAAAAGGGGCTTGACACCCTCATGAACGTGGCCAAAACCCTCCCCGAGGACATGAATAAAAACATTCACTGGCTCATCGTAGGCGATGGTCCTTTACGGGATGATCTTCAAGCGAAAGCCCCGAAGAACATGACGTTCACAGGCTATCAGGAAGGAGAAAGGCTTGCTCGTATTTACGCCTCTTCTACGTTATTCGTTTTTCCTTCAGCGACAGAAACATTCGGGAACGTCGTCCTTGAATCCCTATCCTCAGGAACACCTGTAGTTGCGGCGAACGCCGGTGGTGTAAAAGAGATTGTCAGCCATGAAAAGACAGGCTTGTTATGTACACCGCATGACCCTCTCTCTTTTACTCAGGGAATTGTAGATCTCCTTTCTGATCCGCATAAACTGGCTTCCATGGAGGGTCTGGCGCGGCAGGAGGCCCTCAGGAGATCATGGGATGAAATTTTCGAACAACTGCTCAACGATTATAAAGAAGCGATCGGCGATCTTAAGCTCGCCTCCTTCGCCTAGGGACAGGAGAAGATGAATATGAGAAAAATTGCGGTCATCGGTACTGGTTACGTCGGTCTGGTCACTGGAACCTGTCTTGCAAGTCTCGGTCATGAAGTCACTTGCATGGATAAGGATGAAAAAAGAATATCTTCCTTACAAGATGGACATTGTCCTCTCCATGAGCCTGGCCTCTCTCCATTGATGCAATCCAACATTCTTGAAAAACGACTCCATTTCACTACCGTCCTGCGAGAAGCCGTTGAACGGGCAGAAGCCATTTTCATCGCCGTCGGAACACCGGAAAACGAGGATGGGTCGGCGGATCTTTCCTATGTAAAGAACGCTGTTGAAAATCTATCCCCCTATATGAACGATGGAACGTTAGTCATCATCAAAAGTACAGTCCCACCAGGAACCAACCAAGCCGTCCGTTCATGGATGCAGGCCATTTCCGGACGAACATTCCAAGTCGTGTCAAATCCGGAATTTCTTAGGGAAGGGTCCGCTCTTCATGATTTCTTTTATGGTGACCGTATTGTCATTGGCCATTCAGACGCGGAAGCAGGACAAATTCTTGTAGAGATCTACAGCAAAATGAAAACACCCATATTGCAGACGGACCCATTAAGTGCGGAAATGATCAAATATGCTTCCAATGCTTTTTTGGCGACAAAGATCAGCTTCATCAATGAAATCTCTTCCCTTACCGAAAAGTTAGGCGCTGATATCGAACAGGTGGCTCAGGGAATGGGAATGGACAGACGCATAGGGGAACAATTCCTACGGGCAGGAATCGGATTTGGAGGATCTTGTTTTCCGAAGGATACGAAGGCTTTGATAGAGGTGGCAAAGGAAGCGGGTCACCCCTTCAGACTCTTGTCAGCGGTCATCGATGTCAATGAAAGGCAAAAGAATCTTTTGATAGAGAAAGCCTTGAAACGCTTTGGATGCTTGAGAGGGAAACGAGTAGCGGTACTTGGACTTGCTTTCAAACCGAATACCGACGATATCCGTCAATCTCCTGCTCTTTCACTGATCAAGCGACTTCATGAGCTTGAGGCCGATCCAATTGGCTATGACCCGGTCGTGAAAACCCTCCCCCTCTGTCCCGTCAGTGATACCATCCATGAAGTGTTAACAGGTGCTGACTTTGCCATGATCTGCACAGATTGGCCGTCCATCAGTGACTTACCTTTAGAAGTGTACGAGAATACCATGAAAGAACCTGTCCTATTTGATGGACGTAATTGTTATGCACAGGAGGCCTTTCAAGGAAGAAACATCGAGTACCATTCCATTGGACGCAAGCCGTATAAGGGACTGGAATAGAAAAAAAGCTTGTAGTTCATCGTAACAAAAACTGGGGAACATCCATGAATGTGTCATGTCATGGATGTTCCCCAGTTTTCGTTTGTACCGTACTTGCTTTTTCCAAGAAAAGTAAGCCTGTCTGTGATATCCTCTCGAAAAACAGCATTATAGTTTACATAATAATGGACTAGTAAACTGAGTTGGATGAGTTGTCCTTCCAACATAGCGAGGAGTATAATGATATATTAGTTGATTCATAGGAGGACGACATTATGACAACATCCAAAGGCACCAATAAAGTGCTGATGGCAGCCCTGTTACTCGCTGGTTCCTTTATCACGATATTAAATCAAACCCTGATGATTACAGCCATTCCTCCCATCATGGATGAGATGAATGTGACGGCGAACTCAGCTCAGTGGCTGACCACTGTTTTCATGCTCGTGAACGGTGTGATGATCCCGGTCAGTGCTTTTCTTATTGAACGATTTACAACGAGACAGCTTTTCATCTCGGCTATGAGTGTCTTCGCTTTCGGTACGATCCTTGGCGGGCTGGCATTAAATTTTCCCCTCCTCCTTTTAGGTAGAGTCGTCCAGTCTGCTGGAGCAGGTGTGATGCTTCCTTTGATGCAAACCGTCTTTCTCATGATTTTCCCCGTCCATAAACGAGGGGCCGCCATGGGATACATCGGACTTGTCATTTCATTTGCACCAGCAATCGGACCTGCGCTCAGCGGTTACATTACCTCGGCCTACACGTGGAGGTATTTATTCTGGATGATTTTACCCTTAGCCATTTTAATTATTATTCTCGCCTACTTCATACTGAAAAATGTAACCGAGCTATCCTACCCTAAGGTCGATCCGGTTTCTATCATCCTTTCGTCCATCGGTTTCGGAGGGCTTTTATATGGTTTCACTCTTGCTGGAAACCAGGGATGGACAAGCATTGACACAGTAACCGTCCTACTCATTGGTGTCGTAACTTTGACGTTGTTCATTACAAGGCAGTTACGGATGCACCACCCGATGCTTGAGTTTCGTGTCTTCAAGTATCCGGTCTTTGCGATCACGACCGTCATCGCCATGATTACCTTCTTAGGATTGATTGGTGCAGAAACGTTGATTCCTTTATACATGCAGGATATGCGTGATTTTTCCGCTTTCGAGTCCGGTCTCGCCTTGCTCCCGGGAGCGGTCATCACAGCATTCATGTCCCCGATCACCGGCCGTATATTTGATAAAATCGGAGCACGTCTGCTCGCTGTTGTCGGACTCACAATTATCACAGGCGCATCCCTCGCCTTTTCATTTTTGAATATCGAGACCACCTTCACGGCGATCACTGTTTTATATGCCATCCGCATGTTTGGGTTATCCATGGTCATGATGCCAGTGACCACGGCAGGACTGAATCAATTGCCTAAGAAACTCATCCCCCACGGGGCTGCGATGAGCAATACAATGCGGATGGTAGCCGCCTCCGTCGGAACAGCGATTCTTGTTACGGTAATGACGACAACCGCTCAATCTGCCGAGAGCAATCCATCCATCGATCACCCTTCGATTTATGGAGTGAATATCGCCTTCTTCATCGTCACAGCATTGTCCCTTGCCGGTCTTGTTCTCGCTCTCTTCGTCAAGCGCACCTATCCGCCTGATGAAGAGCAAGTCAGTGAACCTGAAACAACATTCGACGATCAAAAAGCAGAAAACTACTAGCACGTCGTGCGCGTGAAGCAGAACAAAAAAGGTTCCCTCATCCGAAGAGGGAACCTTTTTTGTGTTTATTCGAATAAATGATCCGCCGTATAGTTGGTAAAATCGAGTTCGGTCTCTTCATCCAACAAATACTTGGCAAGCTCAGATCCAATATAAGGACCGCTTGTCAGTCCAGATGCACCTAAACCATTAGCGACCACGACGTTTTCTTGACCAGGTACTTTTCCAATGACGGGTGTTGATCCCGGGGTGAAAGGCCGGAATCCGACGTTCGTTTTGACATAAGTGGCCTCCACAAGACCAGGAGCTACGCGAAGAGCTTTATCCATCAACTGGTGGACAGAACCTGCCGTGACTCTTGAGTCCGCCGTTTTCTCTTTCGTTGCGCCGATGACGATCCGGCCTTTTCCGAAAGTGAGAATATAGTGGTTGAACGGGGGCAGCATCACAGGCCAATTTTCCGTATCGTAGTCCTCCATATCTACATGAACGATTTGCGCTTTTTCAAAAGTGACATTCGGTCTCATGCCGATCGGTTCAAACAACGGCTTCGTCCATGCCCCGTTCGCAACAACAACCCGATCAGAAAAGATGTTCTCCCCATTTACGTAGACACCTTTTATTCGCTTGTCTTCATAATAAAAAGAAGCATCTCCGTTAATAAATGTCGCTCCGCTTTTTTTCGCTGCCCTTAATAAGGATGAGGTCACTTCCGCCCCGTTCACTCGCGCTCCCCCTGAGATATGAAGGGCCCGGTAATGTTCTGCTACAGGCGGGAACATCTCCTTCGTCTCTTCAGGGGAAAGGCAGGAGATCTCCCCCATTTCCGGAGCCTGCTCTTTTCTTTCGAGAGCTACCCGACGTTTCTTCTCTAATTTTTCTTCCGTATCGAAGATATTGATGGCTCCCACTCGTTTATATCCGGTTTGTGTTTCGCCGGCTTCAGCAAGCTCCTCCATTAAAGCAGGGTAATATTTAGCGCCGCCAGTGACGAGAGGATACCACACTTTATTGCTTCGGTTCGTCAGCCATGGGCACACGATCCCAGCGGCATTACGCGTCGCCTGTTCCGGATCGTTCCGGTCGATGACGATCACTTCTTCCCCTTTTTTCGCCAGATGGTACGCCGTCGACGCCCCTACGATTCCTGCTCCAATAATGATTGTTTTCATAGTCACACCTTCAATCCCTGTCATTTCATCTGTTGTTATTGTACATGAACGAAGAGACAGGGTACAGAAAATAAAGACTCAGCCATCCTTCACCCTTTTTTGGATAGGTGAAGTTTCAGGCCATGCTTCATTCTAAGCGTGACTAATGGCTCAGGCTTGACAGGGAAAGCTTCAGAAGAAGGAGCGAACTCGAACGCCTTGATGAGGGACGAGAGAATGACGAGCATCTCAAGCATCGCAAAGTGCTGACCAATACACACACGGGCTCCACCACCGAATGGCAGATACAAATAGTCAGGGCCGCCAAGCAGACGTCCATCCTCAAAGCGTTCAGGGAGGAATTCCTCTGGATAATCGATATACCTCCGGTGCCGATGCATCAAATAAGGACTGATCATCACCGTGGCCCCTTTTTTAATGAACGTGGATCCAATATTCACATCTTCTTTGGCACGTCTGCCAAACATCCATGCCGGAGGATACAAGCGCATGCTTTCGAGGATTACTTTTTTTGTGTACAACAGATTTCCCGTTTCCTCCACGGAAGGAGTATCGCTTGAAAGGATGTGGTCGATTTCACTCTCCACTTTTTTGTAACAATCGGGGTGCTCCATGAGCAAGTGGAACGTCCATGTAACCGCCGACGCTGTCGTTTCATGTCCGGCCAGAAACACAGTCATCACTTCATCACGGAGTTGCCTGGCATTCATTTTATTCCCATGAGCATCTTCAGCGTCCTTTAAGACCCCGAGAAGGTGCTCTTGATTTCCCTGATCCTGATCAATGATGGCATAGACCACCTCATCCAGTTTTTCGACCGCATCATCGAACAACTTGTTACGAACCGTCTTCCAAGAGCGGGGCGATTTAAACACACTACGGATCCTCTCCGTGGCGATTTCCATGGCGGTATCGAGTTGTTGTCCCACTTGGTCATGGTCTGCTCTCACTTCTGTACCGAACATCGTCTCTGTGATGATCTGGAGCGTAAGACTTCTGATATCTTCAGAAATCAAGCGTTCTCCTTCCTTCCAGAGAGTGGTATGATCCGTAACGACTCTCCCCATCGTGTCACAATAGCGCTGAATATGTTTCGGAGTAAAGAAAGGCTGTAGTTTGCGACGCTGTTGTTTATGAAGTTTGCCTTCACTCAACAACAGACCTTTTCCAAGGAGTGGTTCCAACTCCTGAAAAGGTTTGGATTTGTAAAAGGAGTCCGCTTTTCTCACAAGTACTTCTTGAATCAGAGCGGGATGCATCAACATGAAAACCGATCGATGAGCAAACCTGAATCTTGTCACCGGCTTCTGTGTCTCTTCCATTTCCATAAGGAATGCCAGTGGATCTTTTTTGAATGCCGGCAGTTGACCAAGTGGTGAACGACTCTTCCATTTATACATAACGTACCCCCTTCAACCTTCTATTAGAGGGTACTAGAGCCCACCTCATTTTATTCATTCCTTTAAGAAAGATAGGAAACTTTCATTGTAAACGGATTCAGCCATATGGCAGGATTGTGGAGTACTCCGTTTCGAGATGTTTGTATGAGGTGGATCGGGCTGCAGGGTGGGATAGGAAAAGCCGATGGAAGGTTCCATCGGCTTTTCAGGGGATGTTTTTGTTATGTATTTAAAATAAGTTTTCGACACCTTGGGACCTTTTTAAGGCGGATATCGTCCCTTGATGCAGCCCTTCGTGCCAGATTGTGAAATTCAACACTTCATCCAACGTCCGAAAAACGATTCCCCCGCCGAGGTCGAATGGCTTTTCCCCTTCTTCTGATAAGCGTCCCCCATACGTTTGGATCAAACGCTCGGTTTGAGACTCCAGTTCTTTTCGAAGGTCAGCCAAACGAGGGACTTCTTCCGGCCATTCGTCTGGTGAGGTACCTCCATGGAATAGTTGGATATACCCTTCTGGCATATGGGCTTCTTCCCCTGTAAACCTGGCGAGCAGGTTTTCCTGGGAAACGAAAATATGACCGAAGTTCCAACGGATGTTATTCAGAAAACCCTCCGGTTTCGCATCCGCTACCTCTTCTGTCGTCGCATCAAGCGATGCCAGACTCCTTTTCCTTACAAAACGCATCTGTTGAAATAGACTTTCTTCTTTCATCAACCAGCACCCCTTTCTATCAGAAAAATCAACCACCTCTACTATAGCATGAACCCTGACAAGTAAATATGTTAATCTAGTATGGAAAGAAAGGGAGGAAATCCATGAATCAAGAGATGAAAATAGGGATTGCATTGATCAGCAGCTTTTTAATATTCATGGTCGGCATATTCCGATTATTTACGGCAGAACTTCAGGATGTACCACTTTTTGCAGCCTACATACTTACGATTACCGGCTTGGTCGGAGTCATTACGAATGGGTGGAAGTGGAAAAAGCGGGAAGATTGATTTTCCCTGTTTTATAAGTAGCGATAGCTCCTACTGAACAACCGTTACGCTTCCTGAAGACTCCTATTCGATCACTCTTTATAGGCTAATACAAGAGAATATTTGAGGTACCCTGCTTTTAAACGACGTATAATGGTGTCTACCGCCTGCGATTACTGAACATGTCATGTAGGGTACCTTTTCTTTCAATAAACGGACGACTCTCTCATTCGAACGGTGAAATTTCCTGTTCATCTCTTCATCTTCTACCTCTTGGTCTCCCCAGTCCAAATATAGGTTATGAATCGATGAAAGGTCAGAATCTCTGATAAGCTCTTCGATTTGTTCTTGGTTGCGCCAAAAAGCTGAAGATAAACCTATGACATTTTTATAAATATGTGGATATTTGCAGGCGGCATAAACAGAAATCAGCCCACCTAAAGATATACCAACCATTGATGTGTTTTCTTTTATGGTCTTGTATCGACGATCAATTTGAGGTTTCAGTTCTTTTGTAACAAAATCAATATACAGGTCACCCCTGCCTCCTAAATCGCATGGATAGCCCAGCATCTGTTCACTGTAATCCCCATTCACCCAAGGACAGTATTCATTCACTCTTTCTTCAGAGTTCTGATCGATCGCAACAACAATCACCTCTATATGATTCTTATCTAAATATTCTTCAAGTGATAATGAATGGCCCCCGATCGCCTCAGAGTCCCGAAAAACGTTCTGACCATCATGCATATAGATGACCGGGTAGCGTTTTTGATCATCAGGTTTGTATCGCTTTGGCAGGTAAACGCTTATCTTTCTCTTTTCTTTGAACGCCGTCATATAAACGTCAAATGTTTCAAGCATGTCGTCCCTCCGCCATTCGGAATTCTTATCCAACCATTTCCCCTTTCTAGTTTTCCATGATTTTCATGTATGAAGGAGATTCAATTGCTGCCTCTACTTATTACTACACCGTTCACGTTTCAAACGAATGTGGATGGAGTCATTTTCAAGACGCTTTACTATTTACTATCTACATACGAAACAATCGACTCCACAATAGAGGAAGCGGATTGCCTGGTGCTCAACCTGGGGCTTTGCCCTGACCAAAGTGACATATATCCGGGGCGGTTTTGGCTGGCTGCTTCCTTACGTATCTCTTTCGTCAGCATATTTTGTAGAGGATAAGCTAAAAGATTATGTCCTGCCCCTTTTTCCATTTCCTCGATAAAAGTATTCCGAATGCCTCTTGCTGGTTTACCGCTGAAAACAGAGGTAACAACGGTGTCCGTTTCCTTTGTTTTCAAAATCGCATCTTTATGTTGAGCTTTCGCGCCACTCTCCAGACAAGTGACAAAGGCCGTCCCCAACTGTGCGGCTTGAGCCCCTAAGGCGAGAGCCGCTTTAACTCCTCGGCCATCCATAATACCTCCGGCAGCGATGACCGGGATATCCACATGATCAGTCACCTGAGGCACGAGCGACATCGTTCCGATCATAGCTTGATTGAAGGAACCGGAAAATGTTCCTCTATGACCGCCCGCTTCACTCCCTTGTGCAACAACCATATCCATTCCTTGTTCTTCATTGATGATCGCTTCTTCTACCGTGGTAGCCGTTCCGATCACAACCACTCCAGTTTTTTTCAAATCATTGATCATTTCACGCGGAGGCACCCCGAATGTGAAACTGATAACGGGGACTTGTTCCCTCATCAGTGCTTCGACTTGTTTGTCAAAAATAGAAGTGTCCTGCTTCGGTGTGGGTGTTAATTCGATTCCTAGCTCGGAGCGGTAAGGTTCCAACCACTTGTTGGCATAGGCTATTTCTTCGTCTGTCGCCTGAGGATATTGAGGGACAAAAACGTTTACACCAAACGTTCGACTTGTGGATTTTTTGATTTCCTTGATTGTATGTACCATAGCTTCGGGAGACATATAACCTGCCCCCAAATTCCCTAATCCTCCCGCATTCGAAACCGCTGAGACGAGCGCCGGTGTGGTCACTCCCCCGGCCATGCCGGCCGGAATGACCGGGTAATCAATGTTCAGCTGATCACAGACTGAATGACGCTTGCACATGGATGTAACTCCTTTCCAAAGTAGAATTCTACCCTTGAACCACTTTTGCACCTATCGTCACAAAGCGATAAAAAACAGTCATCGTTGGAAATCATGACTGTTTTTCATCTTTCTTTCACTTTCTCCCACCCAAGCTCATGGGAAGTCTTCAAATCAATCGTTGCCGTTTCACTCCAAAAGTTCGTCAACGTATATTGCGTGTGTTCAATGATCTGAGCCGCTGTCAAATGCTCGTTCGCACAAGTCGTATGAGCATCCGATATCAGAGTAACACGGTACCCATGATCAAAGGCCCCCCGGGAAGTAGAGTCGACACAATAATCCGTCTGCGCCCCACAGATGAAGAGATAATCCGCATCTACTTTATCCAGGGTCTTCTTAAGGAAAGTATTCACAAATGCATTGGGAACCGTTTTGAAAATGACGGCATCCTGCTCCAACGGCCTCTCCAGGTCAGGGTGCAGCTGCCAGCCATCTTCTCCTCGTTTCATTGGACCTTCCGGATATTCATGTTGAACGTAGACCACTGGAATCTGTTTTTCTCTCGCCCGGTGGATCGCTCGATTCATATTGGTGATCTTCTCTTCACACCGATACGCGTTTTCCATGACAGCCTTTTGCACATCAATGACGATCAATACTTCTTTCCCCATTCGCCCACATCCTTTTTCATTGTCTCTCCTACCTTTCTCTAATAGAGTCCAGAGTTCCTGCATGGAATGTAGGGATGATAAACATTCGTCTCAACAATGACTGAGGACAGACCATTTCAGTGTTCATGTTCTTTCAGGAAAGCAAAAAAAGAACCTGCCTTTAAAAGCAGGTTCATGCCATCATGTCTTTTTTCACTGATTTCAACTTCTGTTTCATATCTTCTACCATTTCCTTGTCCGAATTCACAGGATAATGGTACTTCTGCTGATAGCTCTCGTGGCCTTTACCAGTGATGACCACCCAATCCTCTGTTCCACTGTTCATGATCGCCTCTTCGATCGCGAGCGTCCGGTCCGGGATAATTCTCCCCGAGGAGTCGCCGAATTCTTTCTGCAAGTCTTCAAGCGTAGATACCATTCCATCAAACGTAGCCGTATTCAAGTCATCAAGCGTGAGGATATAATGGTCCGCTCTTATAGCGGAAGCGCCGATCATTTCTCCCCTTTTTGAAATATCCCTGTCCCCGCGAAAACCGAAGACATGCGTGAGGGACGCGGCCCCTTGTTGTCTAGCTGTATCCAGCACATGTTCAATGCTGTCGGCGGTATGAGCATAATCGACGACGACGGTAGGTCCATCTTCAAATTCAATGAGCTCGAAACGGCCGCGGATACCAGGCAAGGAAGTCATCGCCTTTTCCATGTCAGAAAATGAAATTCCGAGCTGAAGACCTACAGCGAACGCCTCCAAGGTGTTGTAGACGTTGTGAGTACCTTTGAGCGGGGAAGTTACTTTCCTGTCTTCTCCGTCGTAATGAATACAGGCAGTAAAATCATCGGTATCGATATCCTTCAGAACGATCTCATGATCCAAATGGTGGCCGACCTTACATACGGACGTGCCCTTTTCTTCCAAAAGGTGTGCAAGTTTTTCACCCCAGGAATCATCTGTGTTTATGACAGATTTGCCGCCGGGTTTCAACATATGGAACAGTTTTGATTTTGCTTCGAAATACGATTCCATCGAGTCATGATAATCCAGGTGATCTTTATATAAATTGGTAAATACCGCATAGTCGAACGTTACTCCTTCAAGGCGGTACTGAGCCAGGCCATGAGAAGAGACCTCCATCACGACCACATCATCCTTGCTTTCATAGAGAAGCTTTTGCAGCAAAGGAGCACTCGGTGTCGTCTGAATGCCGGGTACGACTTTGTCATTCACTACATAATCGATGGTCCCGAACATCCCGCAGGAATAACCATTCTTTTCACATAAGTGTTTAATCATGTGGGATGTAGTCGTTTTCCCGTTCGTTCCTGTCACACCAATCACGATTTTATCTTCAGAAGGATGGCCATAAAAAGCAGCCGCAATCTGCCCCAGCGCTTTCCTGCTGTTTTCCGTTTGCAGGCATACCGCTCCTTCGTGCTCCACCTCATCTTCGGTGACAACGACAGCGGCCCCTTTTTGGATGGCTTCTTCGATAAAATCATGTCCGTCAACTTGGTAGCCTCTTACCGCTACGAAGACATATCCTTCCTCAACATCCCGCGAGTCGTCTGTGACACCGGTGATGAGCGAATCAGCTTCTATATTCTTTTTCGTTTGTTGGTTAAGTAGTTTTATGATCTGTTCAACGTTCATCGTCGGTATCTCCTTTGATGTGTGTTACGTGTTGCATGCCCTATTTTAATGGAAAATACACGAGTAGAGGGGGATTGTCCAAGAGATGTAAATGAATCTTAATATTCCCGGCAATAATATGGAAATCAGCTTTACACTCTCAAAAAAATCAAGGTAAGCTTAAGCTCCTCCGTATGCCGCTATCAGGGATTTCTTTATGAGCATCCCCTCTATACTCATTATGAAGCGCGTTTCTTTTCTTTACTCTTTTTCCTCTCGTAAACCGTTCGGTAGTACTTCTTTTCCACTATTTTGATATGGTAACGCTCAGCAAAGCTTTCAAGGTCGGCTAAGGCTTTAACCGAGTCGAATTTCACCACACGAAGAGGGAATCCTTTCTTTTTTATCACCGATCCTGCAGGCCTGCCCCAGCCGGCATCCTTGAAAACGATCTTATGTATGTCTGCAGGTTGTAACCTTTGTTCTGATTCTTTCAAATTGAAAAAGCATACACGGTACTCGATCATCTGGTCGACCTTTAACTGATACGAAAGACCAAGGACAAGCACAACAATAAAAAAGTCCCAAACGTGAATATACTGATTTCCTGCCCCAGCAGGTCTGATATCAAAAACGGGACGAAGAAAGCTACAACCCAACGCGGTGAGCTCGCCTCATACATGGAAATCCTCCCTTATGAATATGGAAAAGTGCATGGAATCCATTAGAACATCCCATAATGTAAGTAAATGAAACATCCACCCATTTTTGGAAAAGGAGTGTTTATACATGAACGAACAGGCCAAAGCGTACTGGGATTCTTATTGGAAAGGAAAAGAAAAACCGGAGAGCGTGAAGGCGTGGTCTTTCGGCACCGCCCCTGATCGTATGGCAAGACTAGTCATGGACGGGGTCAAGACAGCCACCTGCTCAGCGCGTCAAGCATATGAGGTTGAGAAAGAAGCGCTTCCCGAAGTCGGAGAATATAACATCATATTAAATGGAGAAGATGAACCTGCTGCTATTATCCGAACAACAGAAGTGGAAGTCGTCCCCTTTAATGAAGTAACCGAAGAATTCGCTCGTGCGGAAGGAGAAGGAGACCTTTCCTACCACAAATGGTTAGAGTTCCATAAGAAGTTCTTCAAGAAGGAATCGGAAGAGATCGGTTATGATTACAGCGAAGACATGGATCTTGTTTGCGAGAGATTCCAACTGGTGCACGTGAACCCGGATTGAAGGACGGAGATCTCTTCCGTCCTTTTATCCTCTTGTGCCTTCGGCTGCAGGGCCATTCGAATCGATAACCCGACAAGGCCAATTAAAAATACAATGATGATTGTAATGATGATGATTCTTAATTTATTTTGACTCAACGTTCCATCCCTCCTCCCCTTCTCTACCCGTTTCACTAGGTCATTAAGCCGGGATTTCCCTGGTCCCATCAGGCAAGCACAAAACAAGGAAGCGAACAGAAAAAATCAACCAAATATGAAACCTTCCAAACCTTCATTCGTAGAAGAGGTGTTCAGAAATACATGAAGGTTCATTTCATATCATTTAGATTGATTCTTATGGTATGGTTGAATTCTGAACAACAGATGGAAAGGAGTCTACATATGAGCAAAAGAATAACAGCCAGTATCATTGCAGCCACGATTTTGGTTCTCGCTCTCGTCGTTCAGCTGATCGGAACGGTCTTCACTGGTGAAGAAGCAGAGAATGAAACGATGGGACTTTTCGCAGGCAGTGAGAATTTAGAGGAAAAAGTCGTTGACCGAGGAAGTGGAAGCAAACGGATTGTAGAATTAAACCTGGAAGGGGCCATCATCGACAACCCGAGTACGAACCCGAATCCTTTCGGGGGCGGCGGCTATCAGCACGATCGCTTTATGAAAAAATTAGAAGCGATCAAAGAAGATGCCTCCATCAAAGGTGTTCACCTGTATGTCAATTCACCAGGTGGCGGCGTTTATGAAAGTGCTGAAATCCATGACAAACTACTTGAAATTAAAGAAGCTGAAAAAACGATCTATGTCTCCATGGGCAACATGGCCGCATCCGGCGGATATTACGTTTCCGCTCCTGCTGATCGTATTTTTGCAAGTAATGATACGTTCACCGGTTCCCTTGGTGTCATCATGGAAAGCATCAATTATCAGGAACTGGCCAATGAATATGGTGTGAAATTCAATACCATCAAGAGCGGTGAGTTCAAAGATATCATGAGCCCGACGAAGGAAATGACCGAAGCAGACAGAGAGATTCTTCAAACGCTTGTCGATGAATCTTATCAGCAGTTCGTCGATGTCATCGTGGAAGGTCGGGATATGCCGGAAAGCCGAGTGAAAGAATTGGCCGACGGACGGATCTACTCCGGGAAGCAGGCGGTTGAAAACGGACTGGTCGACGACATCGGCTTCCGTGAAGACACGTTGAAAGCATTGAAAAAAGAAATCGGTGGCGACCCGCAGGTATTCCAGTACAAAAATACCATGGGATCTTTCTTCAACCTTCCGCTTGCCGAAAGCTTGATGCCGAACAGTGAACTTCGCTACATCGAAGAATTGATGAGCAAGCGTCAAGGACCACGCATGATGTATATGTACACAGATTAAGGAGGGAACGGTATGGATTACACCAATCATAACGAAAACGATGGGCAGCTATCCTCGTTGATCCATCATCAGAAAAACGACCTCCAAAAACTGCTGTATGCAGGATTCGGCTCGCGATTCCTAGCTTACATCATCGACTTGATCGTCATTTGGAGCGTCAATACCATTGTGACCCGTCCATTGCTGCGGCTTGTGAACCTGGAAGACGCTCAAGCTTGGGTCCCCATGTTCAGTGCGGCAAACATTACGACTTCGATCATCTTTTTTGCTTATTTTATCCTGATGACGAAATTTTTCCGGGCTACGCTGGGAAAAATGATTTTAGGATTGTCCGTCGTTTCACTAAAAGGGGAAACGTTATCGAACGGTCAAATCATTTTCCGTGAGTGTATCGGCCGTTATATCAGTATGGCGATCCTCGGAATCCCCTATCTGGTTGTGGCCTTCACAAAGCGACATCAGGGAATCCATGATCTATTCGCAGATACGTCCGTGATGAAGAATAAGTTCAGGAAACTGAACGCTACCATTGAACAACCACCACAAACGGTATAGTAAAAAGAAACGCCTGCTTCCCAATGGAAGCAGGCGTTTTTCCATGCGTTAACGATATGGATCCTGTTTGCCTGTGCCGTTCTTCTCCCCTTTTTCACGACGAAGTGCATTCAGGTCTTTTTTGCTTTTGTTTTTCGCTTTCTTACCCATGTCTGAAGACCTCCCTTCTCCTCTATTTTGTGAAGTTTTCTGCAAATCCATGTAATGAAATAACAACCACAATAACCGATCGAATAGCCCACTCAGAAGTAGAACACATAGGCATGGAATGAACAATCTGACGTTTGTGTAAAAAAGAGCCAATGGTACATACTAAAAAAAACTGCTGGGATTCGGGGGTGAGGACATGGATCAAATGTTGGACATCGGACAAATCCTTCGTGAGAAAGAGAAAAACCACCATGTGACCATGAAGAAGCTGGAGCTTGAAAGCCACCCCGTCCATGTCATCTACATACCTGCGATTACGGATACGAAACAAGTCCAGGACGCGATCCTGCTTCCACTACAAGAATGGAAGCACAAAGAAAGTCCTCTTCCTCATGCCTTTTCTGCAGAACCTTTGCTGCAATTAGAGAAGAAAAACGATGTCGATCGCTATCTCCTCGATGGTTTCACGCTGTTGATCGAACAAGATACGGTTTACGCCATAGACACCGCGCAGTTCGCCTACCGTTCCATCCAGGAGCCTGTATCGGAGATGACCCTGCGAGGTTCCCGGGATGGTTTTATCGAATCACTCGAACAAAACGTCGCCCTTTTGCGTGTGCACCTGCGTTCGACGGACTTGAAATTTGAAGAATTCACTATCGGCACCCGGTCTTTCACGAATGTTTCCATTGCTTATATCGATCGGACGGTCAATGAGGACCTGTTGAAGGACGTTCGGGACAGGATCAATGCCGTCCAGGAAGATTACATCCCAGATGGCGGGGTGATGGAGCAATTGATCGAAAAAAACAACTATTCCCTTTTCCCTGAAATCCAGGAAACAGAAAGACCAACGAAAGTATCCAGCGCCCTTGTTGAAGGGAAAGTAGCGATCTTCGTAGAAGGATCCCCTTCTGTGTTGCTTGCACCGACAACGTTGAACAGTCTTTTTCAACAGGCGGATGACTACAACTTCAAGTGGATTCCGGCTTCTCTCATCCGCTTGATGCGGTTCATGGCTGCTTTTTTTTCGGTCATGCTTCCATCGGTTTATATATCGTTGATCTCTTATCACCATGGGTTGATCCCGACCGATCTTGCCATTTCGATTGCAAAAACTCGTGAAGGCGTTCCAATCCCATCGTTCATGGAAGCCTTGATTATGCAACTGACCATTGAAACACTGAGGGAAGCTGGGATCCGGCTGCCAAAACCGATCGGGCCGGCCGTCAGTATTGTAGGCGCGATCGTGCTTGGCGAAGCGGCGGTAACAGCTGGGATTGTCAGTCCTTTGATGGTGATTGTCGTTTCGTTTGCCGCGATTTGTTCCTTCACTATTGCTGATTACGCATTAAGTCTCGCGCTCAGGACCATCAGTTTCGTCATGCTTTTTGCCGCCGCATTCCTGGGAATATATGGATTGATCCTGGCTGTCTTTATTGTCAGCATTCACCTCGTTCACCTGCAAAGTTTTTCAGTTCCTTATTTAGAGCCATTCACACCTTTTTACGTGAAACGCTGGAAAGATTCCTTAATCCGGTTCAAATTGAAGAAAGGAGGCGGACGCATTGAGTGACTTGAAACAACTGACGATGCTTCAGCTGATCATCGTATTCATATCTTCGATGATCGGGATCGGCATTATTCTCATGCCGCGGGATCTGGCTAATACCGTTGATTCTCAGGACTTATGGCTGAGTATCATTTTCGGTGCGCTAGCCGTCAGCGTTGTTTCCTGTATTTACGTAGCGCTCGCTGTGCGTTATCCAGGCCTCACTTTTTTTGAAATGACTTCAGCGATCATGGGGAGGTTTGTCGGCTTTCTTTTCAACTTCTTCTTCGTTGTTTACAGCCTCATCGTTGCTGCTTATATATTGAGGGTGACCGGAGGAATCATAAAAAACTACCTGCTTGATACGACACCGCTTTATATCGTCGTCGGTTCTTTTATGCTCGTCAGCATGTATTTAATCTATAACGGAGCGGGTGACATCGTCCGTTTTTTCCAACTTTATTTTCCGATTATGATGGTGATGTTTATTGTGCTATGTTTATTGAGCATTAAAAACCTTGATTTCAACAACGTCCGACCTGTTTTTCAAAATAATATATGGGTGACCATCAGCGGAGCACAAATCACCTTCTTCTCTTTTTTAGGCATGGAATTTTTACTGATTTTCTCCAAGTTGATCAAAAAGAAGAAAGCTAAAAATCTTCTGATTACGATGTGGACAAGTATCGGTCTAACCGCCCTCATCTATGTCGTCTTCCATATCATCTCTATAGGAGTCCTTGGAGTAGAAGAATTGAAGGAAATCACTTTTCCGACGATTGAAATGGCAAAAAGCATTGAATTTCAAGGCTTCTTTTTCGAGCGGTTTGAGTTGATCTTTTTATTCGGATGGTTGACGACGGCCTTCACATCCTTCACCGCTTATATGTACACATTGACTTTGGGGCTCAAAAATATGTTCACACCAACCCGGTGGTTCCTACCGGTCGCAGGGATATTGATTTTGGCATTGACCTTATATCCTGAAGGCCTGACGGAAGTTTTCCATTACTCGACTTACATTCAGTTGATTTCCGTTGCTGCGATCGTCATCTTACCCGCTCTTCTATTGATTGTATCCTTGGTCAGGGGGAACACATATGCCACGTAAAGTGTTTTTCACAAGTTGGATCTTGCTCTTTGTGTTGACCGGATGCTGGGATATTAAAGAAATTGAGGATGTCGGAATTGTCACGGGCATGGGGCTGGATTTCAATGAAGAAACGGATGAACTGACGATGATCAACCAGTATGTGGTTCCCGCGAGAATTCCCACACAACAAAGCAGTTCCCAGCACCAAAGTGACCCTTACCAAAACATTTCCCAATCTGGAAAAACATTTTTTGAGATTATCCGGAACAACTCTTTGGAAAGCAACCGACCACCCAATTACACGCATCTGAAGTCCATCCTGGCTTCTACGGCATTGTTTGAAAAAGAACGAGCCGACCAGGTGATTGATTTATTTATCCGTGACCATGAGTTCAGAAGGACAACGCCTGTATATCTAACGAGAGGTCCCGTTCTGGACATACTCAATACGGAACCGGCAAAGGAACTTTTTCCGTCTATTCAAATCAAATCTCTTAGTGAAAACTTCCAAAAAAACAACCAAAACCCGACAAATTTATCGATCGGTGATATGTCGCAGCTGATTTCTGAGGACAAAAGCTTTCTCATTCCCGGTATTACGCTGAATGAAGGGAACATCAAATCTTCTGGTGCAGGGATCATCGAAGCGGAGAGTTCAAATTATGTAGGGTGGATCGATGTGGAGGATATGGAAGGCGTGCGGTATATACACAATACGGTACAAGGCGGTTTTATCTATCTGGATGAAGAAATGGTTCAGGAAGGACCGATCATCCTGGAAATCAAAGGGTCAAAAACGAAATTCCAGACAAAAGTGACCGGAGATGAACCGGAAATGACGCTCCAGATCGCCACTTCCACTGTATTAGCGGAAGACTGGGGGACAGGAAGAGACGTTTATAAAGCGGGGTGGAAAAAAGAGATCGAAGAAGCATCGAACAATGTCATTCAAGGGAAAGTAGAACGAGTATTAAAGATTGCCCAACAAGAATATAGGATTGATTTTCTCGACATCTCCAAATGGATCCAAATCCACGAACCGAAGTATTGGAAAGAACACGAAAAAGAATGGAATGAGATATTTCCTGATATGAACTTCAACGTGGAAGTGACGACGGAAATCACAGATTTCGGAACCCAGAACTTCAATACAGAAGAATAAAAGGGAGGGCTCCCTCCCCTTTTATTTATTTCATGAAAAGTTCCTCGACAGCTTTGACGATTGGAAAAGCACCTGAACCATGATTGGAAAGTACCGTTACTTTCCAATGACCTTTTGGATAGACACATGAATGGAAACTGACACCAGGGTCATAGCCCATGGCATGGTAAACTATCTCTTCATTAACATCGTCCAGCCAAATCCCATACCCGTAGGAAATGCCTTCTTTCACTTTTATGTGTTTCGTTATTAATCGCTCTACGTGGCTTTCCCCCACAAGCTTTCCACCCAAAAATACATCCCAAAAACCATTCATATCCGGCCCGGTCACGAACGCTCCCCCATCAGCTCCACCAATCACCGGAACAGCATACATATTCGTCGTTAGAGCCCCGGCCTTTTCTACGTATCCAAGAGCGGTGTTTCCAGGCAGCTGATCCAAACGATCATACCCGCTATTGTACATGCCTGCAGGTTTGAAGATGTTCTCTGCAACATAGTCTGTAAAAGTTGTGTTCGAAACGGCTTCCACCACCAACCCTAAAACGATGAACCCTGCATTGTTGTAGTGAAATTTCTCTCCAGGCTCGAACACCTTCTCTTTATCTTTGAACATCGGCACAAAGTCCTCAAGCTTCTCCATTTTGTACATCGGTTTCTCTTCCCACAGTTCTGAAAAGTCATCCATGACCGATTCATCAAAGTAATCAGGGATTCCGGATGTGTGTGTCAACAAATGATGAATGGTGACACGTTCATCTATACAAGCAAGACTTTGATACAGAAGCTGGTGGACGGGTGTGTCGTAATCAAATAGATTCTGTTCCACGAGCTGAGCGATCGCTACCGCTGTGAACAATTTGCTTCCAGAGGCTATTCCGAAGCGGGTGTCCATTTGGTTGGGAAGACTTTCAGCGAGGTTTCTGTACCCAAATCCTTTCGAGTAAACGAGATCCTCCCCTTGTGTCACAATTACTGAACCTGAAAATCCTTCTTTCTTAACGATTTCCTGAATTTTGGCATCCAATTTCTCCCTCTCCTTTTCATGTTTTCTATTCAATTCTGCCTGCTGTTTCATCCATCTATCATGATTCTTTTTGTTTCATTTAGCGAGTGGAAGGAAATGCCCTTTATAAAAAGGAGTCCATCTCATGAAAGTATTCGCTGTTGTTTTAGTGGCCCTCGGAATCATAGCTGTCCGAGTGATCTGCTTTTTTTATCCTGATTGGAAGGCAATCAAAGGGGAGCCTTTATCGGAACGAAAACGTTTGGGGTAAAGCTTGTTAGGAATTGGGATCCTGCTTCTTATGTATCTACTCAGTCAATTCATCATTAGAATATAAACCGTGCGCTTTCATTTTGCCACTTCCACTCTATTCGACAGGAGAGATGTAGACCATATATTCAAAGGATTTCTCCAATCCAATATTTTCAGCAATGGCATTCGATGGTTTATTGGTCTCCTCGCAGTCCCAATATGGAATCATGCCTTTTCTTACGCATTCTTTCACGAAACGATGAGCTGCTATCTGACCTAATTTATTGCCCCGATGATCCTCGAGCGTTTCTATATCCACCCCGTGCACATTCTCAGCTACAAACCCTGAAAAGCATAAGCTCACAAACTTATTAGTCGCGTTTTTTAATTCCACCACATTCTCCATGATTTCACTCCTCATATAAGGTAGTTAACAATTGCTGTAGATCATCAAGTGTGAGACCTAATTCCCGACTATTGGCTATGACCGCACTTAACTGATCTTCCAGAGCCTTGATTTTTCTTTCTCTAATGACGTCTAAATTCTGTTCGGCAACAAATGATCCTTTACCTACGATGGAGTAGATGAAACCTGCCTTCTCCAACTCTTCATACGCACGCTTTGTCGTAATTACACTAATCTGTAAATCTTTGGCCAACTGACGAATGGACGGTAAAGCCTTACCCTCATCCATGTCACCGGCTAAGATTGAAGATTTGATCTGATTGGTAATTTGTTCATAAATCGGCTCCTTGGATTTATTGGACAAGATGATTTGCATAGGAATCCCTCTTTTTGTATTCAGCATTTCGAATATAATGTATATATACTATACACACATTATATACACAATTCCATCCATACCCAACCTTAATTTCAAAAAATTTACACAGAAAGATCTTAGGAGGCTTTACAAATAACAGGATGCTTCCTCCGCTAACCCAGAATAGGAATTGACACACCAGGAGATGATTCCCAATAAAGAAAGGATTAATATTCCAAATTAAGGGAATCCCTTCACTAAATGAAGATCCGTTCGGTTTGGACTCATACCAGCACAGGAGAGGAGAAAAAAGATGGCGAAGGAAAGTAAATTCAAGAGGCGTCTGAAGAATGTCGGGCCGGGTGCTATTGTAGCGGCAGCCATTGTCGGACCAGGGACGGTAACGACAGCTAGTAATGTAGGAGCTCAATTTGGCTATGCGCTGATCTGGGCACTGGTCTTTTCCGTTTTGGCAACGATGTTTCTACAGGAGATGGTGACAAGGTTAGGGGTCATTACCAGAAAAGATTTAAGTACCATATTACGGGAACAATTTTCCCATCCCGTTTTGAAATGGCTGACGATTCTCCTGATCATTTCCGCCATTGTCATTGGAAGTGCTGCTTATGAAGCGGGGAACATTGTTGGGGGAGCGATCGGGCTGTCAGCCTTCACACCCCTTTCCACCGAAACCGTGGCGACCCTCATCGGTTTAATCGCCGGCATCCTCTTATGGGTAGGCAAATATAAAATCATCGAACGCGTTTTTATTGTATTGATCCTGACGATGACCTTGAGCTTTGTCATCACAGCCATTGTCATACAGCCGGATTTGTCTGCGATTCTGACGGAGGGTCTGGTCCCCAAGGTGTCGGCAGGTAATATTTTATTGGTCATATCGCTCATCGGGACTACAATCGTCCCTTACACGTTATTCTTACAATCTTCTGTCGTACAGGAGCGGTTCAAGGGAGAAGAAGAGTTGGCAGACAGCCGCTTCGATGTGGTTACGACAATTAGCATCTGCGGGATCATCTCTGTTGCCATCATCATTACGGCTGCTGTCGCTTTCCCCTTGGGAACAGAAATACAAGATCCGAGTGTCATGGCCGATCAGTTGAAACCCCTGCTTGGATCATGGGCGAAATATGTATTTGCTGTCGGGATTTTTGCAGCTGGCATATCCTCTGCAATGACGGCGCCTTTAGCCTCTGCTTATGCCACGGCAGGTGCTTTAGGGTGGGAAAGGAACCTGCGTTCAACAAAATTCCGACTGGTTTGGATCGGCGTGCTTCTTGTCGGTGTCCTTTTTGCTAGTCTTGGTTATGACCCGATTCAGCTGATTGTTTTTGCACAATATGCCAATGGACTGATCCTTCCGTTTATCGTTTTATTCCTTATGATGGCTATGAATAATCGAGGTACACTAAGAAATCACGTCAATTCCCTTTGGGTGAACATTGTTGGTGGATTGATCTTCCTTATTACCGTGACCCTATCCCTGCTTTCATTTGGTATCTTTTAACCTTTTGATCAAGGAGGTCATTCTAAGATTTTCAGGGGTTGTATATGAGGTTCATATAGAGGAGGTAGAATGATGGACAAGGTCGCTAAGAGGAATAAAATGCTGAAAATCCTATCCCCCTTCTCCTTTGCTGCATTCCTCATTATTTTTTGGCTCGCCATTTACAATGGTTGACGATGGTTTATGGAGTTTTCTAGCCATACTGCTTGCTAATCTCGCATTTTATCCATGCCAGGTGATGATATCGAACAAGGTACAAGCAATGAAAAAAAGCGAGTAGCCACATAGGACTTTATGGAATCGGCACTAAAAAAAGGCCATTTCATAGGTTTTTCATAATAATCGAGTTTTTACCAGCAATGGTTTGTAACTACGTGTTATAAATGAGGCCTGTTCTAGAACCTCCCAGATGGAAAGGATGAGTGATCTCCCCACCTGACCTTCTCATACTAAGATAAATGGGGCCGTTTTGAAGAGAATGTAGATGAAGAAGAGGATTCAAGAGGAAATCATTCCGAAGAAAAATGAAGGATTGGAGGAATAGCAGTCTATTTAAGTCTCTTGTTGATCCGATCCAATCCTTCTACTTTTGCCTTTTCTATATTCAATTCCCTTTTCAATAAAACATTTTCTGCGGTCATCCCCGCCAATATAGAGATTCCAATGAGCGATCTCAACAACTCAGGATCAGGGGTCAAGTAGGTAACGGCGAAAACGGAAGCCGCAGCCCCGATAAAAAAGTCCGCCAAAAACCCTAAATAAATCCCCTTGGGACGCGTTCTTTTTTTAGGGAAAATCAGGACTTTTCCATTTCTCATCAAGTGAGATATAATGCCAGTGATCCCTCCAATACACCCAGCAATAAGTAGCGTATTCATAAGAAATCTTCCCCCTAGACTAAAAAAGCGGCAGCTGGTGGAAACTTAGAAACATAAGCTACTATGCACTAAATCCTCAACCAAGCTCGCCGCTCCGTTTAAGTCCGTTATTTTTTTCATATACAAGTGCCCCATTATAGTGAACACCGTACCCCTAGTTTACACTATAATTACCAGAAAATAAATACTATTTTTCAAAATTTTGTATTCCATAACAACTTATGTCAGTTATGAATGATGGATTTTGTTCAACCATTCATGGATCTGATCCTCATAATACCTGACTTCCTTTTTTGATGTAGCATCTACGAATCTCTTTCTCAACTGTTGATAATCTTCTAGTTGGGGCTTTGTTGCAGATGGATCTTTCGTTGATCCAAGATTATCTAAGTACAATTGGATTTCTACAAAATAATGGCGGATTTCCTCTATCGATTCAGCATTTTTGAAGGAGTTCATAAGTTCATCATAGGTTTCTTTTTCTTTTTCGCTCATCCTAATCAATGGTCGGCACCTCCTCAAAATTTTTACTGAACGGGGCATCATACGGGAAAGAAACGACCACAATAAAGCGATTCCCTTCCAAAACTGAATAGGTTTTGTCTTGAACACCGATTTATTCTTCATACCCATTATACAAGATTACCTAACGGATATTGTTAGTCCTCTATCATTTCTACAAAATTTTTTTGATTCCAAAAGACAATAAATGAATGTGAAAAGTGCCATACCTTATTGATTTATTCCTCCACTCTGTCTTTTAACAGAGTCCTCCATGAACGGTCTCGGAAAATTTTAGAACCTCAGAGTTTTTTCACATATAGGAAAGAACGATTCCTACCACCGAAGATTCGCCCCCTCCCTCATGAAACTTCTTAAGGGTCCGTTTTATGAATGAAATCACAATGGATATATCTATGAAACAAGCATACATTAGAATGGAAAAGCGGAATTCAAGGGGATTCCTCGTGTGGTTATTTGGAGATTGATGCGAAGTAAGCCAGGCCTTCCGTGATATCTTTTATTTTAGAGAGGGGCAGCCCATGATCTTCATTATTTTCTTTATCGCAGCCATCCTTGTCGTTACAGCTGCTATTCATTTGAACCATTGTGGTGACGTGATTAGTAAAAAAACTTCTTTAAGCGGGGCTGTGGTCGGTACCTTCTTAATTGCCGGGGCTACATCATTACCTGAACTCACGACTAGTATGACGGCCGTTTATATAGATAACCCGGATATTGCTGTAGGAAATATGCTTGGGAGTAACGTGTTCAATCTATTAATCCTGGCCGTGGTTGATTTGTTTTATCGAAAACAACGGTTATTTCAAAGAATTAATCAGCACGCGAACCTTCCATCTGCATGGATCAGCCTTGCTTTTTTGATCATCATCTCTCTTTCCCTCCTGGTTCCTGAATCGATCCAACTTTTTAATATAGGAATTGAAATGTATGTGATTGTCATTTTCTATATCTTTTCCATGAAATTCATTGCCAGCGATTATGAAGACGATGATGGTTCTCCTCTGACTAAGGATATTCCCCTTTCTTCAGCGATCAAAGGTTTTCTCATAGCTGTAGTCGTCGTCTTTGTCTCCGGCAGCATTCTATCCATTGCTGGAGATCACATGGCAGAAATTACAGGCATGAACGCTAGTTTTGTAGGCAGTTTTCTCATTGCCGCCTCCACTTCATTACCTGAATTCGTAAGCGTCCTGGCTGCTTTTAAATTAGCGAACTACAACATGGCGGTCGGGTCCATTATTGGAAGCAACTTGTATAACCTGAAACTGCTTGTATTCACCGATTTATTGTATCGAAAAGGAGCGATTTTAAACTCCATCCAAGGCACTCATCTCTATGTAGCAATACTTGGGATCACGATGACATTGTTCCTCATCTACACACTCAAGAGGCCGAACAGAATAGACCGTTTAGGGCACTATCTCATGCCCTCTTTGTTCATCATTACGTTATATTTTGTGACTTCTTATATGATCTTTTTCAAGTAGATCTCTATTTTGTCATCTACTCTTTTATAAATGACAAAAGAAGGCAGATCTGTTTTCACATAATGGTATTCCAATATGTAATTTCGCCAGTAATGCTACAGAATCACATACGTTAGACCGTTTGGAGAGGCAGATGCATTTTTCTAGCTGGATTATAAACATCCAACCAATGTTCTGTTTCCGTTTTCATCCAACGTCCGAAAGAATCCAAGAATCTCAATATTTCCTCTGAACTGGAGGAGGGGTTGATGGCGAACCAAAGCGCTGTCCTCATCTCCTGTTCTTTTTCTGGATAGTGCTTTGAGAAAAGTTGATAGGCTGGGAACAAGTCCCTCGTGTACGCCTGCTCTTGAACAATGACAAGCGCAAGGCCGGCCCTCACTAGGATCTTCATGATCCATGAACAGCAATCCTTAATATCTTCCTCATCGTCATTTCCATTCAAATCCTGGTTCGCTCGATCAATGAAAGAAGCGAAGTGAATGAGATGTTCATTCGCCAAAGAGCTGTCGGGTTTGTAATCAGGGAGATGCCCGATTAGATTTTCACCATAGACACAAATTCCATAAGTTTTCAGAATAAACGGGATCATAGAGCAATGCTTTGTATCCTCGAATTCATTTAAAGGACTGAACCCTACTTCTACCCCGTTGATAAAACGGTATTTTTGATTGACTAATTGTTCAATCTCCTCCACCCAATCCAGATTCATATCTTGAGGATCGGAACAGGTGACGACGATGACGTCAAGATCCGATACACCTTCAATGTCCTCCCCTTTTGGAACAGAACCTCTTAGGTAAATGCTGTGAATGTCCTTTGGTAAAGCAGAAAGGCATGTCTCTGTTATGTGTCGGATGACCTCTTCGTATTGATCATTGATTTTCTTTGGATCAGACTGGTTCATGATGTAGCCGTAATCGTTTATGGAACACAACGACCCTATTTCTTTTATTTCTGTCATCCTTACATGTCCTCATTTCTTTTCATTGAATATTTCACACGGTGTTTTTTGAGGGTCCAGAAATCCCATAGATCCCCTTATTTCCAGCCCTAATATGGAAGCCCATTTTCGTATGGTGTCACTAGTCGATCCTCTTGTATTTTGTAAATCATATTCCATATTGGGGATTCACCCTTTATTTCACAATACTTCCTCCAACCGTTGTTTCTTCCTTTACCTTCATTCTTCCAACAACGCTATAAGGATTCGAGGGAGACCTGAAAAACTCTCTAGCACCATGATAGGTCGTATACCACAAATTATTTATGACACGGTATTCCCCTTTTATTTCATCAAGTACAATGGGGTGAAACAAATATTCAAAAATTGAATCATATATCTTAATAATTCCATGCACATATGTATCATCAAGCCAAATGGTATGTAAACGTTCCATTTATTATCCCTCTTTCCTACCATGTGTTACGAAAGGCTTATACCAATTTACCACACTAAAAGATGGAAATAAATGAATTTTCTTTCATTTATAAATGGTATGAAAAAACTTCTCCTATGAAGGATAAGCCACTATCACTCGAAGACTTGTATAATAACCCAAACAAAGACATGAAAAATAAAAAGACGATGTTTAGACTATAAAGGAAAACCCACTCCCCGCAATTGGGTGAGTGGGTTTTTATACGTGCCTCTTCCATTACCTCAACTGTTCCTAACCATGAAGGTGTATGGCTTACTCAAAAGACTCCGCCACCATGATCAGATCATCTTTTGACAAGCCATCTACATTCCCTTTCAACTCATACATGATCGATCCATCTTTCCAAATCAACCGCTGAGTCTCACCTTCGTTTCCTGCATATTGTCCGGTTTGATCACCGATCGATACCTCTTCTGTCTCTATGTCATCATAAGAGATGTCGCCATCTTTAACGGTCGTCAATTCCATCTCTTCATTCATTTCCGCATGAAAGATGAAGGTCAATACGGTATCCTTCTCTTCCATAACTCCAGGATCAATTTCTACACCATCCACTTCGAAAGGCATGAGCGTCGGATACTTAGGCTGATAGGCTTCATCCCCGGTCCGACTTACCAACCTGGAACGGTCATATTCGAAAAGCCCTTCTTCTGTTTGAACGGCCGTATCAAAAGCGTGCAACAATGACTGCACATCATCGTTGTAGTAAATCCGTGTGATTTTCCCTTCTTCATTCGTGTTCACTCTTCCACTGACGTCCGCGGTTTCACCATTGCTTATATTGATTTGCATATCAAAATCATAAGCGGTTTCCGTTTCCTCACTTTGCTCAACGCTCATCTTACCAATTTCCATGTTGACGTCATTTCCAGCCTTTTGATGAAAGCTGTTCAGCAGATTGGTATCCAACGCCTGCTTCATGTACTTTTCTGTGAAGTAAGGTTCGAATTGGTCCATATAGTAGGAAGAAATTCCTTGATAATTTTCCTCTTCATGCAATTGTTCCAGTTCTTCATCTGGTCCTGAAAATATTTGCTCCAGTACCTTTGTCACATCATCCTCTGTCGTATTTTCCTCTGACGAATTCTCACTGGAAGACGGAGAGGATGCACAGCCAGCTGTAATCAATAGCGCAATCATAATAAATAGAATTTTTTTCATCGTTAAGATAACCTCCATTCTTCCTTCTTTCCTACAAGTACGAATGGGAACGATTTACGTTTCAAAAATTGGTAATAAAATAGAAATTTTCTGTGAAAAAACTCCTTTTTTTCCTCAACATTCCCAAACCAGGCTTTCACATGGAAAAATGAAGACAGGATACCAATCTCATGCTTCTACCACTGACCTGGGCTTAAAGCAGTACAACAGGATGTTCAACAAGCTCACTGGGAATAAAGCGATGTACAAATAAAACGAAAGAGAATCCCCGCTCAAGTTAAACTCATCCACGATATACCCACTGCTATAAAAACAGACACTACCTATGATTAAGCTTATGGATGTGATGTAAAAAAGCGTCCATCCATTCACCTTTTCTTCCTTCTGAAAAAGGAGAAAAATCGTTAGAAAAATAGATACCAGGACCAATGCCAGGAATACTGGTCTCAACATAACAAAGGTTTCCATAAAATCCCTCCCTCTATTCGTTTATCAAAGGAATCACCCTTGGGGTAGACGCTATCTTTTGATTTCAAAAAGGGAAACTCGTAGACTTGAATGAAGAACAAGAATAGGAGTGATGAGGATCATGGCACAAGAAATCAAAGGGAAAATCGCTTATGTGACCGGTGCAGGTCGCGGCATCGGACGGGCTACAGCTTTGCAGCTGGCGAAAGAAGGCGTTCATCTCGGATTGATTGCAAGGACCAAAAGCCGTCTTGAAGAAGTAGCCGAGGAAGCCCGTTCCTACGGAGTCGAGGCAGCTGTAGCGTCCGCTGATATTGCGGACATCGATCAAGTGGAACAAGCGGTTCAGCAAATAAAAGAAGAGCTTGGTGAAGCAGACATTCTCATCAACAACGCAGGCATCGGTGTGTACGGAAAGTTCCTTGAACTAGAGCCTGACGAATGGAAACGGACGTTTGAAGTGAATGTTTACGGTACATACCACGTCACAAGAGCCGTCCTGCCCATGATGAAGGAGAAGAACCAGGGGGATATCATCAATATTTCTTCAAGCAGTGGACTCAAAGGGACCGCCGGATCCACGGCTTACAGTGGATCGAAGTTTGCCCTGCAAGGGATGATGGAAGCCTTGATGCAGGAAGTAAGAAGGGACAACATCCGCGTCTTCACATTAAATCCGAGTCTCGTTGCCACAGAACTTGCATTAGGGGAAGATATGGAAGGACAGGATAAAGAGAAGTACATGCAGCCGGAGGACCTTGCGGAATACATGGTTTCTCAATTGAAACTACACCCTCGCATTTTTATCAAGCAGTCGCTTCAATGGGCGACCAATCCTTTTTAAAGTTTTTTAGCATACACATGGCAGCATCGGCATTTTTGTGAGTAAGAAATGAAAAAACGCTTGGATTTTTAACATCCAGGCGTTTTCTTTTTTCTATCCATGAATGATCGAAACCAGGAAATCAACCAGTAATATAATCTTTATAATAGATGATTGTGACTACAAATGCGACCACGGTATAACCGATTGTGGTATAGAATACGACCGTTGGGTTGAAACTGCGTTTTTCCTCTTCGAGCTTCATACCCGTCCGGGCCTGGATCCGCAACCGGACTGAATTGGAAGCGAAACCACCTTTTGAATTGAAAAACCAAACAATAGCCATGATTACGACGCCAAGCAAAAAGGAATATTCAATGAATTCACCACGGAAAAAAGAAGCGACTCCCCAGTTGATCAACATCATCACACTAACAGTAACCACGGCCCATATCATATTTTTCCCCATCGTCATCCCCTCCAATTATGTATCCTTACATGTGTTACGGAGATACGGGATGAAAAGTTTCAATTTTCTTACAAATAATCGTGATCCTATCTCTATTATGGATATGCTTTCTTACATACTGCCGGGTTTCAACCCTTTGGAAAAACAGGTATAGCACGAGTAAGCTTTAAAAAAGGGAGAGATTGTAAATGAAGAATCATGCCGAAGAGACCTTGCACGATTACCGTCACGGAATTGAAGAATTGACCAGTTACTTACCTGAAGCAACGAAAGATTACAACCGTTTCACAGGCGCTTTTTTTGAAGATGGGGAAGTCGACCGGTCGCATAAGCATCTGATGGCTCTTGCGATCAGCGTGAAGGATGGAGATGAGGCGAGTATCACCTATCACATGGACCAATGTGTAGCGCTCGGGTGCAGCGACCCGCAAATCTATGAAACGATGGGTGTCGCCGCTGCTTATGGAGGGGGATCTGCGATGAGTCAGGCGGTGACTGTCGGGATCCGTACGTTAAAAGAATTCCGCGAAAGATCATAGAGGTACATGAATAAAGCTTAGTCTACGTTCCGCAGACTAAGCTTTTATCATCCGTGCTAAATAGATGCCGCTTGCCGCTGCCTGCGACAAGGAGTGCGTCTCCCCCGAGCAGTCCCCGATCAAATACAATCCTGGCACCTCGGTCTCAAAATGCTCATCCGTGAAAATCTTCGCTTCATAAAATTTGCTGTCCAACCCATAAAGGACGGTACCGCGATCGACCTCCTCGCCGAGCAGCCCTTCCAACGCTTCAAAAAACTCCATCAGTGCCTCTATATAAAGGGAAGGCACTTCTTTGCGGAGATCTCCTGCTTCTGCCTCCAGGGAGGGTTGAATAACGCCGCGAGAAAGATGATCAGAAGGTTTTCCTTTCAATAAATCTCCCAACTTCTGGGCCACAATCCTGTCCCGCCCTTGATTGATGCCGCCGATCACACGATGGGCTTCTGCCATCGCTTCCGCCTGATTCTTGAAGTACCGCGGCACGAAAAGCGTGAAATTCAAATTCTGACTCGGTTCATCTTCGTTCTGGTTTTGACCATCTGCCATCACCAGGCCATGCTGATATTTTCGAATGACTCTTCCACGCGGATTCATGCAGTAGGTGGTCGCAGAAAAACGCTCATTTATGTAATGAAGCTTCGTTTCAAATGTTTCCTGAAGAATGGCATCGAGCTGATTGCCTCGCATCTCCACCCGGATCCCTAAATCCAGCCGTGTGCGCCCAGGCTTCAGCCCTAATTCCGCTGTCATGGATTTCAGCCAGTCACTCCCACTCATTCCTGTAGCGAAGACAACTTTCCCGCTTTGAAACGGACCATGGTTAGTATCAATCGAAAACAGACCTTCTTCTTTTGTGACTGCTGTGACATCCGCTTCAAATGTGAAGGTCACCCTTTCAGACATCTCCTCATACATGCTTTGAAAGATCCCCCGGGCGAGCTGTGTCCCCAAATGACGCACTTCTGTCGAAAGAACTTTCAAAGAATGCTGGGATGCTTTTGCTGAAAGTTTCTCATTTTTCGTACTGTACCTCTCAACTAGATCGCCGCCATAAGAGCACAAAAGCTCATCGACTTCTTCCATGAGCGCAAGCGTTTCCTTTTCTCCGATCTTCTTCCCCAGCTGCCCACCGAAATCGTTCGTATAATTGAACTTCCCTTCGGATTTTCCGAGTCCTGCAAATCCTACGTACCGATCGCACGGCCCTTCACAGGTGCACGCTTCCTGTTGTAATCCACACGTCCGCTCAACCAGAGGCTTTCCTTTATCCACTACATGGACGTTCCATTCCGGATGTTCTTTTGCAAGCGTGTATGCAAGGAACACACCGCTGACGCCGGCCCCAATGATCGTCACGTCATACACAGGATCACTCCCCTCTTTCACAGACTTTTGCGTAGATGCACGTATCGGTCAACCGCTTCCCATCGACAGATCGATCTTCGTTGCGAAGAATGCCTTCAAGCTCAAAACCGAGAGACTCCGGAATGACGCGGCTTTTTTTATTTTCCGATTCGCAACGGATTTCCACACGGGCACCACCTAAATCATTCAAAGCATACGCCGTCAAAGCGTCAACCGCTTCCCGCATATATCCTTTTCCACTATGAGCGGTATCCATCCAGTAGCCGATCTCGAACTTCGACACATCCCAGTCCATTCGATGAAAACCAGTCGAACCGACGAAAGTCATATCCTCCTTCAGAAAAACGAGATACCTTAAATTCTGGCGCAGCAAAAACTTGGCGTGCGCTTCTCTTGCGTTTGATTCTGTGTCTTCGACAGTCGGTGTCTCCTGGACAAATCCAAGCCATGGTTTCAGTTCATTCACAGACCTTTGGATCGCTGCGTTGACCACTGTTCCGTCACCTGGCTCCGGCATTTTCAAAATCAGCCGTTCTGTTTCTATAGGTGTTTTGACATCTCGCATAACTGGATCCATTGTTCCATCCCCTTGTGATTCGATTTCATCCTTATCCTCTATCAAACAAGATTTCTTATTTTTTTGCAACAGCTATATTCAAAGCTTTCTAAATTTTTGTATAATAGACGGACATTCATGCAGGAAGGAGGAATCCGATGACTAGAAACCGTGCATTCTTGATGATTTTCCTGGGCGCCTCCCTGTGGGGCATCATCGGGCTGTTTGTGAACCAACTGTACGAGCATGGGTTCTCCCCCATTCAAGTGGTCGCTCTCCGAGTGACCTCTGCGATGGTCATGCTGTTCGGATCCATCATCGTTTCTAATAGAAAGCTTTTAAAAATAAAACCGACAGACTCGCGTTATTTCTTCGGGACAGGGGTCATCAGCATCGCTTTGTTCAACTGGTGTCTCTTCAGCGCCATTGAGGCGACTTCAATGGCGATCGCTTTCGTTCTCCTTTATACTGCACCTGTCTTCGTGACCATTTTTTCAAGAGTTTTCTTTAAAGAAGCCTGGACAGGAAGAAAACTCTTGGCCCTTTTCACGACTTTTATCGGGTGTACGTTCGTCATCGGATGGCTTCCGGGACTGCAAGCCTCCCTGTCATGGGCCGGCCTGTTATTCGGACTTGGTTCGGGACTGTTTTACGCGCTTTACAGCATCTTCGGGAAGGTCGTTTTGAAAAAATACCGCTCTTTGACTGTCACCTTTTATACGTTTCTATTCGCAGCTCTTGCAGTGGTTCCTTTCAGTGGCCTATGGGAAGAAGCGTCACTCTTAAATGACATCCGCGTCTGGCTGTTGATTCTCGGCCTCGGACTCATCTCGACCGTTCTGCCTTTCCTTCTCTACACGAAAGGCCTCGAGCATGTGGAATCGAGCCGGGCTTCCATCGTCGCCACCATCGAACCGGTCGTCGCGACGCTCGTCGGTTACTTCTTTTATGCGGAAGTGCTGACGATCTTCCAATATGCCGGGGTCGTGCTCGTGCTTTTATCTGTCATCATTGTGCAGGAGTCTAAAAAGAAGCCTGCGCAGCAGAGGGAGAAGTCCGCTTCTTGATCGTTAAGTCACTTTGAGGTGGCGTTAGGGCACTTTGGCTTCCTGTTAAGTCACTTTGGTCGTGCGTTCGGGCACTTTCGCTCTCCGTTAAGTCACTTTGCCCGACCGTTCGGACACATTCAAAAAACCAGCTCCTTAGAAAAGGAGCTGGTTCTTCTTTATTTCGTATGGATGACAACCGTCGTCAGTGGATCGATGGTAATGCCATCTTTATTCAGCTCGAAACCGGATGGATCTTTCACTTTTTTGCGTCCAGCTTCGTCATTGTCGACGAGCACTTTTCCTTTCTTCAAGTTCTCATCGAGAGTCAATGTACGTGTTTCGTCATCGGCGTTGATGAACACGTAATAGCTTCCTTTTGCTTTCTTGCCAGGATCGACCGCTTTATAGGCAAGCATCAAATCCGTTTCCTGGATTTCAGGTGCATCCAAAAGCGTGACGTTTTCTTCGACCGCTTCCTCAGAACCGAGGCGGAAAGCATCTGTCCATCGTCTCAGTTCGATCAGACCTTTCGTATATTCCATTGTTTCCTGCTGGATGCTTGGCTCGGACACGGCCTGCCAGTCGAACTGGTTGATCACATCGGTAGAATCATAGGAATCATGGATGAAGTAAGGATCTTCGAACGGATTCCCGTTTTCATCTTCCATATAGGTCCACTTATCTTCTGGAACGCCATCGGCTTTCCACTGCTTCGTGCGGCCATATTCCTGACCGGCATGAAGGAAGGAGATTCCCTGACTTGTTAGAATCATAGAATTCCCGAGGCGGATTCGTTTTTGGATTTCTTCTTCATGCTTCGCCGGGTCCTTTTTGATGGACTGTGCGATGACATCATGAAGCGTCAAGTTGTCGTGGGCTGCGATGTACTGCACGATATCTCCCGGGTCATCTTCTGTCACATTGCCAGGCTGTCCTTTGATGTTGTTGAAAATGGTATCGATGTTACGAGCGCCGCCTGTAATGAAACGCGGTTCCCCTTCACTACCGAAACCGGACTTCAGTTCATTCCTGATCTCATCAGAAAAGACAGCGACTCCATCTGTTTCGTCCATCCAATCCTGGTCGGCCGGTTGTACACCTTCCCCACCGTTATCACCGGCATACGTTCTCCAGCCTTCTCCGAGCATTAAAATGTTCGGATTCAAAGCTTCCGCAGCATCGTAAGCGGCTTGGACACTTTCTGCATCCAAATCACCCATCAAGTCGAAACGGAACCCGTCCACTTTGAATTCATCGACCCAATACTCGATGGAGTCGACCATAAGTTTGCGGGACATTTCATGCGTCGTCCCCACTTTTCCACCGCCGTAACCTGTTTTGGTATTGCCTTCCTCATCCATGAAATGATAATAGTTCGGGACAAGGTCTTCCAAGATGCTCACTTTGGCTGTGTGGTTGTAGACGACATCCAAAATGACACCCATCTTACGTTTATGAATTTCATCAATCAGCTGCTTGAATTCTTCGATTCTTTCTTCCGGATCTTCCGGACGCTCGGAATACATACCGGAAAGGGCGAAATAGCTGTGAGGGTCATAACCCCAGTTGTAATTGTTTCCTGAAGCGGAATACTCACGCTCACGTGTGCTGCTGTCGAGTTCATCCCCGAAATAATACTTCATGACAGGGAGCAGTTGGATGTGGGTCACACCCAGCTCTTTTACGTAATCAAGTTTTTCTACAAAAGCATTGAACGTACCGAACTGGGAATCAAGCTCGCCTTCGATGCTCGGGTCAGATGTGAAATCACGCACGTGTGCTTCCCAAATGATCGCATCTTCACGCTTTTCATAGCCTTTGATTTTAGCAAAATCAAGTTTAGGCCCAATCTCAGAAGGATCGACGATCGCCGCTTTTCCTACATCATCGTTATCATCATTGTTTGAAGCCGCCATTGATTTAGCGTAAGGATCAAGGGCAAGCTTCTCTTCTCCATACGCCTCGATTTTATACTGATAATAGTAGCTGTTGAGGTCTTTGATTCCGGTATTGTCCTCATTCAGCGTCACAGACCAGACGCCATCGTCCCCTTTTTCCATCGGGATATCATTGTTCACGACTTTATATTGATCGTCTTTATCATAAAGAACAACTGAGACATCGGTCGCGATCGGTGACCAAAGCTTCAGTTCAGCTGTACCGTCGTCATGTAACGTCGCCCCGAGATCGTCCCCGTCATACGCAAACCTTTCATCCATCAGCTTCCAGTCGACCATCACATTCGTTTCTTCTTCTCCATATTGGATGGTGTACGTCTGAGTGAGATCCAGCGCTTCTGCGGTTTCCAGACGAACGTCTTGTCCATCCACCTCAGCAGATTCTATGTCGATGCGCGCTCCATCTGCGCCCTTCAGAACAAAATCAGAACGATCTGCACTCTCAATCACCTGGCTCATCTTCGCTGAAATGAGTGTGTCGTTCTTGATTTTCGCAGACTCCACATAAGTCGTCAGCACAGGTTCTTCCAAATAGACTTCCTCCTTGCCTTGGACCAGCCAGAACTCCGTTTCACCGGTGGTCGGAAAATATCTGTCATTCGGAGTATCTTTTAGATCCCCCTTATGTACGATAAAGTTCAACCCGTTCTTGATGTCGATGACCGGAATTTCCACAGACATTCCGAAATCCGTTTCATTCGTAAACTCCACCGGGTCCGACCAATCCGTCCCTTGTTCAATCGCAGGATTGGAACCGTCCTGGTTCCATAGATGCAGTCCCCAGCCTTCATAATTTCCATCTAATCGCTTGTAGTTAATGGTAACGGTTTCATTCGTTTGTGCAAAAGTTTTCGTTGTACTGACCGACGTTAAAGATGTCGGACTCGCCAGCAAAAACACAAGCACAATGCTGATGACAACCTTCCACCACTGTCTCCTCATCCTCAAATCATTCTCCTCCTTTAATAGGTATACGAGTGCGATACACACTGTTTAGTGCAAACGCTTTCACAAACCAATATACCATAGATTTCCTGAGTGTGAAGAAATATTCAGAAAATGATGGAAAAAGAAACGATTGTCCTGTTTCTATAGTCCCAAGTTCTAAACCTCTGTTCTTTGAATACATTGAAGGAGGATAAACGGGAGGTGTTTGTATGTCAGCAGCACGTGTTCTCATGTGGGTCACCGCCACTTTGGAAGCATTTTTAGGCATCCCTTTTATTGGAGGAACGTTCGTCATCTCGTTACTGTGGACGCCCCTGGCCGTCATGCTTATCCTTCACATCATCACCCTTGTGCTCTCCCAGCAGAAAGGAAGGGAAACGAGAGGAAGCATCCTCGGAATCGTCACCTCATGCATCGGCTGGGTTCCTTTCGTCGGTATGGTCATGCACATTTTGACAGCGATCTTTTTGTTCATCGATGCAGCGGAAGCCGATCCGGAATTGGAAAAACAGCCGGCATAAAGAAGACGCCTCAGACCGAGGCGCCTTTTTTTAATAGAGTTCTAATTTTTGCTGTTCGTTACGAAAAGCACGGATTAAGACCAGGAACACGATCTCAAGGATGATCATCACAGCTATTCCTATGATAAATAACGGGATAACCGTGTTTTCCGGAAGGTTCATGGAGAAAGGCAAGAGCGCGTAATAAAGGATGTGAGCAGTCAGATAAAATCTGAATAGCTTGCGTGCTCTTTCTTGAAGATCCTCTTCTTGCTTTTTCTTCGCCCAATCGATGAACACCTGAAACAGATAAAAGGTCAGCACCAGCTTGAGCAACCCTAACGATTGATGGTAAATCGTAGGAAGATCTAAACCTATACTCACACCTTCTGTCGTTCCTGTTGGCTGACCTATAAAGGCTTGGGGAATCGCAATGAGACTGATGATCAAGGCGGTAGTTCTCGCACCTTTCATTCCTTTCAAGTTCCCCTCCATACCATTCAAGGCACTTAATACTAGGAAATACCCGATGAAATCAGCTAAAATCTCAATTTGGCCGAGGTGGATGTCGATTAAAACAAGAAGCAGCCCCCCGAAGATCCGGTGAAAGGGATTCATTGGCTCCCCCTCCTTTCGATCAGGAGTTCCATCTGCTCTGGCGTGAGCTGCGGGTCATTCGTTACATAGAATGGCTGAGTGAATGGGTAGCCATTTTCCGTTGTACCTGTCATTTCGATTTCATAAGAATAAGCGCGAATCGCGTCCGGCTTTTCTTGCATCGTCAGCCTGATCCCGTCTCCCCGCTTCATTTCAATGGGAAATTGGACTTCTTCCAATGGAGCACCAGCGACGCGGCTCCATTCCTCATTCAGTTCTTTGTTGTGCGTGCGCGGGCCGCCCCCATCGGGTGTACCTGTTGTACCGATCGACGGGGTGTACAATTTCTTCTTTAAATCTTCATCAACTTCAGGAAATGGTGAGGTCATCGATTCTATTTTCAAATCCTCAACGACCGTATAAGAGCGAAAGGAGCGTCCATTGCTGCTGCTTGAGCTTGATTGTTGACGAAAAATTCCATTTCCCTCTCTGTGTTCACTGGATGTAACCTTGCCAATATCCGCTACGGTTGTTTCCCCATTATTAAAATGAATCGTAGCTCGTCCTCTATGATCGACACTCAACTCCCTCATTTTCTGCTCATCAAAGACTACACTTTTGAGCAAATAATGCGAGGATCTGCTTTGGATATCCGGCCCATAGGCAGGATTCTCATTTTGAAACGCATAATAATCCGATTTCGCATGTAGAGTCGTTCCATCACTAAACTCTACACTCATGACACGTGCCGGATCATCTCTATTGGTTAAGTAATAAAGCTCGAACATCCCGATTCCACCGTAAAAGTGTTCGAGAAAAACTGGTTCCTCCAATTGCTTAGATTGATAGAACCATAAGTTGCCTCCCCAACTGATCGCAACGATCAGCAGAGAAATCAGAAATGTTTTTCCTTTCATATGTATCTTCCTAACTTGTTTTCTTTTCGTTGCGCGCGGTTCGGACTTCCTTACACGCGTTCCTTGATGATTGATCTAACCTAACCCCACTGATCGAGACGGGTGCTCTTCGTATCATGACCGTAATGATTGGAATGAAAGCAAGGAGAATGTAAAAAGCCACGTATTTCTTTGTGCATTCATCCAATTTTGTATGCCGAGTAATAAGAAGAGTCCTCCTATGATAAAAGCATGGGTTTGGGGGGTGGGTTAAAAGAGCCTGACCACCATCCAGATCATGGCGATGACACCACAGAGGGCGATGAAAATCCTGAATGCTTTCATGCGGCCATGCTCCTTGTTTCTATGTATTCCTCGTAATAATACTCTTTCGCTTCCCACTTCTTCTTCCCGTCCCGGAACCCTGTCACAAGACCAATCACCAAGAAAATGGCCCCCATGATCCATGAAGCGTTAGCACCGAGAATCGCAGGTAGTAAAATATCCAACGAATTGGTCACAGATGAACGGAGCTGGAAAAGCGTCCGACGGTCTCTCCAGCGTTCATCCCAAATCCGCCACAGCTCTTGATTCGTTTTCCTGCTCATGTACGTTTCATAGAGGAAAAATCCATAAAACACGAACGCGCCCAGGTAAAAGAGACCTGGAACTTCATCGAAAAAGATCTGTCCTAAGCCGATACATAAGGCCATAATCAAAAATAGATGCCAGACCGATTTACGGGCTTTATTTCTAATTTTTTTCTGATCCATGCTTTCTTTTTTTAATGCTTCTTCCATAGAAACCCCTCGCGATCATATGTAATCAGACGAATAATAGACCATATAAGGAAAGACTAAAAATGAAGGCACAAAGGGTAATCGTAATCAGCGGCTCTATTTTCTTTCCTGATTCGCGCATATCCCGCACTCTGGTGATGACAACCGATGGTGCTAGGAAAATCCATCCCCATTCTGCTCGGAATGGGAGATCGGTGAACAGCATCAATAGAAAAATGAGAACGGCGGCACCAAAGAGAAAATGCCCCAGCCATCTTAAAGTCTTGTTCAAATCCATCCTCCCTCTCTACACTCCATTGGTTTAACGTCATCCCATCTATTTATGAGAGTGAAACCGATTGAAAGATAGACTCATAGAATGGTCGACAAAGTTTCTTAAAGTCTACTCCATAGTAAACTGTACAGAGAAAACCCAAAAATACATACGCTAAATGCAATAACAAGTACCGGTTCGATTTTCTTCCCATTCTGGATGTCTTTTACTCTCATAACCACCACGGATGGCACGGAACAAATCCACAGTAACTCCCATCGGAAAGGAAAATCCGTAAACAGCGGTAGGATGAGGGCTAAAAAACCAGCGGCTAGAAAAATCATCCCTACTCTGTCCCAAAACTTGTACATGAATTCCCTCCTCAACGCTCCACCGCTCCCATTGTAACAGAATTTTCCGTTTTTATGGAAAAAAATAACCCTTCCTGGACTAGGAAAGGTTACGATTCATCGACCGGATAGACCCCGTCTTCATCGTGGATTTCATCCCCGCTGATCGGTGGGTTAAACACGCAGATCATCCGCATATCCGTTTTCGCCCGCAGCAGATGTTCATCATGTTCATCGAGGGCATACAGGACGCCCTGTTCGATCGGCCATGTCTTTTGATCTTTAAGTGTGACGACTTCGCCCTCCCCTTCGATACAATAGACCGACTCTAGGTGGTGCTTGTACCAAATATGCGTTTCCGTCCCTGCACGGATGATCGTGTCATGGACCGAATAGCCCATTCCGTCTTTCTTGACGATCAGACGCCGGCTGTTCCACGTCCCTCCATCTACATCCTGACTCGTCCCAATCACATCTTTCAGCGCTACAACCTTCACTGGATCTCCTCCTTCTTTTCCAATCTATTCCCTATCCATGAGAGTAGAACGCTCCCTTTCCACCCCATTTCTTAAAATTACCACCCTAAACCTACGAGAAATACGCCCATATGCTGCTTAGCAGATTCATAAGAGGATTCTTGACTGGATGGAGGTAAAAACAAGAGGCTGATGAAGAACACGATAACGCCTACATAGTTACCGAAAGAATAAGAATAGATCCATAAAATGAATCACAGCACCTTTTTAAAGTGGTCACTCAGTGGCGGAACTCAAGTAAAAATAAGAGTATATAGATCAGCACGTTCTTTATTAAAAAAGTTTAAAGCTATCCTTATTGGATAGCTTTTTTCATTTACCCTTTTCTTTTTTTCTATCCTCGATCAGTTTACGAGCTTTCTCAAGAGCTGGTCGGTTCATCTCATCAATCGCTTTACAATAATCGTTAAGGATTTGTGACCCGCTCCGTTGATCTAGCATAGGTCTTAGTCTTAGTTTTGGTTTTTCCTTCTCTTCTTTACCGTCCTTCAAAATATACGTCCCCCTTGTTTTCTTCATAAAGGTATGTTTAGGATCTTATATTATTCTAATCCGCAAGTGGATGTCAGGCCTCGATCTTCACTATGTAAAAGGAAAACCGCTCGTTTGATCCGAGCGGTTTTCCTTTTTCCAGCTCCATCTATCTATCCTTCACGAACGGAGCCGGACTTGACGGGAGTTTTTCACCTTATACATTTCCTGATCTGCTTCATCGAGAATGGTGGCGAAATCACTTGCGCCAAACTCGAACTGACATAGTCCGATGCTGATCCTGATGGAAATCGTGTGCACTTCAATATGAAAAGGTTCTTCGAACGCATGATAGATGCGACCACACAGTTCATCCGTGCTTTCACTATGCTCAACTTTCTGGAGAATGACGAACTCATCGCCGCTCAGCCGGTACACCTGGCCGGTCCCCTTCACTGATTCGTGGAGAACGAAGGCGATGTAACGGAGCACTTCATCCCCCGTGACGTGCCCATATGTATCGTTGATGGTCTTAAAATCATCCACATCAATGAAAAGCATAGCGAATTCGCCGCTTTCCTCTTCACTCATAAAAAATTGCTGTAGCGCATGTCTATTCGGGATCCGTGTCAAATCATCATGTAGAATCGTGTTGTGGGAGCGCTCGAGGTTCGCCAGTGTCTTGTTGATATTTGTATTCAATTCCCCAACGATGCCTCCTGTATGGAACTGCGTCCGTGCCGATAAGTCACCGTTTTTGACAGAATTCAATACACGGTTGAAGTGACGGATGAACATTTTTGTGAAGAAGTAATAGATCAAATAATTGACGGTTCCGAGCAAGGCGCCAGCGAATGCGGAAGCAATCATAAAGAACACAAACTGTTCACCCGGAATGGGGATGAATTGATCGAGGGTCAGGGAAAACCCTGTACCTAGAACAACCCCTACAGCGATATAGATGAAAAGCATCCATTGTAAGTAATATGATTTCATAAAATGACGACCTTTCCACGATGGTTAGAGCAAACGTCTAATCATCTAGTCTTTTTGACCTGAGTACATTGGCTCTAAAGTAGAAATTACCCCTCCCATCACTTCTAAAACCTTCCAATGTTCAAATGATGCTTGCCAAGGAATCCCTTTAATTTTCAACACTTTTGCCGCCACCAATAAGCTTACAGAGAACAGTAAAGAAGCCCGAAGCAAAAGTCCCGGGCTTTGTATTAGTCTTTAATCATGGTTATGAAAGGACACGCATCTGTTTGAAAGGTGGCCTGTTCAACAAACCCCATGTTTTCATAAAGACGAATGGCCCGTTTATTGAAAGTGGCAACAGAAAGACGGACGGGGATCCCTTCATTATCCTTAAGGATTTCCGCAAGGACCGTTTTTCCAAAAAGGTTGCCGTGCCCCTGTCCCGTAAGCTCAGGATTCATTCCAAGCCCCATGTCGACCGCCGCTTCCGCGTAAACGCCATCTTTCTCACCGGCCGGAACTTTCGCACTTTTTCCCGTACAAAAGAAGCCGATCAGTGCTCCTTCCTCATCCAGTACCAACCGATAACTTCCGTCCAACCGCTCGGCAAGTGCCTCCTCTGAGAGTTCCACATTGTAAAAATCATAAGGCGGCTCGTACGTCCACCGGAGAGATTCTTCCGCATACTCTCTTGTCATGGCTTGTACAGAAAGGTTCAACCTGCTCCCCCTCTTTCTAGCACCAGTCCTCTTCGTACTGTTCCATCTCGGCAAGCATCATCTGCAGCCGTGATTTCTCCGGCGCTTTTCTTATTTTGTGTTTCTTCTCATACCGATACGCCCCTTTGCGGTGCGCTTTTGCCAGTTTCCCAGGGTGTTTCAGCCACGGATGCCCCGGCTCACTTTCCTCATACTGTCTCACGTACAGTAAAATGTCGATATGCTTCCGGATGATGCGCTCCCTGTGATGGCGGTAATCATCAGTATTTCTGTTTTTCATACGATCCACGTCCTGTTCCTCGAGATTTGACACGATCCCGTAAGGAGGCTCAAGGCACTCACTCTCTCCCTACAGGAACGTATCAAATGGCGTGGGGATCCTCATGATTCTGCACCTCTTTTTCTTTTTTTCCTCAGGCAAGAAGACACTCATGTTCATAGAGATAGGCATACCTCAAGTCGATGAAAAGGAAGTGCTGATCCGTCAGCGGGAAACTGAACGTCCGCACCATTTCCTTCGTTTCGATATCGGAATAAAGACCAGAAAGCAACCCGGTATTGAGCGCTTTCATCTGCATCACGTTTTCGAGGAAATAGGGACGGAACGCCCAGTTCGATCCGCGTTTGTGCGGCTCCAACTCCCATACATCGGACTTTTTCCTGAAGTTCGACGACACTTGCTGACCATCGATGTGGCAGACGAACATCCGGAAGCTTTCCTCATCGAACTCCTCGGTGACACCTTCGATGAAAACATCGGATTTCTTCGGCCCTTCCCACCTGGGCAGAAGGTTTTTCACTTTTTTCTCCCATGCTTTAATGAAATCATGGCGCTGCTGCAACAGACGCTTTTCACGCTGGACGTAGCCGGCCATCTTCTCCCCAATATCGAGAGGCAGGGACTCCCGGGTGACCGGTTGGAAGGCGGGATACCCAAGATAGAAGCCCTGGTAGTAGCGGCTGCCATGTTTCCATGCGAAATAGAGCTGGTAGTCATCTTCTATGTTTTCAAAAAGGAGCGCCGCCCCAATACGGTGCGCAAGCATCGACAGCGAGAACATGATGTCATGGAATGTGTCGCCGTTCTGCTGGCGGATAATCCTTGAATCGATTTTCAGAATATGAGGCTCCAGCTGGCGGATGCGGTCGATGTTCGAGCTCTTCGCCCCGACATGATCGACAGCGATCTGGATGCCGTACGTTTTATAGTAGAGAAGCAGATGGTTCAGCGTCTCGAACTCCTCATCAAAATCATGTTCGGTGACTTCGATGACGACCCGCTTCATATCCAATCCTTTTTGCTCATATTCAAGAAGCGATTGCAACAGGTCGTCCCCGTCATTGATCATCAGTTGTTTCGCATTGCGGTTGATGAACAAGAGCCCGTCGGTCCCTTTTTCTAAAATCTGGTCGACGGCAAGTCGCAGCACATGCTGATCAATTTCCACTTTGAATTCTTCTGGAACATCCGGGTCAAGGAAAAAAGGACCGAGACTGTGCCACTTCCCATTTTCTTCGTAACGCGCCAACACTTCATGGCCGATCACGTCCTGATTGATGGCGCTGACGATCGGTTGGAAGACTGGTCTAATTTTATGTAGATTGCCTAAGATATCGAGTGGATCCATGTGTCCCCCTCCTGTTTTTCTTTATCTGTCTCCATTATACATGAATCCTCTTCCTTTGAATAAAAGATAGCCCTAGAGGGAAGAAAGAAAACCATCATTTGAACTAAATCCCATATGGACCATAAATTTCCTAAACACCTTATACCCGACCATACTATTCGTCTAGTAGAATCATATAATACGGGGAAGTCTAGAAAGGAGACTGACTACTATGAAAACTGTTGTCATAGATGCTGGTCATGGAGGGACTGATCCTGGTGCAACCTACCGCGGATACCAGGAGAAGACCTTCAATTTGTCTATCGCTTTAAATGTCCAACGCATCCTTTCACAAAAATACCAAGTAAAAATTCTCATGACCCGAACGACAGACGTTACGTTATCACTAGGTGCTCGTACAAGTCTCGCTAATCGTGAAAATGCTGATTTTTTCCTGTCTATTCATAACAACGCGGCAGGAGGGAGCGGATTTGAGACCTATATTTATAACGGTCCTTTAAATCCCAATACGCGCACCTATCAAAATATCATCCACAACACCACTTACCGCGCCATCCGAGGATACAATGTACGCGATCGAGGGAAAAAGCGTGCCAACTTTTTTGTATTAAGAAAAACGAAGATGAGCTCCCTGCTTATTGAAGTGCTTTTCGTCGATAACCCAGGCGATCTCGCCCTTTTGAGAAAATCCGCCTTCATCAATGAGGTGAGCCGTGGAATTGCAGAAGGCGTCGCGGATGCACTTAACCTTCCGAAAAAGTCAACGCCTACTCCGACACCCAATCCTGACGCTTTATACCGTGTCATCGCTGGATCGTTCCGGAACCGCGAGAATGCCGAACAGCGAATCGAGTCACTCGCAGGCCAAGGGTTCCCTGGCTTTGTCGTACCGACGACAATCTCGGGAACGACGTATTACCGAGTGCAAACAGGCGCTTTTTCTAATGAAGAAAATGCGAAAGAACAGGTAGAGCGTCTCAAGCGTATCGGAATTACGGATGCCTTTATTGTACGCGGAGAAGATACTCCTGCCCCTCCTCAGCCTGAACCCGAAGAGCCTGAAGACGGCTTGTACCGGGTTATCGCAGGATCTTTCCGAAACCGCAAGAATGCGGAAGAAAGAGTCACGGCTCTCGCCCAGGAAGGCATCGACGGCTTTATCGTCCAGGCGGAGATCGAAGGTGTCACCTATTACCGCGTCCAGACCGGGGCCTACGCCGACAGGGAAAACGCTGAAGCCCAAGTGGAACGCCTCGAATCCATCGGCATTACAGGTGCTTTCATCATCGGCGGAGGGTTAACGCCTCCGACTCAGCCGGATCCGAACCCTGAACCCGAGCCAAAACCGGAACCACCTGTAGACGACGGTGGCTACAAGATTCTCGGAGACATGTATTTAACGGCCTGCCAGCTTGATGCTTACACGAAAACCGTCAACCCCGACGCTCCGGACCTCGGACGCTTCTATTTGAAATATGGAGAAGCATACGGCATCCGCGGCGACGTCGCTTATGCCCAGGCCCTAAATGAAACCAACTACTTCCGCTTCACCGGAGATGTGAGAGCGGACCAGAACAACTACGCCGGCATCGGTGCGACCGGTGGTGGTGTTCGCGGAGCCACTTTTGAAACACCAGAAGAAGGCGTCCATGCCCACATCCAGCACCTTTACGCCTATGCATCTAAAGATCCGATCCCCGCAGGACTTGAAAAAGTCGACCCGCGCTTCGATCTCGTCACCCGCGGCATCGCACCGACATGGACCCGCTTGAACGGCCGATGGGCTGTCCCTGGAGACACGTATGGTCAGCTGATTTTGCAGCTTCATGAGCGGAATATTAACCACGCGCTACAAGAGATGGATGAGCAGCGTGAGCAGTTGAATGATGTACTTGATGAGATATAAAAATGAGCCAGTCTCCTGTAACTAGGAGTACTGGCTTTTTTGTCGGGTATGTGAGAATGCTAATCTTACATAGCAGATACTTTAAGAGAGCAGGTTTCACCTTCTTATCCGTTCATGAATACTAAAAACCGGTCGCTATCCAAATGATTAAAAACGCAAACCCTGCAGCAGCTACGAGTGAACCCAATTTCCCTTCACACTCCCCTTCACAATATCAAAATCTCTAAGAATAATCGCTCCCCACCCTGCAACAACCCATAGAATAATCATGATTGACATCATCGTATCACTCATAACAGCCCTCCATTTATTGTTCCATAGGAGTCTATTATCTAGTGAGTCCCCTTACAAACTCCAACCGCTGGACAAAGGTTTAGTTAATGAATCAAATCCATATCCATTGTAGATTTCCATTTTTACAGCTCATGCATAGGCTGCGGAACATGGTTGAGACTTCATTAATAGTTCAATCAAGGCCTCTAACTATACATTCCAGCTTCTCCCCTTGCACTTTTCGCTATATACCATTAAAGTATATAATGGTTCAAATCCTGCCTAAATGGTAATGGATATAGAAGGAACATCAAAAATCACACTATCAACTACGATCATTTTTATAAAGAAAGGGTTCAGATATATTATGAAAGAAAATTTCTGGCATGAGTTGCCGAAACCGTTTTTTGTATTGGCACCGATGGAAGCCGTCACCGACGTCGTGTTCCGACACGTGGTGAGTGAAGCGGCGAGACCTGACGTGTTTTTCACTGAGTTCACGAATACGGAAAGCTACTGCCATCCGAAAGGAAAAGACAGCGTACGCGGGCGTCTGACGTTCACAGAAGATGAACAGCCGATCGTCGCCCACATCTGGGGAGACAAACCTGAATACTTCCGTCAAATGAGTATCGGAATGGCTGAGATGGGCTACAAAGGAATCGATATCAACATGGGGTGTCCGGCTCCAAACGTCGCGACGAAAGGAAAAGGCTGCGGGCTGATCCGCCGTCCTGATGTCGCAGCAGAGATCATCCAGGCTTCCAAAGCCGGAGGACTTCCTGTCAGTGTGAAGACCCGTCTCGGTTATACCGAAGTGGACGAATGGCGCACATGGTTGAAGCACCTATTGGAACAGGATATCGTCAACCTGTCCATCCACCTTCGTACGAAAAAAGAAATGAGTAACGTCGATGCACACTGGGAGCTGATCCCGGAGATCAAGAAGCTGCGTGACGAAGTAGCACCAGATACGCTTCTGACGATCAACGGGGACATCCCTGACCGTCAAAAAGGACTGGAACTCGTGGAGAAGTACGGTGTAGATGGAGTCATGATCGGACGTGGAGTCTTCCACAACCCGTTCTGCTTCGAAACAGAGAAGAAAGAGCATACGAGTGAAGAATTGCTCGATCTTCTACGTCTGCAGCTCGACCTGCATGATAAGTATTCCGCAGAACTTGAGCCGCGTCTCTTCAAACCACTCCGCCGCTTCTTCAAGATTTACGTGCGCGGATTCCGTGGGGCGAGTGAGCTTAGAAATCAGCTGATGAGCACAGAATCGACGGATGAAGTCCGTGCTCTGCTTGACGAGTTCACCGAGAACTCAGGAGTGAAGGAAGAACAAAGTTTTTCCATCTCTTAATTTATTGCAACCAATATCCAGAGAGAAAAGCCATCGAGGCTTTTCTCTTTTTTCATGTTTGTAAAAACTTGGTCACGACATCCTGTGACCAAGCACATATCCTTGTTCGTTGCTGATGCCTTTTTTTGCACAGTGAAAAGCCCTCCAAAGAGATGGAGTACATCCCTGGAGGAATGATTATAAAAAAAGCATGGATCCCATCCATGCTTTCATGCTTAGATATTAAGCTTCGAGTCCTGTGTAATGAACATCTCCATAAACACGCCCTAAAGATGTATGCAGACGTTTAGAAATGTTCTCCGCCTTTTCCATCGTAATATCGGTTTTAACGACGATCGTTTCAAAGTTTTTCTTCATGCTTTTATTCGGCCATACATTCACGAAAACGTCATATAACGAGTCATCTTCCTCAGTCGCCTGCAAGTAAGAGATCGTGATATAGTTTCCGCCAATATCTTCAATTTTCTGTGTAATTTGATTGTAGTCCATTTGTTTCACCTCTAAATAATAATTAATCCTTTGCTTAAGAAGCCAAAGAGTGCCTTATCTACTATACATGAATTTGAGGGAGGAAGATAGTGCGTTTTTGACCGATCATCCATCTCCTCTAAAAACAAAGCCACTGTAAGGTCTCTGACAGTCTTACCTGCCATCTTATCCACAATTGCTCGTTGAATATTTCATATATGTTCATCGTAAAAGGTTCCTGTCAGAAAGAGTCGAGGGGTTATGAGACCCATTCCCCAACCTGAAGTTTTATTACTACTTGCTTCTTTCATTCCTCAAAATGATCAGATTTAATCATTTCCCCCTTTTTTTGTCGGCATATTTTCCAGCTGCTAAAGCTTGTTCCATAATTTTTATTAACCAATGTAACCCTTTCCCCTTGTACACCTTATGTATTTCTAAGACAGTAAACCACTAAACACATTCCATAAATCTTTTGAATCCTCTCCATAACCTCTTTTGATTATCTTTATCTGAAAGACGAAGTTTGAGGTATTCTTGAGAAGGAAGTGAAGGATAGAACAGACAAAATGGAAACACCTATGACCTCCCAGTTGAGGCCTTCACTTACCTTATAATCGTATGGTCTACATCCATTTGAATTTCTTTTCCTATATGATAGAGAGAGGATCGCTTACCATATTCACCATGGCTCCTACCATTCGCATCACTCTTCCCCCCTAAACCAAGAAACTGCTCGGAAGGCTTGAAGTGAAGACCAACCACTGGGATCTTTAAACGAGAATAAGTGCTCAGTTGGTATCTGGCTGCAGGAAAATCAGCCACTGATTTCACCTCACCAAATTTTCCATTCGTATTCATTGTATCAAACCTTTTACAATGTTCACCCCCTAAAACCACGATTAACGATGGAGCTAAGAAATAAAGGGTTTCTGCTAAGAGATCTTTGGTAAACTCTGAATTTAACAGTTGCTCTTTTTCACGTAGCTTTCCCATCTGTGATCTAGTGGGAATAGGAAAGAAATCTGTATGAACGACGGGTGTGTAGGTGTTTGCTCTATATAAAGAGCCTCCCATGCCATTTAAAAACCCTTCCAGTTTCGCCTCGTTATCTTTTCCAAACCAATTACGGTACGCCGAATTCCTATGGAAATATGTACGGAAACACCTGATGGATGCTTTTAGCTGTTGTTCATCCTGTTTGTACTCCTCTAAAGAAACCCCATCTTCCCTAATGTACAATCTTGATTGATTTTCCGTTAATAACTTCTTGTCACGTCCTAGAAATTCTCGTGAAGAAGGGTTTGTCCCGATCGTCACGATATTACCTATCACATTTTCACCGAACCAAACGACAGGAGTCGCTCGATCAATAAGCTCCCGCTTAAAGGGCGTTTTATTGAGTTCTATTTGAATATCGGTCGCTTTCTTTAAAAGGGACATGGCTGCGTGCATCTTACTCCTAGACAAGGATGATAAACCTATTTTAAACACTCCTTCCATTCATATTCCCTACCTCTTGCTACACCCTCTGCATTCTTCATTAAATAAAGGAAAATCCACCTTTGACCCTGAAAAAATGTTCCAAACTCTAATACTTACCTGATACCCTTCGTAAAGAAAACTTAATGTCTTCAATATGCCACTCTCTTTTGTATCTAAATGTAAAAAAGCCATGCTGAGTAATTCAGCATGGTTCCTTAGCTTACTTTTTAGTCTTATTAAAGGGGGATTCTATTTTCAGTATGTACTCATTGGTTAATGTAAAGGAACCTTCTTATTTCTTCTCGATAGTATTCTTTGAATAACAACAGTTCTTGTTCAGATAAGGAAGCTTCTTCCCCTCTCCTTCTCTTAAATACTTTTTCGATCGTAGAAGAAAATGAAGAACGCATCCCCCGCCGTCCAGCTTCATCCTTTGAATAGATTTTCCCCTCTTCCAAATAGAGATAGACCCGGAGGATATTCAATACAGCATAAACGGGGTGATCCAGCACTTCTTCCAAACAATCCTCATAGTCATTCAGGATCGAATCCAGGTAGTCCTTTTCAGAAATTGAAGGAAACACCTCCGTAATCGGCTTCCCGAACAGAACACATCCCTTATGAGAAAGGATGGTTAAATGGGCCGCTAAATCCCGGTCCGTTTTATCATAATGATTTGAATATATAACCTCACCATTTAAAAACCGTTCCCGCCAGGCTTCGCTATAATGGTAGTCATAAGGACTTGGATGCTGCCAGTGATTGAGTTGTTGTTGATTCATGATAGAGATTTCAATTGGAAAGGGAGATCCTGACTTTTCTAATAAAAAGCCTGTGACCTGTTCTGAGTCTTTCCTAGTCATTGGATGTTCCGTCACAACAATCAGGTCCACATCACTCTGTTCAGGTACGAACCCGCCTAAAACAAGCGAGCCATGCAAATAAACGCCAACTAAATTCTCTCCGATGATTTCATGGAATTTCTCTGTACACTCTACGAGAAAAGAATCAATCATATCTCCGACCTCCTAGACCTTTTGAAAATGGGTATCTTTAAAACCGCTGGGATACTTCAAACCGTAGCCAAACATCCTGTCCATGCCGTTGTGAGCCATCCAAATGAGACTGATCATCAGGAGCCAATCGACAGAAGTAATGATGGCCACCAGGATCAGAACGACAGGTAGGATGTAGCTATGAGAGATATTGTAGATGACTGCCCCTGCCCTTTCATTTACTAGATAGCCGAGCATGGATATGTCGAAAACTAATAAAAGAAAGACAAAGGCCAGCCAGCTGAAATCGTTTTGCTGGTAGAAATACAAGCTTGTAAGAAATACAATAGCTCCTTCTAAATGCAGGAGAAGTCGTGGCATTATAACTCACCTCTGAAACAATTATGGTACCAATATCCATCCATTCCTATTCCGATGGAAATCCTTGTATGATAAAGATATCATTTTTCCTTGAATAAAACTCGATACTTTTACGAGATTTACAATTTTTAATAGAATTCCCCCTCTCTTCTACAGGAAAGTCAGAAAAGTCCCCCTGCTTTTCTTGTAGCAGGAGGACTTTTTCTAGTAGATCTATTCTAAAGGAATTCCAGTTCATTCGATGGCAGGTGAACGGCAACCTTTTTAATTTGGTAGTGATCCGTTTCGAGAATGGTCCAGGAGTAACCTTCATTTTCTATTTTCCCTTGAGGATGAAGCTCCACATTGTGCATCTGCAGCCATCCACCAATCGTATCGATCTTTTCTCTTTCCTGGAATGAAATATTCAAGGCCTCCTCGATCTCCGAAAGCAAGGTTTTTCCGTTGATGTGATAGAGATGTTCTTCAACTTTTTTAATATCCACGGTTTCATTCGTATCGAATTCGTCTTGGATATCGCCGACGATTTCCTCTAATATATCCTCCATCGTCACCATTCCAGCGCTTCCCCCATATTCATCATGGAGCAGGGTTACATGAACCCGTTCTTTCTTCATGTTCATCAACACGTTCTGAACAGGTGTATTCTCGAGCATGAACGGAATGGGCTGAATGTATTCTGGAAGCGAGATTTGATCCCCATCATAATCCATAAGAAGCTTTTTAACGTTTACAAATCCGATAATGTTATCTTTATCCCCGTCTTTGGTGACAGGATATCGGGTATGTTTATACGTTTGAATGACGTTCATTAAATCCTCGTGTGTCATATCTTTCGTTAACGTCACCATTTCCGTACGAGGCACCATAATATCCTTCGCTAATCGTTCATCAAAAGTGAAAATCCTTTGCATATAGTTTAATTCGGTTTGATTGATTTCCCCATTTTGATAACTGTGCGCCATGATAATTTTCAGCTCTTCTTCAGAGTGGGCCTGATCATGAACAGCTGGTTCAACGCCAAAGCCACGGAGAAACATACGCGCAGATCCATTTAGTATCCATATGAATGGAAACATGAGCTTCCCAAACCAATAGAGAGCGGGTGCCAATAACAAAGTCATTTTTTCTGCAAATTGAATCGCTAACGTTTTGGGTGCCAATTCTCCGATCACGACGTGTAAGAATGTAACAAGTGAGAATGCGACAACGAACGAAACAACTGATGCCAAAGCTTGTGATATGCCAAGGTTATCAAATAAAGGATACAAAAGCTTCTCTACGGTCGGTTTTCCTAACCAGCCAAGACCTAAGGCTGTGACCGTAATCCCTAGCTGACAGGCCGAAAGGTAATAATCCAGATCTTCCGCTACCTTTTTTGCTTTCTGTGCCTTTTTATTTCCTTCATCGATTAATTGGTCTAATCGGGACAGTCTTACTTTGACAACGGCAAACTCTGAGCCTACAAAAAAAGCAGTCAAAACGATTAAAAGAACCACTAAGAATAAATTCATGACGAGTTGAATATCCAATAAGTCCCCGAAAAACAGGGATTCACCTCCATATTTAATGATCCCTTAGATGGATCCAATACCATTGATGAAAAAACCATGTATTCTTCAGCTACATCTTAACACCTGATCTGCTTTCTCCAATCACAAAGCTTTAAAGTCAGCCATTCACCTCTAGAAGGTATATTTTCGGGAATGCGATTCCCGTAAGACACATAAGAGTACACACCTTGAGTTTGTATTGATTTTTCCAGGAAATAAGAAAGAGGCTGAATTCCTGGTGCCCTAATCATAAAAATCAAATACGTCTTCTTCAGTTTAGTTGCCCTCCTAAAAATTGAATAAAGCACTTTGTAAATCATATGCCATTTTTCTTTATTTAACTTAAATTTTCCTGCTCACTAATGAAGGTTTATCCTGGCTCGATGAAAATCCTAAAAAAGACCTTTACCAATCGATGGTAAAGGTCTTTTTCATGTATGCACTTCACCCTTCACCTAAAATGGCAAAGGTCTCGCAAACAACTCTAAGTTGCCAGTTAAGCCGGCGGCCGAAAGACCACGTGATGTCGACATAACTGAAAGCTACTCCCCTTTGGAGTATATGAGCTCTTCTGAGCACAGTCTATACTCATAGACTGTAAAATTATCATACAGCATCCCTAGATGTTAATCAACTAGTAAATGTAAATAAAAGGAACATTTTCTCAATTTTATTCCCATATAAAATTCGAAATCGTTGAGAGAATTATACAAGATGGTGAAACGTTGCATCCCGGCTGTACGTATATCCATAATAAGGACAGCTTCATTTCCTTACCCATGAGGAACAACCCACGGTTCCTCTTCAATAGGCGGAGACGTAGGTATATCTTAGTCTGAAACCCCATTTTGTGGTATTCTTGAAGTATCATAGATTCATTTAGTCGTGGAAAAGGAAAGACGGAAAAGGGGCTGACGAAGCATGGAAAACCTCAACTCATTTGTGCTTGAGAATTTGGAAAGAACATTCATGCCACATACCTCCGAATATCAGCGCTACATCGATTTTCAAACGATGAGAGATATGAAGCAGGTGATCAAAGGAAAACGCCCTGTTTATTTCGATCTGGATATAGAAGAACTGGTAGAGATGAAGAAGAGATATATTATGGATGGATTTTGGAACGGTGTCTTATTCTCCGCCGTGATTCCGAAGTCCAACACATTCAGAGGAACCCTCGAGTTTTACGGCAAGCCGCCGAAAATGCTGCTGGGACGCTTTGAATGGATCGAAGAAGAAAAAGCCTTCCTCCCTACTTTTCTGAAAGAAGAATTTACGAGGAAAAAAGGACTCGGAGGCACGCTGAGAGATTTTTCAGAGGTCCTGTTCAAACATGTGAATACCTATGTTGAGCACATGGAAGTATCCGGAGAAAGTACAACGTTTGAACATCAGGAAGAACCGATCTTCGAAGACTGGGACTTCCCGTTTCTCGAGAACCATCCGGACCTTCAACAGGAATGGGCGTCCTTGAAGGAACGGACCGAGAAACAGTTCAGACGGATCGAAGAACTCGACATCGAAGAACAGTACGCCCTTGAGACGATGATGGACAAAGACGTCCCTGACTTCATCGCATCGTTTCAGCGATTGTCCGATGAGAATAAGGAAAAACGGAAACATGAACTGGTGGAAACGATGTACGATCTGCAGAAATTCATTGAAACACTGGAGCGAAAAGAAGAAGAAAGCCATACGCAGAACTTTGCCAGAAGCAAAGGAATCATTGCTTCTAAATATAATAAGAAAGACGAAAACTTCCTTTCACGAAAGTAAACGACCGTTTTGTTTTTCTTAAAACCAACGAATGACATACAGGAGGTATGGACATGAGTAAACATTCTCCCTATAAAGATAAAGAAGCGGAAATGAACCAACAGGATCTGAGAGAAGCGATGACGCTTATTGAAAAAGAAGATATCGAACGCCTGAACGAAGAAGCCGAAGCCTACGCTGGAAGGTTCGACTCATCCAGAGACGATTCCCTATCTGATGTGATGAGAGAACTCGGAGACCTCGGAGAAAAAGAACAGCGCGTCGCCGGTGAGACAATGGAAACGTTGAAGCGCCCGGTCAACGACCTCATGACCAAAGGCAACAACGACATCCCCGATTCGCTGAGAGAACTCGAGACGATCGTATCAGACCTTGATCCAAAGCGCACCGAAGGTAACGGCGTGCAGAAGTTCTTCTATAAACTAAGCAAAAAACAGCCCATCGACCGCTACATGAAGAAATATGAAACGGTCGACTCGAAGATTGATATGGTTGTCCGCAGTCTACTGGCCGGGAAAGACCGCCTGGAAGAAGACAGCGTCGAATTACAGCTGATCAAAGAAAACGCCCAGAAGCGGATTTATGACCTGGACAAGCAGATCTATCTCGGGAAGAAGCTGTTTGAGCTTTTGAAAGAAAAAGAAGCAACCGGCGAATACGACCTGGCCCTGCTTACCGAAGGAAAAGAGAAAATCATCACACGGACGAGAAACATGACGCAGATGAAGAGTGTGTTGCATCAGAGTATTTCTTCTGTCGATATCATTAAGAAAAACAATGAAAAGCTGAAGGAATCGATCCGGAATGCGGTGACGTTGACGAAAAATATTATCACCGTCTCCGCTTCGATCCAGCTTGCTTTGAATAATCAGCGGAAAGTGATTGATACGGTGAACGGCGTCAATAAAGCGACTGAGGAGATGTTGCTTTCGAACTCCAGGAATTTGAAGGAAAATGCGCAAGAGACGACCGAGATGATGGAGAATCCGGCGATTAGTATGGAAGCTCTTCAGGAGTCTTTTGATAATGTGTTTGATGCATTAAAGACGACGGAGCAATCGTCGGAAAGGATTATTGCTTCTAGTGAGCAGTTTATTGAAGAGATGGATGCTTTGAATGAAAATGTGCGAAAGAGGTTATCTCAAACTAGTAGTCATAGAGAAAGAGCGCTTCGTGACTGAAGCGCTCTTTGTTTATTTGCTGGCTTATGCCATATTCGTATCATTGCTTGATATTAGTGTTATATATCAATAGAGTCCCTGACCCTCATCATCTTAAACTAGTGGGGGGGCAGGCACTTAACCTTTTACTTTTATTAGTATTATGATTCTAGACCATGCTTTTTTCCTTCAAAGCTTTCTTTTGATCGTTTACAATATTGTTTATGTTATTTAAAACTGACCTAAATTCACTAAAGTCTACACTAGTATAATTTTTCAAAATATGTTTAGAGAATATTTCTTTGCCATAGTATTTCGAAGAATCATAATTATCTTTTTTGTTAAATTCTTTTCCATTAATTATATGAGAAAGCACTGTATCGTCAAACAAGTCTTCTATATCGCATTCAGACTTCCCCTTAATTAGAGGGACAGTTAAAATATTTAAATTATCAACAATATTAACCATATAATCCTTTTCTAGAATTCCTTTTTTTTCATCTCCGAGCTTAACATGGTCAATAAATTTCCCAATAGGCTTCTTCTTCCCACTCCTAATCTCATTATCAAACATTAAAAACACGGGATTTTGAGGCAAAGAGTTGCTTATCTTCTTAAAGTACTTTATATAATTAGGAATTGGTTTTCTAGAGTCAAAGAATTCATATATGTTATTTAATGCACTACCGCCATCCTGATAAATTCCCAGAAAGTATTTCAATCTCTTCGTCTTCTTAAGAAAAGACACTTTCAACTCAAATGTTCCATCACTATTTTTGGAAATTAAATCAGGATATTCGTCGTGTAGGTTTTTTAGTGCTGATTTTATATATGCAATATCAGTTTTACCTTCCGTCACTATTAGCGGCTTGGGATTTGAGAAGAAATATTTATAAAATAGAAATTTTTGGTATTCACGCTCTCTTGAACTTAAATTTCTAAAATTACGTTTGACACCATCTATTTTGTTATTATACCAAGTTAGTTGGTTAATAAATGCAAATCTACCTTCTAATTGATTGATAGTGGCTGGTTCGCCATCTATTTCGAAACTTCCCTGTTTGTAAAGTTGATGTGCCATTGCCCTAGTTTTTTTGTAATAGGTTCTATTTACGTTTACTTTCTTATTTACAACAAGCCCAGTTACCTCTTGCCTAGAATCTTCGTATTGTAACCTTTTCTTTTTTTCATTAACTATAAATCCTGCTCGTCTTATCTCTTTTGATATTTCTTTATAAAAATCCATTTGTAGTTCAGGGAATTTTTTTTCATTGGTCGAAAAGGTTAAGTCATCTGCATACCGTGTGTAGTTCAACTTGTATTTCTTCGCGATTTTTAACAACCTATAGTCAAGTATCTCACAAATTAAATTGGAGATGACTGGAGAACTAGGACCTCCTTGAGGCAATTTACCTTCATAACATGATATTTGTGCTATAACTGTGGCTACTTCAATAGGTAGTAAGAAATTATTATTCTTATTGAAAAAACCTCTTACACGACCAAAATGAATACTTTCAAAGAAATTCTCTAAATCAATATTCAAAACCCATCTCTTGTTCCGGTGAATTTTTGCATTAGTAATAATACTCTTATTTTTTTCAAATGCATGGGATATATTATTTTTTTTATTCAGTTTTTTTTTCACATGAGCGTACAAAGCTTCTGCAAGCTTCAGTTGAATGTCTTTTAAATCTCCTGATGGAGCATTAATTTTACGAGATCCACCATTTTTCTTTGGTATTTCAAACGAAGTGTATAAATTATTAATGCCTTTCACATACAATATGTAACTTAATTGTCTCCTTGGAATATTCAAATACTCTGCAAGTTCATTTCGTGTTTTAATTTCATTAAATTTTAACATATAACATAAAACGCTCCTATGGATTAACGTGTGGCTACTCATTATGCGATCATGCTAATAAAACGACCAAATAGTCAAATTTAATAGAATACGAGAAGCTAATGTTCCCACCATTATTGTCAACGCTTGCGAAGCACAAGCGAAAAATCTAGCCACACGCTATAAACAATTATACACAAATACTAATTATTTTTCGACATTATAATCTTGAACACTTATGTAAAGAAGTTTTTATGTTTAATGAAAGCCACCATTTTGTTTTGTGGTTAACAACTTCTAAAAAGTGTCGGACGAAACCGACTTGCTACAAAAGCAACAACCCATATCTAAACTCTCTCAGACAAGGGCGAATTTAGAATACCTTAACAATTCCCTACTTCACCTAATTTACATCAGATTTTGAAACCAGTACCCAAGTCCTGTCCCAATGTAGTTTCCAATGATATACCCGAGCGTACCAACAAGAAGAATCGGCACAATCAGTTTATGCCAGCCCTTAGCAATCGCCATGGCCGCAGCTGTTGTCGGACCTCCCATGTTCGCATTACTCGCAAGAAGGGTCTCCTCTAAACTAAATTTAAACAACTTACCCAAAACCAGAGAGACTAACACATTCATTAGAACAATGATTAAAACAAATACCAATAATAAAGGTGATGTGGTTACTACAATTGCGATGGATGCTGGTACCCCAATGACTACAAAGAATAAATAAATCAAGAATGTCCCAAGTTCCTGTGTTCCTTTGATGCTTTCGAATTGTCTGGGGAACAATGAAACGACCAGTACAGTAAGTGTCGTAAGCATTAGATAACGATCGCCAATGATACCGCCTAACACCTGATAAATGATGTTTACATCCTCGCCAGCAGGAAGGACTGCGGTAAAAAAGTCTGCAAGATTAAAGGATACTGTAACGAGGACAAATGCACTTGCCACACTGATTGCAATATCTTTTAATGATATTTCTTTTCCTTTCCAGAAAGAAGCGGCCTGCGTTTCACTCTCCTCTCCAGTAACACCCGATTCTACCTCATCAATATGAGGGGTTTGGAAGCGGTCACGGAAGAATGAAAATGTCGGGATGGCCATCAGAACAAAGAAGAAGGTGGCCATCATCATATTGTCTGCAACAACGGTAGCCGAAACGAGTTCACTTGGAGTCTGGAATTTTGCGGACATGGCTGCAAAGTTTACTCCGCCACCCGTATAGGATCCTGCCATCATGGCACCTATTTTATCCAGATGTGGGATCATATCTTTTAGGAGCAGGAATGAGATAATGGTACCGGCGACCGTACCGATGGAGCTTAACAGGAAAATAGTCAACATACGTCCGCTTTCCTGCCAAATCTTCTTTATATTCGCCTGAAACAGCAGTAACGGAATCGCCAACGGAACGACATAATTCCATACAGCATCGTACACACTTGACTCAAGTGGGATCACATTTAAATTAGCTAATACCATGGCTCCAATTAATGCAATGATGGCTCCGGAAATTTTCGATGCCCATTTGTACTTTTGCTCTAAGTAAATACTGATTGCAGCCCACCCTGTCAGAAACGTCCAGAGTGCCCACGTATTGTCTGACGATATTAACGTGTTATCCAAATGACTCACCTCTTTGTTATTTTTTAAAAGCTCGGCGATGCCTTTGCCCTAAAGAAAATGCCTGACCCCCACCACCATAAACCATTAGCGTTGTGGAGATCAGACACTTATCATAGTCAACTCTTCAATAAACGAATGAAGTTAAGGAGCGCTAGCTAGCATAAAAAGGACTCCTTGGAACCACTGCCCCACTTCGTTAAATTTTTAATTAAAATAAGGTCCTCTTACTCAGTTTTGTCTAAATCAGTTTTTATACTTTCAATACGTTTCAATTCTGATTTCACATCTTCATCAATGGTCCTCCACTTTTCGACACGATCTTCAATCATACCCTTCACCACTTCAGAATTAGGTCCGCCATGAATACTTCTTTTCTCAACAAACTGTTGAGGATCTACAATGGTTTTCCAATCTTCCTCAGTAATTTCCACCGTCTGAATCCATCCATTCACCTCATCAACTTTAAGCTCGTAAAGCTCCTTATTTAAACAGGAGGCTTTTTTCGCCACCATACTTGAGAGGCTGTGAGCTTCTCTGAAGGGTACACCATAATCCCGCGCTAGAACATCAGCAAGTTCTGTAATGGTAATCATGTTCATGGCGGCTTGGTTTCTCGCTTCGTCTTTATTGAAGGATATCGTTGAAATGACAGCTCTCATCAACTTCACGACTCGCAAAGCTTTTCCGAAACCTTCATAGAGGTGGGGTTGCAGATCATCCTCTGTGTCTACGATATCTCCATAAGGGGTGTTATGAATCATCTGCACGATTGTTAACCCTTCCCCAACTGCACTGCTGGCAAGGGCTCGTGAATGCTCTAAGGAGACGGGGTTTCTTTTTTGCGGCATGATGCTACTCACTTGAACATAAGCATCGGACACTTTTAACAACCCTACCTCTCGTGAAGCCATTCTAAGAAACTCTTGGATCCACCGCCCCATGTTTGTCATTAGGCTGACGATGGAAAGCCCGGATTCCAACAGGTAATCGCCTGTCGCAATAGCATCATAGGAATTCTCCATAATCCCTTTGAATCCTAATAGCTCTTCTACACGATGACGATTAATTGGAAAAGCAGTCGTGGTAATCGCTGCAGCTCCCATTGGTGAACGGTTGACGGTATCATAGGCATTCTGAAGCCTTTGTACATCACGGTAAAGATTATCTGAGATAGCTAACAGATAGTGGGCAAAGGTAGTCGGTTGGGCTGGTTGTGTATGGGTATGAGCAGGCATCACGTCATCTACGTGATGTTTTGATTGTTCGACTAAGGCTTGCCCGAGTGCTTGTGTATGAGCAATCAACTCCAGCAAGTGTTCCCGAATCACCAGCCTGTACATGGCTTCCCCCATATCGTTTCTGCTTTTGGCAATGTGCATTTTTCCGGCCAAGTCAGGACCGATAAGCTCAGCGATTTTAGATTCAACTAAGAAAAATAAATCTTCATAAACAGGATCATATTGGAATTCCTCTTTGTTCATTTGCGAAACTTTTTTAACACCATGGATGATTTCCTTTGCTTCTTCTTCGGTAATGATTTTTTGTTCTTTAAGCATCGTCGTGTGAGCACGGTGAACCATGAACATCGCATCGAAAAGGTATTCGTGCTGATCTTTGAACACGGGTTTTAACAACTCATTGACATAAGTCTTCCCTGGAAATCCGATTCCATCTTCTGATTCAAAGTTTGCCTTCAGATTACTCATCCCATCACCTCATCTATTAAAGAGTATTTTCTGATTTCACACCGAAAAACTTGTACGAAATGACCATCACAATGGCGATTAACCCGACTTGGATCATGCCGAATGCAGCGGCCTGCCCTAAATTGAATAATCTGAGCTGGTTCATAATTTCTATGGAGATGGGGCGGTTATCTAATGTATATAACAACACGGAGGTCGGGAATTCCCCAACCGCCTGCACAAACGCAAGCAAAGTACCACTTAGGACTCCTGGCATAATAATAGGTAAGACGACTCTTCTAAACGTATAGAACCATTTAGCCCCGAGGCTTTGTGCTGCTTCTTCTATGGAATCATCCAACTGCTCTAAAACGGCAGACGTTGAACGTACAACTAATGGTATAAATCGGACAAAATAGGCAAGTGGCAGAATCCAGTAGGTTCCTACTAAGACTTGTCCGAATGAAAATGGTGTTTCCTTATTAAAAGCTAGAATAAGGTTCATCCCCACAACAGTAGCTGGCAATGCCCAAGGAATCATCACAAGAATATCCAGCAAGTTTTTCCCGATGAACTTCCTCTTCACTAATGCATAGGAAGTGAGCATTCCAAACACGAAACATCCTAAGCAGGCGACAAAGGCCATAAATAAACTGTTTCTTACAGGATCCCATATGTTCGGGTCCTCAAAAAGCAGCCGGTAATTTTCAAAATTGAAAGAAGTCGGATAGGTTTGCCACGTCCACGATCCTTCAGGAACAAAAGATAGGATAGCCAAAACGGCGTGAGGCAGAAGCAGGACGATCATGGCGACGACCCCTAAACTCACCATGACCCATTTCAACAATGGACTGCTGACTTCACTTCGGTGCGCACCAATCCCTTTGGTTCCCATTCTGTAATCCTTCCGACTCTGAAACCAACGCATAAATAACAGAAAAGAAATCGATATAATGGAGAGAATGACAGATTGTGTAGCCGCCATTTCCAAGTTGCCATTAATTTTAGAAAAGTAGATTTGTAAGCTTAATACCCTATACCCTCCAGCAAGCAGAAAAGGAGCACTGAAGGATGCCATGGATACCATAAATACAAGAAGCGAAGCAGCCACTAAGGCAGGAGTCAGCAAAGGAAAAGTAACCTTCCAAAAAACCCCGAGCCGGCTGGAACCTAAATTGGCCGCTGATTCTTCCAACGATGGATCCACATTATTCAATGCTGATGATACCGTCATATAGAAATAGGGATACATCGTATAGGCGTGCACAATCAATATACCTGACACACCGCCAATACTGAAAGGAACTTCTTCAAGATCGAAAATATCCCTGATCGCACTTGGGACTAACCCCACTTCTCCGTAAAGCCACATGAAAGCCATTACCCCGACGAGGGATGGAAGAACGATCGGCATGATAGCAATTCCAGAAAAGAAGGACCGCCCGGGAAAATCATACCTTGTGAAAATGAAAGCCAGTGGAATCCCAATGCATGCGCTAAGCAATACAGATAATAAGGATATGTAGACGGAATTCCATAAAGCTTCCAGATTCGATTGAGCCTTAGGACCGAAAAAATCAATATAGTTCTGGAGTGTCATCGATCCATTTCTTTTAAAACTCTCCAATAAAGTTTCTATGGACGGATAAAGGACATAGCCCACTAAAATCAGGATAATAGGGATAAGTAAGAATAGGGTTTTTCTTTTTTCAGCATTCAGCATAAAGGGTTACTCACTCCTTCTTCGCCTTGGGTACGACGCGTACTTGAGAAGGTGGCAATTGTACATATACTTGGGCATTCTCTTTCAAATACGTACTCGGACCCTTATTAAGGTCAGTGACTTTCAAAGTAACTTCACTCTCATGGATTGCGATGAAACTATGCACGGCTTCTCCTGTAAATTGAACCAAATCGACCTTTCCTGCAAAACGTTTGGGCCGGTCAACTCTGTCTCTGACACTTGGATGGCTTCTGGACGGATGGACATTTTTAACGGCCCCTCATTCGTCTCAGGTCCAGGAGGAGTCACCTCAATCCTTCTATTTAATCCTCCACTATAAAACTCTTCCTCATCTTGTTTCCATTCCACATCCAATAGATTGGTTTCCCCAATGAATTCGGCTACAAAGTCATTGACGGGTTGATTGTAGATCTCTGTGGGCGTTCCTATTTGCTGGCAATTCCCTACATTAAAGACGGCAATCCGGTCGCTCATCGTGAGAGCTTCCACCTGATCGTGGGTGACGTAGATCGTCGTAATTCCATATTCACGCTGCAACCTAAGGATTTCATTTCTCATCTCATCTCTTAAACGCGCATCCAAATTACTTAACGGCTCATCTAAGAGTAAAATGTCAGGTTCAATCACTAAGGCTCTTGCTAAAGCCACACGTTGTTGCTGCCCACCGCTCAATTGACTCACTTGGCGATCGATGAATGGTTTCAATCTCACTTTCTCTAGAACATCTTCCACCCGCTTTTTGATTTCCGCTTTCTTCTTCTTCCTTACTTTCAAACCGAAAGCGACATTCTCGTAAACGGTCATGTGTGGAAAAAGGGCATAGTTTTGAAAAACCATGCCCGTGTTTCTATTTTCCGGTGAAACGGTTGTCATATCCTTCTCATTGAATTTCACTTTTCCTTCAGAAGGATAATAGAATCCGGCAATCATCCTGAGAGTCGTTGTTTTTCCACACCCGCTGGGCCCTAAAAAAGTAAAGAATTCTCCTTCTTCTATGACTAAATCTAAATCTTTCACAGCTGTAAAGTTACCGAATCGCTTTGTTATATTTGCAAGGGTTACAGACGACATGCCAACAACTCCTCTACCGATGGTTTAGTTACCTGTTTCTTTTTCACTATTTTTTATGTTATTGTCCCAATGCTCCATCCACTCTTCAGATTTTTCCTGGAATACCGCCCAGTCAATATCCATCGCATTAATTTCCGTTTCTTCGATCCACTCTGGAAGGTCTTCCACATCATCTCTTGTCGGGATGCGGTAATATTTATCTGCTAATAATTTAGCGGCTTCCTGAGTATTGACAAATTCATAAAAGGCTTTAGCCGCTTCAGGGTGAGGAGCTCCTTCAACCATAGCGATCCCTTCGGTCAGTACAGGGGTCCCACTCTCCGGAATAACGTAGCTGAACGGGTAATCTTTTTCTTCAGCAAGCATGACGGTATCAGGCATATTCCAAACAGAAAGATTCCCCACACCTTTGGCGACTTGGTTATACATGATTTCCGGGTTTGCGGCGTATTCTTTCGTATTTTCATCTAATTTTTGCAGCCACTCATAACCCGCTTCAGGGCTCTCGGAATCTTTATAGTCGCGATAAATCATCGCTGAGTAAATGGTACGCATCGTACCAGAAGCCAGCGGATAACGGATGATCAACTCATCTTCCCACTTCGGATCAATCAAATCATCCCAATCTTTAGGCGCTTCTTCTTCCGATATTTCTTTGTTATTGTATAGGATGACCTCAGGTGTTTGAGACGTTCCTGTCCAATACCACTCTTCATCGTGGTACATCTCATCAAGTGCATCGGCATAACTTGGTTCATAGGCTTGCAGAAGTTCTTCATTTTTCGCTTCATCGAACATTACTTGTGGAGCTCCCCACCAAATATCGGCTTGGGTATTATTTTCCTCAGACCGGACTCGATCCAAAATCTCTTGCGAACCCATATCCAGGAATTCCATATCAACGTCATACTCTGCTTCAAATTGTTGTTCAAATTCACTCAATATGTCTTTCCCATGAGGAGAGTAAACAACGACCTTCTCTTCTAAGTCTCCATTTTCGCCACTGGATCCTTCATTTGAATCCCCTTCCGTACTGCTGGCTTCGTCGTTCCCAGCCATACAGCCAGTAAGTATAAAACCAAAGACAAGTAAAAAAGCCCAAACCTTCACCCAACGAGTTTTCTTTTTCATTAGATATGCCCCCTTCAGATTTGAATGACTGACTCATACTCTTTCAGAAATAACGCGACGGCTCCGACGATACCTGCTTCTCTCCCAAATGTGGATGGAACTACTCTGCAGCTCTCTGGTGTAAACTCCTCTACAATCCTGGATAACGTTTGTTCGTATTCGTTAAATGAACCGCTTACACCACCTCCTATAATGACTAACTCTGGATTAAACAGTGAGATATAATTAGCGATTCCAAAGCCTAAATGTTCGACTGCTGTATCTACGATGTCCATCGCATCTGGATCGCCTTGTCTCCTTAACTCGAAGGCCTCTTTTGCTGTCACATCCCTATTTTTTCGTTCAGAGAGGCGCTTTCCAATAGAAGCACCACTTGCTATGCTTTCCAGGAAGCCATATCCTTCAATGGTTGGCTGGTACCCTCTCGCCTTTTGGGCATCCGTAACAAGATATCCCATTTCCCCTGCACTGTAACTACTTCCTCTATAGAGTTTTCCATTGAGAATCATTCCACTTCCAATACCTGTGCCGACAGCGATATAGATGATGTTCTCCAAAGCTTTGCCTGCCCCCACCCAATGTTCGCCTAATACACTTGTGTTCACATCGTTTTCTATATATATAGGAAAAGGGAAGTATTGACTGGCCTGCTCTCTAACAGGGTAATTGACCCATTTCAAACTTGGTGCGTCTACGACTATTCCTTCCTTTACGTTGGTCACTCCAGGTACTCCCATTCCCATCCCCATAATATCTTGGACGGTTAAGCTGAGTTCCTTCAACATATCGTGAACATCCTCATTCAAACGCTTGAGGAGATCTCCTTCTATATAATCCTTTGTAGCAAATTCCCGGTATGCGTAGATCTTACCTTTTAAACAGGTAATGCCAGAGGCAATTTTCGTTCCTCCTATATCCACACCAATGACGTAGGAAGATTTAGGATTGAAAACCAGTTGAACAGGTTTTCTTCCACCCGTTACGGTAGATTTACCCGTGCCTGTTTCAAGCACCCACCCTTCCTGGATCAGGTTCTCTACCAACAAGGACACAGAGGGTTTACTCATATGTATTTTTTTTGAGATCTCAGAGCGCGATATTGGCTCATGATCACGAATACATTTTAGTACTAACTTTTTGTTCATGTTTTTGATGTATGCTGCATCACCCTTCTGCATGGCATGTGCTCCTTTATTACGATTGTGTTAGTTAGTTAGAACAACTTACTAACTATATTTCATTTATACTTGCGCCTTCCATAATTGTAAAATCATGTATGTAACTAAAAAAAGGAAATAAAAGGACTATACTTCCATTACCTTTTATTTCCTTTGTTTCTCCTTGTTTTTATAATATTTTGTATATTTTGTCAAATTAATCCTTTTGTCTCATGAGAAACAGGTCTAAAGGTAGTTCCAATATTTGGATTAAATGAATTATAATGACAACAAGTTAGTTAGCAAACTTAACTAACTAATCTATTTAAGGAGGAATTTTTTGAAGAATCTTGGTTATGTTTTGTTGGTTATGTTGTTAATGATTTCAGGATTTACTTCCAGTCCCTCAATCAGCTCTGCCAAAGAATCAAACGACTCGGAATTGGAACTATGGGAGTCAGTGGTTCCTTTGACGACAACGGCAAGTTTTATGAATACCGGCGCGCACCCGGATGATGAAAGAAGCCAATTTCTCGCGTACTTATCACGAGGAGAAGGAATCGACACCTCTTTCCTCTTATCTACTAGAGGGCAGGGAGGCCAGAATGAAATAGGAAGTGAGCTTGGTAATGGTCTTGGTATGATCCGCACCAATGAATTACAAGCATCCTCCGATGTTCTAGGGATCGACATCTTCTTCCTGAACCAAGGTTTCGAGGATGATATCAAGGATTTCGGTTTTTCCAAATCTCCAGAAGAAACCCTTGAGAAATGGGGAGAAACAGAAACTTATGAGCGCTTAATTCATCACATCCGTGAGTTCAAGCCAGATGTTCTCATGCCTTCCTTCCGCAACGTAGACTCCCAGCATGGCCACCACCGTGCCATGACCATGCTTACTGAAAAAGCATTTGATGATGCTGCGGACCCCTCAGTATTCCCAGAACAGTTTCAAGATGGTTTAACCACATGGCAGGCTAAGAAGCTTTACCTTCCAGCAGAAAACGAAGAACAAACCACCATCTCCATAGAAATTGGAGAATACGATGAGCATTACGATATGACCTATCCTCAACTTGGAGAAAAGGCCCGTTACTTACATGAATCTCAAGGAATGGGACGAGATGTCGGCGATGGTCCAGTCTCTGTCGATCTTCAACTCGTTAAATCTACCGTAGGAGATATTCCTGAAAAAGAGGATCATTTATATGAGGGAATCCCTTATGACTTTTCAGAGTACACAAGCGAGCTTACAAAATCAGGTAACAAGTATAAACAGAGCTTGAAGAAATTCCAACATAACTTAGAGAAGGTTAAAGAAGCCTACCCGAATCATAATCAAGTACTTACTCATGCCGAAAAAGCTTATCAACACTTACAAAAACTCCAATCTCAAATGGCCAAAGACCACAAACTTCCTGAACAATTAAAAAACACACTACAACACAAACTTGAAGTTAAAGAAGACCAATTAACTCAAACCATTTTTGTCGCGGGTCAACTTGATGTTGAAGTCGAAGTGGATGACTCCCAACTTACTTACAATGACACCACAAACGTAAGCGTGACCATCAAAAACAACGGGGCAGAAAAAGTACGTAATTTGGATGCTTCACTCTCCATTCCCGAGGATTGGGAAGTGAATGACGATCATAAGGACACAACCTTACGATCTGGCCAAACGAAGACTTTTGAATATCAAGTACAAGCAACTTCCAGAGATTATTATGAGGCTTATGATCCTGCCAGTATAACAGCAGAGGTGAGCTTCCAAACGAGAAACAACACGGTAACGAATGAGTACACACCTGATGAAAGAGTGGCCTTATTGCCTGAAGTCTCTTTAAAACCAAATCCACAGAATCTCGTGATCAATACGAAAGACATAGAAGATACTCTTCCTTTAGAAGTGACGGTAGAGAAATTTGCCGAAGGAGAATTAACGACTGATGTTTCTTTGAATTTACCGAAGAATTGGCAGTCAGAACCTGTCACCCAGTCGGTTCACTTTGATGCTGGTGAAAGTGAAAAGATGATTACATTCGATCTGATCCCACCAAAAGATGTAAACGAAGGAGCGTTCAACATAACACCCGAAGCTCACGTGAATGATGTTGAGATCACTACGAATGTACAAACTATTCATTACGACCATATTGGCACAAACTATTATCTTTCCAATGCAGATGTAGAAGGCATAGCTTTCCCTCTTCAATACCCTGAAGGCCTTAAAATAGGCTATGTAGAGAGTGGCTTTGATGAAGTCGCCGATCAGTTAATGAATGTAGGCATGGATATTACTAAACTGAGCGAACAAGATCTATCCAGCGCCGACCTTTCTCAATACGACACCATCGTGACTGGAATTCGTGCTTATCTTTCCAGAGAAGATCTTCTTCAACATAATGAACGCCTTCTTGAGTATGTAGAGAATGGCGGTCACCTTGTCGTTCAATATAATAAACCTTGGGATAATTGGAACCCGGAAACAACCGCTCCTTACAAATTAGTCATTGGCCAGCCATCTATTGAGTGGAGAGTCACCCGCGAAGATGCGCCTGTAGAAGTGCTGAAACCAGAGTCTCCATTGTTTAATTTCCCTAACACCATCCAACAGTCTGACTGGGATGGATGGGTCCAGGAAAGAGGCCTCTATTTCCCAATGGAGTGGAGCAGCGAATTTGAGACATTCGTGAGTGTAGCAGACCCAGGCGAGGAACCTTTCGAAGGTGGAATTCTTATGGCAGATTACGGAGAGGGAACCTATATCTATTCAAACCTCGTTTGGTACCGCCAAATCCAAAATCAGGTCCCTGGGGGATATCGGATCTTTACCAATCTAATCAGTTACCCTTATTACAACAAATAAATAGTATGTTCCAACAAATAACCCGCCTCCTTTTATAAATAGGAGGCGGGTTATTTTATAATTGCTACTGAAATTATCTGCCTGCTTCATTCTTGCGATTACAACCCCACTTGACTGACCGCGTACGATGCATGTTCTTTGCTGAACCCTTCAAAAATCAATTGATCAATCAAACCCTGTCTTGAAAAAGCAGTAAAATCAAGATATTCCTGGGCCTTGATCACCGCCTGTTCCTGCCAATCGACCGAAATATTCTCTACACCATACGTGGCATCTTCTGTGCTGAATCCTTCAAACTTCAATTGATCGATCAACCCTGATTTAGAGAATGCCGTGAAATTAAGATATTGCTCAGCCATAGCAACCGCCTGCTTTTGAGAAACGGTTACGCTGTCTTCTTTAGTTTTACGCTCTGCCTCTTCTTTTGCTTTCCGTTCTGCTTCTTCTTTAGCCTTACGTTCCTCTTCTTCTTTCTTGGCTTTCTCTTCTGCTTCTTTCTTCGCCTGTTCCTCAGCCTCTTTGGCTTCCTGCTCTTTTTGTGCTTTTTCCTTAGCTTCCCGTTCTTCCTGCTCCTTTTCCGCTTGTTCTTTAGCTTCTCGTCCTTCCTGCTCTTTCTGGGCCTGTTCTCTAGCTTCCTCTTCCTGTTTGGCTTTTTCTTCTGCCTCTTTATCTTCAGCGGAAACGTTCGCTGTAACCTCTTCCGTTACAGGAGATTCTTCAATCATTGATCCTGCAATGAATGCTATGACTAAAAAAGCGAACAGACATCCACCTGACTTTGCAAAGTTGTTAAGCCTATTCCCTTTTCCTTTCACGAAGGCTAAAATAAAAAAAGCAATCATTCCAGCGAAAGCTGTTAATAATAAAATTCCCATGAACATTTGAAAAGCTTCATCCTTCGACCCGTCAATCATAACCACGGCTAAAAGTGCAAATAAACACCCGCCTGATTTCAATAAGTACCCAAGTCTTTTTTCCTTGCCTTTCATAAAAGCTAAAGCAAAGAAGACAACCGCACCTGCCAAAGCCGTCAGTAATAAAATCATTAAGATTGTTTCCACTGACAACCTCCTCTGAATTAGTCTTTGAACTCTCCTTCCATTATATTAAGTGATATACGATTCTTTCCTTTTTAATTTGAGCTTTTCACCCGTTTTTTGGTGTACCTGACCATTGACTTCACTACCGCTTTTATTTGATCCACCATAACAGAAAAAACAAAGTGCTGTTGAAATCAAAAAAAAGTGAGGCAGTTGTAACAAACCCTCTGCCCCACTCTTATTCCTAATTCAATTGATGGCCCTAATCATTCGCTCAAATTTAATTCCTCCATTTTAAGTCAATCAACTAATAAATCTTAAACATTAAACCGACGTACTTGCTCATTTAACTCATCAGCTAATTCTGACAACTGACGCGCGCTGTTGGACACCTCTTCCATAGAACTGATGCTTTGTTGAGTCGAGGCAGCCACCTGCTGTACACCAGCGGCGGACTCTTCCGAAACGGAAGCAATTTCTTCAATAGAAGTATCCATTTTTTTACTATGGTCAGCAACCGCAATTAAGTGGGTGGATATATCCTGTATTCTCTCGGCCATGTCACTGACAGAGTTATGAATATGACTAAAGGTTTGACCCGTTTGTTCAATTTGTCTGGAACCTTCTTCCACCTCTTTGTACCCCGTACTTAGAGCTTTGGCCACACCACTTGATTCCGTTTTGATATTGTCAACGATTGTGGTGATATCACCGATGGAACTTGTTACTTGTTCCGCTAACTTCCGCACTTCATCTGCTACGACAGCAAACCCTTTGCCGTGTTCACCAGCTCTAGCTGCTTCAATCGCCGCATTGAGGGAAAGCAGGTTGGTTTGATCCGCAATGTTTTCAATGACTTGCACAAGTTTAGTAACTTCCTGGGATTGTTGGTCTAACCCACTTACTTTATCCACCGATTCTCTTACGATACTATTGATGGTATTCATCTGGGCGACGGATTGCTGCATCATTTTCTGTCCTTCATCTGTAAGAGTAAGAATCTCTTTTGAAGTCAAGGAAATATTTTTACCGTTTTGGTTGGCATCATCAATTTTGCCAACAAAGTCTTTCATGATCTCCGACAAGTCTGTGGCGCTGTCAGCCTGCGACTCAGCTCCTGAAGAGATTTCCTGCATCGTAGACGCGACCTGTTGACTCCCCTCCGTCACTTCGCTTGCGGATTGCGTCAATTCTTCGCTCTGAGCCGTCACTTGGTTAGAAGAGCCGAGCACACCTGTCACTAAAGAGCGTAAGTTGTGAGTCATCTCATTTATTGATTCAGCCAGCTGGCCGATCTCGTCTTCACGATCTACCTTAACTTCTTCCGTTAAGTCCCCATCACTTACTCGCTTCACCGACTTCAGTATAGATGTTATCGATTTGTTCAATTTATTCCCGAAGATATAAGCGAACAAAGCGCCTAACAATAAAGCTACCATTAAAAAAGCACCCAGGAACAGGTTAATGGTGCTTTGTAGATCGTTCACGAATTGGGTACTCATATCAAGGCCTACAATAGCATCTGTGCCCTCTAAAGGAAGAAAAATGGATTTGTGTACGCCCCATTCGTCTTCATATATAGAGGTTACGACCATCTCATTATTAGTGAACGCTTGGCTTTGTTCACTAGTAAAAGGAGACTCCATCATCAGGTCCTCCGTCCCATTCAAGCTTACGATGTAATCCTTCTCATTTTCTTTAGTCAGTATATAAGCATATTCAAGACGGTCTTTCCCTTCCATGAATGCATCCAACGAGTTGATCAATGCCGAATGGTTCCCATCAGGATTATCGATAACCGCATTCACATTTTCGGCATCAATTGTACGAACCAACTCCTCCCCGTTTGTTTGAAGAATTTGTTCAAACTGAGGAAGAACATAGTCATCAATAATATGTGAAGAAAGCAGCTTCACGAATACAAAAACCAATCCCCCTAAGATCAGGATCGGTGTAATGAAGCTCAAAAACAGTTGTGACTTTAGAGACTTCTTAAGATTCAGTGAGGTGAACTTCTTCATTTAATCGCCTCTTTTTCCGTCTTCAAATTCATGTACAGGGATAAGTCCAGCTGTAATAGTCGATCGATTTCTTCTAAATCTTCCGCTTTAAAAAATATCACAGCAAACGTACGATCTGTAGAAGACTCAATGATTCTGTATTCAAGCACCTCACTAAATTCTTTTCTAAGCGAGTCGTGGTCGATATGCTCTACAAGATTGATACTTATATCATTGGGTACTTCAGCACAGAAGAATCCATACAGAGATTGATCCTCACGATTTATAATCGGCCCCCAATCAGGTTTCCTATCTAAATAATAATTTTCAGAAGCGTTTATACCATAGGCATGGTAGCTGACATCCGTGGTGCCGATTCCAGCAAAACGAAGAGGATTCAGTTCAATTGGAATCATCCCTTTATCTGACTCTCGAACCTCTATATGGAAAGGATAATTCCTTAATCCTAATTCTTTATTCAACCGCCGAAGATACTCTATGGATTCGTCTTTTACTTCTTCCATAATCCCGCTGGACGTGTAATAAATCCGATCTGATGTATCCTGATCATCAACAAAGCGTCTTTTGAGGATATTCAGGATGACAGGTTCACCCTCTTGATCGTAATAGCAGTCTAAAGCAAACTCCTGGCCTTGTATCCATTCTTCGATAATGATTTGATCGCTGTCTACGACCGTGTCAGAATATAAGTTCTTCGCTAATAAAATGTCACAGGAGAGATCCTGGACGGCCTGGTCCCAATCCTTTTCCTCTTTCACTATATAAACGCCTACACTTCCATATCCTTTATTTGGTTTAATGACGACAGGAAATGGAATCGATTCCTTATCCATTTTTATTAACTCGTCTATATTCAACAAACGATAAAAGAAATGCGGATTAATGGAAGACGCGATCCTTCTAAATTCAGCTTTATTTTTAACTAACTTTGAAGCTCTAACATTTGGATGATGACGATCGTTAAATTCCAAAAGATCTAAACAGTCTTCAGAAGTCGTTAACACTTTCGAACCCACCTCCAAATTCAAGGGCCTTTGATCATTCAAGTAATATATAGGAATATGATTGAATAGGGCGGTTTGGACTAGGACTGGTGATACAATTTTTCCGTCGGTGATAAGCATAAAGTTATGCCTCCTCATTGTTATATTACAAAAATTTATTTGGCACTTCTTATATATCGTCCGTACTACCGCCTTTTTAAGGGAATCAGACCAAGTATAGTCATTTAAGTAAAAAAGACCTAAAAACCTACAAAATAATACCATCACTTTTATAGAGCAGGCATTTTCAGAAGCCCTTTTCCAACAACGTTTTTTTAGATAAAGATGTAGTCTGATTTAGAGCGAGAAATCGTCGAGAGGTTTGTTAAGTTCTACAGGTGATGATCTTTTACAATGAAGATGTTATGAGAATAAAAATGAATGAGGCTACGGGTAAGAAAAAAAGCAATCGAGTACGGGCGGAATTCAGTACTCGTCACATCAAAGCACCACGAGGAGGAAATACCTGAAGTACTTGGTGATGATGTTGAAGGTTTTGAGCTCCTTGTTTAAATATAAAAGAACCCATCTAAAGAAAGATGGGTTCGTTGGTTTCTTAATGGAAAGCCAAATGATTACAAGGTACAACCATTTCCTTTTGAAAAAGAAGCCTGGATTGCTTTTTCCCTACAAGAGGAAGAATGATTATTGTTCAGGTGTAAGAATAATTATTCCCCATTGTTCTTTCATCCGAAATGGACCACTATGTACGTACCACTTTTCTCCATGAGGCCTTCCTACCCATAAGTAGGAAATGGACTCTGACGTTAACCTGCTTACCTCTTCAAAGGGGATCCTTGCATTTAATTCTATGATTAAAGAACCATCGATTCTTTGAAAACACTGCCCAGAAAGTTCCATTCGTTTATTATTGAATTGCAGTGCATTAAATCTCATCCGTTCACCCCGTTGAATATTTTAGACATAGAGGAACATTATACCAATGAACACATTCGGGAACAAACCCTCTTTATAAAAATGAGTCGATTGTATTAAATGTGATTCCCCCTAGATTCGCCTTCCATTATTACCTAGGAATTTATTATCCTCATCTGCTTACCATTTATGATCGTTTTCAGATTGTTTAGCGAAAAATTTAACAGGGCTATATGAAACTGTTGTCACGAACAACTTCCAATTAGATTCAATCATATAAGCAAGCCACGCTTTCGGCTTACTTTTTGTCGAGTTCAGTCACATCATAAAAATGGAGATGACAAGCATGATTGAAGTCGCGTAGAAACTCATTTTAATTATGGAAAAGGGAGAGTTTTCAAATTTAGAAACGATACAAAGCATCATAAAATAGGTAATAGAAATGAAGAGGACAGCCATCAAATACATGATCCAACGATGTTGCTCAACTAAGGTAAAGATGTCACCAGTAAATCCAAATAATAATATGGCAAATATAAGAATCACTAGGGAGAGACCAAATACTTTTATTCCGTTTCTCCAAAATTTATTTTGAAATATATTCATGTTGCTTTTCTTTAGCTGACAATAGATCCAAATATAATTGAAGCTGACCGTTAACAAAATCGCTACAGCAAAATAGATTTGCATCATGATAGAAGAGCCATTTGATAAGAACGCATCAAAGAGCATGTACCCCATTTTTTCGAACAGCATAATAAGGGTTATTAACGCTGCTACGTTTACCCATTGTAATAGGCTCCATGTATTAATCATATTTCCCCTCCTAGAATTACATTTTCTCTACTCGGAATAGATTAACATAAAACGCCATACATTTAAGGGATTACCAGTTGGGAATCGACTATCCATTAATCTTTCTTCCACCCTAATCCCCCTGGCCTTGTATTCATTAGTTCCGATTTCAACTGCCCTCGTATTGTATAGGTTAAGAGCAACTCACGGCTTTCACCTATCCTCATAGAACCAACTCTGATATGATAAGTCTGGGGTGACTATAGACACAGGTATAAGGCTAGGGTTAGGGAGACCAATGGACGTAAGGAAGATCATATGCCAACTGCAATACTAATAGATAATACTCGAGATAAACTAAGATTGAAAAGTATATTAGAGAGACACTCCTATACAGTTTTGGCGGAAACTGAAAATGGCACGGAAGTCCTCTCACTGTATGATCGCTATCAACCAGATCTAGTGCTTATGGATGTTCAAATCTCAGTTATGCAAGGTCTAAAATATCTAAAGGAACTCCGCAGTAAGCACCCAAAAGCACAGGTGATTGTATGCTCTGAACACAGTGACATCCAATTACTTGACCAGTGTGCCTCTATAGGAGTGATCGACTTCATTCAAAAGCCACTTCTCCATAGATTGTCTCCAGCTATAGAAAAATTAGATCATAGATAAATCACCCTTACTTGTCAGTGTATTTCCATACACTGGCTTTTTTTATGTATAAATGTTCGTTCCCTGCCCATAATGTAGAAGGTGACTCTCACATACATCCCTTACATCTAGCTAATGCGATGAGTCCCTCTCTTAGTTTCGCCAGAGTTTTGCTCTGGCTTTTTTCTTTGCTTAAAAACACGTGCATCCGAGTCGATTTTACTATACTAAGATAATTTCATTGGGTAAGGTAACAGAAGGGTGAACAATAAAGGGGTATAAAAAGAAAAGACGTAAGGGCGAATGTATGATTAACGCACTAATTATTGATGATTCTTCCTTGGTGAGATCATGGTTGAAAAAGGTATTAAAAGTCGAATCCATTCAAGTGATCGCTGAAGCTGCGAACGGAATGGAAGGGATTATTGAATATAAGATTCATAGCCCCCACCTAGTCATACTAGACTTTGTCTTACCTAAGATGAATGGACTGCAGATCCTCATTCAATTAAAGAGGATTAACCCTGACGTGAGGGTCATTGTCTGTTCCTCTCTAGGAGATGCATTCACAATTGACAAATTTGCTAAGCATGGAGCCTATGACTTCATACAGAAACCTTATTTTGAGCGCCTACCAACCGTTATCACCAGGCTGAAAACAGTGATGATAGAGTAACCCATTTCACCCTACTGGTTAGAGATGTATTCTTTGAGCTTTTACGTCTTTCCTCTAAAACCCAAGATTAGGAATTATACCCTGGGACGTTTTACCTGTTTCAAACTGCCACTATAAAATCAATCAAAATGAAAGGATTTTGTAAAGACATGTGTTAACCTTTAGTTGTAAAATCATGGGCGGAGGATTAAATATGGATGATATTTCAAAGTTAGAAGAAAAAATAGAATCTGTTCGACATGAATTGTATGATGCCTATTTAAGTGGAGCAGACGATGAGGAAGTTTTATATATATCTCAAAAGTTGGATAAACTTCTCAATCAACTCCACTCCTTACTCTAGATGTGCCCCTCCCATTACTTGTTTTTAAAGAAGGAAAGATAAAAAAGACCTGCTAAACCAGCAAAAGTAAAAAACAGAATGATCGGACCCAGCAAGCTATCATTGGACAGGAAAGAGTTTAATGCCATCTACTTTCAGCTCCGAAGAAGTAATTTTATATATTATTTCCAAATCTCGCTTTTTTCATTCTTTTCCATTTATTTCGGAAAGAGCTTAGTATGAAAAAATCCTACTGGACATTCGCCTTAGAGAAAGAGCGCTTCATAAGTGAAGCGCTCTTTTATACATAACTAATAATTTAAATGTCCTCTTATTAAAGTGGATTCCTCTCGTTTCCGTCTCTGACCCTTACTCTGCTAGATTGAATGCAGCCATTCAAGAGATTTGCTATTAGCCAAAATACCTATGGTAGAACGTCTTTGCTTCTGTCACATCCTTTGTTCCATGGATCAAAGCACGACCATCCGTCTATCTTCCGTTGTAAAAGTAAAAGAGCGATTGTAACTGAATTGCTCTTTATATCGAGCAATTTCAATCGGTTACTTTTCAGTCGTTAATCCAGATCTGAGAGTGAAATTCTATACAGCTTGTCATCATTTTCCTGTGGATCGCCACGCCCATCTGTATTATTACTAATGAAATAAAGATCCTTATCCTTAATCTGTACATCGCGAATCCTTCCAAGACCAGTGATCACTTCACGGTATTCACCTGTTTCAAGATTAAATTCTAAAACGGCCGAACCCCTTAATGCTGCAACAAACATTTTCCCTTCAAAATTGTCCATTCCAGAAGGTGCCCAGGTGAAGTTGTCTCCAGAAGTGAATCGAGGCGAAACCATTCCCTCTTGTTCTTCAGAGCCTTCTATAACCGGCCAACCGTAATTTTGACCAGCTTCAATCAAATTAATCTCATCGTTTGCATTATTCCCGTGTTCACTTGCATACATCGTACCATCTGACAACCAAGTCATCCCTTGAGGGTTGCGATGTCCACGGCTATAAACATAGGAACCCGCAAATGGGTTATCATCTGGGATCGATCCATCCGTATTCATTCTTAAAATTTTTCCACCTAATGAATCTAGGTCTTGTGCTATTTCAGGATCAGAAGCATCCCCAGCTGTAGCAAAGAGTTTTTCATCAGGGCCGATTTTAAGTCTTCCTCCATGATGGTAAGTACCACTGGGGATTTGGTCAAGAAGCAGATCCTCTTCTCTCCATACACGATCTCCCAACCGAAGCGTTACGATACGATTAAATTGTTCTTCACCATCTTCATACGTGTAATAGGCATAGGCAAGGTTCGATTCGGAAAAGTCAGGGGCAAGAACAAAACCAAGCAATCCTGCCTCTGAAGCTGTGGATACATCTTCTTCAAGCTCTACTCTTTGCCTTTGTACTTCCCCATCTTCTATTTTGACAATGTTCCCTGATCTTTCTGTTAAATAAAAGGTATCTTCCCTTTTTTCGATGGACCACGGAACTTCCAGGTTATCTGCAATAACTTCCAAACCTTCAGCAGGTAGTGGCGATTCTTCCTGTTTATTATCGCCCGAATGATCAGAGCAACCTGTTATTAAAAAGAAGACAGTCATTGATAACGCTAAGAGTTTTTTCAACTTTATATCTCCTCTCTCTTCTATCTCCTCTGAAGTGAGGGGCTGATCATGTGCTTCCTCATTTCAGTCACGTCCGTCTACATGAATGGTGTGTTCTATTTGGAAAAATGCTATATTTTATGTGTTCATAAATCAAGAATTGAAGCGCATGAACCGTCACCGCGCTTCAATTCTTTAAGCATCCTAACCGGGAAATTATCTCAGCTCAAATAGTTCAAACGATCCCTTAGCAAAGTCATTTCCTCTTTCATACGAATCACATTTATTTTCTTAATTTAGTTACTTCCCATTATACATGAGAAGACAGAGAGTAATAATGTCAGAGATTCTTCGATAACGTCATTCAAATGAATACAGACCATACTACCTTTTCAATCGGACTCTTCTATAAGAGATCCCGTATCTATAAAAAAAGAAGCGCCTCAAAGGAGACACTTCCTCTTTGTTAATTATTTATGGAATGCTAAATATGTAGCTTCTCTTTCCGACTAAACTCAAGGCTGCCGAAGATGAAATTCAGCCTTTATTAAAGGTGCCTGACTCCCATCACGTTAACACTTTTTGGGGGGCAAGCACTTTTTGCTGGCTCTCCCTCTACACCAAAATGAGAATACAATAAACCCTTCAGGAGATGAATCCTGAAGGGCTAATGGATAATGTGGCGGCGTCCTACTCTCACGGGGGTAAACCCGACTACCATCGGCGCTGAAGAGCTTAACTGCTGTGTTCGGCATGGGAACAGGTGTGACCTCTTCGCCTTCACCACCACATCAATATAAAGTTTGAAGTAAACCCACAAAACTAGTATCACTGTTTTCACTTATTATGGAGGTTTATAGAAAATAATTGGTTGCGGGGACAGGATTTGAACCTGTGACCTCCGGGTTATGAGCCCGACGAGCTGCCAGACTGCTCTACCCCGCGATAATGTGGGAAACTTTATTTGCTCCCATAATATGAAAATTTTTTTATTCCCATAAGTTCAGGTGAACCCTCAAAACTGGATAAGGAAACATCTTTTATGAAAAGCAACGTTCTTCACGAATGATTATAATCAGATAGATAAGTCATCGATCCATTAGTATCCGTCAGCTCCACGTGTCACCACGCTTCCACCTCGGACCTATCAACCTCATCGTCTCTGAGGGATCTTATTACCTTATAGGTAA